>CAVYPF010000002.1:0-212730 GCA_963770325.1 uncultured Thermoleophilaceae bacterium | reverse complement strand
GCCGTGCGGGCGCTCCTAGAGGACGGGCCGATGCAAGGCAAGACGGTCGAGGTCGTGACCGTGGAGGGCCGGCCACCCAAGACGATTGACGTCCCAGATGAGAAGGGCGGCGCCTGCCGTTATTGCCTGGCGCAGTGGGCGCAGGAGGGCATGACGGCGGCCTACACGTTTCTCTACGCCGTCTAGTCGGCTCTCGCGCCAGCACCACCTGCGCTGCTGCTGCTCGCGTCTCGTCCGACTCGACAGTCCGGAGCTCGACAAGCGACACGTTCGCTTGCTCCACGGTTGCAGCCGTCAATCGCCGGGACCAGCAGGCCGGGGAACTAAGCGCAGACGCTGAGCGTCGCGCCCGTATGTCGCATGTCTTACGCGCTCTCGCGGAGCGCTCGGGCGACCGCCTCGGCGGCCGTGCGCACTCCGAGCTTGGCTTCCAGGCGCGCTAGCCGCACTCGCACGGCGTGAAGGCTGAGGAACAGCTCCCAAGCGATCTCCGCCTCGTCCTCGATCGCGGCGGCCGCGCGTAGCACCTCCGCCTCGCGTGGGGTCAGGCC
Source organism: uncultured Thermoleophilaceae bacterium (assembly GCA_963770325.1). Classification (GTDB taxonomy): domain Bacteria; phylum Actinomycetota; class Thermoleophilia; order Solirubrobacterales; family Thermoleophilaceae; genus JAICJR01. Next base: position 212,179 of record CAVYPF010000002.1, on the reverse strand, counting down.
GAGGCGGTCGAGCGCATCCGGGCGGAAGCTCGCGACCTCCTCCTGGAGCAGCAGTGCATGCGGATCGCCGGCCAGCAGGTGAACGGTGAGGCGCCGGCGGTCGCGCACGCTCACAAGCGCCGGGCGCGGCGGCAGCGCCAGCCACCCGGCGACCGGCTCCGGTAGCCAGCCGGGATGCTCGGCCGCCCCGAAGTGCTCGCCGAGCCAGCGCTCGGCGTCGAGGCTCGAGTGCTCGATCTCGCCATAACGGTCGAGAAGCACGACGGCAGTGCCGGGCGGCGCATCGGCGGCGAGCGCGCGGACGAGCAGTCCGCGCGCCTCCGCGGCCCGCAATGCGTTCTCGAGGGCGGGGCGTACGAGATCGAGGACGTCGCGGTCGCGCTCGGAGAACTCATAGTCGCTGCGGCCGAGCCCGGCGACGACTGCCTCACGAGGCTCCGCGTGGACGCCGATCGCGATGCCGTACTCGACGGCGCATCGCTGGAGCAGCTCGCCGTACAGCTCGCTGTGGGCCAGCCGCCAGGGCTCGACGGCCTCGGAGAGTCGGAGCGCAGGACGTCGGCCCGCGGCATGCGCGGCAAGCAGTGGGTGACCCGCCGCGTCGCCCACGATGGCCGCGAACGCGCCCGGCGGCTCGGCCTCGGTGGGGATCGCCTCGTGGCGGACCGCGCCCGTGGAGAGCTCGACGCGATCCCACGTCAGCACGTCTGCGGGGACGAGCTCGGCGAGTCCAGCTAGCGCCCGGCGGCGCAGGTCAGCCACCGTCCGGGCTTCGAGGAGCGCCCGGGCGAATCCGCGCGCGGCCCCTACGTCGGTGTCGGCGAGCCAGGGCATGGCGTCACCCCTCGACGATACACCTCGCGGCGCGCCGTCCCCGCTTGGCGGTCGCGCGTGGGTGCCGGCGCGCAGGCGATCAGGGCCCGCGCGAACGGGAGCCTGCGCGTCGAGGACAGCGACGAGCAGATCGCGGTGACCCGCGAACACAGCGGGCGCCGTCGTGCCCGCTGTGGCGACGACCGTCCTGCCCCTCCACGTCAATCGTTCGTTGACAGGAGGACACCGCCGGACATCGTCGCCGGGGCGACCGTAGAGCTCCGGCTCCCGAGGGCGTCAAAGACGACCCGAGGGCGCCAATGTGCAGGCAGCCGCCAGGGTGCCGCTTGGAAGCGCTCCGGCACCAAGGCGAGCGCCCACCGCGGCGCGTGCTGGGCACCCTGCGGGGGCGTGCCAACGGACCGTAGGGCGTCCCCGAAGGTGCCGTTCGGCCCTCAAGAGCTACCGGAAGTTCTCGTGTTGCTCCGGGGGACGGTAGCCTCAAACCCCGGTGAGCCGCGCCGTCCCCTGCGAGGCGGGGATGGGGAGGACGCGCTGACAGAGGGTGTCTGCATGGGGATGAAGGGGTCGGAGCACGGCGCCGCCGGGGACAGGTTCGTGGTCACGGCGGCTGAGCGGCGGGTGGCTGACCTGCTGCCGATCGAGGTCGACGTTGCTTTGGCTCGCGCCACGGTCGAGGGGGTGGCGTTCTGGTTTCACACCTTCGCGCTGAACCGCGCGGAGGGGATCTACACGCCCGGCGCCGCGCGCGATCACCGCTACCGCGTCTCGATGCTTCCCGAGGACTGCGCCGGGATGAGCGTGCTCGATGTCGGCACCTTTGACGGCTTCTACGCCTTCGTTGCCGAGCGTCGGGGGGCCAAGAGGGTCGTGGCAGTGGACAACGAGCAGTACCGGCTGTGGGTCGCCTCCCGATGGGACGTCGAGCTGGAGGGCGGAGAGGGCTTCCGCGCCATCCATCGTCTGCTCGGCTCGGCCGTCGAGTATCGGCGCATGGATGCGTTCGAGCTCGGCCGCCTCGAGGAGCGTTTCGATTTCGTCTACTGCTGCGGCATCCTGCACCGGGTCGAGAATCCGCTTGGGCTGCTGCGCGTGCTGCGCGGACGCACGGTGAGCGGCGGCAGCGTGCTGGTCGAGACCTACGGCGTCCGCCCGGAAGAGCGAGACGACCCCGTGATCCGTGTGTCGGAGCCGGGTGAGGTGTACGCGCGCGATGACTTCGTCTACTGGGGGTTCGGGCACGCCGGCCTCGAGCGGCTCGCCCGGATCGCCGGCTTCTCGCGCGCCGAGTCGCTCATCCAGGTGGAGGTCGACGGCCATCCGCGCATCATCGGGCGGCTGATCGCTTAGAACGGTCGCGGGCGGCTGTCTCAACAGGCTCTCCACTTGACGGTAACGGGCGCGTAGCGGCCGAGCACCCGCGCCGCGCTGTCGCGGTGGTGGCCCCGGCGGTTTACGTCCACCGTCTTGGCTGGGCCTACGGCCCGGACTCGTCGGCGACGGCGCTCGCGCGGGCGCTCCGGGGGCCCCTCGACGGTCTCCAGACGGACTGCTGCTGACCGCCGACGGCGGGCTCGTGCTGCTGCACGACCCGATAGGTTCAAGGCGTTGCTGATCCCCACCGTGATCGAGCGCAGCGCCCGCGGTGAGCGCGAGTACGACATCTACTCGCGCCTGCTCAACGACCGCATCATCTTCCTGGGCTCCCCCGTCGATGACCAGATCGCCAACCTGGTCGTCGCTCAGCTACTGCACCTCGAGTCCGTCGATCCCGACAAGGACATCTCGATCTACATCAACTCGCCGGGCGGGTCGATTTACGCCGGGCTGGCGATCTACGACACGATGCAGTTCATCAAGCCCGACGTGTTGACGATCTGCTGCGGGGTCGCACTGTCGATGGGCTCGGTGCTGCTGGCGGGCGGGGCGGCGGGCAAGCGCACGTCGCTGCCCAACAGCTGCATTCTCATCCACCAGCCCTCCGCCGGGTTTGAGGGGATGGCGACCGACATCGAGATTCACGCGCGCGAGATCATGAAGACGCGCGAGCGGGTCGAGCACATCTACGCCCACCACACCGGCAGGACCGTCGAGGAGGTCCACCGCGACCTGGAGCGCGACCGCTTCTTCAAGCCCGAGGAGGCGCTCGCGTACGGGCTGATCGACAAGGTGATCGCGAGCCACTGAGGCCGCGGACCGGCGAGAGAACGACGCTCCGGCCGCGGCATCACATTGGGCGCTACACCGCGCTCCCGCCCACGGCAGCGGCTGCTCGGCGTCCCACCCAAGCGACGAGCTGGCGAACTTCCTCGGCCACCGCTCCGCGGCAACCCAAGCTTCCGCTTCCGCGTGAAACCACGTGCCGCGTAATCGACCTCCCGGGTCAGGCACGCGCTTCGCCTGGCACCTGCGCCCGTCCCTCCCAAATAACGGCCTCGGCGCGCCTTGCGGCGTCGCGTAGGAAGCTCTTCTCGAGGTGGCCGTACTGCTGTTCGGTGGTGGTGATCGAAGAGTGGCCGAGCTGGCGCTGGACGTAGATCAGCGGGAGGCCTGCCGCGAGCCACGATGCGGCGGCGCTGTGCCGGAGGTCGTGCAGGCGAAGCGACTCGCGCAAGAGCGCGCGGCGAAGCGCGGCCTTGTGTTCGTCACGGCTCACGTCACTGCGACTGAGCGGCGCTCCCCTCGCGCCGACGAAAACCCGCGCCGTGGCGGGGTCGACGAGGCCATACTCCATCTGTCTGGCGCGGACGTCGCGGAGGATCTGTTCGGTGCGCGGTCCGAACTCGACGGAGCGGTAGCGGTCTCCCTTCGTGCTGCCGGTCGTTTCGCGCCCGTCGCGCCCGCGTTTGCGGCTGCTCAGGACTAGCAGGACCGAGGCGTCGAAGTCCACGTGGGGCCATTCGAGCGCGAGCGCTTCGCTGATTCGCAGCCCGCAGGCGACGAGCAGCTCCGCGAGTGGGCGATAGGTGGGAGAGCATCCGTCGAGGTATCGCGGGATCTCGTGGAGACGTAGGAAGTCCATCTCCCGATGGGGGCTCGGCAGCTTGAGCCTGTCGCGAGCCCCAGGGCTCGAGGCGGCGGGGTTGGTGGCGATCAGGCCGTCCTCCTGCGCGTGGCCGAGCGCGACGCGCAGCACGGCGACGGCGTTGTTGATCGTCTTCGCGCCGAGCCGGATGTCTCGCCGCGTCGCGGATTGGCGAGGCGACCCCTTGAATGAGTAGACACGGTGCCGGCGTCCGCGGCCGCCCGACGGTCCCTCCTCCGAACTCCTTTCGACGGTGCCCTCGGCCATCAGCCTGTCGACCAGGCGGCGGGCCCCGTCCGGTGTGATGTCGAGCTCGGTGGCGAAACGCGCGACCGTGAACGGCCCAAGGCGTTCGGCGACCACACGTGCCTCCCGAATCCGTTGCGCGGGCACGCGGCTCCCGGGCCCCGTGCCCGATGTCAGCTGCGAGACGAAGTCGCGCACGTCTGCGGTGCTGATCGCGCTCAGCTTCTTGTCGCCGAAGAACGGCTTCAGGCGCTTCTCGATGTTGATCCGGTAGTCGCGGTAGGTGCTCTCCTCGAGGCGCGGCCGGCGCTCGTCGAGCCATCCGTCGATGTACGCGGAGAAGGTGTCGCGGGTCGCTACGATCCGTCCCGCGTCGACGTCCGCCATGGTCTTGTTCAGGAAGCGCTCAGCCTCGCGGCGCCCGAGGAAGCCCTGCTTCTTCTTCTGCACCCCGTTCGAGGAGCGGTACATGACGAGGTACCGCGTCGATCCGTCGGCGAGCGCGTAGGGGTAGATGCTTCCCTGTGCCAACCGAGCTCCTTTCGATGTCGCGGCGACCTCTTCGAACCCTAGGCCCGGCGAGCTATGAGTTCGCCCCGCCGGGGAACGAATTCTGCGGGTTATGCGGCCGCTTCTCCACGGTCCGGGGTGAGCGGGGCGATGGCCGCGCCGCGGCCCGGACTCCAAGCCGCGCGCGCCTCCGCGAGCCACGCGAGCAGGTCGGCTTCGACGAACCGCAGCGGGCCATCAGCGCCGCCGAGGCGGACATGTGGGACCCGACCGCATTTCGCAGCGTCGTAGAGCCAGGAGCGCGAGACCCCTAGCCGGCGCGCGACGTCCGCGGGTTTTAACAGCTCGGTGAATGGACCGTAAGCATGGTCGGGCGGCCCCTCGTCGCTTCTGTCGCTCTCACGCTCGCTCGTCCATGACGCTTCGTTGATGAGTCGATCTTCCATCTCATCCAGAGACCGCCTCGATGCCCATCTGGCCCCATCCACACCCCGACCGATCCCCGCTCGTTCCCTCCCAACATCCTTCTACCCATCTTCTTCTCTGCCGTCACCGCCCGCTCTTTACTGGCCTCTATTCCCTCTCATCTCTCTCTGATCTCAATCTTCCCCGACTCCGCTCCACCTCCCTCAACACTCCTCCGTCCCCCACCCAACCTTTCTTCCGCTTCCCGCCTTGGCTGCTCCACCAGGTTTACCTGGGGGGGTCGAGGAAGAGCCGTGCGGCGCGCAGCGGCGTACGGCTCTTCCTCGAAAGCAAAGGCGGGAAGCGGCCCCGCGGCCCGTCAACGGGCGGCGGGGGTGTTCGCCTCGAGAAACGAACGCCTTAGAGACGAACAGATTGAGACGAACACATTGAGACGAACGCCCCAAACGCGGTACCGGCGGCCCTCGAACACCCTGGGCGGGGTGCCGCATGGACGCCGGCCAGTCAACCCGCCGCCCCCAGCGGCGGGTCGGCCTGCGGCCGCCCGCGGGGTGACAGCCCGGCGCCCACGCGGCGGTTTGCTGGGTAAGTTCGGCTGGCGCCGGAGCGCGGCTTCAAAGGGGCGGTGAGAGTCCCGGCGGAGCCGGGATTGCTTGCTCACTCAGCGCGGCTCGGCGACGCCGTCACCGAAGGGAAACCGCGAAGCGGTTGACGGCGACGACGAGCCGCGCTACTAAGAACGTTGCCGCCGCACTTCCCCATCTCACGAGCGGGGAGTCGAGCTTCCCTCCTTACGTCGCCCGGTGGCGGTGCGCCCACGCCGTCACGACGAAGACGACGGACGAGCTGCGACCGAAGTACGGCGAGTTCTACGGCTTCGAGATCAGCACTCCGGCGAACGCGGAGATGGTGGCGCTGGAGATGGTCTCCTACCGCTAGACGCGTGGGACACGACCGGGGGCGTGGTAACAAATGCCTCGCCAGATGCGTCCAGCCGGTGACCTGCGCGAACTTCGTCGACAACGGTACTCCGGCGGTGTGTCCGCTACGGCCCCAAGTTCTCGACTCACGGCGTGAACGCAGGCTGATGGAACAGTCTTGGCGCGCCGGCGTGAGAAAGCTCAGCGGCCCCACACGCGGTCGGCGACGCGGGCCACCAGCTCGAGCTTGCGCCACTGGGTGTCGGCGTCCACCTCGTTCCCCCCCGCCTCGGAGGCGAAGCCGCACTGGGGACACAGGGCGAGCTGCTCGGTGCCGAGGTAGCGTCCCGCCTCTTCGAGGTGCGACAACAGCACGTCCTCGGACTCGAGCTCGGGGTTCTTCGTCGAGATGATTCCCATGGCCACCACCGGCCCCTTCGGCACGTGGCGAAGCGCCGAGTAGTCGCCCATCCGCGACGCGTCGTCCCACTCCACGAGGAACGAGTCGTACGGCAGCGAGAAGAACGCTTCGGCCACCGGGTCCAGCGAGCCGCTGACCATGTACATGCCCCGCAGGTTGCCGCGGCAGAGGTGGATGGCCGTGCGAACGTGGTCGGGTAGCCCCTCGACGATCATCCGGTCCGCCATCACAGCGCCCTCGAGCATCTGGTCGAGGTCCGCGCCCATCGCCTTCATCTGGGCGCTGAACTGTGGATCCGCGATGAGCGGGTAGGCGGGGTAGTCGAGCTGGATGTAGGTGGCGCCAGCAGCGACGGCCTCGTCGATCAGCTCGCGCAGGATCTGAAGCGCGTGACCCGCCATCTCCTCGAAGCTCGAGTAGTGCTTGTCCGTCACGCCTGGGCGGAACATCATCGGGTTCGCGATCGACGAGGCCGCCGGGAAGGTGACCTTCACCGGCCGTTCGGTCAGGCCGGCGACGAACGCCGCCTCGGTTGCGCCGGGGCTCGCGATCTTCTCGAGCCGCTGAGCCACGATAGGCCGGCCCTCCACCTCGAGCGACTCGCCCTTGTCGTTGCGGAAGATGATCGTCTGCTCGTGATTGGGAGCGAAGCCGCGCACTGCCTGGTCGAATGAGCCCATGAAGAACACGCGGCGGAACTCGCCGTCGGTGACGCAGTCGAGACCGGCGGCCTCCTGCTTTGCCACAGCTTCGCGGATGCACTCGTCTTCGATCTCGCGGACCGCGTCCTGGTCGGCGTTCGCGAAGTCGAGGCTCGCGTCCGTCGGTCGCGCGTTGTCGATGGAGAACGACGACACCTGCGAGATCGCGTCAAGCAGGCGCTTCGGGCGCAGCAGGCTGCCGACGTGTTCGGCGCGAGGGATTGTGCGAGTGGCAATGGTCATCGATCACCCCAGGGGTGCTGGATTGTTGAAGAAGTCGTTGATGAAGGTCGACGGCATGAAGCTCTGCGGGTCACCGGAGACGGTGCCGGGCGTGTTGATGTTCCAAGTCGGCTCCGACCAGTCCGCCAGGTTTGCGTCCGTGATCACCGGGTTCTCCGCCACGAGCGTGTTGAGCTTCACGCCCTGCCCGGCGAGCATCCGCATGGCCACGTCGTGGAGCGCACGCGCGGCGGGGACCGGCGGCAGGCTCGTCGACGACGCGTGGTAGGTCGACTGGTTCTGCCTCCAGTAGCCGAGGAAGCCCTTGTCCATGCCCACCTCGGCAAACGGCGGGATGGGCCGGCCCGTCTGCTGGAAGGCCTTCAACGTGCCGACGCTTTCGCCGGCCAACGCGGTCACAGCATCGATTTTTTGCGGGTGCGTGGCGAGGTACTTGAGTGTCTCGGATTTGGCGAGGCTCTCAGAGAAGCCGCCGTAGATCTCGCCCGCGACCTTCATCCCCGGGCAGTTGCGGACGACCTCGTCCCAGCCCTCGTTTGTCTGGTTGTCCACGGCGGCGCCGGCGAGCGCACGCACCTCCACCACGCTGCCCTTGCCGCCCATCACCTTCGTAACGTACGACATGGTCTGCGCGGCATCGAGATAGTTGTTGCCGTCGACGTTCACAGCGCCGTCCACCGGCACGGGGCTGAGCAGCGTGACGGTCGGGATCCCCGCCGCCTTCGCGCGCTGCACCGGCCCGTCGAACGAGTCCTGAGAAGGCGTCTCGAGGATGATCAGGTCCGGATGGGCCTGCACCAGCTGGTTGTACTGCTGGAGCTGCTGGCCGACATCGAGCGTGCTGCCCGTTGTCTTGATGATCAGCTGCTTGACGTTCTTGTCCTGGCCGAAGTACTTCTTGATCGAGTTCACAATCTGAACCTGGAAGTCGCTGACGAGCTGGTTCCAGGACACCGCGATCGTGTACGGGCCGGGATGCGTGGGCTTCCAGTTCACCCACGCGCTCTTCAGCACCTTGACGGTGGACTGTGGGAAGTTCGCGTAGCCGCCGAGCGCCTGCTGGTGCGCCGCGTCGAGGCCGGCGACCACGCCGTCCGGGTCGGCCGGCGCCTTCGCGCTGTAGCTGCCGCAGCCGGAGGTGGGCGGCTTGAAGTTCTGTGCGTACGCGGGGATCTTGGCGCCGCCTGAGCTGCTGCTCGAGCTGGAGCCGCTCCCACCGCCGCAGGCCGCGACGGCGATGGTGGTGGAGGCGACTGCAAGCGCGGTCGCGAGCTGGGTTGTCCTTGAGCGCGTGAAGTTCATGGCTTGGGCAGCGAGAGGGGCCGGGCTACGGCCCGACCCCTCGCACTTAGCTCCTCTAGTACTTGGCGGTTCCCTTGTAACGGAAGGTTCCGGTCGAGAGCTTGCCGGCGAACGTGCCGCCGCCGGTGATGCCCTTGAACTTGCCGGTACCCGATCCCTTCGTGATCTTCCAGGTGCCCTTGGCGTCATTGGCGGCCCCGGTCTTGCCGAAGCCGGTGAGCGTGAACTTGCCGCCCTTGCAATTCCAGTGCTGGGTGGTGTTCGGAATGACGAGCGTGCCGGTCATCTTGCACGTGCCGAACGGCGTGCCCGTGTAGGTCGAGTGGAGCTTGACGCCTACCTGCCCACCCTTCCCGAGCATGTTCACCTTGTGCGACTTCTTGGCGGCATAAGCCGTTCCTACGAACGCGACCGCCGACAGTGCGCAGAGCGCGCAAAGCAGCAGCACGAAGCTGCGAGTCTTCCCTCTCACGTGATCTCCTCCAGTGAGGTTGTGTGCGCGTGCGCACGGTTTGTTGGGGTCTGAACACGGCAGCCGCCTCATCAGATCGTGTCCCTGAGTCTGCGATCGCGGCCGTAGCCGGCCACGACGATGAGGATCAGCACGCCGAAGATGATCTGCTGGTCGGCCGTGTCGTAGCCGTGGCCGACCAAGATGGTTGTGAGCTCGGTGAGAATCAGCGCGCCGAGCACGGTGTGGGTGTAATCGCCGCGGGCGCCCATGATCGTGGTACCGCCGACGATCACGGCGGTGAGTCCCTGGAACAGGTACGGGTCGCCGAGGGACTGGTCGGCGCCCGCGAAGCCCGCAAGCAGCACCCCCACGATCGCCGAGCAGACGGCGCTGGCGGCGAACACGAGCGTCCAGACGCGGCTCGTGTTGACGCGCGCGAGCTGCGCCGCGCGCGGGTTGGCGCCGGTAGCGTAGAGGCGGCGGCCCGGCACGGTGCGGTGCAGCACGAGGCCGGCGATGATCGCGACGACCGCCCAGATCACGACCACCGGGCTCACGCTGAGGCCAAAGGTCGTGCCGTTTGCGGAGCTGAGGTTGGAGAGGAAGGCGGGAGCCGAGCCGGTGAGCTTCCCGCCGGTCCAGGCGAGGCAGCCGCCCCGACGCGAGCGCGCCCATGCCGAGAGTGACGATCAGCGGCTGGATCCGGTAGCGGTGACAGATCCAGCCGCTGATCGCGCCCATCGCCGCGGCGATCACGAGGATCAGCGCGAACGCGGGCACGAAGCTCCAATGGTGAGTGCCGTAGAGCTGGCTGACGAGGATCGCGCCGGCCACGATGAAGCCCGGGATCGACAGGTCGAGGCCGCCGACGATCATCACGATCGTCTGGCCCAGCGCGGCGAGGCCGAGCAGCGACGCCAGCACGAGCATCGAGCGGATGCTGGTGCTGGCCGAGAAGCCGCTGATCGTGGCGGCGCCGTAGACGAACAGCGCAACGAGCGCGACGAGCTGCAGCACGGGAGCACGCCGCTGGACACGACCGATGGTGGCCACGGCCGCGCTCATGCGGCCGCCCCCCTGAGCGCCGGCCTGAGCGTCATCAGCCGCGCGCCCACCACCACGCCGGCCACGAGCATCCCGCCGTAGACGACGCTGTTCCAGGTCGGCGGCACGTTGACCGCCGAAAGCAGGGTCTGCATCAGATAGATCGCGAACGCGCCGAGCGCCGAGCCGAGCAGGCCGCCGCGCCCGCCGCCGAGACGCGTGCCGCCGAGCGCGACGCCGGCGAGCGCGATCAGCGTGTACTGGGCCGAGCTGGCCGCCTGGGTGGACTGCACGAGCGCGGTGAGCGCGATGCCGCCGATGGCGGCGAAGAGGCCGCCGAGCGCGTACGCCACGATCCGGGTTCGGGTGACGTCCACGCCGGCGGAGAACGCGGTGCGTCGATTGCCACCCACCGCGTAGAGCTGGCGGTGGAAGGCGGTCCGGCTGAGCACGAGCCAGATCGCCGCCGGCACGAGGATCGTGATCAGCGCGCCGGGGAAGGACCAGACCTTGTCGGCGAGGTGGGTCGTCCAGTTGCCGGACGGCGCCGGGCGCGGGCTCGCCCCGAACTTGACGTTCAGCCCGATCAGGACGAAGAACGTGCACAGAGTCGCGATCACCGGCTGGTAGCGAAACGTCGGTGACGAGCACGCCGTTGATCGCGCCGACGGCCGCGCCGATCACGAGGATGAGCAGCACGGCCGCCCAGCCCGAGCCGACCGCGTGCGGGAAGAACTTGTGGATCAGGACGACGTTGCAGAAGATCACGAGCGGTCCGACCGACAGGTCGAGCCCGCCGCCTCCCGAGAGGATCGACGGCGTCGAGGCCATCGCGACGATCGCGAACGGCGCGAACGAGGCGAGCTCCTGCGGCCAGTTGGACGGATTGCCGAAGCTCGGCTCGGCGATGATGTTCGCCACCAGCAGCGCGAGCGACAGCACCAGCGCGAAGCCGAACGGCCGGCTGCGAAGGAACTCACGCATGCGGGCGCTCCGCCGAAGAAGGCGGCAACGAGCACCTGGCGGCTCAGGTCCGCGCGGGGAAGCTCGCAGAAGATCGTGCCCTCACGGAACACCAGCACTCGGTCCATCAGCTCGACGTGCTCGTCGACCTCGGTCGACAGCATCACCACGCCGACGCCCTGGGCGGCGAGCTCTGCGAGCAGCGCGTAGAGGTCGCGCTTGGCGCCGAGGTCGACGCCGCGCGTGGGGTCGTTGAAGAGCAGCAGCTGCGGGTCGGTGGCCAGCCAGCGCGCCATCACGATCTTCTGCTGGTTGCCGCCCGACAGCGTCGTGATCGGGTCCTCCGGGTCGCGCATCGTGATCCGCAGCCGCTCGACGTAGCGCGCCAAGCGCTCGCGCGTGCGCGCGTGCGACAGAAGGCCGCGGCGCGTGTCCTGCGAAAGCGTCGGGAGGCCGAAGTTCTCGCGCACGGACTTCGACTCGAAGAGCCCTCGGCACGTCGCTCGCGTGGCACGTACGCGGCCCGCACGCCCGCCTCGTCACCCGCGCGCCACAGGTCCTTGAGGAACTCGTCCTGACCATGGCCCTCGAGTCCGGCCAGGCCGATCATCTCCCCGGCGCGCACCTCCAGGCCGCCGTGGCTCAGCAGTGTCTCGCCCGGCTCTCGGTGCTCGCCTGCTCGCGCGCCAGCGCGGACGCCAGGTGCTCGGCGCCGGTCATCAGCCGCACGAGCTCGTCGCTTGTGGCCTGGCCGCGCTCGAGCGTCGCCACCGTCTCGCCGGAGCGCATCACGGTGCAGCGGTCGCCGATCTCGGCGATCTCGTCCATGCGGTGCGAGATGAAGATGACACCCACGCCCTCCCCCGCGAGCCGCCGCAGGATCGCGAACAACCGATCGCGCGTGGCGACGTCGAGCGCCGATGTGGCCTCGTCGAGGATCAGAATGCGCGGGTCGCGGACGAGCGCACGCGCGATGCAGCACGCCTGGCGGTCGGAGAGTGAGAGAGCCTCAACGGGCAGGTCGAGCGGCGGCGGCGAAGCGAGCAGCTGCGCGAGGATGGCGCCCGCGCGCTCGCGCTTCGTCGGGCGCCGGAGTGCTGTCGCGGAACAGGCCGTCGGTCCCGATCCAGACGTTCTCGAGCACGGAGCGCGGCTCGACGACGAGCACCTCCTGGAAGACCGTCGCGATGCCGGCCCGCAGAGACTGCTTAGGACTCACCAGGCGGTCGACGGTGACTCCGCCGACGACGATCTGGCCGCGATCGGGGCGATGCACGCCCGCAAGCATCTTGACGAGCGTGCTCTTGCCCGACCCGTTCTCGCCGACGATCGCGTGGATCTCGCCCGCTCGCACCTCGATCGAGGCGTGCCGAAGCGCCTGCGTGGCGCCGAAGGCCTTCGCGGCGTCAGACACCCGAAGAGCGACCTGCGGCTCCGGCGCGGACGTCCGATCTGTCTCGGCGGAACGCTCCGCCGAAGGCTGAAGCAACAGGACTTCTCCCTCCTCCGAGCGTCGGAGTCAGCCGGCGGCCGGACTCAGGCCGATTCGCCGCTACACGAACGCGAAGCAGGATTCTAATCACGGCTCGAAGGGACTGTCAAGAGGGCTTTAGAATTCGGCGCCAACCGACAAATTTCGAAGATATGTTCTAATTTGAATCGATGGCCAAACGCGCACAAGTCCCCCGAGAAGAGCCGGCCGCGTCCGTGCATCTCATCCGGCCGCCGCTGCAGCGCCGCAGCCAGGAGTCCCTCGAGCGGGTGCTCCAGGCCGGCGCGGAGCTGCTCCTCGATGTGGGCTACGAGCGCTTCACGCTCCAGGAGGTGAGCAGGCGCTCAGGGGTCTCGATCGGATCGATCTACGCCCGCGCGCCCAGCAAGGAGGCACTCATCCTTGCCATCTACGACCGGGAGATGGCGCGAGTGTCCGCCGCCAACGAGCGCCTTCGCGAGACGGCACAGTTCGACGGCCTCGAGGCGCGTGCGCTGATCATGGCCCTCGTGGAGCTCATGGCGCGCAGCACGCTCGAGCATGCGGACATCCTGCGCGTGTTCATGTATCGGGCCCTCGTGGATCCCGAGATCTGGCGGCGGGGCTCGGACCGCTCGAGCGAGCTGTCGCGCGCGTTCGAGGGAGCGCTGCTCGTGCACAAGAAGGAGTTCACCCATCCCGATCCGGAACTTGCGATCGACGTGGCGTTCCGATTCGTCTACAACACGCTGGTGCGCCGGGTCTCGCATGGCGAGAACTTCGAGTCGCAGCGGCCGCTGAGCGACGAGGACCTGATCCGCGAGCTAGGCGAGGCCACGGCCGACTACCTGCTGGCGCCGGACGTGCCGCGGCCGAAGCGCCAGTCCAAGCGCGCGCGCTAGGAGCGCGCCACAGGGTGGGCGGTGTGGTCCTGGTCCGCTGCCATCCGCCCCCGGACGCCCGGCGGGATCGGGACCATGTGGACGGCCGGCATCTCTATCTCGGTGCGGTACGAGTTGTTCGGGCCGTCCTCGATCCCCCAGCGCACGGGCTCCCAGTCCGGCACGTAGTTGCGGTAGCCGCCTGAGTTGAGCTCGTAACGCAGCCCGCCCGGGTCGCGGAAGTAGAGGTAGTTCTGCTCGCCGATCCCGTGCTGGCCCGGTCCGAAGTCGATGTCGTGCCCGTGCTCGACGAGGAACGACGCGCCGCGGGTCACATCCTGGTTCGTCTCCAGCCAGAACGCGAGGTGGTGGTGCCTGCCGCGCTCGCCATCGAAGTCCATGACGAACCCGAGGTCGTGTGACTTCTCGTTGGTGGTGTTCACGCTGAAGACCCACGGCGCGCCGGGGCCGGGCTCGATGTAGGCCATCGTGCGAAAGCCGAGCACGTCGTGGTACCAGGCACTTTGCTCGCGGACGTCTGGCGTCGTGACGGTCAGATGGTCGACCAGCCGCACGCCCATGCCGCGTGCGCCGGCGCGCTGCGGACGGTCCGGGTACGGGGACTCCTCACCCTCGGGTGCCACCGCGCGGTCCACCTCCCACACGAGCTCGGTGACGTGGCCACCGGGGCCCTCGAACCGGTAGGCGTGGCCGTGCCCCACCGACTCCTCGACCCACGACCCCCGCACGCCGGCGGCCTCGACCTTGCGCACCGCCTCCTCGAGCTGCTCCGGGCCGTCGGTCCGCCAGGCAGCGTGGCCGAGCCCGGGTTGGTCGGCGGCGGTGAGGATCACGCTGTGCGCGTAGAGGTCCCCCCAGCAGCGCAGGTACACCGAGTCACCCGAGTCCTCGACCACGTCAAGTCCGAGGACGTCGACCGCGAACTCCACCGACTCCGGCAGCGTGGGCGTGAGCAGTTCGACGTGGACGAGCTGGGACAGCAGGCGGTGGGGCATTCCGTTTCCTCTCCCTCGATTCGGTTGGTGAAATAAAACACGAATTTGCGTTCCAAGTCTAGGTCTAGTTCAATGCGCTCTGCCGCCGGTGGTTGACCGGAGGAGAGCCAGTGAGGGCCCTGTCGATGCTGAGAGGAGACGGATGATCGAGGACCACCGCGGCGACGTGCTGCTCGTGGGCAGCCTGCCGTTCGAAACGCCCGAGGAGGCGATCAGCGCCGCCGCCGAGCACCTGGGTGACCACCTTCCGGCGATCGGCGACGGAGAGGTCGGCCTCCGCAAGTTCTGGATCGGCTTCCTGCCGATGACCATCTACTCGAAGCACCCTGCGCTGGATACCCTGCGCGCCCCGGAAGGCGGCGCTCCGAAGCCGCCGACCGACGGGAAGCCCGAGGTGTACGAGGCGGCGTTCCTGTACGGGATCAAGCCAGGCCAGGAGCTGCGGTTCGAGACGACGAGCTACGGCCCGATCGCGGTCGAGTCCTACGCGGTGTTCAAGCGCCTGCGCGACGAGGGCGTGATCCCAGAGGGCGTGCGCTTCCAGGTGACCTTCCCCGGCACCGGCAGCGCTATCTCCTATTTCTTCCGCACCGAGGACTGGCCGGCCGCCCACGCCGCCTACCACGATGCTGTGCACCGCGACATCGAACTGATTCTCGAACACGTTCCGGCCGAGGACCTCCAGTTCCAGTTCGACCTCGCGCAGGAGTTCGTGGACATGGCGTCCGGTGATGCGAAGGGAATCGCCGACTGGCCGGACGCCACGCTCGAGCAGAAGATCCAGCGCCATGCGACGCCCTTGCCCGAGCTGGCTCGCGGCATTCCCGAGGAAGCGCGTCTGGGCTTCCACTGGTGCTATGGCACCTGGGGTGGCTGGCCCATGAAGGACATGGCTGACCTCGCGCTGTGCGTTCGCATGACCCAGGAGGCCGTCGCGCGCGTCGACAGGCGTGTCGATTACGTGCACATGCCCGCGGTGAAGCACCCGCAGCCCGAGTTCTTTGCTCCGTTGGCCGAGCTCGAGGGCGAGGATCCCGACGTCTACCTCGGGATCATCCACCACACCGACGGTGTCGAGGGCTTCGTCGAGCGGATGGAGATGGCGCGGCGCTACCGCCGCCGCTTCGGCATCGGCTCGGTGTGCGGCTACGGCCGCGTGGATCCCTCCGAGCTGCCTCAGATCCTCGCGGTGCACCGCGACTGTGCAGCCGCCCTCAGGGCGTGAACGGCCATGGCTGACTCGATGCTCGTCGGGAGCGCCAACGTCGAAGACGCGGAGGAGCTGTTCCGTCTGGTGGCGGGGGTCAGTGCGCGCACGATCGCCCGGATCCCCGACGGCGAGCGTGGCCGGCGCCGCAACTGGCTGGTCGCGCAGGCGCCGTTCCTGGCCGCGGTGGAGGACCTCGAGGCGGTCGACACGGGGCCGAACCGCTACGGCTCACGCGGCCAAGTCGGCAAGCGATTTCGACCGCGGGCCGGCGTCGACCCGTCCTCCATCGCGCTCGACCTGCCCTACGCCGAGGACGCGGCCGAGTCGTTCAAGACGTTCCGGCTTCTCCAGGATGAGGGTGTGGTCGACAGCGCCGTTCGCATGCAGATCTCCATGCCCACGGCGATGGCCACATGCCTTGCTCTCGTCGCGCCGGAGTCGCAGAAGGACATGCTTCCCGTCGTGGAGCGGGCGCTGCGCCGGCAGGTCGAGCGGATCGCCGACCAGCTGCCCCACGAGGCCGTCGCGATCCAGTGGGACGTCGCAGCCGAGTTCATGCACATGGAGCTGGCTGGCGCGGGGACCTTCTCGAAGGACGACATCGCCGCTGGGCTCGTGCGGCTGGCCTCGTTCGTCCCCGACGATGTGCAACTCGGCTACCACCTCTGCTACGGCGACGCGCCCCCCGAGCCAGGCGCCAAGGGCAGACATTTCGTGGAGCCCACGGACACCCGCCTGCTGGTGGAGGTCGCCAATGCGATCCTCACGAGTGCCCGGCGGCGCGTGGACTGGATCCACATGCCGGTGCCGATCAATCGCGATGACGAGTCCTACTTCGCCCCCCTCGCCGACCTCCGCCTACCGTCCGATACGCGGCTGTATCTCGGGCTGGTCCACGAGGAGGACGGCTTGGACGGCGCGCGGCGGCGCGCGGCGGCCGCCGCGAAATACGTGACGGGCTTCGGCGTGGCCACCGAGTGCGGCATGCAGAACGAGCCGCGCGAGGCGCAACCGCGGATTCTCGAGATCCAGCGCGACCTCGACGTGCCTTGACATCGAGCAGGCCGGCTCGGGCACGTGCCCTGATCGTCGGCGGGGGGCCGGCCGGCCTCACCTGTGCGCTCGCCCTCATTCAGGCGGGGATGGACTGCAACATCGTCGAGTTGACGAGGGAGTGGAGGCCCGCCGGGGTGGGGATCGGGCTCCAGAGCCCGCCGCTCCGCGCGACGAAGGCGCTTGGGCTCTTCGACGACATCATCCGTGTCGCTCGCCCGCACCGGGAGATCGCCATCGCACGAGCGGACGGCGAGCAGATCGGCCTGATGCCGCAGATCAACGTCAATGACCCTGACGACCCGCCGTTCGTGAACATGAGCCGTATGGCGCTGCACGAGCTGCTCAGCCGCGCGATCGAGCGGCGGGGAGTTCCTGTGCGGCTCGGGACGACCGTGCACGCGCTCGAAGAGACACGCGACGGCGTGCGCGCGACGCTCAGCACCGGGTCGGTCGAGGACTACGACCTGGTCATCGGGGCGGACGGCCTTCACTCGACGGTCCGCGCGTTGGTCCTGCCCGGCGCGCCCTGGCCCGAATACGCGGGTCAGACGATCTGGCGGATGGCGGGCCGCTGCCCAGAGGGCCTCGACCGCTACACGATCATGATCGGTGGGCCACATCGGATAGGCCTCGTTCCGCTCCCGAACGACGACCTATACCTGTGGATGCTCGACAGCACGTTGCCCCCGGAGCGCCCGCCGCGTGAGCGGCTACTCGAGCTGTTCCACCAACGGATGGCGGCTTACCGGGGCTTCGCGCCCGCCGTCGCCGAGCAGGCGACCGACGCCGCGCAGCTCGACTTCCGGGCGCTCCAGTCGCTGCTCGTCCCACCGCCCTGGCATGCCGGGCGTGTACTGCTCATCGGCGATGCGGTGCATACGACGACACCTCATATGGCGTTCGGTGCGGGGCTGGCGATCGAGGATGCGGTGGTGCTCGGCGAGCTCGTCCACCAAGGGGTCCCTCCCCTCAAGCTGGGCAAGCGCCTCGCGGCGAGGCGCTTTGACCGTTGCCGCCTGGTCGTCGAGGCTTCGCTTCAGCTGTCGCGGTGGGAGCAGCAGCCTGGACCGCCGAGCCCGAAGGCGCCCGAGCTCATCGGGGCGGCGATGGCAAAGCTCGCCGAGCCCATCTGAGCGCCGTCGCCCTTAGGCCGGCCTGCCCGCCTCGCTAGTCGTCGAGCACCTGCGAATAGAGCTGCTCGAGAGCCTCGGGTCGCAGCAGCGCCCGCAGCTCCTGCGTGAACCTCCCGTCGATGAGGATGAACGCCATGCGGGCTACCGAGTCGGTCCGGTTCTCCCACGCGTGGTCGGTTCCGCGCTGGACAACCACGTTGCCGGGCCGCAGGTGCGTCTGCGAGCCGTCGTCGAGTACCAGGTGGACCTCGCCCTCGAGCACGATCCCGTAGTCCACCGACTCCGTGCGGTGCATCGGCGACGTCGTGTGGGGCAGCAGGTCGACGATGCGAATGACGGTGCCATGCGGATCCGGAGGAATGCGCAAGGCGCGACCGGTGGGGTCTCTTCGCTCGCCCGGTCCGACCGCCGCGGGCATCTCTGCCGTGCTCCAGATCTCGTGGAAGGCGGCGCTACCCGGCAGCACGAGGCACCTCGGTGCGGGACCGTCTGAGAGGACCACCGATCGGCCCTCCCCGTCGTGACCCGTCACCACGCGGCGGGGGGCACCGCTCACGCGCTCGCGCCCCTTCTCAAATCGGCGCCATAGCGGCCATCGTCACGTCCATCCGCATCTGACTGGGGTCGATCGGAAGCGAATGGTCCTGTTCCCAGCGGCCGATCGCCTCCGAGCCCTCCACCACGAACTTGCAGCGTTCGTAGCGGCGCTTCATGAAGGACTCGAGCGCCTCGGCCAGCGTGTCGCGCGTGCCGAGCTCCTGCGCGAGCACGATCCCGTCCTCGATCGCCTGGGCGGCGCCCTGACCGCAATGCGGCGACGTCCCGTGCGCCGCATCGCCGATCAGCAGCACGCGCCCGCGGTGCCACGGCGGTGGCATGAGCACGTTCTCCACCGGCCGGTAGACAACAGCGTCGTCGTCCACCACCAGCTCGCGCTGCTCCCCCACCATGCCTCCGAACTGCGCGAGCCGCTCGCGGTACACGGCGGCGATGCCCTCTCGCGGCAGCTTGATCGGGGCGC
Source organism: uncultured Thermoleophilaceae bacterium (assembly GCA_963770325.1). GTDB lineage: Bacteria > Actinomycetota > Thermoleophilia > Solirubrobacterales > Thermoleophilaceae > JAICJR01. Next base: position 193,302 of record CAVYPF010000002.1, on the reverse strand, counting down.
CGTCCGGCGGCTTCTCGATCGTGAGCATGTACATCAGGTCCTCGGCGAGCGGCACGAACCCCGCCGTCCCGGTTGCGCCGAGGTACACCCAGATCTTGTCGAGCCCTTCGATGCGCGGCAGGTTGTAGCGCCAGCACACCTGTCCGGTGTAGTTGGGCTGGATGTCCGGTCCGAAGACCGTTTCCCGCACGTTCGAGTTGAGCCCATCCGCTCCGACGATGAGGTCGTACGTGCGCTTCTCGCCGTCCGTGAACTCCACCTCCACGGCGTCGTCGCGATCCGCGATCCGGGTGAACGTGACTCCGGTGCGTACGTCGGCGCCGGAGTCAAGCGTGTGGGTCTGGAGGATCTGATGCAGCCGGGGACGGGTGATCCCGTTGCCGGGCGGCAGACCGTCGACGAGTGGTGGCCAGTCGTGGGCTGCGACGAGGGTCTCTCCGTCTGCCGTCCACGTGGTGTCTCCCACCATCGGGTGCCCCTGGCTCACGGCGTCCTTCGCCAGACCGATCATGTCGAGCGCGCGCAGCGCGTTGCCGGGCTGGATGATGCCCACGCCATAGACGTCCCAGGCGGGGTTCTTCTCGACGACGTCGACATCGAAGCCGGCGCGGCGCAGCGCGATCGTGGTGGAGAGGCCCCCGATACCGCCCCCCACGACGAGGATCTTCCGAACCTCTGTCATGCCGCCTCCAGCCAGGCCTCGTGGGCCACGTCGGCCACGAGCCTGAGCTTGGCCTCCTGCGTCTCGGCGTCGAGCGGGGCGTTAGTGCCTGACTCGAAGCCGCACTGGGTCGAGATCCCAAGCTGCGCGCGCGGGTGGAACCTGGCGGCCTCCTCGATGCGGGTGCGCAGCCGCTCGGGATCCTCGAGCGCAGGCCGTTTGGTGGTCACGAGGCCGAGCACCGCCACCTTGTCGTCCGGCAGGTCGCCGAGAGGGTCGAACCCCCCGGAGCGGTCGTCGTCGTACTCCAGCATCCACACCTCCACGTTGGGAGCTCGGTCGAAGCAGCGGCGCGCCAGCTCCTCATAGCCACCGCTGGCGGTCCACATACCCGCGTAGTTGCCGCGGCAGAGGTGCACGGCGCGCTTGATCTCGGGCACGTCGAGGGCCGCGTTGATGTACTCGATCGCCTCGCCCTTGAAGCGCTCCGGATCGAGCCCCTGGGCCGCCCGGTCGGCCTGCACCTGCTCGTCGGTGAAGCCCTGGATCAGCTCGGGAGCGTCGATCTGAACGTACTCGCAGCCGAGGTCCCTGAGCTGCTCGATCTGCCCGCGGATGAGCTCGACCCCGTCCGCGAACAGCTCAAACGGATCTCGGTAGGCGGCGCGTGAGAGCTCGTTGTTCCAGACGGTCAGAAGGAGCAGCGGGCTGGGCAGCGTGACCTTGATCGTCCTCTCGGTCTTGCCCTTCAGGTAGCTGAACTCCTCGACGGCCAGTGAGCGAGTGGCCGAGATCTTGCCCTGCACGCACATGGGGACCTGGAAGTGGACCTCCTCGCCCGCGTCCGAGTGGAATGTGGCGGAGCCCCCCGGTCCGGGCGCGAGCCCGTCAATGCCCATCACGAACTGGTCGAAGAACTGCACCCGCCGCAGCTCCCCGTCGGTGACCACGTCCAAACCGGCGCGCTGCTGCATCGCCAGCGCATCGTCGATGGCGCGGTCCTGGAGCTCGCGGAGCTGCTCCGGCGAGACCCGCCTCGCCGGCGCGTACGACTGCACCTCGGCGAGCTCGGGGGGCGCGAGCAGCGATCCGACTACATCAGCGTGGAGAACCGCGCTCACGGCGTGTCCAGCAGCGCGACGACGCGCGCCGGGGCGGCGCTCGCACCCTTGATCTTCAGCGGGAAGCACGCAACGGAGAAGCCGGCCGACGGCAGCGCGTCGAGGTTCGTCAACCGCTCGATCTGCGAGTAAGGCAGATCGCATTGGTGGGCGGCCCAGAAGATCCCCGGCTTGTCGCGCTCGATCGCCTCGTTGGCCTGGACGTCGAGCGGGGCGTCCCAGCCCCAGGCATCGATCCCCATCACACGCACCCCTCGCTCGAAGAGCCAGCGCGTCGCTTCGACCGTCACGCCGGGGCCGCGCCACATGTAGCGCGAGTCGTGGTAATAGGCGTCGCGTCCCGTGTGGACCAGCACGATGTCCCCGGCCGAGAGGTCGTGGCCAGCGTCCGCGATCCCCCGCTCCATCTCCTCGCGCGTGACCGCGTCCCCGTCCTCCTTGTGCCGCGCGTCCACCACCACGCCGGGCCCGAAGAAGCGTTCGACCGGCAGCTCGTCGATCGTCTCGGCTCGCGAGCCGCCGATCGTCGAGTTGTAGTGCCAGGGGGCGTCGAGGTGGGTCGTGGCGTGGGTGCCGATCGACAGGCGCTCGCCCGCCGGACCCTCCCCGTCGCGGAGCAGCCGCCGCGGGATCCCGACGAGTTTCTCGAGCTCCGCGGCTCCCTCCGCATGGTCGGTGTAGGTGACCTCCGTTCGCATGAACTCGGGCAGCCCGTCCGGCGACGACTCGATCACGTGCGACAGGTCGATGATCCTCACTCCACGTCCCTCCTCCAGGTCATCCGCCGGCGGGGGGCGGCCCGTGAGGCGCATTGAACTAGAACTGGACTTCGAACGCAAATTCGTGTTTCATTTCGCATGCACTTTCGAACCAGCAGGAGTTGATCATGCGCATCGCCAGAATCGAGCTCGAAGGCTCGCCGGTCACCGCCGTCGTCGACGGTGACAGCGTCCGTCCCGTGCCCGGCGTCGAGGTCCTCGACCTGCTGACCGCCCCGCCCGAGCGAGCGCGAACGGCGTGCCGCGGGCGCCGGTCCAGGGATCCCGCTCGGCGACGTCCGTCTCCTGTCGCCGATCGAGCCCGCTTCGGTGCGCGACTTCTCGGTCTTCGAGCAGCACGGCGAGGGCGCGAGCATGTGCGTCGGCGGCCCCGACGCCAAGGTCGCCGGAGCCTGGTACGAGAGCCCGGCGTTCTACTTCTCCAACCCGCATGCCACGACGGGCCCCGGCGACGTCATCGAGCCGCCCGCCCAGTCACGCGGCCTCGACCTCGAGCTGGAGGTCGCCGCCGATCATCGGTCGCCGCGGCACGGAACATCTCGGTGCGAGGAGGCGAGCGACTACATCGTGGGCTACACGATCTTCAACGACTGGTCCGAGCGCGACATCGCAGCGCCAGGAGGCACGGCTGCCGTTCGGCTTTCACAAGGCCAAGGACTTCGCCAACACGTTCGGCCCGTGGATCGTCACGCCCGGACGAGCTCGAGTCGCTACCGCGACGGCGACCGGCTGAACCTGCGCATGACCGCGCTCGTCAACGGCGACGAGCTCGGCAGCGACACGCTCGCGTCGCATGGCCTGGAGCTTCGAGGAGCTCGTGCACTTCGCGGCGCGCGGTGCGTGGATCGCGCCCGGCGACGTGATCGGGAGCGGGACGTGCGGCGGCGGCTGCCTGTTCGAGCTCTGGGGCCGCAACCAGGCCAAGGAGCCGCCGCCGCTCAAGCCCGGCGACGAGGTGCGCCTCGAGGTCGAGGGCATCGGCACGCTGACCAACACGATCGGCGAGCCGCAGCCCGACCTGCCCGGTCTGCCCCGTGCCCGACCCGCGCACGCGCGTGAAGACATGTTCGCCTTCGGGACGTTCGCGGGCGCCGACGGCGTGCCGTTTCCCGGGCCTCGTCGTCGATGAGCACGTCCACGACCTGCGGCCGCGCTTCGCGGACACGCTCGCGATGCTGCAGGACTGGGACGCCACGCTGGCGCGCCTGCGCGAGCTGGCCGCCGGCGCCGCCGGGACGGGCCTGGCCGCTCGGCGACCTGCGGCCGCTGCCCCCCGTGCAGCCCTCGGGCCAGGTCCTATGCGCCGGCGCGAACTACTCACAAGCACCTGCGCCAGATGGTCGCTCGCGCATCTCCAGCGCGAGGGCGACACACGGCCGGAGGAGGAGCTGCGCGCCGAGGCGGTCGAGGTCGCGGCGCGCCGCTCGCGCGGGGAGGATCCGTTCGTCTTCGCGCGGGCTGCCCAGCGCGCTGTGCGGCGCCCGCGACGACGTGGTTCTGTGGGGGCCCGGGACGGAGCACGACTGGGAGCTCGAACTCGCCGTCGTGCTTGGTCGCGGCGGACGCGACATCTCCGGAGGACGAGGCGATGTCCCACGTCGCCGGCTACACGATGTCCAACGACGTCAGCACGCGCGACGTGATGTTCCGCCCCGGCTTCCCGATGACGGATTTCCTGATGACCAAGATGCGACCCACGTTCTTCCCGACCGGCCCGTACGTCGTTCCGACCGAGTTCGTGCCCGACTACCGCGCGCTGCGCATCACGCTGAAGGTCAACGGCGAGGTGATGCAGGACGAGGGCGTCGACGACATCATCCACGGCGTCGAGCAACTCGTCGCCTACGCGTCGCGCGTCGTCGAGCTGCGCCCCGGCGACCTGCTGCTCACCGGCTCGCCGGCCGGGAACGCCGCGCACCACGGCGGGCGCTGGCTTGTGCCCGGCGACGTGATGGAGGGCGAGATCACCGGCCTCGGCGTCCAGCGCAACCGCTGCGTGGCCCCCTGATGCGCGTCGACGCCCACGCACACGTCATCCCACAGGCGTACGTCGACGCGATCCCGGCGCCGGGCGGCAACCTCCCCAAGCCACCGGTCGTCAACGTCGAAGCATTGCTCGGCGATGATGGAGCGCTACGCGATCGACGCGGCGGTGATCTCCACCGGTCCGCCCGGCGCGTTCTTCGGCGACCAGACGCGTGCCAACGAGATAGCCCGGCTGGTCAACGAGGAGATCTCGGCCGCGGTCCGAGCGTAACCCCGACAGGTTCGCCGGCGCTGGCGCATGCTGCCGCTGCCCGACGTCGACGCGGCGATCGCGGAACTGGCGCACGCGCTCGACGCGATGGGCCTCGAGGGCGTCCTGATGCTCAGTCACGTGGCCGGCACCTACCTCGGCGACCCCGCGTGGGAGCGCGCTGTACGCCGAGCTCGACCGGCGCGGCGCCTACGTCTTCCTCCACCCGACCGTACCCCGCCAACGGCGTGCCGCTCGGCCATCCGGCCTGGCTGTACGAGTTCCCGTTCGACACCACGCGCGCGTTGGCCAACCTCATCTACACCGGGACATTCGAGCGCTACCCGAACATCCGCTGGCAGGTGGCGCACCTCGGCGGCGCGACGACGATCCTCGCTCACCGCATCGCCTCGCTGGCCGCCCGCGAGCCGGACAAGGCGGAGGCGGCGCCGGCGGGCGCGCTCGACTACCTCTCGCGCCTGTACTACGACACCGGGCCTGGCCAACCACGAGCTGCGCCTATCGCGCCGCCGCGATGCTCGTCGCCGGCCGACCACATCGTCTTCGGCACCGACTGGCCGTACTTGCCGATGCCCGACGAGCCGGGCGATCCGGCTCCCGGCTTGCGGTTCCTCGATGATCACGAGCGGACGCGACTCGACGCGGGCAACATCGGCGCGCTGGTCCCTCGCCTCGCGGGCCAAGGAGCGTCATGAGCGGCCCCGCCGCCATCACCGCGATCTTGGTCTCGGAGACGGCCGATCTCGACGCCCACGCGGTTGATGCGCTGCTGAACCGAATTGCCGGTAGACCCGCGCGGGTGACGATTGCATGCGTGGCCAGCCTTCCGTTGATCTCCAACTGGGCTCCGCTCACGGGCCTGATCACGGCGGCTGAGCTCAGGGACGGCTCGGCCAGGCGCGCCTCCGAGGCCGCGCGCGTGTCCGCCGCGCTCCTTCCCCACGACATCGCAGCCCAGTACTGGGCAACACGCTGCTGGGCGGACGCGTTGCGTCGCGCGTCCGAACACGACATCCTCGTCGTCGCGGGCCGGCCGCGACGCGGGCGCGATCGCCGCCTGCTCGCGACCTGGGAGCGGACCCACCTCGGTCCCCACCCAAGCCGACTGGCCTCGCCCGAGATCGTCGCCTAGCCAGGCGGCGCGGAGCCCTCCGCGCTAAATGGGCAGGGATCGCCATGGTCTTCGCCTGAAGTCGGCACCTGCCCCCTACGATGCGGCTGGACGACGCCCGCCGCTGACAGGCCCCTGACATGGTTGAGGGCCTTGCGGGCCGTATGGCCCTTGGGAGTTGGAGTCTCCCTGGGCGCACTGGAAGCCCCGCGAGAGCGGGGTTCTTTGTGGCCCATCTAAATAAGCGCCCCACCCCGGGCTCGCGCCTGGGAGATCTCCAGTTGACGAGGCCCTGAGGTTCGCGGAGCCGATGGCCGCCGTATTACGTTGCCCCGATGGACTTCTGGGAGGTCGAGCAGCACGACGGTGGGATCGTCGTCGCGTCGTACACGAACGCGCCGATGAACTACTTCGTCGGCGAGGGCGCCGACTGAGCTCGGCGCCGCTGATCCCGACCTGGCGCGAGTCCGAGGTTCGCGTGGTGATCCTGACCGGCGGACCGGCCGGATCAGTACCTGACCCACTACAGCGTCGAGGAGCTGGCGGCGCTCGCGAAGGACCGCGACGGGATGCGGGCGCTGGGGACCGACGTCAACGACGGCTACCACGCCCTGGTCCAGGACCTCAGCGACCTGGAGAAGCCGGTGATCGCGGCGATGAGCGGCGACACCATGGGCGGCGGTCTCGAGCTTTCGCTCGGCTGCGACATCCGGATCGCGCAGCGCGGCGACTTCTCGATCGGCTTCCCGGAGGTCTCGCTGGCGATCATCCCCGGCGGCGGCGGGACGCAGCGCCTGCCGCGGATCATCGGCGCCGGCCCGGCGTTCGACTTCATCCTGCGCGGCCGGATCGTCTCGCCGGATCAGGCGCTCGCGCTGGGGCTCGTGAGCGAGCTGGCCGACGACGCGAGGGCGCGCGCCCTGGAAGTGGCCCAGGTCGCTCGCGCGGCAGTCGCCGGTCGCCCTGGCCGCGGCGAAGCGAGCGTCCTGCGCGGCGCATCGCTGCCGCTCAGCGAGGGCCTGCGGGTCGAGGCCGATGCGTTCCTCACGACGATGCTGAGCGACGAGGGCGCGTCACGCGATGAGCGACTACGCGGCGACGCCGCACGAGGAGCGCAGGGCGTGGGTGCGCTCACGCGCGACCTCGGTGCCCGGCGACCCGAGCTGAGATCGCGCTGACGATGGCCCGGATCCCCTACGTGGACCCCGGGAACGCGTCGCCGGCAATGCGCCGAGCGCTCGAGGTGGTCCCGCCGCTCAACGTCTTCCGGATGCTGGCCCATGCGGAGTCGGCCTTCTGGCCCTACGTCGACTACAACGCGGTGCTGCTGGCGGGCTTGGAACTCGACCCTGTTCTGCGCGAGCTGGCGATCCTGCGCGTCGCGGCGCTCGATCGGTGCGAGTACGAGCGCGCCCATCACGAGGCCATCGCGCGCAAGGTCGGAGCGACCTCGGAGCAGGTGGCCGTCGCCGTCGATCCTAAGGGTGCGGCCGAGGGGGTCGAGGGTCTTGTGTACCGGCTGACCGAGGAGATCGTCCGCGACAACGGCGGCAGCGCCGAGACGGCGGCGGAGCTCCACGCGGCGCTCGGCGCCCGGCGGCTTGTCGAGCTCGTGATGGCGATCACCCACTACCACGGGCTGGCGGCGCTGGCCGCGACGGTTGAGATGGAGCTGGACGAGCCGGACGGGCTGAGCGTCTTGGCCGGCGCCGAAGGCGGATGGAAGCGCTGAGGCACTGGACGCCGCGCGAAGCCGAGGTCGAGCCGAACGGACAGACCAGCGGTTCTGACCCTCGCGGTAACAAACGCGGTAACAAATGCCTCGCCAGATGCGTCCAGCCTGTCCAGAGATTTGGCTCTAGAAAGCCAATCTGGACGAGCCGAAAACTGCGAACACCCCCGTGACACGATTCAGGTCCGTGTGGGGGAAACCCCGTGGAGGTTCGAGTCCTCTCATCCGCATCGCACGAAGGGCCCGCTAAGGCGGCCCTGTTTGGAGGCGCGGGTGCCGGCGGAAATCGGCAACGAGACGGACGCCCGCCACGTGTGAGCAGCGGGGAACCAGGTACACCTTCAACAGCGCGAGGGATGGGTCATCGTCTGGGTCCGAGACTTGATCGCACCCCTTACGATCTCCGAGGTCGACGAGGCCCGTGCAGCCGCCGAACGCCTCGCCGGGGAACGAGGCCAGACGTGACGAGTTTCGTCTAGACCCGCCTAGCCCGCTGCGATTCGCATCGACCGCGTCAGGGGCGAAGGCCAAGTCGGTCACGCGAGGTCAACCCAGCGAGATCGTACGTCCGATTCCTACGGTTTGCATGTTTGGGTCCGCCCAGCCACGTTCTGTGCGAGGCGAGCGAGCAGCGGTCGCCGGGTCACCCCAAACGGATGATGCGCCGGAAGCGGGGGCCAGGTGGAATGCACCGTCTCGGAGCTCTGCCCGTGGACCACAAGTCGATCACCTTCACCGTCGCCGCTGACCTGTTCCTGCTGCTGCTCATCGGCGTCGGCCCCAAGATCGCGCTCGTGCCGTTCCTGGAGATCACCGCCGACATGGATGACGCGACGAAGCGCCGCGTCGCGCGCAAGATGCTCACGACCGCCGCCATCGTGTCGGTGCTCCTGCTGGCCCTGGGTGAGGTGCTGCGCCGCCTGCTGCATTTCACGATCGGCTCGCTGTCCATCGCCAGCGGCCTGATCCTCGTGATCATCGCCGTGTTCATGGTGCTCGGCCCCGGCGATCCCGAGAAGCTCCACCACCGGCTGAAGGGACAGGACCCGATGCGCCTCGCGGTCTACCCACTAGCCATTCCGTACGTCCTCAACCCGGCCGGCATCGTTGCGCTCATGACGGTGTCCGCAGAGGCCGCATCGGTCAGCTACTTCGGGCTCGCCGTCGGACTGCTGGCGATCGTGCTCGCGCTCGACGTCGTCGTGTTCCGCTGGGCCAACCACGTCAGCGACCACCTCGACGAGAGCCGGATGCTCGTCACCGAGAAGGTCTTTGGGTTCCTCCTCGCAGCCCTCGCGGTGCAGCTCGCGCTCGACGGCCTCCACGAGGTCGGGGCGATCCACCTCAACGGACACTGACGCGCCCCACGCGCTTCTGCTGTAGCTACTGCTTCTCGGTCCAACTCGATAGCGGGGCCCATCGGATCGCCGCTGCGGCACGTGCTCCTAGCGAGAGCGATCACTCATCCGTATGAGCGCCTGCGACGAAGAAGGAAAACCCAGGCGTTGAGGAGGCCTGCCAGCAGGGCGCCGACGTGAGCGCCGGCCAGCCAATACAGGCCACCGAACTGCCCGGCGATCAACGACGCGCCGCAGACAATCAGCGCCAGGGTGATGAGCGTGCGAGGAGATGCGCGGTCGATGAGCGACGATGGCTCGTGGTTCGTCCTTTGATTCTCGGGCTGCCGAGCGCGAGGAGCACGCGGCCCGCGAGGAGACCGGACGCAACGATCTCGATGCCAAGGGCCGTGGTGCTCTGTCCGGGAATCAGCAGCATGATGCTCGTCACCAGCGGGACGACGAAGAGCACGAGGGCCTGGCCGGCGCGGCCTCGGTGCTCCTTGGACGACGAGAACCACGCGGTATTGACCGAGACGGCGACGAACAGCAGGCCGACCAGCGTGGCCGCGGCGCCGACAATCGCTGTCCCGTAGTCGCTCCAAGCCTCGATGTCGAAGGCCATCGGTCGCTCCACTCTGTCATGCAAGTGCGGACCATCCGCCCGGACTCGTCGCCGCATTCGTCGACGTGGCTCCTGCGTCCATGCGACTGGGACGCTGCGACCGCCGCTCCCGCGCTTCTCCTTTCGCCTGCCAGCCCAAACGGGCGCACCGCCGACCGCGGCTTCGCGGTTCCATGCGAAGCAGAAGCGAACGGGGGTGGTTTCCGCTCGAGGTGTTCGAGAAGGCGCGTGAGAACATCCATGAGAACAAACGCCGCGAAAAATGCCTCCAGACCGTCGACGCGAACCCCTCTAGAAAGCGAATTAGAAGCGCTGGACGTATCGGATACCCCATTGCCACGGTTCAGGTCCGTGTGGGGGAAACCCCGTGGAGGTTCGAGTCCTCTCATCCGCATGACAGGAAAGGCCCGCTAAGGCGGGCCTTTCTGCTCCTTGGGCGCGCTGCCGGCCGAGCGCCCCGCCGAGCACCCGGAAGATAGGGTCGGGCTGATGAAGGCGATCGTCCAAGACAAGTACGGCTCACCTGATGTCCTGCAGCTCAAGGACATCGACAAGCCTGTCGTCAAGGACGATGAGGTGCTGGTACGCGTGCGCGCAGCGGCCGTCAATATCGGCGACTGGCATCTGCTGCGGGGGGTTCCATACGTCATGCGCTTGGGGATCGGCCTGCGCAGGCCGAGGCGCGAGATTCCGGGACTCGACATCGCCGGGCAGGTCGAGGCGATCGGCAGAAACGTGAAGCAGTTTCGGTCCGGGCGATGAGGTGTTCGGCTGGTGCAAAGGCGCTTTCGCCGACTATGCGTGCGCTGCGGAGAGCAACCTCCTGCCGAAGCCGGCCAACCTCACGTTCGAGCAGGCGGCGGCGGTTGGAGACTCCGCGTTCACCGCCCTCGAACGCCGTTCGCGATCAGGGGAAGGTCCAGTCCGGGCCAAAGGGTGTTGATCAACGGTGCGTCGGGCGGGGTCGGCACGTTCGCAGTGCAGATCGCGAAGTCGTTCGGAGCGGACGTGACCGGCGTCTGCAGCACGAGGAATGTCGACCTGGTCCGATCGATTGGCGCGGACCAGGTCATCGACTACACGAAGGAAGACTTCACCCAAACCGAGCAGCGTTACGACGTGATGCTCGACATGGTCGGGAGCCGTTCGTTGTCAGACTGCCGGCGTGCGCTGACCCGCCGCGGCACCTACGTCGTGGTCGGCGTGTCGAGACCTTGGTCGCTGGTTCGGGCTCGGCCGTCAGGCCAAGGCGCTCTTGCTTTCGCCGTTCGTGCGCCAGCGGATGCGCGTGTTCGTCGTGAGGCACAACAGAGACGACCTGGCTGTGCTGAAGGATCTCGTCGAGGCCGGAAAGGTCGCGCCAGTGATCGATCGCCGTTACGCCTTGAGTGAGGTCCCTGATGCTCTCCGGCACCAGGGCGAAGGACATGCCCGAGGAAAGATCGTCATCGCCGTGTGAGGCCGCGAAGGCCACCCGAGCTATCGGTAAAGCCTCCGGCCCCGGGGGTGACCGGGGCCGGAGGAGTGGACGTCACGCCTGAGCGTGTGCTCAGTGGATTGCCATCGCCTGCGGGTTGAGCCGCAGCTTTGGCAGGAAGACACGGGCGGCCGGTAGGGCGATCAGCGCTGCGATGCTGCCCACGGCCGCGACGTGCGCGGCGATGAGGAACGCGTCCGCGATGCCGGACGCTCCGCCTGAGCCGGTGAGGCCGCCGCTCACGGCAGCAGCGATGCTGGTGAACACCGCGATACCGAGCGTCCCGCCGATCTCATGACCAGTCGAGTTCAGGCCGGAGAGCATCCCGGTCTCCTCAGAGCCGGCGCCGGTGAGGATCGAGACCGAGATGGCGACGGTCGCGATGCCGAGTCCGAAGCCCGCGATCAGGATGCCGGGAAGGATGTCCTGGACGTAGCTGCCATGCGGTCCAAGCCTTGAGAGCAGCAGGAGACCGACCGACGCGATCCCGAATGCGGCCGCCAGTGGGCCCCGGACGCCGTGGCGGTTGATCAGGTGCCCGCCGGCGTGTGCCCCGGCTCCCGCCGCGAGAGCCAGCGGGATAAAGGACAGCCCGGTCGAGAGAGGCCCCTCGCCGAGGACGAGCTGCAGGTAGAGCGAGCACAGCAGGAACAGCCCGAAGATGAGCCCGGCTCCGAGCAGCATCAGGATCATTCCGCCGGAGACGGCGCGGTCGCGGAGTCGCTCGATCCTGAGCAGCGGCTGCTCGGTACGACGCTCGCAGGCGGCGAACAGTCCGAGACCCGCCAGTCCGGCGCTTCCCATGATGAGCGTCTGCGCCGAGGTCCAGCCCGCTTGGTCGGCCTGGGTGATCGCGTAGACGATCGTCCCAATGCTCGCGGTGACCACGGCGGCGCCGCGAAGGTCGAGGCCCTTCCACTGTGGCCGCTTGGTGTCGGCGGGAACGATTCTGGTCGCTGCGATCGCGAGCGCGATCGCGACCGGCGGGTTGACGAAGAAGATCATCCGCCAGTCGACCAGCTGGGTGAGGACGCCGCCGAGCAGAACGCCGATCGCGGCGCCGGCACCGCCGATTGCGCCCCACGCCGCCAGCGCCTTGGCGCGCTGCTGACCGTGAAACGCCGTGGTGATGATCGAGAGGGCTGCGGGCGAGAGCATCGCTGCCCCCAGGCCTTGACCCGCCCGGGCGGCGAACAGCGCGGCCCCTGAGCCGGCCATTGCCGACAGGAGCGATGAGACGGTGAAGACGCCCAGACCGGTCAGGAACAGTCGGCGGCGTCCGAGCAAGTCAGCGGCGCGGCCACCGAGGAGCAGGAGGCTGCCGAAGACGAGCGAGTAGCTGGTGATCGTCCAACTGATGTTGGTGCCGCTGATCCCCAGATCCTTGGCGATGTTGGGCATGGCGATGTTGACCGCCGTGATGTCGAGGATGACCATCAGCTGTGCGACCAGCAAGATGGCCAGCAGCCAGCCTCCGGTGTGCTTCGAGTTGTCGGGGTGGCCTGTGTGAGTGGCGTGGTTGTGACGGTGAAACTGCATCGATGCCTCCAGGCGTTGCGTGACGTTGCGGTCAGCTTGGCCTAGCTGGATGCTGGCGCCTAGGTCCGATACCCCACGATTTGGGCCAACGGGAAGGTCCACGCGTCGGCCTGGCGGGATTCGTTGGATATCCGTCCTTGGCGCCAATCGGCGTTGGCGGCATGATGTGGTGATGCCGCGACCCCGCAAGATGCTCGTCTTAGCCGTCGAGGGCTGCCAGTCGCTCGACGTGCTCGGCCCTATCGAGGTCTTTCATCACGTATCGATCGAGGTTCCGGACGCTTACCAGGTCACCGTCGTGGGGCCGAGCGACGCCGAGACAGTCACCACGGACAGCGGCCAGCGTCTGGGCGTCGTGCCGCTGCCTGAACCGCCGCCGCGGCACGACACGCTCCTGGTCGCGGGCGGACCTGGGGCGCGCGCCGCCATCGCAGACCAGGCAATCGTCGACTGGGTTCTCCGGGCGTCCCGACGCGCGCGACGCACCGTTTCCATATGCACCGGTGCGTACCTGCTCGCGGCCGCGGGGCTGCTCGATGACCGCAGGGCAACCACCCATTGGGCCCACTGCGATGACCTCGCTCGCAGGTACGCGCGGGTCCAGGTCGACCCGGATCCAGTCTTCATCAACGACGGCGCGGTGTGGACCTCAGCCGGCATCACCGCCGGGATCGACCTCGCTCTGGCGCTGGTCGAGGAAGACCTCGGTCCGGAGGCGGCGCTAGCCGCCGCTCGCGAGCTGGTGGTCTTCCTGAAACGCCCCGGCGGTCAGTCCCAATTCAGCAGCGCCCTCTCAGCCCAACAAGCGACAAGACCCGAGCTCCGCGAGCTCCAGGCATGGATCGCCGGCCACCTGGAAGAGAACCTGACGGTGCCCGAGCTGGCCGAGCGCGCGCTGATGAGCGAACGGTCATTCACCCGCGCATTTCACCGCGAGGTCGGCCAGAGTCCCGCCGCGTACGTCGAGACACTGCGTATCGAACGGGCAAGAGACCTGCTCGAAGACGGGGCCCCCTCACTGGAAGCCGTCGCCCAATCCTCCGGCTTCGCCAGCGCCGAAGTACTACGCCGCGCGTTTCATCGCCACCTCGGCGTCTCACCCGCCGAATACCGCGACCGCTTCAAGCTCAGCCGCTAGCAGCGTCTCCCTCGATCTCGGCGAGGTCCTCGTCGGTGAGCGCGAGGCTCGCGGCGCTGAGGATCGGGTCCACCTGGTCGGGGCGGCGGAAGCCGACGATCGCGCCGTCCACCGCCGGGTTGGCCAGCGTCCAGGCCACCGCGATCGCGCCCGGTGAGGTCTCGTAGCGGTCGGCGACCCCTGCGAGGCGCTCGACCAGATCGAGGTTGCGCGACAGCTGCGGCTCGTTGAAGCGCGCGTCGTGCTTGCGCCAGTCGTTCTCGGGCAGCCCCGCGATCCGCTCGCGGGTCATCGCCCCGGTCAGCATTCCGGACCCCATCGGGGAGTAGGCGATCACGCCGATCCCCTGCTCGTGGGCGAAGGGCAGGATCTCCCGCTCGGCATCTCGTTCGATCAGCGAGTACTGGGGCTGGAGCGTCTCGACGGGCGCGATCTCCTGAATCTGCCGAAGCTGCGCCACGTCGAAGTTCGACACGCCGATGTGGCGCACGAGGCCCTGCTCCTTGAGCTCCGCCAGCGCCGCCCACCCCTCCTCGATCTCGTCGGCCGGGAGCGGCCAGTGGATCTGATAGAGGTCGATCGCATCGACCCCGAGCCGTTCGAGGCTGTCAGCGGCCTCACGCAGGATCGAGTCGCGCTTCAGGCTGCGCACGATGCTCCGCTGCGGGCCTTCCAGCTGCGAGCATTTGGTGAACACGTACGGCCTCTCCTTCAGGCCTTCCAGCGCCCGTCCGACGACCTGCTCCGAGTGGCCCCAGCCATAGGCGGGGGCGGTGTCGATCCAGTTGATCCCCCGCTCGAGTCCGTGGTGGATCGCGGCTACCGACTCGTCGTCGTCCTGCGGACCCCAGCCGTGCTCCCAGTTGCCGCCGCCCAGCGCCCACGCGCCGAACCCGACGCGGGTGATCTCGAGGGTGGTCTGACCGAGCTGTGTTCGCCTGAGTCCTGTTTGATGCATCGTTGACGGTCCTCGTTTCCGTTGTGAGTTCTAGGCGCTCTCGGCGACGAGCGCGATCTTGCGCACCCGTCCGTCCCGCAGCCAGTCGCTCCAGAGCCGGTGGGCGGTCAGCAGATCGTCCAGTGCCTGGCCGTCCGATCTGCGCGGCGATGTCCGTGGCATCGGCGGCGAACGCGTCGATCAGCGAATCCGCGACCTCGCGGTGGGCACGACTGACAGTCCTCCTGCCAGCGGACGACCAGCCCGGCCCGCTCCAGGTAGGTGAGCATCTCGTGCAGCGGGGTGAGCCAGACGGTGTCGGCGTCGGGCATGCTCGCTCGCTCCGCCTCGGTGAGCGGCGGGCCCTCTTCCAGGGTGAACGCGAACCGCCCGCCGGTCGTGAGCGCCGCGGAGATCTCCTGAAGCAGCGGCTCCTTCTCGGGGAAGGCGAGCATCGTCTCGAGCAGCAGCACCACGTCGAACGGGCCGGGCGGGATCGGGGGGATCCGCGAGACCTCGAAGCGACAGGGGAGGTCGCCGGCGCGCTCACGGGCGATGTCGATGGCGCTCGGCGCTGTAGTCGACCCCCAGATACGTGCAACCCAGCTCCCGCGTGATGAACCGTCCGGGCCCGGCGACTCCGCAGCACAGGTCCAGCACGGAGACGCCGGGCGCGATGCCGGCCTGACTCGCCAGCGCCCGAATCTCGCCGGCGCGCATGAAGCTCTCCTGCTCGACGAACTCGCCGGGCGCGTACGCCGCGACGCGGGCTCGCTGGAGGGCGCTGACGAACGGAGCGCGCTCGTCCTGCTTCACGGCGGTTCGACGCCTCAGCGCGGGCAGCATGTCAGCGACCGGACGGGAAGGATTGGCGCGCGGCGGCGTCACTTATTGTATGAAGCGCCAGCACGCGGTGGCGGCCGTGGTCGCTGAGCTGGGCGTATTGCCCGTGGCTCGGCGGCCAAGGCGGCCCACCTCCTCTCTACGCACGCGACCTGCGAGCGGTTCACCCGGCCCGCTGACGGGATGATCGCCCAGGTGCTGCTGATCGCCGGCTCGCGGTCGCGGCTCAGCGGCGCGGCCTCGGCACCGCCGGTTGGGTCGTCGGGCTCGACCTGCGCGGCAGTCATGAACGTGGCGCTGGCGCGCGGCCTCTCGCACCAGGGCTCCGACCGGCTCGCGCCGGCCGACTGGGTGACGCTCGCTCGGGCCACGCTCGCCGTCGGCGTCGCGGCGCTGGTCGCGGACTCGTTCGCCAGCCCGTGCCGGTCGCGCTGCTGGTGTCGCTCGCGGCGGTCGCGCTCGTGCTCGACGCGGTCGACGGATGGGTCGCGCGACGCACGACGACGGCGGCGCTGGGCGCGCACTTCGACGGCGAGGTCGACGCGTTCCTGATCCTCGTCCTCAGCGTCTACGTCGCCCGCTCGGCCGGCGCCTGGGTGCTCGCGATCGGCGCGGCACGCTACGCGTTCCTCGCGGCCGGGTGGGCGCTGCCGTGGATGCGTGAGCCGCTGCCGCCGCGCTACTGGCGCAAGATCGTCGCCGCGACGCAGGGGATCGTGCTGACGATCGCGGCCGCGGACGTCCTGCCGCAGGGCCGTGACCCAGGCCGCGCTCGCCGTCGCGCTCGTCCTGCTCGCCGAGTCGTTCGGCCGCGACGTGTGGTGGCTGTGGAGCCACCGGGCCGCCGCCGCCGATGCCGGCGCCGACGCCACGGATGCGGACCCCGCCACCCGACCGGCCCGGATGGCCGGGCCCGACGGCGCGCGGCGCGCGAACGGTCATCGCCGGCGTGCTCACGATCCTCGCCCTTCTGCTCGTCTGGGCCGCCCTCGTCGCTCCCGACCAGCCGATTGCTCCTCAGGCTCGGCGCGTTCCTGAGGGTCCCGCTCGAGGGCCTCGTCCTCATCGCGGTGGCGCTCGTCCTGCCCGCCAGAGGTCGACGCGCATCCTGGCCTGGGTCGTCGGCCCGGCTGCTCGCGCTGGTGGTCGTCCTGAAGGTCCTCAACATCGGGTTCTTCACCGCCTTCGACCGGCCGTTCGACACCTCTCAGGACGTGAGCTACGTCGGGATCGGCATCGAGACGCTGCGCGACTCGATCGGGCGCTCGCAGGCGAACCTGATCGTCGATCGGGCTGGGCGTGCTGCGTCGTCGGCGCTACTCGTCCTCATGACGCTTGCGATGCTGCGGGTGACCCGGGTCGCGGCCGACCATCGCCAGTGGGCGCTGCGGGTCGTCGCGGGGCTCGGCGCCGTCTGGGTCCTCTGCTGGGTGTTCGGCGCGCAGCTCGTCTCCCACACGCCGATCGCCTCCACGATCTCCGCCGGCCTGGTCGTCGACGAGGTGAACGCGCGTGCGGGCCGACATCCACGACCGACGCGGTCTTCGCCAAGCGAGATCAGCCACGACGCGTTCGCGCGACACGCCCACCAATCAGCTGCTGACCGGCCTGCGCGGCAAGGACGTCCTGCTCGTCGTTCGTCGAGACCTACGGCCAGGTCGCGGTCCAGGGCTCCTCCTTCGCGCCCGAGGTCGACGCGGCGCTCGCCCAGCGGGACCAAGCGGCTGCAGGCCGCCGGCTTCTCCGCCCGCAGCGGCTTCCTGACCTCGCCGACGTTCGGCGGCATCAGCTGGCTGGCGCACTCCACCCTGCAGTCGGGCCTCTGGGTCAACAACCTGCGCCGCTACGACCAGCTGCTCCCGGCAAGCGGCGCTTCACGCTCAGCCAGGCGTTCAACCGCGCCGGGTGGCGGACCGTCGACGACGTGCCGTCGAACAACCGCCCCTGGCCGGCAGGGAAGTCGTTCTACCACTACGACAAGATCTACGACCGCGATGACGTCGGCTACCACGGCCCCACCTTCGCCTACGCGTCGATGCCCGACCAGTACATCTTCGCGGCGCTGCAGCGCCTCGAGCTCGCCAAGACGCACCGCCGGCCCGCTGTTCGCGGAGATCGACACGGTGTCGAGCCACCAGCCGTGGAACCGCATCCCCGGATGATCCCCTGGAACAAGGTCGGCAACGGCTCGATCTACAACCGCATTCCGGTGAAGCACACGAGCACGGAGCTCGTTCTCGATACGCGGCGTGGGCGTAACTGCGGAAGAACGGCTCCCGCCGTACGCGCGGCGTACGGCCAGTCGATCGTGTACACGATGAACACCCTGATCTCGTTCGTCCAGCACTACGGCAAGAACCCGAATCTCGTGATGATCGTCCTCGGCGACCATCAGCCGCTGGACCGATCGTCAGCGGGGAGCAGCCGAGTCACGAGGTGCCGATCTCGATCATCGCCCACGACCCGACGGTGCTGAAGCGGATCGCCGGCTGGGGCTGGAACGCCGGCCTGCGGCCCAAGCCGCAGAGCGCCCGGTCTGGCCGATGAGCGCCTTCCGCGACCGCTTCCTCAGCGCCTTCGACTCGACACCCGGCGGCCAGTAGCCGCGTGACTCGCCGTGGACGCCGCCGTAGCCACTCAGCGACGCGAGCGGCTGGCCGGCCTCGACGGCATCCGCGGCCTGGCCGCGCTCTACGTCGTGGTCAACCACGTCTTCCTGCGCGCGTTTCCCGGCTACCCGGTCGACCACGCGCCGTTCTGGGCCGGCTGGTTCATCTACGGGCGCTTCGCGGTCGTCGTCTTCATCGTGCTGTCCGGCTTCTCGCTGGCCCTGTCGCCGGCCCGCCACGGCTGGCGGCTCGACGGCGTCTCGCCGGTTCGCGCGCCGGCGGGCGCGGCGCATCCTGCCGGCGTACTGGGCCGCGCTCGCCTTCAGCCTCGCGGTGGCGTGGCTGGTCGTCCCGCACCCGGGCAGCGGAGTGCCCGGCGTCGAAGTCGGTCCTCGTCAACGGCCTGCTGGTGCAGAACATCGTCGGCGCGCCGAGCCCCAACCGGCGTTCTGGTCGATGGCCGTCGAGGCCCAGCTCTACCTCCTGTTCCCGCTGCTGCTGCTGATGGTCCGCCGGCGTGGCGCGCCTCGCGATGGTCGCCGCGCGTCACGCTCGTCGTGGCGGCGGTGGGGATCGTCGGCCCGCACGTCGCCCGCCTGGACACGTTCGTGATCCAGTCCGCGCCTGACCTCGCCGCGCTGTTCGCGATCGGCATCCTGAGCGCCGGCATCGTCGGCGCGAGCGAGGCCCGCAGGTCGTGGCCGTGGGCCTGGCTGGCGCTCGCCGCCGCGGCGCCGGTGCTCGCGACGATCTGGTGGCAGGGCTCGGCGTGGACGCTCGACCACGCCTGTTCTGGGTCGACCTCGCGCTGGGCCCGGCCATCGCGTGCCTTCTCGCCGCGCTCGCCACCGGTCGCCCGGCGGCGCTCCTGCGCGCTGCTCGACTCGCGGCCGATGCGCAGCCTCGGCTCGTCGTCCTACAGCCTGTACCTGACGCACGCCCCGATCGTCGTCGATCGTCTACGAGCTGTTCGTGGCCGGCCGGTTCGCGCCCGGGCGTTCCGGCCTTCCTCGTCTCGCTCGCCCTGGTGCTGCCGCTGACGATCGCGTTCGCGACGGCTCTTCGCGTCGGTCTTCGAGACGGCCCGTTCCAGCGGCAGCGCACCTGGTCCCGGCCCGGCCCGGCGGCGGCATCCTCGACGCGGAGCGGGTGCCGGGATGAGCCGGAACCGCTGTGGAGCGTGGGGCCGCGTCGCTCGGGCCACCGCGCGTGATGCTTCGCCATCCTGGTCTGGCGCCTCGGCACCGGCCCGTTCGTCGACGGCGTCCGCACGGTCGACGCCCGGGCGCTGGCCGCGGCGGCGGCGCATCGGCGCTGCTGACCACGGTGTGCTGCGCCTGGCGCTGGAAGATCGTGGCCCGCGGTCTCGGCGTCGACCTGTCGCTGCCCGCCGCGGTCGCGGCGTACTACCGCTCGCAGTTCCTCAACGTCACGCTGCCCGGCGGGGTCGTGGGCGACGTCCATCGCGGGGTCAGCCACGGGCGCGACGTGAGCGACGTCGGCCGCGGGCTGCGGGCCGTCGCCTGGGAGCGCTTCGCCGGGCAGGTCGTGCAGATCGTCCTGACCGTGGTCGTTCTGCTCGCGCTGCCGTCGCCCGTGCACTCGGCGATGCCGCTGGTGGCGATCGCGCTCGTCGTGGCGCGTCGGTCGTCGTGCTCGTGGCCGGGCTGCGCCCCGGCCGCGGTCGCTCTGCGCTCGGCGCGGGTCTGGGCCGCAGCGCGCCGGCGACATCCGCGACGGGCTGCTCGCCCGGAGAGCGTGGCTGGGCATCGCGCTCGCTTCGGCGCTGGTCGTCGCCGGCCACGCGCTCACCTTCCTGATCGCCGCGCGGACGGCGGGCACCACGCGCGCCGCTGTCGCAGATGCTGCCGATAGCGTTGCTCGTGATGATGGCATGGTGCTGCCCAGCGTCGGCGGCTGGGGACCGCGCGAGGGCGTGACCGCGTGGGCGTTCGGCGCGGCCGGCCTCGGTGCGAGCCAGGGCGTCACCACCGCCGTCGTCTACGGCGTCATGGTGCTCGTCGCCACCCTGCCCGGCGCCGCCGTCCTCGTGGTGGTCATGGTTCCGTCGTACCCGGCTTCCGGAACGGCAGTCGAACCGCCGGCATCGGGGAGGGAGCCGCACATGCCTGACCGCCCGTACACCCTGCTTGAGCTGCGCCCTGTCGATCGACGGCTACCTCGGCAGCGCGGCGCCGCGGCGCCTCGAGCTGTCCAACGACGCCGACTTCGACCGGGTCGACGCCGTGCGCGCCTCCTGCGACGCGATCCTGGTCGGCGCGGCCACCGTGCGGACCGACAACCCGCGGCTGCTGGTGCGCTCGCAGGACCGCCGCGACGAGCGGACGGCGCGCGGGCTGCCGCCGTCGCCGATCAAGGTCACCGTGACCGAGCGGGTGGAGCTCGACCCCGGCGCCGACTTCTTCACCGCCGGCGACACCGAGAAGCTCGTCTACTGCGCGAGCCCCCGCGTGGCCGACGCCCGCTCGCGACTCGGACCGGTGGCGACCGTCGTCGACGGCGGCCGGCCGGTGGAGATGCGCGCGACTCAGCGAGGACCTCGGCGAGCGCGGCGTGCAGCGGCTGATGGTCGAGGGCGGCGGCAAGGTGCACACCCAGTTCCTGACCGACAACCTCGTCGACGAGCTGCAGCTGGTCGTCGCTCCGTTCTTCGTCGGCGACTCCCGGGCCCCGCGGTTCGTCAGCGACGGCCGCTTCCCGTGGAACCCCGACCGGCGCGCGACGCTCGCCGAGGTCCGCCAGATCGGCGACGTGGTGCTGCTGCGCTACGCGCTCTCGCCGCGCTTCGAGACCGACTGACGGCGACGACCGATGCCGCCACTGCCCACCGCGACGATCCGCACCCAGGTCCCGCTGCCCCTGCGGTTCGCCGACGGGTACACCACGCCTCGCCCGGGTGTTCAGCTTCGACGGGCTCGTCGACGGCCAGCGAGCACCTCGCCTTCGGGCTCGGCGATCGGGCCGCCCCGGTCACCTCCGAGCGAGGACCTGCGCGATGCCGCTGGTCCGGCCGCACAGCGAGTGCCTCACCGGCGACGTGTTCGGCAGCCAACGATGCGACTGCGGCGCGCAGCTGCGCGAGGCGGTCGAGCGGATCGCCGACTCCGGTGGCTACCTGTTGTACCTGCGGCAGGAGGGACGCGGCATCGGCCTGTACGCCAAGCTCGACGCCTACGCGCTGCAGGACGCGGGGCTGGACACCTACGAGGCGAACCTCGCGCTGGGCCACCGCGAGGACGAGCGCAGCTACCTCGTCGCCGCGCAGATGCTGCACGCGCTGGGAGTGCCGCGGGTCGCCCTGCTCAGCAACAACCCCGACAAGGCCCGGCAGCTCGGCCGGTTCGGGGTGACCGTGACCGCGCGGGTGCCGACCGGCGTGCACCTGTCCGCCGCGAACGCCCGCTACCTGGCGACGAAGGCGCGGCAGCGGCGCGCCACACGCTCGACGTCCCGCTGTCAGCGGGCTGAGCGGGGCAGGACCAGCAGGTCGGCGTGGTCGACGGTGACCGCGAGCTCCCCGGCGCTCGCCTGCGCGAGACGTCGGCGGGCGTAGGCGTCGCGTCTCGGCGGCCAGCTCGGGCTCCTGCTCGCAGGCGGCACCCACCCAGCCGGTGAACCACTCCGCCGCCAGGTCGGCCTGCGTGGGCCGAGTCGCCAGGGGCTGGGCCGGACGAGGACCTCGGCGCCCAGTCGGCCGAACGCCTCGAGCGGCGACGTCGACGGCGTCCGGGCCGAGCAGCCGCCGCGCTCCGTCGCGCGGCGTTGGTGCGCGTCGAACGCGGCGGCGACGCGGCGGTCCAGCGGATCCGCCGGCGTCGAGCTCGACGCGACCGACGACCGAGAGCGTCAGCAGGACCGGGCACCCGGCGCCGGCGCAGACGCTGACCAGCCGGTCCAGCTCGTCGGCGGTCAGCATGTCCAGCAGCGCCGAGGCGGTGATCAGGGTCGCCCCGGCGAGGTCGCGCGCCTCGCAGCCGGGTGATGTCGGATGCGCCGCGCCTCGACGGTGACGGGCGCGCCGTCGGCGGCCGGGCCGGGCGCGTCGGCGGCGGCCACCTCCAGCAGGTCCGCGTCGCGGTCGTGCAGGACCCAGTGCTGCGGTCCGGGCAGCAGCGGCGCCAGCCAGCGGCCCATCGCGCCGGTGCCGCAGCCGAGGTCGTGGATCACCTGGAGCCGCTCGCCGGGAGCGCTCGCTCGAGGGCTCGGCGAGGTCGCGGGCGCGGGCCGCGGCGTCGGCGGGCTCGCGCAGGGCGAGCCATCCCGGCTGACGCGGATCGCGTCGGCGCGTCATCGCGACGCCTCGGCCAGGACGCCGGCGACCACGGACGCGGTGGTCGACCATCCGGGGAGCGACTCGCGCCGCTCGCCGGCGGCCCGGCGCAACCGCGCTCTCAGCTCGGCGTCGCCGAGCCAGGCGCGCAGCGCGGCGCCGAGCGCCGCCGGGTCGTCCGGCGCGACGAGCAACCCCGGCCGGGTCCCGTCGGCGCCGTGGCCGAGGGCCTCGGTCACCCCGCCGACCTCGGTGGCGATGACCGGCAGGCCACGCGCGAGCGCCTCGGTGACGACCATGCCGTAGGTCTCGGCGCGCGACGCCAGCACCAGCAGGTCCGCGGACGGCGTAGCTGCGGTCGAGATCGGCTCCGGTCCGCGGTCCCGGGAAGGACACCCGGTCGCCCAGTCCGCGTCGAGTGAGCGCCGACGCAGGCCTCGACGAACGCCGGGTCGCGGTCCAGGCTGCCCACGCACGTCGCAGTGCCAGGAGAGCTCGCGCGATCGTCTGCGAGCGCATCGAGCAGCACGTCGTGGCCCTTGCTCGAAGGTCACCGCCGCGACGCAGAGCAGCGCCTCGCCGGTCGCGGTTCCCCGTCGCCAGGCTCGGCGGCGCCGGCGCCGGGCTCGGCGACGTGCACCCGGTCGGCGGGCAGGCCGTACAGCTCGAGCAGCCGGCGCCGGCTCCAGGCGCTCGTCGTGACGATGGCGGCGGCGGCCGACGAGGACCGCGCGCTCGCGTTGCGTGCGTCGTCGGGCGGGCGGTGACCGAGCGGCATGTGCACGAGCACGACCAGGCGCAACCGGCGCGCCTGCGGCACGAGCACCTCGGGCGCGGTCGAGGCGATCAGCCCGTCGAGCAGCACGACGGCGTCATCGGGGATCTCGCCGGACGGCGCCATCGAGGGCGGCGAACGATGCCGCGTCGGGCTCCGACCAGAAGCCGGGGACGGCGTGCTCGTGCACCGACCAGCCGCTGCGAGGTCGAGCCCGCGGCAGAGATGGCGGTCGTAGGTGTTGCCGCCGCTCGGCCGGGCCGGGTCGTCGATGCCGTCGGGTACGACGACGTGCAGCGCCGTCACAGCGGCCGCTCGTAGCTCGCCCAGGCGATGTGCGACTCGTGCAGCGTGACCACCAGCCCGTCGAGCTCGCGAGCCGTGTCGCCCAGGGCGCCGGCGTGCACCCGCTCGGCGAGTCGATCGGCGATCAGCCGGGCGAGCACCTCGGTCGTGGTGTTCATGCCCGCGAAGGCGGGCTCGTCGTCGAGGTTGCGGTAGGTGAGCTCGGCCAGCACGGCGTGCAGCTCCTCGGCCGCTCGCCCGATGTCGACCACGATGCCGTCGGCGTCGAGGGCGGCGCGCCGGAACGTGGCGTCGACCACGTAGGTCGCGCCGTGCAGGCGCTGCGCCGGCCCGAAGACCTCGCCGCGGAAGCTGTGGGCGATCATCATGTGGTCGCGGACGGTCACGCTGAACACGGTCTACTCCCCGTCGTAGGTGATGGTGTGACAGAGCGCCGGCAGGCGTCCCCGCGGCGAGCCGGGCCATCACCTCGGGCAGCTCGCCGAAGCGGGACTGCCCGGTGAGCAGCGCGTCGAAGGCGGGGTCGCGCAGCAGCTCGAGCGCGAGCGCCAGCCGGTCGGCAGTCGTGCGGCGCCCGCCGCGGGCGGGCGAGAGGGTGCCGACCTGGCTGGCGCGGATGCCGAGGCGACCCGAGTGGAACGCGCCGCCGAGCGAGAGCCGGACCTCGCTGTCGCCGTACCAGCTGAGATCGATCACCGTGCCCTCGGGCGCGAGCAGCTCGAGCGACCGCTGGAGCCCGGCGGACGTCGCGCTGGCGTGCACGACCAGGTCGCGATCGCCGGCGGCGTCGTCCGGCAGCGCGAAGTCGACGCCGAGCGCGGCGGCGACCTCGGCCCGGCCGGCATCGACGTCCACGAGCGTGACCTGCGATCGCCGGGAAGCGGCTCAGCAGGCGAGCGACGCAGCAGCCGACCATCCCGGCCCCGACGACGGTGACCCGGTCGCCGAGCAGTGGCGCCGGCGTCCCACAGGGCGTTGACGGCGGTCTCGACGGTGCCCGCGAGCACGGCACGAGCGGGCGGCACGTCCTCGGGCACGACGGTCACCGCGCTCGCCGGCACCACGTAGGCGGTCTGGTGCGGATACAGGCAGAAGACCGTGCGGCCGCGCAGCTCCGGCGGTCCCTGCTCCACCGTGCCCGACGTTGAGGTAGCCGTACTTGACCGGGCCCGGGAAGTCCCCCTCCTGGAACGGCGCTCGCATCGTGGCGTACTGCCCTGGCGGCACGGCGCCCCGGAACACCAGCGTCTCGGTGCCGCGGCTGACGCCCGAGCGCAGGGTGCGCACCAGCACGTCGTCCGGCCCGGGCTCGGGCAGTGCGACCGGCCGGATCTCGCCGCAGCCAGGCGCGCGCAGCCAGAACGCGTGCGCATCGACCTGCACGGACCTCACCTTGCCAGAACTAGACGCGGCAGGGCCTCGAATTGATCCCGCCGGGGAAGATCCAGCAGGGCTCTCGCGTCCGTCTAGGCGTGAGACGCCTCATGGCGCTGGCTTGCGCCCTCACCCTCGCCCTGACGGGCTGTAGCCAATCGACAGCGCGCTCGACGTACGGGTTGATGCAGATGAACCTGTGCCTGTCCGGTCTCGGCGGTTGCTCCGGCAAGGTGGCATACCCGGCGGTGCTGAAGGAGGCAGTGGCCCGGATCCGCCAAGCGCATCCGGACGCGGTCACCTTCAACGAGGCCTGCTCGGGTGACGTCGCGCTGATCGCCCGCCGGACCGGCTACCACCTGCGCTTCTCGAGGGTGATCTACGGCGGCAGGCCCCTCCCCTGCATTCGGCCGGGCGGTCGCGGGCTCTTCGGTGACGCTGTGCTCACCAAGGCAGCAATTGTGAGCAGCGACAGCCGGCCTTTCCAGGCGCAGGCGGACATCGAGCGGCGCGAGTGGCTGTGCGTGACCACCCGAGTCGGAATCGATGTGTGCACGGCGCACCTGGCCACCCGCGAGCCGGACGAGGTGGCTGCGAACGGCCCGCAATGCGCCGAGCTGAGGGCACTCCTCGCACGTCGCGCGGCCACGCGCACCGTGATCTTCGGCGGCGATCTGAACCGTCGCCCGTCCTGCGCCCCCGCGGGCTTCTGGAGCCGAACCGACAGATCCGCTCACCAGAAGCCAGGCTTTCAGCAGGTGTACGGAACCGGCGCCCTCCGCTCGCCGTCGGCGGAGGTGATTCCCGCCAGGCACACCGACCACGACGTGCTGCTGGTCCGCGCGCGCCTGGCGAACTCCGGCTAGCGCCGCCGCAGGCTGGGCTCCAGGACCTGCTCGCCGTAGCTCGTGTCGGCCGGGTTGAGGTTCACGCCGGGCTTGATGATCTCGTCGATGCCGTCGAGCACCGTGGCGTCGAGCGTGACGTCGGCAGACGGGAGCTGGCTTTCGAGTTGCTCCATCGTCCGCGGGCCGATGATCGCCGAGGTGACCGCCGGGTGGTTCACGACGAAGCCGATCGCCAGTTCGATCAACGAGACACCGGCGTCGTCCGCGACCTTCGCGAGCTGCTCCGTCACCTCGAGCTTGCGCTGGTTCTCCGGGAGCGCCATGTCGAAGCGGGCGACGAGGCGCTGGCGGGCGCGGTGAGGTCGGCGTGGCATCGGCGTGCCAGCTGCCGGACAGCCAGCCGCCGGCGAGCGGGCTGTAGGTGAGGATGCCCATGCCATGGCGCTGCGCGGTGGGCAGTACATCGAGCTCGATGCCGCGGACGAGCAGCGAGTAGGGCGGCTGCTCGGTCCGGAACCGCTGCAGGCTGCGCTCACGCGCCGTCCACTGGGCCTCGACGATCTGACCGGCCGAGAACGACGAGGAGCCGATGTAGCGCACCTTGCCCTGCTCGACGAGGTCGGTGAGGGCGCCGAGCGTCTCCTCGATGTCCGTTTGCGGGTCGGGGCGGTGCATCTGGTAGAGGTCGATCCAGTCGGTGCCGAGGCGCCGGAGCGAGTTCTCGACCTCGCTGATGATCCAGCGGCGTGACACGCCGCGCCGGTTGGGGTCGTCGCCCATCGGGCCCCAGAACTTGGTGGCCAGGACGACGTCGTCGCGGCGGCCCTTGAGCGCCTTGCCCACGATCTCCTCGGACTCGCCCGCGGAGTAGACGTCGGCCGTGTCGACGAAGTTGATGCCGGCGTCGAGCGCGGCGTGGATGATGCGGATCGAGTCGTCGTGGTCGGTGTTGCCCCAGGCGCCGAACATCATCGTGCCGAGACATAGCTTCGAGACCGAGACGCCAGTGCGTCCCAGCGGGCGGTAGTCCATCGTCGCTCCTGTCTGATCGCCGGCGACGGGCCGGCGGTTCTCACCTCGTCGGTACTCTTGACCTGGAAACGGAGGTTTCCTCCGATTCAGCAGAGTAGCGCTCGCCGGAGTCACCCTCCGGTACGTCCCAGGGAGGGCCGTGGCCAGAACAGATACAGCCGCATCGATGCGCGCCGAGTCGCTGCGCGAGCGCCTGCTCACGCCGGTGCTCGTGGTGGTCACCCTGATCGTGGCGGTGGTCTCCTCCCTCGGTGCGCCGCTCATCCCGCTGATCGCCTCCGACTTCCACGTGTCGCTGAGCGACGCGCAGTGGTCGCTCACCGTTGCCCTGCTGTCCGGTGCGATCAGCGCACCGATCCTGGGCCGCCTCGGCGACGGCCCACACCGGCGCCTGATGCTCATCTGCGGCCTCGGGGTCGTCACGCTCGGCGGAGCGATCGCCGCGCTGTCGGGGTCGCTGATCGTTCTGGTGCTGGGTCGTGCGCTGCAGGGCGTTGGGCTCGGCCTGGTGCCGCTGGCGATGGCCGCCGCGCGGGATGGCCTGCCCACACCGAAGATCCGGCCGGTGATCGCACTGCTGTCGGTCTCGGCCGCCGCCGGCGTGGGCGTGGGCTATCCGGTGAGCGGGCTGATCGCGGAGCATGGCGGGCTGCACGCCGCCTTCTGGTTCGGCACGGTGTTCAGCGCCCTCGCCCTGCTGGCGGCCGTCGCGGTGATCCCGGAGAGCGTGGCCGGCAGCGAGTCGGAGCTCGACGTGCCGGGCGCGCTCCTGCTCTCGGGCGGGCTGGTGGCGCTGCTGCTGGCGATCGGTCAGGGCGAGGTCTGGGGCTGGAGCTCCCCGGCGATCGTGTCGCTGCTCGTGGGCGGAGGTGTCCTGATCGCGGCGTGGGCGGTGCAGCAGCTGCGCGCGCGCATGCCGCTGGTCGACCTGCGCCTGCTGCGCCATCGCACCGTGCTCACCGCCGACGCCTCGGCGTTCATGCTCGGCATCGCGATGTACGTGAACCTCACGGTCGTCACCACCTTCGTTCAGGTGCCGTCCTCCAACGGGTTCGGCTTCAGCGCCACCGTGCTCACGGCCGGCTTCTGCCTGGTTCCGCTGTCGATCACGAGCCTGACCGCCAGCCGCCTGCTGCCCACGGCCACGCGGCTCCTGGGTCCCCGCGCCGTGCTGCCCGCGGGCTGCCTGGTGGTTGCGGCCGCCAGCGCCTTCTTCGCCCTGGAGCACCGCGCGCTGTGGGAGGCGTTCGCCACGATGGCGATCATCGGCGTGGGTCTGGGCTTCACGTTCGCCGCGATCCCCGGTCTGATCGTCACGGCGGTGCCGTCGGAGGAGACGGGCAGCGCGATGGGCTTCTACCAGGTGGTGCGCTACGTGGGCTTCTCCGTGGGCAGCGCGCTGACGGCCGCGATCCTGGCGGGCCACACGGCCCCGGGCGCGTCCCTGCCCACTGAGAGCGGCTACGTAACCGCGGCCTGGGCGGCCGTCGCGTTGTGCGTGGCGGCGGCGACGCTGGCGTGGGTCCTGCCGACGGGCTCGCCTCGCCCGCCGACGCCGGGCCTGGAGCGGCTCGAGACCGAGGACGCGGAGTTGGGCGCCGCCGGCGTGATCGGCATCGGCGAGCCCGGGCTGGTTGACGACTGACCCCCTGATGCACCGCGGTGACGCCCCGACGCCGTGTCCCGGCGGTTTCTAGACCGAGAGTCCACGCGGCGGTTCGCCACCGACGAGAGAGTACCCCTCCGGGCGCGCAACCAAACGAGACCGCCCCGCATGTGGCTCGTTTGGCAGCGAGGGAAAGCGGGCATGCCAATAGCTGTCGCAGCAGGAGGGACGTGACTCGCGGATCCGATGGGTCGGCGGCGGACTCCGGCAGTCAACCGACAAGGAGTCGCGATGCCCATCGTCATCTGCCCACGCTGCAGCGTCCGCTGCCTGGTGATCACCGAGGAGAACTCAACCCGGCAGCACAGCTGTCCGGGCTGCGGCGGCTCGCTGACCGACGCGCCGCAAAGCGAGCTGCGGCGCTTCTCCGAGGCGGCGCGGAACGCCCGGCGCAACCTGCCGTCGCAGCCGTCCTCGGCGGAACGCGATTGAGGTCCCCCGTTGCTCCCGCCGCCCGTCTGAAGCGAGCGGTGGGCAGGCGGTCTGGGAAGGCGTCCCTGTACTATCTCGCGCGGTCATCCAGTCCGCCGCGGACCTCCGGGGACGCACGCGGGAAGGGCTCGCGCGTCGGCATCATCCGCGTCCCCTGTCTCGCGACGAGCCAACGCCGGGGGCGAGGAAGGGACTAGATGTCCTCTCAAACCAACGATCAGGCCGCAGGCCAGACGACGGGTGAGCGCTTGGCGGCGATCTCGAACGCCGCCGTGCAGATACTGGCCGAACACACCGGCCGAGGCCCCACGAGAGCCCGGACGACCATCAGCGGCGCCTGGGTCTTCATCACGCTCGAGGACACGCTGACGAAGGGGGAGCGCCAGCTCGCGGCGAACGGCCAGGAGGACTGGGTCCTGCAGACCCGCAGGCGCTTCCAGGACATCATGCGACCCGCATTGGAGGCGGTGGTCGAGAAACATCTCGAACGCCGGGTGATCGCCTTCATGAGCGACAATCACATCGACCCGGACGTCGCAGTCGAGGTGTTCGTGCTCTCCCCCGACGGCGACCCCCTCGCCGCCGAAGACGTGGATGGCGCCGGGCGAAGATGACCAGGAGGTGATCCGATGCCGCAGGAGCTGAACGTCCAGGACCTGAAGCTGCGCTCGAGCGCGTTCCCACATCACGACCGCATCCCCGAGAGGCACACGGGCGAGGGGGAGGACACCTCTCCCCCGCTCGAATGGTCGGGCGTGCCGGAGGGGACAAAGGCGTTTGCTGTCGTGGTACACGACCCGGACGCGCCGCTCGTGGATGGATTCACGCACTGGGTCGCGTACGGCATCGCGGGAGACGCTCGCGAGCTTCCGGAGGGCGGCGAGGGCGCCACCGCCGGCGCCAACTCATTCGGCAACACGGGATACAACGGACCGATGCCGCCCGAGGGGCACGGGACGCACCACTACTACTTCTGGCTCTACGCGCTCGACGACGACGTGGAGCTCGAGCCGGGGCTCGATCGGGCGGCTCTGCTCGATCGGATCGAGGATCACGTGATCGAGCAGGCGCGCCTGGTGGGCACGTACAAGCGCTAGCCCTGACGACCACCCCGCTGTGGATATGCTGGCCGCCGCCCGCCGGTCGACGTGGCGGCCAGACCAGGAGACACGGATGTTCTGTTCACGAGACGGGCTAGGTGCCGCATGAGCGCGCGGCGCATCGTCGTGGTCGGCGCCGGGACGAGCGGTGGCGTCATCGCCGCGCGTCTCAGCGAACAGGAAGAGCTCGACGTCGTGCTCGTCGAGGCCGGCCCGGACTACGTCGACGGCGAGCGCCTACCGCCGGAGCTGCGGGATCCGTTCAATCCCGACCTGACCAGCCACGATTGGGGCGCGCAGGCCTTCTTCGTCGAGCCCGCCACGAGCCGGCCGGCGTCTCCGTACCCGCGAGGGCGCGGGGTCGGCGGATCGTCGCTGATCAACGGGGCGGTGGCCGTGCGAGGACAGCCGCGGGACTACGACGGATGGGCGGCGGCAGGAAACGACGGGTGGGACTGGCAGGCCGTGCTGCCGTCCTTCCGCCGGCTCGAGGACGACCCGGCCTTCGACGGGGAGCTGCATGGGCGCGGCGGTCCGATCCCGATCGTCCGCTACCCGGTGAGGGAGACGTCGCCCACCTTCCGCGCCTTCTTCGAGGCGTGCGAGGAGCGCGGCTTCGACATGATCGAGGACCACAACGATCCGAGCACGATCGGCGCCGGCCCGCTGCCGCGCAACGAGATCGACGGCGTCCGGGCCAGCCCCCTGGTCACCTACCTGAGGAGCGCCAGAGAGCGCGCCAACCTGACGATCCTCTCCGACCGCAGAGCACTCCGCGTGGCGCTGCGAGATGGACGCGCCACGGGCGTCGAGACGACGGTCGGAGGTCAGATCGAGTTGATCGACGCAGACGAGGTGGTCCTGGCAGCGGGCGCCATCATGTCGCCGCACCTGCTGATCCACTCCGGGATCGGCCCTCGCTCGGAGCTCGAGCGCGTCGGCGTGAAATGCCTGATCGACCTACCAGGGGTCGGTCGCTCCCTGCGTGACCATGCCATCACCGGCATGGTGGGGCTGCTGTCCGACGGCGCCGATGAGGCGACCCATGGCTTCCAGGTGATGCTCAGGTGTGGACCCGAAGGCACCGAGAGCGACCTCTTCATCCTCGGCGCGATCGTCAAGACCTCGTCGCTGAACTTCCCCACTCCGGCCGGCACCGACATGGCCTTCTCGCTGGCCAACGTGCTCGGCCGGCCGGAATCCAGCGGGTGGGTCGCGCCGCGGTCGGCGGACCCTCTCGACCTGCCCGAACTCCACATGAACTTCCTGTCGACCGCGCGCGATCGCGAGCGCATCACATGGGTGACGCGGCTGGGATACGAGCTTCTGCAGTCATCCACTCTCGGTCCGCGCCTGTCGTCGATCGTGGTCCCGGAAGCTCAGGCGATGGCAAGCGACGAGTCGCTCGACGCGTGGCTGACGGACAACGTGACCACGGGATTCCACGCCGCTGGGACCTGCCGAATGGGTCCAGCGTCCGATAGCGGAGCGGTGGTCGACGCCCGGCTGCGAGTCAGGGGCGTGGACGGGCTGTACGTCGCCGACGCGTCGATCATGCCGGACATCACAGCCGGCCTCACCCACCTCACCTGCTTCATGATCGGCGAGCGCTTCGCCGAGCTGTTTCTCGATGCAGGCAGCACGCGCTAGCGCGCACGGCGCCTCCCGTAACATGGCCTCCCTTCGATGTCGAGCCACATCGACCAATCGATTCTCGACACCATCGGCAACACGCCGCTGGTGCGCCTGGCGCGTTTCGGCGCGGACGTTCCCCCTGCGCTGATCGCGAAGCTCGAGTTCTTCAGCCCGGGCGGCTCGATCAAGGACCGCGTGGCCGTGTCGCTGATCGACGCTGCCGAGCGCGACGGGCTGCTGCGCCCGGGCAGCACCCTCATCGAGCCCACGAGTGGGAATACGGGCACCGGCCTGGCGATCGCTGCGCGGCTGAAGGGCTACCGCGTGATCGCTGTGATGCCGGACAAGATGAGCCGCGAGAAGATCGACCTGCTGCGCGCCTACGGCGCCGAGGTGGTGGTCGCGCCCACCGATGTGCCGCCCGACAGCCCGGAGTCCTACTACCGCGTGGCCGACCGATTGGCGGCCGAGATCCCGGGCGCCTACCAGCCGAACCAGTACGCCAACCCGGCGAATCCAGAGACCCACTACCGCAGCACCGGCCCCGAGCTGTGGGAGCAGGCCGGCGGCACGATCACGCACCTCGTGGTCGGCGTGGGGACCGGTGGGACGATCACCGGCGTCGGCCGTTACATGAGGGAGCAGAACCCGGCGATCCAGGTGATCGGCGCCGACCCGGTCGGCTCGATCTACTCCGGCGGACCGGTGAAGCCGTACCTCGTGGAGGGCGTCGGGGAGGACTTCTGGCCGTCGACCTTCGACCCGTCGGTGGTCGATCGCTACGTGACGGTTTCCGACCGCGACTCGTTCCTCGCCACGCGACGGCTGGCGCACACCGAGGCCATCCTCGCCGGCGGCTCCGGCGGCACCGCGCTCCACGCGGCGCTCGTGGTGGCGCGC
This sequence comes from uncultured Thermoleophilaceae bacterium, assembly GCA_963770325.1. Classification (GTDB taxonomy): domain Bacteria; phylum Actinomycetota; class Thermoleophilia; order Solirubrobacterales; family Thermoleophilaceae; genus JAICJR01. The sequence continues at coordinate 160,777 of CAVYPF010000002.1, read as the reverse complement.
GACCTCGACCCAGATGCCGTGGTCGCGGTGATCCTGCCCGACGGCGGCCGCTCGTATCTGTCGAAGATCTTCAACGACGCCTGGATGACCGAGCACGGCTTCCTCGAGCGCGGCTCCACCAGGACCGTCGGCGACCTGCTGGCGCACAAGCACGATGAGGACCAGACGCCCGATCTGCTCAAGGTCGACAGCCTCAGCCGCGTGCGCGACGTGGTGAGGTTGCTGCACGAGCACGGCGTCTCGCAGCTCCCCGTGGTGTCGGCGCACGACCCGCACAGCGTCGTCGGGTCGGTGGGCGAGCGCGGGCTGCTTGCCCACGCGGTCGGCGATCCGTCCATGCTCGACGCCCAGGTGGCCGAGGTCCTCGAGCCGCCCTTCCCCGTGGTCGCGGCCGGCGAGCCCGTCCGCACCGCGATCGAGCTGCTGGCGGGCGATCAGCAGGCGGTGTTGGTGGCGGCCAACGGCGAGCCCATCGGCATCCTCACCCGCGCCGACCTGCTCGAGGCGCTCGCAGAATGAAGGTGCCGCCGGGAGCCCACCTGGCCACCCGCCTGGTGCACGCCGGTCTCGAGCCCGACCCGAGCTTCGGCTCGATCGTCCCCCCCATCCACCAGGTCTCCACGTACGTGCAGAAGGCGCTCGGGGAGTACGTAGGCGACTTCGACTACGCGCGCTCCGCCAACCCCACGCGGGCGGCACTCGAGCGCGCGCTGGGCGAGCTCGAGGGTGGGCACGGCAGCGCGTTTGCCAGCGGGATGGCCGCCACCCACGCGGTGATCACCGCGGTGGCCGGCGCGGGCAGCCACGTGGTGCTGCCGGACGATCTCTACGGCGGCACCTTCCGCCTGGTGGACAAGGTGCTCAGCCGCTGGGGGCTCGAGCACACCCTCGTGGACCAGCGGGACCTCGACGCGGTGGAGGCAGCCGTGCGGGACGACACCGCCTTGATCTGGGTCGAGACCCCGACCAACCCCGGCCTCAAGGTGGTCGACATCGAAGGCGTGGTCGCCCGGGCGCGGGGCGCGCTGGTGGCCGTGGACAACACCTTCGCCACGCCGGTGATCCAGCGACCGCTCGAGCTGGGCGCCCACGTGGTCGTCCACTCCACCACCAAGTACCTCGGCGGTCATTCCGACACGGTCGGCGGCGCTGTGGTGGTGTCGGATCCGAAGCTGCACGAGCAGATCCGGTTCGTGCAGAACGCCGTGGGGGCCGTGCCGGGGCCGCTCGACTGCTTCCTCGTGCACCGCGGGCTCCGGACGCTCGGCATTCGGGTGCGCGCACACACGGACAACGGGCGCGCGCTGAGCGAGTACCTGGCCGGGGCGCCCGGGGTGTACGACGTGCGCTGGCCCGGCTTCGGCGGCATGGTGTCGTTCAGGCATCCGGACGCGCGCCGGATCGCCTCGTCGACTCAGATCTTCTCGCTCGCCGAGTCGCTCGGAGGGGTCGAGTCGCTGATCGAGGTTCCCCAGGCGATGACGCACCAGTCCGTGGAGGGATCTGGCGCAGCAGTGCCCGAGGATCTGGTCCGCCTCTCGTGCGGGATCGAGCACGCCGAGGATCTGATCGCCGACATCGCCGCGGCGATCGATCCGCCGGCCTAGACCGCTGCCGGGACCCTCAGGTACCCGTGGAGGTGGTCGATCACCTCGCGCGCGTCGTCCTCGATGCCGAGGATGAACGTGGATTTGCGCCGCCGCAGCACCGGTAGGCCCAGCGCGTACAGGCCCGGGCTGTCGACGGTGCCGCCGTCGTGGCGGAGGTGGCCCTTCGCGTCGAGGACCGGCACGTCGAGCCACTCATAGTCCGGCCGGAAGCCGGTTGCCCAGACGATCGTCCGGATCTCGCCGCTGCGAAGGTCGATCTGCCAGCGCGGCGATTGGGGCGCCTCGGTCGGGGCGAAGCGCTCGGGAGGGCCGACCTCCAGGTCCACCCCACTGGTCCGAGCCCACTCGTCGAACCCGTCGAGCAGGCGCTGCAGCTTCAGGTCCGCGAGTGAGAAGACGTTCCGCAGGCCACCGGAGAACAGCGCCTGGCCGTCGCGGACCGATGCCCAGCGGCCTACCAGCTCGACGTCCATCGCCGTCAGCGCGTTGAGATCAAGGGTCGTTCGCTCGGGGGTCCCGACGAGCTGGGGCGACGGCAGGCGCCGTGCTCGTGTGAGGTCCTCGACCTCGTCGTGGCGCTGGTCCCACACGCCGGACGCGTCCATCCACCACAGCACGTCGCGGCCGCGATACGTGCGCGGCAGCCGCACGTGCTCGCCGACCGACAAGGTCACCGGCCGACCCGACTGCCTGAGCTCGGCGGCGATCTGCACGCCGGTCGCCGACGCGCCCACAACGAGCACGCCGCCGTCCGGAAGCTGGTCGGGGTTGCGATACCCGAACGGCGTCACCTGCTCGACGTCCGAGGGCACGGCGGCCGCGAGGGCCGGCACCGACGGCCGGTTGCAGGCCCCGCTCGCGATCACCACCGTGCGCGCCTCGATCTCACCGTGGCTCGTCGTGACCCGGTAGCCGTCGTCCACGCGGCGCAGCGAGGTCACGTTCGTCTGCGGTGCGGACCGGGGCGCGGGCGAGCGCCGCGAACCGCTCGATCAGCTCGACCACCTGCGCCGCGGTCATGTAGCCGTCGGGGTCGCCCCCTTCGTACGGGAGGCCCGGCAACCGGCTCTGCCAGTTGGGCGTGAGCAACCGCAGCGAGTCCCAGCGCTCATGCCGCCAGGAGTTCGCCAGCTCGCCGCGCTCGAGCACGACGTGGTCGATGGACCGTTCGCTGAGGAAGTGGCTGGCTGCGAGTCCGGCGTGGCCGGCGCCTATTACGACAGTGGTGAAGCGCTCGATGGCGCGGCCCTCAGGCGACGGCGACAGTGACCTCCGTGGGGTTCGTCAGCGCGTCGAATACCGCCGAGCGCTTCTGGGACTGAGCGACGATCGCTTCGATGTCCTCCTTCGAGGCGTCCGCGTCGATGTCGAAGGTCACCGTGATGTCGTTGAAGCCGTTGCGGACGTCGGCATCGGCGCCGAGGATCCCGCGGATGTCGTGGTGGCCCTCCAGCGTCGCCTCGACCGAGTTCAGCTGGATCCCACGGTTCTGCGCGACCGACGCCACGCCCGCGGTCAGGCAGCTCGCCAGGCCGACGAGGAGGTACTCGATCGGCGTGATCGCGGCGTCCGGGGCGGCGAAGACCTCCGGGTGATCGGCGTCGAGAACCGTCTCGGCCTTGTGGCTCTGCTCCTCGCCGAGGCCGAAGTAGTTCTGGATCGTGGTGGTGCTGCTCACGCCGTTCTGCCACTTCGACGACGCCCGCCAGGTGAACTGGGCGCCCTCAGGCGTGCCCGTGAGGGCCTCGCGCGCGTCGAGCAGGGCCTGTACGTTGACTCCGTTGTCGATGGTGGTCATCGTTCGTACACCCTCCAATAGGTTGTTTTCCGACCGGAAAATAGGAATATACGTCGGTGACGATCCGAAATGAAGACATGAGTCACACTTCGGCACTCGCCGCCGGCTCGGTCGGGGCTGTCGAGACGCACTATCTCGAATTGCCGGATCCCGTACCACTCGACTGCGGACAGGAGCTTCACCCGGTCCGGATCGCCTACGAGACCTACGGCGAGCTGTCACCCCGGCGCGACAACGCGATCCTGGTCTGCCATGCACTCAGCGGCGACGCGCATGCCGCGGGCTTCTCGACGGAGGCGGGGCAGAAGAGCACCCGCGACGGCTTCGGCGCCGACGACCGCGACGGCGAGGTGGGCAAGGCGCTCGGCTGGTGGGACGGGATGATCGGTCCCGGCAAGGCGTTCGACACCGATCGCTACTTCGTCATCTCCACGAACCTGCTCGGCGGCTGCCGCGGAACGACGGGGCCGTCGTCGCTGAACCCCGCGACGGGAACGCCGTACGGTCCGGACTTCCCCGTGATCACCGTCGCGGACATGGTGCGGACCGAGCGCGCCTTCTTGGACGAGCTCGGGGTCGAGCGGCTCGCCGCGGTGGCCGGTGGCTCGCTCGGCGGGATGCAGGCGTTCGAGTGGGCGATCACGTATCCCGATCAGATCGACGCCGTCGTGGCGATCGCCAGCACGCACGCGCTGCACCCCCAGGGCCTGGCGTGGAACGCGATCGCCCGCGAAGCGATCATGCGCGACCCGGCGTGGCAGGGAGGCCGCTACGACGTCGACGACGTCCCGGGCGCCGGCATGGGCGTGGCACGGATGATCGGCCACATCACGTACCTCTCCGCCGCGGCGCTCAACGACAAGTTCGGCCGGCGACTGCAGTTCGCCGACGACATCCGCTACACGATCACCGAGCCGGAGTTCGAGGTCGAGAGCTATCTCCGCCACCAGGCGGACTCGTTCGTCAAGCGCTTCGACCCCAACACCTACGTCTACACGTCGCGGGCATTGACCTACTTCGATCTGGCGCGGGAATACGGCGACGGCTCGCTCACCCGCGCGCTGGAAGACGTCAAGGCGAGCACGCTGCTGATCTCGTTCAGCTCCGACTGGCTCTACCCGCCGTCGGGGTCGCGTGACATCGAGGAGGCGCTGCGCGCGCTCGGCAAGCCGGTCGAGCTGCACGTGATCGAGGCTCCGTACGGACACGACTGCTTCCTGCTGGAGGAGGCGCAGCAGACGCCGATCATCCGTCGCTTTCTCAAGGAGCTGGCATGACCGGCGAGCGCGACCGTCCCGAGGAGGCGCGCGAGTTCGGATTCGAGACGCGCCAGCTCCACGCGGGGCAGCGGCCCGATCCCAACACCGGGGCCCGCGCCGTGCCGATCTTCCAGACGGCCAGCTACGTGTTCGAGGACCCCGAGTCGGCCGCGGCCTACTTCAACCTTCAGGAGTACGGGAACACCTACTCCCGGATCATGAACCCGACCGTCGCCGTCTTCGAGGAGCGCGTGGCGAACCTCGAAGGTGGAGTCGGAGGGGTGGCGTTCGCGAGCGGGATCGCCGCGCAGGCGGGAGCGCTCTTCACGCTCCTCGAGCCCGGCGACCACATCGTCTCGTCCTCTGCGCTGTATGGCGGGACGGTCAACCAGTTCAAGCACATGCTCCGAAAGATGAACGTGGAGCTGACGTGGGTCGATCCGGACGATCTCGACGCCTGGCGGGCCGCGCTCCAGCCGAACACCAAGGCGTTCTTCGCCGAGACGATCGGCAACCCGGCCGGCAACGTGTTCGACATCGAGGCCGCCGCGGTCATCGCCCACGAGCACGAGCTGCCGCTGATCGTGGACAACACCTTCGCCACGCCGTACCTGTGTCGCCCGATCGAGTGGGGGGCGGACATCGTGATCCACTCGGCCACCAAGTTCATCGGCGGCCACGGCACCAGCATCGGCGGCGTGGTGGTCGAGGCCGGCACGTTCAACTGGTCCAACGGGCGCTTCCCGGTGGTCGCGGATCCCTCCCCCGCCTACCACGGCCTGGAGTTCCACGAGACGTTCGGGGCCTACGGGTATCTCATGAAGCTGCGGGCCGAGACGATCCGCGACCTCGGCGGGACGCTGTCGCCCTTCAACGCGTTCCTGTTCCTCCAGGGGCTCGAGACGCTGTCGCTGCGCATGGAGCGCCACGTGGAGAACGCGCTAGCGGTCGCCGCGTTTCTCGAATCGCACGAGCTGGCCTCGAACGTGACCCACCCGGGTCTGCCGGGCAGTCGCTACGCGCCGCTCGTGGCGAAGTACCTGCCGCTCGGCGCGGGCGCGGTGTTCTCCTTCGACTGCGCGGGCGGGCGGGATGGCGGCCAGGACCTGATCCGCCGCGTGACGCTCTGGTCGCACCTGGCCAACGTCGGCGACGCGAAGAGCCTCATCATCCACCCCGCCAGCACGACGCACCGCCAGCTGAGCGACGCGGAGCTGGCGGCGGCCGGCGTGGGACCGGGAACGATCCGTTTGTCGGTGGGAATCGAGGCGGTCGACGATCTGATCTGGGACCTCGAACAGGCGCTGAGTGGGTGAGATGACCGACCTCAAGCGATACCAAGACCCGCTGACGATCCAGCGCCTGATCCACGGCGCGCGCACGATCGCGGTCGTCGGCCTGTCCTCGAACGCGCTGCGCGCCAGCAACTTCGTGGGCTTCTACCTCAAGCGTCATGGCTACCGGGTGATCCCGGTCAATCCGCGCGAGAGCGAGATCCTCGGCGAGACGAGCTACCCGAGCCTGTCGGACGTGCCCGAGCCGGTGGACATCGTCAACGTCTTCCGCGCTCCCGACGCGGTGCCGGCGATCGCCCAGGAGGCCGTCGCGATCCAGGCGGGCGCCCTCTGGTGCCAGTTCGGCGTGATCAACGAGGAGGGTGCGGGTATCGCGGAGGAGGGCGACCTCGCGGTTGTCGTGGACCGCTGCCTGAAGATCGAGCACGCGCGCTACATGGGCCGCATGCACTGGCTCGGCTTCAACACGCAGCGGATCACCTCGGTCCGCGGCGGACTGCAGTAGCAATCCTGTGAGGAGCACGCCCTGAAGCTCGGATTCGGTCTGGTCACGTGCCAGCGCAACCCGGCCGACCCGCAGAAGCGCGACGACGCGGAGCTGTACCGCCAGGCGATCGAGCTGGCCGGGCTGGTCGAGACCAGTGGGCTGGACTCCTATTGGGTCGGCGAGCACCACTTCGTCGATGACGGCTACCAGCCCGCGAGCCTGGTGTTGCTGGCCGCCGTCGCCGCGGCGACCCGCACGATCTCGCTTGGGACCGGCATCCTGCTGGCCCCTCTCGCCCATCCGATCCGGCTTGCCGAGGATGCGGCCGTGGTCGATCTGATATCCGCCGGTCGGTTGATCCTCGGGCTCGGGCTCGGTTGGCGCGAGGAGGAGTTCGCCGGCTTCGAGCTGGCGACGGCCGATCGGGTGCCTCGTCTCGAGCACGCGGTGTCCGTCCTGCGGGAGGCCTGGTCGCCGGAGGGTCGAGTCGGCGATGCGGGAGTCAGCATCACGCCCAAGCCGTTCCGGTCCGGTGGTCCTCCGATCTGGTTCGGCGGCGTGGTCGACGCGACCGTGGAGCGTTCCGGCCGCCTGGCGGACGGGTTCCTGGCGACGATTCCGCCGTGGGATCGCGACACCCTCGAGCGCCATGCCCGCACCCTCAGGTCGCTGGATCGTCCCTTCACCGTGAACGCGCACGTCGGAGTGTTCGTGTGGGATGGGCCCGAGGAGCCGTGGGAGATGGTCCGCGACTATCAGTGGTACTCCGGCTGGAAGTTCGGCGACGCGGCCGAGCCACATGGCCCGCGGGCCGGGCGACCACCGGCCGCCGCGCCTCCCCGCCCGCCAGGCGAGGAGGCATCCGACAACCCCTGGGGAGGCAGCGCCCCGCTGCGCGGGGGCAGCGTGGTCGGTCGACCCGAGGAGGTGCTCGACAGCCTGCGTGCCTTCAAGTCCATCCTCGGCCCGGATGGCCACCTGATCGCGCGTGCCTACTACCCGGGCATGCCTTGGGAGCTGCAGGCCCGCCAGGTGGAGCTGCTCGGCGAGATCGCCGCCGAGCTCAAGCGGGACTCCCGCTAACCCGCATCGCGGGAAGGGCCCGCGCGTCATAATCGGGCGATGACCCTCTGGCTCGCAACAGCCGGAGCCTTTCTTGTCGGCGTCTGCCTGGCGAACGCGGTGAGGGTGCATCGCTACTCCCGCCGACATCTCGTGGCGCAGGTCGCGCTACGAGGCCGCGGACTGTTCTTCAGCCGTACTCCCGATGGCACCTGGTGGCGGCTGCGCCTACGCCCCCGCAAGCCGAACTGCTCGACGCCCATCGACCCGGGAGATCCCGGTCCCGACGACGGCGTCCGCGAACCGCGTCGTCCGCTAGGGCCGGGGCCGACGGCGGGTGCGGCTGGGCTCCACTCAGGCGCCTGAGTCGCGGGCAGCGGCGAGCGCCTCGTCAGGGTCCGGGTAATGGACCATCTCGACGACCTTGCCGTCGCGGAAGGTGGACAGGTTGGCGACGGTCCCGGCCTGCCCACCCTCGGCCGACGGCGGTCGCATGATCACGACGACCTTGTCGCCGACTCCCACCACGTCGACCAGCTCGACATCGCCCAGACGGGCGCGCGCCCTGGCCATCACGTCAAGCGCCTGCTTCCGGTTGCGGCAGGCTCCCTCCGCCGACGGGTCACCCCCATGCCACTTCACGTCGGGGTCGAGCAGGGAACCGATCACGTCGAGGTCGCCGCGGAGCGCCGCCTCAAAGCCCCGCCGAGCGAGCTCGACGTTGGTCTCAGGCATGCCGCGATTGTCCCACCGCTACATAATCCGGCTGCCGATCCAGCGAGCTGAGGAGCCGTGTCGAATGCCTGACATCACGAACGAGATCGACCCAGCCGTGCCGCCGAGCGGCACCGGATGCGCGGAATGCCTGAGCGGCTCGGCTCCGGGGTGGTGGCTCCACCTGCGGCGCTGCGCCACCTGCGGGCACATCGGCTGTTGCGACAACTCCCCCGCCCAGCACGCGACCGCCCACAACAAGGCCACGGGCCACCCGGTGCTGGCGAGCTTCGAGCCCGGCGAGGACTGGTTCTACGACTACCGCTCCGGCGAGTTCTTCGAAGGTCCCGCCCTGGCCCCGCCCGACAGTCATCCGGCCGACCAGCCCGTACCCGGCCCGGCGGGCGCCGTGCCCCCGGACTGGCAGCGTCAGCTCAACTAGCCCGGTAGCGGTGTTGCCGCTCGCGGGCCGAGACCAGGGAACATGTACACGTGAAGAGGAGGTCTTGAGATGAGCAGCCCGACGCAGCAGCCGCCGGGGATCACGCGGATAGATCTCCAGCGCCACGACCTGAGTGCCCCCGGACGAGAGGTCATCCAGAACCGCGTCGAGATCAGCCGCGAAGCGCCACTGTTCAAGCACTTTCATCCCGGCGAGGAGATCATCTATGTCCTCGAGGGAGAGTTGGAGTACCAGATCGAAGGGGAGTCGCCGAGGACGGTCAGGGCGGGCGAGGTCTTGATGGTCCCCGCCGAGGCGGTCCACGCGGTGAAGAATGTCGGCGATGGCGACGCCGCGGAGCTCGCCACCTATGTCGTGGAGAAGGGGAAGCCGCTCATCACGCTCGTCGAGTGAGATGACGTTGTGGGCCACCGGCACCAACAGCTAGGAGGCGAACATGCCGCAGGTCGAGGTAGACGGGCTCGCGATCAACTACGACGTGCAGGGTGAGGGCGAGCCGCTCCTGCTGATCCCTTACCTGTCTGCGGACCACGCCTGCTGGGCGTTTCAGCTTCCGGCCTACACCGAGCACTTCAGCTGCATCGCGATCGACCTTCCGGGCACGGGCGAGAGCGACAAGCCGGCTGGTCCGTATTCCACAGATGGCTATGCCGACCAGGTCGCCGGCTTCTTGGAGGCCATCGGGATCGAGCGGGCGCACGTGGCGGGCATGTCACTCGGTGCCGGTGTGGGCATGCACCTCGCCGCACGCCATCCAGGCCGTGTGCGCTCCCTGTCGCTGCACAGCGCCTGGCACGTCAGCGACGACTACCTGAAGATCGTCGTCGAGCAATGGCGCACGCTTGCGCCCGTGATGCCGACCGTCGCGGACATGGTGATCCAGGCGATCTTCCCATGGTGCTTCACGCCTGAGATGTACGTCGAACGGCCGGAGTTTGTCGACACGCTGGTGGACTTCGTTCGTGGCCGCCCCGCCCAGCCCGTGGACGCGTTCCTGTCCCAGGCCGAGGCGGCGATCACCCACGACGCGAGCGGGGCCCTGGCCGAGATCACCGCTCCGACCATGGTCACCTTCGGCGCACGCGACCTCGTCTGCTCCACACGGTTCGCCGAACCGCTCAACAGCGGGATCGCCGGGAGCGAGCTGACGGTGTTCGACCACCTGTCGCACGCCGGGCTGCACGAGGACCCCGACACCTTCAACCGTGCGACGCTCGAGTTCCTCCTACGCCAGGGTGCGAACCACGACGAGCGAGCCTGAGGACTCTTCAGCCGAGCTCGGACAGCACGGACTCGCCGAACAGGCGCACCTGATCGCCCAGGCTGGGCAGGCCGTCGATCTCGACGCCTGCCCAGGTCCGCAGCGTGAACGGATCGGCGAACGAGACCAGGGCGTGGTTCATGCCGGAGGGGGCATAGGTCCCGGTGAGCCAGCGCAGCCAGTCGTCCGGCGTGCCGGCCACCACCAGCCGGTCCGCGAGGGAATCGGGGGTCGCGGCCAGCGCTCGCTTCACGTCGCCGGCCGCGAACGCCTCCATCACGGGGGCCACCTCATCGGGCCTGATCCCGTGGCGTTCCAACAGGGCGGGCGGCATCGACGGGATGTAGAAGGCGGCGAGCACCCTGCCGGCGCGTCTGGCGACCTCGCCGTCGGCCGCGATCGCACCCAGCAGCGAATCGCCGAGATCGAGCGCCTCGCCGCTGCGACCGGCGCGCTCGACGCCCGCCGCAAAGCAGTCGACCACGTACCCCAGGGACTCCGGGGAGTAGGCGCAGGCCGTGTGCAGGCCGTCGGCGATCTCACCTGCGAGCTCCATCGACCTCGGCCCGCCCATCGCGCCGATCTTGAGCGGCAGATGCTGCTGCACCGGCCGGGCCATAGTGCTGACCCCCGAGTACTCGTAGAAGTCGCCGGCAAAGTCGATCGAGCCCTCGTCGAGCAGGGTGCGCATCACGTAATGAGCCTCGCGCAGCCGACCCATCGGGCGCGTGCCTCGCCACTCAACCCCGTACTGCCCGAGCATCGCGATGTTCCCGATGCCGTAGACCACCTCTGCTCGGCCGCCGCTGAGCTCGTCCAGGGTCGCGGCGAGCTGGGCGACGTAGGTCGGGTCGCGCATGAAGATCGGGGTCACGCACGGCCCCAGCCGGACGCGCTCGGTCCTCGAGGCGGCGGCGCCGAGGATCAGCCACGCATCCTTGTGGTAGATCTCGTCGGCGCTGTAGCAGGCGTAGAAGCCGAGCTCGTCAGCGCACTGGACCGCGTCGAGCAGCTCGTCGGCCGGCTGCTCCGGGAGCATTTGAAAGCTCGCCAGCACGAGCCCACCCTAACCCGGATCGGGTGGGCCGCGGCGCCTAGCGGCCGAGGGTGCGGGTGAACTCGCGCGCGCGGCCGGGAACCTGGCTGAGGAGCTCGCGCACCTCGGCCAGCCCCGCACGGAGCTCGGGATCGCCCACCTCGACGGGCATCATCGAGTCCTGGAGCTCGGCGAGCTCCGCATCGGCCTCGCCGACGGCGGTCACGGCGTTGTCGATGAAGCCTCTGACGCCGGTCGACGGCAGGCCCTGGGGCGCGGGAGCGAACGTGCGCGCCGGGAGCCCGTGCCGCTGGGCGAAGCCGGAGTGGGTCCGCAGCGCGCGCCCGTACGCGACCTGGACGGGGCCGAAGAGCTCTTCCTCGAGCCGATCGGCGGGATTCGTGACGAGCTGTTCGTAGGCGCCGGCCAGCGCGGCCAGCGCCACGGCGAGCTCATCGATCGCATCGCCGAGCGCGTCGAGCATCTCCTGTCTTGCTTCCCCTGCGACGTAGGACACTGGGCGAGCTTAGCTAGCCCGTGGATATTCCCAAGGCGGGCGTAGCCGCCCGTGCCTGTGGAAAGCTTGTGCGGTGGGGACCGGGCCGGGATTCGATCCGATAGCGGAGGCTGCTCGCCAGTGGACCAAGCACTGGGGAAGCGAGCCGGTGCCGTCGATGAGCGCCGTCACGTCGGTGATGCGCGTGCAGCAGGTGCTGATGTCGCGGCTGAACGAGACGCTCAAGCCCCACGGCCTGACGTTCCCCCGCTACGAGGCGCTCATGCTCCTCTATCTCAGCCGCAGGGGCTCGCTGCCGCTCGGCAAGATGGGCACCCGGCTCCAGGTGCACCGCACGAGCGTCACGAACCTGGTCGACGGTCTCGAGCGCAGCGGCTTGGCCACCCGCTCGCCGCATCCCACCGACCGCCGCACCACGCTCGCCACGCTGACCGACCATGGCCGCACCACGGCCGAGGCCGCCACCGAGGCTCTGAACGCGACGGAGTTCGGCACCGCACCGCTCCGTCCGAAAGAGCTCGACGAGCTCACCTCGATCCTCCGCCGGCTGCGCGCGGAGGCCGACGACTTCCCCGAGTCCTAGGCCGCTTCGACGCATTCGCGCCAAGTCACTGGACTGCGTCTCCGGGATATGAGATAGTCCGACTATCGGACTTCCGCCTTTACACGAAGAGCCGCGGTCGGTGACGGATGCGGAGCGTTGGTATCGGGAGCGGTTCTTGGCGTCGCCGGAGCGTGAGGCGTTGTTCTCGTCGATTTCGGATGAGCGGATCGCGCCCCTGTATACGGCGGAGGATTTGCCGGCGGCCGGTCGGATTGGTTTCCCGGGTGAGTTTCCGTATACGCGTGGTGTCTATCCGTCGATGTATCGGGGTCGGTTGTGGACGATGCGTCAGTTCGCTGGGTTTGGGACGGCGGAGGAGACGAACGAGCGGTTCCGGTATCTGCTGGGTCACGGGCAGACGGGGTTGTCGACGGCGTTTGACATGCCGTCGTTGATGGGCCACGACTCGGATCACGCGCGCTCGTTGGGTGAGGTGGGTCGTGAGGGTGTCGCGATCGACACGCTGGATGACATGGAGACGCTGTTTCGGGGGATCCCGCTGGGTGAGGTGTCGACGTCGATGACGATCAACGCGCCGGCGGCGATCATGCTGGCGTTCTACGTCGTCGCGGCTGAGAACCAGGGCGTCGCGCCGGAGGATCTGGCGGGCACGATCCAGACGGACATCTTGAAGGAGTACATCGCGCAGAAGGAGTGGTGCTTCCCGATCGACCCCGCGATGCGCCTCGTGACGGACATGGTGGAGTACTGCTCTGAGCGGATGCCGCGCTGGCACCCGATCTCGATCTCGGGCTACCACATCCGCGAGGCGGGCTCGACGGCGCAGCAGGAGCTGGCGTTCACGCTCAAGGACGGGTTCACCTACATCGAATGGGCGCTCGAGCGCGGTTTGGACATCGACGACTTCGCGCCGCGGCTGTGCTTCTTTTTCAACGCGCACATCGATTTCTTCGAGGAGATCGCGAAGTACCGCGCCGCGCGGCGCATCTGGGCCCGAGAGCTACGCGACACCTACGGCGCCAAGAGCGAGCGCTCGCTGCTGATGCGCTTCCACTCCCAGACCGCCGGCGTCTCGCTGACGGCGCAGCAGCCGTTGAACAACATCGTCCGCACCGCCGTCGAGGCCTTGGCCGCGGTGCTGGGTGGGACGCAGTCGTTGCACACCAACTCCTACGACGAGGCGCTCGCGCTCCCGACCGAGGAGGCGGTGCGGATCGCGCTGCGGACGCAGCAGATCATCGCGCACGAAACCGGGGTCACGAACACGATCGACCCCCTGGGCGGCAGCTACTTCATCGAGGCGCTGACAGACAACATGGAAACCGCGGCCTACGACTACTTCGCAAGGATCGACCAATTCGGCGGGATGGTCGAAGCCGTCAAGCTCAACTTCCCGCAGCGCGAGATCGCCGACGCCGCCTTCCGCTACCAAGAACAAGTCGACGACCACCAACGCATCGTCGTCGGCGTCAACCACTACCAAGAGAACGACGAACAGCCGCTCGACATCCTGCGCATCGACCCCACGCTCGAACAAAAACAGATCGACCGCGTCAAAACCGTCCGCGCCCAACGCGACACAGCAGCCGTCGAAACCGCGCTCACCCAACTCAAAACAGCCGCCGCCAGCGACCCAAAACCTCATGCACCCCCTGCTCGACGCCGCCCGCGCACACGTAAGCGAGGGCGAAATCGTCCAAGCCCTACAGACCGTCTTCGGCACCTACACCGAAACACCGGTCTTCTGATGCTTGCCCCCGCCCCTCTCCCTCTCAGGCGGGTGGCAGGACCCGAGCAGATCGGGTTGGGACACGACGGAGAGCCGCTCGGGCGCCGCAAGGCGCTCGCCGGCTCTCTCCTGCGAGCCGGAGCCGAACGTCTCTCCTCCCCCGGCTCCGGCTCGCAAATCCCAACGGCTCGGGGCGCCGCGTGACCACCACGGCGGTGAGACCGATCCGGGTGGTGGTGGCGAAGCCCGGCCTCGACGGACACGACCGCGGCGCGAAGATCATCGCCCGCGCGCTCCGCGACGCCGGGATGGAGGTCATCTACACCGGCCTGCACCAGACGCCGGAGCAGATCGTCGCCACCGTGATCCAGGAGGACGCGGACGCGGTGGGGCTCTCGATCCTGTCCGGAGCGCACATGACGCTGGTCCCACGGGTGGTGGACCTGCTGCGGGAGAACGGCATCAACGACGTGCTCGTGACCGTGGGTGGCACGATCCCGCTCGACGACATCGCCGAGCTCAAGCAACTCGGCGTGGCCGAGGTGTTCACCCCCGGGGCGCCGACGCAGACCGTCGTGGAGTTCATCGGCGCCCGCTCGCGCCAGCCCGCCTGAACGGGTCGCTCAGTCCACGACAGTGATGAGCGGCTTCCCCTTCTCGACGACGTAGGTGGCGAGCACGGCCGCGTAACCGACGCTCCGCGCCCCATGGACCACTCCGGCGGCAAACGTCAGGGCGGCGCCCGCGCTGGCGGAGAACGGTGGCTCCCCTTCGACGTAGTACTCGATCTCCCCTTCCAGCAGGTAGACGATCTCCTCGCCGGGATGGAAGTGCTTGACCAGAGGCGCTTCCCGGCCGATCTCGACGCGGTACTGGATCAGCTCGTACCCGGGGACGCTGAGGTCGTGCCGCTGGAGCTCGGTGCGCTTGATCCCCGGCATCTGCTGTGCGCTGTTGCTCATGCCACCTCCGTGTTCGGGACTGCCGAGATCATGTCAGCCCTCCTCGAGCGTCACGCTCACGGTCTCGACCATCCCCCGCAGCTTGTGCTCCAGCAGCTGGGGGCGGTTGGGCCGGCCCCGGACCGTCAGGCGCGCCCAGCCGGGGCCGTGCCGGTCTGCCGCGACGAACTGGAGCGACGAGATCTCGTACCCGCGCGAGCGGCAGGTCGAGACGATGCGGTCGAGCGGAGACGGCTGAACCGCTGTCTGGCTGAAGGTGACGTATAGGCGTTGCGGTGATCCCATGGCTGCTCCTCTCGATCCCGCAAGGAGCTCGCCACCTGCCGAGACCCGAGCGGGACTCGACCTGCCGTGTAGGCAGGTCTCAGGTGGTAATGACGATGCTGCTGACGGCAATCGCGACGGAGGCGGCGTGAACGTTGTTGGGCCTGCGTCGCGGCATCTAGGGGATCGTAGCCGAGCCGAGCGGCCTCCGCTAGGTACAACTCCCACATGAGCGCACTCGAAATCCTGGCGGACGACGAGCGGGCGCTGCTCCGCCCCGGCCCGCCGCCGGCGGGCTCCGACGCGATGCGGGCCAAGCTCACGGACGACCGCTTCAGCGATCCGGACTGGATCTTCGAGCGCAAGCTCGACGGAATCCGCTGCGTCGCCGTGCGGGACGGGGGCCGACCGCGGCTGTGGTCGCGCAACGACCTCTCGCTCGACGGCCGCTATCCCGAGATCGTCGAGGCGCTGGCGGGCGCCGGCGAGGAGCGTTTCGCGGTCGATGGCGAGGTGGTGGCCTTCTCCGGGGGGCAGACCAGCTTCGAGCGCCTCGCCCAGCGCGGGCACCGCCCGGTCGCGGTCTTCTACTACGTGTTCGACGTGCTCTGGATCGACGGGCAGGACCTGCGCGCGCTACCGCTTCGCACCCGCAAGCGCCTGCTGCGCGAGCTGCGCGGCTTCGAGCGCCACGTGCGCCTGACCTCGCACCGCAACCGCGACGGCGAGGAGTACTTCGCCGAGGCCTGCCGGCGCCGCTGGGAGGGCCTGATCGCCAAGCGTGCGGACAGCACCTACACGTCGGCTCGCTCGGGCGACTGGCTGAAGTTCAAGTGCGAGCACGGTCAGGAGCTGGTGATCGGCGGCTACACCGCGCCGCGCGGCGCCCGGACGCGCTTCGGCGCACTGCTCGTCGGCTACTTCGACAAGGGAGAGCTGCGCTACGCCGGCAAGGTCGGGACCGGCTTCGACCAGGTGACGCTCGACGAGCTCGGCGACAAGCTCGAGGCGGCGCGCCGCGAGACCGCGCCGTTCGCCGCGCCCGACGAGATCCGCGAGCGCAGCGTGACCTGGGTGCGGCCCGAGCTGGTGGCCCAGATCGGCTTCACGGAGTGGACCGCGCACGGGCGGCTGCGCCACCCCCGCTTCCAGGGATTGCGCGACGACAAGGCGGCGCGCGACGTGGTCCGCGAAGGTTGAGGCTCAGCGACTCCGAGCTCTACCGGCGCGGGGCCGCGACCATGCTCGCGTCCTGGGAGGAGTACGCGCGCGGGGCGGTCGGGGCGTCGCTGCAGCGCTCAGCGGGGGTTGCATGCGGCGTCTTCCCGAACGAGCCCGAGCGCGCCGTGTACAACAACGCGCTGATCGAGCGCTATCTCGGTGCCACCGAGCGCGCCAAGGCCGTGGGCGCGATGGAGGCCGCCTACTCCGCGGCCGAAGTGACGCGCTTCGCAGCCTGGGTGCACGAGAGCGACCAGCCGCTGCGGGACGAGCTCGAGCGGCGCGGCTACACGCTCGACGAGATCACCCGCGCGATGGGGATGGCGCTGGACGACATCCGCGTCCCCCGGCCCGAGCTCGAGCTCGCGCCCCTGGACTGGCCCGAGTATCTGCGCATCGTCGGGGTGCCGCCGGACTTCCTCAGCGGCGTGGACCGCGACGCGTTCCACATCCTGGTGGCGCGCCTCGACGGCGAGAGCGTGGCCACCGCGCTGGCGTTCGACCTCGACGGCGACTGCGGGATCTACAACGTCGGCACGCTGGAGCATGCCCGGCGCCGAGGGCCTGGGCACCGCGCTGACCGCGCTGCTGCTGCACGACGCCCTGCGCGCGCGGCTGTCGAGACGGCGAGCCTGCAGTCGACCAAGATCGCAGAGGGCGTGTACGCGGCCGTGGGCTTCCGCGACCTCGGCCGGATCTTCGAGTACGTGCCGCCGGCCTGACCTAGCCGGGGCGGCGCTCCACGCCGGCCTCGCGCAGGATCTCCTCGCTGTGCTCGCCCAGGGCCGGCGCGGCCCTGAACTCCGAGCGCTCGTGACCCGAGATCTTCACCGGGTTGCCGAGCATGCTCACGCCGCCGGCCTCGACCAGCATGTCGCGCGCCGCCACCTGCTCGCCGGCGAGCGCCTCGGCCACGCTCTGGACCGGCGCGGCCGGCACCCCGAAGGCGGCCATTCGCTCCAGCGTGTCGGCGGTGGACAGCGGGGCGATCGCCTCCGCCACGCCCGCGATCACGCGCTCGCGCTGCTCGAGGCGCCCTCGCGAGGAGTCGAGCGAGGAATCCGCCTCGAGCTCCGTGAGGGCGAGCGCGCCGCAGAGCTTCTTCCACATGTGGTTGGCCAACGGCATGATCACCACGTGCCCGTCAGCCGTCTCGAACAGCTGCGACGGCACCGCGTAGGGATGCGCCGAGGAGGCCAGGCGGACCGGCAGTGCCCCGCCGTTCAGGTAGTCAGCCGCGATGTAGGACAGCATCGACAGGTGGGTGTCGAAGAGGGCGATGTCCACGTGCCGCCCCTCTCCCGAGCGCTCCGCCTCACGCAGCGCCGCGAGGATGCCGATCGCGCCGAAGGCCCCGCCCATGTGGTCGACCACCGACACGCCGTACTTGGTGGGCGGCCCGTCGGGCTCGCCGGTCAGGCTCATCGTGCCCACCAGCGCCTGCACGAGATAGTCGTACGCCGGCCCGGCCGCGTCGGGGCCGAAGCCGCTGATCGAGCACATCACGATCCGCGGGTTGACCGCCCGCAGCTGCTCGAAGCTCGCGCCGAGGCGATCCATCACACCGGGCGCGAAGTTCTCCACCACCACGTCGGCGCCTGCGACCAGCTGCAGGAAGGCGGCGTGGTCCGAGTCGGCCTTCAGGTCCAGCTCGACGCTGCGCTTGTTGCGGTTCAGGCAGGAGAAGTAGACGGTCTGCCCGTCGATCTCGACCGTCGGCACCGCGCGCGAGTTGTCCGGGTGCTCGCTGGACTCGACCTTGATCACGTCGGCGCCGAGGTCCGCCAGCAGCATCGTGCAGTACGGGCCCGCGAGCGTCTGGGTGAGGTCCACGACGCGCACGCCCGCGAGCGGGCCGCTCTGCCGCGGGTCCTCAGCCACCGGAGCGAAGCGAGGCCCTGGCCTTCTCCGTGGCGTCCGCGTCGACCTTGAAGTCCACCTCGTTCTCGAACACCACGCCGTAGGCGCTGCGGGCGAGGTCGACCGTGGTGAAGTCGTCGAGCACGTCGTCGCGCACGGCCTCCGGGTCGCGGTCGAGCGGGTCCCCGTATCCGGCCCCGTTCGGCACCTCGATGCGGACGGACTCGCCGGCCGCGAACGGCAGCCCGGTGACCTTGGCGGGAATCAGCTCCTCGCCCTCGGAGCCGGCGCCCTTGGTCACGCGCTGCACCGCGCCGTTGTGGCCGCCGAAGATCCCGCGTGGCGGGTCGTAGCAGCGGTCGGACTCGCTGGAGAACGTTCCCTCCACGAGGAAGCGGTTCTCGCGCACGATGCCGATCCCGCCGCGCCAGCGGCCGGGCGCCGCGGGCTCGTCGCGCAACTCGTAGCGCTCGCAGCGCATCGGGAAGCGCATGTCGAGCTCCTCGATCGGGTTGTTGCGCGTGTTCACCATCAGGTTGTCGACCGAGTCCATGGCGTCCTTGCCGAAGCGGCCGCCGTAGGAGCCCTCGTTCACCTCGAGGTAGATCCAGTACTCGCCGGTGGCCTCCACGTAGCCGGAGTAGGCGGCAAAGTGAATCGCGGCGGAGTTGCCCGCGGTGACCTGCTCGGGCATCACCTCCGACAGCGCGAGGATCGTGTTGTCGATCACCCGCTGGATCTGGCAGAAGCGCGAGAAGCAGGCACGCGGGTAGTTCGGGTTGAAGATCGTTCCCTTCGGTGCGACCACGTCCACGCAGCGGAAGATCCCGTCGTTCTGGGGCACGTGCTCCGGGTACGTGGCCTCGTCGAGCAGCAGGGTGCGGATCACGAAGTACGCGGCCACCAGCAGCGACCCCTCGAGCGGCACGTTGTAGCCCGTGGGCACCTCCGCGTTCGAGCCGCTCACGTCGATCGTGATCTGGTCGCCCTCCACGATCACCTTCGTCTCCACGCGCAGCGGCACGTCGCGGTTGCGCGCGTCGTCATCGAGCCAGGCGGTGGGCGCCACGTACTCGCCGTCCGGGATCTTCGCGATCTCGCCGCGCAGCATCTTCTCCGAGTAGTCCATCCAGTCGTAGGCCGCCGACATCACGGTGTCCACGTCGTAGCGCTCCACCAACTTGAGAAAGCGCTCCCTGCCGAGCTGGCAGGCGGCCATCATCGCGTTCATGTCGCCGCGGTTCATCGACTCGGTGCGCACGTTGTCGAACACCAACCGGTCGAGGTCCTCGTTCAGCACGCCGCGCTGGTACCAGCGCAGGCCGTTGTAGACCTTGGCCTCGGCGTAGACGTCGAACGCGTCGGCGTTGATGCCCGGATAGGAGCCGCCGACGTCGAGCACGTGCGCCGTCACCGCGGCGAACCCGAGCAGCTCGTCCTTGTGGAAGATCGGCACCGCCACGGCGATGTCCGGGGAGTGCGATGCGCCCAGGTAGGGGTGGTTGTGGATGATCACGTCCCCCTCCTCGATCTCGCCCTCGAGGCGATCGAGGAAGCCGCGGATGTACCACGGCAGCGAGCCCACGTGCAGGGGCGTGGAGTCCGACTCGCACACCTCGCGTCCCTGGGCGTCGAAGATCCCCGCGCCGAGGTCCTCGGACTCGCGGATGATCGACGAGTAGCTCATGCGGAAGAGGACCCCCGCCATCTCCTTGGCGATCGCGCCGAACGCCCCGCCCAGCACGCGCAGCGTGACCGGATCGATTTCGACGCGCTCACGCGTCGGTGGCCCGGGGTGGCGCGCCAGCTCGTAGTCAAGGACCGACATGCTCTCTTCCTTCCTCTAGGCCGAAGTGGCGGTATCGCTGTGACGGGCGCGCTCTGGGTCGCCCACGCCGGTGTGGATCACGATGTTGCCCACGTGGTCCACCTCCGCCACGAGACCGGGCGGGATCACTGTGGTCGAGTCGTACTGGTTCACGATCGCGGGCCCCTCGATCCGGTTGCCCGAGCGCAGCTGCGCGCGGTCGTAGAACTTGGTGGTCACCTGCTCGAGCTTCCCGTTCACCGGGAACCAGGCGAGGTGCTCGGCGCGCAGAGCCTCGGAGGCGTCCCCGGCGCTCGAGCCCACGTCGGGCATCTTCAGCTCCGGCGTGAGACCCACCCCGCGCACGCGGATGTTCGGGATCTCGATGTCGGCGTCCGGGAAGCTGCGCGAGTACTCGCGCTCGTGGATCGTGTTGAACGAGTCGCGGATCTGGTCGGCCCAGGCGGCATCGATCGTGCCGGACGGGGCGTCCACCCGCAGCTCGTAGCCCTGCCCGAGGTACCGGCACTCGCAGATGCGCTGGACCAGGATGTTCTCGGCGGCCACGCCGTCCGCCTCGAGCTGATCCTGAGCCTGGCGCTCGAGCACCTCGAACGACGCCTGCAGCCCCGCCCCGTCGAGCTCCGACATGCGCGCGTAGACCGTGGAGCCGTACTCGTAGACCATGTCGGTGGCCAGCAGCCCCATCGCCGAGGTGATGCCGGGAAACGGTGGCACGAGCACGAACGGCGTGCCCACGTTCACGCCGATCTGAGGCGAGAACAACGGCCCGGCGCCACCCTCGGCCACGAGTGCGAAGTCGCGCGGGTCGAAGCCCTTGCGCACCGAGTTCTGCTCGATCGCCTGCTCCATCAGCGAGCTGAGGATCTGGATCGCGCCCATCGAGGCCTCCTCGATCGACATCCCCAGCGTCTCCGAAACGTCGCTGAACGACTCGCGCGCGAGGTCGGGGTTGACCTCCATGCCACCCCCGAGGAAGGTCTCCGCGCGTAGCCAGCCGAGGTTGACCATGGCGTCGGTGCTGGTGGGCTCGGTGCCGCCGCGCATGTAACAGGCCGGACCGGGATCGGCACCTGCGGAGCGCGGGCCCACGCGGAAGATGCCGCCGTGGTCCACGTAGACGATCGAGCCGCCGCCGGCGCCGATCGTGTCCACGTCCACCATCGGCACCATCGCCTGGTACGGCCCCACCTTGGTGTCCAGCAGGTGCTTCATGCGCAGCTTGCCGTCCTGGGCCAGACCGATGTCGGCGGAGGTCCCGCCCACGTCGAGCGTGATCACGTTGCCGAAGCCGGCCTGGCGCCCGGCCCAGATGCCGCCCACCACGCCGGCCACCGGGCCGGACATGAGCAGGTTCACGGGCGCGACAGCGACACCTCGGTGGTGGCCACGCCGCTGGCCGAGGTCATCAGGTGGAGACCGGACTTCACGCCCAGCTCGGCGAGCGAGTCCTGCAGGCGGCCCACGTAGCGCGAGACCTTCGGACCGACGAACGCGTTCAGCGCGACCGTGGAGAAACGCTCGTACTCGCGGTACTGCGGCAGCACCTCCGAGGACACCGACACGAACGTGTCGGGCATCTCCTCGCGCACGATCTCGGCCACGCGCGCCTCGTGCTCGTTGTTCAGGAAGGAGAACAGGAGGCAGACGGCCACCGCCTCGACCTCGGCCTTCTTCAGCTTCTGCACCTGCTCGCGGATCTCGGCCTCGTCGATGTCCCGCAGCACCGAGCCGTCCTTGTCGATCCGCCCCGCGATCGGCAGCCGGTAGCGGCGGCGCACGATCGGGAACGCCTGCCAGGGCAGGTCCTGGTAGTTCGAGAAGTTGAGCGGCTTCTTGTGCCGCGCGATGTGCAGGATGTCGCGGTAGCCCTCGCTCGTGAGCATCCCGACCCGGGCGCCGTTGTGCTCGATCACGATGTTGGTGGCGATCGTGGTGCCGTGGAAGACCTGGTCGAGCGCCGAGGCCTCCTGCCCCACCCCCTCGATCAGCTGCCGGATGCCGTCGACGGTGCCGATCGAGGGATCCGCCGGCGTGGTCGCCAGCTTGTGCACCGCGATCTCACCGGCCTCGTCGTCCACGTAGATGAGGTCGGTGAACGTGCCACCGACGTCCACTCCCACACGCTTCATCGATCGCTCCTTTCGCTGCAGTGGCCAGGCAGCTTCGACCCGGCACCTCCGGGGCGCCGATATCATATCGGGATATCGGAACCGGTCTAGGGACGCCCGTCCGGGCGCGTCCAGTAGCCGCGTTCGGTGAAGTAGCGGATGAGCAGCTCCCCCGCCTCCTTCACGTGGGCGTCGGCCGCGCGACCGGCCGCCTCGCAGTCGCCCTTCTCGAAGGCCTTGACGATGACCTCGTGGCCATGCTCGGACGCTCCCGCCCACTCGGGCACGAGCGCGTAGAAGTCCTGCGGGATGAAGCGCAGCGTGGAGCGCAGGACGCGCAGGAGCTTGGGCGAGTCCGCCGCCGCGTTGATCGCGCGGTGGAACTCCCAGTTGGCGCGGCCCATGCGCACGGCGTCGCCCGAGCGCTTGGCGTCCATGAACTCCCCCTCGAGCTCGCGCACCGAGTCGACCAGCGCCTTGTCGGCGTTCTGGCAGGCGCGCTTGGTCAACTCGCCGGCCAGCGTGGCGTGCATCCAGAAGACGTCGGTCACGTCCCCGCGCGTGGTGGGCACCACGCTGAACGAGCGGCTCGGCGAGACGTCCACGAACCCCTCCGCCGCCAGGCGCAGCAGTGCCTCGCGCACCGGCATGGTGCTGACGCCGAGCTGACGCGCCAGCTCCTCCTGCGTCATCTTGGCGTCCGGGGTCAGCTCGCCGGTGAGGATCATGTCGCGCAGGGTCTCCGCGACCTCCACGGCCAGCGTCCTGCGGCGAAGCGAGCGGGCGGCCGGCACGGTGGTCATCCTCTCACGCCCCGCGGCCATCAGAAGACGGCCGGCTGGCGGAACTCTCCCCACTCGTCCTTGAGCACTCCGACCATCTCGCCGACCGTGCAGTAGGCGTGCGCGCAGTCGATCAGCGGGTGCATGAGGTTCACGTCGTTGCCGCGGGAGGCGGTGCTGAGCGCGTCGAGCGTCCGGCGCACCTCCGCCTCGTCGCGCGTGCGCTTCACCTCGGCGAGCCGCTCGAGCTGGCGCCCGCGGGCGGCGTCGTCCATCTCGTAGCCCTCGGGCTCGGGGGGCGGCTCGTCCACCGTGAAGCAGTTCACGCCCACGACCTTGCGCTCCCCGCTCTCGACCGCGTGCTGCTGCTCGAACGCCTCGTCGGCGATCAACCGCTGCACGTAGCCGTCCTCCACGCCGCGAACCATGCCGCCGTGCGACTCGATGTCGTCCATGATCGCCACGATCTGCTCCTCCATGGCATCGGTCAGCGCCTCGACGTAGTAGGAGCCGCCGAGCGGGTCCACCACGCGGGCCACGCCGGTCTCGTGAGCAAGGATCTGCTGCGTGCGCAGCGCCAGCGTGGTAGATGCCTCGCTGGGGAGCGCGAACGGCTCGTCCCAGGCGGCGGTGAACATCGACTGCACCCCGCCGAGCACCGAGGCCATCGCCTCGTAGGCCACGCGCACCACGTTGTTCTGGGCCTGCGGCGCGTACAGCGAGGCACCGCCGCAGACGCAGCCGAAGCGGAACATCGCCGAGCGCTCGTCCTGCGCGCCGTAGCGCTCCTTGACGATCTGGGCCCAGCGCCGGCGCCCGGCGCGGTACTTGGCCACCTCCTCGAAGAAGTCCCCGTGCGTGTAGAAGAAGAACGAGACCTGGGGGGCGAACTGGTCGATCGTCATCCGCCCGCGCGAGACCACCTCGTCGCAGTACGCCACGCCGTCGGCCAGCGTGAACGCCATCTCCTGCGCGGCGGTGGCGCCCGCGTCGCGGAAGTGCGCGCCGGCCACCGAGATCGCGTTGAAGCGCGGGACCTCGGCCGCGCAGAACTCGATCGTGTCGCCGATCAGACGCATCGACGGCGTGGCCGGCCAGATCCAGGTGCCGCGCGCGGCGTACTCCTTGAGGATGTCGTTCTGGATCGTGCCGCGCAGCTTGTCGCGGGGCACGCCGCTCTTCTCGGCGCTGGCCACGTAGAACGCGAGCAGGATCGCCGCGGTGCCGTTGATGGTGAAGCTGGTGCTCAGGCGGTCGAGCGGGATCCCGTCGAACAGGATCTCGGCGTCGCGGAGCGTGTCGATCGCCACCCCCACGCGCCCCACCTCCTCCTCGACGTCGGGATCGTCGGAGTCGTAGCCGCACTGCGTGGGCAGGTCGAGCGCGACGGACAGGCCCGTGCCGCCCTGCTCGAGCAGGTAGCGGTAGCGGGCGTTCGACTCCTCGGCGGTGCCGAAGCCGGAGTACTGGCGGAAGGTCCACATGCGGTCGCGATAGCCGCCGGGAAAGTTCCCGCGGGTGAAGGGCGGCTGCCCCGGCGCCCCGATGCGATCGCTGTCCGGGACGTCCTCTGGTCCGTAGACCGCCTGGACCGGGATCCCGGAGTCCGTGGTCACGGCGGCGCCGTCCACGCTTGCTTTCGCCATTCCGATATCATATCGTGAGATCGCGTGAGCGAGGTCGGGGTCCAGGTGGAGGGCAAGGTTGCCGTGCTGACGATCGATCGTCCGCACGCGCGCAACGCCATCGGCCTCGCGACGATGGCCGAGCTGGGCGAGGCCCTCGACCAGATCGAGAACGAGCCCGTGAACGTGCTGGTGGTGCGGGGCGCAGGCGACCGCGCATTCGTCTCCGGCGGCGACCTCAAAGAGCTGAGCGCCATCCGCGACGAGCAGGGCGCCATCGACATGGCCACGCGCATGCGGCGGCTGCTCGACCGCCTGGCCACGTTCCCCGTGCCGGTGGTGGCGGCGCTCAACGGCCACGCCCTCGGCGGCGGCGCCGAGGTGGCGGTGGCAGCCGACATCCGCATCGCCGCCGACGACGTGAGCATCGGCTTCACCCAGGTGCAGCTCGCGATCATGCCCGCCTGGGGCGGCGCAGAGCGTCTGGCCGAGCTGGTGGGCCGCAGCCGCGCGATGCTCCTCATCGCCGCCGGCACGCGCCTGTCCGCGGCCGAGGCCGAGCGCATCGGCCTCGTGCAGATCGTGGCCCCGCGCCACGAGTTCGACGCCGCCTGGCGCGACCTGGCCGACTCCTTCGCCGGCCTGCCCGAGGGCGCCGGCAGGGCCATCAAGGACGTGATCGCCGCCGCCAAGCCGCACGCGCACCCCGCCCTGGAGGCCGACGCCGTGCGCCACTTCGCCCGCCTCTGGGTCGGCGACGAGCACTGGCGCGCGGCAGCTCCCCCCACCCCGGCCTCCCCCAGCTGATGCCCGCGCGCATCCTGGTGGCCAAGCCTGGTCTCGACGGGCACGACCGCGGAGCCAAGCTGGTGGCCCGCGCGTTGCGCGACGCCGGCTACGAGGTGATCTACACGGGCATCCGGCAGCGGCCGGAGCAGGTGGCGGCGGTCGCCGCGCAGGAGGACGTGCAGATCGTGGGCCTGAGCATCCTCAGCGGCTCCCACCTCGCCCTGACCAGGAAGACGGTGGCGGCGCTCGAGTCCGCCGGGGCCACCGACGTGCGCGTGGTCGTGGGCGGCACCATCCCGAGCTCGGACGTGGAGAAGCTGATCGAGGCCGGCGCCAGCGCCGTCTTCCCCACCGGCACCCCGCTCGACCAGCTGCTGGAGGGCATCCGCGCGCTCACCGAAGACGATGCCCCCCACGCCGGCTGAGCTCCTCGAGGCAGCGCGCGACGGGCGCGCAGCTGCGCTGGGCCGGCTGGTATCGCTCGTGGAGGGCGGCGGCCCGGGCGCTCGCGACGTGGCCCAGGTCGCCTACCCGCTCAGCGGCGGCGCCTACACGGTCGGGCTGACCGGCGCTCCCGGATCCGGGAAGTCCACGCTCACGGGGCGGCTGGTGGTCGCGCTGCGCGAGCGCGCCGAGCGCGTGGCCGTGCTCGCGGTGGACCCCTCGTCGCCGTACTCGGGCGGCGCGATCCTCGGCGACCGCGTGCGCATGTCGGACCACGTGCTGGACGAGGGCGTGTTCATCCGCTCGATGGCCACGCGCGGGCACCTCGGCGGGCTGGCGCTGGCCGCCCCCGAGACCGTGCGGGTGCTCGACGCCGCCGGCTTCCCCTGGGTCCTGGTGGAGACCGTGGGCGTGGGCCAGGTGGAGCTCGACGTGGCGCGCACCGTCGACACCACCGCGGTGGTGGTGAACCCCGGCTGGGGCGACGACGTGCAGGCGGCGAAGGCGGGCCTGATGGAGATCGCGGACGTGCTGGTGATCAACAAGGCGGACCGGGACGGCCTGAAGGAGACGCGCCTCGACCTGAAGCGCATGCTCGACACGGGCCCGCACTCCGATGCCGACTGGCGCCCGCCGATCGTGGCGACCGTCGGCACCGATGGTCAGGGCGTGGACGAGCTGCTGGAGGCCGTGGATGGCCACCGCGCCTGGGCGGAGGCCTGCGGGCGCTTGGCCGCGCGCCGGGCGGAACGCCTGTGGGAGGAGGTCGAGTCGATCGTGGCCGCGCGGCTGGGGCGGCGCGCCCAGCGCCTGCTCGGCGAGGACGGGCTGGCCGAGCTGCACCAGGATGTCGCCGCCCGCAGCGTGGACCCGTGGTCGGCGTCCGATCGGATCCTTCAGTCGGTGCGGTAGGTTCGCGCCGTGCCGACCAGCGCTCCGGTAGACGGCTTTCGCCTCGAGTACGACCGGCTGGGATCGGGCCCGGCCGTGGTGCTCCTGCACGGCTGGCCGGGCGACCGCACGGACTACCGCAGGCTAGTGCCGATGCTGGCCGATCGCTTCGAGCTGGTGGTGCCGGACCTGCGCGGCTTCGGGGGCTCGGACAAGCACCCCGAGGATCCGCGCGAGGCGTACGGGGCCCACGCGCAGGTGCGCAGCGTCGCTGGGCTGATCGACGAGCTCGGCCTCGACCAACCCGTGATCGCCGGCTACGACGTCGGCAGCCGGGTGGCGCAGACGCTGGCGCGCGAGCGCCCCGAGCTCGTCAGTGCGCTGGTGGTCTCGCCGCCGCTTCCGGGCGTGGGCGAGCGTGTGCTGACGCCCGACAGCATGCGCGAGTTCTGGTACCAGTCGTTTCACCGGCTGGACCTGATCGAGCGGATGATCGACGGCCGGCCGGAGGCCGTGCGCGCCTACCTCGACCACTTCTGGTCGCACTGGTCGGGCCCCCGCTTCGCGCTGACCGGCGCGGAGCTCGACGAGCTGGTGCGGATCTACGCCGAGCCGGGCGCGTTCACCGCCTCGATCGGCTGGTACCGCGCCGGCTCGGGCACGGTGGCGAACGCCACCGCCGAGCGGATCCCCGATCCGGCGGACCGTCTGAAGCTGCCGACCACGGTGCTGTGGCCGGAGCACGATCCCCTCTTCCCGCGCGCGTGGTCGGACCGGCTCGACCAGTTCTTCACCAACGTGGAGCTGCGCTTCGTGGACGGCGTGGGCCATTACACGCCGCTGGAGACGCCCGAGTCGTTCGCCGAGGCGATCGCGCAGGCCGTGGCGTAGCATCAGGGGCATGAGCGACGAGAGCATTGCCGCACGCATCGAGCGTCTGGTGGACGAGGAGCACGAGCTGCGCAAGCGGGAGCAGGCCGACAACGCGAACCCGGACGCCGTCCAGGATGACGCGGAGCGCCTCGAAGCCGTGCAGATCGAGCTGGACCGCTGCTGGGACCTGCTGCGCCAGCGCCGCGCGCTGCGCGACGCCGGCGCAAACCCGGACGAGGCCGAGGCCCGGGACGCCAGCACCGTCGAGCGCTACCTCCAGTAGCCGCTAATCGCCGAACATCGCGTAGGAGCCGACCTCCTCGAGCTGGGCCGTGACCGGCGCCTCGTCGCAGCGCGACCCGATCCCCTCCTGGAAACGCTGGAAGGCGGCCAGCTCCGGCAGCGGGTTGGGCCCGTCCACCGAGGCAATGTGGACGAAGCTCACGCCGTCCTCCAGCTTGAAGGTGGCGTAGCGCAGTCCTGGCGGACGCGTCTGCGCGAGCTCCTCGTAGACCGCGCGCACCAGCTCCTCGTTGCGCTCCACCTGATCGGGCTTTACCCGGTAGCGAACCATCACTCGTCTCATCGTCGGCTCCTTCACTTGGTCTCGAGCGCCGCGAACCCCGGCGCCGCTTGCATGACTCCCTGACGCGCCACCCGCGAGCGCAGCAACGACCCGGCCAGGGCCGCCGCGAACGACAGCCCGGCCGAGACGGCGATCGCAGCCTCGAAGCCGTCGCTGAACGCCTGCGGTGACGCGTAGCTGCCAGCACCAGCGAACACGGCCACGCCGATCGCCAGCCCGAACGCTCCGCCGAGCTGGCGCATGGTGCTGAACGTGCCCGACGCCTTGCCCACCTCGCTCTGCGCCACCGCGCTGACCACCGAGTTCTGCGCCGCCGGGATCGCCGTGGAGATCCCCGCCCCGGCGAGGATCAGCGGCGGGATCAGCTCGAGGTACGGCATGCCCGGCCGCGCGATCAGAGCGATCCAGGCCATCCCGCCGCCCTGCATCAGCATCCCGGCGACGATGAACGGGCGCTCGCCGATCCGGTCCACGAGCGAGCCCGCGATGGGCGCGATGACGAACAGCGTGGCCGTCCACGGCAACAGCCTCAGGCCCGCGTCGAGCGGCGACTGGCCGAGGCTGGTCTGCTGGAACTGCGCCATGAAGAACACCGCGCTGAAGAGCGCACCGTAGAGCAGGAAGTTCGCGGCGTTGCCCGCGGCGAACGCACGCGACCGGAACAGCCGCATCGGCAGCATCGGTTCACGCGCGCGCAGCTCCCAGGCCACGAACGCGGCGCTCAGCACGACCCCGGCCACCAGGGCCCCGACCACCTCGGCGCTGCCCCAGCCGGCGCTGTTCCCGCGCACGAGCGCCCCACACGAGGCCCAGCGCGGCGCCGCTGACCAGCGCCAGCCCGGGGATGTCGAGCGCCGCCCGCGGCCCGTAGCTCTCCCTGATGCGGGTGAGCACCAGCGGGATCGCGACGAGCCCGATCGGCACGTTCAGCCAGAAGATCCACTGCCACGCCAGGCCCTGGGTCACCGCACCGCCCACCACGGGCCCGCCGAGCACGGCGAGACCGGTGATCCCGCTGAAGATCCCGAGCGCCCAGCCGCGGCGCTCGGGCGGGTAGGCGGCGCTGAGCAGCGCCAGCGACAGCGGCGCGACCATCGCCGCCGCGGCGCCCTGCACGGCGCGTGCCGCTATCAGCAGGCCGATGTTCGGCGCCAGCGCGCACGCGGCGGACGCCGCCACGAACAGTCCGAGGCCGGCGGCGAACAGCCGGCGGCGGCCGAAGCGGTCGCCGAGCGCGGCCGCGGTCATCAGCAGCACGGCGAAGCTCAGGTTGTACGCGTTCACCGTCCACTCGAGCTGCTCGACCGACGCCCCCAGGTGGGTGCGGATCGAGCTGAGCGCGGTCGACACCACGAGCACGTCGAGTGCGACCATCAGGGACGCAACCGATGTGAGCGCCAGCACCCATCCCCGTGCCGAGATCCGCCTTCGCTTCAGAGTCATCTCTTCTCCTCTCCGCCTTCCGGTGTCTGTTGGCGGTTGAGACACGACACCCGGCGAGAACTGAGCGATGAATTTGCGCCGCGGGTGGTGTCCCAAGCTGTGATGACCGAAGCCACGCTCACCCGCGCCCGTGCGGGGGACGAGGAGGCGTTTCGCGAGCTCACCGACCCCTACCGACGCGAGCTACAGCTCCACTGCTATCGCATCCTCGGCTCCGTGCAGGACGCCGAGGACCTGCTCCAGGAGACCCTGCTCGCCGCCTGGCGCGGGCTCGACAGCTTCGAGGGCCGCTCGTCGGTGCGCGCCTGGCTCTACCGGATCGCCACCAACCGCTGCCTCAACGCCTTGCGTGACACCGGCCGCCGTCCCCGCGAGGCGCCGCCCGCGCGACCCCTGCCCGAGCCCACGCGCGTGACCGAGCCGAGCTGGCTGGAGCCGTATCCCGACGTGATGCTCGAGGGCATCCCCGACTCCGCGCCCGGTCCCGACGCCCGCTACGAGACCAAGGAGGCCGTGGCGCTCGCGTTCGTCACCGGCCTCCAGCACCTCCCGCCTCGCCAGCGCGCGGTGCTCGTGCTGCGCGACGTGCTGGGCTTCCAGGCCGCCGAGGTCGCGGAGATGCTGGACTCGAGCGAGGCCTCGGTGAACAGCGCGCTGCAACGGGCGCGCGGCGCGCTCGACGCGCGCCTGCCCGCCGATCGCGAGCGCGCGCCGCTCCCCAGCTCGCCGCAGGAGCTCGAGCTGGTCGGTCGCTTTGCGGAGGCGTTCGAGCGCGGCGACGTGGACGCCGTGGTGGCGCTGATGACCGACGACGCGCTGCTGACGATGCCCCCGGAGCCGGTCGAGTACCAGGGCCACGAGGCGATCGCCATGTTCCTGGGCGAGCGCGTGCTGGCCTGGGGCGCAAGGCGGCCGCGGCTCGTGCCCACCCGCGCGAACGGGCAGCCGGCGTTCGCCTACTACCTCGGCGACTCCACCTGCCCGATCGGGCGCTGGTACGGGCTCCTGGTGCTGACGCTCGAGGGCGACCAGATCGCCGGGCTGACCCGCTTCGGCGACAGCGGGGTGCTGCCCCACTTCGGGCTGCCGCGAACGTTGCGCTAGCGCGGGCTCAGCTCACCCGCTCGAACACCAGCCGGTAGTGGTCGAGCAGCTCGCGCTCGAAGCAGACGCTGTTGGCGCTGACGCCCGAGGTGAACGCCAGCCGGAAGTCGGCGTTTGTCAGCCAGTGCGGCAAGAGCTGCAGCTTGATCAGCCGTCTTGCGCATGCTGGGCTCGGCGAAGCGCTTGCGCCACTGGCGGATCGTCTCGATGTAGTCGAGCCGCCCGCTGGTGCTGGCGACGAGGCGGAAGTCGGGCTCGGCGCAGCCGATGATCTGCTCCTGGCCGTACGGCAGGAAGGAGCCGGGGAACTGGCGGGTCATCAGCGCGACGTACCACGCGTCGGAGTCGCGCGGGGCTTTGATGTCGACCTCCTCGAGCGGGATCATGTTGCGCCCGAAGACCATCGTCTGCAGGTAGAGCCTGCCGTGCTCGGGCAGCAGCCCGGCGATGTGCCCGAACAGGTCGCGGTAGATCTCCTCCTGGCGGCCCGCCTGCTGCTCGTCCGGGGAGCAGAAGTGCTCGAACGCACCGAGGCTGGCCACCGCGTCGAAGCCGCCGAAGGTGTCGCGCGTGACCTGCCGCGCGTCCTGGAGATGGACGTCGAGCCCGTGCTTCTTGCAGGCCGTCGCCTGGGCCGAGGACAGGGTCACCCCCACGCCGCTGCCGCCCCGCGCGCGGATGAAGTTCAAGCAGCGGTCCCCAGCCGCAGCCCAGGTCGAGCACGCGCTTGCCCGGCTCGATGCCGATCTGCTCGGCCACGTACTCGTGCTTGCGCCGCTGCGCCTCGCTCGAGGCTGAGCGAGAAGTCGCCGTCGTACTTGGCACCGCTGAAGTCAGCCAGCTCCCCCAGGCTGAGCCTGAAGATGCGGTCGATCAGCGAGTAGCTGAACTCGAGGTCCTTGCGGTCCGCCATCTGGATGGAACGCTACGGCTTACGCGGAGGTCGCGACGGCTGCGGTCCCCTTGCGCGCCTGGGCGAAGGTGACCAGGCGGTTCTGACCCTCGTCCCACAGCTTGAGCCGCGGTGCCCGCAGCCCGTCCCAGATCGACAGCGTGGGCACGTTGTGGAAGATCGGGTTCTCGTCGTGGGCGCGCTGGAGGTTGTAGTTGGGGATCCGGGCGCTCAGGTGGTGGACGTGGTGCAGGCCGATGTTGCCGGTGAAGAACTGGAGCACCTTCGGCAGCTTCAGGTAGCTGCTTCCCCGCAGCGCGGCGTCGGCATAGGTCCAGTCGCCTGCGTTCTGCCAGTAGGTGTCCTCGAACTGGTGCTGGACGTAGAAGAGCCAGACGCCGGCCGAGCCCGCGAGCAGGACGGTGGGCATCTGCACCAGCAGGTAGTCGCGCCAGCCGAGCAGCCAGCAGAGCGTGCCCACGACCAGCGCGAGCACGACGTTGGTGAGCTGCACGCTGCGGCGGATCCGCGGGCGCGCAGTGCGGGAGACCAGGCGCGGCTGCACGAGCAGCGAGTAGATCGGCCCGAGCCCGAACATCACGATCGGATTGCGGAACAGCCGGTATCCAAGCCGGCCCCGCCACGACGCCGCCTGGTACTCGGCCACGGTGAGCGTGTGGACGTCGCCCGTGCCGCGCCGGTCGAGGTCGCCCGCGGTCGCGTGGTGCACGGCGTGGCTGTGGCGCCAGGCCGCGAAGGACGAGAAGACCACCACCCCCAGCGTCGAGCCCAGCCAGGCGTTGGCCCGCCGGATGCGCAGGAACGAGCCGTGCGCGCAGTCGTGGAAGACGATGTAGGTCCGCAGCAGGAAGCCGCCGGCGGGGATCGCCAGGGCCAGCACCAGCAGGTACGACACGTCGAGCGCCTTGTACATCAGCACCCAGAGCACGAGGTACGGCAAAAGCGAGGTCGCGAGGTCCACGACGCTGCGGCTGAGGCGCGGCTGGGCGTACGGATCCAGGGCTTCGCGCCAGAAGGGACGTGTGGGTTGGTCGGCAGCGGGACTTGGCACGGCGGCTGTCGTGCTCATGCTTCTCCCTCCGGTCCACGACCTCGATGCGCAGCCAACGCCTCGAATCGAGTCCCCTAGATCAGCGCACGACTCTACTCTCCGGCGAGGCGGGGCGATGCCGATTTGGCACGAAACCGTCCTGAGAGCGGGTTAAGGTCCGATAAGCGTGTACGACTGGCTTCTCTTCCTGCACGTGTTGGCCGCTTTCCTCCTGGTCGCCACCGTGGTCATCTTCAGCGCTTTCGCGCTCGGCGCGGCCGCCGATTCGCGCGTGCTGGCGGTCGGCAACGTGCTCTGGGCCGTCGGCGGGCTGGGCACCCTGGTGTTCGGGATCTGGCTGGCCATCTACCTCGACGGATATGACCTGCTCGATGGCTGGATCCTCGCGGCGCTCGTGTTGTGGGCCGGCGCCACCGAGCTGGGACGCCGTGCCGAGCTCGGCATCGCGCCCGAGGCCAGCGGAGTCTCGGCGGCCGACCGCTCGCGGGCGCTGATGTTTCACTGGTTGCGCACGGTCGTGGTCCTGGCCCTGCTCGTCGACATGATCTTCAAGCCCGGCTCATGAGCGTCATCGCCCCAGTTCGCGCCGACTCGTGGGACTTCCCCCTCCTGCTTCACGTGCTGGGGGCGATGGTGATGGTCGGCGCGCTCGTCCTCTCCGGCACGGCGCTCGTGCTGGCCTGGCGCGGCGGCGGCGCCGCGATGGTGCGGCTGGGCTACCGCTCGCTGCTGTTCGGCGCGCTCCCCGGCTGGGTTGTGATGCGCGTCGGCGCAGAGTGGATCGCGTCCAAGGAAGGCCTGAGCAACTCGAACGCCACCTGGCTCGGCATCGGCTTCACCACGTCGGAGGGCGGGCTCGTGTTCCTCGTCATCGCCACCGTGCTGGCCGGTCTCGGCGGCCGCCGCCTGGCGCGCGCGGACGGGAACGAGGCCAGCGGGCTGACCCGAGCCTCGACCGTCCTCGTCGGCGTGCTCCTGATCGCCTACGTGGTCACGATCTGGGCGATGACGACGAAGCCTGCCTAGCCCCGTTCGCGGACTCGTACATGCCTCGGCGGGTGCGACGGACGAGTCCCGCGTCGGTCGCGGTGCGTAGCGCGCGCCGGAAACGGCCGGGACCCCAGTGCCGGGCGCCGGTGGTCGCGGCGAGCTCCTGGAGAGGCACGGGCCGGTTCGCGGTCTGTGCCGCGGTCGCGATCGCCTCCACCTCGCGCCTGCGCAGCGGATCGTCGCTGACCTCGGCGGACGTGAGCGAGAAGGGCGACCAGGCCGCGCGGCGCGGGTAACGCGGGTACGCCGGAGGCTGCTCCTCGGTTCCGGCACCGTCTTCCTCTCCCGCACCGTCCTGGGCCGTGATCGGCTCGGCGATCTCCTCGAGCGGACGTTGCTCGGCCGAGACGCCGAGAAACGCCTCGACCAGGCCGCCGATGACCATCAGCCCGGCCGCGATCATGAAGCCGACCTCGAGCTTGCCGGGATGGGCGGCGTCGATCAGCGCGCCGTAGAGGACCGGGCCGATCGCGCCGCCGAGGCCGGTGCCCACCGCGTAGAAGAACGCGATCGCCATCGCCCGCGATTCCATCGGGAAGATCTCGCTCACGGTCAGATAGGCGGCGCTCGCGCCCGCCGACGCGAAGAAGAAGATCACCACGAGGGCGATCACCTGCGTGGTGGTGGTGAGCGACCCGGCGGCGAACAGGACCGCCATCACCGCGAACAGCACACCGGAGATCAGGTAACAGCCGGCGATCATCGGCCGGCGGCCCACCGTGTCGAACAGCCGTCCGAGCAGCAGAGGCCCGAGGAAGTTGCCGACCGCGAAGGGGATGATCAGCGCGGGGGCCGCGCTCGACGACACCTTGTAGAAGGTGGACATGATGTCCGTGAAGTTGAAGAGCACGGCGTTGTAGATGAACGCCTGCCCCACGAACAGCGACAGGCCGAGCACCGTCCGCCGCGGGTACATCGTGAACACACCGCGGGCCATCGCGAGGAAGCCGACCGACTCGCGCTCCTCCACGGTGATCGTCTCCTCCACGGGCTCGAGCGACTCGCCGGTGTCGTCTTCGACCTCCTTCTCGATGCTCGCCACGAGCCGCTCGGCCTCGTCGTTGCGGCCGTGGGTGAACAGCCAGCGCGGGCTCTCCGGCACGTTGCGCCGCACCACCAGGATGCCGAGGCCGAGGATCGCGCCGAGCCCGAAGGCCAGCCGCCAGCCCAGGTTGGCCGGGAAGATCGACGTGTTGAGCAGCACCAGCGTGAGCGACGCGCCCACGGCCGTGCCGAGCCAGTAGCTGCCGTTGATGAGCAGATCGACGGTGCCTCGAACGCGCGCTGGGATCAGCTCGTCGATGGCGGAGTTGATCGCCGCGTACTCGCCGCCGATGCCCGCGCCCGTGAGGAACCGGAACGCCAGGAACCACCAGAGGCTGAAGGAGAACGCGGTGAGGACCGTGGCGCAGAGATAGACCGCCAGGGTGATCAGGAACAGGCGCTTACGACCCAGCCGGTCGGTCAGGTAACCGAAGAACAGCGCGCCGACGCACGCGCCGATCACGTAGATGGTGCCCGCCAGGCCGATCTGGGCGGACGTGAGCGTGAGTCCCGCGCCCTTCTCGGTCAGCCGCGAGGCCACCGAGCCGACGATGGTGACCTCGAGGCCGTCCAGGATCCAGACAGCGCCCAGCCCGAGCACGACCAGCCAATGCCAGCGTGCCCAGGGCAGGCGGTCTATCCGCGCCGGTACGTCGGTCTCGACCGTGGCCGGCGCCTGTACTGCTTCGCTCATCGCGCCGTTGCCGTCAGCGGCCGTACCAGCGCCTGCGGCCTCCGACGCCGCCCTCGGCTCCACCGACGAAGAACCCGATCAGCCAGAGCAGGATCGCGACCAGCAGCACTATCCACAGCAGGTGGACCGCGAACCCGAGCCCCCCGAACAACGCCAGAATCAGCACCAGTACGACGAGAGCGACCATTCTTCCCTCCAAGCCCAATGCCGACGCCTCATGCGCCGGAGTCCCGGGATACCCGAGCCCGGGTACAGCAAACGGATGGCTACCGTTGCGGGCGCGTGAACACTCTCCTTGCAGCCGCGTGCGCGGGGGTGGTCGCGGGAGCGCTGATGCAGTCCGCCATCGGCTTCGGCTTCTCGCTGATGGCGGCGCCGCTCCTGTTCGCCGCCGTACAGCCCACCCCGGCCGTCGGGCTACTGCTCGTGCTCGGAGCCGAGGTGAACCTGCTCACGCTCGCCACTGAGAACCGCCGCCCGCGACCGCTCCGCCACGACAGCGCGGTGATGATGGCCTGGGCGGCGCCGGGGGCGCTTGCCGGGGTGGCGCTGTTGCGCTCGCTCTCCCCCGTGGCGCTCCAGGTCGGGGTCACGCTCGGCGTGATCGCGACGCTGGCCGCACGCCACCTCGGGGGCAACCGAGCGCACGTGCCCGCCTGGGCGGCGGGACTCACCGGCGGCGCGCTCACCACATCCACGAGCACGGCCGGGCCCCCGCTCCTGCTCCACCTGCTGGGCCGCCACGTGCCGCCCGAGCGCGTGCGCGACACGCTCACGGTCTGCTTCCTCGGGTTCGGAGCGCTCGGCGCGGTGGCGCTGGCCGCCACCGGCACGCTGACCCTTCCCCAGACGTGGCTGGTTGCCGTGCTCGTGCCCGCCGTCTTCGCCGCCCACCTCGTGGGCCGCAGGCTGTTCGCGCGACTCGCGGCGGGCGAGAGCTACGAGTTCGTGCTCACCGTGGCGCTGGCCGTCGCCGTGGTGGCGGGGCTGGTCGGCGTGCTGGTGTGACCGCCGCGCCGGGGCAGCCGCGAGCGCCGCGCGGCGCTCTCGCGTGAGACGTTCTTCAGCACGACCGCCGCGAGATCGTCGAACGCGGTGTCGGCGTCGTGCTCGACCCGCTCGATCAGGGCGGGCGCGTCGAGCCCCTCGGCCAGGAGCCCCTCGATGTGCGAGCGGCCGAGCTGCTGCCCGCCCCTGCGGGCTTCCTTGAGCCCGTCCGTGTAGAGGCAGACCGTCTGGTCGGGGCGCAGCCCGTGCGCGAACTCCGGCCATGCATCCCCCAGGCCAAGCCCGAGCGGACAGGCGGTGTCCTCGTCCATGTTGTCCACGCCGCTGATCAACGGCGGCTCGTGGCCGGCCTTGGCGTAGCGGAGCTCGGCGCTGTCGTGGTCGTAGGTCGCGACGATCACGGTTGCGAAGTTGGACGACATGTCGGACTCGAGGTAGCGGTCGGCCCGCGCCAGCACCTCGCCCAGCGCGTGCCCCTCCCCCATCAGCGTGCGCAGCGTGTAGCGCACCAGCGCGGCGTGGATCAGGGACTCGCGGCCGTGACCCGACACGTCACCGAGGATGATCGCGGTGCGCGTCTCATCGAGCTCGAACACGTCGTAGAAGTCGCCGCCCGCGGCCAGGCCCTGGGCGGGGCGATAGCCCACCGTCACCGACAGGTCGCCGACGCGATCCGGCACGTCCGGGAGCAGCGCTGCCTGGAGCACGCCCACGTCGTCGAGCAGGCCGTCGCGCTGCTGGTTCAGCCGCTTGGCGCGGCGGCCCTGAAGGTAGGCGTTGATCGACATCGTGGCCGCGATCAGCGCGAGGCAGATGAGGGCGAAGAGGATGGCCGTCGGAAGCGCGTCGATCACGTTCTCGCCGATCTGGGCCAGGCCGTGCTGCTTCTTCTTGACGGACGGGGCGACGGCCGGGCCGGTCGCGGACCTCTCGCTGACGGCCTGGGTCTGGACGATCGGGGGCGAGCCCGCTGCGTTCGTCTGGCTCCCGGCGGGCGCGCCCGTGCCGGAGCCGCGCTGCCCCGTGCCGGTCGAGCCGCTTGCCGCGCCCGCGCCACCGCCCGTGCCCGTGCCCGTGCCGGCGCCGGGAGTCGGGTTCGAGCCGCTCGCCGGCGGGGGCGATGCGCCCACCGAGCCGCCTCCCGGCAGCTCGATCGTCGGCGGGGTGGGCATGGTGGGGGTCGGGACGGGGATGTCCGCGTCGGGCAGCGCCGGGGTGGTGACCGTGACCGACGGCACCGAGGGTGTGCTCACCGTGATCGGCGGCACCGCAGGGGTGCTCACGGTGATCGGCTGCTTGGTCGGCAGCGAGACCGTGACCGGGGGCACGGCAGGCGTGCTGACCGTGACCGGTGGCAGCACCGGCGTCTTCACCGTGATGCTCGGCAGGCCGGCCGCGGGGGCGTTCGCGGCCAGGGCCAGCGACACGGCCGCCGCGACCAGCGCAAGCACGCGCGCCGCCCGCCGATGACGAAGGGCCGGGCTCATTTGTGCAATTTGCGAGGTCTCATCACCCATGATGTAGCGAACAGCACATGGCTGCGACAAGGGGTAATCGGCAAAGACCAGCGGATGTATTAGTCAGAAGCCTGACAATGCAACCGTTATGCGAAGCGGCGCTCAGCCGGCACTCGCGCGCACGGCCTCGGCGCTCGCCTGGCCGCTTCGCCCCTCCACCTCGCGCATGCCCGGCAGGTAGAGAGCCGCCAGGGTCACAGCGCCGCCCACGACCCCCGCTCCGATCAGGGTCGAGCGCGCCCCGATCGCACCGCTGATCGGGCCGGTGAGCGCCAGCGACAGCGGCAGCAGGCCGATCGAGATCAGCCAGTCGAGGCTCGACACCCTGCCCAGCAGGCTCACCGGAACGTTGCGCTGCTTCACCGTGGCCCAGACGATCGTGCCGGCCGTCTCGAGGGCGTTGAACGCGACGCTGACAACCATCAGCTGCCAGACCGCCGTGGCCACGCCGTAGCCGGCCACCGCCAGGGTGGCAAGCGTCCAGACGACGTAGATGAAGGTCATCTCGCGCCGCGGCAGGCCGCCCTGGCCCATCGCCACAGCGCAGGCCACCGAGCCGATCCCACCCGCGGCGAGCACCAGGCCGAGGTCGGCGGCGCTGCCGTGCAGGTTGTTCTTCACGATGAACGGCAGCAGCACCTCGGTCGGGCCCATGAAGCAGAGGTAGGCGATGGCGGCGGCGGCAAAGGTGCCCCAGAGCCAGACGTGGCGGCGCACGTAGTCGAAGCCCGTGCGCAGGTCGGCGCCCAGCGAGCCCGCGGATACGGAGCCGGCGCCCGGCCGGGCCCGCATGCACAGGAGCGCCGCGCCGGAGGCCATGAACGAGGCCGCGTCGAGCGCGAAGGCTGAGCCCGCTCCGAGGGTGGCCACGAGCACTCCGCCGATCGCCGGCCCGGCGAGGCGCAGCGCCAGCGGCCGCACGAACTGGTCGAGCGAGTTGGCCTGGCCGAGCTCCTCGGCCGGCAGCAGCTCCGGCACCAACGCGTCAAACGCGGGCGCGAAGAAGCCGGTGCCGACCCCGTAGAGCGCCACCAGCACGGCGATGTGCCAGAGCTGCAGCGCGCCGGCCAGGGCGAGCACGGCAATCACGCCCACCGCCAGGCCGCGCACCACGTCCGTCGCGAGGATCACGCGGCGGCGGTCGAAGCGGTCGCTCACCACGCCGCCGAGCAGCAGGCACGCGATCGTGGGCAGCGTCATCGCGATCCCCACCAGCGCCAGCGCGCTGGGCGCGTTCGAGAGCGCATAGACCTGCCACGCCATCGCCACGAGGAAGATCCCGTCGCCGAGCAGCGAGACGCACATCCCCGACCACAGCAGGCGGAAGTCGCGGTGCCTCAGCGGAGCGAGCAGGCGGACCCGGCTGAAGCCGCCGGGGCGGTCGAGCC
Organism: uncultured Thermoleophilaceae bacterium; assembly: GCA_963770325.1. GTDB lineage: Bacteria > Actinomycetota > Thermoleophilia > Solirubrobacterales > Thermoleophilaceae > JAICJR01. The sequence goes on along the minus strand of CAVYPF010000002.1, from coordinate 121,533 downwards.
CCTCGTAGCTATGGTGCATCGTCGCGCTGGGCCGCGACGGGTATGCCCTGCTCGAGCGAGCGCGTCTGCAGGCCGACCGCCTCGCTCAGGAAGTCGAGTGCCTTGTCGGCCTCCATCGGGCGTGCGAAGTAGAAGCCCTGACCGTGCTCGCAGCCGAGGTCGCGCAGCGTGGTCCACTGCTCGTGCAGCTCGATGCCCTCCGCCACCACCTCGAGCGCGAGCGTCTGGCCGAGCGCGACCACCGCGCTGGCAAGGCCCGACTGCTCAGGCGTCTGCCCGGAGCGCAGGAACGAGCGGTCCATCTTGAGCACGTCGACCGGGAAGCGGCTCAGGTAGCTGAGCGACGAGTAGCCGGTGCCGAAGTCGTCCATCGCCAGGCGCACGCCGAGGTTCTTCAGCTCCTGCAGGCGCTCCACGGCCAGGTCGGCATCCGCCATCACCACGGTCTCGGTGATCTCGAGCGTGAGGCAGCGCGGGTCGATCCCGGCCTGCTCGATCGCGTCGCGGACGTCGCCCACGATGTCGCTGTGCTGAAGCTGCTTCACGGACAGGTTGATGCTCATGGTCAGCGGGGGCTCGACCGGGAAGTTGTCCTGCACGATCCGTGCCTTGCTGCAGCCCTCGCGCAGTACCCAGCGCCCGATCGGCACGATCAGGCCGGTCTCCTCGGCAAAGGGGATGAAGCTGTCGGGCTGCATCAGGCCGCGCTCCGGGTGCTGCCAGCGCAGCAGCGCCTCGAGTCCGCAGACCACGCCGTCGTCCAGACGCACCACCGGCTGGTAGTGCAGCTCGAACTCGTTGTTCGCGATCGCCCGCTGGAGGTCGGCGCGGAGCTCGAGCCGCGCCAGCACGACCTCGTGCATCTCGGGCTCGAACATCCGGTAGCCGCCCTTGCCGTCGCGCTTTGCGATGTACATCGCGGCGTCGGCGTTGCGGATCAGCTCGTCGGCCTCGGCAGCGCCGCCGTTGCCGGCCACGGCGATGCCGAGGCTGGCGCGGACCACCAGCTCCTTCTGGTCCAGGCGCAGGGGCTCGGTGAAGGCCTCAAGGATCCGCTCGGCGGTGTCGGAGGCCTCCTGGAGGCTCTCCACGTCCTCGAGCAGGATCGCGAACTCGTCCCCGCCGAAGCGGGCGGCCGTGTCGCTGGCGCGGATGCAGGCGTCGAGCCGCTTGCCCACGTCCACCAGCACCTGGTCGCCGGCCGCGTGGCCGAGGCTGTCGTTGATCGTCTTGAAGTCGTCCAGGTCGAGGAAGATCACGGCCAGGCCCTCGTCGTCGCGCCGCGTGCGGGCGATCGCGTGGCGCACGCGCTCGACGAACAGCGCGCGGTTGGCCAGGTTGGTCACCGGGTCGTGGAATGCCTGGTGCGCGAGCTGCTCCTCGAACGCCTTGCGCTCGCTCACGTCGCGGCCGTTCAGCACGATGCCGCCGACGTTCTCGTCGTGCAGCAGGTTGCTGCGCAGGATCTCGAACTGGCGGGCGCTCCCGTCGCGGTGGCGCAGCGAGCACTCGATCGTCTCGCCCTCGCGGCCCGCGTAGTCGGTGCCGTCGGCCAGCAGATGCAGCAGTCTCGTCTCCTGGCCGGGCGCGAGCAGCTCGTCGAAGCGCCGGCCCAGCACCTCGTCGGCGGTGTACCCGAGCACCCGCTCGATCGAGGGGCTCTGATAGAGCACCCGGGCGTCGGCGTCGATGACGGTGATCAGATCGCTGGCGTGCTGCACGAGCGAGCTGAGGCGCGCCTCGCTGGTGCGGACGAGCACCTCGTCGGTGAGCGCCGCGCTCTCGAGCGCGAGCGAGACGTGGCTGGCCAGCGCCTGCAGCGAGCCTTGAATCGAGACGGACGGGGTCGCCTGGTCGGCGGTAATGAGCAGGCCGTGGGTCTGCCCGTCCCACTCCAGGGCGTGCACCGCCAGCGACTTGGCGGCAGGCGGCAGCAAGAGGTCGGAGCGCAGCGTCTCGTCGAGCGACGCCCGACCGCCGCCGTTGCCGGCCGAGGCGGCGAACAGCTCGGTCGCGGTCCCGGCCCGGATCGTCCACGGGGCGTCGGCGCAGCGGGTTCCGGCCACCACGCGCGTGGCGTCCTCCTCGCGCAGGCAGAGCCGCACCTCGGCCCTCGCGCCGGCCAGCTTGCCGACGGCATCCAGGGCAGCCTCGTAGATGTCCTCGCGAGTGGTGCCTGCCACCAGCGCGGCGCCGGCCGCGCTGAGCACGCGCTCGCGGGCGGTGGAGCGCTCCTGCTGGCGGTTCAGCCCGGCCATGCGGGCCACCACCAGGCAGAACAGGACCACCGAGGTGCCGATCACCACGGCCATGTCGATGTTGCCGTGGCGGAGCTGGTAGATCATCTCCACCGCGGGCGCGATCAATGAGGCACCGGTGAGCAGTGCCAAGCGGAAGACCGTGAGCCTTCGCTGGCGGTCCGGCTCGGATTGCTCGAGGGTCCGCATCGACGGATGCAGCGCAGCGGCGCCCCACAGCAGGTAGAAGGCGATCCAGCCGATGTCCAGCCAGAGCTGATGCGTGTAGGTGTCGTGCAGCAGCATCAGGCCGTAGATCGAGTCCGTGATCAGCAGCGCGACGATGCTCGAGACCAGCAGGTAGAACGCGGGCTGGCGCTTGCCGGCGTCCACGATCAGGCGGATCGCCATCGCCAGCAGCAGCACGTCGCCCAGCGGGTAGGCGATCGACACGAGCTTCTGGACCTGCGTCAGGCCGTCGCCGTGGATGTTCGGGGCGATCAGCCCGACCCAGGACAGCAGGGCCAGGCCGAGCGTCATGATCGCCGAGTCGATCAGGCCGGCGCGGTCGCGGTCCGGGTTGCGCCGGCGCACCAGCATCCAGAGGCCGGCCATCAGCGCCGGGTAGACGGTGAGGTACACGCCGTCGCCGAAGGACGGGAACGGCACGTCCTTGTGCAGCAGCTTCGGGTAGCTGTAGGTGTAGAGATCGCCGAGCCAGAACAGGCCCAGGCCGAGGGCGAAGAACCACCACGGCAGCGCGCTGGCGGGGCGGTTACGACGCACGCCCACGATCACCGCGATCACGCCGGAGAGCCCGAGCGCGTTGATCACGGGGCCGCTGCCCTTGAACGGCGGCACCGTCCAGTAGAGCAGCGTCACGAACGCGCCGACGGCGAGGTACAGCTCCCAGGCGTACGGGCGGCGAAGCTTCATGCGACTGCCTCCACTGGTTCGGTTGCCTCCTCGCCGATGCGGCGCAGCTCGCCGCGCTCGGCGAGCTCCTCGATCGCGGCGAGGAGCGTGTCCACCTCGGCGTCCGTGTTCGCGGCGGTGAGCTGCACGCGGAAGCCCACCTCGGCCTTGGGGACGAGCGGGTAGGCGGCGAGCGTCACGTAGACGCCGCTGTCGAAGAGGTAGCGCCCGACCTCGCTGATGCGGTGGTGGTCGCTCAGCGGGATCTCGACGATCGGGAAGCCCGACTCGTTGGGCGTGTACACGCCGAGCTCGTCCAGGCGGTCCAGCACGCGGGCGGTGTGGGAGCAGAGCACCCGCCTCAGCTCGTCGCCGCGTGAGGCGTTCACGTCGAACCCCTTCAGCACGGCGGCGAGCGAGGCAACGGGTGATGGGCCCGAGTACAGGTACGGAGGAGCGGCGACCTTGAGCAGCGTCTTGACGTCGCTGGGGCAGGCGATGAACGCGAGCAGCGCCGAGTACGCCTTCGAGAAGCCGCCGACGAGCACGAGGTTGTCGTAGGTCTCGTCGAAGTGACGCACCACGCTGTTGCCCTTGCGGCCGTAGTGGCAGGTCTCGTCGGGACTGCGCTCGCCGATCACGCCGAAGCCGTGGGCGTCGTCCACGTAGAGCAGGGCGCCGTGCGCGCGGGCGACGGCTGCGAAGGCACGCAGGTCCGGCGCGTTGCCGGTCATGCTGTTCACGCCGTCCATGCAGACCAGGCGCGTGGGGTCGCGCTCGGCACGCAGCAGCTCGTCGAGGTGCTCGGGATCCTCGAAGCGGAAGCGCTTCACCGCCGCGCCACGGGCGCGGGCGATCTGGCAGCCGTCGTAGATCGTCTTGTGCGCGCGCTGGTCGAGGAAGATCGTGCCCGAGGCCGCCAGCAGCGGGATCACCGACATGTGGATGTGGGTGATCGTCGGCAACACCAGCGTGTCCTGGCAGCCGAGCAGGGCGGTGAGCTTCTCCTCGATCTGCTCGTAGAGCACCGGGCTGCCCAGCAGACGGGACCAGCTTGGGTGGATGCCCCAGGCGTCGTGGTATGCGGGGATCGCGTCGATGATCTCGCGGTCGAGATCGAAGCCGAGGTAGTTGCAGGAGGCGAAGTCCGCCAGCCACTTGTTGCCGACGCGGATCATCCGGCCGTCGACCTCGTCGATGACCGCGTCCATCATCGGATGGGAGCTGGTCAGTGCCGAGAGGTCGCGGCAGGTCTCGAGCCAGTGATCCAGCCAGGGCTGGCCGTGTGATACGCGAAGCGAGTCCATCGGCAACCGGTATCGACTGGCACCCCACGGCTCTTTAGGGCTGGTCACCTCGTTTGCGGTAATTGCCTAGTTGACCCTCGAACATTCGTCGAGTTGGTGCAAAGGATTCGTTTACAGGGGAAAGAAGCTCCTACCGTGAGTTTCCAACCTGACATCTGCGCCATCGAGCGCACCAAAGACGGCCTGCGCATCAGTGGCGAACTGGACCTGAACGCCGCTCCCCAGCTCAAGGCCGAGCTCATCCAGCTGATCGAGGAGGGCCACCGTGACATCGTGGTGGACCTCACCGAGACCACCTTCCTCGACTCCACCGCCCTCGGCGCTCTCGCCGGGCGCTTCAGGGACTTGAAGTCGAAGGGCGGCTCGCTGTCGGTCATCTGCAGCAACGAGAACGTCCTAGACACGCTCGAGATCGCGGGCGTGACCCACGCGTTGCGGGTGTGCCGCTCGCGCGAGCAGCTCGGGCTCATCCCGGGAACGGCCTAGGCGCACCAAGACAAGCGGATGGAATCAGCGGTGCTTCAGTTCGAGCAGTCCGAATTGCGCCTGCGGTCAGATGCCTCGCAGCTGGCCGTCGCGCGCGACTTCGCCGACGCCGCGGCCGAGCGCTTCGGCTTCGACGAGACGGATCGCTACCAGTTCAAGCTCGCTGTCAGCGAGGCGGTGGCCAACGCGATCGAGCACGGCCGCCCCTACCCCGACGGCACGATCGGGCTGCAGCTGATCGAGCGGCCGGACAGGCTGACGATGGAGATCTACGACGCGGGTCGCTTCACCACGAACCTCGCCGAGCAGGAGGGCCTGCCGGAGCGCGGCCGCGGCCTGGCGTTCATGACCGTGTTCGTGGACGAGCTGGACATCCTCCGCGGCGAGGACCACACCGCGGTGCGCCTCTCCAAGCGGCGCCGCCCAGCGGCCTAGGGGCCGCCTCTCAGGCAGCTCCCAGGCTGCTCCAACCGGCGTCCCACGCCGGGCGCCGACGCTGGTGCCATGAGGCTGCTCCTCGTGGAGGACGAGTCGGGGGCGCGCGAGGCCCTGCGCCGCGCGTTGGTCGCGGACGGCAGCGACGTGATCGTGGCGGCCGGCGGCGGCGAGGGAATCGAGCGCGCGCTGGCCGACCATCCCGACGTGATTCTGGTCAGCTCCGAGCTTCGCGACATCGACTGCCTCTCGGTCTGCAGGCAGCTGCGCGAGTCGCGCGGCGGCGTGCCAGTCCTCGTCCTTTCCTGGGAGGCACGCGCAGCGGACTCGATCGCTGCGCTGAACGCCGGCGCGGACGACCACCTGCCGCGCGACTGCCGGGTGGGCGAGCTGCAGGCCCGGCTGCGAGCGCTCGCGCGCCGCGGCGCGAGTGGCGCTGCTGGCTCGCGCCTGCGCTTCCACGAGCTCGAGCTCGACCCGGACGAGCACGCGGCGCGGATCGGGGACCGGCTGGAGCGCCTCACCCGCACCGAGTTCGAGCTGCTCCAGCTGTTCCTCCTGAACGCGCGCCGCGTGCTGCCGCACCGGCTGATCTACGAGCGCGTCTGGGGATATGACTTCGCGCTGGCCGGCAACACGCTGCGCGTGTACGTGGGCTACCTGCGCAAGAAGCTCGAGGCCGGCGGCGGGCGGCGTCTGCTGCACACGGTCCGAGGCGTGGGCTACGTGCTGCGCGAGCCCTGACGGAGCCGCTTCGCGGCGGCCCCGCCAGGGTCGCCCCTAGCGCTTCCGGCGGTGGTGCACGCGGGCATGGCGGCGCGTGTGGCGAACCGCCGCCTTTGAGGCTCCCGAGCCCGCCGTCGGACCGGTCGCGCCCGTCGCACCCGTCGGGCCTGAGCCGGGCGGGTGGCCGGAGCCGCTGCCCGTGCACGCCCAGGCCACCCCCACGCCGCTCAGCACCATGGCGCCCGACGCGACCGTCGCGGTCAACGCGCGTGATCTCAGCTGCATCGCTGTCTCCTCCTTCGGGGACTGACCGGTCCAGGGTCCCGGCCCACCGTAAGCCCAGCGTGTGACCACCGTAAGAGGCGATCCTCAGGCGGCTCACAGCCAGGAGGCGTACGCTCGCGGGCATGGATCCGGTCGAACCGCAGGGCATCAATCGCCGCCGCTCGCTGCTCCAGCTCGGCGGCCTTCTGGCCACCGCCCTGGGCGCCGGCGCGTGCCGGGCGGGCGCTACCGAGGGCGAGAGCACCGGCCCGGCCGCCGTCGCCCAGGGCGCCGTGAAATGCGTCCTCACGCCCGAGCTCACGGAGGGCCCCTATTACATCGCGGGCGAGAAGGTGCGCCGCAACATCACCGAGGGCAGGCCGGGCACACCGCTAAGCCTGCGCCTCAGCGTGCTGAACGTGTCCACCTGCAGGCCGATCAAGGGAGCGGCGGTGGACGTCTGGCACTGCGACGCCGGCGGGATCTACTCGGGCGTCAACGGCCAATCGGGGACCTTCATGCGCGGCGTACAGCGGACGAACGCGAACGGCGTGGCGGTCTTCACCACGGTCTATCCAGGCTGGTACACCGGCCGCGCCGTGCACATCCACGTGAAGGTGCACGTGGGCGGCTCGGTGGTTCACACCGGCCAGCTGTTCTTCTCGGACGCGCTCACCGACGCCGTCTACAGGCACTCGCCGTACAGCGAGCGGCCGAGCAGGGACACGCGCAACGCGAACGACTCGATCTATCGCAACGGCGGCCGCAAGGGCCTGCTGTCGATGCGCAGGCACGGCCACGGCTACGTCGGATCGATCGCAATGGGCGTGCACGCGTAGCTCCCAGCAGGCTCTCAGGAAACTCCAAGCTTCCTCGATCACACTTCCTGGAATGGGAAGCGAGAACGGACAGCGCCTGAGGGTGCTCGTCGTGGACGACGAGCCCAACATCCTCGACGTGATCTCGATGGCGCTGCGCTATGAGAGCTTCGAGGTGGCGACCGCCGCCAACGGCCGCGAGGCGCTCGCCGGGGTGCGCGAGTTCCGTCCCCACCTGATCCTGCTCGACATCATGCTGCCGGACATGGAGGGCTTCGAGGTGGCGCGCCGCCTGGGCGCCGACCGCGCCGGCGTCCCGATCATCTTCCTCACCGCGCGCGACACCACCGAGGACAAGGTGCGCGGGCTGACCATGGGCGGCGACGACTACGTGACCAAGCCGTTCAGCCTCGAGGAGCTGGTGGCGCGCATCCGCGCGCTGCTGCGCCGCACGGGCGCGGAGAGCGGCGAGTCGAGCAGCCTCACCTTCGACGACCTCGAGCTGGACGACGACACGCGCGAGGTCTCGCGCGCGGGGCGCCACGTGGACCTCACCGACACCGAGTACCGGCTGCTGCGCTACCTGATGAGCAACCCGCGCCGGGTCCTCACCCGCGCGCAGATCCTCGACCACGTGTGGAACTACGACTTCGGCGGCGACGCACGGGTGCTCGAGACCTACATCAGCTACCTGCGCAAGAAGATCGACGCGGAGGGCCCCGCGCTCATCCACACGGTTCGCGGCGTCGGCTACTCGCTGCGGCTGCCGCGGGGCTAGGCATGTCGCTGCGCGCCCGGCTCCTGGCGGGGCTGCTGGTGCTGGTGGCCGTGGGGCTCGTCACGCTCGCGGCGGTCACCTACGCCGAGCAGCGCTCGTTCCTGTACCAGCGGACGGATCAGCAGGTGGCGGCGGGGCTCGCGCCCGTGTCACGGCAGCTCGACGAGGCCGGCGCGAACGTGCCCTCGGGGAACGGCTTCGGGCCGCAGTCCGGCGGACGGGGCTTCGGAGGCCCGCCCGATGACAAGGGCGGCCCGCACACGGGCCCCGGCGACTTCCCCGGCTACGCGGTCGGCGAGCGGCGCGACGCGAACGGCAAGCCGGTCGGCAAGACGGTTGTGGTCTCCGCCAGCACCGGGCGGCTCGACCCTCCGCGCTTCCCCGCCACGTTGGCCGTCGGACACCCGGTCACGGTCGGCTCGATCGGCGAGTCCGGTCTCCAGTACCGGGTCGAGGCCTTCCAGACGCAGGACCAGCCCGGCACGACCCTTGTCGCCGTCCCGCTCCGCGAGGTCACCCAGACCCTTCATCGCCTCTTGCTCGTCGAGGCCCTGGTGATCGCAGGCGTGCTGCTCGCCCTGGCCGCCCTGGCCTGGTGGGTGATCGGGCTCGGCCTGCGGCCGCTCGACCGCATCGGCGCCACCGCGGGCGCGATCGCCGCCGGCGACCTCACCCGCCGCGTCAGCCCGGCCACCGAGCGCACCGAGGTCGGCCGCCTGGGCCTCGCGCTGAACGGCATGCTCGCCCAGATCGAGAAGGCGTTCGCCGAACGCGAGGCCAGCGAGGGGCGACTGCGCCGCTTCCTCGCCGACGCGTCTCACGAGCTGCGCACCCCCCTCTCCTCGATCCGCGGCTACGCGGAGCTGTACCGCCTAGGCGCTGCCAGCGACAGCGCGGCCACCGAGAAGTCGATGCGCCGCATCGAGGAGGAGGCCGCCCGCATGGGCGTGCTGGTGGAGGACCTGCTGGCGCTGGCGCGCATGGACGAGCCGCGCGATCCGCTGCGGGAGCCGGTCGAGCTGCGCACCCTGGCGCGCGACGCCGTCGACGACTCGCGCGCCGTCGCGCCCGACCGCGCGATCTCGCTCGAGGCGGATGGCCCCGCGATCGTCCTCGGCGACCGCGACGAGCTGCGCAAGGTCGTGGCCAACCTGATGCGCAACGCGCTCGTGCACACGCCGGCGGGCACGCCGATCGAGGTGCGGGTGGACGGCTCGGACGACGAGGCCGTGCTAGAGGTCCGCGACCACGGCCCCGGCCTGCCCGAGGGCGACCCCTCGGAGCTGTTCGAGCGCTTCTGGCGCGCCGAGCCCGGGCGCGAGCGCGGCCCCGGCGGAGCCGGGCTCGGCCTGGCGATCGTCTCCGCCATCGTCGCCGCGCACGGCGGGTACCGTCACGGCGTCCGACGCCGACGGCGGCGGCGCCTCCTTCGTGGTCCACCTCCCGTCGAAGCAGGCCTGACGCTAGGCGCCACGACGCCCGGGGTGTCGGCTTTTGTTCCCGCTATGCGGGACAAAAACCCGTCACCCCCTAGCCCGCGGCCGAGGTGGCCGAGCGGGCCGTCCGGGCGCCGTCCGACCGAGAGCTCATCCGCGCTGCCAGCAGCGCCAGCGCCGGGATCGTGACGATCGCCGTCATCGCCAGGAACCAGGTGGTGCCGGCGTCGGTGCCCTCGCCCAGCGAGTGGACGAGGCCGAGGATCCAGGCCAGGGCCGTGAAGCGGTGGAGCTTCCGCCACCTGGTCGCCCCGATCCGCGTGCGCGCGTAGTAGGAGAGGCCGAGGGCCACGAGCGCCCAGCCGGCGATGATGCCGGTGGTGGTCCAGAAGGTCCTGTAGCCGCTGACGAACGGGATCGTGAGGTCTGCGATGCTCGGCTTCAGGAAGCCGTCGCCGAGCAGCGCCACGGCATGAACCGCGATCGCCACCAGCGTGGCGAGCGACAACGCCTCGTGCGTCGAGCGCAGGTCGAGCCCGCGTCGCTTCACGAAGCGGCCGCCCATCATCAGGCCGAGGCACACGGCCAGGCTCGACAGGATGAGCGCCGCGGAGCCGGCAGCGCGACTCGTGATCCAGAACAGGTGAGGTGCGGCGCTGGTGGCCACCATGGGTCAGTCCTTCGGGTCGGGTTCGAGCACTTCGTGGCTGCCGTCCTCGAACACGAGCACGCCGCCATGGCCGAGCCACTCGCGCGCCCGGCTGGGCCCGCTCAGCAGCGCCGCCTTGGCGAGCATCTCGGCCTCGAGCGCCGTCGGCGCGAGGGCGGTGGCCTGCACGATCCCGGTGAACGCAGGGCGTCCGCTGCCGGGATCCAGAAGATGGTGTGCCGGAGCGCCGCTCGCGTCCAGCCAGCTGCGCCGGCCGATGCCGCTGGTGGCGACTCCGCCGCCGGCCAGCTCGAAGCGGTGGATCACGCGCTCGTCGAACGGGCTCGCGACCTCCACCGTGCGCGGCGTGCCGCCCACCCGCAGGTCGCCGCCGCAGTCCACCGCGAAGGCGCTGTGATCCCGGAGCTGGTCGGCCAACAGGTCCGCGAACAGGCCCTTGCCGAGCCCGCCGCTGTCGATCGCCACGCCCGGGGGACGACTGACCACGCCGTTCCCTGCGTCCACGGTGATCTCGCGCCAGCGCGCGAGCGCGCTCGGCGACCCGGGCGTGCGCGGCGGGGCGAGCTCGAGCGCCTCGCGCAGCGGCAGCGAGCCGTCCAGGTCAGACTCGTAGCCCGCGGCCTCGATCTCGCGCACGAGGGTGCCGTCCACCAGGCCGCCTGTCCTCCTCGCCGCATGAACCACCGCCTGGGCCAGGCGCGCCATCGTCCCCGTCACCGGCACGCGCGTGCCGGGATTTCCATTGAGGAGCGACAGCTCGCTGGCGGGCTCGAAGCGGGAGAAGCGTCGGTGCCAGTCGCGCAGCTGGCGGCGCGCGAGCTGCGTGGCCAGCTCGGCGCCGCCGAGGCGGCCACGGCCGGTCACCAGCACCGCGCAGCGCGAGCCGAAGCAGTCGAAGCGGACGATCGCCTCGCGGCTCACGACTGACTCGTGGTCACCGAGGACGGACTCGACGAGCTGCTGCTCGCACTGGAGCTGTCGTCACTGCTGCTGTTCGAATCGCTGCTCGAAACCGAGCTGTCATCCGAAGAGGCGCTTGACAGGGAGCTCGTGTCATCACTCGTAGGCGTCTGACTCGCAGAAGTGGCGGCAACCGTCGTCGTGCTCTTGCGCGCGGACGCCAGCGCTGGATCGTGCCCGTCCACCATCTGCACGTAGATCCCGCCGAAGACGGCCAGGAACAAAGTCACCGCGAGCGCGGTCACGCCGCGACGGATCCGGCGCACGCCACGCCGCCGTGCGGCGGCGTGTTCTCGCGCGATTGCTCTGGGATCGGTGGGGTCGGCCATCTGGGTCTCCTTCTGAATCGGGACGAACCCAGCATCGTCGAAGCCTGTAAGTCCAACCTCAGCGATTCCTGAGAGCTGCCTTAGAGCGGCCTCTCAGGGATTTCCCAGCCCACGCTGAGGCCCGGCTTACGGCCGCCGTCGAGGCTGGCTCCCATGAACGAGATCCCCCTTCCACATAGCCACAGGACGGCGCCCCCCGACATTGAGGTGGTGGTGCCCGTGTACAACGAGGAGCACGTGCTCGAGGCGAGCGTGCGGCGCCTGCACGCGTACCTCGGCAACGGCTTTCCCTACTCCGCGGCGATCACGATCGTGGACAACGCGAGCAGCGACGAGACCTTCGACATCGCCCACGCGCTCGCGACCGAGCTCGACGGCGTGACCGTGATGCGCCTGCGGGCGAAGGGCCGCGGCCGCGCACTGCGTTCCGCGTGGGTGGGCAGCGACGCGCGCGTTGTCGCCTACATGGACGTCGATCTCTCCACCGACCTGGGCGCGCTCGAGCCGCTGGTCGAGCCCCTGCTCGAGGGCCGCAGCGACCTCGCTGTGGGCTCCCGGCTCGCGCCCGGCGCGAAGGTCGAGCGCTCGCTCCTGCGGGAGGTCATCTCGCGCTCCTACAACGTGCTCGTCCGGACGCTGCTGCGCTCGCGCGTGTCCGACGCGCAGTGTGGCTTCAAGGCCGGCCGGCGCGAGGCCGTGCAGGCGCTCCTCCCGATCGTGGAGGACGAGAACTGGTTTTTCGACACCGAGCTGATCCACGTCGCCGAGCGCTCCGGCTTGCGCATCCACGAAGTGCCGGTCGACTGGACGGAGGACCCGGACTCGCGCGTGCAACTGATGGCCACGGCGATCGAGGACCTCCGCGGGATCGCTCGCCTGCGGCACAACGACCGCCAGCAGGCGGGCGATTCCATCGACGTTCGAAAGGAGCAGCACGCATGGAACTGACGGCGGCAGCAATCCGACCGGCCCTCGGCCGGATCACCCCCTCGGCGCAACTGCGCAGCTTCGTAGCGATCGGCCTCGCGTGCACGGCCGCGTACGCGTTGCTGTACACGCTGCTGCGCGGCGCGGGGATGGCGGCGCTGCCCGCCAACGCCCTGGCGCTGACCCTGACGATGGGGGCGAACTTCGCCGCCAACAGGCGCTACAGCTTCAAGGCGAGCGACGGCCCGCTCGGCTCTCAGCTCGCCTCCTACACCGTCGCGTACCTGCTGGGCCTCGCGGCGTCGAGCATCGTGCTGGCCGTGCTGCTCGGCTCGCTCGGGCACCCCCACGGCGCCGCCGACACGGCCGCGGCCCTCACCGCCGGCGTCGTGGCCACGGCCATCCGCTACGTGCTGATGCGCTCGTGGGTCTTCCGGCCCGCGGTGAGCCAATACGAGGGCACGCTGCCCTCGCCGGTCGAGCGCCGTGCCGACCCCTTTGCCGGCGCTCGCGAGTCCGTGCGCTCGCTGCGCATGCCCCGGCCCGAGCTGATCGCCCTGCTCGTGCTCGCGGCCGTGCTCAACCTGTGGGCGCTCGGCCAGAACGGCTGGGCGAACGAGTACTACAGCGCCGCCGTCCGCTCGATGAGCTCGAGCTGGCACAACTTCCTCTTCGGGTCATTCGACCCAAGCGGCGTGATGACCGTGGACAAGCCGCCGATGGCCCTCTGGGTGCAGGCGGCGTCCGTGCGCGTGTTCGGCTTCCACCCGCTCAGCATCCTCGTGCCCCAGGCGCTGATGGGCATGGCCGGCGTGGCGCTCGTCTACGACCTCACGCGCCGGCGCTTCGGCCGCGTGGCCGGCGCCATTGCCGGCCTCGTGCTCGCCGTCACCCCGATGACCGTGGCCATCTCGCGCCACAACAACCCGGACGCGCTGCTCGTGCTGTGCTCGGTCGCCGCGCTCTGGTTCGTCGTGCGAGCGCTGGAGGACGGCCGCACCCGCTGGCTCGTGCTGTCGGGCGTCTGCGTGGGACTCGGCTTCGAGACGAAGATGGCCGTGGCGCTGATGATGGTGCCCGGGATCGTCGCCGCCTGGCTCTGGGTGGCGCCGCGCGGCCGGCTCACGGCGCTGCGCCAGCTTCTCGCCGGTGGAGCCGCGATGATCGTGGTGGGCGGCGCGTGGCCGCTGCTCGTCACGCTCACCCCGGCCTCGAGCCGGCCCTGGATCTCCGGCACGAGCGACAACAGCATCTGGTCGCTGATCTTCGGCTACAACGGCCTCGGGCGACTGGACGGCCAGGCCGGCGGTCCGCAGGCGCTGGGCGGCGGAGGTGGCGGCGGCGGCTTCTTCGGCGGCTCCACGGGCCCGCTGCGGCTGCTCAACTCCGCGCTCGGCGGGCAGGCCGGCTGGCTGCTCGGCGTGGCGCTGGTCGGCGGCATCGGCTTGATCGTTGCCACCCGGCTGCGCCGCTCGGACCACCGCACCGGCTGGCTGCATGGCCACCGGCGGGGCCTTCCTCACCTGCGCCGTGGCGTTCAGCGAGGCGAAGGGCATCTTCCACCCCTACTACGTCTCGATGCTCGCGCCCTTCGGCGCGGCACTGGTCGGCGCCACCGCCGCCCAGGTGATGTCCGGCGATCGCGCCGCGCGCATCGTCGGCCCGCTGGCCGTGGCGGCCGGCGTGATCACCGAGCTGATCGTGCTCCACAACAGCCCCGGGCAGCTCACCTGGCTGCCGCCGCTCCTGGTCGGCGGCGGGATCGCGGCCTCGGTGGCGCTCGCGGCGGGCACCGGCGCCCGCGCCCGGCTGGCAGTGCTCGCCGCGGTGTTCGCGCTGCTCGTGTTCGCACCGGCCAGCTGGGCGGTGCAGACGCTCGGGCACGCCACCAGCGGCACCTTCCCCGCCGGCGGACCCGCCTCGACCTCTTCGATGGGCGGCCCGGGCGGCTTCGGCGGCGGACGCGGCGGGCCTCAGGGCGGCGGCTCGTTCCGAGGCGCGCCCGGCGCGGCCCCCTCCGCGGGCGGAGTGCAGGGCGGCTTCGGCGGCGGTCCGCAGGGCGCCCCCTCCGCCAACGGCGGACCGCCCACCGGCGCGGGCTTCGGCGGCGGGCCGGGCGGCGGTGGCGGCAGCCCCTTCGGCGGCAACTCGGCCGAGCTGACCCAGGCCGAGGCCTACGTCGCGCAGCACGGCGGCGGCACGATCGCGGTCTCGAGCCAGCAGGGTGCGGCCTCGGCGATCATCACCAAGGGCGTGAACGTGGCCGGCATCGGCGGCTTCTCCGGTCGCGAGAGCCAGGTGACGGTGAAGTGGCTGGCCCAGGAGGTCCGCTCCGGCAACATCCGCTGGGTGCTCGTGGACGGCACGGGCTCGGGCGGGACGCAGGACGGCCGCACGGGCAGCAGCCAGGTGATGGCGGCCGTGGCGCAAACCTGCACGAAGGTCAGCTACAGCTCAAGCTCGTCGTCGGGCGGAACGCTCTACGACTGCCAGGGCAAGGCCGACGCGCTGCTCAGCGCACTCTAGGAAAGGGCCTGCTCATGGCAGGATCAGGTGGCTGTCGCCGAACTCGTGCCAGAGGTAGCCGCGCTCCTGCGCGGTCTGGTACGAGAGGTCGACCAGCTCGTCGCCGGCGATCGCTCGCAGCAGCTCGAGGTGCGAGGCCTCGGGCTCGTGCCAGCCGGTGACGAGCCCGTCGACCGCCCACGCGCCGCGCTCGGGGGTCACGACGAGGTTGGTCCAGCCCGCGCCCGGCGCCACGCTGCCGTCCGGGTGTGCGACCGACTCGAGCGCGCGCACCACGGTGGTCCCCACCGCGATCACGCGGCCGCCCCCCTCGTGCACGGCGTTCACGAGCTGGGCGGTCGGCGCGGGCACGCGGTAGGGCTCCGCGTATGGCGGCTCGCCGACCTCGGGTGACGAGACGCCCGTGTGGAGCGTGAGCGGGGCCACCTGGACGCCGCGCGCCACGAGGCTCGTGACGAGCTCGGGGGTGAAGGGACGGCCGGCGCTGGCCATCTCGGCGCTGCCGGGCTCGAGCGCGTAGACGTTCTGATACTGGTCGAGCGGCCACTCGCGCGGCACGTAGCGGTAGCGAATCGGGTGCCCGTGACGGCCCAGGTAGGCGTGGACGGGCTCGGGCAGCTCAAGCCGGGCGAGCCATAGGCGCGCGCCGCCCGCGTAGGGCGCAAGGATCGTGGCGCTACCGCCGTCGGGCAGCGATAGCCGCTCGCCCACGCGCCCGCCGCGGAAGGGCGAATCGCCGAGGCGCAGCTCGATTCGCCACCAGCTCGCGTCGTCGCTGTGGGGGGCGCGGGTGGACAGCCGCAGCTCCAGCTCGCTGCCATCCTCGCGCAGCGCGGGCAGCGCCGCCGGCAGCGTGGCGGAGGTGTTCACCACGATCAGGTCGCCCTCTGAAAGGAACAGCGGCAGCTCGTGGAAGCGCGTGTGGATCACGCTCCCGTCGTGGCGGCTCGCCACCATCAGGCGCACCTGGTCGCGGCGCAGCCCGCGTGCCTCTGGCGGCTCGTGGGCCTCGAGACGCGGCTGCAGCTGCGGAGAGAGCTCCCTCACGCGGGCACCTCGTCGAGGCGGTAGCGCCCACTCGGCAGCTCGCTGGCGATCAGATCGAGCAGCCCCGGCACGCTGGCCTCCGGCAGGGGCCGGTCCGAGATGTCCTCGCCGGGGAAGGCGTCCTGGTGCATCTGGGTGCGCATGTCGCCCGGGTCGATCGCGTAGACGTGCAGCCCGGGATGCTCGGCGCCAAGGATCGCGCTGAGCTGGTCAAGCGCGGCCTTCGATGAGCCGTAGCCGCCCCAGCCCTCGTAGGGCTCGACGCCCGCGTCCGAGGTGATGTTGAGGATCCGCGCACCCGGGGCGAGATTCGGCAGCGCCGCCTGGACCAGGCCCAGCGGAGCCACGACGTTTGCCTCGTAGACCGCGCGCAGCTCGTCCAGCGGGTAGTCCGCGAGCGGGGGCTGGGGGCTCGGCCCGAGCAGGCTCGCGTTGTTCACCAGCAGGTCGATCTGGGCGCCGGCAGCCTCCACGAGCACGCGCCGGTGGTCGGGATCTCGCACGTCGCCGGGAATGGCGATCACGCTGGGCGAATCGGCCCAGGCCCGTATCAGCGCGTCGCCGTCGCGGGCGTCCACCACGAGACGCCAGCCGCGCTCCACGAGCGCCTGCCCCAGCGCAAGCCCGAGGCCGCGCGAGGCTCCTGTGAGGATTCCTGTTTCCATGCCCGGCACGCTAGGTGCGGACTGGGCTGAGTTACCAGTGGCAATTGGTCCTAGGACCTGCGGCCGAGAGTCCAGTCGGGAATCGGCGAGTGGCCGAGCGTGCCTGGGAAGGACGCAGGGCTGAGTCGATGTGGAGCATCGGCGAAGCCCGAGGACGCCGCCAGGCACGTTCGGACGCCGCCGAAACCGGCTGGCCTCGAGGCCGCAGGTCCTTCAGGACCTGCGGCTTACGCGGGTCGCGTACAGCGCAGCCTGGGTGCGATCGGACACCCCGAGCTTCGCCAGCACGTGGCTCACGTGCGTCTTCACGGTCTTCTCCGCCACCCCCAGCTCCAGCGCGATGCGCTTGTTGGAGAAGCCGCGCGCGATCAGGTCGAGCACCTCCTGCTCGCGCGGCGTGAGCTGATGATCCGGCTCCGCGGCCTGTCCGTCGGCCACCGCCTCCACCAGGCGCGCCGCCACCGCGGGGTCGATCAGCGTCTCCCCCGCGTCGGCCAGGCGCACCGCCCGCGCCAGCTCCTGCGGCTGCACGTTCTTCAGCAGGTAGCCCGCGGCTCCCTCGCGGATGGCCGGCAGCAGGCGCTCGTCCTCGAGAAAGCTCGTCAGCACGATCACGCGTGCCTTCGGCGCCCGCACCCGAAGCTCGCGCATCGCCCCCACGCCGTCGAGCTTCGGCATCACAAGGTCCATCAGCACCACGTCCGGCTCCAGCCGCTCGGCGAGCGGGAGCGCCTCCTCGCCGTCGCCGGCCTCCCCCACCACCTCGAGGCCGTCCTGCAACTCCAGGAAGGTCCGCAGCCCCTCCCTGACCACGGCGTGGTCGTCCACGATCAACACGCGGATCGGATCAGCCAATGCGCGTCTCCAGCCGCACGGTGGTGCCGCTCCCGACCGCCGAGCGGATCTCCAGCCGCGCGCCCAGCCGCTGGGCCCGCTCTTCCATCGAGGTCAGCCCGAGCCGTGTGGAGCGCAGCTCGGGGGCGTCGGGATCGAAGCCCACGCCGTCGTCCTCGACCTCGAGCAGCAGCAACCCGTTCTGCCGCTTCAGCCGCACGTCCACGTGCCGGGCCTGGGCGTGGCGAAGGGCGTTCTGGAGCGCCTCCTGCGCGATGCGCAGCAGCTCGCTGTCGCGCGGCGGGTCGCGCTCGATCTCGGCGTCCGCGTCGAGCGCGATCTCCCCGCCGCCGGACTGGACCCGCCGCAGCACCTCCACGTGCTTGCGCAACGCGCCGCACAGCCCGTCGCGCTCGAGGTCCGGCGGGCGCAGCTCGAAGATCAGCGAGCGCAGCTCCTCCAGCGCCTGCGTGGCCAGCAGCCCGAGCTTCGTCACCTGCTCGCGCGCCGCGTCCTGGTCGCGGTCGAACAGCTCTCCCGCCGCCTCGGCGGTCAGCACGAGGCTGAACAGCCGCTGGCTCACCGCGTCGTGCAGCTCGAGCGCCAGCCGGTTGCGCTCCGACAGCGTGGACAGCTCGCGGCTCTGCTCGTTCAGCCGGGCGTTGGTGATCGCGATCGAGGCGTGGGCCGCGAGCACCTCGATCAGCTCCTGGTCCGCGTCGCTGAAGTCGGCCGCCCCGATCTTCTCCGTGATGTAGAACGCCCCGATCACCTCGTCGCGCGCCATGATCGGCACGCCCAGGAACGAGCGCATGTCGGGGTGGCCGCGCGGCCACCAGCCGCGGAACTTCGGGTGCTCGTGCATGTCCGCCGTGCGGTACGGGGTGCTCTCGTCGAACATCGCGCCGAGCATTCCGTGCTGGCGCGGCAGCGGCCCGAGCGATGCGATCAGCTCGTCGCTCATGCCGGCGGTGAGGAACTGGCTGAAGCCACCCTCCCCGTCGGGCAGCCCGAGCGCGGCGTAGCGGGCGTCGGCCAGCTCGCGTGCGCTGTCCACCAGCCGCTGGAGCACCTCCTCCACCGAGCGCTCGGCGGCGACCGCGAGCACCGCGTCGCTCACGGCCCGAAGCGCCGGACTCAACTGCTCGGCCATCCCGGAGGACTCTACGCGCCGGGGAACTGCTGACGGCAGTGGTCCGAGCAGAAGAAGTAGGTGTGGCCGTCGTGCGACGCCGTCACGCGCGTTCTCCCTGTCCACCGTCATCCCGCAGACCGGGTCGGTCTCGCCGCGCCGGCGCGTGACCCAGAACAGCGCCACGAAGATCGCCGTGCCGAGCACGTTCAGCGCCAGCTTGTAGTCCACCTTCACGGAGCCGAACACGTCGCCACGGCTGGGCCGCGGGCCCGACGGGATCAGCCCCAGCCCGCCGAAGACGACGTCCACTATCAGCGCAGCGATCACCATCGTGACGAACATCAGGGCCGTGATCTGCAGCGCGAAGCGGGTGCCGTAGTACTTGCGGTAGGCCAGCACGATCGGGATCACGATCAGGTCCGCGAAGATGAACGCCATCACCCCGGCGAAGCCGATCCCGCCGGACCAGAGCACGGCGGCCAGCGGCACGTTCCCCACCGAGCAGACGAAGCTCAGCACGGCGATCAGCGGCCCGACGATCACGTTCTCCAGCGTCCGCGGCAGCGCCGGCGCGTCCTTGATGAACAGCCCGTTGAAGAAGTCGTCGCCCAGCAGGCCGATGAAGCCCGCGAGCAGGAAGCCGGCGGTGATCTCCTTCCAGAGCATCTGCCAGTCGCCGCGGAAGTTGTGGGCCACGTCAGACCAGGCCGCGGGCGACCGCAGCCGCTCGCGCAGCGACACGTGCTCCCCGCCCGCCGAGTGGTGCTGGTGCCCCGCGTCCGCCCGCTGGGCGTGCTCGCGCGCCTGCTCCTCGCTGCGCTTCGAGACGAACAGCCGCAGCGCAGCCCACATCAGCGCGATCATCACGATCCCGCCGAAGTACTCGCCGAGCGTGAACTGCCATCCGATCAGCACCCACAGCACCAGACCCAGCTCCCAGACGAGGTTGGTGGAGGCGAACTGGAACGCCAGCGCGGACGCCGCCGAGGCTCCCTTCTGGAACAGCGATTTGCCGATCGCTATGGCCGCGTACGAGCAGGACGACGAGGCCGCCCCGAGCCCTGTGGCGAGCGCCATCGGCCGCAGCCCGTCACCCGACAGCGACGACTCGATCCGCCGGCGCGGCACCCAGGCCTGCACGATCGCGGAGATCAGGAACCCGAGCACCAACGCCCACCAGACGGCCCAGGCCATGAGGAAGGCCTGCCACAGGCCGTCGCCGATCTTGGAGATCACATCGCCCATTGAATGAAGCATACCGATACCCCCTATGGGTATGCCATAATCAGCCCATGAACTCCCCAACGGATACGCCAACGCGCGGATACAGCGCGGACAAGGATCAGCTGTTGAAGCGCCTGGCGCGAATCAAGGGCCAGGTGGGCGGCATCGAGCGCATGGTCGAGGAAGAGCGCTACTGCATCGACGTCCTCACCCAGATCGCGGCCGTCGAGGCCGCACTCGACAAGGTCGCGCTCGGACTGCTCGACGATCACGCGCGGCACTGCGTGATCGGCGGCGAGCCCGAGCTTCAGGAGGCCCGCACCGAGGAGCTGATGGCGGCCGTCGGCCGCCTCATGCGCCGCGGCTGAGCCTCATCCCTCCAGCCGCGCGAGGTTGATCGCCAGCTCGAGCGACAGCAGGTCCTCCGAGCTGAGGTCGAGGCCCGATACCTTCTCGATCCGCGCCAGCCGCTGACGCAGCGTGTTCGGATGGATGTAGAGGGCGCGCGCGCTCGTGCTGACCGAGCAGCGGCTGGAGAGGTACTCCGCCAGCGTGGCCACCAGGCTCGACCGCCGCCGCTGGTCGTACTCCACGAGCGCGACCACGGCGTCGAAATGGCGGTCGCGCGGCGCCTCACCAGGCGGCACGCGCACCAGGTACTTGTAGGCCCCGAGCTGCGTGTAGGACAACGCGCCCCCGCCCGGCTTCAGCGCCCGGGCGATCCGCGACGCGTCGCCGGCCTCGCGCAGCCCGAGCCGGCCGCCCTCCAGGCCGTGGCGCGGCTCGCTGAGGCCGATCGCCACCTCGTGCTCGCGCGCGAGCTCGTCGAGCGACTCCTGCAGCCGGTCCCACGACGCGTTGCCCGCTTCGTACGGAAGCGGGACCAGCGCCCGCAGCATGCGGTCGCCGATCTCCACCAGCGTGCCGTGGGCCAGGCGCCGCAGGCCGGCCTCCACGCGCGTGGCGCGGTCGGACCACCCCTGAGGGCTCTGCGCCCGCGGTAGCTGCTCGGCCACCAGGATCGCCGCCTCGCGCGCCGGCCTCCAGGCCGCGGCCCGGGCGCGCGTCTCCACCAGGTCCTCCTTGCCCGCCTCGAGCGCCTCGAACAGGTCGCGCACCACGTTCTCCGCGGTCAGCTGCTCGATCAGCGCAGCCTTCTCGAGCGCCAGGTTCAGCTGGTGGGCGACCGTCCTCAGGAGCTCGTGCTCCTCGCGCCCGTCGGGCACGCCGAGCACGCCGAGCACCCCCACGCGCTCGCCGGCGGAGATCAGCGGGGCGGCCAGCGCGCCCCCGCCGCCCTCGCGCCGCTGGCCCGGTGCGCGGCCCACGGCCTCCAGCAGCAAGGCGGCCACCTCTTCCTCCGGCATCGCGGGCGCGTCGTCGGCAGGGTCCGAGGCGGCCAGCTCCAGCCGGCCGCTCGGCGCCTGCACGAGATACAGCCGGCAGCTCGCGGCGCCCAGCAGGCGACGCATCCCCTTGGTCACCGTCGCCGCCATCTGCTCGCGGCCGTTCGCCTCCGCCAGCTGCTCGCCGAGCCGCGAGAGCGCCTCGAGTCGCGCCACGCGCTTGCGCGTCTGCTCGTAGAGGCGGGCGTTGTCGAGCGGCCCGGCCAGCAGCGATGCGGTGTGCTCGAGGAACGTCATCACGTCCTCGCTGAACTCCCGCGGTGCCGCAGTGTGGAGCACGATCACGCCGATCACCTCGCCCGAGGTGGCGGGCACGGGCACGGCGCACATCGACTGGAAGCGCTCCTCCTCGAGCTCCGGGAAGTACTTCATCCGCGGGTCCTCGAGCGCGTTCTCGCGGATGAACGTGGGCCGCGCGTTGCGGGCCACCCAGCCGGTCACGCCCTCGTCGATCGGCATCTCGAGCTGCCCGACGAGGTGCGCGTAGAGCGTCGACGCCGCCCGCAGACGCAGCACCTCGCCGGCGCGCAGGTAGACGAAGCAGGCGTGGCAATCGGTGGTCTGCGTGAGCAGTCGCACGACGCCGGCCAGCACGCGCTCCAGCGTGGGCGCGGCCATCGCCTCGATGAGCGCGTAGAGCGTCTCGTTCTCGAGCCTGACCGGCTCGTCCACATGGCGTGGGGCGGCCACGGAGCGATCGTAGTGCGCGGGTGTGCAGATCGCACACACCTTGAGGTGGCGCCCGCGCCCCTTTACGGAGACCTTGCCCGGCGGTTAAGGTCGCCCTTCGGCTGCCGCGCAGTGTCTCGCTGCGCGGCCGAACCACTGGGGACGAATTCACGATGAACGATCCGGCCTTCCTGCCGGCAACGGAGTTGCTCGCCGCCTTGCGCGAGAGGCGGATCTCGAGCCGAGAGCTGCTCGAGCACTACCTCCAGCGGATCGAGCTGCACAACCGCCGGCTCAACGCCGTGCTCACGCTCGACGCTGAGCGGGCGCGGGTGGAGGCCGACGCCGCCGACCGGGCACTCGCCCGGGGCGAGGACCTCGGGCCGCTGCACGGCCTGCCGATGACCGTGAAGGACGCGTTCGAGACGGCCGGCGTGCGCACGACCGCAGGGGCGGCGGCGCTGGCCGAGCACGTGCCAGAGCGCGACGCCGAGGCGGTCAAGCGCCTGCGGGCCGCCGGCGCCGTGATCTTCGGGAAGACCAACGTGCCGGCGCTAGGCGCCGACGGCCAGTTCTACAACCCGCTCTTCGGCAGCACCAACAACCCATGGGACCCCGAGCGGACCACCGGCGGCTCCTCGGGCGGCTCGGCCGGCGCCCTCGCCGGCGGCCTCAGCGCGCTGGAGGTGGGCGGCGACATCGCGGGCTCGATCCGGCGGCCGGCTCACTACACGGGCGTATTCGGGCTGAAGCCCTCGTATGGGCTCGTGCCGTCTCGCGGCCACATCCCGGGGGCGCCGGGCATCGGCCCCGATGCGGACATGAACGCGATCGGACCGATGGCCCGCGGGGTGGACGACCTCGAGCTCACGCTCGAGACGCTCGCCGGCCCCGACGACGGGCAGGCGGTGGCCTGGAGCCTGGAGCTGCCGCCCGCGCGCGCGAGCTGGCTCGGCGGCTATCGCGTGGCCGTCTGGCTGGACGATCCCTTCTGCCCGGTGGACCGCGAGGTGCTGTCGGTGCTCCGCGGCGCGGTGGACGCGCTCGTCAACGCGGGCGTGGAGGTGGTCGAGCGGCCGGGCGCCGTGTCGCTGTCCGACGCCACCCGTGTGCACCGCGAGCTGCTGATGGGCGTGTCCTGCTCGGGCGTCGTGGATGGAGCGTTCGCCGCGCTCAAGCAGCTCGCGGCCAGCACGCCGCCGAGCGAGGACGAGAGCGACGCGATGCGCCGCGCGCGGCTTCTGACGCAGACCAAGCGCGACTGGAACCGGGTCGACGACGAGCGCAACCGGATGCGCGAGCGCTGGGCGGAGCTGTTCCTGCAGTTCGACGCCTTCCTATGTCCCGTGGCTCCCTGCGTGGCCATGCCGCACGACCACAATCCGGACCTCGACGCCCGCACGGTCACGATCAACGGCGAGCAGCGCCCCTACTGGGATCAGGTCTCATGGATCAGCTACGCCAGCGCGGCCCATCTCCCCGCCGTGTCCGCGCCCGTCGGCCTCACAGACGAGCAAATGCCCGTCGGGCTGCAGATAGTCGCGCCCTACCTGGAGGACCGCACGGCCATCGACATCGCAAGGCGGCTGACCGGGGTTGTCGGCGGGTTTGTAGCCCCACCTGCGTTTCGAAGCGCGGTTGCCAGCGCGGCTTGAAGTGGGGAGTTGGCAGTTTGCAGTTAGCAGTTAGCCCGTCCATCCGCGGCGCAAGAACCGGCCGCGCCGACCTTCCGTGGCCAACTGCAAACTGCCAACTGCCAGCTTGATCAATCCATCAGCGAGACAATATAATTTCGCAATATGAACGCTGCGGCGCCCGCTCGCTACGAAGCCATCGACGAGGTGGCCCACGAGCTGCCAGAGCGGATCTGGCTGCTTAGCAGGCTCTTCTGGCGTCGCGGACAGCGCGACATCACCCGCACCGAGGCAGGTCTCCTCAACTCCCTCTCGGAGGGCCCGCGGCGCATCACGGAGCTCGCCGAGCTGGAGGGTCTGGCGCAACCCACGGTCACCCTGCTGGTGGGCCGGCTCGAGGAGCGTGGCTGGGTGTCTCGCGAGCGCGATCCCGCCGATCGACGCGCCGTGCTGGTCACGGCGAGCGAGGCGGGACGCTCGGCGCTCGAGCAGTTGCGTTGCGAGTCCAGGGCGATGATGCGCGAGCACATAGCGGCGATGCACGACCACGAGGTCGACTCGCTGATTGCGGCGGTCGACGCGCTCGGCACGCTCGTCGAGGCGATCCAGCAGGGCGGCGAGCGATGATCCGCGGCGGGCGCGCGATCGCAGAACCACGAGGAGCGGTCCCATGTTCCACAACATCCTGATCAGCTACGACGGCTCGCCCCACGCAGAGCGCGCCCTCGAAGAGGCCATCGACCTCGCCCAGCTCTCCCACGCGCGGCTCACGATCCTCACGGCGGTGACCAGATGCCCTGCCTGGACCTACTCGGGCCCCGGCGCGGCGGCAGCCGCCACCCTCGCCGTGGACCTCGAGCAGGAGGCGGCCGACGTCCTGCGCCGCGCCGTTGACCGCGTGCCAAACGATCTCCCGGTCACCACCATCCTCACCCACGAGCCGATCGTGAAGGCGCTCATGAAGGAGCTGCACGAGGGTCGCCACGACCTCCTCGTGATGGGTTCACGCGGCTTCGGCCCCGTGCGCGGCACGCTGCTCGGCAGCGTGAGCCAGCACGTGTTGCACCACAGCCCCCTGCCCGTCCTGATCGTCCACGCCGATCCCCACGCCGCCGAGACCCCACTCGAGCCGTTGCCGCACGCGGCGGCCGCCGAGACCGTCTGAGCCCATGCGGCTCGAGCCCTGGGGCGAAGGCGACCTCTGGCTCCTCGAGCGGCTGATGGGCGACCCGGCGATCATGGAGCACCTAGGGGGGCCCGAGAGCGCCGAGAAGATCGCCGAGCGCCAGGACCGCTACGAGCTGGCGGCGGACTCCGGCCAGGGCGGGATGTTCAAGATCGTGGACGGCGAGCCCGCCGGCTCCGTGGGCTACTGGGAGCGCGACTGGCACGACCAGCGGGTCTACGAGATCGGCTGGATGGTGCTGCCCGAATTTCAGGGTCGCGGGCTGGCCGCGGCGGCGGCCTCGGAGGTCGCGGCCATGGCGAGCGCCGAGGGCAGGCTGCGCTTTCTGCACGCCTTCCCGGCGGTGCCCAACGGCGCCTCGAACGCGATCTGCCGCAAGCTGGGCTTCACGCTGGTCGAGGAGTGCGAGTTCGAGTACCCGCCGGGGCAGCTGATGGTGTGCAACGACTGGCGGCTCGACCTGTTCGCGGGCACGCGAAGGGGCCCGTCCCAGTCGGGTCCCGACGCGCCTCGTGCGAGCGAGCTCTAGAAGAAGGGCAGGCCGCCGGGGCCTGGTCCGCCACCGGGAGCGCTACCTGGCCGCGGGCCGGCCGGACGCCTGAAGTCACCGTGCCGCAGGAAGGGAGCGCCCTTGCGCCCGGGGCGCACCAGCTTGCCCTTGGGCGGCGTGGCCTTCACCAGGTCGTCCAGGTTCGCGTTCAGCTTGCTGATCAGCTTGTCCTCCTGAGCCTGCGTGATCTTCTTCGAGCTGACGAGAGAGTCGAGACGCTTCGTCACCGCGTCCTTGATCGCCTGCTCGAGGCCGCTCACCGACTTGCTCTTGTCGCCCGCGATCGTCGCCAGCGACTTGCCCGACTCGAGCTGCTGCTTGAGCTGGGCGCTCGTGAGGCCGAGGAACTTGGCCGCCGCCTGGAAGCCCGCGCCGACCACTCCGCCGCGCAGCAGGCCGGGGCGGGGGCCGAAGCCGAAGCCCGGATGTCCACCGGGACCCGGGCCGGGTCCGCCGAACGGGGCGCCGAGGAGCGGCGCGCCGCCCTGCTCGACCCGCTTCTTGATGGCGTCGGCCTGGGCCTGCGTGAGCGTGCCTGCCTTCACGGCGGCGGCAAGGCGATCGCTGGCCGCGCCCTTCAGCGCGGCATCCAGCTGGGCGCGCGTGACATGGAGGCGGGAGGCGACGTCGTTCAGGTAGGCATCCCGGCTGTTGTCCGGACCGTTCGTGACCGCGTACGCTCCACCGGCTGCGCCGAGCGCAACGAGCACGACACCACCGACTGCGATCCTGCGCTTGACCTTCCGCTCCACGAGCGTTCTCCTCGGCCGGGAACTTCCCATCCGACCAGGCGACCTTAAAGACGCCTTTAGAAACAGGACAAAGAAACGTAAGAATCTCCCCCGATGGCGCCTCCTACCTTTTCCTTACCGGCTCCCCGAATACTCACCTGATGCGCGTACTCGTGGTTGACGACGACCGCGCGCTGCGAGACGCGCTTCGGCGTGCGCTCACGCTCGGCGGCTACGACGTGGTGGCCGCCGACGGCGGCCGCGAGGGTCTCGAGCGCGTGCGCTCGTCGCGTCCCGACGTGGTGGTGTTGGACCTGCTGATGCCGGACGTGGACGGGATCGAGGTGTGCCACCGGCTGCGCGCCGAGGGCGATCGGACCCCGATCCTGATGCTCACGGCGCGGGACGCCGTGGACGATCGCATCGCCGGCCTGGACGCGGGCGCGGACGACTACCTCGTGAAGCCCTTCGACGTTGAGGAGCTCAAGGCGCGCGTGCGGGCGTTGATCCGCCGCAGCAGCCCCGAGCTGACCGGCGACCGGCTGCGCTTCGGGGAGCTCGAGCTCGACACCGAGCGCCATGCCGCGCGCTACGGCGACGAGCTGGTGGAGCTCACGCGAACCGAGTACCAGCTGCTCGAGCTCCTCATGCTGAACCCCAAGCGCGTGCTTCCGCACAGCCTCATCTACGAGCGCGTGTGGGGCTACGACTTCGGGCCCTCGTCGAACGCGCTGCGCGTCTACATCGGCTATCTGCGCCGCAAGCTCGCCGACATCGGGGCGCCCGACGTGATCCACACGATCCGCGGGGTCGGCTACTCGCTGCGCGACGCGGGCACTTGACGCTGCGGGGCCGCATGGGCGCGGCCGCCGCGGTGGCCGTCGCCGGCGTGGTGGTGGCCATCGCCGCCGTGGTCTACGTGGCCGACCGCTCGGAGCTGCGAGGGCAGGTGGACGACTCGCTCTCGGAGGTGGCTGCGCCGCTCGTGGCACAGTCGTACACCCCGCCTGGCGGCCCCGATCACTACGGCGGCGGGGGCTACGGCTCGTACGGCGCTCCGCCCGCCCGCTTCGGCGGCGCCAGCGGCTACGTGCAGTTCGTCCACTCCGACGGCACGGTCGAGCGGCCCCAGAGCGAGAACAGCCCGCTGCCGGTGAGCCCGCACACACTGGTGGTGGCTAGCGGCAGCAGCAAGCGCTTCTTCTCGGACACGATCGTGGACCACGTGCACCTGCGCGTGCTCACGGTCTCCGTGTCCGGCGGCGCGCTGCAGGTGGCGCGGCCGCTCAGCGAGGTGGATCACGTGCTGAAGCGCCTGCGCGTGGTGCTGCTCGTGGTGGGGCTGATCGGGATCGCCGTGGCCGCCATGATCGGGCAGCTCGTGGCGCGCACCGCGCTGGCCCCCGTGGCACGCTTCACGCGCCGCACGGAGGCGCTCACCGCCGACCCGGACCTCTCCCACCGGCTCGACGTTGAGGGCCGCGACGAGCTCACGCGCCTGGCGCGCAGCTTCAACGCCACGCTCGACGCGCTCGAGCAGTCGGTGGAGGCGCAGCGTCATCTCGTGGCCGACGCCTCGCACGAGCTGCGCACGCCGATCGCCAGCCTGCGCGCGAACGTGCAGCTGCTGACCGAGGAGGAGCGTCTGCCGGCGGCCGAGCGCGACAGCCTGCGCGCCGACATCATCGAGGAGCTGGACGCGCTCACCGCGCTGGTGGCGGACGTGGTGGACCTGGCCCGGGGCAGCGAGCCGCGCGAGAAGGCCGACGACGTGGCGCTCGATCAGATCGTGGAGCACGCGCTGGAGGTGTCGCGCCGCCGCGCCCCCGGCGTGCGCTTCCAATCGAGCCTCACGCCCACGCTGGTGCGCGGCGCGCCCGACCGGATCGCGCGTGCCGTGGCCAACCTGCTGGACAACGCGGTGAAGTGGAGTGACCCTGAGGGACGCGTGGAGGTTGCGCTGAGCGAGGGGGTGCTGTCGGTGCGCGACCACGGAGCGGGCTTCGACGAGGGCGATCTCGCCCACGTGTTCGACCGCTTCTATCGCGCCGACGAAGCACGGAGGTTGCCCGGCTCGGGCCTCGGGCTCGCGATCGTCCGGCAGACCGCCGAGGCGCACGGCGGCTGGGCGCGGGCGAGCAACGCCGAGGGCGGCGGCGCCAGGCTCGAGGTCTACTTCGGCGAGCCGGTCGCGACGCCGCCGCCGCGCTGATACCTTCGAGCGCCGATGGTCACCAGGATCGACGTCGACGAACTGCGCTCGCTGCTCGACGCGGGCGACGTGCAGCTGGTGGAGGTGCTGCCGGCCGAGTCCTACGCGAGGGAGCACCTGGCGGGAGCGATCAGCCTGCCGCTGAAGGAGCTCGACGCCTCCACCGCCGCCGCGCTAGACCGATCGCGCCCGGTGGCCGTCTATTGCTGGGACTACATATGAGACCTCAGCCCACGAGCCGCGTGCCGGCTCGACCAGCTCGGCTTCGAGTACGTCTACGACTACGTGGGCGGCAAGGAGGACTGGCTCGCCCGCGGCCTGCCGACCGAGGGTGAGAACGCCGACCTGCCGCGCGCCTGGAGGTTCGCGCGTAACGACGTGGTGACGTGCGCGCTGGGCGACCTGGTGGGTGAGGTCCGCGAGCGCATCCTCGCCTCCCCCTACGGCTTCGGATTCGTGGTCACCGCCGACGGCTGCGTGCTCGGCCGCATGCGCAAGTCCGAGCTCGACTGCGACCCGACGCTACGCGCCGAGGACGTGATGGAGCCCGGGCCCGCCACGGTGCGGGCGGACCTGTCGCCGGAGGAGCTGCGCGAGCGGCTCGACAAGAAGGACCTGCGCTTCGCGGTGGTCACGACCCCAGAGGGCAGGCTGATCGGCGTGGTGGCGCGGGCGGAGCTGGGCGACTAGCGCGGCGGCAGGACGTTGGTGCGGGGATCCGCGCCGGGCAGCATGTACTGCGTGCAGCGGAACAGCGCGATCTCCTTGGCATCGGACTCGCGCCGGACGCTCGCGTCCCACACCTGCGTCGTGCGGCCCCCGTGCACCAGGCGCGCCTCGCAGCGCAGCGCGTCGTCGGCCCGCGCCGAGCGCACGAAGTTGGTCTTCAGCTCGACCGTGGTGAAGCCCGACGCGCTCTCCGGCAGCGATGCCATGGAGCCGAGCCCGCAGCAGGAGTCCGCGAGCGTGACCACCGTGCCCGCGTGCAGGAAGTCGTTCGGCGCCATGAACTCGGGGCGCAGGTCGATCCGCGCCTCCACCAGGCCGTGCTCGACCGTGATCAGCTCCAGGCCGAAGAGCCCCGGTAGGTACCCCTCGGTACGCGCCTGATAGGCGTCGCGCAGCTCGTCGCTCACGCGGCGCTGAAGCGGAGGATCTCCTCGGCGATCAGCTCGCCGCGGTCCTCCTGGAGGAAGTGGGCCCCGCCCTCGACACGCAACTGCTCGCCGGCGGTCGGGATCACGGACGTGAAGGCCTCGCCCGCGCGCGGGAAGGGGAACACCGGATCCTGGTCGGAGAACGCCACCAGCGCCGGCTTGTCCCAGCGCGAGAGCTCGTCCACCACCGCGCGCATGGCGCCGGCGCCCTCCTGGTCGTCCGAGGTGGGCACGATCAGCGGGAACTGCGCCGCGCCGGCCTTCGACTCCGGCGTGGGGAACGGCGCCTCGTAGGCCGCGACCACGTCGGGCGGCAGCTCCGTGGCGGTCCCGCCCGAGATGACCATGCCCACGGGCAGGTCGGGGTTGCGCTCGGCGAAGTCCCGCCAGGCCATGAAGCCCTTGCTCACGCGGCCGGTGAAGAGGCCGGTGTTGAGGATCACGATCCGCGCCACGCGCTCGGGGTTCTCCACCGCCCAGCGCAGGCCGATCGGGCCACCCCAGTCCTGCACCACCACGGTCGCGTCCCCGACGTCGAGGCCGTCGAGCACGCGCGAGACCAGCTCCACGTGCCGGTCGTAGGTGTACCAGCCGCGCTCGGTGGGCTTGTCCGAGCGGCCGAAGCCGGCGTAGTCGGGGCAGATGACGCGGTGGCCGGCCGCCACCAGCGGCGGCAGCATCTTGCGGTAGAGGTAGGCCCAGGTGGGCTCGCCGTGGAAGCACACGACCGGGTCGCCCGCGCCCTCGTCCAGGTGGTGCAGGCGCAGCCCGTCCACCTCCGAGTAGTGCGGCTCGAAGTCGTAGCCGGGCAGGTCGGCGAAGCGCTCGTCCGGCGTGCGGAAGATCTCCATCAGCTGGCCGGCAGCGCGTAGGCCGCGATGGCGGCGTAATGCGCGGCCGCGGCCACGATCACGAGCAGGTGGAAGATCTCGTGATAGCCGAAGACCGCGGGGCGCGGATCGGGCCGGCGCACGGCGTAGATCACCGCGCCGACCGTGTAGAGCAGGCCGCCGACCACGACCAGCGCCACGGCGCCCACCCCGGCGCGCGAGAGCATCTGCGGGATCGTGACCACGCCCACCCAGCCCAGCGCCAGGTAGACGCCCGAGATCAGCCACTTCGGAGCGTCGATCCAGATCAGCTTCAGCACCACTCCGATCATCGCTCCACCCCACACAACAGCCAGCACGACGTGCGAGAGCGTGCCGTGCAGGATCAGGAGGGTCAGCGGGGTGTAGGTGCCCGCGATCAGCACGAAGATCATCGAGTGGTCGAGCCGGCGCATCCAGCGGCGCGCCGCGGGCTTCCAGGTGACCCGGTGATAGAGCGCGCTCGTGCCGAACAGCGCCGAGACCGACAGCGCGTAGATCGCAGCCGCCAGGCCCGCCTTGTCGTTGGGCGCGACGATCACCAGCACGGCGCCGGCGATCAGCGAGACGAAGAACGCGTACTTGTGCGTGGACCCGCGGAAACGCGGGCGCACACGCTCTTCGCTCACGCCCAGCTCCGCTGTCGAGCCACCAGTCACGACCAGCTCTGGAGCGTAACGGCTGCTCATGCTTCGGCTGCCGCCGGCATCCGGGCGCTCACCGACTCGAGCGCGCGCAGCAGCTCGGCGGCGTACTCCGCGCCCTGGATCGTCACGCCTCCGTGGTCGCAATCGACCTCGAACACCGTGGCGGACAGCGCGTCCGCCAGCTCGTACTGGGCGCGCGGGGGCACCGCGGTGTCGGCGGTGGTCACGACCACGGCGGCCGGCTGGCGCAGGCCGCCGATCCAGCCGCGCGAGTCGAAGCGGCCCAGCTCGCGTCCGGCCTCGGCCAGGTCGGTGCCGCTGCCGCGCGAGAGCTCCGCCGTGAACCACGACGTGGTGGGGCTGTCCGGGAAGCCCGCCCGGCGCAGGCCCCAGCGCCAGGACTGGCGCGGGAACAGGTTGAGCACGAGGCGCAGGATCCCCATCCCGTTCCAGAGGGCCTTCATGCGCGGCTCGGTCCAGTTGCGCGAGGTCGCGCTCAGCACGAGGGCGCGGACGGTGTCCGGGTGATCGCGTGCCATCAGGCTGGCGATCGGGCCACCCATCGAATAGCCCACCGCGATCACCGGTCCGCAGCCAAGCGTCCGCACCAGCGCGGCGGCATCCGACGCACAGCTCGCGAGCCTGAACGGCTCGTCGGGGCGGAGGCCGCGGCCGTGGCCGCGGTGGTCGAGGGCCAGCACGCGGTAGCCGGCCTCGGCCAGCGGGCCATAGGTCCGGAACCAGTTCAGGTCGCTGGCGAACATCCAGCCGTGCAGGAGCAGCACGGGTGGGCCGTCGCCGCCGCTGTCGCGGACGAACAGCTCGCCGAGCCCCGGCACGTGCACGAGCCGGCCCTCGGGCAGCTCGATGGGCGGATCCGGCGCCCAGACCGGGGTCGCCGCCCGGCGGCGGCCCCTAGCGCGCGGCACCGTCCCGGGCCTCGAGCTCGGGAGCGGCAGCCTCGTGCCCGGCGAGGAAGGCGATCTGGAGGTAGGTGATCACGGGCACCAGCTCGGGCAGATCCTCGGTCCGGCCGGTGCGGACGCGCTCCGTCACGAGCTCGTGGACCGCCCCCACCGTCGCGGCGAACACCTCGTCGGGGAGCTCCGGCAACTCGGGGGCGTTCTCGCGTTGGCGCTCGTGCAGCGTGCGCAGCAGCGCGGCGAAGCGGGCGTGCACGTCGGCGCGGCGGTCGAGCGCGCGCGGCCCGGCGGCGAGGATCTCGATCAGGAACGTGCGCGCGAACGCGGGCACGGCGGCCAGCGTCTCGAGGTAGGCGCGAACCCCGGCCCGCACGCGGTCCTGCCAGCTGCCCTCGGTCTCGAGGGTGGCGCGGGTGAGCGCGTCGATGAGGATCTCGACGCCGGCGTCCCAGGCGGCCAGGAAGCACTCCTCCTTGTCGGCGAAGTGCTCGTAGAAGGTCTTGCGGGAGACCCCGGCGCGGCCCACCACGTCGGCCACCGTGGTGGCGGCGTAGCCCTTCTCCGCCACGGCCTCGGCGATCGCCGACAGCATGCGCCCGCGCTGCGAGGCGAGCACCTCCTCGCGCGCAAGGCGGTGCGGGCCGCGCGGGAGCTGAGTGATCACGTCGTCCGCGGCGAGCGGTCTCGGGTTCCCCATAGTGGTAAACGGAAGCGTACAGCAGCCCCGGAATCCGCCCCGCTCCGTAGACTCGCCCGCGCCGTGGCGGAGCGTATCGACTTCGAGGCCGAGGGCCTGCTCGATGGTCTCGACGGGGAGGCCCGGGCCGCACGCCGCGATCTACTGGAGCAGCTTGCGGCCGACGGCGCCCCGCTCGACGAGCTGAAGCTGGCGGTGGCGGAGGACCGGCTGGCTCTGCTGCCGGTGGAGCGCGTGCTGGCCGGTGAGGGCCGCTACAGCGCCCGCGAGCTGGCGGAGCTGGCCGGGCTCGACGAGGAGTTCCAGCACCGCCAGATGCGTGCGCTCGGCCTGGCGATCGGCGATCCGGATGAGCGCGTGTTCGGTGAGGGCGACCTGGAGGCAGCCCGCGCCGTGAGGCTGTTCCTCGACGCCGGGATCCCGGAGGAGGGCGTGCTCGAGGTGAGCCGGGTGATGGGCGACTCGATGGCGCGGCTGGCCGCCGCCATCGGCGGCGTGGCCGGACAGGCCCTGCTGCGGCAGGGCGACACCGAGCGCGACCTCGGACTGCGCTACGTGCAGGCCAACCGCGACCTCGGCCCGCTGCTCGGGCCGCTCGTGTCCCACGTGCTGGCGCTCCACCAACGGGAGAACGCCAAGCGCGTGATGGTCAGCCAGGCCGACATCGCCGCCGGCAATCTCCAGGGTGGGCAGGAGATCACCGTCTGCTTCGCCGACCTGGTGGGCTTCACGCGCATCGGCGAGGACGTGGACCCCGTCGACCTCGGGCGCATCGCCAACCGCCTGACCGACATGGCGCTGGAGCTGGCCCCGCCGGGCGTGCGGCTGGTGAAGACGATCGGGGACGCGGTGATGCTCGTGTCGCGGCGCGACGTGGACCCGCTGCTCGAGACCGCGCTCACGCTGGTGGAGCAATCGGACCGGGAGGGCGAGTCGTTCCCGCAGCTGCGCATCGGGGTGGCCAACGGCCAGGCGCTCGGCCGCTCGGGCGACTGGTATGGACGGCCGGTGAACCTGGCCAGCCGGATCACCGCCTACGCGCGACCGGGCAGCGTGCTCACAACCAACGAGGTGCGCGAGCGGGCGACCGGCGAGTACGACTGGTCCCTCGCCGGCATGCACCGGTTCAAGGGGATCAGAGAGCCGGTCGGGCTGGTGCGGGTGCGCCGAGCAGCTTCTCCCGCTGGCGCTCCGGGCTGACCTTCACCACGTTCCAGGCCAGGCCCAGCTTCTCGAGCGTGCGGATCAGGAGGCCGCCCGGATCGAGGGCCAGCTCCCACCGGCGCAGGCCGTGGCTGGCCGAGGTCGGGAAGGCGTGGTGGTTGTGGTGCCACGACTCGCCGAACGAGAGGATCGAGAGCCAGGCGACGTTGGTCGAGTGGTCCTCGGTGGCGAAGCGCCGGCGGCCGAAGAAGTGGCAGACCGAGTTGATGCTCCAGGTGACGTGGTGGAGCAGGAAGATGCGCACCGCGCCGCCCCACAGCAGCACCAGCAGCCCGTCGGTCACCGTGCCGCCGATCAGCCAGCCGAGGGCGAACGGGAGCGCGAGGCTGAGGAAGAACAGCGGCAGGAAGCCCGCGCTGATCGCGCGCAGCACGCGGTCCTTCATCAGGTCGGGCGCGTAGCGCATGCGGTCGGCCCTCCCCACCGCGCTGAACATCCAGCCGACGTGCGCGTGCCAGAGGCCCTTGATCGTCGCGACCGGGCCGACCCCGTGGGTGGTGTGCGGGCTGTGCGGGTCGCCGTCCTCGTCGGCGAAGGCGTGGTGCTTGCGGTGGTCCGCCACCCAGGTGATCACGGGGCCCTCAACGGCCATCGAGCCGAGCACCGCGAACAGGTAGCGGATCGGCCTGTAGGTGTCGAACGAGCGGTGCGTGAACAGGCGGTGGAAGCCGATCGTGATGCCGAGCCCGGTGAGCAGGTACATCAACACCAGCACGGTCAGCTCGACCCAGCCGACGAGGCTGTTCCAGAGCAGCACGAGCGCCGCGATGAAGCAGAGGAACGGCACGACCACCGCGACGAGGTTGATGGCGCGGTGGAGGCGGCTCATGGGCCGGCAGATTATCGGGCCGCGGGGTTCTGCCGGAGCCACGCGACGACCTCGGCGGCGTGGCGATCCGGGGGGAACACGGGGTAGAACACGTGCGCGATCTCGTCGCCGCGCGCGACGATCGTGAGCCGCTTGTAGAGGCGCATTCCGCCGGCCTCGAAGGTGGGCAGCCGCAGCGCCGCGGCGAGCTCCAGCTCGGGGTCGCTGAGCAATGGGTAGGGCAGCCCCACGCGCGCGGCGAACTCGTGCTGATCCTCGAGCGACTGCGAGCTCAGGCCGAGCACGCGCGCGCCCAACTGCTCCAGCTCGCCGTGGGCGTCGCGGAAAGCGCACGACTCCGGCGTGCAGCCCCGCGCGCCCGGGATCTCGTCCCAGCCGGGCAGCAGCGGCACGCCCGGCTTGCCCGTGCGCGGGTAGATGTAGAGCACCAGCGTGCCGGCCGCCTCGTGCCTCAGATCGAGATCCGCGCCGGCCGTGGACGGCAGGCTGATCTCCGGCAGCGCCATGCCCGCGAGGTGGTCCGCCGCGCCGTCGTCCTCGGGCACCGGGAGGTTCGGCGGCAGGCTCTCGTAGCTCTGGGACACCGGCACAGGGTACGGGCGCGGTCCTGGTTGGGCATTCCCGTGCAGCTCGGTTGGCGCAACGCAACCCAAACGGAAGTGCCGTGTTCGGATGGGTGCCTATCCGTCCCGATTCAGGAGGTATTCGTGCGCTTCCGTCGCTCGATCGTGGTACCAGCAGTCATCGTTTCAGTGCTCGCGGCCGGGGTTTCGATGGCCGTGGCAGGAGGTCCCGCAGCGCTCGCAGCAACCACATCCACGAGCCTGCACGACGTGCTCGCGCAGCTCCACCGCAACTCGAAGGTCTCCGAGCGGCTCAACGCCGGCTTCTTCCGCGCACCGCAGACCCAGGGCTACTCCGGCTCGGCCTTCAAGCCCACCGACAGCGACACCGCCTTCACCGTGACCAGCACCGACGGCGGGCTCTCGCTCGACCCGGACCACGTGACCGTGACCGACCAGGGCGGCACCACCGTGGTGACCAGGACCGCTCAGACGAGCGGCACGTTCGAGGTCCCGCTGGCGCTGCCGAACCGGGCGAAGGTCGTGTCCGTGAAGGCGAGCTACAGCGACTCCACCGGCAACAACACGAGCCCCGGCGGCACCCAGGCCACCAGCGGGTTCAACTTCGAGCTGGTGCAGTACGGCCTGCTGGGCGACAACCCCACGGAGCTGCTCTCTCAGCCCACCGGCGTCCGCTCGGCCGACGGCCACAAGGGCACCGACACGCTGGGCCTCGCGAACAGCGGCTTCCAGGTGAACAACAGCCTCAACCGCTACGTGCTGCGCGCGACGATCACCGACACGAACGCGGCCACGAAGCTGTACGGCTTCACGATCCAGTACGTGATCGGCAAGGGCGTGCCGGGGGCTCCCTCGTAGCGCCCGCGGCTTTGTGATCGATGTCACCCGCCGCGCCCGTGGCCTGAGCTAGCTTCCGCGCCCTGAGGTAGGGCATCCTGTGGAGGGGAGTCATGTCTACGGAGCGGGAGTACGACGTTGCCGTGGTCGGAGCCAGCCTCGCCGGCTCCACCGTGGCCACTCTGCTCGGGCGCGCGGGCGCGCGGGTGGCGTTGATCGAAGGTCATGCGGATCCGTCCGCGTTCAAACGGACCTGCACGCACTACATCCAGGCGAGCGGCGCGCCCGTGCTGGAGCGCCTCGGGGCGCTGCCGGCGATCGAGCTGGCCGGCGGGGCGAGCGGCTCGCTCGAGATCTGGAGCCGCTACGGCTGGGTGCACCCCGAGGAGGGCCAGTACAGCGGCTGGAACATCCGCCGCGAGCGGCTCGACCCGCTGCTGCGCGGGATAGCCACGAGCACCGAGGGCGTGGACGCCATGCTCGGGGAGACCGTGGTGGAGCTGCGGCGGGAGGGCGAGCGCATCACGGGCGTGCTGGCACGCAGCCGCGCCGGGGCGGAGCGCGAGATCCGCGCGCACCTGGTGGTGGGCGCTGACGGCCGCGACTCGACGGTCGCCAGGCTGGCGGGGCTGGCGGAGCGCGTGAGGCCCAACAACCGCTTCGGCTACTGGGCCTACTTCCGCGACCTGACGGTGGGCGGCAGGCTCTGGATGCTCGACCCGGACGTGGCGTACACGTTCCCCACCGACGGCGGCCTGACCCTGCTGGCCTGCCTGCTCACGAAGGACAGGCTGCCGGAGTTCAAGGCGGATCCCGAGGCCGGCCTGCGAGCGGTCTTCGGGGCGCTGCCGGACGGACCGTCGCTCGAGGGCGCCACGCTCGCCTCCCCCATGCTCGGCAAGCTCGACGTGCCGAACGTGGCGCGGCGAATCGTCTCGCCGGGGCTGGCCCTGGTGGGCGATGCCGCGATGGCGTCCGATCCGCTCTGGGGCGTGGGCTGCGGCTGGGCGCTCCAGTCCGGGGAATGGCTGGCCGAGGCGGTGGCACCGGCGCTGACCGGGGCTGGTGATCTCGACGAGGCGCTGCGCGCGTATCGCCGCCGGCATCGAAGGCAGCTCGCGGCGCACCACGCGCTCACCTCGGAGTACTCGAGCGGCCGGCGCTTCAACCCGGTCGAGCGGATCTGGTTCAGGGCGGCCGCGCGCGACCGCTTCGTCGCCCGCCGCATGCAGCTCTACGGGGAGCGCTGGATCACGCCGCGCCAGCTGCTCGCGCCCCGTACCCTTGCGCGCGTGATGCGAGCCGGCATGCGCCCCGCCAGATCCCGCCCGCCCGATGCTCCCGCCGCGCAGCCTTCGACGCCGGTGGCCGGCTGAGGTGCCGCGCGCGCGCAGGATCGTGGTCGGGGGGATCGGCACGTCGCTGATCGAGGCGGGTCCTGCCGACGCGAGCGAGGCCGTGGTGTTCGTGCACGGCAACCCCGGCTCCAGCCGCGACTTCGAGGCGCTGGTGGACTCCGTGGGGGAGTTCGGCCGCGCGCTGGCGTTCGACATGCCGGGCTTCGGACAGGCCGACAAGCCACGCGACTTCGAGCACAACGTGGGCTCGTACTCGACCTTCCTCGGTCAGGCGCTGGATGAGCTGGGTGTCACGCGCGTGCACCTCGTGCTGCACGACTTCGGCGGCCCGTTCGGCCTCCTGTGGGGGCTCCAGCACCCCGATGCCTGGGCGAGCACGGTGCTGTTCAACATCGGCCTGATGCCCGGCTACAGCTGGCACAAGACCGCGCGCCGCTGGCGCACGCCGCTGCTCGGCGAGCTGATGATGGCGTGGATCCCGCGCAGCGCCTGGCGGCGCCAGTTCCTCTCGCTGCCCGGCCGCAAGCTGCCGGTCGAGTTCGTGGATCAGATGTACGACAACTTCGACCGCGGGACGCGCCGCACCGTGCTCGCCCTCTACCGCGCCACGCCGGACCCCGGTGAGGGGGCCAAGCTGGTGGGCGAGGCGATCACGAAGCTGCACAAGCCCGCGCTCGTGGTGTGGGGCATGCAGGACCCGTTCGCCATTGGGGAGTTCGCCGAGCGCCAGCGCGAGTTCTTCGACGTGGAGGACGTGGTGAAGCTGCCGGACAGCGGGCACTGGGCCTTCGTGGACGACCCTGAGGCCGCCGCGGCGGCGGTGCTGCCCTACCTCAGGGCGAAGCTGGCGTCTTAGCCTGCTCGGGCGCGAGCGGCGCGCCCATCGCGTGGAAGCCGCCGTCCACGTGCAGGATCTCGCCGCTGACGCCGCGGGACCAGTCCGAGAGCAGGTAGCAGCAGGCGCGCGACACCGGCTCTCGATCCTCGCTGTCCCATCCCAGCGGGGCCTGCGCGGCCCACAGGTCCACCAGGCCGCGGAAGCCGGGGATGCCCCGCGCTGCCAGCGTCTCGAGCGGCCCTGCGGACACGAGGTTCACGCGCACGCCCTGGGGGCCCAGGTCGCGGGCGAGGTAGCGGGAGACCGACTCGAGCGCGGCCTTCGCCACGCCCATCCAGTCGTAGACCGGCCATGCGACGGTGGCGTCGAAGTCGAGGCCCACGATGCTGCCCTCGCCGTCGAACAGCGGCACCAGCGCCTGGGCGAGCGCCTTCAGCGAGTAAGCGCTGGTCTGGAACGCGATCACGGCGCTCTCCGGCGGGGTGGTCATGAAGCGCCCGCCCAGCGCGTCCTCGGGCGCGAAGGCGATCGCGTGCAGCGCGCCGTCGATGCCGCCCCAGCGCTGCTGGAGGTCGGCGGTCAGCCGCTCGAAGTGCTCGGGCTCGTTCACGTCCAGCTCCAGCACCTCGGGCGGGCGCGGCAGCCCCTTGGCGGAGCGCTCGGTGATCCGCATCGGGCGGCCGAAGCTGGTCAGGATCACCTCCGCGCCCTCGTTCTGGGCGCGCTCGGCCACGGCGTAGCCGATGCTCTCGCGGGTGATCACGCCGGTTATGAGTAGGCGCTTGCCTTCAAGGATCACAGCGGCATCACGAGCTCGGAGGCTATCTCGGCCGGCACCGCGGAGCGGCGCCACACCACCTCCATGCGCGCTCGAAGCGCGGTGCGCTCGCGTTGCGTGACCACCTTCCAGTGACTCTCAACGAGCCCGTGGGCGGCGTCGATCTCGGTGGCGGACTCCAGGCGGCCCTCCACGTGGATCGTGTCCCCGATGTAGACGGGGTGCTTGAAGACGACATCCGACACGCGCCGCAGCGCCACCACGCGCTCGGGGTCGATCGGCAAGAGTCCGATCGCGTACGAGAGCACGAGCATGCCGTGCGCGATGCGCTCGCCGAAACGGCTCGAGGCAGCCCAGGAGGCGTCCACGTGCTGGGGATGGAAGTCGCCGGTCAGCGTGGCGAACGAGACCACGTCCGATTCGGTGATCGTCCGCCCCTGCGTGACGAAGCGCTCGCCGCCCTCGAGGGCGTCGAACTCCTGCGCGAAGGGGTTGGTCATGCCATCTCCTCCTGGTGGGTCCGGATGCCGAACTGCGTGGCGAGCGCGGCCACCCCAGCCACCGCCGCTCGGCGGATGCCGGCCCTGGAGGGGTGAAAGCCATCGGCCGTGAAGTTGTCGCGCTCGCGCGTGCCGGGATGCTCGGCGAACTCGAGGCAGACCACGTCGTGGCGCGCCGCGACCGCGCGAGTGGCGTCGTTCAGCGCCAGCA
Source organism: uncultured Thermoleophilaceae bacterium (assembly GCA_963770325.1). Classification (GTDB taxonomy): domain Bacteria; phylum Actinomycetota; class Thermoleophilia; order Solirubrobacterales; family Thermoleophilaceae; genus JAICJR01. The sequence goes on along the minus strand of CAVYPF010000002.1, from coordinate 81,974 downwards.
CGCCCTGCATCACGCGCTCGCGCGAGCGCGGGCGCAGCGGGAGGTGGTTCGCGAGGTCCGGCGTGGTGGCCGTCATCAGCGCCGCCTCGGGCAGGTGCTCGCGGATGCTGACGAACATGTGATCGAGCGCCGCCGCGTGCGCGTCGATGTCGGGGCGGACCGAGAGCAGCACGTCGTTCGCGCCGCACACCACCGTCACGAGATCGGGGTGAAGCTCGAGGCACGGAGGGAGCTGGGCGGCGGCAACCTCCGAGCTGGTCGCGCCCGCCTCGCCGAAGTTGTGGTACTCGAGCTGCGGGTTGGCGGCGCGCAGCGCCGCGGCAAGCTCGTCCGGCCAGCGACCCTCCCCCTCGGCCCCCGGCGCGCCCGCGGTGAAGCTGTCGCCTAGCGCGACGTAGCGGCGAACGAGGCGTAGCTCAGAGTGGGATGTTCCCACCGCGGGGAGGTCTCCTCTCGCGATCCAGCGAGCTGAGTGCCCATGCCAGGCGAGCGCGCGTCTCGCTCGGCTCGATCACCTCGTCGATGAACCCCTCGCGGGCTGCGACATCCGCGCTCAGGTGCTCGGCCGCGTAGTCGGCCGCGAGCTCCGCTCGTGCCGCCTCGGGGTCATCGGCGCCGGCGATCTCGCGTCGTGCGATCACCCCGACGGCTTGGCTTGCGCCCATCACGCCGATCTCGGCCTGCGGCCATGCGAAGGCCAGGTCGGCGCCCAGGTCGCGTGAGTTCATCGTGATGTAGGCGCCGCCGAAGGCCTTGCGCGTGACCACGGTCAGGCGCGGCACGGTGGCCTCGGCGAACGCGTGCAGCAGCTTGGCGCCGTGACGGATCACGCCGCTCGATTCCTGCTTCGTGCCGGGGATGAACCCGGGGGCGTCCACAAGCACCACGAGCGGCAGCCCGAACGAGTTGCAGGTGCGCACGAAGCGGGCGGCCTTCTGCGCGGCCTCCGAGTCGATGCAGCCACCGAGGTGGTGCGGGTTGTTGGCCACGATGCCCACGGAGCGGCCCTCGATGCGAGCGAAGCCCACCACCATGTTGCGCGCCCAGCGCTCGGCCACCTCGAGCAGCTTGCCGCCGTCCACCACGCGGCGGACCACGTCGCGTACGTCGTACACGCGCCGCTGCTCCACGGGCACGCAGGCGCCCGGGTCGCCGCCGATCGCGCGGCCGGAGGGGCGCGCGGGGGCGCGCTCGGACGCGTTCTGCGGCAGGTACGAGAGCAGCTCGCGCACCAGGAAGATCGACTCGGCGTCGTCCTCGGCCACGAACTGGCAGACGCCGTTGTGCTCGTGCACCTTGTAGCCGCCGAGCTCCTCCGCGCTGACCTGCTCCCCCAGCACCTCGGCCACCACGCCGGGGCCGGTGAGGAACATGCTCGCGCTCTTGGTCATCATCACGAAGTCCGTGAGTGCAGGCGAGTAGGAGCCGCCACCCGCCGAAGTGCCCGAGATCACCGAGATCTGGGGCACCTGGCCGGACAGCGCCACGTTCTGGCGGAAGATGCGCCCGTAGCCGGCAAGCGCCGCGGTGCCCTCCTGCATGCGCGCGCCGCCCGACTCCACGAAGCCGATCACCGGCACGCGCGCCGTGCCCGCCAGCTCGAGCACCCGCACGATCGAGTTCGCGTGGGCCTCGCCCAGCGAGCCGCCGGCGAACCTGGCGTCCTGCGCGTAACAGAAGATCGGCCGCCCATCGATCTCCCCCGCGCCGGCCACCACGCCGTCGCCCGCGCGCGCCTTCTCCCCCATGCGGCGGGAGCTGACGGTGGAGCGGATCGTGCGCAGCGAGCCGACGTCGCAGAGCAGCTCGAGCCGCTCCTGCGCGGTCAGCGGCGGGATCGACGCGTCCTCCCGCTCGCGGGAGCGCCTGGCGGCGACGTCACGGAGTATCGGCGTGACGGTCATGCCGCTATGCAGAGCACGGCGTTGTGGCCGCCGAACCCAAACGAGTTGGAGATCCCGAGCGCGCGTCCGTTCACGTTCTGGAGCGGGCGCGCCTCGCCGGGCACGTAATCGAGATCGAGCCCCTCTTCGGGCTCTTCCCAACCAAGGGTTGGCGGGGCCACCCGCTCCCCCAACGAAAGCAGGGTGGCCACCGCCTCCACCGCGCCGGCGGCACCCAGAAGGTGTCCGATAGCCGACTTGGTGGAAGACACGGGAATGCTCTTTGCCAGCTCCTCGCCGAGCGCGAGCTTCAGCGCCTCGGTCTCGGAGCGGTCGTTCAGCGGCGTGGACGTGCCGTGCGCGTTCACGTAGCTGAGCTGCTCGGGCTTCACGTCGGCGTCCTTGAGCGCCAGGGTGATCGCCCGCGCCGCGCCGCTGCCCGTGGGATCGGGCGCGGTGATGTGGAACGCGTCGGCGCTGGCGCCGTAGCCCAGCAGCTCGCCGAGCGGCTTGGCGCCGCGCGCCTCGGCCACCTCGGCGGCCTCGAGCACGAGCACCGCGGCGCCCTCGCCCATCACGAAACCGTCGCGGCGAGCGTCGAAGGGCCGCGAGATGCCGGACTTGGACAGGGCGCCCATGGCGCCGAAGGAGGCGAAGGCCAGCGGGGTGATCCCGGCCTCGGTGCCGCCGGTCACGGCGGCGTCCGCGTCACCGGAGCGGATCATGCGCAGAGCCGTGCCGATCGCGTCGGCGCCTGCCGCGCAGGCCGACACGGTGCTGTGCGCCGGGCCCTTCAGCCCGTAGCGCATCGCCAGCGCGGCTGGTCCTGCGTTGGCCATCATCAGCGGGATCGACAGCGGCGAGACGCGGCCGGGGCCGGACTCGCGCAGCACGTCGTGCATGGTCTCGATCGTCGAGATCCCGCCGATGCCAGTGCCGATGATCGTGGCCACGCGCTCGGCTTCGAGTGGCGGCCCGTCGGCCCAGCCGGCCTCCTTGATCGCCTCGTCACCGGCGAAGATCACCAGCTGCGAGAAGCGGTCGTTGCGGCGCTGCTCCTTCCTCGACAGCAGGTCACCCGGCTCGAAGTCCGAGCAGCGCGCAAGTCCGTCCTCGATCGCGGACTCGCCGGCGGCCCAGCGCTCGTACAACCGCCTGGCACCCATGCCAAGCGGAGTAACGGCGCCGACGCCGGTTATGACCACACGACGGTTCATGATGCCCGGCTCACCACCAGGTCGATCGCGTCGCCAACGGTCTTCAGCTGCTCCATGTCCTCGCCCTTGAGGACCACGCCGAACTCCTCCTCGACGATCTGCGCGACCTCCACGAGGTCGAGCGAGTCCACGTCGAGCTGCTCGAAGGTGGCGTCACGCGTCACCTGGTCCGGCTCCGGGCCGAGCTTCGAGATCGCCTCGACGATCGTCGCCTCGACTGTCTCCTGGGTTGCTGTGGCTGGCATCTGAGTCTCCTTTCGTGTTCGTGTTCAGGCGGTCAGGCCGCCATCGACGGTAAGCGTCGTTCCTGTCACGTAGCCGGCCTGCTCCGAGGTGAGAAAGCGGACGCAGGCGGCCACCTCCTCCGGCGTGCCGAGCCGGCGGGCGGGCACCTGGTCGAGGAAGTCCTTGGTCAGCCCCTCGAGCATCCCGGTGTCCACGTAGCCCGGGGCCACGGCGTTCACCGTGATCCCGCGGCGGGCGACCTCGGCGGCCACGGTCTTCGTGAAGCCGATCATGCCCGCCTTGGATGCAGCGTAGTTCGCCTGTCCCGGGTTGGCGTGGGGGCCGACGATCGAGGCCATGTTCACCACGCGCCCGTAGCGCGCGCGCAGCATCCCGCGCAGCGCCCGGCGAGTGGTGCGGAAGGCGCCGGAAAGATTCGTGGCGATCACGCGGTCCCAGTCCTCGTCCTCGATCTGAGGCGAGAGGTTGTCCGCGGTCACACCCGCGTTGTTCACCAGCACGAGCACGGGGCCGAAGTGCTCCTCGAGCTGGCGGAAGACCGCGTCGGGCGTGGCCGGGTCGGCCACGTCGCCCTGTGCCGCGGCAGCGCGGCCGCCGCTCGCCTCGATCTCCGAGACCACGCGCTGAGCGCCCTCCTCGTCGGCGCGGTAGTTCACGCCCACGGCCCAGCCGTCCTCGGCCAGCCCGCGGGCGATCGCCGCGCCGATTCCGCGCGAGGCGCCGGTCACGAGCGCACACCCCTCAGGCGCCATCACGCCCCCATTCCACAAGAGCGCCGCCCCAGGTGAAGCCCGCGCCGAAGGCGCCGATCAGCACACGCTCGCCGCCGTTCAGCCGGCCGGCGCTCTGCATCTCGGCCAGCGCGATCGGGATCGACGCCGCGGAGGTGTTGCCGTAGTCGGCGATGACGTCCACCACGCGCTCGCTCGGCAGTCCGAGCCGGTCGCCCACGGCCGAGAGGATGCGCCCGTTGGCCTGGTGGTAGACGAACAGGTCGATGTCGTCGAGCGCGACGTTGGCGAGCGCGAGCGTCTCGAGCGTGATCTCGGACATGCGCTTGATCGCGTTCACGAAGGTCTCCTGGCCCTGCATGAACAGCTTGCCGTGGTACTCGCACTTGATCATCTCGCGCGCATCCTCGGAGCGCAGCACGATCGGACCCATGCGGCCCTCGTCGGTGGCGCTCATCACCACGGCGCCCGCGCCGTCGCCGAACAGCGCGGCCGTGCGGCGGTCGTCGTAGTCGAGGAAGCGCGTGAGGCCGTCGGCGCCGATCACCAGCGCGGTCTCGGCCCGGCCGGACTCGATGTAGGAGGTGGACACCTGGAGCGCGGACACGAACGCGGTGCAGGCCGCGCCGATGTCGATCGCCGCGGCGTTCACGGCGCCGAGCTCGGTGGCCACGATCGGCGCGGTGTTGGGCGTGACCTCGTCCTGGCTCGTGCTGGCCACCAGCAGCAGGTCCACGTCCACGGCGTCCAGTCCGGCGTGAGCCAGAGCCTGCGCGCCAGCCAGCGCGGCCAGGTCGCTCAAGCGCTCGCCCTCGGCCAGCGCGTGGCGCTGGCGGATGCCGGTGCGCGCCTCGATCCAGCCGTCGGCCACGCCGAGCCGCTCGGCGATCTGCGAGTTGGGCACCACCGTGGGCGGCACCGCGAACGCCGCGGAGCCGATGGCTGCGCCGCGCAGCTCGCGCAGGGCGGGCTCGCGCTCAGGCGCGGTGGTGGCAGCGAGATCAGGCACGTGTGGCTTCTTGGAGCGACGTGGCGTCCACGTCGTCGAGGATCCTGCGAACGAGTCCGGCCAGCACCTTACCCGGGCCGACCTCGAGGAAGCGGGTTTCGCCGCGCTCGCGCAGGGCCAGCACGGTCTCGCGCCAGCGCACCGGCGAGGTGAGGCCCTCCACCAGCTGGCGGGGGATGTCCTCGAACGGAGCGGCCGTGACGCCAGAGAGCACCGGCACGCGTGGCTCGCGGAGCTCCACCTCGTCGAGGGCCGCGGCCAGCTCGGGAGCGCACGCGCCCATCGACGGCGAGTGGAAGGCGCCGCTCACGCGCAGGCGCGTGGCGCGCAGGTCGGCGGACTTGGCCTGCTCCACCGCCGCGTCCACCGCGTGGCTGTCGCCGGACAGCACCACCTGCGTGGGCGAGTTGTCGTTGGCCACGGTCAGGCCGAAGCGCGACGCGTACTCGGCGGCCTCCTCGACGGGAGCGGCCACGGCCATCATGCCGCCACCCTCCACCTCGTTCATCAGGCGCCCGCGCAGGGCGACCAGGCGCAACCCGTCGCGCTCGCTCATCACGCCGGCGGCCACGAGCGCGGAGAACTCGCCGAGCGAGTGCCCGGCCATGGAGCTTGCGTCGTCGGGATCGACAAGCGACCAACCCGCGAGGCTGGCGCAGAAGATCGCCGGCTGAGCGAAGTGCGTGCCCTCCTCGATCCGCGCGAAGGGGTCCGTGCCGAGCTCTTCCTGCGCCAGCTCGAGCAGCTCTGGGCGCAGGCGCTCGACATCGGCGCGCATTTCCTTCGTCTGACTTCCCTGGCCGGGGAACAGGACGGCGGTCACGGAGTCCTCCATCGGGTGAGTCTGGAACGGTTACTCGGAGATCGGGCTGCGCCTACGCGGCGGAGAGAAGAAACCCCCCGATAGGGGGGAGACGGAGGTACGGAAGTACGGAGGTACGGATTGGCTGGTCTCCATAATCCGTACTTCCGTACTTCTGTACTTCCGTGCTCACGGCTCGAGCCGGGCCCCAATCAACCCCATCTCCTGCGCCTGCCTCACCGCTTCCGCGCGGTTTCTGACGTTCAGCTTTCTGTACACGGCGCTGGTGTGCTCCTTGACTGTGTGGGGCGACAGGAAGAGGCGGTCGGCTATCTCGCGGTTGGTGGCGCCGGTGGCGATCAGGTCGAGGACCTCGCGCTCGCGCGCGGAGAGCTGGGCGGGCGTGGCGCTTCCTCCCTCGCGCGGGCGGAACACGGTCATGCCCATGCCGACCATGCGCACGGCCTTTGCGACGTCGTCGGCGTCCCAATCCTTCGACACGAAGCCGGATGCGCCTGCCGCCCGGGCGATCGCCTGCGACATGTGTCCCGCGCCAGAGATCAGCAGCACGCGCGTGGGCGGCGAGTCGCGCCGGATGGTCTCGCACAGCTCGGCGCCCGACTCGTCGCCGAGGAACAGATCCACCAGCGCGACGTCGGGCTCGTAGCGGCGCACCAGCTCGAGCGCCTCGGCGGAGTTGCGGGCGGTCAGGCAGCGCTCGACCCAGGGCTGCTGCGTGAGCAGCAGGCGGAGGCCCCACTGCACCACCTCGTGGTCGTCCACCACGAGCACGCTGAGGCGCTTGCTGTTCACGTGGGCACCACCAGCCGCGTGCGCCAGCTGCCGGTCGCGCTGGGCCCGAACTCCACCACGCCGCCGAACTGGAGCGCTTCGAGCGCGGCCAGGCGCAGCCCCATGCCGGTGCCGGCGGAACCCTCCTGGACGCCGTCGTTCAGGACCTCCAGCGTGAAGGTCTCGTTCTCGGAGTGAACACGCACGTCGATGCGCGTGGGGCGCGCGTGGCGAATGCAGTTGCGCAGCGCCTCGCCGAGCGTTGCCTGGGCCACTGGCTCGAGCCGCTCCGGCACCTCCACCCCATGCTCCCAATCGATCTCGACGGGAACGTCGGCGTAGCCCTGCCGCAGCCGGTCGAACTGCTCGCGCAGGGTGGTGCCGGTGGTGCGAGGGCGCGGTCCGAGCTGGCGCTCGAGCGCCGTGCGCAGGTCAGCGAGGGCCTCGCGCATCTCCACGCGGCAGCGCTCGCGATCGGCAGGCGCCAGCTCGCCGTCGGAACTGAGGGCGAGCGAGACCGCGAACAGGCGGTGCATCACGCGCTCGTGGACCTCGCGCGCGAGGTCGATGCGCTCGGCCAGCCGCCGCGCGCGATCCTGCTGGCGCGTGGCGATGCGCGCGCTGGCCGCGAGCGCCGCGAGCTTGCCGAGCGTCCACATCGCGTGGCGCTCCTCGGGGGTGAGCTTGAAGCGACCCCCGCCGCGGTCGGCGAAGATCACGCCGAACCAGCGGTTGGCCGCCGACAGCGGCGTGCAGGTGAGCGTGGTGAGCGCCAGCGCGCCGCCCTTATAACGGGCGGGCACCTCGCGCTCGACGTCGTCGGTGACCTGCACCTCGTCGAGGGCCAGGGCCTTCTGCGCCAGCGGCGTCTCCTCGAGCGTGCCGTGCACGTCCACCAGCAGCGACGCGTCCATTCCGTGGCTCCCGACCGCCACCACGCGCCCCACGGACTCGTCGTACAGGAGCAGCGCCGCGCGCTCCATCGTCGTCAGGCGGCAGAGCACCTCGCAGATGCGGTTGTAGAACTCGCCCGGGGAGCTCTCGGTCTCGATCTGCGACAGCAGCTCGACGAAGACGTCGAGAGTCTCCACCTGGGGGGAGAGGACTCCATTCCCCATGATCAAGACCCTACCCGGGGTGGGGCAGGCTGGTTACAGCGCCACGAGCTCTGGCTCGGGCCGCAGCGTCGGGTCCAGTGGACGATCGACGTGCATGGCCAGGCGCAGTTCCTGCTCCGGCGCCAGGAAGACCGTGCGCTCGTGACCGCACTTGCGGCACTTGCATTCCGCGCAGCCCTCGTAGGCCGATGTGACCAGGCGCCAGCTCACCTCGCCCGAGAGACACATGGGACAGGAGAGGGCCGCGGCCACCAGACAATCCTGATCCGAGCCTCGGAAGAACGCAGTCTCGTTCATAACAGCCTCTTCGCCGTGTACAGGCCGTGGTAACGCCAACGGCGGAGGTTACCCCCCGGTTGGGGGGAGTCGACAGTCCACAGTCCACAGTCCACAGAAACGACGCGGGCCCAAGGACTGTCGACTGTCGACTACGGGCGAAGGCCACGCCGCTTCACGCCACCCCCGTCCTGGGCAACAAGAACATGCGCCCTTGCTGCCCACTCGCACAGGAGCTGCCGCGTATCGCGCGGGTCGATGATGTCCTCGACCATGAAGCGCTCTGCGGTTCGGAACGGGGAGCGCACTGCGTTCAGGCGCTCCTCGATCTCCGCGCGCAGTGCGACCGGGTCGTCGGCCGCCTCCAGCTCGCGCCGGTAGGCGGCCTCGATGCCGCCCTCGATCGGCAGCGAGCCCCAGTCGCCCGACGGCCAGGCGTAGCGCACGTTGAGCCGCTCCGCATGCCCGTGCGCGGCGCCGGCCACGCCGTAGACCTTGCGCACCAGGATCGAGGCCCACGGCACGCTGGCCTGATAGACGGCCGTGAGCGCGCGCGTGCCGCGCCGGATCGTGCCGCGGCGCTCGGCCTCGGTGCCGATCACGAAGCCGGGCTGGTCGACGAAGTTGACCACCGGCAGCCGGAACTGGTCGCAGACGTCGACGAAGCGCGTCAGCTTCTCGGAGGCGTCGGCGGTCAGGCCGCCGGCGTAGTGGTTCGGGTCTGAGCAGAGGACCCCCACCGGCCGCCCGTCGAGCCGCGCCAGCGCGGTGATCAGCGAACGGCCGTAGCGCGGGCCGACCTCGAGCAGCGAGTCGCGGTCGAGCACCAGCTCGAGGATGCGGCGAGCCTTGTACGGCTGCCGCCGCTCGCGCGGCACGATCGACAGGAGCTCCTCCTCGCGCCGGGCGGGCGGGTCGCTCGAGGCGACGACCGGCGGCGCCTCCCACACGCTCGAGGGCAGGTAGGAGAGGAAGCGCTTCATCTGGGCGAGGGCGTCGTCCTCGTCGGCGGCCTCGTTGTCCACCGCGCCGGCGCGGGTCTGCGCGCGGGCGCCGCCCAGCTCCTCCTTGTCCGGGCTCTCCCCCATCGCCGCGGCCACCACGGGCGGTCCCGCCACGAACAGCTGAGCGGCGTCGCGCACGATCACCGAGAAGTGCGAGGCCACCACGCGTGCGGCGCCCAGCCCGGCAACGGGTCCCAGCGCCGCGGCCACCACCGGCACCGTGGAGAGGTTGTCCACCGCCAGCTCCCAACCCGGGATGAAGGGCACGTACGTGTGGCCCATCGTCTCGAGCGACTTCACGCTGCCACCGCCGCCGGTGCCGTCCACCAGGCGCACCAGCGGCATGCGCAGCTCGTTGGCCAGGCGCTCGGCGTGGACCATCTTCTCCCAGATGGCCGCGTCGGCCGCGCCGCCGCGAACGGTGAAGTCGTCGCCCTGCACCACGGCCGGCCGGCCGTCGATCTGGCCGCGCCCCACCACGCAGTTGGCGGGCAGGAAGTCCACGAGCTCGCCGTCCTCGTAGGTCCCGCGGCCGGCCAGCTGGCCCGTCTCGCGGAACGTGCCCTCGTCGAACAGGCGCCCGATGCGCTCGCGCACGGTCAGGCGCCCGCTCGCGTGCTGGCGGGCGACCCGCTCCTCGCCGCCCATCTGCTCCGCGAGGCGCTGGCGGCGGCGCAGCTCCTCGAGCTCCGGCTCCCAGGTCACGGCCGGAGCATATGGGTCGCCGCTCTAAAGGCCTGCAAATCCCATCCGACTACTTGGGCTGCCAAGGAGGGCACCGATGGGAAACAGGAGCAACGCGCAACGGTTACTTCGTGGACCTCGCCCCCGGCCCGCGTCAGGGCCAGCCCTTCCTGATCCAGCACGACGGCAAGACCTTCCACGCGTACGGCAGCCCCGCCGATCGTCACGAGGTGGCCGTGGGCGGCCACCAGAAGAACGCCGGCGCTAAGACCTGACCCTCGACCACGGGGTGACCGGGCGCTCCTGCAGCTCCCCGTCCAGCTCCAGGTCCACCCGCTCGTTGAAGAACGCGAGCCGGTCCTTGATCCGCGCGACGTCGCGGTGGGGATCGCGGTAGGTCCAGACGAGGTCGTCCTCCAGCTCGTCGCCCGCACGGACCGACCAGTAGGAGGCGTAGCCCTTGTAGGCGCAGCCGGTGCGCGTCTCGCTCGGCTCGAGCAGCTCGGTGCGCACGTCCTCCTCCGGGATGTACCAGCGGATCGGCAGCCCGCTCTCGAACAGCGCTAGCGCGCGCGTGGACTCCGCGAGCGGCTCCCCGTCCAGGCTCACCTTCACGTGGCGCGAGGTCTCGAGCACGTCCACGCGGTGGTAGGGATCGCGCGCGTGGACGATCGCCGGCTCGTCCTCCTCGAACCACTCGTCCATCGAGTTCCAGTAGAGCGCGCGGTAGCCGAGCAGAGGAGGAGCGTCCTCGAGCGGATCCTCATAGCCCCAGACGGCGTTCTCGGCCAGCCGCTCCCTCACCCTCACCGACCAGTAGGAGGCGTCGCCCTTCCAGGGGCAGTGGCTGGTGTGATCCGACGGCTCGAGCAGGTCCGCGCGGAGATCCTCCTCGGGGAAGTAGTAGACCGGCAGGTGGCCGTGCTCGTGGAGCAGCTTCGCGTGCCTGCTGTCCACCACCGTCTCGCCCGCGAAGCGCGCCCGGATCCAGCGCGGCGAGTCCTCGAAGTAGATCAGCCCCTTATAGGGCGGCATCTCCCGGTTGAACTCCCCAGCGGGATGTTGGCCGAAGGGGGCGGAGCCGACGGTGAGGGCCATCGGTTGAGAGTACGGAGTACGGAGGTACGGAGGTACGGAAGTACGGAAGTACGGAAGTACGGCTGTTCGTCCGTACCTCCGTACCTCCGTACCTCCGTTCTCTACTTCAGGCCGTTAGCCGCCAGAAACTCCCCGGCCACATCGGCCGGATTTTGCTTGTCGAGATCCACCGCGGCGTTCATCTTCCGCATCGCCTCGTCGGTCAGCTTGCTGCTGACGGCGTTGAGCGTCTCACCGAATGCCGGTCCCTCGGCGGTCAGCACCTTCTGGCTGACGACCGGCGCGGCGTTCTGGAAGCCGAAGACGTTCTTCGGGTCCTTCAGCACCACGTACTTGGAGCCCTGCAGCTGCCCGTCGGTGGTGAACACGTCGGCGGTGTTGACCTTGCCCGTGTCGAGCGCCTTGTACTGGAGCCCGATCGTGAGCGGCTTCAGCTTGAGCGTGAGCCCGTACTCGGACTTGAGCCCCTTCAGGCCCTCGAAGCGAGTTGCGAACTCGGGCGCCGCGCCCACGGTCACCGAGCCGCTGGGCAGCTTGGCGAGGTCGGCCACGCTGGCGAGGTTGTTCTTCTGCGCGTAGTCCGGCTTGACCGCCAGCGCGTCGGTGTCGAAGAACGGCGTCTTGTCGAGCAGCGTGAAGCCGCGCCCCTCCTCGAACTTCTTCGCCGCCTCGTAGGCCGCGTCCGCGTCCGCCGGCCGCTTGGTCTGGTGGGCCAACTCCGAGAGGATCACGCCCGTGTACTCGGGATACATGTCGATCTGGCCGCTGGTGAGCGCCTTGTCGATCAGCTCCGAGCTGCCGATGTTCGACTTCAGGCTCACCGTGTAGCCCTTCGCCTCGAGCGCCTGCTTGTAGAGCTGCCCGAGCACGTACTCCTCGGTGAAGTTCTTGTCGCCAAGCGTCACCGTGGGCTTGCCCGTGCCGGGCTTGCTCGCGGCGGCCGGCGTGGTGGCGGCCGCCGCCGGTGTGCTGCCGGCGCTGGTGCTGCTGTTGCTGCTGCTTCCGCAGGCCGCGACCGCCAACGTCAAGCCGGCAATCGCGACCGCGAGTATGAGCCTCCTCATTCGGTCTCCTTGTGGTGGGTGTGATTGATGTCTCTCTCCGTCCTCAAGCGTGTACGACCGGCCGCTCGGCCAGCCGCGAATCCTTCTCCAGCCGCAGCCCGCGCGGCGTGACGGCCCGCTGGACCAGCGCCAGCAGCCCCTCGGCCGCGAACGCCAGCGCGGCCACCGCAATGGCCCCCGCCAGCACCCCGGGCAGGCCGTAGTTGGCCTGGTTGACGATGATGTCGCCGAGCCCTCCGCCACCCGCGATGGCGGCAAGCGTGGCGGTGGCGACCACGTACACCGCGGCGGTGCGGATGCCGACGAAGATCAGCGGCAGCGCGAGCGGCAACTCCACCTGCCAGAGCACCTGCGACGGGCGCATGCCCATGCCGCGGGCGGCCTCCACCGCCTCCGGGTCCACCCCGTCCACCGCCACGTAGGCGTTGGTGAGGATCGGCGGCACGGCGAGCACCACCAGGGCGACCATCACGTTGATGAAGCCGATGCCGAGCACGGCGAGCCCGATCGCGATCACCGCGAGGCTGGGCAGCGCTCGCCCGATGTTGGCCACGTTCACCGCGATGAACGAGCCGCGGTGGATGTGCCCCAGCCAGACGCCGAGCGGCAGCGCGATGACGAGCGACACGCCGATCGCGGCGGCACTCAGCTCGAGGTGCTCCACGATCTTGGTCAGCATCAGGTGGGAGTTGTCGCCCATGAAGGTGAAGGCGTGGCCGAAGTCGCTCATCAGGTCCTTCTCCTCGCGACATCCCACGGGGTGGCGAACCGCTGCACGAGCAGCAGCAGGCCGTCGGCCAGCAGCGCCAGCGCGATCGCCAGCACGCCGGCGGCGATGAACTCGGTGTTGAAGCTCGTCTGGAGCGCCGCGAAGATCGGCGCGCCGAGACCCTTGTTGACCACGAAGGCCGCCACGGTGGCGAGGCTGATCACGGTGACGGTGGCTATCCGCAGCCCGGCGATGATCGCCGGCACGGCCAGCGGCAGCTCGATCTTGAAGAGGATCTGCCATTGGGTGAGCCCCATGCCGCGAGCCGCCTCGCGAACCTCTTCGGGCACCTCGCTGAGTCCCGCCATCGTGTTTCGGAAGAGGATCAGCAGCGTGTAGGAGACGAGCGCTATCTCCACGGTGTTGGTCGTCAGCCCCGTGATCGGCACGAGCAGCTGGAACAGCGCCAGGCTGGGGATCGTGTAGAGGAAGCCCGTGACGAGCGTGAACGGGGTCTCCACCGCGTGGTAGCGGTGGGCGACCAGCGCCGCGGCCAGCGCGATCACCATGCCGATGCCGACCGCGATCAGCGTGAGCACGATGTGCTGGCCGAGGGCCGGCTGGAACACCGAGCCCCAGTGCGAGCTGAACCAGTCCCAGCAGAAGGCGGGATTGCGGCGGACGCAGCTGTTCGAGTTGCTCCCACCCCCGAAGTTGGGGATCACGGGGCCGCTGTCGGCGAGCAGGAGCCTCACGACGCCACCTCGCCGTCCGCGTCGGCGGCCAGCTCTTGGCTGATCAGGTCGGCCGAGGCCAGGCCGCGGTAGCGGCCCTCCTCGTCCACCACGAGCAGGTGGCTGCCGGTGGAGGAGAGCATCGTGGAGAGCGCATCGCGCAGCGTGGAGCTCTCCGTGGCCGTGATGTCGATCGGGCGCGACCCGTCCGCGCTCACCGGACCGCCGTCGAGCGCCTCGCGCGGAAGGAGGCCGGTGGGGCGGCCATCGGCGTCGAGCAGCACCAGCGTCTCGAAGCCGGCCTGGTCGAGGGCAGCGCGCGCCGCCGTGGCGTCGTCGCCCGGGTGCGCGCTCGGGCCCGGGATCAGGTCGAGGTCCGCCACGCGGCGCAGCGCCAGGCGCTTCAGCCCGCGGTCGGCGCCCACGAAGCGCGCCACGAACTCGTCGACGGGCCGGGCCAGGATCGCGTCCGGCGTGTCGTACTGCGCCAGCACCCCGCCCTCGCGCAGGATCGCCACGCGGTCGCCCATCTTGATCGCCTCGTCGATGTCGTGGGTCACGAAGATCACCGTCTTGCGGATCTGCTTCTGCAGGCGCAGGAACTCGTTCTGCAGCCGCTCGCGTGTGATCGGATCGAGCGCGCCGAAGGGCTCGTCCATCAGCATCACCAGCGGGTCCGCCGCCATCGCCCGCGCCAGCCCGACGCGCTGGCGCTGACCGCCGGAGAGCTGCGCCGGGTAGCGGTCCCCGTCGGTGTCGGGATCAAGTCCGACGAGCTCGAGCAGTTCGCGCACGCGCGCGGCTATCCGCTGCTTCGACCAGCCCACCAGCCGCGGCACGGTGGCGATGTTGCCGGCGATCGTCATGTGCGGGAACAGACCCACCTGCTGGATCACGTACCCGATCCGCCTCCGCAGCTCCACCGGCTCGAGCGAGCGGACGCTCTGGCCGCCGACCAGGATGTCGCCCTCGTCGAAGTCGATCAACCGGTTGACCAGCTTCAGGGCGGTCGTCTTGCCGCCGCCGGAGGGCCCCACGAGCATGCAGATCTCCCCCGCGGGGATCGTGAGCGAGAGATCGTCGACGGCCGGTTCGTCACGTCCCGGGTAGCGCTTCGTCACATGATCGAAGACAACATCCGCAGCCGAAGGCTGCGACTGGTCAGCCATGCCCGCCGTCCTGTCTTGAGTCGCGGGGCAGGGCAGGGGCCACGCGATGGCCGGGCTTTGTCTGATCGGGACGCACGGGGTACCCCGAAGAAGCGAGGATCCTAGCAACGCCCGTCGGGGCCTCGGGCCATCCACGGAGTACTGGATTGCTCCTACCTCACGGTGGGTACATACCCCACGCGGGTAGGGAGCGATAACGGGGCGGCGGCCGGCCCGCAACGGCCGCCTGTCGAAGGGAGATTCATGGAGTCGAAGCCCAGCGGACGGGCTCTGCGCGCGGTTGTAATCGCCGGCGCCTGCCTCGCCATCTTCGCCGCGCTGGCCGCGAGCGCCTCGGCGAAGGTGCTCACACACGGTCAGTTCATCCACGTGACGCGGCACCTCAACTCGAACCAGAGCAACAACTGGTTCGGCTACAACCAGGGCCTCCTGGAGCAGGGGAGCAAGCAGTTCCACTCGATCACGGGCGACTGGACGGTGCCCACGGTCAGCCAGCACACCGCCGGCCAGGACGAGTCATCGTCCGACTGGATCGGGATCGGCGGCGGCTGCATCGACGCCGCCTGCACGCTCACCGACAACACGCTGATCCAGACCGGCACCGAGCAGGACGTCTCCTCGGGGACGCCCACCTACTCCGCCTGGTACGAGCTCGTGCCCGTGCCGTCGCTCGAGATCACCAGCCTCACGGTCTCACCCGGCGATCACATGCACGCCAGCATCAGCGAGACGGTGTCCGGCGCGGATATCTGGAACATCACGATCACCGACGTGACGAAGAACCAGACGTTCACCACCACCGTGCCCTATCCGTCGACCCACGCGAGCGCCGAGTGGATCGAGGAGACGCCGCTCGTGTTCGGCACCGGCGGCGCAGGCCTGGCCTCGCTGCCGAACCTCACGAACCCGCGCTTCGACTCCGCGACGACCAACGGGGCGCCCGCGGGGCTGAAGTCCTCCGAGCAGGTCCAGCTGACCGACTCGAGCGGGGCCGTGATCGGCAGCCCGTCCGCACCGGACGCGCAGGCCGACGGCTTCAGCGCGTGCACCTGGGCGACCAGCTGCGCTGCGCCCTAAGAGCCGAAAGCGGAGAAGCAGTCAGGCAGGGAGTGAAAGCAGGGGCCTCGAGGCCCCTGCTTTCTGCTTTCCGCTTCCTGCTTTCAGCGCTTGCGTGACGCCCAGGGCGCCCGCATCTGGAAGATCGCGGCGCCGTTCGAGTGCGACGCGTCGACCACCGACGCCGCGGCGCTGACGCGCAGCTTGGGGTGGTGAGCGAGCATCGCGCGGACGCGCTTGGTGAGGTGCACGCGGAGCAGGCTGTCGCGGCCGGCCTGCACGTAGAAGCCGCGCCGGCCGATGGCGAGCGTCATGCCGCCGCTGCCCCGCAGCGTGGTGCGCAGCACGAGGTGACCCTTGCAGGCCGCACCGAAGGGACATGAGATCCTCACCCGCAGGGTGCCGCCGCGGCTGACCTTGACGGTGCGGCGCGAGATCTTCACGCTCGGGAGTGCGGCCTTGACGATCGGCGTGGTGGTGGACTGCGCCGGGGTGGTGCCCGTCGCGCTGGACCCGTTCGGCGTGCCGACGCCGGTGGGACCGTCGAAGCCGAGCCCAGCGGTGCAGAGGTAGGCCAGCGAGCAGGTGCCGTTGCCCCCGGAGGTCACGTCGTGGAAGAGGTCGCGGTTCTGGTAGCCGTAGGCGCCGTAGTCCGCCGCAGCCGCGCTGCCCACCAGCGCGTAGACGCCGGCGACGAGCGGCGCGGCGGCGCTGGTGCCGCCGTACACGCCCCAACCGCCCGCGCCGTCGCTGTCGTAGACGGCCACGCCGGTGCCAGGATCGGCCACCGCCGACACGTCGGCCACGCTGCGCGTGAGGCAGCCGCTGTCGGTCTGCCAGGAGGGCTTCGCGATGTATGCCGAGCAGCCGCTGCCGGCGCCGGACCAGGCGGTCTCCGACCAGCCGCGCGGGCTGCCATCCCGCTGAAGAGAGGTGCCGCCCACCGCCGTCACGTAGGCCGACGCCGCCGGGTACTCCACGCCGAAGCCGGAGTCACCGCTGCTGGCGATCACCGCCACGCCGGGGTGGTTGTAGTACTGCTCGAAGTAGGTCTCGACCGGGAACTCGGGGCCGCCGTAGCTGTTCGAGATCTGCGTGGCGCCCAGGTTGGCGGCGGTGCGCACGGCGGTTGCGAGGTTCGTGGCGGAGGGCGAGCTCGCCTCGACCAGGAGCAGCTTGCAGTGGGGGCACATCGCGGAGGCCATGTCGAGGTCGAGGGCGATCTCCTGCGCCCAGCTCTGGTCCGCTCCCGGGTAGCTCGTGCCGCCGTTCTGGTCGACCTTGCGGAAGCAGCCGTTCGCGCTGGTGCACGGCGACAGGCCGAAGCGCGCGCGGTAGACGGCGAGGTCGCCCTCGGCGCGCGGCGAGTCGAAGGCATCGACGATGGCGATCGTCTGGTCGCCGCCACGCGTGGCAGCGGCCGCGGTCAGGCCGTAGGCGCCCTGCAGGTCCGACGGGCTGAAGCCGAACGCCGCGGCGCTGCGGATCGGCTTGCCGGACTGGCCCACGGCGACGGCCGCGTCGCAGTGCATGACCCCGGGCCGGGACTTGCCGCAGACGGACTTGTAGGAGGTCTTGAGGGAGACATGGGGCGTGCGGGCGCCCGCCGCGGATGCGAGCGACAGAAACAGCACACCGCCGAGCACGACGGCAAGGACGCGCGAGAAGACTCCCACGCGCTTTGTATCGCCAGCCGGTCAGGGGCCTTGAGCTAATCGCCCTCTGGTGGATGACTGTTCTAGCCCGCTCTGGAAGCGGGTTTCTCAGGCGGCTTCTAGCGCCGGGTAGAGCGCCCTGAAGCGCTCCCGCGCCTCGGCGTACGGAGCGACCCAGTCGGACACCGGATCCACCGTCTCGCGCGGGCGCACGCAGGCGGCCACGGCCTCCTCCACGCCGGCGAACGCGCCGCCCGCCACGCCCCCCAGGAGGGCGGCCCCGAAGGCCGCGCCCTCGTCCACCGCCACCCGCTCGAGCGGGGCCTCCAGCACCGAGGCCACGATCCGCAGCCAGAGGTCGCCGCGCGCCCCGCCGCCGCTGACCCTGCCCTTCTCCACCGGGCCGCCCAGGGCCACCACCAGGTCGAGGGCGTCGCGCAGCCCGAAGGCCACGCCCTCCAGTACCGCGCGCGTCAGCGCTCCGCGGTCGTGGCGGACGGTCAGGCCGGCGAAGGCCCCGCGGGCGTCCGGGTTCGCGTGCGGCGTGCGCTCGCCGGTGAGGTAGGGCAGGAACGTCAGGCCCTCGACCCCGGGCGGCCAGCGCTCGGCCTCGGCCAGGAGCTCGTCGTAGCTCGCGCCGCCGGTCACGTCTCGCAGCCAGCGCAGGGAGCCCGCGGCGGACAGGATCACGCCCATCGCGAACCAGCCTCCCGGCACCGCGTGGCAGGAGGACTGGAGGCGGGCCGCCGGGTCCGCCGCATAGGCCGGCAGCGCACTGGCCACCACCCCCGAGGTGCCGAGCACCACCGACACCGGGCCCGGGCGGTCCACCCCCACGCCGAGCGCTCCCGCGGGCTGGTCGCCCGCCCCGGCGGCCACCGGCACGCCGTCCGGGGTGGCGCCCGTCACCGTCGGCGACTCCTCCGCGCGCGGGAGCCAGCTCGGGTCGACCTCGAGCGCCGAGAGCACCCGCTCGCTCCACGCGCGCGCGCCCACGTCGAACCAGAGCGTGCCGGAAGCGTCCGTCACGTCGGTGGCGCGCTCCCCGCAGAGACGCAGGCGAACGTAGTCCTTCGGCAGCATCACGCTCGCGATGCGCGCGTACAGCTCCGGCTCGTGCCGGGCCATCCAGAGCAGCTTGGGCGCGGTGAACCCGGTCTGTGCGCGGTTGCCTGTGGCCTCCACCAGGCCGGCGAGCCCGCCAAGGCGCGCCTCGATCTCCTCGGTCTCCGGGCCGGTGCGCTGGTCGTTCCAGAGCAGCGCAGGGCGCAGCACGCGATCTGCCGAGTCGAGCGTCACGAGCCCGTGCATCTGACCGCTCAGGCCGATGCCGGCGAGCTCTCCCGCCGAGCCGCTGAGCGAGTCGAGCACGCGCTCGGCGGCCTGCCACCAGAGCTCCGGGTCCTGCTCGGTCCAGCCGGGCCTGGGGGTGTCGAACGGGTAACCGTCCTCGGCGCCCGCCACCACCTTGCCGCTGTCGGTGTCGAGGGCGAGCCCCTTCACCGAGGTGGTGCCGACGTCCAGCCCGGCGACGATCACCGCGCGCCGAGCGCCTCGTAGACGAGCTCGTAGGCGCGAATCGCGTCCTTGCGGTCCTGAGCCTCTTCGAGCGCGCCGGCGTCGATCTTGCCCGCCGTCTCGTCGATGAAGCGCCACTGGAGCACCGAGCGGCGCACCGCGCCGACCTGGTCCTCGGTGTACGGGTAGAGGTCGAAGCCGAGCCGCCGCTCGTCCCCGTTGCGGCCGTAGCCCGCGCGGCGCAGCTCGAGCGCCAGCTCGACCGTCTCCATGAACGCCGTCGCGCCCACCATGTTGTCGTCGTCGAACGTGCCCCAGCCTGAGTTGGCGT
Source organism: uncultured Thermoleophilaceae bacterium (assembly GCA_963770325.1). Taxonomy (GTDB): domain Bacteria; phylum Actinomycetota; class Thermoleophilia; order Solirubrobacterales; family Thermoleophilaceae; genus JAICJR01. Next base: position 62,878 of record CAVYPF010000002.1, on the reverse strand, counting down.
GCTGGTGGCCGAGCAGTCCCTCGGAGGCCAGGAGCGCCACGTACTCGCCGAGGTTCTCGCCGTTCATCAGCAGGTGCTGCCAGTCCATGTTCACCTGCACCCCTTCGATGCCCTCGCGGCGCAGGGTGTGGATCACGTGGAGCGTCATCCCGATGTTGCGCATGAAGATCTTCATCGCGGGCTCGGAGTTCTTGTGCTCGAGGAAGAGCTGGATGCCGCGCTCGTTGCAGCGCTCGGCCAGCTGCGCCATCCCCTCGATGAACCAGCCCCAGCAGCGCGCGTACGGGGTCTGGAACGGGTAGTTGTAGCCCTCGATCCCCGGCCAGCAGATCAGGTGAGCGCCCACGGACGCGGCGAAGTCGGCCGCCGCCAGGCTGATGTCGAGCGCCTCGCGCCGGACGCCGGCGTCGGGGGACGAGAGCGCGCCCTTGCCGAAGCGCGGGTCGAGATGGAGGCCCGTGGCCATGCAGTAGATGTCGTGCTCGCCGAGCGCCTGGCGCACGTCGCCGAGGTTGTCGTCGCTGAGCTCCTGCGGGTAGTGGAACTCGTAGCCGTCGATCAGGTCGCCGAGGCCGGCGATGGCGCGGGCGACCTTGTCCGCGGTGGGCTCGTCCTGGTAGTTGTGCTCCGGCTGGTAGCCGCCGGGCACGAAGCGGGTGATCATCGGGCCGAGGGCCCAGATCCCGAGACTGGTCTTCATGACGTTCCTTTCAACTCGATTGAAGATCTGCTGGCCGCGCTGTCGCGCGCGGCGTCGAGCACGCGCAGGCAGGCCAGGCTGTCGCGAGGGTCGACGGGCGCGGCGGCGCCGTCGCGCAGCCACGACACCACCGACTCGTAGAAGCGCTCGTAGGCGCCGCGCTCGAGCGCCAGCTCGCGGGTCCCGCCCGCATCGACGAGGCGTCCTGGGCCGCTGACCCCGTAGCCCTCGTCGCCCGGCCGCATGCCCTGCTCGAGCTGCGGCTCCTGCGGGTCAAGTCCGTCGCTGGCGAATCCCGCGCGCGTGCCGCTCACCCGCAGGCGCGGCCCGTGCAGCGGCGCCACCGCGCTCATCCAGAGATGGGAGCGCACGCCATCCGGATGCTCGAGCGCGAGGAACACGTCGTCCTCCACCTCCGCGCCCGGCCGGCGGGCGTCGATCTCGGCGTAGACCCGCAGCGGATGGCCGAACAGCTCGCGGGCCTGATCCACCAGGTGGGCGCCGAGGTCGAGCAGGAGCCCGCCGCCGTCGGCCTGCGCCGGCAGCTCGCGCCAGCCCTCGCCCACGTCCGGGCGGAAGCGCTCGAAGCGCGATTCGAAGCGCAGGACCGTGCCCAGCTCGCCCTCCTCCACCACCCTGCGGGCGGTGAGGAAGTCGCCGTCCAGGCGCCGGTTCTGAAACACGGTGAGCGGCACGCTGGCCCGCTCGGCCACCTCGATCAGCTCCTGCGCGGAGTCGGCCGACACGGCCAGGGGCTTGTCCACCACGATCGCCACCCCGTGGTCCACCGCCGCCAGCCCGAGCGGCACGTGGTCGCGATTCGGGGTCGCGATCACCAGCAGGTCGATCGTGCCCCAGAGCTCGTCGACGGTCTCAACCACGTGCGCGCGTGGATAGGTGACGTGAGCCCGCGCCTGGCGTTCCGCGTTCGAGGTCACGATGCCCGCGATCTCCAGTCCGTCGACGCAGTCGATCAGCGGCGCGTGGAAGACCTGCCCGGCAAGCCCGAAGCCCGCGAGCCCAACTCGCAGGGCGCTCACGCCAGCGCGACCGGCCGGCCCTCGGCCGCCGAGCGCATGAGGCCCTCGATCACCCGCGCCTGTCCCATCGCGTCCGCGCGCCCGAGCCGCGGCTCGCGCTCGCCGCGGATCGCGGCCGACACGTCCTCGAGCTCGAGCTGGTACGGGTTGGCGCGATCGACCTCGATGCGCTCGAGCGAGCCGTCGGCGCCGCGCAGCTCGATCAGCGGCTCGACGCTGTGCCAGGGGTCGTCCAGGAACAGCGAGCCCTCGGAGCCGATCGCCTCGAGCTGGTCGCACGGCGGCAGGTCGAAGCCGCAGTCGAACGTGGCCAGCACGTCGCCGGGGAAGCGGAGCACGGCGGCGAAGCGGCTGTCCACGCCGGTTGGGGAGAGCACTCGCTCGCCCGCGACGCGGTCGGGCTCGCCGCCCAAGAGGCGCGAGCCGCTCACGCAGTAGCAGCCCACGTCCATCAGGGCCCCGCCGTCGAGCTCGGCGTCCCAGCGCACGTTCGGCTCCCTTGGGAGCAGAAAGGAGAACGCCGCGCGGACGAGCCGCAGCTCGCCGATCGCTCCCTCCTCGATCAGCTCGACGAGACGATCCGCCTGCGGGTGGTGGCGCCACATGAACGCCTCCGACAGCACCAGCCCGCCCGCCTCCGCGGCGTCGAAGCAGCGCTCCACATCGGCAGCCCGTCCCGCCAGCGGCTTCTCGCACAGCACGTGCTTGCCCGCCGCGAGCGCGGCGAGCGTCCACTCCACGTGCAGCCCGTTCGGCAGCGGGATGTAGATCGCCTCGACCTCGTCGTCGGCGAGCAGCTCCTCGTAGCTCCCGCGCGCGCGCGCGATCCCGTGCGCGCGGGCGAACTCCGAGGCCCGCTCGAGCGAGCGGCTCGCCACGGTCGTGACCTCGACCGTCTGCGAGCCACTCGCGCCCGCCAGCACCTTCTCGTTGATGTGGGCCGTGGAGAGGACGCCCCAGCGGACAGGGTCCATCTCTAGTGCCCGCTCACACCCTGCCGGCGGCGGCGCTCCGCCTCCGTGAGAGCGAGTCGAGCGTGACCGCTGCCAGCAACACGATGCCGGTGACGATGTACTTCGCCCCCGCGCTCACGTTCAGCAGGCCGAGGCCGTTGTCGATCATCGCGATCACGATTGCGCCCAGCAGCGCGCTCCTCACCGCCCCGCGGCCACCGAACAGGCTGGTGCCGCCGATCACCGCCGCGGCGATCGAGTAGAGCAGGATCGTGCCGCCGCCGGTGCTCGTGTCCACCGAGTTGAGGCGCGAGGCGAGGATGATCCCGCCGAGCGCCGCCATCGTGCTACAGAGCGCGAACACCGCGATCCGGACGCCGGCCACGTTGACGCCCGCGCGCCGGGCGGCCTCGGCGTTGCCGCCGACCGCGTAGACGTGACGGCCGAAGCGCGTACGGGTGGAGAGGAACGTGAGGCCCACGAGCAGGACGAGCATGATCAGGGTCACCCACGGCAGGCCACGGTCGGTGTCCGCCCACTCGATCACGAAGCCGGTCGCCACGGCGACCAGGCCGGTGCGCACGAAGATGATCACCCAGGGCGTGTTCTGAAGCCCCGCCTGCCTGCGTCGATAGACCGTCATGACCTGCACCGCCAGCCAGGCCGCAACAGAACCCATGCCGATGACCCACGCGAGCGTGTTGCTCATGTAGTTGTTCGCCAGGCCGTTGACGAAGCCGTCCTGGATCACGATCGTGCCCTTGGCGCCCACGATCTGGAGCACCACGCCGTTCCACGCGAGCAGACCGGCCAGCGTGACGACGAACGACGGTACCCCGATCTTCGCGATGAAGAAGCCCTGAAACAGGCCGATGCCGCATCCGGCGGCCAGCGCCGCCGCGATCGCGAGCCAGGTGGGCCACTGGCCCTTGCCGGGCTCGAGCAGCACCGCGGCGATCACGCCGCCCATGCCGCTGACGTAGCCCACCGAGAGGTCGATCTCGCCGAGCAGCAGCACGAACACCATGCCCATGCCGATCACGACGACCGGCGACATCTGGGCGATCAGGTTGACGAAGTTGCCGGCGGTGATGAACTGCGAGTTGCGGGCCTGGAAGTAGATCCCGATGACGATGATCCCGACGATGATCGGCAGGATCCCGAGCTCGCCGTTGCGGACGTTCTGGACCCAGCCACGCAGGTAGCCGGCCACGCCTGGCCGCTCGGCCTCGACCGTGGGTGGGCCGCTGCCGCCGGAAGGTGTCTCCACCGCGGTGCTCACGTCAGCACCTCCTCTTGCATGCCTGGCACAGCGCTGAGCTTGCCGGCGGTGATGGCCTCGACCACGTCTCGCTGGGTCGTCTCGCTGGTCTTGTACTCACCGACGGTCTGGCCGAGGCGCAGGACCGTGATGTAGTCGGCGACCTCGAAGATGTCGCTCAGGTTGTGCGAGATCAGCACCACCCCGAGCCCCTGTTCCGCCAGCCTGCGGACGAGGTCGAGCACCTGACGCGTCTGGGCCACGCCCAGCGCGGCGGTGGGCTCGTCGAGAATCACAAGCTTGGAGTTCCAGAGCACCGCCTTTGCGACGGCGACCGACTGTCGCTGGCCACCCGAGAGCGTCGCCACCGGCTGCCGCACGGACTGGATGGTCGTGACGGACAGGTCAGACAGCGTGGCAAGCGCCTGCTGCTCCATCTTCGCCTCGTCCAGGCGGCGGAAGCTGGAGAGCATCTCGCGGCCCAGGTACATGTTCTCGACCACGTCGAGGTTGTCGGCCAGCGCCAGGTCCTGGTAGACGACCTCGATGCCCAGCCGCGCCGAGTCCTTCGGCCCGGAGATGGACACCTTCTCGCCTTCCCAGAGGATCTCGCCGCCGTCGATCGTGTAGATGCCGGCGATGCATTTGATCAGCGTCGACTTGCCGGCGCCGTTGTCGCCCACCAACGCCATGACCTGACCTGCGTGCGCGTGGAAGTTCACTCCGTTAAGCGCCTGAACGGCTCCGAAGCGCTTGGTCAGGCCGCGCGTCTCGAGTAGCGGATTCTCGCTCAAATCACTCCTCCCCTAGGTCGGTGCGACGAAGCTTAGGGAGGGACGCCGAAGCGCCCCTCCCTCGAGCTCCTTGTTCGCTACAGACCAGCTGCGGTGCAGTCCTTCGCGAAGGCCCCCACGCAGATCTGATCCTTGGTCAGGAAGCCGTCGGCGATGACGGTGTCCTTGATGTTGGACTTCGTGACGGCCACGGGGGTGAGCAGCACCGACGGCGTCTGCGTGCTCCCGTTGGCGGTCTGCGCCGGGGCGTTGGGCGTCTGGCCCTTCGCCAAGGCGATGGCAACTGCGGAAGCCGCGTCGGCCTCCTTCTTCACGGCCTTGTAGACCGTCATGCACTGCTGCCCGGCGAGGATGTGCTGAATCCCCTCAGCCGTCGCGTCCTGGCCGGTGACCGGGACGTACTTGAGCTTGCGGGCGGTCTCGGCTGAGATCACCGAGTTGGCGAGGCCGTCGTTGGCCGCCAGCGTCGCCTGGATGTCGTTCTTCGTGCGAGCAAGCATCTGCTCGTAGATCGTCAGCGCCTTCTGGTTGTCCCAGTCCGGCACTGACTGGTTCGGGCCCTTCTTGAAGGTGCCGTCCGCGTACATCGGGTCGAGCACCGAGTTGTAGCCCTTGGCGAACAGGGTCGCGTTGTTGTCCGTCGGGGAGCCGTTCAGCTCGGCAACGGTCGGGGTCTTGACGCCGGACGCCTTGATGCAGTCGACCAGACCCTGGCCCTGCAGCTTGCCAACGGCCTCGTTGTCGAACGACACGTAGTAGTCAGCGCCGCCGCCCAGAGTCAGGCGGTCGTAGTCGATGACCTTGGCTCCACGCGAGTGCGCGAGGCTGATGATCGACTTGCCGCTACCCGGGTCGAGGTCCACCAGCAGGATCACCTTCGCCCCGTTGGTCAGAGCCTGCTCAGCCTGCGTGCGCTGCTGAGCCGGATCGCCCTGGGCGTTCGTGATCGTGTGCTTGACCCCCGCGGCGGTGAATGCCTGGTCGAGGTACTTGCGGTCGAACTGCTCCCACCGGACCGACGACTGCGTGTCCGGCAGCAGCACTGCGACGCTGCCACTAGACGCGGCGGGTGTTGTCGACGCTGCGGCCGGCGTGCTGGATGCCGACGTGGACGACTTGTTCGACGAGCCGCAGCCCGCCGCCACCAACGAGGCTGCTGCCAGCAGCAGCGCTGCCAACATCCACCCAGTTTTCCTTCTTCTCACGACTTACCTCCTCCTAGTTTTTTGCTGCCCCTCTGAACTGCATGTGTGAATCACGAAGCTGTGTCCGGACCATCGAGTGCGCGCCTCACCTCCCCACCGCCGCCCGCACGCGGCCGGAGTACGCGCGGTCGGACTTCCCGATGACGAGGATCAGTGCTCCCAGCAGCTCGGCACGCTCGCCGAGCGCACTGCGGACAAGCTGAGCATCGTCCGTCGCGGCCGGGATCGCATAACGGCGTACGGCCTCCCGCATAGGGCCGAGCAATAGCTCGCCGGCCTCGGCGAGCTTCCCGCCGACCACGACGCGCTCGGGATTGAGCTGGTTGCAGAGCGCGGCCACGACGCTTCCCACGATTCGGGCCACATCGGCGATCACGCGCTGGCAGGCGGGGTCTCCGTCTCGCGCAAGCGCGACCATGTCCTCGATGGCGAGGTCATCGCCGTGCGAGGGACGCAGAAGATCGAGTACGGCGTTGGCCCCGGCGTAGGTCTCGAGGCAGCCGCGGTTACCGCAGCGGCAGATCGGCCCGTTCTCGTTCACCAGCACGTGTCCGATCTCGCCGGCCGTTCCGCGGTAACCGCGGTGGAGCCGCCCGCCGATCAGGAGCCCGCTGCCGATGCCCGAGGAGAGCATCAGATAGACCATCTCCGAGGTGTCGCGGCCGGCCCCGAGCACGGACTCGGCGAGCGCCCCGAGGTTCGCGTCGTTGTCGATGTGGACCGGCAGGCTGAGGCGCTCCTCCAGCTCGGCGGCCACGTCGAGGCCGACCCAGCCGGGCATGATCGTCGTGGAGCCGAGCGTGCCGGTCTCCTGATCGATCGGGCCCGACACAGCCACGCCCGCGCCGAGCACGCGCTCGCGGTCGATGCCCGAGCGCTCGACCACCTCGTTCGCGAGCGCGGTCGCCACGTCGAGGCAGGCCGATGCGTCGTGGTCGACGTCGAGGTCGCGACCGGCCTCCGCGATGATGCGATGGTCGAGCGCGGCCAGCGCCACGCGCACGAAGCGGTGGTCGAAGTGGATCCCCAGCACGGCCCCGGCGCCCGGGTTGAGCGTGAGGAGCACGGGCGGCCTGCCGCCGCGAGAGCTCGCGGTGTCGCGACCGTTCGTGCTCTCCACCACCAGCCCGGCGCGGTGCAGATCGCTGACCAGGCTCGACACCGTGGAGCGCGCCAATCCCGTCTGGCGCGAGATCTCGGCCCTGCTCACGGAGCCGCGCTCGCGCACGGTCTCGAGGACGCGGAGACGGTTCAGCTCGCGGAGCGAGGTGAGGGAGCCGGAGTTGGCCGGAGACACGACCGCGCGACTCTCCCGTATCGCCGGGGGTTTTGTCAAGGCCTGACCGAACTTTCGGTATTAAGCGATTGTTGTGTTCGGATAAAGAACAAACCTCCCCCTGTTCGGGGACTTGTCCCGCGATTCAGGCGACTGATAATTCGTGATCCGGCTGAAGTGCCACCCGTTTGGGGCAGGCACTGAGATCGCCCACGCCGCGGCGAAAAGGGCTGGGTGCGTGCCGCCGCAAGATGTGCTTATCTGTGCGCCGCAACCTGCCGAGTCCTCGCCGTTCCGACGGTGGGGAGCGGGGGAACCAAGTTAGGGGCGGTCCTCGGACCTCTCCGTGGGGCGAATCACCACCGCCGCCGGTGGCGTAGCGCGATCTTTCCGTGCGAGCCCGTCAGCTCACCCCGTAGGCACCGGAAAGACTAGGAGTGCCCCAGTTGCGTTCACGCGAACGATTCGTCGTATGCGTAGTTGCGGTCGCTGCCGCCGTCACGGGCTCGGCTCTGGCCCAGGCAGAGGTAAACGGGACACGAGCCACCGCGGTCATCAGCCGCAATGCCAACGGCCCCAGCTCCGGCGGCGCCTTCAGCCAGGACAGCCGGCAGGTCACCTACTTCGCGTTCTCGAGCACGGCCAGCAACCTCGTCAGGCACGACACCAACGGGCGCTCGGACGTCTTCGTGCTGCGCCGCTCGGGCCTCGGCGGCGCGCTCTCGCGTGTAAGCGTGGCCACCGGCGGCGCCGAGGCGAACGGCGACAGCTCGAGCCCGAGCGTCGACGGCGACGGCGCGCACTCCCCGCACTGCGTGGCCTTCCAGTCCACGGCGACGAACCTCGACCGCCGCGACCCCAGCCCCGACTCGGACATCTACGTGCGCGACCTCCGCAGCCGGCGCACGCGTCTGGTCAGCGCCGACGCCCCGGCCGACGCCGTGGAGCCGTCCATCGACGGCGGCTGCCGAATCGTGACCTACGAGTCCGCGGGCACCGTCTTCGTGGCCGACCTGAGTAGCGGGCACAGCACGCCGATCGCCGCCGGCAGCCAGCCGGACCAGCAGACCAACGGCAAGGGCGCCGTCTACGTCCGCGACGGCCAGGTCTGGTACCAGGCCTTCAGGCGCTCGCACGGCCACGTGGTGAAGAGCGGCGGGGAGCGGATCGTGAGCGCGGCCGGCAGCGGTCCCGGGAACGGTCCGAGCAGCCACCCGTCGGTCAGCGACAACGGCGACTACGTGGCCTTCGAATCCGCGGCCACGAACCTCTGCGACGGCGCCTGCCAGGGCGTGTCCGGCGACCAGAACGGCGCGGTCAGCGACGTCTTCCGGCGCACGATGTCCTCGAACGCACCCACCCACGACCTGATGGAGATGGTCAGCTACTCCACCGGCGGCCACGCCCAGGGCAACGGCCCGAGCAACAACCCAGTGATCTCCGGGGCCGGCCAGTTCGTGGTGTTCGACTCGGCGTCCACGAACCTGCGGCCCACCCGTGACGGCGTGGACCCGAACGGCGCGACGCGCGACATCTTCCTCTGGAACTTCCCGCCGGGGCGCGGCTACGGCAACGTGTCGCGCGAGTCCCGGCCCGGCGTGCAGGGCGCGTTCAGCGCCCCGAGCGTCCAGCCCAGCATGAGCTCGCACGGGAACTACATCGCGTTCACCAGCACCGCCACCGGGCAGATCGCGAACGCCCGCCGCGGCGAGCCGAACGTGCTGATGCGGTTCCTGGGCGGCGCTTAGTAGCGGCGTTCCGCTCGGGCGGGGCCGGCGCGCGAGCGCTGCTGGGCTAGCAATAACGGCGGCCCGAAATGCTGCTTTCCTCGTCGCGTGCAGCTTTTGGTCCCCTATAGGGGGTACAAAGCTGCACGCGGCAGAACGAAGCCGATCCGGGCCGCCCTCATTGCCGTCGTTCGCCTGATCCAAAGCCGGCCTCCGAGCCCACAAGGGGCCAGGGAGGTCGTCCCAGGCCTGGCCATCCGGGCGACACGGGCGGGTCGATCTTCGGCCGCGTGGACAAGGCGTTGCGTCCTCGCGGGTTCATAGACTGGCGCCCGTGGAGCCCTTGAATCCGACGCGCCCGCTGATCGGCGTGACCACTTCCGAGATGCGGACCGGGGAGCAGGTCAGCCAAACACCCCAGGGCGAGCCGCCGCGGCGCGAGATGGCGCTGGGCATCAGCTACCTGGCCGCGCTCGAGGCCGCCGGCGCCGTGCCGGTCGCGATCCCGCCGCTCGGGCGGGGAGCGGCGGGACCGCTGCTCGAGCGGCTGTCGGGACTCTGCCTCTCGGGCGGTCCGGACATCCACCCCGACGCGTACGGCGCGGCCGCTCACTCGGAACTCGGCCCGACCTGGCCGGAGCTGGACGTCTTCGAGATCGCGCTCGCGCGCGAAGCGGACGCGCTGCGGCTGCCGATCTTCGCGATCTGCCGTGGGGCGCAGGCGCTCAACGTGGCCCGCAGGGGCACGCTCTTCCAGCACGTGCCCGAGCGCTTCGGCGCGGACATCGAGCACCGGCAGATCGGCTACGGCAGCGCGCCCGCCCACGCCATCGAGGTCGATCCCGATAGCACGCTTGCCCGGGCCCTCGGCCGCACCAGCGTGGAGGTGAACTCGTACCACCACCAGGCGGCCGACCAGGTCGGGCGCGGGCTGCGGGCCGTTGCCTGGTCGCCCGACGGGCTGATCGAGGCGGTGGAGGCGCCCGGGCGCGAGTTCGTCGTCGGCGTCCAGTGGCACGCCGAGGCGATGGCCGAAGTGCCGGAGCAAGCCGCGCTGTTCAGGGCATTCGTGGACGCCGCCCGGAACTACGAGTCCGAGCGCGACGACCAACCGCTCGCCGCCTGACCTCGAGTAGACGACGGCGGCTAGTAGCCGTTGCGCCGCAGGAACTTCTTGAGCACCCGCACGTAGCGGGCGTTGCGGGGCCACACGTCGCCGCGCCCCAGGCCGTTCAGGTCGCCCCGCTTGAGGGCGACCTGCACGAGCCGCAACCCGGTGGAGCGCTTCCCGAGCAGGTACTGGTCCGCCGTGTAGGCGGCCACGACCCCACGCACGTCGCGGTGGCGCCGGGCGCGCCGGTAGAGGCGCAGCTGCCGCTTGGCGTCCGCCCTCACCAGCGCGGGGAAGCTGCGCGTCACGTCGCTGAGCCGGCCGGCTTTGTAACTGAAGATCGCCGGCGGGAAGGCCGAATCGGCGAAGTCGGTGAACTCGTAGGCGAAGCGGTCGTCGTAGCTGCGCAGCTCGGGCACGCCGTCGCCGTTCAGGTCAGTGAGCGTGTAGCCGGTGTCGCCCCACGTGGCCGCCACCCCCACGTAGGTGCTGCCGGTGAAGCGGTAGATCCAGGTGTAGGAGCAGCAGTGCGCCCCGCCCGTGTAGATGTCGAAGAGGACCTCGGGCTCGCCGTCCCCGTCGAGGTCGCGGATCGTCAGGGAGCTGCCGCCGCCGGTCACGCCGGCGGGCACCACCGCGCACTGCGCGCAGGGCTCCGCCACGGCCTGGTTGAAGACGGTCGTGCCACCGCGCGCGATCGCGATGCGCGTGTTCGACACGTCGTACTGGCCCCGGCCAGTGTCGTAGGTGAGCGTGACCGCGACCTGCCCGAGGTTGGCCGTCTCGGTCTTTGTGGCAGCGGACGCGACCGCCGGAAGCACGCAAAACACCGCGAGCGCCGCGACGAATGACAGGGTGCGAGTCCGCATTGGGCGCCGCCGATCCTAGCCGAGGGCCGCCGCCCGCGGAGGGGGTTGGACCGTTGTCTAACTGGAGCGCCGAATTCTCGGACATCTATCCATATTCCGTTGTCTTCGCGCACCCCTAGGATCGGATAACGCCGGACGAGCATCGCTCCCCGGCTATTTTTCGGTGCCCCACTTCGACTGAATCAGGAGCAAGGACTTGGCCAGGACCCGAGAGAAGAACGTCACAGCCGCGCAGTGGAACGCCAACGGACGGGCGCTCGGCGCCGGCGACCTCACCGCGCCCGGCAGCCACGGCTACGCGGACAACGTCTTCAGCCCGGCAGTCCAGCGGCGGATGCTGCCCGACCACGTCTACCGCAGGCTCAACTCCACCGTGGAGCACGGCGAGCTGCTCGACCCCACCCTGGCCGACCAGGTGGCCGAGGCCATGAAGGAGTGGGCGATGAGCCGCGGGGCCACCCACTACACGCACTGGTTCCAGCCGCTCACCGGCTCGACAGCGGAGAAGCACGACTCCTTCTACGGGCCGTCTGCCGACGGCGGCAGCGCCGTGGGCGAGCTGTCCGGCAAGGAGCTCGTGCAGGGCGAGCCGGACGCGTCCAGCTTCCCCACGGGCGGCATCCGCGCGACCTTCGAGGCGCGCGGCTACACGGCCTGGGATCCCACGTCGCCGGCCTTCCTGCTCGAGAACCCGAACGGCACGCTGCTCTGCATCCCCACCGCGTTCGTGTCCTGGACCGGCGAGGCGCTCGACTACAAGACGCCGCTGCTGCGCTCGATGGACGCGCTCTCGGGCGCGGCGGTCCGCGCACTGAAGCTGCTTGGCGACGAAGAGTCCAAGCGCGTGTTCACCACGATGGGGCCGGAGCAGGAGTACTTCCTGATCGACGAGCAGTACTACTTCGAGCGCCCCGACCTCGTCACCACCGGGCGCACACTGTTCGGCACGAAGCCGCCGAAGGGCCACGAGCTGGACGACCACTACTTCGGCTCGATCCCGGAGCGCATCCTCGCCTACATGCTCGAGGTCGAGCAGGAGCTGTACAAGCTTGGCGTGCCGGTGAAGACCCGCCACAACGAGGTGGCGCCGAACCAGTACGAGGTGGCTCCGGTCTTCGAGAACTCGAACATCGGCTGTGACCACCAGATGATCACGATGCAGGTGATGCAGAACGTGGCGCGGCGCTACGGCCTGATCTGCCTGCTGCACGAGAAGCCGTTCGCGGGCGTGAACGGATCGGGCAAGCACAACAACTGGTCGATGAGCACGGACACGGGCATGAACCTGCTCGAGCCGGGCGACACCCCGGAGGAGAACCTGTCGTTCCTGTTCTTCTGCTCGGCGGTGATCGCCGCGGTGAACACCTACCAGGGGCTGCTGCGGGCGAGTATCGCCACCGCCGGCCAGGATCACCGCCTGGGCGCCAACGAGGCGCCGCCGGCGATCATGTCCGTGTTCCTCGGCAGCGCGCTCGAGCGCGTGTTCGGCGCGATCGCCGACGACCGCACCGAGCCGTCGGCACCGGGCGACTTCCTGGGCCTCGGCACGCCGGTGCTGCCGCACCTGCCGAAGCACAGCGGTGACCGCAACCGCACCAGCCCGTTCGCCTTCACCGGCAACAAGTTCGAGTTCCGCGCACTCGGCTCGAGCATGTCGCCGAGCCTGCCCAACACCGTGCTCAACACGATCGTGGCATCGACGATCGACGAGCTCGGCGCGAAGGTGCGCGAGGCGCTCGAGTCGGGAGCGGACCTCGAGGCCGCCGTCGTGGGCGTGGTGAAGGACGCCTACACCGCCAACCGCGGCATCGTGTTCGACGGCGACGGCTACTCGGAGGAGTGGCACGCCGAGGCCGAGCGCCGCGGGCTGCTCAACCTGCCCACCACGCCGGACGCGCTGCCCGAGCTGGTGAGCGAGCAGACGAAGGCGACGTTCGCGGCCTACGACGTGCTGTCGGCGCGGGAGCTCGAGTCGCGCTACGAGGTGTTCGTCGAGCAGTACATCGTGAAGGTGAACATCGAGGCGGAGACCGCCGCGTCGATCGCCCGCACGATGCTCCTGCCCGCGTCGCTGCGCCATCTCGCGGAGCTGCGCGCGGCGGGGATCGAGACGCTCGTGGCCGAGACCGAGGGTCTCGTGAGCATTCTCATCGACGCGGTCCTCGAGCTCGAGAAGGCCAACCGGGACCACCCGGGCGAAGGTCTGGAGCTCGCGATCTACATGCGCGACACGGTCATCCCCGCGATGGACGAGACGCGCACGGCCGCGGACGCCCTCGAGCGGATCGTGGCCGACGACCTCTGGCCGCTGCCGAAGTACCAGGAGATGCTGTTCATCAAGTAGCGGTCGCGGACGTGCTCACGGGCACCCCGCCCGTGAGCGTCTGCAGCACGACGCAGTAGCGCTCGGTGAGGCGGAGGAGCGTGGCCAGCTGCTCCTCCGTCGCATCGCTCTCCAACTGGAACTCGAGCCGGATCGAGCGGAAGCCGACCGGTGCCTCCTTGTCCACGCCGAGCGTGCCACGGAAGTCGAGCTCGCCCTCGGCGAGCACCGTTCCGGTCACCGCGATCTCGAGCGAGGTGGCCACGGACCGGAGCGTGACCCCCGAGCAGGCCACCAGCGCCTCGAGCAGCATGTCGCCCGAGCACGCCAGGGCGCCGTCGCCGCCGCTGGCCGGGTGCAGGCCGGCCCGGACGAGCGCCTGTCCGGTGGCCACCGAGCAGGCCACGCCCTGATCGTCGAGCGTCCCCTCGGCGCTCAGCGTGACGAGGGCCCGCTCCGGGTCTTCTCGGTAGCGCTCCTTGATCGGCCTCTGTAACTCCTGCAGCTCCGCGCGATCCATCCAGCCTCCGTTGTCTCGTGGTGTTCGTGAGCCTAGACGCGCGTGCTGCGCGCGAGCCGCCGCACCATCAGCGGGGCCAGCAGCACCATCACCAGCACGCGCAGGCCCTGCACGGCCACGATGAAGGTGGTGTTCGCGCCGGCCCCGAACGCCACGGCGACCACTGCGAAGATGCCGCCGGGGGTGGTGGCGAGGTAGGCGTCCGACAGCGTCACGGTGGTCGTCAGCTCGAGCACCACCGCCAGTCCGAACGAGAGCACGATCAGCACCGCGATGGCTGCCAGCACCGGCAGCAGCAGGCTGCCGAGCGAGCGCACCGTCTCCGCCGTGAAGCGCAGCCCGACCTGCAGGCCGATCAGCGCGAACGCCCCCTGCTGGAGCAGGTCCGGCACGTCGAAGTCGCCGTCGGGGACCACCAGCGCCACCACGGCCGCGGCAACCATGGGGATGAGCAGCATGCCCGCCGGCAGCCGCACGCGGCTCGCCACCGCCGCGCCACCCGCGGCCACCCCCAGCGTCAGCAGCCAGCCTCTCCCGTCACCCAGCACGGTCACGCCCGGCGCGCTGGCTCCGGGGTGACCCGGGAACAGGAGCGCGAGCAGCAGCGGCGTGATCAGCACCACGATCAGCACGCGCAGGTACTGCATGAACGCCACCAGGCGCCCGTCGGCGCCGAGCTCGTCCGCCATCGCCACGATCCCCGATGCGCCGCCGGCGATCATCCCAAGTGCCCCCGTACGCTCGTCGACGAACGTGAAGCGGGCGAGCACGCGGCCCGCGGCCAGGCTGATTGCGAGCGTGCCCGCGCTGACCAGGGTCACGGGGAGCCACGAGTGGGCGAGCGACGTCAGCGACGACGAGCGCACGGCGGCGCCCAGCGCCACCCCGGTGACGGCCTGCGCGGCGGCGAACGCGGCCGGCGGCACGCCGACCCGGCCCGGCCGGGCGAGCGCCACCGCCAACCCCACCAGCAGCGCGGCGAACAGGTAGGAGGAGGGCAACCCTGGCTGGCGGAGCAGCAGGCCAAGGCCGGCCGCGAGCGCGCCGAGCGGGGCGAGCGGAGCCCAGCTCCTCAGCTGTCTGGTCACTAGGCCGCGTGCCGGATCCGGTCGCGCGCCTCGGAGTAGCGCAGGACCTCGTAGCCGATCGTGCCCGTGGCGACGACGGCCACGAGGCCGAGGGCAAGCAGCGCCGGCACCGCCGTGGCGAGCGGAATGAGGGCGACCAGGATCGCTGTTGCGGTGAGCCGCGGATAGTTGAAGGAGCCGATGTTGCGGCGCTTGAAGGCGCTAAGCGCGAAGAAGTACAGCGCCACCCCGCCGCACAGCGCGACCGCCGAGACGGTGTTCAGCTCGAGGCCGGGATGAGCGAGAGTCTTCTTCGCCCCCACCGCGAACACCACGATCCCGGCCACCATCGGCAGGTGCATGTAGGTGAACGAGTCGCGGGCGATGGTCACCTGCTCGGCCGGCGACGCGGCGCGCAGTCGCCGCTCCGCGACGATCGCCACCACGTCGAAGTACGCCCACCAGAGCGCGGCGATCACGGCCATGCCGAGCAGCGCGCCGACCACCACCGCGGCGGTCGGGGCGAGGCCCGCGGCCCCCACCCCCAGCGAGACCACCGACTCGCCGAGCGCGATGATGATGATCAGCGCGTGGCGCTCGGCGAAGTGGCCGGGCTCAACCCGCCAGCCCTGCGTGCCGCGCAGGGCCATGCCGCCGTAGTCGGTGCTGAGCGCCGCGATCCAGCAGACTGCCTGCGCCGGACCGTCGAGCGCGCCGGCCAGGACGAGCAGCAGCGCGGAGGGCACGATCGACTGCGCCAGACGGAACACCGCCACGCCAAGCTCGCCGTCAGCGCGCGCGCGAGCGAGGAGCGCGTACGCCCCCAGGTGCACGAGCCGCACCGCCAGGATCGAGATGCCGAACAGGAGCCCGTCGGCGCCGAACGCGTGGGGCACCGCGAGTGCGGCCACGACCATCCCCGCCGCGGCCGCGAGCAGCACCACGCGGACGAGCCCCTCGTCGCTGCCTGCGGTGTTCCCGAGCCAGGCGTACGCACTCCAGACCCACCACGTCACAGCCAGGATCGCGAGGCCCTCGACCAGGCGCGACCAGGTGGGGTCCGAGGCCACGTAACCCGTCACCTGGGTGATGGCCAGCACGAAGACGAGGTCGAGGAACAGCTCGAGCGGAGTCACGCGTTGCTCGCGGCCCGCCGGTGGCTCGCCGATCGGCTCGACGAGGACTGGGACCTCGGTCTGGCTCATCTGCGGCGACGATACCGGCGCCTCGGGAGCCTGGCCACGGGAATCCGCCAGTTGCGGCCGTAGGCTGCGTGCCCATGACCCACCTACGCGAGCCGGGCGAGGGCGAGCAGCCCACCACCGCCGTGGAGCTGTTCTTCGACCTCGTCTACGTGTTCGCGGTCACCCAGCTCTCGCAGCTCTTGTTCCACGACCTCACCTGGGCCGGCGCGGCGCGCACGGCGTTCCTGCTCGTGGTGGTGTGGTGGGCCTGGATCTACACCACCTGGATGGTCAACTGGTTCGACCCGGACTCGACCATCGTCCAACTGGTGCTGATCCTCGTGATGCTTGCGAGCCTGCTGATGGCCGCGGCCGCGCCCGAGGCCTTCGGCGACCACGGCCTGCTGTTCGCGGGCGCCTACGTGGTGCTCCAGGTAGGCCGCAACGTGGCCGGCGCGCTGCTGCTGCCACGCGACCATCCGCTGCGTGCGGTGTTCGAGCGCATCGTGGTGTGGAGCGTGGCCTCGGGCGCGCTCTGGATCGCCGGCGCGACGCTGAGCGGCGACAGCCGCCTCTGGCTCTGGATCCCCGCGCTGGCCGTAGACCTGGCCGCGCCGCTGGTCGGGTACTGGACCCCGGGGCGCGGCGTGTCGCACACCGATGACTACGCGGTGGAGGGCAACCACTTCGCCGAGCGCTGCCAGGCGTTCATCATCATCGCGCTCGGCGAGTCGATCGTCGTGACCGGCGCCACCGCGGCCAACGCGGGCCTCACGCGGGAGGTCGTGTTCGCGCTCGCGGCCGCATTCCTCGTCACGGCGGCGCTCTGGTGGCTGTACTTCGGCGAGGTTGCCGAGAACTCGCGCCGCCACCTCGCGGAGAGCGAAGACCCCGGCCGCCTGGCGCGCGACGCCTATACGTATCTACACGTGCCGATCGTCGCCGGTGTGATCCTGAGCGCCGTGGGCGACGAGCTGCTGATCGCCCACCCCACCCACTCGCTGGAGACCGCCGGCGTCCTGATGGTCCTCGGGGGGCCGATCCTGTTCCTGCTCGGCGAGGGCTTCTTCCGGCTGCGGATGATCGGGTCGGCCAACCGCAAACGCCTGTCGGCGATCGCCCTGTTGGCGCTGCTGTCCCTCGTCGCGGGCAGCATCTCCGCGCTGGCGCTCACACTGATCGTGGCGGCGGTGCTGATCGGGCTGGCCGCGTGGGAGTACCCGCCCACGCCCGCGCGCTTGGGCGCGCGCTAGCTGGAGGTCGGCTTGTTGCAGACCGGCAGGGCGGCGATCAGCTGCCGTGCCGTGCCGTGAAGCTCGGGCGGCCCCAGCTGCAGGAGGTGGACCAGGCTCGCCCACGCGACCTGATGCGGGCAGCGCAGCCGCAGGTCGACCTTGCCGGCCGGCGGCTCGGGGCCCGAGCCGACGAGGACGAATGCCTCCTCGGCAACGAGCACCGTCCACCACGCCCGGTGCGCCGTGCAGACATGCACGTGAAGTCCCGCCCGCCGGGCCAACTCGTGGCCAAGCGCGGCGATCAGCAGCGGGTGTGCCCGGCGCGTCTCCACGGCGTGGTCCACCAGGAGCGCGCGATGGTCACCGGGTTCGGGCCGCATCCCGAGCGTGACGAGCAGCAGCTCGGTGACGGCGCTTCCCTGCTCCCTGAGCCCCAGCAGCCCGGCCCCGAACAGCGACCTCGACTGCTCGTCGAGCCAGATCGCCAGCCAGTCTGAACCGCCGTCCCCGAAGACGTCGGCGATGCAACTGAGCACTTCGTCATGGCAGACGCCGGGCGCGGTGAGCCGCGCGGCGGCGGGCGAGTGCTCGAAGTGGGTCCTGCCCGGCATGGGCAGCACGGTACCAGATCTTAGGGTTCCCTAATTAGGTGACCCTAACGGTACGCGGTGTGCCGCCCCGGCTCCTTCGACTCCCGTTTCCTAACCAGCCGCTGCCGCCGCCATCTTGGCGAGTGCAAGCTTCTCGATTTGACGCGCGCGCTCGCGCGTCAGTCCGATCCGCTTGCCCACCTGCTCGAGCGTCATCGGCTCGCGCAGCCGCAGCCCGAAGTGGAGCTCGACCACGCGTCGCTCCCGTGCGTCGAGCGACTCGAGCGCGGCCTTCAGGTCGTTCTCCCGCGAACGCGCGGCGGCCTGTTCGAACGGTGTGAGCTGCTTGTCCTCGATCAGCTCGCCGAGCTCCACCGGGTCGTTGTCCGCGGCGATCGGAGCGTTGAGCGAGATGGTGTCGAGCGCCGCATTCAGCGCAGCCTCCACACGCGCCGCCGGCAGCTCGAGCGCAGCCGCGAGATCCTCCACGCTGGGCTCACGTCCGTTCTCGCGCAGCAGCAGCCGGCGAGCGTTGCGTATCCGGCTCACCCGCTCGACCATGTGCATCGGCAGGCGGATGGTCCGTCCCTTGTCCGCCAGCGCGCGAACGATCGCCTGGCGGATCCACCAGCCCGCGTAGGTTGAGAACCTGAACCCGCGCCGCCAGTCGAACTTCTCGACCGCGCGGATCAGACCGAGGTTGCCCTCCTGGATCAGGTCAAGCAGGGGAAGTCCCCGGCCCGAGTAGCGCCTCGCGATCAACACGACCAGACGCAGGTTCGCTTCGACGAGTGCGCCCTTGGCGCCCATGTCACCGGCCTCGATGCGACGAGCCAGCTGCACCTCTTCCGCCTGGGTCAACAACCTGACCTTGGCGATCTGGGCGAGGTAGAACCGCAGCGCGTCCTCGTGCCCTCCCGCCGGAGGATCGACGGGGAGTCCGGCCCTCAAGACGCCGCCCTCCTCGCACAGGTCAGGGGGCGCACTGTCACTTGGTTGCCAGCGTTCCGCTTGAACGCTCATGTCTGTCTCCTTTCCGAGTCAGCCGCCGGGCCGTGGCTGGGCCCGTGCGACACCTGTCAGCCCCCGGAGGGGCTAGCCAGGTCGCTCGAGGAGTGCGATGAAGGCCGCTTGGCGCCAACGCGCCGGGGCCAATCGCATGCGCTCTGAGATCACGACGGCGAGGCCGCCGAGCATCAGGAGCAAGGCGAAGAAGAAGGCGTGCGAGGAGCCCGAGCCGGACGCGCACGCGGCGCTACCGGCCGGGCCGCCGGCGAGTCCGCCACAGGGAGCACCCGAACCGCCGCCGACCGCATCGGCCTGGCCGGCCGTCGCCGGCTTTCGGGCCTGCGAGCGGCTGGGCGCATCGGCACGGTGCGAGCTGGCGGCGACCGCTGGGGTCGCCGGGCCGTCGCCCGGGTCGATCAGGGTACCGGCGGGGTCGGCCGGGGCGATGACCGATGGAGCCTCCGGGCCCGGAAGGACCGCCCCGGTGCCGAGCACCGAGAGGGCGAAGACCTGCGTGACCAGAGCCGATGGCTGAGCGCCCAGGAGCGTGGGAGGAGCGAGCGGCGAGGAGAGCGCCGACCCGGCATCGGCCGCAACGGTCGGCGGCGCCGTCGCGAGAGCGTCGACCAGCGCCGGTGACGACACGGGATCGACCAGCACCGACGGCGGCGGCGAGTCGGGCACGAGCGGCGGCGGTGCAGGGTCGACCACGGCGGGGGCGGACGGAGCGCCGCCCTGCGCGGACGCGGCAGGAGCGTCGACCGGGCCGGTGGGCGTGGTGGCGACCGGCGTGGGTTCGGGCGCGACCGGCGCGCCGGCGGGAGCGGTCACCGGGATGTCGATGGTCGCTGCCGGGGCAACGGTGGTGCTCACCGGATCAGGGGTTGGGGTCGTGTCCTCGATGACGGGCGGGGCCGCGACGACGGGCGGGGGATCGACTGGGGCTGCGGTGCTGTCGGTCGCGGGATCGCTCACCGCCGGCGTGTCGGCCGCCGGCGTGTCCGACGCACCGGGGTCCGTGCCGGTGGTATCACCCGCGACGTCCGGGGTCGCGCCGGCGGACGGTGCCGCGTCGCTGACAACCGAGGCTGCACCGGACGCGTCGCTGCCTGAGCTGGCCTGCGCGCCGGTGTCGACCGTCGTGACGTCTGAGGATGGGTCGGCTCCGGTATCCGCGACGGCGCTCGAGGCGAACACGAACGCGAGGGCGCACACCACCGAGAGCAGCGCCACGAAGCTGCCACGCGGGAAGGGTCCTGTCGGAGTGTTGGCGAGTTTGCCCGACAGCATCTGCTTCTGCTCGGTTCCGGCCGAGCGCTCCGTTGCACCTCCTCTGCGCGGAGTTCGGAGTCTGAAGTTATGCAAACCCGCACCCTATTCGCCGGTGAGGCGCAGAACAAGGGTCCGCGGGTAAATCTCCTTGCGAATTGACGGCGGCGGCGGCCCCCGGATAGCGTGATCCGATGCGGAGGGGGCTGGCAGTCGGCATCGCACTGGGCTTGGCGGTTGCCGTGCCCTCGGCGGCCACGGCCACGTGGCAGGAGCCGGTCGGCGGCTCGCGCCAGGTGAGCGACATCGGCACTCAGCCTTCCCTCGCGACCGTCGGGCCCGTCCCCTACGTGGCCTGGTCGGAAAGGCACGGGTCCAACAACGAGGTCTTCGTTGCTCGTCTCAACGCGTCGGGAACGGCGTGGGACAAGGTCGGCGGGCCCGTGAACTTCGACACCGGACACGACGCCAAGGATCCGGCGCTGACCGCGGTAGGCGGGGTCCCGTATGTCGCGTGGAACGAGAACGACGGGACCAACGTCGAGGTCCGCGTGGCCCGGCTCAACTCCGCCGGGCACTGGGAGGAGCCGTGGAAGGGCGTGGACGCCACCCATGGCGGCATCAACGAGGACGCCGGCAAGAACGCGGACGACACCTCGCTGGCCGTGGTGAACGGAGTGCCGTACGTCGGCTGGGACGAGGCCGCCGGGAGCACGTTCGTGCCGCGCGTTGCTCGACTCGACACGAGCACCCAACCGGCGCCGACCTGGGTCGAGCCGTGGACCGGGGTGAGCGCCAGCTCAGGCGGCTTCCAGACGTCCACCACGAAGCAAGGCTCCAGCCCTGTCGTCGCCTCGATCAACAACGCGCCCTACGTGGCCTGGACGCAGAGCACCAACGGCCTCGGGGTCAACCATGTCCGCGTCGCACGGCTCGAGGGGAGCACGTGGCAGCAGCCGTGGACCGGCGTGAGCGACACCTCGGGCGGGATCAGCGACCCGACCCACAGCGCCCCCCTCCTGTACGAGGGCCGTCCCAGCCTGGCGTCCATCGGCGGCTACCCCTACGTGGCGTGGGTGGACTCCGACGGCACCAACGAGGACGCCCGCGTGGCCCGCCTCGACACCAGCACCTTCCCGGCGCCGACGTGGACGCAGGAAGCCGCGGGAGTCAGCTCCAGCGACGGGCGGATCAATCAGTCATCGACTGAAGACGCTCTCAGCGTGTCGCTTGCGGCGGTGCCCTCCGGGCCTTTCGGGGTCGAGGTGCCGTACATCGCCTGGAACGAGCACTTCGGCGCTCCGGGCAACGGCGACTACGGGCTTCGGGCGGCCCGCTACAACAAGGGCACCCGCACGTGGGAGCAGCCGTGGCCAGGGGTGACGTCGGCGTTCGGAGCGATCGGAGAGACCGCGACGACCAACGAGCATGATCCGCGCCTCGTGACCGTCGGCGGCGTCCCATTTCTCGCGCGCGCGGCCTTCGGCTCGGCTGATACCGGCGTTCGCGTGAGCCGTCTCGAGCCCGAGTTCAGCGCGCAGAGCGCGGGGCCGGCGCCCGGCGGGGGAGAGCAGTTCAGCCTCACGGCGCGCACCTACGGGATCCCCTACCCGCTCGGGTTCCAGTACGGGCCGGCGCTCGAGACGCAGACCTCCACGACCACGGCGCCGGTGGGCAGCGAGACCGCGACGGTCACGAAGCAGGTCGGCGCCCTGCGCCCGAACAGCACGTACGAGTACCGGCCCTTCGCCATCGCCGGGGTGCCCGCGCCCCTGGCCGTGGGGCCGACGCTGGCCTTCCCGACCAACTCCTCTGGGACAGGCGTGTCGTCCGGCACCGGCTCCACCGCGGTGGTGCTTGCCAGCGTGCTCGGCGAGCACCTAGCGCGGAGCAAGTTCCCGGCCGCTCCCAGCGGGCCCAGCGCGCGCGCCGCCAAGCACCGCAGCTACGGAACCGTGGTCACGTACAACCTCGACCGCGCAGGCCGCGTCACCTTCACGGTGACCCAGGGCGCGCCGGGGCGCAGAGGCGCGCACGGAACCTGCGTCAGGCCGACCAGGCGCAACCGCAAAGCGCGCCGCTGCACCCGCACCCTGACGCTCCACGGCAGCTTCGCCGAGCGCGGCGCCGCCGGGGCCAACAGCTTCCGGTTCACCGGCCGCCTGAGCCACAAGGCGCTCAAGCCGGGCAGCTACCGGCTCGTCGCCACCCCCACGAGCGGGCGTCTCAAGGGTCGCTCCTTGAACGCGTCGCTTCCGGATCGTCAAGTAGGCGCGGGGAGCATGGGGCTCTAGCTCAGCGCCCGGTCGAGACGACCAACTTGCCCGCGACGCGGTCGTGCTCCATGTCGTCGTGGGCGGTCGCGATCTCATCCATCGTGTAGGTCCTGGCGATCGGCACGGTGGCCTCGCCGGCGGCGACCGCGTCCAGGAACTCCTGCAGGACGGCCTGCGGCAGGTCGGACGCGTCGCCGCTGTAGCCGGTCAGGCGCACGCCGTTGGGCAGGAAGCCGGTCGGGTAGAAGCCGGGCACGATCCACTCGTTGGAGAGGTACCCCGCGACGCAAACGACGCCGTGGACGCGCGTGGCGTCCAGGCTGTCGCGCAGCGTCGGCGTTCCGACGAGCTCGAGCGTCGCGTCCACGCCGCCGGGCACCAGCTCGCGCACGTGCGCCGCGATCACGCCGTCGTCGACGACGACGTGGTCGACGCCGGTCTCGCGCAGTGCCGCAGCCTTGCCCTCCGTGCGCGTCGTGGCCAGGACGGTCAGGCCGCGGCGCTTGGCGAGAATCGCCGCGGTCAGGCCGACCGACGACGTGCCTCCGCGGATCAGCAGCGTCTGGCGGGGCTGCACGTCGAGCCCGACGGTCAGCGCGCCGTACGCGGTCTGCAGCATCTCCGGCACGGCGCCCAGAGTCGTCCAGGGCAGCTCGCTGCGGAACGGGATCGCCTGCGCGACCGGCACGCAGGTGAACTCTGCGTAGCCGCCGTCGAAGCTGCGGCCCATCCCGCCCATCATCGCGACGACCTGCTGGCCGACGGCCAGCTCGCCACCCGGGCACGCCGCGACGATGCCGGTCGCCTCGATGCCCGGCACGCGCGGGAACGTGACGTCGGGGTCGGCTAGGCCGAGTCGGGTCTTCAGCTCGGAGCGGTTCAGGCCGAAGGCCTTGACCTCGATGAGAACCCAGCCGGGCTCGGGCTGGAGAACGGGGCGCTCGCGGACGACGAGCGCCTCGGGCGGCGCGGGGACGGCGTCCAGGACGACGGCGCGCATGGAGGAAGGGAGAGGAAGCATGAGCTCGATGGTAGCAAGTGTATATTCCGCGGAATCAAGTTCCCGGGAACTAACTTCCACGCGATCCGCTAGCGTCCCGTCCAGCATGGCCGAGCTGCCCACCCTCTTCGCCGACCTCGTGCGCCTCGAGATCGAGCTGTGGGACGCCGTCGAGGCGCGGCTGCGGGCCGAGCTGGGCGTCGGACTGGCCACGGCGCAGACGTTGGCCGTCGTCGCAACGGTGCAGGACTGCCGCGTCCACGACATCGCCCGGGACCTATCGATCACCGTCGGCGGCGCGAGCAAGACCGTCGACCGCCTCGAGCTGGGCGGCCTCGTGGCCCGCCGGCCGCACCCGAACGACCGCCGCTCATCAGTGATCTCGCTGACGCGCGCGGGCGCCACGACACACGCCAAGGCGCAGCGCCTGATCGCCTCCGAGCTCGACGCCCGCATCGGCGGCGTCCTCTCCGACCGCGCACTCGACCAGCTGCAGCGCGCGATCACCAAGCTTCGAGCGGAGGCGACGCACTCGCGCGGATAGGGATGCAGCTCAGGGGCGACGAAGTCGCCCCGATAGGGATGCAGCTGAGGGCCGCTGGCAAGGAGCCGGTGGCTGGATAGTGCTCTGCACATCCAGCCACACGGCGACACAGCCAGCGGCACTCAGATGCCACCTATCGGGGCGACTGGATTCGAACCAGCGACCGCTCGGCCCCCAGCCGAGTGCGCTACCAGACTGCGCCACGCCCCGGGGAAAGCGGGCGACGGGAATCGAACCCGCCCTAGAAGCTTGGAAGGCTTCTGTGCAACCACAACACTTCGCCCGCGAAGGTTCCGGCCATTCTAGGGCGTGCCGAGGCCGTGCGCGATTGCTGCAACCTGGGTCGCGAGCGCCACTCCCAGCAGGTAGAGCGTGGCCCCCCAACCGGCATAGGCGTTGCGTCGCCGCGAGTACGCCCTGGCATACGAGCGCAGGCCGATCGAGCGGTACACGGGAACGAACAGGATCAGCCCGAGCGCCATCATGGCGAACGGGGTCCAGGCCGTGAGGAAGTAACCCGGCGAGGGGGAGTAACGATCGGCCAACGTGACCACCACTCCGCGCCAAAGCAGCACCGGCAGCACGACCGCCGCGGTGAAGCCCAGGATCCCGACGAACCTGGCCTGGCCGGTGTCGAGACGCTGCTTGCTGGGTCGCGCGGTCTGCATCACCAAGACCATACGTCGCGCGCGAGCGTTTGGCACCTGAACCGGCTAGACCGGCTCGCGTCTGATTCCCAGGAAGCCGCCGAGCGTGAGGAACGCGAACGCGATGACCGTGCCCTCGATCGCGGCCAGCACGGCCACGCCAAGGAGCGAGCGCGCCACATGCGCGAGCGTGAGACTGGCCTGGCCGCCGTCGCTCAGGTCGTGGCCAAGCCCGACGGCAAGGCCGCACGCCGCTGCGAACAGAGCGCAGAAGCGCCACGGGTGGGCCCGCAGGTCAAGCCAGCGGGCGAGACGCGGAGCCTTCGTGCTCACGCGCGCGGCCGTGACTTCGACGCGAGCTCCGGCGCTTCGGAGCCCGGCGGCCAGGCGTGGGGCGCGCCGCTCGAGCACGTCAGGGACGAGGAGCGCGAGCGCCAATAGATCGCCGACAGCGTCTCCTCGCGGGGCGGCCGCGATCGGCCGCGCCCGCGCGAGCGACCTCGCCACGCTGGTCGCGGCGGCCAGCGCCAGCAGGCCCAGCACGGCCGTTCCGGCCACAACGGCGATCGCCCAGACGCCGTGGAGGGATCCGGAATGAGCACTCGCTCCGATCGCGAGCGCGATCACCAGCGCGCCTGCGCACGCGAGCGCGACGGCGTTCGGCCGGTAGATGTCGGCCAGCCGGTCCGACGGCACGGCGCCGCCCTCGGCCCGGTAGCGCAGCGAGCGCGCCAGCGCGAGCGCGCCCGCGACGAGGGCGACCTGACCGCCGAACCAGGCGATCAGCGCGTAGGGCCCGCTCGCCGCCCAGTTGCCGTGGGCCCGACTGGGCACCGAGAGCGCCAGACAGCAGAGTCCGAGCAGCGCGACCACGACCGCGGCGGTCAGGGTCGACGAGCGGTGGGCGCTGCGGCTGGCGAGCTGCTGGTGGAAGTCATGGGCCACGGTGTCGGCCGCGCCGAAGGCTGCGACCGCCTGTCGCTCGGCCTCCTCCTCCCCCAGGCCCAGCTCCTGACCGCGGGCACTGAGCTCACACGAGATGATCGCGAGCCTCGTCGACGATGCGCCGGCGCAGCCTGCGCGGCACATCGAGCCCGCGCTCCAGCTCCTGCAGGTAGGTCTCGATCATGCGGGCGCCTCGCTCAGCACCGAGTCGATCGCCCGCGCGAACGTGCTCCACTCGGTGCGCCGCTCCCCCAGCGTCCGGCGGCCCTTCGCGGTGAGCGCGTAGACGCGCCGGCGGCGTGTGGCGCCGGGGGCCCAGCTGCTCTTCAAGAGCCCCGCCCCCTCGAGGCGGTGGAGCGCCGGGTAGACCGTGCCCTCCGCCAGGTCGAAGGCGCCGGCGCTGCGCTCGCGCAGGCGCTCGACGATCGCGTAGCCGTGCGCCGGCTCGTCCGCCACCACGGCGAGGAGCAGCCCGTCGAGGTGGCCCTTGAGGGCATCTGCTCGCATATACCTAGTGATGTTAGGTATTCGATGCCGGGCTGTCAACCCAACGCGACCGCGCCGATGACCTCCTGCCACCAGGCCTGCTCGGCCTCCGGGCAGTCGGCCCGCAGGCGGCGGCGCCCGTAGGCCTGGAGCTGCGTCGAGGCCGCCGACCGCCACGGTGGCGCCGGTGATCGCGTAGCGCCCGTCCGCGAGCGCGACGAGCGCGCCCGGTGCGTCGCGGCGGGTGCGGAGATGCTCGATCACGTCCACGCCGGACACGCGGTCGGGGCTTGCGGGATCGCCGTCGCTGTCGGATCCCACGGGCGCGTGCGTGAAGATCACCTGCGTGCCGCGCAGCACGGGCCGGCGGGCGCCCGGCGGCTCCCAGGGCCCGTGCGCCAGCGCTCGATCAGCGCCGGGAACTCGTGCGCCACCTCGCGGCGGACGAGGACGTGCAGGCGGTCGCCGGCCTCGATCCGGGTCGACCCGCGCGGGGGCAGCGCCTGGTCGCCGCGCACGATCAGGTTGAGCAGCGCGTCGCGCGGCAGGCCGAGCTCGCGCACGCGCCGGCCGACGACGGCGTCCGTCGGCCCGACGGCGAACTCGACCACCTCCGCGCCGAGCCGCCGCATCGCCCCGGTCTCGACGAGCGGACCCGGCAGCGCCGGCTCGTTCGTGGTCACGTGCAGCGCGTGTGCGAGCGGCTCGAAGGTCACGCCCTGCAGGAGCGTCGAGACCAGCACCGCGAAGAAGACGATGTTGAAGAACTCCGCGCCGTGCGCCGACGTGGTCGATGACCGGGAAGGTCGCGAGCACCACCGGGACCGCGCCGCGCAGGCCCGCCCAGCCGAGGATCACGCGTTCGCCGGCGCCGAAGCCGGCGCAAGCTCGTGGACACCAGCGCGGCAACCGGCCGCGCGACCACCGCGATCACGAAGGCCAGCACCGCTGCCCTCGAGCGCCACGTCGCCGAGCTGGGACGGGAACACGAGCAGGCCGAGCGTGAGGAACATCGCGATCTGCGCCACCCACGCGAGGCCCTCGTGGAACGCGCGTGACGGTCTGGCGCGCCGGTATCGCACCGCTGCCGAGCGACAGCCCGCGAGGTAGACGGCCAGGAAGCCGGAGCCGTGAAGCACGTCGGCGACGCCGAAGGCGAGCGCGGCGATCGCGAGCGAGGCGACCGGGTAGAGCCCTGCGGTCGTCGAGCCGCACGCCGCTGGATGGCCTGCACCGACAGCCAGCCGACCGCGAGCCCGACCGCCGAGCCCGATGCCGAGCTGGCGGACGAACAGCAGGGCCATGTCGACCAGGCCGTAGTCGGGCTTGCGGATCCAGTCGATGAAGCCGAGCACGAGCAGCACCGCGACCGGGTCGTTGAAGCCGGCCTCGCCCTCGAGCGTGCGCGCGAGCCTGCGGCGCAGCGTCGAACCGCGCAGCAGCGCGAAGATCGCGGCGCCGTCGGTGGACGCGAGGATCGCCCCGAGCAGCAGTCCCTCGAGCGTCGAGAAGTCGAACAGCCAGGCGGCCACGAGCCCGGTGATCAGCGCGGTGATCACCGTGCCGACCGGTCGCGAGGGCGACCGCCGGTCGCAGCACGGGCCGGATCTCGGCGAAGCCGGCGCTCAGGCCGCCCTCGAACAGGATCAGCGCCAGCGCGATCGACCCCGATCGGCGGGCCAGGTGGTAGTCGTCGAACTTGATCCAGCCGGCGCCGTCGGAGCCGAGCGCCATGCCCACGCCGAGGAACAGGACGAGGCCCGGCAGGCGCAGCCGTCCCGCCACCAGGGATGCCCCCAGCGCGGCGGCCAGCAGCGCTCCGGCGACGAGGATCAGCTGGCCGTCTGTCATACGGGAACACTGCCAGGGTCAGCGGGCGCGAAGGAACCCCGTCTACCCTGGGAAGATGCCCACCCGCACCCAGAAGGCACTTCTGGTCACCGTCTTCGCCGCCGCCGGCGTTGCGCTGCTGCGGGTGCTGGCCTTCAACGTGGGCGCCGTGCGCCGGCGCGACGCGCTCGCGCTGCACGACTTCATGTCGCTCGACCGCCCGCTCACCCACAAGTTGGCGCACGCGGTGGCGAACGCGGCCAGCCCAGTCCAGTTCGGGCTGATCGGCGCCGGTCTGATCGCGATCGCGCTGGCGCGCGGTCGCCGTCCGCTGGCGCTGGCCGTGATCGCGATCCTGCTGGGCTCGGCCTTCACGACCGACTACGTGCTGAAGCCGGCCCTGGCGTCTCCGCGTTTCTCCGAGGTGCTCGGCTTCCACCAGATCGACGGCGCGGCGTTCCCGAGCGGGCATGCCACGGGGGCCATGGCGCTCACGCTGAGCGCCGTGCTCGTGGCCGGCCGGCGCTGGCGCCCGCTGGTGGCGGGAGTCGGAGTGCTCTTCACGCTCGCGGTGAGCTACTCGCTCCTGTCGCTGGGCTGGCACTACCCGAGCGACGTGCTCGGCGGCTACCTCGTGGCGGCCGCCTGGACCGGCTTGGCCGTGGCCGCGCTCACCTGGCGCGAGGTGCCCCGACCCGCCCTCGCCAAGATCGAGTGGCGGCCAGCGCTGGGCCTGCTCGTGCTGCTCGTGGGCGTCGCCGCTGCGGTGCTGCTCGTACTGAATCCGGACCACACGCTCAGCTACGTGCGCGACCACAAGGTCTTCACCGCGGCCGCCGGCACGATCGCTGCGGCAGGGCTGGCGGTGGCCGGCGGTCTCACGCTGCTCCTGAACGACCGCCCGGACTGAGCTCAGCAGGCGCGCCACCCGTCGCATCACTTCCATCACGTGTTAGATTGTCATACAACATGACACTGCACGTGAGGAGAGACGGATGGACTTCGAGGTCAGCCACCTTCGACTGCTACGGCACGCTGATCGACTGGGAGGGCGGCCTCGGCGCCTTTCTCTACGACCTGGCCCTGCGCAACGACGACCCCGCCCCGCCCCGCGGTGCCGAGCTCCGCGAGCGCTGGGAGCAGATCCAGTTCGAGGTGATCGGGGGCGACTACCGCCCCTACAAGGAGGTGCTCGCGGAGAGCCTCGAGCGCCTGGCCGAGGAGCGCGGCTATCGCCTGACCGACGGCGACGCCGCGGCGATGGTCCGCGCCATGCGCTCGTGGCAGCCGTTCACGGACACCACCCCGGCGCTGCGCCAGGTGCAGGCCGCCGGCGTGAAGCTGGTGCCGATCTCGAACACCGACCACGACATCCTCGACCACTCCGAGCACCACATGGGCCTGCGCTTCGACGATCGCGTGACGGCAGAGGACTGCCGCGCCTACAAGCCCTCCGACACGGTTTTCGAGCAGGCGCTCGAGCGGATCGGCGTGGCGCCGGATCGGATCCTGCACGTGGCGTTCGGCTTCAAGTACGACATCGGCCCGGCCAAGCGGGCGGGCATGGGCAGCGCGTGGATCAACCGCCACGTGGAGCCCCTCCCCTCCGCCACCGACGAGCCCGACCACGAGTGGCGCGACCTCTGGGGCCTTGCCGAGCTTGCCGGGCCGGTGGAGCGCATCGCCGGCAGCGTGGCCTGATGGCGTCCCACTCCCTGCGGGTGGTCTCGACGCTCGACGCCCTCGTGAGCTCGCTGCGCCAGCGCCTCCTGGCGGGCGAGCTCGCGGCCGGCACCCCGCTCGGCGAGGTCGAGCTGGCGTCCGACTACGGCGTGGCGCGCCCCACCGCCCGCGCGGCGATCCAGGCGCTGGTCGCCGAGGGGCTCCTGCGGCGCGAGCCGAATCGCAGCGCGTGGGTGCCGGAGCTGACCGCCGACGACGTGCGCGACCTCTTCTACGTGCGCAGGCCGCTCGAGCTGGAGGTGGCCACCACGCTGGCCGAGCGCAGGGCGCGGCCGCCCGCCGCCGAGCAGGCCGTGAAGCGGCTCGAGGCGCTCACGCGCCGTGCGTCCTGGAGCGACGTGGTGGAGGCCGACATGGACTTCCACACCGCCCTCGTGGCGGCCGTGGGGAGCCCGCGGCTCGAGCGCGTCTACCGCTCGCTCCAGTCGGAGATCCGGCTCTGCCTGGTGCAGCTGCGCCCCGCCTACGACGATCCGGCGGCCGTCGCGGCGGAGCACCGCGACCTGATCGAGGGGATCGCCGTGGGGCCGAAGCGCGCCGTCACGCGCCTGATGAACGAGCACCTCGATCGCGCGCTGCGCGACCTGACCGGCTCGGCCTAACGGCCCTTCCAGACCGGCGGGCGCTTCTCGGCGAAGGCGGTGGAGCCCTCGATGGCGTCCTCGGAGGCCATCACGGGGCCGACGATCTCATCCTGCTTCGTCCACGCTTCCGCCTCGTCCCAGTCCTGCGCCCGCGAGATCACGAGCTTGGAGGCCGCGAGCGACAGCGGCGCGTTCTGGGCGATCGTCTCGGCAAGTTCGATCGCGGCGTCCACCGCTCCGCCGGGCTCCACCACCCGGTTCAGCAGACCGAGCTCGTACGCACGAGGTGCCTCGATGAACTCGCCGGTGAGGGCCAGCTCCATAGCCACGTGGTAGGGAATGCGCTTCGGCAGGCGGATCAGCGCGCCGGCCGCGGCCGCCAGGCCGCGCTTCACCTCGGCGATGCCGAGGCGCGCGTTGCTGCCGGCCACGATCAGATCGCAGGAGAGCGCGATCTCGAGGCCGCCGGCCACCGCAAAGCCCTCCACGGCGGCGATCAGCGGCTTCTCGGACCCCAGCCGCGTGATGCCGGCGAAGCCGCGGCCCTCGACCCATGGGCTCTCTCCAGCGACGAAGGCCTTCAGGTCCATCCCGGCGGAGAAGCCCTTGCCCGCGCCGGTGAGCACGCCCACCTGCAACTCGTCGTCGGCGTCGAGTACGTCGAGCGCCGCGGCGATCCCATGTGCCAGCGCCGAGTTCACCGCGTTGCGCGCGTCGGGACGGTTGAGGGTCACGAGCAGGATCTGCCCGCGGCGCTCCTGTAGGACGGCGTCTTCGCTCATCGCGCCCGGAAACATCTCACACGGCGCGTGAGGACGCGGCTAGCTCCGTCGCAGATCCGAGCGCAGCTGCGCGAACGCGATCGTCCCGCCCAGCGTGGGCAGCCAGAGCGCGATGGCGTGGTAGAGGAGCACGGCCGCCGCTGCCGGCACCGCGGGCAACCCGTAGAGCAGCAGCGCGGCGAGCAGCCCGCCGTCCAGCACGCCGATGCCGCCCGGCACCGGGCAGGACGTTCGCGAGATAGCCGAGCTGGTATCCGAGCACGATCGCGAGGAAGGGGGGATCGGCTCCGAAGGCGTGCAGGCAGGCCCACAGCACGGCGATGTCGCAGATCAGGTAGCCGGCCGCGCCCAGCAGGCGCCAGTCGCGGCTGAACGCGGTGCGCTCGGTGGCGCGCACCCAGCCGGCCAGCTCGGCGACCGAGCGCGACGGGCTGCGGCGGGAGGCCAGCCGATCGACCACGCGCGGTAGGGCCACGAAGCCTCCGAGCAGCACGATCGCCGCGAGCGCGGGCAGTAAGCCATAGAGGCCGCCCCGGTGCGCGGCGGAGGGAATGAGCCAGACGCCGAGGCCGGCGGCCGCGAGCACGACGGCGTTCACCGCGCTCGTGAGCAGGAACAGCACGGCGGAGCGCTCCAGGACGCGCCGCCAGGACAGGCCCCACCCGCGCATGGCCCAGGCGCCCACCGCGAGACCGCCCGCGCCGCCGACTGGTACCACGGCGCCAAAGGCCATCTCGGCCCAGGCCAGTCGCCGCACCGGCCGCGCCGGGGCGCGCTTCAGCACCAGGCGCATCGTGGCCACGAAGCCGAGGCACGAGGCCAGCTCGAGCAACACCGCCGCTCCGAGCCAACCGGGCCGCGCCTCGGAGAGGCGGTCCTCCACCCCGCGCAGTCCCGGCACCGCCAGGCCGATGCCCAGCAGAAGCAGCGCCAGCGCCCCCACCCAGATCACGCCCGCGCGCAGCCGGCGCGCGTCGCGCGCCGCCTGCGGGGCGGCGGTCTCGGCGGTGGGCGACTCGGCGGTCACCGGCGTCTCCTAGGCGGCGACCGCCACCCGCGGCCGGGTCTCTTCGAGGAGCGTCTCCACCACCTCGCGCAGCTCATCGTTCAAGTTCATATCTACGAGCGTACCCGCGGCGTCAAAGCGCTCATGGGCGTGCCCGACTGCGACCTCGCCGTCGACCACCCGGGCCCCCGCTGCGGCAAGCACCTTGCGCAGTTCGGCCTGCGCCCACACCGCGCCGAAGGCGCCCGTGCTGGCGCCGACCACTGCCACCGGCTTGTTGCGCAGCGCGCCCCCACCCGCCGGCCGCGACGCCCAGTCGAGGGCGTTCTTGAGCTGGCCGGGGATCGACGAGTTGTACTCGGGGGTGGAGAACAGCAGCGCATCGGCGCCGGCGATCGCCGCGCGCATTCGCGCGACGGCCACCGGCGCCGTGTCGCCGTCGTCGTCCTCGTCGTACGGGGGCACGGACCTCAGCCCGTCCCAGATCTCCACCTCGACGTCCTGCGGGAAGTGCTCGGCCGCGGCGAGCACGAGCTTGCCGTTGTGCGAGTCGCTGCGCAGGCTGCCGGAAATTGCGAGGACCTTCATCGTCTACGCCTTCGCGAAGTACAGCTCGGCGGTCAGGGTCACGGCGTTGGCCAGAGCCAGCTTGCCGCTCGGGAGCGGGTTGTTCCAGTTCAGGCCGAACCGCGTACGGTCGATCTGAGCCTCGAGCGTGAGCGCGAAGCGCTCGCCCGCGCCGACGTCGACCGGCTCGCTGAGCGTGCCCGTCGCGGTGACCGGGACGCTGTTGCCCTTGATCGAGAGATCGCCCACGACCGTGACCTCGTCACCGTCGACGACGATGTCGCTCGAGTTGAACGTGATCTGCGGCGCGCGCTCCGCGTCAAAGAAGTCCGGCGACTGGAGATGCGCTCCGAGGTTCTCGTCCTGCACCTTCACGCCCGCGACGGCGGCCGATCCGGTTAGGCTCGCGCTTCCATCCTCAGTTACGACGAGACTCGCCTCAACCGGCGAGAAGCTGCCGCGGAAGGTGCCGACCATGTAGTCGACGGCAAAGCCCACGTGGGTATGAACTGGGTCGAGGGTCCAGGTTCCAACCGGAAGGACGCCTCGGGCGGTTGAAGTACTCATTGTCAGGTCTCCTGTTGCTCGGGACATAGTTGACTGCACAACCAATAGTACCACAGAACCTTGAGAACTCAACTATTGCGCACACAAGAAACTACCGCCCTCGAAGTGTGGGTGCGCCTGCTGCGCGGCCACGCCGCGATGCGCCGCACGCTGAGCAGCGATCTGCATGCCGAGCACGGCCTGACGGTCAACGACTACGAGGCGCTCCTGCTGCTCTCGCGGGCCGAGGACGGCCGTCTGCGCCGGGTGGACCTGGCGGACGGGCTGCAGCTCACCCCGTCGGGCATCACGCGCCTGCTGGACGGCTTGGAACAGCAGGGGCTCGTCTGCAAGGGCGTCTGCGAGAGCGACGCGCGCGTGACCTATGCGGTGCTGACCGAGCCGGGTGTGAAGAAGCTGAAGGAGGCCTCGTCGTCGCACATCGCGGCGATCAGGGCCCTGCTCGAGGACCGCTTCAGCCACCCGGAGTTGGGGACGCTCGCGGAGTTGCTGGGTCGCCTGCCTGGTGCGTCGGGGGCTGACGCGGGCGAGTGCACGGCGCCTTAGGCGTCTTGGGCGGCGGGCGGGGGTGGGACCCCCGTCCAGGCCGCCGGCTTCGCCGGCGGGAGCTCCTGGCCACGGGATCCCACCCCCGCTCCGCCGAGACGCGTGGGTGGTGCACGGCCGCGCTGCGCTGTCCTCTCGGGCAGCCGACCCTTTCTTCGGCGGGGCGTTATTGCGGCAGTAGACGGATGTCGATGACCTTCGCCGTGGGCGACTCGGCGAAGGCCTGTAGCGCGCTGTCGAGCGGGCGGCCGCTGCGGTCGCGTTCGACGCCGTAGTGGGAGGCGTCCTGGGGGTTCTGGCGGAGGAAGCCGGAGATCAGCTCGAGGCGGACCTCGGGATCGTCGACCAGAGTGGCGTGGCCGAAGCGCTTCTGCCCGTAGAGGTAGAGCACCACGTCGGCGTCGTCGAGGTTGAGCCACCAGCGCGCCCAGGTGGTGCTCGACAGGCAGATGATCTGCCCGGCGGGCCGTTCCCAGTAACTAACCGGGATCAGGTAGCGGCGCCCCGAGCGGCGGCCGCTGAACTCGAGCAGCATCACCCGGCCGGAGCGCAGGGGGTGCAGGGGCGAGCGGAGCAGTACGCGCATCGCGGCGTTCAGGCCCCGGTAGTAGCGGCGCCTCCAAACGCTCATGGCCGGCCAACCGTATGCGACCGGCGCCTGGTTGGGCAAGCGTGCCGGGATCCGCGAAACTGTGAGTCCGTCCGGCCCCGAGGAGAGGAGACCTAGATGCGGATTCGCGCTGCCGTGCTGGAGGAGTTCGGTGCCCCGCTGTCCGTCCAGGACGTCGACCTGGCCGCGCCCGCCTCGGGCGAGGTGCTGGTGCGGCTCGCGGCCTGCGGCGTCTGCCACACCGACATGTACACGGCCTCGGGCGCCGACCCGTCCGGCTACGCCCCCGCTGTGCTCGGCCACGAGGGCGCCGGCGTGGTGGAGGCGATCGGCGAGAACGTCGAGCTCGCTGGCCGTGGGCGACCACGTGGTCACCCTCTTCTCCCCCCAGTGCCGCGAGTGCGTGCACTGCAGGAGCCCGAAGACCAACCTCTGCATGGCGATCCGCGAGCAGCAGAACCGCGGCTACCTGCCCGACGGCACCACGCGCCTCTCGCGCGGCGGCGAGCCGGTGCGCCACTTCATGGGCACGAGCACCTTCGCCGAGGCCACGGTGATGCCGGAGATCGCGCTCGCCAAGGTCTCGCCCGAGGCGCCGCTGGACCGCGCCTGCCTGTTCGCGTGCGGGCTGTCCACCGGGCTGGGCGCCGCCATGTACACCGCCAAGGTCGAGCCCGGCTCCACCTGCGTCGTGTTCGGCGCGGGCATGGTCGGCCTCGGCGCGGTGGCCGGCTGCCGGCTGCAGGGCGCCGAGCGGATCATCTGCGTCGACCTCTCCGACGAGCGCCTGGAGCTGGCGCGCGGCCAGGGCGCCACCGAGCTCTGGACGGCCGACGAGAACACCGTCCAGCGGATCCTCGACGAGACCGGCGGCTTCGGCGCCGACTACACCTTCGAGGCCACCGGTCTCGTGTCCGTCATGCAGCAGGCCGTCGAGGCCGCACGCATGGGCTGGGGCCTGTGCACCGTGATCGGCGTGGCCGGCAAGGGCGAGACCCTCGACGTGATCCCGCGCTTCCTGATCACCGGCCGCCGCATCTGCGGCTCATCGTTCGGCGGCGTGAAGGGGCGCGACCAGGTGCCCGAGCTCGTGCAGCGCTACCTCGACGGCGAGATCGATGTGGATCCTTTCGTCTCACACCGGATCTCGCTCGACGAGGTGAACAAGGGCTTCGAGCTGATGCACGCCCAGGACGGCATCAGGACGGTTATCGAGCTCTGATCAATAGCCGTACGGGTTGGGGTTGGTCATCGTCGGCGTGTTGTTGGCCGCGCTCTTCTTCACGGTGAGCGAGAGCCAGGTTCCGCCGAAGCTCTTGATGTTCTGGCCGTTGCCCTGTCCCTTGGCGGTGTCGCCGACGAACGTGTAGAGCGGCCAGCCCTTGAGGGCCACCTGGAACTTGTTCTTCCCACGCGAGAGGAAGCTGATCTTCCCGTGGATGCCCGCCGGCAGCTTGACCGTGGTGGTCTTCGACTTCACGGTCAGCGCCTTCCAGAACTGGAGGCACTGCGTGGTGCAGAGCACGTGGCGGGTGGTCTCCGGCTTGAGCCGGTAGAGGGTGCGGCCGGTCGGCGCCGCGAGCACGTTCGCGTTCAGGCTCGACACGGCTTGGGACTTGAGCGTGACCTTCTTCGGCGTCGCCGCCTGGGCGATGGCGACCGAGAGTGCGACCACGAGTACGGAGGCGATCGCCGCCGCGGCGACGCGCTTGCTGTGCGAAAGCCGGTTCAAAAGGGCTCCTTCGGTAGTTGTCCCGACACGATCACAGACGCGCGGGCGCTGCCATTCCTTCCCGCCGCCGCGTCAGTCGCGGTCGCGCCGGCGGAGCCGTTGCATCCACTTGCGCCAGGTCGCGCGCATGCCGATGGTGAACGCCAGAACCCCGACGGGAGCGAAGTACATCGCCGTTTCCTCGACGGGAATGCCGGCTACATGGGCGAATACCACCGTGTGCGAATTATGACCACCACCGCAACTCGCGCCGATGCGCTCGGCGTAGACTCGCTCTGAGGAGCTCGCGCCCACCGACATGGTCACGAAACGGGGACCGGTGACGGTCGAAGAGGTCGACAAGGCGCTCATCGAGAGCGTCTGCGCGCGCCTGCGCGAGCGCCTGGCGCCGGACGAGGCCGCGCGAGGCCGAGTCGTTCGTCCGCCAGTACTACCGCTGGGTCTCGCCGGAGGACCTGCGCCGACGCAGCGCGCTCGACCTCTACGGCGCGGCGCTCGTCGCACTTCAACTTCGCGCGCATGCGCGCGCCGGGCGACACGAAGGTCCGCGTCTACAACCCGCAGCTTCGAGCCGCACGGCTGGCAGTCGACGCACACCGTGGTCGAGATCGTCACCGACGACATGCCGTTCCTGGTCGACTCGGTGACGATGGAGCTGAACCGGCGCGGGCTCGGCATCCACCTGATCATCCACCCGGTGATGCGCGTCCGCCGCGACGCGGACGGCGAGCTGCTCGAGGTGCTGCCGCCCGACGCGACGACGCCGAGGGCGAGCGTCGCCGAGTCGGTGATCCACGTCGAGGTCGACCGCGAGACCGACCCGGCCGCGCTCGAGGCGCTGCAGGAGCACCTGCGCGCGTGCTCGGCGAGGTGCGCGCCGCGGTCGAGGACTGGCAGCGCGATGCGCGCGCGGGCCGTCGAGCTCGCCGCCGAGCTCGACGAGCGCGCCCGACCGCCGCTCGACGCCGAGCGAGGTCGCGGAGGCCCAGGCCTTCCTCGCCTGGCTCGCCGACGACCACTTCACCTTCCTCGGCTACCGCGAGTACGACCTCGACCGACGAGGACGGCGACGGCTACGGCTCGACCGCGGTCGCCGGCTCCGGGCTCGGGATCCTGCGCCACGACGAGCGGCCAGCAGCAGCTCGCGCCGCTTCGACGAGCTGCCGCGCGAGCGTGCGCGCGCTGCGCGCCGCGAGCCCTACCTGCTCGTCCTGACGAAGGCGAACTCGCGCGCGACCGTGCACCGGCCGGCCTACCTCGACTACGTCGGCGTCAAGCGCTTCGACGCCGACGGCAAGGTGATCGGCGAGCGCCGCTTCCTCGGCCTCTACACGACGCACGCCTACCCGCGAGCCCGCGCGAGATCCCGATCCTGCGCCGCAAGGTCGAGGCGGTGCTCGACGCGCGCCGGCTTCCCGCCCGACAGCCACGACGACAAGGCGCTGCTCGAGATCCTCGAGACGTACCCGCGCGACGAGCTGTTCCAGATCGACGACCGACGAGCTGTTCGAGATCGCGATGGGGATCCTCGCACCTCGGCGAGCGCCAGCGCGTGCGGCTGTTCGTGCGCCGCGACCCGTTCGGCCGCTTCGTCTCGCTGCCTGGTGTTCGTGCCGCGCGACCGCTTCAACACCGAGAACCGGCGCCGCATCGAGCGCGATCCTGCGCGACGCGTTCGGCGCGCACGAGCATCGACTGCACGACGCGCGTCTCCGAGTCGGTGCTCGTGCGCCTCCACTACATGCGTCCGCACCGAGCCCGGCGCGCGTGCCCGACTACGACGTCGCGCGAGATCGAGGCGCGGCTCGTCGCGGCGACGCGCTCGTGGACCGACGACCTCGAGGCGCGCTCGTCGAGGAGCACGGCGAGGAGCGCGGCGACGCAGCTCTTCCGCCGCTACGGCGACGCGTTCCCGGCCGCCTACCGCGACGACTGGGTGGCGCGCGCGGCGGTCGCCGACGTCGAGCGGCATCGAGGAGCTGGCCGAGCGACGACGACCTCGTCGATGAGCCTCTACCGCCCGCTCGAGGCGCCGCCGGGCGCGCTGCGCTGCAAGCTCTTCCGCGCGGGCGGCGCCGCTCGCGCTCTCGGACGTGCTGCCGATGTTCGAGAACATGGGCGTGCGGGTCGCCGACGAGCGCCCGTACGAGGTCACGCCGCGCGACGGCGCGCCGCGTCTGGATCTACGACTTCGGCCTGACCTACGGCGGCGACGGCGAGCTCGACGCCGACGACGTCCGGGACGCGCTTCCAGGACGCGTTCGTCGCGCGTCTGGCGCGGCGACGTCGAGAACGACGGCTTCAACCGCCTGGTGCTGCGCGGCGGGCTGACCGGGCGCGAGATCACGGTGCTGCGCGCCGTCGGCCAGCTACCTGCGCCAGGCCGGCACGACGTTCAGCGACACGCTACGTGGAGCAGGCGCTGCGTCGCGCACCCGCGACATCGCGCGCGCTGCTGGTCGAGCTGTTCGAGGCGCGCTTCGACCCGGACGCGCGCGGACGCCGACGCCGCGCACAGGCTGCGTGCGCGCAGATCGAGCGCGGCGATCGACGCCGTCGAGAGCCTCGACGAGGACCGCATCCTGCGCAGCTTCCTCGCGGTGGTCCGGGCGATGCTGCGCACGAACTACTTCCAGCGCGCGCCGACGGCGCGCCGAAGCCGTACCTCTCGTTCAAGCTCGACCCGACGCAGCTGCCGCTGCTGCCGCTGCCGCGGCCGCGCTTCGAGATCTTCGTCTACTCGCCGCGCGTCGAGGGCGTGCACCTGCGCGGCGGCCGGGTCGCCCGCGGCGGCCTGCGCTGGTCGGACCGGCGCGAGGACTTCCGCACCGAGGTGCTCGGCCTGATGAAGGCGCAGATGGTCAAGAACGCGCGTGATCGTCCCGGTCGGCGCGAAGGGCGGCTTCGTCGTCAAGCGCCCGCCCGACGGCGGACCGCGAGGCGCTGCCGACGGAGGTCGTCGCCTGCTACCGGACCTTCATCCGCGGCCTGCTCGACCTCACCGACAACATCGTCGGCGGCGAGGTCGTGCCGCCGCGCGACGTCGTCCGCCACGACGAGCGACGACCCCTACCTCGTCGTCGCCGCCGACAAGGGCACGGCGACGTTCTCCGACATCGCCAACGCGATCGCCGGCGAGTACGGCTTCTGGCTCGGCGACGCGTTCGCCTCCGGCGGCTCGGCGGGCTACGACCACAAGGAGATGGGCATCACCGCGCGCGGCGCCTGGGAGTCGGTCAAGCGCCACTTCCGCGAGCTCGGCATCGACGTCGCAGACGCGAGGACTTCACGGTCGTCGGGCATCGGCGACATGTCGGGCGACGTGTTCGGCAACGGGATGCTGCTCTCGCCGCACATCCGGCTGGTCGGCGGCGTTCGACCACCGCCACGTCTTCCTCGACCCGGACCCCGACCCGGCGGCGAGCTTCGCCGAGCGCAAGCGGCTGTTCGACGCTGCCGCGCTCGTCGTGGGCGGACTACGACGCGGCGCTGATCTCGCGCGGGCGGCGGCGTCTTCCCGCGCACGGCGAAGTCGATCCCGCTCTCGCCGCAGGTGCGCGAGGCGCTCGGCATCGAGCGCGCGAGCAGCTGGCGCCCGACGAGCTGATCCGCGCGCTGCTGCGGGCGCCGGTCGACCTGCTCTGGAACGGCGGCATCGGCACCTACGTGAAGGCCGGCGACGAGACGCACGCCGACGTCGGCGACAAGGCCAACGACGCGGTGCGCGTCGACGGCGGCGAGCTGCGCTGCCGCGTCGTCGGCGAGGGCGGCAACCTCGGCTTCACCCAGCGCGGCGCGGATCGAGTACGCGCTGCGGCGGCGGGCGCGATCAACACCGACGCGATCGACAACTCGGCCGGCGTCGACTGCTCCGACCACGAGGTCAACATCAAGATCCTGCTCGACGCGGTCGTCGCCGACGGCGACCTGACCGTGAAGCAGCGCAACGAGCTGCTGGTGGAGATGACCGACGAGGTCGCCGAGCTCGTGCTGCGGACAACTACGCGCAGACCCAGGCGCTGAGCCTGGCCGAGGCGCAGGCGCGCGAGCATGCTCGACGTGCACGCGCGCCTGATCCGCAGCCTCGAGCAGGCCGGCGGGCTCGACCGCGCGCTCGAGTTCCTGCCCGAGCGACGAGGCGATCGCCGAGCGCAAGCGCCGAGCACCGCGGGCTCACGCGGCCCGAGCTGGCGGTGCTGCTCGCCTACACGCAAGATCGACCTCTACGCGGAGCTGCTCGACTCCGACCTGCCCGAGGACCCGTACCTGTCGGCGCGAGCTCGAGGCGCTACTTCCCGGCGCCGCTGCCCGAGCGCTTCGCCGAGCAGATGCGCGCGCACCGGCTGCGGCGCGAGATCATCGCGACGCAGGTCGTCAACGACATCGTCGACGGCGCGCGGCACGACGTTCGTGTTCCGGCTGCGCGAGGAGACCGGCGCGCCGGCCGCGGACATCGCGCGCGCCTACGCGGTCGCGCGCGAGGTCTTCGAGATGCGCCCGCTGTGGGCGGAGATCGAGGCGCTCGACAACCGGTCGCGGCCGCACACCCAGATCGCGATGCTGCTCGAGGGCCGGCGGCTCGTCGAGCGCGCGACGCGCTGGCTGCTGCGCAACCGCCGCCGGCCGCTCGACATCGCCGCGACCGTCGAGCTACTTCGCGCCCGGCGCGACGGTGCTCGCGACGCGCTCCCCGGCTGCTCGGCGTCGGACGTCGAGCCGCTGGCGTGGCGCGCGCGTACGAGCTGCGCGAGGCCGGCGTGCCGGCGAGCTGGCGGTGCGCGTCGGCCGGCGCTCAGCACGATGTTCTCGGCGCTCGACATCGTCGAGGTCGCGCGCGAGACGGGCTCGACGTCGAAGCCGGTCGCCGCGCGTGCACTTCCGGCTCGGCGGCCGGCTCCAGCTGCACTGGCTGCGCGACCGGATCGCCGGCCCTGCCGCGCGACGACCGCTGGCAGGCGCTCGCGCGCGCGGCGCTGCGCGACGACCTCTACAGCCTGCACCGGGAGCTGACGGCCGAGGTGCTGACCGACGGCCCGCAGGACCAGGACATCGACGGCCGCGTGGATGCCTGGATAGCCGCCAACCCGGCGGCCGAGCGCTCGCTCGAGACGCTCGCCGACATCCGCGTGGGTCGCGTGTTCGACCTCACCACCCTGCCGGTGGCCGTGCGCGAGGTGCGCAACCTGATCCAGGTCCCGGCGCCGATGCCGTCCGTCGACGTCCCGCCGCCCGCGGCCTGAGTCAGGCGCCCCAGACGGCGACGATCGCGCGCGTCTCGAGCCGGCGAAGCGTGAGCAGCGTGAGTATCCAGGAGCCGGCTCGCGAGCGGTCGTAGCCACCGTCGTGCCGTCGGCGAGTCCCACCGCCGCCACAGGCTCGCCGTCCAGCTCGGCGAGCATCACCGGTCC
This sequence comes from uncultured Thermoleophilaceae bacterium, assembly GCA_963770325.1. Lineage (GTDB taxonomy): Bacteria > Actinomycetota > Thermoleophilia > Solirubrobacterales > Thermoleophilaceae > JAICJR01. The sequence goes on along the minus strand of CAVYPF010000002.1, from coordinate 21,473 downwards.
GCGCGGTGGCTCGGCGTCCTCCAGCGAGGCCAGCCGGCGAATCGACTCGTCGTCGCCGTCCTGGTCGGTGGAGAGCCTTATCGTGAGGTCGTCGTGGTTCATGTGAAGGAGCATCGCGCCGCGTGCAGCGCGTTCCCAGCGGGCCAGCCGGTGTCCTACCTTTCGGTTGGCCGCAGGTGGAGGGTGACGCCAACGCGCCAGAAGCGGGCGCTACACACGTGGCCTGTCGAATTCGCCGATCCTGCGGCGTCGAACATGATGAGGCCGCAAACGAGCGGCGAAACACCCACTGAGGAGGCGTCATGCCCCAGTACATGCTTCTGATCTACTCGCCCACCGAGGGTGGACCCTCACCTGACGAGCGGGCCGCCGAGATGCCGCGCTGGTACGAGTACACGCAGGGCCTCCAGGACGCCGGCGTGCTGGTCGCCGGCGACGCTCTGCACGGCACGGACGCGGCCACCACGGTCCGCGTGCGCGCGGGCGACACGCAGATCACCGATGGCCCGTTCGCCGAGACCAAGGAGATCCTCGGCGGCTACTACATCATCGACGTGCCGGATCTCGACACGGCGCTCGACCACGCCTCACGCGTGCCGAACGTCGGCTACGGCTCGATCGAGGTGCGCCCGGTGCTGGACCTCAGCGACATGCCCACCCCGGCAGGGCAGGCGCAAGCTCAGGCATGAGCGTGCGCGGCGAGTGGCGGCCCGGGCCGGACGACCCGGCCGCCACCGTCGAGCGCGCCTTTCGCGAGGAGCGGGCCGCCGTCCTCGCCACGCTCATCCGCCAGGTCGGCGACTTCCAGCTCGCCGAGGACGCCGTGCAGGACGCCTTCGCGTCCGCCGTGGCCACCTGGTCCCGCGACGGCGTGCCGGCGAATCCCGGCGCGTGGATCACCGTGGCCGCGCGCAGGCGGGCGATCGATCGCCTGCGCAGGGACCGCTCGCTCGCCGACCGCACCGAGAGGCTCGCCGAGCTGACCCGCCAGGAATCTCAGGAGCACATGCCCGACGCAGACGACAGCGGAATCGAGGACGACCGCCTGCGGCTGATGTTCACCTGCTGCCACCCGGCGCTCGCGCAGCCGGCCCGCGTGGCGCTGACGCTGCGCACGCTCGGCGGCCTGACCACAGCGGAGATCGCCCATGCCTTCCTGGTCGCTGAGCCCACCATGGCCCAGCGGCTCGTACGAGCCAAGCGCAAGATCACGGACGCGGGCATCCCGTATCGCGTGCCCTCCGGCGATGCGCTGCCCGATCGGCTGCGCGGCGTGCTCAGCGTGGTCTACCTCATCTTCAACGAGGGCTACTCGGCGTCCGAGGGCGAGCGCCTGGTGCGCGGCGAGCTGTGCAGCGAGGCGATCCGGCTCGGGCGGCTGCTGGCCAAGCTGATGCCCGACGACCCCGAGGTGTGGGGGCTGCTCGCGCTGATGCTGCTGCACGACGCCAGGCGCGAGGCCCGCGTGGATGCCCATGGTCGCTACGTCGCGCTCGACGAGCAGGACCGCGCGCTGTGGGACCAGGGCCGGATCCGCGAGGGCCTGCGCGCGCTCGAGAGCGCACTGCGGCTGAGGCGGCCCGGCGCCTACCAACTGCAGGCCGCGATCGCCGCGGTCCACGTGGAGGCCCCGAGCGCGGAGCTCACCGACTGGTCGCAGATCGCAGCGCTATACGGCACGCTCGCGCTGATCGAGCCGTCGCCCGTCGTCGAGCTCAACCGCGCCGTGGCGGTGGCGTTCGCGACCAGCCCCGAGGCGGGCCTCGATCTGCTCGCGCCGCTGATGAGCGACCCCGCGCTCGAGCACTACCAGCCGCTGCATGCGGCGCACGCGGAGCTGCTGCGTCGGGCCGGCGACGCGGGCGGCGCGGACGCCGCCTATGAGCGTGCGATCGCCCTCAGCGCCAACGCGGTGGAGCGCGCCGAGCTCGAGCAGCGGCGGGCGCGGCTGGGCTGAGCGCCGATATCTTCCGCGCGCATGCACGACGTGATCGTCGTCGGTGGCGGGATCGCGGGGCTCTCGGCCGCGTGGCACCTGCGCGACCGCGACGTGCTCGTGCTCGAGTCCCAGGCTCGTTGCGGCGGGCGGATCCGCTCCGAGCCGCGCGGCGACTACTGGCTCAACCTCGGCCCGCACGTCTTCCCCCCGCCCGAGACCGCGCTCGGCAGGCTTGTCACCGAGATCGGCCTCGAGACCAAGCCGATCCCCGGCTCGACGATGGCGGTCGCGGGGCAGCGGCGCGTGGTCGCGAGCGGGCCGCTCGCCACATACCCGACGCGACTGGGGCTGTCGCCGCGCGCGCAGGCCTCGCTGTTCGCGCTGGTGCCGCGCCTGCGCCGCGCGATCGCCGAGTACCGGACGCTCGCCGCCGACGACGAGGCCGACGCCGCGGCGCACCGGCGGCGGTTGCTCGCCTTCATGGGCGACCGCACCTTCACCGACTTCACCGGTCCCCTCCACCCGGCCGCCGACGCCATCCTGCGGGCGGCCATCAACCGCGTGGCCGCCGAGCCCGAGGAGCTGTCCGCGGGCGCCGGCGTCGCCCAGCTCGCACTGACGTTCTCCGGCCGCTCGAGCACCTACGCGCGGATGCTGCCCGGCGGCACCGGGCGGATGGTCGAGCGGCTCGTCGAACGGCTCGGGCCGAGCGTGATGACCGGCGCCGGCGTGAGGTCGGTTTCGAACACCCACGACGGCGTCGAGGTCCGCTTCGAGGCCGGCGGCGAGGCACGCGTGGCCACGGCCAGGGCCGCGATCGTGGCCACGCCCGCGCACGTCACCCGCGAGATCGTCGCGGGCCTCGCCGACGACACCGACGCGGCGCTGGGCGCGATCGCCTACGGGCCGTACGCGGTCGCCGGGTTCCTCACGGACGAGCGCGCGGCGATGCCCTGGGACGACATCTACGCGATGGTCGCGCCGGGCCGGCCGTTCAACATGGTCTTCAACACGGTCAACCCGCTGCGCACGCCCGAGCGGCGCGCGCCGGGCGGGAGCCTGATGATGTACGGCGCGAGCGATCTGGCCCGGACCCTGTACGAGCGCAGCGACGACGAGATCGCGGCGACCTTCACGCGCGAGTTCGATTCGATCTTCCCCGGCTCGTCCGCCGTCGTGAGCGAGGTCGTGATCCAGCGCTGGCCGCAGGGAATCCCGTACTCGCGCCCCGGCCGCCACCTCCAACAGGACGCGCTCGAGCGAGCAAGCGGGCGGATCCTGCTCGCCGGGGACTACGTCGGCGAGTTCGGCAGCATGGCGACCGCGGCCGCCATCGGGGCCGAGACGGCCACCCGCTCACGCGGGTGGGTGGACGCGCACCCGTAGCATTCCGACGGTGGAAATTGGCGTCCGAACACAAGTGCATGCTCATGGGATGGAGCATTCGCACGCTCAAGGATCCTTTCGCCATGAGGCGCTGTTCTACGCCGGCGAGCACGAGTTCGTCGAGCGCACAACTGCCTTCGTGCGTGCGGGTCTTGAGGCGGACGAGCCCGTGCTCGTCATGGCGCTCGGGCCGAAGGTGCGAGCGCTGCGAGCCGACCTCGGCGTGGACGCCGCCCGCGTGCTGTGGGCCGACGTGGCCGAGGTCGGGGCCAACCCGGCGCGCCTGATCCCGGCCTGGCGCAGCTTCGTGAAGGAGCATGCCGTGGCCGGCCGCTGGGTCAGGGGCGTCGGCGAGCCGATCTGGGTAGAACGCACCCCCGAGGAGCTCGTGGAGTGCCAGCGGCACGAGACGCTGCTCAACATCGCGTTTGCGGACAGCCCCTTCCTGTCGATGCTCTGCCTCTACGACACCGAGGCACTCAGCGCATCGGTGATCGCGGAGGCCATGCGCAGCCACCCGCTCGTGATCGAGAGCGGCATCGGCCGCGAGAGCGGCGCCTACTCGGGCGACGAGGATGCCGCCGCGCCCTCGCACCGGAACCTGTCCGAGCCACCCCTCCACGCCCACACGATCAGCTTCACGCGCGAGACGCTGGAGGAGCTGCGTCACTTCGTCGGCGAGCAGTCGGCAGAGGCCGGACTGAGCCCCGAGCGCCGCAGCGACCTCGTGCTCGCGGTGAACGAGCTGGCCAACAACAGCATCTGCCACGGCGGTGGCGGCGGCACCCTCCACATGTGGGAGGAGGGCGAGATGCTGGTCGCCGAGGTACGCGATCGCGGCCACATGGAGGAGCCGCTGGCCGGCAGCCAGCAGCCCGGCCCCGACCAGATCATCGGCCGTGGCCTCTGGCTCGTGAACCAGCTCTGCGACCTGATCCAGATGCGCACCTACGACGCCGGAAGCGTCGTCCGAGTGCACATGCGCCGCAACATCTAGGGAACCGTCTGCTCGGCGTTGGCCGCGGCCGTGGCCACGTCGCGCGGGTAGTGCGCCCGCGCCTTCAGCAGGATCCAGCCCGCCGCGGCGAGCGCGACCAGCATCAGCAGGAAGCTGATCTCGAGCCCACGGGCCACGCCCGGCTCGATCCCGCCCGGCTTGGTGCCGATCGGTGCCTGGTGCGGCGTGATGCCCGCCACGAGGTCGGCGATCGCCCCGAATAAGAGCGGCGCGACCGCCTGGGCGACGGTACGCAGCGCCGTGCGCACGCTCTCGGCCCGCCCCCAGAGCCCCGACGGCATGATGTCGAGGCGGGCCGCATCGAGCGGCGGGTTGGCCGCCGACAGCGCCGCCGCGCCCGCCATGTAGAACCAGATCGCGGGCGTCAGCGAGGTGTTCAGGATCCCGATTGCGAGCAGCACCGTGGCCACCATGTAGGAGACCGCCGGCACCCAGATGCGGGCGTTCAACACCCCCTGGCGCAACAGCCAGTCGGTCAGCGGGCCGCTCGCGAGCGTGCCGACCAGGGCGCCGACGATGATCAGCCCGAGCACCCCCGTGGCCGTGGTCTGACTGGTGTGGTAGTGGCCGCGCACGAACACCACGGCGAACGTGGACAGGCCCGCGAGGAAGAAGTAGCCGAGCGCGGAGGAGACGATCAGGATCCGGTTCGTCTGGACGCGAAGGATGTATGGCACCGCCTCACGCAGCGACATGCGCGCCGGGTCCCCGGTCAGCAACAGCGCGGGCTCGGGCTCGACGCCGCGCAACCTCACGGCCTCGCGGGCGAGCTCGTCGTCCACGATCGGGACATCGTCAGCGGGATCGCCCGGCCGCGGATCGAGGTCGCGCGAGGGGGCCGAGAGGTCGAGCGCGCCGCGCTCCAGCCGGCTGGTGCCGCCGCGCTCTGGCTCCGGCAGCGTCTTCCACAGCTCGCGCGCGAGCCAGAAGCCCGGCAGTGCCAGCACGAAGAACGCCCAGCGCCAGGAGAGCACGCCGGCGATCGTGCCGCTCACCAGGAAGCCGACGGCCGTGCCCGCGATCTCGCCGCCGAGGATGTAGCCGTAGACCACGACGCGCTCGCGCACGGGGAAGTAGTCGCCTGTCAGTGAGGCGATCGCCGGCCCGGCAGTGGCCGCGACGGCGCCGAGCGCCAGCCGGGTGAGCAGCAGGTGCGTGTACGTGTCCGCCGCGCCGCTCGCGGCCGTGGCGACGCTCCACAGCACGATGCTGCCGGCGAGCATCTTCACGCGCGGCGCGCGATCCACGAGCATGCCCACCGGGATCGCGGCGATCGCGCCCACGATCAGCGCGACGCTGGACAGCAGCCCCACCTCGGTGTTGCCGATGTGCAGGTCGGGCTCGAGCTGGCCCGCCACCGCGCCCACGGTCGAGGCGTCGGCGGTGTTGAGCGCGAGCACCGCGCCGAACAGCAGGATTACGCGCGCACGCGCGGGACCGCCCACCGCGTGCACGACCCGCGCGTTCACCCTCCCCGCCCCCCAGCGAGTCAGGGAGACGAGGCTCGCGGTGATGCGCCGCACCCCCACCCCGATCAGCCGGCCGACCTCCATCGCACAAGCTTGGCGACAGCGGCGGCTGTGTGCGTGGTGAGCGTCAACGCGCCAATCTGAGCCATATGGCCAACCTATCGCCCCTCGCGCGTGTCCAGTGCACAGATTGTCGATGCTCACGCGTGGCCCCCACGTCCCCGAAGCGCGCCACCGTGCCTGACGCCCGGAATGGGTCGGCACGCGCTGGACAGCTCGAGAGGCTCTCTGACGAGCGCCTTGCAACGTTGGCGGGAGATGGCGACGAGCGCGCCTTCGAGCTGCTCTACGAGCGCCATCACGGCCCGCTGCTCTCGTTCTGCCGCCACATGCTCGGCAACCAGGAGGAGGGCGAGGACGCTCTCCAGCAGACCTTCATGCGCGCCCTGCGCGCGCTGCGCGCCGGCCAGCGTCCCGACCACACGCGCGGCTGGCTGTACGCGATCGCGCGCAACTGCTGCCGCGACCTGCTCGTCGCGCGCCGCGACGCGCCATCGGCCGAGCTCGACGAGCTGCCATCCACCAGTGGCCTGGCCGACGCCGTGCAGGCTCGCATCGACCTGCGCGACATGCTGGCCGACGTGGCCCGGCTCCCCGACGAGCAGCGCGCCGCGCTCGTCCTGGCGGAGCTCGGCGACCTCTCACAGGACCAGATCGGGGAGGTGCTGGGCGTGCGCCGTGAACGCGTGAAGTCGCTCGTCTACCAGGCCCGCCACACGCTCATCGCGGAGCGCGCCGCCCGCTCGGAATCGTGCGCCGACATCCGCGCCGAGCTGTCCGTGGCACACGGACCGCAGCTTCGCCGCGGGCGCCTGAAGCGCCACCTGCGGGTCTGCGACGGCTGCCGGGCGTTCCACCGCGAGGTGGGCACCCAGCACGCGGCCTTCGCGGTGCTGCTGCCGGTGGTCGCCGGCGAGGCGCTGCACGGGAAGGTGCTCGGCACCGCCCTGGCGGCGGCCAAGGGCGCCACCGCCGTTGGCGGCGCGGCCGCCGGAGCATCAGCCCTGGCCTCGGCCGGGACCGGAGCGGGCGCCGGCGCCGGCCTCAGCGCCGCGGGCAGCGGTGTCACCGTGGCGGGCGTGGCAACCAAGGCCACGCTGGCCAAGCTGGGCGTCGTGGCCCTCGTGGCGGGAGCCGCCACCGGCGGGGTCGTGGCGGTGGACGACGGCGTCGGCACGCACGTCCCGGCGCCGCGCGTCGCGGCCGCGCAGGCCTCCGACCGCAGCTCCCCGGCCGCCCCCACGCAGGTGAGGCCGACCGCCTACCGGCCGCCATCAACCAGCGCCGGCGGCCTCGTCGCCGCGCCGCAGACCGTGGCGAAGAAGCACTTGCGCAGGGCGCACCGGCGCGCGCTGGCACGCCACCGCCATCGGCTGCGCCACCGGCGCCGCGCGCTGCGGCGGATCGAGCGCAAGCTCGAGCGCCGCCAGTTGGCGACCACCACGCCGGCGCTCCGCCGGCACAGGGCACGCCGGCTCGCGCGCATCGAGCACCACAAGGCCGCTCGGCGGCTGCGGCGCGCGAAGCGCCAGGCTCGCCGCGAGGCCGAGGCGAACACCACCACCCCGGCGCCGGCCGCCACCGCGCCGAGCAAGCCACGGCGTCGCCTCCACCGGCGCGCCGCGGCGACGGCCTAGTAGCGCTAACGCGCCAACTCTGCATGCGCCCAACCTCTCGCCGCCGGTCCGGTCATCCCTCTGACGCAACTCGACCCACGGAGGAGCACTCAATGCATCAGCCATTCGTCCGCCGACTCGCCCTCAGCCTGGCCGCAGCGCTGGTCACGGCCGCGGCGACGGCGGGGATTTCCTTCGCCAACAACGGCTCGTCGCATCCCAACCGGCACGGGGCGACCGGGCCCACGGGGCCGGTCTCGTTCGTGGTCACGCGCGGCACCCCCGGGGACGACACGCTCGCGGGCACGGCCGCCGACGACGTGATGTTCGGCCTGGGCGGCAACGACACGATCTCGAGCGGCGACGGCACCAACGTGATCTTCGGCGGACCCGGTGACGACACCCTCACCGGCGGCACCGGCAACGATCGCATCCACGGCGGGCCCGGGGTCGACACGATCTCTGCCGGCGACGGCAACGACGTGATCTTCGCCCGCGACGGCAGCGCCGACAAGATCTCCTGCGGCGCCGGCGAGGACAAGGTCTACGCCGACCACAAGGACCAGGTCGATCCTGACTGCGAGCACGTCCTCGTGGCCGGGGCGCACCGCTTCGCCCACAAGCACCATCGCGCGGTCAAGCGGCACAAGCGCCACCACCGCCACGTCGTGCGTCACAAGCTCCGGCACGCCCTGCGCGGCTAGCCGAGAAGCTCGAACACTGCCCTGGGAGGGCGAAAGGGCCCCGCTGCGGCGGGGCCCTTTTTTGTGCTTCCAGGACCTTGTATGGCGTCCGGCGGAGGGCTAGTATACAAGTATGCCTGGGCAGCTAATTTCGCTTGCCGAGCGGCGCAGTGGGGTGCCTGCGCGTGCACAGGTGTACGCCATCCTGCGCGACGCGATCATCCGCACCGAGCTCGCTCCGGGCCGCCGGCTGTCGGAGAACGAGCTCGCAACCTGGCTCGGAGTGAGCCGCACTCCCATCCGCGAGGCGCTCGTGCGACTGCGCGACGAGCGGCTCGTGTCGATCGTGCCGCAGCTGGGCACCTACGTGTCGCGCATCAGCCCCCAGGCCGTATCGGACGCCGGCTTCATCCGCGAGGCGCTCGAGTGCGCCGCGATCCGCGAGGCTGCGCTGGCCGCCACCGAGGACGACATCGAGACCCTCGAGGTGAACATGCGCGGTCAGGAGCGCGCCGACGAGCGCGGCGACTTCGACGCCTTCTACGTGCTCGACGAGGAGTTCCACCGAGTGCTCTGCGACCTCAGCGGCCACGCCACCGTCTGGGCCGTGAGTCAGCGGGCCAAGGGCCACCTGAACCGCATCCGCCACCTCAGCCTGCCGATCCCGAGCTACCTCGGCGAGATGATCGATGAGCACCGGGCCGTCGTCGAGGCGGTCGCGGCCCACGATCCCGACGAGGCCGAGAAGCGCCTCCGCCATCACCTGCGCATGGTGCTGCGTGAGGTCCCCCAGCTGCGCGCCGAGCACCCCGACTACTTCGAGGAGCCCTGATGGCGATCGCGCTGCCGTCCGCGAGCCGCATGACCGTGGAGCGCTACGGCCTGATGGCGCTGATCCGGGCGCTCGAGACCGAGGCCGAGCGCCAGTACAAGCTCGCTCGCATCGGCGGCTACTGCCATCTCTCCTCCGGACAGGAGGCGATCACGGTGGCGGCCTGTCAGGCGCTCGAGCACGACGACCTCCTCGTGACCGGCTACCGCTGCCACGGCTTCGCGCTCGCACGCGGCGTGCCCCCCGAGGCCGTGATGGCCGAGCTCTTCGGCCGTCGCTCCGGCTGCGCTCACGGCCGCGGCGGCTCGATGCACCTGCTGGACGCCGAGCGGGGCTTCTATGGCGGCTGGGGCATCGTCGCCGGCCAGCTCCCGATCGCGACCGGCCTGGCGCTCGGGCTCGTCCGCCAGGGCGCGCCCGCAGGCGGTGCTGTGCGAGCTGGGCGACGGCGCCGTGAACATGGGCGCCTGGCATGAGGCGCTGAACCTCGCCGCCCTCTGGCAGCTCCCCGTGGTCTTCCTCGTGATCAACAACGAGTACGGCATGGGCACGAGCGTGGAGCGCGCCTCCGCCGAGCCCGAGCTGTGGCGCCGCGCCAGCGCGTTCCGCATGCACGGCGAGCGCGTGGACGGCGACGACCTGGACGCGAGCTCGGACGCCTGTGAACGGTTGCTCGCGCGCGCCCGCGAGGAGCGTCAGCCGGCGCTGCTCGAGGCCGTGACCTACCGCTACCGCGGCCATTCCGTTGCCGACGCCGGCACCGCCTACCGGACCAAGGACGAGGTGGCCGCCCACCAGGCCCACGACCCGATGCTGCGTACCCGGGCACTGCTGATCGAAGCCGGCGTGGACCCCGCCGAGCTGGACGCGCTCGAGCGCGAGGCCGACGAGCGGGTGCAGGCCGCGGTGGAGTTCGCGGAGGCCGATCCGGAGCCCGACGTATCCGAGCTCGCCGCGGGCATGTACGCGCCCGGCAGCCTCGAGCAGTTCGAGCGCATGCGACCGGGCAGCCCGCTCGACGAGGTGGAGCTGGTGTTCGAGGGAGGCCTCGGCCGATGACGGCCACGGCTGAGCGCGTGAGCGTCGAGGTGATGACCTACCGCGAGGCGCTGCGGCTCGCCCTCCGGGAGGAGCTCGAGCGCGACCCGCGCGTCTTCGTGATGGGCGAGGAGGTGGGCGTCTTCGACGGCGCCTACAAGGTCACCGCCGGCTTGCTGGAGGAGTTCGGCCCCGACCGCGTGCGCGACACGCCCATCAGCGAGGAGGGCTTCGTCGGCGCGGGCGTGGGCGCCGCGATGCTCGGCGAGCGCCCGGTGGTCGAGATCATGACCATCAACTTTCTGCTGGTCGCCATCGACCAGGTGGTGAACCACGCCGCCAAGATCGGGGCGATGTTCGGCGGCCAGGTTCGCTGCCCGCTGGTGATCCGCACGCCGAACGGCGCCGGCAACCAGCTCACCGCCCAGCACTCGCAGTCGTTCGACCAGTACTTCGCCCACGTGCCGGGCCTCAAGGTCGTGGCGCCCTCGAACGCCGCCGACGCGAAGGGCCTGCTGAAGGCCGCCATCCGTGACGACGACCCGGTGCTGTTCATCGAGAACCTGCGCGTGTACACGGACAAGGGCGCCGTGCCGCTCGACCCCGAGCACCTCGTGCCGATCGGGCTGGCCAACGTGGCCCGGCCGGGCACCGCGCTGACGATCGTGTCCCACTCCTACGCCACCGTCCGCGCCCTACACGTGGCGGAGAAGCTGTCCGCCGAGCGGGGCATCGAGGTCGAGGTGGTGGACCTCCGCTCGCTGCGTCCGCTCGACGTCGAGACGGTGGCCCAGTCGGTGTCGAAGACCAACCTCGCGCTCTGCATCGAGGAGGGCTGGCCCACCTACGGCGTCAGCGCCGAGCTGGCCGCCCGCATCCAACACGCCTGCTTCGACGATCTCGACGCCCCCGTCGAGCGGCTCGGCATGGCCGAGGTGCCCCTCCCCTACTCCAAGCCGCTCGAGACCGCGGCGCTCCCGAACGAGGACCGCATCGAGCGCGCGATCCTCGGCATGCTCGAGCTGGCCCCACGATGACCCAAGCTTGCGAGGCCCACCGCCTCGTTCAAAACGTCGCCCGCAAGGGCGGCACCCCGCCGATCGACACGTCGCTCGCCCGGACTCTCTCCCCGGACGAGCGACACCTGACGATCGGCAGCCCGGCGCGAACCGCGGCAGCTGGACCCGCCGCGGGCGGCGAGGACGGGCCCTCTCCCTCCTCCCCGTTCGTCCTCGCCCTCGCGCCGGGCACCTACTTCTCGCGCTCGACGCTGTAGGTTCGCCCGCTGTGGCCCAGTTCACCTTCGGCTCGGAAACCACCAAGCGGCTCGAGGCCGCCTACCAGACGGCCGACGTACTGCGCCGCAGGGCGCTCGTTCACGAGCTGCTGGCGGCCCAGCCCGGCGAGCGCGTGCTGGACGTGGGCTCTGGACCCGGATTCTTCGCCGCAGAGCTGCTTGAGCGCGTTGGGCCCGAGGGGTCGGTGGTGGGCGTGGACCAGAGCCCCGAGATGCTCGCGGCGGCCCAGAAGCGCTGCGAGGCTTTCCCGAACGTCGAGTTCCGTCAAGGCGACGCGCTGTCGCTGCCAGTGGACGACGCCGACTTCGACGCTGCCATGAGCGTTCAGGTGCTCGAGTACGTGCAGGACGCCACGGCCGCGCTGGCCGAGATTCGGCGCGCGCTGCGCCCCGGCGGGCGCGTGGTGATCTGGGACACCGACTGGGGCGCCGCCTCGTGGCACTCCGAGGACCCCGAGCGGATGCGGCGCGTGCTGCGCGCGTGGGACGAGCACCTCACCCACCCCTCGCTGCCGCGCACTCTGGTGGCCCGCCTGCGCGCGGCCGGTTTCGAGGACGTCACCGCCCAGGGCCACGCGTTCACCACCACGGAGCTCGCGGACGACTCGTTCATCGGGGCGATGTTCCCGATGATCACCCGCTTCATCACCCGCGAGGGCGGCCTGGCGGAGGGCGAGGCCGAGGCCTGGGCGGACGAGCAGCGCGAGCTCGCCGAGCGCGGCGAGTTCTTCGTGAGCGTCACGCAGTTCGGCTTCACGGCCGTTAGTCGCTGAGCAGCGCCTTCACGGTTCGTTCGAGGTCGTCCGGCTCGCGGGTCAGCCAGCGGTGGGTCACCCGGATCGTGCGCTGCCTGGCAAGTTGCAGCGTGGCATCCCTGCGGCGGTCGGCCTCGAACGCTCTGCGCGTGCCGTGCGTGTCGTAGCCGTCCAGCTCGATCACCAGTCGCTTGTCCGGCCACGCCATGTCCACCTCGAAGCCCTCCACGAGGGTGTTCACGATCGGCCGCGGGATGCCCCGGTCGTGACAGAACTGGAGGAAGTCGCTCTCCAGGTCGGAGCGGGAGCGCGGCTCGATGACCGCGTCGATGAGGATGTCGTTGATTGGCTTTCGGCCCCGGCGGCCGGGGCTTCTTGCGAGCAGCTCCTCCAGCTTGATCAGGTCGAACAGGCCGAGCCGATCTGCCTGCTCGATCCCCCGCGCAACGTGGTGGCGGGGAGTGACCTCGGCGAGGTCGAGCAACGTACGGGCCACGGTCGTCACCGGGATCCCGTCCTCGATGGTGATGTCCCGCGGATCGAGGCAGCGCACGAGGTGCAGGTCGATCCCCGGTCGCCGGCCCCGGCTGCGCCCCGGAACCGTCACGTCGATCCGCTTGCGAGCCGTCGGCCGGATGCCCCAGAGATCCGCAGCGCTACGGTGGCTGACCACGGCGCCCGGCCCGCACGCCAGCACGGCCGCCATCAGCCGCCCGGCGTTCCCCAGCACGCTGTGCCCCACGGCGTAGACGCCGATGTGGACGCGGTGCAGGCGCCCAGACCTCAGCCAGTGCTCGATCGACCCGCGGCGCAGCCCAAGCGCGACCAGCTGCCGGTAGGAGACCACCCCACCCTGCCGCTTCGCCAGCGCCGCTACCTCACCGGCACCTGGTCGATATTCCCCATGACTGTCATGGGGAATATCGACCAGGTCCGCCATGGGGAGCACGTTCGCACCCTGGGTGTGAACGCAGGGTCAGCTACGCAACGAATTCGCTAACGGCTTGTGGAGGAGACGGCGCGCTGGTCCGCCATCACCGCATCGAACGCGCTCAGCAGCCGCTCCGCGGTGGCGACCGTCGCGTTGTGGCCCATCAGGCCGATCCGCCAGATCGGCGGGGCGGTGGGGCCGAGCCCTCCGCCGATCTCGATGCCGTGGTCCACGAGCATCGCGGTCTGGACCGCCTTGGCGTCCACGCCCTCGGGCACGCGCGGCGCGGTGAGCGGCCCGAGCTGGTGCTCGGGCTCGGCGAGCAGCTCGAAGCCGCGCTCGATCAACCCGCTCTGGAGGGCGCGGCCCGCCTCGGTGTGACGCTGCCAGCGGGCCTCGAGCCCCTCGGCGGTCACCTGGCGCAGCGCCTCGTGCAGCGCGTAGATGTGGAGGATCGGCGCCGTGTGGTGGTAGACGGCCGGCCGCTCGACCCAGTAGCGCTCGAGCAGCGTCAGGTCGAACGCGAACGGCACGGGAGTCTCGCGAGCCCGCACGCGTTCCATCGCGCGCTCCGAGACCGCCACCGGCGACATGCCGGGAGGCGCGCCGAGGCACTTCTGCGTGCAGGAGTAGGCGTAGTCGATTCCCCAGCCGTCGAAGTCGAGCTCGACCCCGCCGAGCGAGGTCACGCAGTCGGCCATCAGCAGCGTGTCGCGCCCGCGCATCGCCGCGCCCAGCTCGGCGAGCGGGTGCTCGACCCCCGTGGAGGTCTCGGCGTGCACCACGGCGAGCAGACGGGCGTCGGGGTGCTGGTCGAGCGCGTCGACGAGCGCGTCGTTCGGCACGTGCTCGCCCCAGTCGGCCTCCACCTCGACCACGTTGGCGCCGCAGCGGCGCGCAATCTCGACGATGCGCCTGCCGAAGTACCCGGACACGCCGACGATCGCCGTGTCGCCCGGCTCGAGCAGGCTCACCAGGCCGGTCTCCATGCCGGATGTGCCGGTGGCCTGCAGCGGCAGCACGAGCCCGCCGGACGCGCGGTAGGTGGCGCGCAGCAGCGTGACCACCTGCTCGAGGATCGCGAGCAGGTCGGGATCCATGTGGCCGAGGAGCGGCTGCTGCATCGCCGCGAGCACCGCGGGATCGGCGTTGCTCGGCCCCGGGCCGCACAGAAGGCGCTCGGGAGGGTGCAGCTCAGGGACGTCCGTGTCACTCATCTCCCGCACCCTAGAACACGAGCTGATCGGCCGGCGGTGCGGTGTGAGGGAGCGGGACTAGCCCGCCCCCTCCGACGCCGGCCGCGGCGACGGCTCCACGCGCAGGAGGCGCGCGGCGGTGGGCGGCAGGATCCAGTTCCAGCGCCCGAACAGCGACACCGCCGCGGGCACGAACAGCGCCCGGATGATCGTCGCGTCGATGATGATGCCGGCCGCCAGGCCGGTTGCCAGGATCTTCACCGAGGTATCGGGTCCCGAGCCGAGCGCGGCGAAGGCGAGGAACAGGATCAGCGCCGCGCTGGTGACCAGCCGTCCCGTGCGCCCGATGCCGCGCACCACCGCCACGTCGGTGTCTCCGGTGGAGTCGTACTCCTCGCGCATGCGCGTGAGGATGAACACCTCGTAGTCCATCGAGAGGCCGAACAGGAACGCGAACACGATCAGCGGTATCCACGAGTCGATCGCCCCGGTCGGATCGATCCCCCAGATCGCCTGGGAGCCGTGACCCTCCTGCCAGATCAGCGTCATCACGCCCCACGCGGCGCCGACGCTGATCACGTTCAGGATCACGGCCTTCAGCGGAAGCAGAAGCGAGCGGAAGGCCCGCGCCAGCAGGATGAACGTGAAGACCGCGATCAGCGCGATCATCAGCGGGAAGTTGCCGTAGACGGCGGAGATGAAGTCGTGGTTCGAGGCCGGCTGGCCGCCGACGCGCACGTCCGGTCCCTGGGTGTGTGCCGCGACCCGCACCTTGCCGACGAGGTCGCGACCCTCCGGCGAGGAGCCGTCGGGGATCGGGAACCCCTCCACGAGCGACGTGCCGGCGGAGTGCCAGGCCGCCAGCGCCGGAGCGACGGCGCCGTGGATGCCCTTCACCGAGCCCACGGCCGCTGCGACCTTGTCCGGCGAGCTGTCGCGGACGAGCACCTCGTAGGGCAGCAACGCCCCGGAGCCGATGCCC
This sequence comes from uncultured Thermoleophilaceae bacterium, assembly GCA_963770325.1. Taxonomy (GTDB): domain Bacteria; phylum Actinomycetota; class Thermoleophilia; order Solirubrobacterales; family Thermoleophilaceae; genus JAICJR01. The sequence continues at coordinate 6,271 of CAVYPF010000002.1, read as the reverse complement.
GACTTCTCCAGCGCCACGAGGCCGTCCTTGGCGTCGCCCTTCTTCGCGACCGTGTTCACGTCGGCGATGCCGGGGTGCAGGTTGGTGGCCGCCAGCACCAGCGCGCCGAGCACGACGAGCGAGACCGCCGCGGCCAGCCAGCGCCGGTGCACGATGCCCTGGGCCCAGCGGGTCCAGGCGCGCGAGGCCTTGTCGTCCGTGCGCCTGTGGGGCCAGTCGAGCTTCGCCCCCCACGAGTGCAGCACCACCGGCAGCAGGGTGAGCGCCACCAGCACCGAGATGATCGGGATCACCATGCCGCCGTAGCCCATGCTGCGCAGGAACGGCAGCGGCAGCACGATCAGGGCCAGCAGGCCGATGCCGACGGTGGTGCCGCTGAACACCACGGCGCGGCCGGCGGTGCCCATCGCGCGCACGATCGCCTCGTCGCCCTCGTGGCCGTGGGCGCGCTCCTCGCGCCAGCGGACGACCACGAGCAGCGAGTAGTCGATCGCCACGCCGAGTCCGATCAGCGCGATCAGGAACTGCACGATCGGGGAGATGCCGGTGATCGTGGTGAGCCCGTAGACCACCAGGAAGCTGGTCATGATCGCCGGAAGCGCCATCAGGAGCGGCACGAGCGCCAGGAACGATGCGAACACGAACGCGAGCACGATCAGCGCGCCGAGGCCGCCGACCAGCGCCTCGAGCAGCACGCCGGGCCCGTTGCCGCCGCCGCTCTGGGCGGTCAGGGCGTCATAGCCCGTGAGGTGCACGGGCGCGCCCGCCACCGTGACGCCCTGGAGCGCCGCGCGCAGGTTCTTCTCCGCCTTCGCGTTGCCGCCGAAGGTCGCGCTGGGGTCCTCCGGCGGATAGGCGATCACGAACGCTGTGCGCCCGTCCGTGGACAGGAACGCCTTGCTGCCGGTCGATCCGTAGCCGGCCACGCGCGCTCCGGGCACCGCACGCTGGGTGCGCTCCTCGAGGCTGCGCAGGCTCTGGCGGACGCCGGGGTCGCTGGCGGTCTTCCCGGCGGGCAGCGTGACGACGGGTAGAAGCGGCGAGGTGTCGCCGCCCGTCTTGTTGTAGAGCTTGGAGATCTGGGCGTTGGTCACCCAGCCCTCGCGGCCCGGGACGGAGAACTTCTGGTCCATCGCCTTGGTGGCGTTGCCGACCGTGGCGATGCCGACGATCGTGAGCACGACCCAGGCGACGACGACGAGACGGCGGTGGCGGAGAACCCAGCGAGTCAGTTGTTCCATAAAAGGTTTGTATCAGAAAGAATTGGCAGGGCGTAGAATCGGTTGTTAAGAAATGCTTGAGTCGGATCGCCCGCCGGCGGCTCTTTCCGAGTACACCGGCTTTTTGATGAACTGGGTCGCCAACCGGTCGCGGCAGTACTTCGCGCGCCGTCTCGAGGAGCAGCTCGGCCTGCACCCGCGCGAGTTCGGCGTGCTGAACGTGCTGGAGCGCAACCCGGGGATCACGCAGCAGGCGATCGGCGAGCACTCGGGCGTGGACCCCAGCACGATGGTCGCCACGCTCGACGCGCTGGAGGCGCGCGGGCTCGCGGAACGGCGGCCACACCCCGGCGACCGCCGCAAGCGCTCGGTGCAGCTCACCCCGGAGGGCGAGCGCGTGCTGCGCGAGGGTCGCAAGGTGGCCGCCGCCGTGGGCAAGGAGGTCTTCGGGACGCTGAGCGGCGAGGAGCGCGATCAGCTCAACGGCATCCTGCGCAAGCTGAGCGGCCTGGACGCGCCATGATGTCCGCATGCCTGACCTAGAGGAGAGCGGCCGGGCGCCGGCGCAGGCCCATCAGGCGGCGATGACGAGCGCAGCGGAGCCGCCCTTCATCGAGGAGCTGGCGGAGGTCTGGGGCGAGCGCTGGGGGGCGGTGGACGAGGTCGGACGACTGCGACGGGTGCTGGTGCGGCGCCCGGGCGACGAGCTGCTGGCCATCCGCGAGGACGCCTGGGACGAGCGCCTCGGCGCGCTGGTCGACCCCGATGGCTGCTGGTACTGGACCGACCGGCATGCGCCCGATCTACAGAAGGTGCGCGAGCAGCACCAGGGCCTGATCGACGCGCTGCTCGCGGAGGACGTGGTGGTGGACGTGGCCGACCCGCTCGGCGGCGGCTTCGTGAAGGCGGTCTACACGCGCGACCCCTCGATCACCGTGCCGGGCGGCGCGATCGTCGGGCGCATGGGCGTGCGCATGCGCCGCGGCGAGGAGCCGCACGCCACGCGCGCGCTGGCCGCGCTGGGGGTGCCGATCCTCGGCACGATCACGGGCACCGGCACGCTTGAGGGCGGCTCGTTCTGCAAGCTGCGCCCCGGGCTGGCCGCGCTGGGCACCTCGATCCGCGTGAACCAGGAGGCTGCGCGCCAGCTGCGCGTGCTGCTCGAGCTGATCGGCGTGGAGCTGATCGTGGTGCCGATCGCGGGCTACAGCATCCACATCGACCTGCACCTGGCGATGGTCGACGTGGACCGCGCGCTGGTGGACCCGAGCGGCCTCCCCTACGACTTCCTCGCGCAGCTGCGCGAACTGGGGATCGAGACGATCGAGGCGGCGCCCGAGGAGGAGTGGGGGCTCAACCTGCTGTGCATCAGCCCCGGACGCGTGCTGATGGCCGAGGGCAGCCCGCGCAGCGCGGACATCCTCAGGAGTGCGGGCGTGGAGGTGGTCACGATCCCCTATGACGAGATCCAGAAGAACGGCGGCGGCGTGCACTGCTCGACGACCGAGCTCGTGCGGGATCCGGCGTGAGCCGCTCCGCCGCCGCGGCGGTCCGGGGCGACAGGCTTTGGGCCGACCACATGGCGATGGCCGAGGTGGGCGCCACGCCCGCCGGCGGCTCGCGCCGCCTGGCGCTGACCGACGAGGACAAGGCAGGGCGGGAGCTGTTCGCGGGCTGGGCGCGCGACGCGGGGCTGGAGCTGCGCGCCGATCGCAGCGGCAACGTGTTCGCCCGCCGACCCGGCCGCGATCCGCAGGCCCCGGCCGTGATGGCCGGCAGCCACCTCGACACCCAGCCGGACGGCGGCCGCTTCGACGGCGTCTTCGGGGTGCTGGCCGCGCTCGAGGCCGTGCGGGCCCTGAACGACGCCGGGATCGAGACCGAGGCGCCGATCGAGGTTGTCAACTGGACCAACGAGGAGGGCGGCCGCTTCCCCCGCTTCTGCACCGGCTCGGCCGTGTACAGCGGGGTGATGACGCTGGACGAGGCCCGGGCGCTGCCCGCGTTCGACGGGCCCCTGTACGGCGACGAGCTGGACCGCCTGGGCCTGGCTGGCGACGAGGAGCCCGGCTCGGTGCCTGCCGCCGCCTACATCGAGCTGCACATCGAGCAGGGGCCGAAGCTGGAGCGCGCGGGCATCCCCCTCGGGCTGGTGCAGGGCATTCGCGGCATCCGGGGGCTGCCGATGGAGCTGGTCGGGCACGAGGCACACTCGGGTGGGCCGATGGAGGGCCGGCGCGACGCGCTGCGCGCCGCCGCCCACGTGGTGGAGGCGCTGGCCGCGCTGGCCGAGGCCGACGAGCGCGAGCCGAGCATCACCGTGGGCCGGTTGCAGGTCGAGCCCAACGCGCCCTCGGTGGTGCCCGGGCGGGTGACGCTCACCGCGGACGTGCGTGGCGGCGGCCTGGACGACCCGGCGGAGCTGGTGGAGCGCGTGCGCGCGGCCGCCGCGGAGGCCGGTGCCCACGGCGTGGCCGTGCACATCGGCGAGCCGTTCTTCGAGTACGGGCCCGTGCACTTCGACCAGGGTCTGCTGCGACTGCTGGGAGAGGCCGCCGAGCGCACCGGTCAGGCCACGATGCCGATGGTGAGCCCCGCCGGTCACGACGCCGGCTGGTTGGCGAGGCGCGTGCCCACGGCGATGCTGTTCGTGCCCTGTCGCGACGGCCTCAGCCATCATCCCGATGAGTGGGCGGGGCCAGAGCACCTCGAGCTGGCTACGCGAGTGTTGGCGGATACGTTGGAGTCGCTCGCGACCTGAGGTGTCGGGTGTCGGGTGTCGGGTTAGTCCGGCACCAGCACGATGTCGTTCTCCACTGAGACCCAGTCGCCTTCGATGCCTTCGGGGCGCTCCGGATCGGCCGCGTCGCGCGGGGTGAAGTCGCGTAGCAGGGACGGCTTGACCGCGAAGACGGCATCTGAGTCGAGGTACTCGCTGGCCCTGTCGAAGATGTGGGTCGTCACGGTCCGGTAGCCGGGGGCGCGCACGATCATGTGGATGTGCGCTGGCCGCCACGGGTGCCGCCCGCTGGCGCTGAGCATCTGGCCGACCGGCCCATCGTGCGGGATCGGATACGGCACCGGTTGAACGGCGAGGAAGGCGTAGCTGCCGTCGTCACGCGTGTGGAAGCGGCCGCGCAGGTGGTCCTCCGGCGCCTCAGGCCGCTGCACCGCGTAGAGCTGGTCGTCGCCGTTCTGCCAGACGTCCAGCTCGGCGCCCGCGATCGGCGAGCCGTCGCTCGCGAGCACGCGCCCGTGCACCCAGGCCGGGGTGCCGGCGGGCTCGCCGATCATGCTCTCGCCGTAGTCGCGCTCGGGCGCGCCCGGCACGTAGAAGGGGCCGAGCACTGTGGACTCGGTGGAGCCGCTGGGCAGGGGGTTGGCCAGGGCGTCGACGAGCATCGAGAGCCCCAGTGAGTCCGACCAGAGGATGAACTCCTGACGGCGCTCGTCGGTGATGTGGCCGGTGGCGGTGAGGATCCCGATCGCCGCGAGCCACTCCTCCTGGGTCAGCCCCACCTCGGTGGCGAAGCCGTGCAGGTGGCGAACGAGCGCCTGCATCAGCTTCGCGCACCCGCGCGTCGTCAGCCCCATCGAAGCTCGCCACCGCGGCGGCGGTGATATCCGCCGGCGTGGTCCTCTCCTCACTCACGGCGCTCATTGTGACGCCTCTCAAGAAACCCACACGAAACCTTCACGGTGGTCTTAGACGGGCGCGGCAGAGTGAACCTGTGACCGCCACCGTCCGACGGCAACTCCCGCGGCTGCTGGTGCTCGGCGCGGTGGCGGCCGCGGTCGCCGGCGGGCTCGACGCCGCGCCCTCGCGCGCCGCCACGGCAAGCACGGTCAGCTCGAACTGGGCCGGCTACGTCGCGTCAGGCTCGAAACGGACGTTCCGGCGCGTGTCGGCAAGCTGGGCGGTGCCCGCCGCCACCTGCACCGGCGAGCCGACCTACTCCGCCGTCTGGGTGGGCATCGGGGGCTTCCGCGCGAGCTCGCAGGGGCTGGAGCAGACGGGCGTGGACATCGACTGCACGCGCTCGGGCCGCGCGGTCTACAGGGCCTGGTACGAGCTGCTCCCGGCCGGGGCGGTGACGATCCGGATGCCGATCCACGCGGGCGACCGGATGCAGGCGTCGGTGTCGGTCACGGGCCAGCAGGTGCGCCTGAGCGTGCGTGACCTCACCAGCGGCCGTTCCTTCGCCCGCACCGTGCACATGTCGCACCCCGACGTGTCCTCGGCGGACTGGATCGTGGAGGCCCCGGCCTCGTGCATCACCAGCACGCGCTGCCGCACGCTGCGGCTGAGCGACTTCGGCAAGGTCGGCTTCGCGCGCGCGTCCGCCACGGACGGCGACGGACGGAGCGGCGGTATCTCGAGCTCCGCCTGGTCGACCACCAAGGTCACGCTCGGCCAGAGCACGGCGAACGCCCGCTTCCCCGGCGCGTCCGGTGCCGGCGCGGGCGCCACGCCGTCGGCGCTCTCCTCGCGCGGGGCGTCGTTCTCGGTCAGCTACGTGGCGCAGCCGGTCACGCAGGGCGGCGGGCCGCCCACCACCTTCCCGGGAGGCGCGGATGCAACCATGTTTCGATGACCGCCTTCCCTGAATCCCACAGCGATCTGCTCGACGCCGAGGTCGCGTCGCTCGCCACCATCGACGGTAAGGGCTTTCCCCAGATCACCGAGGTCTGGTTCCTCCACGACGACGGGGAGCTGAAGATCTCGCTCAATGACTCGCGTCTGAAGACCCGCAACCTTATGGCGCGGCCGCAATGCAGTCTCTTGCTGCTCGACCTCGAGAACCCGTACCGCTACATGGAGGTACGCGGCAACGCCCGCATCGAGCCCGACGACGACTACGCCTTCGCCCGCAAGGTCGGGGCCAAGTACGGTGGCGCGGATCTGAGCGAGCACGACGGGGCGGGCGAGCGGCGAGTGGTGGTCACCATCGAGCCGGTCAACATCTTTCCGGTCAACATGCGCGAGTAGCTTTCGAGACACAGCGGGCGCCGTGTCATAATCACCCGCTCTGCCCCCAGGAGGTCTGATG
>CAVYPF010000001.1:0-1866555 GCA_963770325.1 uncultured Thermoleophilaceae bacterium | reverse complement strand
CCTAAGCCGGGATCACCACCCGACACGGGCAGTGCCTCGGAGCCGTTGGCGGCGGCTCGGGCGAGCGCGCTGGCCGGCGCCGAGTTTGGCATCAGCCGGCCCAGCTCGACCGCGCAAGCGGTGAGCTGATCGATGGGGCCCACGATGACCTCATCGCGCCTTCCCCTGGCTGATTAGTGTCCCGCGCGCGCGAGACGAGCGCTCCCCAGGCGGCGAGCCCGGGCCAGCGCGGGCGGTAACGAGCCCGGATGGCGGTCGCCGAGCCCGGCCGCGCCGGCTTCCATGCTGGCTCACTGTCGCACGAGCTTCCCAAGCGTCTGGAGGCTCGAATCCACCGCGAGCGCCCGTTCGCGGGGCTCGATTGCCCAGCCCGCGTCCCACAGGCGGAAGCAGATGTCCGCGTCGCCGCCTCCCCGAGCCGCCGGGCCAACCGACGCAACCCGCCAGCGGGTGTGCCTATCATGCGCGCAGTTCGCCGGTGCGGGAACCGGTGATTGCAGGGGGGAAATCGGTTGCAGACGGTTTCGGAAGTCCGAGGCAGGGGCGCTGCCCCATTCAAGGTTCGCCATGGCGGTAGCCGGACTGTCCGCCTTCCAGCGGACCACACCTACACGGCCAAGTCGAGACTCACGCTGGGGCAGCTCGACGTGGCCACGCAGGTAGCGTCAGACACCCCCGTTCCTAATCGATGCGAAGGGCCCGTCCTCCCGCAAGCGGTCAAGCTCGCCAACGCCGCTTCGCGGGCGATGGTGCGCTACGCGGACGGGCTCAACGCATCGGCCGCCGGCGTGAGATCGTCGCTGGCGGGTTAAGAGCGCCCGTCGTCGTGCGCACGCTCCCGGCGGTCTCGACCGCCCACGTGTCGGCGTCCCGGCGACGCGTCATACAGGGCGCGTGGTTTCACAATCCCGTTCACTGATGCGTCAGTCCGTACGATCCGCCCCGTGCCGGGAGAGCCAATCGTCAGCGTCGTGATCCGGGTGAAGGACGGGGCCGCCCGGATCGGCACCACGCTGGCTCGCCTGAATGCCCAGACCCTCGCCGACGAGATGGAGGTGCTGGTGGTCGACTCCGGTTCGCGCGACGGCACTGTGGAGATCGCCCGCTCGGCGGGCGCGGCCGTGATCGAGATCCCGGCCGACGGCTTCACCTACGGCGGCTCGCTGAACACTGGGAGCGCGCAGGCCCGCGCTCCGCTGATCGTCGCGCTGTCGGCTCACGCGTTCCCGCCCGACGAGCACTGGCTCGAGCGGCTTCGGCGGCCGTTCGCCGACGAGCGCGTGGCATGCGCGTACGGCAACTCGAAGGGACCGGACGGCGATCCGTTGACGGGACGGGTCGTGCAGGACCTCGAGCTGGCTCGAGCACATCCGTTCTGGGGGTACTCGAACTCCTCGGGCGCCTTCCGCGCCGAACTCTGGCGGGAGCGGCCCTTTCGTGAGGACATGCCCGGCACCGAGGACAAGGAGTGGGCCTGGCACTGGATCGAGCGGGGGCGCGTGGTGGTGATCGACCCCGCGTTCGCCACCGAGCACTTCAATCGCGACGAGGGTCCGCGGCAGGTGTTCGCCCGCGCCCGCAACGAGTGGGCGGGTTACGCGGCCTACCTTGAGCTCGAGCCCTACGGCGTGCCCGAGTTCGTGAGCGACTGGTGGAGCGGTCTCGACGGTTACCCGTCGCACCGGCGCGCCCGCACCGGCTGGCGGCGCGCCGCCCGGCTGGCGGGGAAGTGGCGCGGGCGCTCGATGCGGAGGTAATAATCCGCGCGGGATGGGGGTGCTTGAAGCCGCGACGCGTCGCCTCGCGTCGCGTAGGTCCAGGGGAGGGAACAAGCGAGCGCGGGAGTTCGCGTACTGCGCCGTGCACAGACCGTCCGAGGTGAGCACTGCCCAATACGCCTGGTGTCTCACCAACTGCTTCGGGCTTCCGGCCCAGCTAGACGAGGGGGAGCAGCTGCTCCATCTGGGCTGTGGCCCGCGCGGCTCGCTCGAGTGGGCAGAGCGCATTCGACCCGCGCGCGGACGAGTACTGGCGCTTGCACAGGCACGAGCACGCGATGACCTTTCTTTAACGGGCGCGGTGTACCGCCCGGAGCGCCGAGAGAGCCGCCGCAGGTACAACGCGCTGGTGCTCACGCTCGAGGCAGAGAAGCCGTGAGAGGCATCCGGCGCTTCTGGCGCGCGACACGCTACCGCCCGCTGGCGCGCAACCTCGCCGGGCCTGAGCTCCTACGCGCGTTCGCGGACGCCTACCCGCACGCGTTCTTCGTAGAGATCGGCTCGAATGACGGCGAGCAGCACGATCACCTGCGGCCCTTCGTCCTGTCGCGTCCCTGGCGGGGGATCATGGTCGAACCGGTGCCGTACCTGTTCGAGCGTCTGCGACGCAACTACGAGTCGCACGGCCGGATCGAGCTGGAAAACGTAGCGGTGGCGGACGAGGACGCCCAACTGCCCTTCTATTACCTCGCCGAGCCCACTCTGGAGGAGCGCGAGACCCTGCCCGACCGGTACGACGGCACCGGCGCGTTCTCGCGCGACGCGGTGGTGAGGCACGCCGCGCACATCCCGGACATCGAGAGCCGGACCGTCAGCAGCGAGGTCACCGCGCTCACGTTCGAGTCGCTCTGCCGCCGCAACCGCGTGGAGCGGGTCGATCTAGTGCTAATCGATACCGAGGGCCACGACTGGCGGATCCTGCAAAGCATCGACCTCGACGAGCAGCGGCCGCGACTCCTGATCTACGCGCACTACCACCTGTCCGCGCGCGACCGCGCCGCCGCCCGCAAGCACCTGGCGCGCCACGGCTACGAGACGATGGAGGAGGGCTTTGACACGTTCTGTCTCGACGTCTCCGAGCGGGACGCACTGGCGGAGACGTGGAGGGCGTTGAGGCCCGCTGTTGAGGGAGTGGCCGCCTACGAGCAGGTCCCGTGAGCGCCGTGCGCAGCGCTAGTCGCTCGGCCGCTTGCAGAGGTAGAGGTCGTTGCGCAGCGAGCCCGGGTTCGGCATCACACCATGGCGCTCCGCGGCCGAGTAGTCCATCTCCTCTGCGTACGGCACCACGCAGACGCAGAAACCGGCCTCGCGCAGCCGCTCGTCCAGATCGCGGCCGTACGCCCGCAGCCCTCCGGCTTCGACCGTGCGCTGCAGATCGCGGCTCACCGGCGCCTGCACCACGGCCAGCCCGTCAGGGGCGAGCACGCGGCGCAGCTCCGTCATCGCCTGGACGTCGTCGGGCACGCCCTCGAGAACGTAGCTGCAGAGGATGCGGTCGAACGACGCGTCCTCGAACGGTAGCGAGGGGAGCTCGGCTCGCACGTCGGCAAGCGGATTCTCGCTTCCCACCGTCACGTAGTGCGCGCCGTCGAGCGTTCGCAGCCGCTGCTCGATGCATGGCTCGGGCGCCAGGTGGAGGATGCGCACGCCGGGCGTGTCGAGCAGGCGCTCCGCGTTCAGGTACAGCCACAGGAGCCGCTGGCGCGGACGCGACCCGCAGCGCGGGCACTCCAGCTCCGCGGCTCCCCCGGCACTCGGCTTGAAGCGGCCGAAGCGCCCGTTGCAGCATGGACAGCGCACCTCACTGCCCGCGAAGCGCACACGGTCGCGAAGACGACCGACCAGACCTCGCTCCCCCTGCGATCGATTGACGATCACGGTCACCCCCTGCCCGGGTGGAAAAAGGTTAAAGGAGCCCGACCGCCCGTGGGGCGGGTGGAGTGTCAGCGTCATTACAGTCGCGCGCGCGATCCAGTTGCGCCATCGAGAAACGGGTAAAAGCTGACCTCTAATAGAGTGTTTCCCCGTGAGCTACGAGCTGACCCACCTGCGAGCGCTCGAGGCCGAGGCGATCCACATCATGCGGGAGGTGGCCGCCGAGTTGGAGCGCCCGGTGTTGCTGTTCTCGGGCGGCAAGGACTCGATCGTGCTGGTGCGGCTGGCGGAGAAGGCGTTCCGCCCCGCGAAGTTCCCGTTCCCGCTCATGCACGTGGACACGGGCCACAACTTCCCCGAGGTGATCGAGTTCCGCGACCGCCTCGTGGACAGCCTCGGCGAGCGCCTGGTGGTCGCCTCCGTGGAGGAGTCGATCCGCAACGGCCGCGCGGTGGAGGAGACCGGCCCGCGCGCCTCGCGCAACCGGCTCCAGACGGTCACGCTGCTCGACGCGATCGCCGAGCACGGCTTCGACGCCGCGTTCGGCGGGGCCCGTCGCGACGAGGAGCGCGCCCGCGCGAAGGAGCGCATCTTCTCGTTCCGCGACGACGCGGGCCAGTGGGAGCCGAAGTCCCAGCGGCCCGAGTTGTGGTCGCTCTACAACGGCCGCATCCGGCGCGGCGAGCACGTGCGCGTGTTCCCGCTCTCGAACTGGACCGAGCTCGACGTCTGGCAGTACATCGCCGAGGAGGAGCTCGAGGTCCCCTCGATCTACTACGCGCACGACCGCCAGGTCTTCAAGCGCGACGGCATGCTCTACGCGCTCAGCCCGTTCGTCGAGCTGATCGACGGCGAGGAGCCGTTCGGCGCCTCGGTGCGCTACCGCACGGTGGGCGACATGTCCTGCACGGGCGCGGTGGCATCGACCGCCGTGACGCTCGACGCGGTGGTGGCGGAGATCGCCGCCACCCGCATCACCGAGCGCGGCGAGACGCGCGCCGACGACCGCGTGAGCGAAGCGGCCATGGAGGACCGCAAGCGCGGTGGCTACTTCTAGTGAGTCCCGAGACTAGGCTCACCCTCATCGAGGGCAACGGCGCGCCGGAGCCCGCGGTGGAGCGCCGGGCCGGCACGCTGCGCATCGCCACGGCGGGCTCTGTCGATGACGGCAAGAGCACGCTGATCGGCCGCCTGCTCTACGACTCCAAGCAGGTGCTGAGCGATCAGCTCGAGCAGCTCGAGGAGACGAGCCGCCGCCGCGGCGACCTCGAGATGGACCTCGCGCTGCTCACCGACGGCCTGCGCGCCGAGCGCGAGCAGGGCATCACGATCGACGTGGCCTACCGCTACTTCGCCACCCCCCGCCGGCGCTTCATCCTGGCCGACACCCCCGGGCACGTGCGCTACACGCGCAACATGGTCACGGGCGCGTCCACCGCCGACCTCGCGCTGGTCCTCGTGGATGCCCGCCGCGGCGTGATCGAGCAGACCAAGCGCCACGCCTTCGTCGCCTCGCTGGTGGGTGTCCCCCACCTCACCGTGTGCGTGAACAAGATGGACCTGGTGGACTACTCGGAGACCCGCTTCGAGGAGATCGTCGAGTCGTTCGAGGACTTCGCCGCCAAGCTCGAGCTGACCGACGTGGAGTTCATCCCGATCTCCGCCCTGCACGGCGACAACGTGGTGGATCGCTCGCTGCGGATGAAGTGGTACGAGGGGCCGCCGCTGCTCTACCACCTGGAGCACGTGCACGTGGCGTCTGACCGCAACCTCGTGGACTGCCGCTTCCCCGTGCAGTGGGTGATCCGCCCCGGCGAGGAGGACGGCCGGCGCGGCTACGCGGGCCAGGTGGCCGCGGGGGTGCTGCGGCCGGGCGACGAGGTGCTGGTGATGCCGTCGGGCGACACCACCCGCATCGCCTCGATCGACGGCCCGCAGGGCCCGCTCGAGGAGGCCTTCCCGCCGCTGTCGGTGGTCCTCCACCTGGAGGACGAGCTGGACGTCTCGCGCGGGGACATGATCTGCCGCCCGAACAACCGTCCCGCCCGGGCGCGGTCGCTCGAGGCGATGGTGTGCTGGATGAGCAATGACGCGCTGTCCGCGGGAGACCGGCTGCTGCTCAAGCAGACCACGCGCTGGGTGAACGCGACGGTCGAGGACGTTCGCTACCGCGTGGACGTGCACGGCCTCCACCGCGACACCACGGCCACGTCGCTCGAGCTGAACGACATCGGGCGGCTGAAGCTGCGCACGAGCGCGCCGCTGGCGGTGGACGACTACCGCCGCAACCGCCACACGGGCAGCTTCATCCTCGTGGACGAGGCCACCAACGACACCGTCGGCGCGGGCATGATCGTGGAGGCCCATACCGGCGAGTCGGCCGGCAGCGCGATCACCGACGCCGGCGCCCGCTCCCCCAACGTCACCTGGCACGACGGCGCGCTGAGCCGCGACGAGCGCTGGCGAGCGGTCGGCCAGCGCGGAGCCACGGTCTGGCTCACCGGCCTGCCGGCCTCGGGCAAGTCCACGATCGCAGCCGCGCTCGAGCAGTGGCTCGTCTCGCAGGGCCGCATGGCCTACCTGCTCGACGGCGACAACCTTCGCCACGGTCTCAACGGCAACCTCGGCTTCTCGCCGGAGGACCGCGCCGAGAACGTGCGCCGTACCGCGCAGGTCGCGCGCCTGTTCGCCGATGCGGGCGCCATCGCGCTCGTGAGCCTGGTCAGCCCCTACGAGCGCGACCGCACCGCCGCGCGCGAGCTGCACGGCGAGCTCGAGTTGGACTTCGTCGAGGTCTACGTGAACACGCCGCTCGAGGAGTGCGAGCGTCGCGACCCGAAGGGCCTCTACGCGCGGGCGCGGCGCGGCGAGCTCGCGGGCATGACCGGCATCGACGACCCCTACGAGGCGCCGGCGGCGCCCGAGGTGGAGGTCGGCGCCGGCGCCGTGGACGACGCGGTGGCGGCGATCGTGGCCGAGCTCGAGCGGCTCGGCGTCATTCTGGTAGATGGCTAGGCATCCTGGAGCTCGACCACGTCCAGCTGGCCTGCCCGCCCGGTGCGGAGGATGAGGCGCGCGCGTTCTACGGTGGGCTGCTGGGTCTGGCGGAGATCGAGAAGCCGGAGCCGCTACGCGAGCGCGGCGGGGTCTGGTTCCAGTGCGGACCCCACCAGCTGCACCTCGGCGTGGAGGCGAACTTCAGGCCCGCGCGCAAGGCCCATCCCGCGCTGCGCGTGTCGGGCGAGGAGGAGCTCGAGGCGCTGGCCGAGCGCCTCGGGGAGGTGCGCTGGGACAACGAGTTGCCCGGGTTTCGCCGCTTCTACGTGGACGATCCATTCGGCAACCGGATCGAGCTGCTCGCGGCGCTTGAAGCCTGACGCAGCTTAAGAATTCGCTAATTGCGTTGTGCCAGAACTCGGCTGGGGGCTAGACTCCGCCGCGCGCTGACGCGCCTCGGGGGCAGGGACCGACCCACCGGAGGGAAATTGTGGGGAGGGACCGCGCTCCGAACTCGCCAGAAGGGGGATCCCTTGTCTGCCATCCAGAGTCCCGTCGTCCGGGACGACGTCGAGCCGGTCAACCATGAAACGCGTGATCGCACGATCACGGGGTTCGTCACCGGCATCCCCGTGCTGGCGCTCGGCCTCGTCGCGTGGCAGCTGTGGGACAAGGCGCTTCATTGGACCGACCTGCTGATCTTCGTGATCTTCTACATGCTCTGCGGCCTCGGGGTGACCGTCGGATTCCACCGCCTGTTCACGCACCGCAGCTTCTCCACGAGCCCGAGGCTGCGCTTCATCTTCGCCGCGCTCGGCTCGGCCGCGATCGAGGGCCCGGTGATCTCCTGGGTCGCCGACCATCGCAAGCACCACGCCTTCTCGGACAAGGAGGGCGACCCGCACAGCCCGCACGTGGGACATGGCGGCGGCCTGGTCGGTGCCCTGCGCGGTCTCGCGCACGCACACGTGGGATGGCTCTTCATCCACACTCAGCGCGGTGCCAAGCGGCGCTACGCTCCCGACCTGATGAAGGATCCCGTGGTGAGCTTCGTGGACCGCACCTTCGTCATCTGGGCCGTGGTGGGCCTGGCTGCCCCGTTCCTGCTCGGCCTGGCGATCGGCCACTCGCTGAAGGCCGGCCTCACCGCGCTGCTGTGGGGCGGAGCCGTGCGCATCCTGGTGCTTCACCACGTCACGTACAGCATCAACTCCCTGTGCCACTACTTCGGCCGCAAGCGCTTCTCGACGGGAGACGAGTCGCGCAACCTGCTCTGGCTCTCGCTGCCCTCGCTCGGCGAGGCGTGGCACAACAACCATCACGCCTTCCCCACCTCTGCCGCCCACGGGCTGCGACGCTGGGAGCTCGACCCCTCAGCACTCGTGATCCGCGGCCTGGAGAAGCTCGGCCTGGCGTGGAACGTCGTGCGGGTCAGCCCGGAGCGCCAGGACCTGAAGGCGTTCGCCGGCGCGGCCTGATGCCGTTCGCGCGTACCGCTCCCTTCCGCGAGGAGCTCGCCCGCTGCTTTCCCGAGCGGCCCTTCGAGGTGGAGTTCTGGGACGGCACGCGACTTCCGGCCACTCAGTCGAACGGCGGTGGACCCCACTTCACGGTGCGCTCGCCGCAGGCCGTGGCGCATGCGCTGCGCGCGCCGGGCCAGCTCGGCATCGGGCGCGCATACGTGTCGGGCATGCTCGAGGTCGACGACGTGGACGCCGCCCTGAAGCTGCTCGACACCTGGCAGCCGCCGCCGCTGCCGAAGGCGGATCGCGCGCGCCTCGCGGTGGCCGCCGTCCGCGCCGTCGGGCTCACGCGGCCGCCCTCCCCGCCCCCCGTCGAGCTGCGCCCGCGCGGTAAGCGCCACAGCCGTGAGCGCGACGCGCGGGCCGTCCGCCATCACTACGACGTGGGTAACGAGTTCTTCGCCCTCTTCCTCGACGAGTCGATGACCTACAGCTGCGCGGTCTTCTCGCGCGGCGCCCAGACGCTCGAGGAGGCGCAGTTCCAGAAGCTCGACCTGGTCTGCAAGAAGCTCGACATCCAGCCGGGTCAGCGCGTGCTGGACGTGGGCTGCGGCTGGGGCAGCTTCACCCGCCACGCCGCCCAGCACTACGGCGCCGAGGTGGTGGGCATCACGCTGTCGGAGCCACAGGCGGCGCTCGCGCGCCAGAAGGCGGCCGAGGCCGGGCTGGCGGACAAGATCGACATCCGGGTGATGGATTACCGCGAGCTCGCGGGCGACCGCTTCGACGCGATCGCCAGCATCGGCATGGTCGAGCACGTGGGCGCGGCCAACATCGACCTCTACGCCAGCCAGCTCGCCGGGCTGCTCGCCCCGGGCGGCCAGCTGCTCAACCACGGCATCGCGCGCCTGCGCATGGGCGATCCCGAGGCGGGCCCCTTCTCCGAGCGCTACGTGTTCCCGGACGGCGCGCCGCTGCATCTCTCGCGCGTGACCCTGGCGCTCGAGCGCGCCGGCCTCGAGGTCCACCACGTGGAGGACTTCCGCCTGGACTACGCGGAGACGCTGCGCCATTGGGTCAACAACCTCGACGACTCGCTCGACGAGGCCGTCCGTCTCGGCGGACCGGAGCGCGTGCGCGTCTGGCGCCTCTACCTCCGCGCCGCCCGCAACGGCTTCCTGTCGGGCTTCACGTCGATCTTCCAGGTCCGCTGCTCCCTCCGCTGACGGCGCTTCGCTAGGTCGCCCGGAGCGGGCTGAGCGACCGTAGACTGGATCCAATGAGCGTGGGAACGCCCAGCTACAGGCTGGCCGGGATCGTGGCGCTCGAGGCGATCGGGGCGATCGCGGCGGCCACGCTGCTCGTCGCCGCGCTGGAGGGCGTGGCCTCGGTGGGCGATCTGCGCGCGATCTATCTGCTTGCCGTCCTCTTCGTCGCCGTCCGCCGCAGCGGGGCGGCCGCGGTGGTCACCGCCGTGGGCAGCGTGCTGGCGCTCAACTTCTTCTTCGTCGATCCTCGCCACCAGCTGCGCATCTCTCACTCGCGCGACCTGGTGGCGCTGCTGGTCTTCCTCGTCGCCGCCCTGGTGGTGGGACGGCTGGCCAGCGAGTCCCGCGCGCGGGCCGACGAGGCCGAGGCGCGGCTGCGGCTGGCCGCGGTCCGCGAGCGCGAGGCGGCACTGGTGGCCCGCGTGGCCTCCGCGGTGATGGCGGGCGCGCGCATCGACGAGGAGCTGCCGCGGATCGCCTCGGACGGCGAGATCCGCGTGAGCATGAGCCCGGTGCCCTCCCATTCCAAGGACGAGCACGCCGTCAGGCTGCAGAGCGGGGGCGGCTCCGGCTGGCTCTATGTGCGCCGCGGCATCGGCTGGCAGCGTGAGGACGTCGAGCGGCTGGCGCGCGCGCTCGGCCAGCTCATGGAGGTGGCGCACGAGCGCGAGCGAGTTTCGATTCAGTCGGCCGAGACCGAGGCCACGCGCCGCGCCGACCTGGCGAAGACGGCGGTGCTCCACGCCGTCTCGCACGACTTCCGCTCCCCGCTCACGGCGATCACCACCGCCGCGGGCGGCCTGCGGGAGGGCGCCCTTTCCCCGGCGGACCGTGAGGACCTGCTGTCGGTGATCGAGGGCGAGTCCCTGCGCCTGGCCCGGATGGTGGGCGACCTGCTCGACCTGTCCAAGATCGAGGCTGGCGCGGTGCACCCGCGCACCGACTGGTGCGACCTCAGCGACGTGGTCTCGGGGGCCGCGGCGCAGGTGCGCGCCGCCCGCGGCGAGCATCCGGTGCTGATCGATCTGCCCGCGGATCTGCCGCTGGTACAGGCGGACGCCGCCCAGCTCGAGCGCGTGTTCGCGAACCTGATCGACAACGCGATCAACCACTCGCCCGACGGCGTGCCCGTCCGGATCAGCGGCGGCTCGGGCGGCGGGCGCGTGACCGTACGGGTGGTGGACAGAGGGCGCGGCATCCCGTCGAGCCAGCGCGCGCGCGTGTTCGAGCCGTTCTTCCGTGGGCACGATCCCGGCCGGGGCTCCGGTCTGGGGCTGGCGATCTGCCGAGGCTTCGTGGAGGCGAACCAGGGCCGCATCCAGCTGAGCGTGTCCGACGGCACCTCGTTCGCGGTGTCATTCCCGGTCGCCCCGGAGCCGGCCCGCTCCACGTGAGCGAGCACGTGCTCGTCGTCGACGACGAGCCTCAGATCCTGCGCGCCCTACGGGTGATCCTGCGCAACGCGGGCTACGACGTGGCCACCGCGGAGACGAAGTCCGAGGCGCTCGACGCGGTGTCGGTGCGACCGCCGGACGCGATGGTGCTGGACCTGGTGTTGCCCGACGGCAGCGGCGTGGATGTCTGCGCCGAGGTGCGCAGCTGGAGCAGCCTGCCGATCATCGTCCTGTCGGCGGTGGGCGATGAACGCGAGAAGGTGCGGGCGCTCGACGTCGGCGCCGACGACTACATCACGAAGCCGTTCGGCACCGAGGAGCTGCTGGCCCGGCTGCGCGCGGTGCTGCGGCGCTCGGGCGACGAGCGCGACGAGCCGCTGGTCACGGTCGGGGAGCTCTCGATCGACCTCTCGGACCGCCGCGTGACCCGCGCCGGGGCGGAGATCCACCTCACGCCAATCGAGTTCGACATCCTGCGCGAGCTCGCGCGCCACAGCGGCAAGCTCGTCACCCAGCGCCAGCTTCTGCAGGCGGTGTGGGGACCGGGCTACGACCTCGAGACTCACTACCTGCGCGTCCACGTGGCGCACATCCGCGCGAAGATCGAGCCCAACCCGTCGCGCCCGGCCTACCTGGTCACCGAGCCGGGCGTGGGCTACCGCCTGCGCGAGCCCGCCTAGCGGGTCCCTCTACGAAATCTCTACGCCGCGCGCGCGATTCTTAGCGGGCCGTTGACGGACCGCATCCGAACATTGGATGCGGGATGTCACGCCTGGGAGGCAAATGGCCCGCGTAGTCGAGCGGGGGCTGCGCCGGACTGTCGGCGTGCCCGGCCTGTTCGCCACCGCGTACGGCAACGTCGGCTCCTCCATCTACTACGCGCTCGGGCTCGTGGCCGCCCACGCGCTGGGGCTCACGCCGGTGGTCTTCATCTTCGCCGGCGGGCTGTTCGCCCTCACGGCCAAGACGTACGCCGAGGGCGCCTCGATGTACCCGGAGGCCGGAGGCTCCTCCTCGTTCGCCCGCCACGCCTTCAACGAGGTCGCCTCGTTCTTCGCCGGCTGGGCGCTGACGCTCGACTACATCATCACGATCTCGATCAGCGCGTTCTTCGTGCCGCACTACCTGGGCGCGTTCTTCCCGGCATTGCGCCACAACCCGGGCGACATCATCGGCGGCGTGGTGGTGATCGCGCTGCTCGCCGCGCTCAACATCCGCGGGCTGCGCGAGTCGGCCAACCTGAACATCTTCCTGGCGCTGGCCGACCTCGTCACGCAGGCGGCGCTGGTGGTGCTGGGCGCGGCGCTGGTCCTCCACCCGTCGGTGCTCGTCAACCAGGTCCACCTGGGAGTGGCGCCCAGCTTCAAGGAGCTGATCTTCGCGCTCTCGATCTCGATGGTCGCCTACACCGGCATCGAGACCGTGTCGAACATGGCCGAGGAGGCGCGCGACCCCGACGAGGACGTGCCGCGCGCGGTCAACTACGTGCTGATCGCCGTGCTGGGGATCTTCGCCGGCATCTCGATCATCTCGCTGAGCGCGCTGCCGGTCACGCACGATGCGACGGGGTACCACACGCTGCTCGGCACGAAGTACGAGAACGATCCGGTGCTGGGGATCGTCTCCGCGCTGCCGATCGGACACGGTCTCCAGCTGGCGTTCAAGTACTACGTCGGGATCCTCGCGTCCACGATCCTGATCATCGCCACGAACGCGGGCCTGATCGGGATCTCGCGCCTGTCCTGGTCGCTCGCCGAGCACCGCCAGTTGCCGGGCATCTTCGCGCGCGTGCACCCGAAGTACCGGACCCCGTACTTCACGATCGGCTTCTTCTCCGTGCTGGCGGCGCTGCTCCTGATCCCGGGGAAGACCGACTTCCTGGGCAACCTCTACAGCTTCGGGGCGATGCTGTCGTTCACCACCGCGCACGTCGCGATCGTGGCGCTGCGCTACAAGGAGCCTGACCGCAAGCGCCCCTACCGCGGGCCCTGGAACGTGCCCTTCCGCGGCGGCAGCCTGCCGCTCGGGTCGGTGCTGGGAGCCATTGGCACGTTCGCCGCCTGGGTCTCGGTGGTGGTGCTGCACGTGGAGGCGCGCACGGTCGGCATCGGCTGGATGGTGATCGGGATGACGATGTACTTCTGGTACCGCCACGCCCAGGGTCTCGACCCGAAGACCCAGTACCGGATCGAGCACGGCCGGGCGCCCGAGGGGTTCAGCGAGCTGGCCTACGGCTCCGCGCTGGTGCCGATCTTCGGCAGCGACGTGAGCGCCGGAGCGCTGCGGCGGGCGGCCAAGCTGGTGGGCGAGGACGCGATGGTGGACGCTGTCTACGTGATCCAGGTCCCACCCCAGCTGTCGCTCGACGCCGGGATGGAAGAGGAGGAGCGCATGGCCGGCAGCCTGCTGGACGCGGCACGCATCCGCGCGCGCGAGTCGCACATCAAGGTGCGCACCAGCGTGATCCGGACGCGCAATCCCGGCCAGGCGCTGGTCGACGAGGCGCGCCTGCGCGGATCCGAGATCGTCTACTTCGACATGGCGCACGCGCCCGCCGCCGAGCGCGTGTTCGGCCCGATCACGAGCTACCTGCTGAGGGTGCGGCCCTGCCGCATCGTGATCGAGACGGCGGGCCCGATCC
This sequence comes from uncultured Thermoleophilaceae bacterium, assembly GCA_963770325.1. GTDB lineage: Bacteria > Actinomycetota > Thermoleophilia > Solirubrobacterales > Thermoleophilaceae > JAICJR01. Next base: position 1,853,139 of record CAVYPF010000001.1, on the reverse strand, counting down.
ACGAGGCGTCCGGGAACGGCGCCTCGGCGAACGGAGCGGCTGCGGGGAACGGGGCGCGCGCGCCGGCGCTGCGCTGAGCAGGGGCGGCGTCAGTCGCCGTCGTGGTCGGTGTCCGTGCTCGGCTGCCCCGGGAGCGCCGGCGGGGCCCAATCGTCGGCGTCCTCGTCGCTGAGCGGCGGCGCCGGGGGTCGCGCGCCTGGGGAGCCCTGAGGCGGCCCGACTCCGAGGCCGGGGGCAGGCGGCCCGCCGCTCTCGCCCGCCAGCGGCCGCGGCCCACGGGCACCCCGCGTGCCGTGCGCCGGAGGACCGGCGGGGCCGCTGGCACCGCTCGCGCGAGCGTGGGCGCGCGCGTGTGACCCGTCGTTGGCGACCGCCTGCCGCGGGTGCGTGGCCGCGAGCACCGCGCCCGTGCCCGCCACGGCAAGCGCCACCACCGTGGCCGCCTTGAGCACCGCGGCCTTGGCGGCCACGCCTCCCGCCGCGCCTGCCGCGCCGCTCGCGCTGCCGCTGCTGCCAAGCGCGTGACCGATCACGACTTGCCTGACCACGGGGGTGGCCGCCACCGGCAGCAGCGCCCACAGGGCCACCCGCTGGCGCGCCAGCCCCAGCTCGAAGTCCCGGCAGCCGGTGCAGTCGCGCACGTGGCGCCTGAGCGTACGGCGCCTCAGCCCGGCGCCGCTGAGCGTGGCCAGCTGCTCGCGGATCTCCCGGCAGGGGGTCTCGCGAGCCTGCTGGCTGGCCATCAGCGACTCGCGCGCCTGGAAGACGAGCGCCTTGACCTTGTCGGGCGGCACCGCGAGCACGCGGGCAACGTCGTCGTGGCGGAGGGTTTCCAGCTGAGTCAGGATGAGTGCGGCCCGCTGCTCCTCCGGCAGGCGCGAGATGTCGCGCAGCAGATCGTGGAGGTGCTCGCGGCGCTCGACCTCCACGGTGAGGCCCTCCACGCTCGGCTCGCGCTCCACGGCCTCCGCGATCCCAAGGCCGCGTTGCCGGCCGCGCAGCATCGTACGACAGCGGTTGCGGGCGATCGCGAACAGCCACGGCTTCAGCTCGATCGCGTTCGCCGTGCCGATCAGCGCCTTGTAGGCGGACAGGAAGACGTGCTGGGCCGCGTCGTCGGCATCCTCCGGCTGCCCGAGCATGTGCCGGCAGAAGGAGCGGATCGGGCGCTCGTAGCGGTCGTAGATCGTCTCGAACGCGCGCGTGTCGCCGGCGCGCAGGCGCGCGATCAGGCGCTCGTCGGAACCCAGCTCGAAGCGGGATCGAGCGCTGGCCGCGTGTCGTCCGGTGACCCGCACCCAGCCATTATCACCCTGTCGCCACCAGCGTGACGACCACCCAAATGGGTTAGTGGGCTGGGACCTGCTCCGTCTGGTAGAAGAGGTTCCAGGACGCCTGGACGGGATCCAGGAAGTATGGCGGCTGGTGGTACTTCAGCGCCGCGTCGTAGTTGTAGTTCTTGATGTAGCCGGTGCTGATCGTGCCGCCGCTGTTCGTGCCGACCGTGCCTCTGAACTGCTGGGCGATCGCCCCGGTGACCGAGAGGTTGCCCATCGGGTTGCCACAGCCGTAGTTGTCGACCATGAAGGAGTGGTTGAGCGAGAGGATGGCGGCCTCGATGGTGGGGCTCGTGAGGTAGCCGGTGCTGCCGTCCTCGGGAGACGAGCTGCCGTTGGTCCCGTTCGAGCACGGGTGGTAGACGCGCACGAAGCCGTTGGCGATGAGACCGAGCACCGCCGAGCTCGAATGGGTGAGATCCCCATCGATGATCACGTCGTTCTCGGCCGCGATCGTCAGGTCCGCCGCCGAATCGGTGGTGGAGTGCACCCAGGCGTCGCCACAACCGCCGCCCGACGGGTAGCCCTGGCTGGCGCTGAAGCTGGTCGAGCAGGTCCCGTTCTGCACGTAGATGATGCCGGCGGGCGGGTAGCCCGTGCCCGACTTGAGGACGGTGCCGGAGCTGCTGACGACCCTGGCGCCGGCGCTCGTAATCGTGATGTGCACCGGCCCGGTGAAGATCCATGTCGAGTCCGCGTAGCTCTTCAAGGCCCCGTTCGTGGTTGGCATCTGCAGGTTCGGGGCGCCCCACGTGGTCGTGCCGTTGAACGTCGGGCTCGAGCCCGCGCATTGCCGGTAGCCGGCCGGGTCTGTGGCCTCGACGCTGTCGTTCTTGCCGGCACGGCCGAAAGTGGGAGTGCCGCAGACGTAGAACTCGTCGTTGGTATGCACAGGGCCGTTGATCTGGTCCCCGTTGATGAACTGCTGGTCTCCACAGTTGCTGGCGCGACCGTCGCGGTGGTACTCGGCGCAGCTGGAGGAGGTGCCGGCTGCGAGCGGGTCCGGGGTCTCGAAGTTGGTGAACCAGAGATAGTTGAGGAAGCCCTCGCGCTTGAACGTGCCGATCACGGTGCGCTTGACCCCGCGGTAGTAGCCCGTCGAGCGAATCGCAAGCTGCCCGGTGGACGGGTCGATCACCGAGGCGCTGGCGGTGGACGAGCAGGCGCCGCTGAAGTTCGGCGCCTTCAGCAACTCGATCTCGTAGCGGGCCTCCGAGTTCGGGATGGCCTGGCTCGAGGCGGTGCTGTACGCGGTGCCGGGCGACTGGATCGGCGACGTGTAGCAGTTGGACCAGTAGTTGGTGTTCTGGTTGAGGTGCGCGAGGTAGTAGGCGACCCCGGCCTCGGCCGCATCGTACGCCTGCTTGTAGTACTGGTCGTGGCGCGTGACCGTCGTATCGCCGTCCGAGGCGGCAAACGCCGCCGCGACCAGCAGTGTGCCCACGAGCATCACGCCGATCACGATGATCATCGTGAAGCCGCGCTCCGCCTTCAGTGAGATCTTGCTCAACCGCTGTCGCATGGCTGTCCTGTGGGGTCCTCGGGGTCGATCGCGCGCCAGAACACGTAGTCCTGGAACGTCGTCGCCTGCTTGTTGCCCGTGTCGGTCACCGCGATGCCGCTCGGCAGCACCTTGTACGCGACCGACATCTCGACCACGTTCGACTCGTCGGCGGCGGAGAGCGGCGTGGTGAGCGGCGTGCTGGACACCGTGCTGCTGCCGGACGACGCCGCCTGGAAGTATTGGAACAGCTTCCCGCTCGGCAGGATCACGTTCGTGGCCAGCGTGGTGGTCTTGTAGGGCGAAGCCACCACGAGCGGGTTGATGCTCGTGACCTTCGCGTCGGTCTCCGTGATCTTGTTCGACGCGTACGTGATCGTGTGCTGCTCGGGGAAGGGCTGGTTGGTGGTCGGGTCGCGCTGTGCGCTCGTCGCCGCCGAGGGATCGCCCAGGTAGGTGAAGAAGGTCATCGTGTTGTCGCCGCCGCTCGTGATCGGCATCAGTGCCGGGCTCTGCTGCACGCACACCTGAGAGCGCAGCTGGCGCGTGATCAGCTCGAGCGCGTTGCGCCCGCGCTGGAGCGCGTCCTCGCGATCGGCGATCGCCTTATTGCCGAGGAATGAGCGGTCGATGACCGTGAACGCGGCGAGCAGGATGATCATCCCGAGCGCCATCGCCACCACCAGCTCTGTGAGGGTGAAGCCACGGGCGTCGCGCAGGCGGCTCATGGACACGATCCGGCGGCCGAGGACTGCCAGGTGTTGATCTGAAGCGTGATCGCCGAGCCGGTGGCCGTGTTCGTGACCGTGCCGGTGGCCTTGTGCGGCGTGCCGGCGTTGTCGTCGGCGCAGACGGTCAGCGCGCCGAAGGGGTAGCCCGAGCTGGTCACGCCGGAGCTGTTGGTCAGCGTCATCTGGGGGTACAGGGCGCCGCACACGTCCGTGACGCGCACGTCCGCGTTCTGGAGGTTCGAGACGCTGCCGCCGCTCGTGGTCTGCCTCTGGACGGTGACCGTGAGCTTCGGCTGCACCAGGTAGGCGGTGCTCGCCGACAGCGTGATCGTGGCGCCGGGGGTCACGGTCGCCGACCTCTGGTTGGCGGTGGGAGGCTTGGCTGCGTCGCAGCTGCCGGCCCAGACCGAGTACGCGCTCGTGAACGGGAACAGCGTGACCGGGGTCGTCATCGTGCCGCCCGACGCAACCGCGGAAGCGGTGTCCGTGAGGCCCGTGCCCGTGAAGAACGAGCGCTCCTGGCTGCCCGAGAGGCCGGTGTTGAAGATCGTCATGCCGCGGCCCACCGCCGTGGTGCCGGCGCTCTGGTCCTTGAAACTCGCCTTGATCGCGCCGGCGTTGTCGTACTGGAACTGGGTGAGGGTGGAGCGACCCTGGACGACGGTGATCGGCAGTGAGGTCTGGGCGTTGTTGCCGTCAACGTCCACGTAGCCCGTCTTCGAGAAGGTGACGTGGTAGCTCGAGCCCTTGAGGAAGCCGAACTGCGCGCAGCCGTTCGAGTCGGTCGTGTCGTTCTTGGACGAGTCCTCATCGAGGGCGACCGGGATGCCCGGGACCCCAGTGGTGCCCGTGCGGTTGACGATCTGCACGGCGGCGCCGCTGAGGTCGGCCCGCGGGGACAGCAGGCTGTCGATCGTGACCGGCTTGTTCTTGTTCGTCGGGTCGGTGACGGTCGAGCTGATCTTCAGGTAGCTGGCCAGCGTCGTCGCGCTGGTGCAGCTCGTGCTGCTCGTGTTGTCGGTCGCGTACGCGACGTTGGAGGTGACGGAGTAGGTGAGCCCGCCGACGGTGATCGACTGCGTGTAGGGAGTCTTGATGTAGGCGTTCAGCGCGCTCGCGTCCATCGAGCGCATGCGCTCCTGGTCCTGCTGCGCGAGCGTGGCCGCCATCGTGCGGTTGCGGTTGCGCCCCGACGCGCTGGATGCGCCGTCAAGCCCGGAGTAGATCGCCAGCCCGGCGAGGACCAGCACCACCGCGCTGATCATGACCTCCACGATCAGCCAGCCGCGCTCGTCGCTGACCGGAAGCCGTGCAGCAAGCCGGGCCCGCAGGTTCATGCGCGTACCTCAACGCGGACAGGCGAGCCAGTTGGGCAAGGGTTACCCATGGAACTCGTATCGGACCGGGGAGGGTCCGCCTTTAGCGCGCTAGTGCGGATCCGGACGAGCGCCGTCGGATATTCGTCCAACCGCCGGGGACCGCCGCTTCAGCGGAGGAGCGACCGCTCAGGAGGCCTTGAGCTGCTCGACCAGCTCGTACAGCTCGCCGTCCGGAGCCGTGAAGTGGGCGTAGCGCTGGCGGTCGTTCGCCGCCGGCTCCCCAGCCTCGATCCCGGCCGCCCGCAGTTCAGCAAGCGCCGCGTCGAGATCGGCCACCAGGAAGCCGATCGTGCGCGACGTCTCGCCCCCGCCGCGCGGACCGGCAACGGCGAACTGAGAGCCGTCGTCCAGCTCGAACATGTCGGCGTCGATGCCCCCCACCTCGATCCGCTCGAGACCGAGCGTGTCGCGCACGAAACGGCTCATCTCCGGACGTCGCTCTGTCGCCGTTCCGGCGAAGACGAGGCCGAGGATTCGCATCGCGCCACCCTAGGCCATCCCCGGCCCGGGAACGGGATGCGGACTTCCGGCTCATGCACATGCACGCCTCCCTTGCAGGCACGGTCCCAAACGGCCATCCTTCGTCCCATGCCCGTCTCGCGAGTCGCGCGCTGGCATGTCGATTCGGGGGAGTTGGGCGAAGCCTGCCCTCAATGGGCTCGCTGGAACGGAGCGCTCGACCGCAGCTACACGCTCGGGGTCGAGGAGGAGCTGATGCTCCTGGATCCCGTCAGCGGCTCGCTCGCCGCGTCGTGCGACGGCACACTCGAGCAGCTCTCGCACGAGCTCTCGTTGCACGCCTCGCCGGAGACGCACGCCTCCGTGATCGAGCTCGCGGACCGGCGTCCACGCGGACGTCGCAGGGGTGGTCGGCGAGCTGGCCGGCCTGCGAAGCCGACTCGCTCCTGAGCTGGAGGCGCTCGGACTGTCGGTCGCGGCCTCGGGCACGCATCCGATGACCGTCAGCGGTGAGACGATGGTCTCGGCCGCCCCGCGCTACCGCCTGCTCCACGACACGCTGCGCGCGCTCGCGCACAGGGAGCCGACGATGGCGCTGCACGTGCATGTGGGCGTGCCGGATGCCGAGGACGCGATCCGGCTCGTGAACGCGCTCCGCGGGTACGTGCCCCTGCTCATCGCCCTGTCGGCCAACTCCCCGTTCTGGCAGGCGCGCGACAGCGGCTTCGACTCCATGCGCACGGTCATCTTCCACGCCTTCCCGCGCACCGGACTGCCGAGGCGCTTCGACGGCTACGGCGACTACGTGGACGCGCTCGATCCCGTGATCCGAGCTGGGGCCGTCCCCGATCCGAGCTTCTTCTGGTGGGACGTGCGCCCGCAGCCGAGGCTGGGCACCGTGGAGGTGCGGGTGATGGACGCCCAGACCACGGTTGCGGACGTGGGCCCGCTGGTCGCGCTGATCCAATCGCTCGCGCTGATGACGCTCGAGGACGACTCGCCACCACCCGCCGTCGGTGCCGAGGTGCTCGACGAAAACCGCTTCCTGGCCGCGAGGGACGGCATGGCCGCGCGGCTGATCGACCCTGCGGGAGGGCGACTCGTGCCGGTGCGGGAGACCGTGCATGAGCTGGTCGCCAGCTGCCGCCCCCATGCGCGGGCGCTGGGCTGTACGAGCGAGCTCGAGCGGGTGCACCTGCTGGCCGATTCGAACGGCGCCGGTCGTCAGCGCAGCTTCGCGAACGCACATGGCCGTCTCGACCGTCTGGTCTCGAACCTGGCGGACCGTTTCCTCACGACCGAAAGGAGCAGCTGAATGTGCCGCTGGCTCGCGTACTCCGGCTCACCGATCCTCATCAACCAGGCGCTCTACATGCCCGCTCACTCGCTGATCGACCAGAGCCTGCATTCGCGGCTCGGCGCGGAGACCACGAACGGCGACGGCTTCGGCGTCGGCTGGTACGGCGAGGGCCCGATCCCCGGCGTCTTCCACAGCACCGAGCCGGCCTGGAACGACCAGAACCTGCACGAGCTCGCCAACCACATCCGCTCGCCCCTCTTCTTCACCCACATACGCGCGGCGATCGGCAGCGCCGTGCAGCAGACGAACTGCCACCCCTTCCGCCACGAGAACTGGCTCTTCATGCACAACGGCTACATCAATCAGCTCGCGACGATGAAGCGTGACCTGGTGCTCGCGATCGACCCGTCTCTCTTCCCGGAGATCCAGGGCCAGACCGACACAGAGGTGCTGTTCTACCTCGCGTTGACGTTCGGGCTCCGGGACGATCCGCCGAGCGCGATCGAGCAGGCGATCGGCTATATCGAGGCCGTCGGCAGCCGGCTGAACATCCCCAATCCCTTCCAGGGCACGATCGCCACCACCGACGGCGAGCGCACCTGGGCCGTGCGTTATTCGACCGAGGGCAAGTCGCGCACGCTCTTCTTCACGACCGATGTGCCCACGCTGCGCGACCTGTATCCCGACCGCGAGCTCTTCCAGCTGGCATCGGACGAGACGCGGCTGATCGTGTCCGAGCCGCTCGGCGACGTGCCGGGGGTCTGGAACGAGGTGCCCGAGGCCACCTGGGGCGTGGTCGGGCCCGGCGACGACGAGGTACACCCCTTCCGCCCCAAACCGCCGGCGACGTCGGTGGCAGTGCCTGCGTAGCGCGTCAGTCGCGGTCCTTGAGGAATGCGAGGACCGCCTTGTTGAAGGCCTCGGGGCGATCCGCGCAGGACTTGTGCCCCGCGCCGTCGATCAGTGAGAGCACGGCGTGGGGCAGGCCATCGACCAGTCGCTGGGAGTACACCCGCGGCACCTCGATGTCCTCGGTTCCCCAGAGGACGAGCGTGGGCGCCTCGATCTCCCCGAGGCGGTCATCCACGCTCCAGTCGCGGATCGCTCGCAGGGACTCGACGTAGCGCTCGACGTCCATCGCGCGCCAGGCCGCCTTCTGCTCCTCGAACTCGCTCGCGTGCTCCCCCACGTAGCGCTCGGAGAACGCGAACAGGAGGTTCAGCTCGAACATCAGGTCGTGCCCACCCTGCTGGATCGACTCGATCAGCGCGAAGTTGATGAAGCGGCGGAAGTGCTCCGTGAAGACCCCGCTGAAGCTGTCCGCCAGCACGAGCCGCCGGACCCGCTCCGGGCGGTCGAGCGCAAACTGGAGCGCGATCGCACCCCCTAGCGACAGCCCCACGATGCTCGCGCTCTCGACCTCCAGCTCGTCGAGCAACGCCGCCAGATCCCCGGCGCAGGCGGGGATCGAGAACTCCCCCTCGTAGTCCGACTCGCCGAAGCCGCGATGGTCCATGAGGATGAGCCGGAAATGCTCGCCGAGCACCGGCACCTGGCTGCTCCAGTAGCTCTCCGAGCTCCCCGTGCCGCCGTGCAGCAGCACGACGGGCGGCCCGTCTCCGATCACCGTGTGGTGGATCACGACGCGTCAACCGGCAGCGCGGCCACCAGCCGGATCGGCGAGCCGGTGCCCGGGATGATCTTCAAGGGGAACCCGAAGACCGTGAAGCGCTTGCCCGAGACGCCACCGAGCGCGCCGATGTTCTCGATGTGCGTGACGCCCGCGGCCCGGCAGACCATGTGGACGGGGAAGTCATAGCGGTCGGGGACGTCGACGCTCGGGGCCTGGTTGCCAAAGGTCTTGACGCCGTTGTCGATCAGCCACTGAGCGCTCTCAGCCACTAGGCCCGGGAACTGATCCATGTAGTCCGGCGACCCGGTGGTGCGCTCGAAGTGCCCGGTGTGCAGGAGGACGATGTCGCCCTTGCGCAGCTCGAGACCGTCCTTCTCGAGCGACTTCTCCAGCTCCTCGATGGTGATCGGCGCGCGCGGCGGCAGGTGCTGGAGGTCGATGCAGATCGCGTCGCCGCAGAACAGGTCGAGCGCCATCCGGTCGATCGTCAGCGCGTCCGGATCCGGGTCGAAGTGGATCAGCGCGTCGACGTGCGTCGAGGCGTGGTCGGACATGATCAGGAGCCGCGCGGCGTACGAGAACCCGGTGTTGAGGACCCCCTTCGAGTTGGCGTGACTCTCATACGGGTAGACCTCAACCCGCGGGTGCAGCGGGTGCATCTGGGTCTGCTGGGAGACCTCCTGTGAGAGGTCGAAGAGCTCTACCTGCTGGCCGAACAACGTGGTCGCGACTCCGGTGGGCGGCGTCATTGCCTGATTGCTCCTTCGGGCTGATTGATGATGGCCCGCAGACTCTCCACGAAATCGACGTGACGTGCCAGATCGCGGGCGCTCAGCCACTTGACCGCCAGGCCGCGCCGTAGTCTGCGAGCGGTGCGGAGGATCTGGCTGACGGCTGGCCTGGCGCTGCTGGCCCTTGGGGGACCGGCGGCGACGGCACCCGCCGGCGCCGTGCGGGATCCGGCAGCGCGCCCGGCGGTGGCCCGCGAGCGCACGATCACGTTGATCAACCGCACCCGCGAGACCATCTGGCCCGCCGCGTCGCCGGGCTCGGTCTCGGGCAAGACCGGTTGGACTCTGCGCCCCGGCAGATCGGTCTCGTTCAAGGTCCCGGATCACTGGAATGCGCGCCTGTGGGGCCGGACGGGATGTCGCTTCAAGCACGGCCGCGGCCATTGCCAGACCGGCGACTGCGGCAGGCTGTATCAGTGCCGCGGCTGGGGCGAGATCCCGGCGACGCTGGCGGAGTACGACATGGACGCCTACCAACACCTCGACTTCTACGACGTGTCCATGGTCGACGGCTCGAACCTGCCGATGTACATCAGGATCGCGCAGGGGAAGACGAAGAACCGCATCTCCGCCAACGGCTGCGAGCGGGGCGTCGGCTGCACATCCCAGGTCCAATGCCCGGCGGCGCTGCAGGTGCACCACGGGGGCCAGGTCGTCGGGTGCATCTCACCCTGCGCACGGTTTGGCACCGACCGCTACTGCTGCCGCGGCCAGTACGCCCAGGGCTGCTCGCCGGCGAAGACCTGGCCGATCGACTACTCGAAGGTGTTCAAGCGCGCCGAGCCGTACGCGTATTCGTGGTCGGGCGATGACGCGACGAGCGTCTTCACCTGCGCCGGGGGCTGCGACTACCAGATCATCTTCGGAGTGACGCCGCCCGCGGTGGGCGGGCCGCCAGGCTGACCCCAAAAGCGGACCGGAGGCCCTTGCATTGGGGGAGCCGCTCCCGTTAGAGTCGCTCGCGGAGCCTGTTTTTGAAAGCTTGGACCCGCATTTTCAGCACCTCCAAGGTGATCGCACTCGCCGTGGCAGCCGCCGCGGCGGCCGTGTCTGTCGGCGTCGCGCAGGGCGCGCCCGGCTCCGATGCGACGATCCACTCGGTCACGCTCACCGTTCCCATCCTCGAGGCCCGCAGTCAAGCGATCAGTTGCCCCACCGGCACGCGTCTGACAGGGGGCGGCGTAACCAGCACTGCGGATGCGCGCGGGTACGAGATCCAGCTCAGCGGGCCAATCGGATCGGCGAGCGGCGACGTCCCGACGAGCTGGACGGCCTACATCGGCAACTTCTTCTCCAGCTCGGACCGGGTCTTCAAGGTGTCGGCGATCTGCTCCTCGACCACCGACGCCACGCTCGCCGTCACGTCCTTCACCGTGGCGTCCAACAGCCAGGCGAGCAAGCGCGCGGACTGTCCCGCCGACTCGCGCGTGATCGGCGGTGGCGTGACGAGCACCGGCCCGACCGCCGACAACACGGGGGCTTACGACGTGGAGGTGAGCGGCCCGGTCGGACAGGATGGCTTCACCGCCAGCATCGAGGACGGTGACGTGGCCACGCGTTGGTTCGCCTACGTGTCCAACCTGACCGCGTCGACCCAGACGTTCCGGGTGTTCGCGATCTGCTCGAAAACCTCGGATGCGACGGTCGAAGCACAGCCGTTCACCATCACGAACGGGACGGCCGCCTCCGCGACCGCGACCTGTCCGAGCGGCAAGCGCGCGCTCGGCGGCGGCGTCGGCACGGCGGGCGCAACGCCCGACGGCACGACGGGCAGCTTCTCGGGCTACGTGGTCGGCTACAGCGGGCCCGTCGACGAGACCGGCTCGATTACCAACACGGCCGACGGCGACGTCGCGCGCGGCTTCGCCTCATACGTGCTGAACGGCAGCGCCACGCCGCAGGCATTCAAGGCGTTGGCCCTCTGTGCCACCGATACCTCGGCTCCGGGTCAAGGCCCAGGCGGGGGTCCGGGCGGCGGCGGAGGCGGCACCGGTGGGACGACGCCCACCTGCGCCGGAAAGAAGGCGACGATCGTGGGCACGAGCGGTCGCGACCGGATCGTGGGCACGCGCAGGTCGGACGTCATCGTCGCGCTCGGCGGCAACGACCGGGTATCGGGCGGCGGCGGTAGCGACACCATCTGCGGCGGTAACGGGAACGACAGCATCTCCGGCGGCTCGGGTAACGACAAGATCTACGGCCAGAACGGCAAGGACACGCTTTCCGGAGGCGCCGGCAAGGACACGGCATCCGGCGGCGCCGGCAACGACAAACTCTCCGGTGGCTCCGGGAACGACAAGCTCGCCGGCGGCTCGGGCAACGACAAGCTCTCAGGCGGCTCCGGCACGGACAAGGACAGCGGCGGCGCGGGCAAGGACGGCTGCTCGGGCAGCGACACGAAGAGCAGCTGCTGAGGCTGGCCGCGAGCGGCGGCTCCTCGGAGGAGGATGGGCGTGGGTGCTGCCGGGTGCTGATCCGAAGGCCGTAGGACTCGCCCGCCGACCACTCCTCGGGCGCGATCAGGAGCTGGAGCAGCTCTCCGGAATGATCGATCAGATCGGGACGCGCGGGGGTGCCCTCGTCGTCCGTGGCGAGGCGGGAATCGGGAAGTCGGCGCTGCTCGAGGCGGTCGCACGAGCGGGCGCGCGAGCAAGGCGCGACGGTGGTGACGACGACGGGGACGCCGTCGGAGGCGCGCTTGGCCTTCGGGGGGCTCCATCAGCTGCTGCTGCCGTTCCTCGACCGCCTGGATCACCGTCCTGATCCGCAGCGCAAGGCCCTCGAGGTCGCGTTCGGTGTCAGCGAGGGCGACGCGCCCGATGTCTTCCTGGTCGGCCTGGCGACCCTCGGCGTGGTCACCGAGCGCGAGGCGCGAGACACCGCTGCTGCTCGTCGTCGAGGATGCGCACTGGCTCGATCGGTCATCGGCCGAGGTGCTGGCGTTCGTTGGCGCGGCGGCTCGAGATGGAGCCGGTGATCCTGCTCTTCGCGGTTCGCGACGGCGTGCCGAGTGATCTCGACGAGGCCGGCCTCCCGGACCTCGCCCTTGCCGGGCTGGACGACGACGCGTCGCGCACGCTCCTCGAACTGCACGGGGCCGCGCTGTCCGACGAGCTGAAGGGGCGGATCCTCGCCGAGGCGGCCGGCAATCCGCTGGCCCTGATCGAGCTCCCGGCCGCGGCCGTCGATCTCGATCCGATCACGGCATCGGAGCCGCTGCCGCTGACGGCTCGGCTCGAGGCGACCTTTGCGACGAGGCTCACCGCGCTCGACGCCGACGTGCGAGCGCTGCTGCTGCTCGCGGCGCTCGACGACGGCGAGCTCGCCGAGCTGAGCCGCGCGGCCGAGGCGCTCCTCGGAGCGCGGATCGACGTCGACGCTGGACGATGGCTGTCGCATCCGGCCTCGGAACGCTCGACGAGCAGGGATTCCGGTTCCGGCACCCGTTGATCAGATCGGCTGTCCATCAGGCGGCAACCGGCGAGCAACGCCGGCTGGCGCACGCCGCGCTCGCACGGACGCTCGCCGGCGATCCGGACCGGGCCGTCTGGCACCGGGCGGCGGCCGCGCGAGGGCCGGACGAAGAGGTCGCCGCGGCTCTCGATGCCGCGGCGGATCGGGCGAGGTTCCGCGGCGGCCTCGACGTTGCGTTCGCGGCGCTGGAGCGGGCCGCCGGGCTGTCCGCCGATCCGCGGCTTCGCGCGCTACGGCTCGCGCGGGCGGGCGATCTCGCGTACCAGCTCGGCCGCTCGGAGGAGGCCGTGCGGCTCCTTCGCGCGGCGCTCCAACTCGGGCGGCTTCCGGCGCACGAGGCCGCGAGGGCGTCGTTCGATCTCGAGACGCTCACGAGGGCATGGTCCGGCGCCGCCACGATCCGGCGCTTCGCGCGCGTCGCTGAAGACCTGGCCGACCGCGGCGACGACCGGGGAGCCCTCGAAGCCCTCGATGCGGTGTCGGTGCGTGTCCTACTGGGACCAGCTGGACGACGGCACGAGGCAACACGTGTCGGCGATCGTCGAGCGGCTCGCCGTGCCGGCCGACGATCCGCAGCGTCTGGCGGCGCTCGGGCTCATCGATCCGGTCCATCGGGGCCGGGAGGTCATCGCCCGGGTCGGGCAGGCTGTCGCCGGTCGACATGGCCGGTCCCGACCAGTCGATGGCCGTCGGTCGGGCCGCGATGGCTGTGTGGGCCGACAACCTCGCGCTTCCGTTCCTTCGCTCCGCGGTGGCGGGATACCGGTCCGACGGCCGGCTGGCGCGGCTGGCCCAGTGCCTCGTGTTCGAGGCCTGGGCCGAGCATCAACTGCGGCGCGGTTCGCATGGCGATCACGGGTGCGGCAGAGGCGGCCAGGCTCGCCGAGGAAACGCGCCAGCTCCGATACGTGCTCGCCGCGAAGCTTGCCCATGCCATCGCTGCCGCCGAGCGGGGCGAGGAGGAAACGGCCGATCGTCTGATCGCCGAGGCCGAGGCGGCGCTCGCTGCCGATGGGCGCCAACCCCCAGCTCGGGCTGGTCGCGTTCGCGCGCGGCCGGGCGGCGCTCGCAGCCGAGCGCCCGGGCGAGGCGTACCACGATCTCGTCCGCATCTTCGACCCCGCGGACGCCTGCCTACCAGCCCTACGCGCGCGGCTGGGCGCTCGCCGACCTCGTGGATGCGGCCGTGCGCGGTGACGGCGACCTCGACCTGGTTCGCGGTCTTCTGAGCGAGTGGGAGGAGATCGCGGCGGCCACGAGCGCGCCGCATCTCGAGGTTCAGCTGGCCTACGCGGCGGCGCTCCTCGCCGACGTCGCGACTGCCGAGCAGCAGTTCCAGGTCGCGATGTCGTCGAGCGCCGCGGGTTGGCCGTTCTACACGGCCCGTGTCGCAGCTCGCGTACGGAGGGTGGCTGCGCCGGCAGCGACGGCGCGCAGATGCGCGTACACCGCTCCGCGAGGCCGCCCGCGTCTTCGACGCCCTCGGCCTGCGGCGCTTCGCCGAGCGCGCGCGTCGCGAGCTGCGTGCCTCCGGCGAGCGTGCGCGCCGTCGCGTCCCCGAGGCGTGGACCGAGTTGAGTCCCCAGGAGCTCCAGATCGCGCAGCTGGCGGCCGAGGGTCTCTCGAACCGCGAGATCGGCGAACGGCTCTACCTCTCCCACCGGACGGTGAGCACGCACCTGTACCGGCTCTTCCCGAAGCTCGGCATCACGTCGCGCACGCAAGCTGCGTGATGCGCTCGAGCCGCCGCACGGGCTCGTAGCGCAACACCGTCATTCGACGTACACGACCGTGCTGGCGGAGGGCTAGCTTCGCGTCCGTTCTCGCAATCTGGAGGGAGCTCTGATGCTCTACAGCTCGATCGTCAAGAAGAGAATTCGCCAGTCCTTCGACGAGGTCAACGACCGTCGCTGGGACGAGCTGATGACGTCGATCGCCCCGAGGGTCCATCACCGCTTCGGCGGGGTCCACGCGATCGGCGGTGAGCGCCACGACAGAGAGGCCCTGCGCCTGTGGTTCGAGCGCCTGGCGCGCGTCCTGCCCAATCTTCGGCTCGAGATCAACGACATCTGGGTGAAGGGTCCGCCGTGGCGCACGATGGTGTTCGTGCAGTGGGACGGGACCGCGACGCTGCTGAACGGCGGTGGGTACTTCCAGCACGCCATGCACGTGATCACGCTGCGCTGGGGCAAGATCGCTGCACTCGACGTCTTCGAGGATTCGCAGGAGGTCGCTCGTGCGCTCGCGGTCCAGGCTGACAGCCGGCCTCGAAGAGGCCGTCGCCGAGCCGATCCTGAGCTAGTCCGATGCCAGGGAGACGAGATGCCACGGATCGAGTCGGACGGAGAACAACGCTCCGATCGAGATCCACTACGAGGACCACGGCAGCGGAGATCCCGTCGTGATGGTGCACGGGTACCCGCTGGACGGGAACTCGTGGGAGCGCCAGGAACGGGAGCTGCTGGCGAGCGGCTTCCGCGTGATCACCTACGACCGGAGGGGATTCGGCCGTTCGAGCCAGCCGACCGTCGGCTACGACTACAACACCTTCGCGGCCGACCTGAACGACCTGCTCGAGCATCTCGACCTCCGCGACGTCGTCCTCGTCGGGTTCTCGATGGGGTCGGGCGAGGTGACGCGCTACCTCGGGACGTACGGCTCCAGTCGGGTGCGGAAGGCCGCGCTGCTCGCCGCGATCCCCCCGTTCCTGCTGAAGACCGACGACAACCCGGAGGGCGTCGACCGACAGGTGTTCGAGGACATCAAGGCGGCGATCGTCAAGGACCGCTACGCGTACTTCAAGGACTTCTTCGACAACTTCTACAACGTCGACAAGCTCATGCCCGACCGGATCAGCGAGCCCGCCTGGCAGGCCAGCTTCGACGTCGCCGCCGGCAGCTCGCCGTTCGCGACGTACGCGTGCGTGGACACCTGGCTGACCGACTTCCGGCGCGATCTGCCGAAGATCGACGTGCCGGTGCTGGTCGTCCATGGCACGGAGGACAGGATCCTCCCGTACGACGTCGACCGCGGCGCGCCTGCCGGCGCTGCTCGACGACGTCGAGCTGGTCCCGATCGAGGGCGGCCCGCACAACATCGCCTGGACGCATCCGGACGAGGTCAACACGGCGCTGCTCGAGTTCGTCGCCGCGGCCGGTCGATGCTGATGGCGGCCCGGCGCCATCGGGTGGTCGTGGTCGGCGGCGGCTTCGGTGGCCTCCTAGCCACCAAATTCCTTCGGAAAGCCGACGTCGACATCACGCTCGTCGACCGCACGAACCACCATCTCTTTCAACCGCTGCTCTACCAGGTCGCGACCGGAATCCTGTCGGAAGGACAGGTCGCACCGCCGCTCCGAGGAATCCTGCGCAAGCAGGAGAACGTCCACGTCGAGCTGGCCGAGGTCACCGGCTTCGATCTCGAGAATCGGGACGGTCGTCGGCGTCCGGCCGCTTGGAACGACGTGCACCTTCCCTTACGACAGCCTGATCGTCGCGTCGGGATCGACGACCTCGTACTTCGGTCGCGACGAGTTCGCCAACCACTCGCTCCCGATGAAGACGATCGACGACGCCCTCAACCTGCGCCGCCGGATCTTTGCGGCGTTCGAGCTGGCCGAGTCGGCGCCGTCGGAAGCCGAGCGCCGGAGGTGGCTCACCTTTGCCGTAGTCGGCGGCGGGCCGACGGGGTGCGAGGTCGCCGGGCAGATCGCCGAGCTCGCGCGCCGGACGCTGGCGAAGGACTTTCGCGCGATCGACCCCAGAGCGCTGTCGTGCTCCTCGTCGAAGCCGACCAGCAGATCCTCAGGACGTTCGGTGATGGCCTGTCCCTGAAAGCCAAGAACGGCGCTCGAGCGCATCGGAGTCCAGGTCCGCACCGGGACACGAGTGACCAGCATCGACGGCGACGGCATGGACGTGGAGTCCCCGACCGGCATGGAGCGCATCGCGACGCACACCGTCGTCTGGGCGGCCGGCGTGCAAGCCTCGCCCCTGGCGCGCATCCTGGCCGAGGCATCCGGTGCGGAGTTGCGATCGTGGCGGCCGGGTGGCCGTGCGAGCCGACTGCACGCTTGCCCGACCACCCCGAGGTCTTCGTCATCGGCGACGCAATGATGCTCCGCGGGCTCCCCGCCGTCGCCGAGGTCGCGATGCAGCAGGGAATCTACGTCGCGCGGACGATCAGGCGACGCCTCGACGGCGAGCCTGCAGGGGAAGCCGTTCCGCTACCGCGATCTCGGCAACATGGCGGCCATCGGTCGTGGGCGCGCGATCGTGAGCTTCCACGGCCTGAGCTACGGCGGGGTTCTCGGGCTTTCTCTCATGGCTCCTCGTCCATCTGGCCTTCCTGACGGGCTTCCGCAATCGCTTCGGAGCGCTGATCTCATGGAGCTGGGCCTTCCTCGGCCGCTCGCGCCATCAGCGGACGTTCACCGTCGAAGAGATCGGTGGCAGCGATATCTACGGGCGCACAGCTGACCTTCTGACGACGCAAGGAGAGCCAGGATGAGCTTCACCAAGATCACCACCGCCGGCGCCGGGACGATGGGCTCCCAAGTCGCTTGGCAGATGGCCTTCCACGGCAAGCACGTCGTCGTGTACGACGCGATCCCCGACGGCCTGCGAGAAGGGCGAAGGCGCTGCATCGGGAGTACGCGGAGCACTTCATCGAGCGGCGCGGCGCCACCCGGAAGCAGATCGACGACACCTTCGCCCGGCTCAGCTACACGACCGACCTGGCGGCGGCTGTGCGCGACGCCGATCTGATCAGCGAGTCCGTGCCCGAGTCGCTGTCGATCAAGGAATCCTTCTGGCGCGACGCATCCCGGCATGCCCCGGCCCGGACCGTGTTCACGACCAACACCTCGACCCTCGCCGCCGAGCGCGTTGGCGGGCTTCGTCGACCGGCCGCAGAAGTTCCTTGCCCTGCACTTCGCGATCGGCGTCTGGGACTCGAACATCGGCGAGGTCATGGGCCACCCCGGCACCGACACGGCAGTGTTCGACCGTCTGCTGCAGTTCGCCGAGGAGATCGGCCTGGTGCCGATCCCAATTCGCAAGGAGCAGAGCGGCTACGTCATCAACAGTCTGCTCGTCCCCTGGTGCACAGCCGCGCTCGAGCTGCTCGTGGGCGGCGTCAGCGATTCCGAGAGCATCGATCGAACCTGGATGATCACCCTGCAGACCGGAATCGGCCCCTTCGCGATGATGGATCGCATGGGTCTCGGCGTCGTCTACCACGTCGCAAAGCTGATCGGGGAGACCACCCCGAACACGGGGGCGCTCGAGTCCGCCCGCTACCTCGACGAGCACTTCATCCAGAATGGCCACCTCGGCGTCGCGAGCGGCGCAGGGCTTCTACCGCTACCCGAATCCGGCCTTCGACCAGCCGGGCTTCATCTAGGCCGCCTCCGCCTGGCAGCGTATGTCCTCGAGTGCCCGCCGAATCAGGCGGGAGACGTGCATCTGCGAGATGCCCATGCGCTCCGCGATTTCGGTCTGGGTGAGGTCCTCCACGAAGCGGAGCTGGAGGAGCAAGCGATCCCGCTCGGGCAGGGCCTTCAGCGCCGGGCCGATCGACGCGCCGGCCTCGATCAGCTCGAAGCGCCGGTCGGTCTCACCGACGGTTGCGGCGATGGTCTGGCTTTCGTCGTCGCTGGAGCGGAGTGGCGTGTCGAGCGAGGCGGTGTCGTACGCGGCGTTGGCCGCGATCGCCTCGAGGACCTTTTCCACCGGCATTTTCAGCTCGTCCGCGAGCTGCGCGGGGTTCGGTGACACCCCCAGCTCGCCGGACAGTCGCTCCACGGCGGCGTTGACCTTCATGACTCGCTCCTGCATCTCGCGCGGCACGTGCAGCGCCCATTGGGAGTCGCGAAAGTAGCGTCGCAGCTCGCCCAAGATCGTCGGCACCGCGTAGCTCGAAAAGCTGAACCCGCGCTCCGGCTCGAAACGGTCGACCGCCTTCACGAGCCCCAAGCTCGCCACCTGCATGAGGTCCTCGAAGGACCCGCCGCGGCGTTCATAGCGGCGCACGAGGCTGCGAGCGAGCGGCAGGTAGCGCTCGATCAGCTGGCCGCGGGCATCCAGATCCCCGTCGCATTGGTAGCGACGGAAAAGCAGTCCATCGAGATATCTGTCGGACGACCTGTCCGGCGCCGGCCGTGCTGCCGCCATGCCGGCGGTCCTTGCGCGTTGGGCGGCTCGAGGGCCGGGCCGCCGTCCGGGTGACGTGACTTGAGGTTGCGAAGTCGCTTGCGAGTGCCAACGGTACCTCCGTCCTGCGTCGGGGTCGTCCGATATAAGATCGGGCCTATTGGGTAGGTAATAGGGGTTGCCGCAATAGTCATTTGCCGCAATAGCTCTTGCCGCAATAGCCGTTTCGTAAACATGATCCGAGAAAGAACCCATGGCTGACGACGCGTTCCTCCGAGCTCTGGCGGCACTAGAGGAGGTCATCGACGCCAACGAGAAGCGGGCGACGCTGATCAAGAAACGAATGAGCCGGATCCGGCGGGCGCGGGCGCAGGGCCTCGAATACCGGGACGCGGTCGCCAATGAGGACGGGCCGCTGATCGTTCAGCTGGTCACGGAGAGCTCGGCGGCGCTGGACCGCTCCGGAGCGAACGTCCGCCGAGCCGAGGCGGAGGCGCTCTATGCCGAGGGTATGACGATGGACCAGATCGCCGAGCGTTTCGGAGTCACGCGACAGCGCGTCTCAGCCCTCCTGCGCAGACAGCAGTGAGGGTGCGCCCGGAGTCGGCACGTTCCGGGTTCAGCCCTGTGGAGCCAAGCCGACTATCGGACTCGAACCGATGACCCCCTCCTTACCATGGAGGTGCTCTACCAACTGAGCTAAGTCGGCGCGCGCGAGCGTCGAGTCTAGCTGTCTGCGGCCCTCGCCTGACGGCCAAGCGCGAGGCGCGAGCCGCAGGAGGTGTGGAGCAGGAACAAGGCCGCTTAGCCCTCGAGCTGGCCGTCGTACAGCGCGAAGATGGCGCCCTGCGGATCGACGACCACCGAGATCTTCGCGATCCCGATGTCCATCGGCCCGGCCATCAGGCTGCCGCCGAGCTCCTGTGCCTTGGCACTGGCGGCGTCGATGTCCTCGACGGCGAAGTAGACGAGCCAGTGGGGCGGCGTCCCCGGCGGGTTCGGCTCGTGCATGCCGCCGTTCGCGCGGTCGCCGACCTTCTGCACGAAGTACTTCATCGGCATGTCCTCGAACGCCTCGAAGGTCCAGCCGAGGAGCCCGCCGTAGAACGCCTGCGCGCCGTCGAGATCGGGCGTGGTGAGCTCGTTCCAGCACATCGCGCCGGGCGCGTTCACGAGTCCCGCGCCGATGTTGTCGCGCGGCTCCCAGGCCATGAAGTACGCGCCCTGCGGGTCCTGCAGGACGGCCATGCGCCCGGCCGTCATCACGTCGAACGCGGGCGTGTGGGCGGCGCCGCCAAGCTCCTTGGCGCGCTCGACCGCCGCATCGGCGCTCTCGACCGTCACGTAGCTGTTCCAGGCCGGCGGGGCGCCGGCGTCGCGCTGCTGCTGGGGCTGCTCGGAGATGGCGGCCACGGTCTTGTCGCCGACCAGCTGCATCGAGTAGTAGGCGCCCTCGTCGCCGACCGGCAGGTCCTGCGCCTTCCAGCCGAACAGGCCGCCGTAGAACGCCTTGGCCGCCTCCTGATCGGTCGTGGAGAGGTCAGCCCAGCTGAATGTGCCCGGTGTGTATTTCGTTCGTTCGCCCATGCGCGCGAGGGTAGCGAAGTGGGGTGAACCGCATCGTGCGCGCGCGCGTAGATCGTCACGATGCGCTCGTTCGACCCCCGCTCCGTAGGCAAGCTCGAGACTCGCGCCTGGGAGACGTACTACCGCCGCAAGTGGGGCGCGTTCCTGATCGCGTCGGTCGGGCTGGTCCGGGCCGCGTTCGAGATGGGCTGGCGCGACACGCTTCACGGGGCCTGGCTCGTGTTGCGCGCGAATCAGAAGTGGGCACCGTTCCCGGACAACGACCCGGATGCAGCCCGTGCCCTGATGACGCGCTTCTACCGGCTGCTGGTGGCGAGCGGGGGAGCGAGCTTCGACCCGGTTCGCGCCGCCGAGCTGGAGGTCGAGTGGTGGCGCGCGCACCGCGAGGACCAGCACGGCGGCCGGCCCGAGTCCGGCGAGGCGTTGATCGGGGCGCTGCGGGACCTGTACGCGTACACCTACGGCGTGGATCCCGCGGACGTCCGCCAGGCCGCCGCGCTTCGAGCGGAGGCGATGGAGGTCTCCGACCGCTGGGTCGCGGCCGGCTGCGACGTGGACGACCCGCTGCTGGCCCAGGAACGAGCGCTCCTGGTGAGGTCGTACGCGTCGCTGTTGGCCGCCGTCCATCGCTAGTTTGTTGCGGGCCGGACGCGCGATTGTTGCGACAGGGTCCCCGCCGGATCCATCGCGCCGCGCAGACTTCGTCGCGTGATCCGCGTCTACGAGTTCAAGGCGGCTGAGGAGAGGATGCGGCAACTGCTCCACGAGGGCGGGTTGGCTCAGCCCGACCGGGTCGAGTACTGGGAGACGAGGGTCGCGTTCTACTGGGACGAGCCGAAGGTGGTCGTCACGGTCGATGTCATCCCTGAGCTCGACGACGCGCCGCCACCGAGCTGAGCACCGCCCCGACGTGCACCGGCTCGAAGCGCACCTGCGCGCGGGTGAAGCGCAGGCAGGTGAGGCCGGCGGCGGTGTGGGTCTGGTCGCGTACGCGATCGCGGGCCTGCTCGGCCGGCGTGCGGTGGTAGCGCAGACCGTCCGTCTCCACGATCAGGCCGAGATCCGGCCAGTAGAAGTCGACCTTGAAGTCGTTTGACGTACACCTGTGTCTGCGGGAGCGATAGGCCGGCGCGGCGGGCGATCGGAAGGAAGCGCCGCTCGGTCTGGGAGTCGGTGAGGGTGAAGGTGCGGCGGTCGAGCACCCGTCTGACGTTGGACGCGCCGCGCCTTCGCCCCACCTCGCCGGCCGCCTCCCGCAGCGCCTCGGGATCGATCAGGTCGAGCTTGTCGGCCTCGTTGATCGCGGCCTCGAGCTCGTGGCGGGTGAGTCCGGGCGCGATGTCGACGATCGTCGTGGCGGGGGCGGTCACTGGAATGCCGTGACGGACGGTCGTTTCGTGCGCGGTGAGGGAGCGGCGGTGGGCGACTATCCCCGGGCGGTTGCGGAAGGTCTGAGGAGGGACCGAGACCTCGATCGCGTGAGGCCGTTCCCGCCAAATCCCCAAGAGGGCCGCCGCACTGAAGTGGCTCAGCACCGCTTCGGCGCCGCAACTCAGCACCGCCGCCATCCACACGCCTCGTCGGGTGAGCTCGGGCCGACCAACCGCGTAGACCCCCCTCGACACTGGGTGGAGCCGACCGCATTCGATCCTGTGATCGATCGCCTCCGGCGAGAACCCGAGCGCCAGCAACTGCATTCTGGTGAGGACACCGTGTTGGCGACCCGCGACGGCCCAGGGGTTGTCTGGTTGCAGCTTTTTCCGTGCCATAGCACGGACAAGGCTGCGATCAATGCGAATTCGCCCCGCCGGCCAGCGTCAAGACAGTGGGGGGAGCAGGATTCGAACCTGCGTAGGCTAAGCCAACGGGTTTACAGCCCGTCTCCTTTAACCACTCGGACATCCCCCCGAGCGGTCGTCGATTCTAGAGGCTAGACCGAGGCGTCTTTGAGCCGCTGCGCTTCGGGCAGGCTCTCGAGCTTCTTCAGCGTGTTGTTCTCGATCTGGCGGATGCGCTCCCGGGTGACCCCGAACGCGCGACCGACCTCCTCGAGCGTCCGCGCCTGGTGGCCCTTCAGGCCGAAGCGCATCTCGATGACCTCGCGCTCGCGCGCGGGAAGGGCGTCGAGAGCCTTGCGCACGTTCTCGCGGCGCAGGTTCTCGACGGCCAGCTCGAAGGGCGACTCGGCGGTCTCGTCCTCGACGAAGTCGCCCAGCTCGGAGTCCTCCTCCTCGCCGATCGGCTTCTCGAGCGAGATCGGCAGCTGCGACATGCGCAGAATGTCCTTCACCTCGCGCGCGGTGCACTCGAGCTCCTTGGCGATCTCCTCCGGGGTGGGCTCGCGGCCCAGGTCCTGGACGAGCTGGCGCTCCACGTGCACGACCTTGTTCAGCTTCTCCACCATGTGCACGGGGATGCGGATGGTGCGCGCCTTGTCGGCGATCGCACGGGTCACGGCCTGGCGAATCCACCAGGTCGCGTACGTCGAGAACTTGTAGCCGCGCCGGTAGTCGAACTTCTCGACGGCGCGGATCAGCCCGAGCGAACCCTCCTGAATGAGGTCCAGGAACGTCAGGCCGCGACCGAGGTAGCCCTTGGCGATCGAGACGACCAGCCGCAGGTTGGCCTCGATCATGTGCTGCTTGGCGGCCATGTCGCCGCGCTCGATGCGCTTGGCGAGGTTCACCTCCTGATCGGCGGTGAGCAGGCCCACGCGGCCGATCGAGCGCAGATAGAGGCGGAGAGAGTCGAGGCTGGGCTCGACGGTGAGGTCGATCTCCACCTTCTTCGGCGCCGTGGGGTCCTTCTCGGCGGGGAACGGCTGGTCGGGCGTGACCGGCTTGCCGTCCTGGGACAGGATCTCGACCCCGTGCTCCACCAGGTGCGCGTGCAGCTCCTGCACCTGCTCCTTCGTGACCTCGACCTCCTCGAGACAGGTCGCGATCTCCTCGTACGTCAGGTAGCCGCGCTCACGTCCCTCGGTGACGAGGACCTGGAGCTCTTCTACCTCGCTGAAAGGAGCGTCGGCCTCAGTGGGCTCGAGAACCCCAACGTTTTCCTTTGCGCTCAACCCACTCTCCTAGATGCGTGTTTCGACGCCCAGAAAGGCGGCCGTATCGACCCGTGAAACTCATATGTCAACTACGAACGCGGTATCGACCGCGATGGGCTGAGCCAGTCTTATCCCGCGCCGCAGGGGCGTTCGGGTGCATCGAGCCTGTCGCCACTATACCCTCGATTGCGCGGATTGCCACCAATCTGCAGCAGCTATCTTGCAAGCTCCGTAATGAGCGAACCACTCCCGACTCTCGAGGACGTTCAGGCGCGCCGCCCCACCACGCACGTCTCGCTTTCGCGCGTGGGCGTCACCGGCGTGGAGAAGGTCGTGCGCATCCAGGCGAACGGCGACGAGCAGCTCTTCTACGCGCAGCTCGAGTGCTTCGTCGATCTCGGGCCCAAGCAGAAGGGCGCGCACATGTCGCGCTTCGAGGAGATCGTGAACGAGGCGATCGAGGAGGTCGTCCTCGGCGAGGCCTTCAAGGCGGAGACGCTGGCGGCCCACATCGCCGAGCGAGTGCGCGAGCGCCAGGGCGCCCGGCGAGCCGAGATCAGCATCAAGGCGCGCTACCCCGAGCACAAGCCGGCGCCCGTCTCCGGCGTGCTCACTCAGGAGCTGTACACGATGCTGGGCTCGGCGGTGGCGTCGGAGTCCGGCACGCGACGGCTGATCGGCGTGCAGGCCCAGGGCATGACCGCCTGCCCCTGCGCGCAGGAGCTGGTGGCCGCCCGGGCGACGGAGCGCCTGGCTGCCGACGGCTTCACCGACGACGAGATCGAGCGCGTCCTGCAGCACGTGCCGGTGGCCACGCACAACCAGCGCGGCCTGGGCACGCTCTACGTGGGCTGCCCCGAGGGCTGCACCAAGGAGATCGAGGCCTCGACGCTCCTGAAGATGGTCGAGGACTCGATGAGCTCCGAGATCTACGAGCTGATGAAGCGCCCGGACGAGGTCGAGGTGGTGGAGAAGGCGCATCGCCGCCCCCGCTTCGTGGAGGACTGCGTGCGCGAGATGATCCGCATGGCGGTGGCGGAATTCGGGTCGCTCGGCCCGGACTACTTCGTGCTCGCGCGCCAGGAGAACCTGGAGACGATCCACCAGCACAACGTGGTGGCCGAGCGCTTCGGGCTGCTCGAGGAGATCGAGCGCGAGCTGCGCGACGACTCCGTGGTGGCCCATCACGTGAGCATGCGCGAGTGGCTCGACGGCGCGTAGGCGCCCGACCTCGAACATCCGTGGAGGCGCGCGCCCTGGGCCTCCAGCCCCGTGCGATAGTCACCGACCGCACAAGCATGGAGGTGGCTTCGATGCTCGAACAGCAAACCGGAATACGGCTGTCGCAGGATGCGGCGATCGTCCTGGGTCTGGCACGTACCGCGGTGCCCTTTGCCGCGTCCCACGAGGACGAGGCGGAGCGCTGGGTGCGCGTGTTGAGGATGCACGGACAGGTGGGCCTGGCCATGCAGGCGCTCGGCGTGGGCGAGGCTCCGCTCGAGACGACCGCGATGCCGAATGCGGTGCGCATCACGCGCCGGCGCGACACCAGCGGCCGGATGGTCGGGGAGGTGGAGCGGCGCGCCATTGAGCTGACGGCGGAGCGCGACGGCGACCTGGTCAGCACCGTGGACGTGTTCTTCGCGCTGCTCGACGTCTACGGCGCCGCCTTCGACCGCGCTCTCTACATCCGCGGGACGACCCGCATCGAGCTGACGTCCGCGCTCAGCGCGAACGGTCACCCCGTGCCCGCGCCCTACGGCGGCGGCGCGCCTGCCGGGCGCTTCAACGGCTAGAGACGCCGGCCGCGGGAACTAAACGGAGGACTGGGCGCTGAGCTGCTGGCGCCGCAGCACCTCGATCCCCGCCGTGCAACCGAACGGGCCGAGCGGCGAGACCGTGGCGGCCAGCAGCGGCCAGGGGAAGACGCCGCGGCGGCAGCCCACCGCCACCGCGATGCTGAGACAGATCCAGGCGATGCCGTGTATCCAGCCGATCACGAGCTGGGTGTGCTGCGACATCCCTCCGATCCACACGATGAGCAGCACCGCGAAGATCAGCGACTCGATCGCGGAGTAGATGCGCACGGCGCGGAAATACGTCATGGCCGGAGCTTAGAGGCGCACGCCCTAACACCAGCCAACACGACAGCGGCAACAGCCAACACGGCGGTGGGAATACTGGATTCCCCGCGTACGGCTGCTTTTTTCGTGCGCCTCCGGACCAGGAACCGTCACGACTCCGCACACCACAGCTCGCGCCGGGTTGTCGCTTCCGGCACGCCGCGCCCGGTGGCCGAGAGCGCGCGCGGTGAGCCCCGAGTTCGTGCTCGTCGGCGCGCTCACGCTGGTTGCGGCTGCGCTTCGGTTCTCGACGCTCGACGTTCAGAGCTTCTGGCACGACGAGGCGGTCACAGCCCACCGCATCCTCCAGCACAGCCTGTTCGCCACGCTCGGCAAGATCCCCGGCAGCGAGGACACGCCGCCGCTCTACTACGTCCTGGCCTGGCTCTGGACGCGCGTCTTCGGGATCTCCGAGGTGGGGCTGCGCTCCCTGTCGGCGCTGATCGGGACCGCCACCGTGCCGGTCGCCTTCCTCGCGATGCGAACGCTCACCCCCCGGCGGGCGCCGGCACTGGCGACGGCGGCGCTCGCGGCCGTGAGCCCCGTGCTCGTCTGGTACTCGCAGGAGGCGCGCGCCTACATCCTGCTGGTGCTGCTCGGCACGCTCTCGTTCCTGTTCTTCCTGCGCGCGCTGCGTGGACGCTCGCGACGGGACCTCATCTGGTGGGCGGTCAGCTCGGCGCTGGCGCTCAGCACGCACTACTTCGCGGTCTTCCTGCTGCTGCCGGAGGCGCTCTGGCTGCTGCGCTCGCGCGTGGGGGCGCCGAGGGAGCGCTGGGCGGCGATCGGCGGCGTGGGCGTGGTCGGTGCCGCGCTGGTACCGCTCGCCTTCTATCAAGCCCACCGCGGCCACGCGAGTTGGATCTCCGACATCCCGCTGGCGAACCGGGTCGGGGATCTGCTGAAGGCGTTCGTGCTCGGGCCGTCGGACTCGCCGGCGATCGTCCTGTCGGTGGCCACCGCAGCGCTCGTGGCCGCCGCGGTGCTCCTGCTGGTGGTTCGAGGCGGAGTGCGCGAGCGTCTGGATGCGCGCGTGCCGCTGATCGTCGGGGGCGCGGCGGTGCTCGTGCCGCTGGCCCTGGCGCTCGTGGGGCTCGACTGGTTCTTTCCGCGGAACCTGCTGGCCGCTTGGGTGCCGCTGGCCGGGATCGTGGCGCTCGCCTGCGGGCTGCCCTCGGCGAGGCGGCTGGGCACGGGGATCACCGCTGCGCTCTGCTGCTGCCTGCTGGCAACCACGGTCGCCATCGACTTCGACGCGCGGCTGCAGCGGCCCGATTGGCGCGGGGTGGCGCGGGCGCTCGGGACCCTGACGGGGCCGCGCGCGCTCGTCGTGCCGGCCACCGGTGACGACCCGCTCGAGTACTACCTGCCCGACGACACCGAGCGCATCCTGCGCCTGCACGCCAGCGTCAGCGAGATCGACCTGGTGGGCTGGCCCGACGCGGGCGTGCCCGTGCCGCGGGCGCCCGTCAGGGGCTTCCGGCTGGTGTCGGCGCTCCGAGTGAAGACGCTCACGGTCTACCGCTACCGGGCCGCGCACCCGCTGCTCGTGCCGCGCGCGATCTTGCTGCACGACCACCTGGGGAAGGAGGCGGCGGCAGCTCTCCAGCAGGGGGTCCCGGACTGACGCGCTCGCTTACCCAACCCGCGCCCGTGCGCGGCCGAAGGCGCTCGGGGCCGACGGCCGCGCCGGTGCGCGTGGCCGGCGGCGAGCGAGGCGATCGCCTGGCGCTGGTCGCGCTGGCCCTGCTCACCGTGATGCTGGCGGCGATGGCGCTGGGAGCGGGCGGACGGGAGTCGTTCCTCGTGCCGGCCACGCGGCGGGGGCTGCCCGCTTCGCTGTCCGGGCCGCTGGTCCAGCTCGGTCTCGGGAGCCTCACGGGCGCGCAGTTCCTGTGGCTGCTCGTGGGCGCTGCGCTCTGCTACCTGGCGGTCCTCGGGTGGGGGGCGAGGCTGCCGGTGCGCTGGGTGCTCGCGGCGATCGTGGGCCTTCACGTGCTGTTCGCCCTCGCGCCGCCGCTGCTCTCGAAGGACATCTTCAGCTACCTGAGCTACGCCCGGCT
The DNA here is from genome assembly GCA_963770325.1 of uncultured Thermoleophilaceae bacterium. Classification (GTDB taxonomy): domain Bacteria; phylum Actinomycetota; class Thermoleophilia; order Solirubrobacterales; family Thermoleophilaceae; genus JAICJR01. The sequence continues at coordinate 1,825,557 of CAVYPF010000001.1, read as the reverse complement.
CGGCGTCTTCCACCACGTGAACCCGTACCTGCACGGGCCGGCGGTGGCTCCGCACGACGCCGTCTACAGGTTCGTGGGCTGGCGCCACGTGCCGAGCGCCTACGGGCCGCTGTTCACGATCGTGACCTACCCGCTCGCTCACCTCGGGCCCGCGACGAGCCTGTGGGCGATCAAGGTGGGCACCGCGCTGGCCGGGCTCGGTGCCGTGGCGCTCGTCTGGCGTTGCGCCGAGCGGCTCGGCCGCGCACCGCTTCCGGCCGCGATGTGGGTGGGGCTCAACCCGCTCTGGCTCGCCTACGGCATCGGCGGCGGCCACAACGACGTGATCATGCTCGCGCTGACGCTGTCCGGAGTGGCGCTGGTGCTCGCCGGGCGCAGCGCCTCCGGTGGGGTGGCGCTGATCGCCTCGGCCGCGGTGAAGGCGTCCTCGATCGTGGCGCTCCCGTTCATGCTGCTGCGCGACCGGCGCCCGTGGCGGGAGCTCGCCGGAGTCGTGGCCGGGGTGGCGGTGGTCGCGGCGCTGTCGCTGGCCGTGTTCGGCACCGACGTGTTCCGCCTCTTCCACATCCTCAGCACGCAGCAGCAGCTTGTCTCGGGCGACAGCATCCCGGCGCAGCTGACCCACGTCGTGGGGCTCGCGGGCGTGACGCCGCTCGTGCGCTCCCTGCTCCACGTCTTCGAGCTCGGGGCGATCGCGTGGCTGCTCTGGCGCGTGTGGCGGGGCGCCGACTGGATCGCCGGGATCGGCTGGGCGATGCTCGTGCTCGTGGTGTCCAGCACCTGGATGCTCGGCTGGTACACCCTCTGGCCGCTTCCCTTCGCCGCGCTCTCAAACGACAGGCGGTTGCGATTCGCGACGCTCAGCCTGTTTGCGTACTTCGTGGCGCAGCGCTGGACGATCCTGCTCGGCCAGGGTTGAACGGCACCCGGCGCGAGCCGCCCGCTGGGTCGCGCACGATCTCGTAGACGTCGACGACCTTCCCGTGGCCCGCGGTCATGTCCATGCACACCCGGTAATCCGGCAGGCGGTGCGTGGCGCACACGCTGTCGAGCTTTGAGTGCAGACGCACGCGCGGGTTGCCGTAGCCGGACCGGCCGCCGTTGCCGGCGAGGTAGCTGTTGAAGGTCGCGATGTCGCGCTTCGTGCCGTGGTTGTTTCGGACCTGGCTGACGCCGTTGACCACCGCGGCGACGGCGATCGCGAGCACCGCGGCCACGATCAGCGCGTCGCCCAGGCGGGGGCGGCGCCCGAGAAATGGAAGCGCCTGCATGGCACCAGGCACAGTAGCTCGACTTAAGATGGGAGGCGATGATTCGGGGAGCGAACGAGGCCGGCGGCGCCGGCATCGCGGTAGCGCGCATCCGCGGACGGCTGCGCGGCCGGCTCGCGTGGGCGATCGGGATCCTCTTCTTCATCGGCGTGAGCGTGGGCATGGTGGCCGCCGAGGGGCTCACGATCTCGCGCGATTGGGTCTTCGTCTGGTCGATGCTCGGGCTGCTGCTGCTCTCGCTCGGCGACGTGAAGCGCTGGTTCCGCGGGCTCGTGTTCGACTGGCTGCCGTTCGTCGGGATCCTGTTCGTCTACGACATCGCGCGAGGCGGCGCCGACAACCTCGGCATCGCCCCGCACACCACCACGGCGATCGACGTGGACCGCACGCTGTTCGGCTCGCCGATCCCCACCGTCTGGCTCCAAGACCACCTCTATCACCCGTTCGCCGTGCGCTGGTACGACTACGGAGTCTTCGGCGTCTACATGACGCACTTCTTCGCGACCGTGGTGGTCGCCGCCCTGCTCTGGCGCTACGCCTATCCGCAGTTCCGGCGCTTTCGCACGATGATCCTCGCGCTCACCGCGGTGGGCTTCCTCACCTACGTGCTGTTCCCGGCCACGCCGCCGTGGCTGGCGGCGCAGCAGGGCCACCTGCCCTACATCCACCGCGTGATCGGCGAGATGTGGAACCACACCGACGGCCTCTACCCGGCGGCGGGCCTGTTCGAGAACGGCAACGGCTATGTGAACGAGGTGGCGGCCATGCCGTCGCTCCATGCCGCCTTCCCCGTGTTGATCCTGCTGTTCTTCTGGAGCGGAGCTCGCTGGTGGCAGCGCATCCTGCTCGTGGCCTATCCGCTGGCCATGGCGTTCACGCTCGTCTACGGCGGCGAGCACTACGTGACCGACGTGCTGGCCGGCTGGGTCTACGCGGTGGTGGTGTACGGAGCGGTGCTGGCGATCGAGCGGGCGAGGGCCAATCGGCGCGCGCGACGCGGACAGATCGCCGCACCCGCGGCGGCCGAGGCGCCGATCGCGAGCCCAGCGGAGGCCGCCGGCTAGCGGCCGGACGAGATCCCCACCCGGCGGGTGAAGGACGAGTCGAAGACGCCGCTCGAGTTGAACTCGCGCTCTACGGCCATCCACTCGTCCCAGGCCGGGTAGAGGTCCGCGATGCGCTCGGCGCTGAGCGTGTTGTACTGACCCCAGTGGGGGCGCACGTCGAGGTCGGCGAGCCGCTCCTCGTAGCCCTCGAGCAGCGTGTAGCCGCCGCGGCTGCCGGCGACCATGATCAGCTCGATCATCATCGTCGCGCGCCCGTGCATCATCGAGGCGTGGGCATCCGATGGCGCCACGAAGCGCAGCGCGATCGGGGACGTGTGGAAGATGCGCTCGGCCGCCCGCTCGCGAGCGATCGCGAGGATGCGGTCCACCGCCTCGAGGTGCCTGCCGCCCTCGAGCGCCACGCCCAGCTCCATCGAGTAGGCCGGGCAGGTGGTTCGCCTCGCCGATGTTGAAGACCTTGTACGAGACGTTCGTGTAGCCGTCGTCCACCATGTCCTTCAGCAGGGAGTCGAAGCGCTTGGTGAGGAGCGATGGCAGGAAGCGCGCCAGCAGCCGCAGCAGCACGCCCGTGATCGGCAGCGACGACTCGAGCTCGGTGAGCAGGTTGCGCTGCAGCTTGTCGCGGGGCAGGCCGGTGGGCGGCTCGGTCTCGGCGCGGCGCGTGACGAGCAGGCGGTGGGTGCCGTCGTGTCGTCGATACGGGTTGAGGAACAGCTCGTAGTGGTCGCGCTCACCGAGCACGCCGTCCTCGGTCAGCGTCGGCCTGACGTCCTCCCAGGTGGAGAGCGTGCGCACCTCGTTCAGCCAGAACTTCTCGCGCACCTCGATGATGAGCGAATGGATCAGGCCGAGCGTGCCGATGCCGCAGATCGCGGCGCGGAAGCGAGCGTCGTCCTGGACGAGAGTGAGCTCCGGGTGTGCAAAGGACGCCGGATCCGTGGGACCGCCGGCCGGCTCGATGCGAAGCGCCCGGCCGCCCGCCACCACCAGGTCGAGCGAGCGGACCATCTCGGGGGAGGGACCCCAGCGCAGGCCCGAGCCGTGGGTCGAGGTGGACACCGCGCCTGAGATCGTCTGCGCGTCGTACCCGCCCATGTTCGTCAGCGCGAGGCCGAGCTCGTCCAGCGCCGCGTTCAGGACGTGCAGCGGCGTGCCGCCCAGGACGCGCACCAGTGAGCGCTGCCGCATCTCCGCCCGCAGCGTGTCCTCCTCGAGCGGCAGCAGCCCGCTCAGGTGCAGCGGCTCGATCAGGTAGCCGTCGGTAAGCGTGACGTCGGACCACGAGTGGCCCGCGCCCACCGCGCGCACCGTCGTGCCCTCGCGCTCCGCCCGCTTGACCAGCTCCACCAGGTCGTGGAGGCCGGGCCCGGGCGTCACGATCTGACGCGGGTTGCAGCTCTGATTGCCCGTGTGGTTGTGCCAGACGACGGGCTGATCGTACCCCTGGTCGCTAGTGGGCCACCTTCGCCGTCGGCAGCGTGACATGCACCTTCGTGAACTGCACCGACCCGCCGGCCGGATGCGTGTTGTAGATCGTGCTCTGCGCGACCAGCTGGAGCGTGAAGCGCGAGCTGTGCTTCATCGTCGCCGCCACCATTTCGAGCGGCAGGTTGAGGCTGTGCTGACGGCCGTCGAGCGTCACCGGCAGCGGCGTGATCTGGTTGCCCAGCACCTTGCCGCTGGCGCCGTCCACGATCTGGGCGAGCACGCGAGCGTTGCTCGTCGGGGCCGTGCCCGTGTAGGTGATCGTCAGTCGCGGGGCGCCCACCACCACGGCGGTGGAGCGGGGCGGCGAGATCTTCACGTTCACGGCATTGGCGGCCTTGGCGGCGGCGAACTGGCCGGCGATCGAGGGCGGGATCGCACCCAGCGAGCCCGGCGGGACCAGCGCGGGACCCGAGCCGCCTGCCGCGACGAGCGAGAGCGTGCCCGAACCGTCGCCCGCCAGCGGGGTGCCCGAGGGGAGCGGCCAGCGGGGAGCCGAGTAGGAGCGGCCGTTCTGGTCGAGCCACTCGAAGCCCGGCCCGGTGGCGACCCCACGGCGGCCCTTCAGGTAGCGCGCGAACCACGCCAGCGAGTCGCGCTGGATGCGCCCGGTGTCGCCCGGCTTGGTCAGGCAGATGCCGTGCCCGCCGCAGAACCAGAGCATCTTGGTGGGCACACCGTGGGCGCGCAGCAGGCCGTAGTTGGTCACCGCCTCGTGCAGCGTGAAGAGCGTGTCCACCGTCCCCTGGATCAGCAGCGTGGGCGCCTTGATGCGGGAGACGAGGTCTCCCGGCCCGCGCGAGGTGAAGAAGGCGCGACTTGCCGCGTCCTGGAGGAACGAGCCGGCCGCCTGCGTCGCGCTAGTGACGATCTCGGGATCGAGCCTGGCGCCCGCCGCCGCGGAGGCCGCGTAGAGCGCGAGCCCCCAGCCCGACTTCACGGTGTCGTTCTTGCCGAGGCTCGTCTGCAGCGAGTTCCAGGCGATGTCCGGCACGATCGCGTCGATGCGATGGTCGATCGCGGCTGCGACGAGCTGGATGCCACCGCCGTACGAGGGGCCCGCCATGCCCACGCGGGGGTCGCGGCGCCCGTCGAGCTGGGCCTCGGGCTGGCGAGCCACGTAGTCGATCAGCGCTGACACGTCGCGTCCCTCGAACTTCGGGCTGTCCACCTCCACGGTCCCGCCCGAGCCGCCGAACCCGCGCGGGTCCCAGGTGAGCACGTTGTAGCCGGCGCGCCGCAGCGGGCCGATCCCCACCGCCCCGCCGCCGGTGGATGTCGTGCCGTTCTGGTTGGTCGAGCCGGGCGCGCTCCAGCCCGGGCCCACGAGCACGGTGGGCACGCGCGCGCCGTGCTTCAGATGCGCGGCCGGGAAGAAGTGCACGACGAGCGACGTGCCGTCGAACGAGCGCACGGTGGTGTCGCGGGCGGCGGCCGCGGCCGGCAGCGCCAGCAGGGCGGCTGCAGCCGTGACGGCAAGCAGTGAGCGAGTACGGGTCAGCGGTGACACGGGCGGAGCTCTCCTCTCGGTTCCCTCGAGCGCCGCCCGCGCGCGGCGAGTGTACAGACCGGCGATGTGTCTCACGCCGAGCCCGGGTGGCCGGTACGCGCGCTCCACGTAGTCGTGCAGCATGCGCGTGGCGCAGAACTCGGGCCCGAGCAGCCGCAGCGAGGCGCGCACGCGGGCGAGCCAGGCGGGCGGGAGGCCGCCTGCGTCGCGCTCGTAGAAGGCGGGCACCACCTCGTCCTCGAGCAGGCGGTAGAGCTCCGCGGCGTCGCGCGCGTCCTGGGCGCCGTGGTCGGCATCGATGTCGCCCGGCAGCGACCAGCCGTTGCGCCGTCGTAGCCCTCGGCCCACCAGCCGTCGAGCACGCTCAGCTGGAGGCCGCCGTTGATCGCCGACTTCATGCCGCTCGTGCCGCTGGCCTCGAGCGGCGGGCGCGGCAGGTTCACCCAGACGTCGCAGCCCTGCACCAGGCGCGCCGCCGTGGCCAGGTCGTAGTCGTCGAGGAAGACCACCCGCTCGGCGACCACCGGCGCTCCCTTCAGCTCGAACAGCGCCTGCAGCAGCCGCTTGGCCTCCTCGTCGCGCGGGTGGGCCTTGCCGGCGAGCACCACCTGCACGGGACGCTCGCCGCCGAGCAGTCTCAGCGTGCGCTCGGGGTCGTGCGATCAGCAGGTCGAGCCGCTTGTAGGTGGCCACGCGGCGGGCGAAGCCGATCGTCAGCACGTCGGGGTCGAAGGTGCGGGCCGCGGCCTCCACGTACTCGGGGAGGTCGTCGCGCCCGAGGCGGTCGCCGACGCTGCGCTCGCGTGCGAAGCGCACCAGCTCGCCGCGCTGCTCGGCACGCGCCGCCCACAGCTCGTCGTCTGGGATCGCGTCCACGCCGGCCCAGGACGCGGGATCGTCGGCGCGCTCGCGCCAGCCCGTCGCCCAGGTGGCGGTCGAGCAGCTCGCGCATCGGCGCGCCGACCCAGGTGGGCACGTGCACGCCGTTGGTCACGTGGCCGATCGGCACCTCGTCGACCGTGCGCTCCGGCCACAGCGCCGTGCCACATCTCGCGCGCCACCTCGCCGTGGCGGCGGCTGACGCCGTTGGCGCGCGGCTCAGGCGCAGCGCCAGCTTGCGTGACGCCGAACGGCTCGTGCGGATCGTCGGGGTTCGTTCGACCCAGGCGGATCAGCTCCGACGCGGGCATGCCCAGCTCGTCCGGCGAGGCCGGCCGATGGCCGCCTCCACCTGCGCGGCCGGATACGAGTCGTTGCCGGCGGGCACCGGGGTGTGCGTGGTGAAGACGGTGCGCGCGGCGGCCGCGGCAAGCGCGTCGGAGGGCGAGGCGCCGGCGGCCACGTCGGCGCGTGCGAGCTCGAGCGGCGCCAGCGCCGCGTGCCCCTCGTTGAGGTGCAGCGTGCCCGGCTCGATGCCGAGCGCGCGCAGCGCGCGCACCCCGCCGACGCCGAGCAGCGATGTACTGCGCGAGCCGCGTACCGCGGGTCGCCCACGTAGAGGCGCGAGCTGATCCAGCGCGCGAGCGGCGTCGTTCTCCGGGTGGTCGGTGTCGAGCAGGTAGAGCGGCACCCGGCCGACGTCGACGCGCCAGACGCGCGCGCTGCACCTCGACCTCCCCCGATCGGCACGCTGACCTGTGAGCGGCTGCCCGTCCTCGCCGCTGACCAGCGCGGCCGGCAGCCGGCTCGGGATCCGTGTCGATCCAGTACTCGTGCTGCCAGCCCGAGGCGTCGATCCGCTGGCGGAAGTAGCCCTGGCGGTACATCAGCCCGACGGCGACGAACGGCAGGGCGCGGTCGGAGGCCTCCTTGACCAGGTCGCCGGCGAGCGCGCCGAGGCCGCCGGAGTAGACCGGCAGCGAGCTGTGGATGCCGTACTCCGCGCAGAAGAACGCCACGGGCCGCTGCGACTCCACCGGCCCGTCCGCGTCCGGGCGCTCTAGATCCGCCCGCAGCCTGGACTCGAGCGCGGCCACGCGTTCGACCAGGCCGGCGTCGTCGGCGGCCCGCCTCAGCGAGCGCGCGGGAGCCTCCTGAAGCAGCCGCACCGGGTTGCGCCCGCAGCGCTCCCAGCGCTCGGCGTCGATGGAGCCGAACAGCTCGTGGCCGTCCGGGTCCCAGCTCCAGCGGTAGTTGTAGGCCAGCTGTCGCGAGCGGAGCGAGGGGCGCCGGCAGGCGCTCGGCCAGCTCGCCGGCAGCGCGTCGCAGATCGGGCGCCTCTACCCACACGGCGCGGGATTATCGCGAGCCGCGGGCGCGAGGCGGCGCTAGCCTGCCGCCGGTGACCGCCGACGCCCCCAAAACCGCCGCTCAGCTCGGCGTGCTCGCGTTCGGCGACTCGATCACCAACGGCGGCGGCGAGCTGCAGTGGGGAGTCGCGCTGCAGTCGTGGGCGCAGTGGGTGGCGCGCGGGCTCGGGCTGCCCTACACGGGCTACGCCATCGACGGCGCGCGCGTGCGCGACGTGGTCGATGCGCAGATCCCGGCCTTCGAAGTCGCACCGCCCACCCCGGGGCGCGCTACGAGCTCGGCTGCCTCTACATCGGCGTCAACGACGTCCGCTCGCCTGACTGGGATGCCGACCGCCTTCGAGCCACCATTCCGGGAGGCGCTCGGCGTTCCTGAGCGAGCGCTGCGACAGGGTGCTGACCGTGACCGCGCCCGCTCGACCTCGGGCGCCCGCGCGCGGGCGCGAAGGTGGAGGAGCTGGACCGCGTGGTGGAGCGGGCGGCGGCCGATGCCGGAGCGCTGGTGCTCGACCTGCGGCAGTTCGGGGCGCGCAACCTGGTGATGGCCGACCACGTGCACCCGACCGCGCTTCGGCCAGATCGCGATCGCCGAGCGGGCGCTGGACCTGCTCGCAGCGCGACGGCCTGCCGGCGGCCGTGCGCCCGTCGGCGCTGATCAGCTACGAGACCACGCGCTGGAGGCGCCTGCGAGGCGACGCCACCTACGCCTACCGCAGTGCGAAGTCCACGCTGTCCTGCCTTTTCAGGCCATAGCCCGGAAAAGTCAGGACGGCAGCCGCCCGGCCGCCTCGGTGGCCTCGCGCAGCCGCCGCGCCAGCGCGGGCGTCAGCGCGCCCGCGCTCGAGCCGCCAGCGCCAGCTGCCCGCCGGCGCCCGGCACGGTTCATGCGCGCCTCGCTGCCGAGCCCGAGCACGTCCTGCGCCTGCACCATCGCCACCGCGCGCGGGCGAGGAGAACGCGAGCCGGATCAGCGCCCACCAGGGCTCGGCGCTCGCGCGATCCCGCGCGCGGGCGAGCTCGGCCTCGACCAGCGCGCGTCGCGCGGGATCGAGCGACTCGTACCAGCCGCGCACCGTGTCGTGGTCGTGCGTGCCCGTGTAGACGACGCGCGTGCTCGGCGTGGTGCTCGAAGCGGTGCGGCGCTGTCCGGCTCGTCGGGCTCGAAGCCGAACTGCAGCACGACCATCCCGGGCAGCCCGAGCGACGTCGCGCAGCCGCTCGACCGCCGGGGTGATCACGCCGAGGTCCTCGGCGACCAGCGGCAGCGCGCCCCGAGCTCGCGCCGCGGCGGCGTCGAACAGCGCGCCGCCCGGGCCCGCGCTGCCAGCGACCCGCCGCGGCGCGTCGCGCGCGTCCGCGGGCACCGCCCAGTAGGCGACGAAGCCGCGGAAGTGGTCGATCCGCGCCAGGTCGAAGAGCTCGAACGTGCGCCGCAGCCGCTCGACCCACCAGCGATAGCCGCGCCGCTGCAGCGCCGGCCAGTCGTACAGCGGGTTGCCCCACAGCTGGCCCTTGTCGGTGTAGGCGTCCGGGCGGCGCGCCGGCCACGCACGCCCGTCGCGGAACAGCTCGGGGTGCGCGCGGTGGTCGGCGCTGTCCGGCGCGACGTAGATCGGCGACGTCGCCGATACAGCCGCACGCCGCGCTCGGCCGCGTACGCGCGCAGCGCCGACCCACTCGCGCTCGAAGCGCACCTGGTCGGCGACGCGCGCCGCGCGGCCGCGAAGCCGCTCCCAGTCCTCGATCCAGTAGCGCCTGGCGCTCGCGGAAGTCGAGCTCCTCGGCCGTCGACACGCGGCGCGCGCGGGTCGGCGAGCAGGCCCGGCCAGGCCGGCGAACGCCGAGCGCGCCTTGTACGGCGAGCGGTAGCGGTCCGGCGGGCCGAGCGGCAGCACCTGCCACCACGTCTGCCCGGCGGCGGCCAGCCAGTCGACGAAGCGGTACGCCTCGCGGCCCGAGCGCGCCCGCCGGGCAGCGAGGTGGGATGTGCAGCTGGACGCCGCTCGAGCGCGGCAGGGGCGTTCACTCTGAGTGGGCAACGGGGGCGAGCGGGTTTGTTGGCGGCCTGGTGTCGGATACTTCGCGGCGAGGTGCCCGACTCGACTGCGCAGCCAACCGCCGGAGCGGATCCAGATCCAGTACCCGGCAGCCCGCCGTCGACGGCGGCCGCTACCCGGCCAAGCGCTGCGTCGGCGACGCGGTCGACCGTGTCCGCCGACATCTTCCGCGACGGCCACGACATGCTGCGCGCGGTCGTCCGCTACCGCGGCCCGGGCGACCGGCGCTGGCGCGAGTCGGCGATGCGACCGGTCGACGCCGCAGCGCGACGGCGTCCGCTGGGAGGGCGAGCTTCGAGGTCGACGCCAGGGCCGCTGGCAGTACACGATCGAGGCCTGGACCGACGTGTTCGCCACCTGGCGCGACGAGCTCGAGCGCAAGATCGCGGCCGGCCAGCACGACCTCGCCGGCGAGCTGTCCGAGGGCGTCGGTGCTCGCTGCGAGCCGCGCTCGAGCGCGCGACCACCAAGCGAGGACCGGGCGCTGCTCGAGGCACGCGCTGGCCACGCTCGAGGATCCGAAGATCCCCGAGACCGCGAAGCACGACGCTGGCGCTCGGGCCCGAGCTGTTCGCCGCCGTCGAGCGCGGCGGCGAGCGCCACGGCCGCACCGACGCTGACGGAGCCGCTGCCGATCGAGGTCGACCGCGTGCGCGCCCGCTTCGGCGCCTGGTACGAGCTGTTCCCGCGCTCGTGGGGCGGCCTGAAGGGCGTCGAGAAGCACGCTGCCGCGGCTCGCCGAGCTCGGCTTCGACGTCCTCTACCTGCCGCCGATCCACCCGATCGGCCTGCACGAACCGCAAGGGCCGCAACAACGCGCTGACCGCCGCGCCCGAGCGACCCGGGCTCGCCGTGGGCGATCGGCGCGCGAGGCGGGCGGCCACGACGCGGTCCACCCCGAGCTCGGCACGATCGACGACCTGCGCGGCGCTGACCGCAGCGCCGCCGAGCACGGACATGGACATCGCGCTCGACTTCGCGATCCAGTGCTCGGCCGACCACCCGTGGCTGACGGAGCACCCGGAGTGGTTCCACCGCCGCCCCGACGGCACGCTCAAGTACGCCGAGAACCCGCCCAAGCGCTACCAGGACATCTACAACGTCAACTGGGAGTCGCGAGGACTGGCGCGGCCTCTGGCAGGCGCTGCGCGACGTCGTGCTGCACTGGGTCGACTGCGGCGTGAAGGTCTTCCGCGTCGACAACCCGCACACCAAGCCGTTCGCGTTCTGGGAGTGGCTGATCGCCGAGGTCCACGCGTCGACCGCGACGTGGTCTTCCTCGCCGAGGCGTTCACCCGCCGCGCCGTGATGCGCCAGCTGGCCAAGATCGGCTTCAGCCAGTCCTACACCTACTTCACCTGGAAGAACTCGCGCTGGGAGCTGACCGAGTACGTCGACGGAGCTCGCCTACGCCGGCGAGCAGGAGTACTTCCGGCCGAACTTCTTCGCCAACACGCCGGACATCCTCCACGCCTACCTCCAGCACGGCGGCCCGGCCGGCGTTCGAGGCGCGGCTCGTGCTGGCCGCCACGCTCAGCCCGAGCTACGGCATCTACTCCGGCTTCGAGCACTTCGAGAACGATGCCGCGTGCGCGAGGGCTCCGAGGAGTACCTGCACTCCGAGAAGTACGAGATCAAGCAGCGCGCGCTCGACGGCCCGCTGCTGCCGCTGATCCGGCGCGTGAACGAGATCCGGCGCGAGAACCCGGCGCTGCAGCAGCTCGTCGAACGTCACCTTCCTGGACACCGCCAACGACGCGCTGATCGCCTACGCCAAGCAGTCGCGCGGCAACACCGTGATCGTGCGTCGTCAACATCGACCCGCACCAGCGCGCAGGAGGGCGCTGGCGATCGTGCCGGCCGCAGCTCGGGCTGCCGCCGAGCTTCGCGGTCCACGACCTGCTGACGGGCGAGCGCTTCGACTGGCGGATCGGGCCGAACTACGTCCGTCTCGAGCCGGGCGTGCGTCAAGCCCACGTGGTGCGGGTCGAGAGCTAGACCTATGGCCGCAACGCAGCAGCCCGCGCCCGCCTCGGCGCAAACACGCCAGTGGTTCGAGGCCGAGCCGCTGTGGTTCAAGACCGCGGTCTTCTACGAGATCCACATCCGCGGCTTCTTCGACGCCAACGGCGACGGCTCCGGCGACTTCCGCGGGCTGACCGAGAAGCTCGACTACCTGCAGTGGCTCGGCATCGACTGCATCTGGCTGCTGCCGTTCTACCAGTCGCCGCTGCGCGACGGCGGCTACGACATCGCCGACTTCTTCGACGGTCCACCCCGACTACGGCACGCGTCGACGACGTCCGCGACTTCATCGACGCCGCGCACGAGCGCGGGATCCGCGTGATCGCCGACCTCGTCATGAACCACACCTCGTCCGACCACCCGTGGTTCCAGGAGTCGCGCTCCAGCCCCGACAACCCCGAAGCGCGACTGGTACGTGTGGTCGGACACCGACGACCGCTACCCGGACGCGCGGATCATCTTCATCGACACCGAGACCTCGAACTGGACCTGGGACGCCGGTGGCGGGCGCCTACTACTGGCACCGCTTCTTCTCCCACCAGCCCGACCTCAACTACGACAACCCCGAGGTCCAGGAGGCGATGCTCGACGTGCTGCGCTTCTGGCTCGACCTCGGCCTCGACGGCTTCCGCCTCGACGCCGTGCCCTACCTCTACGAGCGCGACGGCACCAACGGCGAGAACCTGCCCGAGACGCACGCGTACCTGAAGCGGGTGCGCAAGGAGGTCGACGACGAACTACCCCGACCGCGTGCTGCTGGCCGAGGCCAACCAGTGGCCGGCCGACGTCGTCGAGTACTTCGGCGACGGCGACGAGTGCCACATGGCGTTCCACTTCCCGGTGATGCCGCGCATGTTCATGGCGGTGCGGCGCGAGGAGGCGGCGCCGATCTACGAGATCCTCGACCAGACGCCGGCGATCCCGGACAACTGCCAGTGGGGCCTGTTCCTGCGCAACCACGACGAGCTGACGCTCGAGATGGTCACCGACGAGGAGCGCGACTACATGTACGCGGAGTACGCCAAGGACCCGCGGATGAAGCTCAACCTCGGCATCCGCCGGCGGCTCGCGCCGCTGCTCGACAACGGCCGCGACGAGATCGAGCTGATGACGGCGATCCTGTTCTCGCTGCCCGGCTCGCCGGTCCTCTACTACGGCGACGAGATCGCGATGGGCGACAACGTCTACCTCGGCGACCGCGACGGCGTGCGCACGCCGATGCAGTGGACGGGCGACCGCAACGGCGGCTTCTCGCGCGCGGACTTCGCGCAGCTCTACGCGCCGCCGCTGATGGACCCGGTCTACGGCTTCCAGGCGGTCAACGTCGAGGCGCAGCTGCGCACGCCGACCTCGCTGCTGCGCTGGCTGCGGCGCTTCATCGCGCTGCGCAAGGAGCACCCGGTCTTCGGCCTCGGCACCTACGAGCCGCTCGAGCCGTCGAACCCGCGCATCTTCGCCCACCTGCGCACGCTACGAGGACGACGTGATGCTCTGCGTGCACAACCTCGCGCGCTCGGCGCAGGCGGTCGAGCTCGACCTGTCGGCGTACGAGGGCCGCTACCCGGTCGAGATGTTCGGCCGCTCGCGCTTCCCGCGGATCGGCGAGCTGCCCTACCTGCTGACGCTCGCGCCGCGCGGCTTCTACTGGTTCCAGCTGGTCGAGGAGGACGAAGGAGGAGGTGACCGACGCCGTGACAGCCATCGCCGCCGGCGATCTCGCGCTCGCTCGACGAGGAGGCGCTGGGCGAGTGGGTCGAGGGCCAGCGCTGGTTCGCGTCCAAGACGCGCCACGTCGACGGCGATCGAGCGATCGCTCGACGCCGTGCACGCTGCGCGACGAGCCGCCGCTGCTCGTGCTGGCCTGGTCCAGGCGCGCTTCGCCGACCGGCACGCACGAGATCTACCAGGTGCCGCTCGGCGTGCGCCCGCGCCGACGACGGCTGGGCCGACGGACGTGATCCTGCCGAGGCCGACGGCTGGGCGGTCTACGACGCGCTGGCCGACCCCGCGCACGGGCGCGAGCTGCTGCGCCGGATCGACGCCCAGCGACGACGATCGAGACCGACGAGGGCGAGTTCAGCTTCCGCGCGTCGGACGGCGTGCGGCGAGCTCGGCGGCGACGTCGAGGTGCGGCCGATCGGCGTCGAGCAGTCGAACTCGTCGATCGTGTTCGGCGACGAGCTGATCCTGAAGGTCGTTCCGCCAGCTCGAGCCGGGCGTCAACCCGGAGCTCGAGCTGCTGCGCTTCCTGACCGCGCGCGGCTTCCCGCACATCGCGCCGCTCGCCGGCTGGTACGAGTACGACGGGCGGCTCGCTCGACGCGACGCTCGGCGTCGCTGCAGGAGTTCCTGCCCGGACGCGCGCGACGGCTGGGAGCTGGCGCTGGACGAGCTCGCGACGCGATCCGGAGGCGCTTCCTCGACGCGGCTCGCAGCGCTCGGCGACGGTCACCGCGCGAGCTGCACACCGCGCTCGGCTCCGACGCCGGCGACCCGGCGTTCGCGCCCGGAGGAGCCGAGCCACGAGGCGCTGTCGATCCTCACCGCGACGTCGACGAGGAGATCGAGCGGGTCTTCCTCGACCTGCCCGACGACGAGGCGCCTGGCGCCGATCGCCGGCCGCGGGCAGGACGTGCGCGAGCGGCTCAGCGCTGCTGCGCGCAGCGTCGGCGTCGGCGGGCGCGTGATCCGCACGCACGGCGACTACCACCTCGGCCAGACCCTGCTCGCCGACGCGCGGCTGGGTGATCCTCGACTTCGAGGGCGAGCCGGCGCGGCCGCTGCCCGAGCGGCGGCAGAAGCGCTCGCCGCTGCGCGACGTGGCGGGGATGCTGCGCTCGTTCGCCTACGTCGACGTCGGCGGCCGAGATCCTGCGCGGCGCGGCCGGCGCCGGAGGGCTGGGAGGAGCGCGCGCGCGAGCGCGTTCCTCGAGCGCTACCTCGACGCACGTCGACGCCGGCGCTGCTGCCGCCGGGCGAGCAGGCGATCGCGCAACCTGCTGGCGGTCTTCGAGCTCGAGAAGGCCGTCTACGAGCTGCGCTACGAGCTCGACAACCGACCCGACTGGGTCGCCGATCCCGGTGGCGGGGATCGCGCGACTGCTGGACGACGGAATGAACGTGGCCACGCGTGAGCTCGACGCGCTGGTCGCGGCGCGAGCACGCGAACCCGCACGCGGTGCCTGGGCGCGCACCCGGACGACGGCGGCGTGGTGGTCCGCGCGTTCCGGCCCGCGGCCGCGACGGTCACCGCGTCAGCTCGCGGACGGCACGCAGCGTGGAGCTCGAGCAGGTCCACCCCGGCGGCGTGTTCGAGGGCTGCGTCGAGGGCGCGAAGCTGCCGCTCGCGCTACCAGCTCGAGGTCGACTACGGCGACGGCCGGCACGCTCACGATCGACGACCCGTACCGCTTCCTGCCGACGATCGGCGAGCTCGACCTGCACCTGCTCGGCGAGGGCCGCCACGAGGAGCTCTGGGAGCGGCTCGGCGCGCACGTGCGCGAGCATCGAGGGCGTGCGCCGGCACGGCGTTCGCGGTCTGGGCGCCGGCCGCGCGCGCGGTCGTCGCGTGGTCGGCGACTTCAACTACTGGGACGGGCGCGCTGCACCCGATGCGCTCGCTCGGCTCGAGCGGCATCTGGGAGCTGTTCCTGCCCGGCGTCGGCGCCGGGCGCGCGCTACAAGTACGAGATCCTCGGCGCCGGACGGCGAGCTGCGGCTGAAGGCCGACCCGGTCGCGTTCGCAGACCGAGGTGCCGCCGAAGACGGCCTCGGTCGTGCACGAGCCCGCAGCACGAGTGGGCGCGACGCGGAGTGGCTCGAGCAGCGCGGCGCAAGGCCGAGCCGCTGGGCGGGCCGATGTCGATCTACGAGGTCCACCTCGGCTCGTGGCGGCTGAACCCGCTCGAGGGCAACCGCTCGCTGACCTACCTCGAGCTGGCCGACGAGCTCGTCGGCCTACGCGAGCGACATGGGCTTCACCCACATCGAGCTGCTGCCGGTGATGGCGCACCCGTTCACGCGGCTCGTGGGGCTACCAGGTGACCGGCTACTTCGCGCCCGACGCCGCGCTTCGGCTCGCCGGACGACTTCCGCGCGTTCGTCGACCGCCTGCACGAGCACGGGCTCGGCGTGATCCTCGACTGGGTCCCGGCGCACTTCCCGCGCGACGACTTCGCGCTCGCGCGCTTCGACGGCACCGCGCTCTACGAGCACGCCGACCCGCGCCGCGGCGCGCACCCGGACTGGGGCACGCTGGTCTTCAACTTCGGCCGCCACGAGGTCCGCAACTTCCTCGTCGCCAACGCGCTGTTCTGGCTGCGCGAGTACCACGTCGACGGCATCCGCGTCGACGCCGTCGCCTCGATGCTCTACCTCGACTACTCGCGCGAGGAGGGCGAGTGGGTGCCGAACGAGTTCGGCGGCCGCGAGGACCTCGACGCCGTCGCGTTCCTCAAGGAGCTCAACGAGGTCGTCTACGGCGCGCGAGCCGGGCGTGATCTCCGCCGCCGAGGAGTCGACCGCCTGGCCGGGCGTCTCGCGCCCGACCTACCTCGGCGGGCTCGGCTTCGGCTTCAAGTGGAACATGGGCTGGATGCACGACACGCTCGACTACTTCCAGCAGGACCCGATCTACCGCCGCTACCACCACCACGAGCTGACCTTCAGCCTGGTGTACGCGTTCACGCGAGAACTTCATCCTGCCGCTCTCGCACGACGAGGTCGTGCACGGCAAGGGCTCGCTGCTGACCGAAGATGCCGGGCGACCGCTGGCAGAAGCTCGCCAACCTGCGCGCGCTGTACGCCTACATGTGGGCGCACCCCGGCAAGAAGCTGCTGTTCATGGGCCGGCGAGTTCGCGCAGGAGGCCGAGTGGAGCCACGAGCGCTCGCTGGACTGGCACCTGCTCGAGCAGCCCGAGCACGCCGGCATCCAGTCGCTGGTGCGCGACCTCAACCGCGCCTACCGGGACGAGCCGGCGCTGTGGGAGCTCGACTTCGACCCGACCGGCTTCTGGTGGATCGAGGCCAACGACGCCGACGACAACGTGGTCGCGTTCGCGCGCCGCTCGAAGGACGCCGAGCGCGTGCTCGTGTTCGTCGCCAACCTCTCGCCGGTGCCGCGCGACGGCTACCGGCTCGGGCTGCCGCGCGCCGGCGCGCTGGCGCGAGGCGCTCAACACCGACTCGACGTTCTACGGCGGCTCGCGACGTCGGGCAACCTCGGCGGCGTCGAGCGCCGAGCCGATCCCGCTGGCACGGCCAGCCGTTCTCGGCCGAGGTCACGCTGCCGCCGCTGGCGGCGATCTGGCTGGTGCCGGATGAGGACTGAGCCGCGCGCCGAGCGGGCGCTCTATCCGTGGGACGGCCGCTCGGGGCCTTCCCGCGCGACGACGGGCAGACGGAGTTCCGCGTCTGGGCGCCGCACGCGGAGTCGCTCGCGCTGGTGGTGGCGGGGCGCGAGCTGCCGCTTGAGGACGCGGGCTCGGCGTGTACGAGTGCGTGACCGAGGCGGCCCACGGCGACGACTACGGCTACGTGGTCGACGGCCGCAAGCTGCCGGATCCGTGCATCGCGCTGGCAGCCGCGCGGGCTGCGCGGACCGTCGCGCGTGCTCGACGCCGCGCTCGCTGGTGGCGGCCCCGTTCGAGACGCCCGCGCTCGACGAGCTCGTGATCTACGAGCTGCACGTCGGCACGTTCAGCCGCGAGGGCACGTTCGACGCGCGCGATCCCGCATCTCGCCGAGCTCGCCGAGCTGGGCGTGACGGCGATCGAGATGATGCCGGTGGCCGAGTTCCCCGGCGCGCGCGGCTGGGGCTACGACGGCGTCTACCTGTCGCGCGGCGCAGTCGTCCTACGGCGGCCCGCGAGGGGCTGGCGCGGCTGGTCGACGCCGCGCACGAGGCCGGGCTCGCCGTGATCCTCGACGTCGTCTACAACCACGTCGGCGCCTCCGGCGTCAAGGCGCTCGAGGCCTTCGGCCCGTACTTCACCGACGAAGTACGAGACGCCCTGGGGCCGCGCGATCAACTACGACGACGCGCGACTGCGACCCGGTGCGCGAGTGGGTGCTCCAGAGCGCCGAGGGCTGGGTGCGCGACTTCCGCCTCGACGGCCTGCGGCTCGACGCGATCCACGCGATCGTCGACTCGAGCGCCGAGCACATCGTGCGAGGCCGTGGCGCGGCGCGTCCACGACGCAGAGCCCGCGCGCGCTCGTGATCGCCGGAGTCGGGACTCAACGACCCGCGCGTGATGCGCCCGCCCGAGCGCGGCGGCTGCGGCTGCGACGCCGCCTGGGCCGACGACTTCCACCACGCGCTGCGCGTGCTGCTGACCGGCGACCGCGACGGCTACTACGCGGAGTTCGGCGCGATGGCCGAGCTCGCGAAGGCCTTCCACCGCCCGCACGTCCACGACGGCGGCTACTCGAGCTTCCGCCGGCGCCGCTTCGGCGCGCCCGCCGACGACGTCCCGCCGGAGCGCTTCGTCGTCTTCTGCCAGGACCACGACCAGGTCGGCAACCGCGCCTTCGGCGACCGGCTGCCCGCCGCACGCGCGGCCGCTGGCGGCGTTCTGCACGCTGCTGTCGCCGTTCACGCCGATGCTGTTCATGGGCGAGGAGTACGGCGAGCAGGCGCCGTTCCAGTTCTTCTCCGACCACATCGACCAGAAGATCGCCGAGGCGACCCGCGAGGGCCGCCGCGCGCGAGTTCGCGGCGTTCGCGCAGCTTCGGCGAGGAGGTGCCGGACCCGCAGGTCGCCGGCGACCTTCGAGCGCTCGAAGCTCACGCGCGCAGCGCGACCCGGAGCTGTCGCGGCTCTACGCCGAGCTGCTGAGCGCGCGCCGCCGGCTGCCGCCGGGCGACGCCGACGAGATCGCGTTCGACGACGAGGCCCGCTGGCTGCGGGTGCGCCGCGGCGGCGTTCGAGCTCGTCTGCAACTTCGCCGAGCGGCCGGCCCGCGTACCGTGTGCGGATGGTGAGGTCGCAGCTTGCGACGCATGGCGAGCCGCGGGTCGAGCGACGGGCACGTCGAGCTCGGTCCGCTCGCGGGGGCGCTGGTCGCGTGACCGAGGTCTGGCCGGGCCGGCCGTTCCCGCTCGGGCGCGACGTGGGACGGCGAGCGGCACGAACTTCTCGCTCTTCTCCGAGCACGCCGAGCGGGTCGAGCTGTGCCTGTTCGACGACGACGACGACGAGACGCGCGTCGAGATGACCGAGCGCACGGCGCTCAACTGGCACTGCTACCTGCCCGGCGTCGGCCCGGGCCAGCGCTACGGCTACCGCGTCCACGGGCCCTACGAGCCCGCCGAGGGCCACCGCTTCAACCCGGCCAAGCTGCTGATCGACCCGTACGCGAAGGCGATCGACGGCGTCGGTCGACTGGGAGCGAGGACGCCAACGTCCTGCCGTACGTGCCCGACGGCGACGAGGACGCCGACCTCGAGCCCGACGACGAGGACGACGCGCGCCGCGATCCCCAAGTCGGTCGTGATCGACACGCGCTTCGACTGGGAGGGCGACCGCCCGCCGCGCATCCCGTTCGCCGACACGGTGATCTACGAGACCCACGTCAAGGGCTTCACGATGCGCCACCCGCGACGTCCGCGAGGACCTGCGCGGCACCTACGCCGGGCTCGCCTCCGAGCGGGCGCATCGCCTACCTCACGCACGCTCGGGGTCACCGCGGTCGAGCTGCTGCCGGTCCACCACATCGCCGACGAGTCGTTCCTCGTCGAGAAGGGCCTGCGCAACTACTGGGGCTACAGCACGATCGGCTACCTCGCCCCCCACTCCGAGTACGCCGCCACCGGCACGCCGCGGCGAGCAGGTGCGCGAGTTCAAGGGCATGGTCAAGGCGCTGCACCGCGCCGGCATCGAGGTGATCCTCGACGTCGTCTACAACCACACCGCCGAGGGCAACCACCTCGGCCCGATGCTGTCGTTCAAGGGCGTCGACAACCGCTCCTACTACCGGCTCGATGCCCGACGACCAGCGCCACTACATGGACTTCACGGGCACCGGCAACTCGCTCAACCCGGTGCACCCGAGCGTGCTGCGGCTGATCATGGACTCGCTGCGCTACTGGGTGATCGAGTGCCACGTCGACGGCTTCCGCTTCGACCTGGCCTCGGCGCTCGCCCGCGAGTTCTACGACGTCGACCGGCTGTCGGCGTTCTTCGACGTGATCCACCAGGACCCGGTGCTCTCCCAGGTCAAGCTGATCGCCGAGCCGTGGGACGTCGGGCCCGGGCGGCTACCAGGTCGGCAACTTCCCGGTGCTGTGGTCGGAGTGGAACGGCATCTACCGCGACACGATGCGCGACTTCTGGCGCGGCCAGGCGGGACGCCGGCGACTTCGCCTCGCGCGCTCACCGGCTCCACCGACCTCTACGAGGACGACGGCCGCGACCCGTTCGCCTCGATCAACTTCATCACCGCCCACGACGGCTTCACGCTGGCGCGACCTCGTCTCCTACAACGAGAAGCACAACGAGGCCAACCAGGAGGACAACCGCGACGGCACCGACGACAACCGCTCCTGGAACTGCGGCGTCGAGGGCCCGACCGACGACCCGGCGATCCTCGAGCTGCGCGCGCGCCAGCAGCGCAACTTCCTGGCCACGCTGCTCCTCTCGCAGGGCACGCCGATGCTGCTCGGCGGCGACGAGATGGGCCGCACCCAGCGCGGCAACAACAACGCCTGGTGCCAGGACAACGAGATCTCCTGGTACGACTGGGGCGACGCCGAGCGCGAGAGCGAGCTGCGTGGAGTTCACGCGCCGCCTGATCCGGCTGCGGCGCGACCACCCGGTGTTCCGCCGCGAGCGTTTCCTGCGCGGCGAGGAGCAGAAGGGCTCCGGGCTGCCGGACGTCTGGTGGTTCCGCGCCGACGGCCGCCGCATGACCCGGCGCGACTGGCAGGACGGCGCCGGCGTGCTCGGGCATGTTCCTCAACGGCGACGAGATCACCACGCCCGGCCCGCGGGGCGAGGACATCGAGGACGACTCGTTCCTGCTGCTGTTCAACGGGCACGGCGAGGACTGCGTGTTCACGCTGCCCAGCCGGCGCTTCGGCACGAGCTGGGCGCTCGAGCTGTCCACCGCGCGACCCGGCTGCGCAGCCCGACAGCGAGCGGCTCGGCGGCCCGGGCCGAGGTGCCGCTCGTGGCCCGCTCGCTGGTGGTGCTGAAGCGCGCGTCGTGACCGAGCTGCGCGCCACCTACCGGCTGCAGCTGGCCGGCGAGTTCGGCTTCGCCGCGGCCCGGGCGCTGGTCCCGTACCTGCGCGACCTGGGCGTCTCGCACCTCTACCTGTCGCCGTCGTTCGCAGGCCCGGCCGGGCTCCACGCACGGCTACGACGTGGTCGACCCGGCGCGGATCTCCGACGGTGCTCGGCGGCGAGCAGGAGTTCCGCGCGCTGGCGGACGCGGCGCGCGGGGCCGGCCTCGGCATCGTGCTCGACATCGTGCCCAACCACATGGCGGTCGACGACGCCAACCGCTACTGGGCCGACCCGACGCTGCGGCGCAAGTTCTTCGACATCGACGCGGCCACGGGCCGCCACCGGCGCTTCTTCGACATCGACCACCTGGCGGGCGTGCGCCAGGAGGACCCCGAGGTGTTCGAGGAGACCCACGGGCTCGCGCTGGCGCTGGTGCGCGAGGGCCTCGTCGACGGGCTGCGGATCGACCACCCCGACGGCCTGGCCGACCCGGCCGGCTACCTGCGAGCGGCTGCGCGCCGGCGGCGCCGAGCACGTGTGGGTGGAGAAGATCCTCGACCCGGGCGAGCGGCTGCGCGACTGGCCGGTGTCGGGCACGGTCGGCTACGAGTTCCTCAACGACGTCGGCGGCGCTGTTCGTCGACCCCGCCGGCGAGGCGCCGCTCACCGAGCTGTGGGAGGAGATCTCGGGCGACCCGCGCCCGTTCGCGACGTTTGCGCTGCGAGGCCAAGCTCGAGCAGGCGCGCGGCACCTTCGCGCCGGAGGTCGAGCGGCTGGGGCGCGAGCTTCGCCGCGAGCCGCCGCGCCGACCTCGCGCAGGCCGTGGCGTCGCTGCCCGTCTACCGCACCTACGTGGAGCCGTGCGCCGGGCGTGGTCGACCGACGCCGATCGCGAGGCGATCGCGGAGGCCGGGCATGGCCGGACGAGCTGGCCGCGCATCCTGCTGCTCGAGGAGCCTGCCCCGCCCGAGTTCGTCACGCGCTTCCAGCAGACGACGCCGGCGGTCATGGCCAAGGGCGTCGAGGACACGGCCTTCTACCGCTACGCGCGGCTGCTGGCGCTGAACGACGTCGGCGGCGATCCCGGCGCGCTTCGGCGATCGACGTCGACGACTTCCACGCGGCGAACGCCGAGCGCGCCGAGCGCTTCCCGCTGGGCCTGCTGACCACGCAGACGCACGACACCAAGCGCTCGGGCGACGTGCGCGCGCGGATCGGCGCGCTGGCCGTCGATGCCGGAGCGAGTGGGCGCGAGCGCGTGCGGCGCTGGTTCGAGCTGACCGAGCCGCTGCGCGGCGGCGGCGCGCCCGACCGCGTCGAGCGAGTACCTCATCTTCCAGACGCTGGTGGGCGCCTGGCCGATCGAGTGCGAGCGCGTGCGAGGCCTACATGGAGAAGGCGCTGCGCGAGGCCAAGCGCAACACGAGCTGGGTCGACCCGGACGCCGGCTGGGAGGACGGCGTGCAGGCGCTTCTGCCGCGGCGCTCTACGACGCACCAGCCGTTCCTCGACGACTTCGAGCCGTTCGCCGGCGACCGTGGCCGCGCGCGGGCGAGCGGGCCGCGCTCGGCCAGCTCGCTGCTGAAGCTGACCGCCCCCGGCGTGCCCGACATCTACCAGGGCGACGAGCTGCCCTACCGGGCGCTGGTCGACCCCGACAACCGCCGCCCGGTCGACTGGGAGCGGCGGCGCAGCGCTGCTGGCGCTGATCGAGGCCGGCGCGCCCCGACCGGGAGACCCGCAAGCTGTGGCTGATCGAGCGGCTGCTGGCGCTGCGGGCGCGCCGCCCGGAGGCGTTCGCCGGGCGCCTACGAGCCGCTCGAGGCCGGCGGACGGCGTCGTGCGCCTACCTGCGCGGAGGCGACGTGCTGGTGGCGGTGGCGGTTCGCGGCGACGGCGCCCGCCTGCCGTCGCGCCCGGGCTGGCAGGACGTCGCTGGGCGGAGCCCACGACGACCTGGCCGTGCTGGAGCGGCGTTGGCTCGGTAGGCTGCCGGGCGCGTAACCATGCGGATCCTGCTGCATCTCCTGGGAGTACCCGCCGGTCGTCGAGGGGGGACTCGCTCGGCACGTGCGAAAGCTGTCCGAGCAGCTCGTGGCCGACGGCGCGGAGGTCCACGTGCTCACCCGCGGCGGCGGCCACCTGCCCGCCGAGGAGGACCGCCACGGCGTGATCGTGCACCGCGTCCGGGAGCCGGCCTACCCCAAGGACGTCGACGCCTTCGTGCGCTGGGTCGACGCGATGAACACCCACATGCGCGTGCTCGGCACCGAGCTCTGCGAGCGCTTCGACTTCGACCTGGTCCACTCGCACGACTGGCTGGTGGCCGGCACGGCCGAGCCGCTCGCCCGCGGTCTCGGCCTGCCCTGGCTCGTCACCGTCCACGCCACCGAGTACGGCCGCCACCAGGGCTGGGTCGACAAGTACCCGCAGTCCCACATCCACGCCGTCGAGCAGGCCGATGGTCCGCAGCGCCGACCACGTGATCACCTGCTCGCACTACATGCGCGGCCACGTGGGCACGACCTTCCGCGTGCCGCCGCGCGCGCATCTCGGTGATACCGAACGGCATCGACCCCCACGACCTCGAGCCACGTCGACCGCCGACCTCGACGCCCTGCGCGCGAAGTACGCCCAGCCGGACGAGCGGCTGGTGCTGCTGGTCGGCCGCCTGGTCTACGAGAAGGGCTTCCACCTCGCGCTCGACGCGCTCGCCCAGGTGATCCGCCGCTTCGGCGACGTGCGCTTCGTGGTCGCCGGCACCGGGCACGGCCGAGGCCGAGCTGAAGCGCCAGGCGCGCCGGCTCGGGCTGAGCTCGCGCGGCACGTTCCTCGGCTGGGTCGGCGACGACATGCTCCACTCGCTCTACCGCGTCGCGGACCTCTGCATCGTCCCCTCGATCTACGAGCCGTTCGGGCTCGTCGCCCTCGAGGCGATGGCCTCGGGCACGCCTCTGCATCGTGGCCGACACCGGCGGCCTGCGCGAGGTCGTGCCGGGCGACGGCCGCGTGGGCCGGCGCTTCCGCTGGCGCGACTCCGGCTCGCTCGGCGAGATCCTCGAGGACGTGCTGGCCGACGACGCCGCCCGCGAGCGCCTCGTGGCCGAGGCCCGCGAGCACGTGCTCCAGTTCGACTGGGCCGCGGTGGCCCGCGAGACGCGCCGGCTGTACGGGGATTTGGTCACGCCGCTTGTTCGCGTCTGACCGGCGTTTACTACGGCAATAAGGGCGGCCCGAGGCGGTTTTCTCGCCACCGTCCTGCCTTTACAACCGCATAGGTTGTCAAAGCAGGACGGTGCCGCGAATCTGGGACTGCGGCCACTTCCGTCCACCCCTCATTGCTGCTGTAAACGCGGAGTCATGAAGGTCCTCATCTGGAACCTCTTCCACGGACGATCACTCCCGGGTGCCGGCCGTGACCTCGAGCGCGAGTTCGCAGAACGCATCGCCGGCTGGGAGTGGGATGTCGCTTTCCTCCAGGAGGTGCCGCCGTGGTGGCCGCCATCGCTTGCGCGCGCGGCCGGCGCCGAGCAGCGCAGCGCCCTCACCTCGCGCAACGAGCTGCTGCCGCTGCGCCGAGCGGTTGCCCGGCGCTGGCCGGATCTCATCAAGTCGAACGGCGGGGGCGCGAACGCGATCGTCGCGCGCACGCCGATCGCGGCCCACCGCGCCGTGCGCCTGAGGCGCTGGCCCGAGCGGCGCGTGCTCCAACTCGCGCGGCTGGCCGACGGCGTCTGCGTGGCCAACCTCCACGCCAGCACGGTGCCGCGGCTGGCCCGCGAGGAGCTCGCGCGCGCCTGGACGCTGGCGCTCGACTGGGCCGAAGACGCGCCGCTCGTCTTTGGCGGCGACCTGAACCTGCGCGACCCGCAGGCCCCTCGGCCGGAGATCGCACACGTGGCGGCCCGCGATGTGGATCACCTGTTCGTGCGCGGCCTCGAGCCCACCGGCGAGGTGGTCAGGCCCGACCGGACGCTGGCCGGCGGCCAGGCGATGTCCGACCACCCGCCGCTGCTGGTCAGCCTGCGCTGACGCCGCCGCTAGGCGGCCACGACCTCTGCCAGCACCTCGGGCGGAGGGCCCTCGTCGCCCTTCGCGGCCCGGGCGGCGCGCTCCGCGCGCACCAGGATGATGCAGGGCACGATCGCGAGCGCGGTGAGGCCGGCGGAGAACCAGAAGGCGGTGCCGTAGGCGTTGGCCTGCGCCGACGAGCGTGTGCGCGCCGACCAGCGAGCGCTGCAGCACCACGGCAAGCACCGCGGTCCCGATCGACCCGCCGACGCGCTGGAGCACGTTCAGCTGCGGCGTCGCGTGGGACAGCTCGGAGCGATCGAGCGACGCGAAGGCTGCCGCCATCGCGGGCATGAACGCGAAGCCGATCCCCATGCCCGCGGATCAGCATCGCCACCGAAATCACCGAGGATCGACGTGTGCGCGCCGATCAGCCCGAACGGGATCGTCGCGAGCGTGGTGAGCGTGACGCCGAACAGGGCGAGCGGGCCGCCACCCCAGCGATCGGTCAGCTTGCCGGCGAGCGGCATCACCAGCGCCATGCCGAGCCCCAGCGGGGCGGTCAGCAGACCGGTGTCGACCACGCTCTCGTGACGGATGTCCTGCCAGTAGAGCGGCAGCAGGATCATCGAGCCGAACAGCGCCGCCGCCAGGCAGAACATCGCGAACGACGCCGACGCGAACGTGCGCCGCCGGTACAGGCGCAGGTCGAGCAGCGGCGCCGGAACGCGCAGCGCGTGGACGATGAACAGCCCGATCAGCACGATGCCGGCCAGGAACGGGAACGACCACCTTGGCGCTGGTGAAGCCGCCGGTGGACGCCGATCTCGGCCAGCCCGTAGGTGAGCAGCGGCAGCCCGGTCGACAGCAGCACCAGGCCGAGCACGTCGAGCCGGTCGGACCTTTCCGCGCGCCACTGAGGGCAGCACACGCAGCGCGGCGATCACGGCGATCACGCCGATCGGCAGGTTCACGAAGAAGATCCAGCGCCAGCTGGCGTTGTCGAGGATCAGGCCGCCGATCGTGGGTCCGAGGATCGGCGCGAGCATCGCCGGCACGGCGACGATGCTCATCACCCGGCCCATCCGCGGGGCCCGGCCGCCGTCGGCCATGATCAGCTGGCCGATCGGCAGGATCATGCCGCCGCCGAGCGCCCTGCAGCACGCGGAACACGATCAGCTCGTTGCTCGAGCTGGCCAGCCCGCACAGCACCGAGCCGGCCGTGAACAGAACCAGCGAGACGAGGTAGACCTGCTTCGCGCCGAAGCGCCGGGCGGCCCAGCCGGTGACCGGGATCACCGCCGCCAGCGCCAGCATGTACCCGGTCACGACCCACTGGATCTGGTCGATCGTGCTCGTGCAGCTCGCGGCCGAGCGTGGCCAGCGCGACGTTGACGATCGTCGTGTCGAGGATCGACATGATCGACCCGACGATCACCACCAGGCTGATCCGCCAGACGTACCTGGGGATGCGATCGTCGGCCGCGTGGCCGCCGTTCTGGGAGGCGACCTGGCTCATGGAACGGCGGGGACCACCACCAGCGGTCGCTCGTCTGCCTCGTGCTCGTCGGTGTCGAACGCGGGCGCGTCGAGGCGGGTCACGTGCGGCATCAGCTCGAGGAAGGGTTCGACGGTCTCGAGGAAGCTGATGCGCGGGGTGCGGTAGTGCATCGGCACGATCCAGCGCGGACCGATCCTCGCCGCCACCGCGGCGGCCTGCTCGGCGTCGAGCGTGGGGCCGCCACCGACCGGCAGGAACAGCAGGTCCACCTGCCCTATCGCCTGGGCCTGCTCGTCGCGCAGCGCGGTCTGGCCGAAGTCGCCGAAGTGCGCCACGCGCACGCCGCCGAGGTCGAACACGAAGATCGTGTTGGGGCCGCGCTGGGTGCCCGCCACGGGGTCGTGCTCCGAAGCGATCCCGACGACGTCGCCAAGCGGCGACTCGTGCGTGCCCGCGGTGGAGCGCAGCACGTACGGCTCCCCGCCGACCACCTCGACGCCGTTGTGGTCGCCATGCTCGTGGGTGACGAGCAGGAGGTCGGCCTCCACGCCGTCGATCGCCGGATACTCGAACTGCATTCCTCTGGCCGCCATGCCCGAGAGGTCGCCGAAGGGGTCGATCACGACCACCTTGCCGTCGGCCTCGAGGCGGAACGCGGACTGGCCGTACCACTCAACTTGCATGCTGCTCCTCCGTTCGCCGGGTGCGTCGCCTGGCCTTCACTCGAATCTCCTCGCCCCGCGCCCGCTCCGCATCCTCGCTGTGCTCATAGCGGCCGCCGCGCATGAGCGACGCCGCGGCGGCGATCAGGCAGGCCGCGATCGCGAACCCGAACGCCTCGCGCAGCCCGCTGTGGAACGGGCCCGAGATCAGGTGCGGGAAGAACGAGCGGCCGGTGATCAGCTCGCGGTTGGGCGTCGAGAGCGCAGCCAGGGCGTGGGGGCCCAGCAGCTGCTGGATCGGGTTGTAGCCGAGGAAGGCGGCGAACAGGATCGAGACCGGCGGCAGATGCGCCACGCGCTCTGCCGTGCCCGCGGCGACGCCGTGCGCCTCGAGCCCGGTCGTCATCGCGTGTGGCAGCGTGGCCGCCAGCCCGGCGATCATCAGCGTGAAGAAGATGCCGATCGAGATCACCTGGGCCGAGTTCTGGAAGGTCTGGTTCATGCCCCCTCCGGCGCCGCGGTCCCCGGGCGGCAGGCTGTTCATCACCGCGGCGCGGTTGGGCGAGGCGAACATCCCCATCGCCACGCCGTTCAGCGCCAGGATCGCGGCGAACAGCGGATACGGGAAGTTGGTGGGCAGCAACAGCAGCAGCCCGAAGCTGAGCGCGGCGGCGAGCATCCCCCCGGTGGCGAACCCGCGCGCCCCGAAGCGGTCGGAGAGCACGCCGGATGTGGGGCCGGCGATGAGCATGCCCGCCGTCAGCGGCAGCATGTAGATCCCCGCCCACAGCGGCGTGCTGGTGAAGTCGTAACCGTGCTGTGGCAGCCATATGCCCTGCAGCCAGATGATCAGCATGAACATCAGGCCCACCTCTGGCGACCGCCGCGAGGAACGTGGACAGCGTGCCGAACGTGAACGCCCTGATCCGGAACAGCTCGAGGCGGAACATCGGGTCCAGCGCCCGCTTCTCGATGGCGACGAAGGCGACGAGGCAGGCCGCCCCGCTGGCCAGCAGGGCGATCACACGCGGGCTCGCCCAACCGGTGGCGTGAGCGCCGTAGGGTCGGATGCCGTAGGTCACCGCGACCATCGCGAGTATCAGCCCCACGGCGAAGGTCACGTTGCCCCACCAGTCGACCGGCCGCCGCCGCGGCGTGCTGCGCTCCTCGAGCTTGAGGTACGCCCACACGGTGCCGAACAGGCCGACGGGCACAGAGATCAGGAACACCAGGCGCCAGTCGATCGGCGCCAACAACCCTCCGAGCACAAGGCCGATGAACAGGCCGCTGACACCCACGATGTTGTTGATGCCGAGGGCCGTGCCGCGCTGGTTCGGGGGAAAGGCGTCGGTGATGATCGCCGACGAGCTCGCCAGGAGGCACGCGCCCCCGATTCCCTGGACCAGCCGGAAGCCGATCAGGTAGGTGGCGCCGGCGCGCCCGGTCATCCAATCGATCGCGAGCAGCAGCGACGCCGCCGTGTAGATCACGAAGCCGAGGTTGTAGATCTTGACCCGCCCGAACATGTCGCCCAACCGGCCGAGGCTGACGATCAGGACGCTCGCCACGACTATGTAGCCGAGGATCATCCAGAGCAGGTAGAGGCTGTTGGAGGGGACGAGCGGATCGAGGTGGATGCCCCTGAAGATGTCGGGCATCGCGATCAGCGTGATCGACGCGTCGATCGTCGCCAACAACACGCCGAGGGTGACGTTCGAGAGCGCGATCCACTTGTAGCGGTCGTTGTCCGAGGCAGGCCCGGCGGCGAGCGGTCGTCTCAGTCCAAACACTCCCACGCCCTCCAAACAATACAGGTAAGCTGTACAGTTTGCCTGTCTGAGGTAAGGTTTGCGCATGCCCACGAGCACCGACCCGGCGCTGTTGGCGGCCGAGCTGCGCGTGGTCCTCGGACAGCTGATCCGGCGCCTGCGCGCTGAGCACCGCTTCCCCCTCTCGCACGGCGCCGTGCTCGGCCGGCTGGACCGTGAGGGCGAGCAGAGCGTGAGCGATCTCGCCGTGGCGGAGCGGGTCCGCCCCCAGTCGATGGCTCAGACGGTCAGCGACCTCGAGACCGACGGCCTCGTGGGCCGCCGGCCGGATCCGAGCGACGGCAGGCGGGCGCTGGTGAGCCTCACGGACGAGGGTCGCGCCGCGCTCGATGCGGATCGCCGCCACCGCGACGGCTGGCTGGCGCTGGCGATCGCGGACGACCTCTCCCCCGAGGAGCAGGCCGTCCTCGTGCGCGCCGCCGAGCTGCTGCGGCGCATCGCCGAGACCTGAGGGGCCCGCCGGCGTCAGCTCGCGGCCTGCAGGCCGTCGATCCCGAGCGCCAGCATCCGCCGCCAGGCGTCAGGCCCGAACTGCCCGGCCGCGCGAGTGGCCGCGAAGATCAGCCGCAGGTCGAGCGTGCTGGCATCGGCGCGCAGCCGGCCCTCGGTTCGCGCCGCCGCGAGCAAGCGCTCGAGCGCCGCGAGCGTGTCCGCCAGCGCCTTCTCGACCGCCGGGTGCTCGGACACGGTGGCCATCGCCTCGGCCAGTACGTCATCGTCCGCCTGGCGCTCGGCGAGCGCCCACAGCAGCCCGGTGAGCGCGGCCCACGGGCCGTCAGCGCTCCCCAGCGCCTCCTCGGCCCAGCGCACCGATTCCTCGAGCCGCTCGACCACGAGGGCGGCGAGCAGATCGGTCTTGGAGGGGAACTGGCGGTAGACGCTGCCCACGCCGGCGCCGGCGGCCGCGGCGATCGCGGGCATCGGCGCATCGAGTCCGTCCTTGGCGAAGACCGCTCCCGCGGCGCGCAGAAGCGTGGCGCGCTTCTCCTCCACGTCGAGCTCGGACCAGCACGGCGAGCTGACCGGAATGGTCATTCCGCTACTGTACTGGCTCTGCTCGAGCGGGGTGACAAAGCGCTCAGGAGCGGGTAAGCCGCAGATGACGTCCAAGGACCGCACGCATCCGAATGTGACGCTCGCCGTGCTCTCGCTCGGCGCGATCGCCTACGCGATGCTGAGCTCGACGGTGATCCCCGCGCTGCCGACGCTGCAGCGCGACCTCCACACGACCGAGACGGGGATCGCCTGGCTGCTCACCGCCTACCTGCTCGCCGCCTCGGTGGGCACCCCGATCCTCGGCCGCCTCGGCGACATGTACGGGAAGGAGCGGCTGCTCCTGTGGACGCTCCTGATCCTCGTCGTCGGCACCGTGATGGCGGCGCTGTCGAGCTCGCTAGGCGTGCTGATCGTCGCCCGCTTCATCCAGGGCGCGGCAGGAGGCATCTTCCCGCTCGCGTTCGGGATCGTCCGCGACGAGTTCCCCCGCGAGAAGGTGGCCGGCGGCATCGGCCTCCTGTCGGCGATCCTCGGGGTGGGCGGCGGCGCCGGGATCGTGCTCTCCGGCGTGATCATCGAGCACCTCAGCTACCACTGGCTGTTCTGGATCCCACTGGTGCCGGTGGTGATCGCGGCCGTGGCCACGTGGCGCTTCGTGCCGGAGTCGCCCATCCGCGTGCCGGGCCGTGTGAACTGGCTCGCCGCCGTGCTGATGACGATCGGGATCTCGGCGGCGCTGCTTGCGGTGAGCGAGACCACCACCTGGGGCTGGGGATCCCCGAAGACGCTCCTGCTCCTGCTCGTGGGCTTCATCTTCATCTTCCTGTGGATCCTGGTGGAGGTGCGCAGCGACCATCCGCTGGTGGACATGACGATGATGCGCGTGCGAGGCGTGTGGACCACGAACGCCTCCGCCTTCCTGCTGGGGGCCGGGCTGTATGCCTCGTTCGTCGTCTTCCCGCAGTTCGCCCAGCTGCCGACGAGCACCGGGTTCGGCTTCGGCGCGTCGGTGGTGGTGTCGGGCCTCTATCTGCTGCCCACCACGGTCGGGATGACGATCCTCGGGCTCAAGGCCGGTGCGATCTCCGCGCGCTTCGGATCGCGCGCCGCGCTGCTGGCGGGCACGCTCTTCTCCACCGCGTCGTTCGTGATGCTGGCCGTCGCCCATGAGCATCCCTGGGAGCTGCTGGTCGCCGCTGGGCTGCTCGGCGTGGGCATCGGCCTGGCCTTCGCGGCGCTGGGCAACCTCATCGTGCAGGCGGTGCCCAGCCACCAGACGGGCGTGGCGAGCGGCATGAACACGGTGATGAGAACACTGGGCGGCGCGCTCGGCGGCCAGCTCTCGGCCACCTTCATCGCCAACAACATGTCGCGCGGAGAACCCACCGTCACCGGCTTCACCCAGACCTTCTGGATGGCCACCGGCTTCCTCGTGGCGTGCCTGGTCGCCGGGATCCTCGTGCCCAAGCCGCGTGCAGCGGAAGCGGCCGCCGAGGTCGGGTCGGCAGCCGTGGCCACCGAGAGCGCGTAGGCGGTCCAGCCCCGCCGGCCGGGCTGTGGATCCCCACAACGCCCGCGACAGGGCGCCTGTCGACGCGCCCGGGTCGCGAGTAGCTTCGCGTCCGTGAGCAACGGCTACGCGGATCTCGCCCGCATCGACCTCTCGGGCCGCAGCGCGATCGTCACCGGCGCCGCCTCCGGCATCGGCGCCGCGATCGCCCAGGCGCTGGCCGCGGCCGGCGCCGCGACGCTGATGGTGGACCGCGACGCAGCCGGTCTCGAGGCCACCCGCGCGGCGGCCGAGGCGGAGCGGGGTCGCTGCGAGACGCTGACGCTCGACGTGACCGACGACGACGCGCCTGCCCGCGTAGTCGAGACGGCGCTGGAGCGCTTCGGCTCGCTCGAGATCCTCGTCCACGCGGCCGGCATCTTCGAGACGCACACGATCGCCGACTTCCCGCGCGATGCCTTCGACCGCATCCTCGCGGTGAACCTGCGCGCGCCGTTCTTCATCACCCAGGCGGCGATCCCCCACCTCCGTTCCGGCGCTTCGATCATCGTGATCGCATCGGGGTCCGCCCAGATCCCGTCGCCGCTCGGCAGCGTCTACGGAGCGACCAAGGGGGCGCTCGTCACGCTCACGCGCGCCCTCGCCTCGGAGCTGTCGCCGCTGGGCATCCGCGCCAACGCGATCTCGCCCGGCCCGATCGACACCCCGCTGCTCGGCTCCGCGCTGGCCGACCCGGCCACGCGGCGCGCAATCGAGGCCGCCACGCCGATCGGTCGGCTGGGCACTCCGCGGGAGATAGCGGCGGTCGCGCTCTTCCTGGCCTCCGACGCGGCCTCCCTCGTGCACGGCGCGAACGTGGCGGTCGACGGCGGCACCACGGCCACCTGGAGCGTCGCGGCCGAGGGCAACCCGCTCGAGGACGAATGAGCGCGGGCCACCGGTTCGCCGGCCGTGTGGCGCTCGTCACCGGCGGCGCCAGTGGGATCGGCTACGCGAGCGCTCGCCGGCTGGCGGCGGAGGGCGCGCGAGTGGTGATCGCCGATGTGGACGCCGACGCCGGCGAGCGCGTCGCGGCCGAGAACGAGCCGATCTCGTTCATCGCTTGCGACGTGAGGAGCGCTGCCGACGTGGAGTTGCTGATCGAGCGGATCGTCGCCGACCAAGGGCGGCTCGACGCCGCCCACGTGAACGCCGGGATCCCAAACCCGCCGCTTCTCCTGGCCGACACACCCGACGACCTGTTCGACGACATCCTCGCGGTGAACCTGCGCGGCATGTTCCTGGTCTGCAAGCACGCGATCAGGCACATGGTCGGCAGCGAGAGCGGCGGCGCGCTCTGCTGCACGAGCTCGATCCACCAGGTGGCCTCCTATCCGATGGCGGGTCCGTACGCGATCGCGAAGGCGGGCATCGGCGCGCTCGTGCGGGCGATCTCGGTGGAGTACGGCACGCGCGGGATCCGTGCCAACTGTGTGCTGCCCGGCGCGGTGCTCACACCGCTCGTTGCGCAGCACGTCGAGGACTCCGAGAATCCCGCCGCGCAGCGGGAGATGATCGAGAGCCTTCAGACCATGAAGCGCTGCGCGCAGCCAGACGAGATCGCCGCCGTGGTGGCGTTCCTGCTCTCCGACGACGCGTCGTTCATGACCGGCTCGTCCGTGGCGGTGGACGGCGGCTCCCTGTCGCAGCTCCCCGGCCTGGACATCCTCGCCGCCGGGGTCACAGGCGATAGACCCGCTTGAGGTTGTCGCGCAGCAGCAGCGCCTCGGTCTCCGCGTCGAGCCCCAGCTCGGCCACGCCGTTCAGCGAGTCCGCGTACTGGAGCACCGGGTGGTTGGTGCCCCACAGCACCTTCTCCCGCCCCTCGCCGCGGACGAACTGGATCAGCTCCGGCGCCCAGTCGCGCGGCAGCCAGCAGTCCGCGCCGATGTACACGTTCGGGTGCTTCCACGCGACCGACACCATCTCGCGGTCCCACGGGTAGGCGGTGTGGATGCAGACGATCTTGAGATCCGGCAGCTCCACGGCCATCTCGTCGATCGCGTCCGGCCTGCCCACGTTGTAGAGCCCCGTCTGGAACGCCTGCCCGACCTGGATCTGCACCGGCACGTCCAGCTCGATGCACTTCCAGTAGAAGGGGTAGTAGCGCCGGTCCGCCGGCG
This sequence comes from uncultured Thermoleophilaceae bacterium, assembly GCA_963770325.1. Lineage (GTDB taxonomy): Bacteria > Actinomycetota > Thermoleophilia > Solirubrobacterales > Thermoleophilaceae > JAICJR01. The sequence goes on along the minus strand of CAVYPF010000001.1, from coordinate 1,791,991 downwards.
ACAGGCCGAACCAGTGGGGGTAGCTGTGGGCGCCGACGAACCCGAGCTCGGTGACCGCGTGCTCGAGCCGGCGCACCCCGCCTGCCACGTCGCGCGGGTCGATCCCGGCGTTGGCCAGGATCCGGCCCGGCACCTCGTCGCACATCTGCTTGATGTACTCGTACGAGACCTCCCAGCCGGTGCCGACGATCGCGCAGACCAGCGCCGCCTGGACCCCCACGGCATCCATCTGCGCGACCAGCCCCGGTGCCGTCCACTCGTTGCCCCAGATGTCGAGGTGCTCGAAGCTCTGCCTGAGCATCGGGACCTGACTCAGCGTGCCTGCCTTGGTCTCCGGCGTGAACGGGACGACCACCACGTCCAGCGCTCCATCGACAGCCATCGGATCCCTCCTCCGGTCTTGGGTCTCGGCCGCCGCGCATCCTAAACCGGGTAGGTTTCCGGGTGCGGTGACCCGACGGCTCGCGCAACTGGTCCTCATCTGCGCCTTCGGCGCGCTGGTCGCCGCGCCCGTCAGCCACGCAAGCGTGACCTTCGGCAGCCGCCTGAACCACGATCCGGCGAACTCGGGCGAGTGCCAGGCGCTCACCACCCCCTGCACGCTCGCCTCGTTCATCGTGCCCACCGACCCGAACGGCGACCCCTTCTCGGGCGGCGCGCCGACGGCCGGCGTGATCACCAAGTTCCGCATCCGTGGGTTCGGCGGAAACGGCGCGCCGGCCAGCGTCACGTTCCGCCTCGCCGATCTGACCGTGGATCCGAACAACAACAGCAGCGCGCTGGCCACCGCCGCGGGCACGGGACCCACCGTGACGATCCCCGCCGACACCGGCGGTGGCGACACGCCGATCCTCGACTTCTCCGGGCGCGTGCCCGTGAAGAAGGGTGACCACCTCGCGATCGACGGCACGAACGTGAACGCGACCTACAACAGCAGCGGCGACAAGTTCAGCTACCTGTTCGCTCCGCCCCTCGTCGCCGGCCAGGGCGCCCGCGGTTCCACGAGCGCCACCGGTGAGCTGCTGGTCCAGGCCATCATCGAGCCGGATGCCGACCACGACGGGTTCGGCGACGAGACCCAGGATCAGTGCCCGACCCAGGCCACCACTCAGGGTCCGTGCGACAAGACGGCCCCGGCGGCCAGCCGGCTGAGCGTGAGCAGCGGCAAGATCGCCTACCGGCTGTCCGAGGCTTCCACGGTCAGCCTCGCGCTCCAGAAGGCCACCACCGGCCGCCGCGTCGCCCGCAAGTGCGTGCGCCCCACGAGGAAGAACCGCACACGTCCGCGCTGCACGCGCTTCGTCGCGTTGCGCAGCGGCCTCAGCGGTCCGGGCAAGGCGGGCGCCAACTCGCTGACGCTGCCCAGGTTCCACGGCCGCAAGCTCGGCGCGGGCCTCTACCGCCTGACGATCACGGCGAAGGACGCGGCGGGCAACGCCTCGACCTCAACGAAGAGCTTCCGCATCAAGCCCGCCGCTGCCTGAGCGGCCTCACTCCCTGAGCCCACCGATCCCGAGCGAGCCGTCGGGGCCGGCCGGAGGGTCGCTGGCCGGGGGCGTGGTCGAGGGATCGTCGAGGAAGTCCGCGCTCGGCACGAAGAACAGGTTCCCGGTCACGGCCGTCGAGAAGTCGAGGATGCGGTCGTAGTTGCCCGGCGGGTCGCCGATGAACATGTTCGTCAGCATCTGCTCGATCACGTCCGGACTGCGGGCGTAGCCGATGAAGTAGGTGCCGAACTCGCCCGCGCCGACCGCGCCGAACGGCATGTTCATGCGGACGATCTGGCGCTCCTCGCCATCGTCGTCGACGATCGTGTTCAGGGCCACGTGCGAGTTGGCAGGCTTCACGTCGTCAGGCAACTCGATGTCGTTCAGCTTCGTGCGACCGATAGCGCCCTCCTGCTCCTCGACCGGCAGGGCGTCCCAGGCGTCGAGGTCGTGCAGGTACTTCTGCACCACCACATAGCTGCCGCCGCCGAAGTCGGCGTCCTCCTGGCCGATCAGCACCGCGGCCTCACCCGCCGCTCCCTCCGGATTCTCGGTGCCGTCGACGAACCCGAGCAGGTCGCGGTCGTCGAATGACCTGAACCCATGCACCTCGTCCACGATCTGCACGCGCCCCACGAGTCGGCTCATCAAGTGCTGGGCCAGCTCGAAGCACAGGTCCAGGCGGTGGGCGCGGAGGTGGAACAGCAGGTCACCGGGTGTCGCAACGGCGGTGTGCCGAGCGCCCTGAAACCCCGGGAACGGGTGCAGCTCGGCTGGGCGCGGCGCTTCGAAGAGGCGATCCCAGAGGTCGGAGCCAAGTCCCACCACGCAGGTCAGCCCACCCTCCGGGACTCGAAACCCGACCGATCGCCGCAGACCGCTGACGTCCATCAGGAGATCGCGCACGTCCTGCTCGGCGCCGGCGTCCACCGTGGCGACCAGGAAGATGGCCGCCTCGGTGAGTGGTGTCAGAACGCCTTGTGGCTCGGCCGCGGGCACAACAGATCCAGATCTCGCCAGCGACGGAACCCTACCGGGCAGGTGTCGATTTCCCGGGTCCCCGTTCGTCTCCATTACGAACACCCGGACCAGGAGGAATCATGAAGACAGGTAGAAGGATCGCAGTGGCCGGAGCGACCGGAAGGGTCGGCCGTCACCTCGTGGACGTGCTCCAGGAGCGCGGACTCGAGCCGGTGGCGATGTCGCGCTCCACGGGCGTGGACGTGATCACCGCCGACGGCCTGGCCGAGGCCCTGGAGGGCGTGGAGGCCGTGGTCGATGCCGCCACCGGGCCGTCGCCCGACCAGACGCAGGCAACGGAGTTCTTCACCACCGCGGCGCGGAACCTCCAGGCGGCAGGCGAGCGGGCCGGCGTCCAGCGGATCGTCGTGGTGTCGATCATCGGCACCGACCGCTACACGGCGGGGTACGGCGCGGCGAAGATCGCCCACGAGCAGGCGTCGCTGTCGGGCCCGGTCCCGGCAACCATCCTGCGCGCCGCACAGTTCCACGAGTTCGTCTCGCAGCTCGTCGAGTGGAGCACCGACGGTGACGTGAGCCGCGTGCCGGAGATGCGCACCCAGCTTGTCGCAGCCAGGAGCGTGGCCGAGCGGGTGGCCGACCTGGCCACGGACCTCGACCCCGCAGCCACGATCTCGGAGATCGCCGGCCCGCGGGAAGAGAGCCTGGTGGAGATGGCGAAGCTGCTCGTGGCGCGGCGCGGCAACGGGTTGCGGATCGAGGGCACGGTGAACACGGACGACCCGGACCACGATCTCAACCTGAACGGCGCGCTGCTTCCGGGCCCGGGCGCCACGCTGGCCGGCCCGACCTTCGAGGAGTGGCTCGACACGATCTCCTGACCGCTCCCGAGCTTGCGGGGCCCGCCTGGCCCTCTTACCATGCGTCGCCCATGCTGCCCGTACCGCCCTCCCCATCGAGCTTGGGTGGGCGGGATGCCGAATGTGGACTGCTCGACGCCCTCATCGAGGCGGTGTCTCGGGGCGAGAGCCAGTCGCTCGTGCTGCGCGGCGAGGCGGGGATCGGGAAGACGGCTCTGCTCGAGTACCTGATCGAGTCGGCGTCCGAGCTGAACGTCGTGCGTGCGGTGGGCGTGGAGTCCGAGATGGAGCTGGCCTTCGCGAGCCTGCATCAGCTGTGCGCCCCGATGCTCGATCGGCTCGCGCGGCTTCCGGATCCTCAACGCCAGGCGCTCGAGATCGTGTTCGGGCTGAGCGCCGGCGCGCCCCCGGATCGGTTCCTGGTCGGGCTGGCCGTGCTGAGCCTGTTGTCGGAGGCGTCCGAGGAGCGTCCCGTCGCTGTGTGTCGTCGACGACGCGCAGTGGGTGGATCAGGCCTCCGCGCTGACGCTGGCCTTCGTGGCGCGGCGGCTGCTTGCCGAGCCGATCGGGATCGTGTTCGCAGCACGTGAGCCGGGCGACGAGCTGCAGCACCTGCCCACGTTGGAGGTGCCCGGCCTGCGCAACGCCGACGCCCGTGCGTTGCTCAGCTCCGGGGGCCGGTTCGTGTTGGATGAGCGAGTCCGCGACCGGATAATCGCCGAGACCCGCGGCAACCCGCTCGCGCTGCTCGAGCTGCCGCGCGGGTTCACCCCGACGGAGCTGGCGGGTGGCTTCGGCGTGCTCGGGGTGCACGCGCTGTCGGGCCGCATCGAGGAGACCTACGTTCGCCGACTCGAGGCACTCCCCGAGGACGTGCGGATGTTGCTGCTGGTCGCGGCGGCCGAGCCGATCGGCGATCCGCTCCTCCTGCTGCGCGCCTGCGAGCGACTCGGGATCTCGGTCTTCGACGTGGACGCTCCGACTGACGGGCTGCTGACGATCGGGGAGCGCGTGACCTTCCCTCACCCGCTGGTGCGCTCAGCGGTGTACCGATCCGCGCGCGCGCCCGAGCGCCGGGCGGCGCACCTCGCGTTGGCGGAGGCGACCGATCGGAACGTCGATCCGGATCGCCGTGCGTGGCACCTGGCCGCGGCGGCGGTGGGCCCAGATGAGGAGGTCGCGCTGGAGTTGGAGCGGTCGGCGGATCGGGCACAAGCGCGCGGGGGCCTCGCCGCGGCAGCCGCATTCCTTCAGCGAGCGGTGGCGCTGACCGGCGACCCCGAGCGACGAGTGGACAGAGCGTTGGCCGCCGCCCAAGCCAGCCTGGGCGCGGGTATTTTCGATGTGACCGCCGGGCTCCTTGCCACGGCGGAGGGCGGCCCGCTGGACGAGCTCCAGCGCGCTCGCCTGGACCTGCTTCGCGCCGAGGCCGCGTACTCCGAGAGTCGTGGCAGCGCGGCCACCGCGCTGCTCCTTCGAGCTGCGAAGACGCTCGAGACGCTCGATGCTCGAGTCGCGCGAGAGACCTACCTCGACGCGTGGAGCTCGGCGCTGTTCGCCGGGCAGCTGGCCAGCTCCGCAACCCTGTACGACGTCTCCCGTGAGGCCCAGACGGCTCCTCGGCCCGCCGAACGTCCACGCCCGTCCGATCTGCTGCTCGAGGGGTTCTCGCTGGCCTTCACGGGCAGCCGCTCAGCCGCAGCGCCGCTGCTCGAGCGCGCTGCGACAGGATTCGCGGGCTGCGACGTCTCGACCGAGGAGGTGCTCCGCTGGGGATGGCTGGCCACAGCGGCGGCCGTGATGGTTTGGGACTACGAGACCTGTCTCGCGGTGGCCACGCGCGGGGTGCAGCTTGCACGCGAGGCCGGTGCGCTGACCGTGCTCGCCGTCAGTGCGAACGTGTCAGCGCAGGCAGTGGTGCTGGGCGGGGAGTTCGGCAGGGCGGCGCTGCTGGTGGCCGAGGCGGACAGCGTGATCGAAGCCACGGGCACCCGAGTCGCGCCATACGGGGCGCTGGTGCTCGCCGGCTTTCAGGGCCGCGAGGCTCAGGCCGCGGGGCTGATCGAGGCCACCATCGAGCAATACACGTCAGCGGGCCAGGGCACCGCTGTCCAGTACGCGCGCTGGGCGCGCTCGGTGCTGCTCAACGGCCTCGGCCGCTACGACGAGGCGCTGGCCGCCGCGCAGGGCGCGAGCGATGACACGCCGGAGCTGTTCGTCTCCATCTGGGCGGCGGCCGAGGTGCTCGAATCCGCGACCAGGTGCGACAAGCCAGAACTTGCACGCGGCGCTCTCGACCGCATCGCCCAGGCCACCGCTGTCGCGCCCACCGATTGGGCCCTTGGCATCCGGGCCCGCTCGCGGTGCGCTGCTAGGCGAGGGCAAGCTCGCCGAGCGCCTGTATCGGGAGGCGATCGACCGGCTGTCCCGCACCCGGCTGCGGCCTGACCTGGCCCGCGCTCACCTGCTCTGTGGCGAGTGGCTGCGCCGCGAGAATCGCCGCGTCGACGCGCGCGTGCAGCTCCGTGCCGCGCACGACCTGTTCGCGACGATCGGGATGGAAGCGTTCGCCGAGCGCGCCCGGGGCGAGCTGCTCGCGACGGGCGAGAAGGTGCGCAAGCGGACGATCGAGACGCGCGATGAGCTGACCCCGCAGGAGCGCCAGATCGCGCGGCTCGCCCGCGATGGGCTGTCGAACCCGGAGATCGGCGCGCGACTCTTCCTCAGCCCGCGCACCGTGGAGTGGCACCTGCGCAAGGTGTTCGCCAAGCTCGGGATCCGCTCCCGCCGGGAACTGCCGAAGGCGCTGTCCAGCTCCAAGTCGGAGCTGGCGCCGGCCTGAGAGGGTTGAGCGTCACAGGGCTTCGACGCCAAGCACGTCCTTCATGTACCGGCCCGCGGCCTCGGATGCCTCGTCCGGCGTGCTCCCCTGTTGGCGCGCGTCCATGTAGGCCGCGTACCAATCCCACCAGTTGTGCGGAGCATGGCTCTTCTCGAACGGGTCGTGATGCTCAGCTGTCTCGTGGAGCAGGTCGGCAAGGGAAGCGATGTCCATGATTCAGTCCTCCCACACCCGGCCCGGCAGTCGCGTCTTGACCTCTTGGAGCTGCCACCCGTTGCCGTCGGGATCGCTGAACGTGGCAAGGGTCTGGTAGGAGCGCCCCTCCGGATCGGGGCCCGGGACGGGCCCCCCGTCGAGATGGAAGAGACCGCTGACCTCGACGCCGCGGGCGACCAGCTCCTCTCGCGCCGCGGCGATGTCGGAGACGACAAGGATCAGGCGCCGAGCGGAGCCAGGCTCGGCTGTGGTGACACCCTTCCCGAATGCGATCGAGCATCCCGAGTGGGGCGGCGTCAGCTGAACAACCCGGAAGTCGTCGCCGCGGACGATGTCGGCGTCCAGCCGCCATCCGAGGCTCTGATAGAAGCTCTTTGCACGATCGACATCGGAGACCGGCAACGTGACGACCTCGAGGTTCATGTCGATGGTCCCCAGCGCGGGCATCTCCGCCGCGGTCGTGCCGTTGACATCGGTGCTGCTCATGCTGACCTCCGTCGATCGTTTGGCATCGGCGTCAGGATGTCGACGCCACCAATCCGTCGCACCCGTGGAATCCCTGGTCGGTGCCCTGGTCCACTTTCTCGCCAGGGGACCGACCAGGGACAATACGGGCGCGACCCGGGGTTCCGTCTGCGAACCTGAGCCCGGCGCACAACCCGAGGAGGAACGATGACGCAAAGCCCGGAAGCCGCCTATCCAGGCGTTGGCCCCGCCGCTTCGGTACCGCTCAGCCGCGATCAGTCGCGGGCCGTGTTCGGACAGGTCATGGGCCTCGTGGCCCTGACGCTCGGCTTCCTGGCCCTCGGCGCCTACATCGGCCGCAACATGAGCGGCGGGGCGGGAATCCTCTTCTTCATCGCGGGATTCGGATGCGTCTTCGGGCTCAACATCGCCTCGTCGCGCGGGAAGAACCAGCTTTCGATCACGCTGCTGTTCGGCCTCGGGCTGTTCCTGGGGCTGGCGCTCGGCCCCGTCCTGAACGCGTACGCGCAGGCCGATCCATCGGCGCTCTGGCAGGCCGCCGGCGCCACCGGTGGGTTCGTCGCGGTGCTCGGCGCGGGCGGCTACGCGACTCGCCGTGACCTGTCCTCGTGGGCCCGCTTCCTGTTCTTCGCGCTATTGGCCCTGCTCGTGTTCGGGATCGTCGCGATCTTCGTCTCGATCCCGCACGAGAACGTGATCTGGTCCGTCGCCGGGCTCGTGATCTTCGGCGGGTACACGATCTTCGACTTCAACCGGCTGCGTCGCGCGGGCTCCGAGAGCGCGGTGCCGATCGCGGCGAGCATCTTCCTGGACGTCCTGAACATCTTCCTGTTCTTCCTCCAGCTGTTCGGAGGCAACCGGAACTAGGTACCCCGGGAGACCAGGGAGCGGACCAGGGTTCTCCCGGGCGCGATGCGCGGGCGAGAAGAGCAGGATTGGGGGCGTCACCCGCCCGCCTGAAAGGAGATCCTCATGAGCTCGTCTTCCGCCGGACTGCCCACCCCGGACGGCCCCCGCTCCGTGTCCGGCGCGCCGAACCTTCCCGAGGGGTTCGCCCGCACCTTCACCAGCCGCTTCATCGACGCCGGTGGGCTCCGCCAGCACGCCGTCATCGGAGGCGACGGGCCACCGCTGCTCCTCATCCACGGCTGGCCCGGGAGCTGGTACTACTGGCGCTTGGTCATGCCCGCGCTGGCTCGTGACTTCGAGGTCATCGCGGTCGACCAGCGCGGCATCGGGCTGTCCGGCAAGCCGGAGGACGGCTACGACACCGCCACGCTCGCGGCGGACATGGTCGCGCTGATGGACGCGCTCGGACACCGGCGGTTCGCCGTGGTGGGCGTCGACACCGGAATGCTGATCGCTTACGCCGTGGCCGCCGACCATCCCGACCGGGTCGACCGCCTGGTCGTCGGCGAGGCGTTCCTGCCAGGGATCACTCCCCCGGCGCCGCTGACCCTCCCCGACCAGGTCAAGGCTCGGCTGTGGCACATCCCGTTCAACCAGCAGGACGAGGTGAACGAGCAGCTCGTCAGTGGACGCGAGGACATCTTCTTCGGCGCGGAGTTCGCCGCCTCGGCCGGAACGAACAAGCTGCCCGACGACACCGTCAGGTACTACATCGATGGTCTCTCGAATCCCGAGGCGCTGCACGGAAGCTTCCAGCTGTACCGCGCGTTCGGCGCGAGCGCGGCGCAGAACGAGGAGCGCAAGACGCGGCCGCTGACGATGCCCGTGCTGGGAATCGGCGGGGCGCAGAGCGGCGGTCAGATGGCGGGCGACACGATGATGCTCGTCGCGGAGAACGTGCAGAGCCTCGTCATTCCTGACTGCGGACACTGGCTCGCGGAGCAGGCTCCCGACGAGCTGCTGGCCGCCCTGACCGCGTTCCTCGCACCGTACCGTGACCGAGGGAGAGTGGCAGAGAACGCCAATGCGCCTGCCGCGGTCAGCTAGCCGGAGCGGCGCGGATCACACATTCGGGGTGATGTGCGCTCAGCCCCTCGGGGAGATCTTGCCCACCACCACCGACAGGAGACCCGCATGCCCGTCATGGCCGAGAAGTCAGAGGGCGCCACAGCGATCCGCCCCTTCGAGAGGGGCTAGATGAGCCTGTTCGACCACAAGCGATTGCCGTCGCTCGACGGGGCGGCCGCGTGGATCAACTCCGAGCCGCTCAGCCCAGACGGGCTGAACGGCAAGGTGGTCCTCGTGAACTTCTGGACGCTGACCTGCATCAACTGGCTGCGCCAGGAGCCGTACGTTCGCGCCTGGTCGCAGGCCTACCGCGACGACGGGTTGGTGGTGATCGGGGCCCACACGCCCGAGTTCTCGTTCGAGCACGATGTCGAACGGGTGCGCCGCGCCACGAAGGAGCGAGACATCGACTACCCGGTGGCGGTCGACAACGATTACGCGATCTGGAGCTCGTTCGACAACAACTACTGGCCCGCGCTCTACTTCGTCGATCGGGAGGGGATCATCCGCGACATGCACTTCGGCGAAGGGCGTTACGAGCAGTCGGAGCGCGAGATCCAGCGGCTGCTGGACATCGACCGCGAGCTCGCCCCCGTCGAGGGGATCGGCCTGGAGGCGGAGGCCGACTGGGATCACCTGCGTACGCCCGAGACCTATGTCGGCTACGCGCGCGGCGAGCGCCTCGCGTCACCGAGCTCCGCCGTGTTCGACGAGCCCAGCACGTACGAGCTCCCCGAGCAGCTGGCCGGCAACCGCTGGGCGCTCGCGGGCGAGTGGACGATCCGGGCGGAGAAGGTCGCGCTCGATCAGGCCGGCGGGAGCATCGCCTTCCGCTTCAACTCGCGCGATGCGCACGCCGTGCTGTGTGCCGGGACGCGAGAGTCGATCCCCTTCCGCGTGACCATCGACGGCGATGCCCCCGGCCGGTCGCACGGCCTGGACGTGGACGAGGACGGGAAGGGCCTGCTGCAGGACGGCCGCCTCTACCAGCTCGTACGCGAGCAGGACGGAATCCGCGAGCGGACGTTGGAGATCACGTTCCTCGAGGCCGGCGCGGAGGCCTACTCGTTCACGTTCGGGTAGTCAGGCCACCCCTGAGCGTGGCCCTTGGGTCTGCGGCTCCGCGCGGAGCGCGTCGGCGACCTTCTGGCGTGCCCGGAAGACGCGCGTCGTGATGGTGCCTTCGGGAATCCCCAAGGCCTTGGCGGCCTCGTGGTACTTGAGCCCGGCGACGTCGACAGCGACGAGCGCATCCCGGAACTGAGGCGAAAGCGCCGAGATCGCCTCGTACACGAGCCGCCCCTCCGCGACCTCATGCGGCTGCCGCGCGAACACGTCTTCGAAGTCGGCGATCTCGTCGTCGGCTGCAAGCGTGGGCCTGCTACTAGCGCGTCGGTGGTCGCTGATGAAGGTATTGCGCAGGACGCGCAGCAGGTAGCCGAGGTCGTCGTCGTTCCGGAGGAACCGTGGCCGCGACAGCACCCGAACGTAGGTGTCCTGAACCATGTCTTCCGCGCGTTCCCGAGAGCCGCAGTACGCGAGCGCGGCTCGGTAGAGACGATCGAGATGGTCTCCGACCCGCTCCGGATCGAGCAGGCGCGTTCCGCACTGGGCGCCCGACCGTGCGGCAGCACGCGACCTGATCCTGGCGGAGACCACGGACCTCAGCCGGCGTCAGGGTCGCTGAATGCGAGCACCCTGACCTCGTCTGCCGTCAGGGCCTGGCCGCCGATGCCCCACTCGCCGCTGGCGACCTCCTCGACCGTGCACCACGTGATCCGGCGCATGCCCTCGCCGGCAATCTCGACCATCGCCTCGCTGAGGCGCTCTACGATCTCCCGCTTCTGGGGCGCGGTGAACACCCCCTCTATGAGCTTGACCTGGATGAGCGGCACGCTGTTCTCCCTCGTCGGAACCGATTGCTTGCCGGTCATGTTCCGCGCGATCACTGCCCCGCACATCGGGCGCACCCCTGACATCGACCCCCGAACATTGCGCGGCGCTCGCCCCGGCGCTTACGATCTGCCGGCGCATGAACAGGTCCGCGGTTGCCCGGCCGGACGCGCTGCTCGAGCGCGAGCACGAGGTCGAGCGCATTCGCGCCGTCCTCCACGCCGCGGGAAATCGCGACGGTGGAGCCCTGATCATCGACGGCCCCCCAGGGATCGGCAAGTCGCGGCTGCTCCAGGAGGCGCGCGCGCAGGCGCCCGTTCTCGGCCTTCTGGTCCTCCAGGCGCGGGCGACGCAGCTCGAGCAGGGGTTCGCGTTCGGGGTGGTGCGCCAGCTCTTCGAGCGGGTTTTGGTGGAGGCCGGGGAGGGCGAGCGTGAGCGCTGGCTGGCGGGAGCGGCGGCGCTGGCGGGGGACGTGCTGATCGGAGTGCCCGCCCTGCCGAGTGCGGCAGTGGCGCCCGGTCCGTCCGCGGGCGATCCCGGCTACGCGTGGCAGCATGGGCTGTACTGGCTCGCGTCGAATCTCTCGGCGGATGCCCCACTCGTGCTTGTGGTCGATGACCTGCAGTGGTGTGACGCGCCGTCGGCACGCGCGCTCGCGTTCATCGCACGCCGGATCGAGGGACAGCCCCTCGCGCTCATCCTCGCCACCCGGCCGCCCGACCCGGAGCTGACCCCAGAGGCGGCGACGCTCGTGGCAGATCCCATCGTCGAGGTGCTGCGTCCGTCGGCACTGACCCGGACCGCTGTCGAGGCGCTCGTGGCCGCCCGGTTGTCCGACGAGCCAGAAGATCGGTTCGTACGCGCGTGCATCGAGGTAACGGGGGGCAACCCGTTCCTCCTTGGCGAGCTGCTCGATGAGGCCGATGCGTCGGGCCTCAAGCCAACTGCGGCCGGCGCGGCCGAGCTCGGCGCACTCGTGCCGCGCGGGGTAGCCAACGCGGTACTACTCCGTCTCTCGCGCCTGCCCCGGAACGTGGCCGCGCTCGCTCGCGCCCTCGGCGCGCTCGGAGACGGCGCGCAGATCGGAGACGGCGCGCGACTGTCCGGACTCGCCGACGCCGACGTCGAGGCGGCAACGGGTGCCCTGGTCTCCGCCGGCGTGGTGGAAGCCGGCGGCACCGTCCGCTTTACACACCCCATCCTGCGCACGGCGATCTACGGCGACCTGTCGCCCGCCGAACGCGAGCGGCTGCACCGCGCTGCAGCGGAGATCCTGCGCGAGCGCGGAGCACCCGCCGCCGAGGTCGCGGCGCACCTCATGCACACCGAGGCCGGCGGCGACCCCCAGACGGTGGCACTGCTCAGGGACGCTGCGCGCCACGCGCTCGCGCTGGGCGATGCGGTCGGCGCTGCCGCCCTCCTGGCCCGCGCCCTCGATGAGCCTCCGCCTCACGCCGAACGCCCCCCGTTGCTACTGGAGCTCGGCGAGGCGCTCGCTCGTGCCGGCGCTCCGGAGGCGGTCGCTCCGCTCACGGAGATCGTCGAGCGCGGCGAGGACCCGGCCGCGATCGCCGCGGCGGGGATCGAGCTCAGCGGCATGCTGTTCTTCGCCGGCCGCGCAGCGGAAGGCGCCGCGGTCCTGCGCCGCGCCCAGGAGCGGCTCCCCGCCGGGGAGCCGGCCCGCGAGCGGCTCGAGGTCGCGCTGCTGGGCCTCAGCTCCACCTCGGCGTCGGCCCGGCGCGAGGCCACGGCGGCGTTCGCCGCCCTGCGAGATCCGGGCGGACCGGCACGCAACGTGTTGCAGGCCACCACACTCGCGACCCTCGCGATGGACGAGGTGCTGTACCTGCGCTCGGCGTCCACCGCGATAGACCTCGCGGAGCGGGCGCTCGCAGCGGGGCTCCCACTCGAGCCGCATCGCGGTGAGAACTGGGTCAACCTGGCCCTCGCCGCGCTCGGGATCGCGGACGACCTTGACGCGGCCCTGCGCGGCACCGACGAGATCGTCACAGGGGCGCGCCAGCGCGGCGCGGCGCTGACGGTCGTCACAATGTCGGCGCTTCGAGCGCTCATCACGCTGCGCTGCGGGAACCTGGCGGCAGCGGAGGCCGACGCGCAGACGGCCATCGAGCTGGCACCCGACCTGCTCGGCGCCAGGTTCCTCATCCTGGCGGTGTCGGCGGCGGTGCTCGCCGGGCTCGAGCGTGACGAGACCCCCGACTCGCTCCGGCTGCTGATCGACCGCACCGGGGTCAGCTACGACCGCGACTTCACGTCGAGCTCCCAGCTGCGCTACGCCTCGGGAGTGCTTCGCGCCGCCGCCGGCGACCACGAGGCGGCGGTCGAAGAGCTGCTGGGTTGCGGGAGTGACGATCCGGCGTTCGGCGGCGAGAACCCGGCCATGCTCCCGTGGCGCTCGGCGGCCGCCCTTTCTCTCGCCCAGCTCGGGCGCCACGACGAAGCTCGGGTTCTGGCCGCTGACGAGGTGCGTCGCGCCCAGTCATTCGGAGCGCGCCGCGCGATTGGCATCGCCATGCGCGCGCAGGCGCTCGTCGGCCCTCCCGCGGAACGGACAAAGACACTGGAGGATGCGCTCGACGTGCTGGCAGCCTCCCCCGCACGCCTCGAGCATGCGCGTGTGCTGCTTGACCTCGGCGCGACGCTGCGCGCCGCGGGAAAGCGCGCAGCGGCACGGGAGCCTCTGCTCGAGGCGCTCGCGCTGGCCGCTCGCTGCGACGCTCTCGCCCTGGAACGACGGGCGCGTACCGAGCTCACGGCGATCGGTGTTCGTCCTCGGACGACCGACCGCGGCGGCACGGGCTCGCTGACGCCGAGCGAGCGGCGCGTGGTCGAACTCGCCGCCGCGGGCGGGACGAACCGCGAAATCGCCCAGACGCTGTTCGTCACCGAGAAGACGGTGGAGACCCACCTTGGGCGGGCGTACCGCAAGCTCGACGTGTCGTCGCGGCGGCAGCTCCCGGCTGTGCTTGCGCGCGCCGAGGGCTAGCGCTCGGCCCGGCCGAGGGCCCGCCGCGACGCGGATCTATTCGGCGAGACTCAGGCCGCCTGTGCCGGCACGACGTACTGGGCAACCCACTTGCCCGTCGCCTGCCTGCTGACCGCGTTCACGCGGTTGTAGGCGTTGATCGTCGCGATCGCGATCACCAGGGCCGCAAGCTCCTGCTCGCTGTAGTGGCGCGCCGCCTCGTCCCAGATCTCGTCCGATACGGAATCGGGATTGTCGGCGAGGCGAGTGGCGGCCTCCGTGAGTGCCAGCGCGGCCCGCTCGGCGTCGCTGAAATACGGCGCCTCGCGCCAGGCAGCGACGAGGTGGATCCGCTCGCTGCTCTCACCGACGTGCTCGAGCTCGCGGGTGTGCATATCCACGCACACGCTGCAGCCGTTGATCTGGCTCGCGCGCAGCTCCACCATGTACAGCGTGGTCTCCGGGATGCCGGCGCTCTTGGCCGAGGCTCCGAGAGCCTGAAACGCCTCGAGCGCGCCGGGAACGCTGAGTGCCGGGTTTTCGATTCTCGCCTGCATGGGTCGTCGTCCTTCCGGGTCGTGAATTGTCTCTACCTCCGAGACAGGGCACGACGCCGGGCTGTGACACCCGACCACTCGGAGGTGTCACAGGCGGAGTGCGTGTCTTGTCTTGTGGGGCACGGGTAATCCCACTCAAGGAGCCAACGATGAAAGTGTTTGTGGCAGGTGCAACGGGAGCGATCGGGAGGCAGCTGGTCCCCCGTCTGGTTGCCGCCGGTCATGAGGTCACCGGCATGACCCGCACAGAGTCCAAGCAGGCGCTGCTCCGGGAGCTTGGCGCCGTGCCGGTGGTCGCGGACGCGCTCGATCCGGATCAGGTCGCGGACGCGGTGGGCAGGGCAAGGCCGGACGTGATCGTGCATCAGCTGACCGCCCTCGCAGGGATGCAGCGCTACACCGAACGCGAGGCCGCGCCGACCAACCGCGTGCGTACCGAGGGCACAGACCACCTGCTCTCCGCCGGCCAGGCGGTGGGGGTGCAACGGTTCGTGGCGCAGGGCGTGGCGGGCTTTGGCGCATATGGGCGCACCGGCACCCTGGTGAAGAGCGAGCAGGACCCGCTCGACCCCGCCCCGGTGAAGGAGATGCGGGAAACCCTGGGCGCGCTCAAGCATCTCGAGCACGCGGTCCTCGGAGCCGAGTGGACGGAGGGAATCGTGCTCCGCTACGGCGTCTTCTATGGACCGGGCACGACGCTTGCGCCGGGTGAGGAGCAGTTCGAGCTGATTCGCAAGCGCAAGTTCCCGGTGGTCGGCGACGGCGGCGGCGTCTGGTCGTTCATCCACATCGCCGACGCGGCCGAGGCGACGGTGGCGGCCATCGAGCACGGCAGCCGCGGCGTCTACAACGTGGTCGACGATGAGCCCGCCCCGGTGGCCGAGTGGCTGCCTGCCCTGGCTCAGGAGCTCGGCGCCAAGAAGCCGCTGCGCGTGCCGCGCTTCGTCGGGCGGCTGTTCGCCGGGGAGCCCGGCGTGGTGATGATGACCGAGATCCGCGGCGCGTCGAACGCGAAGGCCAAGCGCGAGCTGGCGTGGCGCCCCGCGCACCCGAGCTGGCGGCAGGGGTTGGCAGTGGCATGAACGATCGCGAGCAACTGCTCGACGAGCTGCGGCCGGTCGCGTTCGCGATCGCCTACCGGATGCTTGGCAGCGTCTCCGAGGCCGAGGACGTGGTCCAGGAGGCGCTGCTGAGGGTCCATCAATCGCTCGATGGCGGCGAGCAGATCGCCTCGCCGCGCGCGTTCGTTGCCACGGTGACGACCCGGCTGGCCATCAACGAGCTGCGCTCCGCGCGCGCCCGTCGCGAGCGCTACGTCGGCGAGTGGCTGCCGGAGCCGATCATCACCGACGGCCAGGACGATCCGGCCCGGCACGCCGAGACTGCCGACTCGCTCTCACTGGCGATGCTGGTCCTGCTCGAGAGCCTCTCGCCCGAGCAGCGAGCGGTGCTGCTGCTGCACGACGTGTTCGACTACCCCTATCCGGAGATCGCGGAGATCGTCGGCAAGAACGAGGACAACGTGCGCCAGCTCGCCACCCGCGCGAGGCGCCACGTCGAGCAGCGCCGGCCTCGCTTCGAAACCACGCGCGAGCAGCGCGACGAGCTGGCCCGACGGTTCGTCGGCGCCGCCGAGCAGGGCGACCTCGCCGAGCTTGAAGCGCTGCTCGCGCACGACGTGCAGCTCACCGGCGACGGCGGCGGCAAGGTCCCGGCGCTCGCGCGGTCGCTTCACGGGCGCAACCGTGTCGCGCGGACGGTGATCAACTGGTTCCGCGTGATCGTGCGGCTTCCGAATGTGTCGGTTCGCCTTGTCGAGGTCAACGGCGGCGCGGGAGCGCTCTTTCTCGACGAACAGGAGCGGCTGCTCAGCGTGATGGCGCTCGATATCGCCGGCGGCCAGATCGCCGGCATCAACGGGATCGTCAACCCCGACAAGCTGAGGCACCTGGGGCCGGTCGCGGACTACAAGGCGGTGCTCAGGTCTGCGAAATGAGCCCCGACGTTCCGTCGATCGGTGTCTCCTCTCCCCGCGGCTCGAGGGCCGCAGGCAGCTGTGCCCTGGCGGTGATCCCGAGCTTCGGGAAGATCCGATAGAGGTGCGATCCGATGGTGCGGTGGGAGAGGAACAGCCGCTCCCCGATCTCGCGATTCGACAGGCCCGCGGCCGCCAGC
Organism: uncultured Thermoleophilaceae bacterium; assembly: GCA_963770325.1. Taxonomy (GTDB): domain Bacteria; phylum Actinomycetota; class Thermoleophilia; order Solirubrobacterales; family Thermoleophilaceae; genus JAICJR01. Next base: position 1,775,531 of record CAVYPF010000001.1, on the reverse strand, counting down.
TCGGCGATCTGCAGCTCCTGTGGCGGTCAGCCGGTCGCGGGCGTCCGGCGTGCGCGGCCCGATCTTCTCGCCCGTGGCCCGCAGCTCCCGGCGCGCGCGTTCACTCCAGCGCGTCGCCCCAAGGGCGTCGAACAGGTTGATCGCCTCGCGTAGCGGTGCACGCGAGTCGGCGCTTCGCCGCTGCCGGCGCAGCCAACGGCCGAATGAGAACAGCGTCCGCGCGCGCAGGAACGGGTAGTTCCCGAGCCCCTCGCCGAGCGCCGCGACGAACAGCGCCTCGGCGTGATCATCGTCGCTCAGCAGCGGTCGCGCGCAGGCCAGGCCCGCGAGCAGGATCGGCGGCTGGCCGCGACTCGCGATCTCTTCGAGCTCGGCCGTGACCGTCGTGACCTGCGCGGAATGCTCACCGCGAGCGCCGGCCTCCACGAAGTCGAGCACGGCCGGCCAGCGCATGAAGCGGTGATACGCCGGGTCGCCCTCGTCGAACACCGGCCAGAGCGCGCCGAATGCATCCTCGTGGCGCCCCTCGCTGAGAGCCGCCGCGCCGCGGGCAAGGTGCGCCGGAGCAAGTAGCGGGCCGCCATTCATCGCGGTCAGCGCTCGCTCCGGTCCGGCGAGCATCGCATCGAGGTCGACTTCACCACCGCGCAGAGCTGCCGCCAGCGCCGCCACGAGCTGGCCTGTGAGCCCGAACTGAGGCTGGCGTGTTTCGCGCGCGAGGGCCGCCGCCTCCACGCCCGCCCGCTCGGCCGCCTCCCAATCGCCCGAGTAGGTGGCGGCCCACGCGCGGTGGACCAGCGCCTGCGTGAGCATGCCGAGCCTGCTCTGCCCGCGCAGTCCCTCAACCGCGCCCGCGAGGAAGCGTGAGCCGGCCGCGACGTCGCCCGCCTTCTCGGCGGCGATTCCCACGTACATCGCCGCGACCGGATCGGTCAGCTCCTGCAGCCGCAAGCGAGCCACTCGGCGGCGCACGGTCGCCGCCGTCGACTCGGGATTGGCGAGCGCCATGACAACCAGCAGTCGTGGGTCGTCCTCCGGAAAGCCAATTCCCTCGGCCGAATCGACCACGTACTCCCGCGTCCGCGCGCGGGACCGGGTCCACCAGCAGCGATGCGCGATCGGCACGAGCGATCGCAGCGCCGCATCTGGGTCGCCGCCGGCGAGCAGCTGATCTGCGATCGCCACGAACGTCTTGGCAGCGCCTCGCTCGAACCAGACGTCACCGCTGATCATCTGCTGCAACCAGGCCAGGCGAGCAGCATCGGCCGGGCCGACCTCGAGTGACTCCGCCTCCGCCAACAGCCGGCTGACAACGTCGACCCGCCCGAGGTCGTACACGAGCTCCGCTGCCCGCACCAGCCGCTCGCCCTTCCGGCGCGGATCGGCGCTGAGCGCTGCTGAGCGCTCCAGTGCCGCTGCGGCGACCATCACCGCGCCGCGCCGGCGCGCGATCTCCGCCTGCTCCTCCAATCCCGACGCGACCTCCTCGTCATGCCCCACCGTGCACGCGGCGCGGTGCCACAGCCGGCGCTCCGGGTCGCTCACCACCTCTGCCAGGGCCGCGTACATCGCGAGCCGCTGCGCCGGCGGCGCCGTGCCGTCCACCGCCGAGCGGATCAGCGGATGTTGAAAGCGCACCTCGGATCCGTGCGCCTCCGCCAAGCCGCGTTCGGCCGCGCCGTCCAGGGCGGAGAGCGCGACCTCGTTCCCGGAGACGAGCGTGGCCGCCGCCAGCAGTTCCTCGATCGTGGCTCTGCCGTCGAGCGCGGCGGCGAGCAGCATCAGGCGCGTGTCCTCGCCGAGCCCGTCGAGCCGCGCACCGAACGCGCGCTCCAGGCGGGCGGTCAGCGTCGCCGGCGTCGGCGAGAGCAGCTCGACGGGGTCGCCTGTCTCGGGCATCGCCCGCGCAAGCTCCACCAGTCCGAGCGGATTGCCGGCCGCCTCGGCCAGCACGCGGCCGCGCACGCCCGGCGACAACTCCGACGCGACCCGATCGAGCAACCTCTCGGAATCGGGCGCGGACAGGCGCTCCAACTGGAGGATCGGCAGCCCAGCCTCCTCGAGCGCCGTCCCGAACCCGTCGCGAACGCCGGCGATGAACACCACCGGTTCGTTGTCCAGGCGTCGCGCGATGAAGGTCAGCACGTCGAGGCTCGAGCGGTCGAGCCACTGGGCGTCGTCTGCGATGAGCAGCAGCGGGCTCGAGTCCGCCGCGTCGGAGATGAGCCGGTAGGCGGCAAGGGCGACGCGGAACGGATCCGGCTCCGCCAGGTCATCGACGCCGAACGCCGCGTCAAGCGCCCGTCGCTGGGGGTCGGGAAGTCCCTCGATGCGGCCGCCGATCGGCCGCAGAAGTTGGTGCAATCCCGCGAAGGCCAGCTCGGACTCGGACTCGACGCCCACGGTCGCCAGCATGCGAGCGCCCAAGGCGCTTGCACGCCCGCGCGCGCGGTCCAACAGCGCCGACTTCCCTATCCCCGGTTCCCCGCGGACCACCAGTGCCCCGCCGCGGTCGCGGACGCGCTCGAGAACCGCGTCCACCCGCGCGACCTCGGCGCTGCGCCCGATCAGCTCGCCGGTCGCATCCGGCGGGCTCGAGACGGTCATGTGCCGAGGATAAGGGGAAGCAGTCGCGTGACTGAAGCGAGGGACGCTGATCGGGCCTAGCTTCCCCGCGATGGCAACCGAGTCACGAGACCTACAGCGCGAGGCGACTCAACGTCGAGGTGCCGAGCGCCCGCGAGTTCCAGCAGGTTTACGAGGAGGCGGTGCCCGCCAACCCGGTCGAGGAGATCGCAGCGCTCGTCGAGCGTGGGGCGAGCTGGGCCGAGGTGATCGACGCGCACGCCGAGTGGGCCCCGCACGGATTTCTCATCTACTGGCGCAGTGACGTCCACCCCGTGATGCAGCTCGCGGGCGACGAGAACGACTGCGTCGCCTACCTGATGGGCAACGTCACCATCGCCGAGCAGATGTTCCGCCACGATCCCCGCGCCATGCTCTACGCGCCGCTGCGGACGGTCATCTGGGAGGACGCGCAGGAACGCGCGTGGTTCACGATCGACCAGCCGAGCACGCAGTTCGGCAGCTTCGGGATTCCCGCGGTCACGGCGGTGGGCGTGGAGCTCGACCGAAAGCTCGCGGCACTGTTGGAAGCACTCCGCGTCGAGGTGCCGATGGCACTGCTCTCCTCGACCGCGACCGCCTGAACCCGCGCGAGAAGCAGTCGCGTGACTCAAGAGAACTGGGCCGCGGCGAGTCACGCTCGTGCTCGATTGCAGCGGTCTACCGAAAGGACGAGCATGTCCGCGCAGAGCAAGCCCAGCATCGTCTTCGCCCACGGTCTGTGGGCCGACGGGTCGTGCTACAGCAAGCTGATCCCCACGCTTCAGGCGGAGGGGCACGAGGTGGTGTCTGCCCAGAACAGCCTCGACTCGCTCGAGGGCGACGTCGCCGCCGTGAGGCGAGCGCTGGGGCGGGTCAGCAGCCCGGCCGTCCTCGTTGGCCACTCCCAGGGCGGAACGATCATCACGCACGCGGGTACCGACGATCGCGTAGCCGCCCTCGTGTACATCTGCGCACTCGCTCCAGACGAGGACGAGACGGCGTCGAGCCTGCTGGCGCAGTTCCCCCAGACGGACGTCTTCCAACACATCGAGATCGCAGAGGGGCGCATCTGGCTGCTGCCCGACGGGATCGGCTGCTTCGCGGGGGACCTCTCACCAGAAGAGCAGCAGCTCGTCTGGGCGACGCAGGGCGTGCCCGTCGCAGACCTGTTCGACCAGAAGGTTCCAGGCGCCGCCTGGAAGTCGAAGCCGAGCTGGTACATCGTGGGCAACAACGACCGAACCGTCCATCCCGACCTGGAGCGTTTCGTGGCGAAGCGGATGGGTGCGACCACCTACGAGCTGGACAGCAGCCATGTCCCCATGCTGTCCCAGCCAGACCGCGTACTCGACGCGATCCGCGCAGCGGCCAGCTGCGGTCCAGGAGTCGGCAGCCGCCGTTGGCGCATGACCGACATGCATCCACAAAGCCGCACGGCCGATGGGCTCGCCATCCGCTACGCGGAGGCGGGTGAAGCAGGAGACGAGACCGTGCTGCTCGTGAATCCATGGCCCGAGAGCCTGTTTGCATGGGACACGATCTGGACGCGTCTCGCCCAGAACGCCCGGCTGGTCGCGATCGATCTGCCGGGCTTCGGCCAGTCCGAACGCAGGGCCGAGCTGCTGTCCCCCCGTGCCATGGGCGGGTTCCTTCTGCGCCTGGTCGACGAATGGGGGCTCGGCCGCCCTCATCTCGTCGGGCCAGACGTGGGAAGTGGTGCCGTGCTGTTCGCGCTGTCCGAGGACCTTGACCGGTTCCCCAGCGCCGTCGTCGGGAGCGGCGGCGCGTCGTTTCCGCTCGAGGTGACGGGCGCGCTGAAGGACATCATCGAGGCACCCGATCTGAGCGGGTTTGGCAGCCTCGATGGACGCGACATCGTCGCGGGAGCACTCGAGGGCATTGAGCGGCACGCGCTGCCGGAGGACGTACGAGAGGACTACCTAGCCTCGTACGCGGGGGACCGATTCGTGGAGTCGGCGGCCTACGTGCGCAGCTACCCGTCTGACCTGCCGGTGCTCGCCGACCGACTCGGTGACATCAGGACCCCGGTTCAGATCATCTCCGGTCGCCGCGACTCGCTCGTGCCGCCGAGCAACGGCGAGTTCCTACACGCGCGGCTGCCCCACAGCAAGCTCGACATCCTCGATACCGGCCATTTCACGTGGGAGGACGGCGCGGACGACTACCTGGAGCTCACGCGATCCTGGATCGCAGCCCACTCCAGCGCCAGAGCAGGGAGGGACGCCTGATGCCGATGATCGACGTGTTCGCCACCGACGGCACCTTCGCCGACCCGCACGCCCTGGCGAAGGAGCTGGCGGCGACGCTGATGAGGATCGAGGAGGTGCCGGCGCTGCCGATGTTCCGCCACAACACCGCCGCGTTCGTCCATGCGCTGCCCCACGGCGCGATCGCGAACGTCGAGGGCGAGGGCGACTACGTGCGTGTCCAGGTGGTCACGAACCTGGGAGCGCTCGACCGCGGCAAGCAGCTGGCTGTGGTCGAGCAGTTCACGACCATCGTCGCCACCGCGGCGGCCCGACCCGAATTGATGGAGCGGACATGGGTTCTGCTGACCGAGGCCCCGGATGGAGGCTGGGGGCTCTGGGGTCATGCCCACACCAACGCCGAGCTGGTCGCCGCGGCGCACGCTGAGGCGGCGAAGCTGAGCGAGGCATGAGCTCAGCCCAGCGCGAGACGCGCATGATCGTGCTCCCCGGAGGCGGCTACTCGACGCACGTGGAGCACGAGGCGGAACCCATCGTCGAGTGGCTCGGCGGGCTGGGCATTCGGTGCGGGCGTGTTCCGCTATCCGCTGCTCGTCCGTCACCCCGAGCCCCTCAACGCCCTGCGGGCCGAGATTCGCCGGCTGAGAGACGGCGGCGCCGGGCGCATCGGGTTGATCGGCTTCTCCGCGGGTGGCCACCTCGCCGGCCTGGCCGCGCTCGCTCCCGGCGCCGACCCGCACGAAGCCGTTGACTTCGGCGTGCTCGGCTACGCGATCACGTCGATGGAGACGGAGACCTACCGGCCGGCGCGCATGATCCTGCTGGGCGACGACGCGACTCCCGAGCTGCGTCGCGCGACCTCCCTTGACGCGCTCGTCACACCATCGTCGCCGCCGTTATTTTTGTGGCACACGGCCGAGGACGCGTATGTCCCACCCGAGCACACCTACCGCCTGGCGGCATCTCTGGCCGCCCACGACGTGCCCCACGCCGTGCATGTCTTCGCCCACGGTCCCCACAGCCTCGGCCTGGCGCAGGGCAGTGGCGACGCCGCCGCCTGGACGGCGCTCGCAGCGCCCTGGATCGCCGAGCAGAGTCAGGCTCGGCGCGACGAACTCGAAAGGAGAGCACGTGTCTGAGACAGCAGCGGCTGAGAGGTACGTCGATGCAGCCAACCAGGTGGTCAGCGCCCCCAACGGCGTGGACTACGCCTATCGCCAGACCGGCGGCGCCGACGGGGTGCCGCTAGTGACCCTGCAGCACTTCCGTGGCAATCTCGACAACTGGGATCCCGCGCTCATCGATGCGCTCGCTGGCCGGCGGCGTGTGATCAGCTTCGACAATCGCGGCGTGGCCGCCTCGAGCGGCACCACTCCGAACACGATCGCGCAGATGGCGCTCGACGCGATCGACTTCATAGACGCTCTCGACCTCGGCGAGGTGGACCTGCTCGGGTTCTCGATCGGCAGCTTCGTCGCTCAGGAGATCGCGCTCATCCGCCCGGACCTGCTGCGGCGCGTCGTGCTCGCGTCCTCTGCTCCGCAGGGTGCGTCCGGGATGCACGGGTGGGTGCCTGACGTGATCGGCGCAGTGGGTCAGCCCGAACCGAACCCGCAGGGCTATCTGGACGTCTTCTTCGCTCACACCAGCACGAGCCGTGAGATAGGGCAGCAGGTCGCCGGACGGATCTTCGGGCGAACGAGCAATCGAGACGAACCGACCACCTGGCAGACCCGCCAGGCTCAGTACGACGCCGTTTGCCGATGGGGGATCCCAAACCACTCGCTGCTCCAGCGAGTCGAGGCGATCGATTTGCCGGTATTCGTCGCGAACGGCGACAGTGACCCGATGATTCTCCCCCACTACTCATATCTGCTGGCCGGTCTGATCCCCGGAGCGCGGATCAAGATCTATCCGGACGCGGCACACGGTTTCCTGTTCCAGCACCACGCCGAGTTCGCCGCGGACGTCGGAGACTTCCTCTCGGAAGCCGGGTGAGGTCAACCGCGCGTGACAGGGCGCGCGTAACTGCCGGAACGGAACTCGTCGGCCAGCCCTGGATGGGACGGCTGCCAACCGAGCTCGGCCCGAGCCCTGGCCGCCGCCGTACCTTGATCGTGCAGCAACACCTCGGCGAGGTAGTCGCCCAGCCGCGCTCGCGCCTCGTCATCGGAGCCAGGGACCGCTCCGGGAGCGCCGACGGCAACCGCGGCGGCCTCGGTCAGCTCGGCAACGGTCGGGGTCCCGCTTGCGACGACGTAGCGACCGCGGGCCGAGTCGTCTTCCAGCGCCCGGCGGAAGAGGTCGGCGAGGTCCGCTACGTGCACCGTCGCCCAGTGCTGCTGTCCGCTGCCGAGCATGATCAGGTTGCCGGCGTCGTCTCGCGGTGAGCCGAGAAGCAGTCCGGGGAGTCCCCCGCCGCCGTCCCCGTAGGCGGTGCCGGACGTGATCACGACTCCGCGCATGTCGCGAGCGCCGAGCACTCGCTCCTCGATCGGCTCCCTCCACGCGACGATCGCGGGCGAGTCGATTGGAGACTCCTCGGTGATCGACAGGTTGGGGCCGTAGATCCACAGACCGCTGATGTGGACGTAGGGCTTGCCGCTGCCGCCCAGTGCGTCGCTAGCTGCCTCGGCCACCGCGGAGTCCAGGTCCGCGCTGGTCGCATCGCCGGGACTGGCCGTATGGATGGCTCCGTCGGCACTCCCGAGCAGGCTCGCAACCGCGGGACGGTCGTGTAGATCCACCACAACCGGGCTGGCACCGCGGGCGGCGACCGTGTCGGCCCCGGCGTCGTCCCGGACGAGCGCGACCACCTCGTGGCCATGCTCGCGCAGCTCTCCCAGCACGTGGGATCCGACGAAGCCGGTCGCGCCTGTGAGTGCAACTTTCATCGCTGGTCAGTCTCCTCTCTATGCAGCCGAGGGCCGCGTCTCGGTCCAGTCGACGTAGAGGTTGCGCTCGGCGAACAGCCAGGCGTCGCCGAGCTTGACGAACGTGTCGCCATATCGAAGCCAGGCGACCATCAGCTTGCGCTCGCCACCCTCGGTGAACAGGTGATGCGCGATGCAGTAGCTCTCGCCCGTCGCCCGGGCGCCGTCGAGCGTCACCGTGCTCTGGCCGTTGAAGTGCATCGTCGCCTGGTACCGGTTGAGGTCAGCGAACACCGGCATCAGTGCCTCGCGGCCATCGAGGATCTGCGTGGGCTCGGAGCCCTGCCCCTCCATGTAAACCACGAAGTGCGTGTCCTCGGTGAACAGCGCCTTCTGCCCCTCGGCATCGCGCCGATCGGCGCAATGCGCGTAGGCGTCCACGAGCTCCCGGATCGCCAGGCGGTCGGCCATCTCGGTCGGATCCGGCGCGGGCATCAGTTCGCGAGCGTGCCGTCGAAGTCGATCGTGGCGTGGGTGCCGTCGCAGAACGGCTTGTTCGACGAGTGTCCGCAGCGGCACATCGACCATCGGGTCGGGATGCTCGATCACGCGTCCGTCCGGCGCGGTGAGCGTCGACCGGGCCGGAGACGATGTACGGGCCGTTTTCGCTGGGGGTGATGTTGACGTCGGGCATCGTGGTGACCTTTCCTCAGTAGATCTTGATGGTCTTGGAGAAGGGGAGCTGGCGGATGCGGGTGCCGGTGAGCGCGGCGATCGCGTTCGCGAGCGCCGGGGCGACCGAGGGGACGCTGACCTCGCCGACGCCGGTCGGCGGCTCGGTCGAGTCGATCAGGTGCACCTCGATCTGCGGGACCGAGCGCATCCGCACGACCGGGTAGCGGTCGAAGTTCTGGGTGACGATGTCGCCGCCGTCGCCGAGGACGACCTCGCCCCACGCGGCGGCGCTCAGCCCGAACAGCAGCCCGCCCTCGACCTGCGCGCGGATCAGGTCGGGGTTGACCGTCGATGCCGCAGTCGAGCGCGAACACGATCCGGTCGACGTGGACGCGCCCGCGGTCGTCGAGCGAGACCTCGGTGACCTGGGCGCTGTGGCCGAGGAAGCCGGAGCAGGTGATCCCGCGCGCCCGCCCCTCGGGCAGCGGCGATCCCCAGCCGGCGCGCTCGGCCGCGAGCTCGAGCGCGCGCAGCGTGCGCGGGCTGTCGGCGAGCAGCTCGCGTCGCAGGTCGACGGGGTCGCGGCCGGCGGCGATCGCGAGCTCGTCGATCGCCGACTCGCGCGCGAACTCGGTGTGCGAGTTGCCGACCGATCGCCACACCATCGTCGGGACGCCGCGACTCGAAGTTGGTCGACTCGAGCTTGAAGTTCGCGAACGCGTACGGAGGGTCGACGGCGCCGGTCGTCGTGAAGAAGTCGACGCCGTTCGTGAACATCACGTCGCGGACGAACGGCAGGTTCACCGACGTCGGCTCGGCCACGATCTGCTGGTGGCAGGCCGTCAGGCGACCGTCCGCGTCGGCCGCGGCGCGCACGCGGTGGACGGCCATCGCCCGGTAGCGGCCGATCTTGAACTCCTCCTCGCGCAGCGACTGCACCTTGATCGGGTGCTTCCAGTCGAGCGCTCGCGCGATCTGCACGGCCTCGGTCGTCGGGTCGCGCTCGGCGCTCGAGTGCAGCCCGAACGATCCGCCGGCGAAGGTGACGTGCACCTCGACCTGCTCCTTGTCGATCCCGGCGATCGCCGAGGCGTTCATCTTCACGTACTCGGGCGACTCGGTGCCCGACCCACACCTCGAGCACGCCGTCCTCGCGCATCCGGCACGCCGCGTTGTTCGGCTCCATCGGCGCGTGAGCGAGGTACGGCAGCGTGTACGTCGCGTCGATCGTCGTCGGCCGCGTCGGCCGAGCGCCTGCGTCGACGTCGCCGTCGTCGCGCGCGACGCACGGCCTGCTCGCCCGACTCGAGCAGCCGCAGGTGCTCGGCGAGCAGCTCCTCGGAGCTGCGCCGCTCGGCGTTCGTGTCGTCCCACTCGACGACCAGTGCCCGCAGCCCGCGCTGCGCGTCGGCGACGCGTCTCGCCGACGACGGCGACGCCCTCGTCGATCGGGACGACCGCGATCACCCCGGGCTCGGCGAGCGCCGCCGCGGTCGTCGACCGAGGCGACCGTGGCGCCGAACCGCGGCGGGTGCAGCACGACCGCGGTCAGCATCCCGGGCAGGCTCGACGTCGATCGTGAACCGGGTGGTGCCGAGGATCTTCGGCACGGCGTCGACGCGCAGCCGCCCTTCGCGCCCGATCAGCTTGTAGTCGGCCGGGTCCTTCGGCTGCACGCCGTCGGGAACCGGCAGCTGCTCGGCGCGCGCCGCGAGCTCGCCGAACGTCGCCTCGCCGGCCGCTCGGGTGGCGCACGACGCCGCGCTCGATCTCGACCTCGTCGGCGGGCACGTCCCACGCCTCGGCCGCCGCGGCCACGAGCCGCGCCCGCGCCTGCGCGGCGGCCAGCCGGTAGCGGACCCAGAAGCCCTTCGTCGAGTTGGACGCGCCCGGTGAGCTGGAAGACGCCGCCGACGGTCGGGGTTGCCGTACACGTCGCCGGTCGGCCCGCCGCCGTTCGCGGCGTTGACGACCCGGACCGAATCGAAGTCGGCGTCGAGCTCCTCGGCGACGATCGTCGCCAGCCCGGTGTGGATCCCCTGCCCCATCTCGATCTGGCTCGAGTACGCGACGATCGTCCCGTCCGGCCGGATCCGGATGTACGGATGGACCGGGTCGGCCACCTCCTCGGCGCGTCAGCCGGCGCACCTCGGGCTCGGGCGGAGCGACGAGCGGGCCGGGTCCGTCGCCCGCGGCGAGCGTGCCGGCGGCCGTCGTGGATCGCGGCCCGGATCCGCGGATAGGTCCCGCAGCGGCACAGGTTCCCGCTCATCCACTGCGTCGATCTTCGCGTCGTCCGGCGCCGGGTCTGACTCGAGCAGCGACGACCGCGGCCAGCGTCTGCCCGGGCTGGCAGTAGCCGCACTGCACGACGTTGCCGCGGTGCCAGGCGTCGCGGACCGCGTCGACGACCGGGCCGGAGGCTCCCTCGACCGTCGTGACGGCCTTGCCGACCGCGCGCTCGGTCGCGGTCTGGCACGACTTCGTGTTGCGCCCGTCGATCAGCACCGTGCAGGCCGCGCAGAAGCCGGCTCCGCAGCCGAACTTCGTGCCGTGCAGGCCGAGGACGTCCCGGAGCACCCACAGCAGCGGCGTCTTCGCGTGCCGGTCGTCGACCTCGACGTCGGCGCCGTTGACGACAAGCTTCATGGACCCCAGGATCGCCCCGACCCAGGTGAGCTGTCCTCACCGGATGATGGTGATTCCGGCCAGTGATTCCCGGCCCGGCGCTCAGCTAGACGCGATCGAGGACGGCGAGATCGGCGTCGTCGAGCTCGAGCTCGATCGCAGCCATGTTCTCCTCCAGGTGCGCCACCGAGCTCGTGCCCGGAATCAGCAGCATCCGCTCGTAGCGCGCCAGCAACCACGCCAGCGCGATCTGGGCCGGGGTGGCCCCGTGCTTGTCCGCGACCTGGACGATCGTGGCTTGTCCGGCCAGCTGGGCCGGCCCGCCCCTGAACGCTGAGCCAAGGGGAAAGAACGCCACGAACGCGATCTCCCGCTCCCGGGCGAACTCGACCAGCTCGTCGTCCTCGCGGTCGATGACGCTGTAGGCGTTCTGGATCTCGGCAACGTCGACGAGCTCGAGCGCCCGCCGCACCGTCGCCTGATCGACGTTGGAGAGCCCGATCAGATCGAGCTTGCCCTCCTGGCGCAGCTCTTCGAGCACACCCAGCTGCGCCTCGAGCGGTACGGCGGCGTCCTGACCGTCCTCGAGCAGGCGCAGGTTGACGAGGTCGAGACGCTCCACCCGCAGTGAGCGGAGGTTCGCCTCCACTCCGGCGCGCAATTCGTCCGGCTGCTGAGCGGGGAGCACGCCCCTGCGTCGTCGCGCCGCGCGCCCACCTTGGTGACCAGCTTGAGATTCTCGGGATACGGATGCAGCGCCTCGCGGATCAGGTCGTTGACCACGTCCGGTCCGTAGTACTGCGACGTGTCGATGTGGTCGACGCCGAGCTCGACCGCCCGGCGCAGCACCGCCCGAGCGGCGTCCGGGTCGCGGGGCGGCCCGAAGACGCCGGGACCGGCGAGCTGCATGGCGCCGAAGCCCATGCGGTTGATCGGCTTGTCACCGAGAAATGTCGTCGTGTTCATCTCGGCCCCTGAGTCGATTACGGTCGCGCACCGATTCTCCTGAGTTCGATCAGCTCGAGGCCGAGCGCTTCGATCTGGGCAAGGACGCCGAACACCGCAGACCGATCCTGGAGCAAGCCGGTGAGCACGGTCTCGCTGCCCCTCAGCTCAGACTCCATCGAAGGGAAGGCGGAGAGAGCGGTTACTCCCAGCTGACCCTTTATGCGGATCGTGTAGAGGCCGGGCGGTGTGGCCACACGATCATCGTCCAGCCCGACATGGTGAGCCGGCGACGCCTGGATCCGGTGATTCTTGGTTGCGCTATCTCGCCGATGTTCGCGAGAGTCCGGTTGAGAGGAGCCGCAGCTCGCGTGCGCGTTGAACGGCGGAAGAGCGATCGCGCACGCCGAGCTTGGCGTAGACGTTGCGGATGTGCGTGTTCACCGTGTTGATGGAGACGTAGAGCTCTCCCGCGATCTCGGGCCGCGTCAGGTTCGTCGGCAGCAACCGCAGCACCCGCAGCTCGCTCGGGCTGAGCTCCTCCGGTTGCGATAGCCGCTCTCGCGGGTCGCTGCTCGGCGCCGGCGTGCCTCGCAGCACGTCGACGATGTCGGCGAGCAGTGCGCCATGAGCCGTCTGGTGATGCGGGAGCGCGTCCAGCAGCTCCGCCGCGTTGGTCAGCGCAAACGGGAAGATCAGCCGGTCCGGCTCGGCGGCCGCGAGCGCCGCCTCCGCTGCCGCGGCGGCGGCGCTTCGATCCCCCAGGTCCAGGTGCGCGATGCCGGCGAGCAGATGCGTTTCCACGAGCGTGAACGCCTGGGTCGGGGGCGTGATGTCCAGAGCATCTCGGAGCACATCCAACGCCGAGGCCGGGTCCCCATCCGTCATGGAGATCACCGCGCACGCGTTGTACACGGCGCCCATCCGCTCGGGCTCGGAGGAGAAACCCGCCAGGGTTGCGCGCGCCTCTTCCAGCATCCCCAGGCGAGCCCGCGTGGCCGCGAGCCAGCCTGTGATCCGTGGCGCCAGTGCGTGCACACCGGTGAGCAGCGCCTGCGCCCGCGCTGCCGCCGCGAAGGCTTCGAGCGCCGACTCATGCTCTCCGCGACCCGCGTGCAACATGCCCGTGGCCACGTGCAGAAACACGGCGGCGGCCGGGTCGACGTGTGGGGAGGCCACCTCCCAGGCGCGGCTCAGCCAGCGCTCTCCCTCGTCGAACTCGCCCATCCAGATCGCCATGCCGCCAACCGACCCCAGCGCGGGCGCCAGTATCGGCCGATCCTCCAAGCCATAGCGCTCGGCGAGGGCCACCGCCTGGCGGCCGCGCTCGCGTGCGGCCGCGACCGAGACGCGCTTTGACGGGAAGCCCTGGTGCGCGCGGCACGCGACCTCGAGGTAGGGCCGGCCGATCGTCTGGGCGAGCGCGGCTCCCTCGGAGAGGTGCCGCTCGGCGTCGGCGAGTCGCCCGGACCACGTCTCGACGATGCCGAGATTCAGCAGCGCCACTCCCCGCAGCTCACTGCTCATCGCGATCTGATCGTTCGATTCGTCCGCGATCGAAGCATCGAGCAGCTTCACCTGCTCGATCACCTCCGTGAACTGACCGCTACGCCGTGCCAAGCGCCAGCCGCAGAGACGCGATGGCCACCGTCAGGCGACGGCGGCGGGCGGGCGGGGTGCTCTGGACGTGGGACTCGGCCAGCGCCAGCTGAGCAGCCGCCTCCTCCAGCCGCCCCTGGTTCAGCTCGGCTGCCGCGTGAGCCAACGCCAGGTCAGGATGATCGGCCGATGCGCCCTCGGGAAACGCCTGCAGGACCGCGCGATCGTTCCCGCCTGCCCGTCGAGCACCCACCTGAACGAGTGGTCTGCGACCAGCCGGGCGGCGTCGGGCCAGTCGCCGGCCGCCACCGTGTGTCGCACGGCCTCGACGATGTCCCCGTGATCGGCGAACCACCGTGCCGCCCGGCGGTGGAGGTCGGGAATCTCGTCCGCCAACGTCCGGCGCAGTTCCAGGCGCAGGAAGTCCGCCAGCAGCTGGTGGTAGCGAAACCAGGTGCGCTGAGCGTCGAGCGAGACGACGAACGCATTGGCCTGCTCGAGCTCCAGCAGCATCTGCTCCGAGCCCGCGCGGCCCGCCAGCAGGTCGGCGAGCTCGGCGTTCACCCGGTTCACGAGCGAGGTTCGCAAGCAGCATGCTCTGAACCGCGCTCGGCTGGCGTTCGAGCATCTCCGCGAGCAGATACTCCCCAACCGCTCTGTCGCCGCCGGAGAACTCGGCCACGAAGCGCTCGGGATCCGGGTGATTGCTGAGCGAGATCACCGCCAGGCGCAGGCCGGCCGCCCAACCCTCGGTGCGCCGGTAGAGCGCCGCCGCCCCGGCGTCGGACAGGGTGATCGTGGACGCAGCAAGCAGTTCGCGCGTCTCGAGCTCGGTGAAGCGCAGATCGTCGGCCCGGATCTCGGCGACCTCGTCGGCAAGCCTGAGCTGGTGCAGCCTGATCGGCGGATCCCGGCGAGACGACAGCACCACGCGCGCGGAGCTCGGCAGGATCGCGAGCAGCTGCTCGAGCTGCTTGAGAGCGTCGGCCGACCTCAGCTCATGGAGGTCGTCGATGATCAGCACGAGGGGTTCCGCCTGGTCGGCGAGCTCAGACAGGACCCTTTCGACCGCCTGGTCCCCGTCAAGTCCAGCCGTCGCGGACTCCGTCTCGGGATCGATCGAGCCCTCCGCCCTTCGGATCGCGTCCGAGACCCCGCGCCAGAACCGCTCGGCGTCCTGTTGGTCGCGGTCCACGGACACGAACGCGACGCGGTGAGGGTTGACCGAACGGTCAGCCCACGCCCGCAAGAGCGAGGTCTTGCCGCTTCCCGGCGGCGCCGAGATGACCGTCACCCGCTTGGTCACGGCGCGATCCAGCAGCTCGAGGAGATCGTCCCGCTCGAGCAGGCCCCGGGCTGGCATTTTCGGGGCCTCTAGCGGCGAGAGAGTCATCCGATCCGGATCAGGTTCTCCCCGGCGAGCGGGGCCCCCACCTGCTGCATGGCGCCGCCCGTGCTCAGGCCCCCGAGGTCGATCGTGGAGAAGCCCGCGCTCTCGAACAGCGAGCCCACCTCGGCGTTCGCGCCCGCGTCGTCGCCTGAGAGGAAGATCACACGCCGCCCCCCGGCCTCCTCCGGGTCCGAGCCGAGCACCGCCGCGGTGAGCGTGTTCGCGGCCTTCACCACGCGAGCACCGCGGACGCGGTCGGCGACAACCTCGCTCGAGGTCCTGCCGTCGAGGTCGCTCGGATCGAAGTCGTTGGTCGCGTCGATCACGATCTGGCCGCTCCATTCGAGGCCATCGAGCGCCTCGGGAACTCGGGGCCAGGGCACCGCGAGGACGACGATGCCCGCTGCCGCGGCCTGCTGCACCGTGCCTGCCGACACACCATCGCCCAGCTCCGCGACCACCGACGTCAGCGAGTCAGGGCCGCGGCTGTTGGCGATCGTGACGGGGCGGCCCGCCCGCACCGCGATGCGCGCCATCGCGTGCCCGATGCGGCCCGCGCCGATGATTCCAACAAGCTTTGGGTTAGCTGCCTCCATTGCCTACCTTTCTCGAGCATTTACGGATGCACCTGCGACCCGTATCCGAGGTCCAGGCGGAGCGACTGCATGACGTGGAACGTCGTGCTCGCGGTGAACACATCGGCGGCCGCCAGCACGCCGGTGTACTGCTCGATGACGGGCGTTGCGGCGGCGGCCGTGACCGCGTCCAGGTAGCCCCTCACCGCCGCCCACGAGTTCTCGCCGTATCTGACGAAGTACGGGGTGGGATCCACGGTGTCGAGCGCCTTCCTCGACTCGTCGGCGATGTCGGCCATGTAGCGCTGGTGAAGCGCGATGTCGTCCCGCGTCCCGAGCCGGCCCATGTGACCACCGATGAAGTGCTTCCACGGGTAGGCGAGCGCCGTGTCCGGGGCCGCGATGTAGCCCTGCACATCCTCGGTGAGGTTGCTCTGGTAGACCGGCGCCCAGCCCGGATTGACGATGTCGACGAGCATCAGCGCGTCGTGCTCGGGCAGGTGGATGAAGATGTTGTCGGGGGAGTGGTTGGACCCGTGCCACGCCAGCTCGATGCGCTCACCGCCGATCTCGAGCACGCGGCGATCCTGGAACGTTTCCTCAGGTGGAGGGCGCGCGGGGTCGTCGTCGCGCAGCAGAAGGTTCCGCGTCTCCTCGTGCCCGATGCGAGCCACGCCGCCGTCGAACAGCGACGACGCACCGGCGTGGTCGGCGTGGTGGTGCGAGTAGATGAGGTGCGTGACCCGGTTGCTGACGCCGTTCGCGGATGCGATCTCATCGACGGCGCGCTGGATGTTGTGACCGATCGTCGGCGGCGCGTCGAGCAGGACGACCCCGTCCGAGGTGGTGAGAAACGCCGACTGGTAGGTGCCGTCGGTGACCCAGTAGAGGTTCCGCTCGACGCGACCGACGTAGTAGCCCTGCTCGTTCAGGGCGGGACCGAACGCCGGGCTAGGGATCGGCGCGTAGTCCGGCAGGTCCTCGGCCCTGTTCGGACGCGCGTCCGCATGGGCTTCGGTCGTGGTGTCGGTCGTGCTCATGCAGTCTCCGTGTGTTCGAGTCGATCGGGGGGTCGCCAGCTTGCGCGAGCGTGGCATCCGGAGCTGCCGATCGCATCCCTGAATTCCTTAGTCCTCGACCCATGCGTCGTGCTGAGTCATCCTTCTGGCACGACATGAGCGGAGCACCGTCACCGGTTCTGGCCCCGGGACCGCATCTGGTCGGACGCCAGTCCGAGCGAGATGCACTCGACAGCCTGCTGGAAGCCGCCCACGGCGGACACGGCGGCGCCCTGGTGCTGCATGGGGAGCCGGGCGTCGGCAAGACGGCGCTGCTCGACTACGCGGTCGAGGCAGGACGGGAGTTTCGAGCCCTTAGGGCCGCCGGCGTGGAAGGAGAGATGGAGCTCCCCTTCGCCGCGTTGCAGCAGCTGTGCTCCCCGTTCCTGGAGCGCACGGAGCACCTGCCGGAGCCACAGCGGCACGCCCTGGCCGTCGGGTTCGGACTCAGCGCCGGCGAGGCCCCCACCCCGTTTCTCGTCGGGTTGGCCGTCCTCGGACTGCTGTCCGAGGTTGCCGAGGAACGACCGCTCGTATGCGCCGTCGATGACGCGCAGTGGCTCGATCATGCCTCGGCCCGTTCGCTCGCGTTCGTGGCTCGTCGCCTGTTGGCCGAGAACATCGCGCTGCTGTTCGCAACGCGCGAGCTCGGCGCCACCCTCGCGGGGCTGCCGGAGCTCGACGTCGAGCCGCTCGGGCAGCGCGACGCGCGGGCGCTGCTCGAGTCCGTGTTGCCCGCTCGCCTGGACGAGCAGGTGCTGGATCGGATCGTCCTCGAGACGGGCGGAAACCCGCTCGCGCTGCTGGAGCTGCCGCGTGGGCTGACGCCCACTCAGCTCGCCGGTGGGTTCGGTCTGCCCGTCGCGGTGCCGCTGTCGGCCAGCATCGAGGAGAGCTTCACGCGGCGACTCGCGACGCTGCCCCACGACGCGCGACGCCTCCTGCTCATCGCCGCGGCCGACCCGGTCGGAGATCCAGCATTGGTCTGGCGGGCGGCCGGCCGGCTCGGGATCTCCGAGCCTGTCGCGGACCTCGTCGAGTCGCAGGGCTTCCTGGCGTTCGCTCCCCGGGTCGTCTTCCGTCATCCCCTGGTTCGCTCAGCCGTGTATCGAGCGTCTGGGGTGCGCGCGCGGCGTGAGGCCCACCGCGTCCTCGCGGAGGTGACGGATGCGGAGATAGATCCGGATCGCCGCGCGTGGCATCGGGCACAGGCCGCATCGATGCCGGACGAGGAGGTGGCCGCTGAGTTGGAGCAGGCGGCAGACCGAGCGCAGGCGCGCGGCGGCTTTGCCGCTGGCGCGGCTTTTCTCGAGCGCGCCGTCGCCCTGACGCCCGACGCCTCGCTGCGCGCGCGTCGCGCGCTCGCCGCGGCCCAGGCGAAGTTCCAGGCCGGCGCGCTCGACGACACCGTCGGTCTGCTCGAGGCGGCGGAGGCCGGGCTCCTCGGCGACGTCGATCGTGCTCGCGTCGAGTTGCTCCGTGCCCAGACAGCGTTTGTGGCATCGCACGGCAACGACGCATCACCGCTTCTACTCGAGGCGGCTGGCCGGCTGAGTCAGCTGGATCCGGCGCTTGCCCGAGAGACCTATCTGGAGGCGATGTCAGCAGCGATGTTCGCGGGCCGCTTCGCTCGACCAGGCGGCGGGGTGTTGGAGGTGGCCCAAGCCGCGCGAGCTGCGCCAGAGTCGCAGCGCCCGCCGACCGGCCCGGACCTGCTGCTCGACGGCTTCGCGACGCTTTTCAGCGAGGGCTTTGAGCCCGCCGTGCCGATCCTGAGGGACGCCGAGCGCGCGTTCGACCGTGCCGGCATGGCGGTGACCGAGCAACTGCGGTGGAAGTGGCTGGCGACCATCGCGTCCGTGCTGCTCTGGGACGACGCCCGCTGGGAGGCGATCTCAGAGCGTCACGTTCAGCTCGCCCGTGAGACCGGCGCGCTCGGCGAGCTACCCCTGGCCCTGAGCCAGCGCGTGTACGTGCACCTCTTCGCCGGCGAGCTGACGGCCGCGGCGTCGCTCGTCGGCGAAGCCCAGGCGGCAACGGAGGCGACCGGCAGCAGCCTCGCTCCCTACGGAGCGGTCGGACTCGTAGCGCTGCGGGGCCGCGAGGCGGAGGCAATGTCGCTGATCGAGGGCAGTCGGGCTGCCGTGACGCAGCGCGGCGAGGGAATCGGGATCTCGGTGCTCGACTGGGCCGAGGCCGTGCTGCACAACGGCCTCGGCCGCTACGAGGAGGCTCTGGCCGCCGCTCGACGGGTCACCGAACAACCACAGGAGCTCAGCAGCACGCCCTGGTGGAGGGTCGAGTTGATCGAGGCGGCCGTCCGTGCCGGAGCGCGCGCGCTGGCCGACGATGCGCTGAGCGAGCTCGTGGAGATGGCGCGGGCGAGCGGTACGGACTGGGCGCTCGGACTCGCGGCACGCTCGGGCGCTGCTCCTGGCCGAAGGCCGGCCGGCCGAGGACCTGTACATCGAGGCCATCGAGCGACTCGGCCGATCTCGCATGCGGGTCGATCTCGCTCGCGCCCACCTCCTCTACGGCGAGTGGCTGCGACGCGAACGGCGGCGCGTGGACGCCCGCAATGAGCTGCGGGCAGCCCACGACCTCTTCTCCGACTTCGGCACGGAGGCATTCGCCGAACGCGCACGAGTCGAGCTGCAGGCGACGGGCGAGCATGCGCGCAAGCGGACGCGTGGACACCCGTGACCAGCTCACTCCGCAGGAGGCGCAGGTCGCCCGCCTTGCGGCGGACGGAAACACCAACCGGGAGATCGCCGCCCAGCTGTTCATCAGCCCCAGCACGGTCGAGTACCACCTGCGCAAGGCGTTCCGCAAGCTCGACGTGAAGTCACGCACGCAGCTCGCCCGGCGCATGTCGTAGCCGGGCCAATCACCGGGATCTGGCGATGACACATCACCCGCGCGCTGGCGACGATCCGGCCGCGAGTCATCGACCCGAGGAGAACGAGCTCCATGTCCGAGATCGGCAACGGTCGCGCGGTCGCGCCGACGTAGTCATCGTGGGAGGAGGCTCGGCGGGCGCCGTCCTCGCCAGCCGTCTGAGCGAGGATCCGACCCGCTCGGTCCTGCTGCTCGAGGCGGGCACGGCCTACGGCGTCGATGGCTATCCGGACGACCTGCGGGACGCCGCGCACGTGCCGGCCAACCCCGAGCACGAATGGGGCTTCACCGCCCGCGGTGGAGCCGCCTCCCCGGAGATCGACGGCCGCGCGCGCCAAGGCGCTCGGCGGCTGCTCGGCCCACAACGCCACGGTGGCGATGCGCGCACGACCGAGCGACATCCGCGATTGGCAACGTCATGGCCTTGACGATTGGACGATCGAGGACGTCGACGAGACCTTCCGGGAGATGGAGAACACGCCCGACGGCGACGACGCCGTACCACGGGCGCACGGGACCGTTCCCGATCCGACAGCAGCAGGTACGACGATCTGACCACCTCGCTGCGCGGGTTCATCGACGCGACCGTGGCGGAGGGATTCCCCGCGGTCGAGGATTTCAACGGGCCGAATCCGAGCGGCGTCGGCGGCTACCCGGTCAACGTCATCGACGGCGTGCGTCAGAACACCGGCCTCGTCTATCTCACCGAGGAGGTCCGCAACCGCCCCAACCTCAAGATCTCCGGCGACGTGCTCGTCGATCGCGTCCTGTTCGACGGGCGCCGGGCGGTCGGCGTCGTCACGGCAAGCGGCGCCGAGATCCCCGCGGGCGAGGTGATCCTCTCCGGCGGGCTCGTACGGCAGCCCGGCGATCCTGCTGCGCTCCGGCGTCGGCCCGGCCGCGGACCTGGCGGAGCTCGGCATCGACGTCGTGGCCGATCTGCCCGTCGGGCAGCACCTTCACGACCAGCCCTTCTACTACAACGGCGTACGCCCTGAAGCCGGAGGCGCTCGACATGCGGCCGGCGGTCGGCGCCCTGCTGTGGACACAGTCCAGCGAAGCCCGCGGCGACGAGCTGGACATCCACATCGCGGTCACGCACCTCCTGCCGCCGCAATACAGCCCGACCGGCGGTGCGATCACGCTGAGCGTCGCCGTCGTCAAGCCCGACTCGCGCGGAACGCTTCGCTGCGCAGCCGCGACCCGCGCGAGCAGCCTGAGATCGACTGCAACTTCCTCGCCGAGGACAGGGACGCGCGCCGGATGCTCGAAGGCGTGAAGCTGGCCCGCAGGATCGGCCGCAATCCGGCGCTCGCTCAGTTCGTCGAGCTCGAGATCATGCCCGGCGACGCGGTCGGGGACGACCAGCTCGCAGACGTGATCGCCTCGAACCTGGCTTCCTACGGGCACCCAGCCGCGACGGCGCCGATGGGCGGTCCCGAGGACCCGTGGGCGGTCGTCGACTCGCACGGCGCCGTCAAGGGGATCGACGGACTTCGTGTCGTCGACGCATCGATCATGCCGGTCGTTGTGTCGGTGGCGCTGAACCCCACGACGATCATGATCGCCGAGCGGATCGCGAAGGCGGTCTACGCGACCGCGCCCGGGCCCAGCCGGCTCGGAGCTCAGGTGGCCACATGACAAGCGAGCAGTTCGTCCGCCAGGCATACGCGATTGCCGAGGCCAAGGACATCGCGGCATGGGTCGCCTGCTTCAACCCGGAGGGGGTGTTCGTCGACCAATCGGTCGGAGTGGTCTACCGCGGGCCCAGCGAAGTTGCAAGGCCCGTTGAGAACTACGGCACGGCGTTCTCCGACATGCATCGCGAGCTCTACGACGTCTACGTGAGTGGTGACGTGGTGGTCGTCGAGCTCGCACTGCAGGGGACTCACGACGGGCCGCTCTGGCTTCCGCAGGGGATCCTTCCCCCACGGGCAACCAAATGGACGCGCCGTGCTGCGATGTCTTCCGGCTCGAGAACGGGCGGATCCAGCTGTTCGACTGCTACCCGTCCGGAACGGTGATCCTGGGCCAACTCGGCGTGCTCGGGAATCTCGACGCCGTGCTGCAGGAGCACGCGCCCGCGTAGGCGCTGACCCGCGCGGTCATCGGAATCAGGTGATGACCGGTCACCTGACCAGGAAATCTCGGTCCGCCCGGGCTCTTCACTCGGTCAGCGACTGCTCGTCCGGCGCAGACAGGCTGAGCACCGTGCCGGCCACCGCAGGAGACGCGTCGATCTTCGCCTCCAGGGCGCGGAGCCGGACCGCGACGTGCGACTCGGAGTCGTCGCCGACCAGGTCGACGTCGCCGATCACCGAAACGAGGCGTGGACCGACGATCTCCAGGCGCAGGTAGGTCACGCGGGCCACCTCGGGCTCGGCGAGCAGCGCCCGGATCGCCGCCGCGCGGATTCGAGGATCGGCCTCTTGCCCGATCAGGAACTCGCGATTCCGGTCGATCAGAATCGTCGCGACCACCGCGAGCAGGACACCGACGAGGATCGATCCGACGGCATCGGGGGTCGACGAGCCGGTCAGCTCGTGGAGGCCCAGTCCGACCGCCGCGATCACCAGACCGATGAGCGCGGCCGAGTCCTCGGCGAATACGGCCCGAAGCGTCGGGTCGCTTGTGGCCATCACCGCGCCGATCAGGTCCCGATCCAGCAACTCGGCCGTGGGCTTCGCTTGCCGGACCGAGCGCAAGAACGAGATCCCCTCGAGCACGAACGAGATCGCGAGCACGATGTAGCCGACGACGAAATCGCTCGCGGCCGCGGGATGCAGGAGCTCCTGCACGCCATGGGTGACCGAGACGGCGGCGCCGGCCACGAACAGGCCAAGTGCTGCGAGCAGCGACCACACGTAGGCCTCTCGGCCATGGCCGAGGGGATGCGCGCGGTCGGGCGGTCGGCGCGACCGACGGAAGGCGATGAGCAGGAACACCTCGTTGCCTGTATCCGCCCATGAGTGCGCCGCCTCGGCCAGGATCGATGCCGACCCGGTCAATAGCGCTGCAGCTGACTTCGCGACGGCGACCAGGAGGTTCGCGCCGAAGGCGATCAGAACCGTGGTGAGGCTCCCGGAACCGCCGCCGCGCTCTGGGCCCGAGAGCGTGCGGAGGAACGGCTCTGACTTCCCGACGGGACTGCCGTCAGTGGGCGGCATGTTCCCCAAGCATCGTCGGCGGCCTCAGGTCATGCGTCGGTAACGCCACACGGAGAGCGGGATGAACACGGCCAGGAGGCCGGCGATCCAGGCAATCGCGCCGCCAAGGGACGATGGTGTTCCGGGGACGAGGGCGAAGGAACGCGCTGCGTTCGCGGTAAGGGTCACCGGGCTCGCCTTCGCGAACGTCTGCAGCCAGCTCGGCAAGGTCGAGATCGGCACGAACACCGAGCTCGCGAACACGAGCGGAAAGAGGATCACGAAGCCGGCCGATTGGGCCGCCTCGGCGCCGCGCACCGTCAGCGCAACGAAGGCAAAGATCCAGCTCAGCGCCAGACCGAAGGCGCTGACAAGCGCGATGCAGCCGATGGCCTGGGCGACGCCGGCCTGGAAGCGGAAGCCGATGATGTAGCCCACGATGATCATCAGCACGATGATCAGGATGTTGCGCACCAGGTCCGCTGCGGTACGGCCGATGAGCACCGCTGACCGTGCCATCGGCATCGAGCGGAAGCGGTCGATCACGCCGAGCTTCAGGTCGTCGGCCAGGCCTACCGCTGTCATGCTCGCCCGGAACGTGACCGACTGGACGAGGATGCCGGGCAGCAGGTAGTCGATGTAGCTCACGCCGCCGGGCAGGGACTGGCTGATCGCGCCGCCGAACACGTACGTGAACAGGAGCACGAACATGATCGGCTGGATCGTCGAGAACAGCAGCAGATCCGGCTGGCGGACGAAGTGGCGCAGGTTGCGCACGCTGACCACCCGCGCGTCGGTGACGTCCCCGCGAAGCTGCCGCGGCGAGAGGTGCCGCCACCGCGGCGGTCGCTTCGCGGCGGGGCGGACGGCCGCACGGGCTCGAGCAGCAGGAACGCCGGGGCTCGCCTGATGAGGCCGGCCGTCGGCCGTCGCGACCTCGGCCCCCGCCCCGTTGTCGCTCGGCGGCCCGCCTGTCAGCTGCAGAAACACGTCGTCGAGCGTCGGCCGGCGCAGCCCGAGATCGCTCACCGCGATCTCCGCCTTGCGTAGCGCCGAGGCTGCATCCTCGATCATCTCGAGGCCATCCCGCGGCGCCGGCAGCGTCAGCTGCGCCAGCCGGTCGCCAGGCTCCGGCTCACCGCAGCCAATCCCGGTCAGCGCGGCCCGTGCGGTGTCCCGTTGGGCGGCGCTCACCAGCTCGATTTCCAGGATCTGCCCGCCGACCCGGTCCTTGAGCTCGCTCCCCGTGCCCTGCGCGATCACCCGACCGTGGTCGATCACGGCGATCTGGTCGGCGAGCTGATCTGCCTCCTCGAGGTACTGGGTGGTGAGCAGTAGCGTCGTCCCCTCGCGCACGAGCTCGCGCATGACCGTCCAGATCTCATTGCGGCTGCGCGGATCGAGGCCGGTCGTCGGCTCGTCCAAGAACAGCACTCGCGGGCGAGTCAGCAGGCTCGATGCCAGGTCGAGACGCCGCCGCATCCCACCGGAGTACGTGCGAGCCAGGCGGTCGGCGGCGTCAGCGAGGTCGAAGCGCTCGAGCAGATCGTTCGCTCGCTGGCGAGCATCCGCGGCCGAGAGGTCGAACAGGCGTCCGAACATCTGGAGGTTCTCCCGACCGGTCAGCAGCTCGTCGACCGCCGCGAACTGGCCGGTCAGTCCCAGCAGCTCCCGCGTCCCCGCGGCGTCGTGCACGACGTCGCGGCCGAACACCTCGGCTCGTCCGGCGTCCGGGGTGAGCAGCGTGGCCAGCACCCTGACGAGGGTCGTCTTTCCCGCGCCGTTCGGCCCCAACAGCCCAAAGACCGTGGCCTCCTCGACGTCGAGATCGACCCCGGCAAGCGCCGTGGTCGTCCCAAAGCGCTTGACCACACCCTCCACATGGACAGCCGGATCAGGCATGCAACGAATGGTCGCAGCCGAACCGCGGCCGGTCCTCTTCGCTACGCGGTGACGCGTTCCGCGCCGGCGAGATGCGCCGACAGGAATTGCCCGGCTCTGTCGAGCGGCGCGACCGCTTCGTCAAGGATCGCGTGATAGGCCTGGAAGACGTGGGGCACGCCGGCAGTGATCTCGAGCGTGACGTCGACATCGGCCATGGCGGTTTGCCGCGCGAGCCGGATCGCGTCGTCAAGGAGAACCTCGTGACTTCCGACCTGGATGCTCAGCGGCGGCAGGCCGGACAGGTCGGCGAAGATCGGACTGATGAGGCCAAGAGCGGCGTCCTGTCCCGCCGTGTAGTCGGGGACTCGGGCTTCGAGGCGTTCCAGGCTCATCAGCGGGTCCGCCTCGCGCTTGGTTTCCAAGCTCGCCCCGGCCAGGGTCAGATCCGCATACGGTGACATGACGAAGGCCGCGGCCGGCAGGGGCAGCCCTTGATCACGGGCGTTGACCATGGTGGCGACGGCGAGCCCTCCGCCGGCGGACTCTCCCGCGAAGGCGATGTCCGAAGGGGCGGTGCCGTCGTTCAGCAGCGCTTCGTAGGCCGCGAGAGCGTCGTCGACCGCAGCCGGATACGGATGCTCGGGGGCGAGCCGGTAGTCGACGGAGATGACCTTGGCGCTCGTCCGCCGGCCGACCTGCGAGGCCAGGTCAGCGGCGAGGGCGGCATCCCCCATCACGTACACGCCGCCGTGGAAGTAAAGGACGACGTGGCGGGGTTCGATTCCGTCGACCGTGACCTCGGCGGTTGGGACGCCGCCGAGTTCGCCTGCGGTCACCGTCACGTCGGCGGGCAGCGGCTGCGCCGATAGCAGCTCTCGGAGCAGGCGCCGCTGCTCGTTGACGTCGCTGCCCTCGGGGAAGGACGACTGTCGCAGGATCGCGTCCAGGGTCTCTCGCTGCTCGGTGCTCACGGAGGATCTCCTTCGATTGGGGGCCACCGCGAGTCTTGCCGTCAGGCAGGTGAGGAGGCGTCACCGGATAGCGGTGATTCGCGCGATCACCAGGATCGAGCGATGACGACTCACCCAGCTCGCACGGACACTGCACCTCGGACCGATGACCAACGACGAAGCCGTAATCGTCGAGAGGAACGGCGCTTCCACCTTCGTGGATCCCGAGCCGCTCCCGGGCGATGTCTCGACTCACCGACTGAGACGCGGGCTGCTGAGGCTCGGTGGGTTGGTCGCGATCGTGGTGGCCGTCGTGACGCTCGCGCCGGGCCTGGGCCAGCTGCGTAGCCGGTTTGCGTATGCGCGGCCGGGCTGGATCGTGGTCGCCTGCGCGTTCGAGGTGCTGTCGGTCCTGGCCTATGTTCCGGCGTTCCGGGCCGTGTTCTGCACGCGGATGAGCTGGGCCACCAGCTACAAGATCGGGGTCGCCGAGGAGGGCGCCGGCTCCTTGTTCCCGCTCGGTGGCGCGGGGGGCCTGGCGCTGGGGGTCTGGGCGCTGCGACGGGGTGGAATGCCCGCCGATGAGATCGCACGCAAGACGGTCGCGTTCTTCTTGCTCACGAGTGCGGTGCCCGTCGGGATGGTCCTGCTCTTGGGTACCGGCCTGGCGACACGCATCGTCCCCGGCGGCGGCGGCGGGCTCCTTGCCACCGCGCTGCCCGCGGCTGTCGCCGCCGGAGCAATCGCGGCGACACTCGCCCTGCGCCGGCTGGCGCGCGGGGCGGAGGCACGGGTAAGGCGGCAGGGCGAGGGATCGAAACGGGCCCGCATCGCTCCGGCGCTGTCGGCCACGGCCGATGGCATCGATGAGGCGCTGCACCAACTCAGGCAAGCCAACCCGCTCCTGCTCGTCGGCCTGGTGGGGTACCTGGGCTTTGACCTGCTCACGTTCTGGGCGAGCTTCCGGGCGGTGGGAGCCTCACCAGAGCTGTCGGTCATCTGGATGGCCTACCTGATCGGCCAGCTGGGTAACTTGCTGCCGGTTCCCGGCGGGATCGGCGGGGTCGAGCTCGGGCTCGTGGGGGCGCTCGTCCTCTACGGGTTGCCCGCCCTCACCGCGACCGCAGCGGTCCTGCTCTACCGCGTGATCGAACTATGGATTCCCGCGGTCCTGGGCCTCGGCGCGTTCGTGCAGCTGCGCCTGCTGCTGAGGCGAGAGACCGAGGCAATCCAACTGTGCAAGCCGGGCGACACCATCGAGATCGTCGGCCTCGGCCCCGCGACTATCGATTCATAGCCCCACGGCACCCGTCGTAGCGCCACGCTCAGCATCGGAGTAGTTGCAATTGCCGATCGCGTGACGGGCGAGCGCGGCCTCGACGGTGGGCACGCGGGGCCTGGCCCTGCCGGGGAGAATCACGAACGCCAACAGAGTGCCGAGCACGAACATCCCGACCGCCCACCAGAACGCCGTGGTGTAGCCGTGGACTGCCGCGGCGTCAGCCAGGCCGGGGGTGCGGATGTGATCGGCCGTGTAGCTGGCGACGGCGCTGGCGAAGATCGTGCTCAGCAGGGAGGTGCCGATCGAGCCGCCCACCTGCTGAGAGGTGTTGACCATCGCCGATGCAACCCCGGCCTCACTTCCCTCCACGCCCAAAGTCGCCGTGGAGAACGTCGGCGCGAAGATGCATCCCATCCCGAGGCCGAGGATCAGCAGACCGGGAAGGACGTCGCCGGCGTAGCTGGAGTCGGGCGTCAGGCGCGTGAACAGGAACATCGCGATCGCCCCGAGCGTCGTGCCGGCCAGGACCAGCGACTTCACCCCGGTGTGTTGGATCACGCGGGTCTGCACGATCGTCGAGGTGACCACGAGTACGCCGGTCATCGGGAGGAACGCCAGTCCGGTGGTCAGCGGGGACAGTCCGAGCTGCTGCTGCAGGAAGTAGGTGAGAAACAGAGATACGGCAAAGATGCCGGCGCCGGCCAGCGCGAGCGTGGTGTACGAGCCGCCGCGGGCGCGGTCCCAGAGGATGTGGAGGGGGAGCAACGGATGCTTGGCTCGACGTTCGATCAGCACGAAGGCCGTCAGTAGCACGGGGCTCGCGACGAGGGCCACGATCGTGGCCGTGGCGCTCCAGGAGTGGGTCGCGGCGTTGGAGAACCCGTAGACCAGCGCGAACAGTCCCAGCGCTGAGGTGACAACCCCCGGTATGTCGATCGGATCCCGCTCGGGAGCGCGGTGGTTGACCAGCAGACGCAGCGCCACGATCGTCGTAGGCACCGCGATCACGAGGTTGACGTACAGGCACCAGCGCCAGGACAGGACCTGGGTGAGCGCGCCACCGAGTATCAACCCGAGCGAAGCGGCACCGCCGGCGATCGCACCGAAGATCCCGAACGCCGTGGGCCGGTCGGGAGACCCCTCGAACGTCACCGTCAGCAGCCCCAGCGCCGAGGGTGCGAGCAGCGCACCGAATGACCCCTGGAGCGTTCGAGCTGCCACGAGCACGCCGAAGGACTGGGCCAGCCCGCCGATCGCCGAGGCGATCGAGAACCCGACCAGTCCGGCGATCAGGGTCCACTTGCGCCCGAACAGATCCCCGAGCTTGCCACCCAGCAGCAGGAGGCTGCCGAAGGCGAGCGCGTAGGCCGTGACGATCCACTGCCGGCTCTCGGTCGAGAAGTGCAGCGCGTTCTGGGCCGAAGGGATCGCGATCGTCACGATCGTCGCGTCCAGCACCACCATCAGCTGCGCGACGCTGAGCAGGGCCAAAACCGCCCATCGGTTCGGTTCAGGTTCCGTCGCGGCCACCGGAATCGCGCGGGGTTGTCATGGACGGCAATGTCCCGACAAATCAGGTGAGCCGTCGTCGCTGGATCCAGGTGATCCAAGCGCCTTCTTGCAGGCCTTCCCTGAAGCCGACGGAGGGATTCGAACCCTCGACCCCCGCTTTACGAGAGCGGTGCTCTGGCCAACTGAGCTACGTCGGCGGACCGGGTCAGTCTAGCTACGGGGCCGCGCCGTTCGGCAGCAGGTCGCAGAAGGCGAAGCCGTCGCGAATCACCCGCTCCCCGAGCTCGATTTCGATGCGATTGGAGAAGATCGGACCGGCGTGCACGAAGGTGTGGAACTCGCCGTTCTCGCCGCACGGGTCGACCCCGCGGGGCAGGTCGGCCAGCAGCTTCAAGTCGTACGCACGCCCGACGAACGACGCGTCCAGCTGCGCCGGATCCACGCACACCAGCACGGCCTCGAACCCGGTCTCGATGAACTCCAGGGCGAGTTCGGCCGTGTCCCGCCCCCAGAGCGGGAACAGCGCTTGCTTGCCCGCCAGCGCCAGCCGCTCCTCGCGGTAGGCGCGGATGTCCTCGAGGAACAGGTCGGCGAATGCCATCGTGCCCACCTCGTCGAGCGGCGGAGACGACAGCGCCTCCGACATGCGCGCGTCGTACACCTCGTTCGGGCAGGTGGCGGGAATCCCGACCTCGATCAGGGGGACGCCGGCGGCCTCGGCCTGCGCGGCCACCAGCTCGCGCCTCACGCCGTGCATGCTCACGCGGCCGTAGTCCTCGGTCACGGTCGTGAGCAGCGCGGCCGGCCGCGGGCCTTCCTCGTCGAGCAGCACCCGCAGGGCGAGTGCGGAGTCCTTGCCTCCACTCCAGGACAGGGCGACGGCGCCGGTCATCGGCGCGAACCCTACGGGTGGGCAGCTAGCGGAGCGGGTTACCCGCGCGAGGGCGGGCCCGGACCGAGCTCATCACGGAGCGCACGCGATCGGTGAGCGAGCGCGGACCCTGGGCCCGGCGCGGATCGAGTGCGGCTCCGCAGTACGCGCAGCCGGCGGCGAAGCCGCTGACGCGTTCACCGCACTTGGGGCAGACGTGGGGAGAGCGCATAAAGCGAGCGTAAGGGGTTTTGTTGAACCGAACATAAGTGTCGGAGGAGGGGGCGAACCTCCCGCTGCTCGGCCCTTCCCGCCGTGTGGACCGCATCCGCCGCCTGCCGATTTTCGACGACCTGCCAGTGGGGATGGGCCTGCGCGAGGCCCGCTCGCTGCGGTCCCGCTTGATCGGCCTCGCCTTCCTACGGGGCATGGACGGCGACGACGCGCTGCTGATCCGGCGCTGCCGCTCGGTGCACACCTTCGGCATGCGCTTCCCGATCGACGTGGTGTTCGTCGACCACGACTTGCGCGTGTTGCAGGTGGTCCGCGACCTACGGCCGCGCCGGATCGCCACCTGCCGCAACGCGGCCGCCGCGATCGAGGTGCGAGCGGGTGAGGCAGACCGGCTGCGGGCCGGGCTCAGCCTCCGACGAGCGCGCGCAAACGGAAGCTGAGCGCCGAGAGGGCGAGGTCCTCGCTCACGTTCAGCTCGAGCGACGCGCGCACGTCCTCGCAGCGCTCTGCGGCCATCCTCAGCTTCACCGGATCGCGGCCTTCGGCGGCGCCCGCGAGCACCGCGATGCTGTCGGTGCCGAGCACGGCGGCGTCGGCGCCAGAGGCGACGCAGACCAGGTCGCGGAACGCCACCGACGCGAGCTCGAGCCCGAGGTCGAGCAGCTCGGTGCGCGCGCGGCGGCCGTCGCGCTTTGCGATCTCGTCGAACTCGCGCTCGAGCGCGCTGCGCTCGCGACCGCGCGGCTCGGACTCGAGGCGCTCCCGCTTGCGCTCCTCCACCGCCTGCTCGGCCTCGGCGCGGCGCTCCTCGGCGCGCTCGAGCAGGCCGCGCCAGGGGTCGTCGGCGCTCGCGGCACCGAGGGCGTCGAGCACCAGCCGCTCCACGTCGGCCCGCAGGGCCGCGCCCTCATCCGAGGCCAGGAAACGCGCGCGATTGGCGTTGCCAAGCGCCAGCCGGCCGCAGGCGCCGGCGCGGCCGGGCTCGACGCCCTCTTCCTCGAGCATCGCGGCGATCCGCTCGGCGGGCAGCGGGTCGAAGCGCACGAGCTGGCAGCGCGAGACCACGGTCTCCAGCACCCCGCCCAGGTGGTCGGTGAGCAGGATCAGGTGCACGTACGACGCCGGCTCCTCGAGCGTCTTCAGCAGGCGGTTGGCCACCTCGTCGTTCATCGTGTCCACGCGCTCGAGCACGAACACTCGGCGCCGTGCCTCGAACGGCGTGCGCGCGGCGGCCGCCACCACCGCCTCGTCCACGTCCCCGACCCGCATCACGTGCGCGCCCGTGGGCCGCACCCAGGTGAGGTCGGGATGCGTGCCGTGCAGCACGCGCAGGCGGACGTTGTCGGGGTCGGTGTCGCCCTCGGCGAGCAGCTCGGCGGCGAGCGCCCGCGCGGCCGTGCGCTTGCCCGTGCCCGGCGGCCCGTGGAACAGGTACGCGTGCGACGGGCTGCCCGACTCCAGCGCCGAGCCCAGCACCATCCGCGCGTGTGCGTGATCCTCGGTGCCCGCCAGCATCGGCGCCGTCACGCCGCCACCACCCGGGCTGCCTGCACCGCGGCAACCACGTCGGCGTGGACCTCGTGTGACGGCCGGTCGGCGTCGATCCGGCGCCAGCGCGAGGGATCCGCGGCCGCGAGCTCCTCGTAGGCCGCGAACACCGCCGCCTGCAGCGAGAGGCCCTCGTCCTCGAAGCGATCGAGCATGCCCGCGCGCTCCGCCGCGGCGCTGGGCTCGATCGAGAGCAGGATCGTGAGATCGGGCAGCAGCCCCCCGGTGGCCCAGCGGTTGATGCGCTCCACCTCGTCCACTCCGAGCCCGCGCGCATGTCCCTGGTAGGCGAGCGAGGAATCGAGGAAGCGGTCCGAGACCACCACCCGGCCGTCGGCGAGAGCGGGCCGGATCACCTGAGCCACCAGCTCCGCGCGCGCGGCCGCGAACAGCAGCGCCTCGGCCTCCGGCGCCGATCTCCACGGCCGGATCCTTCAGGAGCTCGCGCACCCGCTCGCCCACCGCGGTGCCGCCCGGCTCGCGCACGGCGAGCGCCTCGTCCCCCAGCGCCTCGCAGAGCATGCGCGCCTGGGTTGTCTTGCCGGAGCGGTCGATGCCCTCGAAGGTGACGAAGAGGCCTGCCATGCGTGCGACGGTATCAACGCTCCAGGAGGTGCTTAGTGCCTGGGCACTGCCGAGCCGCTGGTCGATTACGTGACGCCCGTCGGCGGCGGCTACTTCTTCGCGCCGAGCGGCAGCCGCAACGGCTCCGACTGGGTCGGGTCGGCGTTGTTCCCAGCCTGAGCCCAGATAGCGCCGCTACCATCCCGGCGCGATGCGGACGCTTGTGACAGGCGGTGCCGGCTTCATCGGCTCGAACGTGGTGGACGCCGTCCTCGAGCAGGGCGACGAGGTCACGATCATCGACAACCTCACCACCGGCAGGCGCGAGAACATCGAGGGGGCGCTGGCCAAGGGAGCTCGCCTGGTCGAGGCCGACATGCGGGACGGCGATGCCATGCGCGACCTCTGCGCCGACTGGCAGCCGGAGGTGGTGTTCCACCTCGGCGCCCAGATCGATGTGCGGCGCTCGGTTGCCGACCCCGCGTACGACGCCGGCATCAACATCCTCGGAACCATCAACATGCTGGCCGCCGCCCAGGCGTCGGGTGCCCGCCGCTTCGTGAACAGCTCCACCGGCGGCGCGATCTACGGCGAGGGCCGCATCGTTCCCGCACCCGAGACCCACCCCCAGGCGCCCGAGGCGGGCTACGGCCAGTCGAAGCTCGCGGCCGAGGGCTACTGCGAGCTGTTCCGGCGCCTGCACGGCTTCTCGACCGTGTCGCTGCGCTACGGCAACGTGTACGGACCGCGTCAGGACCCGCTCGGCGAGGCCGGGGTGATCGCGATCTTCTGCGGCAAGCTGCTCGACGGCGGCCAGCCGCTCGTCTACGGCGACGGCCTGCAGACGCGCGACTACGTCTACGTGGGCGACGTGGTGGGCGCCAACCTGGCGGCGGCCCGCTCCGACGCGGGCGGCGCCTTCAACGTCGGGCTCGGGGTGGAGTCGACGGTGCTCGACATCGTCGAGATCCTCGGCCGGCTCGGGGAGCGCCCGGACTTCAAGGCCGAGCACGCCCCGGACCGCAAGGGCGAGATCCGCCGCATCGCCATCGACGCCGGCCGCGCGCGCGACGAGCTCGGCTGGGAGCCCGAGGTGCAACTCGAGGAGGGACTCGAGCGCACGCTCCAGTCGCTGGAGGGCTGATGTCGGCGGGCGCGGTCGTGGGGATCGTGCTCGCCGTGATCGTGCTTGCCGGGGTGGCGTTCCTGCTGCTCGGAGGAGCCCAGAGGCGCGAGCGCGCGGGGGATCTCGCCGCGGAGTTCTGGGACTGGCTTCGACTCGGCCGGTGAAGGCCCGCGCGCTCCTCGAGGAGTGGCGAGCGCTCCCCCCTCGGGTGGCCTTGTTCCGGGTCCGGGCGCGCCGCCTGGCCCGCCGGACGGGCGACGACTTCTCGCTGGTGTCGGCCATGCGCACTGACGAGCTCGGCAGGCTGCTGGCGCTGGCGCGCGGGCGGCACACCGTGGTCGAGCTCGGCACCGGCACGGCCTGGACCGCGATCGCCCTGGCGCTCGCCGACCCGAAGCGGCGCGTGTTCAGCTACGACCCGATCGCGAGGGGCGAACGTCAGCGCTACCTCGATCTCGCCGGAGCGTCGGTGAGCGAGCGGATCGAGCTGCTCGAGCTGCCCGGTGAAAGCGGGCCGCAGCCGGGCGCCGCCGCGCCCGGGCTCGTCTTCATCGACAGCTCGCACGAGCGCGAGGAGACGCTGGCCGCCTTCGCGGCCTGGCGCGAGCGCCTCACGCCGGGCGCGGTCGTGGCGTTCCACGACTACGACGAGCCGCTCTACCCCGGCGTGACGGAGGCCGTGAGCGAGCTGGGGCTGCGCGGCGAGACCTTCGGCCACCTGTTCATTTGGACCTCCGATGCCGGAAACTAGGCGAAAATCGACACACAAGATGTGGTATTCGGGGCAGGAATGACACACAACAGCTAGTAGAATTAGGGCATGCGCTGCCCCTATTGCCAGTTCGAGTCCACACGCGTCGTGGACTCCCGCCTGACGGACCCGGGCGACGCCGTGAGGCGTCGCCGCGAGTGCGCCGGCTGCAGCAGCCGCTTCACAACCTACGAGCGCGTCGAGGGACCGATGCTGGTCGTGCGCAAGCGCGACGGACGGCGTGAGCAGTTCAACCGGGACAAGCTCGTGAAGGGGATGCTCGAGGCCACCAACAAGCGGCCGGTCGAGGTCGCGGACATCGAGGCGGTCGTCGACTCGATCGTCGGCGAGGCGCGCAAGCTCGGCGGCGAGGTCGACTCGCAGTGGATCGGGGAGCGCGTCGTGCGCGGCCTCGCGAAGCTCGATCGGGTCTCCGCGCTGCTGTTCGCGTGCATCTACAGGAGCTTTGCGGACCTCTCGGATTTCGAGGCCGAGCTGCGCCGCTTGCAGGACGAGCCGGTGCCCGGCGAGGACCAGCTTCCGCTGACCGTTCCGTCCGACCTCGGAGAAAACATGCCCAGTTCCCGCGCGGGCGTCCCCCGCCGACGGGAAGGAGAATTCGAATCCGTTAGGAGAGGTCATGCCGGACACCCGTAGCGCTGCCGAAATCCCCGCAACCCCTGGGGTCAAGGGGATCAGAGTCGAACGGCGCTACACGGAAGCCGGTGTGCATCCCTTCGAGGCGATCGACTGGGAAATCCGCGATGCCGTGATCGGCAATCCGGAGAAGCCGGCGTTCGAGCAGCGCGGGGTCGAGTTCCCGAAGAGCTGGTCGCAGAACGCCACCAACATCGTCGCCCAGAAGTACTTCCGCGGTCAGCTCGGCTCGGCCGAGCGCGAGTCCTCGGTCAAGCAGATGGTCGGCCGCGTGGCCGGCACGATCGCCGGCTGGGGCCGCGAGCTCGGCTACTTCGCGACGGACGACGACGCCGACGCCTTCGAGTCCGAGCTCACGCACATCCTGGTCAACCAGATCGCGGCGTTCAACTCGCCGGTCTGGTTCAACGTGGGCTTCGAGGAGCAGCCGCAGTGCTCTGCCTGCTTCATCCTCTCCGTCGAGGACGAGCTCGAGTCGATCCTCGACTGGAACACCAAAGAGGGCAAGATCTTCCGCGGC
Organism: uncultured Thermoleophilaceae bacterium; assembly: GCA_963770325.1. GTDB lineage: Bacteria > Actinomycetota > Thermoleophilia > Solirubrobacterales > Thermoleophilaceae > JAICJR01. The sequence continues at coordinate 1,741,010 of CAVYPF010000001.1, read as the reverse complement.
GGCTCCGGCTCCGGCATCAACCTCTCGAACATCCGCGGCTCGATGGAGCCGCTCTCGAAGGGCGGCCTCGCGAGCGGCCCGGTCTCGTTCATGCGCGGGGCCGACGCCTGGGCCGGCACGATCAAGTCCGGTGGCAAGACGCGCCGCGCGGCCAAGATGGTCGTGCTCGACATCGACCACCCCGACATCGTCGACTTCATCTGGTGCAAGGCGCGCGAGGAGGAGAAGGCCGCCGCGCTGCGCGACGCCGGCTTCGACATGCGCCTCGACAGCGAGCACTTCGCGTCGATCCAGTACCAGAACGCCAACAACTCGGTGCGCGTCACCGACGAGTTCATGGAGCGCGGCCGAGCGGACGAGGACTGGGACACGATCGCGCGCGTCACGCGCAAGCCGGTCGACACCTACAACGCGCGCGACCTACTGGGTCAGATCGCCGAGGCCGCGTGGCAGTGCGCCGATCCGGGCGTGCAGTACGACACGACGATCAACGACTGGCACACCTGCCCGAACTCGGGCCGGATCAACGCCTCGAACCCGTGCTCCGAGTACATGCACGTGGACGACTCGGCGTGCAACCTCGCGTCGATCAACCTGATGAAGTTCCGCCGCCCGGACGGCAGCTTCGACGTCGAGGCCTTCGAGCACACGGTCGACGTGATGATCCTGGCGCAGGAGATCGTGGTCGGTCCGTCCAGCTACCCGACCGAGGAGATCGGCCGCAACGCGCGCGCCTTCCGCCAGCTCGGCCTGGGCTACGCGAACCTCGGCGCCCTGCTGATGTCCAACGGCCACGCGTACGACTCCGACGGCGGCCGCGTCATCGCAGCGGCGATCACCGCGCTGATGACCGGGCGGGCGTACCGCAAGTCGGCAGAGGTCGCCTCGGCGATGGGCCCGTACGCGAGCTACGACGACAACCGCGACCCGCACAACCACGTCATGCGCAAGCACCGCGATGCGTCGTACGAGATCGACGACTCGCTGGTCGAGCCCGACCTCGTGGCGGCGGCGCGGCGCGCGTGGGACGAGGCGGTCACGCTCGGCGAGGTGCACGGCTACCGCAACGCGCAGGCCACCGTGCTCGCCCCCACCGGCACGATCTCGTTCCTCATGGACTGCGACACCACGGGCATCGAGCCCGACTTCTCGCTCGTCAAGTTCAAGGAGCTGGTCGGCGGCGGTCAGATGACGATCGTCAACGGCACCGTGCCGCTGGCGCTGCGCACGCTCGGCTACAACGACTCCCAGGTCGAGCAGATCGTGGCCCACATCGACGAGCACGCCACGATCATCGGCGCGCCCGGCCTGGCCGACGAGCACCTCGAGGTGTTCGACGTGGCGGTCGGCGAGCGCGCGATCTCGCACATGGGCCACATCAAGATGATGGGCGCGGTGCAGCCGTTCATCTCGGGCGCGATCTCGAAGACCGTGAACATGCCCGAGACGAGCACCGTCGGCGACATCGCCGACGCCTACCTCCAGGCATGGAAGCTCGGCGTCAAGGCGCTCGCGATCTACCGCGACGGCTCGAAGACCGCGCAGGCGCTGCGCACCGACAACAAGGACAAGAAGACCGAGCCGGCCGAGGCCGCTCCCGTCGATGTCCTGCCGATGCGCAACCGGATGCCGCGCGAGCGCGAGTCGATCACGCACAAGTTCTCGATCGGCCAGGGCCACGAGGGCTACATCACCGCCGGCAAGTACGAGGACGGCTCGCTCGGCGAGATCTTCCTCACCGACATCGGCAAGGAGGGCTCGACCCTCCGCGGGATGATGAACTCGTTCGCCACCGCGATCTCGATCGGGCTCCAGTACGGCGTGCCGCTCGAGACCTACGTGCGCAAGTTCTCCTACATGCGCTTCGACCCGGAGGGCATGACCACCAACCCGGAGATCCCGTTCGCCAAGTCGATGCCCGACTACATCATGCGCTGGCTGGCGTCGCGCTTCCTGGACGTCGACGTCCAGGAGGACCTCGGCATCCTCACCCCCGAGGTGCGTGCCCGCAAGGCCGCGCAGGAGGCGCTGCTGCGAGGCGACGCCCCGGACTCGGGCGGCGGCTCGAACGGCGGCAACGGCCACACGGGCAACGGCCACACGAACGGCGGCAACGGCGGCGGCGCCTCGGCGACGGCCGATCCCAAGCCCGCGGCCCAGGCGCTGACGGACGAGCCCGCCGGTGCGCCCGGCGAAGCTGGTCGGGCTGGACCTGGGGCCGGCGTGTGAGCAGTGCGGCGGGATGATGCAGCGGACGGGCTCGTGCTACACGTGCACGTCGTGCGGCAACAACACCGGCTGCGGGTAATCGGGAGGCTGCAAACCTTCGCCTGGCGGCGTCCTCGGGTCTCGCTTGGCTGCTCGCCAAGCTTCGACCCTGCGTCCTTGCCAGGCTTGGTTTTCGCACCCGATTACAGGTGAATTAGGTGCGCATAGTTCGTTTTTCCCGGGGTCCCGACGTCTCCTACGGTGAGTGGGAGGGCGAGCGTGTCTTTCCGCTCGATGGGGATCCGTTCTCCGGCGCCTCCCGGGCGGGGGAGTCGGTGGGGGTTGCTGAGGTTGAGCTGCTTGCGCCGGTGGCGCCTCCGCACGTGCTCGTCACGATGGGGGGCTACCTGCCGGACGGGGTCGATCGGGTGCCGGCGGACGAGGAGCCGTGGCTGATTCCGAAGCTGACGCCCCAGATCGGCGGCGCGGACGCGGTTGTGGCCGTGCCCGGGGACGTCAAGTCGTTGTGGGTCGAGGTGGAGCTCGCGATCGTGATCGGCAGGACGGTCCGCTCCGCGTCGCTCGAGGAGGCGCGTGAGGCGATCTTTGGGTTCACCTGCATGAACGACGTCACCGCGGCGGATTTCCAGTTCGAGGACGTCGCCACGCGGCGTCCCTCCAAGGTGTTTGACATGTTCCGGTCGAAGTCCGTGGACGGCTTCGCCGCCCTCGGGCCCTGCATCCGCACCGACATCACGGAGGAGGACGTGGCCGCGGGCCTGCGGCTCACCGCCCACGTGAACGGCGAGCTGGCGGGCGAGGGCAACACCCGCAGGCAGAAGTTCTCCATGAGTCGCTGGGTCAGTTTCGCGTCGGCGTACATGACGCTGCAGCCGGGCGACGTGATCTCGCTGGGCACGCCGTGCCCGTGCGACGTGGTGCCGGGCGACGTCGCGGAGCTCGAGGTGGAGGGCATCGGCTCGCTCCGCTGCCAGATCGTCGCCCGGGAGCCCTGAGTCACGACGCCAGCTCGGGCGGCAGCGCCTTCGGCCCGTCCGGGTAGATGATGCTCATCACCTCGGGGGTCAGCTCGAGCGTGTTTGCCGACTCGTGCGGCGAGCCGACGACGAGCCAGAGCTGGTCGGCGTCGGTGTCGTTGAACAGCTGGCGGATGGTGTCCGGCTCCACGAACACGGTGCTCAGGGGCGACAGCGTCAGCAGGTCCTCCCCCACCCGCATCCGGCCCGTGCCCTCGAGCAGCACGTAGAGCTCGGCCGTCGCGATGTGACGGTGGCGGGTCGAGGCCTGCCCGGGCGCGAGGCGCCACAGCCGTGCGCCCAGCGTGGTCGCCTCGAGCTGGGCGCCGAGATTCGTGTTCAGGACGCCCATCTGGTTCGACTCCCGCCAGTGGGCATCCTCGGCCGCAAGCACTCGGTAGGACATTCACGCGAGTGTTGCAGCCCGCGGCTGACCTACCCTCGTCGTGTGCTGTCGAGGCGCCTCGCTCTCTCCGACGCGGTCGCGATCGTCCTGTTCGCCACGCTCGGCCAGCTGTCTCACGACGGCGGGCTGTCGGTCGCCGGCTACGCGCGCGACGCGCTGCCGCTGCTGATCGCCTGGTTCGCCGCCGCCGCGCTGCTTGGGACATACCGCAAGCCGGACCGGCGCACGTTCCTGCTCACCTGGGCGCTGGGCGTGACCGTGGCGGTGGCGGTGAGGGCCGCGATCCTCGGCCGCCACCTCGGCGGCAAGGAGCTTGCGTTCCTCATCACGTCGCTCGTCTTCATCCTGCTGCTCACGCTGGCGGCGAGGGGAGTCTCGGGACTCGTCGCCGCCAGACGCTGAACGCGCGGCGTCAGCCCAGCGAGACGACCAGCATGCGGCGCTCGCCGCGCGGCGTCGGCACCCTGACCGTCGCGCCGGCGCGGGCGCCCACGAGGGCGCGAGCCATCGGCGCCTCGAAGGACAGCCTGCCCTCCGACGGCTTCGCCTCTGTCGCGGGCACGAGCGTGAACACGTCCTCGCGGCCCGAGGCCTCGTCCTTCACGGTCACGCGGGTTCCGAGCGTCACCACGTCAGAGCTCGGCTGCGTCTCCTGCACCTCGGCGTGGAGGAGCTTGTCGCGCAGCGTGAGGATGCGCGTCTCGAGCAGAGCCTGGGAGTTCTTGGCGTCGTGGTACTCGGCGTTCTCCTTCAGGTCACCCCACTCGCGCGCGGTCTTGATGCGCTCGGCGATCTCCTGGCGGCCTTCGGTCTCGAGGCGCTCGATCTCCTCGATCAGAGCGCGACGGCTCTCGGGGGTCATCACAACGGTGTCGGGCATTGCGCTCCTTGATTCAGGGCGGCGCGCGGAGGCGTCCGCGGCCTTGGTGACTATCGGCGGGGTGACTGAGCTTCCTGAGGGGCCCGTCGTCTACCTCCTGCGCTGCGGGGACGGCACCCTCTACACAGGCTGGACCAAGGACCTCGAGCAGAGACTACGCGCCCATCAGGCTGGCAAGGGCTCACGCTACACGCGCAGCCGCCTCCCGGTCCAGCTTGCCCTCGCTATCCCACAGCCCGACGCGACCGCCGCCAGGCGCGAGGAGGCCAGGATCAAGCGACTGCCGCGAGCGGACAAGCAGGCGCTGACCGACACACCGCCGCGGCCCCCCTCCTGAAAAGACCGCGGCGATGGTGTCGATTCCCGGCGCCTAGGGCGCCAGGGCCTTGGCCAGGTTCACCCGGCCGAAGCCAAAGGTGGAGTCGCGCCCGGGCGTGCCGAGGTCGTCCACCGCGCTGTCGAGCTTCGAGCGAATCTGCGCGGCCGTCCAGGTGGGGTTGTGGTAGGCGATCAGCGCCGCGACCCCGGCGGCGTGCGGCGTGGCCATCGAGGTGCCCGAGAGCTGCTCGTAGCCGCCGCCGCGTTTGGTCGAGAGCACGTTCACCCCGGCGGCCGAGACCTCCACGTCGCTGTTGACGTTGGAGAACGAGGCGTGCTGATCGGCCGAGTCCACGGCCGCCACCGACACCACCTCGGGGTAGCCGGCCGGGTACTCGACGGTCGAGTTGCGTGCCCGCCGCGGAGGCCGACGAGGCCGCCGCGAACAGGACGAAGCCGACACAGAGTGCCGCTACCAGCGCTCGATGCTTCAAGAGAGATACCCCCTGCCTAGAGTTCTCCGACTTGTCCGCGCTCCCACGCGGCGCGGCCGATGGTACTCCCCGGCGACCGGGACCGCCATCCGGTCCTAGCAGTGGCGCGCCAGGCATCATGCCCCCCTTGCCACCCACCCGAACCTCCGTCCGCGCGCCCCACGCCACCGAGGCCACGCTCACCCTCGCGCAGTCGCGGCGCATCGCGATCGCCGCCCAGGGATTCGCCGATCCGCGCCCGAGCGGGCCGGCGACGATGCGCCACCTGCAGCGGGTGATCGACCGCATCGGGCTGATCCAGATCGACTCGGTGAACGTGGTGGCGCGCAGCCACCTGCTGCCGCTGTTCAGCCGCCTCGGCCCCTACGACGTGGGCCTGCTCGAGCGCGCGGCCGGGCGCAGGCCGCGCCGCCTCGTGGAGTACTGGGCGCACGAGGCCTCGTTCATCCCGCCGGCCACGCACCGCCTGCTGCGCTGGCGGATGGCGAGCGTGGACACCGAGGCCTGGGGCGGCATGGTCCGGGTGGCGCGCGAGCAGCCGGAGGTGGTCGCGGCCGTGCTCGAGGAGGTGGCCGGTCGCGGGCCGATGACCGCGGTGGAGGTGGAGCGGGCGCTCGCGCGCAACGCGCCCCGGCGGAAGGAGGAGTGGGGCTGGAACTGGTCCGACACCAAGCGCGCGCTGGAGTACCTGTTCTGGTCGGGCCAGGTCATGGCCGCGGGCCGGAGCTCCCAGTTCGAGCGCCGCTACGACCTGCCCGAGCGCGTGCTGCCACCCGCCGTGGCCAGCGCGCCGGACCCCGATCCGGACGACGCCCGGCGGGAGCTGGTCCGGATCGCGGCGCGGGCGCACGGCGTGGGCACCGAGCAGGACCTGCGCGACTACTTCCGCCTGGGCCCGCAGCAGGCGCGCCCGGCCATCGCCGACCTGGTGGAGACGGGCGAGCTGATCCCGGTGGCGGTGGAGGGCTGGGCGCGCCCTGCCTACCTGCACCGCGACGCCCGCCGGCCGCGGCGGATCGCCGCCAAGGCGCTGCTGTCGCCCTTCGATTCGCTGATCTTCGAGCGGGCGCGGACCGAGGCGCTGTTCGAGTTCCGCTTCCGGCTCGAGATCTACGTGCCGGCGCCGAAGCGGGTGCACGGCTACTACGTGCTGCCCTTCCTGCTCGGCGATCGGCTGGTGGGCAGGGTGGACCTGAAGGCGGACCGAGGCGCCGGCGTGCTGCTGGTACAGGCCGCGCACGCCGAGGACCACGCGCCGGACGAAACGGCCGAGCAGCTGGCGGGCGAGCTGGCCGCGATGGCGGGCTGGCTCGGGCTCGGGTCGGTCGCCGTGGCGCGGCGCGGCAACCTGGCCGGCAGGCTGGGCCGCCTAGTGTAGGTGGCCATGCCTTCGCGGGAGGACATCCGGAACATCGCGATCATCGCGCACGTGGACCACGGCAAGACCACGCTGGTCGACGCCATGCTGCGCCAGTCCGGCGTGTTCTCGGCCCACAAGCAGGCCGTCGAGCGCGTGATGGACTCGATGGACCAGGAGCGCGAGCGCGGGATCACGATCCTCGCCAAGAACGCGGCCGTGCGCTACGGCGACACGAAGATCAACCTGGTCGACACGCCGGGCCACGCGGACTTCGGCGGCGAGGTGGAGCGCGGCCTGACGATGGTCGATGGCGTGCTGCTGCTGGTGGACGCGTCCGAGGGCCCGCTGCCCCAGACGCGCTTCGTGCTGCGCAAGGCCCTGGCCCTGCACCTACCGGTGATCCTCGTGGTGAACAAGGTGGACCGGCCGGACGCGCGCATCGGCGACGTGGTGGACGAGGTCTACGAGCTGTTCCTCGACCTCGACGCGGACGAGTCGCAGATCGACTTCCCGATCGTGTACACCAACGCCAAGGCCGGCTGGGCGGCCACCGACGAGGGGGTCGAGGGAGAGAACCTGCGGCCGCTGTTCGAGCTGATCCTCGCCACGGTCCCGGCGCCCACCTACAGCGACGGGCACGGACTGCAGGCGCTCGTGACGAACCTCGACGCCTCGCCCTACGTGGGGCGGCTCGCGATCTGCCGGGTGCACGAGGGCACGATCAAGCGCGGGCAGACCGTCGCCTGGTGCCGCCTCGACGGGAGCGTGGCGCCCGTGAGGGTCACCGAGCTGTACATCACCGACGGCATGGCGCGGGTGGACGCCGACGAGGCGGGACCCGGGGAGATCATCGCCCTCGCCGGGCTGCCCGACGTGATGATCGGCGAGACGATCGCCGACGCCGAGGACCCGCGCCCGCTACCGCCTCTCACCGTCGACGAGCCGGCGCTGGGCATGACGATCGGCATCAACACCTCGCCGCTGGCCGGCAAGTCGGGCGACAAGCTCACCGCGCGGCTGCTCCAGAACCGGCTCGACCAGGAACTGGTCGGGAACGTCTCGATCGAGGTGAAGCCCACCGCGCGCCCCGACACCTGGGAGGTGCAGGGGCGCGGCGAGCTTCAGCTCGCGGTGCTGGTGGAGACCCTGCGGCGCGAGGGCTTCGAGCTGACGGTCGGCAAGCCTCAGGTCGCTCACCCGCGAGATCGACGGCCATCTGCACGAGCCGGTCGAGCGCCTGGCGATCGACATCCCGGAGGACTTCCTCGGCGTGACCACGCAGCTGCTGGCGCTGCGCAAGGGCCGGATGGACCAGATGGTGAATCACGGCACGGGCTGGGTGCGGCTCGAGTACCTGATTCCAGCCCGCGGCCTGATCGGCTTCCGCACCGAGTTCATGACAGAGACGCGCGGCACCGGCATCCTGCACTCGGTCTTCGAGCGCTACGAGCCCTGGCACGGGGAGATCAAGACGCGGCCGAGCGGCTCGCTCGTGGCCGACCGGCGCGGCGCCACCACCCAGTTCGCGCTGCTGCAAGCTGTCAGGAGCGCGGGCAGCTGTTCCTGGGCCCGGGCGAGGAGGTCTACGAGGGCATGATCGTGGGCGAGAACTCGCGCTCCGAGGACCTCGACGTGAACGCGGTGCGCGAGAAGAAGCTGACCAACATCCGCTCCTCCACGGCCGACGAGCTCGTCCGGCTGGCACCGCACCACCAGCTCTCGCTCGACCAGGCGCTCGACTTCATCCGCGAGGACGAGTCCGTGGAGGTCACCCCCGCCGCGGTGAGGCTGCGCAAGGTCGAGCTGAACGCCGGCGTCCGCCAGAAGCTGGCGCGCGGGTCGAAGCCGGACCCGGTCACCGCTGGCTAACAGTCCATAAAGCCGTCTGTGGCAACCTGCTGGGTGTGACCGACTCGACCCCTGTGCTGGTGGCACGTGGAGTCACCCGCCGCTTCGGCCAGGGCGACACCGCGGTGGATGCCCTGCGTGACGTGGACGTGGAGATCCGGAGGGGGCAGCTCACCGCGGTGATGGGGCCGTCGGGCTCGGGCAAGTCCACGCTGGTCCACCTGCTCGCCGGCCTCGACCGGCCCACCGAGGGCACGGTGGAGCTCGACGGCATCGACATCACCAAGCTCGACGACACCGAGCTCACGCTGCTGCGGCGCGACCACATCGGCTTCGTCTTCCAGTTCTTCAACCTGCTGCCGATGTTGAGCGCCGAGGAGAACATCGAGCTGCCGCTGGCGATCGCCGGCAAGGAGCCGGAGCGCGCCTGGTTCGACCAGGTGATCGCGGCCACGCGCATGGGCGACCGCCTGACGCACCGGCCCTCCGAGCTGTCCGGCGGTCAGCAGCAGCGCGCGGCGATCGCGCGCGCCATGATGAGCCGGCCGAGCGTGCTGTTCGCCGACGAGCCCACCGGCAACCTCGACTCCTCGGCAAGCGCCGAGATCCTCGATCTGCTGAGGCGCTCCGTGGACGACGTGGGCCAGACCGTGGTGATGGTCACCCACGACCCGCGCGCGGCGGCGATCGCCGACCGCACGCTGTTCCTCGAAGACGGCCGCATCGTCCGTGACATCGCGGGCGCCGACGAGGACGGCATCATCGCGGTGATGAAAGAGCTCGGCTCGTGATCAGCGTCTCCCTCAAGGGGCTCCTCTCGCGCAAGCTGCGCTCGGTGCTGACGGCGATCGCGATCGTGCTCGGCGTGGCGCTGGTGAGCGGCACCTACGTGCTCACCGACTCGATCACGAAGGCGTTCGACTCGATCTTCCAGACGATCTACCAGAACACCGACGCGACGATCACCGGCCGCAACGCGCTCGACAGCAACGCGAACGACGTGGGAGGCAACGCCTCCACCCCGTCCTTCGACCAGTCGCTGCTCGTGAAGGTGCGCGCGCTGCCGGAGGTGAAGGATGCGATCGGCGGCGTGGCCGGGGAGCCGCAGCTCGTGAAGAACGGCAAGGCGATCTCGTTCGGCGGGGCGCCGAACCTCGGCTTCAGCGTGGACCCGGCGCGGCCGCAGTTCGAGTCGCTGAAGCTGACGAGCGGTGGCTGGCCGGGCGCGAACCAGGTGGTGATCGACACCTCCACGGCCAAGAAGAAGCACATCAAGGTGGGCGACACGATCGGCGTGCAGGCGCAGGGCCCAGTGGTCCAGATGCGGGTGTCCGGCCTCGTGAAGTTCGGCTCGGCGGCGTCGCTCGGGGGCGCAACGCTTGCCGGTTTCAACCTCGCCACCGCCCAGCAGCTGTTCGACAAGGAGGGCAAGCTCGACGACATCCGCGCGTCCGCCCGGCGCGGCGTGTCGCCGCAGCAGCTCGTCAGGCAGATCCGCACGGTGTTACCACCCGGCACCCAGGTGCGCACCGGCGCGGAGCAGGCGCAGAAGTCGGCCGACTCCACCAACTCGTTCCTCACCTTCTTCAAGACCTTCCTGCTCGCGTTCGCCGGCATCGCGCTGTTCGTGGGCAGCTTCGTGATCGCGAACTCGCTCTCGATCACGATCGCCCAGCGCACGCGCGAGTTCGCGATCCTGCGGACGCTCGGCGCCAGCCGCCGACAGGTGCTGCGCGCGATCCTGCTCGAGTCGGTGACGGTGGGCGTGCTCGCTTCGATCACCGGCCTGTTCGTGGGCCTCGGCCTGGCCAAGGGCCTGTTCGCCCTCTTCGACGCGGTGGGCTTCACGCTGCCCAACAGCGGCCTGGTGTTCCAGGGCCGCACGGTGATCGTCGCGCTGCTGGTGGGCATCCTCGTGACCGTGGCCGCCAGCCTGCGGCCGGCGCTGCGCGCCACGCGCGTGCCGCCGATCGCGGCCGTGCGTGAGGGGTCGCGTGCTGCCGGAGCGAGGCACCCAGCGCGGGCGCACGCTGCGCTCGGTCGGGCTCTCGGTGGCCGGCTTCGCCGCTTTGGTCTACGGGCTGTTCGCGCCCGGCCTCGGCACCTCCGGCGTGCTGATCTGGATGGGCCTGGGCGCTCTGATGATCTTCATCGGCGTGGCGCTCCTGTCGGCGCGCTTCGTGCCCGCGCTGGCCGGCGCGCTGGGCTGGCCGGCGGTGCGCTGGGGCGGCGCGGTGGGCCGGCTCGCGCGGGAGAACGCCCGCCGCAACCCGCAGCGCACGGCGTCAACCGCCGCGGCCCTGATGATCGGCCTCGCGCTCGTCACGCTGGTGGCACTGCTGGCCGCGGGGATCATCTCGAACTTCAAGGGCGCCGTGAACGCGCTCTTCACCGGCGACTACGTGGTCACCGCGCAGAACAACTTCTCGCCGATGCCGACGGCGGTGGCCGACGCCGCGGCGAAGACGCCCGGGCTCGCGGCGATCGGCAGCGTGCGCGGAGACCAGTCGCGGATCTTCGGGAACGTGGAGAACCAGACCGCCGTGGACCCGGACATCGGGCAGACGATCAAGCTCGACTGGAAACAGGGCTCGCAGGCCGTGTTCTCGAACCTCGGCGCCGACGGCGCGTTCACCGACGACGGCTACGCGAAGAAGCACCACCTGCGCGTCGGCTCGCCCGTCGTCCTCACCACCCCCACCGGCGATCACCTGCGCGTGACGATCAAGGGCATCTTCAAGCCGCCAGCGGGCGGCTCGCCCTTCGGCCCGGTCACGATCTCGAGCGCGACGTTCGACGGCGCCTACCAGCAGCCGGAGAACCTCTTCACGTTCATCGACATGCACGGCGGCGAGAACGACGCCAATGCGGCCGCGCTCGAACGCACGCTGAAGGAGTTCCCCAACGCCAAGGTGCAGACGCGGTCGAAGTTCATCGACAACCAGATCTCGGGCTTGAAGAGCACGCTCAACGTGCTCTACGTGCTGCTGGCGCTGTCGATCATCGTGAGCCTGTTCGGGATCGTGAACACGCTCGTGCTGTCGGTGTTCGAGCGCACGCGCGAGATCGGCATGCTGCGGGCGGTGGGACTCACCCGCCGGCAGACGCGGCGCATGATCCGCTACGAGAGCGTGATCACGGCGCTGATCGGCACGGCCACCGGCATCTCGCTGGGCATCGTGCTCGGCGCCCTGCTCGCCGCGCGCGTGGACGCGATCAACTTCTCGATCCCGGTCGCGAGCCTGATCATCTTCGTGATCGCCGCGGTGGTCGTCGGCCTGCTCGCCGCGATCTTCCCGGCCCGCAGAGCAGCGCGGCTGGTGCCGCTGGAGGCGCTGTCCTACGAGTAGTCCACAGACCACAGACGACAGTCCACAGAGCCGGGCCCAGTCGTTTTCTGTGGACCGTGGACTGTGGACTGTGGACTTCAGAGGACGCGAATCGCGTAGCGCCCCGGGCGCTTGGTTGAGCCGATCCTGGCGCCTCCGGCGATGGTGCGTCCGTACAGGATCAGTCCCTGGTGTCCCCGGTTCGTGAGTAGCGGGACGGGCGTGGCGGAACGGCGTTCGGAAGCCGCCGACTTGGAGCTGCGCGGAACGAGGGTCATTGCCTCTCCTTTGACTTGGTCTCTCATCGCGAGACCAACGTACGGTCGGCGGAATCGCACGCCTACCCACCCAAGGGGTGGAGTGGATGCGGGTCAGAGCTCGCGGAGCGAGACGATGCCCCGCTCGAGCGCCAGCTCGGCGACCTTCGCTCGCTTCTGGTTCTGGGGCAGATCGCCGACGGCGAAGCGCTCGAACAGCCCGCGCATGTGCGTCTTCACGGCATCGACCGAGAGCACGAGCTCGGCGGCGATCTCGACGTTCGTGGCCGGAGCCGCGTAGCGGCCTCCGTCCTTGAACGGCCGGCACAGCTCGACCAGCACCTTGCGCTGCATGGGGGTGATCTCGGCGGCGACCACCTGGTGGTCGAGGCTCGTCCTGGCCGCGGCGGACTCGTCCGGACGGCGGAACGTGATGAGGGTGGCCCCCACGCGTGCGACGTCGCCGTCCGCCAAGCGCTGGCGGCTGGTGAGGCGCGCTCCGTTCAGGAAGGTCCCATTGCGGGAGATGCCGTCGTCGTCCAGCGTCCAGGCCTCCCCCAGCCGCTCGAGCACGGCGTGGGTGCGCGACACGCTGCTGTCCCACGGCACCGCGATGTCACATGACTCGTCGCGTCCGATCGTCAACAGCGGACGCTCGCCGCCCAGCGTGCGGATCACCTGCGCTCCCGACTCGTCCGAGAAGGTCAGGAAGGGGGCGCCGGCCCGCTCCGCCGCGAGCCTTGCCTGCAGCTCGGCGACGGAGTTCGGTTGGCTCTCGGTCATGAGAGCTTGATCCTAAGTCCAGCGGAGCGGCTCGCCCGCGAGCCAGGTCGCGCCCCGCGCGTAAAGGCGCTCCACCTCGGCGCCCGTGAGCCCTGGCATGTCCGGCTTGACCTCGTAGCCGATCGCGGTCTGCGCGTAAGCGAGGTGGCGGTAGCCCAGCGGGAAGCGCTCGAGCACGGCGCCGTCCAGCTCGAGCCGGGCCGCCGGGTCGACGGGGTCGAGCCGGTCCTTCTCGTAGATCGGCTGGCGCAGCACGATCCCCCAGCGGCCGCCGCGCTTCTCCAGGAAGTCGTAGAAGCGGCCGGTGCAGACCACGTCGCAGACCACGTCGTGCACGGCCGCCCGCTGCGAGATCGTCATCTTCGTCTGGGCGATCGCCCGCTCCCCGGAGACGTCGATCGACGAGCCGCCCAGGAAGTGCAGGATGCTCACGCCCCGCTCGAACCCCTCCCGGCTCACGCGGATGAAGTCGTCCGCCGGACCCTGGAACCAGGTGGCCATCATCCGCCCGTCGTCGTGCCAGACCGTGCGGAAGCGGTCCCAGTCCCCGGCGTCGCGCCAGACGGCCCAGTTCTCCACCAGCTCGCGGATCGACGAGGCGGTCGTCCACGGGCGGAAGGCTATTAATCCGGGGGGACTGCGGCATGATCGCTCCGTGACCAGCGAGCTCTCGCTCCGGGCGGTGGCTGTGGCGGCCTCCGTGGCGCGCGACCAAGGTCTCGCCTTCGACGAGCCGCTGCTCCTGCACGATCGCAGCAACGTGCTTGTCCACCTGCGGCCGGCGCCGGTGGTCGCGCGCGTGTCCACGAACACGGGGCGGCTGCGGCCCGGCGAGGCGTGGTTGGCGCGCGAGGTCGCGATCGCCGGCCATCTCGCTCGGGCGGGCGCACCGGTGGTGGCGCCAAGTCCTGAGCTCGACCCGGGGCCGCACGAGCACGACGGCCTCGTGCTCTCGTTCTGGGAGCTCGCTCGATCGAGCGGCGCGGAGGTCGATGCCCAGGCGGCGGGGCGTGCGCTGCGCGAGTGCCACGAGGCGCTCGCAACCTTCACCCGCGAGCTGCCGCAGCTCGGCGCGCTCGACGAGGCCGAGCGCCTGCTCTACCTGATGAACCCGGCAACCGACGACGCGAACCTGCTGCGCGAGCGGCTCGCCCGAGCACGCGGAGCCATCGAAGCGATGGCGCTCCCGAACGGACCGCTGCACGGCGACTCCCACCTTCGCAACGTCATTCAGACGAGCGGCGGACCTCGATGGCTCGACTGGGAGGACACCTTCGCGGGCCCGGTCGAGTGGGACCTCGCCTGCCTGCTGGCGCACCCGCGCGCGTTCGGAGAAGACGAGGCGCCGGCCCACGCCGCGCTCGACGGCTACGGGTGGGACGCGGAGGACGCGCGCCTCGACCCGTTCGTCGAGGCGCGCGCCATCCAGCTCGCCCTGTGGGCGCTGTTCGTCGTCGACGGCCACCCGGAGGTGCGACCGCGCCTCGACGCAACGCTCCGCTGGATCCGCGCTCGCTCTAGCTGACCGGCGTGGCGGCCTCCACGTCCTGCGTGGTGGACACGTCCTGCTTCTTGATGTAGTCGGGCCGCACGCGGATCGACGGGTAGTCCGCCTTCTCCTCGTCCGCGCGCTGCGCCAGGCCGCTCACGTCCTCGAGCCCGCAGGCCATGCGAGCCAGCTCGGTGAGCGGGCCGTCGGCCTGGTACTCCACGCGCTGCATCGTCAGCAGCTTGATCACCCACAGCGGCGTGCCGTTGAACTTCTCGAACATCGCGTGCCGCGCGCCCCACTCGGACAGGAAGCGCTCGTGGATCATGCGGAAGATCTTCGTGCGGTCCTCCGCGCTGGTGTTGTGGCCGCGCAGCGCGGCTCGCAGCGCGCCGCCCAGCTCCGGGTTGTCGAGGTCCGCCTTGGTCGGGTAGACCACCACCCCGCGCCCGCAGAAGTCGATCAGCGTCTCGATCATCTTGTGGACGTTCTCGAGGTAATAGGCGCGGCCGAAGTCAACGAAGATGTTGTTCGGCTTGTAGAGCCCGCCGGGTGACATGAAGCCCGTCTCCTCGGCGGCGATCGTGAACGCGCGGCAGGTCTCCCTGAAGCGAATCAGGTCGGCCACCTGCGACGCCACGATCGGCGCCTGCGCCGTGCCCAGAGCCTCGGTGATCAGGACCCCGAGGCCGGCGATCATCTCCGCGTTCACCACGTGTCGGATCTGCGTCTCCGCGTGGATCCAGTCGAACAGGCGCTGCGGGTAGAACTTCGCGTGGTCCGGGTTGCCGATGTGGAAGACGCGGTCCCAGGGGATCAGGACGTTGTCGAAGTAGGCCATCCCGTCGAGCTCGTCGCCGCGGCTGGCCAGCGGGCGGTCGAACGGATCCGCGTCGGCCTGGGCCAGCGAGGGACGCACCACGTGGGTCACGCCCGGGTCGTTGGCCTTCACGAGCGCGAACACGATCTGCTCCTCCACCGCGCCCGGCTTCCAGAGCACGCCCATGAAGATCTCGTTGGCGAACGCCACGCCGGTGCCGATCGCCTTCCAGCCGCGCACCACGATGCCCTCGTCGGTCTTCTCGACCATGCGCAGCATCGGCGTCTCGGCCACCGAGTCGGGGTCGGAGCGGTCGCCCTGCACGTCGAGGAACATCGGCGACGCCGACAGGTCGTTCGAGCGCAGGTGCTCCCAGGCGTTGCGGATGTTGTCCGCGAACGGACGCCCGTCATGCCCGCGCGACTCCGTCTCCCACGGCTCCGGGTCCTGGTACAGCGTGTAGAAGACGGGCAGCATGCTGGCCGGCGGGCGTGTGAACATCGCGCCGCGGGCCCAGTGGCGGAAGATGTAGTCGTGGTACTCGCGCCGCGCGACCAGGTCCTCCTTGGTGCGCGGCAGGAACCAGTGCTTGGCCCAGCGCTCGCCGTCCTCGTCCACGAACGTCATCACGTCCTGGTGCTCCGGATCGTGGTGCATGTCGTAGTACTCCGCGACCGCATGGGCGAAGCCGCGCGTCTTCGGATGGGTGGTCAGGTCGTCGATCATCTCGCCGCCGCAGAGCACGCGGCGGCCGTCGCGAAGCGACTCGAGGTACTGCTCTCCGGTCCTGATCATGCTGTCGTCTCCTCCTCAGATTCCGCTCATGGACAACATCTCCGAGACGTGCCCGAAGGCGTCGTCGGGACGCTTGACTGCGCCGAACTGGCTCGCGAAGTAGACGAGCGGGTTGCGGCCCGGCACGTGCCGGCAGTGGCGCACCGCGCCGATGAAGATCGAGTGGTCCCCGCCGGGCAGCTGCTCGTGCACGTCGCAGACGAAGTGGGCGATCGCGCGTTCGAGCAGCGGCACGCCGTGCTCGTGCGTGACCCGCAGCCCGGCGAACTTGTCGTCGCCCGGCCGCGCGAAGCGCAGCGCCAGCGCCTCGTCTCCCTCGCCCAGCACGTTCACCGCGAAGCGGCGGCTGCGCTCGAGCGCTGCGTGCGTGGGCAGGTGGTTGCTCACGCACACGAGCAGCAGCAGCGGCTCGAGCGACACGGACGCGACGGCGCTCGCCGTCATCCCGGCCAGGCGCTCGCCATCCTCGGTGGTGATCACGGTCACCCCGGTGGCGAAGCGCGCTATTGCATCGCGGTAGCGGCCCTCGAGCTCGCTGCCGCCGGTCGCGGCTGTCACGCGAAACAGCTTCCTCGCCGGGAGTTAACCGACCCGAAACGGCGTCTCCACGGACCCGCGCGGATGGTGTTGAATGGGATCGAGGGATGAGCACTGCTCGCCGACCGGGCGCGGACGCCCGCGTGATTCGCAGGAAGGTCGCGGTACCGCCGCAGCCCGAGCGGCTCGTCGCCCGTCCGCGCATCGACCGTCTGCTGGCCGACCTGATCGACAGGCACCAGCTGGTGTGGGTGTGCGCGACGGCCGGCGCCGGCAAGACCACCGCCGTGTCCCTGGCGCTGCCGCTGCTCGAGCGCCGGGTGGCCTGGCTCACGCTCGACGACACCGACGCCGCCGCCGGCCGCCTCGTCACCTACCTGGAGGCGGCGCTGGCCGCCGAGGTGGAATCCGCCGCGGGCGTGGCCACGCAGGCGCTCGCCGCCCGGCTCCCGCATGCCGAGGCCGCCGGTCTCCTGGTGGAGGCCGTGGGCGACGTGCCGGTGGTGCTGGTGATCGACGAGCTGGAGCGCCTCGAGGGGGCGCCGGACGCGCTGGCGGTGATCGGCGCGGTGGCGCGCTACGCGCCTCCGACGCTACGGGTGGTGCTGATCAGCAGGCGCGAGGTGGCGATCGAGCTGGGCTCGGGCGCCGCGCTGGGCGGCAGCGTGACCGTGGCGGAGGCCGACCTCGCCTTCAGGGCCGAGGAGGCCGCCACCGCGCTGGCGAACGCCGGCAGGGCGGACATCGACCCGGCCGAGGCCGTGGAGGCCACCGGCGGCTGGGTCGCCGGCGTGCTGTTCGAGGCCTGGCGCTCGGACCAGCACGTGGTGGGACAGGGCGGCGAGGCGGACGCCCTCCACGGCTACCTCTCGTCGCAGATCCTGGACCAGCTCGATCCCGCCGAGCGCGAGTTCCTGATCACCACCTCCCTGCTCGACGACGTGACCGCGGAGCGCGCCGAGGCCCTCGGCGAGGAGCGGGCCGCCGAGCGGCTGGTGTCGCTGCGGGCGAAGCACCTGCCGGTGGCCTGGCGCCCGGACGGGCGCTCCATGCGCTGCCACGCGCGGCTGCGCGAGTACCTGCTGGCGCTGCTGGAGCGGCGGGGACCGGCCGCGGTGCGCGCGCTGCGCGCGGCCCACGCCGAGCTGCTCGAGAGCGAGGGGCTGTACGAGGACGCTGTCGAGGAGTTCCTGCGCGCCGGCAGGCCGGACCGCGCGATGCGACCGGCGGAGAGCGCGATCGAGACCGTGATCGACCGGCTGGACTACGCGATGGCCGAGCACTGGCTGTCCGCGCTCGGCGACGTGCCGCGGCCGAGCGGCGCCACGCTGGCGGTGGCCGAGCTGATGCTGGCCATCGGCCGCGAGGACTACCGCCGCGGCGGCCGCGTGGCCGATCGCCTTCACCTGGTTGGAGAGCGCGACCGGCTGGCGCGCGAATCGTCCCGCGCCGCGGCGATGATGGCCTGGAGCTACTGGCACCTCGGGCGCTGGCGCGACACGCTCACGGTCGGCTCGGCCGCGGGCGACAGCCCCGAGATGGACGCGGTCCGCTACACGCTCAACCTGGTGGACCACGAGCTGGTGGAGGCGGGCTCGCTCGAGCCGCGCCTCAGCGGCAGCCCGCTCGACGCCCTCGTGATGCGCGTGCACTACGCGCACGGCCGCCTCACCACGCTGGCGGACCTGCTGCCCACGAGCGGCTGGGCCGCGGCGGTGACCGCTCCCTGGCGGATCGGCTGCCTGCGCGCAACGGGCCACCCCGAGCAGGCCCTTGCGCTCTACGAGGACGCACGCATCGCCGACTGGGCACACGTCTGGCTGCACGCGATGGTGGGGCCGGAGATCATGATCGACCTCGGCCGGGCCGACGACTCGCGCGCGGCGCTGCGCCGCGGGCGGGAGATGACGCGCTCCTCCGGCTCGGTGGTGTTCGAGATGCTGAACGAGCTGATCGAGGCGAAGCTGGAGGTGCGCCTCAACCTCGACCCGGACGCCGCGCTGGCGGTGCTCGACCGGCTCCAGTCGCGGCCCGCCGGCCGTGAGTACCGCTTCATCGCCGAGCAGGCCGACCTCTGGCGCGGACTGGCCCTGTTGATGAAGGACGAGGACGAGGCCGCGCTCCGGCACCTGGAGCACGCCGTGGCGACGATGACCGCCGCCGATCGGCTGCTCGAGCTGCCCACCGCGGCCGTCTACCTCAGCGAGGCGCGCTGGCGCGCGGGCGACGAGGCGGGTGCCGACGCCGCGGCCGCGCTCGCCTACGAGGCCGCGCAGCGCCAGGGCTCGAACCACTACCTACTGCGGGCGCTGACCAGCTTCCCCGCGGTGGTGGCGCGCATGATCGACGCCCAGCCCGAGGCCCACTCCCCCTGGCACGACCTGGGTCGCTCGCTGCTGGCTCAGGACGTGGCGCTCGAGCTGCCGTTCGCGGCGCGCGTGGAGCTGCGCGAGTTCGGTGAGCTCGAGATCCTCGTTGACGGCCGCCCTGCGCCCCGTCCGCGCATCGCCAAGAGCTACGAGCTGCTGGCCTACCTGCTCAGCCGCGCGAAGCCCGAGGCCACACGTGGCGACCTGCTCATGGCGCTGTTCGACGGCCGCTCGGACGACTCGGCGCGCTCCTACCTGCGCCAGGCGATCCACCAGCTGCGCGAGTCGCTGCCCGACGAGGTAGAGCTGGTCTCGGACTCCGCGGGCGTACGGTTGGCCGACAGCGTGCGCGTGTCGAGTGAGTCCGCCGGCCTGGAGAGCCTGCTGGCCGAGGCGGCGCGCCTCCAGGGCGAGGAGCGCTTGAGGGCCACCACGCGGGCGCTCGCGATCGCCGAGCGCGGCGAGTACCTGCCCGGCGTGACCGGCGCCTGGGCGGCGGAGCGCCGCGAGCAGCTCACCCAGCTGGCCACGGACGCGCGCCACGAGGCCGCGGAGCTCGCCTTCGATGCCGGCCGCTACCAGGACGCCGAGCGCCTGGTGGCGGCGATCCTCGACCTCGACCCCTTCCGCGAGGGCGCCTGGCGCCTAGAGATGCGGATCGCGAGCGCGGTGGGCAACGACGACCGCGTGATCTCCGCCTACCGCAGCTGCGAACGTGCGCTTGGCGAGCTCGGGACCGCTCCCTCCACGAGCACGCGGCAGCTGCTGGACACGCTTCGCCGCTAGGCCCGGCGAGCGCCCGTCGCGGGCCCGCCGCTCCGCCACCCGGCGCAGGTGCAGGCGCTCCCGGCGGGCGGCCAGCCGCTCCTCCCTGTGCGCCTTCGCCACCACGTCGTGGTGATGGACCTGCACGTAGTGCTGGATCTGCATCGCGATCAGGAGGCCGGACAGGAGCACGGCGCCGCCGGCCACCCAGCGCCGCCGCGCGAGCGGCGCCAGCGGCAGCACCCAGAGGATGTACCAGGGCAGCAGCCAGCCGCTGGTGGCCAGCTGCAGCAGCAGCGCCCCGGCGGCGCCCGTCAGCCAGTCGCGCTTGCGCCAGGCGTACGCGAGCAGGCCGAGCGCCCCCGCGGCGAAGATCAGGTCGAGCACGTGCCGCCGGGCGGTGGTCAGGTGCCCGTAGCCGAGCAGGTGGCCCACGAAGCCGCCCACGCTCACCACAGTCCAGTTGAACTCGTTCTCCAGCTTCAGCACGTCGAGCAGCGAGCGCAGGTGGGAGCCGAACACCGCGTAGGACGCGCCGCCCACCACGACGAACGCGATCGCGACGCCCGCCAGCACGCGCCAGCGGCGCGGGGAGGCCACCAGCACGAACGGGATCACCAGCGCGGCGGACAGCTTGATCCCCACGGCCACCACCAGCAGCACGCCGCCGAGCAGCGGCCAGCCGCTCAGCACGAGCAGCGCGCCGCCCAGCAGCGGCAGCGCCATCAGCACGTCGTTGTGCCCGCCGCCGAGCGTGTACACGAGCAGAAGTGGATTGAGCGCGAAGAACAGCGCAGCCGGCAGCGGCCGAATGCCCAGGCGCCGCGCGCAGGCCCAGATCAGCGCCGTGCAGCCGATGGCCGCGAGGGCCATGATCCCCTTCAGCGCCCACATCTCCCCCGCCACGCCCAGCGGCACGAGCCCGTACGTGAGCAGCGTGAACAGCGGGCCGTATGCCGTGGGCGTGTGGTCCCAGAGGTGGCCCGAGGGCGGGAACGAGGGATCGAGCGGGATCACCGCCGCGCCGTGCTGGTAGGGGTTGAGGCCGTGCAGCACGCCCATCCGCGAGTAGGCGATGTAGTTGAAGATGTCCGTCGAGAGCAGCGGCGGGGCCAGCGCGAAGATCGTGATCAGCGCGACCAGCGAGGGCACCGCGATCCACGCGGGCAACGCGCGGGAGCAGATCAGCGCCACCAGGTAGAGCGCCGACATCAGCACCAGCAGGTGCGAGATCCCGTTGATCGAGAGCGGCCGCCCGCCGTGCAGCGGGCCCGCCATCCAGGGCGGGAAGCCGAGGTGCGACGAGGGCACCAGCACGTGGGGATCGGCCGTCGCCGCGGTGACGATCCGCAGCGCAGCGATGATCAGGGCCGCCAGCGCGGCGCTGCCCACCACGGCGGTGAGCACGCGCACCGGGCGCGCGCTCAGGAGCCGGCCGGGCCCGCGTCCGGCGACGGAGGTGATCGGTAGAGCCTCGGTGGCCATGCGCTAGACCACGAGTCAAGACGCTGGTCCCTTAGCGGCTGTTAGGAACCCGATTAAGGGCGATTAAGCACTCAGGAGGCCGGCTCCGGCCGTGGCGCCGGAGCCGGCCTTGCCTGAGCGGTCAGCCGGTCGGCGCCTGGCTCGGCTGCTTGCCGAGCGTCACTGCGACCGTGACCTGCTTGCCGCCTCGCACGAGCTGCACCGACACCTTGTCGCCGGGCTTCATGCTCGAGATTGCCGAGGCAAGATCGTCGGACGTGATCACCTTCTTGCCGTTGATCGCCTGGATCACGTCGCCACCGAGGAGGATGCTCGCGCCGTCCACCTGCTGGCGCTTGGTGCCCGCCTTGAGGCCGGCCTGGGCGGCCGGGCTGCCGGACTGCACGTTCTCGATCAGGGCGCCCGACTGCGCGCCGGTGAGCGAGCCCTGCAGGGAGCCGGCCACCGTGGCGGCGCCGACCCCGAGGTAGGCGTGCGAAACGTGGCCGCTCTGCTCGAGCTGGGCGGCGATGCCCTTCGCGGTGTTGATCGGGATGGCGAAGCCCACGCCGTTGTTCCCGGCCTCACCGCCCGCCGCTGTCTGACCGCCGGTCGCGATCTGCGCATTCACGCCGATCACCTCGCCGTTCGCGTCGAGCAGCGGGCCGCCGGAGTTGCCGGGGTTGATCGAGGCGTCGGTCTGGATCGCGTTGTCGATTCCGAAGCCATTCGGCGAGGTGATGCTCCGGCCGAGGCCCGAGACGATTCCCTCGCTGAAGCTGTTCGTGTAGCCGAACGGGTTGCCCAGCGCGTAGACCGTGTCGCCGATCTGCGCGGCGCTCGAGTCGCCGAGCGTGAGCGGCTTGAGGTCGAGGCCCGTGGGGTCGACCTTCACCACGGCCAGGTCGGTGGAGGGGTCGGTGCCGACCACGGTCGCCGTGCGGGTGGTGCTCGGCGTGGTGTCGAAGGACACCGTGACCTTCGTCGCCTTGTCGACGACGTGCTCGTTGGTGAGGATGTCGCCCTTGGTGTCGAGCAGGATCCCGCTGCCGAGCGCGGTGCTCTGGCCGCTGCCGCTGCCGCTGCCGCCGCCGCCGAAGCCACGGCCTCCGCCTCCGCCTCCGCCTCCGGTCGAGTCGTTGTTGCTCGTCGAGAGGATCGACACCACGCCCAGGTGCGTGGCGTTGTAGACGCTCGTCGCGCTCGAGCTCGAGCTTGACGGGACCGCCTTCACCGCGGACGTGGACGAGGTCGACGACGT
The DNA here is from genome assembly GCA_963770325.1 of uncultured Thermoleophilaceae bacterium. Classification (GTDB taxonomy): domain Bacteria; phylum Actinomycetota; class Thermoleophilia; order Solirubrobacterales; family Thermoleophilaceae; genus JAICJR01. Next base: position 1,718,590 of record CAVYPF010000001.1, on the reverse strand, counting down.
GCCGGCAGGGCTGCTCACGGACGCCACCGTGGCCGTGCCGGAGCGGGTTGCGCCCCCGTCCGTGAACAGCACGAGCGCGAGCCCGAGCGCCACGACGGCGAACACGGCGGTGAACAAAGAGATCTTGAGATTGAGCAGACGGGCCATGCGGAAATCACCTCTGAAGATTTGACGGGTGAGATCCACCTTGGTTTCGAGCCCTGAGCGGCCTCTAAGCCCGATCGAAGAAAGAGCGAAGAATCGGATGTGCGGGGTCGAGAGCGGCCGTCCCGTATCCTCGGTGGCCGAGGAGGCTGTCGATGCGCAGGGTTTTTCTTGGTCTGCTGGTGGGGATGGTCGTGCCGTTGGGGGCGCTGCTCGGCGTGCCCGCGTCGGCGCTCGGCGCCATCTCGAGCGCGAAGGTCACGGTCACGCCGTCCACGCTCGCGGCCGGCGGGCACCCGAACGTGACGGTGGTCGAGCAGTTCACCTACTCGGGCGGCGACACCGTGAAGGACACCACGCTGCACTTCCCGCCGGGGCTGATCGGCAACCCGCAGGCCACGCCGCTCTGCTCGCAGGCCAACTTCCAGGCCGACACCTGTCCCGGCCAACACGCAGCTCGGCACCACCAGCGTCACGGCCACCGTGCTGGGCCTGCTCCAGACCCCCGCCGACGGCACCATCTACAACGTGGTGCCGACCGGCAACGAGCCGGCCCTGCTCGGCATCGTGGTGAGTCCGCTCGGCGGCCTGCTCGGGAAGATCTTCCTCACCTCGGCCATCAGCCTGCGGACCGCGACCGACTTCGGGATCGACTCGACGGTGAACAACATGCCGAACAGCACGTCCGGCCTCTCGACCGTGATCAACCAGGTCTCCCTCACGCTGAACGGGATGGCCGGCAACCCGCCGGCGCCGTTCATGACCAACCCGACCTCGTGCAAGCTCGCGACCACCACGCTCGACGCGGACTCCTACAGCGCGCCGACCACCCCGGTCTCCGGCACAAGCTCGTTCACCCCCACGGACTGCGGCAAGCTGGCGTTCACGCCGAAGATCGCGGCGTCGATGGGCGCCCCCGGCGCCACGGGCGTGACCGCGCACGTGCCGTTCACCGCCACGATCAGCCAGCCGGCCGGGCAGGCCGGGCAGGCCAGCGCCGCGGTCACCCTGCCGGCGGGGCTAGGCGCGAGCACCAGCGGCGCCACCGCGCTGTGCACCACCGCCCAGCTCGCGGCGGGCGCCTGCCCCGCGGGCTCGCGCGTGGGCACGGGCACGATCGCCACGCCGCTGCTCCCGCAGCCGGTGTCCGGACCCGTCTATGAGGTCGCCAGCGGTATCGGCCTGCCGGGCGTGGCCGTGGTGTTCGGGGGCAAGCTGCCGTTCACGCTTCTCGGCAAGGTCGGCGCGGGGGCGGGAAATCGCCTCCAGAACACCTTCGGCGGGCTGCCCGACGTGCCCCTCTCCACCTTCACGCTGGCCATCGACGGCGGTCCCCACGGCCTGCTCTCAGCGAGCGCCAACCTCTGCAAGGGTCCTCAGCGCACGGTCGACGGGACCTTCGGCGGCCAGAACGGCGCGACCACGAACGTGTCCGCCCCCGTGACCGTGATCGGCTGCCCGCTCAGCGCCGACGCGTCCGGCCGCGGCTTCGCGGGCAAGCGCCCGCGGCTCAGCGTGACCGTGACGAAGGCCCCCGTGGGGCCCGCGCTCCAGAGCGTCTCGATCAAGCTCCCGCGCAGCCTGAAGGTGCTGAAGGCCAGGCGCGGCATCTCCGTGCGCGCCGCCTCGGCGCTGCCGAAGAGCGCCTGGAAGCTGAGCAGGGGCACGCTCTCCCTCACGCTTCCCAAGAGCGGCTCGACCCGCATCGCCGCCCGCCTCTCGGCCGGCTCGTTCCGGGCGGGCAGCAAGCTGCTGCGCACCCTGAAGCGCCACCGCAGCACCGACCTGCGACTGTCGATCCGGGTTCTCGACGTCAGCGGCCACACCACCGTGATTCCGCTGGAATTCACCGCCAAACGCTGAACAAGACGGGCCTCCTTTGCTATGCTAATTAGCAATGGAAACTACTTTGAGCCCGGCAGTGAGCAGCGAGCTTCCGTCTCGCCTGCGGCTCGCCGTTGCGCGCACCGCGCGACGGCTGCGGCAGGAGGCTGACGGCGGGCTCTCGCCGTCGCTCACGGCGGCACTGTCCACGATCGAGCGCAACGGACCGCTCACGCCCAGCCGGCTCGCCGAGCTCGAGCGCGTGCAGCGCCCCACCGCCACGCGGCTGGTGGCCAGGCTCGAGCAGGACGGGCTGGTGGTGCGGGAGACCGACCTCATGGACCGCCGGGTGAGCCATGTGCGACTCAGCAGCGAGGGAGCGCGGCTCCTGAAGCGGCTCCGCTCGCGCAAGAACGCCTATCTGGCCAAGCGCCTGCGCGGCTTGGACGAGGACGACCTGGCCACGCTGGAGCGTGCCACGGAGATCCTCGAGCGCATCCTGGAGGACCGCGAGTGAGGGCGCTCAGGCCCGCGCTCGGACGATCCTTCGCGTCGCTCTCCGTACCCAACTACAGGCGCTACTTCTGCGGCCAGATCGTGTCGCTGAGCGGCACCTGGATGCAGACCGTCGGCGAGCTCTGGCTCGTGCTCACGCTCACCGGCAGCGCGCTGGCCGTGGGTGTGACCACCGCGCTCCAGTTCACGCCGATGCTGCTCTTCGGGGCCTGGGCGGGCGTGCTCGCCGATCGCATGGACAAGCGCCGCCTGCTCACGATCACCCAGACGGCGATGGCGATCCCGGCGCTGGTGCTGTGGATCCTCGCGGCCACCGGGGTGGTTCAGCCCTGGATGGTGTTCGCGGTGGTGTTCGCGCGCGGCGCGGTGAACGCGGTGGACAACCCCACACGGCAGAGCTTCGTGGTGGAGCTCGTGGGCTCGGGCGGCGTGGTCAACGCGGTGGGCCTGAACAGCGCGATCGTGCAGTCGGCCCGCATCGTCGGGCCCGCGCTCGCGGGAATCGTGATCGCCACGGTGGGCGTGTCCACGGCGTTCCTGATCAACGCGCTCTCCTTCGGCGCGATGCTCGTGGCGCTGCGTGGCATGGACACGGACGCGCTCCACCGCAGCGCCCTGACCCCGCGGAAGCGCGGGCAGCTGCGCTCGGCGGTGCGCTACGTGCGCGCAACGCCGAACCTGCTGATCCCGCTCGCGCTGACGGCCGTGGTGGGCACCCTCTCGTTCAACTTCCAGACGCTGCTGCCGCTGCTCGCGCGCTTCTCCTTCCACGGCCACGCCGGCACGTTCGCCGTGCTGACCAGCGCGATGGGCGTGGGCGCTCTGGGCGGCGCGCTGTTCGCCAGCGCGCGCCAGACGGTGGGCCCGCGCCTGCTCACCGGAGCGGCGATGACGTTCGGCGGCCTGCTGATCGCCGCTGCGAGCGCGCCCGACCTCATCCTCGAGGTGGTGGTGCTCGCCTTCACCGGCGCGGCCAGCGTGACCTTCGCCGCGAGCGTGAACTCCTCGCTCCAGCTGAACGTGCGACCCAGCATGCGCGGGCGGGTGATGGCCCTCTACTCGGTCGTGCTGCTGGGCAGCAACCCGATCGGCGGTCCGCTGATGGGCTGGATCTCCGGCACCACGAGCCCGCGCGTGGGGCTGCTGGTGGGGGCGGTGGCGGCGATCGTCGCGGCCCTGGTGGCACGGGCGGCGTTTGCCAGGCTGCCGGCGGAGGAGCCGGAGCAGGCGCAGCGCGAGGAGCGCGCACGCCGGCAGACCGAGCCCAGCCTGGCCTAGGTCGCGTACTCCTCGCTGCCCATGATGTGCAGCGACACGTAGGGCTCGTCCCCCACCACCCAGCTGTCGTGGCCGGGCGGGATGTAGAAGAAGTCGCCGGGCCGCATCACGACCTCGCGGCCGTCGTCCATCTTGGCCACGGCCTCTCCGCTCAGCACCAGTCCGACGTGCTCCACCTGGCAGGAGCTCTCGCCCGTCGCCGAGCCCACGTGCTCCGACCACTTCCAGCCGGGCTCGTAGGTCGCGCGCCCAAGCGTGGCGGGCCCGACCCGATAGACGTCGAAGCGGCCCTTGTCGAACCGGCGGGTCTCCGCCGGCTCGTCGAGGTTCACCAGCGCGAGGTCCACGCGCTGGCGGGGGTGGCGCACGCCACGAGCGGGCAGGCGTGGTTCTTCACGGGCGGGCAGGGTTGGCACGGAGGTGGCGTGGGCGGGACGGGCGTGGGTCCCGGCGACGGGACCGCCGGAAGGGTCAGCCTCTGGATGGTGTGGCCGTGCGCGTCGCGGGCGGTGAGCGAGGCAAGGCTGGTCACGGCGGCGATTCTGCCGCCGAAGAAGCGCACCCGTCCGTGCCTGAGGCCGTGGTAGCGGCGCCCGGCGACGGTCCGCATGTTCAGCTTGGTGCCGTTGGCGAACAGCGCCTCCACGGTCTTCGCCTTCGCGCTGGCGGCCCCACCCACGAAGGTCTCGCCGCCCACTGCGTACGCGAGCTGCTCGACGCCGAGCTTGCGCGGCGAGGCGCAGCCGGAGGCGCTGCGGCCGATCGCGACCACCTCGGTGCACAGCCTGTGACCGCTGTCCCAGGAGAGCACGTGGAAGGTCTTGTGGGACACAACGAGCACGGGCTCCTGCACGCTCTTCGCCGACTGCGCGGCGGGCGCGACCAGAGCGACACAGATAGCCGCTCCCCCGAGAACTCGCATGAGCCTCCCGAAGCCCACGCCCTAAAGCCTACGCCGTCACGAGCTCCGCGGGCACCAGGTCGAGCTTGAGGGTCCGGCCCTGCCGGATCACGGTGATGGGCACGGTGGCCCCGATCAGCTCGGCCACCATCAGCCGCTGCAGGTCACCCACGTCGTTCACGCGGGTGCCGTCGACCTCCACCACGAGGTCCTCAGGCCGCAGTCCGGCGCGCCCGGCCGGGCTGTCCTCCACCACCTCGACCACCTCCACGCAGTTCTCGCCCTCCCACCGCTCGCGCTGCTGCGGAGGGAGCGGCCGCACGCCGCCCGCCACGCCGAGATACGCGCGACGAACACGCCCCTCGCTCATCAGCGAGCCGATGATCTTGCGCGTGGCGGCGTTGATGGGCACGGCCAGTCCGAGGCCGACGCCGGCCACCGCGGTGTTCACACCCACCACGCGGCCGATGCTGTCCACCAGCGCGCCGCCCGAGTTGCCCGGGTTGAGCGACGCGTCGGTCTGGATCAGGTTGTCGATCACCCGCACCGCCTGGCCCGAGCGGGCCGGCAGCGAGCGTCCCAGCGCGGAGACCACGCCCGCGGTCACCGACCCGGCGAAGCCGTGCGGGTTGCCGATCGCCACCACGAGCTGGCCCACGCGCAGCTCGTCGGCCTCGCCCAGCTCGGCGGCGGCCAGGTCGGAGGCGTCGGCGCGCAGCAGCGCGAGGTCGGACAGCGGATCGCTGCCCACGATCTCGAAGCTGAGCTCGCGGCCGTCGGTGAAATACGCGCGGCCGCTGCGCCTGCGGCCCGCGACGACATGGGCCGAGGTGAGCAGGAAGCCGTCGGCGGTGAGCACCACTCCGCTGCCGGCACCGGCCGGGACGCGCCCGGCCCGGGTGCCGCGCAGCACGCGCAGGTTGGCCACCGAGGGCCCGACGCGCTCCGCCACTCCCACCACCGTGCGGGAGTAGGCGTCGAGTGCGTCGAGCTCGGCTTGGCTGGGGGACATCCCGGCGGTCACGACGCCTTCTCCGCCGCGAGGCTCACCTCCAGCTCGCGCTCCTCCGTGCCGCGCACGACCGTGAGCGGGAGCTTGCCGCCGCTCGCGGAGTCGAGCGCCGCGTAGAGCGCGTCCACGCCGTCCACCGCCTGGCCGGCCGCCGCGGCGATCAGGTCACCGCGCTCGAGGCCGGCGCGCTCGGCGGGACTGCCCTCCTCCACCTGGCGCACGAGCAGGCCGTCGCGCTCCGGCAGCCCGACCGCCCGGCGCATGCGCCGAGCCACTCGCGGCGGCGCCACGGCGACGCCGAGCCGCGGACCGGCGGGCGCCTCGCCGCGTGCCAGGCCCTCGATCCGCTCGCGCAGCGCGGCCACCGGCAGAGCCAGGATCAGGTTGCCGTCGAGGCGGATCGAGTTGAGGCCCACCAGACGGCCGTCGAGATCCACGAGCGGGCCTCCCGAGGAGCCGCGGGGGAGCGCCGCGGTGTGCTCGATCGCGCCCGCGATGCGCCGGCCGCGTGGGCCGCGAAAGCTGCGCGGCCCCGACGAGACGAAGCCGAGCGTGGCGCGCAGCCCGCGTCCGCCGGGGTTGGCCAGGGCGATCAGGGCGGTGCCGATGCCCGGCTCGGCCTGCTCGGCCCACTCGAGCGGCGGGCGGCCGTTGGTCTTGACGTTCACCACGGCGAGGTCGAGGTCGCTGTCCACGGCCATCACCTGGCCGGGCTCGCGCGTGCCGTCGGAGAACGTGACGGTGGCCTCGTCGCGGCGCAGGTTGTGCGCGTTCGTGAGGACGCGGTCCTTGGCGACGATCACGCCGGAGCCGAGGCCCCAGCCCCGGCCGAGGCCCACCACTGAGGGGCCGAGGCGCTCGGCTGCGCCGGAAATCGCCTCCTGAAACTCATTGAGCGCTGTCATGCTGGTCATCCTTGCTAGTGAGTTGCTGATTGCAAGTCACTACTTATACCACCGGCGCTGGAAGTAGCATCCGGTCCATGGCTGAGGACGCGCAACTCTCACCGCTGGCGGAGGCGCTGACGAGCGTCGGCGACCGCTGGACGCTCCTGATCGTCGCCGCGCTGCTCGACGGGCCGCGGCGCTTCGGCGACCTCCAGCGCGAGCTGCCCGGGATCGCGGCCAACATCCTCACCCAGCGCCTGCGCAACCTCGAGGCGCAGGGCCTCGTGTTGGCCGAGCGCTACTCGGAGCGCCCGCCGCGGTTCGTCTACGAGCTGGGCGCCTCCGGCCGCGAGCTGGCCGGCGCGCTGCGTCTGCTGTCCGACTGGGGCGCGCGGCACCGCGACGACGTGGACGCGCCGCGCCACTCGGCCTGCGGCACTCCGCTCGAGGCCGTCTGGTACTGCCCCACCTGCGAACGCCCCGTGGAGGACGAGGACGCCGCCGACGTGCACTTCGCCTGACTGGAGCGCGACGGCGACTGCGGGTACGCTGGGAGTAGATGGACTCCGACGTTGTAGTGGTGGGGGCCGGGATCCTCGGGCTGGCCACCGCCAGGGAATTGCTGGCCCGCCGTCCCGGGTCGCGCGTGGTCGTGCTCGAGCGCGAGGACGAGGTGGGCTTCCACCAGACCGGCCACAACAGCGGCGTGATCCACGCCGGCATCTACTACGCCCCCGGCTCGCTGAAGGCCAAGCTGTGCGTGGAGGGGGCCCGCGACATGTTCGAGTACTGCGAGGCGCGCGGGATCGAGCACCGGCGCTCCGGGAAGCTGATCGTGGCCACCGAGCAGTCGGAGATGGAGCGCTTCGACGAGCTCGAGCGCCGCGGGATCGCCAACGAGGTGCCGGAGCTGCGGCGCGTCGGCCCCGATGAGCTGCAGGAGATCGAGCCGCACGCGCGCGGCATCGCGGCGCTGCACTCGCCGGCCACGGGGGTGGTGGACTTCAAGCATGTGGCCCGCGCGCTCGCCGAGGACGTGAGTGAGGCGGGCGGTGAGATCCGGCTGGGCAGCGAGGTGATCGCGGTGAAGACGAGCGACACCGAGGTGCGCCTGCGCATGGCCGGCGGCGAGGAGATCGGCGCGCCGGGCGCGGTGTTCTGCGCCGGCCCGTGGTCGGATCGCATGGCGAAGGCGGCCGGCGCGGACCCCGACCCCGCGATCGTCCCGTTCCGCGGCGCCTACCTGCACCTGAAGCCCGAGCGAGCCGACCTGGTGCGCACGCTGATCTACCCGGTGCCCAACCCTGCGCTGCCGTTCCTCGGCGTGCACCTGAGCCGCCACATCGACGACCAGGTCACGATCGGCCCGACCGCGCTGATGGCCGCCGCGCGCGACCCGCGCCAGAAGGCGTCGATGCGCGACCTCGCCGGCCGCGCTCGGCTGGCCCGGCACCTGGCGCATGGCGCGACGCTGGTGGCGCACCGGCCTGACCGAGATCCGCCACGCCGTCTTCCCGCGCACGCTGCTGCACGACGCGCAGCGCTACGTGCCCGAGCTGAAGGTCGAGGACATCGAGCCCGGCCACTCCGGCGTCCGCGCCCAGGCCCTCGCGCGCGACGGCCGCCTGATCGACGACTTCGTCTTCTCCCGCACCGGCCGCGTGCTGCACGTGCGCAACGCGCCCTCGCCGGCGGCCACCGCGTCCCTGGCCATCGCGCGCCAGATCGCGGACCAGGTGGAGAAGGACGTGCTGGCACCGGCCTAGGGCCGTATTGTCCGCGCCGTGAAGCGGCTGGACACCAGGCTCGAGGGCCCGATCCTGATCGAGCCCGCCGTGCACGGCGACGCGCGCGGCTTCTTCGTGGAGACCTTTCGCCGCAACGAGTACGCGCAGCTCGGCATCGACCACGACTTCGTGCAGGACAACCACTCGCGCTCGGCGCGCGGCGTGGTTCGGGGGATCCACTTCCAGCTGCCGCCGGGGCAGGCCAAGCTGGTGCGCTGCGCCCGCGGGGCCATCCTCGACGTGGTGGTGGACCTGCGGCGCGGCTCCCCGAGCTTCGGGCAGTGGGAGGGTCACGAGCTGAGCGACGAGAACCTGCGCCAGCTGTACGTGCCGATCGGATTCGGCCACGGCTTCTGCGTGCTGAGCGAGCTGGCCGACGTGATCTACAAGGTCTCGGGCTACTACGACGCCGAGATCGAGCGTGGCATCGCCTACGACGATCCGGACGTGGGCGTCGAGTGGCCGAGCGACATCGAGCTGAGCCGTGTCCGAGCGGGACGCGACGGCCCCGCGGCTGGCCGACCTGGCCCCGCAGCTGCCGTTCTGAACTAACCCGTGCGGTACCAGTCCACGTAGCGCCCGCAGGCGGCGCTGAGCGGCACCGTCTGGGCGGGGGCCACCGGTACCGCGACGAACGCCCCGGGCAGGAAGAAGTGGCTGGTGGAGTAGATCGGGGCTGGGTTGGCCACGCTCACGGTGAGCACGATGGGAGCGCCGGTGCTGGTCACGCGTCCCACCGGCCAGAGTGGTCCCGGACGGTCCAGGTTGGGAGGCAGGCGCACGTTCAGGCCGCCGCCGCGCACGGTCACCGCCTGCGGGCTGACGAACGGCAGCGACACATCCCACTGACCCGCCGGCAGCTTGAGGGCCACCTGCGTGGACCCGCCTGGCACGAGCGGGGCCACTGGCGGCGATGAGACCGGGGCCGGCCGGACCCGGGCCACGCCCTGCTGCCGCGACAGCCTCAGCCCGGCCGGCTTGCGGCAGTCGAGCACGGCCCCCGGCTGGCCGGACTCGGCCAGCACGCTCCGCGGTTGCGTGGGGCCCACGCGCTGCCAGACCTGGTACGAGCGCGACTGGCCCACCAGGTGGAAGTTGGACGGCGGCTCGCTCTGAGCCGTGGTGCGGGAGGTGATCACGTAGTCGAAGCGGTTGAGCGTGGCGGCGTCCACCGAGTCGAAGTCGATCGGCTGCCCATAGCTCCACGGCTTGGCCGGCTGAATCGCGGCCGGGATCGGCGATTGGAGGACCGGGCTGGACGCGGTGATGCCGAGCAGCTCCCACTTGAAGTAGTCGTCGTAGAAGAGGGCGAGCGTGGGGCGGTTGTGGAGCAGGGGCCGCAGCGAGCGCAGCTCGGTGACGTGGTCGGTGGGGCCGACCTGCGCCCCGCGCAACACGAGGTAGGTCGACCTGAAGGAGGCACCGAAGAAGACCACGGCCACCACCGCCACCCCCACCGTCATGGGCGACCCCCAGCGCGCGCCGTCGAGCCGCTCCATGAGCGCCCGGCCGGAGATCAGCGCCACCAGCGGAGCGGCGATCACCAGCGACTTGGCGGCCACGTACGGCGACTGGTGGTGGCGGGCGTAGATGTAGACGAGCCCGCAGCCGAGGATCGCCGCCGGCCAGGCGACGTCGCCGCGCTCCAGCGTCCAGGCGATCGCGAACAACAGCACGAGCAGCGCCAGCGCGGCGAAGGCTCCAGCGCCGAAGGCGTCGTGCGGAACCACGCGGAAGTCCTCGGTGAGCCAGATCCCGAGCCCCTCGAACCACTTGAGCGGCCCCACCAGGTTGGCCAGCGAGCTGGTGTCGATGGCGCCGACGGTCCCCGCCTTGCTGCCGCCATTCGACCGCCAGAACGTGTGGATGCGCCCGATGTCCGGCGCGATCAGCACCACCAGCACCGCGATCCCGAGGAAGACCGCCACGCGGGCGTCGTTCACCCTGGCCGCCACCTGGCGGACCTGTCGCCAGCCGCGGCCGAGCACCAACCAGGCGGCGACCCAGCAGACGAAGATCGCCGCAGGCCACAGCAGCCCCGGGTACGAGTACACGTAGATCACCCCAGCCACCAGCACGGCCGCGGGGACGATCGACGCCCAGGGTCGCGCGAAGCGCTCGCGCGTGCCCTGCTCGAGCACGATCACCATGCCCACAAGCAACAGCCCGAGGATCGGCTCCTTGAACGCGCTCTCCGCGTAGAACGCCGCCGCCAGGTAGGGCAGGGCCGCGAATACCGCCACCAGCCAGCGACGCAGCCGCGACACGTTGCCGAGCGCAGCGAGCGCGGTCAGGCCCGTGAGCACCGGCGTGGCCATCAGCACCCCGGTGAGCGTCTTGTCCACGTCGCTGCCCAGCAGCTGGGCGAAGGTGGCGGCGATGGCGTGGGGGCCGAGCGGGTACCCGGGGCCGTAGGTCTCGAGCGCCTTCAGCGCCGGCCGGCGCAGCTCCTCGGCGAGGAGCAGGTGCCAGTGCGTGTCGTTCAGGAACGAGATCCCGAGCACGCCCACGCGCGCGTTCGCCACGAAGGGCGTCGAGGCGACCACCAGCAGCACCACGCCGACCAGGAGCCCGTCCACGCTGGGCCAGCCCCCGCGCGGGCCGCGCGCGACCCACAGCGAGGCCACGCACAGGACCACCAGCACCACCACGGCGGTCCACGCCCGTCCGGGAAGCCGGATCGCGACCTCGCAGACGATCATCAGCGCAGCGAAGCCCACCGCCGCGCCGAGCCAGTTCGATCCCTCCTTGCCGGCGAGTACGCAGATGCCGCGGCCGAGGACGATTGAAGCCAGGCAGATCAGGATCGCCGCGGCGTAGGTTCCGATCACGGCGGGGTACCTTAGACACGACCGCAGGCCAGAGCCGCCGTCCGGCCCCCCAAGCTACCCTCCGGCCGATGCACATCTGCACGATCATCGCCCGCAACTACCTGCCGGCTGCGCGCGTGCTCGCACGATCGTTCCGGGAGCACAACCCGGGCGGAACCTGCTGGACGCTGGTGATCGACGACCAGGGCGGCGAGGTCGATCCGGCGGGCGAGCCGTTCACGGTCGTACGGCCCGAGCAGCTCGGGATCGAGCAGTGGCACCAGATGACCGCGGGCTACAACGTGCTGGAGCTGTCCACCGCGGTGAAGCCCTGGCTGCTGCGATACCTGCTGAACGAACAGGGGGTGGAACGGGTCGCGTACTTCGACCCGGACATCCAGGTGTTCGACTCGGTGCAGGAGGTGGACGACCTGCTGCGCGAGCACCCGCTGGTGGTGAACCCCCACCTCACCGCGCCCATGCCGCGCGACGGCCACAAGCCCGCCGAGACCGACATCCTCGTGGCCGGCTCGTTCAACCTCGGCTTCGCCGGCTTCGCCGCCGGCCCGAAGACCGACGAGCTGCTGGCCTGGTGGTCGGAGCGCCTGGCCACCGACTGCCTGGTGGCGCCGGAGCGCGGCTACTTCGTGGACCAGCGCTGGATGGACTTCGCGCCCGGCCTCGTGGAGGGATTCTTCATCCTGCGCGATCCCGGCTACAACCTGGCCTACTGGAACCTGGCCGGGCGCGACCTGCGCAGGCGCGGCAACCGCTACGAGGTGGACGGCCGCCCGCTGCGCTTCTACCACTTCAGCGGCTTCGATCCCGAGCGCCCACACCTGCTCTCCAAGCACCAGGACCGCATCCAGCTGAGCGAGCAGCCGCTGCTGCTCGAGCTCTGCCCGCAGCTACGCCCAGGCGCTCGAGGGCGAAGGGCACGCCGTGTGGTCCCCGCGGCCCTACGGCTTCGGGGCGCTGCCGGACGGCACGCCGCTCGACAACGTCTCGCGGGCGGTCTTCCGCGATGCCGTGAGCAGCGGCGCCCTCCCCGACCCGGACATCTTCACGGCGGAAGGCGCCCGGGAGTTCCTGGCCTACCTGAATGAGCCCGCGCCCGTGGGCGGCGACGCCGGGATCACGCGCTACCTCGGCCAGCTTCAGGAGTCGCGGCCAGACCTCCAGCAGGCCTTTCCCGACCTCGACGGCCCCGACGGCAGCCCGGCTGACCGCCTGGGCGCAGGTGTTCGGGAGCGCGACCGGCACGGTGCCGCCGGCGCTGCTGCCGCTGGGCGCGGGCGACTCGGCGGACGCCGGGCGCCTGGTCCCGGGCGTGAACGTGGCGGGCTACTTCAAGGCGGTGCTGGGGGTGGGCGAGCACGCCCGCCAGCTGGTCGCCGGTCTGGAGAGCCAGGGCATACCGGTGAGGCCCACCACGCTCCACCCGCACGCAAGCCCCGAGGACGAGTCGCTCGGGGTGCGCGGAACGACCGACGACAAGGCCGCGTTCAACCTGCTCTGCGTGAACGCCGACGTGATCGCGGCCGTCGCCAAGCAGCTGGTGGGCGACTTCTACAGCGGCGGCTACACGATCGGCTACTGGGCCTGGGAGGTCAGCGCCTTTCCGCCCGAGTGGCTCGGCGCCTTCAGCGTCGTGAACGAGGTGTGGGTGGGAAGCGCCCACGTGCACGACGCGGTGGCGCCCGCCGCCACGGTGCCCGTGGTGACGATCCCGCAGCCGGTCTCGCTGCCCGAGCGCAGCGAGTCGCCGGCGCCCGCCGGCCGGGCTGCCCGAGGGCTTCCGCTTCCTGTTCGCCTTCGACTACTTCAGCGTGTTCGAGCGCAAGAACCCGCTCGCCGCGGTGGAGGCGTTCAGGGGGACCTTCGAGCCGGGCTCCGGCGCAGCGCTGATCGTCAAGACGCTCAACCACGAGCACGATCTCGAGAGCCACGAGCGCCTGCGGCTAGCGGCCGCCGCCCACCCGGACGTTCACCTGATAGAGGAGCGCCTCACGCCGAGCGAGCGCGACGGACTCTTCAACGCCTGCGACTGCTACGTGTCGCTGCACCGCGCGGAGGGCTTCGGCTACACGATGGCCGAGGCGATGTGGGAGGGGAAGCCCGTGATCGCCACGGCCTACTCCGGCAACCTCGACTACATGACGCCGGAGAACTCCTACCTGGTCGACTTCTCGCTGGTGCCGATCGGAGAGGGCCACGCTCCCTACCCGGCGGGCGGCGAATGGGCCGAGCCCGACGTGGAGCATGCCGCGCGCCTCATGCGCGAGGTGTTCGAACATCCGGAGGAGGCCGCCCGGCGCGGAGAGCGTGCGGCCGCGGACATCCGCACCACCCACTCTCCCGAGGCCGCGGGGCGGGCGATGGCGGCCCGCCTGCGTCTTCTGATGGCCACCCCCGCGCTGCGCGCCGGCCGTGCCTCCGGCAGGACCTTCGGCGCCCTCCAGACCGACTGGGTGGCCGAGCGCATCAACACCGGCCCGGTCGCGCCAAGGCCCCGCTTCGGCAAGGCCCAGCTGGCCGTGCGCAAGAGCCTGCTTCGGCTGATGAAGCCGGTGACCGTGCACCAGCGATTGGTGGATGGCGAGCTGTTGAAGGGCCTCGAGGCCGTGGACGGCAGCGTTCAGGCGCTGGCGATCTCGCACGCCGCGGCCCTGCGCCAGATCGACGAGCTGCGGGCGGAGCTGGAGCGCCTGCGCTCGAACGGCTCCGGCTAGCCCGGCGCCACTCCCAGCTCCGGGAGCGCGCGGGCGAGCAGCCGACTCAGCTCCCCGCGATCGCCCGGCAGCGAGAGCGTGACGTCGGCGCGGCGCGCTCCGGCGGGCAGCGCGCGGCAGGCCCCCGGCTGGCTGGCGTCCAGCTCGTCCTCCAGCGTGGCGTCGCCCGTGATGGCGAAGACCGCGTCGTAGTGGAGCGCGCGCGAGGCCAGCCACGCCGCCCGCGGACCGCCGGCCACCTCGACCCCCGCCCCCAGCAGCGCCCGCGCCTCGTCTCCGGGCACCTCAGGCACGTGGACGGTGGTGCGCCCGGCGGGGCACAGCTCGGCCAGGGCGGTCGCGAGGCGAACCGCGTCCTCGTCGAGCCGCGCCGCCAGCACCAGCAGCCGCGGGTGCGCGAGCGCGTCGCGCGCGGCCAGCTCGCCGCGGCCCCTGAGTCCGTGCGGGCGGTCGGCGAGCAGCTGCGCGAAGCGGGCGGCGAAGATGACGCGGTTGCGGTCCGACATCTCCCAGGCGAGCTCCGTGCTGCCGGAGCCGTAGCGGATGTGGGTAGCGCTCGAGCCCGGCTCGTAAACCACCCGCCCTCCGGTGGCGGCCAGCCGCAGGCAGAGGTCGGAGTCCTCGTAGTAGGCCGGGGCGTAGACGGGGTCGAAGCCGCCGGCCTCCTCGAACGCCGCGCGTTCCACCAGAAGACAGGCCGCGCTGGCGTAGTCGACCACGCGCGGGAAGGAGTAGGCGAGCTCGGCCGGATCGCCGCCCTCGCCGTAGGCCGCGGTCCGGCCGCCGCGTCCCACCAGGGCACCCGCCTCCTGCAGCGTGCCGTCCTCGTTCAGCAGGCGCGGCGCCGCGGCCACCACGCCCGGGCGCTCGAGCGCCGACAGGAGCGGCGCCAGCCAGCCGGGGTGTACCAGCGCGTCCGAGTTCACGAACGCCAACACCGGCCCGCGGGCGCGCTCCGCGCCCTGGTTGCAGGCCGGCCCGAAGCCGCGGTTCTCCGCGTTGCGCACCAGCTCGAGCCCCTCGACCTCCGCCAGGCGGTCGGCGAGGCCGCCGGGCGAGGCGTTGTCCACAACGATCGCCTCGAACGGCTCCGGCGTGTGTCGCTGCAGCGCGTCGAGCGCCTTCAGGGTCCAGTCCAGGCCGCCGTGCGTGACCATCACGACCGATACCGCAGGATCGGCGGCGACCGCGAGGCGCAGCGTCACGAGCGGCCGAGCAGCCGCCGCTTCAGCGAGCGCACGGGCGCGGACCAGCGCACCGCGCGCATCTGCAGCACCGAGTCGTAGCGCTGCTGGAGGTGGCCCCTCTCGCGATCCACGCGCTCCACCTCGGCGCGCAGGCGGCCCACCTCCTCCATCGCCCCCTGGCGCGTGGCGCGCTCGGCGTCCAGCTCCGTGGTGGCGCGGTCGCCGCGGTCGCGCTCCCGGTCGAGCGCGGTCTGCAGCTCCTCGAGCTGCTCGGCCACACGGGCGCGCTCGGCGGCGAGATGGCGGGTCTGGGCCTCGTGGGCACGCAGCAGCGCCTCGAAGCGCTCGTCCGCCACGCGCCTAGAGCTCCTCCGCGATGTGCGGCGCCTGGCGAGTGAAGGCCCAGAGCCCGACCACGATCACCACGACGAAGATCAGCACCGGCCCCAGCAGGAACCGAGTCGGCCCGCCGACGGCCGTCACCGCGCTCTCCACGTGTGGGTCGATCACCCACTTGCGCGCCGCTGGAGAATGCACGCCAGCGGGTTCAGCATCACCAGGTGCGCGGCGCTCAGGCTCTGCTCCTGCACCTTCTCGATCGTGTAGATGATCGGCGTGCCGTAGAACAGGAGCTGGGAGACGACCGTCCAGATCGGCGCGACGTCGCGGTAGCGCACGTAGAGCGACGAGAGCAGCATCGCCAGCCCGGCCGCGAACAGGATCAGCGGTATGAGCAGCAGCGGGAACAGCAGCCAGGTCCACATCGGCCGGATGCCGTAGACGAGCAGGAAGACCAGCACCGCTCCCAGGTTCAGCAGCAGGTTGATCGTGGAGGTGAGCACGGTCGCCAGCGGCACCACCATGCGCGGGAACTGCATCTTGCGCACGAGCGGCTCGCGCACCACCATCGACGCCACCGCCTGGCCGGTGGCCTCGCCGAAGAAGCTGAACAGCACGATGTTGAGCAGCAGCACGACCGGGTAGTCGCGGATGTTCCCGCCCACCCGCAGCACCTTCGAGAACACGACGTAGAGCACGCCGAAGAACAGGAGCGGTCGCATCAGCGACCACAGGTAGCCCGAGCGCCGAGCCGAAGTAGGACATGCGGAAGTCGGTGACCGCGAGCATCCAGGTCAGGTTCCAGAAGCGCCGCGGGGTGCCGCCGAACGCGGACGGGCCGCGCATCTTGCGGGCCTTGGGCGAGAGCGGAAGCTCGGGGGTGGTGACGCTCACGTGGTCGCCTGCTCCAGCGCCTTCGACACCTCGACGGTGTGCTCCATCTGCACCAGGCCGCCGAGATGGTCGCCGCCGTAGACCACGAGGTCGGTGGCGCGGTCGACCGCATCGAGCTGCTCCCCGCTGGCGGACTCGCCGACGCTGACGCCCGCGTAGTAGTGGCCGCTGCGCAACGTGTTCTGCGCGCGCACGGTGAGCTGCGAGCGCTCGCCCACGGCCAGGTCGCCCTGCCCGTGGATTCCGTCGCTCGAGGCGGCGAACAGCCGCACCCGCTCCTCGTTCTCGATCCACAGGCCCACCGCCGGCGTCTCCATCGGCTCGAGCGCCTCGACCACCACCTGGATCGCGAACTCCTCACCGTGCTGGATGCCGTGCGTGCGCAGGCCGTCGGGCCCCTCGACCCACACGTCCACCACCCGTGCGCCGCGCTTGCCCAGGCCGAGCAGCTCGCGCTCCTCACGGGGCAGGCGGAAGTTCAGCTCCAGGTAGCGCCGGGCAACCTCGCGCGGGTCCCCGATCGCCTCCACCAGGCCGTCGTGGAGCAGCATCGCGCGGTGGCAGAAGCGCTCGACCAGGCCCATGGAGTGGGTGACGAGGACGATCGTCGTGCCCTCCTCGCGCATGCGGTAGAAGGTGTCGGCGCACTTCTGCTGGAAGGCCGCGTCGCCCACCGCCAGCACCTCGTCGATCAGCAGCACGTCGGCCTTGGACTGGACCATCACCGCGAACGCCAGCCGCACCTGCATTCCCGAGGAGTAGTTCTTCAGCTTCACGTCCACGAACTCCTCGAGCTCGGCGAACGCGATCACGTCGTCGAAGCGCTCGTGCGCCTGGCGCGGCGTCATGCCCATCATCACCGCGTTGATGAGCACGTTCTCGCGGGCCGTCAGATCCGGGTTGAAGCCCACGCCCAGCTCGATGAAGGGCGCCAGCCGGCCGGCGATCTCCATCGTGCCGCTGTCCGCCCGGTAGATCTCCGCCAGGCACTTGAGCAGCGTGCTCTTGCCTGAGCCGTTGCGCCCCACGATCCCGAAGAACTCGCCCTCAGCGATGTCGAAGGAGACGCCGCGCAGCACCTGCTGCTCGTCGTACTCGCCGCGGCGGAACGGGTGCAGGGCTCGCTCCTTGAGCGTGTGCGACCGATTCCGCGGCCGGCGGAAGGTCTTCTCCAGATCTCGCACGCGGATTGCCGCGAAGGGCGCTGGCATGTCGTCGTCAGAATAGGCGCTGGACCCGCGTCAACTCGGCGGTCGGCGGCGCCGGAGCGCTGCCACCGGCCTACGCAGGAGACCCGTGAGCCGCCAGCTCTTCGACGTCACGACCGTGTTGTAGCGACGTCGCAGGTCGTCCAGCTCGCCGCCCATGGCGGCCACGCGGGCGTGCAGCTCGGCGGCGGAGCGGTCGTGCTCCTCGAGCGCCTGCTGCTGCGCCTGCCAGTGCTCGGTCCAGCCGCGCAGGTCCACGTCCGTGGTCAGCGCGAGCGAGCTGCCGTCCCCCGGCAGCGGGCCGTCGCTCGCGATCGCCAGCGTGTAGGTCTCGCGCCCGGGCTCGTCGCTCACGAGCTTGCGCAGCTCGACGCCCTCGACCGGCTCGGTGCCGCCGGCGGCAAAGCGCTCGTCGTCGAGCACGCCGGAGGCCATCCAGGTGTGCTGGCGGCGCAGGGCCACCGAGCCGAAGCGGCTCCCCAGCGCCTCGCCCAGCTCGGCTGGGGACAGCTCGTGCAGGTGGTGGGGATTGCCCGGCGTGAAGACGTCGCGGTTGGGGGTGGAGATCACGAGCAGCCCGCCTGGGCGCAGTACGCGCCGCAGCTCGTCGAGCACCCGCTCGGGCTCGGCGACGTGCTCGATCATCTCGAAGCAGACCACGAGGTCGAACTCGCCGGCCTCGTAGGGGAGCGCGGTGACGTCGCCCACGTCGAGGCGCACGCCCGCCGGCATCGTGGGCGCCATGGCCGCGATCACGCGCTCGTCCTTGTCGATGCCGACCACCTCGCTGGCGCCGGCGTCGGCCAGCATGCGCGAGCCATAGGCGGCGCCGCAGCCGGCGTCGAGCGCGCGCCTGCCGCGGGCGAACTGGCCGGCCCAGGCGTAGCGCACCACGTGCTCGGCCTCGATCATCTGGCCCTTCATCGAGACCGGGTCGAAGCGCTCGGCGAGCTCCTCCTGCACCTCCTCGCTGCTCGACGCGTCGCTCACGGGCGGCTAGGCGATGAGGCCGCTGACGGAGCAGCGCAGCGGCCGCTCGTACGAGATCCGCTCGTACTCGGGCGGGCCCTCGACGGGCGCGAGCCGCACCATCGCGCGCGCCGGCGCCTTGGGCGGCCACGCTCCCACCCGCTCGACCTCGAACCCGCTCGAGCCGCACCACTCCTCCAGCGCCGTGGTCGACGGGGAGAACCAGTTGCTGGGATCGTCCGAGAGCTCGCCGCCGCGGTAGTAACGCACGAGCGAGCGGTCGCGGTCTCGGCGACGCAGCTCGCCGTCGCACACGGCCGTCTCGAGCACCGCCTGCCCGCCGGTGACCGCGCGCAGGTTGTCGAGCGCGAGCAGCGGGTGGCGCAGGTGGTAGAGCACGCCCCAGAACAGGACGATGTCGAACGGCTCGGGGAAGCGCTCGGCCAGCTCGTAGACCGAGGTGCGCACGTACTCGACCTTCGAGCCGAGCAGCTCCGTGAGCTGGCTGACGCCGAACCACTCCGGCGGGAAGATGTCCACCGCCACCACGCGCGCCGGGCCGCGCCGCTCGAGCGCGAACGCCGCCCCGCCGTTGGTCGTGCCGACGTCGAGCACGGTCTTGCCGCTGAGATCGTCCGGCAGGCCGGCGACCTGCACGAGCCAGCCGATGTCGTTGGTGCCCGGCGTGGACACGCCCGGGGCGAGCTCGAAGCGCTGGTGCCAGACGAAGGTGGCGTCCCGAACGAAGGCGGCGGCCTGCTCGGGCGTGGGCGGCATGGCCGGCGACCCTAGCACCTGCCGGGGCTCGATCGCCATTGCCCGGCGCCACGCCTACGATGGCGCTCCAGATGTCCAAGGACAGCCCACACGTCGGCCTCAACCTCGTCTTCCTCGTGCCCGGCGAGACCGGCGGGATGGAGGTCTACGCGCGCCACCTGATCGAGTCGCTCATGCGCGTTCGCCCGGACCTCAGGCTCACCGCGTTCATCAATCGCAACGCCGCCGGTGAGCCCGGGCCGTGGCGCGACGTGCCCAGCGTGACCGTGCCGGTGAACTCCCGCAATCGCCTGGCGTGGGTGCTGGCCGACCAGCTGCTGGTGCCCCCGGCCGCGATGCGGGCGGGCGTGGACCTGCTGCACAGCCCGGCCAACCTGGCGCCCGCGTGGGGACGCTTCCGCCGCCTGCTGACCGTGCACGACCTGATCCACAAGACCTTCCCCGAGGCCCACGAGGGGCTGCGCGCGCGGGCGGTCGGCGTGATCATGCCGCTGGGCATCCGGCGCTCGCATCGCGTGATCGCGGACTCGCGCTCCACGCGCGACGACCTGGTGCGGCTGATGCACGAGCCCGAGCGCAAGATCGACGTGGTGCCGCTGGGCCTGGACCAGCCGCACCCCGAGCGGGCCATGCCCGAGGCGCAGCTGCGCGAGCGCCACCGCCTGGGCGAGCGCCAGGTGGCGCTGAGCCTGTCCGCCAAGCGCCCGCACAAGAACCTGATCCGGTTGCTGGACGCGCTCGCGCTGATCCCGCCCGAGCGCCGCCCGGTGCTGGTGATCCCCGGCTACCGCACCTGGCACGAACAGGAGGTGGAGGAGCACGCGCGGGCGCTCGGCATCGAGGGCGACGTGCGCATCCTGGGCTGGCTGGACGAGGCGGAGATCGAGGGCCTGTACGCGCTCGCCTCCTGCTTCGTGTTCCCCTCCCTCTACGAGGGCTTCGGGCTGCCTGTGCTCGAGGCGATGCAGCGCGGCGTGCCGGTGGCCTGCTCCAACCGCAGCTCGCTGCCGGAGGTGGCGGGCGGCGCCGCGCTGATGTTCGATCCCGGAGCGCACCGAGGAAATCGCCGCGGCGATGGAGCGCCTGCTGGCCGGCGGCGAGGAGGCGGAGCGCCTACGTCAGGCGGGTCTCGAGCGGGCGCGGCAGTTCACCTGGGACGAGACCGCCCGGGCCACCGCCGCGAGCTACGAACTGGCCCTCGGCTCGTAGGCGACGGCGACGGTGTCGAGCGTGTGCGGCAGGGACAGCCGCTCGGCGTTGCTCGTGAACCAGGCCGTGGTGGACTCGCGCAGGTCGCGGCCCGCCTCGTAGACGCGGACGATCGCGTCGGCGAGCTCGTCTGGCTCGGCGGACTCCGCCACGAACCCGTTCACGCCCTCCTCGATCAGCTCGGTGGCGGCGTTGTCGGGGTCGGCGACCACCACGCTGGGCGTGCCCTGCGCGGCCGCCTCCACCACGATCATCCCGTAGCCCTCGCGGCGCGATGGCAGCACCATGCAGAGCGCGGTGCGGAGCGTCTCGTCCACGAGCGCCATGTCCACGAAGCCCGGCGCGTCGACCACCCCGCTCAGCCCCAGCTTGTCGATCAGCCGCAGCAGCTCGGGCCGGTCGGGCCCGTCACCGAAGATCTTGCAGCGCAGGCCGGGCACGCGCTCGCGGGCGCGTGCGATGGCGGGGATCAGCGCGAGCACCCGCTTCTCCGGGATGTGGCGGCCCGCGAAGATCACGGTCGGCGCGGCCTCCACCACCGGCCGGGGCTCGAGCGAGCCCGCGTAGAGGCCGCCGACCACCTCCACCTCGCCGCGGAAGCCCTCCTGGCGCAGGCGCTCGGCGTGCAGCTGGGAGAGGCAGAACGCGCGCTGCGGAATCCGCAGGCAGAGCCGCTGGATCCGCCAGCCGATGAAGCCGCCGATGCGGCCCAGGTACTCGTTCCAGTACGAACGCGTCCAGACCTCGTACCAGTCCACCACCAGCCGGTAGCGCCCCAGCGGGCGGAGAGCCGCCGCGGCCAGGAGCGAGAAGTAGGGGAACGCACCGGTGTGCACGACGTCGTAGCTGCGGCCGTGCCTCAGCAGGTGGAGGAACACGCCGACCCCGAACACAATCGGCGGCAGGATCCGCCGGCGCCCGCCCCTCGTGTAGAGCGACATGCCCGGGCCGACCGCCACCACCTTCACGCCCGGCACGCTCGGGTCCTCCCCGTGCGGCCACTGGCGCAGCGTGAGGTAGCTCACCTCGTGGCCCTCGGCCGCCAGCCGCTCGGCCAGGCTGCGCAGCCAGCGCTCGGCTCCCCCCACCGTGTGGGGATAGAGGCAGTCGTAGACGAGGCCGATGCGCATTGTCGGGGGGCAGTCAGCACCACCTCGACCCAGTCGAGCCGGCGCTCGGGCAACTGCCGGCAGCGAGCCGGCGGGAGCATATTGCCTCCGGCTCAAGCTTCTACTTGGAGGCGCTGGGCGGCTGCGGATCCTCGGTGGCCCGCATGCGTCGCCTGAGCCCGAGGATGGAGAGGAAGAACGATCCGAAGACCACCTGCACGCCAAGCACGATCAGGGTGAGCCCGGCGACGGCGAGCTTCTCCTCACGCAACTCGCCGAAGCCGCGATGGATCCAGATCCCGACCACCACGGCGGCCATCGCCAAGCCGGTGAGCGCGATCAGCGTGCCCGCGATCAGCCCGTGCTCGAGGCGGAAGCGCGCGCGCAGCTTGTCGAACAGCGGATCGTGCTCGCCCAGGTAGTAGTAGGCGTAGGTCCGCGAGAACACGCCGAGCTGCGCCACCTGGGCGCCGACGATCGCGAACATCGACGCGGCGATCAGCGTGTGCAGCTGCCACTGGCGGCCGAACAGCGGGGCGTTGAAGAGCGATACCGCGCCCACCACGATCCCCAGCAGGACCATGCCGAGCCCCGGCACCAGGAACAGCCAGGTGGGGCTGTGCACGAGCAGGAAGCGCAGGTGCCGCCAGCCATCCGAGAACGACGACAGCTTCGACTCGCCGGTGCGCGGGTGGTACTCGATCGGGATCTCGCGGATGTCGAGCCCGAGCTTGGACGAGCGGATGACCTGCTCGGAGGCGAACTCCATGCCGGTGGTGCGCAGGTCGAGCTTGGGCAGCAGATCGCGCCGGAAGGCGCGCATGCCGCAGTGGGCGTCGGAGATGCCCGTGCGGAAGAAGAGGTTGAGCACGCCGGTGAGCACCGGGTTGCCCACGTAGCGGTGGAGCCAGGGCATCGCGCCGCGGTGGATGCGACCGCGCAGCCGCGAACCCATCACGAAGTCGGCACCGTCCTCGAGCGGCTCGATGAAGCGGTCGATCTCGCCGAAGTCGTAGGTCTCGTCGGCGTCGCCCATCACGATGTACTTGCCGCGGGCGGCGGCGAAGCCGGCGAGGTACGCGGAGCCGTAGCCCTTGCGCGACTCGTGGATCACGCGTGCACCTGCCTCGCGGGCGAGGTCGGGCGTGCCGTCGTCGGAGCCGTTGTCGGCGACCACCACCTCGCCGTTCAGGCCGTGCGCCTCCATCGTCTCGAGCGACTTGCGGACGCAGGCCTCGATGGCCTCAGCCTCGTTCAGGGCGGGGATGACGACGGAGACGACGACGTCGCCGTTCGCGCTCGGCTGCTCGACGAGCGCGCTCAGGCTTGTGTGCGCTTCACTCATGTCCCCGTTAACCCCCGCGAACGCCGTAGGGTAGCGGTTGGCTGTCTTCGGCCCCCCTGGCTTCGGGGCCCGCGTTTCGGCTCAGGCAGCGCAACTTTCGACCTCACACCCAGTTCGCGCTAGTGTGACAGGCGTTCCGGCCGCTTCCGTCTCCGGCCGTTTGGGTCGCCACTCACCTGGCGTATGCACGAACCCGACTCCAGCTTGAGCATCCAGGCAGGGCGCTCTGCGCCGACTCCCTCCCTCCCGTCGCCGGACGACGTCCGCCGTTGCGACGTGCTCGGCATCCCGATCGCGATGACGAGCTACGTGGAGGCGATGAACGTGATGGACGGCATGGTTGCCCGCCGCGAGCGCGGCTACGTCTGTGCCGTCGCCGTGCACGCCGTGATGGTCAGCCAGCACGATCCCGAGATGCGAGCGGCCGTGACCGGGTCCACGCTCACCGTGCCCGACGGCATGCCGCTCGTGTGGGCGGCCAACTCGCTCGGCGAGCGCCTGCACAGCCGCGTCTACGGACCCGAGCTGATGAACCGCTACTGCGGCCGCTGCGCCGAGCGGGGTCACCGCGTGTGGCTCTACGGCGGGCGCGACCAGGGATCCCTGATGCAGCTCGCCCTCAACCTCCGCCGCCGCCATCCGGGCATCGAGATCGTGGGCGGCTACTCGCCCCCGTTCCGCGCGCTGAGCGTCGAGGAGGAGGACGCGATCGCCGCCCAGATCAACGCCGCCAAGCCCGACGTGGTGTGGGTGGGGATCGGCGTGCCGAAGCAGGAGAAGTGGATGGCGCGCATGCGCGAGCGGCTCGAGGCGCCGGTGCTGTGCGCCGTAGGGGCCGCGTTCGACTTCCACGCCGGGCGCGTCTCGCAGGCGCCCTCGTGGATGCAGGACCGCGGGCTCGAGTGGATCTACCGCCTGGCCCAGGAGCCGCGCCGGCTCCTGCCCCGCTACCTCTACTACAACCCGGCGTTCGTGCTCAGCTTCGCGCGCCAGTACGCCCGTTCCCGTCTGCGCGGGCGGCGCTCGGCCGGCTGACAGTGGTCGTGGGCGTTGACGCCCGCGCCGCAGCGGAGGTGCCGGCGGGGCGCGGTCGGGTCGTGCGAGAGCTGCTGGAGGCGCTCGCCGCCATCCCTGGCGAGCGGCGCTTCAGGCTCTACTGCCGCCGGCCGGCCGACCTGCCCGCGATGGACGATCGCTTCGAGTGGGTCACCCTCGACGCGCCGGACCCGCTCTGGCACCTGCGCGCCGCGCGAGCCGCGAACGCCACCTGCGACGTCTTCCTGTCCACGAACAGCTACCTGACCGCGTGGTTCCTGCGCGTGCCGGCGGCGGTGCTGGTCTACGACCTGATCCCGTTCCGGCCGGGCGCCCGCGCCCAGCGCCGCGCCCAGCTGATCGAGAAGGCCACCATCCGCCCGGCGCTGCGGCGGGCCGCGGCGCTCCTCTGCATCTCGCAGGCCACGCGCGACGATCTCGTGGAGCTCTTCCCGCGCACGGCCGACAGGGCCCGCGTCCTGCACCTGGCAGCCAACGAGCGCTTCCGTCGGATGCGCGACACCGGCGAGCTCGACGAGGTCAGGGCCAGGCACGGCCTGCCCGGCTCGTTCGTGCTGTGCACGGGCACGCTCGAGCCGCGCAAGAACCTGCTGCGCCTGATCGACGCCTTCGTGGCGCTGCCCGACGAGCTGCGCGCCGGTCACGAGCTGGCGCTGGTCGGCCCGCGTGGCTGGGAGGCGGAGGAGATCGAGCAGCGCGTGGCCGCGCACAGCGCCGTGGTGCGGGTGCTGGGCTACGTGTCCGACGACGACCTGGCGGCGCTCTACCAGTCGTGCACGGCGTTCTGTTACCCGTCGCTGTACGAGGGGTTCGGCCTGCCGGTGCTCGAGGCGATGACGTGCGGGGCTCCGGTGCTCGCCTCGGACATCCCGAGCCTGCGTGAGGTGGCGGGCGACGCCGCGCTGTACGTGGACCCGCTGGACACCGACGCCATCCGCGCCGGGTTGGAGCGTCTGCTCGGTTCCGGCGAGGAGCGGGGTGCGCTGGCCGAACGTGGGCGCTTGCGGGCGCAGGAGTTCTCGTGGGACCGGACGGCGCGCGAGCTGCTGGCGGCGCTCGACGGTTTACAGCATCAATAAGGGTGCGAATTCAGACGTGCGTGCAGTTTCCATCGATATACAGGGGAAACTGCACCCAGGTCGGGTCCACCCGTTATTGCTGCGGTAGCCGTCGGTCCGCCGCGCCGCCCGGCCTCACCGACTCGTAGATCTCCTCCATCCGCTCCACGTAGCGGTCGAGCGCGTACTCCTCGCGCAGCCAGGTGCGGGTGGTCTCGAGGCCCTCGCGGCCCTCGCCCGAGCGCCAGCGGCGGATCGCCTCCGCCGTGCCGCGCGGATCCTCCGCGGCCACCACCTGCACGCCGGGACGGCCGGCCAGGATGTCGTAGACCCCGGCGCCCGGCGTGAGGATCACCGGGGTGCCCGAGGCGATCGCCTCCAGTGGCGCGAGCCCCCAGGCGTAGCGCTGGCTGAGGATCACGAACACGTCGGCGGCCACCAGCGTGTCCTTCATCTCCGCGTCGGACACCGAGCTGCGCGGCATCGTGATCCGATCGCCCAGGCCGCGCTCGGCGATCAGCGCCGACAGCCGGTCGGCGTAGCCCGGGTCAACGTGGTCGGAGCCCACGATCAGCGCGTGGATGGACGGGTCGTCACCCAGCAGCGCCATCGCCTCGATGAGGACCTCGAAGTGGCGGTGGGTGACGAGGATGCCGGAGCCCACCACCAGGAACACGTCGTCGGGGATGCCCAGCCGCTTGCGGGCCTCTGCGCGGTCCGGCGGGTCGAAGAAGTGCGCGGGCGGCCCGACCGGCACCACCACGGAGGGCTTGCGATAGCTGCGCCGCACCATCTCCACCTGCTGCGCGCTGAGCACCGCGATCGCGTCGGTGCGGCGCGCGTCGAGCAGATCCGGCCAGCCCATCGCCGCGCGCAGCGCGCGCCTGGTCGGCCGTGGGTCGCCGACGATCGTCTGCCTGGGCACGATCGCGCGCTCCCAGACCGACTCGTCGTTGCGGGTCCACACGAGCGGCACCGAAAGGCGCCGCGCAGCGATCCGCCCGGGGCGCAGGGCCAGCCACTCGTGCGCATTCACCACGTCCGCGTCGTAGGGCACGAGGCGAGCCACCTTCGGCATGTCGAGCCAGTAGCGGCGCGCCAGCTCCGGGGCGCTGCCGGGCAGCTCCGAGATGCCCTCCCTGACCGAGCGGATCTCGAGCTGCTCGGAGGCGTAGAGGAACTCGCTGTCCGGCAGGTAGTCGTGGCAGGCGACCGTGACCCGGTGGCCCCGCCGCTGCAGGCCCAGCCCGAGCTCGAGCATGAGCCGCACGCCCCCGCCGCCCCCGGCCTTGCCGCCCACGTGGTGATGGATGAGCGCGATGTGCATCTAAGAGGCGCCGGCGGCGGCGATTACAAGCTGAATGCAGCGCCCTGTCACGCGCCGGATGGTATGTGGACGCTTATGCGGTGAGTAATCTGGCGCGCATCGTACCCACGCGCTCAGCCGACCGCGAACCGACCGTGGGAGGCTTGCCCCCGGAGGTGGATCTGGTCGATACGGCCGAGGCGGGCCCGAGCGCAATCCGCGGCAGCTTCATGCGGCTGGGCGGGCTGGTCATCGGCACGCTCGCGACCGTCGCGTCGAGCGCGGTGATCATCCGCCACCTCGGCGTGGTAGACACCGGCCGCTTCGTCACGGTGATGGCGCTGGTGGTGATCGTCGGCAGCCTGAGCGACCTCGGACTCTCCGCCATCGGGGTTCGCGAGTACACCGTGAGGCCGAGGGACCAGGCGGTTCGCTTCCTGCGCAACCTCCTCGGCATGCGGATCGCGTTCGTGCTGGTCGGGCTCGCGATCGCCTTCGTCTTCACCGCTCGTTGCGGGCTACCCGAGCACGATGGTGATCGGCACGCTGCTCGCCGGGATCGGGATGGTGCTGTACGTGATCCAGCAGAGCCTGACGATCCCGCTCCAGTCGCGCCTGCGCTTCGGGTGGGTTGCCTCATTGCAGCTGATCTTCCAGGTCGCCGTGGCCCTCGAGGGCGTGCTCCTGGTGCTCGTCGGGGCCGGTCTGCTCCCCTTCTTCGCGCTCTGGGCTCCCGTGCTCGTGCCGGTGGTGGTGCTCACCGCGTACGTAGGCGGGCGCGAGACGCGCGTGCTCCCCGCCGTCGACACGCAGGAGTGGCGCAAGGTGCTGCGCCAGATCCTTCCCTACTCCGCCGCGGTGGTGCTATCGGTCCTCTACTTCCGCGTGGTCCAGATCATGATCTCGCTGCTCTCGAGCGGCACTCAGACCGGCTACTTCGGCGTGGCCTTCCGCATCCTCGAGACTGTCACGACGGTGCCGCCGCTGGTGGTCTCGTCGGCGCTGCCGATCCTCGCGCGCTCGGCCGGCTCCGACCCCGACCGCTTCGACTACGCCGGACGCCGGCTCGCGGAGACGATGGGGCTGGCGGGCGTGGGCGTCGCGCTGATCGTCTTCCTGGGCGCGCAGTTCGGAGTCGACCTCGTGGCGGGCCCGCATTTCAACCCCTCGGTGCGTGTGTTGCAGATCCTCGCCTTCGCGCTGCTCGGCACGTGCGTGATCGCGGCCCGTGGATACGCGTTGCTCTCGCTCGGCAGGCTGCGCGCGATGATGATTTCGAACGCGATCGCCCTGAGCGTGGTGTTCGGGGCCGGCATCCCGCTGATCAGCGCACACGGCGCCACGGGCGGCGCGATCGCACTGACGGCGGCGGAGCTCACCCTCGCGCTGAGCTACGAGGTGTCGCTCACGCGGGGGCGCCCCCAGCTGCGGCCGAGCCTGGGCTTCGTCGCCCGCGTGGCGTGCGCCGCCGGCCTGGCCGTGCTGCCCGCGATCCTGTTCGACCTCTCGTCGCTGGCCGAGACCCTGATCGGCGCCGTGATCTACGCGCTGGCGCTGCTTGTGCTGCGAGCGGTGCCGGTGGAGCTCCGCCAGGCGCTGTTCCCGAACCGACATCCCGCCGCTGGGGGCACGCCCGAGTGAGCGGCGGAGGGCGGCGCATCGCGGCCGGCCTGTCCGACCGGCTGGCGGAGCTCGTGCCGCCGGCGGACGAGCGCTGCGGCCGCTCGCCCGCCATTGGAGCCATGCTCGTGGCGACGGCGGGCCTGCGGTCGCTGCGGCCGGGCCGCAGCAGCGCGCTCGTCACGCTGGAGGGCGGCGGCACGGTGGCGGTGGACCTCGCCACGCCCCACGGGCGCAGGCTGTACGGATACGGCTTCTGCGAGCCCGCCTCGAGAGCCATGCGGATGCTGATCGGCCCCGGCGACGTGGTGCTCGACGCGGGGGCGAACATCGGCCTCTTCACGGTGATCGCCGCCGGCTCCGTGGGGCCGCAGGGCCGCGTGATCGCCTGCGAGCCGTCTCCTCCCACGATGAAGCTGCTGCGCGGGAACGTGGACCGCAACGGCTACGACTGGGTGGACCTGCGCGAGGTGGCGCTCGCCGAGGCGCCCGGGCGGCTCGAGCTCGAGGTGTTCGCGCCGGGGTCGGGCTTCAGCTCGTTCGCCCCCGAGCAGGCCGGAGCGGGCACCCGTGTGGAGGTGGAGGTCGCGACCCTCGACGAGGTGGCAGGCGACCACCTGGAGCGCACGCGCCTCGTGAAGCTCGACATCGAGGGAGCGGAGCTGCGTGCGCTGCGGGGCGCTGCGGGGCTGCTCGAGCGGGCCCGGCCCGACTTCATCGTGGAGCTGGAGCCGGGACATCTCGAGCGCCAGGGGTCCAGCCTCGGGGAGGTGCAGACGCTGTTCGAGGACGCGGGCTACTCCGCATTCGCGATCGGCCCACGGGCGCTCGAGCCGCTCGGCGATGTCTGGCACCGCCCCTCGGGCGATCCCAACGTGGTGGTGCGTCCACGCGAGCGGGGGGACGCTTGACGTGCGCATCCTGATGCTCAGCTTCTACCCGCCGATGCGGGGTGGGATCTCGGCCTACGCTGGGCAGCTGGCGGCGCGCCTGCGAGAGGAGGGCCACGAGGTCACGGTCGCCTCCCCCGAGCCCTCGGACGCCGAGCACGTGCTCGACCTGAGACAGGCCGGCGCGGGGCGCGAGCTGGCGCGGCTGGCGCAGGATTCCGAGCGGCTGGTCGTGCAGTTCCACCCCGAGCTGCTGGGCGACCCCGACTCGACGCTGCGGATGCGCTCCGAGTCGCTCCTGAGGCTCGCCCGTGGCCTGCGGGCGGCGCCCAGCGCGGAGCTGTGCTTTCACGAGGTGAACTACGGGGCCGGCCCGACGGCGCCGTTGCTCAGGCGGCTGGCGCGCTCGGTCTGGAAGCTCGCGGACGAGATCACCGTGCACACCGAGCGCGAGCGGGAGGACTTCGCGCGGGCGTTCGGGATCGACCGCGACCGCATCCGCGTGGTCAGCCAGGGCGCTCACATGCTGCGCCGCACGGGCGCGGACCGGCCGGCGGCGCGCGAGGCGCTGGGGCTCCCGGCGGACGCCGCGATCCTGGTCGCGATCGGCTTCCTCCAGCCCAACAAGGGCTTCGACCGCGCGGTCAGCGCCTTCGGGCGGGTGGCCCCGGAGGGCGCGCTCCTCTACGTCGTCGGATCGGTGTGGCGCGAAGACGACGCCAGCCGCGCATACATGGACGAGCTGCGCCGCCTGGCGCACGAGACGCCGGGCGCCGAGCTGCGCGAGGGCTACCTCTCCGACGAGGAGTTCGACCGCTGGATCGTCGCATCCGACCTGCTGGTGCTGCCCTATCGCCTCGGCTGGTCCTCGAACGTCATGGAACGCGGCCTCCTCTACGACCGGCCCGTGATCATGTCGCGCGTGGGCGGGATGGCCGAGCAGGGCGAGGACCGGCCCGGCGTGACGCTGGTCGACGACGACGAGGCGCTCGTCGAGGCCCTGCGCGACGCGGTCGGGGAGCTGGCTCGCGACTCCAGCGGCAGCCCGCCTTAGCGTGCCAATGGCGTTCGGCACTTGTGTAATAGTGCGGCGCCGCCACTGACCCCTCAGGAGGAAGTAGTGCCCGACCGTCCCCATCCGCCACGCACGAGCCTCACGACTCGTACGACCTGCCGGATCTGCGGCTCGCCAGAGCTGACATCCGTCCTGTCGCTGGGAGACCAGTACATCGCCGGGGCCTTCGCCGAGCCCGGCGGCGAGCAGCCCGTGCAGCGCGCCATCCCGCTCGAGCTCGTCCGCTGCGACATGACGCGCGATCGAGGAGGCCTGCGGGCTGATCCAGACCAAGCACACGGTGCCGGGCTCGATCCTCTACCACTCGTACTGGTACCGCAGCGGCATCAACCGCACGATGACGCGTGAACCTGCACGGGATCGCGCAGGCGGCCCAGGAGCTGGTCGGGCTCGTCGCCGGGCGACCTCGTGGTGGACATCGGCTGCAACGACGGCACGCTGCTCGACGGCTACACGGCCCCGAACATCTCGCACCTGGGCTACGACCCCTCGGACGTGTCCCGCTACGCGGTCGAGAAGGGCTACGACGTGGTGAACGACTTCTTCTCCGCGGGCCCGTTCATCGAGCGCCACGCCGACCGCAAGGCGAAGGTCGTCACCTCGATCGCGATGTTCTACGACCTCGAGCACCCGCGCGACTTCGTGGCCGACGTGGCCGCGGTGCTCGCGCAGCGCGGCGTGTGGGTGATGGAGCTGCACTACCTGCCGCTGATGCTCGAGATGAACTCGTTCGACGCGATCGTGCACGAGCACCTCGAGTACTACTCGCTGGCCGTGCTCGAGCGGCTGTTCGCCGAGGAGGGGCTCGAGGTCGTGCACGCCGAGCTGAACGACATCAACGGCGGCTCGATCCGCCTCTTCATCGGGCACGCCGGCAAGCTCGAGCGCACCGCCCGAGCAGAACGCGCTCGATCCAGGCCCTGCGCATCCGCGAGTTCGAGCTGGCGCTCGACGCTGCCGAGCCCTACGAGGCTTTCCGGCGCAACTCGGAGCAGGTCCGCGACGAGCTGCTCGAGGCTCCTGCACGACCTCAAGGCAGAGGGGAAGACCGTGCACGTCTACGGCGCCTCGACCAAGGGCAACACGATCCTCCAGTACGCGGGCATCGATTCATCGCTGGTCTCGCACGCCGCCGACCGCAACCCGGACAAGTGGGGATCGGAGACCATCGCCACGCGCATCCCGATCATCAGCGAGGAGGATTCGCGCGCGATGAAGCCGGACTACTACCTGGCGCTGCCATGGCATTTCCTCGACGAGTTCCTCGAGCGCGAGACGGAGTTCCTCGAGCGCGGCGGCCGCTTCATCGTGCCGCTGCCCGACGTGCGCATCGTCCCCGAGTAGACCGCCCGGTCGTAAGGTACGGGCATGCCAACGGGGAATGTGGCCGTCGTCGGCCTCGGGCGTATCGGCCTGCCGCTGGCGCTCTCGTTCGCCAGCCGCGGCCTGGACGTGGTGGGCGTGGACAAGGTGCCCGCCGTGCTCGAGTCGATCGCGAGCGGGCGCATGCCGTTCCAGGAGCCGGGCACGCAGGAGCTGCTCGAGAGCGTGCTCGCGGGCGGGCGGCTGCGGCTGACCGACCGCATCGAGGAGGCCGCCGAGTGCGAGCACATCGTCCTCACGCTCGGCACGCCGGCTTTCAGCCACATCGAGATCGACATCTCGGACATCCGCAGCGTCACCGACGACCTGCTGCCGGTCCTGCATGAGGGCCACTCGCTGATCCTGCGCTCCACCGTGGCCCCGGGCACGACCGACTGGCTGGCCGGCTACGTGGAGCAGCGGCGCGGCTTCACGGCGGGCGAGGACGTGTTCGTCTCGCACGTGCCCGAGCGGATCGCCGCCAGCCGCTTCCTGGAGGAAATCGACTCGCTGCCCTGCATCGTCGGCGGCGTGGGCGTGGGCTCGGGAGCGAAGGCCGCCGAGCTGTTCGAGGTCTTCGGCACCGAGATCGTGCAGACCACCCCGGTGCAGGCGGAGCTGGCCAAGATCTGGACCAACATCCTGCGCTACACCCAGTTCTCGCTGCCCAACCTGCTGATGATGAACTGCGAGCAGTACGAGGCGAACGTGTTCGAGGTGATCGACCTGATCAACCACGACTACCCGCGTGGGGGGATCGGCAAGCCGGGGCTGACCGGGGGCATCTGCCTGCGCAAGGACTTCACCTTCTCCGAGGAGCGCTCGAGCGCGCCGGGAATGCTGCTGGCCGTCTCCCGGGTGCACGAGACCGTGCCGCTGTTCCTGGTCGAGGGACTGAAGCGGCGGCTCGGCGGCTCGCTGCGCGACCGCAAGGTCGCCGTCCTCGGGCTCACGTTCAAGCGCGACACCGACGACGCCCGCGACTCGCTCTCGTACAAGTTGATCCGCCTGCTGGAGCGCGAGCTGGCGCACGTCTCCCGGCACGATCCGTACGTCCCGGCCGAGTCGGAGCCACTCGAGAGCGCGCTGAGCGGCGCCGATGCCGTGGTGATCGCCACGAACCACTCGGCCTACGACGGGGTGCTGCCGCAGATCCCGCGGAGCGCGCTGCTGGTGGACCCCTGGAACGTCACCGGCTACGCCCAGGTGTTCGCGTACGCCGACGAGCTGGTGTCCGCCTCCTGATGCGGGTCCTGATCACCGGCGTCGGCGGCTTCGTGGGGAAGCACCTGGCCGAGCAGTGCGCCGAGCAGGGTGCCGAGGTGCTGGGCGTGGGCCGCAGCCCGCTCTCGAGCACGCCCTTCGCCTACGAGCAGCTGGATCTGCTCGACGGCGAGGCTGTCCGCGAGCTGGTGGCGCGCTACGCGCCCGAGCGGGTCTTCCACCTCGCCGCCCTGGCCTCCGTGGCGCACTCCTGGGGCACGCCGATCGACGTGGTGCAGAGCAACGTGACCTCCACGCTCAACCTGCTGGAGGCGCTGCGTGTCGAGGCGCCGGAGACGCTGCTCCTCACCTCCTCGTCCGGCGAGGAGTACGGCGCCGTGGAGCCGGCGGCGCTGCCTGTGCGCGAGGACCATGGCCTGCGTCCCCAGAACCCGTATGCGGTCAGCAAGGCGATGTCCGACCTGCTGGCGGGCTTCTACGCGGACGCCCACGGCCTGCGCGTGGTTCGCGCCCGGGCCTTCAACCATGCGGGCCCGGGTCAGTCGGACACCTACGTGGTGTCCAGCTTCGCGCGGCAGATCGCGGAGGCCGAGGCGGCCGCGCCGGAGGACGGCCGAGCGCTGATCTCCACGGGCAACGCGGAGGTGCGGCGCGACTTCAGCGACGTGCGCGACGTGGTGCGCGCCTACTGGCTGCTGCTCGAGCGGGGGGAGCCGAGCGTGTTCAACGTGTGCAGCGGCCGTGCGACCTCCGTCTCCGACATACTCACGCGCCTCGCGGCGCACTCCCCGCTCTCGGTGGAGCGCCGGACCGACCCGGCCCGCCTGCGAGCGGGCGAGGTGATGGAAATCAGGGGATCGCACGACAAGCTAAGCGAGGCCACCGGCTGGCAGCCCGAGATCGACCTCGATCAGACGCTGCGCGACACGCTCGAGTGGTGGCGTGAGCGCGTGGCCGCCGGGGTGACCGGATGAGCGAGACGCGGCGCGCGCTGATCACCGGCATCACCGGCCAGGACGGCAGCTACCTGGCCGACCTCCTGCTGGAGAAGGGCTACGACGTGCACGGCATGGTGCGGCGCGCCTCGACCGAGACCTTCCAGCGCCTCCAGCACATCCGCGACGACATCACGCTGCACACCGGCGACCTGCTGGACCAGCGGTCGCTCGGCGACGTGATGCGCGAGTGCGAGCCGCACGAGATCTACAACCTGGCCGCGATGTCGTTCGTGGCCGCCTCCTGGACCCAGCCGGTGCTGACCGCGGACTTCACCGGCGTGGGCGTGACGCGCATGCTCGAGGCCATGCGCGAGGTGGCCCCCGATGCCCGCTTCTACCAGGCCTCCTCGTCGGAGATGTTCGGCAAGGTGCTCCAGGTCCCGCAGAACGAGGACACCCCGTTCTACCCGCGGAGCCCCTACGGCGTGGCCAAGGCGTACGGCCACTTCATCACGGTCAACTATCGCGAGTCCTACGACCTTTTTGCCTGCTCAGGCATACTTTTCAACCACGAATCGCCACGCCGCGGCCTGGAGTTCGTCACGCGCAAGGTCACCCACGGCGCGGCCGCGATCAAGCTCGGCTTCAGCGAGGGAGCTGGCCCTCGGGAACCTGGACGCCAAGCGCGACTGGGGCTTCGCCCGGGACTACGTCGAGGCGATGTGGATGATGCTCCAGGAGCCGGAGCCGGACGACTACGTGATCGCGACCGGCGAGGCGCACAGCGTGCAGGAGCTGGTGGACATCGCCTTCGGGCACGTCGGCCTCGACCCGGCGGATCACGTCTCGCTCGACCCCCGCTTCCTCCGCCCCGCGGAGGTGGACCACCTGATCGGGGACTGCGCCAAGGCGCGCGACAAGCTCGGCTGGGAGCCGCGGACCACGTTCGAGGAGCTGGTGCGGCTGATGGTCGAAGCCGACCTCGAGCTGCTGGCCAGCGGCGTGCCCCGGCAGCAGTCGGGCTGATGGCCTCGCGCGTTCTCGTGACGGGCGGCGCCGGCACGATCGGCACCGCAGTGGTGCGCCGCCTGCTGCGCGACCCCGAGTGGGAGGTGCGCGTATCCGACCAGCGCACGCCGCCCGCCTGGATGCGAGAGGCCTGCCAGGTCCATACGGGCGACCTGCGCGACCACGACGAGGCGCGCGCTGCCGCCGAGGGCTGCACCCACGTGATCCACCTGGCGGCGATCGTCGGCGGGATCGCCAACTTCCACAAGCTGCCGCACACGCTGCTCGAGGTGAACACCGGCCTCTACAACGGCGTCTTCCGGGCGGCGCTCGAGCAGCGGGTCGAGCGGCTCGTGTACGTGTCGTCGTCGATGGTCTTCGAGCGCGCCACCGAGTTCCCCACCACCGAGGGGCACATCGTGGACACGCCGATTCCACGCTCGGCGTACGGTTTCTCGAAGCTCGCGGGCGAGGTCTACTGCCGCGCGCTGCACGACGAGCACGGCCTGCCGTACACGATCTGCCGTCCCTTCAACGCCTACGGGCCGGGCGAGATGCCCGACGACGAGCCGGGCATCGCCCACGCGGTCCCCGACCTGATCCGCAAGGTGCTCGCCGGGCAGCGGCCACTTCAGATCTTCGGCTCCGGCGAGCAGACGCGCACGCTCACGCACGTGGACGACATCGCCGACGGCATCGTCACGGCGATGGCCCACCCGGCGGCGGTGGACGAGGACTTCAACGTGTCGGCGCGCGACGAGCTGACGGTGGCTGAGATCGCGCGGATCGTGTGGGAGGCCTGTGGCCAGCCGCCCGACCAGTTCGAGCTGGAGCACCTGCCGAGCTTCGACGTGGACGTGCAGCGGCGCTGGCCCTCGGTCGAGAAGGCGCGCACGCTGCTCGGCTGGGAGGCCCAGATCGGAGTGCGCGAGGGCATCGCCCAGACCGTGGAGTGGCTGCGCGAGCAGGACACCGTGGGGTCGCGCGGTGGCTGAGCTCCACCCCGCCGCCCGCGAGCTGCTCGAGTCCGACGCGCTCGTCCACCTGGTCACGATCAACCCCGACGGCAGCCCGCAGGTCTCGATCGTCTGGGCGGGCCTGGACGGCGACGAGATCGTCACCGGTCACCTCCCGCTCCACCGCAAGCTCCGGAACGTCCAGCGCGACCCGCGCGTGAGCCTCTCCATCGAGGGCCAGGGCCTGAACTCGATCGGGCTGCGCGAGTACCTCGTGGTCCACGGCCGCGCGCGGATCGAGGAGGGAGGGGCGCCGGAGCTCCTGCAGCGCCTGGCCCACGTCTACCTCGGCCCCGACGTGAAGTTCCCGCCGATGGACGACCCGCCGGCGGGCTACGTGATGCGGATTACGCCCGATCGGGTGGGTGGCGTCGGGCCCTGGGCGGCTTAGGTCGCGGCGAAAGCGTCGGCCGCTTCCAGATCGAAGTCCCCGTAGTCGCTCCCCAACCCCTGCGCCACCAGCCCGGCTGCTGCGCAGCCCAGCAGCGCGGCCTCGCGCCGATCGCGACCGAGCGAAAGGCCGCGCAGGAAGCCGGCCGAGAAGGCGTCGCCGCAGCCGGTCGTGTCGACCACGTCGACCTCGAACGCGGGCACGTGCTCGACCGTGTCGGCGTCGACGATCGTCGCCCCGTCCGCGCCGCAGGTCGCGGCCACGCAGCCCACGCCGCGCTCGATCAACGCGCGGGCTCCCTCGCACCAGGTCGTCCGCGCCCGTCAGCGCCAGCACCTGCTCGCGATTGGGCAGCAGGTAGTCGAGCTGGTCGAACGCTGGGCCGATCCAGTCGAGCAGCCCCTCGCCCGGGGCGAGGATGTCCGCCGAGGTGACGGTGCCGCTCTCGCGGGCCCGGGAGAGGATCTCCGCCGCCGCCTCGCCGCCCATGAACTCGGGGGCGCCGAGGTGGAGGTGGGTGGCCTCCGCGATCGCATCCCAGGGAGCGTCGGCCGGGCCGTAGGTCTGGTTGGCGCCGATCACGTGCAGCGCGGGGCGGTCGCCATTCGGGCGAATCGGCAGCACCGTGGCGGACGTGGGCGCGTCGTCGCGGCGCACGATCAGCGAGGTGTCGATGCCCTGGCGCTCGAGCAGGCGCAGAAGCATGTCCCCCACCTCGTCGCGGCCGATCGCGCCTGCGCAGCGCGTGGTGGCGCCGAGCTTGGCGAGCGTGAGCGCGGTGCCCGCTGCGGTGCCCGCCGCCGTGATCCTGATCTCCTCGACGAGCAGTCCGCCCTGCCCCTCGGGGATCGCGTCGACCGGCCGGACGAGCACGTCGAGCACGTGCACGCCCATGGCGATCGCCACCATCTGGCTCATTCGTGCGGGCGCGGCGCGCCGTAGCGGCGCTCGACCGCCGCCTGCACCACGGCGTCCTGCTGCTCCTGGTCGAGCGCCCGCGGCGTGCCGATCATGCTGGCCCGCCAGTAGATCCCGCAGCCCCACTCGAGCAGCACCGTCGCCTCCACCGCGGCGTCGAGGTCGTGCCCGTAGGTGATCGCGCCGTGGTTGCCCATCAGCGCGGCTGTACGCCCCTCCAGGGCGTCCACGACGGTCTCCGCCAGCTCGGGCGTGCCGAAGGTCCGGTAGGGCGCCACGGGCACGCTGCCACCGAGCGCGAGCATCCCGTAGTGGACGCACGGCATCTCGCCCTCCAGCACGCACGCCAGCGCCGTGGCCATCGGCGAGTGCGTGTGCACCACGCCGCCCGCGTCGTAGCGGCGATAGACGCCGAGATGCAGCTCCACCTCGGACGTCGGCGCGAGCTCTCCGTCCTCCACCTGGCCGTCGAGCCGCACGACCGTGATCTGCTCGGGTTCGAGCTGGGCCAGCACCCCGCCGGTGGGCGTGACGGCCACGAGCTCGCCGGAGCGCGCGCTCACGTTCCCGGCCGTGCCGATCACGAGCCCCTCCTGAGCAAGCCGGCGGCAGGCGGCGGCTACCTGCTCGCGCTCCCGTTCGAGCGTCATCGGCACGCGCGGCACCCTAGCAACGGCCGCGAGGCCGATGTCCTGCCCGCGAGGGCCGGGCCGGGCCCTAGCTCTCCATGCGCTCGTAGAGATCGAGCAGGTCACGGGTGAAGCGCTCGGCGCTGTAGCGCTCCCGCGCCCGCGCGATCAGCGCGTCGCCCTCGCGGCGCCGGCGCTCGGGATCGGCCCACAGGTCGGCGAGCCGCGACGCCATTGCCGAGCCGTCCCCGCGCGCCACGCAGTGCTCCTCGCCGACCAGCTCCGGCAGCGCGCCGGCCCGGGTGGCGACAACCGGCACACCGGCGGCCATCGCCTCGAGCGCCACGAGCCCGAACGACTCGTCGCTGCGCGAGGGCACGAGCACCACCGCCGCCTCGCGCCGCAGTGCGCGCAGCTCGTCCACCGGCACGCGACCCAGGAACTCCACCTGGCCACCGGCCTTCAGCGCGGCGGTCCGCAGCTCGGCCTCCCCCGGCCCAGAGCCCGCCACCTTCAGCGGCACGCCCGCCGCGGCCGCCGCCTCGATGGCCAGCTCGATGCCCTTCTCGGGCGACAGCCTCCCCACCACCAGCGCGAAGCTCCCGCCGTGCGCGAGCGAGCTGTCGGCGAAGCCCTCGTCCGGCAGGTAATGCGGCAGCGCCTCCACGCGCTCCGCGGGTACCCCGAGTCCCACGATCTGGCCCGCGAGATAGCTGCTGGGCGTGACGAAGCGATCCACCACGTCGAGCATCTGCGACAGCTGCCGGCGCAGCGCGGTGGCGTACACGGCGGCCTCCGGCAGCGAGCCCCGGCAGTTGAGCACGAGCCCCGGCAGGGTGCGGCCGTGATGGCAGCGGAAGCACGGCTCGCCACGGCGGAACGCCACCCCGATCGCGCAGAAGAGCCGGAAGTTGTGAAGGTGGAGGACGGTGCGCGCGCCGGCGTCGCGTCCCGCGCGCAGCGCACGCGGGCCCAGCAGTGGCTGGAGGTTGTGGGCGTGCACCACGGTGGCGCCCAGCTCGCGCGTCGCGCGGGCCACCTGCTCGGGCTCGGCGCCGCCGCGCAGCAGGCCGGCCGCGGCGCGCGCGTGACCGATCTGCCCGGAGTCGCGCATCAGCGCGCGGTGCTTCACGCCCGCCGCCACCAGCGCCGCCAGGTGCAGGTCCACGGCGCGCTCCTCGCCCCCGAGCACGCGGTAGCGGTTGTGCAGCACGAGCACGCGCGGATCGCTCATCGCAGCCCCAGCTCGGGCAGCACCCGCTCGGACAGCACACGGGCCACGGCATCCGCGCGGAACGGCCGCAGCAGCTCCTGGGCCCCGGCGGCGTACTCGGCGCGCGAGTGGAGGTCGAGCCCGGCCCGCAGCGAACGCGCCAGCTCGCTGGGGCTCGAGTCGATGGCCACCAGCTCGGGGGCGAGCTCGCGCGCCAGCGGCAGCGCCTCGTAGGCGCCCGGCGACGGCACCGTGACGAGCGCGCAGCCGGCCGCCAGCGCCTCGAGCTGCGACAGCCCGTGATCCTCCCAGCGCGAGGCGTTCGCGAACACGCGCGCCCGCGCCACGCGGTGCAGCCACTGATCGCGCGGCAGGGCGCCGATCCACTCGACGCCGGGCGGGTTGGGCGCCCCGCGGCGCTCGAGCCAGTCCAGCGCCCGTCCGCGCTCCACGCCGCCGATCAGCAGCCGCTCGCCGGGGCGCGCGGCCTCGATCCAGGCCAGGCAGAGGATGTCCAGCCCGCGCTTGTCGGGGTAGCCGGCATAGGCGAGCACGTCGATGTCGCGCTCGGGCCCCGGGCCGATCTCCTCCACCGGCACCGGCAGCGTGACGCTGGCGACCGAGACGGGCAGCGCCATCCGCGCCTGCTCGCCCCAGGGCAGCACTAGCGTGGCGCGCGCCAGCACGGTGCGCTCGCGCGCCCGCTGCCACGCGCCGCTCGCGCCGGGGCGGTTGAGCGCCGCGGGCGAGTCGAGCCGCACCGCGTGCGGCAGCTGCGGCGGGCGCTGGAGCAGCGCCGCCGTGATCGTGGAGAAGATCGCGGCGCGGGCGCCCAGGCCGCGGCCGGCCCGTCGCGCCGCCAGCGCCTCCACGAGATCGGTGACCGCCACCTGGCGGCGCAGCCTGCTGGCCAGCGGGCCGACCCGCACAGGCACCAGCTCACACGAGAGGCCCTGCGCCTTGATCAGCTCAGCCAGAGCGTCGTCGGCACGCCGCAGTCCCGGCGTGGTGCCGAGAGACACGAGAGCGATGTCCAGGGTCTCCGCCACGCGGGGCAGGCTAACCTGCGGCCGTGTCAGCGCAGCCGGTCGTCACCGTCGTGCTCCCGACGCACGACCGCGCGGGCTACCTATCCGTCACGCTCGCCTCGCTTGCGGCCCAGGATCTCGATGACCCATACGAGGTGATCGTGGTGGACGACGGCTCGAGCGACGAGACGCCCGCGGTGGTCGCACGCGCGGGGGTGCGCTCGATCCGCAACGAGCGCCCGCAGGGGCCGAACTCGGCGCGCAACGCGGGCACCCGCGCCGCTGCATCGGACCTGATCGCGCTGGTGGACGACGACGTGGAGGCCCCGCCCGGCTGGCTGCGCGCGCTGGTGGAGGGCGCCCGTCGCCACCCAGAGGCCGATGCCTTCGGTGGCCCCATCCGCGCCCGCCTCGAGGGCCCGGCACCGCGCTCCTGCGGGCGTGAGCTGCCACCCATCACCACGCTCGACCTCGGCCCCGACGACGTGGAGGCCGACCTCGTCTGGAGCGCGAACATGCTCTTCCGGCGCAGCGCGTTCGAGCGCGTGGGCCCGTTCGACGAGCGCCTCCCCACCGGGGGCGACGAGGAGGACTGGCTGCGCCGGCTGACCTCCGAGGGCGGCAAGGTCGTGTACCTGGCGGCGGCAGGGCTCGACCACCGCCGCGCCGGCGACGACGTGCGCCTGCGCTCGCTGATGCGAAGCGCCTACCACCGGGGGCGCAACCTGCGCGCCTACGACGCCCGCCGCGGCGTGGCCCCCGGCCTTGGCCGCGAGCTGCGGGTGCTTGCCGGGTGCGGCTGGCACACCGTGCGTCGCGCCTGCCCGCAAGGGCTCGTGATGGGTGCTCATTCCGCGGGCCGCGCGCTCGAGGCGGTGCGGCCGCGGTGAACTGGGCTCCCGATCCCGACAGCTTCCTGTCGGGCGAGACCGGACACGTGGCCGGCGTGCGCCACACGGTCACGCGAACGCTCGGCGACGCCGCCCTCGACGCTCGTGCCCGGCTCAGCGGCGCCGATCGCAAGCTCGACGAGCTCGCCGCCCGCGGCCCGGCCCGTGACGTGCTCGTGCTGTCGGTCTACCGGCCCTCCACCGACTGCCTGCCGGGCGCGGTGGAGGAGCTGCTGCGCTCGCGCCACCGGGTTACGCTCGCGCTCGGATCCACCGGGGCGCCGGCGCCGGCCCTCGCGGCGCACACGCAGGCGAGCAACCTCGAGGGCGGCAAGTTCCAGAACCTGAACGCGCTCCTGGAGCTGGTCGCCGACCGCGCCTTCGACTGGCTGCTGGTGGTCGATGACGACGTGGTGCTGCCGCGCCACTTCCTCGACCGCTTCATCGCGCTCTGCGAGCGCTTCGACCTGGCCCTGGCCCAGCCCGCCCAGGCCCTGATGAGCCACGCCGCCTGGAGGGTGACCCGCCGCCAGAAGGGCTCCTACGTCCGCGAGACGCGCTTCGTGGAGGTCGGCCCCGTCACGGCCTTCCGGGCCGACGCGGCGGCCGAGCTGGCGCCCTTCCCGGACCTCCGCTGGGGCTGGGGCCTCGACCTCCACTGGGGCGCGGTGGCGGCGGCGCGAGGCTGGAAGCTCGGCGTGGTGGACGCGGTGGCGATGCGCCACGAGCAGCCGGTGGGCAGCGCCTACAGCAACGCGGACGCGATCGAGGAGGCCGGGCGGTTCCTCGCCGGCCGCCCGTTCGTGCCCAGCGAGGAGGCGCAGGAGACGCTGGTCACGCACAGGACGCTGACGCCGTGAGGGTGGCGGTGGTGGCGGAGTACTACCCGCGGCGGCGGGACCCCGTGCTGGGCGTGTGGGCCCACCGCCAGGCACTGGCAGCGCGCGACGCCGGGGCCAACGTGACCGTGCT
The DNA here is from genome assembly GCA_963770325.1 of uncultured Thermoleophilaceae bacterium. Lineage (GTDB taxonomy): Bacteria > Actinomycetota > Thermoleophilia > Solirubrobacterales > Thermoleophilaceae > JAICJR01. The sequence goes on along the minus strand of CAVYPF010000001.1, from coordinate 1,677,068 downwards.
CGCGCTCGAGCGTCCGCTGCCGCCCGCGTCGGCCCTGCGCTCGCCCGGCCGGCTCGGCCGTGCGCTCGCCGGGGCGGCCGTGCAGCCGCGCCACGACGAGCTCGACGGGCTGGACGTGGAGTACGTGCGCTTTCTCTCTCCGCCGCGCGAGCGCAGCTACGCGACCTGGGACAGCTGGGCGCGGGGGCCGCTCGGGAAGGCGCTGGCCCGCCTGCACGAGCAGCGCCCGCTCGACCTCGTTCACGCCCACTACGCGCTGCCCGCCGGCGCCGCCGCGCTCGAGTTCACCGAGCGGGAGAAGCTGCCGCTGGCGATCTCGGTGCACGGTGGCGATGTGCTCGGGCCGCTGGTGTCCACGCCCGCCGCTCGGGCGCGCGTCGGCGAGGTGCTCGGCCGGGCGAGCGAGGTGCTGTGCAACAGTCGGCGGACGCTCGAGCTCTGCGCCGAGCTGACGGGCACGCAGGAGCGGATGACCGTGGTCCACCTGGGCGCCGAGGCGCCCGCGAACGTCGTCGCCAAGCGAGTCGAGCCCACCATCGCCACGCTCGCGCACGTGATCCCCCGCAAGCGCCACGCGGACGTGATGCGCGCCCTGGCGGTGCTCGCGGGCCGGCTGCCCGAGCTGCGCTGGCTGGTGATCGGCGACGGCCCCGAGCGCCCGGCGCTGGAGCGGCTGGCCGCGCAGCTCGGCGTGGCGGCGCGGGTGGACTGGGCGGGACAGCTCCCCCACGAGGACGCGCTCACGCAACTGGCCGGCTGCCATCTGATGGTGCTGCCGAGCGTGGACGAGGCGTTCGGCGTCGCCTACGTGGAGGCGCTGGCGTGCGGCGTGCCGGCGATCGGCTGTCGCGGTGAGGGCGGCCCCGAGGAGATCGCGGCGGCGGGCGAGGGCATGGTGCTGGTCCCGCCGCGCGACCCGGACGCGCTGGCCGAGACCATTGCCGGGCTGCTCGATCAGCACGAGCAGCTCGACGAGCTCGGGCAGGCCGCACGCGCCACCGCCGTGGAGCAGTTCTCGTGGGAGCGCTGCGGGGAGGCGACGGTCGCCGCCTACGAGCGAGCCCTGGCCGAGGGCCCGAGGTGAGGCCGGCCTGCCTGATCACCAACGTGGTCAGCGACTACAGGCGGGAGCCGTTCGACATGCTCTCCCGGGAGGCGAACGTGGAGGTGATCGCCTGGGACGAGGGGCAGCTCACGCAGCTCGGCGCCGTCCGCAAGGCGGCCTCGGGCGAGTACCGCGCGGTGATCTGCGGCCTCGGCGGCCGCGTGGCCCTGCCCGGCAGCTATCTGGCGGCCCGTGCCCGGCGCGTTCCGTTCGTGCTCTGGGCCTCGCTCTGGGGCCACCCGCGCACTGCGGCACATGCCCTCTCCTACCTCCCCACGCGACACCTCTACCGGCACGCCGACGCCGTCGTGACGTACGGCTCCCATGTCAGCGAGTACGTGGAGGCCCGTCGCGGCCGGCGCGGGAACGTGATCGAGGCGCCCCAGGCGGTGAGCGCCGAGGAGTTCGGCAAGGAGATCTCGCCGGAGCTGCGCCGCCACGCGCGCATGCACGCCGGCGCGCCGGGCGAGGGTGGCTTCCTGGCGCTGTTCGTCGGGCGCCTCGTGCGGGAGAAGGGCGTGCGCGTGCTGCTGGACGCCTGGCGCCGGGCGGACCTCGGCGAGGGGTCGGTGCTGGCGCTCGCCGGCGAGGGGCCGCTGCGCGGGGACGTGGAGCGGGCCGGGGCCGGCGTCGAGGCGCTCGGCTTCGTGCCGCGCGACCACCTGCCCTCGCTCTACGCAGCCGCCGACGTGCTCGTCCTGCCCTCGATCCGAACCGAAACTTTCCTCGAACCATGGGGGTTGGTCGTAAATGAGGCCATGCACCAGGGGACGCCAGCGATAGTCAGCGATGCCGTGGGAGCCGCCGCGGGCGGGCTCGTGCGGGACGGACGCAACGGGCTGGTCGTCGCCGAGGGCGACGCGGAGGCGCTCGCCGCCAGATTGCGCTCTGTGGCGGCGAATCCGGATCTGCGAGCGGGTCTCGGGGCCACGGCACGCCAGGACGTCGCCGGGTTCACATACTCTGCCTGGGTCTCGGGGATGCGGCAGGCACTTGTCGCCGTTGGTGCGTTTTGTGAGGGATGATCTTGCTAGCCTGGTTATCGAACGGCCCGTCAGGGCTCATTTTTTTGAGTCCGCCGCTCATTCGCAGCGTCCCGTGCAGCAGTTATGGGACTGCTGGACAGGGGAACCACAATCCTGATGCGTCGCCTTCGTGACACGCTGATTTTCGCCGTGACCATGGTTGCCGTGGTCACTCCCGCCGTCGCCATCGGCCTCGTTGCCGGCACGGCCATGTTGGCCTCGCCCGAGGTCGCCCAGGCCAGCCCGCAGGGCGTCATCCGCGACTGCGCGCAGGACGGCAAGCTCGACCATCAGTACACGCTGGGCGACCTCAAGAAGGCCGAGCAGCAGCTGCCCACCGACGTGGACGAGTACACCAACTGCCGCGACGTGATCAACCAGGCCGAGGTGGCCGGGTCCGGTGGGCACTCCAAGGGCAGCACCCACGGCGCCATCTCGGGCGCTGGGCCGGGATCCGGTGGAGGCGGCAACGCCGCCGCCTCGCCCAACGACGTGAAGGCCCTCGCCCATGCCGCCAAGAGCGCAAGCGGCGGCGCTCCCACGCTCTCGCTCGCCGGTCAGAGCGTGCAGCCGGGTAGCCCCGGGGTGTTCAGGACCGCCGGCACCGCAAACTCCCTTCCCACTCCGATCCTGCTGGCGCTGATCGCGATGGCCCTGCTTGCGGCGGGCGGCGGCCTCGTCGCGCTGGGGCGCCGCTTCCCCGAGGTCATCGGTGCGGCGTCACGCATCTTCCGCCGCTAGCGTCCTCCTAGGCGCTGCGCTCGCGGCGATCGCGTTCGTCGCCAAGGGCGGCTCCGATCTCGCCACCCTCACCGGCGTAGAGCTCGCGCTCGTCATCGCGTGCGCGCTGCTCATCGCAGCCGCGGTGGTGCACGGTCGCAGAGGCCCGCTCGACGGCGGCTTCGCGCTGCTCGCGTTCGCCGCGCTCGCGGGCGTCACCGCGCTGTCGGTGCTGTGGTCGATCGCTCCCGATCTGACCTGGATCGAGGCGAACCGCACCTTCACGTACCTGCTGATCTTCGCCGCCGGCATCGCGCTGGCCAGGCTCGCGCCCGACGGCTGGTCGATCCTCCTGCGGGCGATCCTGGTGGCGGTGACCGTGGTGATCACCTACGCGCTCGCCTCGCGCGTGTTCCCCGGCTCGCTCGCGGCGAACGAGCTCTACGCGCGCATCTCGCAGCCGTACGGCTACTGGAACGCGGTGGGCCTGACGGCGGCGATCGGCATCCCGCCGGCCGTCTGGCTCGGCGCCCGGCGCTCCGGCCACGCACCCGCGAACGCGCTGGCGTACCCGCTGCTCGGCATGCTGGTGGTGGCCCTCTTCCTCACCTACTCGCGCGGCGCGCTGATCGCGGCGGTCATCGCCCTGGCGATCTGGTTCCTGTTCGTGCCGCTGCGCGTGCGCAGCGTGATCGTGCTGACGGTGTCGGTGGTGGGCGCAGCGCCGGTGATCCTCTGGGCGCTCCACCGCGACGCGTTCACCAAGGACCTCGTGCCGATCAGCGTGCGCGAGAGCGCTGCGGGCGAGTTCGGCTTCCTGCTCGTCACGATGGTGGTGGCGCTGCTGGCCGCCGGGCTGATCATCGGCTTCCGGGTGGGCAGGCAGGCGCCGTCGCTGCGCATCCGCAGGCGCGTGGGCACGGCAGCGGTGGCCTTCACGTGCGTGATCCCGCTGGTCGCGTTCACGTCGGTCGCGTTCAGCCAGCGCGGGCTGACCGGCACGATCTCCGACCGCATCCACCAGCTCACGAACGAGACCTCGAAGACCTCCGGAGGCCCACAGCGCCTCACCGAGACCTCGTCCTCGCGCGGGCGCTACTGGCGTAACGCGGATCACATCTTCGCCGCCCACCCGGTGCTCGGCACGGGCGCCGGGACCTTCGGCACAGCGCGCCTGCGCTACCGGACCGACCAGCTCGTGGCCCGCCACGCGCACGGCTTCTTCGCGCAGACGATGGCCGACATGGGCAGCCTCGGCCTCGCGGTCGTGCTGCTGTTCTCGGCAGCCTGGCTGGCCACGGTCTTCCGGGTGTGCGGAGGACGCTGGCGCTGGTGGCGCCCGCGCGAGGGTGGCCCGGCGCCGTGGGACGCGGAGCGGGTGGGCATCGTCGCGCTCGCGCTGTCCGCGCTGGTGTTCGGCATCCACTCGGCGCTCGATTGGACCTGGTTCGTGCCCGGCTGCGCCGCGGTCGGCATCTTCGCCGCGGGGTTCGTCGCGGGACGCGGCCCGCTGCCGGTGCTGGCCACCGCAGGCGCGCCGGCGGCCGATGGTGTCCTACCGGCCGCCGAGCGCCCGCGCCTGGCTGAAGCTGCCGCGCAATCCAGTGCGCGTGGGCGTGGGTGTCGCCGTGATCTTCGCCGCGCTGATCTGCGCCTGGGCGGTGTGGCAGCCCGAGCGTTCCGACTCTGCCGTGCACGAGGCGCTGACGCTCGTCACGCAGGGGCGCTTCCAGGCCGCGATCGCGAAGGCCGACGACGCCCACCGGCTCGACCCGCTGTCGCCCAAGCCGCTGCTCGTGAAGTCGGCCCTCCAGGACTCCGCCGGGCAGAAGGCGGCGGCGCTGGCCACCCTCCAGGGCGCGGTGATCCACCAGCCGAGCAATCCGCAGCTGTGGCTCAGCCTGGCGGACTACGAGCTCAACCTGCACAACCCGACCGCTGCGCTCCAGGCCCTCGGCGCCGCGCTCTACCTCGACCCGCTCGACCAGGCCACCCGCAACGCCTTCCTCGCGGCCAGCGCCGCGAGCAGGGGCAAGAAGACGACGGCCCACGCCGCCTCGGCGCCACCACCGGCCACGTCCACCGCACCGGCGCCGTCGCCGGGCGAGTAGCGACCGCTTCAGCGCTTCGCGACCGCCAGCAGGGTGCCGGCGCTGCGTCGCAGCGATGCCACCTCGAAGCCGAGCTCGTCCAGCACACGCGCGAGCGAGCGGCGGGTGAAGAAGCGAATGTGGGGCGAGAGCGGGTCGAACTCGCTCTCGAAGCCGCGCGCCAGCAGCCGAAGCGCCGTCCACCTGCCGTTGGCCGGCGTGGTGATGGCGAGCGTGCCGCCCGCGGCCAGCACGCGCCGCGCCTCCGAAAGGAGCAGCTGGACGTCGCGCACGTGCTCGAGCGTCTCCGCGCAGAGGACGAGCTCGAACTCGCCGTCGCCGAGCGGCAGCGGCGCGTCCGGCTCGAGCTCCTGCACGCGCGCGTCAGGCAGCCTGCGCTGTGCGCGCTCGAGCGCCAGCGGCGAGACGTCGGCCAGCGTCAGCTCGGTCGCCCGCAGCTCGGCGCTCAGCCGCCCGTCGCCGCAACCGAGGTCGAGCGCCCGCCCCACGGGCCCGAGCGAGCGCACGAACTCCACGAGCTGAGCGGGCGGCGGCCCCGGCTCCTCGGGCACGAGCTCCCAGAGCTCGTCGTCGTAGCGGCTCGGCGTCACCACCCAAAGACATTAGAAGGTCACGCGGCTAGACTTGCCCGATGGCCCCCGCGACAGCGACTCCGCCCGGCATCGAGCTGATCGCCGACTTCGTGAACAGCATCGACCTGGCGCAGGCCACGGACGATCTTGCCACCGCGCCGGCCCTCAGCGACTGGCTCGGGGAGCGCGATCTGCTGCCCGCCGGCAGCACGGTGTCGGACTCCGACGTGGAGCGCGCGCACCAGCTGCGGGAGGCAATTCGCTCGCTGCTCCTCACAAACAACGGCGCCCCGCTCGACAAGAGCGCCGTGACCAAGCTGAACGCCGCCGCGTCCGACGCGCAGCTGCGCGTGCGCTTCGGCGACGACGGGCGCTCCGAGCTGATTCCCGACGAGGACGGCGTGCCGGGAGCGCTCGCTCGCATCCTCGGCGTGACCTACACGGCGATGGCCGACGACACCTGGCCGCGGCTGAAGGCCTGCCGGCTGCACAGCTGCCAGTGGGCGTTCTACGACCAGTCGAAGAACCGCTCGCGGACCTGGTGCAGCATGAAGGTCTGCGGCAACCGCACGAAGGCGCGCGCGTACCGCGAGCGCCGGCGCGGCTAGATTTCGGCGGATGCTCCTACGCCGTGCAGCGGTAGCCGCCGCCACGCTCACCATGCTGGTGCTCGCCTCCCCCGCGTCGGGCCTGTTCAAGGAGAAGTCGGTGTCCGGCAACCTGGACGCCGACCCGGATATCGAGCAGGTGAAGGCCGAGCGCGTGCCGGATCCGGTCGACCCGGCCGACAACGACCTCGCGCAGACCGCGGTCGACGTGCTGGACACCTGCGCGGGCACGCCGATCCAGACGCGCATCACGAGCGTGCAGGAGGCGCTCGTGACCCTGCGCCTCGTCGATGCCGACACCCACGCGGGCAAGGACGTGTTCACCGACCTGCGCTCGGGCGCCTCCGGCCGGGTCGGCGAGATCCGGCTCGTGTCATGGCGGCCGCAGGTGGGCGGGCCGGTCTGCGCCGCACCGCACATCCTGTTCAAGTACTCGAGCCGCCACCCCACCCACCGCCCGCCGGGCACCGTGGCGATGGCGGACTTCGTGGCCAGCGTGCGGGACTTCACCCGCCGCTTCCCTGGCAAGGAGCTGCGCCTCAGCGAGGGCTGGGTGACGCGCACCGACGCGCTCTGCTGCCCGACCTTCGAGAAGACGTCGTTCTACCGCTACGTGCCGGCGCGCGACCGCTTCATCCGCTACCACACGGATCTCAAGCGCAACAAGCAGCACTAGGCCTCCCCTCCCTCAACGGGGGGAAATCTTTAATTTCTTGTTGCGCAACTCACTAGGTCGAACTCGTGTTTTGCGGGGCACATCACGACCTCTGGGAGGGTCCTCAATGAAGCTCCGCAAAACGCGCGTACTCAGCGCAATCTTTGCCTGCCTGGTTGCAGGCGCGATCTTCGCGGCCACGGCTATGGCGGCGACGGTCATCGGCACACCGCATCACGACAAGCTGGTCGGCACCGGAGGCGACGACACGATCGCGGCGCTGGGCGGTCGCGACGTGGTCCACGCGCTCGCCGGCAACGACACAGTCACCGGCGGGGCGGGCTTCGACCGCCTCTACGGCGGTGACGGCAACGACACCATGAACGGCAACGACGGCGTCGACTTCGTCTTCGGCAACGCGGGCGACGACGACCTGTCGGGCGGCCCGGGCCTGGACTACCTCTTCGGCGGCACGGGCAACGACAAGCTCCACGGGGACGCCGGTCCGGACCGCCTCTACGGCGGCGCCGGTGACGACACGCTCACGGGCGAACCCCGGCCTCGGCGCCGACCGCATGTTCGGAGGCTCGGGCAACGACAACATCACCGGCGGGGCCGGCCCCGACCGCCTGCACGGCGGCGACGGCAACGACGTCATGAACGGCGGCGACGGCAACGACCTGATGTCCGGCGGCAAGGGCGACGACCAGCAGCACGGCGGCAACGGCAACGACCGCATCTACGCCAACCTCGGCAACGACGAGAGCTGGGGCGACGACGGCAACGACGACCTGTGGGCGCTGGCCCGCGGCGACGTCCAGGGGCCGAACGACCTCACTGGCGACACCCTGCACGGCGGCAACGGCAACGACACGTTCCACACCCGCGACGGCGAGCAGGACAACATCGACTGCGGCGACGGAGTCGACACCGTGATCGCGGACTTCAAGGACGTGATCGTGGACGCCACGGCGACCAACGCGAAGGGCTCATGCGAGAACGTGATCCGCAAGGCGGCCGTCAACCGCCACGATCAGAAGCTCGAGTCCAAGTACCAGAGTCCGCGGGAGGACAAGCGCACCCATTAGCCGACTCGTCGGCGTAGAAAAAGCCCCGCCTTTGGCGGGGCTTTTTCATGGCAGTTTGCAGTTGGCAGTTAGCAGGAAGATCTGCCGCGCCCATGTGAACGGCGCCGATGACGGGCCAACTGCAAACTGCCAACTACCAGGCGCCTTCAGCCCTAACAACCGCCGGAATGGTCTTCAACATGATCGTCAGATCCAGGAACACCGACCAGTTCTCCAGGTAGAGGAAGTCCAGGCGCACCAGCTCGTCGAAGTCGAGCTCGGAGCGGCCGGAGACCTGCCAGAGGCCGGTGATCCCGGGCAGCACCAGGTAGCGCTTGCGGTGCCAGTCCTGGAGGCGGTCGTAGTCGCGCTGGGGCAGCGGGCGCGGGCCGACCAGCGACATCTCGCCGCGCACCACGTTGAAGAGCTGGGGCAGCTCGTCGAGTCGACCAGCGCCGCAGGAAGCCGCCCACCGGCGTCACGCGCGGGTCGCTCTTGATCTTGAAGATCGCGCCGCCCGCCTCGTTCCACTTCTCGAGCTCCGCCTGGCGCTCCTCGGCGTCCTCGTACATCGTGCGGAACTTCAGACAGGGGAACGGAGCGCCGCCGATGCCCGGGCGCATCGAGCGATAGAGCACCGGGCCGCGCGAGCTGAGCCTCACGGCCAGCGCGCTGGCAAGCATCACGGGCGAGAAGACGACGCTCAGGAACAGCGACCCGACGATGTCGAAGGTGCGCTTGATCAACCAGTCGCGCCCTCGAACACCGGCGGCTTCAGCTCGAACAGCGGCAGCGTCTGGCCGGGCACGAACTCGACCCGGTCCATCAGGATCTCCATCGTCGACGGCGCCACGCGCACGCGCACCCCGTGGCGATGGCAGCGGTCCACCAGCTCGACCGCCTCGCTCTGCGGGAAGTCGGGGTCCGCGATCAGGACCTCGTCGATCGAGCCGAAGTACTGGTCGAGCTGATCGAGCGGGCCGAGGTCCTTCAGCCCGTTCGCCGGGCAGCGGCGTGAGCGAGACGAAGCCCACCGCCTCCACCTCGGGGTGCTTGCCGCCGCCGAGCGCGGCCGCGACCTCCTCGATGTGAGGACCGGACCCCACCAGCACCGCCCGGCGCCGGTAGCCGGCGGCGCGCAGCGCGGCGCCCGCTCGCCTGCTCGAACACCCAGCGGAACGCCGAGACGTAGATCAGGGCGAAGAAGAGCGAGCCGTAGAAGATGTAGAAGGACGCTGAAGTGGCGGCCCTCGGCCAGGCTGTAGATGAGCGACACGATCATCACCTGGAACAGCGAGCCGACCACGCGCGCGAAGCCCGGCCGCGTGGCGCGCGGCCCGTAGAGACCCGAGCGCGCGAACAGCAGGACGGTGACGAGGCAGCGCCAGCGGGGCGACGTCGACGGCCTGGTGGTAGGTGAGCACGAAGTCCGACTTGCCGCGCAGCGCGGCCTTCAGCTCGAGCGCCGTCCAGATCGCGAGGAAGACGCCGGCGAGGTCGAGCGTGACGAGCACGGCGCCGCGCAGCAGCGCGCGACCCGCCTCGAGGCGGAGCAGCAGAGGCTTGCGCGCTCGAACATCGCGCGCGGGGAGGTCGGCCGGAGCCGCCCTCTTCACCTCTTGAAGTTCTCTCACAAGGCCGTTAGCCATCCTCGCCCTGCCGTTGAAAACCGATGCGGCACACGAACGGATCGGTGCGCACGCTCCCCGAGAGCTGGACTCTACCGGCGTGGGCGGTCTGTCAGCGCTGTGACGGGGAATCACATCCGGCTCGTTTGGGGTATTGCGAGCAGGGCGAGGGTGCCCGCATCCTGGCCTTCAGGCAAGGGATGCAGGAGGCGATCCGACAGGGAGGTCGGGCGGCGTGCCGCCCCACGCGCGCCGAGATCGAGCCCGCCGCACGCGAGCTCGTCGAGCGCCACGGAGCCCAGATCATGGGCACCGCGCGCCGCTATTCCCTGAACGCCGAGGACGCCGAGGACGCCTTCCAGCGCGGCCTCGAGATCCTGCTGACGAAGGCGCCCTCGACCGACCAGAACGACCTGGTCCCGTGGCTCAAGACGGTCGTGAAGCACGAGGCCTTCGCGATCCGCAAGCAGCGCCTCCGAATGGAGCCCGCGGGCGACCGCGAGCTGGCTGCCGGCGTGGCCCCCGCCACGCACGACCAGGCCGAGCGCAAGGAGCGACTGCGGCTGGGCGCCGAGGCCATGAGCCGGCTGAAGCCGCAGGAGGTGCGCTGCCTCCTGCTGCGCGCCGAGGGCTACTCGTACAAGCAGATCTGCGACGAGACCGGGTGGACCTACACCAAGGTGAACCGCTGCATCACCGAGGGCCGGCGCGCCTTCGTGGAGCGCGTGGCCGGGATCGAGTCGGGCGCGGAGTGCGAGCGGCTGGCGCCGCTCCTCTCCAAGCTGGCAGACGGTGAGGCGGCCGCGGAGGACATGGCGGCGCTGCGGCCTCACCTGCGCGGCTGCCTCACCTGCCGCGCCACCCTGCGCGAGTACCGCGGCGCGCCGTCGCGCATCGCCGCGCTCGTGCCGCTGCTGGCCGGGCCGCACGCGCTGGGGCGCCTGCTCCAGCGATTGCATGCGCTGATCGTTCGCGGGCACGACTCGCTGGTCCACGCGACGGACGTGGCGAGCGCGCAGAAGCTTGCGGCGGCAGCCGCCGCCACGGCCGCGCTGGCGGGCGGCGGCGTGGCGACGGTCACGTCGCTCGACGGCGGGCACCACGCCCGCCAAGCAGTGGTGCGCCACCAGCCGCAGCCGAGACACGCCACGGCCCGCGTCACCGTCAAGCCGCGACCGCGGTCGGTCGTGAAGCGCTCGACCGCCGTGCCCAAGAGCAGCCGGCGAGCGGCGACTAGAACGACGCACGCAGCGAGCAAGCACACGGCCCAGCAGGAGTTCGCGCCCTCGCCCGTGCAGGCCGCGGCCACCCACGCGTCCGCGCCGTCACGCGCGCAGCCCGGCGGCGAGTTCGGGCCTTAGGGCACGCTCAGCACGCTGACGGTTCCGCCGTCCGGCGAGTTGGCCGCGATCGCGTAGAGGAAGTCGCCCTTCGCCGAGGGGATCACCTGCTGGACCCCGACCAGCGTCGTCTTCGGGTGCGGGCAGTCCTTCGGATTCGCGCAGGCGTCGAGCCTGCCGAGCATGCGCAGGCGCCCGGTGGACGGCCTGCGCGCGAAGGCCAGAACGGCATCGTTGGCGGTCGCGTACACGCGCTTGCCGTCGGCCGATGCGGCGACGGTCTGCAGCCCCAGGAGGTTGCGCTGGAGGGTGCAGCCGCGACGATGGGTCGTGCTCAGGCAGCTGCCTCCCGCGCGGGTGAGCGAGCCGGCCGCGTTGATGCGGTAGCCGGTGAGCTGGAACGGCGTCCCGCGGTGGGGCGGCAGGTCGTAGCGGTCCGCGATGCCAGCCGTGTAGAGGTTGCGCCCGTCGGGGCTGATCACGGGATCGGACAGGTCGGGTCCCAGCCGGTTGTCCACGGTGCAGCCCGGCACGCCCGCCGCCAGGCAGCCGTCGACGGGCAGCGGCACGGGCAGCGGCCGGGTCGGCTCCACCGCCAGGCTCACGAGCGCGTCGAGATAGTTGGCCGCGTGCGGGGGCGCGTCGCTCGTGACCGCATACACGTGGCGCCCGTCCGGTGCCCATACGGGCTCGCTCACAGCGCGCCCGAACGGGGTGGACTCGCAGGTCGCAGCCGCAACCATGCTCTGACAGCCGGCGAGGGTCAGCGCCCCGGTGCCAGGGTGACGAGCGAACACCCAGAGGTTGGGCCCGGTCACGTACACGCGCCCTCCGTCGGGGCTCACCGACACCTTCAGGCCGCTCAGGCCGGCGAGCACCGCGCAGCTGTCCCCGGGGCTGCTCGCGAGGCAGCCGGTGGCGCCGGACAGCTGCTTCAGCGAGCCGCCTGACCGGCGCGCGAAGACCGCGATCGACGACGCCGGCGGGTCGCCGGGATCGTCGCGGTTGTCGGACACGACGTAGACGTTGTGGCCGTCGGGGCTCACGGCCACACCGTAGGTGCCCACCCCGAACCCGCGCGCCTTCCCGCAGCCCGTCACGGTCACATCGCTGTCCCCGCCCCGCTCGAGCAGGCAGCCGCCGCTGCCCTTCGCCTGCTTGATCGCGCCCGTGTGCGGGCTGACGTTGACGATGCCGATCGACGCGCTGGTGGTGCTCGCCACGTAGAGGGACTTCCCGTCCGGCGACATCGCGCCGTCCATCTGGTCGGGGCTGCTGAACCCGCGTGCGGGGGCGCAGCCGTGCAGCGGAACCACCGACACGCACGTCCCGCGGCCCGTCTCGACGCGTAGCGTCGGCTTCGCGGCCATGGCAACGCCAGGGCCGGTGGACAACGCCAGCACGGCCCCAATCAGAGGAATGGGCCAGCGTCGTCCGCGCACGACGGCGCCGATCCTACATTGGCGGCCGGTAGGTCAGGTCGAGCTGGTCCCTGCGGCCCGACCAGGCCAGGCTGAACCGCCAGCAGCCCGCCGCCGGGAGATCGATGATCGACGGACCCGGCCCGCCGACCTCCAGGCGCCGCACCGGCCTGCCCACGGCACGGTCGCCGTTCATGCGCTGGGCGCTGATCCTCAGGTTGGAGAGCGACTTCACCGGGCCCTTCGAGACCCACAGGATCTTGTTGCTGCGCACCTTCGACGGCGGCGAGAAGAGCGGGTAGCCGAACACCAGCGCGGCGATCTGCCCGGAGCGCCCGAGCACATGCGGCAGCTTGGGACGGGGATCCGAAAAGCCGCCCCGTGCCCACACCGGCAGCACGCCCATCAGCACGGGCGACCCGCAGGGCGGTGCGGATGCGGCGGCGTGGCCGCCAGAGCAGCCCAGCAGCGCGCCGGCGCATGCGCTGGTGGCAGCAAGCGCGATCAGAACACGCATGCCTCCGATACACCGCTGGATCCCGACCGGTTCCCGCGCGCGCTACCTTCAGGCGCCCAATGGCTGAGCCGAGCATCCACAGGGTCGTAGTCGTCGGCGGTGGCTTCGGCGGGCTCCAGGCCACGCAGAAGCTGCGCCGGGCGCCGGTCGAGGTCACGCTGATCGACCGGCGCAACTTCCACCTCTTCCAGCCGCTCACCTACCAGGTGGCGACCGGCGCGCTGTCGCCAGGCGAGATCGCCTATCCGCTGCGGGCGATCTTCAAGCGCTCCCCCAACGTGAGCGTGATGATGGCCGAGGTCTCCGGCTTCGACCTCGAGGCGCGCCGCCTGCGGCTCTCGCCCGTCGGGGAGGTTCCGGCTCCGGAGTCGGTGCCCTACGACACGCTGATCGTGGCGGGCGGCTCGCGCTACTCCTACTTCGGCAACGACGACTGGAGCCAGTACGCGGCCGAGGTGAAGTCACTGGAGAGCGCCCTGACGGTGCGTAGCCGCATCCTCAGCGCCTTCGAGGCGGCGGAGCTGGAGACCGATCCCGAGCGCCAGGCCGCCTGGCTCACGTTCGTGGTGGTCGGCGCCGGCCCGACGGGCGTGGAGATGGCGGGGCAGATCGCGGAGCTCGCGCGCGACACGCTCCGCCGCGACTTCCGCAACATCGATCCCCGCAATGGCCGGATCCTGATCGTGGAGGGCGCGGACCGAGTGCTCACCACCTTCCCGCCGTCGCTGTCGGCGAAGGCGGCCCGCTCGCTGGAGCGGCTCGGCGCCGAGGTGCTCACCGGCCGGCTGGTGGTCGGCATGGACGATCACGGCGTGACGGTCGCCGCAGGCGAGGGGCGAACCGAGCGGATCGCGGCCCGCACCGTGGTCTGGGCCGCGGGCGTGACCGCCTCCGGCCTCGCCGCGGAGCTGGGCGAGCTGACCGGCGCCGAGCGCGACCGCGCCGGCCGCGTGACCGCGGAGCCGGACCTCACGCTGCCGGGCCACCCGGAGGTGTTCGTGCTCGGCGACATGGTGCGGGTGCGCGGGGCCGACGGCGAGCCGGTGCTCTACCCGGGCGTTGCGCCGGTCGCCATGCAGCAGGGGCGCTACGCCGCACGCGCGGTGCGCACGCGGCTGAGCGGCAAGGTGCCGCCTCCGTTCCACTACCGCGACAAGGGCAACGTCGCGACGATCGGCCGCGCGGCGGCGGTGGCCGACATCAAGGGCCTGAGGCTGAGCGGCTTCATCGCCTGGCTCACCTGGCTGATGATCCATCTCTTCTATCTCGTGGGCTTCCAGAACCGCATCCTGGTGTTCATCCGCTGGTTCGGGAGCTTCATCACGCGAGGACGCGGCGCGCGGCTGATCACAAGGTAGGCTGGCCGCTGGACTCGAGATGAACCACGGAAGGCTCAGAGGCTTCACGCTGGCGCTGACCCTCGCGGGAGCGCTGCTGGCGGCGAGCCCGGCCGCCGCCGCCACCTTCTTCGCCGCCCCCGGCAGCACGCGCACCACCCAGCCGTGCGCCCAGGACACGCCCTGCAGGCTCGACTACGCGATGCTGGCGGCAGGGTCGGGCAGCGACGTGTCGGTCGCGCCCGGCGACTACTACGACACGGGCACCACACCGCTCCCCGGCCTACCTCCGGTGCCCTCCGGGGTGATCGTGCACGGTTCGAGCGTCAGCGACCCGCCCGTGATCCACGGGCACGTGTTCGCGAACGCGGTGCCGTTCCTCGAGGTGAAGTCCGGCGGGACGATCAGGGATCTGGAGCTGATCTCGGACACGGAGTCAAAGCCCGGCAACTTCTACGGCTACACGCTGCAGATCGACCCCACGGCCGTGATCACCCGGGTGGTGGCGCACGGAATCGGCGCCTCGGGGGTGGGGATGACCGCCTGCGCGATGCTCGGCGGGACCCTGCTCGACACAGCATGCATCGGCAGCGGCGGCTCGAGCGTCAACGCCGTGGGCGCCAACTCCAGCGCCTCGACGTCGTATGTGCTGCGCAACGTCACGGCGATCACCACCGCCGGTACCGGCGTGGCGATGGGCACGTTCAACCAGACCGTGTCGATGACGGCGACGAACGTGATCGCCCGCGGCACGACCAGCGACGTCTCCCTCGTCGCGAACGACCCGGCGGGAACCTCCACGCTGACGATCGACCACTCGAACTGGGGCACGTTCGCGTCCAGCGGCACGGGCAACAAGGTGCTCGTGCCGGGCACCGGGAACCAGAACGGCCCGACCGCGGCCACGCCGCTGTTCGTCAACGCCGGCGCGGGCGACTACCGCCAGGCCACGGGCTCGCCGACGATCGACGCCGGCGTGACAGATGACGCCAACGGCCAACTCGCGCTCGGCGGTCTGGCCAGGGTGCTCGGCGTGCGCACGGACATGGGCGCCTACGAGCACGTGCCCGCGCCTTCGGCCACCAGCGGGCCCGCCACCGGCGTCACCGACAGCGCCGCGAAGATCACGGGCACCGTCGTGCCCGACGGCGTGGCCTCCGGCGCGCGCTTCGAGTACGGCACCAGCGCCAACTACGGGAGGACCGCGAACCTGCCCGCGGTCGCCGCCGGCGCGGGCCCCACGCCGGTCAGCGCCAACCTCACCGGGCTCGCCCCCGACACCACCTACCACTACCGCCTGGTCGTCATCGCGGGCACGGTCACGAGCAGGGGCCAGGACCGGACCTTCCACACGCTGGTCACCCCCACGGGGCCCGGCGGCACTCAGATCAACCCGGCGGTGGCCTCCGCGGTCACCATCGGCTCGCGCTGGAGGCTGGGTAGGCATCTGCCGGAGATCAGCCGTAAGCGCCGACCGCCCGTGGGCACCACGATCGCCTTCACCCTCTCCAAGGGCACCCAGGTCACGCTCACGTTCAGCCAGCGGATCGGCGGGCGCATGACGAACGGTCACTGCCGGCGCAGGAGCTCCCGCAACCGCGGCAAGCGCCGCTGCACGTTCCCGGTCGTCCGCGGCAAGATCTCGCTGGCCGGATACGCGGGTCGCAACAGCCTCCACTTCGAGGGCCGGATCTCGTCCGGGCGAAGGCTGAAGCCCGGGCGCCACCTGCTCACGGTCACACCGGTGGGCGCCTCCCCGGCGAAGAGCGTCAGCTTCACGATCGTGCGCTAAATAAGCTCCCCGCTGTGCGGGCCCGACACGTTCAGGCGCTCGCGGCCCTCACGGTGCTCGCGGCGATCCTGCGCTTCTCCACGCTTCACGTCCAGAGCTACTGGTTCGACGAGGCGGTCACGGTCGGGCTCGTGAAGTCGAGCTTCGGCCACATGCTCTCGCGGATCGGCGGCAGCGAATCCACGCCGCCGCTCTATTACGCGCTCGCGTGGGTCTGGTCGCGCGTGTTCGGCACGGACGAGTTCGGGCTGCGCTCGCTCTCGGCCCTGGCGGGCACCGCGTTCATACCGGTGGCCTACGCCGCGGCGGCGGAGCTCGCCTCGAGGCGGGTGGCGTTGGTGATCGCGTCGCTCGCCGTGGTCAACCCGCTCCTGATCTGGTACTCGCAGGAGGCGCGCTCCTACGCGCTGGTGCTGCTGCTCGCATCGATCTCGTTCCTGCTGTTCGCGCGGATGCAGAGGGCGCCCCGCGTCGGCACGCTGGTGGCCTGGACCGTGGTGTCGGCTCTCGCGATAGCCACCCACTACTTCGCCGGTTTCATGATCCTGCCCGAGGCCGTCTGGCTGCTGCTGCGCTGGCCCGACCGGCGCCAGCCCGCGCTTGCCACCGCGGCGCTGGTGGCCGTGTCGGCGGCCCTCGTGCCGCTGCTGGTCGAACAGCGCCGGATGAACCTGACCTCGTTCATCACCGAGCAGTCGCTGATCGGCCGGCTGCTGCGGGTTCCGAAGCAGTTCGTTGTTGGCTACGACGCGCCGGTGGACACGGTGCTGACCGTGGTGGCGGGCTGCCTCGTGGGCGTCGGGCTGTGGCTCGTCTACGCGCGTCTGGTGGAGCGGGAGCGGCGCGCGGTGCGCGTGTGCGCGACGATCGCCGGCGTCGCGATCGGGCTGCCGCTGCTGCTCGCCCTCGCGGGGGCCGACTACCTCGACACCCGCAACGTGCTGATGGCCTGGCTGCCCGCGATGCTCATACCGGCGATCGGCTTCGGGGCCAGGCACGCTGGTCGCACCGGCATCCTGGCGGCGGCGGGGCTCGCGGCGATCGGGCTGTTCATCACGATCTCCATCTGGGCGAACCCCCGCTACCAGCGCGACGACAACCGCGGGCTCGCCCACGCGATCGGCCCCGTCACCGTGCCGCGAGCGATCGTGGTGACCCCCGCGTTCGCGCCCACCGCGCTCGCCGTCTACCTCCCGCCCTTCGTCACGCCCACCACGCAGCCGCTCGCGGTGCGCGAGCTCGACCTCACCGCGCTGGCCGTGCGCAGCCCGAGCCTGACGGGCGCGGCGCCCCCGCCGCGGCCGGTGCCGGTCGCCCGCAGCGCGGCCGGGTTGACGCTCGTCGAGAAGCGCTTCACCAGCACCTACACGCTGCTGCGCTACCGCTCGACGGCGCCCGTCGCGGTCTCCCCCGCCGAGCTGCAGTCGCTGAAGCTCGACCCGCGCGACGCGGCGGTGATCTACCAGTCGCCCTAGCGCCGGCGGAGCACGTGCTCGTCGCCCACACGACGGGTGACCTTCTCGCCGTCCAGGTGCTCGAGCAGCGCCTGCGCGTACTTGCGCGAGGTGTCCAGCTCGTCGCGCACCGATGCGATCGTGGCGCTCCCGTCGCGCTCGCAGAGCGCGATCACCCTGGCCTCGAGCTCCGCGAGCGGCTCCGGGTGGAAGTGCAGGTTGCGAGCCACGCGCACCGCCTGCCCGGCCGTCACGAGTTGCCGCAGACGCGCCCCCGTCTCGGCCGCCGACAGCCCGGTCTCCTCCGCCAGCTCGTTGTCGGTGCGAGGCCTGCGCCCGTCGACTCGCAGCAGGGCCGCGATACGCAGCGCCGCCTCGTCGAGCGGGGGCGGCTCGGGCTCCTGGCTCGACGGCCCGGCGGCTGGCTCGGGCGCCGGCGGCTCCTCCCCGCGCTCCAGCGCGCGCAGTCGTTCCACCACCTCCACCGAGGGCCCGTGTTTGCGCGGGTGGGCGTCGATCACCACGCCTCCCCCCACGGTGTCGGGTGGGGCGAGCTGGCGCAGGATCACGCGATCGCCGGCCAGCGGCACGAGCGGCGCCTCGAGCCGCAGCTGGGCGAAGCCGGTGGCGCCTGGCAGCAGCTCCTCGCCCTCGAGCGGCGATACCCGCGCCGGCGCCTCGCGCGTGCCGTGGTGGACGTGCACGCGCGCGCCCCGGCGGAGCGGGCGCGCGCCCGGCTCGAGCGTCACCGCCACGTCCAGCAGATAGGTGGGTTCCAGCCCAGCGTCGCCGAGGGAGACCACGTCGCCGCGGCCCAGGTCGCGCCAACCGACCCCCACCAGGTTGAGCGCCACACGCTGACCCGCCTCGGCACGCTCCACCGGCTGGTCGTGCACCTGCACCGAGCGCACGCGCGCCTCGAGCCCCCGCGGCAGGACGCGCACCGTGTCGCCCTGCCCGATCGAGCCCGACCACAGCGTGCCGGTCACCACCGTGCCGATTCCGCGCAGGGTGAACGAGCGGTCGAGGTGAAGGCGCGGCGCACCGTCGTCGGCCTCGCGGCCCGTCACCCGCCCGGCAGCGCGCTCCAGCGCGGCCTTCAGCTCGTTCAGCCCCGTGCCGGCGTGCGCCGAGACCTTCACGATCTCGGCGCCCGGCACCAGCTCGGACACCTCCTCCGCCGCCAGCTCCGGCTCGCCCAAGTCGGCCTTCGTGATCGCCACCACTCCGGTGTCCACCCGCAGTCCGTGCAGCACCGCCAGGTGCTCGCGCGTCTGCGGCATCACGCCGTCGTCGGCGGCGACGCAGAGCAGGAACAGGTCGATGCCGGAGGCGCCCGCCACCATCGTGCGCACGAAGCGCTCATGCCCCGGCACGTCCACCACGGACAGCTGCCGCCCGCTCGGGAGCATCAGAGGGGCGTAGCCCAACTCGATCGAGATGCCCCTCGAACGCTCCTCCGGCAGGCGATCGGTGTTCTTGCCGGTGAGGGCGGCGACCAGGGCAGTCTTGCCGTGATCGATGTGGCCCGCGGTGCCGAGCGTCGTCACCGCAGCGCGGCGACCACACCGCTCACCGCGGCCCGCGCCTCGTCGTCGTCGAGCGTGCGCGGATCGAGCACCAGCCAGCCCTGCCGCGCGCGCCCGATCACGGGCGGATCGGCGGCGCGCAGACGACGCGCGAGCTCGTCGAGGCCGAGCGGGGCGGGATCCACCGCGCACACCGGGCCGGTCAACTCGAGCAGCGGCAGCGCCCCGCCGCCCACCTTGGCGGACGCGCTGATCACCTGGACATCCGCGCCCGCGGCGGCAAGAGCGTCGCGCATCAACTCGGCGCGGGCCCGCAGCTCCGGCTCTCCCACCGTGAGCATCCGCAGCACCGGCACCTCTCGCTGCGCCGCGACCGGGTCGCGGTAGAGCTTCAGCGTGGCCTCGAGCGCGGCGAGCGAGAGCTTGTCCAGCCGCAGCGCCCGGGCGAGCGGATGCGAGCGGCAGCTGTCGATCGCCGCCCGCGTTCCGACCATCAGGCCGGCCTGGGGACCGCCGAGCAGCTTGTCGCCGGAGAAGCAGACCAGCGCGCAGCCGGCCGCCACGGAGCGCCGCACCGGCGGCTCGTCGGCCAGCTCGGGCACACGCTCGGCGAGTGAGCCCGAGCCCACGTCGTCGATCACCGGCACTCCCAGCTCGCACAGCTCCTCGATCTCCACCTCCTCCACGAAGCCCACCGTGCGGAAGTTGGACTGGTGGGCGCGCAGGATCGCGCCCGTGTCCGGTCCGAGCGCGCGCTGGTAGTCGGCCATGCGCGTGCGATTGGTCGTGCCCACCTCCACGAGCCGCGCGCCGGACTGCGCCACCACGTCGGGCACGCGGAACGAGCCGCCGATCTCCACCAGTTGGCCGCGCGACACCACCAGCTCCCGCCCCGCCGCCAGCGCCGCCGCCGCGAGCAGCACCGCCGCGGCGCAGTTGTTCACCGCCAGCGCCGCCTCGGCGCCGGTCAGCTCGCGCAGCAGGGCCTCCACGTGCGCCTGGCGCGAGCCGCGCTCCCCGCGCTCGAGGTCGTACTCGAGGTTGGAGTAGCCGCGCCCCGCGGCCGCCACGGCCTCGAGCGCCGCCTCCGGCAGCGGCGCGCGGCCCAGGTTCGTGTGCACGATCACGCCGGTGGCGTTCACCACCCGTCGCAGGCTCGGGCGCGCGGCCGCGGCCAGCCGCGCGCGGGCGTCGGCCTCCAGGTCGTCAAGCGACACGTCGCCGGACCTGCCCGCCGCCAGCTCCGCCCGCCTGGCCTCGATCGCGGCGCGGGCCGCGTCCACCGCCAGCGCGCGCGGCACGTCGGCCAGCCGCAGCGCGAGCTCGTCCACCGACGGCAGCGCGCGCAGCAGCCGCTTCAGCTCAGGGTCGTGTTCCCTCGACCCAGCGTCCCTCGCCACCCTCGATCTCCTTCTTCCAGATCGGCACCTCGGCCTTCAGGCGGTCGATGATCTCGCGCGCGGCGGCGAACGCCTCGGGCCGGTGCGGCGCCGATACCGCCACCGCCACGCTCGGCTCTCCGAGCGGCACGTCGCCGACCCGGTGCTCGGCCGCGGCGGCACAGAGCCCGTGGCGCTCCACCGCATCGGCCACGATCGCGGCGATCTTCCCCTCGGCCATCTCCGTGTAGGCCTCGTACTCCAGCCGCTCCACCTCGCGCGTCACGCCCTGAAAGGTCACCACCGCGCCGGCGCGTGGATCGCGCACGCGCTCCACCAGCGAGTCGAGCGAGAGCCGCTCGCCGGTCACGCGCACGTGCTGCACCGCCGCCTCGCCCCCGCTCACCGGCGGCACCAGCGCGAGCTCGTCGCCGGGGTCCAGCAGCTGGTCCTCGGAGGCGTACTCGCGGTTCACCGCCATCACAAGCGGCAGCCCCTCGGCGATCCCGCTCAGCTCGGCGAGGGCGTCGCTCACCCGCGCGCCGTCGGGCAGCTCGAGCGTCACCTCGCTCGCACCCGCGCGCTCGCGCAACATCGCGAACAGGCGAACCGTCACCTCCATGCGGGCCATGCTAGTGCCGATGGGCGGGCCCGTGGACGGTGTCCCCGCAGGGAATCCTCAGCCCGCCTGACAATTCATCAGCTCCGCTGAGGGTCTTTCGAGGGAGTACGTCGCGCGCCTCCGTCGACTACGAGCGGGTAGCTTCGTGGCGTGGAAGTGGTGGGCGCGAAGCGGCAAAGTGCGTTCGATCGGGCACCCGCGGAGCTGCTGGTGGTGGGCGGCATCGCGTCGGTGCAGATCGGCGCCGCGTTCGCCACCAAGCTGTTCGACCACCTCGGCCCGGCCGGCACGGTGCTGCTCCGGGTGGCATTCGCCGCGCTGGTGTTGCTCGCGATCTGGCGCCCGTCGCTGCGTGGCTGGTCTCTCGGCGATCTCCGCCTGGTGGCGCTGTTCGGCCTCACGCTCGCGTTCATGAACCTCTGCTTCTACGAGGCGCTCAACCACATCCACCTCGGCATCGCGGTCACGCTGGAGTTCGTGGGTCCGCTGGCGGTCGCGCTGGCGGGCATGCGCAGCCGGCTCGACCTGCTCTGGGCGCTGCTGGCCGGCGCGGGGGTGGCGCTGCTCGGCGGGGTGAGCGGCGCGAACCTCACCGGCGTCTTCTTCGCCCTGCTGGCCGGCGCCCTCTGGGGCGCCTACATCCTCCTCAACGCGCGCGTGGGGAGGACCTTCTCGGGCGGCGGCGCCCTCGCCGTGGCGATGACGATCGGGGTGATCCCCCTGATTCCGTTCGGGATCGCCGACGCCGGCTCCGAGCTGCTGAAGCCCAACCTGCTGGCGGTGGCATTCGGCGTTGCGATGCTCAGCTCGGTGGTGCCGTATTCCCTGGAGCTGGAGGCTCTCCGCCGGCTGCGCCCGAGCGTCTTCGGTGTGCTGATGAGCCTCGAGCCCGCCATGGCGGCGCTCGCCGGCTTCCTGATCATCGGCCAGGACCTGAGCGCGCTCGATGTGGTCGCGATCGCGCTGGTGGTCGTTGCGAGCGCCGGCGCCACCCGCGAGGCGCGGGCGCCGGCGCCCGTCGACGTCTAGCTGACCTCGGTGATCTTGCCTGTCTTCACGTCGTACAAGAACCCGCGCACGGACACGTCGTCGGCGATCAACGGCGAGTCCTTCAGGAACTTGATGTCGTCGCGGATGCTCTGCTCGAGGTCCGGGAAGGGCATGAAGTCGATCCCGCTCGCGTCGGCCCCAAGCGAGTCCTTCACCTTCGCGTAGACGTCCTCGTTCTGGAAGGTGACCATGCCGCACTCGGTGTGCTGGAGGATCACGACCTCGTTCGTGCCAAGCAGCTGCTGCGAGATCACGAGCGAGCGCAGGGCATCGCGCGCGAGGCCGCCGGCGTTGCGGATCACGTGCGCGTCGCCCTCCTCGAGGCCGAGGATGCGCGACGGAATGAGGCGTGCGTCCATGCAGGCCACCACCGCGACCTTCCGGCCGGGGGGAATCGGCAGGTCGCCCTTCGTGAAGCCGGCTGCGTAGCCCTCGTTGGCCTTGACCAGCTCGTCGGTGACTGACATTCGAGCGTCCTTTCGCTTTGGGGAAAAGCCGATCAAGAATAGGGGGATTCCCCCGCAGGGGGCGTCAACCGTATCCTTGGGTCCATAGCCACCCGGCCCGACAAGCCCACAATCGCCCCCATCGTCGGCCCCGACGATCCGCGCCGCTTCACCGACTCGGGCATCGAGATCAAGCCCGTCTACTCGGAGGAGGACGTCCCAGAGGGGCTGGCCGAGCGCCTCGGCGAGCCCGCCGAGTACCCGTTCACGCGCGGCATCCACCCCGACATGTACCGCTCGCGGCGCTGGACGATGCGCCAGTACGCCGGCTACGCGACCGCCCACGAGACCAACCAGCGCTTCCACTATCTGATCGAGCACGGCTCCACCGGCCTCTCGATGGCGTTCGACCTGCCTACCCAGCTCGGGCGCGACTCCGACGACCCGCTCTGCCTCGGCGAGGTGGGCCGCACCGGCGTGGCGATCGACTCGATCGACGACATCCGCCGCGTCTTCGACGGCATCCCGCTCGACCAGGTGTCGACCTCGATGACCATCAACGCCCCCGCGGCGGTGCTTCTGCTGCTCTACGAGCTGGTCGGCGAGGAGCAGGGCGTGCCCGCCGTGGAGCTGCGCGGCACCACTCAGAACGACATCCTCAAGGAGTACATCGCCCGCGGGAACTTCATCTACCCGCCCGAGCCGGCGATGCGTCTGACCACCGACCTGTTCGCCTACTGCCGCGAACGCGTGCCGAAGTGGAACACGATCTCGATCTCGGGCTACCACATGCGCGAGAAGGGCTGCTCGGCCGTCCAGGAGGTCGCGTTCACGCTGGCGAACGGGATCGCCTACGTGCAGGCGGCGCTCGACGCCGGCCTCGCGGTCGACGACTTCGGCCCGCGCCTCGCCTTCTTCTTCAACGGCCACAACAACGTCTTCCAGGAGGTGGCCAAGTTCCGCGCCGCCCGCCGCATGTGGGCGCGCATCATGCGCGAGCGCTTCGGAGCCGAGAGCACGCGCTCCCAGACGATGCGCTTCCACACCCAGACCGGCGGCGTCACGCTGGCCGCGCAGCAGCCCGAGAACAACATCGTGCGCGTGGCGCTCCAGGGCTTCGCGGCCGTCTGCGGCGGCACGCAGTCGCTGCACACGAACGGCTTCGACGAGGCGCTGGCGCTCCCCACCGAGCGCTCGGCGCGCATCGCGCTGCGCACCCAGCAGATCATCGCCCACGAATCCGGCGCCACCGACAGCGTGGACCCGTTCGCCGGCTCCTACTTCGTGGAGGCCCTCACCGACGAGATCGAAGCGCGTGCCCAGGAGCTGATCGACAAGGTCGAGGCCCTGGGAGGCTCGGTGCAGGCGATCCCGTTCATCCGCGCCGAGGTCGAGGAGTCGGCCTGGGGCTACGAGGAGCGCTACCGGATCAAGCAGGACATCGTGGTCGGCGTGAACGAGTACGTGACCGACACGATCGACGACGTGGAGATCCTGAGGGTCGACCCCAAGTCCGAGCGCGAGCAGGTCGAGCGGCTCAAGAAGTTCAAGGAGGATCGCGACCAGGATGCCGTGCGCACCCGGCTCGAGGAGCTGCGCGCCGTCTGCCGCGGCGACGGCAACCTGCTCCACCCGATCCGCGCCGCGCTGAAGGACCACGCCACGATCGGCGAGGTTTCAGGCGTTATGCGCGACGAGTTCGGGGAGTACCAAGAGGCCTGAGGAGGATTTGCCGGAGCCCGGCCGAAAGCCTTCTCGATGCCAACGGTCGAGGTATCTCGAACATTGGTGAAGTCTCCGCCGGAGCTGTGGGCAGACCTCGAGGGCGACTGCCTGTCCAAGGCGGTCGGGGAGGTCACCGTCCAGCCCACAGAGCCGGAGCGGGCGCTGTCCTGGGAGGCAGATGGGGCAAGCGGCACCGCTGTGCTCGAGCCCGCGGGCTGGGGCACCAAGGTCATCCTCACGGCCGAGGTCGAGGAGCAGGTGGCTGAGATCGGGTTCTGGGCGCGGCTTCGCAACGGCCGGCCCGAGCCCGTGAGCCGGCATCCCGACATGGAGCAGAGGCTCACCGAGCTGCTCGACAGTCTCGGCTCGGCGCACCGCCAGCCGTTCGTGCGCGACTCCTAGCGCCGCTTCACCTTCAGCGTCACGTAGGTCGAGCTGCGCTGGTGATTGCCGGCCTTGTCCACCGCGCGCAGGATCAGCGCGTAGGTGCGGGGCGAGAGGTGGCTCACCACGATCAGGTAGTGGCCGCCACCGATCGCCTTCGCCCGCACCGTCTTCGTCTTCGTCTTGGCGCAGCGCCCGCTGCGCCGTGTGTGGCAGCGCACGATCGTGCGCCAGCGCAGCTTCGAGTCCACCTTGGCGATTCCCGCGCTCGGCGACGGATCGGCCACCTGCAGGTTCACCACGCAGCGCCCGCGGGTGCTGCAGCTCTTGCGCGCCACGGCCAGGGTGGGGCGCTTGGTGTCGGTGACCGGCGGAGGAGGGGTGGTCAGAATCGGACCCGAGCCGGTCACGTCCGCGCTGACGCCGAAGCCGTAGCCGCCGGCGGCCGTGGCCTTCACCACGCAGAAGATCTGCGAGCCCGCGTCGGCCGGTTGCACCGCGTACGTGCTCTGAGCGGCGGGACCCGCGATGCGCTGGAAGTTCTGGTTCCCGAGGTCCTTGTAGAACTGGTATTGGAAGCTCGGGCCGCCGCTCCAGGCGCCGGCCTGGCAGGACACCGTCTGGCCCGCAGCGGGCGTGCCCGAGACGGTGGTGGGGCTCTGCTGCTGCGGAGCCTGTGGCGGGTTCGAGGTGATGAAGGTGCCCACGTCGGCGTCCGCCACCCGGTCGTAGATCCCCGGCAGGTTGGGCTGGCCGCAACCGGCCCCGGACTCCACGAGGCCCGCCAGCACGTAGTCGTCCGGCGTCGTGCCCGGGCTCTGTGACAGGACCACCAGGGGGCCTCCGCTGTCGCCGAAGCAGGCATCGTGGCCCGTGCTGCCCGCGCACAGCATGCGTGGGGTGATGCCCAGGCCGAGCCCCCCGTAGTGGTTGTTGTCCGCGCAGGTGGGGCTCGACACGACGGGCACCGACACCGAGCGCAGGATCGTGGGGTAGGTCGGGTTCGGCGTGCCGTTCACGGGCTCCTGGGTGGTGTCACCCCAGCCGCTCGCGGTTGCCGTCTTGCCGGCGGCGGCGAAGCCCATCGGGTCGGCCGCCGGGATCGGCGGCACCGGGGCGATCGGCGTGGTGCCGTCCAGGGCCGGGGTGGTCCCGGACCAGAGCGGCTGCGAGAGCGTGATCACGCCCATGTCGTAGTCGTTGGTCGTCGGGTCGTAGCGGGGATCGAACGAGGCGGCGGCGGCGGTGTCGTCGGTGCCGGACTGGTTCAGGTCGTTGGTCCCGGCCAGCACGTGCAGCTGCCCCGGCGGGGTGGCCTGGCCGCTGCCCTCGTCGAACACGCAGTGCGCCGCGGTGGCCACGTGCGTCGCGTCCAGGATCACGCCGCCGCAGAAGAAGCCGTCCACCGGGTTGCCGCCGAGCTGGTTCCAGAGCTCCACCTGGAACGGGAACGAATCGATGTTCGACACCTGGGACCCGCCGACAATCGCCTCGGCGCTTCCTGGAAGCGCCATGGCTACGACGACGGCGATGGCGGCGATCGCTTTCAAGCGTCCCAGGATTCCAGATAGGGAAGCATCCGAGGGCTACCCCAGAGGGGGTACGGCCTGGAAGTGGCTCCTCACGAGCGCCCAGGCCGGCTTGGGCTTGCCGCTCAGATCGAGCAGTCCCTTCCTGCCAAACGGGGGCGACGGGCGCGGGTTGCCCCCGCTCCAGCCGGGCCGCACCGCGTAGTCGCGCAGCAGCCAGACAATCGCACCGCCGAGGTAGGGCGTCTGGTCCATCGCGGTCAGCTGCTGGTCGAGCCACTGCGCCTGGAAGGCATAGCTGCCCTTCGTCGTGGCGGGCCCGGCGCGGTTGCCCTCGGCGCCGAACTCGGTCACGAACAGCGCCACCCCCGGCAGCTGCGCACGCACCGCGTCCAGCGCCGGGCGCACGTCGCCGAGCGGGTCGTCGCCGTACCAGCCCACGTACTCGCTGATGCCGAGCGCGTCGAGCTTCGAGTAGTACGACGGCAGCGTGCCGCCCGGGCTCACGGTCTGATCGAGCGCGAAGAAGCGGGTGGGGTCGAGGCTCTTGACCACGCTCTTCGCCTGCGTGAGGAAGCGCGACTCCTGCGCGCCGGGGCG
Organism: uncultured Thermoleophilaceae bacterium; assembly: GCA_963770325.1. Classification (GTDB taxonomy): domain Bacteria; phylum Actinomycetota; class Thermoleophilia; order Solirubrobacterales; family Thermoleophilaceae; genus JAICJR01. Next base: position 1,650,452 of record CAVYPF010000001.1, on the reverse strand, counting down.
GACCACCTCGTTCTCCACGCTCCAGGCCATCACGGAGGCGTGGTTGCGATCGCGCAGGACGGTCTGGCGCAGGCGATCGAGGATCACCCGGTTCAGCCGCCGGGAGGTCAGGTCGCTGCCGCGCAGGCGCCAGACCGGGATCTGCTCCCAGAAGACGATCCCGAGCCGGTCGAACGCCTCGAGCAGCGCTGGACTCGGCGGGTAGTGCTGGCGCGTGAAGTTCGCGCCGAGCGCGACCAGCTCGTCCGCGATCGTGCTCTCATCCGCGGGGGTGAGGGCGGCGCCGTGCGCAAGCGTGTCCTCATGGAAGCTCGCCCCGCGCAGGGTCAGGGGTTCGCCGTTCAGCAGCGGGCGCCCGTCGGCTGCCTTGCTCCACTGCCGTACGCCGAAGTGGATCTCCGTGACCTGACCGCCGGGCAGCCTCACCTTCAGGAGGTAGAGCGACGGGCTGGCGGGGCTCCAGAGCGCGGCGTTCGGGATCTGGAAGCTGCCCTCGAGCCGCCCCAGCCGCCCGGCGGCGACGTCGCCCCCGCTGACGGGCAGCGAGAGGCTGAAGCCGTTCGGGCCGCTCACCTCCAGCGCGGCGTCGGCGGTGAGCGCTCGGCGAGTGGCGTTGCGCACGTGCGCGCTGAACTGGACCTGCGCCGGCTGGCCGGGGGTGGCCGTGACCTGCGGATCGCCCAGGTCGAGCCGTTGCACCTTGCGCAGATAGACCTCGCGCAGGATGCCGCCGTAGTTCCACCAGCCACGGCTGCGACCGGCGGGCGGGATGTCGTTCGCGCTCGCGCGTCCGTCCACCCGCACCACCAGCTCGTTCGTCCCGGCGATGGATTCCCGCCGCGGCCAGCTCGAAGGGGAGGTACGCGCCCACGTGGCTGCCGAGCTTGCGGCCGTTCAGCCACACCTCGGCCCGCACGTTCACGGACTCGAAGCGGATGCGCCAGCCGGCCGCCCCGCCCGCGCTGGGGAGCGTGAACCGCTCGCGGTACCACTGCACGCGCGAGCGGTTGCCCTTCGTCGTGTAGTCGTGCGCGTTGAAGGCGTTCGGCATCGTCACGGGGTGGAAGCCGCTCGTGCGGTGCGCGCTGGTCGTCCAGGCCGAGTCGAGCAGGTAGCGCCCGCTGGGCCCGTCCTGGTAGAGCGGGTGCTCGCGCGGCGTGTACGCGCCGGCCGCGGCCGGCAGCGCGAGCACTGCCGCGATCGCGATCGGAAGGAAGCGCCTCATGTGGGAAACAGAACCCTGCAGCACCCCGGACGATCCGGAGGCCCGACCGATCTTCTAGCATCCCCGGCCCCGTGCGCCAGAAGGTTCCAGAGACATACGAGGAGAAGCTGGCCCAGCTCAACGAGCTGCGCGAGGCCGCGATCCACTCCGCCTCCGAGCAGGCGGTGGAGAAACAGCACGAGCGCGGCAAGCTCACCGCCCGCGAGCGGGTGGAGAAGCTGCTCGACCCAGGCTCCTTCAAGGAACTGGACACCTTCGTTCGGCACCGAACGTTCGACTTCGACATGCTGAAGAACCGCCCCTGGGGCGACGCGGTGGTCACCGGCCACGGCAAGATCGACGGCCGCGACGTGTGCGTCTTCTCCCAGGACTTCACGGTCTTCGGCGGCTCGCTGGGCGAGGTGATGGCCGAGAAGATGTGCAAGATCATGGACCTCGCGGCCAAGATCGGCTGCCCCGTGATCGGCATCAACGACTCGGGCGGCGCTCGCATCCAGGAGGGCGTGGTGTCGCTGGGCGCCTACGGCGACGTGTTCGTCCGCAACGTGCAGTCCTCGGGGGTGATCCCGCAGCTCAGCGTGATCATGGGCCCGTGCGCCGGCGGCGCGGTCTACTCGCCCGCGATGACCGACTTCATCTTCATGGTGAAGGAGACCTCGCACATGTTCATCACGGGCCCCGACGTGATCAAGACCGTGACCGGCGAGGAGTCGACGTTCGAGGATCTCGGCGGCGCGATGTCACACAACACCAAGTCCGGCGTGGCCCATTTCGCGGCCGACGACGAGGAGAGCTGCCTCGAGGACGTGCGCTACCTCATGTCGTTCCTGCCCCAGAACAATCTCGAGAAGCCGCCGCGCGTGGACACGGGCGACGACCCCGACCGCATGGACGAGGCGCTCGACCACGTGGTGCCGGACAACCCGAACAAGCCCTACGACATGCGCAACGTGGTGCAGCCGATCGTGGACGACGGCGAGTTCTTCGAGGTCCACGAGCACTACGCGCGCAACATCATCATCGGGTTCTCGCGCCTGAACGGTCACGCGGTGGGCATCGTGGGCAACCAGCCCGCCCAGCTGGCCGGCGTGCTCGACATCGACGCGTCGGTGAAGGCCGCCCGCTTCGTGCGCTTCTGCGACGCCTTCAACATCCCGCTGATCACGTTCACCGACGTGCCGGGCTTCCTGCCGGGCACCAGCCAGGAGTGGGGCGGGATCATCCGCCACGGCGCCAAGCTGCTCTACGCCTTCACCGAGGCCACGGTGCCGAAGCTCACCGTCATCACCCGCAAGGCCTACGGCGGGGCCTACGACGTCATGAACTCGAAGCACATGCTGGCCGACTTCAACTTCGCCTGGCCGACCGCCGAGGTGGCGGTGATGGGCCCCGAGGGCGCCGTGAACATCATCCACCGGCGGGACATCAGCGCCTCACCCACGCCCGACGAGCGCCGCCAGAAGCTGATCTCCGACTACAAGGCCCGCTTCGCGAACCCCTACTCGGCGGCCGAGCGCGGCTACATCGACGACGTGCTGATCCCCCACGAGACCCGCCCGCGCCTGATCAACGCGCTCGAGACGCTGCAGACCAAGCGCGTCGCGCAACCGAAGCGCAAGCACGGCAACATCCCGCTGTAGCTACTTGACGACGCGGAAGGTGCTCGAGCCCACCATCGTGCCGTAGCGGTGGGCCGCCGTGCTGCCGATGCCGGGCCAGACGTACCAGCGGTAGAGCCCCGGCTTGAGGGAGTACTTGTGGTGGTTGAAGCGCCACTTTGACTTGAGCTGCACGGCGGAGCTCGTGGGCCAGACGCTGAGCACCTTCGTGCGGCCGCGGTAGAGCTGGAGGTTGTAGTAGTGCGCCTTGCGAGCCTTCGCCCAAGTCAGCGTGGGCGGCTGGCTGACCTCGGTGTCGAGGAAGGGGCGCAGCGTGGAGCCGTCGGGCACCGCGCTGATCGCCACCGGGGCGCTCTGGTTGCCAGCCGCGTCGAGGCTGGTGATCGCGTAGGTGTACTTCCTGCCGTTCCTGAGGCCCTGGTCCACGAAGTCGTGGTCGCTGCCCCGGTAGATCGTGACGGCGGGCCCGCCGGCCGGCGCGCGGGTCAAGACGAAGCTGGCGGCGTCGCTCGGAGGAGCCCAGCTCACGCCGATCGTCCTGTTGCCCGGCACCGCGAACGGCTTCGACTTCGCCGGAGGGGAGGAGTCGTACTTGAACGAGATCGTCTTGGTCCCCACGTTGCCGGCGCCGTCGGTGCAGCTCCCGGCCACCTGGGCCGTGCCGTCGTCCGGGCCGGAGTAGGTGTGCGAGCTGCAGGAGGCGATCCCGGACGTGGGGTCGGTGCCCTGGAAGCTGAACGCGACCGGGTGCGTGTACCACCCGTTGTGGTCGGGGGCGCGGCCCGCCGCCGCACCGGTGACGGTGGGCTTGGTGCCGTCGTAGTGGAACACGTCGCTCGCGTCGGTGCGGTTGCCGGCGTTGTCGCTGCAGCCGCCGGTCACGCTCGCCGCCGGGGTGTCCGGGCCGGTGTAGGTGACGGTGTCGCACGGACCCATCCCCGAGCCGGGCGCAGGATCGGTGCCGGAGAAGGCGTAGGTCACGGCGTGCGTGTACCAGCCCGCCGCGCCGTCGGGCGCGCGGTCGGCGGTGCCGTCGACGTTCTGGGGCGGCGTGTTATCGAACTGGACCGGGAAGCCGACGGCGGGCGCGACGTTGCCGGCTCGATCCCGGCAGCCGCTCGTGACGGTGGCGCCGAGCGCGTCGGTTTGGGCCCCGAACAGTGTCCGCGCAGTTGGCGGGATCGACGCCCGAGAGAGGGTCCGTCCAGCCGAAGTTGACGCTGAACGGCTGGGCGAACCAGCCGGCGAGATTGCGGCTGCGGCGTCGGCGAGGCGCCCGAGAACGTGGGCGGCGTCCGGTCGATCAGCACGTGAACGGTCGCCGACTTGATCGTCGTGTCCGGGTACGTCACCTCGCAGGTGACCGCCGTATCGCCCTCGGTGTCCACCGGGTTAGCGTCGGTGCAGGCCGGGCTTGTGGTCTCGCCCGTTCCAGTGTTCGTCCAGCTGAACTGCACCTGCACCGGGGACTGCGTCCAAACGCCGCAGTCGGGAGTGCAGACGGCGGTCACGCTGTCGCTGTCCGCGGCGGACGCGGATCCGGGCGCCACGGCGAAGGCGGCGGCCGAGCACTGCGAGGATCACAAACGGAGGGAGTCTGCTCATTGAATTGTCGGGTCCGTTGAGCGCCCTCGAGAGAGCACGTACCCCTACTCTAGGAAATACCCCGACTCGGGCGGTCCGTCAAGCGACGAGTCGACACGAGCGGAGCTACCCGGTCACGCGGAAGGTGCTCGAGCCGACGAGCTTGCCGTACCTGCGGCTCGCTGCTCGCCCGATGCCGGGCCAGACGTACCAGCGGTAGAGCCCGGGCTTGAGCGTGTACGTGTGGTGGTTGAAGCTCCACTTGGACTTCAGCTTCAGGGTCGGGCTCTTCGGCCAGACGCTGAGCACCTTCTTGCGGCCGAGGTAGATCTGCACGTTGTAGTAGTGCGCCTTGCTCGCCTTCGCCCACGTGAGGGCGGGAGCCTGCACGACCTCGGTGTCGATGAACGGGCGCAGCGTGGAGCCGTCGGCCACCGCGCTGATGGCGGCCGCGGTGCTCTGGTTGCCGGCGGCGTCGAGGGTCGTGACCACGTAGGTGTACTTGGTCCCGTTGGTCAGGCCCTGGTCCACGAAGTCGTGGGCGCTGCCCGCGTACACCACGGTGGCGGGACCGCCACTCGCGAGCGCGCGGGTGAGGACGAAGCTGCTGGCGTCCGCCGGCGGAACCCAGCTCACGGCCACGGACTTGTTGCCGGGAACCGCGTACGGCTTCGACTTGTCCGGGGGCGTGGCGTCGTACTTGAAGGAGATCGTCTTGCTGGAGGCGTTGCCCGCCACGTCCGTGCAGCTGCCCGTCAGCTGGGCCGCGGCATCGGCGGCACCCGAGTAGGTGACCGTGCTGCAGGACGCGATGCCGGACGCGGTGTCCGTGCCCTGGAAGCTGAACGACACCGGGTGCGTGTACCAGCCGTTGTGATCCGGCGTCCGGTCGGCGGTCGCCCCCGACACGACGGGCTTCGTCGCGTCATAGCGCAGGCTCTCCGTGTCGAGCTCCGAGACGTTGCCCGCCACGTCGCTGCAGGTGCCACTCACGCCGGCGCTCCCGCTGTCCGGTCCCGAGTAGGTCAGGCCGTCGCACGAGGCGATCCCGGAGGTGCTGTCGGTCCCCTGGAAGGAGATCGCCACGGGATGCGTGTACCAGCCGTTGTGATCGGCCGCCCGCGCAGGGCTGATCCCGGTCACCGTGGGCCTGGTGGCGTCGTACTGGAAGGTGTGCGGCACGAACGCCGAGACGTTCCCGGCACGGTCGCTGCAGGCGCCGGCCAGGCTGGCGGTGGCGCTGTCGGGTCCGGAGTAGCTGAAGCTGTCGCAGGAGTCGATGCCGGACGTGGCGTCGGTGCCCTGGAAGCTGAACGCGACGGCGTGCGTGTACCAGCCGTTGTGATCCGGGGCCCGGTCGCCGGTCGCGCCGGTGACGGTGGGCTTGGTGGCGTCGTAGTGAAGGCTGTCGGTCGAGTTGGAGCGATTGCCGGCGACGTCCACGCAGCCGGCGGTCACGCTGGCGCTGGCGCTGTCCGGTCCGGAGTAGGTCGAGTTGTCGCAGCTCGCGAGGCCCGAGCCGGGCACGGGATCCGTGCCGTGGAAGACGTACGAGACCGGGTGCGTGTACCAGTCGCCATAGTCGGGCCCACGGGCCGGGGTGCCGTCCACGTCGTCGGGGCCGACGCTGTCGAACTTCACCTGCAGGCCCGACGCGACCGCGCGGTTGCCGGCCTTGTCGTAGCACTCCATCTGTGGGGTCTCGACGCCGAGGGCGTCGGTCTGGCTGCCCGAGTAGTCGGGGCTGAGGTCGCAGTTGTCGGCGTTGACACCGGAGAGCGAGTCAGTCCAGACCCGCTTGATCTGGAACGGCGCCGAGAGCCAGCCGGCGGCGTTCGGCTGCAAGCTGGTCGTGGCGGCACCCGAGGCGACTGGTGGGGTCTTGTCGATCATCACGCGGGCGACACCCGAGGAGGTGTCGCCGTTGACGTACGTCACGTCGCAGTGGAGGGTCTGATCGCCCTCGGCGCTGATCGTCTGGAAGGCCCCGTCCTGGCACTCGGGCGAGACGGTGGCCACCGCGTCGGTGTCCTCCTCCGGCCAGGCGAAGATGACGTTGACGTCGACGGGCACCCAGTGTGCGCCGCTGGCCGTGCACGTCTCGCTGCACGTCACGGTCATGGGCTGGGTGTCGGCGGACGCCATACCGGGCGCCACGGCAAGCGCAGTCGCCACGACGGCGAGCGCAAACAAAGGACGGAGTTTGCTCATCGAATCGTTCGCTTTCCGGGGCACACGCCGCATCCGTGCGGCGCGCTACGAGTCAGGACGTACCCCCTTTCTAGGAAGTAGCCCGACTCGGGCGGCCCGTCAATAGGTGCCGCGCAAAGATGGACACACCCGTTTTCCTGGCGCGTGCGTCCAGGGTGGGGCGGAGCGCGAACGCGCCAGCGCTACTTCGTGACGCGGAAGGTGCTCGAGCCGACCATCGACCCGTAGCGGTGCTTCGCCGTCGCGCCGATTCCGGGCCAGACGTACCAGCGGTAGAGGCCCGGCGTGAGGCGGAAGCGACGCCCGTTGAACTTCCACTTCGACTTCAGCCGCAGGTGCGGGCCCTTCGGCCAGATGCTGAGGATCTTCGTGCGCCCGCGGTAGAGCTGGACGTTGTAGTAGCGGGCCTTGCGGACCTTCTGCCAGCGCAGCAGCGGCGGGTGGTTGACCGCGGTGTCGAGGAACGGCCGCAACGTCGATCCGTCGGGGACCCCGCTGATTCCCGTGGGGGCGCTGGCGTTGCCGGCGGCGTCGTAGACCGTGAGCAGGTAGTTGTACTTCGCGCCGTTCAGCAGGCCGCTGTCCACGAAGTCGCGCGCCGCACCGGCGTAGACCAGCGTGGCTGCGCCGCCTGAGGCAGGAGCCCGCGTCAGCGAGAAGGTGGCGCCGTCGCTCGGCGGCGCCCAGCTGATGTCGATCGACTTGTTCGCTGGGATGACGAACAGCTTGGCCCTGTCCGGCGGAGTGGCGTCGTACTTGAACGAGATCGTCTTGTTGGTGACGTTGCCGGCGTTGTCGGTGCAGCTGCCCTTGAGCGACGCGGTGCTGTCGTCCGGGCCACCGTAGGTCAGGTGACTGCAGGCGAGGAGGCCGGAGGTGGCGTCCGTGCCCTGGAAGTTGAACGTGACCGGGTGCGTGTACCAGCCGTTGTGATCCGGGGCCCGGTCGGCGGGTGTGCCGGTGATGTTGGGCGGGGTGTCGTCGTAGGCGAACGCTGCCGTCGCGCCGGCCGTGGCGAGGCCGGCCTGGTTCGTGCAGCTCCCGGGGATCGCGGTGCTGGCGCTGTCCGGCCCTGCGTAAGTCGCCGTGGTGCAGGTCACGGGACCCGACACCGAGTCCGCGCCCGTGAAGGCCACCGTGAACGGATGGTTGTGCCAGTTGCCCCTGTCAGGCGCCGGCAGCGCGGCCGCGACACCCGTCGGCCCGGTGGCGTCGTACTTGAAGGCGAAGCTCCCGCCGCCGGTGTTGCCGGCCTGATCCGTGCACGACTTGCTGACGCTCGCAGTGGCGTCGTCCGGGCCGCTGTATCCCACCGAGTCCTGACACGACGGATCGGGTGGCGACAGCCCGCCACCGCTGAAGAAGAAGGCGACACTGAGAGGACTGGTGAACCAGCCACTGGGGGCGGCCCCGTGATTGGGCGTCACCTGCGGGCTGTTAGGCGCCGTCCTGTCGATCTGTACCAACGCCGTCCCGGTTGCCTGGCTCGCGTCCGCGTATGTGGCCGTGCACGTGATCGTGTGGCCTCCGGCGCTCGAAGTCCCCTCGGTCGAGACGGTGACTGGGTCACATCCGGAGGTGCTGACCGGGGGTCCCTGGTTCTGGCTCGGGGTGAAGGTCACAGCCACGTTGTGGTTGACCCACGTCCCGCTGCAGTCCGCCGACCCACCGCAGACATCGATGCTCTCGTCAGCGCTCGCGAACGCCGGCACCACGGCCAGAGCCGTGGCTGCCGCGGCCAGCAAGACCAGCAGCTTTAGCTTGCGCATCCGTCAGATGGTTCGCTGCGGCTGAGCCAGACGCAGCGTGAAGCGCAGCATATAGGCGCTCGCAGCTGCGAGCACCAGCAGCGCCAGGGCGGCAAGGGCGAGCAAGCTGCCGTTGCCACCATCATGCGAAGGCTTGTCAGGTGCCACTGGGAGGACGTGCGTGGCAACCGGCGCCGTAGCGACGACTGGGGTGGAGGGTTGCTGCACCGGCTTGACGGCTGCCGGCGCATGGTGGGTCTTCTTCTTGTGATGCACGACGTGGTGGCGGGCCTTGTGCCGCGCACGACTCGTGTGCTTCGCCGGGCTGCTGTGAACGACCGGCGTGGAGGGAGCCGGCGTCGGCGTGGCAGCCGGCGGGGTGACCGTGGAGGTGACAGGCGAAGAGGTGACCGGAGCCGTGTGGTGCACGACCGGGGCGGGGGTGGTGTGGTGCACGACCGGAGCCGGGTTGGGCTTCGGCTTGCTGGCGCCCGGGACCGGGTCGGGCGCCGGCGTGGGCGAGGCGGCCAGCGCGGCGGCAGGGGCGACGGCGATCGCCGCGACGCCCAGGGCGGCGCAGAGCGCGCGGCTCACCCTGTGGGAGCGCGGGACGGACGTGCCAGAGGCGTGCCGGGGCCGGTTCGGCTTAGTGAAGGGAGGGGGAGTCAACTGTTCGACCTACCATAACCACGGTACACCGGGTTTCCATTTCGGGCCATACCCTTTTGTGCCCAATTTGCTCAGATCCTTCATCCGTGTGACACGGCGGCTGTGAGAGGCTGCTTCGTCCATAATTTGCTGACCGTCTAGTTCGGTCATAACATGGATTCCGTGGAAGCCCAAACAGCTCTTCGGGCGCGCTATTTACGCCGCCCCTACCACGTCGTGTTGATATCCGACGGGGCGGACGGATGGACCGCTCAGGTCGAGGAGCTGCCGGGCTGCGAGGCGCACGCCGCGACCGCGGACGAGGCCGCGCGCCAGATCCGCGAGGCAATGGAGGACTGGATCTCCGAGGCCATCGCCCAGCGCCGGACGATCCCCCGCCCGCGCCGCGACCCGGCCCGCGGCGGCCGGCTGACGCTCGGGCTGCCGGAATCACTGCGCGACGCACTCAGTCAGGCCGCCGTCCGCGAGGGCCTCAGCCTGGACGTGTTCACCACCATCGCGCTCGCCTCGGCCGTGGGCTGGCGTCCGCGCGAGGACGAGTCGGGCAGCACCTGGATCAACGATCGCGCCGAGACCTTCTCGCCCTACGGCGAGGACCGCTTGCCCTCCTGGGTGCCGCTGGCCATCCGTGCGAACGTCGCGCTGATCGCGCTCGCCGTGTTCGCCGCGGTGGTGCTGATCATCGTCGCGCTCGTCCACGGCCTCTAGCCGCGGCGCCGGGCTACAGACGGACCAGCTGCGCCTTGACGGTGCCGGCCCGGTACGACTCGAGCACGGCCAAGCAGAGAGCGAGGTCCTGAATCGCCAGGCCGGTGGAGTCGAACAGCGTGATCTCCTCCGGCGACTGACGGCCTGGGGCCGCGCCGGTGAGCACCGCTCCCAGCTCGGTGACCTGGTCGCGTGTGACGAGGCCGGCCTCCGCGGCGCCCGTGAGCTCCCCGCCGTGCGAGGCCTGCGCCCACTCGTCGCAGAACAGCTTGCAGCGGGTCACGGCCTCGATCTCCGCCTCGGCCTTGCCCGGCCCGTCCGCCCCCAGCATCGAGAGGTGGAGCCGAGGGTGCAGGTCGGCGGCGAGTACCACCGGGGACTCGCCCGAGGTGACGCAGGTGACCACGTCGCACGCCAGCGCATCCTCGCGGCTGCCCGCCTCCCAGCCCAGCTCCCCGGCCAGCCTGCCGGCGGCTTCCGGATCGATGTCGAAGCAGACGCCCGGGCCGAATTCCGCGGCCGCCAGGCAGCGCGCCGCCCAGCTGCCGTTGTAACCACAGCCGACGATGCCCACGCTGTGGCTGTCCTCGGGGCCGAGCTCCTGCGCGGCCACCGCGGCCACCGCCCCGGTCCGGAGCGCGGTGATCGCCCGCGCGTCGATCAACCCCAGGGGCTCGCCGTTCTCGGAGCTCGAGACGCAGATCATCCCCATCACCACCGGCAGTCCGTGGCGGCTGTTGCCGGGGAACGAGGTGACCCACTTCAGGATCGCGAGGCCGGCCCCCTTGGCGGGCATCGCACGGAAGTCGCCCGCGGGCGAGGCGTCGAGGTAGAGCTTCGCCGGCATCGACCACTCGCCGCTGGCGTACTCCACGAAGCCGTGGCGCACGCGCTCGATCGCCTCTTCGGGGGCGACCGCGGCCAGCACGGCGTCGTGGTTGAAGACGGGTATCTCGGTCATGGCGCGCCGACGATACCCTGCCGCCATGACCCGCAATGGGAAGCACAGCCCGGCGCGCCCGCGCATCGAGGTGGCCCAGACAAGCGCCAGTCCCGAGGAGGCCGCCGCCATCGCGGCCGCGATCGAGCAGTTCCTGCGGGATACGGCGCCAGCGCCGGCGGCGGCGGATCACGGAATCAGCCCATGGCTGCGGGCGGCGCTGTTCGAGGGCGTGGGGTACGACCCCGCGAACCTGTCGCCATGGGGCGACGCCGAGCCCTGGGGCGGCTAGCTCTTGTCGTCCCCGCCGCGGTGCTTCTTGAAGATGCCCAACAGGGTCTTCGGGTCGGGCGGCTTCTGATACTCGGGCCGACTCTGGTTATCCGACTGCGAACCGTCGGACTGCGAGTTGTTGTTGTCGTCGTGGCCCGATCCGCCTGAGCCGCAGCCGTTCCCCTGACCGTCGGGCTTCTTGTTGTTCTTGTTCTGGTCATCGCCCACGTGCAGGACGGGAAGCGACGGCTTCTTGATCTGCGGGGGCTGAGTGGTGATCTGCTGCGGGGTGGGCAGCGTGGTGGTGGTCTGGTTGTTCGTGATCGGGGCGGTGGGCTCGGGCTGAGGAGTGGGCTCGGGGGTGGGCGTGGTGACCTTGTGGTGATGATGCGGGTGGGGCTTGTGCTTCTTGACCGGCTGCGGCGGCGGAACGTAGGCGTCGGGACGCGGCACCGAGGAGGCGAAGCGATCGGTGGACGGCGGTCCCGTCTGTGGCGCGGCCTTGTGGTGCTTGGCGTGGTGGCGCGCGCGCTGACGGTGGCGAGCGCGCTGCCGGAGCTTCCGCGCGGCGGAGGCGCTGGCGCTGGGTAAGTCCGCGGGTGTTGGCCCCTGCGCCGAGGCGATGATGTCGGGGGCCGCGGGCATCCCGAGCTTCGATTGCGGCGATTGCGGCTTCGCGGGAGCCTTCGCCGCGGCGGCCGCCTGGTGCTGCTTGCCGCCGAGGGCGCTCGTCGCCGAGATCTGTACGTGCTTGTCGCCGCCGCCACCACTAGACACGATCAGCGCAGCCATCACCGCCGCCGCTGCCACCAGCGGGCTGGCGGCCACCGCCACCCGGCGTAGCGCCCGCACGCGCCTGGCCTTCGAGACCTTCGCGGGCTTTGGCAACGAGGGGTTCGGTACGCCCCAGGCCGCCTCGGGGAGGTCCGGGAGGGCGACCAGCAGCAGCGCCAGCTCGGCCGGACCCGGGACCGCGAGCTTGTCGGCCAGCTCGGCGATGCCGCGGGCGCGGCGCCGCGGGATCTCAGCGGTCTCCACGCCGAGCGCGCTGGCGACCTTCTCATCGGAGATCGCGCGTCGCAGCGACAGGTCCAGCAGGGCGCGGGTGCCGGAATCGAGCTCCTGCACCGCCTGGATCAAACGGGGGTCGGTACTGGCCATTGGAAGGGCGCGCGGAGGGAGCGCGGGTATAGGTTCGAGGACGGGCCTCCTCGGCGATCTTATGTCGGGCTCCGGCGGCAAACCATCCCCGGTTCGGGTACCTCTCCGGCGGTGGCGTCGCTATCACCGGGAAAAACCGGGAGAGCTTCTTGCTACCTTCCGCCGCCATGGCCGACCAGCCAGAGACGACCCTCCAGGAGCTCTCGCCCGAGCAGGTGGCGGAGCTCGACGACCTCCAGCTCGTGGACGTTCGCACGGACGCGGAGTACGAGGCGAGCCACCTCGCGGGGGCGCGTCACGTGCCGCTCGACCAGATCCCGTCGGTGGCAGCCGAGCTGGACGCGGAGCGACCGCTCGTCTTCTACTGCCGCGTGGGCGAGCGCTCAGCGCTTGCCGCGGAGGCGTTCCGCGGCGCCGGCTTCGACGCCTACTCGCTCGCCGGGGGCCTCGTGGCCTGGGCCAGCGAGGGCCGTCCGGTCGAGCCCGAGGGCGCCGAAGTGGCTCAGCACAGCAGCATTCCGGACTTCTAGTCCGCCCTCCTCGGCAGAAAAGTCGAATTCTCGACCGGCTTTTGTAGTATTTGTCGTCGCCGGCCGTTCCGGCGCTCGACCACCCGATCAGGAGACGCGAAAGCCGATGGAGCCAAGCACGGCAAGCGACACCGGCGAGCTGCAGAAGAGCGGCGGCCGGGGCTCGCTCGAGAGCCCGGAGGTCTACGAGAACGTGCCGGGCCACGTGATCCCGATCATCGAGCGGGAGTTCGACGACTTCGACACCCGCTCGGCAGGCTTCCTGCGCGGCCAAGAGGAAGAGGCCGAGTTCATCGGCTTCCGCCTGAAGCAGGGCGTCTACGGCCAGCGCCAGGAGAACCGCCAGATGATCCGGGTGAAGCTGCCGTTCGGCGGCGTCACGCCCGATCAGCTCGACGCCTTCGCGGAGATCACCGAGCGCTTCACGCCGCTGCGCAAGGGCCACATCACCACGCGCCAGAACGTGCAGCTGCACCACATCCCGCTGCCCGACGCCGCGGAGGCAATCCGGATTCTCGGCACTGTCGGGCTGTCCAGCCGCGAGGCCTGCGGCAACACCGTGCGCAACGTCACCGGCGACCCCTACGCCGGCATCGTCGAGGGCGAGCTGTTCGACATCACGCCCTACGTCGGCGCCTTCGTCCGCTACTTCGTGCGCAACGAGGTCTGCCAGCTGCTGCCGCGCAAGTTCAAGGTCGCCTTCACCGCCGACGACAGCGATCGCGCTATCACCAACATCCATGACCTGGGCTTCATCCCGCGCATCCGCGACGGCGTGCGCGGCGTGGAGATCCGCACCGGCGGCGGCACCTCGATCATGCCGCGAGTCGGCTCCGCGCTCTACGACTTCGTGGCGATCGACAACGGCGACTACCTGAAGGTCTCCGAGGCCGTGCTGCGGGTGTTCGACCGCCAGGACGACCTGCGCGCCCGCACGCGAGCGCGCGCGGCTCAAGTTCATGGTCGACCGGATCGGGATCGACGCCTTCCGCGAGGAGGTCGACCGCGAGCTCGAGGGCGACTGGGTGGCCGAGAACGACTACACGCCCGATCCCCTTCTGTTCATCGACGACGAGGAGGCCGCGGCCCCCGGCGTCCCGCACACCACCGGCTCGCCGAACGGCGACAGCCGCGAGTTCGACCGCTTCGTGGAGGCCAACGTCACCCCGCAGCGCCAGGCCGGTTTCAACGCCGTGGCGGTGAAGGTCACCCGCGGCGACCTCGTGCCCGAGCAGTTCCGTGCCCTCGCCGAGATCATGCGCGACTTCACGGGCGGCTACGCGCGCACCACGGTCGAGCAGAACCTCGTTCTCCGCTGGGTGCGCGACGAGAGCCTCTACGACCTCTGGCTGCGGCTGAAGGAGATCGACCTGGGCGACGCCGGCGCGCACGAGATCACCGACGTGGTGAGCTGCCCCGGCACCGACAGCTGCAAGCTGGGCATCACCGCCTCGATGGGCCTGAACAAGGCGGTGGAGGATCGGCTCGCGGCGATGGAGCTCGACGACCCGCTCACGCGGAAGATCCACATCAAGATGAGCGGCTGCCCGAACGGCTGCAGCCAGCACCACATCGCGAACATCGGCTTCTACGGCGCGTCGATGAAGGTCAGCGGGCGCCAGATCCCGGCCTACGTGGCGCACGTCGGCCGGCCAGTACGAGGGCGGCGAGGTGGCGATGGGCCAGCGCCTGAAGGTGCGCCTGCCCGCCAAGCGCGTGCCGGACGCAGTGGAGCGCTGGGTGCGCCTCTACGAGGCGAAGCGCGAGGACGGCGAGGAGTTCAACGCCTTCGTGCTGCGCACCGGGCCCGAGACGCTCGAGGCCGAGGTGAAGGACCTCTCGCTGCCGTCGGAGTTCAGCCTCGAGACGGTGAACCAGTTCATCGACTGGAACCGCCACGAGCCCTACAAGGTCGTGAGGGGTGAGGGCGAATGCGCAGTGTAGAACCGCTCACAGAGGCACCGAACCTGGAGGACTCGAGCGCCGAGGAGGTCCTCGCCTACCTCGTCGACCGCTTCCACCCGCGCCTGTACGTGGCCTGCTCCTTCCAGAAGGAGGCCTCGGTGATCATGGACATGCTGCTGAAGATCGAGCCCGAGGCGCGCTTCTTCACGCTCGACACCGGGCTGCTGTTCCCGGAGACCTATGAGACCTGGCGCCAGGTGGAGAAGCGCTACGGCGTGAAGGTCGACGTCTACCAGGGCATGAGTCTTGCCCGCCAGCGGCGCCTCCACGGCGACGAGCTCTGGGCGCGCCAGCCGGACGACTGCTGCGGCATCCGCAAGGTCGAGCCGCTGAACGAGGCGCTCTCCGGCGTGGACGCCTGGGTCTCGGGGCTGCGGCGCGATCAGTCGCCGAGCCGCGCCACCACGGCCAAGTTCCACTGGGACGCCAAGCACGACCTCTGGAAGGCCAACCCGCTCGCGGACTGGACCGAGAAGGACGTCTGGAACTACATCGCCGCGAACGACGTGCCGTACAACGAGCTGCACGACCGCGGCTACTCGTCGATCGGCTGCACGCACTGCACGCTGCCGAGCGAGGACCGCGCCGGGCGCTGGGCGGGCACCGGCAAGGTCGAGTGCGGCCTGCACGGATGAGGTCGCAGGTCGCGGGTCGCAGGCCGCGGGAGTCGTGGATCCCCTAATCATTCTTTTCGGCCTGGGCGTCGGCGTCCTGGTCGGCCTTACGGGGATGGGCGGCGGCTCGCTGATGACCCCGATCCTGATCCTGGTGTTCGGATACAACCCGGTCACCGCGATCGGCACCGATCTCGCCTACGGAGCCGTGACCAAGACCGTCGGCGGCTGGCGGCACTTCAAACAGCGCACGGTCCACTTCCCACTGACGGTCTGGATGGGCGTGGGCTCCGTGCCCGCCGCGATCGGCGGGGTGTACGTGCTCCACCGGCTCGAGCACGCCTACGGCAGCTCATTCGACGACGGCCTGCTGATCGCCGTGGCGGCGGCCCTGATGTTCACCGGCCTCGCGGTGCTCGCGCGCGCGCTCTTCCTGCCAAAGCTGGTGGCCCGCGAGCGCAGCGACTTCGTGATGACGCGCCGCGACAAGATCAGCGCCGTCGGTGCTCGGTCTGCTCGTGGGCTTCGTCCTGGGTGCCACGTCGGCCGGCAGCGGCTCGCTCATCGCCGTCGGGCTGATCATGATCTTCCGCCTGGTGCCGACGCGCGTGGTGGGCACCGACGTGTTCCACGCGGCCGTGCTGCTGTGGGCCGCTGCCATCGCCCACGTGGTGGCGGGCAACGTGGACTTCGCCCTGGCGGGCACGATCCTGATCGGCTCCGTTCCCGGGGTCTGGATCGGCAGCAACCTGTCGGTGAAGCTGCCGGTGGCCACGCTGCGCCTCGCGCTCGCCGTGGTGCTGATCGGCGCGGCGCTCGGGCTGCTCAGCAAGGCCGGAGCCGGGATACCCACGCCCGCGTTGGCCGCCGCGCCTGTACTGCTCGCCCTGCTGGTTTCGGCCCGCTACTTCTCCTGGCGGCCGCGACTCCCGCGCAGAACCCCCGCGCCTGTGCTCTTGCCTGCGCCCCCGGCCGACGAGTAGGTTAGGCCCGTCACCCGAATAGGGGACCGCTGGCCCGGTCCCCTGGACAAAGGAGCTCTCCATGTTGACGAGGCTGCGCCTGCGTGCGCCAAGCCCCGCGATGGTGGTCGCGATCATCGCCTTGATCGTGGCGACAAGCGGATCGGCGTTCGCCGCCGGAACGATCATCATCAAGAAGTCGAGCCAGCTCGGCAAGAACGTCGTCACGAGCAGGCAGATCAAGAACAGCGCCATCACGGGCGCGGACATCAAGAACGGTGCGCTCTCGGGCGCCGACGTGAACGCCGGCACGCTGGGCAAGGTCGCCGCCGCCGGCGTCGCAGATCGCGCGGCGAGCATCGGCCCGCCGGAGGGGTACCACGTGGTTGGCGCTCCGGGTGAGCCGGCGTTCCAGAACGGCTGGAACAACGTCGGCGGCGCGTTCGCCACCATGGCGTACTTCAAGGATCTCGAGGGCGTCGTGCACCTGCGCGGCTCGATCACGGCGGGCATCTCGCCGACCGCGTTCACGCTCCCCGCGGGCTACCGGCCATCCGGCACCGTGGGCTTCGCGGTGCTCGCCAACGGTGGAGCTCCGTTCGTGGGCAGCGTGGCGATCGCGAACAGCGGCACGGTGGGGATCAACTCCGGCACGCAGCCGTTCGCACTCGACGGCATCAGTTTCCGCGCCGAAGCCTGAGATTCGGACAGTGAGGCCCGGGCCCGCCAATCGAGGCGGCGCCTGGGCCCACTATCCTCCCGCCCCGATGTTCGGGAAAGTCCTTGTCGCCAACCGCGGCGAGATTGCCATTCGTGTGATGCGCACGCTCGAGGAGCTGGGCATTGCCAGCGTGGCGGTCTACTCGGAGCCGGATCGCGACGCACCGCACGCGCGGCGCGCCGATGAGGCCTTCCTGCTCGGCCCCGGCCCCGCCAACGAGAGCTACCTGGTGGTGGAGAAGATCATCGAGGTCGCCCAGCAGTCAGGCGCCGAGGCGATCCACCCCGGCTACGGCTTCCTCGCCGAGAACGCGGCCTTCGCGCGCGCGTGCGAGGAGGCCGGGATCGTCTTCATCGGGCCGCCCGCGGATGCGATCGACGCGATGGGGTCGAAGACCCGCGCCCGCGAGCTGATGCGGGAGGCCGGCGTGCCGATCGTGCCCGGCACCACCGAGCCGGTGGACAGCGTGGAGGAGGCCGCGAAGGTGATCGACGAGACGGTCGGCTTTCCCGTTGCGATCAAGGCCGCCGGCGGCGGGGGCGGCAAGGGCTTCCGCGTCGCCGAGTCCGAGGACCAGCTCGAGAAGGCGTTCGAGGGCGCCGCCCGCGAGGGCGAGAAGTTCTTCTCCGACGCGACCGTGTACATCGAGCGCTACCTGCCCGACCCGCGCCACGTCGAGGTGCAGGTCCTGGCGGATGCGCACGGCAACGTGGTCCACATGTTCGAGCGCGACTGCTCGGTGCAGCGCCGCCATCAGAAGCTCATCGAGGAGAGCCCCGCGCCGGCCGTGGACGCGAAGCTGCGCGAGCGAATCGGCAAGATCGGCACCGAGGCTGCGCGCGCGGTGGGCTACCGCTCGGCCGGGACGATCGAGGGTCTGCTGCAGGACGGCGAGTACTTCTTCCTCGAGATGAACACGCGCGTGCAGGTCGAGCACTGTGTCACCGAGCTGGTCACCGGCATCGACATCGTGCGAGAGCAGATCCGCGTGGCCGCGGGCGAGGAGCTGTCGTTCAAGCAGGAGGACATCGCGCTGCGCGGGCACGCGATCGAGTGCCGCATCAACGCCGAGGACGCCTCGAAGAACTTCGCCCCCGCCCCGGGCTCGATCGGCTCCTACCGCGAGCCCAGCGGGCCGGGCGTGCGCGTGGACTCGGGCGCCGAGGAGGGCTACGACGTGCTGCCGCTGTACGACCCGATGATCGCCAAGCTGATCGTCTGGGACGTGGACCGCGAGACCGCCACCCGGCGCATGATCCGCGCGCTCCACGAGTACGAGATCGGCGGCTTGAAGACGCTGATCCCCTTCCACCTGGCGCTGCTGGACACCGATCAGTGGCGGGCGGGCGAGACCTGCCGCGACCTCGTGGAGGACAAGCAGTGGCTGAAGCAGCTGGCCTTCGAGAAGGCCCCAGGCGCGGACTCGGACGACGAGGAGCCCAAGGTCGAGCGCAGCTACTCGGTGGAGGTCTCCGGCAAGCGCTTCGACGTGAGGGTGATCGGCGAGGCGCCCGTGAACGGCGCCGGACCGGCCGCGGCCGCCGGGCGCAAGGCGCCCAAGCGGAGCGAGCGCGCGAAGGGCGCGGGCGGCGCCGCCGGCGCGGTCGTGTCACCGCTGCAGGGCACGGTGCTGAAGGTCGAGGTCGAGAAGGGCGCCAAGGTGGAGGAGGGCGCGCTCATCTGCGTGATCGAGGCCATGAAGATGGAGAACGAGATCACGGCGCCGGTGGCGGGGACGGTTGAGGAGCTGGGCGTGGCGGCTGGCGGTTCGATCTCTACTGGGGACACGATCGCGGTTATTGCGTAGTTCGGGTGTCGGGTGTCGGGTGTCGGGTGTCGGACAGCCGAAGGAAGCAATAAGGGACCCGACTCGGCGTACATGACACGGGCCGAGTAGCCGATTGCGGAATAGCTCCGGCCGCTTTGTGCGGCCGTTATTGCTCCGTAATGCCTAGAGCTTTGGTCAACAGTTCTAGGCACCAGGCACTAGGCACCCGAAGGTCGCTTCGAGGCCTGCCTCCCCTTCAGGCGTCACCTGCACCGCCCGCGTCCCCTTCGCCCGCTTCAGCCACTTCAGCTCGAACATGCGGTTCGTCAGGCCGGCCCCCAGCGCGCCGGCGAGATGGTGGCGCTGCTCGCTCCAGTCGATGCAGTAGCGGACCAGGGGGCGGCGACTGCCGGGCGGGCGGTCGAGATCGACGCCGAGGTCGCGCAGGGTGTCCGCGCCGCCCTCGGTGAGGCGGTAGTCCACGTCCCACCCGGGCGCGGCCAGACGGTCCTCGCGCGCCCGCTCGGGGTCGAAGATCCCGTCGCCGCCCTCGAGGATCCCGCGCTCGAGCAGGGCGGCGAAGAGGTCCGTGCCGAGGCGCCCGGCCAGATGGTCGTAACACGTGCGCGCCTCGCGGACGGCCTGGGCGCGGGTGCCCTGCCGCAGCGAGCGCACCGGCGCTGACGGCGCCACGCGGGCGAGCGCCTCCAGCAGCTCGCCCACATGCGGCCCGGCTAGTCGGAAGTAACGGTGGCGGCCGTGGCGCTCGGCGCTCACCAGCCCGCTGGACACGAGCTTGCGGAGGTGGACGCTGGCGGTGGACGCCGCCACGCCGGCCTCGTCGGCGAGCACGCTGGCGGGCAGCGCGCGGCCGTCGCCCAGTGCCAGCAGCATGCGGGCGCGCCCGGGGTCGGCGAGCACCCCGGCGAGCGCGGCGATGTCGGTGTCTCCCTTCACGACTGCCAGGTTAGCGCGATGACATTTCGTTCCGAGACGAAATGTTCGGGGCACAGAATGGGGGCAGGCGGGCGGAGCGATCGGCGTGGCGCTGCTCGGCACGCTGGTTGAGAGCGGCTCGTTCGTGCCCGGTCTGCACGTGGCCATGCTCGTGGCGGGCGCCGTGTTCCTCTCCGCCGCCGGAGTGGCCGCCCTTACCGTGGAGCGGCGCGTCTAGTCGGTCCCTGGCCGCCTACGGGGCGGGCCAGGTGGACCAGTTCGGCTGACGCGACTGCGACGCGAAGGGTGCGTAGCCGGCGCCCGGGCCCGGGTGCCTGGTGCAGGCCGGTGAAGCCACGTTCGGCAGGCAGGGGTTGAAGGCGTGGACGTTCACATCGGTCGCGTTGGTGCTCGCGTAGGAGGCGAAGGCAGGCGCGACGTAGCGGCCGTAGTCCTCTTCGATGTTGGTGTAGCCGTCGTGATCCTGGTCGTCCGCACCGTCCGGCACGCCGTCGCCGTCGGTGTCGCGGTCGAGCCAGTTGGTGCCGCTGTAGTCGAGGTAGTAGGTCCCGTCCTTCTGCGACACGGAGTCGGTGGTCCACCAGGCGGGGCCGCTGAGCGGGCCGTGAGCCTCGTCGTAGTTCGACAGGCCGTCGCCGTCGATGTCCTTCTCCTCGTCGGTGAGGAAGGGCTGGCCGGTGTAGTTGAACCAGCTCGGGAAGTCCGTGCCGGCGTTGTACACGCCGTTGCCGTTGACGTCGATGAAGCCCCAGGTGTCGCTGCCGTTGACGACGCCGTCGCCGTTCACGTCGTAGGGGCTCTGCGCGTTGGGGTCAGCGGGCGAGACCGGGCCCGTCGGGTTGCCGATCGGGTTGCCGCTGGGCGCCGGGTTCGTGGTCTGGTCGCCGTCGCTGTAGGCCACCACCATGATGTTGTTGTTCGGGTTCGGGCTCGGAGCGTAGGGCAGGAAGGTCTGAAGGATGTGGGGCCCGTCGATGCCGAGCTTCCAGGCGAAGGAGGCGGTGTACTCCTCCTTCAGCGTCATGGAGTCGCCGTCGAAGTCGACGTTCGCGTCGCCGCCGTCCAGCGGGTTCGGGTACGGCTTCTTGCTGGCGGCGGGCCACGGGATCGAGCTCGAGTTGGCGTTGCGGTTCAGGTCGAGCGCGGCCTGGTACTCGTAGCCGTCGCTGACGCCGTCGCCGTCGGTGTCGTACTTGCAGGGGTCCGTGCCGAGGGCGACCTCGAGGGCGTCGGGCAGCATGTCGCCGTCGGTGTCGGCAGCCGGGTTGCTCGGGTGCGGCACGCAGTTGCCGTTGCCCGGGGTGGCGCCGTTCTTCGGTCCGACCTTGGGGGACTTCGAAAGCTTGGTGAAGGCGTGGCCGGACTTCTTCGCGATGACCCGCAACTGGAGGCGCGTGTCCGTGATCGCGCCGGACTTGTTGGCGAGGATCGCGGTGAGGCTGGTGGGCAGCGTGACCGTGATGGTCTTGGTGGTGGCCTTGTCGGCCTTGACCCAGACCACGCGCTTGCCGGCGCCCATGAACACCACCGTGTTCTTCTTCTTGCCCCGCACGAAGCCGCTGCCGCGGATCGTGAGCTTCTGGCCGATGTTCAGCGAGAGCGGGTGGATCGACTTGATCGTCGGCGTTGCCGCCTTCTTACCCCACGCCGGCGCAACGGCAAGCAGGGAGGCAGCGATAGCGAGCAGAGCCAGGAGGGTGCGACGAGTCATCGCCTCCTGTATCGGAGCTTCCGCGCCGGGCCTTTAGCCCGCGTTCAAAATTCACCCACGTGGGCGAGGTTCTCCTGATGGATCTCGCGCTGGCGAGCGGAATCGCGGCCCTTGGGCAGGGTTGGACGCTCGTCCCCGCGGCCCACGGCGTCGAGATATTCGAGGTCCTCGTCGAGCAGTCGCAGGGCGGTATCGCGGCCGTGGACGGGGCCGTGCCCGGGCACCACGGTCTGCGCCGCCTCGACCAGGGGAGCGAGCCGGGCGAGCGTGGCGCGGTAGTCGTCGAGCGAGCCTCCCGGTGACAGCCACGGCACCTCCACGCTGGAGAGGTAGTCGCCGCAGACGAGCAGCTCGTACGCGCGCGAGAGGACCGCGGTGCCGTCGCTCGTGTGCCCGTCGGCGGGGTGCAGCTCCAGCTCCTGGTCGCCCAGCTCCAGGTAGCCAGGCACCGGGAGCGACTGCACCGAGCCGAGACCCAGCGGCGCCGCGCGCACCACGTAGTTCCGCGCGTCCTCGTCGCGCAGCTCGCGCTGGACCGCGCCCGGCTCGGCCCGTAGGCGCTCCATCGTGGGATCCCCCACGCCGAGAGCCAGCTGGGGGAACGCGTAGCGGCCGAGCACGTGGTCGTAGTCCGCGTGCGTGGCGAACAGCGCGTTCGGCTCGAAGCCGGCCTGGCTCAGGAGCGCCGGCAGCACCTCCAGCTCGTCCGGGAAGTAGGGCGAGTCGATCAGCAGCACCTCGCCACCTGCGCGCAGCGCGGTGGCGTTCGTCTGCCAGATGCGGCTCGTGACGACCACGACGTCGCGATGGACGCCGACGGCCCTCATCTATGCGACGCCGAGCAGCTTCGCCGCGTCGCGCAGGGTCTTCACCTCGGCGTCGGGCTTCTTCTGGTTGGCCTCGAGCACGTCGCCGCGGCGGTTGACCCAGATCACCGGGATCTTCGCCTTGATGCACGGCTCGATGTCGGTGGAGTAGCCGCTGGCGATGTGAACCCAGCCCTTCTTGCCCTCGATCCGCCGCTGGCACTCCTTGAAGTGCGCCGGGTCCGGCTTGTAGCTGCGGACCTGCTGGGCGGTGACGACGAGATCGAAGTCGACCCTGAAGTGGCGGCGGGTGGCGCCGAGCAGCTTGTCGTCGATATTCGACAGGATCCCGATCTCGAACTTCTTGCCGAAGCGCTCGAGCTGGGCGTTGGTCTCCCTGAACGCCTGCCACGCGGGCACGCTGTCGGGCAGGAAGCCGGAGCGCGAGGGCTCCAGGTCCCAGCCCATCTCACGAGCGGAGCGCACGGCCGTGCGCCTGAGCACCTCCGCGTACAGCTCGTACGAGCCGCGTTGGATCTCGTGCTGGATCTCGAGGAACTGCGAGATCACCGTATTGCGGTCCAGCGTGAAACCGTCGCGCTGGGCCTCCTTCTGGTAGGCCTCGAAAGCCCCGGTCTCCCAATCGATCAGGGTCCCGTAGCAATCGAAGCTGACGAAGCGAACATCTTTGGGTAGCGGCAAAGGTCTCCTAGCCCGAACGTTTCGATAGGGTGGCCGGCGGGCGGCGCGCGGCGGAACATTCTAGGAAGTAATGGACCTTCTCGAATACCAGGGAAAGATGCTGTTCGCCAAACACGGGGTTCCCGTGCCTGACGGACGGCCTGCCAGAACCGTCGAGGAGGCCCTCGCGGCGGGTGAGGAGCTGGGCTTTCCGGTGGTTGTGAAGGCGCAGGTTCTGATCGGCGGCCGGGGCAAGGCGGGCGGCGTGAAGCTCGCCAAGAACAGGGACGAGCTCGAGGAGCACGCCGGCGCGATCCTCGGCATGGACATCAAGGGCTTCACCGTCCACGAGCTCTACATCGAGCAGGCCTCGGACATCGAGGAGGAGTACTACGCGGCGATCCTGCTCGACCGCAGCGCCAAGAAGCCGATGGCGATGCTGTCGCGCCGCGGGGGCATGGACATCGAGGCCGTGGCCGACGAGGACCCGGAGGCGATCGCGATCGTCCACATCGACCCGCTGCTCGGGTTCAGCGACTTCTACGCGCGCCGCCTGGGCTTCGAGGCCCAGATCGCCGACGACGTGATCGCACCGGTGGGCGCCCTGCTCGGGCGGCTGTACGAGACCTACGTCGAGGAGGACGCGCTGCTCGTCGAGGTGAACCCGCTGCTGATCACCAAGGACCGCCAGGTGGTGGCGCTCGACGCCAAGGTCACGATCGACGGCAACGCCCTCTACCGCCACCCCGACACCGCCGCCTTCCGCGACCCGAGCGCCGAGGACCCGCAGGAGCGCATGGCGAAGGACCGCGGCCTCACCTACGTGAAGCTCGACGGCAACATCGGCATCCTCGGCAACGGCGCCGGGCCTCGTGATGTCCACGCTCGACGTCGTGGCCCAGGCCGGCGGCAGCCCCGGCGAACTTCCTCGACGCCGGCGGCGGCTCCAAGGCCGAGGCGATCGTGGACGCCGTGGAGGTGATCCTCTCGAACGAGAAGGTCACCGCGGTGCTGTTCAACATCTTCGGCGGGATCACGCGCTGCGACGAGGTGGCGAACGGCCTGGTCGACGGCCTTCGGCCAGATCGACGTGAAGGTGCCGTTCGTGGTGCGGCTGGACGGCACCAACGACGAGGAGGGGCGGCGCATCCTCGCCGAGGCCAACCTCCCCAACGTGTTCGTCGAGCAGACAATGCTCGGCGCGGCCGCCAGGGTCGTGGAGCTGGCGGGACCGGCATGAGCATCCTCGTGGACAACCACACCAAGCTCGTGGTCTCCGGCCTGACCGGCCGCGAGGGCAGCTTCCACGGCCTCAACAACCGCCGCTACGGCACCGACGTTGTGGCCGGCATGACGCCCGGCAAGGGCGGCACCGACGTGGAGGGCATCCCGATCTTCAACACGCTGCACGAGGCGGTGGAGGTCACGGGCGCCAACACGAGCATGATCTTCGTGCCGCCGCGCTTCGCGGCGGACTCGATCCTCGAGGCCATCGACGCCGAGGTCGAGCTGATCATCTGCATCACCGAGGGCATCCCCGTGCACGACATGCTGCGCGTCTACACGCACCTCAAGCGCACCAGCACCACCCGCCTGATCGGCCCCAACTGCCCGGGCATCCTGTCGCCCGGCAAGGCCAACGTGGGCATCATCCCCGCGCACTTCTTCTCGGAGGGCAACGTGGGCGTGGTGTCGCGCTCCGGCACGCTGACCTACCAGATCGGCAAGGAGCTGGCCGAGCGCGGCCTCGGCAACTCGTCGATCGTGGGCATCGGCGGCGACCCGATCGCGGGCTCGTCCTTCATCGACATCGTGTCGCAGTTCGAGGCCGATCCGGAGACCGAGCTGATCGTGATGTGCGGCGAGATCGGCGGCGACGAAGAGGAGCGCACCGCGGACTACATCGCGGAGCACGTCTCCAAGCCGGTGGTGGGCTACATCGCGGGCTTCACCGCGCCGCCCGGCAAGACGATGGGCCACGCCGGCGCGATCGTCTCCGGCTCGAAGGGCACCGCCGCGGCGAAGGCCGAGGCGCTCGAGGCCAAGGGCGTGCGCGTGGGCCGCACCCCCACAGAAGTGGCCGAGATAGCGGCAGAGACGGTCCGAACGGCCGTCTGAGCGCCGCCTTCGCGTATCTTGGCTGGTCGATGAACGCAGACCAAAAAGTGATTTCCTTCGCGCGCGGCGCGCCCTCGCTCGACATCATCGCGGCCGACGAGCTCGCCGACTGCGCCTACCGCGCCCTGCGCGCGGACCCCGGCGGTGCCTTCGCGTACGGCACCGCCGTCGGCTACCCGCCGCTGCGGGAATGGATCGCTGACCGCCACAGCGTGCCCGTGGAGCAGGTGGTGACCACGAACGGCTCGATGCAGGCGGACGCCTTCCTGTTCGAGCTGCATGGTGGCGCCCGGCGACCTGGTGGTGGTCGAGGCGCCCACCTACGACCGCACGCTGCTTGCGCTCCGCAATCTGGACGCCGACATCCTCGCCATTCCACTCGAGCCCGACGGCATCGACGTGGAGGCGCTCGCCGTGGCGCTGGCGGAGGGCGCGCGGCCGAAGCTCGCCCACGTGATCCCCAACTTCCAGAACCCGGCCGGCTACACGCTGTCGCTCGACAAGCGGCGGCGTCTGCTCGAGCTGGCTGAGCAGTACGACTTCGTGCTGTTCGAGGACGACCCGTACGTGGAGCTGCGCTTCTCGGGTGAGCGGCTGCCGACGATGCTGTCGCTGGACCGCGCCGACAAGGTCATCTACGCCTCGTCCTTCTCGAAGACGGTCTGCCCCGGAATCCGGGTGGGCTATCTCGTCGGACCGGAGCCGGCGATCGCCGCCACGGTGAAGATCGCCACCGAGACCTACATCTCGCCGAGCATGGTGTCGCAGGCCATCGTCAACGAGTTCTGCCGCTCGGGCGCGCTCGACGGGTCGATCGAGACCGTCAAGACCGCGCTGCGCGAGCGGCGTGACGCCCTCTGCGAGGCGCTCGAGCGCGAGCTGCCCGAGGCGCGCTTCGTGGCACCCGAGGGCGGCTACTTCCTCTGGGTCGAGCTGCCGGAGGACGCTGACGTGGACCTGCTGCATGAGAGCGCGCGCGAGCGCGGCGTGGTGTTCATCAAGGGCACGGACTTCCTCATCGAGGGCGGCCAGAACGCGCTGCGGCTGGCCTTCTCCGGCGTGAGGCCGGACGAGATCGACGAGGGCGTGACCCGGCTGGCAGCCGCCTACAAGAGCCTGGCGGGCGCCGCGGCGTGACCGACGGCCCGCGGCTCGAGCTGCTGCGGCCTCGTGATATCGGCGGGCTGTTCCGGGACAGCTTCAACACCTACTCGGCCCATTTCGCCACCTTCATGGCGCTCGGCGCCGCGGTGGTCATCCCGGTCGAGCTCGTGGTCTCCGGCATCGGACTGGGGCAGCTGAGCGGCGGCTACTCGACCAGCGTGACGCTGGCGGCCCAGGCCGTCGTGCTCGCGCAGGTGTACCTGCTGACCATCCCGCTCGTCACCGCCATGGTGGTGCACGCGCTGCTCGTGGTGGCCGACGGCGGCCGGCCGAAGCCGGGCCCGGCGATCCTGGGCGGCCTCGAGGCCTTCGGCCCCGTGTTCTTCGCGGTGCTGCTGGGGGCGGCCGGGGTGATCGGCGGCTTCTTCCTGTTCGTCGTGCCGGGGATCTGGCTGCTCGTGCGCTGGTACTTCGCCCCGCAGGCCGTGGTGCTCGACGGCCGCCGCGGGATGGGGGCGCTTCAGCGCAGCGCCGAGCTGGTGACCGGCATGTGGTGGCGCGTGTGCGGCATCGCGCTGCTCGCAGGCATCTCGGTGGGCATCGGCGGGAGGCTGTTCGAGCTGCCCTTCGAGATCTGGGCGAAGGCGGCCGACAGCCAGGCGATCGCGCTGGTCGGGGAGATCGTGGCCTCGGTGATCACCGCTCCGTTCCAGGCGCTGATGCTGACGCTGCTGTACTTCGACCTCCTGGCCCGCCGCAGCCTCCCGGCAACCGTGCCGCCGGTGACGCCGCCGCCTTTGTAGTTATTGGTGGAAGCGTCCTGCTTTGACAACGCATACGGTTGTCAAAGCAGGACGCTTGCCGAGAAACCCCGCCTCGAGCCGCCCTTATTGATGCTGTTCCCGGGCGCCGCTAACGCCCGAAGCGATCCTTCGTCAGCACCAGCTTGTCCGGCAGCACCGTGCGCGCCGGGGGTGACGGGTCCGCGATCACCGAGACGGTCTCCGCCACGCTGCGCGTGACCGAGTGGCTCTCGCCGCCGGCGTCGATCGTGACCTCGTCCTCGTCGGCCGACCCGAGTGTGCCCTCGAGGCCCGGGAAGAGGCCGGCGTCGTTGAGGTAGATCAGCAGGTCCTCGGCCTCGTTCTCGAAGCGCAGCACGCGCACCTTGGCGCCCTGCTCGACGTCCGCCAGCGGCACGCCCTCGATCCGCACGCCCTCCACGATCGGGTGGCCGTGCGGGCAGGTGGTGGCGTCGCCGATGGCGGCGAGCATGCGCTCCTCGAGGACGGGCGACATCGCGTGCTCGAGCCGCTCCGCCTCCTCGTGCACCTCGTGCCACGGGATGCCGAGCACGTCGGTGAGGAAGCGCTCGATCAGGCGGTGGCGGCGCACCACGGCGGAGGCGTGCTCGTGGCCCGAGTCGGTGAAGTCGAGCGACTTGTCGTCGCCGCGCTTCACGTACCCGTCGGCCTCCAGGCGACCCACCATCTCGTGGACGGTGGGGGCCGAGAGCTGCATGGCGCGGGCGATGTTCGCGCCGGTGATCGGCAGCCCCGCCTCCTTCAGCCAGTAGATCGTCTGGAGGTACTCCTCCTCCGCGACGGTCGCCTCATGATCGGCCATGCAAGGATCCTAGCCATGTCTCTCCCACTGAAGCCCCCTGTCAAGCCTCAGCTGGCGCGTCCCGCCAAGGAGCTCCCGGATGGCGACGGCTGGCGCTTCGAGCCCAAGTGGGACGGGTTCCGCACGCTCGTGTTCCGCGACGGCGACGACGTGCAACTCCAGTCCCGCAACGGGAAGCCGATGAACCGCTACTTCCCGGAGATCGTCGAGCAGATCCTGGCCCTGCCCGGGCAGCGGCTCGTGCTGGACGGCGAGATGATCATCGAGGTGGACGGCATCCAGGAGTTCGACCTCCTGAGCCAGCGCATCCACCCCGCGGCCTCGCGCGTGGAGATGCTCTCGAAGGAGACGCCCGCCGGCTTCGTGGCCTTCGACCTCCTGGCCGAGGACGACGAGCTGCTGTGCGACCTGCCGTACACCGAGCGCCGCGAGCGGCTGACGGCCGTGGTGGCGGATCCGGTGCAGCTCACGCCCTCGACCGACGACCCGAAGGCCGCCGAGGTCTGGTTCACCGGGCGCTCCGAGGGCGTGATCGCGAAGGAGGCGGACGCCCGCTACCTGCCGGGGGAGCGCACCGGCATGCTGAAGATCAAGCGCGTGCGCACCGCCGACATGGTGGTGATGGCGTTCCGCTTCGGCAAGGAGGAGAACACCGTCGGCTCGCTGATCCTCGGACTATTCGACGACGAGGCCGGCGAGCTGCGCGTGGTGGGCCACACCTCGGGCTTCACGGCCAAGCAGAAGCGCGAGCTGCTCGGCCTGCTCGAGCCCTACCGCACCGGCGAGCGCGGCCAGGGCGAGGCGTCTCGCTGGAAGTCCGACGAGGAGCTGGTCTGGGAGGGGCTGCGCCCCGAGCTGGTCTGCGAGGTGTCCTTCGACCACATCACGGGCCGCCGGGTGCGGCACGGGGCCAAGTTCCTGCGCTGGCGTGAGGACAAGTCGCCCGAGGAGTGCTCGATCGAGCAGCTCCTCAGCTAGGCCGTCACGGCCTCCTTCAGGCCCAGCTTCTCCACCGCCACCTCGCGCATCTTGAACTTCTGCACCTTGCCGGTGACCGTCATCGGGAACTCGTCGACGAACTCCACGTAGCGCGGCACCTTGTAGTGGGCGATCTTGCCGCGGCAGAACTCCTTGAGGTCCTCGTCCGACAGGGAGGCGCCCTCGCGCAGCCTGCACCCAGGCCATGATCTCCTCGCCGTACTTCTCGTCGGGCACGCCGATCACCTGAGACGTCCGCGACCTCGGGGTGGGTGTAGAGGAACTCCTCGATCTCGCGCGGATACACGTTCTCGCCGCCGCGGATGATCATGTCCTTGATGCGCCCGACGATGTTCACGTAGCCGTCGTCGTCCATCGTGGCGAGGTCGCCGGTGTGCATCCAGCGGGCGGGGTCGATCGCCTCGGCGGTGCGCTCCGGATCGTCCCAGTAGCCGAGCATCACGGAGTAGCCGCGGGTGCAGCAGCTCGCCGGGCTCGCCGCGCGGCACCGTCTCGCCGCTCTCGGGGTCGACGATCTTGATCTCGACGTGCGGGTGCACGCGGCCGACGGTGCCGACGCGCTGCTCGAGGCTGTCGTCGGCCCCGGTCTGGGTCGACACCGGCGAGGTCTCCGTCATGCCGTAGCAGATCGTCACCTCCTCCATGTGCATCCGCTCCACCACCCTGCTTCATCACCTCGACCGGGCACGGCGAGCCGGCCATGATCCCCGTGCGCAGCGAGCTGTAGGTCGAACTTGCCGAAGTCCGGGTGGTCGAGCTCGGCGATGAACATCGTCGGCACGCCGTAGAGCGAGGTGCAGCGCTCGGCCTCGACCGCCTCGAGCACCGAGCGCGGCTCGAAGGCCGCGTCCGGCAACGACCATGCAGGCGCCGTGCGTGGTGCAGGCCAGGTTGCCGAGCACCATGCCGAAGCAGTGGTAGAACGGCACCGGGATGCAGACGCGGTCGGCCTCCGTGTAGCGGCAGCACTCGCCGACGAAGAAGCCGTTGTTGAGGATGTTGTGGTGGGTGAGCGTCGCGCCCTTGGGGAAGCCGGTGGTGCCGCTCGTGTACTGGATGTTGATCGGGTCGTCGAACTGGAGCGAGCCGGCGCGGGCCCTCAGGTCGGCCTGATCCACCGAGGCGGCGCCCGCCGAGCAGCTCGTCCCAGTCGCCCGAGTCGAGGAACCAGGTGCGCTCGATCGTGCGCAGCCTGGGCGCGACCTCCGCCACCATCGCCTCGTAGTCCGAGGTCTTGAACGAGCGCGCCGCGATCAGCGCCCGGCAGCCCGACTGGTTGAGCGCGTACTCGAGCTCGGTGGTCCGGTAGGCCGGGTTGATGTTCACGAGGATCGACGCCCGCCTTGGCCGTCGCGTACTGCAGCAGCACCCACTCGGCGCAGTTGGGACTCCAGATGCCGAGCCGCGTCGCCCGGCTCGAAGCCGAGCGCCATCAGCGCGCGAGCAAGCTCGTCCACCCGCTCGTTCAGCTCGGCGTAGCTGTAGCGCACGTCCTGGTGACGGGAGACGAGCGCGTCGGCGTCGGGTACCCGGGCCACGGTCCGCTCGAGGTTGGCCCCGATCGTCTCGCCCAGCAGCGGCACGTCCGATGCGCCGTGCGCATATGAAAGGCGCATTGCGCGATCGTACCCGTACGCAGAGGACGCCGACAGCGTCTTTATGGTCGGTCGCTACCTTCATTCGGTGCTCAGGAAGGCCGGATGCCTTGCTGCGCTGCTGGTGGGGGTCGTGGCCGCGCCTTCCGCTCACGCGGTTCAGCTCGTGAAGGTGGGCAGCTTCGCCGCGCCCACGTACGTGACCGCGCCCGCGGGCGATGCCTCGCGCCTGTTCGTCACCCAGCAGGGCGGCAAGATCGCGCTGATGGTGGGCGGCGTGCGGCAAGCGGCGCCGTTCCTCGACATCACGAGCAAGGTCAAGCAGCCGGGCGGCACCGAACAGGGCCTGCTGTCAATGGCGTTCCCGCCCGACTACGCGACGAGCGGCAAGTTCTACGTCTATTACACGAGCCGCAACTGCCCATCGTCCCCCGGCTGCGACGAGCACGTGAGCGAGTTCCGGCGCTCGGCCACCAACCCGAACCTCGCCGACCCGGCCTCGGAGCGCGTGCTGCTCACGATCCCTCACCCGAGCCAGACCAACCACAACGGCGGCCAGCTCCAGTTCGGCCCCGACGGGGACCTCTACATCTCGACCGGCGACGGCGGCGGAGGCAACGACAGCCAGCAGAACGCCCAGAAGAAGAACGTCCTGCTCGGCAAGATCCTGCGCATCAACCCCGGCTCGGGCTCGCCCTACGCGATCCCGGCGGGCAACCCGTTCGGCGGCTCGCTGTGCGCGAGCGGCTCGAACGGCGGGGCGACCTGTCCCGAGATCTGGGCGTACGGGCTCCGCAACCCGTGGCGCTTCTCGTTTGACACGGCCACAGGTGACCTCGTGATCGGCGACGTGGGCGAGAGCTCCCAGGAGGAGATCGACTTCGCCCACCGCGGCCAGAACGTTGGGGCCAACTACGGCTGGCCCTGTTACGAGGGCAACCGCGCCAACTCCTCGGCGCCCAGCAGCGAGTGCGCGACCAAGCCGTCGCCCGTGGTGGCGCCCGTGTTCCAGTACCCGCACAGCTGCGGCGGTGGCGCCTTCTGCGGCTCCGGCATCATCGGCGGCTACGTGGTGCGCGACCCCTCGCTCGGCCCGCTCGTGGGCCGTTACGTGTACGGCGATCTGTCGAAATCCGGGCTGCGCTCGCTCGTCCTCGGGCAGCCGAGCGCCTGGGGTGACAGCGCCCTGGGGCTGTCGGTCAGCGCTCTGTCGAGCTTCGGCGAGGACGCCGGCAACTGCCTCTACGCCGCGTCGTTCGGGAGCGGCAGCGTGTACCGGATCGCGCCCGACTCGAACCCGACGCCTGGGCCGTGCCCGCTCGTGGGCCAGCCCCCGCCGCCCGGCCCGCAGCTCACGCTGAGCATCCGCAAGCTCCAGCACATCGTGCGGGTCAAGCGGCTCAAGATCGGCGTGACCCCGAACCAGGCGGGCACGATCGTGGGCAGCGCTCGGGTCACGATCAGCCGGCGCCACAACCACGTGCTGCGCTTCCGCGGCGTCACGCACCGCCACGCGCGCGCCGGGCACAAGGTGGTCCTGA
Organism: uncultured Thermoleophilaceae bacterium; assembly: GCA_963770325.1. GTDB lineage: Bacteria > Actinomycetota > Thermoleophilia > Solirubrobacterales > Thermoleophilaceae > JAICJR01. Next base: position 1,618,616 of record CAVYPF010000001.1, on the reverse strand, counting down.
GGCTGCGGCTCACGCGGCACAGCCTGTCCACCCTGCGCAAGCTGATCCACCGCCGCCACTCGATGGTCGCGAAGCTGACCGTGGTGGGACGGAACTCCGCGGGCGGCGCCACGACGATGGTCAAGGCCGTGCGCCTCGTGCACTAGCGGCCGTGAAGATCGAGGTACAGCAGGCGGATGTGACGAGGCTCGAGGTGGACGCGATCGCCAACGCCGCAAACACGCAGCTCATGCACGGCGGCGGTGTGGCCGGTGCGATCAGCCGTGCGGGCGGTCCCGCGATCCAGCGCGAGTCGGATGAGAAGGCGCCGATCGGGCTCGGCGAGGCCGTGGAGACGGGCGCCGGCGAACTGCCCTGCCGCTACGTGATCCACGCGGCCACCATGGTGCTCGGCGGCCCGACCTCGGCCGAGATCATCGAGCGCGCCACCGAGTCCACGCTGGCGAAGGCCGAGCAGCTCGGCTGCCGCTCGCTCGCTCTGGTGGCCTTCGGCACCGGCGTCGGCGGCTTCCCGCTCGACGAGGCCGCACCGCTGATGGTCGGCGCGGTGCGCCGCCATCAGGGCGAGCTGGAGCATGTGATCTTCGCGGTGCACGGCGATGACGCCGCGGCCGCCTTCGAGGCCGCGCTCGAGCGCGAGCCCTAGGCCCGGCTCAGGGGTCGGCGCGGACGAGCACCGTGTCGACGACGGGAATGATCTCGTCGACGGGCAGGTCGGCCTTCGACGCGTGCTCGCGGATCGCCTCAGGGCTCGTGGCCTGGTAGATGCACACGGTGCCCACCGAGCCGCCGCCCTCCTCGAGCACGTAGCTGCGAATCCAGCGCACGTCGTCCGGCATGTCCTCGTTGCCCACCTTGGTCGAGCGCTCGGCGGCCGCGCCCAGCTCTTCGGGAGAGCTCCAGCCGCTGCGGCGCAAAATCACGTAGGTGTTCATCTCGTCCTTTTTGTCGGAGGATCTTGCCGAGGCGACTCTAAACGCAGTCAGCGCTTGGCGAGCGACCGCCTAGCATCCTGGTGGTAATGGCCCAGATCCCCACACAGCGCAACAACGGTCTCCCGTGGGATGGCCGGCCGGCGCGCGCGGACGTGCTGATCATGGGCGGCATTGTGGCGAGCGGCCTCTACGCGCTGCTGCTGCTTCCGCTCGTGCCCACGCTGGTGGGCAGCCACCCGGCGCTGCTCGAGATGCTGCGTGGGTCCACCGTCGCGATCGTGACGATGGGCGCACTGGCTCGCACCGGTCACGCATCGCTCGCCGTGGCCCTGCTGGCGGGCATCCCGTCGCTGATCGCGTTCGACTGGGCCTTTTGGTGGGCGGGCCGTCGCTGGGGCCCCCGCGCGATGCAGATGCTCGGCGGCTCACATCCGAAGGCCGAGAAGCGCGGCGAGCGGGTGCAGCGGCTGATGGCCCGCTACGGCGCCGTCGCGGTGATCCTGTCGTTCGTGCTGCCGGTGCCGTCGGCTCTCATCGACGCGGCGGCGGGCTGGAGCCGCATGCGGCTGGTGGTCTTCATGGTCTGCGACGCGCTGGGAGCGCTCCTCTGGGCCGGCCTACTGGTGGGTCTCGGGTATGGCATCGGACAGCCGGCCGTGGACGTGGTCCACAAGATCTCCCATTACTCGCTGCTGGCGACGATCGCGATCGTCGTCTTCATCGTCGGCAGGCAGGCGCGCGCCGGACGTCAGTCGATCAAAGCTGACGTTCCGCCAGCGACCTGATCACGGCCTCGTAGAAGCCCTCGCCGTTGCGTCCCTCGGTGACCTCCACGTTGCCGGGCGCGTCCCGCGTCACGTCGGGGTCCTTCTCCACCGCGTTCGCCACCAGGAAGAAGCGTCCCACCACGGCGGCCACGCCGAGATCCTCGCGCGAATCGCCCACGCCGATGCACTCCTCGGGCGCGTAGCCGCGCGCCCGCATGTGACGCACCACGGCGTCGGCCTTCGAGGCCTGCTTGGGCATCAGGTGGTAGACGTGCGGTGGCCCCGGCAGGTCGGGCAGCGTCGTCTTCGGCACGATCGCCCCGTTGTCCACCAGGCGCACCGCACCGTGGCCCCGCTCGGCGAGCAGGGCGTCGGCCTCCTCCACGGGCACCAGCCCGCGAAATAGGTGCGAGATCTCGCGGTTGAGGTGCCAGGGCTCGTGGTACTCGAGCAGCCCTGGGTAGGTGTCGAGCAGCAGTTGCGGCGCACCTGAATCCTCGATCTGGTCGTAGATCGATCTGCCGTCGGACGGCTGGAGGTCGCCCGTGAACATCGTCTCCTCGCCGTCGATCACCATCCCGCAGCCCATCTCGAAGATGTAGGACGTCTGACCCATCAGTCGCGCGTCCTCCATTACCTGCGCCTTGCGCCGGCCCGACTTGATCACCACCTCGACGCCCGCGCGGTGGCAGGCCTCGAGCGCACGGGCGGGCATCAGCGTGAAGCCGCCCTCGGCGTCGCGGAAGAGTGAGCCCGCGGTGAGGAGGGTGCCGTCGAGGTCGGTGTATACGCAGCGAATCATTTGGGTCTCGGGTGCCGGGTGTCGGGTGTCGGGACACTAGTCATCGGCCGCGAATAGGCTCAACTCCGTGGCCATCGTCACCTCGAAAATGCCCTGGGACGAGTTCCTCGAGGCCGCCAGGGGGGAGCAGCTCGTCACCACCAGCCACGTGGGGGCCCAGGCGGCCGAGCTCGCGCCGCTGCCGGGCGATCTGCATCCGGCGCTGCTCGAGGCGCTCGCGACGAGCGGCGTGGAGCAGCTCTACTCGCACCAGGCCGCCGCGCTCGAGGCCGCGCGCGCGGGGCACACGATCGTGACCACGGGCACGGCCAGCGGCAAGTCGCTGGCGTTCAACCTGCCGGTGCTCGACACGCTCGCGCATGACCCGCGTGCCCGGGCGCTCTACCTCTACCCCACCAAGGCGCTCGCTCAGGACCAGGCGCGCAAGCTCTCCCAGCTCAGGGCGCGTTTCCTGCGTCACGCCATCTACGACGGCGACACCCCCCGCGACGAGCGCCGCGCGATCCGCAACCGCTCCAACCTGATCCTCACGAACCCCGACATGCTGCACGTGGGCGTGCTGCCCCACCACAAGAACTGGGGCGACGTGCTGGCCAACCTCGCCTGGGTGGTGGTGGATGAGGCGCACGTCTACCGCGGCGTGTTCGGGTCGCACGTGGCCAACGTGCTGCGCCGGCTGAGGCGGCTGGCCAACGCGTACGGCACCGAGCCGCGCTTCGTGCTCACCAGCGCGACGATCGCCAACCCGCTGGAGCTGGCCGAGGAGCTAACCGGCCTCGACTTCACGCTCGTGCAGCACGACGGCGCCCCGCGCGCCGATCGCAAGATCGCGATGTGGAACCCGCCGCTGGTGGACGTGGACAAGGGCATCCGCACCTCGTCCCTGTCCGAGGCCGCCGCGCTGCTGGTGGAGCTGATGGAGCGCGAGGTGCGAACGATCTGCTTCCTGAAGTCGCGCCGCGGCGTCGAGCTGATCCAGAAGTTCGCGCGCCTGCGCCTCGAGGACGCTGGCCGAGGCGACCTGGCCGAGCGGATCGCGCCCTACCGGGCGGGCTACACGCCTGCGCAGCGGCGGGAGATCGAGCGCCGCCTGGCCGACGGTGAGCTGCTGGCGGTGGTGGCCACGGATGCGCTCGAGCTGGGCATCGACGTGGGCGACCTCGACGCCGCCATCTGCGTGACCTTCCCGGGCACGGTGGCGAGCCTGCGGCAGATGTGGGGCCGCGCCGGCCGTCGGACGCCCGGGCTGGCCCTCTACGTGGCGGGCGACGACGCGCTCGACCAGTTCTTCTGCCGCCATCCGGAGGAGTTTCTCGACCGCCCGGTGGAGTCGGCGATCCTCGACTCCGAGAACGAGGTGATCCACCTCCAGCACCTGGTGACCGCCGCGTACGAGATGCCTCTGTCCGCCGACGACGCCGAGACGTTGGGCCCCCGCTGGCAGGGCTACGCGGACATCCTCGTCAAGCGCGGCGAGCTGCGGGAGCGCGCCGAGCGCTACACGCCGCGCGGCGAGGGCTTTCCGGCCGGGCGCGTGTCGCTGCGATCGGCCGGGCTCGACTCCTTCGCCGTGGTGGACGCGGGCGGCGGGGAGATCATCGGCACGGTGGACGCCGCCCGCGCGCACTCGACCGTCCACCCCGGCGCCGTCTACCTCCACATGGGCCAGGCCTACGAGGTGGAGGAGCTCGACCTTCAGAACCGGCGCGCGGTGGTGCGCACGTTCAACGGCGACTGGTACACGCAGCCGAAGAAGGAGAGCGACACCTACATCGAGCAGGTGCGCGACCAGCGCTCGACGCTGGGCGTGGAGCTGTCGTTCGGCATCGTCTCGGTCACCGAGGAGGTGGTTGCCTTCCAGAAGAAGCGCGTGGCGGACAACGAGATCCTCGACCTGCTGCCGCTCGAGCTGCCGCAGCAGCACTTCGTCACCCAGGCGCTCTGGTACGAGTTGCCCGAGCCGCTGTTGCGTGAGGAGTTCCCGCTGGACGTGCTCCAGGGCTCGATCCACGCCGCCGAGCACGGGCAGATCGCGGTGCTGCCGCTGATCGCGATGTGCGACCGCTGGGACATCGGCGGCCTGTCCACGGCCTTCCACCCTCAGACCGGCCGGCCCACGATCTTCATCTACGACGGCCACCCCGGTGGCGTGGGCATCACGCGTATCGGCTTCACCTGCTTCGAGACGCTGGTGGCGGACGCCCGCCGGCTGATCGACGAGTGCCCCTGCCGCTCCGGCTGCCCGTCCTGCGTGCAGTCGCCCAAGTGCGGCAACCTGAACGAGCCGCTGAACAAGAACGGCGCGCTCGAGCTGATGACGCGGATGCAGGCGAGCTGAGCCCGCGCGGCGCTACTTGATCCCGAGCTGCAGGTGGCCCTTGAGACCGGACGTGCTGGCGTTCACCCAGCCGTCGAGATTGCCCAGTGGCCCGCTGACCAGTGCCCCGCCGAGCTGACCGCTGAGACCGCCGCCGGCGATGCCCGCCACGAGCTTCCCGACGATCGCGCCCGCGTCCGAGCTCGTCACGAACGCGCCCTTCGCCCCGGGCACCTCGGTGGGGGTGGCTGCGGCGAGCTCCGCAAGGCGGGCCGGGTCGGTGGCGAGCGCGAAGACCTTGCCGACCACGCCGAAGTAGATGGTCTTGTCGCCCGCTCCGGTGAGCTTGTAGAGCCCGCCCGCCTTGGTCAGGCGTGCGCCGTGAAGCCCGGCGCCGCCGGCGAACGAGGGCAGAACGTGAGCGAGCTTCGCCAGGGTCCTCGAGAGGGCGGCCGGGTCCTTCGGCTCGGCGCGGAGCGCGTAGCCGCCGTCGAGGCTGACCGCCACCGTGGTGTCGCCCGAGAACTGTTCGATCACGTCCTTATCGACGTCGATCCCGAGCTGGGCGCCGATCTGAGCCTTGGCCCGCTCGAAGTCGCCGAAGCTGCCCGGGCTGATCGTCTGCGCGGCGCTCTGGGCGAAGATCGCCACCTGGTTCAGCCCGCGCAGGCCGAACACGAGCTCACCGGGCTTGCCTGAGACGCCCGGCGAGTCGTCGCCGGTCGCGATCGGCACGTCGGCGTCGGTCAGGCCCTCCGGATCGGTCTTCAGGTTCATGTCGAAGGAGATCGCGTTGGCGCTGGCCGAGCCGGTGACCCCCAGCGTGCGCAGCGCAGCCACCCACTTGATCTTGCGCGCCGCCGCCGAGCCGGGGCTCTGCCCGAGCAGGCTCTGCACGTCCGCGTAGATGCGGACGAGGGCGTCCTTCGGCAGGTCCGCGAGAGCGTCCTCGAACTGGTTGGCGGTCAGGCCGTCGCCCTTGTCGTGCTGCCCGAGGGCCTGCAGCAGGTGTGCCTTGTTGTCGGAGGCCAGGAGCACGTCGTCCTGCTGAGCGGTCTCCCCGCCCCCGTCGGTCTGGCTGTAGAGGGTGGCGCCGTTGGAACTGCCGTCGGGCTTCAGGTCCTTGCTCTGCTTCAGGAGGCTGGAGAGCTTGTCCTTGTCCTTCACCTCGAGGGCCACGATGAAGCCGTTGCCGTCGCCGAGAAAGCTCTGCACGTCGGGCGCCGCGATCACGGCCGGGTTGCCGAGCAGCGGCTTGACCTGGGTGTCGAAGTTCAGGCCCTGCTTGTTCACGGCCTGCTTGAGCTGGTCCTCGACCTGGCCCCCGAACGAGAACTTGCCGGCGATCGTGCCGAGCGCCTGCCACTGGCTGCCCTTCAGGTTCGTGTCGATCGCGACCACGAACGGCGCGCTCTTCGGCAGGTAGCCGAGCGCGTTTCCGAGCGGGTCGCCTCCGCCGCTACCCGACCCGCCGCTGCCGCAACCGGCGACAGCGACGGTCAGAAGTGCCAGGGCTGTGGCGACTGCCTTGCGCATTCAGCGTTCGATCAATTCGATCCTGTAACCGTCGGGGTCGCGCACGAAGCAGATACGGGAGCCACCCTCGACGACCGTGTACGGGGGCTTTTCGGGCTCGATGCCCTGTTCCTTGAGGTTGGCCAGCTTGCCGTCCAGGTCTTCGGTCGTGACGGCGATGTGGTTGTAGCCGGTGCCGAGCTCGTAGGAGTCGACGCCGTGGTTGTAGGTCAGCTCGAGGCGCGCGCCGTCTTCCGGCAGGCCCATGAACACGTTGATCGCCTCGTCACGGATCGGCATCCGGCCGATCTCGTCGAAGCCCAACGCCTTGTAGAACGCGACCGAGCGATCGATGTCGCCGATCCTGTAACAGGTGTGTATTAGCTCGCTCATCGGCCGCAGACTAGCGAGCGTCTGTCGCTACCATCACCGGGCTTTGGCGAGGTAGCTCAGTTGGTAGAGCACACGACTGAAAATCGTGGTGTCGCCGGTTCGATTCCGGCCCTCGCCATCTGAAGGGCTGCGCGGCATCTCGCAACTCAGATGCCGAGGGCCTCGCCCTCGCCCTCGCTAGGTCAGGTCGCTCAGAGAGGGCGGTGGACCCAGGATCTCCGCGCCGTAGGCGCCGAACAGGCGTGCCATCTCGGGCATCGGCGGCATCACCGTGTCGGTTGGCGGCTCGGCGCCCGTGACGGGGACGCCCAGGGTGACGAAGATCTGCTCGGAGCCCGAGGGGCTGATGGTCACGAGCATCCGCGCGCGCTCGGAGCGCACCAGGTAGGCGTGTGGGATGTCGCGCGGGCCAAAGCAGTAGTCGCCCGCCTCGAGGTCGATCTGCTCGTCGCCGATGAACATCGTGACCTGGCCCTCGAGGACGTAGAAGGTCTCGTCCTCGTTGTGATGGACGTGGAGGGGCGGGCCGCCGCCGAGCGGGTCGTCGAGCACGAATTGCGAGAAGGCGTTGCCGGTCTGCTCAGGGCCCGCCTTGACGGTGATTCGGCCCGTCTTCCACCAGACATCGGCGAGCCCGTCGCCGGAGGCGAGACGGTAGGCGGTGGGTGCGGTCTCGGTGGACATGTCGCTCCCTTCGGTCGGGACTCAAGGTCCCGTGACCGTGGAGGCGACGGCCGCGCGCGTCTACCAGGGCTTGGCTACGCGGCGCGAGTCTACGCTCACTCGGCCGCTGGCGCGATGGATCGCTGCTCATCGAACCGTCGCTTCCCGGCTTAAAGCGTCCACCTGCGAGATGCACTCGTGCACGGTCTCGATCCGTGGCACGGGGACCTCCAGCATGCGCGCCAGCTCGATGATCGCCCCGGTCATGCACTGATGCTCGAGCGGCTTGCCGGCCTCGCGGTCCATGAGCATCGAGGTCCGGTGGTCGCCGACCTCGAACGCGGCCTGGAGTCGCCGCTCCAGCGAAACGGGCAGCTCCACCCCCAGGCGCGCCCCCACGGCGGCCGCCTCCTCGAGCAGCGCGCGAAGCAGCTCCACCATGCCGGGCGAACGGGCGAGCTCCCCGAGCGTCGCGCCAGTGAGCGCGCTGACCGGGTTCAACGCGGCGTTGCCAACCAGCTTCAGCCAGATCTGGCTGCGCAGCTGCGCATCGATGGGCGCCTTCAGGCCGCCGGCCCGGAACGCCGCGGAGATCGCGACACAGCGCTCGCTCCGTGAGCCGTCGGGCTCACAGATCGCGAACCGCGTCCCCTCCACATGACGGATCACACCGGGCTCCACGATCTCCGTGGCGCAGTAGACGACGCAGCCGATCGCCGACTCGGGTGGGAGCGAGCGCGCGATGATCCCGCCCGGATCGACCGACTCGAGCGTCGTGCCCTCGAGCGGTCCCCCGTGATTGTGGAAGTACCAGTACGGGATGCCGTTCTGGGCGCAGACCACTGCAGCGTCGGGCCGCATCGCCGCGCCAATGCGGGGCGCCATCTCGGCGAGGCTGTAGGCCTTGAGACCCAGAAAGACGACGTCGGCGTCGCCGATTGCGTCGAGCTGGTCGGTCGCCTCGGGGTGGGCGATGAAATCGCCGCGGGGACTGAGCACGCGGACGCCCTCCGTCTGCATCGCGCGTAGGTGCGGACCGCGAGCGATCAAGGTCACATCCACGCCGCCGGCGTTGAGCGCCGCGCCGACGTAGGCGCCAATCGCGCCCGCGCCGACGACGGCCACCTTCACCCGGCGTCTCCGAGCACGGCCTGGCCGACGCGCTTGCGCTGGACCTTTCCGGTTGCCGTGCGAGGAATTTCGTCGACGATGCGGATCACCTCCGGCACCTTGAACGCTGCCAGGCGCTCGGCGCACCAGCTCGTCAGCTCGCCCTCTGCGGCCTCGTCAGACACAACGATGGCCGCGCCTACCTTCTCGCCGTACTTGTCGTCATCGACTCCGAAGCAGACGGCGTCCACGACGGCCGGGTGTGCCTTGAGCACGTCCTCGATCTCGTAGGGCGAGATGTTCTCGCCACCGCGCAGGATCATCTCCTTCAGCCGACCGACAAGCCTCAGATAGCCGTCGTCCAACCAGCCCCGGTCGCCGGTGCGAAACCATCCGTCGAAGAACGACTCGGCGTTTGCGTCGGGGTTGTTCTGGTATCCGCTCATGACGCCGTCACCGCGGATTACGACCTCGCCGGCGTCACCGGCCGCCACCGGAGTCCCGGCCGAGTCGACGATTTGCAGCTCGACCCCGGTGGGCACTCCCACGCTGCCAGGGAGCCGTGGGGCGGGAGGCAGGGGGTTGGAGGCCATCTGGTGGCTGGCCTCCGTCATGCCATAGGCCTCGACCACCGGCACGCCAAGCGTCTCCTCCATGCGCGTCATCTGCGCGGGCGAGAGCGCGGAGCTGCACGACCGGACGAAGCGGAGGGATGGGAGCTGCGTATCGGCCGGGGCGCGGCCGAGAAGCATCTGGTGGAGCGTCGGGCCGGCGGAGAACCAGGTGGCGTCGTGCTCGCGGGCCTGGGCCCAAAATCCACTCGGCGTCAGACGGCGCGGGACGACAACGCAACCGCCAACGGCAAGCGACGACCAGACCGAAGCAACGAGCCCGTGAACGTGAAAGAGCGGCATGGCGCAGTACGACACGTCTTCGCGCGTGAGGCCGTAGAAGGCGGCGATCGTCTGCACCGACGCCGCGATGTTGGCGTGGGTGAGCGGCACCTGCTTGGGTCGGCTTGTGGTCCCGCTTGTGTGCAGGAGCAACGCGACGTCCTCGGGGAGCGCGGGATCGAATGCCTGGCGCGCACTCGATCCGAGGAGCACCGGGCCATCGGCCACCTCGATGATCTCGGTGGCGGATCCGATCGCCTCGCGCGCGGCACCGATCTCACCATCGGGAAGCAGCAGGAAGCGTGGCTTCAGGTCGTCGAGGTAGAACGCATACTCGTCGTGCTTATACGCGGGGTTGAGCGGAGCGGCGCTGGCGCCCAGTGCGTTTATCGCGAAGAGCAGCTGTACGAGGTTCGGACCGTCGGGGATGACGAGCGCCACGCGATCACCGCGAGCCACCCCGCGGGCGGCGAGCGTCTCGGCCAGCGCGTGGACTCTCGAGCGCAGTTCATCGAAGACGACGACCTTCCCGGCCTCGCCGACGATCAGAGCGGCGTCACTGTCGTGACCCGTGTCAAGGAGGGCAGAGATAGTCGTCGGCATCATCGCGGGTTCCTGGAGTACATCACGGCGCCGAGGCGTACTATCTCGCGCCATGGATCGCCGACTCCCAACCGTCGCAGATGTGGTCCGGCGCGCCGTGGAGGTCTGCGACCCCGACGGCACCGATCCGGCGCTGGCGAGGCTGGCGGAGCAGTTCGAGGACGACGACGAGCCGGTCAGCGCCGTGCAGAACCTCGAGGAGCGGCTGGCGATCGCCGATGAGGGCGCCGACTACGACGCCGAGAACCCGGCCGTGTCGGTGGCCAACGCGGTGGTGCTCTACCTCGGCTCCCACGGTGGCGAGGCGAGCTTCGACCGCGACCCCGACGAGCTGATCCGGCTGTCCGTCAGGGCGCAGTGGCACGGCGATCCACCCGAGGCCGTCGCCGACTGGGTGGGCGAGGTCTAGACCTCCTCCTCCTCAGGGCTCCAGGGAGGTTGCGCGGGCGCTGAGACGAGCGCCCGCCGGAGAAGCGTGAGCAGCTGACGGCGATCGGCGGCGGTGAGGCCGCCCAGCACCTCGTCCTCCACCTGGGCGACGAGCTCTCTGGCTCGATTCAGGGCCCGCCGGCCCTTCGGCGTGATCGACACCTCCCAGGCCCGGCGATCGCCCGGACGCCGCTGGCGCTTGGCCAGCCCCGCCTCTTCGAGCTCGTTGATCAGCTTGACCATCGCGCTTGGGTCGATACCCATGTCGGAGCTGAGCCGGTGCTGGATGGACCCTTCACGGGCGCCGAGCACGTTGAGCAGCGCGAACAGCGCGGGCGTGAGACCGATCGAGTCGAGCTTCTCCGCGGTTCGCGTGTGCGAGGCCCGCCACAGCCGGAAGAAGAGCTGGCCGGCGAACTCCGCCACCTCGAGGTCGTTCGATACGGACGCGGTCATTGCTCAAGCCTCGCAGATTCGCTGGACAGACACAATCATTGTAGATCACCACAATTGTGCGCTACCATGATGCGCGCCATCCGGGCAATCACAAACCAGTCACGAAAGGAGCCTGCCATGACCTTCATCGAATCCGTGACCCTCGAGGTGCCCGACACCGCCGCGGCGAACGCCTTCTACACCGCCGCGTTCGGTCTGGACGATCGGCTGGCCCTCCGCGCCTCGGACGCGCCGACGACCGGCTTTCGCGCGTTCACCCTGTCGCTCGTGGTGTCCCAGCCGGCCACGGTCGACGCGCTGATCGGCGCCGCCATGGACGCCGGCGCAACGGCGCTGAAGCCGGCCAAGAAGAGCTTCTGGGGCTACGGCGGCGTCATAAAGGCTCCGGACGGGTCGATCTGGAAGGTTGCGACGTCATCGAAGAAGGACCGCGGGCCCGCCACGAAGGACATCGACGAGTTCGTGCTTCTGCTGGGAGTCGAGGACGTTGTCGCGAGCAAGTGGTTCTACGTCGAGCGCGGCCTCGAGGTGGCGAAGAGCTTCGGACGCAAGTACGTCCAGTTCGACACTGCAAACGTCAAGCTGGCGCTCTACGGGCGCTCCGCGCTGGCCAAGGACGCCGGCACCTCCCCGGACGGCAGCGGCTCGCACCGAATCGTCGTCGGCAGCGATCTTGGCTCGTTCAGCGACCCGGACGGCTTCGACTGGGAGCCGGCGGGCGTCGCGACGGCGGCCTCCGCGATCGCGCAGGAAACTTGATCCCCATCCAGCTCGAGGAGATTCCAATGAGCCCAAGGAAGTCCACAGGATTCACGCCCGAGGAACGAGCCGCGATGAAGGAGCGCGCCAAGGAGCTGAAGGCGAACAAAAAGAAGGCCGACGGCGAGAGCGAGGTGCTCGAGAAGATCGCGGAGATGTCCGCGCCCGATCGCGCGATGGCCAAGCGGCTGCACAAGATCGTGAAGGCCAGCGCGCCGGACCTCTCGCCCAGGACCTGGTACGGGATGCCCGCTTACGCGAAGGACGACAAGGTCGTCTGCTTCTTCCAGAGCGGGGGGAAGTTCAAGACGAGGTACGCGACGCTCGGCTTCAGCGAGAACGCGAACCTCGACGACGGGGTCATGTGGCCGACCGCCTTCGCGCTGAAGAAGCTGACCGCCAGCGAAGAGGCGAAGATCGCCGCGCTCGTGAAGCAGGCGGTTACGTGACCTGAGCCCCGGGCGGCACGTTGTGGTTGAGGCGGAAGACGTTGTCCGGGTCGTACCTGCGCTTCACCTCAGCGAGGCGGTCGAGGGTGGCCGACGGATAGGCGCGTCGGATGCCCCGCTCCCCGTCGTCTCCCAGGAAACCGACATAGGCCGCGGGAGTGCCATCGGACAGCGCCGTCGCCAGGCTGCCGGCCCAGGCCTCGTGCTCCGGGCCGTCCTCCGGGCGCTGGTACATCGCGGCGACGTTCACCATCATCTTCGCCCCGCGATGACCGAACGCGGTCGCGCCGTCGGGGACGCGCGCCATCGCCCCGCCGAGTACGCGCAACTGGGCGGCGGCCAGTGGGGCGGTTGAGGTCTCGAGGTGCTCGAGGATGGCCTCCGGCGCCGCGGACGAGAAAGCATCGAGGAGAACGTTCGTCCCCCCGGCGAACGCCGGGGGCGGCCCCTCCGGCCCCTCGTACATCTGCGGGTAGCGGATCGGGCGGACCATGTCGGCAAGCGGAGTCGCGAGCGCACGGATCGGTGCGATCGCACTCTCGCCGGCTTCGACATCGCCCGCGTAGACCATAAGTGCCATCACGACCGGCTTGCCGTGCTGCTCGGCGGGGATGAACGGCGCCGGCGGCGCCTTGAGAATGTTGGCGATCACCGAGAGCTCCTCGGGTGCCGCCTCTGCCGCGGCGACCAACCCGGCGATCAGCCCGGCGCTCGCCGGGAGCATGAGCATGCCGCCGAGGACCACGTCGACCTCATGGAGCCGGAAGCGCAACCGGGTCGCAACCCCGAAGTTGCCGCCCCCGCCGCGGAGCGCCCAGAAGAGATCGGGGTGACTCTCGTCGTCCACCTCGAGGAGCTCGCCGTCGGCGGTCACCACCTCGGCGCCCAGCAGGTCATCGATCGTGAGCCCGTGCTTGCGGACCAGGAAGCCGATGCCGCCACTCAGGGTAATCCCACCGACGCCCACCGTGGCCGTGTCGCCGAACCCGGTCGCGAGGCCGTGCTCGCCCGTCGCCCTGGTGTAGTCGCCCGCCTTCACGCCGGTCTGCACCCAGGCGGTTCGGCTGTCGACATCGATCTCCATCGCGTTCATCTCAGAGAGGTCGAGAACGATCCCGCCCTCGGAGGTCCCGTGCCCGGCACGGCTGTGACCGCCGCTGCGCACCGCGAGCTCGGCGCCGGTCTCCCGTGTCATGGTGACCACGCTGGAGACGTCGGAAGCATCGGCAGCGCGCACGATCGCCGCAGGCCGGGCGCCAAATCCGGTGAAGAAGACGGCGCGCGCGTCGTCGTAGCGGGAGTCGTCGGGGGCAATCAGCTCGCCGTTCAGGTCGGCGCGAAGGTCGGAGATCGAGGTGCCGGCCGTGGTCTTCATGTCCATTCCTCTGCTCGGGGTCTCCTCTGATGACCGAGCAGGACGGCCGCATGTGACATGCAAGGGCTTTGCCTGCGGGCCTAGGTCACCTCGAACTCAGCCCTCAGCCGCGTGCCCTCGCCCTCCGGGCTCTGGAGCGAGATCGAGCCGTTCAGCACCTCGACGCGGTCGGCGAGCCCACGCAGGCCCGAGCCGCGGCTGGCGTCTGCCCCGCCCTTGCCGTCGTCCTCCACCTCGACCACCAGGCGCCCGTCCACGTTCGAGATGCTCACCGCCGCATTCGACGCCTCCGAGTAGCGCGCCACGTTGGTGAGTCCCTCGGCCACCACGAAGTAGCCAGCGGCCTCGATAGCGGATGGAAAGCGCTCGGTGGTCACCGACAGCTTGACCGGGACCTCCGAGCGCCCGGCCAACAGGGCGACCGCCGCCGCCAGACCGCGCTCCATGAGCACCGCCGGGTGGATCCCGCGGGCGAGCTCGCGGAGCTCGTCGATTGCCTGGTCCAGCTCGGAGCGTGCGTTGTCGAGCAGCTCGCGGCCGCGCTCCGTGTCCGTCCTCAGCGCATCCGCGGCCAGTCGCAACGTGAGCGCGAGCGAGACCAATCGCTGCTGCGCACCGTCGTGCAGGTCGCGCTCGAGTCTGCGGCGCGCCTCGTCACCGGCCTGCACGATCCGCGCGCGCGACTCGATCAGCTCCTGCCGTGCGGTGGCGGACGACAGCGCAAGGACCACGAGATCCGCGAACTCGCAGAGGCGCGTCTCCGTCCCGGGCGGCATCGGCTCCTGCCCGGCGGCCGCGACGATCAGGGCGCCCCAGATGCGGCCGGCGACGGTGATCGGCGCGCTGACGCTGCGGCTGAATCCAAGCCGGTGCATCTCTTCCGCGATCCAGCCCTTTCGGCCCTCGAAGTTGTCGATCCGCACCGGCTTGCCCGTGCGCAGCACGTGGGCCACCCCTGTGTCCCCTGCCACAGGCACCTGGGTACCCACCTCCATGCCGGGCGGCCCGGTGCCGTGCCAGCGACCCACCACGATCGCGCTCTTCTCGTCGGGCTCGTAGCGGATCGTCCCGGCGGAGCTGGCGCCGAGCAGGCGCCCCGCCTCCTCGGTGACCAGCGAGAACACCACCTCGGGCTGAGCGCCGCCCGCAACCGCGGTGGCCACCCGCCGGAGAGCGGCCTGCTCCTCCACCAGCTGCGTCACCTGCTCCTCCATAGCAGCGCAGCCTAACTGCGCAACCCTCACGGCCTGCGACGGTCAGCCCGACCCCGCGCTCGCCGCCACGGCCGCCGGCGCGGGTGGTGATGAGTCGCCCGCCGGCAGGAGCAGGAGCGAGCCGGCCAGGAAGCAGAGTGCCCCGACGGCCGTCGTGAAATTGGCGGCGGCGAGGTCCAGCACGTCGCCGGTCGACGGCACCACGTAGGACGCCACAGCGGCGATACCGAAGAACACCGAGCCGGCCATGTTCAGCGCCGCGATCCGGAACGAGCGCGTTCGCCGCGGCACGCCGAGGCAGGCGAGGTAGCTCGCGACCAGGAAGCACACCGAACCGCCGATGTCCGGCCGCCAGACCAGACGGTTCGTGGCCGCGTTGTCGAACGCCGCGTCGAGCGCCCGCCAGGTACTGAGGTTGAAGAAGAGGGTCCCCGCGAGTTGCACGCCGTCGGCCCAACGGTCCCTGCGGTCGCTCCGGGGAGTGGTGCCGAACTGGAGCGCGGCCGCGGATGTGAACGCGATCGACCCCGCAAAGAAGACGGCCGCGTCGGCGACCCCTCCGACCGCCTGGAGGAAACCGGGGAACGGCCCGATCGCAAAGCAGGCAGAGCCAAGCGCGAACAGGATCGCTATCCACCATTGCGCCTTGCGAGGCGCCCACCAACCGGGGCCCGATTGCACGCGGCGATCCTCGCACGCACTCGGGATGTCACCCGGTTCGGAGGATGCGGGCAGCACGCGCAGTCGCGAAGGTCGGGGGCGGAACGCTGCGACGCGCCAAACCTCAGCCTGAAAGGACGTTGGACAAGATGACGCTCCACAACAAGCAGGAAGCATTCGCCTCGGCTCTGGTGCGCGAATCCGGCGTGCTGTCGCTTCCCCGCAAGGAGATGCCCCACGACGGCACCGGCGGGCAGGTCGCGTACGACCTCCTCTCGAACGAGCTGCTCCTCGACGGCAGCGCGCGGCTGAACCTGGCGACGTTCGTGACGACGTGGATGCCGCCCTACGCGGCGCGCCTGATGGCGGACACCGCCGACAAGAACATGATCGACAAGGACGAGTACCCGCAGACGGCGGAGTTCGAGAAGCGCTGCGTGAACATCATCGGCCGCCTCTGGCACGCCCCCGGGCACGAGGACGTCACCGGCACTTCCACCACCGGGTCGAGCGAGGCCGCGATGCTCGGCGGGCTCGCCCTCAAGTGGCGCTGGCGCGAGCGCATGAAGGCGGCCGGCAAGCCGGTGGACCGGCCCAACCTCGTGATGGGCGTGAACGTCCAGGTGTGCTGGGACAAGTTCTGCCGCTACTGGGATGTCGAGCCCCGTCTGGTCCCGATGGAGGGCGATCGCTTTCACCTCACCGCCGACGAGGCCGCGGCGCACTGCGACGAGAACACGATCGGCGTGGTCGCGATCCTCGGCTCCACGTTCGACGGCAGCTACGAGCCGGTGAAGGAGATCTGCGAGGCGCTCGACGCGCTCGCGGCCGGCGGCGGCCCGGACGTGCCGGTGCACGTGGACGGGGCGTCGGGCGGCTTCGTCGCGCCGTTCGTGCAGCCCGAGCTCGAATGGGACTTCCAGCTCCCGCGAGTGCACTCGATCAACGCGTCGGGGCACAAGTACGGGCTCGTCTACCCGGGCGTGGGCTGGGCGATCTGGCGCGACGCCGAGAAGCTCCCGCGCGACCTCGTGTTCGACGTGAACTACCTGGGCGGCAGCATGCCCACCTTCGCGCTCAACTTCTCGCGCCCGGGGAGCGAGGTGATCGCGCAGTACTTCATGTTCCTCAGCCTCGGACGAGAGGGCTACGAGATCGTCCAGATGGCCGCGTCGACCGTCGCGCAGCACATCGCGCGCGAGATCGACAGCATCGGGCCCTACCAGCTGATCACCGACGGCAGCGAGCTGCCCGGTGCTCGCCTTCGCCGTGAAGCCGGAGGTCACCAACTACACGGTGTTCGACGTGTCCGCGCGACTGCGCGAGTTCGGCTGGCTCGTTCCGGCCTACACGTTCCCCGAGAACCGCCAGGACCTGTCGGTGTTGCGCGTGGTCGTGCGCGCGGGGATGACTCAGGACATGGCCGATCTCTTCCTCGCTGATCTGCGCAAGCAGACGGCCGAGCTCGAGGCCCTGGACGAGCCCCTGCCGGGACGGGCGGAGCACGCCGCGGAGTCGTTCAAGCACTAGGGGTCTCGGTCGTGGGGATCCGCGTCGATACGGGGTCGTTCCTAGCGATCGTGGTGGCCGCGGCGCTCGCGGCAACGCTGTCGACCGTCATCGGGTCGCGCGGGCTGTTCATCCCGGTGGTGGTGCTCGAGCTGGCTTTGGGCGTGGTGATCGGCCCGCAGCTGCTCGACCTCGCGCACGTCGACGGGTTCACGCAGTTCTTCGCGGACCTCGGCCTGGGGATGCTGTTCTTCTTCGCCGGCTATGAGATCGACATCGCGCGCATCCGTGGAGAGCCGCTCAGGCTCGCCCTGTTCGGGTGGGCGATGTCGCTCGCGATCGCCTACACGCTCGGCGGGCTGCTCTCTCTCCTGGGCATCGTCGTGTCGCTGATCTACGTGGGGTCGGCAATCTCGACCACCGCCATCGGCACCCTGATCCCCGTGCTCTCCGACACGGGCGAGCTGCGCACCCGCTTCGGCACCTACCTCCTCGCCGCCGGAGCCGTCGGGGAGTTCGGGCCGATTCTGCTGCTCACGCTCGTCCTCTCCACGCAGAGCGCCGTGCACAACGCGCTCATCCTGGTCGGCTTCGTGACGCTGGCGGTGGGCGTCGCGGTGCTCGCGGTCCGCTCCTCGAGCCGGACGATGCCGCTGTTCGAGAAGACGCTCGAGTCGAGCTCCCAGCTGGCGGTCCGCTGGATCGTGGTCCTGGTCTTCGCGCTGGCGCTGCTCGCGTCCGACCTGGGCCTCGATCTGCTTCTCGGCGGGTTCGCGGCGGGACTGATCACGAGACAGGTCCTGCAGACACGCGAGATGCCGATCTTCGACTCCAAGCTGAACGCGATCGCGTTCGGGGTGTTCATCCCGTTCTTCTTCGTGGTGAGCGGGATGCGCCTCGACGTGGACGCGCTCTTCTCGAGCGTTTCCGGCGTCGTCAAGCTCGGGATCTTCTTCGTGCTCTTCCTGGTGGTGCGGGGCACGCCGGCGATCCTGCTCTACCGGCGTGTGCTCCCGCTCAAGGAGGATCGGATGGCGCTCGCGTTCTTCACAGCCACGCAGCTGCCGCTCGTAGTGGCGATCACGACGGTCGCCGTCGACGGCGGTCACATGCGCTCGTCGACCGCTGCGGCGCTGGTGGGCGCCGGCGCGCTGTCCACGCTCGCTGGTCCGCTGCACGGCCTCCGGATGCGCCGCATCGCCGAGTCGAAGCGCGCGGGCAGCGGCGTGCAGGTGGAGGCGGCCGTGCCGGTGATCGTCCCGGATACGCCTTGAGCGTCACCACCCACCGGCGGCACGCGCACCACGAGGTCAGCGCGGCCGGGCGCCTGTTCCGCCTGCGCATCTGGCTGAGCTCGGCGATGTGGGTCTTCGTGCTCGCGGCCAACGTGATCGCGGTCGTCCTGGCGATCTGCCTGCCGCTCCTGGACCAGCATCTCGGCGACAGGGACAGCCTGCCGATCGCCGCGGGTGCCGTGCAGACGATCTTCGGAGCCCTGGCCGGCGGCATGATCACGTTCACCGGGATCGTGTTCTCGGCGGTGTTCGTCGCCGCGCAGATCCAGACGACGTCCTACTCCCCCAGGCTCGCCGCCCGGCTGCGGCGCGATCCGGTCGTGATCGCCGGCCTGGCGCTGCCGACGGCGACCGCGGTCTACTCGCTGTTCGCCCTCGCTTCGATCGGCCGCCAGACCGACCGCTTCGGCCCCGACTACGTGCCCGCTGCCACTGTGCTGTTCGGCCTGCTGCTCGCGCTGGTCACGCTCGGTGCGTTCGTGGCTCTGGTCCAGCGCGCGTTCGAGAACACTCAGATCGGCGGCATCCTGCGCGCTCTGATGCGCCGCGGCTACGCGGTGATCGACGACGTGCATCCCCACCGTGCCGCCGACGGCGTGGCAGAGGTCGCCGAGCGAGCGCCGGACCTCGAGGCTCTGGAGATCCGGCACGCCGGCGCGCCCGCGGTGATCGCAGCCGTGGATCGCGCGGCTCTGCTCCGCCTCGCCGACCGCACCGGCGGCCTCGTGGACGTCGTGCCGATGGTCGGGGAATACGTCACGCCGGGCAAGGTGATGCTGCGGATCAGCGGCTGCGAGTCCCCACCCGAGGCCCAGCAGGCGGAGCGCGTGTTCGTCTTCGCCCGGCAGCGCACCATCGACCAGGATCCCGCCTTCGCGCTGAGGATGCTCGTGGACATCGCCATCCGGGCCCTGTCGCCCGCGGTGAACGATCCGACGACGGCCGTGCAGTCGCTCGACCGGATCGAGGCGCTGCTCGTGGAGCTCGCCGGCCGTCACCCCGGCCCGTCGGTCGTGGTGGACGCCGACGGGGTGCCGCGCGCCCGTGTGGCCGCGCCGACCTGGAGGGCGTACGCGGAGCTGGGGCTGATGGAGATTCGCCGCTACGGCGCGTCATCACCGCAGATCGTCCGCCGCCTCCACGCGCTCTACGACCACCTCGGCGAGGTTGCCGACGAGTCCGAACGCGGGAGGATCGACCTCGAGCGCAGGCTGCTCGGCGACGAGGTGATGCGAGCGTTCCCCGACGCGGCGGAGCGAGAGATCGTGGAGCTGCCCGACCGGCTCGGGCTTGGTGGTCGGGCCTAGGCCGAGGCCGCCCGCGCGAGCAGCCCGTCGGCCCTTCGCTTCGCCCGCGCGGGTACCAGCCGGCTGACCTCGCGGCGATGCCCGGCCACCAGGCGATATCCCAGATCGATCCCGCGGGGCCAGGCGGCGAGCAGCCGCGCGAGCCGCGTCGTGGACGGCAGCGCGTTCAACACGGCGAGAACGGCCGCGGCTCCCGAGTCGCGCGAAGCGTCCGCGTGGACCACGTGCACCGAGCGCAGGCGGTCGGTCGGTGCCAGGTCGGCGAGGAGCCGGGCCCCGGTGGGGGACTGGATCGGCGCGACGGCCAGCTCGTGATGCCGGTCTCGCCGTAGGGCCCAGGCGGTCGTCCAGCGGCAGAAGCCGCACTCGCCGTCGTAGAGGACGATCACGCTGGATCCGAGACCCTTCGATGGTCAGCCCGAGGAGTCGGGCGCTACGCGCGGCAGGGGGGCGCGGACATGCTCGGCCGGCTCTGTGTCCGCCCCGCCCTCGACGTTGAGGTGCGGAATCAGGCGATCGAGCCAGCGGGGCAGCCACCAGTTGGGCTTGCCGATCACGAGCATCAGCGACGGCACGAGCACGCTGCGCACGACCAGCGCGTCGAGGAACACCGCGCTGGCCAGCCCGATGCCGAACAGCTTGATCACCCGCTCGCCGCCGAGCACGAAGGCCGCGAAGACGAGCACCATGATCGCCGCGGCGGCGGTGATCGTGCGACCGGTGGCCGACAGGCCGTGGGTGATCGCCTCGTCGTTGTCCCCGCGCTTGTGCCACTCCTCGTAGATGCGGCTGACGAGGAACACCTCGTAGTCCATCGAGAGGCCGAACAGGATCGCGAACACCATCACCGGCAGGAAGGCCTCGATCGGACCGGTGCGGTCGACGCCGATCAGCGACGCGCCCCAGCCCCACTGGAAGATCGCCGTGATGACGCCGAACGCGGCGCGCGGCGGACAAGCAGGTTCATCACCGATGCCATCGCCGGGACCACGAGGCTGCGGAACACCGCCATCAGCAGCAGGAACGACAGCAGCACGACCACGCCGATGAACAGCGGCAGCTTGTTCGCCAGAACCTTCGAGAAGTCCTCGAAGATCGCCGTCTGGCCGCCGACGAGCACGTTCAGCTCGCTGTTCCCGGTCGCGTCGGGGATCGTGTGGTCGCGCAGACGGTTCGACGAGGTCGGTGGTCGAGGCGTCCTGCGGCGAGCCCTCGCGGCACCACGTTGGCGACCGCCACAGCGGCGCGCCTCCCTCGCCGCCGATCACGCGCGCAGGCGTGACCGCCACCACGTCCTTGGTCGTCTTCGCCGCCTGCGACCACGCTCGCGAACTGCTGCTCGGCCGCCTGGTCGGGCACCTTCGCCACGAGCTGCAGCGGGCCGTTGAAGCCGGGGCCGAAGCCCTTCGCCAGCAGGTCGTAGGCCTGGCGGGTGGTCGTGCTCGTGGGATCGTTGCCCTGGTCGGACGAGCCGAGCCGGATCGACAGGAACGGGACCGCGATCAGCAGCATCAGCGCCGTGGCGGCGATCGCGAAGAGCGCGGGTCGGCGCTGCAGGCGCCCGGCCCAGCGGCTCCAGCCGGGCGACTCGTCGGTGTCGGACAGCCGGCCCTGCTCGGCCAGCTGGCGCCGGAGCTTGCGGCCGAGCACCTGCGGCCCGAGGAAGCCGAGCAGCGCAGGCAGCAGCGTGAGCGCGGCGATGACCGTGAAGGCGACGACGATCGATGCGGCGATCGCGACCCCGTAGAGGAAGCTGACGCCGAGCGCGAACATGCCGAGCAGCGCGATGCAGACGGTCACGCCGGCGAACAGCACCGCCCGCCCCGAGGTGTCGATCGCGTCGATCGCGGCCGTCTCCGGGTCCAGGCCGCGCAGCAGGCCCTGGCGGAAGCGCGTGACGATGAACAGCGCGTAGTCGACCCCGACGCCGAGCCCGATCAGCAGCGACAGCTCCGAGCTGAACGACGCCATCGTGATCACGTGCGAGAGCAGCCCGATCACCGCGATGCCGGTGCCGAGCGCGAAGCCCGTTGTGACCAGCGGCAGGAGCATCCCGAGCAGGGAGCCGAAGACGAGGAACAGGACGACCGCCGCGGCGAGGAAGCCGAAGCCGGTGCCGCCCACGCCCTGGCGGTTGGCGAGCTCGATCGCCTGGCCGCCGAGCTCGACGCGGATGTTGTCGTTCTCGGCCGACTGGGCCACCGAGATCACGCGCTTCGCAGCGCTCTCGGGCAGGTCGTTCGCCTGCTGGTCGAAGGTGACGGTGGCGTAGGCGACCTTGCCGTTTGAAGCGATCTGCCCCGACGCGCCGGGCGCGAAGGGCGACGTGACCGTGCCGACGTGCGGCTGCTTCGCCACCTCCGCGAGCATCGAGTCGACACGCGCCTTCACGGCCGGGTCGGTGACCGACTTGCCGCCGCTCGTGGCGATCACGATCCGGTCGCTGTCGCCGGAGGCCTTGGGCGAAGCCTGCTGGAGCAGCGCCAGCGCGTCGGCGCTGTCGGTGCCCTTCAGCTTGAAGGAGTCGCGGTAGTCGCTGCCGGCGGCGCCGTGAATGAGCGAGAGCGCCACCAGCACCGCGAGCCAGAGACCGAGGACGACACGACGATGCCTGAAGGACGAACGGGCCAGTGATCGCACTTCGACCAGGCTAGCGACTGGTCAGAAGAGGCTGCTGATCCCCGAGACCGCCGCCTTCCCGAGCACGATCTCGAGCGTCACACCGGCCGCGCCCACCACGAGTCCTGCGAACACCACCGCGATGTCCTCGAGCAGGACGCCGAGTGAGAGCAGCACCACTCCCAGCGCTGGGAGGGTGTCGAGCCCGGTGAACGGGGGCGCGAGGAACGCGGCGATCGAGCCGGCGGCCGCGAACAGCCCGAACACGATGTTGCTCAGCCGGTGGTCGAACAGGAACGAGAGGCGCGGGCGCGAGATGCGCTCCAGGCGCCGGATCAGCTTCATCAGGCCGCGGATGAATTTCTGCTTGCGTGGACCGGCGAGGTCGAGCTTGCGCCAGCGGTCGGGCAGCCAGATCTCGTTGCGGCCTGCGATCAGCTCGATGGCGAGCAACACCGCGATGACCTCGAACACGTGCGTTGCGCCGCCCGTGGGCAGCGGCAGCGCGGGCACGCCCAGCAGCAGCACGAACACGAGCGCGAAGCTGCCGCGCCCGAACAAATCGATCAGGCTGCCCAGCGTCGGGTCGCCCTCCGCGGCAAGCCAACGCTCGAGAGCGCCGCTGACGCTCTCCGGCGAGTCCTGCGGAGTGCGTTTCATACCTTTCGGGTGATGCCCCGGAGGCCGAGGGGCAAGAATCTTGGCGCGGTGCCGTCATCGTGAGCCACACGCCCGTCCCATCCGTCGAGCGCACGCGTCGCGAGTTGGGCGAGCGCCGACCCGATCAGCGCGCCGGCGACGACGTCGCCGGGGTAGTGGACCCCCGTGTGCACGCGGGAGTAGGCGACGAGCGCTGCGAGCGCGCGCAGCGGGACGGCCGCCGACGGCAGCACGTGGCCCACGCCCGTGGCGAAGGCGAACGCGGCGGCGGAGTGCCCGGAGGGAAACGAGGTGGAGGTCGGCATGGGCACGTGACGCGCCAGCGGAACCTGCTCGGCCGCGCGGTCGGGCCGCCGGCGGCGACCGAGCGGCTTTACGCCGAGGTTCACCACACCCGACGTCAACGCAACGGAGGCGAGCCCCATCCTCGCGGCGCGCCGTCCCTGGCGCCCGCCGCGCGCTGCGAGCACGGCGGCCGAGGCCAGCGACAGGCGGGAGTAGTTGGCAGCCTGCGAGAGGCGCGACATCGCGCGGTCGAGCGCGGGCGTGGGCGTCTGCGCGATGGCCGCGTAGATGGCCACGTCGAGCCGCTCGGCATCCTCCAGCCAGCGCGCGGGTCGCGGCCGAGGCGTGGCGGGGTCGCCGGAGGGAAGGTCCACGTATGAATGATCCTAAGAGCCAGCAGCGAGCGGCGGCGCTCGGCGCCCTCCTGCTTTTCTTCGGAGGGCTCGTCCTCGCGCTGGTGATCGCCGTGGACAAGTTCCCGCGCGGCCTGTTCGCGCTCGCCTGCGTCGGCGTCGGGGCGCTCGCGGCCTGGCACGGGGCGCTGCGGCGTGGCCCGCTGCGCGTCGCAGGGCTCGCGGTGGGCGCGCTTGGGTTCGCCGCGGCGATCGTGCTGCTGCTGAATCACGGTCCGCTCGAGGAGGTGGCCGTGGTCGCCGCGCTCGTGCTGAGCCTCGTCTGCGCGCGCGCCGCGTTCAGCGCCCGCGCGGATCTGCCGCGCCAGCCGCCGCCGGAGCGGCCAGTGCTCTTCTACAACCCCAAGTCGGGCGGCGGCAAGGCCGAGCGGTTCGCGGTGGCGGACGAAGCGCGGGCGCGCGGGATCGAGCCGATCGAATTCGGCCCCCCGTGGGACCTTGACGGGCTCGTGCGCAAGGCGGTCGCCGACGGGGCGAATGGGCTCGCCATGGCCGGCGGCGACGGCTCACAGGCGATCGTCGCCGCGATCGCGGCTGAGCTCGACCTGCCATACGCCTGCATACCCGCCGGCACACGCAATCACTTCGCGCTCGACCTCGGCGTGGACCGCGACGACGTGGTCGGCGCGCTCGATGCGTTCGTCGACGGCGGCGAGCGCCGCGTGGATCTGGCGGAGGTGAACGGGCAGGTGTTCGTGAACAACGTCTCGCTCGGCCTCTACGCCGAGGCGGTCGAGCGCCCGGGTTACCGCGAGGCCAAGCTACGCACGCTGCTCGACACGGTGCCCGACGTACTCGGACCCGGCGGCACGGGGCTCGACCTGGCATGGACGGGACCCGGCGGGCACGAGCACCACTCGGGCGCCGTGATCATGATCTCGAACAACCGCTACCGGCTGGGCCGCGCCGTCGGCTCGGGCACGCGGCCACGGATCGATGACGGGCTGCTCGGAATCACGGTGGCCGGTCCGCGCGGCGATCGCGGCAGCGGCGGGCGGCTCGCCGAGCGCGCAGTGCGGGAGTGGACCGCGCCGTCCTTCGAGGTGCGCTCCAACCGAAGCGTGCCGGCTGGCATCGACGGCGAGACGGTGCAGCTCGAACCGCCCCTGCGCTTCCAGACCCGCCCGGGCGTGCTGCGCGTGCGCATCGCACCCCAGCATCCCGGCGCTTCGCCGTCGGCGCTGATGCCCGAGGGCGCGGCAAAGACCGTAGGAGCACTGGCCCGGATTGCGGCCGGGCTCCAACCCATCAGGAACTGAACCCCGGGTCAGTCCTTCGGGCGGTCGCGGTCGCGTGACGGCTGCACGCGCTTCGGCTCACCCGGCATCTTCGGGTAGTCCGGCGGATACGGCATGTCGGTGAGCCCCTCGGCCTCGTCGCGCTCGTAGATGTCGAGCAGCGGCTCCAGCGAGTGCGACACGTCGTTGATCGCCGCGTGGCGATCGCCCAGCTCCGCGAAGCGCGCGGGCATGGTCTCGACCGTGAAGTCCTCCGGCTGGACGTTCGGCAGCTCGTCCCACTCGAGCGGCGCCGACACCGGTGCGCCGGGCCTCGGCCGGACGCTGTAGGCGGATGCGATCGTGCGGTCCCGCGCGTTCTGGTTGTAATCCACGAACACGCGCTGGCCGCGCTCCTCCTTCCACCACTTCGTGGTCACCTCGCCGGGAAGGCGGCGCTCCAGCTCGCGCCCGAACGCGATCGCCGCGTGGCGGACGTCGGTGAACGTCCAGCGCGGCTCGATGCGCACGTAGATGTGCACCCCGCGGCCCCCGGAGGTCTTCGGGAAGCCGACGTAGCCCAGATCGTCCAGCAGCAGCCGGGCCTCGGCCGCCACGCGAACGGCATCCTCGAAGTCCGTGCCCGGCTGCGGGTCCAGGTCGATGCGCAGCTCGTCGGGGTGATCCACATCGTTCTCGCGCACCGGCCAGGGGTGGAAGGTGATCGTGCCCATCTGGGCCGCCCAGCCCACCACGGCCACCTCGGTCGGGCAGATCTCGTCCGCGTGGCGGCCGGACGGGAACTCGATGCGCGCCGTCTTGAGGTAGTCGGGCGCGCCGCGTGGGACGCGCTTCTGGAAGAACGCGTCGCCGCCGCCCTTCTCGCGCGTGGACAGGACGATTCCCGGGTGCACGCCCTTCGGCCAGCGCTCGAGCGTGGTCGGACGCCGCTCAAGGGCGCGCATGATGCCGTCCTCCACCGCCAGGTAGTACTCGACGATGTCGAGCTTGGTGATATCGGCCGTGCGCTCGGTCGCGGGGAAGATCACGCGATCGGGACTCGAGACCCGCAGCTCGCGCCCGCCGGCGTCGACCGTGGTGGCGTCGGAGGTGGCCATCTGCCAAGGAGGATGGCGCACAGGGGCCTCTCTCTGCCAACTGCGCCATAACTCAATTCGCTTCTGTACTCTCGCCCGCGGAGGCTTCGGGAATGGCGGGGGAGCGGAAACGAGCGATCGCGCGTTGGTGGCTGGGCGCCACCAGGCTGACGCGTGTGCTGGCACTGATGGCCGCCGTGGCGGCCACGGTCACGGTCGTCGAGGTCGCGACCGGCGCCTACGCCCAGTCGGGGCCGACCAACGACCTGTTCGCCATCGGCCAGGGCCCCGGGGACACCCCGGCGACGGTGCCGATCCAGCATCCCGCCGAGCCGCCGCTGACGGCCACGCCGCTCGGACACTGCGGCCCCGGCTCGAAGCCGCAGCCGGGCGTGGACGGCCGCGTACCGGCGGGGTCGGCCGCGAACAGCCTCAGCTGCAACGTCTCGCTCGTCGGCCACCAGGGCACCGAGGGCGGCTTCAAGGTGTTCCGCTACATCGACACGCACGGGCGCGAGTGCGCCTACTACGACACCACGCTGATGTTCCCGCTGAACGCGCTCAACCCCGGCGGCGGATCGGTGGGCGTGGCGGTGCTCGACATGTCCGACCCGGCGCACCCGGTGCAGACGGACACGCTCACCACGCCCGCGATGCTCTCGCCGCACGAGTCGCTGAACCTCAATCCCAAGCGCGGGCTGTTGGCTGCCGTGGCCGGCAACCTGGCCACCGCGCCGGGCCTCGTCTCGATCTACGACGTCCACGACGACTGCCGCCACCCGGTGCTGGACGCCGACGGCCCGTACGCGCGCTTCGGGCACGAGAGCGGCTTCTCGGCGGACGGCAAGACCTTCTACGCCACCAGCACCGCGCTGCAGTCGATCACCGCGATCGACGTGACCGATCCCAAGCAGCCGCACGCCATCTGGCAGGGCAACGAGTACGCGCACGGCATGACCCTCAGCGACGACGGCAACCGCGCCTACATCGCGGATCCCAAGGGCGACCTGCTGATCCTCGACACGAGCCAGATCCAGGCGCGCAAGGCGAACCCGCAGGCGCGCGAGGTCAGCCGGCTGACCTGGAACTCGGTGTCGATCCCGCAGAACGCGATCCCGTTCACGGAGAACGGCAGGCCCTACCTGCTCGAGTTCGACGAGTACAACCAGGCGACCCTCAGCCCGACCGGGAACCCGGACGCGGTCGGCGGGGCCAGGATCATCGACATCTCAAACGAGGCCAAGCCGTTCGTCGTCTCGAACCTACGGCTGGCGATCGATCAGCCGGCCGAGCACGCGGCCGCCACCGCGGCGGGTGACCCCGGCACGCTGAACCCGGCGCAGGGCTACGCGGCGCACTACTGCAACATCCCCAGCGAGACCAACCCGAAGATCGTCGCCTGCTCCTTCATCGCCTCCGGCCTGCGCCTGTTCGACATCTCGGACCTGGTGCACCCGAAGGAGGTCGGCTACTACGTGCCGCCGCCCGCCCCGCGCTCCGAGAACGGCTTCATGGCCAGCGCGTACGCGATGTCGAAGCCCGCGTTCGCGCCCGAGCGGCGGGAGATCTGGTTCAGCGACGGCACCAGCGGCTTCTACGTGCTGCGGGTGGACAAGAGCGTGTGGCCCGGCGCGTCGGGGGCCTCCTCGGGCGCGGCGGGCACGCCGCGCTCGCCCGCGGCGGCGAAGTGCAAGAGCGGCCGCAGTCGCTTCCTCGTGAAGGTGCGGGCGCCGCGCGGCGCGAGGGTGCGCAGCGTCCGGGCGACGCTGGCGGGCAAGCGCGTCCGGATCGTGCGGCGAGGCCGCGCGCGCTACGCCGACGTGAACATGCGCGGGCTGAAGAAGAGCACGGCCAGGCTGACCATCCGCGTGCATCTGGTGCATGGGAAGACGCGCAAGTCGAGCCGCGTCTACCGCCTCTGCCCGACCTGATCGGGAGGTTCCGCGTAGGCTGCCGATCTCGTGTTCGCCGCCTACGCCGCCAGCATCAACCCCGACGATCCGCTCTCCGGCCTGGAGCTGGGCGAGCGGCCGGACGCCGAGGCACCCGACGGCTGGGTGATCGTGGACGTGAAGGCCGCGTCGCTCAACCACCACGACCTCTGGTCGCTGCGCGGGGTGGGTCTGGGCGAGGATCGCCTGCCGATGATGCTCGGCTGTGACGCCGCCGGCCTGGATCCGGACGGCAACGAGGTGATCGTCCACGCGGTGATCTCGGATCCCGACTGGCGCGACGACGAGACCTTCGACCCGAAGCGATCGCTCCTGTCTGAGAAGCACCCCGGCTCGTTCGCCGAGCGCGTGGCCGTGCCGCGGCGCAACCTGGTGCCGAAGCCGGCGGAGCTGTCGTTCGAGGAGGCGGCCTGCCTCCCCACCGCCTGGCTCACCGCGTACCGCATGCTGTTCACGCGCGGGGGCGTGACCCCCGGGAAGACGGTCCTGGTCCAGGGCGCGGGCGGCGGCGTGGCCAGCGCCCTGATCGCGATCGGCAGCGCGGCAGGCGCGCGCGTGTGGGTGACCAGCCGCTCCGAGGACAAGCGCGCCAAGGCGGTCGAGCTGGGAGCGGACCAGGCGTTCGAGCCCGGCGCGCGCCTGCCCGAGCGCGTGGACGTGGTGATGGAGACCGTGGGCGCGGCGACCTGGAGCCACTCCGTGAAGTCGCTCAAGCCGGGCGGCACGCTGGTGGTGTCGGGCGCGACCAGCGGCGACGGGCCGTCGGCCGAGCTGACCCGGGTCTTCTTCCTGCAGCTGTCGGTGGTCGGATCGACCATGGGCACGCGCGACGAGCTGCAGCGCCTCGCGCGCTTCTGCGCCGACGGCGACGTGCGGCCGCTGATCTCCTCCACGCTGCCGCTGAGCGACGCGCGCGAGGGGTTCGCCGCGATGGCCGGCGGCGAGCTGTTCGGCAAGATCGTCTTCACGGTCTAGTCCGTCTCCAGCATGTAGTTGCGTACTCAACTACCTGCTATCCTGGTTCCCATGGAACTCGGACTCGCCACCTTCGCCGACCTCAGCTCCGGCGTCAGCCCGGAGCAGCGGATGCGCGACCTGCTCGAGGAGGCCGAGCTGGCCGATCAGCTGGGACTCGACGTGTTCGCGGTCGGCGAGCACCACCGCCCCGACTTCGTGGTCTCCTCGCCGGCGGTCGCGCTGGCCGCGATCGCCGCCCGCACCGAGCGCATCCGCCTGTCCAGCGCCGTGACCGTGCTCAGCTCGGACGACCCGGTGCGCGTGTTCCAGCAGTTCGCCGAGCTCGACCTGCTCTCCGGCGGGCGCGCCGAGATCATGGCCGGCCGCGGCTCGTTCATCGAGTCGTTCCCGCTGTTCGGCTACGACCTCGACGACTACGACGACCTCTTCGCCGAGAAGCTCGAGCTGCTGCTCGCGATCCGCGACTCCGAGTCACGTCACCTGGTCCGGCACGCCACCGCGCCGCCGCTCGACGACGCGGGCGTGTGGCCGCGCCCGGTCCAGGACCCGCTGCCCGTCTGGGTGGCGGTCGGCGGCACGCCCGCAGTCCGTGGTGCGCGCGGGCGCGCTGGGCCTGCCGCTGACGCTGGCGATCATCGGCGGCCAGCCCGAGCGCTTCGCGCCGCTGGTCGACCTCTATCGCCGCGCCATCGAGGCCGGCGGCCACGACCCGGCCGATCGCCAAGGTCGCGATCAACACCCACGCCTTCGTGGCGCGACAGCTCGGCCGAGGCCGACGCCGCCTTCGCCCAGTCCTACCTGGCGATGATGAACCGCATCGGCCGCGAGCGCGGCTGGCCGCCCTCGGGCAGCCCGAGTACGAGGCGCTGCGCTCGCCGCGCGGCGCGCTGGCCGTCGGGCTCGCCCGAGCAGGTCGCCGAGAAGATCCTGTTCGAGCACGAGCTGTTCGGCAACCAGCGCTACATCGGCCAGATGAGCGTCGGCGCGGTCGCCCACAAGGACGTGCTGCGCTCGATCGAGCTGTTCGGCACCGAGGTGGCGCCGCTGGTGCGGGCCGAGGTGGAGCGGCGCAGTTCAGCGCCGGCTCCCGCCTAAGTCGCCGACCCCGCGGCGAGGGTGCCGGACGGGCGTTTACAGCCGCAATAACGGCTGGACTGCGGGACCTGCGTGCAGTTTCCCCTGTATATCAGGGGAAAATGCACTCACGTCTGAATCCGCATCCGTTATCGCGGCTGTAAACGTCCGAGCCCAATCCGGGACGAAGCTGATCCCCGCGGCACGCCGAGCAGCGCCGGTCTGCGCGCACTCCGCCTAGCCCCAGACCTCCTGGGCCGTCTCAACGACGAGCCGCAGCTTCGCCGCCTGCTCGTCGCGCGTGAGGTTGTTCCCCTCCACGGTTGAGGAGAAGCCGCACTGCGGGGAGATGCAGAGCTGGTCGATGTCCACGAACTTCGAGGCGTCCTCGATCCTGCGCTTCAGCATGTCCTTGTCCTCGAGCTGGGGCTTCTTCGTGGTGATCAGGCCGAGCACCACCTGCTTGCCCTTCGGCACGAAGCGCAGCGGCTCGAAGCCGCCCGAGCGCTCGTCGTCGTACTCGAGGAAGAAGCCGTCCACCTCGAGGTTGTTGAAGAGGGCGTCGGCCACCTTGTCGTAGCCGCCCTCGGCGACCCACATCGACTGGTTGTTGCCGCGGCAGGTGTGCGTGGTCACCGCGAGGTCGGCCGGGCGATCCGCCAGCGCGCGGTTGATGTTCGCGATGTACTGCTCGTGCAGGTGATCGGGGTCGCCGCCGATCTCGAGGATGTGCTCGCGCTGCGCCGGGTCGTTGATGTAGGCGAGGCTCGTGTCGTCGAGCTGGAGGTAGCGGCAGCCGAGCTCGTACAGGCGCCGGATCTCCTCGCGGTAGGCGTCTGTGAGGTCAACCCAGAAGGCCTCCAGGTCCGGGTACACCGAGCGGTCGATCGAGGAGTCGCCGCCGCGGTAGTGGACCATGCTCGGCGAGGGGATCGTGAGCTTGGCCGTGGAGCCGTCCACCGTGTCGCGCAGGAACTCGAAGGCATCGCCGAAGATCGTCTTGCCGAGCCCGACGCGCTCGGAGACGCGCATGGCCGGCGGGGCGTAGTCGTACTCGCCCTCCTCGTTGCGGAACTGGACGTGGATCTTGTCGCCGTCGACCTGCTTGACCCCGTTCAGCTGGTAGATGAAGTCCATGTGCCACGAGGTGCGGCGGAACTCGCCGTCGGTGGCCGACTGGAGGCCGACGTCCTTCTGCATCGCCACCACGTCCCGGATCGCGTCGTTCTCGATCGCGCGCAGCTGGTCGTCGTCGATCCGCCCCGCGGCGTGGTCGTCACGCGCGGCGAGCAGGTCCTGCGGGCGCAGCAGACTTCCGACGTGATCCGCGCGAAACGGTGGCTTGGTACGTGCTGACATCGCTTCTCTCCTCGCTGGGGCCTGTATACAGCGAGGATCCTAGCCGCCCGTCAAGGGTGGCTGCAGGCCAGATTCACGCGAGGTTCAACGCGGTGCTGCATACAACTGGATCGGCGGCGGCTTCCACGCGCCGCTGAGCGCCTGGCGGGTGGGCCGGTAGATCCGCATCGTGAGTCGGAACGCCGTGGCAGGCGCCGGCAACCAGTTCACCAGCCGCTCCTTCGGCTTCGAGTGCGAGAGCACCACGACGATCGACCCGTCCCTGCGCTTCACCAGCGGCGGATGGCTGCTGCCGATCGAGTAGCGGTCCCCGGAGTTCGGCACGAGATAGCCGGCGATGTCGTACATCGTCAGCGACCAGAAGGCGCGGTTCGGCGGCGCCTGCCCGGGCGGGAAGACCAGCCGGTAGGTCTTCGTGCCGTCGAGCAGGTTCCCGTTCGCGTCCGTGAGCGCCGTCGGGTACATCGACTCGGCCTCGGTGTTCGCCCCCAGGCCGACGACCGCGATCTGGGCCCGCTGGTCGTAGTCGGTGCCGAAGCGACCGATGGTCGGCATCGTGTAGGCCCAGCCGTGGCCCTGGACCGCACGGGACAGGACCATGCTGCGCGCCTCGCCGGGCAGCTGCGCCGCCGCCTGGGTCACGCCGTCGCGCACGCCGTCGAGCTGAGCAGGCGAGAGGCCCGCCTGCGACGGCTTCTTCCCCGGCCCGATCCCGAGCGCGGACAGCCCCGCCAGGAACGACGCGTCGCGCGCGGGCGGCGGGTTGTCGCGCAGCGCGTCCCCGAGCGCGTCGAGAAACGCGAGGCCGGTGGGCTCGGTCGCGGGCTTCGGCTTCAGGTTGCGCCGGACCGGCGGCGGCGCCGGTGGATCGTCGAGCCGGCTCAGCGGCACCAACGCGTACTGACGCATCAGCGCCCGTGCCTGCTTCAGGTCCGCCGTGCCGCCGTCCACCAGCGTGCGGCCGATCACCCACACGCGCCGGTAATGGGAGTGGATCGTGCGCACCCCGGCCACGGCGTGGCCGGGCTTCTTGGTCCAGCTGATCGCGAACCTGCCGGCCTTCGAGCCGGTGGTGCGGGCGCCCACGTAGCCGATCACGTTCGTGTAGGGGTCGACCAACTCGAAGGTGAAGTACCGCTTGCCCATGTCCGGGTGCTCGAGCACGATCGGGCCCTTGCCCAGGTCGAGCTGGGCGATCGAGTAGAGCGTGTCCACGTTGGGGGCGACGATCGTCCTCTCGGAGGCGTCCGCGAAGCGCGCCGCGTTCGAGAACGTGTTGAGCGGGGCGTCGCCCGACGTGTTGGGCGAGCGCACGCTGCTCTCCACCGCGCGCACGCGCAGGAACTCCATCAGCGGGAAGCCGTAGCGATAGGCCGCGCCGGCCGCCGCGAACGCGACGTCGTAGGCCGGGCCCGGCGGAGGGGCGGGAGCGGGCGCCGCGGCCACGCCAAGCGCGACGGCGGCGACGCACAGGGCCGGCATCAGTCGCCTCATCGGGGGGACCTTAGCCCGAGACGTTGGTCCTAGGCCCAATTGCCCCTGGAAAGCGGGACCCGACGCGACGCATACTGCGAGGCATGACGACGACAACACAGACAGCCAGCCGGCGCATCACCGACGAGGTCACCTCGTGGCCCGGGGTCGAGGCCGGACCGGGCCGCCGCGGCGAGTTCGCGTTCACGCTCGGCCGCCGCCAGCTCGGGCATCTGCACGGCGATCACGCGGCCCATTTCTCGTTTCCCAAGCGGGTTTGGGCGGAGCTGTTCGCCGAGGGGCGGATCACTCATCACCCGGTGTTCCCGGGCAAGGAGGGGCCCGCGGCACGGCGGATCGAGGACGAATCCGACGTGGACGACGTGATCCGCCTCCTGCGCCTCAACTACGACCGCGCGGTGGCTCGCCACGGCCTGCCGGCGGCGGCCGCCTAGAACCACTCAACGGCGGTACGCTGGCGCCCGATGGATCCCATCACGCGCCGGCAGTTCGCAAGGAGGCTCGCGGCTGGAGGCGCGACGCTGCTCGTGCCCGGGTTCGGGGGGACGCTCAGCCGGGCCGCCGGCAGCCGCAGCTCCGCCTCCCTGCGGGCGCTGGCGCACGACCTGCGCGGGCCGGTGTACCTGCCGGGCAGCTCGGCATACGCGAACGCGCGCCTGGTCTACAACGAGCGCTACGACGGCCGCCTGCCGCGCGCGGTGGTGCAGCCGCTCGACACGCGCGACGTGCAGGCCCTCGTGCAATGGGCCACGCGCTACAAGCAGCGGCTCGCGGTTCGCTCCGGCGGCCACTCCTACGCCGGCTACTCGACGATCCAGGACGGCGTGATGGTGGACATGCGCCGGATCGCTGGGATCAGGCGGCTGAGCGGCAACCGGACCGTGACGATCGGGCCCGGCGCGCAGCTGATCGACGTGTACGCGGCACTTGCGGCCCACGGCCTCACGATCCCGGCCGGCACCTGCCCATCGGTGGGCATCGGCGGGCACCTGCAGGGCGGCGGGATGGGGCTGGCGGGGCGCCAGCTCGGACTCGCCTGCGATCGCCTGCGCTCGGTGCGGATCGTGACCGCCGACGGCCGCGCGCTGCATTGCGACGCCCGCAATCACTCAGACCTCTTCTGGGCGCTGCGCGGTGGCGGCGGCGGGAACTTCGGAATCGTGACCCAGTTCGAGCTTGCGCCGCATGCCGTCTCGCAGGCGAGTTGGTTCGTCTGCTCGTATCCCTGGGCGGCCGCAGCCGACGCGCTCGACGCATGGCAGCGGCTCCTCCCCGGCGCGCCGGCCGGCGTCACGTCGATCATCTCGCTCGAGACGGGGTCGGGCCAGCCGCGCGTGACGGCGCTGGGCCAGTACTTCGGCTCCGAGTCCGAGCTGCGCCGCATCGTCGCCCCCCTCACGGCGGTGGCCGGCGCGTCGCTCACGACGGGCACCAGCGGCTACCTCGACCTGATGCGCCGCTGGGCAGGCTGCCTGCCGGGCGCCCTCTCCGCCTGCCACACCGTGGGCTCGGCGCCCGGCGGCGCCCTGGAGCGCGCACGCTTCGCCGCCAAGTCCGACTATGTGGACCAGCCGCTGAACGCGGCCGGGCGGGCGGCGCTGGTGGCCGCCGTGGACCGCCGCCAGAGCACGCCCGAGCAGGGATCGGGGTCGCTCGTGATCGACTCCTATGGCGGCGCCGTGAACCGCGTGGCGCCGGACCACACCGCCTTCATCCACCGCGACCAGCTCTTCTCGGTGCAGGAGATCGCCTACTTCGGGGCGCCCGCCCAGGCCGCATCGCTCGCCTGGCTGCGCTCCGTGCACACCGCGCTGCTGCCGCACGCCTCGGGCCAGGCGTACCAGAACTACATCGACCCCGAGCTCGCCAACTGGCGCCAGGCCTACTACGGAGCGAACTACGCCCGGCTGACCCAAGTGAAGCGCAGCTACGACCCGGACAACCAGTTCCGCTTCGCCCAGTCGATCCGTCCTGTGTAACCGAAACTTGGCGCGTTGCGCTCAAGTCGGTGGACAAATGGTCGATGGGTACTCAGTTGCGCGCATGACTTCCCTGACCTCGACCGCCCTTCGTCGTTCCTCCATCCTGATCCCGTACTGGGTCTGCTTCGCGCTCGTGTTGGCGCTGCTGCCGATCGACGCCCAGGACTACGGGGTGGAGGTGTTCGTGGCGATCGCGATCCAGCTCGCGGTGGGCATCGCCGTCACGCGCGGGCAGTACCACCCGCTCGGGCGCTGGGTCGCCTTCGCCGGGATCGCCGCCTACCTCCTGTCCGTGGCGCTGCTGCGCGAGGGTGTGGGATCGGCCGGCGGCTACGGATCGCTCGCCCTACTCCCCGTCATGTGGGCGGCGCTGCACAACCGCCGGTCCGAGCTCTGGTTCTCCGTCTTCGGCGTGGCGGCCGTCTACATGGTTCCGCTGATCCTCGTGGGCGGCGAGAAGTACCCCCAGTCCGGCTGGCGCTCGGGCACGCTGATCACGGTGATCGCCGCCTCCCTCGGCTCCGGCGTGGCCTACCTGGTCGCACAGCTGCAGGCGGAGGCCGATCGCTCGGCGGCCATCCTCACCACGATGTCAGAGGGCTTCGCCCTCGTGCGCGACGACGAGATCATCTCGGTGAACGACGCGCTCAGCTCGATGACGGGCTTCAGCGACGAGCAGCTGCTCGGCTCGCGCGCGCCGTTCCCGTTCTGGCCCGATGACGCGCTCGCGGAAGCGCTTGGACCCGGCGAGGCCTGGCTGCAGCGCGCCGACGGCGGGCGCTTCCCGGCCTCGATCCGCTCAGCGCCGAGCCTGCTGCCCGACGGGAGCGAGGTGGTGGTGACCACTATCCGCGACATCACCGCGGAGAAGGCCAACGAGCAGGCGATCATCCGCCGCGCCGACGACCTCGCGGGGATCGCGGCCGTGACCCAGGCGGTGAGCCGCAGCACCGCCGCCGACGCGCGCAAGGTGATCAGCGAGGTGGCGGTGGATATCACCGATGCGACCAACGCCGTGGTGTGGGAGCTCGCCTCGGACGGCTCGCTCGCGAGCGTCACGTCGGCGGGAGCCGACCTCTCCGACTTGATCCAGCCTGGGGCGCGGGCTCCGCGATCGATCGAGCTCGCCTGGGACAGCTCGGACCCGATACTCATCTCCGACGCGCGCACCGACCCGCGCTGTGACCACCGGATGGTCGCCGCCCTGGGAGTGGAGTCGGTGCTGTTCCAGCCGATCCGGACCGAGTCTCGCGTGCATGGCGTGCTCGCCGTGCACTGGTCGGAGCGCCGCGACGAGGTGTCGCGCGAGTGCGAGGCGCTGTTGGCCGTGCTGGCCGACGAGGCCGCCGTCGCCCTCGAGCGCGCCGACCTGCTGCGCCAGCTCGAGGAGCTCTCCCACACCGACGAGCTCACGGGCCTGCCCAACCGCCGTGCGTGGACGGCCCTGCTCGACCGCGAGATGAAGGTGGCCCGCAGGACCGGCGCGCCGCTGTCGGTGGCGATGCTGGACCTCGATCACTTCAAGCGCTACAACGACGAGCGCGGCCACCTGGCGGGTGACCGGCTGCTCCAGGCGGCCGCCGACGCATGGCGGTCGGCGCTGCGGCAGACCGACCTGATCGCCCGCTGGGGCGGCGAGGAGTTCGTGGCACTGCTCCCGAACTGCGACGCCGAGAACGGGCGCGCGCTCGTTGAGCGCCTGCGCGGCTCGCTGCCGGACGGCGTGACCTTCTCCGCCGGCGTGGCGGACTGGGACGGGGTGGCGACCGTTGACGAGTTCACCGACATCGCCGACGAGGCGCTCTACGCCGCCAAGCACGGCGGTCGCGACCGCGTCGAGACGCGCGCCGCAGCCGCCTAGCTCGAGGTGAGCTGGTCGCGGTAGCGCTCGCGCAGGTTGCGCTTGAGCACCTTGCCCGCGGCGTTGCGCGGCAGCGAGTCCAGGAAGATCACCGCGGACGGCTTCTTGTAGCCGGCCAGGCGCGTGCGGCAGTGCTCGATCAGCGCTGGCTCGTCCGCCTCCTCCCCGGGCGCCAGCACCACCACCGCCAGCGGGGTCTCGACCCAGCGCGGATGGGCGACGCCCACCACCGCCGCCTCCGCCACCGCCGGGTGGTCCATCAGCACCCGCTCGACCTCCGCCGGGATAGACGTTCTCCCCACCAGAGATGAGCATGTCCTTCAGGCGGTCGACGACGTAGAGGAAGCCCTCCTCGTCCTCGTAGACGAGGTCGCCGCTGTGGAACCAGCCGCCGGCGAACGCCTCGGCAGTGGCCTCCTCCTTCTCGAAGTAGCCGCGCATCACGGTCGGCCCGCGGTAGACGATCTCGCCCACCTCGCCCTGCGGCACGTCGTTGCCGTCCGGGTCCACCACGCGCGCCTCGACGTTGATCGCCGGGCGGCCGATCGAGCCCATCTTGCGCACCGCGTCCTCGCCCTTGAGGAAGGCGGTGTTGGAGGACATCTCGGTCTGGCCGAACGCGTTCACGATCTGCACCGAGGGGAACGTGCGCGTGAGCAGCTCGAGCGTCGGCAGCGGGCGCGCTCGACGCACCCCACATCGCCACCCGCAGCCGCTGACGTGTCGAGCTGGGCGACCTCGGGCCGGGAGCAGATCTCCTGCCACTGGGTGGGCACGAAGAAGCACATCGTCACCGCGTGGCGCCCGAGCAGCTCGACCGAGTGCGGCGGGATCGAACCCGGTCGAAGGCGTCACCACGGTGGTGGCGCCGAGCTGGAGGAACGGCAGCACCCCGTTCAGGCCACCGATGTGGAACAGCGGCAGCCCGGAGAGCCAGACGTCGCCGGAGCTCGCTCCCACCTCGTGGATCCAGTTCATCGTGTTGACCACGAGGTTCTGGTGGGTGAGCATCGCCCCCTTCGGCCGGCCGGTGGTGCCGGAGGTGTACATCAGGAAGGCCAGCTGGTCGTCGTCCACCAGCACGCCGGGGTCGCTCCGCCGGCGCGGCCGCCAGCGCGTCCTCGTAGGAGGGCGTGCCGGCCGTCAGCTGGAACGCCGGATCCGTGCCGGCGGCGAGCTCGGCCAGCTCTGGGTCGGTCACGATCCCGACGCTGCGCGAGTCCGCCAGCACGTACTCGAGCTCCTCCGGCACGAGCCGGAAGTTCACCGGCACCGCGCAGGCGCCGAGCTTCTGGATCGCGAGGAACGTCTCGACGAACTCGATGCCGGTTGTACATCAGGAGCGCCACGTGATCGCCCGCGCGCACGCCGCGCTCGGCCAGCGCGTTCGCCAGCCGGTTGGCCCGCTCCTCCAGCTCGCGCGAAGCTGCGCCGGTCGTCCCCGTAGATCAGCGCCACGGTGTCCGGCGCGCGCCGCGCGCTGCGGGCCACGAGCTCGGGCAGCACGAGTCGCCGCGACCGTTCGAGCGCCGATTGCACATCGCACAGCGTATGCCCGCGCCGTGCCTCCGCCACGGGCGCGCGTGGGGCTATAAGTGGCATTCCCCAAACCGTGGAGGTCGCGCGTGAACGTTCGCCGAGTGGTCACAGGTCATGACGAGTCCGGGCGCTCGGTCTTCGCGTCCGACGAGCAGGTGGAGCCGCGCGTCGCGCCCCTCTTCGCCGGCTGGGAGTTCCACACGCTCTGGGGCGGCGACCGCACGCCGGCCTTCCCGGACGAGGGGGGCGAGCCGCCCTGGTCCAGCTACTTCCCCGCGCTCGACGGCTTCCGCTTCAGCTTCTCCACGATCCCGCCGGCCGGCACCGAGCCGCCCGAGGATCTCGACCTGGATGCGGCGGCCGCGCACGTGGAGGCGACCCTGCCGGGCATGCTCGCGGTGCTCGAGCCCGACGACCCGGGGATGCACACCACCGACACGATCGACTTCGAGGTGATCCTGAGCGGCGAGTGCGTGCTGGAGCTGGACGATGGCGAGGAGCGGGTGCTGCGCGCGGGCGACACGGTGATCCAGAACGGCACCCGCCACCGCTGGCGAAACGAGACCTCGGAGCCGTGCGTGATGGCCGTATTCATGGTGGGCGCCAGGCGCTCCGGCGCTTAGCTGCGGACTGTGGAATCGACAACGCCGATGGCCCCGCGGCCCCACGCCCGGAGCGCTCGGACTTAGCATCGCGCCCCTAAACCACCTGCGAGGAGGAGAGCATGGGGCGTCTCGACGACAAGGTCGCCGTAATCACCGGAGCGAGCAGCGGCATCGGTCGCGCGACGATGGAGGTGTTCGGCCGGGAGGGCGCGACGCTGGTCGGGACCGCGCGCAGGGAGGAGACGCTCAACGAGGTGCTCGAGGCCGCGGGCGGCAACGGCATCGTCGTGCCCGCCGACTTGGAGGATCCGGCCACCGGCGAGCGCGTCGCGCAGGCCGCGATGGACAAGTACGGCCGCATCGACATCCTGGTGGCCAACGCCGGCGTCGGGCTGGCAGTACGGGATCGACAACCCGGGCACCATGGCCGGCATCCACGAGGCCTCGCTCGACAACTGGCGCGCGATCATCGGCGGCGTTGACCTCGAGGGCTACTTCACGATCATCCGGGCCGTGCTCCCGCACATGATCGAGGCGGGCCAGGGCGCGGTGGTGAACGTGGCCAGCATGGCCGGCCTCACGGGCCTCTACGACGCGCACGCCTACACCGCGGCCAAGGGCGCCCTGATCAACCTCAGCCGCTCGATGGGCATCACCTACTGCAAGCAGGGCGTGAGGACCAACAGCGTCTGCCCGGGCTTCGTGGACACGCCGATGATCGCCCCCGTGATCTCGATCTTCGACGACCCCGCGGTCGCCGGCGCCATGGCGCCGATGGGTCGCGCGGCCCGGCCGGAGGAGATCGCGCACGCGATCCTCTTCCTGGCCTCCGACGAGGCGAGCTACGTGAACGGCGCGGCGCTGGTGGTTGACGGCGGGAATACGGCGCGGTCGTTTGCGGCGTAGGGCTTACGACTTGCGATAAGGGCGGTCCGCGGCGGGGATTGCAGCATTGACCGTGCCATAGCACGGAAAAAGCTGCGTTCCCGCTACTTCATCGTCCAGCCACCATCAGCCACCAGGCACGAGCCGTGCATGAACGGCACGTCGTCTGAGGCGATCAGCGCGGCCAGCTTCGCTATCTCCGCGGGCTGACCCCAGCTCGCGCTTGGGATCTCCGGGATGTACTCGTACATCTT
Organism: uncultured Thermoleophilaceae bacterium; assembly: GCA_963770325.1. Taxonomy (GTDB): domain Bacteria; phylum Actinomycetota; class Thermoleophilia; order Solirubrobacterales; family Thermoleophilaceae; genus JAICJR01. The sequence goes on along the minus strand of CAVYPF010000001.1, from coordinate 1,578,891 downwards.
CGAGTCGGGGTCGTCGAACAGCGGCTGGGTCATGCCGGTCTGGATCACACCGGGGCAGATCGCGTTGACCTTGATCCCCTTCGCCGCGTAGTCGTAGGAGAGCTGGCGCATCAGGCCGATCACGCCGTGCTTCGAGGCCGTGTAGGCCACCCCGCCGCCGCCCGCGATCATGCCGGCCACCGAGGCCGTGACGATGATGCAGCCCGAGCCACGTTCGAGCATGCCGGGCAGTGCGGCGCGCGACGTCAGCCAGGTGGCCTTGAGGTTCACGTTGAAGACCTGGTCCCACTGCTCCTCGCTGGTGTCGAGCGCGGAGCGGTAGTCGTCGAGGATGCCCGCGTTCGAGCAGAGGATGTCCACGCGGCCGAGGCGCTCCTCGGCGGCGGCGACGGCCTTGGCGGCGCCGTCGGCCACGCTCACGTCGGCCGTCACCGCGATCGCCTCAGGGGCTCCGGCCCGCTGGGCCAGGTCGCGCGTGGCCTCGGTGCGCTCGGCGACGATGTCGCAGGCGACGATCTGCGCGCCGCGCGCAGCGAACTCCTCCGCCATCGCCCGCCCGATGCCCGACCCGGCGCCCGTGATCAGCGCCACGCGCTCGTCGAGCCGCCCACTTCCGACACCCAGCTCCGCCATCGCTCCGCTCCTTAGGGGTCCACTCGCACGGTGAGGGTCGCAAGCTTGGGCCGCCGCTCGCAGGGCTCGCCCGGCGAGCTTCGGGATTCCTCCAATCGGGCACCCGCGCGCGCTTCGTCGCGAGCCGGGCGGCACGTACCCTCGCGCGATGCGTGAGCTCGAGCAGCTCCTGGACGGCGGCACCTTCTTCGAGGGCGCGCGCTGGCACGAGGGGCGCTGGTGGGTCTCCGACTTCTACGCGAACCGGGTGATCGCGGTCGATCCCGCCGGCGAGGTGGAGGAGGTGATGAGCATCGAGCAGCCCTCGGGGCTCGGCTGGCTGCCCGACGGCTCGCTGCTCGCGGTATCGATGACCGGCCACAAGCTGTGGCGGCAGACCGGCGACGGCGAGCCGACCCTGCACGCCGACATCTCCGCGCTCTCGCGCGGCGAGGCCAACGACATGGTGGTGGACGCGAGCGGCCGCGCCTACGTGGGCAACTACGGCTACGACCTGATGGCGGGCGATCCTCCGGCGGCGGCCACGCTGATACGCGTGGACCCGGACGGCACGGTGTCGGCCGCGGCCGACGGCCTGCACTTCCCGAACGGCCCGATGATCACTCCCGACGGGCGCACGCTGCTCGTGAACGAGACCACCGCGGCCCGGATCGCCGCGTTCACGATCGGCGACGACGGCTCGCTGAGTGACCACCGCATCTGGGCCCAGATCGCGCCGACCCCACCGCACACGACGCTCGAAGAGCTGCTGCCGCTGGTGGAGTTCGCGCCCGACGGCGGCTGCCTCGACGCCGAGGGCTGCGTCTGGGCGGCCGATTCGCTGCACCACCGCGCCGCGCGCATCGCGCCGGGCGGCGAGATCCTCGAGGAGATCCCCGCGCCGGGCGAGCTCGTGTTCTACGGCTGCATGCTCGGCGGCGACGACGGTCGCACGCTGCTGCTGTGCGCGGCGCCCGACTGGCGGCTGCCGCCGGTGGAGGGAGCGCTGCCGTCGGTGCTCTTCACCACGCGCGTAGAGGCGGGCCGCGCCGGCCTGCCCTAGGCGATGGAGTCAGCCACGCGCGCGAACACGAGCTCCGGGATCACGCAGTAGCGGGACAGCTTCAGCAGGTAGCGGACCGCCCTCGGCGACGTCCTCGGACGCGGATCATCGTCCTCGGCCGCGACCGTCGTCCTTGACGTAGTCGGTCAGCGGCGGTGTCGACGAAGCGCGGGGCAGAGCACGCAGGACTTGATCCCGGCCGGGCCGCAGCTCCCGCTGCATCGCCTGCGTGAAGCCGACCAGGCCGTGCTTGGTCGCCGAGTAGACGCCAGGCCCGGCTCGCCGATCTTGCCGGTGATCGAGGCGGTGTTGACGACCAGCGCTTCGCCGTGCTCGGCGCCCGCCGCGCGCAGCATCGCCTCGGCTTCGCGGTAGAAGAGGATCGGCGAGCGCAGGTTGACCGTCGAGCTGCAGGTCGAGGTGCTTGGTCTTGATCTGGTCGAGCTCGAGCCGCCGACGCCGAGGCCGGCGTTGTTGACCAGCACGTCGAGGCGGCCGAGGCGCTCGCGGTGGGCGCTCGACCGGGCGACGATCGTCCTCCGGTTCGCCGACGTCGTCCGGCCACGTCGGACGACCTCGGCGCCGAAGGCGCGCAGCTCGCCGCGGCGGCCTCGAGCTTCTCCGGCGTGCGCGAGGCGAGGGTGAGGTCGTAGCCCTCCTCGGCCAGCATCCCGGCGATCGCCAGGCCGATGCCGCTCGACGCTCCGGTGACCAGCGCTGCGCGTGCTGCTCATCGGCGAGCCCTCCATGGCGGTTAGACTAACCGTCCGGACGGTCAGTTGGGACGATGCAGCAGCTTGGATCGATCCCCATGAGCGAGGCCACGGAAAAGCAGACGCGAGCCGGCCTCCAGCGGCGAGGACGCGGCGCACTCGAGCCTCTACCGCGAAGTGACCCGGATCCGCGCCCTCGAGCTGCTGCTGCACGCGCTACATCAACGAGCACGGCTTCGGCGGCTTCTGGCATCCCGGGCCTCGGCCAGGAGGCGGCTGCAGGCGGGCGCGGTGTGCCGCGCTGCGTCGCGACGACTACCTCTTCTACGCCCACCGCGGCCTCGGCTACGCGCTGGCCAAGGGGATGGCGCTCGGAGATGCTGCTCGGCGACCTCTTCGGCCGGACCGGCGGCAGCGTCGGCGGCAAGGGCGGCGGCACCGTCCACTTCGTCGACCCCGAGCTCGGCGTGCTCGGCCAGGGCGGCACGCTCGGCTCGAACTTCGTCCTCGGCGCGGGCGCCGCGATCTCGGCCCAGCTGCTCGGCAACGACCGCGTCGTCGCGGTCTTCTTCGGCGACGGCGCCGCCGCGCGCGGCACCTTCCACGAGGCGGCGCTGCAGGCCTGCGGTCTGGAAGCTGCCGATCGTCTGGGTCTGCGAGAACAACGGCTGGGCGCTCTCGGCGCCGATCACCGACGCAGAGCCCGACCGAGAACATCGCCGACCGCGCGGCCGCCTACGGCGTGCCCGGGGTGGTCGTCGACGGCCAGGACGCGCTCGCGGTCCGCGCGGCGACGGCCGAGGCGGTCGAGCGGGCGCGCGCCGGCGAGGGGCCGACGCTGATCGAGGCGAAGACGCTGCGCATCCGCGGCCACTACGAGGGCGACCAGCAGCCCTACCGCGACGACATCGCCGACGGGCTCGAGATCCCGCGCGACCCGCTGAAGATCCTGCCGCGAGCACGTGCCCGCGGCGACGGCCGACGCGCTCGACGAGGAGGCGCGCGCCGAGGTCGAGGCGGCGTTCGAGGCGGCGCTGGCCGATGCCGACGGCCCGAGCCCCGACGTCGATCATCCGAAGGACGTCGTGGGCGTGACCGCGCCGCCCGGAGGTCCCGAGGGCGCGAGACCGAGCGGATCGGCTACGCCTGGGCGATCAACCAGGCGCTCGCCGAGGAGATGCGCCGCGACGAGCGCGTCTGGATGATGGGCCAGGACATCGGCAGGATGGGCGGCGTCTTCGGCGTCACCCGCGGCCTCTTCGACGAGTTCGGCGCCGACGCGCGTGCGCGACACGACGATCAACGAGACCTTCATCGTCGGCGGCGCGGCGGGCGCGGCGATGACCGGGACGATCCCGGTCGTCGAGCTGCAGTTCGCCGACTTCCTCCTGATCGCCGGCGACGAGATCTTCCACAAGCTCGCCAAGTGGCGCTACATGCACGGCGGCAAGCTCGAGCTGCCGGTGGTGGTGCGACTGCCGACCGGCGTGCGTCGGCGGCGCCGGGGCCGAACACTCGCAGAGCCTCGAGGCGATGGCGATGCACGTGCCCGGCCTCAAGGTGGTGCTGCCGCGCGACGCCGGCCGACGCCAAGGGCCTGCTGAAGACCGCGATCCGCGACCCCAACCCGGTCCTCTTCTTCGAGCACAAGGGGATGTACCGGGTGAAGGGCGAGGTGCCGACGCGACGACGACTACCTGGTGCCGTTCGGCGCAGGCCGCGGTGCGCCGCGACGGGCGACGCGACTGACCGTGGTGGCGACCGGCCTGATGGTCGCCCGCGCGCTCGAAGCCGCCGAGCAGCTCGCCGCCGAGGGCATCGAGCTCGAGGTGATCGACCCGCGCACGCTGGTCCCGCTCGACATGGAGACGATCGTCGCCTCGGTCGAGCGCACCGGCCGCGCCCTCGTCGTCCACGAGGCGGTCCGCACCGCCGGCGCCGGCGCCGAGATCGCCGCCCGCATCCAGGAAGCCGCCTTCTTCGCCCTCGACGCGCCGGTCTGGCGCCTCGGCGCCATCGACACCCCGATCCCGCAGGACCCGGACCTCGAGCAGCTGTGTATCCCGAGCGTTTCGCACATTGCGGACGCGCCCGGGAACTCATGCGGATCTAAGTCGACAGTCCGACAGTCGACAGTCCTTTGGTTCGGTCGTTTCTGTCGACTGTCGACTGTCGACTTCTCCAGTCCCGCTCGGTGAGGCATTTCCGTTCGGACCCCGACCCGATTCCATGCGCGCCATGGACTTGGGTCTGTTCCTGATGCCCTGCCACCCACCCGAGCGAGCGCTTCAAGACGCCAACCGCTGGAACGTGGAGGTGATCGAGCATGCGGATCAGCTCGGGTACGCCGAGGCGTGGGTCGGCGAGCACTTCACGGTGCCGTGGGAGCCGATCCCCGCGCCTGACCTGCTGATCGCCCAGGCCTTCCGCAACACCGACCAGATCCGGCTCGGGCCGGGCGCGCACGTGATCCCGTTCCACCATCCGGGCGTGCTCGCGATGCGGCTTGCATACCTCGACCACGCCTGCGGCGGGAGGCTGAACGTCGCCTTCACCCAGGGCACGTCGGTGACCGACTGGCGCTCCTTCCGCCCGGACGTGAAGGAGGAGCTCCAGAAGGGCCAGATCATGACCGAGGGGATCGACCTGATCCTCAAGTACTGGACGGAGCCGGGACCGTGGCAGTACGAGGGCGAGTGGTTCAAGGCCGAGAACGTGGGACCGGACCCGCCCGAGGGCCATCCGCACGCTCATCACCTCTACCCGCTCCAGCAGCCGCACCCGCCGATCGCGCTGGCCGGCATCACGGAGAAGTCGTTCTCGCTCACGGTCTGCGGCAGGCGCGGGTGGATACCGATGTCGCTCGACCTGAACCCGCGGATCATCTCCAAGCACTGGGCGCGCGTGGAGGAGGGAGCGGCGGAGACCGGGCTCACCCCGGACCGGCGCGACTGGCGCGTGGTGAAGGAGGTCTTCGTCGCCGAGACCGACGAGGAGGCACGCCGCTACGCCCTCGAGGGCTGCTACGGCCGCTACTTCCGCGAGTTCAACCTGCCGCTCTTCAAGAACTGGAACCTGATCCACCTGCACAAGGACGACCTCGACGAGCCGGACTCGGACGTGGACCTCGACTACCTCTGCGACCGCTGGCTGGTGGGCTCGGTCGAGACCGTCACGCGCAAGCTCGACGAGCTCCAGCAGGCGCTCGGCGGCTTCGGCCGGCTGCTGGTGCTCGGCATGGACTACACCGAGGACCGCGACGCCTGGTTCGAGTCGATGCGCCTCCTCTCCGAGGAGGTCGTCCCGAACGTGACCGCCTCAGCCGTGCCGGCCTAGAGCGCGGAGTCGAGGAACTCGACGTTCCCGTGCTCGGGCGGGGCGCCGTAGGCGTAGAAGGAGAGCTCCTCGTCGCCGTGGTTCACGACCTGGAGCGGCGTGCCCGCATCCACGTGGATGACCCCTCCGGCGCCCATGTCCACGCGCTGGGGCGGCTCCTCGAGGTAGATCGTCAGCGTGCCAGCGAGCACGACGAACGTCTCCTCCTGGGCCAGGTCGCGGTGGCGGCGCCCCTTCGCGCCCGGCTCATAGCGCCAGAAGTTCGAGCGGCTGTGGGCGAAGCCCGCGGCGTCGCTGAGCGATGCCGCGTGGCGCGGCGCCTCGCCGGGCTCGTGCGGGCGCGTGGACCACTCGAGCTGATCTGGAGTCACCGCGCGGAAGGCCATCGCGGCAGCTTATCCGTACGAGGCCGTCTCCCAGCGCTCGAGCAACTCCTTGATCCGCACCACGCAGCGGGTGGCGTCGGCGCCGTCGACGGCGCGGTGGTCGAAGGTGACGGCCAGCATAGGATCGAGCGGATCGCGATCATCTCCTCGCCCGCGGCGTCCGGTGACCACCACCGGGCGACGCTGGATCGTCGGCGTGCCGAGGATCGCGACCTGAGGCTGGTTGATGATCGCCAGCGCCGAGACGGCGCCGACCGAGCCCGGGTTCGAGATCGTGAAGGTGCCGGCGCGCATGTCGTCCGGGATGAGCTTGCGCGTGCGGGCGCGCTCGGCGAGGTCGGCGATCGCGTCGGCGATGGCGGGCGCGGTGAGGCGCTCGCACTGGCGGATCACCGGCACCAGCAGGCCCACCTCGGTGTCGACCGCGATGCCGAGGTTGATCTCGCTCCAGCGGATGTGGCGCTCCATCTCGAAGGTGGAGTTGAGGTCGGGGAACTCGCCGAGCGCCGCGCAGGTGGCGCGCGCGATCAGCGCGAGGTAAGAGACCTTGCCCTCGCCGCTCTTCGCGCGCCGCGGCGTTCAGCTCCGTCGCGCGCGAGGACCACCGCGCTCAGGTCGACCTCCGCCTCGGTGGTCATGTGCGCCGCGGTCTGGCGCGAGCGGATCATGTGCTCGGCGATCAGCTTGCGCTGCCGCGACGGCGTGACCAGCTCGTGGGGCACGTCGTCGTACCCGCGCGGAAGATCTCCGGCGACGCGGCCACGCGGCTCGAGCGGCGGCGGCGGGCCGACCTCCAGGGCCGCCAGCACGTCGGCCTTGCGGACGCGCCCGCGCGTGCCCACTGCCGGTGACGCGGGCGAGGTCCACCCCATGCTCCGCGGCCACGCGCCGTGCGAGCGGTGAGCTGATGCGCCCAGCCCCCCGCCGCCCCGGCCGCGCGACCACGGCCTCCGCGGCGGCCGCCGGCTCGAACCGTCGCGGCCGAGACTCGACCGGAGCCGGCTCCACAGTCCGTACCTCCGTACTCCGTACCTCCGTACTCCGTACTTCCGTACCTCCAGCGACACTGAGCTCGGCGAGCGCATCGCCAACAGCCACCGTCGCGCCCACCTCGGCAATCACACGGACCAACACCCCATCAGCCGGCGCCTCCACCTCCGTATCCACCTTGTCGGTGGCGATGTCGCAGATCGGCTCGTCGGCCTTCACCGATCGCCCGGCTGCTTGTGCCAGGCCACCACCGTGGCCTCGGTCGACCGACACCCCCATGTGGGGCAGCGGACGATTGCGATCTCAGGCATTGACCTCGACGAGGACCTTGATGTCGTCGCCCGGCGTCGCTGGAGAGGCGCTCGATCTCGCCCGGCGTCTCGGCGAGCGGCACGACCTTGGTGATCAGCCGCTCGGGATCGAAGCCTGCCGGCGGCGATCATCGAGGCCACGCGCGGCAGGTCGTTGGCGTAGCCGAGGCTTCCGATCAGCGAGCGCTCGTAGAGGACCAGGCGGCCGGCGTCGACTCCGGCGCGGCGCTTCGGGATCCCGACGACGACGATGCGGCCGCCGCGGCGGGTCATCTCGAGCGCGGCCTCCAGCGCGGCGGGCACGCCGCTCGCGTCGACCACGATCTGGGCGCCGCCGCCGGTTCGCTCGCGCACCGAGCGCGGCGACGTCGCGCCGTTCGCCCTCGGGGACGTGGACGGCGAAGCCCTGCTGCCTCGGCCCGCGCGCGCCGCTCGGCAGCCGGCTCGCTGACGAGCGCGTCGAGCCCGATCGCCGACGCCACCACGCCGTGCAGGCGCCGATCGGCCCGTAGCCGAGCACCACCACCGTCTCGCCCGCGCGCGCGTGCCCGCGATCGAGCGCGTGCAGTCCGACGGCCAGCGGCTCCAGCAGCGCGCCGGCGTCGTCGGACACCTCGTCGGGCAGCGGCACCGCGCAGTAGGCGGGGAAGCGGACCAGCGGCGCGAACGCCCCGTCGGAGGAGAGGCCGATCGAGCCGCTCGTCGCGCAGCGGTTGTACTCGCCCGCGACGCACGCCTCGCACTGCTCGCAGCGCCAGCAGGCGTCGGCCGACACGCGGTCGCCCGACCGCGACGTCGTCGACGCCCTCGCCGACCGCGGTGATCGCGCCGGAGAACTCGTGCCCGAGCGTGACCGGCGGCTCCTGCCCGGTGAGCGGGTGGAGGCGGCCGGGGCGGATCGCGAAGGGCCGTGCGCGTAACTCCGCGACGTCCGATCCGCAGATGCCGCAGTAGGCGACCTCGGCCTCGACCATGCCCGGCCCGAGCGGCAGCGACAGCTCGACCGTCCTCGAGCCGTACGTCACCCGCGGCGTGCCAGCGCACCGCCTCCACGGGCGCGAATCTAGCACCTGACCGACCGTGCGGTCAAGTCACGTGCAGAATGGTTTGGAGGACCCATAAGGGGCGTCGCGACGCGGTCCCGCATCGCGGGCCGGTGCCTAGATGCCGGAACCGACTCGAGCGAGGAGGAGTGAGCTTTGGCCGGACTGGTCTGTGGTGTCGACATCGGCGGCACCTTCACCGACTGCGTGCTGATCGGCGAGGACGGCCGCGTCGCCTACGGCAAGGCGCTCTCGTCGCCCGCCGACTCCTTCAAGTCGGGCTTCTTCGGCTGCGATCGAGTCGGCCGGCGAGCAGCTCGGCCTCGAGCCGCGGACGACGATCTACACGCAGCATGGACCGGCTGATCTCGCACGGCTCGACCGTCGCCACCAACATCGTGGTCGAGCGCAAGGGCGCCGAGATCGGGCTGATCACGACCCGCGGCTTCGAGGACACGATGCGCACCATGCGCGGGCTCGGCCGCCCACCGGCGAGCCGCCGGAGAACCTGCTCGCGCTTCGCCGAAACGCGCAAGCCCGAGCCGCTGGTGCCGATCGAGCGCACCTACGGCGTCGCCGAGCGGATCGACTCCGACGGCGACGTGGTGGTCGCGCTCGACGAGGACGCGGTCGCCGCCGCCGCCGACGCGCTGGTCGCGGCCGGGGTCGACACGATCGCGATCGCCTTCCTCTGGTCGGTCCGCAACGACGCCCACGAGCGTCGCGCCCGCGAGATCGTCGCACGAGCGCGCCCCCGGCGTCTTCGTGACGATCTCCAGCGAGATCTCCAAGGCGGTCGGCGAGTACGAGCGCTTCGTCGCCACCCTGATCAACTCCTACGTCGGCCCGGTCACCAGCACCTACCTGCACGGCGTCCAGGACCGGCTCGCCGACGTCGGCTTCGCCGGCGAGCTGCACATCATGCAGTGCCACGGCGGCATGGTCCCGCTCGGGCTCGGCGCCGACCGGCCGATCTTCACGATCGGCTCCGGCCCGGTCGGCGGCCTGATCGGCTGCGCCCGCGTCGCCGACGACCTCGGCCGCCGCGACATCATCGCCTCCGACATGGGCGGCACCTCGCTTCGACGTCGGGATCATCAAGGACGGCGAGCCGCTCGCCGCCGACGACACCCTGCTCGGCAAGTGGCGCTACCGCGTGCCCGCGGTCGAGGTGATCTCGATCGGCGCCGGCGGCGGCTCGATCGCCTGGATCGACGAGCTCGGCGGCGGCCTCCGGGTCGGCCCGCAGAGCGCCTCCTCGCTGCCCGGGCCCTGCCTGTTACGACCGCGGCGGCGAGGAGCCGACGGTGACCGACGCCGACCTGATCCTCGGCTACATCGCCCCCGAGGCGACCTTCGGCTCGAAGGGCGAGCGCGGCGGCTTCAAGCCGCGCCGCGACCTGGCCGAGAAGGCGATCCAGGAGAAGATCGCCGACCCGCTCGGGCTCTCGCTCACCGACGCCGCGCTCGGCATCGTCGAGGTCGCCAACGCGAAGATGGCGGACGCGCTGGAGAACGAGATCATCGGCCGCGGCTTCGACCCGCGCGACTTCGTCCTCATGTCCTACGGCGGCGCCGGCCCCTTCCACGCCGCCGGCTACGCGGCCTCGCTCGGCGTCGACACGATCGTCGTCCCCGGCGAGGCGGCCTCGGTCTGGTCGGCCTTCGGCATCTCCCAGGCGGACATCCGCTACCAGTACGAATCCTCGGTGGTCCTGATCGAGCCGTTCGACCGTCGGCGCCGTGCAGGCGCCTTCGGCGAGCTCGACGGCGCAGGCGCGCGCGGCGCTCTCCGAGCGCGAGGACGTCGACGCCTTCGAGTTCCGCCGCTTCGCCCGCATGCGCTTCCAGTGGCAGCGGCACGAGCTCGAGATGCGCTTCCCCGACCGGCGAGATCGACGCCGCCACGCTGGAGGAGGTCAAACGCGAGTTCGTCGACATCTACACCGAGCGCTACGGCGAGGTCGCGCTGCTGCCCGGCGCCGCGGTCGAGATCGTCTCGATCCGGCTCGAGCCGGCGATCACGATGGGCTCCGCGAACCTCGACCGGCTCGACGTCGCCGAGGGCGAGGAGTTCCGCCAAGGGCACGCGCCCGGTCTACTTCGAGCGCGGCGCCGGCGCGGTCGAGGCCGCCGTCTACAACGGCGACGCGATGCCGCTCGGCGAGGTGGTCGAGGGCCCCGCGGTGATCGACCTGGCGATCACCGGGATCGTCGTCCCGCCCGGGCACCAGCTGCGAGCGACGACCGACCGGCGACTTCGTCATGACACTCGACCGCGACGCGCGAGGAGGCCCGATGAACCCGCAGACCGCCACCACCGACCGCCGACCGCCGAGCGCCCGGCCGCCCGCCCGAGTTCTGGGACGGCGTCGACCACGCCTTCAACCCGACCGGCCCGGTCAAGGTGCCGCCGAACCTGACCCTCGACCGCGAGGCCGAGACGGAGATCGACCCGATCACCTACGAGGTGGTCCGCCACGGGCTCTGGAACGCCAACGCCGAGCACGTGCGCGAGATCGAGAACCTCGCCGTCTCCCAGATCACGGTCGAGATCCGCGACTTCCAGCCCTGCATCCTCACCGAGGACGCCGAGCTCCTCTACTTCGGCCCCTGCCTCCAGTACATGTCGGGAATGCTCGACATGATGACCCGCTACATCCTCGAACACCGCGGCGAACGGGTGCGCGACGGCGACATGTGGCTCTGCAACGACCCGATCATCGGCACCGCCCACCAGCCCGACGTCGGCCTGATGTGCCCGGTCTTCGTCGACGGCGAGGTCTTCTGCTGGGTCGCCAACATCTCCCACCAGAACGACATCGGCGGCACCGTCCCCGGCTCCTTCTGCCCCAACGCCGAAGACGCCTTCTGGGACCCGCCCTCGCTTCCCGCCGTTCAAGATCGTCGAGGGCAACAAGATCGTCCCCGACATGGAGGCGCTCTACCGGCGCTGCTCGCGCACGCCCGGAGAACCTCTCGCTCGACCTGCGGGCGACGATCGCCGGCAACAACGCCGCCCGCTCGCGGATCCTCGGCCTGGTCGACAAGTACGGCAAGGCCGTCGTCAAGGGCGTGATGCGGCGCGGCGCTCGACGCCAGCCAGCGCGCCTTCGAAGCAGGCGCTCGACACGATCCCCGACGGCATCTACTCCGACCGCCTGATCCAGGAGGTCTCGATGAACGGGCGACCGCGGCACCTACCCGGTGCAGACCACGGTCCGCAAGAAGGGCCGCGAGCTGATCTGGGACAACGTCGGCACCCACGACCAGGTCGGCGCGATCAACGTCGGCTTCGCCGCCTGGCGCGGGGCGATCCTCGGCTCGATCAACGTGCTGCATGCTGCCCGGCCAGATGGGCTGCATCGGCGGCGCCGCGCGGCTCTGCACGTTCGACCCCGAACCGGGCAAGATCACCTCGCCCGACTGGGGCGCGGCGGTCAGCCCGGCCGGCGTCTACGCGACCGAGACGGCGATCTCGCTCGGCAACGCGCTGGTCTCGAAGATGATGCTGGCCTCGAGCGACGAGACGATGCGCGGCCGAACGCGGTCACCCCCGACGGCGCCCAGTGGCCCTGCCACTTCGTCGCCGGCGACAACCAGCGCGGCGACTACTACGTCGGCGGCATGGGCGACAACATGCTCGGCGGCGGCGGCGGCACCGCCTGGACCGCGACGGCGAATTCGCCAACGGCCACTTCTGGATCCCGGAGGGCCGCGGCCCCAACGTCGAGGCCTACGAGGCCGACTGGCCGATCCTCTACCTCTTCCGCCGCGAGCACGCCGACTCCGGCGGCGCCGGGCGCTTCCGCGCCGGCAACGGCGGCGAGATCGCCTACGTCCCGCACAAGGGCGAGTCCTTCCTCGGCCTCTACACCAACGAGGGGATCCCGAAGACGCAACGGCCTCTTCGGCGGCGACCCGGGCTCGATCATGCGCACGCGGGTGATCCAGGGCTCCGAATCCTGCGGGCGCTTCGCGGCCGGCGAGATGCCGCAGGACCTCGACGAGCTCGGCGGCGGGACGAGCTCGAGATCGGCGGCAAGGGCGACGGCTTCCCGGTCGGCGACGACGACGTCCTCTACTGGAACTGGCTCGGCCGCCGGGCGGCTACGGCGACCCGCTGACGCGCGACCCGGAGCTGGTCGCTCGCCGACGTCGCCGAGCGCGGCGCGATCAGCGCGCAGGGCGGCCGACGACGTCTACGGCGTGAAGCTCGACGCGGACGGGCGGCGCCGACGCCGAGGCGACGGCGCAAGCTGCGCGAGCGCGGCTGCTCGAACGGCTGCGCGAGGCGGGCGCGGAGCGCGACGCGCTGGCCCGCCGGTGCGCGACGTCGCCGGCCGATGCCGAGACGATCGGCGACGCCTACCTGATCGACCGCGAGCCGACGTCGCTCGCGCTGCCACCGCTGCGCGCACCGACCTCGGCGCCGCTGACGGCCAACCCGAAGCAGGGCGATGGCGATGCTCGAGCGGCCGACGCCGTCGCTCGCCCCGAGCCACCCGGACCCGGCGCGTGTTCGTCGACGACGAGGTCGTCTGGCGCGACTTCTGCTGCCCCGGCTGCGGCGTGCGGCTCGCCACCGAGGTCGGCCTACCCGGGCGACGCCGCTGTTCCACGAGCTGCGAGCTGGACTGAGCCGGTGGCGATCGCCGAGCCGGACACCTCGCACTGGGTTCCCGACCCCGACGAGCGAGCCGCGAGCTGCGCCGAGCTCACGGTCGGCGACCTGCTCGACGAGGCGGCCGACGAACTGGCCCGACCAGCGAGGCGATCGTCTTCTCCGCCTACGACGACCTCGGCGTGTCGGCGCGCTGGAGCTTCGCCGAGCTGCGCGAGCGCGCGCGCGGCGGGTCGGCGCGCGCGCTGATCGCCGCCGGGATCGAGCCGGGCGAGCGCGTCGGGCATCTGGGCGACCAACCTGCCCGAGTGGCTGGAGCTGCAGTTCGGCGCCGCCTACGCGGGCGTCGTGATCGTCCCGATGAACCCGCTCTACCGCGCCTGCGAGGTCGAGTTCGTGCTCGCCAAGGCGAGGCGCCGCGGCCTGCTTCGTCCTGCCCGAGAACCGCGGCGCGAGCCTCTGGGACATCGCCGGCGAGGCGGCGGCGCCGGTGCTCGACCACGTGCGCCTGCTGCGTGCCGATCGGCGACGCGCCGGACGCGGCCGGGCCCGTCCTGGGACGAGTGGCTGCGCGGGCGGCGACGCGTCGACGAGGACAGAGCTCGAGCGCCGCCGCGCCGAGGTGCGGCCCGCGGACACCTCGCAGATCCAGTTCACCTCGGGCACCACCGGCTTCCCCAAGGGCGCCGAGCTGAGCCACGCCGGGATCGTCAACAACGCCCGCCTCTTCGCCCACCGGGCGACATCTGCGAGCACGGCCGCCACTGCAACCCGATGCCCTACTTCCACTGCGGCGGCTGCGTGATGGCGACGCTCGGCATCGATCGCCACCGGCTCGGCGCAGCTGCCCGCGCTCACCTTCGACGCCGGCGCGGATCGTCACGGACGATCGAGGCCGAGCGGCGCACCTCGGCCTCGCTGGTGCCGACGATGATGATCGCGCTCGAAGAGGAGGTGGCCGCAGCGACGGCCGCGACTCTCAGTCGCTCGAGCTCGTGGTCACCGGCGGCTCGCCGGTACCGCCGGAGGTCGAGCGCCGCTGGATCGAGCGCTACGGCGTCGAGCATCACAACACCTACGGGATGACCGAGTGCTCGCCGGTGATCTGCGCAGACGCTCGCCCACGATCCCGAGCGACCTGCAGACGACCACGGTCGGTCCGCCGCTGCCGCACGTCGAGGTGGACGTCGTCGACGTCGGGCACCACCGAGCGCGTGCGCGCTCGGCGAGTCGAGGGCGAGCTGCGCTCGCGCGGCGTCGATGGTGATGAACGGCTACTGGGACAACCCGGAGGAGACCCGCGCGCGGCGATCGAGCGACGACGGCTTCTGCGCTCCGGCGACCTCGCGCGGATGGACGAGAACGGCTACGTCTCGATCACCGGCCGCGCCAAGGAGATGATCATCCGCGGCGGCGAGAACATCTACCCGGCCGAGATCGAGAACGCGATCCGCGAGCTCGCCGGCGTCGCCGACGCCGCCGTGATCGGCGTGCCCGACGACCGCTACGGCGAAGTCTGCGCCGCCTACGTGCGGCTTGCCGAGGGCGCCGTCGCTGACCTACGAGGAGCTGCGCGAGCGCCTGCCAGGGCCGGGTCGCCCGCTACAAGATCCCCGGCCTACCTGCGTGCTGGTGGAGGCCTTTCCGGTCACCCCGTCCGGCAAGGTGCAGAAGTTCAAGCTGCGCGAGCACTTCTCGGCGGACGCGCTAGGAGGAGGAGAGCATGGCCGACGAGCGCTGGTTCGAGCCGGAGGAGCTGGCGCGAGATGTCGCGGCCGACGATGGACCGCGCGATCGAGGCGATCGAGGCGGGCGACGTCCGAGCGCGCCGCTGGAGCTGTGCCAAGGCGATGCGGCACGAGTGGCGCTTCCTGCACGACCTGATGGCCGAGTCGATGCTCGGCCTCGTCACCTACATCCAGGAGAAGCTCGGCGACGACGGCGTGGCGAGGCCTGGAAGACGAGCATGCGAGCGGGGCTGGAAGCGCGACACCGGCCAGATCGTCGACCCGCGACCGGCGCGAGATCGTCGAGGCGCTGGCGGCGACGTGGCGGGCGCACTCCACGCAGCGGCATCGGGCCCGAACCCGGGCGCGCTTCACGATCGAGCGAGGACGACGAGAAGTTCACCTTCGAGATGAACCCCTGCGGCTGCGGCCAGCGGCTCTGGCGGCACGGCACCTACGAGGGCGAGAACGCCTACGGGGTCACGCAAGAGGCGCACGACTGGTCCTACGGCCGCGAGGGCTTCCCGCTCTACTGCACCCACTGCGCGTTCATGAACGAGCTGCTGCCGATCAGTGGTACGGCGCTGCCGCTCTACCCCTCGACCCGCCTGAGGACTTCGACCACGATCCCTGCACCTGGTACTGGTACAAGGACCCGGCGGACATCCCGGCCCAGTACTGGGAGCGCTACGGGCTCGACAAGGAGCCGCAGGGTTGAGCGCCCCGGGCTGCGCCCTGGTGACGGGCGCCGCTCGCGGGATCGGACGTGCCATCGCCGTGCGGCTTGCGGCGGATGGCTGGGCGGTGGCGGCCTGCGACCGGGAGCGCGTCCGTGTGCCGCGCCCGACGGTGGGGTGGCGCTCACTTTCGACGTCACCGACGCGGATGCCGTGGCGGCCGGCGTTCGCAGTCGGCCGAGTCCGCGCTCGGCCCGGTGGAGGCCGTGGTCGCGAACGCCGCGATCGTGGACAACATCGCACCGGCGGAGCGGCTGTCGCCCGAAGCGTGGCGGCGCGAACTGGACGTGAACCTGACCGGCGCGTTCCTCACCGTGCAGCAGGCCCTCGCCGGGATGCGCCAGCGGCGCTCCGGCCGGATCGTGGCGATCTCCTCGATCGCCGCCACCGGCGGACTGCGCGGCCAGGTGTCCTACTCGGCCGCCAAGGCGGGCCTGCTCGGGATGGTGCGCACGCTGGCCGCTGAGCTGGCGCCGTTCGAGGTGACCGTGAACGCGGTGCTGCCCGGGATGGTGGAGACCGAGAACGTGCGGGGGATGCCGGCGGAGGTGCGCGAGCGGGCGCTGGGGCACGTGCCGTTCGGGCGCTTCGCGGAGGTCTCCGAGATCGCCGCGGTGGTGGCGTTCCTGTGCTCCCCGGGGGCGTCTTATGTCACGGGCGCGAGCGTGCCGGTGGACGGGGGGATTTCGCTGAGCCGCCTCACCTTGGGCCGGGAGGAACGGCAGCAATAAGGGGTGGGCTCGATCGCCACTGTCCTGCCCCATGCCGCGCAGAGCGGCTTAAGTCAGGACGGTGTCACCTGGGGGCCCCTCCCCCCACCGCTCCACGAACACCAGCTCCGACAGCGGACGCCGGGTGAGCCTCGTGTGCAGCGGCCGCTCCGGCCAGCCCAGCAGCACCACGGCCGCCACCGCCACGCCGTCCGGGATCCCCAGCAGCTCCTTCATCTGGGGCTCGTAGCCCGAGAGCAGCGTGGTCAGCGCCGCGCCCAGGCCGGCCTCGCGCGCGCTCAGCAGCAGGTTCTGCACGGCCGGGTAGATCGACGCTCCGCCGACCACGCCCACGCGGTCGAGGTTGGCGTCGGGCGTGGTGATGTCGGCCAGCACGCCGCAGACCACGAGCAGCACCGGCACCTCGTCGAGATGCTCGGCCATGTGGTCGGCGTTCTCGACCATCCGGCGCGCCTTCTCCCCCTCCACGCGCACCTCGCCGGTCTCCGTGGCGGCCATGTACTTCTTCCACGGCACCAGGTACCAGTCACGCATCTGGCGCTTGGCCGCCGGGTCGCGGACCACGATCCAGCGCACCGGCTGGCGGTTGCCGCCCTGGGGGGCGAAGCGGGCGGCGTCGAGCAGCTGCGCGAGCAGCTCGTCCGGCACCTCGTCCTTCGAGAAGTGGCGGCAGGTGCCCGACTTCCGGATGACGTCCTGGAGCTCCATGCTCAGACCTCCGAGGTCTTGGGCGGCTTCACGACCGCCTCGCCGTCGGCCACCAGTACGCCGTCCTGGTTCGTCCACGTCAGCCCCATCGTGGCCCGGTTGCGCTCCTTGTTGAGCTCGGCCACCTCCACCCGGCTGGTGATCGTGTCGCCGATGTAGACCGGGGCGCGGTAGCTGATCTGGTTGCTCACGGCGATCGTGCCGAGGCCCGGCAGGCGCATCCCGAGGATGCCGGCGCACAGCGAGAGCGTGATCGGGCCGTGCGCCACGCGCGCGCCGAACTGCGAGCTCTCCGCGTACTTGGCGTCCATGTGGAGCGGATTGAAGTCGCCGCTGATCGCCGCGAACATGGCGATGTCGGTCTCGGTGATGGTCTTCGACAACTCGGCCGCGTCGCCGACCTTCAGGTCATCGATGGTTCGGGACTCCACCAGCTCCACCTCCGGTTTCTTGACAGCCCCCAGCGGCCTCGCCATCCTACTGACCGGACGGGCGGTCAGCTAACCATGGGCTATACGAGCGACAACATAGGTACCTGGCCGGAGATTCGGGCCCGAACCGATGCCGATCGCGTCGCGATCGTCGCGGGCGCCGAGCGCATGACCTACGGCACGCTGGCCGAGCGGGTCGCGCGTGTCGCGGGCGCGCTCGAGTCCGCGGGAGTCGCGCAAGGGCGACCGCGTGGCGGTGGCGCTGAAGAACCGTCCCGAGTTCATCGAGCTGCTGTTCGGCGTGGCCCGCCTCGGCGCGATCTTCGTGCCGCTGAACTTCCGCCTCTCCGCGCCCGAGGTGGCCTACGCGCTGGGCGACTCCGGGTCCCGGCTCGTGATCGCGCAGGAGGACACCGCCGCGAGGCGGTGGACGGCGACCTGGCGGTGATCCTGGTGGACGGTCCCGACGCCGGCTACGCGGCCTGGCGCGACGGCGCGCGCTCCGCGCACGGCCGAGCCGGTCTCGCCCTCCGACCCGGTGTCGATCGTCTACACGTCCGGTACCACGGGCTCGCCCAAGGGCGCCGTGATCACCCACGACAACGTCGCGGCGAACGTGCAGAACTACCTCGCCGACTGGGACCTGCGCCGCGACGACGTGACGCTGATGGTGAACCCCATCTTCCACGTGGTGCTCTACATCGCCCCCGTGCCGCTGATCTTCAAGGGCGGCACCACCGTGCTGATGGAGGAGTTCGACCCCGCGGAGGCCGTGCGCCTGGCCGAGGCGGAGGGCGTGACCGTCTGGTTCGCGATCCCCACCTCCTGGCAGATGCTCCTCGACGTGCCCGGGTTCGCCGACGCCGACCTGTCCAAGCTCCGCTTCGTCGGCTCCGGCGGCGCCGCCTGCCCCGGGCCGATCATGGACCGCTTCGCCGAGCTGGGCATCCCCTACCGACAGGGCTATGGGCTCACCGAGAGCACCTCCTCGGGCACGACGATGCAGCCCGAGGACCAGGCCACGCACCGGGCTCGATCGGGCGCAGCTTCTTCCACGTCGAGGCCCGGATTGTCGACGACGCGGCGAGCTGCTGCTTCGCGGGCGCAACATCTGCGCCGGCTACTGGGGCAAGCCCGAGGAGACCGCCGCGGCCTTCGACGCCGACGGCTGGTTCCAACCGGCGACATCGCGACGATGGACGAGGACGGCTTCATCTTCATCGTGGACCGCAAGAAGGACCTGATCATCTCCGGCGGCGAGAACATCGCCTCGGTGGAGGTCGAGCAGGCGGTGGTCAGCCACCCGGCCGTGCGCGAGGCGGTGGTGATCGGCGCTGCCGCACGAGCGCTGGGGGGAGACGCCGCTGGCCATCGTCGCCCCGAGCCCGGCGGTGACCTTGACGAGGAGCGAGCTGATCGCGCACTGCCGCGAGCGGATCGCCCGCTACAAGTGCCCGACGCGCGTGACGATCGTGGACGAGCTGCCGAAGACCGCGACCGGCAAGATCTCGAAGTCCGAGCTGCGCCGCTCGGTCGCCGCCGAGATCGCGCGATGAAGGTGGCGGTGGTCACCGGCGCCGCGCGCGCCGGCGGCATCGGCCGGGCGATCGCTCGCCGCCTCCTGGCGGACGGCATGTCAGTGGTCATCTCCGATCTCGAGCGGCCGATGAGCTCTCACCCCGACTACGACTCCGCGCAACCGTCGGCGCTCGAGGAGGCGGTGGCCGAGCTGTCGTCGCTGGGCGAGGTCGCTGCGAAGGGCTGCGACGTCCGCGACGCCGCGCAGGTCGAGGCCCTGATCGACTTCGCGGTGGAGCGCTTCGGGCGGATCGACGTGCTGGTGAACAACGCGGGCATCGCGATCGGGCTGTCGCCCGTCGTGGAGCTCTCGGAGGAGGACTGGCAGGTGAACATCGACGTGATGGCCACCGGCGTGTTCCTCTGCTCGCGCGCGGCGGCGCGGCGGATGATCGAGCAGGGCGACGGCGGCCGGATCGTCACCGTCGCATCGCAGGCCGGCAAGGCCGGCGCGCCGCTGCTGGCCGCCTACTGCGCTGCCAAGTTCGCGGCGATCGGCTTCACCCAGAGCCTGGCCCACGAGCTGGGCCAGCACGGAATCACCGTGAACGCGGTCTGCCCCGGCACGGTGATGACGCCGCTGCTCGACGTGCCCGGCGGGATCTTCGACGTCTACCCGCGCATGGCCGGCATCACCCGCGAGCAGTACGAGCGCAAGCTGATGCGCAGCATCCCGCTGGGGCGCTTCGAGACTCCCGAGGACGTGGCCGCCTCGGTCGCGTTCCTCGCCTCCGAGGACGCGGCCTACATCACGGGTGAGGCGTTGAACGTCAGCGGTGGCCAGACGATGCACTAGGGATTTGCACAACGGCCGCCGTCCGCGCGGGTGTGCCGGTGAGCAACCAGCCGTTAGCTTCGGCCCATGAACTTCCCCACCGCGCGCAGCATCCCCACGAACGGCATCCAGCTGGCGGTGCACGAGCAGGGCGAGGGCCCGGCCGTGTTCCTGCTCCACGGCTTCCCCGAGCTGCCGTACTCCTGGCGGCATCAGATCGGCCCGATCGCGGACGCCGGCTTCCGCGTGATCGTCCCGGCCCAGCGGGGCTACGCGGACAGCGACGCCCCGGAGGACTCCCAGAGCTACAGCGTGAAGAACCTGGTGGCCGACCTCACCGGCGTGCTCGACGCGCTCGAGATCGAGCAGGCCGTCTGGTTCGGGCACGACTGGGGCAGCATGCCCGCGTGGTACTCGGGGTTCTACGCGCTCGACCGGGTGCTGGGCATGGGCAGTCTCTGCACGCCCTACTTCACGCCGGGCGAGGTGGACCTGCTCGAGGCCTACGACCAGCTGCGCGGGCCGAACCACTACATGGCCACCTTCCAGGAGCCGGGCGTGGGCGAGGCGATCCTCGAGAAGGACGTGGAGGGCACCTACCGCGCCCTGATCCGCGGCCGCGGCTACACGATGGACGAATTCGAGGCCTCGTCGGCCGAGATCCGCGAGGTGCCGGCCGGCGTGTTCGTGGGCGATCCCCAGCTGTTCGGCGACGAGCTGCTGAGCGACGAGGAGCTGGCCGTGTACGTGGACACGTACACGCGCACCGGCTTCACCGGCGGACTCAACTGGTACCGCGCGCTACACAAGGACTGGGAGGAGGCGCTCGGCCACGAGTTCACGGTCGACAAGCCGGCGCTGATGATCTCCGCGGCCGACGACTGGTTCTTCCCGCGCGGCGCGACGGAGGGCATGGAGCAACTCTTGCCGCAGGTCGAGAAGCACGAGATCCCCGACGCCGGCCACTGGCTCCAGCAGGAGAAGCCGGCCGAGGTGAACGAGCTGCTCGTGCCCTGGCTCAAGCGGAACTTCCTCTGAGCCGCTACCAGACGTGAGGCAGCACGCGATCCGTGTGGCTCGCGTAGTCCTCGTAGTCGGGCCCGAACGCCCGCGCCAGCGCCCGCTCCTCCACCCGGATGCGCGGGAGCAGCCCGAGGAAGAGCGTGAGCGCCGCCACCGCCGCGCTCACCCAGCTCCCGAGGGCCAGCCCGAGCCCGGCGAACGCCAGCAGGAGGCCGGCATAGGAAGGGTGGCGAAGCAGCCGATAGGGGCCGCGCCGCACCAGAGTCTGGCCCTCCTCGATCGTCACCTGACGACGGAAGTGACGGCCGAGGGTGACTATCGCCCAGGCCCGCAGCCCCACGCCCGCGAGGACCAGCGCCACCCCCACGCCGAGCGTCCACCAGTCGTCGGCCCCGGCGCGCAGGGCCGGCGCCCGCGCCGCGATCAGCAGGGCTGCGACCAGACCCACGCGCGAGGCGAGCACGATGACCCACAGCGTCCCGCGGTCCTGCGTGGGCGCGCCGTCCCGGCGACGCGCGTAGAGCAACGATTCCGCCATGCTGCCGAGCGGCCGGCGCCTGCCGTCGCGCGCCTGGCCGACGTACGTCGCGCCGACCTCGCCGAGCACCAGAGCGACCGCCGATCCGGCGACGAGCCAGCGCGCGAGCGCGTCGTGCAGGAGCCACCTCATGGCCGCCAGGCAGTCTAGGCGCGGCGGCTAGACCGCCAGGTAGCCACCGTCCACGTTGTAGACGGAACCAGTGGCGAAGGAGGAGGCGTCGCTGGCCAGCCAGGCCACCATCTCCGCCACCTCAGCCACCTCGCCGAGGCGGCCGAGCGGGTGGACGAGCGCCACCGCCTCGATCTCCTCCGGCGTGAGCACGTCGATCAGCGGCGTGCGGATGAAGCCGGGCGCCACCGCGTTCACGCGGATGCCGTCCGCGGCGTGGTCCACGGCTGCGCCGCGCGTGAGCCCCACCACCCCGTGCTTGGACGCCGTATAGGCCACGTGGTTCTTGAACCCCGCGCCCGACAGGATCGAGGCCATGTTCACGATGCTGCCCCCGCCCCGCTCGCGCATCGCGCGGATCTCGGCGCGCAGGCAATAGAAGACGCCGTCCAGGTTCACCGACTGGATCGCGCGCCAGCCCTCGTCGGTCAGGTCGCCGGTGAGCGCGCCCTCGCTGGTCACGCCCGCGTTGTTCACCGCGATGTGGAGACCGCCCAGGCGCTCGAGCACGTCAGCCACCGCGGCGTCCACCGCCGCCGAGTCGGTCACGTCGAAGGGCAGCGCGGTGGCTTGGCCGCCGCCGACTCGGATCTCCTCCGCCACGCGCTCCGCGCCCGCGGCGTCGATGTCGGCCACCGCCACGTGCGCCCCGCACTCGCCCAGCCTGCGCGCGCAGGCCTCGCCGATGCTGCGCGCGGCGCCGGTGACGAGGGCGATCCGGCCGCCCAGGTCATATGACGCGCTCATCTAGACCGCTGCCGAGCGGGCCCCGGCCCAGAGCCGCTCGAGCGCCTCCGCGGTCTCGCGCGGGCGCTCGAAGGGCCACCAGTGCCCGCACTCGAGCACCACCAGCTCGGCGTTCATCCGCTCCGCCAGCCGCTCGCCGTACTTCAGCGGCACGTACGGATCCTCGCGGCCCCAGATCACCATGCTCGGCAGGTCGACCTTCTCGAGCTCGGGCTGCCACTCCTTGCCGACGTCAATCGCCGAGCGGTACAGCTTGAGGATGCAGTCCTTGTTGCCGGGCACGAGCCAGGAGTTGCGCTTGGCGTAGCTCTCGGGCACGCCGACGTCGATCAGGTAGGGGACGCTGACCTCCTCGGTCAGGTCCTCCTCCATGTAGCGCTCGCCCTCCTCCGGCGTCTGCCAGATCTGCGCGATCTCGTGCCACGGGTACTCGCTGTCCACCGTCGCGCCGCCGCAGGCCACCGAGCTGAGCAGGTCCGGACGGATCGACGCGATCCGTTGCACCATCAGCGAGCCCCAGTCGTGGCCCACGAGGTCCACCGGCCCGCCGATCTCCTCGATCCGCTCGATGATCCAGTCGACGTACTCCTCCTTGGTGGCGGAAAAGGACGGGTCGTCCAGCGGCGTGAAGAAGCCCGGCAGGTCCAGTGCGTGCACCTCGTCGTCGCCCGACAGGTGCTTCTGCACGTCTTCCCACAGCAGGTGGCTGTCGGGGTTTCCATGGACCAAGACCGCTGGCATCGCCGCTCCTCTCCGGGGGAGCGCAGGTTCTCAGCCCGTGGACGCCGGCCCGCCGGACGGGCGGCCCTGCTGCTGTGGATCCTCCAAGCGCTCAGTCCATCCGCTGGCCGCCGTCGACGTTCAGCGTCTGGCCCGTGATCCAGTCCGCGTCGTCGGAGGCGAGGAACACCACGGTGCGCGCGATGTCCGCGGGCAGGCCCAGCCGCTGCAGCGGCAGACCCGCGATGCGCGTGGCCTTGGAGGTGCCGGGAGCCGCCCCCGCGGCGGCGTCGCGGCGGGCGAAGGTGCCGGCCATCATGTCCGTGTCGGTCGGGCCGGGGGAGACGCAGTTCACGCGGATCCCCGGGCCGAACTCGAGCGCGAGCTGCTGGGTCAGCCCGATCACCGCGAACTTGGTGGCGCAGTAGGCGCCCATCCGCGGCTGGCCTGCGCGGCCGGCGGCCGAGCTGATGTTCACGATCGACCCGCGGCCCGCGTCCACCATCCCGCGCAGGAAGGCCTTGGTCACGAGGTAGACCGCGTTCAGGTTGGCGTCGACCGTCTCGTACCAGAGCTCATCGTCCAGCTCGAGCAGGTCGTACTGCCCGGCCCCGCCGGCCACGGCGGCGTTGTTCACCAGCACGTCCACCACGCCGAGGGCCGACTCCAGCTCGCGCGCCATCTCCTTCACCGCGTCGCGGTCGGTGAGGTCCGCCTCCACGGCGACCGCGCGGCCGCCGTGCTCCGCCACCTCGGCCACGACCTCGGCCAGCTCGCCGGGATCCCGTCCCGAGCCGTGCACCGCCACCGCCGCGCCGGCCCGCGCCAGCTCGAGCGCGATCGCCGCGCCGATGCCGCGACGGCGGCCGGCGCCCGTGACCAGCGCTATGCGCCCATCGAGCGAAGCCATCCGGCTACCCGGTCGCGACCGGCGCCTCGGCGTGCTCGGCGATCGTGGTCCGCACCACGTCGGGCAGGTCGGCGGACAGCTCGATCGTCGTCCCGTTGCCCAGCCCGTTGAAGATCACGCGCGTGAACGTCTCCGCGATGTCCTCCGCGCTCCAGGCGCCCTCCGGCCGGTACCAGGTCCAGCTCCAGTTGCACATGCCGAAGATCTGCAGCGTCACGATCGCGGCGTTGCCCTCGGCGAACTGGCCCTCATCCATGCCGCGCTGCACCACGCCGCGCAGGAGGCCGGTGTACTCGTCGCGCATCCTGCGCACGTCGCTCATGATCTCGTCGGAGGCGAAGCGCACGATCTCGCGCGCGAAGGCGACCGTGGCCGAGCGGTCGTGGTGCTCGGCCAGCATCAGCTGGTAGATCAGGGCGGCGAGCTGGTCGGGAGGCGACTCGATCCGCCCCAGCAGCGAGTGGGCCTCGGCCAGGCGGCGCTCCATGTAGTCGGAGTGCACGTGCTCGAGCAGCCTGTCCTTGCTGCCGAAGTGGTGGAGGATCGTGCCCTTGCTCATGTCGAGCGCCTCGGCCACGTCGCGCAGGCTCACGTTGTCGTAGCCGCGCTCGGCCACCATGTCGCCGAAGCAGCGGATGATGTCCTCCTTGCGGTTCTTGCGTTCCTGTCGCTGGCGTGCCATCTAGCGGGCCCGAACGTTATGCGTCGTCGCGGGCGTCTTCAGCAGGGCGCGGGCGATGATGTGCTGCTGGATCTCGGAGGTGCCGCCGCCGATCTGCATCAGCTTGGCGTCGCGCATGAAGCGCTCCACCGGGAACTCGTCGATGTAGCCGTAGCCGCCAAGGACCTGCACGGCCTCGGTGGTGGAGCGCATCGCCACCTCCGCGCCCATCAGCTTGCAGGCCGACGACAGCAGCGTGATCTCCTCGGCCCGCCCGGCGTCGGCCAGCGCCGCGGCGCGCATCACCATCGCGCGGATCGCCTCGGTCTCCGCGTACATCGTCGCGAGCTTGCCCTGGATCAGCTGGAAGTCCCCGATCGGGCGGCCGAACTGGCGCCGCTCGCGCGCGTATGCCACGGCCACGTCGAGCGCCCCCTGGCTGAGGCCGACGCACTCGGCAGCCATCACCACGCGCTCGGTGTTCAAGCCGGCGAACATGATCGCCCGGCCGTCGCCCTCGGCGCCGATCAGGTTCTCGGCGGGCACCAAGCAGTCGTCCAGCACCAGCTCGCCGGTCGGCGAGCCGCGCCACCCCATCTTGCTGAACTTCTTGCCGCGCGTGATGCCGTGGCGGGTGGTCTCGACGATGAACAGCCCCAGCGAGCGGCTGTCCGGCTCGCCGGTCACGGCGTAGACCAGCGCGAGGTCCGCCACCGGCGCGCTGGTGATGAAGGTCTTCACGCCGTTCAGCAGGTAGCCACCGTCCACGGGCGTCGCTCGCGTGCGCATGCTCATCACGTCGGAGCCCGCCTCCGGCTCGGTCATCGCCAGGCAGCCGATCAGGGAGCCGTCGCAGAGGCCGGGCAGGAAGCGCCCGCGCTGCTCGTCGCTGCCGTGGCGGACGAGCCGGGGCACGACCAGGTCGGCCTGGTGAAGCAGGGTGGCGGCGGTGGAGACGCAGACGGCCGACAGCTCCTCGCCCACGATGCACATCTCCGTGAGCCCCAGGCCGCTGCCGCCGTACTCCTCCGGCGCGGCCATGCCGAGCAGCCCCAGCTCCGCGCCTCGCTCCCAGCTCTCGCGCGGAAAACGCTCGTCGCGATCGATCTCCCGGGCCAGCGGAGCCACCTCCTCGCGAGCGAACGCCCGGACCATCTCCCGCAGCATTCTCTGCTCGTCGGTGAACTCGTACTGCACGGCGGGAGTCTACTTGACTAACCGCCCGGACGGTCAGTCATATACGCTGCCCGCCGCCCTCCCGCCATGCCCGTAATCCACCTGATCCGCCACGCCCAAGCCTCCTTCGGCAGCGAAGCCTACGACGTGCTCTCGGAGCTCGGCCATCGCCAGGCTGCGTTGCTCGACGGGGCGCTCGAACGACGCGGAATCCGTGGCGACCGCGTGATGTCGGGCACGCACCGCCGCCAGATCGATACGGCCCTGGCCTGTACGGCAAGCGCACCGGGCGAGCCGCTCGTGGACCCCCGCTGGGACGAGTACGACTCGGCCGGCGTGCTCGCCACCCATGGGCAGACCCCGGACGCCGGGGCGGAGCCCAGCGACCTTGGGGCGCCGGCTGGAATCAGCTCGCGCGAGTTCCAGGATCTGCTCGACCGTGCGCTCGAGTATTGGATCGAGGCCGGCGACGCCTCACCCTGCTCGGAGAGCTGGCCGGCGTTCCAGGCGCGCGTGCTCGCCGCCCTCGGCGACCTCGCCGCCAACCTCGACAGCGGCGAGCGCGCCCTGGTGTTCACCTCGGGCGGCGTGATCGCCGCCGTGTGCGCCGCGCTGATCGGGGGGCCGGGAAGCACCTTCATCGCGCTCAACCGCGTGTCGGTGAACAGCGGCGTGTCGAAGCTGATCAGCGGGGGCGGCGGGGTGCGGCTGATGACCTTCAACGACCACACCCACCTCGAGCGCGACCGCGAGCTGACGACCTTCCGCTAGCGGCGCAGTGCGGCCAGGCCCAGCTCGGCCAGTTCCTCCACCCCGGCCCGGAAGCCCAGAAGCAGCGGGTCGTCGGACATGCCGTAGACCGCCCGGCGATAGTTGCCCTCCATGAACACGGCCGACTTCCAGTACGCCAGCGCCGTGTACCAGTCCATGTGCTGAACCCGCCGTCCCGAGCGCTCGGCGTAGAGCTTCACGAGCTCGTCGCGGGTCGGGAATCCCTTCAGACCGGTCAGGGTGGAGAGATGGAACATGGGCGGCGGCAGGTCACTCGAGTCGGTCCAGCTCGCGCAGAGGTAGCCGAGGTCAGCGAGCGGGTCGCCCAAGGTGGCCATCTCCCAGTCGAGCAGCGCCGTCACTCGCGCGGGCGCGCGCGAGGCGAAGATCGCGTTGCCCAGACGAGGGTCGCCGTGCACAAGCGTGGTGGGGCCGGACTCGGGCACCCGCGCGGCGAGCATCTGTCCCAGCTCATCCATCGCCGGCAGCTCGCGCGTGCGGCTCACCTCCCAGGAGCCGGCGAAGCGCCGCAGCTGCCGCTCGAGGTAGCCGGTGGGCTTGGCCAGGCCGTCGAGCCCCGTGGCGGCGAGGTCCACGGCGTGCACCGCCACCAGGGTGTCGATGAACTCCTCGGCGATCATGTGACGCTGGCCGGGCAGATCTAGCGCCGCCGGCAGCTCGCTCTCCAGCACGTGCCCACGGACCAGCTCCATGATCACAAACGGGGCGCCGATCAGCTCGGCGTTCTCGCAGATCGCCTTGATCCCCGGCACCGGCACGGCCGTGCCCTCCAGCGCCGCCATCACCCGGGCCTCGCGGACCACGTCGTTGGCTCCCGGCGGGATGGGCGGGCGCGGCGGGCGGCGCAGCACCGCCTCGCAACCCTGGCGCCGCAACAGGAAGGTGGCGTTGGAGTGGCCGCCGGGCAGGGCGATCACGTCCGCCGGGCCCGAGCCGATGCCCTGCTCGTCGAGGTAGGCCTCCAGCGTCTCCAGGATCACAAGCGGCGGGCGCTGCAGCGCGTCGGCAGCCGCCCGCGTGCGCACCACATCGGCCGAGGCCCCCGGCACGCCGGCCGGGTCCACGTGAACCCCGCCCGCCACTACGCGGGCCGGTACTGCTTGAGCTCGCGCCGCGCGATCACCATCTTGTGCACCTCGTCCGGCCCGTCGGCCAGGCGCAGGCTGCGCACGTGCGCGTAGAGCCACGCGAGCGGGAAGTCGTCGGACACGCCACCCGCGCCGTGGACCTGAATCGCGCGGTCGATCACCTTCAGAGCGAGCACGGGCGCGGCCACCTTGATCGCGGCGATCTCGGTGCGCGCCTGCTTGTTGCCGACCGTGTCCATCAGCCAGGCCGTCTTGAGCGTGAGCAGGCGGATCATCTCGAGGTCGATGCGGGACTCCGCGATCCAGTCCTGCACGTTCGCGCGGTCGGCCACCGGCAGGCCGAACGTCACGCGCTCGATCGCTCGGCGGCACATCAGCTCCAGCGCGCGCTCCGCCGCGCCGATCGTGCGCATGCAGTGATGGATGCGGCCCGGGCCGAGCCGCGCCTGGCTGATCAGGAAGCCGTCGCCCTCGTTCGCGATCAGGTTCGTGGCCGGCACCCGCACGTCCTCGAACACGATCTCGGCGTGCCCCTCCTGGTGCGAGTAGCCGAACACGTTGAGGTTGCGGAGGATCTTCACGCCGGGCGTGTCGCGCGGCACCAGCACCATCGACTGCTGCCGGTGGGGCGCCGCGTTCACGTCGGTCTTGCCCATCACGATGAGGATCTTGCAGCGCTCCCGGATCGCGCCTGTGGTCCACCACTTGCGGCCGTTGAGCACGTAGTCGTCGCCGTCGCGGTCGATGCGCAGCTGCACGTTCGTGGCGTCGGAGCTGGCTACGTCGGGCTCGGTCATCGCGAACCCGGAGCGGATCTCGCCGTCGAGCAGTGGCCGCAGCCAGCGCTCCTTCTGCTCGTCCGTGCCGAACTCCGTGAGCACCTCCATGTTGCCGGTGTCGGGCGCCATGCAGTTCACGGACTCGGGACCGATGTGGCTGCGCCCCGTGATCTCGGCGAGCGGCGCGTACTCCACGTTGCTCAGGCCCAGCCCGTACTCAGGGTCTGGGTGGAACAGGTTCCACAGCCCGCGCTCGCGCGCCTCCGCCTTCAGCTCCTCCATCACCGGCGGGTGGAAGTGGGGGTCGCCGCTCTCGCGCAGCTGTTCGCTCGTAGACGGACTCCGCCGGAAGCACGCGCTCGTCCATGAACGCCCCGAGCGCGTCGACCAGCTCGCGCGTGCGTGCGCTCGGCTCGAACTCCATGCGGGCCATGATCGGTCAGGGCGTGGCCAAACCCCGGGATGGAGGCCCGTGCGCTTGGGAAAAGTCCAAGCGCGGGGGCGCCGGTCAGGCGGTTCCGAAGGCCCGACGGAGCGCGCCGATGCGCACGGGCACGGTCTGCTTCGACACCTTCGCGTCCGGGCCGAAGAGCTCCCAGGCGTGGTAGGCGCCCGGGTAGAGGTGCAGCTCCGTGGGCACCCCCGCCTCGATCAGCCGGGTCGCGTAGTCGATGTCCTCGTCCCGAAGGCAGTCGAGCTCGCCCACGTCGATGTAGGCGGGCGCGAGGCCGGCGAGATCGATGGCCCGCGCGGGCGCGGCGTACTGCGACACGCCGGCGCCGCCGGTCTCGTCGCCCAGCATCGCCTCCCAGCCCTCGCGGTTCGCCCACGTGTCCCAGAGGCCAAGGTCGTGGATCTCCGCGCAGGAGGGCGTCTCGCAGCGGTCGTCGAGCATCGGGTAGAGCAGCATCTGGAGGGCGAGTGCCGGCCCGCCGCGGTCGCGCGCCATCAGGGCGGTGGCTGCGGCGAGGCCGCCGCCGCAGCTGCCGCCGTAGACGCCGAGGCGCGACGCGTCGATCCCCAGCTCGGCAGCCTGCGATGCCACCCAGCGAAGCGCCGCGTAGCAGTCGTCCACCTGAGCCGGATAGGGGTGCTCGGGCGCGAGCCGGTACTCGACCGACACCACCGCGCAGCCCACCTCGGCGGTGAGCATGCGGGCGATCGGATCCTCGGTCTCGATGCTGCCGATCACGAAGCCGCCGCCGTGGATGTAGAGCAGGGCCGGCAGCGACCCGCTCGCGCCCCTCGGGCGGTACACGCGCACCGGCACCTCGGGCTCGCCGGGCACGAGGCGGTCCTCGCTCACCACGCCGTCGTCCTCGGCCCCGTCGGGGGACGCGCCGGCGGCCATCATCTCGGCGAACTTCACCCGCCGCTCGGTCACGTCGGAGATCCCGGCCAGGCCGCGCGGGCCGCTCGCCTCCAGGAAGCCGTCGAGGCCCGGGACCAGCTCGGGATCGACTCTGTCCCTGGTCGCCATGACGGCGGAGTATCCACGCTGCGACGATGCGCGCGACGTGCGACGCTTGGGGGAACCACAACCCGCGCCCGCCGCGAGCAGCGTTTCGCCGCGCTCTACGGCTATCAGTTGGCGGGCCGGACGACCCGCGGCCCGCTCTCGATGATCCCCGACACCTCAGCCACCAACGCGCTTCGCCCGCGGCTGCCAATCGAGCGGCAGATGCGAGGTCTCGTTGAAGGAGACGAGCACCCAGCGGCCCTCGGGCATCCGGACCACGCGCGTGATGCGAGCCGTTGGCCACGGTCATGAACGCGAACGGCTGGCTGCCCGTCACCTGCCTGCAGAACTCCGCGATCACCGCGCTGTGCGTGTAGACGACCGCGAGGGTGTCCGGGCCCGACGCCGCCGCGGCCTTCAGCACGCCGCGCCCCACGCGCTCGGCGAACACCGTTGCTCGCTCGGCGTTCGGGATCAGCTCCCAGCGCTGCTCGCGCATGACCTCCTGGAACAGCGGGTCGCCGACCATCGCCCGGCGCGAGAGCTCGCCGTGCTCCCAGTCGCCCAGCTCGACCTCCCGCAGGTCCACCAGCAGCTTCGGCTCGAAGCCCTTCATCTCCAGGAGCGGCGCGGCGGTCTGCCTCGTCCGCTGCAGCGGCGTGACGAAGACGGTGCCGATCGGCTCCTCCTCGAGCCGCACCGCCACGGCCGCCGCCTGGTGGCGCCCGTGCTCGTCGAGCGGCGGGTCGTTCTGCGGTCCGGTGGGCGGGTTGTCGGGATCCACCGGTGGTTGCGGACACGATCCGTGGCGCACGAGGATCACCTCCTGCGCTCCCTCTGGCGGGGAGAAGGGACGCTGGAAGTCCACTCGCACATCGGCATCATCACAAACGCACACCCGACCGACTGACTGCCGAGGCGTCCGGGATGGAAATCAACCAAGAGGTGATCAAGGCCCTGCTGGAAGCCTTCGACCGAAGCGACTGGCGGGAGATGACCGTGACGGTGGGCGGCGACCGCCTGCACGTCTCGCGCGACGGAAGCGACGGCCGCGACGGCCGCGCCTCCCGCCCCGCGGGCCCCGGCCTCGGCACCCGCGCCGCCGGCGGACGGCGCCACCCCCGGCGCCTGCCCCGAGGCACGACGAGCCGCTGCCGCCCGGCACGGTGATCGAGTCGCCGTCGGTCGGCCTGTTCTGGCGCGCCCCGTCGCCGGGAGCGCCGCCCTTCGTCGAGGTCGGCGGCCGCGTCGCCGCCGGGCGACACGCTCGCCATCGTCGAGGTGATGAAGCTGATGAACCACGTGGTGGCGCCGGTGGGCGGCGTGGTCACGGCGATCCTGGTCGAGAACGGGGCGTCGGTCGAGTACGGGCAGCCGATCGTCGTCGATCGACCCGGAGGGCTGAGCGACGCGATGCCGCCGCTCGAGCGCGTGCTCGTCGCCAACCGCGGCGAGATCGCGGTGCGCATCATCCGGGCCTGCTTCGACGAGGGCATCGAGTCGGTGCTCGCCGTCTCGGAGGCCGACCGCGGCAGCCTGGGCGCGCAGCTCGCCGACCGCACCGTCGTGCATCGGCCCGGCCAGCGCCGCCGAGAGCTACCTCGACGTGAACCGCGTGGTGGCCGCGGCCACGGTCGACCGGCTGCGACGGCGCTGCACCCCGGCTACGGCTTCCTCTCCGAGCGGCCGGAGCTGTCCGCCGCCTGCGACGAGGCAGGGATCGCCTTCGTCGGCCCGTCCGCCGACGGCGATGCGCGCGCAGCGGCGACAAGGCGACCGCCCGCGCCGCTGGCCGCGAGCTCGGCATCGCCGATCGACGAGGGCTCCGACGTCGTCGACACCGAGGAGGAGGCGCGCGCGGTCGCCGAGCGCGTCGGCTACCCGGTCCTGCTGAAGGCGGCCGGCGGGCGGCGGCGGGCGCGGCATGCGCCTGGTCGAGCGGGCCGAGGACGCTGGCGGGCGCCTGGGCGTCAGGCCGCGCGGCGAGGCGCAGCAGGCCGTTCGGCGACGGCCGCCTCTTCGTCGAGCGCTTCGTGCGCCGCGCCCGCCACGTCGAGGTCCAGGTGCTGGCGACCGGCGACGGCGGCGTCGATCCACCTCGGCCACCGCGACTGCACGCTGCAGCGCCGCTACCAGAAGCTGATCGAGGAGGCGCCCGCGCTCGGCCTCTCCGAGCCGCTCGAGCGCGAGATCCTCGGCGCCGCGACGCACGCTGATCGGCGCGCTCGACTACCACGGCGCCGCCACCTGCGAGTTCCTCGTCGACCCCGAGCGCGGCAGCTGCCGGCTTCCTCGAGATCAACGCCCGGCTGCAGGTCGAGCACCCGGTCACGCGAGATGGTCACCGGCGTCGACGTGGTGCGCGAGCAGCTGCGGATCGCCGGCGGCGACGGCGCTCTCGGTCACCCAGGACGAGGTCGAGGTCGCGCGGCCACGCGATCGAGGTGCGGATCAACGCCGAGTCGCCCCGAGCGCGGCTTCGCGCCCACGCCCGGCCGGCTGGAGCGCTGGGCGGCGCCCGTGGGCACCGACGTCCGCGTCGACACCGCCTGCTTCCCCGGCTGGACGATCACGCCCCACTACGACTCGCTGCTCGCCAAGGTGATCGCCCGCGGCGACGACCGCGAGGACGCGCTGGAGCGCACTGCGCCGCGCGCTCGGCCACCTGCGGGTCGAGGGCGTCGAGACCACCGCGCGGCTTCGCGCGTCGACCTGCTCGAGCACCCCGACGTGGTGGCGGGCGAGATCCATACTCGCTGGCTCGAGGACGTGTTCCTCCCGAGCTGGACCCCTACGGAGGTGGCCGCCTGATGGCACGCATCGAGTTC
Organism: uncultured Thermoleophilaceae bacterium; assembly: GCA_963770325.1. GTDB lineage: Bacteria > Actinomycetota > Thermoleophilia > Solirubrobacterales > Thermoleophilaceae > JAICJR01. Next base: position 1,546,234 of record CAVYPF010000001.1, on the reverse strand, counting down.
ATCGACCAGTCCCTGCGCGACGGGCAGCAGAGCCTGTGGGGCATGCGGATGCGGGCCGGGCACGATGCTGCCCGTGGCCGACGCGATCGACAGCGCCGGCTACCGCGTGCGTCGACCTCACCGGCAGCTCGATCTTCGAGGTGCATGGTGCGCTTCCGCCAGGAGAATCCGTGGGAGGGTCTCGACCGCGTCCGCGCGGCGCTGCCGAACTCGGTGCTGCGAGCCGGGGCGCGCACCAACGGCATCGTCGGCATGAACATCACCCCGGACTCGATCGTCGAGCTCTGGATCCGCACGCTGGCGAAGCACGGCATCGAGAGCTTCTGGATCTTCGACTGCCTGCACAACGTCGACAAGATGCTCGACGTGGCGGCCAAGATCGCCCGCGACGCCGGCATGGCGCCGTCGCCGCAGGTGAACTTCTGCCTCTCCCCCGTCCACACCGACGAGTACTACGCGAAGTCATCGGCCGGCTATCGCCGGCCAGCGACGTGCCCGCCACGATCATCCTCGGCGACGAGGCCGGCGTGCTCGATCCGGAGCGGGCGCGCACCTGGATCCGGCTGATGCGCGACACGGCGCCCGGCGGTGGACGCTGGAGATGCACTTCCACAACAGCACCGCGATGGGCACGCTCAACCACATCATCGGCGTCGAGGAGGGGCTGACGATCGTCCACACGGCCGTCAGCTCGATGGCGAACGGTCCCTCGATGCCCTCCACCGAGGTCGCCGTCGACAACATGCGCCGGCTCGGCCACGAGGTGGCGATCGACGACAGCCGCCTGGCGGAGGTCTCCGACCACCTCGGCGCCCTCGCCGTCGAGCTCGGCTCACCACCTCGGCGAGCCGGTGGAGTACAGCCTGGCCACGATCCAGCAGCAGTTCCCGGGCGGCATGACCGGAACGCTGCGCAACCAGCTCGTGACCTACGGGATGGCGGACCGCCTGCCGGAGGTGCTCGAGGAGGCGATCCGCGTCCGCGCGGAGATGGGCTACCCGATCATGGCCACGCCGTTCTCGCAGCTGGTCGGCATCCAGGCGCTGCTGAACGTGGTCAACGGCGAGCGCTACGTCACGATCCCGGACGAGAACCTGATGTACCTCGCGGGCCGCTACGGACAGCCGCCCGGCGAGGTCGACCAGGAGATGCTCGACAAGGCCTTCTCGGGCGCGCGGGGCAAGCGGATGGAGGGCTCGGGCAGCCGCCGCAGCCATCGCTCAAGGAGATCCGCGCGCGACTACGGCGAGAAGCTCTCCGACGAGGAGCTGCTGCTGCGCTACCTGATCCCGGGTCCACGACGTGGACGCCATGTACGCGGCCGGCAACCCGATCGAGCCGATCTACCCGATCGGCGGCCCCCAGGGCCTGAGCTGGCTCAAGGACGTGATGGGAAGCGGAGCGCGCTCCTTGGACGCCTCGCGGGGCGGGGTGTCGATTGAGCTGCGGCGGTGAGGTTCGGGCGCTGTCCTGACTTTTCCGGCTGTGGGCCGGAAAAAGCAGGACGGTGGTGAGGATCAGCCCTCCCTGCGCCGCGGTTCACCCGCGTCTACGGCGGCAATAAGGGGTCGGCCGGAACGGCGACGGGCTCCGCCTGCGCGCTGTCCTGAGCTGAGCCGCTCTCCGCGGCACAAAGCAGGACGGTGGCCCGAAACCAACGCTCCGGGCCGCCCTTATTGCCGTCGTAAGCGCCCGAGCTAAGAAGCCGCGCCCGCCCCCGCCACCACGCCGTTCGACGACCAGATCGCCTCATCCGCCAGGTAGTCGTGCACGACCTTGCCGTGGTAGAGGTCGAAGTCGAAGACGCCGTACCAGCCCTGGACCACCCGAGTGGGCGCCAGCAGGTGCCAGGGATCGACCGGTGAGCGCGCGTCCATCGTCAACGACGCCCGGCCCGTGTACAGCTCCGGGGTGCCGTCGGCGCTCTTGTGGAGCGACGCGTCCACGTCCAAGCGCACGAGCTCGGCGACCGACGGGGGCCGGCCTTCCTCCGAACTCGGGATCACGCGCGTGGAGAGCACCGGCACGTCCTCCAGCTCGGATGGGTTGGCGATGGCCTCGCAGGCGATCGACATCGTCATGATCCGCTGCCCGATCGGGCGCTCGGTGGTGAACAGCATCTGCTCGCCGAACATCTCGGCTCCGCCGCCTCCCGAGCTGCGCTTCATGGTCGCGAGCTTCTTCGCGAAGCCCCAGATCTCGCGACCGGCGACCAGCGGGATCTCGTTGTCGGTGAAGATGAACGGCTGGTAGAGGTAGACCTGCCCCTCGAACACCGCGCGCACCATCACGTAGGCCTCGTGGTAGGGGCCGAACGAGGAGAACGGGATCCAGCGTCCCCACGCGAGACAGACCGGAACCTCGTCGGCGGCCTCGAGCCCGGGCGGGAGCAGGGCGTCGACTCCGGCGGGGTCGGCCTCGTAGGCGATGAAGATGTCCTGCACGCCGCGGTAGAGGTAGGGCGGTGGCGCGTAGGCGCCGCCGGGGCCGATCGGCTGCGAGTACGAGTCCCTGAACGCTGCGCTGTCCATCTGTCCTCCTGCGGATTGGGTGCCGTCAGGGTCGCGCGCGCGAGGAGAAGCGACAAGGGCGGCGGCCGCCGTTCTTTGTGCGAATCCCCGGACCGCCGGGCACGAGCCTCGTCATCGGGCCGCCAAAGCGCGAGGATCCTCGCTCCGTTCCCCCTGTCGAAAGGAGCCGCGACCATGGAGCTCGTTCACGAGTTCACCTTCACCGGCGTTCTCAAGGAGCCCGTGCCCGTCGGCGCCGGACCCTTCGGGGACCGCACGATCTTCGAGGTGGTGGGCGGCGAGGTCACCGGCGACCGCATCAACGGCAAGATGGGAACGGGCGGCGCGGACTGGATCCTGGCCGGTCCGGACGGCTTCGGCCGCCTCGACGTGCGCGCCACGATCCACACCGACGACGGGGCCAACATCTACGTGCAGTACTTCGGCGTGATCGAGTACACCGACGCCGCCATCGCGGCTGTCACCGGCGAGCGCTCGAGCGACTACCACGAGCACTACTTCCGCACGACGCCCCGCCTCGAGTGCGGCGACGAACGTTACGCCTGGGTTAACCAGGCGGTCTTCGTGGCCGATGGACGCGTGCATCCCGGGCCAATAGTGGAGTACCGCGTCCACCGGGTCACCTGACCTTGGTGGATTCTCCAGAGCCAGCGGAACTACTTCGCACAGAAGCCGAAACGCCTCTTTAGCCTGAGCGAATTCGTACCTGGCGCGCTCTGGTTCAGCCGCGCTCTACCCCCATTCAGGAGGTTGCAAATGCAAGGTCGGGACAGCAAGGGGGCGCCACAGCGGCGCTTGCGCTGGCTGTTGGTCCTCGCGGCTGCCGGCCTCGTCGCGGCGCTGGTGCTGTCGGCGTGCGGTAGCAGCAATAAATCGAGCACGACGGCTGCCACGAGCGGCGGGGCTACCACGGCCGCGGCCGCTGCCAAGCCAACGGGCACGCCGATCACGACGTACACGTTCGCGGACGTGAACACCGAGGGCCCGCAGTACAAGAACATCGAAGAGACCGCGCGCGTCTACTCCAGGAATGGATCAACGCCCACGGCGGCATCGCGGGCCACCCGCTCGAGGAGCAAGTTCTGCGACGCGAAGGGCACGCCGACCGCCGCCACCGCGTGCGCGCGTAAGGCGGTGGCCGACCATGCTGTCGCGGTCGTCGGCATCTTCACCTTCACCGGTGACGCGATCCTGCCGATGCTCGAGGCGGGCCACGTCGGCCTACTTCGGCAACTGCTGCCCGATCTCGCCGAAGGAATTCACCAGCACCGACTCGCTTCCCGATGGGCAACCAGCCGCTCTACGCGGTCGGCCTCGTCAAGCGCGCGGTGCAGGACGGCTGCAAGCACATCACGGGCGTGATCATCGAAGGCGCCGAGAGCGTTCGAGCCGATCATGGAACAACGCGGCCAAGGCGCTGGGTGTGAAGATCGAGAAGTACGTCAGCCTGCCGGCGACGGCGAAGGACTACAGCCCGCAGGTCGCGGAAGCCACTGGCGGCGGAACCGACTGCCTGGTGATGATCGTCTCTGAGACGCCGTACATCGCCTGGATGCCGGCATTCGCTCAGTCAGGCTCGAAGGCCCGCATGTACGGCCCGCAGGGCAACCTGAACGAGAAGGTCGTCAAGGGCTTCGAGCAGCTCGTCGACAGGCTCCGTGGTCGGCCGGGATGTACCCGGACATCTCGCTGCCGCAGTGGGCTGACTACCGCGAGGCGCTGAAGCAGTACGAAGCCGATCCGGCGCAGGACTACAACAGCCTCGGCGGTATGGGCACGTGGGCCGCGTACGAACGGCTTCACACAGATCGTCGAAGAGCATGAGCGGCGACATCAACGACGCAGACGTTCCTGAAGGCAGCGTCCACAGCGAAGATCAACCTCCCGGGGATGGTCCCGCCGCTGAACTTCGCCAAGCCGTGGAACACGACCGGTGGTCCCAAGGGCTACGACCGCCTGTTCAACCGCTGCGTGGTCTTCAGCAAATTCGAAGAACGGAAAGCTCGTGCCGCTGACGACTGAATTCGAAGACGTGTCCGAACCTCGCGCTCGGACAAGCCGCAGTAATGCAGAACGATGTTCGCGACCGCGCGCCGGCTCCGGGTTCCATTGCCCGGAGCCGGTGCGCCTTTTGTAACGCGGGAGGAGTCAGCTAGGCAATGGAAGAGGTAATCCGGTTCGCACTGCTGGGCTTTGGGGTCGGCGCGCTCTACGCGCTTGCCTCGCAGGGCCTGATCGTCATCTACCGCGGCTCGGGCGTCCTGAACTTCGCGCTCGGCGCGATCGGGCATGGTCGGCGCCTACGTCGAGTGGGAGCTGCACACCAACCACGGCTGGGCCGTTCCTGCCTGCGCTGATCGTCGGCGTCGCTCGTGTCGCCGCCTCATCGGCGCGGCTCACCCACCTACTTGATCATGCGCCCGCTGCGGCACGCGTCGCCGCTGGTGCGGGTGATCGCCACGCTGGGCGTGCTGATCACGATCCAGGCGATCGCGGTCCTGCGCTACCGGCCGACGCGCGCATTCGTCGCCAAGCGTGCTGCCGACCAACGTCGTCCACATCCACGGCACGATCGTGATCTCGGCCGACCGCCTGATCCTGCTCGGGATCGCGGCGCGTCTCCACGCTCTGCCTCTGGATGCTTCTACCGCTACACGAAGTTCGGCCTCGGCACCGCGCGCGGTCGCCGAGAACGAGCGCGCGGCCTCGGCGCTCGGCCTGCTCGCCCGACAGCGATCGCCACGCTGAACTGGGCGCTCGGCTGCGGCCTCGCCGGCCTCGCCGCGATCCTGATCGTCCCGATCGTCACCCTGCAGCCGGCGGTGCTGACCAACCTGGTGCTGGCCGCCACCGCCGCCGCGCTGGTCGGCGGCTTCCGCTCGTTCCCGATCGCGCTCGTCGCCGGCCTCGCGATCGGCATCGTCCAGACCGAGATCACCCGCTACGTCGCACCAGCCCGGCGTCGGCGACTCGGTCCCGTTCGTCGTGATCGTCGTCTGGCTGGTGGTCCGCGGCCAGGCGCTGCCGCTGCGCGACTACCTGCTGCAGCGCCTGCCGACGATCGGCAGCGGCCGGCATCAACTGGCCCGGGATCGCCTTCGGCGTGGTGGTCGGCGTCGTGCTGCTATCGACCACCACCAGCCGATCTGGATCGACGCGATCACGGTCACGCTCGGCACCGCGCGTCATCCTGCTCTCGATCGTCGTGCTCACCGGCTACGCGGGGCAGCTCTCGCTCGCCCAGTTCGCCATCGCCGGCTTCGGCGCCTACGTCGCCGGGCGCCTGTTGGCCGACCACCGGCATGCCGCTTCTGGCTCGGCGTGCTCATCGGCGTCGTCGCGACGATCCCGCTCGGGGTCCTCTTCGCGCTGCCGGCGGTGCGCACGCGCGGCATCAACCTGGCGATCGTCACGCTCGGCCTCGGGCACGCGCGATCGAGCTGATGCTGTTCAGCAACACCGACTTCACCGGCGGCTTCGGCGGCACCCAGATCGGCGAACCGCCGCACCTCTTCGGGCTGAACATCGACGCCGCCTCGCACCCGACCCGCTACGGCCTGTTCGCGCTCGGCTGCCTGATCGTCGTCGGCGCTGGTCGTCGCCAACCTGCGGCGCGGCCGCATCCGGCCGCCGGCTGATCGCGGTGCGCACCAACGAGCGCGCCGCGGCGGCGCTCGGGATCAGCGTCCCCGGGGCGAAGCTCTACGCCTTCGCGCTGTCGGCGGCGATCGCCGGCCTCGGCGGCATCCTGCTCGCCTTCCGCAGCGACCTCGATCAGCTACACCGACTTCACCAACTTCACCTCGATCACCGACGTCGGCTACGCGATGATCGGCGGCATCGGCTACCTGTTCGGGCCCGGTGATCGGCGCGCACGCTCGCGCCCGGCGCGGTCTCCGAACGCGCTGAATCTTCGATGCGACTGGGCTCGGGCATCGGCAAGTACATCCCGCTGATCGGCGGCGTCTCGCTGATCCTGCTCGTGCTCGCTGAACCAGAACGGCATCGCCAAGGAGGCAGATCGCCCAGATCGCCTGGGTGCGCATCGAAGCTCGCGAAATGGCTGCCGTTCCTGGCGCCGACGCAAGCGCGAAGGCGGTGAAGGTGCCGCCGTTCGAGGGCGTCGAGCGCGTAGGTCCGAGCGATGACGCTCGAGGTGCGCGACGTCACCGTGCGCTTACGGCGGCACCACCGCGGTCGACGACGTCTCGCTCACGGTCACGCCCGGGCAAGATCGCTCGGGCTGATCGGGCCGAACGGCGCCGGCAAGACCTCGCTGATCGACGCCGTCACCGGCTTCACCCGCATGGCCCAGGGCACGCTCACGCTTCGACGGCCAGGACGATCCGCGGCTGGTCGCCCGTGAAGCGCGCCCGCGCCGGCCTCGGCCGCTCGTTCCAGTCGCTCGAGCTGTTCGAGGACTCGACCGTGCTCGACAACCTGCGCGCCGCCTGCGACCCGCGCGACCTCGGCTCGTACGTGCGCGACCTGGTCTGGCCGGTCGACGCCGCCGCTGCCGGGCGCGGTGGTCGCGCGATCACGGAGTTCGACCTCGAGGACGACCTCGACCGCCAGGTCGAGGACCTGCCCTACGGCCAGCGGCGGCTGCTGGCGATCGCGCGCGCGGTCGCGACCCAGCCGAGCGTGCTGCTGCTCGACGAGCCCGCCGCCGGCCTCGGCGACGCTCGAGACCGCCGAGCTCGCGCACCTGGTCCGCCGCCTCGCCACGGACTGGGGCATGGCGCATCCTGCTGGTCGAGCACGACATGAACTTCGTGATGTCGGTCTGCGACGAGCTCGTCGTGCTCGACTTCGGCCGCAAGATCAGCGAGCGGCACGCCGGCGCGATGGTCCGCAACGACCCGGCCGTGATCGCCGCCTACCTCGGCGAGGAGGAGAACGCGAGGTCGGCGGCACGAGATCGCCGCCGTCACCGGCGGTCGGTCACGGAGGGCTGACCTCGATGACCGCGGTGATCGCGACCAGGGACATGTGCACCGGCTACGCCGGCCAGCCCGTCGTCCACGACCTCAACCTCGAGGTCGAGCCGGGCGAGGTCGTCTGCCTGCTCGGCCCGAACGGCGCGGGCAAGACGACGACGATGCTGGCCCTCGCGGGCGAGCTGCCGCTGATCGCCGGCGAGGTCGCTGTTCGACGGCGTGCCGCACCACGGCGCCGCTCCACAAGCGCGCCCGCAACGGCATGTCCTACGTCACCGAGGAGCGCTCGGTCTTCAAGGGCATGATCCTGCCGCGACAACCTGCGCGTCGGCGGCGTCGACCGCCGACGAGGCCGTCGACGCTCTTCCCCGAGCTCGAGCAAGCGGCTGAGCGTGCGCGGCGGCCTGCTCTCGGGCGGCGAGCAGCAGATGCTCACGCTGGCCCGGGCGCTCGGCCGCAAGCCCCGCCTCCTGCTCGCCGACGAGCTCTCGCTCGGCCTCGCGCCGCTGGTCGTCGACCGTCTGCTGCAGGCGGTGCGCGCAGCCGCCGAACGAGCAGGGCACCGCGGTGCTGATCGTCGAGCAGCACGCCCACAAGGCGCTCCAGTACGCCGACCGCGCGATCGTGATGCGGCGCGGCCGCGTCGAGCTGTCGACCTCGCCGGCGAGGAGGCCCGGAAGCGGATCGGCGAGGTCGAGCAGGCCTACCTCACGGGCGGGCAGGCCGGCGCGCCGGGCACCACTCCGATCGAGGAGAGCATGATCGACCCACCGCCGCCGCCGCCGTCGGGCAACACGCACTCGCCGTAGGCTCACTCCGCTTGCGCCGCCGGCGAGCGGTCGGTTAGCTTTGCCGCGTGCCCAGGCTTTGGCTCGTCTGCGCAGCGACGGCCCTGGTCCTGGCGTTGGGTGTGGGGGTGGCGTCTGCAACGCCGGGCGACCTTGACCTGTCATACGGGTCGGGCACGGGCTTCTCGCGGCCCGACCTCGGCTTGCGCGAGGATGGGAGCGCCGTGGCGATCCAGCCGGACGGGAAGATCGTCGTCGCCGGTACGAGCACCAATGCGGCTGGGACGCCGGCCTTCTTCGTCGCGCGCTTCCTCAACCCGCAGGGCGCGTTGGACCCGTCGTACGGGTTGGGCACTGGCGCATCGCGGCCCAACTTCGGCAGCCAGGAATCCGGCGCAGCACTGGCGTTGCAGCCGGACGGCAGGATCCTCGTGGCCGGGATCAGCAACTCAGCCACCACCGGCATCCACATGTTCGTGGAGCGTCTCCTGAACCCGGAGGGCACGGTCGATTTCTCTTATGGACTGGGCACGGGAGCTTCGCGGCCCAACTTCGACCAAAGCGAGAGCGCCAGTGCAATCGCGCTCCAATCGGACGGGAAGATCGTCGTGGCGGGCACGAGCATCGACGCGACGCCCCGAGCGCGCATCCTGGTGACGCGGCTGCTGAATCCGCAGGGGACATTGGACGGCTCATACGGGCTGGGCACTGGCGGATCGAGGCCCGATCTGCCGGGCAGCGTGATCACCTCGGCGGTGGCGGTTCAGCAGGACGGCAAGATCCTCGCGGCCGGAACTGAGGGGCCGAGCCTGTTCGCGTCGCCGGGCAACTTCGTGGTCGCCCGGTTCCTGAACCCGCAGGGCACGTCGGACCCGGGCTTTGGCTCCGGCGGCAGCGCCGTCACCGACTTCGGTAATAACGATCGACTCGCCGCGATGGTGCTCCAGCCTGACGGGAAGATCCTGCTCGCCGGTAGTACGGCTGGCAACGGCGGAGACGATTTCGCGGTGGCGCGCCTGCTGCCCGGCGGCTCGCCGGACACGTCCTTCGGGACCGGCGGCCGGACCACCGTCGACTTCGGGGGCAGCGATGATGGCACTGCCATGGCGCTCCAGCCGGATGGCAAGATCGTCGTGGCCGGTACCACGGGAGCCTTCCCCAACGAGGACACGGCCGTCACGCGGCTCCAGCCGAACGGGCTGCCCGATACCAGCTTCGGCAAAGCCGGCAAGTCCGTCGTGGATCTCGGCCACAACGAGTTGGCCAACGGTGTGGCGCTGCAGTCGGACGGCAAGATCGTGGTGGCCGGCACGAGCCAGACGCAGGGTTCCAGCAACGACAACGTCTACGCGCTGCGACTGCTCGGCGACCCCGCCGCCGGTGGCGGCGGCGTTGGCGGGGTTGACGGCGGCGGCACAAAGGTCCCGACGTGCGCGGGGAAGAAGGCCACGATCATCGGCACGAACGGCAAGGACAGCCTCACCGGCACCAGGCGCGCCGACGTGATCGTCGCGCTCGGCGGCAACGACACGGTCAAGGGCGGGGGCGGCAACGACGTGATCTGCGGCGGTAGCGGCAACGACAAGATCAGCGGCGGCTCGGGCAGCGACCACCTCTACGGCGAGAACGGTAAGGACACCATCACCGGCGGCAACGGCAAGGACACGCTCTCCGGCGGAGCCGGCAACGACAAGCTCTCCGGCCAGGCCGGCAACGACACCCTCAAGGGCGGCGCCGGCACCGACAAGCTCTCCGGCGGCGCGGGCAAGAACAAGGACCGCCAGTAGTCGGTCACCGGAGCTAGCCCTTACGGGGCTCCTACATTCGCTCGGGAGGATGCGGGAATGGCCAGGTTCAGGTCACGCCGCGGGGCGCTGATCGTGCTCGGAGGAGCTGTCGTGGTCCTCTTGGGCGGGTTTGCCCTGGTCTACTTCGTGCTCTTCCCCACCTCGTCACCCAAGCGCTTCACGCTCACCTCTCCGGCCACCGGCACGTCGGCAGATGCGCCCGCCGCGGCAAGCGGCAGCAGCGGCTTCGCCGGCACCTGGACGGTCGCCCAGGGCTCGCAGGCCGGCTACCGCGTGCGCGAGAAGCTGGCATTCCTGCCGGCCCAGAGCGACGCCGTGGGGCGCACGTCGGCCATCACCGGCGCGGCCACGCTCAGCGAGTCGGGCAAGACCGTGAAGGTCACGGCCGCGTCCTTCAAGGTCGACGTGAGCCAGCTGACCAGCGACAAGTCGATGCGCGACCAGCGCATCCGCTCGATCGGCCTGCAGAGCGACCAGTTCCCCACGGCCACCTTCAAGCTCTCGAAGCCGGTCACCCTGCCGGCGAGCGCGGCGAGCGGAACGGTGGCGAAGGTCTCGGCCACCGGCGTCTTCAACATCCACGGCACGTCGAAGCAGGAGACAGTGCCGCTCGCGATGCGGCTGTCCAGCTCGGGGATCGAGGCCGTGGGCGCGATCACCTTCCCCTGGAGCGAGTTCAACATGACCGCGCCGAGCGTCGCCGGCTTCGTGAACGTCACGGACAAGGCGACGATGGAATTCGACCTGCACCTGCGGCGCGGGTCGTGAGGCCGACGCAGGTGCGAGCTGCGGCCCCGCATCGGGCCGCCCTCATTTGATGCTGTTCGAGCGAAGCGCTCAGCCACCCGCAGTGGCGAACCAGATGTCGGGCGCGCCCTGCACGCCGGCCGCCTGCATCGCCTCCCGCAGTCGCGGCGAGGACGCGAATGACTCGGCTGCGTCCTGGCTCTCGAAGTCGTGCCAGACGGTCACGTCATTCGGGTCGCCGACCGCCTGGAAGACGTCGTGGCCGCCCGCGCCCATCTCCACCCGGGTCGGCTCGAGAGCGTCGTAGCCCTCTCTCCAGGTCGGGTAATCCGCCACCTGATGCCGAACGAACATCCGTACCATGGTGCCTCCTTGACGACTGCTACGCTCCGCAGAAGTCGCTTTGGGGATTATCGACGACGCAACAGTTGCATAGCGAACGACCTGTGTCAAGCCAGCCTTCTGCCGACCACATCGCCGCCTGGCGCGTCTTCCTCGAGTGCGCCTGGGCGGTGATCGACATCCTCGACTCGGAGCTGCAGGCCGAGCGCGGCATAAGCCTGCGCTGGTACGACGTGCTCGCCCACCTCGAGGATGCGGAGGACGGCCTGCGCATGAGCGAGGTCGCCAACCGGATCCTGTCGAGCAAGAGCGGCCTGACACGGGTCATCGACCGCATGGAGGACGCCGGCCTGGTCAGGCGCGAGCGCCCACGCGACGACCGCCGCGTGATCAACGTCTTCATCACCCCGGCGGGGCTGAAGACGCTGGAGGCCGCCCGCGCCGTGCACAGGCGTGGCATCCAGGAGCACTTCCTCGGGCAGCTCAGCGAGAAAGACATCGCCGCGCTCTCGAAATCGCTGGGGAAGGTGCGCGACTACGTCCGCCCGCTGCGGCCCGGCCGCGTCAGCGGCTGAGCCGCCCCGGGTTCTAAAGTGCGCGACATGGCGCGCGTCGCACAACTCGAGTCCGGGGAGTCGCGCGAGCGCGGCCGCGAGTGCGCGCGACGATCCCGCGCTCGATCCATGGCGAGTGGGCTCCGGCCTCGGACCGTCCCGATCCCGTCGCCGTGCTGCAGGCCCAGGCGGCAACGCGCGTGCAGGAGCTCGTCCCGATCCGCTATGGGCGCATGCTGGTCTCACCGTTCACGTTCTATCGGGGCGCGGCCGCCGTGATGGCGGCGGACCTGGCGGCCACCCCGGACTCCGGGATCGTGGTGCAGGCCTGCGGCGACGCTCATATCTCGAACTTCGGCGGCGTTCGCGGTCCCGGATCGCAGGCTCGTCTTCGGGCCGAACGACTTCGACGAGACGCTGCCCGGTCCCTGGGAGTGGGACGTGAAGCGGATGGCGGCGAGCGCCGAGATCGCCGGTCGCGACGTCGGCCTGTCGGCGGAGAACCGCAAGCGCATCGTGACCGCCTGCGTACGCGAGTACCGCGACGGCATGCGCGGGTTCGCGAGCGAGAGCCATCTCGACGTCTGGTACGACCGCCTCACGGCAAGCGAGCTGGTCGAACGCTTCGGCGGGCAGCTCGGAGCGAAGGGGCGGATCCAGTTCGCGAAGCCGTTCGCGAAGGCGCGGCGCAAGACGAGCCTGCGCGCGGTCGAGAAGCTCACGGAGCGGGTCGACGGGGAGCTGCGCTTTCGCAGCGTGCCGCCGCTCCTGGTGCCGTTCCGCGAGCTGTTCGAGCCGGGCGAAGCTCGCTCCGAGACCAGCTACATCCGAGATCTCCTGCGCAATTACGCCGCCAGCCTCGACCCCGACCGGCAGCTACCTCTTCAGCACCTACCGCTTCGTCGACATGGCCCGCAAGGTCGTGGGCGTCGGCAGCGTCGGCACGCGCGCGTGGATATTCCTCCTCGTCGGCCGCGACGGCCAGGACCCGCTCGTGCTTCAGGCGAAGGAGGCGCAGGCGTCGGTGCTCGAGCCCTATCTGGGCGCCAGCGAGTTCGAGAACCATGGCGAGCGGGTCGTCCGCGGACAGCGGATCTCGAACGTGGCCAGCGACATCTTCCTCAGCTGGCAGCGGAGCGAGGCCATCGACGGCAAGGAGCACGACTTCTACGTGCGCCAGCTCTGGGACTGGAAGGCGTCGATCGACCTCTCGACGATGAGCGACATCGGGTCTGCATCGCCTACACCCGGGCCTGCGGCTGGTCCCTGGCTCGCGCGCACGCTCGCTCCGGCGACCGGCTCGCCATCGCGGCCTACCTGGGCGCGGCGCGCAGTTCGACGAGGCGATCGCCCGCTTCGCGAGCGCGTACGCCGACCAGAACGAGCTGCGACTACCAGCGCCTGGCCGAGGCCGTCGAGGCGGGGGACGTCCCCGCCGAATTCGGCTTCTGAGCTCTAGGCGGCCGTCAGCACGTGGACGGACATCGCGGCTGAGTCCTCCTCGAGCCAGCCGCCGCCGTTCTGCGTGAGCGCCACGCTGGCGCCCTCCACCTGGCGCTCCCCGGCCTGGCCGCGCAGCTGCCACGACGCCTCGCAGATCTGCGCGATGCCCGTCGCCCCGATCGGGTGTCCTTTCGACAGCAGCCCGCCGCTCGTGTTCACCGGCAGGTCGCCGTCGAGCCGCGTGCGGCCCGACGCCAGTAGCTCCGGGCCTCCGCCGGGAGTGGTCAGACCGATCTGCTCGTAGATCATCAGCTCGGCCGGGGCGCTCGCGTCGTGCACCTCCACGCAGGACAGCTCGTCCGGCCCGATGCCGGCCTGCTCATAGGCCATCGCCGCCGCCCGGCCCGCGGAGCCGGCAAGCGGATCCGACTTGTCGTGGCGATTGCCCGAGACCACCACCGACGCGCGCACCCGCGGACGGTCCGCGCCCACGCCCAGCCGTGCCGCCGCGCGCGAGGACACGAGCACCGCCGCCGCCGCGCCGTCGGAGATCGGCGAGCACATCAGCAGGGTCAGCGGATCGACCACGAGCCGGCTGGCCAGCACCTCGTCCGCGGTCAGCTCGCCCCCGTACTGCGCGCGCGGGTTGCGCGCCCCGTTGTGCTGGTTCTTCACCACCACCTCGGCGAAGTCGCGCGCGGTGGCGCCCGACAGCTGCATGTAGTCGCGCGCCATGCCCGCGTAGATGTCCATGAAGAACGAGCGGTTGCCGCCGTTGTCGCCGGCCGAGCCGAGCTCGGCCGCCATCTCCGCCTGCAATTCCACGTCCACCGCGGTGCCGATCGCGGCCATCCCGACCGTCTTGTCCTCGTGCGTGAGCTTCTCCGCGCCGAGGCAGAGCGCCACGTCGCAGGCCCCGGCGACCACGGCCTGCCAGCCCAGATGGAACGCCGAGGAGGCCGACGCACAGGCGTTCTCCACGTTGAAGATCGGGATGCCCTCGATCCCCAGCGGGCGCAGCATCACCTGGCCGCGGATCATCTCCTGGCCGGTGACGAGACCGGCCACGGCGTTGCCCACGTAGGCGGCCTCGACGGCGTCAACCGGGAGGCCCGCGTCGTCGAGGGCGCCCTGAACCGCCTCCACCGCCAGCTCGCGCAGCGACCGCGTCGACTTGGCGAACTTCGTCATGCCGACGCCGGCGACTATCGCGCTGTCCATGGAACTGTTCTAGCTGGTTGCGCCGACGAGCGCAGCGCTCTCGGTGTCGAGCGCGCTCCAGTCGTCGTGGCGACCGTGGTGGTACGGCGCGAACACGTCCGCCGGCACCGTGGCCACCGACTCGCACGAGGCGATCAGGTCGCACTCCACGAACGCGGCCCCGACGATGGAGACGACCGGGATCTCGTCGAGCGGGTCGTGCACCGTTCCGCGCAGCGTGAGGGTGCCCGTGCCGGTGCGGGCCACGCGCACGATCGACTGGAAGGTGGCGCGCGTGAGGATCGCGTCCTCCTCGAGGCCGATGCCGTTCGCCGCCGGGCGCGCCTTGAAGTTGAAGTTCACGCCCTCGCCCTCGCTCGGGCCGAGGTCATCGGGCACGTCGCCGCGCAGCTCCATGATCACCACGCCGTTGCGCTCGAGCCAGGCGTTGAACTGGGCGCCGCTGCGGTGGAGCTCGCTGCGGGCCAGCTTCTTGGGCTCGCCGAACAGGTCGCGGCCGTAGATCGTGGGCACGTCGTCGTCCATGTACATCGCGAGCACGTAGCGGCCCTCGATGCCGTCGTGGCGCGCCGCCACGTAGATCGCGCCGCCGTAGAAGTCGCCCACGCAGTTGGACTGCCAGCGGCCGATCATCGCGGTGAGCGTGGGCGAGTCGGCCGGCTCGAGCGGCGGCGGCAGTATCGACGCGACGTAATCGGGGTCGCTGAGGAAGTCGATGCTCAGCATCTCGCCGTTCACGAAGCGTGGGTGGCTGAGAGCGTGCTCGATGCGCGCGATCTCATCCGGGGTCTTCACGAATCCCATGCCGTCCTCCTTGTGTCAGTGGTATGCCGCGGCCAGGGGCGCGGGCCTTGCCCCCGCGGGCCGTGCGACCTTGTAGGTCTGCGCATCGCGCAGCAGCTTCTCGGGGTGGAAGGTCGAGCCGTCCAGGTACTGCACTCCGCCGCCGGCCTCCGCGCGCGGCCCGCACAGGTCCATCGCGGCGTCGACGATCTCGAACGCTCCCTCGGTGGCGAACGCGTGCGCCGCGGCGGCGTGCTGGATCGAGCAGCCCTCGCGGGCGTCGAGCCTGCCGGCGGTGTAGAGATGCACCGCCCGCGTGAGCGAGCGCGCGGCGTCCAGCAGGGTGAACATGCGCAGCAGGCGGCGGTGCGTCTCGGGATGCTCCACGAGCGGCCGGCCGTCGTGCACCTGCTCGCGCGCCAACCGCAGCGTGCCCTCGTAGGCCGCCCGGCCGATGCCGACGGCCACGATCGCCGTGGCCACGTGAGCCATCGCCCGGGCGGCACCCACGAGGTTGAGCTGGGGGCGCGGTGACAGGAGCAGCTCGTCGGAGCTGAGACGCACGCCGTCGAGCACCAGCCGGGTCCGCGACTGGGTCCGCAGCCCGAGGAGGTCGAGTGGCGCGCCGCGGGTCACGCCCGGGCGGGCGAGCGGGATGACCGCCAGCCCGTGCGTGTAGCGCACGCCATCGTCCACCGCGCAGGCCAGCAGCGCGTGCGTGGCGGTGGCCCCGCCGGTGACCCAGGGCGACGTGCTCCCCGCCAGCAGCCAGCCGTCGCCCGCGCGGGTGGCGCGCAGCCGGCTGGCCGGGCCGCCAGCCGCGCTGCAACCGCTCCAGTCCGTGCGCTCGAGCGAGAAGTAGGGTCGAGATAGGCCCTCGATCAGGCGCTCGCCGCCCACCTCCTGCGCCCAGCGGAACGGGAGCGGCGCCGCGATCAGGACGGCCGCCAGTCCGGCGTCCGCGGTGGCCAGCTCCTCGAGCACGAAGTACTCGGTCACGCGGGAGAGGCCGAGGCCGCCCCGCTCGCGACCGTCGGTGAGCCGGGTGAATCCCTCGCGGTGCGCCTGGGCCAGGAAGTCGAACACCGGCGAGCCCGCAGCGACCGAATCGCGAGAGTCCATCCGGTCGAGCACCTGGCCCACGGGACGGACCAGCTCGTCGCCGAACTCGCGGGCCCGGAGCCGCCACTCCTGCACCTCCTCCATGAGCTCTCGCTTGAGCTCTGGGGGTCCAACGGTTGGCGGCCTGACGATCATCGGAGCAAGGCCGACGGTAGCCCTCCGGGAACCGCGATCAGCCGACGATCGGACGCTGCGTTGGAAGTCCTACAGGCGTCAGTCGGCGCCGTCGCTACGTCGCGCCGAGGCGCGCTGCAGGACCGACGTGTCCTCGAGGTCGGCGACCTTCATATCGAAGTCGAGACCGGCCTTCTCCCACGCCACGCGGAAGTCGTTGATGTGCCTGCGCGTGACCGCCGCGGCCAGCTCGGAGTCGCGCGCCTCCACCTCCGCGAGGATCCGGTGGTGGTAGCGCAGGGCGTGGCTCGTGAGTCGACGGGCGAGCGGATGAAGCGGTTCAGCACGGGCAGCAGGAGCTTGGTGATCGGGGTGCGGGTGATGATCAGCGCGGGGTTGCCGCTCATCTCCGCGATCGTGAGGTGGAACTCCTCGTCAAGGCGGTTCCACTCCTTGAAGTTCTCGAGGTTGCGCTGCTGTGCGCGGAGGTTCTCGTGGAGCAGGGCGATGTCGGCGTTGTCGGCGCGATCGGTGGCCAGGCGCGTGAGCTCCGGCTCGATCGTGAGCAGCGCCTCGTGCAGGTGGTGGAAGGTGACGTTGCGGCGGCGCAGCGCCGCGGTGAGCTCGCGGTGGCTCGAGTCCTCATTCTGCGCGCGGACCACCATCACTTTGGGGCTGGCCCGCTCGATCAGGCCCGCCTTCCTGGAGCATGCGCAGCGCCTCGCGCACGGTGGAGCGGCTGACTCCGGCCAGCGCGGCCAGCCGGGTCTCGGACGGCAGGCGGTCGCCCTCGCGCATGGCGCCCTCGTTGATGCTCTCGCGCAGCACCTCGGCGAGCTGCTCGTAGGCGCGCGCGACCTTCACGCGGCGGCCGACCAGGGCGGCCCCGAGCGTGGATTCCTCAGGGGGTGGCGGAATGCTTAGCATCTCTAACTGACCATACGCTAGCTCTCCGCCTTCAGGGCTTCGGCGGCTGCGGCGATCGACTCGGAGCCCGGAAGCAGCGAGCGTTCGAGCTCCGGGCTGAAGGGCATCGGCACCGATGGCGCGCCCAGGCGGCGCACCGGGGCGAGCAGCTCGTCGAACAGCTCGTCCGCAATCCGCGCCGCGATCTCGGCCCCCGCGCCGAAGTCCTGCACGGCCTCGTGGACGATCAGCAGGTGGCCCGTCTTGCGCACCGACTCGACCACCGTGTCCATGTCGAGCGGCACCAGCGAGCGCAGATCCACCACCTCGAGCGAGACGGAGCAGCTCTCGGCCGCCGCGAGGCAGTCGCGCAGCGTCTGCCCCCAGGTGACCACGGTCACGCCTTCGCCCTCGCGCGCCACGCGCGCCTTGCCGAGCGGCAGCGGAGCCTCGCCGAGCGTGCCGCGCATCCCGTACAGCCGGCGGTTCTCCACGAACAGCACCGGGTTGGGGTCCCGCACCGATTCGACCAGCAGGTCGTGAGCGTCGGTCACCGTCGCCGGGATCACCACCTTCAGGCCCGGCACGTGCGCGAACATCGCCTCGAGCGACTGCGAGTGCTGTGCGCCGGCGCTGCGTCCCGCGCCCGTCTGCGTGCGGAACACGACCGGGATCGAGAAGGCCCCGGCTGTCATGTAGCGGAGCTTCGCGGCCTGGTTCATGATCGGGTCGAGGCAGACGCCGACGAAGTCCATGAACATGATCTCCACGATCGGGCGCAGCCCCGTCATGGCGGCGCCCACCGCGGCCCCGACGTAGCCCATCTCGCTGATCGGAGCGTCGATCACGCGCTCCGGCCCGAAGCGGTCGTAGAGCCCGCGGGTGATCGTGAAGATGCCGCCGCCGGCTCCCACGTCGATGCCGATCAAGACGACGCGTTCGTCCTCCTCCATCGCGTCGGCCATGCCCTGGTTGAGGGCCTGCGAGTAGCGGACCTCCTCGACCTCAGTCTGTGAAGACATTCTGGAACGCCTCCTCGAGCGCGGGAGGAGCGGCCTCGCGGGCACGCTCGATGGCCTGCTCGACGCGCTCGCGCGCGTCCTGCTCGGCGGCCTGGAGCTCGTCGCCCGTGGCCGCGCCCTCCTCCGTGAGGCGGCGCGCGGCCAGAACGAGCGGATCGCGCTCGCGCCAGGCGGCGGACTCCTCGTCCGGCTTGTAGGGCTGGGCATCGCCCTCGTAGTGGCCCTGCCAGCGGTAGGTCTCGGCCTCGATCAGGAACGGCCCCGCGCCCTCGCGGCAGCGAGCCGCCGCGGCGAGCGCCGCCTCCTGCACGGCGCCCACGTCGTTGCCGTCCACCAGCGTCGACTCCACGCCGTAGCCGTGCCGCGCGCGCTCGGCCACTCCCGGCACGCGCGTCATCCGCCGGCTGTCGCTGAACTCGGAGTAGACGTTGTTCTCGCAGACGAACAGCACGGGCAGCTGCCAGATCGCGGCGATGTTCACGGCCTCGTGGAAGGCGCCCTGGTTCACGGCGCCCTCGCCGAAGAAGGCGGCGGCCACGCGGCCCTGGCGGAGAAGCTTGCTCGACAGGCCGGCGCCGACGGCGAGCGGCACGCTGGCCCCCACGATGGCGTTCGCGCCCAGGATCCCGCGCGCGGGATCGGCCACGTGCATCGAGCCGCCCTTGCCGCGACAGAGGCCCGTCTCCTTCGCGAACAGCTCGGCCATCATGCCGTCGACGTCCGCGCCCTTGGCCAGGCAGTGGCCGTGGCCGCGGTGCGTGGTGGCCAGGTAGTCGTCGTCGCGCAGCGCCGCGCAGATCCCGACGGCCACCCCCTCCTGACCGAGCGAGGTGTGGACGAAGCCCGGGATGTCGCCGTCGCGATAGAGCTCGGTGACCCGAGTCTCGAAGGCCCGGATCAGCGCCATCCGGGAGTGGAGCTCCTTCAGCGTGAGCGGCTTCGATCCGGCTGCTGCCGCCTCACTGGTCGCTGCGTTCATTTTGGGTCTCCCTCAGACCATTCGGACTGATCGTCCAACAATTAACGTTTCTCAGCCGCCTTGACAAGCCTATTCCGCCCTCCATATTGTTGATTGTCTGATCATCCTGGAGGGAGGAGTGGTCGTCGGAGCAGTCCCGTCTACGCCTGTGGTGATGCCACAGATGGGTCTGGAGGTGACGGAAGGCATCGTCGCCGCGATTCACGTCGCGGTCGGGGCCGCCGTCAGCGAGGGCGACCTTCTCGTCGAGCTTGAGACCGACAAGGCGCTGACCGAGGTCGCCGCGCCACGCGACGGGATCGTCCAGAGCATCGAGGTCGAAGCGGGCGACACCGTCGAGCTGGGCGCCACGCTGGTGGTGCTGGCGGGCGATGGCGACGACGCGGTGGTGAGCGCCCCCGCCGAGGTCGAGGCGGATGAGCCGGCGCCTCCGCCCGAGCCGTCGCGCCTGCGCGACGGCCGACTGCGGGCAGCGCCCGTCGCCCGGCGCGCCGCCGAGCGACTCGGCGTGACGCTCGCCGAGGTGAGCGGAACGGGACCGCGCGGCCGGATCACCCTCAGGGACGTGGAGAGCGCGGCGGCCGGGTCGCCCACGAACGGCCACGCGCGGACCGACGAGGTCGAGCCGCTCGGCGCCGTGCACCGCGCGGTCGCGCGCCAGATGACGCAGAGCCAGCAGATCCCGCAGTTCGTGCTCACGCGCGAGATCGACGCCGGCTGGCTGCTGAGCGAGAAGGACCGTCTCTCGCGCGACGCGAAGGTGAGCGTGAACGACCTGCTGGTGCAGGCGCTGGCGGAGACGGTGCTGCGGCATGCCGGCCTGGCCGCGTCGTTCGTCGACGGCGTGGAGGGCGAGCCGCCCCAGCTGATCCGCCGCCCGGGAGCCGACGTCGGGTTGGCCGTGGCCACGGAGCGCGGCCTGCTCGTGCCGGTGCTGCGCCGCGCGCACGAGCGCTCGCTGCGCGAGCTGGCCGCGGACAGGGTGCGGCTGGTGGACGCCGCCCGCGGCGGCCGCCTCTCGCTCGAGGAGATGAGCGGCGCGACGATCACGATCTCGAACCTCGGCGGCTTCGGGGTGGACAGCTTCACCGCGATGCTCAACCCGGGCCAGAGCGCGATCCTGGCTGTGGGCCGCCCGCTCGAGCGGGTCGTGCCGCGCGAGCGCGGGCTGGCCGTGATCACGGGCATCGCGCTGTCGCTGACGATCGACCACCGCGTGATGGATGGGGCCTCGGGCGCCGAGGCGCTGGTGGAGCTGGCGGGTCTGCTCGAGGGAGGCATGACGTGGCGGCCGTGACAGGAGTCGCGCTGGTGGTGGGTGGCGCCTCGGGCATCGGGAGCGCCTGCGTGGAGGCGCTCGCGGGCGACGGCTGGCAAGTGGTCGTCGCCGACCTGCGTCCGGATGACGGCGGCATGGCGCTCGACGTGCGCGACCGTGACGCGGTGCGCGCCGTGATCGCGGAGATCGCCGAGCGCCACGGGCCGATCGGCGCGGTGATCTACGCCGCCGGCACCGCGCGCGTGACCCCGCTGCTCGAGATCGAGCCGGGCGAGTGGGACCTGGTGACCGCCGTGAACCTCACCGGCGCCTTCAACGTGCTGCAGGCGACCGCGCCCCACATCGTCGACGACGGCTCGTTCACCCTGATCTCGTCGGTGGACTCCACCTCGCCGGTCGCCGGGCTGTCCCACTACTCGGCCGCCAAGGCCGGCGGCGAGGCGCTGGTGCGCTCGGCCGCGCTGGAGCTGGGCCCGCGCGGGATCCGTTGCAACTCGGTGCTGCCCGGCGTGGTGCGCACCCCTCTGATGGCAGACACGCTCGACCGCCCCGGGATCACCGAGGCGTTCCTGGAGCACATTCCGCTCGGCCGCATCGCGGCGGGCGAGGACATCGCGGCGGTCGTGGCCTTCCTGGCCTCGCCGGCCGCCCGCTGGATCACGGGAGTGTCGCTCCCGGTCGACGGAGGGATGAGCCTCCGGGAGCACCCCGCGCTGCTTGACGGTGCGGCCGGCAAGCAGAACGCACGAAAGGACTACGCATGACCACCGACCAGCAGGCCCCCGCGGCCGTGGGCCAGCAGCGCTGCGAGGAGCTGCTGCGCCAGATCGTCTCCATACGCAGCGTCGTGGGCGAGGAGACCAAGGCCCACCTTTGGATGACCGAGCGCATGCTCGCGCTGGGCATGACGGTGGAGCACTACGCTGTGGAGGGCCGCCGCACGCCGCTGGTGCTGGGCGTGCTCGAGGGCACGGGCGACAGGCCGGGCGTGCTGTTCGACGCGCACTACGACACGGTGGGGGCGCTGCCACTCGACTGGTCGCGCGACCCCTGGACGGCCTACGTGGAGGACGGCGTGCTGTACGGGCGCGGCGCGGTGGACAGCAAGGGCGGGCTGGTGGCGATGCTCACCGCCGTCGAGTCACTCGTCGCCTCCGGCGACAGCCTCGCCGGGCCGATCTACTTCATGTCGGACTGCGACGGCGAGGACTCCTTCCGCGGCGCCGCCTACATGGCTGACCTGGGCGTGCTCGAGCGCGTGGGCACGGTCTTCTCGGCGGAGGCCACGAGCAACCACACGATCGAGATCGCCTACCCGGGCATCGCCACCTGGAAGATCACGGCGATCGGGCGCACGGCGCACCCGACCGAGCCGGAGAAGGGCATCAACGCGATCGCGAAGATGGCCCGCCTGGTGCTGGCGGTCGAGGAGGGCCGGCTGGAGCTGCCGAAGGGCGACTCGCAGTGGTTCCAGCCGCGCGTGACCACGAACGCCACGCGCACGCTGCCCGGCGGCGGCTGGGCGATCCCGGAGCGCTGCGATGCGGTGCTGTCCACGCTCTCGCCCCCCGGCACCAACCTCACCGAGGTGCGCGACGCGATCGACGCCTTCCTGCGCGAGCTGGAGCAGGAGGACGGCGAGGTGCGCTTCGAGTTGAAGCTGCTGCCGATGGGCGCCGGCCGACTCTGGCTGCGCCCCGGCGAGGTGGACCCGGACCACGAGGGCGTGAGGGCGCTCGAGGCCGCGGTCCAGGAGATCACGGGCGAGGCCGGCGTGGTGCGCGAGTTCAACGGCGGCTGGGTGGACGCCGCGGAGCTGATGCGCCCCGACGCGCGCGGCTTCGGCGAGCCGGCCGCGATCACGTTCGGGCCGGGTGACTTCGAGCAGGCACATGCAGTGGACGAGCACATCGACATCGCAGAGGTGGCGAAGGCCGCCGAGATATACGCGCGGGCGACCCGCGCGCTGCTGGGCTGAGGGGAACGAGGGAGAGGAGAGGCACGACTATGAGGACCACGAAAGACCAGGTCGTAGCGAACGGGAAGCACTCAAACGGCGCCACGGCACGGAAGAACGGGTCGTCCGCCGAGGCGGAATCCGGGGACTCCGCGCTGGCGCGCGCGTTCGCGGCGTTCGCCCGTGTGGGCGAGAAGCTCGAGAAGGCGCGAGACGTGGATGAGCTGTTGCGCTCGATCGTGCACGAGGTGAGGGAGCTGGTGGGCGTCGAGCGCTGCTCGATCCACCTGCGCGATGAGAAGGCCGGGCTGTTCCGCGGCTGTGTGGGCGAGGGCGGCGAGCGGGACATGGACTCGTACGTGAAGCGCTCGCTGGCCGGCATGCCGGCCGACGGGATGACCCTCGAGCTGCTGCGCACCAAGCGGCCGGTGATCATCGGGAACGCGCGCAACGACCCGCGCATCATGCGCGCGACGGCCAGGTTCTGGGACATCCACTCGATGCTGGCCGTGCCGATGATCTTCAACGACGAGGTGATCGGCGTCATCTATCTCGATGACGTGGAGCGGCCGCATGTGTTCACGATCGGGGACGCCGAGATCGCGACGGTGTTCGCGCGCCTGGCCGCCGTGGCCGTCACGCACGCCCAGTCGCGGATCGAGCTGCGCTCGAAGCTGGACGCCTCGGAGCGGCAGATCATCGCGCTGCGGCGGGCGGCCGCGGTGGAGGAGCGCATCGGCGACCTGGTGCTTGCGGGCAGCGGGCTCGGCGAGATCGTGGACACGCTGGCGGAGGTGCTGGGCAAGCCGTGCGCCGTCTACGACGCCGACCATCGGCGGCTGGCGATCGCCAGCCCGGAGGGCGCCGACGGCATGCTGCCGCGGCTGCTCGAGCAGCCGTGCGTGGACGACCCGGCGGTAGCCGGTGCGCTCGAATCGGGCGGCAGCAGCCGTCCGTTCCTCGTCTCGCCACTTCCCGACGCGGGCGTGATGCACCGCCATCTGGTCGCGCCGATCGTGGTGGACGACGAGCTGTGGGGACGGCTGGCGGTGATGGAGTACAGGACGCGCTTCGTGGGCGGCGACATGCTGACCCTGCGGCGCGCCGCGATGCTCGTGGCGCTCCACATGCGCACCGAGCGCAGCGCGGTGGAGGCCGACTGGAATGCTGGGGCCTCCCTCGCCGCGGAGCTGCTCGACGGCTGCGCCGACGCCTCGGTGGTCGAGCGCCGTGCCGAGCGTCTCGGCGTGAAGCTCGACGCCCCGCACCTGGTGGCGCTGATCGGCTCGCGGGCCGATCGCTGTGACGCGGTGAGCGACTTCCGCGCCGTGGCCGCCGCGTTCCGGGAGCTCTCGCCGGAGCTCACCGTGCACGCCACGAAGGTGGACGCCGGAGTGGCGGCGCTCGTCGAGCTGCCCGAGGGGGTGGACGAGCGGACCTTCATCGAGTTGGCGAAGGAGCTCCTGACGGCGGTCTGCGAGCACCTCGGCGGTGCCGACCGGATCGCCGCCGCCATCTCGTCGGTGCGCTCGGAGCCGGGCTCCTACGCGGAGCTGTACCTCGAGGCGCAGCAGGTGCTGGACTGCATCAGGCGCTTCGGGAGCGAGCGCGGACCGGCAGCGCTGGCGGCCGCCGACCTGGGCACGGGCCGGGTGTTCCTCGCCACCTCGGAGGCGGAGGCGGTGAGGGCCTTCGCGGACGCAACCTTCGGCGGCCTTGTGGGCGATGCGTCGAAGAGCGACCTGCTGACAACGCTGTGTTGCTTCTTCGACAACATGGCCAGCATCCGTCGCTGCGCGCTCGAGCTGGGCGTCCACGAGAACACGATCCGCTACCGGCTGGCGCGCATCGAGGAGCTCACCGGCCTGTGCGTGACGCACGACCCGGACGCGCAGCTGGGGGCCAGGCTCTCGCTGCTCGTGCTGATGATCCAGGGCTGCCTCGTCACCGGCGAGAGCAAGCCGGCCCCGCCGCCCGCCGGCGAGGACCCGAGGGAGTCGCTGAAGCTGGTCGGGGCGATAGCGGGCTGAGGGCGCCCTCCGGGCGCCATCGCGGTCCCCCTTGGGAGATCGACAACGCCGCCGCGAATCCGTGCGCGCGCGCCGTGTTCGCGCGCGTATGGTCGGCTCGCACACGGCCGCGCAAGCGGCGCGACAAAGTGAGGGCCGCCCGTGAAGTCGATGGTCGAACACGTCGCCACGAGCCGCTGACGCGCCGTGACGGATGTCTTCGTAGTTGGCGCGGCGACCACGCGGCACGGCGACTCCGGCCGCTCCACCGCTGACCTCGCCTACCACGCTGCGATAGGCGCGATGGCCGACGCCGGCCTCGGCGACCGCGACATCCCGGCGGCGTTCGTGGGCTCGGGGGGCAACGGCGCGCCCCCGACGGCGGACTCGGTGGCGGTGCGACTCGGCCTGCGCCGGCTCGGCTTCGAGGCCGGCGACCCCGACGGGGAACGCGAGCTGCCGGGGCGGGTCGAGCACGTGAGCACCTCCGGCGGCGAGGCGCTCCACCACGGGTGGACGGCGATCGAGATGGACGCGTACGACCTCGTGCTGTGCATCGCCGCCGACAGCGCCGCGGGCCCGTGGCCGCTCGAGCACCTGCTGAGCGCGCGCGCCACGGAGGCGCGCAGCTACATGTCCGCGTCGGGGGCCACCGTGGAGCACCTCGCCCGGATCAGCTCGAAGAACCGCGGGCACGGTGGCCGACCGGTCTCGGTGGCTCAGGTGCTGGAGAGCGAGGAACTGGCCTGGCCGCTGACGCGGCTGATGGTGGCGCCCGCCGGCGAGGGCGCGGCGGCGGTGATCCTCGCGTCCCCGCGCGCGGCGAGCCAGCTCACGCGAACTGCCCCGCGCGTGCGCGCGTCGCTGTTGGTGCAGCCCGAGGGGCGGCGCGACGGCGCCGGGCGGGCGGCGCGCCTGGCCTACGAGGCGTCGGGCCTCGGACCGGAGGATCTCGACTGCGCGGAGCTCGAGGACGTGACCGCCGCCGCCGAGCTGGCCGCGTACGAGGACCTGCAGCTGGCCCCCCAGGGCCAGGGACCCGAGTTGATCGACAGCGGCTTCACGGCCCTCGGCGGCGTGCTGCCGGTGAACACGAGCGGCGGCCTCCTGTCGCTCGGCGAGCTACCCGGTGCCTCCGGCCTCGCTCAGATCTGCCAGCTCGCGCGGCAGCTGCGCGGCGAGGCGGGCGCCGTGCAGGTGGCGGGGGCGCGGGTGGGGCTGGCGCAGAGCGGCGGGCATGCCGCGGATGGGGACGGGCTGGTGGCGCTGACGATCCTCACTGGATAGCGGGGCGCTTACGACAGCAATGAGGGCGGCCCGGAGCGGGTCAACCAACTCCGTGCAGCTTTGTATCCCCTATAGCGGACCAAATGCTGCACTCGACGCCCCCCACGCCGAGTCCGGCCCTCGTTGATGTCGTAAACGCGGCGATCGACCGCCACGCAGCAGATCCCCGCACCTCGCGCAACGCCGATCCGAGCCGCCGATGTGATGTACACAAACAGCCGGCGCGCGCGGTCTCCCTGGCGCTCGGCGGGCTGCCAGTGTTGCGATCTGCCATGAGCGCCGTCCTGTCGACCGAGGTCTCGACGCTGCCCGAGCTGCTGGCGACGCGTTCGCGCGAGATCGGGGACGAGCCCTTCCTCCGCTACGCGGACGTGCGCTGGACCTACGGCGAGTTCGCCGGGCGGGTGACCGAGGTGGCCGGCGGGCTGCGTGCCTCAGGTGTGAGGCGCGGCGACGTGGTGGGCGTGGTGCTGCGCAACGGTCCCGAGTACCTCGAGGTCTGGTGGGCCATCCTCTGGCTCGGCGCCACCTTCAACCCGGTCAACCCGGACGCTGACCGGCCGCGAGGCGGCCCAGATCCTGGGCGACTCGGGCGCCACCACGGTGGTCTGCAACGAGGAGGCTGCCGCGGCGCTCGAGGCGCACCGGGACGAGCTGCCCGCGCTGCGCCAGCTGATCGCGGTGACGAAGGACACGGGCGACCCGCTCGCGTCGCTGCGCGGCGACGGCAGCGTGGACCAGCCGGAAGCGATCGAGCCCGGCGACCTCGCCGCGTTCGTCTACACCTCCGGCACCACCGGCCGGCCGAAGGGCGCGATGCTCACGCCACGCCAACTTCCTGGCCGACACCTGGATGCTCGCCGAGCTGCTGCCGGTCGGGCG
This sequence comes from uncultured Thermoleophilaceae bacterium, assembly GCA_963770325.1. GTDB lineage: Bacteria > Actinomycetota > Thermoleophilia > Solirubrobacterales > Thermoleophilaceae > JAICJR01. The sequence goes on along the minus strand of CAVYPF010000001.1, from coordinate 1,519,520 downwards.
CGGCGACGTGCTGGGCATGGTGCTGCCGCTGTTCCACGTGAACGCCCAGGTGGTGACCACGATGATCCCGCTGTTGATCGGCGGTCAGATCGCGATGTGGGAGCGCTTCTCGGCCTCCACGTTCTGGGCGACCGTGGCGGAGTACGAGCCGGTGACCTTCTGCGCCGTGCCGACGATGCTCGCCGCGCTGCTGCACGCGCCGGGCGCCGACGAGGCCGAGACGAACACGATCCGCTTCGTGATCTGCGGCGCGGCGCCGCTCTCACCCGCGCTCTTCCGCCGCTTCGAGGAGAAGTTCGGCATCTCGATCCTCGAGGGCTACGGCCTCACCGAGGGCACCTGCTGCTCCACGCTCAACCCGTTCCTCGGCCGGCGCAAGATCGGCTCGATCGGCATCCCGACCCGCGGCCAGGAGGTCGCGATCCTCGACGAGGGCGGCGCCCCCGCGCCGGACGGCGACGCCGGGCGAGGTCTGCATCCGCGGGCCGAACGTCATGCAGGGCTACTTCCAGCGACCCGACGCCAACGCCGAGTCGCTACGCGACGGCTGGCTCCACACCGGCGACGTCGGCTACCGCGACGAGGACGGCTTCTTCTTCCTCGTGGACCGCAAGAAGGACATGATCATCCGCGGCGGCGAGAACATCTACCCGCGCGAGATCGAGGACGTGCTGCTGGAGCACGCGGCGGTGCAGGAGCGCGGCGGTGATCGGCCGCCCGGACGAGGTCCGCGGCGAGGAGGTCCACGCCGTGCGTGGTGCTCGAGTCGAGGGCGCCGACCTCGACGAGATCGAGGCGCACTGCCGCGAGCGCCTGGCCGCGCTTCAAGGTCCCGTCGACCTGGGACGTCGTCGACGAGCTGCCGAAGACCTCGACGGGAAAGATCGACAAGAAGCCGCTGCGCGAGACTCGCCGCGGCGCGGCTGAGAGGAGCTAGATGGGGATCCTGGACGACAAGGCCGTTCTGATCACCGGGGCCGCGAGCGGCATCGGCCGGGCAACCGCGGTCGACGCCGCACGCCGAGGGCGCTCGCCTGCTGCTGTCCGACGTGAGCGACGCCGAGGGGCAGTCGCTGGCCGACGAGCTCGGTGCCGTCTACTCCAGCTGCGACGTGACGAGCGAGGAGGCGGTGGAGGGGCTCGTGAAGCGCGCCATCGACGAGCTCGGCCGCCTCGACGGCGCGTTCAACTGCGCCGGGATCCTCGGCACGTCGCGCTGACCACCGACACGCCGTACGACGGCTGGAAGCGGATCATCGACGTCGACCTGAACGGCGTCTTCCTCTGCACCAAGCACGAGCTGAGCGTGATGGCCGAGCAGGGCTCGGGCTCGATCCTCAACATGGCCTCGGCCGCCGGGCTGATCGGCTGGGCGGGCGCGTCCGGCTACGTGGCCGCCAAGCACGGCGTGGTCGGGCTCTCGAAGGCGGCGGCGCTCGAGTTCGCGGCACGGGCATCCGGGTCAACGCGATCTGCCCCTCGCTACGTCGAGACCCCGATGGTCGCGGACCTCTTCGAGAACATCCTCGGGGACGATCGGGCGCTGATCGACGCCGCCCGGGCGAACCACCCGATTGGACGGTTCGCCAAGCCGGAGGAGATCGCTGAGGCGTGCGTCTGGCTGCTCTCGGACAAGGCCTCGTTCGTCACCGGGACGGCGATGAGCGTCGACGGCGGCTACACGGCGCCGTAGAGCAGGCACGGGCCGGGGCGCTACCTCCCCTCCTCAGGACGCGCTCCGGTCCGAGTCGCCCTCGCGCGCACGGGCGGCTTTCTTGGCGAATCTCCAATTCGGCCTCGCCCCGGGGTGGTCCCCGCGCGCCCGATCCGTGATGCTGCGGGCGTACGTACGCGGCCGCAAAAGGAGCGCGGAGCGATGAAGGCAGCGGTCTTCCGGGGAGTGCAGGACATGCAGGTCGAGGACGTCGAGGCCCCCAAGGCCGACGCCGGCGACGTGATCGTGGCGGTCACGCAGTGCGGCATCTGCGGGTCCGACCTCCACACGTACCTCCACGGCTCGTTCGTCGAGCCGGGCCAGGTCATGGGCCACGAGTTCGTCGGCGAGGTGGTCGAGACGGGCGACGCCGTGAAGGGGATCGCCGTGGGCGACCGCGTGACGGCCTCACCGCTCCAGCCCTGCAACGAGTGCGCCCGCTGCGCCGAGGGTCGCTACAACCTCTGCGGCAAGGCCTGGACGCAGGGGATCGCCTACGGCAAGCCCGGCGCGTTCGCCGAGCTGGTGCGCATTCCCGGGGCCATATCGGGCCAGAACATCTTCCCGCTGGGCGACGACGTGAGCGACGACGCCGGCGCGCTCACCGAGCCCCTGGCGGTGGCGGTGCACGCGGTCAAGCTCGCGGAGCCGGTGGCCGGCGCCACCGCGGTGGTGCTGGGCCTCGGCACGATCGGCCAGCAGGTGGTGCAGGCGCTGCGCGCGGCGGGGGCTGGGCGCGTGATCGGCGTGGACATCTCCCAGCTGCGCCTCGAGGCGGCGGGTACCCTCGGCGCCGAGGCGCTGGACGGCAGCGCCGGGCTGGAGGGCGTGCTGGCCTCGGCGCTCTCGGACGGCGAGGAGATCGACCTGGTGTTCGAGTGCTCGGGCGTTCCCGCGCTGGCCAACACCGCGCTGGAGCAGGTCCGCGCCGGCGGCACGATCGTGGTGCTGGCGCTCTACGACGACCCCGTCACGTTCAACCCCACAGTGCTCGTGCAGAAGGAGATCCGCCTCCAGGGCAGCATCGCCTACACCGGCGAGGACTTCGCCGACGCGGTGGAGCTGCTGCGCAGCGGAAAGGCTCAGGCCACGCCGCTCATCACCCAGCGGGCTGCGCTCGACGACATCGGGGAGGCCTTCGAGGTCCAGCTTCAGAAGGACCGCTCGCTCAAGGTCGTCGTGATTCCAAACGGCGGATGACCGCGGGCGCGACGGAGAGCCGCGCCCCCTCCGCCGGCCGCGCGGAGCAGCGGCCGTTCCGGCTGCCGAAGGGCGCCACCGAGGTCGTGCTCGTGCGCCACGGCGCCTCCGCAGCCGCGGTTGCCGGCGAGAAGTTCCCGCTGCTCGACGGCCGCAGCGACCCTCCGCTGTCGCCTCAGGGGGAGGCGCAGGCCGCCGCCGTCTGCGCGCGCCTCGCAAGAGAGAACATCGCGCGTGTGTTCGTCACGCCGCTGCAGCGCACCGCGATCACGGCCGCGCCATTGGCCCAGGCCAAGGGGCTCGAGTGCACGGTGATCGAGGATCTGGCCGAGGTGCGGCTGGGCGACTGGGAGGGCGGCGAGTACCGCATCCGGGAGGCGAGCGGCGACCCGATCGTGAAGCGCGCCTTCGAGGAGGAGCGCTGGGACATCATCCCCGGCGGCGAGTCGGCCGAGTCGTTCGCGGGTCGGGTGCGCGCCGGGATCGAGGCGATCGTGGCCGCCACCGGCCCGGACGCCGTAGCCGTGGCCGTGGTCCACGGAGGGGTGATCGGCGAGGCCTGCCGCCAGGCCACCAGCAGCCGCCCCTTCGCGTTCGTCCACTCGGACAACGGCTCCCTCTCCCGCATCGTGGTGGGAGCCGACCGCCGCTGGCTGCTGCGCGGCTTCAACGACGTCTCGCACCTGTCATGAGCGCGCCCGCCTTCGCCGCGGCGCTCTTCGACTGGGACGGCACCCTGATCGACTCGCGCGCCGCACTGCTGGCCGCCTGGCACGAGTCCAGCGAGAGCGTGTTGGGCCGCCGCTACCCGGTGACGCCTGAGGAGGAGGACGTCGTCTTCACCCTGCCCGGGAAGGAGATCTGGCCGACGCTGGTGAGCGACGACGCCCAGCTCGCCGAGCTCGCCTCAGAGTTCCAGGGCGCCTACGACCGCAACGCCGAGCTGGTGCGGGCCTTCCCGGGGGTGCGCGAGCTGCTGGGCGAGCTGCGCTCGGCGGGCCTGTCGATCGGGGTGGTCACCTCGAAGGGGCGGCGGCGCTTCGGCCCCGATGCCTCACGCGGAGGACTCGAGGACGTGGTGGACGTCGCGATCTGCTCGGAGGACTCGGACACCGCCAAGCCGCACCCGGGACCCGTCCTGCGCGCGCTCGAGAAGCTCCATGTCGAGCCCGAGCGGGCGGTGATGGTGGGCGACACTCCGGTGGACGTGGCTGCCGGCATCGCCGCGGGGGTCACGACGGTCGGTGTGAGCTGGGGCCATTTCGGCGAGACTCAGCTGCGCGCCGCCGGAGCGACGGCGGTGGCGAAGCGGCCCGCGGACCTGCTGGGCATCGTGCTCGGCGAGCGCTCGCACACCACGACCACGGGAGAGGCGGCATGAGCGACCTCGAATTCCTTGCTCTTCACGGTCTCGCCGTGAAGAAGGCCGGCTCCGCCGCGGCCGTGGCCGACATCCTCGGAAGCGACGAGGCGGGGATCGACTCGGCGCTCGAGGCCGCAGTCGGGGAGGGCCGCGCGATGGCCGCCAAGGGGATGTTCATGGTCACGCCCGCCGGGCGCTCCTGGCTCGACGAGCGCTACCCCGAGGTGTTCGCCGACTTCCGCGCCGAACCCCGATGCCACGGCCGGCCTACGAGCGCTTCGAGCGCATCAACCGCGAGCTGCTCGCGCTCTTCACCGACTGGCAGATGATGCCCGCGGGCGGCGAGCGGGTGCCCAACGACCACTCCGACGCCGACTACGACGCCGACGTGATCGACCGCCTCGGCGCACAGCACGAGCGCGCGCGAGCGCCCGCTCGGCGAGCTTCGCCGCAGCTCGAGCCGCGCCTGGGCGAGTACACGGCCGGCTCGACGGCGCCTACGACAAGGTGCTGGCCGGCGACAACGACTGCGTCAGCGGCGCGCGCGTCGACAGCTACCACACGGTCTGGTTCGAGCTGCACGAGGACCTGCTGCGCATGCTCGGCCGGGAGCGCGAGGAGGCAGCCGTGACGCGCGGTCGCCGACCGCGTGCTCATCCTCGACGGAAGCGCCACCTACCGGCCGCGAGGTCGTCGGCGACAAGGGCGCGAGCATCGCGCGCATGCGTCGCCTCGGCCTGCCGGTGCCGCCCGCGTTCGTGCCTGCCGATCGAGGAGTGCCGCCGCTTCCACGCCGCCGGCGAGCGAGCTCGGATGACGACGTCTGGGAGGCCGGTGCTCGACGGGATCGCCGGGCTCGAGCGGGCCAGCGGCCGCCGGTTCGGCGATCCCGAGGCCCCGCTGCTCGTGTCCGGTGCGCTCGGGCGCCGCGGTTAGCATGCCGGGGATGATGGACACGATCCTCAACCTCGGCATCACCGACGAGGTCGAGGACGGCCTCGGCCGCGCCTGTCCGGCGACGCGTCTTCGCCCGCGCAGACCCACGTGCGCTTCGTCCACGAGTTCGGCGCAGACGGTGCTCGGCGCCGACCTCGATCGAGCCCGGCGCCGACGCGACCGCCGGCGCAGATCCGCGCCGCGGTGCGCCGACGACACCGGCGAGCGAGGTGCCCGACCGATCCGCACGAGCAGCTCCGCGCCGCGATCCGCGCCGTCTTCGGCTCCTGGTCCTCGCGGCGCGCCAAGGCCTACCGCGCGCCACTGGGGCATCCCCGAGGACGGCGGCACCGCCGTGATCGTGCAGGCGATGGTGTTCGGCAACCTCGGCGAGCGACTCGGGCACCGGCGTGCTCTTCAGCCGCGACCCGCTGAGCGGCGACCCCGAGCCGTACGGCGAGTGGCTGCCGGGCGGGCAGGGCGAGGACGTCGTCAGCGGCACCCACGACCCGCTGCCGCTGGCGGCGCTGGCGGGCGAGCTGCCCGACGCCCACGAGCGAGCTGCTCGAGGCCGCGACGCTGCTCGAGCGCGAGAACGGCGACGTCCAGGACATCGAGTTCACGGTCGAGAGCGGCCGGCTCTACCTGCTGCAGACGCGCTCGGCCAAGCGCTCGCCGCTCGCCGCCGTGCGCACCGCCGTCGACCTCGCCGCCGAGGGCGCGATCGACCGCGCCGAGGCGCTCCGCCGGGTCAGCGCCGAGCAGCTGGCCACCGTGCTGGCGCCCGCGCCTGCACGACGTCGGTGACCGCCGCGGCCGAGGTGCTGGCGCGCGGCACCGCCGCCTGCCCGGGCGTCGCCGCGGGCGCGGCGGTCGGCGGACTCCGACGCGGCCGAGGCCGCAGACGGCGACGCGGTCCTCGCCCGTCCGACGACCAGCCCCGAGGACGTCAGCCGGGCATGATCGCCGCGCGCGCCGTGGTCACCGAGCGCGGCGGCTCGACCTCGCACGCCGCGGTCGTCACCCGCGCGCTCGGGCGGCCGAGCGTGGTCGGCGTGGGCGACGGGGAGACCGCCGGCTGGACCGGGCGCGAGCTGACCGTCGACGGCAGCGCCGGGCGTCGTCTACGCCGGAGTGCTGGCCGACCGAGGAGGTCGCCCAGAGCGATGTGCCCGGGCTTGAGGCGGCTGATCGACTGGGCCCGCGAGCTGAGCCCGGTGGCCGTGGTCGACGAGGCGACCGGAGTGCGTCGACCTCGACGCCGAAGGGATCAGCCTCGACCCCGACACGGTGCTGGACGCCGACGAGCTGGCCGCGCGCATGCGCGGCGCCGACGCCGTGACGGGATCCGTGCTCAGCACCCAGGCCGGCGCCCGCGCCGTTCTGCAGAGCGGCGTGCCCACCGTCGTCCGGCTGCCCGGCCAGCACGCAGCGGCGCTGCTGCTGCGGCTGGCGCAGGAGAACGTCAATCTCGACAAGAGGAGGAGAGAGCGTGAGTGATCGACACGGCCGCGACCGGCCCTATCCCGACAAGTGGGCGCGCGAGTCGGCGACGCCCGCTGGTCGAGGCGCTACCACACCGCCATCCGCGCGCTCGTCGCCGAGCGCTTCGCGGCCAGCGGGAAGTCGTGGGAGGAGGTCGTCGAACGACCCGGCGCTTCGAGCTCACCCGCGAGGACTTCGAGAAGATCGAGGCCGACCTGCTGGCCACGGGCTACCGTTCGACGATGTCGGCGACGATCTCGCTCAAGGAGGAGCCCGACAAGTACAAGCCGCTCGCCGGGATCGCCGACTACCGGCGACCACGAGACCGACGAGCAGGGCCGCCCGATCGTCGGCACCGGCGACAACGTCTTCAAAGCGCGCCGGCCGACGTCGACCGGCACCGCCCGCTACGTCTCCGACGTCGAGACCGGTGATGGAGATGCTGACCGAGGGCGTGCCGGAGAACACGATCGCGATCATCGACGACTCCGGCGGCACGCTGACGGCGCCGATCCTCGGCGACTTCACCGGCGGTGGTCTGCATGGGCGGCACGGTCCGCTCGCACCTCGGGATCCTCACCCGCGAGTACGACGTGCCCTGCCTGATGAACGCGACGCTCGACGGGCTCGCCGACGGCGACGAGGTCAGCGTCGAGTACTCGAAGCCCGCCGCCGACGCCTACGCCGACGCCGAGACCGCCGCGGCCGACCAGCGCGCCCGGATCATCAAGATCTCCTAGAGGGAGCTGCAGATGCCGATCGAACCACAGCTACACAGAGCTGCTGGACGCCAACAACTGCATCCAGAAGGCCGGCGGACTCCTTCTACTTCCAGTGCACCACGCGCACGGTGCAGGAGTCGAAGCTGTTCCCGGTCAACCCGTACATCGCGATGTCGTACCTACAACGCCTGGTACCGCTAGCCCGGAGCTGCTGCGCAAGATCGACGCGGCGATGCCGGCGGAGGAGATCGGCGACCGCGCCCGCCAGGTGCGGCAGCTACGTCAACACGATCACGATCGGACGTGATCCCGCAGTTCTACCTCGGCGGCCGCCAGATCGCTGATCGACATGGGGATGCTGAAGCCGACCGACGCGGTCGAAGACGTCCTCGACGTGCATCGACTTCGCGCCGAGCGGCTGAACCTCGCCTACCACCGCGCCGCACGCGCACATGCTGCCCAGCGACGGCGACCACAAAGACCAGATCCACACCGCGCGCCAGACGCGAGTTCTTCGAGGCGGACGCGCTCGGCGTGACGCCCGGCGACAAGCTGCACACGGCCTTCACCCGCTTCATGGCGGCGGTCTCGGCCTACGGCTTCCTCAGCCACTGCGAGTGCCGGCTGTCGTTCTGCAACCACGGTCCCGTACAAGACCAGGACGGCAACGAGATGCTGGTGCGCGACGCTGCTCGACCTCGCCGAGTGCGACTACCCCTGGATGGACGGGGTCGGCGTCCGAGATCGAGTACAACAACCTGACGATCCCGGTGATCATGAAGGACACCCACTTCCACATCGTCGACGACTGGGGCAGCTTCGAGGCCACGCCGTCGCTACGACAACGCACAACATGGTCGCGGTCGGGCTGTCTACACCTCCGACTACCTCTCCGACGGCTACATCCCGGTGCACATGGACAGCGCCGCCGAGCTGGCCGACTACCTCGACGACCAGCGCGAGAAGATGGAAGAGGCGACGGCCGACGATGTGGAAGATGATGGCCGGCTGGACGCGCGAGCAGATGATCGACGCGGGCCTGCTCGTCTACTACGGCGGTGGTCAAGGACCTCGCCCACTTCGCCGGCGTCTACGAGCAGGACGACTGGTTCACTGGTCGACGAGCGCGTCCAGCGCTTCAAGCCGCTGATGAACGACGAGTACGGCAACTCGGCGATCGCCGAGATGGTCGGGCTGATCTCGCTGACCTCGCAGAACCGGAGCCCGTACCACATGGCGCAGTTACTCGAACGCGCCGCGGCGAGATGTGGTCGCCGATGCCCTACTCGGTGCTGGCCGACGACGAGTGGACCGCCGGCGTCGGGCCGATCGGCGCGCGGCAGCACCTCGCTGCCGGCGAAGACCGCGAAGTGGACGACCACCCAGGGCAAGCTGACCCAGGACGAGTGCAACGCGGCGGCGAAGGCGTTCCGGCTCGAGCGACGTTCGACCTGCGCCACTACGACGACGACACCTGGGTCAAGAACAACCCGGACGATCCGAAGGCGGAGGAGCTCTACAAGGCGGCGCAGGCCGGGTCGGCGGTGCTCGAGGGCCGCGGCGCAGGGGTCAGCCAGGCGGAGCTGGAGGAGCTGCGCGCCGCGGCGGGCCGCTGACCCGCGGGCGCGGGCTAGCCCTCGAGGGTGAAGAGGAGCTGTCCGTGCTCGACCATGTCACCGTCCGCCATGTGGATCGATTGCACGCTGCCGCTCGCGGCGGCCTTCACGTCGACGACGAGCTTGAGCACCTGCACCACGGCGATCACGTCGCCGGGCTCCACCCGGTCGCCCACCTCCACGAACGGCGCCGCTCCCGGCTCGGGCCCGCGGCGGAAGATGCCGACGCTCGGGGAGATCACCGCGTGGGTGCTCTGCTCGGGGGTCGTCAGCACCGCGGGATCGCCGCTTGCGGGCGGCGCCGCCGGCTGCGCTCCGGGCTTGGTGAGGGCCAGCTGGGTGCCGTCGATCGACAGCACGAGCTCGGTCCATTCAGAGCCCTCGAAGCTGTCCAGCAGGATGGCGAGGTCGTCGGCAGAGAGTCCCATGGGGGGTGCCCGATGATGGTGGCTGGTCTGGGCCCCTGTCTGCGCTGGTTCGCTGTCGGTTGGTGCGATCCTCCAGTCGGGGAGCGGCAGCGGTGAGCGGCGGCAACCTCGTCTGCCTGCTCGACGGGCCCGCACGCTGGTCCCCGGAGCGGCCGGCGATCGTGCTCGGTGACCGCGCCCGTGCGCACCTGGAGCGGGCTGAGCGAGGCCGTCGCCCGGCGCGGAGGCGGCCTGCGCGAGCGCTTCGGCGTGCGCCCTGGCGACAGCGTCGCGCTGTTCGCGTCGAACTGCCCCGAGTACCTGGAGATCCTCTTCTCCGTCTGGCACGCCGGCGGCGTCGCGGTGCCGATCAGCAGCCGGCTGCACGCGCGCGAGGCGGCCGCGCTGCTGGACAGCGCCCGCGCGAAGGTCTGCTTCGCCACGGCCGACATCGCGGAGGACATCGACCGCGCGAGGCTCCGCCCGGCTGCCCGGTCGTGGTGATCGGCGAGGGCGATGACGCGGCGTTGCTGGCGCCGAGCCGCTGACCGCCGAGCCGCGTGACCTGGCCGACGACGCCTGGATCTTCTTCACCTCCGGCACCACCGGTCGGGCCAAGGGCGCGCGGCTGTCGCACGGCAACCTGCTCGTCGATGACGGCCGCCTACTACGCCGACGTCAGCGAGCTCTCGCCGCGCGACTCGATCCTCCACATCGCGTCGCTGAGCCACGCCTCGGGGCTGTGTCAGCCTGCCCTTCCTCGGCGCGCGGCGCCGCGCAGGTGCTGCCCGCCGTCCGGCCACTTCGACGCCGGTCGAGCTGCTCGAGCTGGTGGCCGCGCGCGAGCGCTCCACCTTCTTCGTCCCGCCCACGCTGCTGCGCCGGCTCTGCGACACGCCGCAGGTGGCCTCCGCCGCTGTCGAGCGGATCGGCACCGTGATCGTGGGCGCGGCGCCCGGTCCTGCCCTCCGACCTGCGCGCGGGCAGCGCCGCGCTCGGGCCGCGACTCTGGAACGGCTACGGCCAGGGCGAGACGCCGTGCACGATCACCGCCGATGACCTCGGCGATGATCGCCGACGCGCTGGAGGCCGGCGACGACGAGCGGCTGCGCCTCGGTGGGCGTCGCGCGCTTCGCGATGCGCGTGCGCGTCGTCGACGAGAACGACGAGGAGCTGCCGCCCGGCGAGGTGGGCGAGGTGGTGGTGGACGGCCCGACCGTGATGTCCGGCTACCTCGACATGCCGGACGAGACCGCCCAGGCGCTGCGCGGCGGCTGGCTCCACACCGGCGACCTCGGGCGCTTCGACGTCCACCGGCCACCTGTCGCTGGTGGACCGGGCCAAGGACGTGGTGATCACCGGCGGCTACAACGTCTACCCGCGCGAGGTCGAGGACATCCTGCTGGGCGATCCCGCGGTCGGCGACGTCGGCGGTGATCGGCGTGCCGGATCCCGAGTGGGGCGAGCGCGTGGTGGCCTACCTGGTCGCCAGCCCGGGCGCCGCGGTCGACGAGGCGGCGCTGGACCGGCGCTGCCTCGAGGCGATCGCGCGCCACAAGCGACCGAAGGAGTACCGCGTGGTCGAGGAGCTGCCGCGCAACACTGCCGGCAAGGTGCTCAAGAAGGAGCTGCGCGAGCTGTACGTGATCGAGGAGGAGACCGCCAATGGCGCACGTTGACCTCGCTCGACGCGACGCTGCGCGACGGCCAGCAGAGCCTCTGGGGCATGCGGATGCAGGCGGGGATGGCGCTGCCGGTCGCGGACGTGCTCGACCGCACCGGCTTCAGCGTGATCGACGTCGCCGGCCAGCTCGTTCATGGAGGTGCTCGTGAAGTACTGCCGCGAGGACCCCTGGGAGGGGCTCGACCTGCTGCGCGGCGCGATCCACCGCACGCCGATGCGCGGCGGCATGCGCGGCAACGCCGGCGGTGTCGTTCGGCGTCACGCCGCCGACGCCCTGATGGACCTCTGGATGCGGCGCCTCAACGAGCACGGCGTCCGCTCGTTCTGGATCTACGACGTGCTCTACGGGATCGACAACTTCGCCCGCCTCGCCCGGATCGCCAAGGAGTACGGCTCAGAGGTGGTCGGCACGCGTCTTCTTCAGCCAGTCGCCGGTCCACACCGACGAGTACCTGGCCGCCAAGGCGGCCGAGATCGCCGCGGTGCCGGAGATCGACGGCATCCTCTTCTACGACACCGCCGGCGTGCTCGACCTCGAGCGGATGCGCGTGCTGCTGCCGCAGATCATCGCGGCCGCGGGCGGCGAAGCCGGTCGAGTTCCACTCCAACAACCTGATGGGCACCTCGGGCCTGACGTACGTGGAGGCCGTCGAAGCTGGGAGTCGCGCATCCTGCACACCGCCAGCCGGCCGATGGTCGAACGGTCCGTCGGTGCCGTCCACCGAGAGCGTCGTCCGCAACCTGGAGCTGATGGGCCACACGCACTCGCATCGACACCGAGCTGCTGGCGCCGGTGGCCGAGCACTTCCGCAAGGTCGGCAAGGCGGCCGGCTACCTGGTCGACCAGGTGAGCGAGTACGACCTCTTCAACATCACCCACCAGGTGCCGGGCGGGATGCTCGGCACCCTGCGCGCGCAGCTCGAGCAGCACGGGATGACCGACCGCATCCACGAGGTGCTGGCCGAGACCGGCGCGGTGCGGCGCGACCTGGGCTGGCCCGTGATGGCCACGCCGCTGAGCCAGCTGGTGGGCACCCAGGCCGTGCTCAACGTGGTGACCGGCAAGCGCTACAGCATGGTGCCGGACGAGGTGGTGGCCTACGCGGTGGGCCACTACGGCGTGCCGCCCGCGCCGATCGACCCCGAACGTGCTCGACCGCATCATGAGCTCGGGCCGTGCGCGCGGAGATCGCTGCCAGGCCGCCCGGAGCAGCCGACGCTCGAGGAGCTGCGCAAGCGCCACGGCACGGGGACCGACGACGACCTGCTGATCCTCAAGGCCCTGATCCCGCCCTCCGACATCGAGGCGATGCAGGCCGCCGGGCCCGCCGCGGCGCGACTACCCGTTCACGTCGCCCGAGATCGAGCAGATCCAGGCCCTGATGGCCACCGCGCGCGGCACCTACGTGGCGCTCGAGACCGAGCGCATGGCGCTCGAGCTGCGCCGGCCGTGAGCGTCGAGACGGCCGTCGGGGTCGGTCCGTCGCGAATCGATCTCGCCTACGAGCGCTTCGGCGATCCCGCGGCGCCGCCCGTGCTGCTCGTGATGGGCCTCGGCACGCAGATGCTCGGCTGGGACGAGGGCTTCTGCGCGGAGCTGGTCGACCGCGGCCTGCAGCCGATCCGCTTCGACAACCGCGACATCGGCCTCTCCACGCACATCTCGGACGCCCCGACACCCGACCTGCTCGCGGCGCTGAGGGGCGACGCCTCCTCGGCCTCCTACACGCTGCCCGACATGGCCGCGGACAGCGTCGGCCTGCTCGACGCGCTCGACCTGGAGAGCGCGCACGTGGTGGGCGCATCGATGGGCGGCATGATCGCCCAGGCCATGGCGATCGAGCATCCCGGCCGGGTCCGGTCACTGACCTCGATCATGTCCACCACCGGCGACAGCTCCGTCGGTCAGCCCACCGCCGCCGCGATGCGGGTGCTGATGGGGCTGCCGGTCTCGACCCGCGAGGAGGCGATGGACCGCGCGGTGGCCGTGTTCCGGGTGGTCGGATCGCCCGGCTTCGAGCTGGACGAGGCCGGGCTGCGCGAGCGGGCCGGGCTCTCCTACGACCGCTCCTACGATCCCGTCGGCGTCGCCCGCCAGGCGGTCGCCATCGTCGCCTCGCCCGACCGCACGCCGCGGCTTCGATTGCTCGACGTGCCCGCTCTGGTGATCCACGGCGGCGATGACGCGCTGGTCGACGTCAGCGGCGGGCGAGCCACGGCGGAGGCGATCCCGGGCGCCGAGCTGGCGGTGCTCGACGGGATGGGTCACGACCTGCCCCGCCTGCTGTGGCCCGAGATCGCCTCGCTGATCGCCGGGCTCGTGGAGCGCGTGGAGGGGTCGTTGTCGAGTTCCACGAACGAGCCGCCCGAATAGTCGGCGGCGCGCCCGCCGTCGGTCTAGCGTCCCCGTCCCAAGCCCGAAGGAGCCCGCCCATGGCCACAACTGAGTCCATCACCAATCGCGCCTTCCGCCTCCGGCAGCGGCCGGTGGGCGAGCCGGGAATGTCAGATCTCGAGCTGGTCGAGGAGCAGCTGCCGCCGCTCGAGGACGGCGAGGCGCTGGTGCGCACGCTCTACCTGTCGCTCGACCCGACCAACCGTCTCTGGATGAGCGACATGCGCCAGTACTCGGAGCCCGTCGAGCTCGGCGCGGTGATGCGCGGCATCGGCATCGCCGAGGTGGTGGAGTCGCGCCGCGACGACATGCGGGTGGGCTCGCTCGTCAGCGGCTACACGAACTGGCAGGAGTACTGCGTGGCGGGGGCCGACATGGGCTTCAACCCGCTGCCCGATCCTCTTCCCGCGCCGCTGACCACCTTCCTCGGGCCGCTAGGCCACACGGGCATGACCGCCTACGTCGGGCTCGAGTTCGTGAAGCCGCAGGCGGGCGAGACCGTGGTGATCTCCGCGGCCGGCGGCGCAGTCGGCTCGATCGCCGGCCAGATCGTGAAGGCCCGCGGCGCCCGCGCGGTGGGGATCGCGGGCGGCGCGGAGAAGTGCCGGCACGTCGTCGAGGAGCTTGGCTTCGATGCCTGCGTGAACCGCAAGACCTCAGATTGGCGCGAGCAGCTGGCGGCCGCCACGCCGGACGGCATCGACGTGGACTTCGAGAACGTCGGCGGCGAGATCATGGACGAGGTGTTCATGCGCCTGAACTTCGAAGCGCGAGTGTTGGTCTGCGGGATGATCTCCCAGTACGACAACGCCGGCGCGGAGTGGAAGGGACAGGTCAACTTCAACCAGATCCTGATGTCGCGCGCGATGGTGAAGGGCTTCATCGTCAGCGATCACCTGGACATGTTCCCGGCGGGGGCGGAGTACCTGGGCAAGCTGTTCGGGGAAGGCAAGCTGAAGTACGACGAGACGATCGTCGAGGGCTTCGAGCACGCGCTCGACGCCCTGCACCAGCTGTTCTCGGGCGATAACACCGGCAAGCTGCTGGTGCACGTGGCGGATCCGAGCTCGTAGCGCTTACAGCGTCAATAACGGCGGCCCGAAGTGGGGATCCTCACCTCGTGCAGCTTTTGATCCCCTATAGGGGCTACAAAGCTGCACGGAGCAGACGAAACCGCCTCGGGCCGACCTCATTGCTGTCGTTCGTCCACCAGCGACACGAGCCGTAAAGCCACCTGCAACTCCAGCCGCCGCTCCGCCACCGGGTACCCCAGCAGCTCCTCCGCCCGCTGCACGCGATAGGCGATCGTGTTCTCGTGCACGCCCAGTCGCCGGGCCGCGCGCACGAAGCTGGCGCCCTCCTCGAAGAAGGTCCGCAGGGTCACGACGAGGCGCCGCGCGGAGTCGCTGTCGGCGGCCAGCGGACCCAGCTCGCGCTCCACGAAGCGGCGGGCCTCCTCCACGTCCTGGGTGAGCAGCACGTCGAGGGCGCTCTCGGCGAACTGCACGTAGCCGCGACTGCCGTAGCCGAGCACCTCGGCCGCCCGCCCCGCCAGCAGCGCCTCGCGATGGCTGCGCCTGAAGCCCTCGAGCCCGTGGCCCGGTAGCCCCACGGCCACCCTCAGTAGCCCGCCGGCGGGCACGTCCAGCCGCGCGCCCAGATCGTCCAGGTCGCCGCCTCCGCGCAACCCCGCCCAGCACGCCAGATGCCCGCCCAGCGGGATGGCCAGCTGGCTGCGCGCCCCCACCGCCTCGGCCACGCCGGCGGCCAGCCGCTCCATGTCGTGCAGCGCGTTCTCCCAGTCCTCGGCCGGGCCCTGGGCGCCGTCGCGGTAGATCACGTAGGCCACGTGCTCCCGCCGCAGCTCGTAGCCCAGCCGCGTGCTGGCCTCGGCCACGTCCACGCGCCCGCCGTCGAGGATCGCCCGCACCTGCTCGGCGCGCAGCGCGGCCGTGCCGCGGATCCAGCGCTCGCGCTCCTGCATGTAGGGCTCGATCAGCTGGCGCTCGAGCGTGTCCATCCAGGAGAACAGCCAGTCGTTGAAGAAGCCCACCGCCTCGGCGAAGCTGTCCGGGTCGAGCGAGGCGAGCCGCAGGCGCTCGAGCCACATGCGCGTGAACGCCGCCTGGGCGGTGCGGTACGCGCGCCGCAGCACCTCGAAGCCGAGCCCGCGCCGCGCGTACTCGCGCGCGTACGCGAGCGCCTCCGGCGGCGGCACCGCCTGCGCGGGGTCGGTGCCCTCGTGCAGCATCGTCATGATCAGCCCGAGGTTCGAGCGCACGCTCTGGAGCGTTCCGACGTGCATCTCGTCATCGAGCTCGTCGAGGTGCTCGTGGATCGTGTCGGTGAGCGAGCGAGCCACGCCGTCCAGTTCCGCGCTCATCGCGGCGACGATCTCCTCGATCTCCACCCGGCTGGCACGCGTCGGCGCGGTGGCGGACGTCTGTGGCATCGCACGCCGACGCTACGCCCGTGCGCGATCCCGGTCAACGACGCACCGCGCGCTTTGTGGGATTCCCACAAAGAGCCGTCTCCGGCTCGGGCGCACAGGACGTTCACACGGCGCGAGCGCTGATCTACGTTCCCCCACAGGGAATCCGAGCGGAGGGAAGAGGATGGGCCATACGCCGCGGGTGCTGGCTATCGACGCCGGCGGGACGATGACCGACACGTTCATCGTCGACGAGACCGGTCACTTCGTCGTGGGCAAGGCACAGACCACGCCCGAGGACGAGAGCAAGGGGTTGATGCGCTCGGCCGACGACGCGCTGCGCCAGTGGGACCTCACGCGCGACGGCGCCTTCCCGGGCATCCGCTCCGGCGTGTTCAGCGGCACGGCGATGCTCAACCGGCTGCTCCAGCGCAAGGGCCTCGACGTCGGCGTGATCGTCACCGCCGGCCAGGAGGACTCGCTGCAGATGGAGCGCGGGATCCAGACCTACCTCGGCTACTCCTACGCCGACCGCCTCCACATCGCCACCCACCACCACAACGAGCCCCTCGTTCCGCGCAGCCGCGTTCACGGCGTCCGCGGCCGCATCGACCTGTTCGGCGGCGAGGTGCTGCCGCTGCGCGAGGAGGACGTCCGCGAGGCGGCCCGCGCGCTGCTCGACGACGGCGTGCAGGGCATCTGCGTCTCGCTGCTGTTCTCGTACCGCAACCCCATGCACGAGGCGCGCGTGAAGGAGATCCTCGAGGAGGAGAAGGCCGCGCGCTCGCATAACGGCGACGTGCCGCTGTTCATCTCCTCGGAGCTCTACCCGTCGCGGCGCGACTTCCCGCGGCTCAACACCGTCGTGATCGAGGGCTACGCGGCCGAGCCCTCGCGCGGCACGCTGCGCGCGGTGCGCGACCGCACCAAGGAATCCGGCGCCGGCTTCGAGCTGCGCGTGATGGCCTCGCACGGCGGCACGATCTCGATCGACGCCGACCAGCTGGCCACCACGCTGGTCTCCGGCCCGATCGGCGGGGTGGTGGGCGCGCGCTGGCTGGCGGACAAGATCGGCCTGCGCAACGTGCTCTGCACCGACATCGGCGGCACCTCGTTCGACATGGCGCTGCTCGTGAACAAGCGCTACGACGTGACCTCCACGCCGAACGTCGCGAAGTTCATGCTCAACATGCCGCTCGTGCAGATGGACTCGGTTGGCGCCGGCTGCGGATCGTTCGTGCGCATCGACCCGAGCTCGCGGCGCCCCGAGGTCGGCCCCGACTCGGCCGGCGCGTCGATCGGCACGGCCTGGCCCGAGGGCGGCGTGAAGACGGTCTCGATCACCGACCTCAACCTGGTGCTCGGCCGCCTGAACCCCGACTACTTCCTCGGCGGCCAGGTCACGCTCGACATCGAGCGCGCCAAGTCCGAGGTGAAGCGCCAGGTCGCGGAGCCGCTGAACCTCGGCCTGGAGGAAGCAGCCGCCGGCGTGATCGAGCTGTTCGAGACCACGCTGCGCAACGACGCCGTGGGCCGCATCCTCGGCAAGGGCTACTCCCCCGCCGACTTCACGCTGCTCTGTTACGGCGGCGGCGGCCCGCTGCACGTGGCCGGCTACACGAAGGGCGTGCCCTACCAGCAGGTGCTCGTGCCCGAATGGGCGGCCGGCTTCAGCGCCTTCGGCTGCGCATGCGCCGAGTTCGAATATCGCTTCGACCGCCAGGTGGACCTGCCGCTCCTGCCGAGCCAGGCGCCCGAGGAGCGGGCGCAGATGGTCCAGCTCGTCACGCAGACCTGGCGCTCACTGGAGGAGCGCGTGCGCGCCGAGTTCCAGAAGTCCGGCGAGAACCCGGACGACGTCACGTTCACGCACATGGTGCGCATGCAGTACTACGGCCAGCTCGTGGACATCGAGGTGGACTCGCCGAGCGCCGAGCTGTCCACGGCCGACGACGCGCAGGCCCTCTGCGACGCCTTCGAGCAGACCTACACGCGCATGTACGCGCGTGCGGCCTCGTCGCCCGAGCTGGGCTATCTCGTGGCCCAGGCGATCGTGAAGGGCTCCGTGCCCGTCGAGCAGCCGCAGCTGCCCACCCTCCCGTCGGTGGAGGGCGCCCCGCCGGTGAAGGAGAGCCGGCCGGTCTGGTGGTCGAGCGGCTGGGAGGAGACGGCAATCCACGAGATGGACGACGTCCGCCCCGGCCACAAGCTCGAGGGACCGGCGATCCTCGAAGCGGAGTCCACGACCTTCCCCATCCCGCCGGACCGAACAGCCCGGCTCGACGAGCGCGGGATCTTCCACCTCGAGAACAAGGAGGCCTAGAACCATGGCCACGATCGAGACAGTCCGCGAGATGGAGCCCCAGGCGCGCGCGCCGATCGGCTGGGACGGCCAGAAGCTGAAGGAGATGCTGGACACCTCGGAGCAGCTGTTCGCCGAGACCGGCTACTACCACGGGCTCGAGACCCTGGAGATGAAGGAGTCGGACCCGCTGCAGTTCGAGAAGCTGTTCTCGCGGGTGCGCGGCGGCATGGTGTCGGCACGCGAGACCGCGCTGAACATCTCCGCCTCCCCGATCGTGCGCGAGCTGGGCGAGATCTGCTTCGCGCTCTACACGCCCGAGGGCGACAACGTGGCGCTCTCGACGGGGATCATCGTGCACGTCCACACCATGAGCGAGGCCATCAAGTTCATGGTCCGCAACGGCTGGGAGGACAACCCGGAGATCCGCCCGGGGGACATCTTCGCCAACAACCAGCCCACGATCGGCGACGTGCACAACGCCGACGTGCAGACGTTCGTCCCGATCTTCGACCCCGAGAACCGCGAGCTGATCGCGTGGG
The DNA here is from genome assembly GCA_963770325.1 of uncultured Thermoleophilaceae bacterium. Taxonomy (GTDB): domain Bacteria; phylum Actinomycetota; class Thermoleophilia; order Solirubrobacterales; family Thermoleophilaceae; genus JAICJR01. Next base: position 1,500,723 of record CAVYPF010000001.1, on the reverse strand, counting down.
CGGGCGGCGTGATCCACGTGATGGACATCGGCGCGACCACGCCGGGCGGCGTCTGCGTGGCGCCCACCACCCGCTTCGACGACGGCATCGACCTGCACTGCATGAAGATCGGCGAGCGCGACACGATCGCCGCCTGGCACTGGAAGCGCGTGTCGATGCAGAACCGCGCGCCGGGCCTCTACATCCTGGACGAGCGCACCCGGCTGGCCGGCTGCCACATGATCCGCGACGCCGTGGAGCGGCTCATGCTCGAGGAGGGCCTGCCGACCGTCAAGAAGTTCATGCGCGAGGCGATCGAGGACGGCCGCCGCGCCTTCAAGCACCGCACGCGCTCGCTGCTCGTGCCGGGCCGCTACCGCTCCTCCGGCTTCACCGAGGCGCGCTACGCGGACAAGACGGAGATGCCGAAGCGCGCCCGCCGCGACCTGATCCTGCACGGCGCCTACGAGGCGGTCGTGGACGCCGACGGGCGCTTCACCACCGATCTGCGCGGCTGCTCGGCCTGGGGCTGGCACTCCTTCAACGCCACCCCGGCCGCACAGCAGGGCATGCAGTGGATCCTGTTCACCCAGACGCTGATCTGCAACGACAAGATCAACGACGGCGCCTACTACGCCACCGAGCTGAAGCTCACGCGGGGCAGCTGGGCCGACCTCGGCGACGCTCCGTGCTCGTCGTCGTTCCCGTGGATGCCGATGTTCTGCACCTCCACGGGCTACCTGCGGGCCATCTCGCGCGCGCTCCAGAGCCGCGGCTACATCGAGGAGATCGTCGGCACCTACACCGTCCCAGGCAACGTCGCCCAGGGCGGCGGCATCGACCAGTACGGACAGGTCTCGGGCTTCATGAACTTCGAGATCGGAGCCCAGGGCCAGGGCGGCAAGTACGTGCTCGACGGCCTGGACTACGGCGCTGCCGTGTTCAACCCCGAGGGCGACATGGGCGACATCGAGATGTGGGAGCTCGTGAAGCCGATGATCTACCTCGGCCGCCGCATCAAGCCCTACACGGCCGGCATCGGCCGCCACCGCGGCGGCTCGTCGTTCGAGTCGCTGCTGCTGGTGCACAACACGCCCGACTTCGAGGTCGAGAACATCGGCGCGGGCGGCATGTTCACCTCGCCGGGCATCTTCGGCGGCTACCCCGGAGCCCAGGCCTACGTCCACAACATCTACGGCTCGGACATCCACGAGATGGCCGCGCGCGGCGAGGCCTACCCGGTCGGCGACGTCAGCGGCGAGGAGCTCGCCCTGAACGTGCTGGGCGGCGAGCACGACGTGAAGCAGGACCCCTACACGCTGATGCAGGCGATGAAGCACGGCGACATCTACCTCTCCACCGGACGCGGCGGCGGCGGCCTGGGCGATCCGCTGCTGCGCTCGGACGAGGCGATCGACGAGGACATCGCCGGCGGTCACATCAAGGCCGACTGGGCCGAGCGCGCCTACGGCCGTGGCGACCGCGACGCGGTTCGCCGGCAGCGCCTCGAGCGCGCGCGTCCCGCAGCCGAGTGGTGGGCCGAGCAGCGCGAGCGCATCCTCGCTCAGGACCTGATCGAGCCGGTGAAGGTGATGTACGCCGAGTCGATGCGCCTCGAGCCGGGCTGGGCGGCGGAGTACCGCGGCGCCTGGGACCTGCCGGAGGACTTCGACTTCGACGTGGCCACACCCACCGTGCCGGTCCCCAAGGCCGAGCCGGGCAAGGTCACGCCGCAGGAGTCGGTGGCGAAGTTCCTGGCGGACGCCACGGCGTACCGGCCCGAGGACGAGTTCGAGACCCCGATCGCCTCCGACATGACGAAGGAGCTACTCGGCGACCTGCTCGACGAGAAGCTCTCGCGCCGCGCGGTGAAGGACATCCAGTCGGGCATGAAGGATGTTGGCCGCTTCGACCTCTGGGTCGAGCTGCTCCAGGAGCGCGTGTCCTACGACGACCGCATCGTGCTCCCGTTCGGCGAGAGCCTGAACATCGTGCGGCGCAGCTCCGACGGCGAGCTGGTCATCCGCTCGGACGCGGGCCACGACTTCTGTCGCTGGGACGAGAACTGGAAGATGCACGCGCCGGTGTTCGTCCGCGACACCGACGAGCTCTACGAGGAGATCTACCCGAAGCTCGCCTACCCCGAGGGCGACTGGATGGAGCTGCGCGAGTACTACTGCCCGATCTCGGGCCAGCTGCTCGAGACCGAGGCCGTGCCGCCCGGCTACCCGGTGCAGCACGAGTACCTGCCGGACATCGAGGGCTTCTACAAGGGCTGGCTGGGAAGAGAGATACCGGCGTAGGATTCCCGCCGTGGCCCAAGCGGACTACGTGATCGTCGGTGCCGGCTCCGCCGGCTGCGTGCTCGCAGCGCGGCTGACGGAGGACCCCTCGGTGCGCGTGCTGCTGCTCGAGGCCGGCGGCAAGGCGGTGCATCCCAACGTGGCGATCCCGGCCGCGTTCGCCAAGCAGTTCAAGACCAAGCTCGACTGGGACTACTCCACGGAGCCCGAGCCGGGCTGCGCCGAGCGCTCGCTCTACATCCCGCGCGGGAAGGGGCTGGGCGGATCGAGCTCGATGAACGCGATGCTCTACGTGCGCGGGCGCCCGCTCGACTACGACCTCTGGGAGGCGCAGGGCGCTCCGGGCTGGGGCTGGAACGACGTCCGCCCGTACTTCCTGCGCGCCGAGAACAACGAGCGCGGCGAATCCGAGCACCACGCCACCGGCGGCCCGCTCAACGTGATGGACGAGCGCTCGCCGCGCAAGCTCACCGGCCGCTTCCTGGCCGCCGCCGAGCGCTCCGGCATCCCGCGCATCTCCGACTACAACGGCCCCGAGCAGGACGGCGCGGCGCTGGTGCAGGTCACCCAGCGCAATGGCCGCCGCTGGAGCACGGCAGACGCCTACCTCCGGCCCAACACCGACCGCGACAACCTCGAGGTCGTCACGCGGGCGCAGGTGATGCGCGTGGAGCTCGAGGGCGGGCGGGCCGTGGGCGTGCGCTACCGCGACCGGCGCGGGCGCGAGCAGCTGGCGCGCGCCGACCGCGAGGTGGTGCTGGCCGCGGGCTCGATCGGCTCACCGCAGCTGCTCATGCTCTCCGGCATCGGTCCCCCCGATCACCTGCGCGAGGTCGGCGTGCCCACCGAGGCCGAGCTGCCGGGCGTCGGGGAGAACCTCCAGGACCACCCGTACGTGGTCTGCATCTGGGAGTCGCGGGTAGGTGAATCGCTCTACGGGGCCGACAAGCCGAAGGCGCTGGCCGAGTGGGTGATGCGGCGCACCGGACCGCTCACCTCCACGGTGGCGGAGGCGTTCGCGTTCGTCCGCAGCCGCCCGGGCCTGCCCGCGCCCGACCTTCAGTACCACTTCGCCCCCGCCTACTTCAACCAGAACGGCTTCGACGAGCTGGACGGCCACGCGTTCACCTTCGGCCCCGTGCTCGTCTCGCCTAAGAGCCGCGGGCAGCTGCGGCTGCGCTCGGCCGATCCGGCGGAGAAGCCTCGCATCGTCACCAACTCGCTGACCGAGCCGGAGGACGTGGCGGCGCTGGTCGCCGGCGTGAAGCTGGCGCGCGAGATCGCGGCCGAGGAGCCGCTGGCCGCGGCGGCGGGCCGCGAGCTGTTCCCCGGCCCGGACGTGCAGGGCGACGACGACATCGAGGCCGACGTGCGCCGCCGCGTCGAGCTCATCTATCACCCGGTGGGAACCTGCCGGATGGGCTCGGACGACGGCGCGGTGGTGGACCCCGACCTGCGCGTGCGCGGCGTGGAGGGCCTGCGCGTGGCCGACGCATCGATCATGCCGCTGATCCCGGGCGGCAACACCAACGCTCCCACGATCATGGTGGCCGAGCGGGCCGCGGACCTGATCCGCGGCGGCTGACTAGCGCCTGACCGTCGCCACCACGTAGCTGCTGGACACCCGAAAGCCGTCAGGATTCTCGTTGCCGGCGGCGAGGATCTCGCGTGCGCGATCGCGCAGCGTGTCGGCCTCGCCACGCGACTCGAGCAGCGCTCGCCCGGTGACCGAGAGCGGGTGGTTGTCGAACTCGCCATCGAGGTACTCGTCGAGCGACGGCGCCTCGAACGAGATCTGCTCGCGCTCCAGCGAGACCTCGAAGCCATGCGGTCCGAACAGCCCGGCCAGCGCGTCGCGATCGTGCCACATGAACTGCGGGGGCCCGGGCGGCGTGCCGAGCGCGCGCCCGATCGCCTCGCGCGCCGCGCGCCCCATCTGCGAGATCGGGCCCTCTGGGATCCAGGCGCTCAGGAGGATGCGCCCGCCCGGCGCGGTCACGCGGGCGAGCTCGGCCGCCGCGGCCACGGGATCGGGCGCGAAGATCACGCCGAACACCGACAGCACCACGTCAGCGGTCGCGTCCTCGAGCGGGAGCGCCCCCGCATCGCCGGCGACGAAGGTGGCCTGCAGCCCGTCGGCGGCGGCCCGCTCGCGCGCCACCTCCAGCAGCCGCGCGGCAGGATCTACGCCGGTCACGCGTGCGCCGAGCGCGGCGGCCAGCAGCGCAGCGTTCCCCGTGCCGCAGCCCACGTCGACCACGGTCTCCCCCTCGGCGATCGCGGCGCGCTCGACCACGACGCGCGCGGCCGGGAGCAGCTGAGCGGCGGTGTGCTCGTAGCGGCCGACGCTCCAGTCGGGCGGCTTGGGCGAAGTGGTCACGCTCGTGAGAATAAGCAGCGCATGATCGCGCGACAGTCGGGGAGCCCCCACGTTCGTGATATACCGTTCGGGCTTGCCTACCCGGGAGGGTGGGTCCGTCCAAGTAAAGGGGTAGAGAGAGGTGCGCCCATTTCGCTCTGGTTGGCGCCTGCCTGCGGTAGGCGTTGGGATCCTGATCGCGGGAGTGGCCGCCACCGGCGTGACTCTCGCCAGTGCCCCCGGGCGACATTCGAGTACGCCCCGCTACCGCGGGCTCTCGCGAGCTCGCGTGCTCCGTGACGCACGCGGCTCGCGCCGCGTGATCGTCGTCCTGCGCAGCCAGCACCGCGCGCTACCGGCCACCAAGCGGCTCGTGGCCGCGCGCGTCCGCGCCGTGAAGGCCGAGCAGGCACCGCTCGTCGCCCAGGTCGCGCGCTCGGGCGGCCGCGTCAGCCACCAGTACACAGTGCTGAACGGGTTCTCCGCGCGCGTCTCAGGGGCAGAGGTCGCGAAGCTCAGCGCCAACAGGTCGGTGGCCAAGGTCGTGCCGGACGCCGTGATCCGGCTGCCGAAGCCGGTCAGCACGCGCACCCTCGCCCACTCCGCCGCCGGGCCGACGGCACCTAACGGCACGCCAGTCGCCGGCACCTGCCCGTCCGACCCGAGCAAGCCGCTGCTCGAGCCCGAGGCGCTCCAGACCACGCACACCGCCTTCTCCGACCCGAGCACACCACAGGCCCAGAGCCTCGCCACGGGCGCCGGTGTGAAGGTCGCGTTCTTCGCCGACGGCCTGGACCCGAACAACCCCGACTTCATCCGGCCGGACGGGTCGCACGTCTTCATCGACTACCAGGACTTCAGCGGTGACGGCCCGAACGCCGTGACCGGCGCGGCCGAGGCGTTCGGCGACGCCAGCTCGATCGCCGCCCAGGGCCGTCAGGTCTACGACCTCTCGAAGTTCAACGTCCCGCAGCACCCGCTGCCGGCGGGCTGCAACATCCGCGTCCGCGGCATCTCGCCAGGCGCCTCGCTGATCGGGATGAAGGTGTTCGGCAACTCGAGCTCGCTCGTTCGACTCGACGATCCTCCAGGGGCTCGACTACGCGGTCACGCACGACCACGCCGACGTGCTCAGCGAGTCCTTCGGCGGCTACCCGATCCCGGACACGGCGCAGGACCTCACGCGCCAGTTCAACTCGCAGGCCGTCGGCCGCCGGCATCACCGTGGTCGAGAGCACCGGCGACTCCGGCGTGGAGTCGAGCGCGAGCTCCGCCACCAGCGACCCGTCCGTGATCGACGCCGGCGCGAGCACGAACTTCCGCGGCTACGCGCAGGGTGAGGCGTACGCCTTCCAGTTCGCCAAGCCGCAGCTGGCTGAGCGACAACATCTCGTCGATCGAGTCGGCCGGCTTCGACCCAGGACGGCCGTGAGCTGGACCTGGTGGCGCCGGGTGAGGTGGACTGGGCGCTCTGCAGCACGGACGTCGACGTCTACGAGGAGTGCACCAACTTCGCCGGCGACGGCTCGCCGATCCAGCAGTTCGGCGGCACCAGCGAGTCGGCCCCGCTCATCGCGGGTGGCGCTGCGCTGGTGATCCAGGCCTACCGCGCCACCCACGGCGGGCACACACCGTCCCCGGCGCTGGTCAAGCAGCTGCTCACGAGCACGGCGACCGACCTCGGCTTCCCGAGCTTCGAGCAGGGCGCCGGCGAGATCAACACGCTTGGCGCCGTTCAGGCCGCCAGCTCGGTGTCGAACTCGCAGGGCTCGCCCGCGCCGACGGGCAGCAGCCTGGTGATCGGCCCGACGCAGCTCGCCCTCAGCGGCGAGGCCGGCACGACGCCAAACTCGTCCGACGTGAGGGTCACCAACGTGGGCGCCGCCACCCAGATCGTGCGCGCGCACACGCGGGCGCTGGCGGCGCGCTTTCGGACACAGACCGGCACGGTGAACCTGAACTCGGGCAACCCGACGTTCATCGACCAGTTCGGCGTGGCCCGGCCGTACCAGAAGGTGCAGTTCACGGTGCCCGCGGGCGCCGACCGGCTGGTGGCCTACGACGCATGGCCCGGGCCGAACGCGCGCGTCGGGCTGACGCTGATCGACCCGAACGGCGACTACGCCGCGTACACGCGCCCGCAGGGCAACGGCAACCACGGCGAGGTCGACGTCCACAAGCCGGTCGCCGGCACCTGGACGGCGATCGTGTTCCTGCGCGACGGCACCTTCAGCGGCCCGGTCCACTACCAGTTCACGAGCCAGAGCTACGGCGCAGGCGCGCCGGTGAGCCCGTCCGCGCTGACGCTTGCGCCGGGGCAGACCGGCAGCTTCCACGTGGGCATCACGCTCCCGCGGAGCGCCGGCGACTCGAACCAGGACCTGCTGCTCGACTCGAGCGGCGGCAGCCACTCGGTGGTTCCGATCACGCTCCGCTCGCTGGTGAGCATCGGGGCGAACGGAGGCAGCTTCTCCGGCACGCTGATCGGCGGCAACGGCCGGGCCTTCTCCCCCGGCCAGCTGAACACGTTCGATTTCAACGTGCCCGCCGGCAAGCCGGAGCTGGGCGTCACGCTCACGTTCCCGGACAACGCCGGTACCTCGATCAACGGAACGCTGATCGACCCGGACGGCCAGGCGGTGGGGGCGGAGAGCACCAGCCGCGGCGACCCAACGAACCCCAAGGCCACGCACGCGCTTCAGGCATACCACCTGAACCCGCGGCCGGGCCGCTGGCGGTTCGTGGTCGACGTGACGAACCCGGTGGGCGGCAACGCGCTCTCGACGCCGTACTCCGGACGCGTCACGTTCGCGGCGCCGACGGCGACGACCACCGGGCTGCCGAACAGCTCCAGCACCGTGCTGCCCGCGGGCAAGGCGGTGAAGGCCACGATCAAGGTGTCGAACGACGGCCCGGCGTCCGAGGATCTGTTCCTCGACCCGCGCCTGCCCGGGAAGCAGGACCTGCCGCTGCTGGCGATCACGCCAGATCAGAACCTGGCCCTGCCGCTGTCGCCCGACGACCTGCCGCCTCAGTACCTGATGCCGACGCAGACCACCATGGTGTCCGCGGCGGCCCAGGCCACGCGGCCGGTCACGTTCGACTGGGGCTTCGGCGATCCGCATCTGATCGCCACCCCGTCGGGCAACACCGCCTCCGGGCAGTTCAGCGCGCGCGAGCTCACGCCAAGCGTGTGGTTCGTCGCTCCAACGCCGATCGGCCCGTTCTCGGCTCCGATCACGGCAGGGAAGGTGAGCACCGGGATGGTCGCCCACACCAGCGGGTTCGACCTGAACGCCGATCCGTCGACCGGCGACGCCTGGCAGCAGGCGGTCGATCCGAACGCCCCGGCCTTTGCGCCGGTCACCGTCGGAGCTGGCAAGACGGGCTCGCTGAAGCTCACGATCACGCCCAGCGGCCGCCGCGGCAGGGTGGTCCGGGGCACGCTCTACGTGGACGACTTCAGCCAGTTCCTGACGTTCGGGAACGAGCTGCTGGCGATCCCGTACGAGTACACCGTGGGCTGAGCGCAGAGCGGGCGGAGGCAGCCGTCTCCGCCCGCCGCCGCGCCGGATAATGCGCGGGTGTCAATCAAGGTCGCGCTGGCCGGATGCCTGGCGCTTGCAGGCCTGTCGCTGCTGCTCCCCGGAGCCCCGAGCTACGACCCGCTGTCCTGGGTCGTGTGGGGCCGGGAGGTCGTCGAGCTCGACCTGAAGACGAGCGGCGGGCCCTCCTGGAAGCCGCTGCCGGTCGCGTTCACCAGCGTCTTCTCGCTGGCGGGTGGCGCGGCGCCGTGGCTGTGGCTGGTGGTGGCCCGGGCCAGCGCGCTGCTCGGCCTGGTGTTCGCCTATCGAATCGCGTCGCGCCTGGCGGGCGCCGCGGCGGGCGTGATCGCCGTCGCCGCCCTGGTGTTCAGCCGCGGCTGGTTCTGGAGCGACTGGATCGGCTACTCCGAGGGCCTGCTGCTCGCGGTGGTGCTCTGGGCGGTGGACCGCCACCTGGCCGGCCGTCAGCGGCAGGCGCTGGTGCTCGGCTTCCTCGCGGCGCTGCTGCGACCCGAGGTCTGGCCGTTCGCGGCCGCCTATGCCATCTGGCTCTGCCTGCGCGAGCCAGCCGCACGCCGGCTGAGCGCGGGGCTGGCGCTCGCCGTACCGGCTCTCTGGCTGCTGCCCGAGCTGATCGGCTCGGGCGACGCGTTCCGCGCCTCCGACCGCGCGCGCGAGCTCACGGCCGGCTCGAACGTGCCCGGCCTGGCCGCCCACCCCGCGCTGGCGGTGCTATCCGACGGGCGCACGGCACTGCTCCTGCCGGCGCTTGTCGGCTTCGGGCTGGCGCTCGCGAACTGGCGGCCGCGGCCGGGAGTCGAGCGAGTCACGCTCGTACTGGGACTGGGCGCGCTCGGATGGCTCGCGCTGGTGGCGGCGATGGCGCAGGCGGGCTATTCGGGCAACCCGCGCTACCTGATCGCCCCGGTCGGGGTCGCATGCGTGGTGGCGGGGGTGGGCTGGGCCTCGGCGGGCAGGGTGCTGCTCGCGCGCGCGAGGTTGCCGTCGGTGCTCGTGGGCGCGGCCACCGTGTTCGTGGTGGCCGCGGTCTCCCTGCCGTGGACGCTCGACCGCGCGGACGACCTGCGCGCCGCGGGCCCGGGCGTATCGCACGAGGCCAAGCTCCAGCGCACGCTACCGGGTGCGATCCGCCTCGCGGGCGGGCGCGGGCGCCTGCTCGCGTGCGGCACGCCGGTCACCCAGCTCTACGCCACCCCGCGCGTGGCCTGGGCGATGCACGTCCACCTGGGCGACGTGCACTTCAAGCCGCGCCGCACGGGCGTCGTGCTCCAGGCCAGGCGCAGGGTCGGCGCGCCCTGGCTGCCGGCCGTCGGCGGCGACTACCGGGAGCTGGCGGCCACGGGCCCCTGGCGTGTGGTAGGCGCCTCCTGCCCGCGGTAGGCGGCCGCGAAGCTCACGCCCAGCGCCAGCACCACCACGATCCCGCTGAACAGCCTGAAGGTCGGCTCGAGCCCGAGCGAGGGCACGGCCAGGCCGGCGGCCACCGCCGGCACCGAGATCGAGAGGTAGGCCACCACGTAGAAGGCCGACATCACCGCGGCGCGGTGGCGCTCCGGCACTACGGCCGTCAGCGAGCGCAGCGCGCCGAGGAAGGCCAGGCCGAAGCCGGCACCGGTGATCGCGGTGGCGGCGAAGAACAGCACGGCCGAGCCGGTGGACAGCGAGGCCGCCGTGAGCGCCATGCCGAGCGCCAGCACCGCCGAGCCGATCGAGGCGGCACGGCGCGGTTCGAGCCTGTGCCATAGGAGCTGGGCCACTCCACCCGCCCCCGCGAGCGCGAGCACGGCGGCGCCGCCCGCGAGGTGGTTGGTGGTGTTCAGCAGATGCGTGGCCAGGCCGGGACCGAGGGCGAGGTAGAGGCCGCCGATCGACCACGAGGCCAGGACGCCGAGGCTGGAGAGCGCGAACGGGCCCCTGATCGACGCCGGCACGCGCGGCCACTGCGGACGCAGGCGAGCGCCGGCGCTGCGCGTGACCGGCTCGGGGAGAGCCAGCGTGCCCACGAGGGTGAGGGCGATCAGGAACAGCAGGACCAGGAAGGGCGTGACGAGCGGGTCCGGCGCGTACTGCACCAGCACCGAGGCCACGAGAGCGCCGCTGCCGATACCGGCGGTGCTGACCACGCCGCTGATCAAGCCGGCGTGCTGGCCGTCCCCGCGCGGGTGGAGGTCCAGCAGCGCCGCCCCGGCGGCGCCGAGCGCGGCGCCTGTCATCAGACCCTGCAGGGCGCGGGCGGCGAACAGCATGCCAACCGAGTGGGCCACCGCGAACAGCACCCCGGCGCCGAACAACCCGATCAGCGAGAGGGTGAGTACCGGCCGCCTTCCCACCTCGTCGGAGATGCGCCCGATGAGCAGGAGCGCGGTGAGCACGCCGAAGCAGTAGACCGCGTAGACCAGCGTCAGGACCGGCGTGGAGAAGTGCCACTCCTGCTGGTAGATGCCGTACAGCGGCGAGGGCGTGGCCGAAGCGAACAGCGCAAGCCCGATGATCGAGGCCACGAGCGCGAAGGCAGGGGTGGTGCCTAGTTGTGGACGTCGGATCGGTATTGAAAGGGCTGACATGCTGATTTCCTCTCGGCTCCTATTTCAAAGTTCCAAAGATTTGGAAATACTGTTGTAGCATACAACGCGTGGCTACCTCGTTACGTGAGATCCGACATCCGGCCAGCTCGGAAATCGACCTGGCCACGGTGCTGCGCACGGTGGGCGATCCGCTGCGGTTACAGATCGTCCGAGTGCTCGCAGACGACCGCGAGCGCACCTGCTCTCAGGTCCAGGTTGCACTGGGGCTCCCCGCCTCGACCTGCTCGTACCACCTGCGCCTGCTGCGCGAGGCCGGCGTCACGCGCACCCGCGCCGAGGGCACCGAGCGCTACATGAGCCTGCGCCGCGACGACCTCGAGTCCCGCTTCCCAGGTCTCCTCGAGGTGCTGATCGACTCTCCCGGATGACGCGCCCCCGGGCATCTGCTGTGGGATCAACCATCTAGGCTGGGCGGTCTCGATGGCCGACCACGCCGACGTCGTCAAACGCGAGTTCGGGCGCCAGGCGCCTGACTTCGCAAAGCCCGGCAACCTCTTCGACAACCGCGGCATCGCCGGCTGGATCGGCGACCATCTCCCCCTCGCTGCGGAGCAGACCGTGCTCGACGTCTGCGGCGGCGCGGGTCACCTCTCCCGCCGCCTGGCCGGCCGCGCGCGCCAGTTCGTTGTGCTCGACCTCACGCTCGAGATGCTGGACACCGGCCGCCGCGGCGCCGAGGAGGAGGGCGCCGGCAACGTGCTGTTCGTGGAGGGCAACGCCGCGGCGATGCCGTTCGTGGACGGCTCCTTCGACATCGCCGTGAGCCGCTTCGCGTTCCACCACCTGCCCGACGCAGAGCCGGTCGCGCGGGAGATGGCGCGGGTGGTGCGACCGGGTGGCTGCGTTGCGGTGATCGACATGGTCGACGGCGGCGCGCGCCACAACGAGCTCGAGCGGCTGCGCGACGTCTCCCACACCACCGCGCTCTCGGAGGAGGAGCTGATCGCGCTGCTGGAGCGCTCGGGCGTCTCGATCGAGAGTCGCGACGAGCGCCGCCAGGCGCTGCCCGCCGAGCCCTGGCTCGAGCGCGGACTGCCCACGCCAGAGGCATCGGCCGAGGTGCTGTCGGCGCTCACGGCCGAGGCGGACGGCGGCGAGGCCACCGGGCTCGAGGCCCACCGCGACGAGGCCGGCGTGCTTCAGGTCGCGCAGCGCTGGGCGCTGCTCGCGGGGCGCACATGACCGACGGCGCGGCGCTCTCGGGACTGCGCGACGCGATGCCCTTCGCGGCGCTGGTTGGCATCGAGCTGCTCGAGGCCACCCCCGAGCTCGTCCGCGGCCGCCTCGAGTGGTCGCCCGAGCGCTGCACGGCCGGCGGCCTCATGCACGGCGGCGCGGCGATGTCGCTGGCGGACTCGTGCGGGGGCGCGTGCGCGTTCCTCAACCTGCCCGAGGGCGCGTCGGGCACCTCCACCATCGAGTCGAAGACCAACTTCATGCGAGCCGTGCGCGAGGGCACGCTGACCGCCACCACGCGGCCGCTTCACAAGGGGCGCACTTTGATCGTGGTCGAGACCGAGCTGCGCCTTGACGACGGCAAGCTCGCGGCGAAGGTCACCCAGAGCCAGGCGTTCCACTACCCGCGCGCGTAGAAGGTCTAGGCGCGGCCGTAGACCGGCAGAGCCGCGCCGCTGGTGGGCGCCGAGTCGTCGGACACGAGGAAGCGGATGACCTTGGCGATCTGCTGCGGCGGCACCCACCTGGAGTGGTCGGCGTCCGGCTGCGAGCGGCGGTTCGCCGGCGTGTCGATCACGCTCGGAAGGACCGCGTTGGAGCGCACGCCCTCGCCGCGATACTCGACGTCGAGAGCCTGGACGAAGGCCAGTACCCCGGCCTTCGCGGTGATGTAGCCGGCGGCGCCGGCGAACGGCCGCAGCGCGGGCCGCGCCGAGACGCACACGAACGAGCCGCCGCCCGCCGCGACCAGGCGCGGCATGGCCGCGTGGGCGAGCAGAAAGGCCGGCCGCAGGTTCAGGCGCAGCATGGCCTCGAAGTCCTCGACGCTCGACTCGTGCACCTTGCCCGGCTCCGAGAAGCCGCCCACGAGGTTGACCACGGCGCCCAGCTCGTCCACGCCCGCCACGGCGTCGGACGCAGCCTGCTCGTCCAGCACGTCGGCCTCCACGAGCGTCAGCCGCTCGTGGTGACCGAGGTCGCGTTCGGCACGCTCGCGTTCCGCCTCCACGACCCAGGTGGCGGTGACGGGATAGCCCGACTGCAGCAGCTCCTCGAGCACGGCGGCGCCGAGCGCACCGGTGCCACCGGTGACCAGCACGGCGGGAGTGCGCTCTGCCATGCACGCAGCCTAACGGCGAAGCCGTGCCGTCCGGATCCCCGATTACGGTGAATTTGTCGATGGAGCAGCAGACTCTCACCTCCGCCAAGCTCTTCGTCCGGGACCTCGTGGACGGCCAGACGATCGATTCCGTGTTCGCCGTCAGGGAGCGTGCGCGGCGCCAGAAGAAGAACGGCGAGGCCTTCATCAAGCTCCAGCTCGGCGACGTCACGGGCACGGTCGAGGCCGTGATCTGGGACGGCGTGGACGAGCTGTTCGAGTGCTGTCCCCCGGGCGGCGATCGTGCGCGTCGTCGGCAACTTCTCGGTCGACCAGCGCTATGGCTCCTCGCTCACGGTTCGCTCCCTGCGCGCCGCCGAGCCGGGCGAGTACGAGCCCGCGATGTTGGAGGAGGGCCCAACCCGGCCCGTCGACCAGATGGTGGCCGACCTGCGCAGCCTGGTCGCCACGATGCAGGATCCGCACCTGCGCGAGCTGCTCGAGCGCTGCTTCGCCGACGACTCGGAGATCTGGCGCCGCTGGCGTGACGCCCCCGCGGCCAAGTACTACCACCAGGCCTACCGGCACGGCCTGATCGAGCACTGCCTGTCGGTGGCGGAGGGCGTCAGCGCGCTGTCGGCCACCTTCCCGGGCATCGACCGCGACGTGGCGGTCACCGGAGCGCTGCTGCACGACATCGGCAAGATCGAGGCCTACACGGCCGAGAACGGCGCGATCGAGTTGAGCGACGCCGGCAAGCTCCAGGGTGAGATCGCCCTCGGGTACTACCTCGTGCGACGGCTGATCGAGGAGATCCCCGGGTTCCCGGCCGACACCGAGCAGGCCCTGCTCCACATCGTGCTCTCGCACCACGGGCAGCTCGAGCACGGCAGCCCGGTGGTCCCCTGCACGCGCGAGGCCACCCTCGTGCACATGGTCGACAACCTCGGCGGCCGCCTCGGCAGCTTCGACCGCATCGAGAAGAGCCTCGCCGATGGCGAGCGCTGGTCGGGCTTCGACCGCGCCCTGAGCGGCTCCGCGTACTTCGCCTCGCGCGAAGCCGCTTAGCCCGCAGCCCGGTCACAACCTCGCAAACAGCGGCAATCAATCCGTCCGGTCGCGGACCCCTCGGCCATGCCGGGTGGGTTTCCCTCTTATCCTCCCTCCCGGAGGCTTATGGCTAAGGACACAGAAAAGCTGATCCGTCAGCTCTCGCTGATCTCATTCCTGATGGCGGAGCGGCGACCCATCACCGCGCTCGAGATCAAGCGCGAGGTCGAGGGCTACTCGGGCATGAACGACGACGCCTTCGCGCGCCGCTTCTACGCGGACCGCGCGGAGCTCGATTCGCTCGGCATCGAGCTGAAGGTCGACAAGCCCGCCGAGGGCTACTACGAGGCGGAGAACTACTCGCTGCCGCCCGAGAACTTCTACCTGCCCGCGGTCGCGTTCACGGACGCGGAGCTGAGCGCCCTGAACACGGCGCTGTCGCTGCTGGACGGCGAGTTCGCCTACGCCGAGCCGCTGCGCCTGGCGCTGCAGCAGCTGTCCTGGGGCAGGCCCTCGCCGCTCGCGGCGCCCGAGCACCGCTCGGTGGCGCTGGGCGTGACCGCCGCCGCCGGCGGGCGTGAGCTGTCGCAGCGGCTGTCGAAGATCGAGACGGCGATCTTCCGCCGCAAGACGATCCTGTTCGACTACTACACGATGGGCCGCGACGCGCGCGAGTCGCGCAAGGTCGATCCCTACCACCTGCTCTACCGCGGCGGCCAGTTCTACCTCGTCGGCCACTCGCACGAGCGCAAGGACGTGCGCGTGTTCCGCCTCTCGCGCATCCGCGGCAAGGTGGGCTACTCGTCGAAGGCCGAGCACGACTTCGCGCCGCCGGAGGACTTCGATCCGCGCGTGTACGCCACCCGCACCGACTGGCAGCTCGGCGACTCCGTGGCCACCGCACGCGTCTGGATCTCGAGCAAGATCGACTGGCTGGTGGAGCGTCATTTCGGCCACGCCGGCCGCACGGTTCCGGCGCCCGATGGCGACGGCGTGATCTTCGAGACCGACTACGCGGACTCCCGCGCGGTGGTGTCCTGGGTGCTGGGTCTGCGCGAGCGTGCCCGCATCCTCGAGCCGCCGGAGCTGGTGGACGAGACCGCCGAGCGCCTCGCGCTGATCATGGAGCGCCACTCCACCGGTCCGGAGGTGGCGCCCGCCGCCAGGAGGAAGGCCGAGCCCGCCGAGGAGCCGGACACCAACGGCAGGCGCGAGACGCCGATCCGCCCCGAGCGCTTCGCCCGCCTGGTCACGCTGGCCGGCATCCTGATCGACGCGGCCCGCAATGCCGAGCTGCTCCAGGTCAGCGCCGTGTGCGGCAACCTCCAGGTCAGCGAGGAGGAGCTGCGCGAGGACATCGACGTGCTGAACGTCGTGAACTTCGGCGGTGGCAGCTACGTGCTCTACGCCGAGGTGCATGGCGACACGATCGAGGTGGACCCCGAGCCCTACGGCGACAACTTCGCCAAGCCGGCGCGCCTCTTGCCGCTAGAGGCGAAGGCGCTCGTCGCGGCCATCGACCTGCTCGGCGATCACATCCCCGCCGGCTCGCTGGCCTCCTCGCGCGAGAAGATCGTCGCGGCGCTGGGCCAGGACCCGGCCCGCGAGGGGCTGCAGATCACCACAGCCGCGGGCGACGACTCGGGCATCGCCCGCGTGGTCAGCCAGGCGATCGTGGACAACCACATCCTCGAGATCGACTACTACAAGGAGAACGAGGACGAGCTCACCGCCGGCCGGCGCATCGAGCCGTACCACCTGATGAACGGCCAGGAGGGCTGGTACGTGCACTCCTGGGATCCGGCCAAGGACGAGTCGCGCAGCTTCCGGCTCGACCGCATCAAGGAGGCCCGGATCATCAACGAGACGTTCGAGCCGCGGCCCGACATCAACCCCGACGTGCCCGCCTGGGCCCGCACGGGCGAGGTACCCGCGTCGCGCACCGCGCGCGTGTGGATCGCCCCCGAGCGAGCCCGCTGGGCGCGCGAGGACCGGCGCGTGGTGCAGGACCTGAAGGGCGGAGCCGTGATCGTGGAGCTCCAGTACGCCGGCAACGAGTGGCTGGCCCGCGAGATCCTCAAGGAGGCCGGCGACGCCGCCGTGCTCGAGCCCGAGGATGCCCGCACGCGCCGTCCTCGAGGCGGCCGAGTCACTCCAGGGAATCGTCAGCCGCTAGGCCGTTAGCCCGCCAGGCGGCGGACCGACGCGAACTCGTCGTCCTGCTCCACCGGCTCGAGCGGCTGCACGGAGCGCGGCGCGGTCTCGATCTGCTGCGGCTCCGGAAGCTCCTTGTCCTCGGACGTGGCGCCGTGCTCGGAGAGCTTCCGGGCCGTGACCAGCACCCGGCCCTCGAGCGAGCCCACGGTCTCGTTGTAGGCCTTCACCGATGACTCGAGCTGGCGCCCGAGCTTCGAGAAGTGGCCCACCAGCGTGCCGAGGCGGCCGTGGAGGTCGCGTCCCAGGTCGCTGACGGCGCGGGCGCTCTCCGCCACCTTCTCCTGCCGCCAGCCGTAGGCCACAGCGCGCAGCAGCGCGATCAGCGTGGTGGGCGTGGCGATCAGCACCTGCTGCTCCACGCCCTCCTCGATCAGGCTGGGCACCTGCTCGAGCGCGGCGCTGAAGAAGGCCTCGCTGGGCAGGAACATCACCACGAACTCGGGCGCCGAGGAGAACTGCGACCAGTAGGACTTCTGGCTCAGCTTGGCCACGTGGTCGCGCACGTGCCGGCCGTAGACGGCGAGCTGCTCGCGCCGCTGGTCGTCGTTGTCGGCCTCGACGGCGTTCAGATATGCCTCGAGCGGCACCTTCGAGTCGACCACCACGTCCTTGCCGCCGGGCAGCTTCACGATCAGGTCCGGGCGCAGCCTGCCGCCGTCGGAGTCAACCGTGGACTGCTCCGTGAAGTCGCAGTGGGCGAGCATCCCCGCCATCTCGCAGACGCGGCGAAGCTGGATCTCGCCCCAGCGCCCGCGCGTGGCAGGCGAGCGCAGAGCGGTGACCAGGCCTGCGGTCTCCTTGCGCAGGCGCTCCTGCGTGTCGGCCACCGAGCGCATGTGCATCGTCAGGCTGCCGTGGGACTCGCGGCGCGCGCGCTCGAGCTGCTCCAGCTCGCCGCGCACCTTGTCGAGACCTTCCGCCATCGGCTTCACGAGCTGCTCGATCGCCCGCTGGCGCTTGTCGAGATCCTCGCGGCCGGACACGTGATGCTGGCCGAGCTCGGCCTTGGCGAGCTGGAGGAAGGACTCGCTGGAATCGCGCAGCGCCTTGGCCGACAGCGACTCGAACATCGCCGCCGTGTCGCGCCGCGCTCCAAGCGCGTTCTTCACGTGCGCGCGCATGACGAGCCACACGACGAATCCGCCGAGCGCTGCACCGAGGATGAAAAAGAGTGTTTCCATGGTGGACTTATTGACGGTAGGCGGGCGAGAGGACGGAACTGCCAGAATCGGGCGGACTCGTGCAGGTTCGCCGCTCACCGTCCGGAATCGCCGCAGCAGCGCTTGCAACCGCGAGTGCCGGCTCGCTGGGTCTCTGGTACCAGCTGTTCCGCCGCCCGCTGCCCCAGACGCGCGGCTCGGTGCAGGTCCAGGGCCTCGAAGCGCCGGTCCAGATCTCGCGTGACGCGCTCGGCGTGCCTCGTATAGAGGCGCGCACCGACGCGGACTTCTGCTTCGCCCAGGGCTTCGTGCAGGGCCAGGACCGGCTTTGGCAGCTCGAGTTCTACCGCCGCGCCGGCTCCGGCCGACTGTCCGAGTTCGCGGGCGAGGACGGCCTCCAGGTGGACCGGCTGATGCGCACGCTGGGCCTGCGCCGCTTCGCCGAGCGCGAGCGGGCGCTGCTGTCAGCGCGCGACGTCGAGGTGCTCGAGGCCTACGCGCGCGGGGTCACGGCGGCGATCGAGGCTGCGCCCGTCCTGCCGCTGGAGCTGCAGCTGCTGCGGGTGGACCCCGAGCCTTGGACGATCGAGGACAGTCTCGTGATCCGCAAGATCCTCGGCCTGGGCTTCGCCACGAACATGGAGAGCGAGCTGCTGCGCGGCGAGCTCGTGTCGAGGATCGGGGCCGACAAGGTCGCGCGTCTCGAGCCGCAGTACCCGGAGGGCAACCCGGTGATCGTGGACCCGGGCGTGTCCTGGTCGGGCGACGCGCTGGGCCTGCTCGAGCAGATCGGCGAGGTGCGCGAGGCGATCGGCTGGTCCCTGGAGCCGGCCGGCTCGAACAACTGGGCCGTGTCGGGCGAGCGCTCGGCCACGGGGATGCCGCTCCTGGCCGGCGACCCCCACATCACCACGAGCATGCCCGACTGCTGGTACACGCTCGAGGGCTCCACGCCCGACCTGGAGCTGCGCGGCGGCTCGATGCCCGGCTTCCCCGGCATCGTGATCGGGCACACCCGGCACGTGGCCTGGAGCTTCACGAACGTGATGGGCGACGTGCAGGACCTGTTCGTGGAGCGGATCCGCGACGGCGAAGGCGGCCCGGAGTACGAGTTCGAGGGCGAGTGGCGCCCCGTGACCGTGCACCAAGAGGAGATCGCCATCCGCGGCCGCTCGCCCGAGCAGCTGAGAGTGCGCGAGACCCACCACGGCCCGATCGTCAACGACGCCCTGGGCGCACGCGCCGGCGAGCCGCTGGCGCTGGCCTGGACCGCCATCCGCGAGCCGGTGGTGAACAGCACCGGCGTGGACGCAGGCGCCTTCAAGAGCGGCGAGGAGCTGGTGGAGGCCTTCCGCGGCTACTCGATCCCGGCGATGAACATGGTCTGGGCCGACGACTCCGGCAACATCGGCTACAAGCTCGTCGGGAAGCTCCCCATCCGCCGCGGCAACTGCCCGGACCTGCCGAAGCCGGGCTGGACCGGCGAGTACGAGTGGGAGGGCTACGTGCCCTATGACGACCTGCCCGAGCTCGTCAACCCGCCCGGCGGCGTGATCGTGACCGCCAACAACCGCATCGTCGCGGACGACTACCCGCACCACATCACCAGCGAGTACCTCGACGGCTACCGCGCCGCGCGCATCGAGCAGCTGCTGGGCGAGCGCGAGCGGCTCTCGCTGGAGGACTTCGAGCGCATCCAGCTCGACCTCTACTCGATCCCGGGCGAGCAGACCGCCCACCGCCTGGCACGGCTGCACCCGAGCGGCCAGCGCGAGCTGCGCGCGATCGAGCGCCTGAGGAGCTGGGACCACAAGCTCGATCCCGAGACGATCGCCGGCACGATCTACGCGGTCTTCACGGTGCACTTCGCCCGGCTCGTGTCGGTGGCCGTGATCGGCGACGAGGACCACGCCGCGCGCTGGCGCTCGAAGTCGATGCTCGGCTTCACGCCGATGGTGACCTCGCCCTGGCGCTTCCAGGCTCGCCTGATCGAGCTCTGGGACGAGGGCGACTCCGAGTTGATCGGCGGCCGCTCGTGGGACGAGCTGGCGCTGGAGGCGCTGTCGAGCACGCTCGACGAGCTGGAGCAGCGCTTCGGGCACGATCCGGCCGGATGGACCTGGGGCCGAGTCCACGGTCTGCGTTTCCCGCACGCGCTTTCGGAGGGCAAGGGGAGGACGTCGAAGCTGCTCGACCGCCTGCTGTCGCGCCGCCTACCCGTCGGCGGCGCCCAGGAGACCGTCTGCCAGGTCGGATTCGTGCCCCACGACGGCGACTACACGGGCAGCTGGGCGCCCTCGTTCCGGCTGCTGGCGGACCTCGGCCGGCCCGAGCGAAGCCGCTGGCAGCACATGACCGGCCAGTCGGGACACCCCAGCAGCCCCCACTACGACGACCTGCTCGAAGACTGGCACGCGGGCCGCAGCTACGAGTTCGGCCGCCCGGTTGTCGACGCGCTGCGACTCGATCCGGCTTAGGCTCCCACCCGCATGCCGTCGCGCAGGGACCAGATCACGATGTCCGGCGAGGAGCTCCAGGCCTTCCTCGAGGACCAGAAGGTGGTGAGCGTGGCCACGATCGGCCCGCAGGGCCGCCCGCATCTGATGCCGCTCTGGTTCGTGCCCGAGGGCACCGCGCTGCTCGGCTGGACCTACGCCAAGTCGCAGAAGACCAGGAACCTCGAGCGCGACCCCCGCGCCACGGTCCAGGTGGAGTCCGGCGTGCTCTACCACGAGCTGCGCGGCGTGATGATGGAGTGCGACGTGGAGATCGAGCGCGAGCCGGACGAGGTGGCGAAGTACGGCGTGGCCCTGTTCCAGCGCTTCGGCACGGTCGGCCCCGAGGTGGAGGAGACCATCCGCAAGCAGGCCCAGAAGCGCGTGGGCCTCACGTTCCGCCCCACGCGCATCGTGAGCTGGGACCACGGCAAGCTCGGGGGCACCTACTGATGAGGTCGCTGAAGGGCCTGATCCTCTCGGGCGGCACGGGCACCCGCCTGCGGCCCATCACGTACACGAGCGCGAAGCAGCTAGTGCCGGTCGCCAACAAGCCGGTGCTGTTCTACGGCATCGAGGCGCTCGCGGGCGCGGGCATCGACGAGATCGGGATCATCATCGCCCCCGAGACTGGCGGGGAGATCCGCCAGGCGGTGGGCGACGGCAGCCAGTTCGGCGTCTCGATCACCTACATCGAGCAGGACGCGCCGCTCGGCCTGGCCCACGCCGTGCTCACCGCCGAGCAGTTCCTGGGCGACTCCCCGTTCGTGATGTACCTGGGCGACAACCTGCTGCGCGACGGCGTCACCGCCCTGGTCGACACCTTCCGCAGCGAGCAGCCGGACGCGCTGATCCTGCTCACGCCGGTGCCCGACCCGCAGAGCTACGGCGTGGCCGAGCTCGACGGCGACAACCGCGTGGCCCGCCTGATCGAGAAGCCGCAGCAGCCGAAGTCGGACCTCGCGCTGGTCGGCGTCTACATGTTCACCCAGTGCATCTTCGAGGCGGCCCGCGCGATCGAGCCGTCGGGCCGCGGCGAGCTGGAGATCACGGACGCGATCCAGCGCCTGGTGGACAGCGGCCTGCGCGTGGACCCGCACATCGTGCATGGCTGGTGGAAGGACACCGGCCAGGTGCAGGACATGCTCGAGGCCAACCACCTGATCCTCGACGACCTCGAGGAGCGGATCGAGGGCGAGCTGATCGATTCGCGTGTGGAGGGCCGCGTGGTGATCGAGCCCGGCGTGCGCCTGGAGCGCTCCACCGTGCGCGGCCCCGCGATCATCGGCGCCGGCGCCGTGGTGATCGACGCCTACATCGGTCCCTACACGGCGGTGGGCCCCGGCGTGCGCATCGAGAAGGCCGAGATCGAGTACTCGATCGTGCTCGAGGGATCGGCCGTGACCAACCTCGACGGCCGCATCGAGGCCAGCCTGATCGGCAAGAACGTGCGCATCAGCCGCAGCCCCGCGCTGCCCAAGGCCTACCGCTTCGTGGTGGGCGACAACGCGGAGATAGCGATCCTCTAGCCCTGCGTCCCGACCGCCGACAACTCGCCGGCCTGATGTTGATATCCCTTCAGAGGTGAAACTTCTCGTCACAGGCGCGCGCGGCATGCTCGGCCACGACGTGATGCGGGCCGCGGAGTTCGTGAACCACGAGGCGGTGGGGCTGGGACACGGGGACCTCGACATCGCCGACCGCTCGGCCGTCGAGCGCACGCTGTTCCAGGAGCGGCCCGAGGTCGTGATCAACTGCGCCGCCTACACCGACGTGGACGGCGCGGAGGAGGACCTGGGCGGGGCGATGGACGTGAACGCCGAGGGCGCCCGCTTCGTGGCGGCCGCCGCGGCCGAGATCGGCGCGAAGGTGATCTACCCGTCGTCGGACTACATCTTCGACGGCTCCAAGTCGGAGCCGTACGTGGAGTCCGACGAGCCGCGCCCCCAGTCCATCTACGCCCAGTCGAAGCTCGCCGGCGAGCACGAGACGGCCGAGGTCAACCCGCGCCACCACGTGGTGCGCTCCGCCTGGCTGTTCGGCACCTCCGGCCGCAACTTCGTGGAGACGATGCTCACGCTGGCGCGCGATCACGGCGAGGTGCTGGTGGTGCGCGACCAGGTCGGCTGCCCGACCTACACAGCGCACCTCGCCGACGCCCTCGTGCGGCTGGCGGACAGCGAGGCCTATGGCATCCACCACCTGGCGAGCCAGGGCGAGTGCTCCTGGTACGACTTCGCGAAGGAGATCTTCAGCCAGGCGAACGTGGACTGCCACGTGATGTCCTGCACGAGCGACGAGTTCGGGCGCCCGGCCCCGCGGCCGCACTACTCGGTGCTGGGCACCGAGCGCCCCGACGCCATCTACCTGCCCCACTGGAAGGAAGGGCTCGCCAGCTACCTCGCCGAGCGATCGGTCGCCGCGTGAAGCTGCTGGTGACCGGCGCCGCCGGTTTCATCGGCTCCACATACGTCCGCGTCGCCCTCGAGGCGCGGCCGGGCGACGAGCTGGTGGTGCTCGACAAGCTCACCTACGCCGGCCGCCGCGAGAACCTGGCCGACGTGGAGGACCGCATCGCGTTCATCGAGGGCGCGATCGAGGACCCGGTGGCCGTGCGCGAGGCGATGCAGGGCTGCGACGCCGTGGTGAACTTCGCCGCCGAGAGCCACGTGGACCGCTCGATCGCCGACCAGCACGCGTTCGCGCGCACCCACGTGATCGGCACCTCGGTGCTGCTCGACGCCGCCCGGGAGCTTGGCGTGGGCCGCTACGTGCAGGTCTCCACAGACGAGGTCTACGGCTCGATCGAGGAGGGCTCGTTCAGCGAGCGCTCGCCGCTCAACCCGTCCTCGCCCTACAGCGCGACGAAGGCGGCCGGCGACCTGCTCGTGTCGGCCCACTTCCACACCTACGGCACGGAGACCGTGATCTGCCGCGGCTCCAACAACTACGGGCCGCGTCAGTACCCGGAGAAGCTGATCCCGCTGTGCGTGCTGAACGCGCTGGCGGGCGACAACCTGCCGGTCTACGGCGACGGCCGCCAGGTGCGCAACTGGCTCTACGTGGAGGACTTCGCGCGCGCGATCGACACCGTGCTGTTGAAGGGCGTGCCCGGCGAGGCGTACAACGTCGGCGGGCCGGACGAGGTGCGAGAACCTCGACGTGGTGCGTTCGATCGTCGAGCTCACGGGCCGCGACGAGTCGCTGATCGAATACGTCACCGACCGCCCCGGCCACGACCGCCGCTATTCGCTCTCGTCCGACAAGGTGAGCGCGCTCGGCTGGGAGGCGCTGACCCGCTTCGCGGACGGCCTGCCGCGGACCGTGGAGTGGTACCGCGACAGCGAGTGGTGGTGGGGCCCGATCCGCAGCGGCGAGTACCGCGACTACTACGAGCGCCAGTACGGCCGCTCGCTGGGCTAGACGATCTCTAGGCCGTCACCGCGCTGGCGGCCTCGAGCTCGCGGTCGTAGATCGGCTGGCGCGCGACGAACAGGTCGGCCATATCCCGGTGATCGCTGGCGCGCGGCCTAACTTGAGTGTCGATGCGACTGGAAGATGAGATCGTGGCGTGCCGGCGCTGCCCGCGGCTCGTGGAGTGGCGCGAGCGCGTGGCCCGCGAGAAGCGCGCGGCATTCATGGACTGGGACTACTGGGGCCGGCCCGTGCCCGGCTTCGGCGACCCGGAGGCGAGCGTCTACATACTGGGCCTCGCGCCAGCCGCGCACGGCGCCAACCGCACCGGCAGGGTCTTCACCGGAGACCGATCCGGCGACTGGCTGTTCGCCTCGCTCCACCGGACGGGCTTCGCCAACCAGCCCACGTCGGTGTCGCGCGACGACGGCCTCGAGCTCACGGGCGCGTTCGTGGCCGCCGCGGTGCGCTGCGCCCCTCCCGCCAACAAGCCGCTGCCGTCCGAGCGCGACAACTGCCTGCCCTACGCCGCCCGCGAGCTCGAGCTGATGGGCGACGTCCGGGTAGTGGTGTGCCTCGGCGCCTACGCCTGGGATGCCGCCTGCCGCCTCTTCTCGGTCCGTCCCAAGCCCCGCTTCGGTCACGGCGCGGAGCACCCGCTCGACGGCGGCCCAACCCTCCTCGGCTGCTACCACCCGAGCCAGCAGAACACCTTCACCGGCGTGCTCACCGAGGAGATGACCGAC
The DNA here is from genome assembly GCA_963770325.1 of uncultured Thermoleophilaceae bacterium. Classification (GTDB taxonomy): domain Bacteria; phylum Actinomycetota; class Thermoleophilia; order Solirubrobacterales; family Thermoleophilaceae; genus JAICJR01. The sequence goes on along the minus strand of CAVYPF010000001.1, from coordinate 1,476,574 downwards.
GCCGTGATGCAACGAGCCCGCCGGTTGGCGGGCTCGTAGCATCGGAGCGGGGCGGGGCTTGACCCGCTCTATTCGTACGCGAGCGCTTCGAGCACGTTGAGCTTCGCAGCGCGTCGCGCAGGGGTGATCGCAGCCAGCACGCCGGCAAGTGCGGCGAGTACCAGCAGGATCACCAGTGTCCCGACCGGGAACGAGAGCTCGAAGCCCTCGCTGGCCAGTGGCCGGGAGAGGATCACGGCGAAGAACACGCCGAGGACGGTGCCGCAGATGGCGCCGATCATCGCGGTGATCACCGACTCGTAGCGCACGACCCGCTTGACCTGCCTGCGCGACATGCCGACCGCGCGCAGCAGACCGAGCTCGCGTGTGCGCTCGTAGATGGAGAGCACCAGCGTGTTCACGATCCCGAACAGGGACACGATCACCGACAGCGACAGGAGGACGTAGAAGAAGGCCGAGATCTGGCCGATCCACTTCGTCTGCTCCGTCTTGAAGCCGCTCTTGGTGAGGGCCTCCGCCGTCGGGTACTGAGCCGTCAGGACCTTGCCGGCCTGCGCCTTCACGGCGTCCGCGTTGGCACCGGGCTTGAGGCCGACGAACACGAACTGGTCCTGGGTCACCTGGGCCACGCGGGCCAGGGCTTCGTTCGTCACCGCGATGTCGCCCAGGAAGTGGGCGTTGTTCTTGTAGGTGCCCTCGATCGTGAAGACCGCGCGGCGTCCGTTCTGGGTCGTCAGCAGGATCTTGTCGCCGACGCCCTTGTTCTTGCTCTTCGACCAGGACTGGCTGACGATCGCGCCCGTGCCGTCGAGCTTGCTGCAGGACGTCGTTCGAGCCCTTCTTCCACTCGACCTGGTAGACGGACGAGAGCGTGGCGGGATCGAGCCCGCTCACGTCAGGCGTTCCGCCGACGCCCGCGACCCGCGCCTGCGAGATGCGGATCGGGGACGCCACGCTGACACCGGGGAGCTTGGCGACCTGCTGACCGGCCGCGGCCGGGATGTTGCTCCAGCCGTCCTTGTTCTCCACGACCACGCCGGCGTGCACGCTCTTGTCGATCGCGCTGTTCACCGAGTGCTTGAGGCCGGCGGCGAAGATCGTCACGCCCGAGACGAGCGCGAGACCGATCATCAGCGCCGCCGCCGTGGAGGCGGTGCGACCGACGTTGCGCGTGGAGTTCTCACGCGCGAGCTGGCCGGGCACCCCGCGGAAGCGCTCGAGCGGACGCCCGATCAGCGAGGCGATCGGCCGCACGACCCGCGACGACAGCATGGCGGTGCCGACGAACACCAAGATCGTGCCGAACAGCAGCGGCAGCCAGACGGCGCTGCCGGTGTTGCCACCGAACACGGCCAGGCACATCAGCGCGATGCCGATCACGAGGACCACGCTGCCGACGGTGGTCTTCTTGCGCGAGAAGCGCGTGGGCGGGAGCACGGCGCCCTCGCGGACGCCCTCGATCGGCTGGATCCGCGTGGCGCGGATGGCCGGCGAGAGACTGGCGACCACCGTCACCAGGGTGCCCACCACGAGCGACACGATGATCGTGCGCGCCTCGAGCACGGTGCCGCCGCCGGGGAGGTCGGCGCCGATGGCCTTGAACAGGGCCTTGAGACCGCCCGCCAGGCCGATGCCCACGAACAGCCCGATCAGCGCGGCCACGAAGCCCATCACGGTGGCCTCGCCGAGCACCGAGCCGAGCACCTGGCGGCGCGAGGCGCCGACCGTGCGCAGCATCGAGAGCTCGCGCGTCCGCTGGGCGATCGTGATCGAGAAGCTGTTGAAGATCATGAACGCGCCGACGAACAGCGCCACGCCCGCGAACACGAGCAGGATCGTCTGGATGAAGCTGAGACCGGACTTGGTGTCGTTGGCGTCCTTGGTGGCCTGCTCAGCGCCGGTCCGGACCGTCACGGTGTTGCCGAGCGCGGCCTGAACCCGCGGGACGAGCGCGTCCGGGCTCACGCCGTTGGCGGCCTGGATGTCGATGCCGTCGACCCTGCCGACCTTCGCGAGCACCTTCTGGGCCTGCTGGAGCGGCATGATCGCGATGGCGGCGCCGGCGAGCGAGTCCACGTCGCCGAACTTCGCCACGCCGACCACGGTGTAGGGCTGGGTCGGGCCCTGCCCGCCGACTCGAACGACGGAGCCGACGTGCCAATGCTGCTTCTTGGCCGTGAAGCTGTCGATCGCGATCGTGTTGTTCGCGGTCGGCGCGTGGCCTGAGACGTAATGGAACGGATCGAACGGAGCGGGACTGGGGTTGGTGATGAAGTTCGGCGCCCCGGTGTTGCCGTTGACCTTCTTGCCGTTGTTGCCGACGATCGTGCCGTCATCGAACACGCCGCCGGAGGCCTTCTTCACTCCCGGGACCTGCGCCGCCTTCAGCACCAGCGCCTGGTCGAACGCCGGCGGGTTCGAGCCGTTGTCGCTGTTGAAGAGCTTCTTCGGCGACACGCTCACGTCGATGCCCTTGGACACCGTCGCGAAGATGCTGTCGAACTGCCGGTTGATCGTGTCGGTGAGGATGTACGTGCCCGAGATCAGCGCTACGCCGAGCACGACCGCGATGGCCGTCAGAACGGTGCGGAGCTTGCGGGCAGCCATCCCCTTGAGGGAGATGCTGAGCATCACGCAACCGCCTTCATGAGCTCGACGACCTCGTCGGAGTCACCGGCGGGCGTCTCGCGAACGACCTTGCCGTCCACAAGGACGACGATGTGGTCGGCCACTGCGGCGGCGTGCGGATCGTGCGTGACCATCACCACGGTCTGGCCGTAGTCGTCGGCGGCACGGCGCAGCATTGCCAGCACCTCGTCACCGGCCTTCGAGTCCAGGTTGCCCGTGGGCTCGTCGGCGAAGACCACCGCCGGCTTGGTGAGCAGGGCGCGGGCCACGGCCACGCGCTGCTGCTGACCGCCGGAGAGCTGCGACGGGCGGTGGGTGCGGCGGTCGGACAGGCCGACGGCCTCGATCAGCTCGTCGAGCCAGGCCTTGTCCGGCTTCTTGCCGGCGATCTTCAGCGGCAGGGTGATGTTCTCCTCGGCCGTGAGGACGGGGAGCAGGTTGAAGAACTGGAAGATGAACCCGAACTTGTCGCGACGAAGCTGCGTGAGCTTCTTGTCGTCGAGGTCGCCCAGCTCCACGCCGTCGATGACCACCGACCCGGAGGTCGGGCGGTCGAGGCCGGCGAGGATGTGCATGAGCGTCGACTTGCCGGAGCCGGACGGCCCCATGATCGCCGTGAAGCGGCCCTGCGGGAAGCCGACGGTTACGCCATCAAGCGCGTCGACAGCAGCGTCACCTTCGCCGTAGCGCCGTCGGAGTTCGACGGCGGAGACGATGAGAGGAGCAGTCAAGGTGGGCGTCCTTTCGCGGAGCGGAGCGGGGAGATCGCGAGTGCCCAGTGATGGTCCCTCTTCGGACAATCCGCCGGAATGCGGCAACCCGGCGTCTTGGGGGTGGAGTTAGCCCCACCCCCAAATTGGTTACGCGCGCAGGTAGCGCAGCACGGCCAGCACGCGGCGGTGATCTTCCGCGGTGGGCGGGAGCTTCAACTTGCCGAAGATGCTCGTCACGTGCTTCTCCACGGCGCGCTCGGTGACCACCATCGCATCGGCGATCGCGTGGTTCGAACGGCCCTCGGCCATCAGCTCCAGCACCTCGCGCTCGCGCGGGCTGAGCTCGTCGAGCGGGTCCTCCCGCCGGCGGCGTCCGAGCAGCTGCGCTACCACCTCGGGATCGAGGGCCGAACCGCCCTCCCCCACGCGCCGCACGCTCTCGGTGAAGCGCTCTACGTCGGCCACGCGGTCCTTCAGCAGGTAGCCCACGCCCTCGGCGTTCTCGGACAGGAGCTCGAGCGCGTAGCCCTCCTCGATGTACTGGGAGAGCACGAGCACGCCGCATTCGGGCTGCTCCGCGCGGATGCGCTGCGCGGCACGCAGGCCGTCGTCCGTGTTGGTGGGCGGCATGCGCACGTCCACGATCGCGACGTCGGGCTTGTGCGCGGCGACCTTCCGGATCAGGTCGTCGGCGTCTCCGGCCTGCCCGACGACGTCGAAGCCGGCATCCCCGAGGATGCGAACGATCCCCTCCCTGAGGAGTACTGAGTCATCGGCTACGACTACGCGCACGGGATCTCTGCGTAGACGATAGTGCCCTCACCGGGCGCGCTCACGAGCTCCAGGCTGCCGTCAAGCGCGCCAAGTCTGTCCGCGAGGGCACGCAGGCCGTTGCCGGCCTGCGGATCGGCACCGCCGATGCCGTCGTCCTTTACCTCCACCAGAGCGTGGCCGTTGTCGCGCGCGACCTTCACCACGCAGTGCGTGGCCTGCGCGTAGCGGGCGGCGTTGCTCAGCGCCTCGGCCACCACGTAGTAGGCGGCGGATTCCACGCCGGCGGGCAGGCGCTCGTCCGGGAGCAGCGCGATCTCGACCGGGATCGAGGACTTGCCCGCCAGCGACTCGAGCGCCGGGCGCAGTCCGCGGTCGGTGAGCACAGCGGGGTGAATGCCCCGCGCCAGCTCGCGCAGGTCGTCGATCGCGCGGCCCAGCTCCGCCTCGGCGGTGGCGATCAGCTCCTCCGCCTTGTCAGGGTCGTCCTTCACCCGGGCGCGCGCCAGGCGCAGGTCGAGCGCCAGCGCGATCAGTCGCTGCTGGGCGCCGTCGTGGAGGTCGCGCTCGAGGCGGCGGCGAGCCTCGCCCTCGCTCTCGACGATGCGCGCGCGTGAGGCGCGCACGTCCTCGAAGCGCGCGCGCAGCTCGGCGTTCAGTCGCTCGTACTCATTTGAATCCCGGCGATGAAGCCGAGCAAGCACTCCCCGGCGCAGGGCGCTCACGCCAGCACGTCCTCGAGGGTGGCTCCGGACAGCTCGCTCTTCGCGACGAAGCCGCGGGCGCCGCTGCCCTCCACGAGAGGTCCGAAGTCGCTGCCGTCGCGGCTCGAGGTGAGGATCACCACGGGCGGGTCGTTCTCGGCGGTGATGCGCGCCGCCACCTCGAAGCCGTCGATGTCGGGCAGGTTCACGTCGAGCAGCACCCAGTCCGGGCGCAGGCTGAGAGCGGCGGCAACCGCCTCCTCCCCGTTCTCCGCCTCCCCGATCACCTCGTAGCCCTCTGACTGCAGCAGCATTCGCGCGGACATCCGAAAGCTTGGGTGATCGTCCACGATTAGCACGGTGCTTGCCATGTCTCTGAGCTGATTCTCGTCCGGTTCACTCGGAGCGCCTATACGGCTACCCGCACCCCGATACGCTGGGTGGTTGCGTGCGTGACGACCCACTGAAAACGTTCACCCCACAGGTACGTGAGTGGTTTACCCGTGCCTTCGAGGCCCCAACACCCGCTCAGGAGCAGGCCTGGCCCGCTATTTCGGCGGGCGAGCACGTGCTCCTTTCCGCGCCAACCGGCTCTGGAAAGACGCTCGCGGCCTTCCTCTGGGGGCTCGATCGCCTGGCTGCCAATCCCTCAACGGAGGGAGAGCGGCGCACGCGGCTCGTCTACGTCTCCCCGCTGAAGGCGCTCTCGTACGACATCGAGCGCAACCTGCGCGCGCCCCTGAAGGGCATCGGCGGCGACGTGCGGGTGGCCATCCGCACCGGCGACACGCCGCAGCGCGAGCGCCAGGCGATGCTGCGCCAGCCGCCCGACGTGCTGATCACCACACCCGAGTCGCTCTACCTGATGCTGACCTCGCGAGCGCGGGAGATCCTCGCCGGCGCCGAGTGGGTGATCGTGGACGAGATCCACGCCGTTGCCCAGACCAAGCGCGGCGCGCACCTGGCACTCACGCTCGAGCGCCTGGACCATGCCGCCGGCAAGCCGCTCCAGCGCATCGGCCTGTCGGCCACCCAGCGGCCGCTCGAGGAGGTGGGCCGCTTCCTCGTGGGCACCGGCCGCGAGTGCACGATCGTCGACACCGGCCTGCGCAAGCCGCTCGACCTGGAGATCCGGGTGCCGGTCGAGGACATGCGGGAGCCGGACGCCGACGCGCTCGAGCTGGACCCGCTCGGCCAGGGCGACGCCGCCACCCGCCGCTCGATCTGGCCCGCGATCTACCCGGAGCTGCTCGAGCTCGTGCGCGAGCACCACTCCACGATCATCTTCGTGAACAACCGCCGCGGGGCCGAGCGGCTGGCGGCACGGCTGAACGAGATGGCCGAGTCGGAGATCGCTCGCGCCCACCACGGCTCGCTCGCGCGCGAGGAGCGCCTGATCGTGGAGGAGCTGCTGAAGTCGGGCGAGCTGCCCTGTCTCGTGGCCACCTCGTCGCTCGAGCTCGGCATCGACATGGGCGCGGTGGACCTCGTCCTGCAGGTGGAGTCGCCGAAGTCGGTCACGCGCGGGCTGCAGCGGATCGGGCGCGCCGGGCACGGCGTGGGCGAGGTGTCGAAGGGCCGCATCTTCCCCAAGTTCCGCGCCGACCTGCTCGAGTGCGCGGTGGTGGCCCGGCGCATGCGCGAGGGGCTGATCGAGGAGACGGTGATCCCGCGCAACCCGCTGGACGTGCTCGCGCAGCAGATCGTCGCGATGAGCGCCGCCGACGAGGAGTGGAGCGTGCCGGCGCTGCACGAGCTGGTGCGGCACGCCTATCCCTACTCGGACCTCTCGCGCGAGCTGCTCGACAACGTGCTCGACATGCTCGACGGGCGCTACCCGTCCGAGGAGTTCGGGGAGCTGCGGCCGCGCATCGTCTGGGACCGCGTGGCCGACACGATCCGGGCGCGCAAGGGCGCGCTTCAGCTGGCCGTGACCAACGCCGGCACGATCCCCGACCGCGGGCTGTTCGGCGTGCACCTGCCCGACGGCCGGCGCGTGGGCGAGCTGGACGAGGAGATGGTCTACGAGGCGCAGGCCGGGCCAGACGTTCCTGCTCGGCGCCTCCACCTGGCGGATCGAGGAGATCACGCGCGACCGGGTGATCGTCACCCCTGCCCCCGGCGTCCCGGGCGCGGTGCCGTTCTGGAAGGGCGACGGCGTGGGCCGCCCCGCCGAGCTCGGACGCGCGATCGGCGAGTTCTCTCGCTTGGCCGTGGACCGCGAGCCCGAGGAGCTGATGAAGGACTACGACCTCGACGAGCGCGCGGCCAAGAACCTCGTCTCCTACCTGCGCGAGCAGCAGCGAGTACACGCGCGTCGTGCCCTCCGACCGCACGATCGTGGTCGAGCGCTTCCGCGACGAGATCGGCGACTGGCGCCTGTGCGTGCTGTCGCCGTTCGGCGGCCGCGTGCACGCCGCCTGGGCGCTGGCGCTGTCGGCCCGCATCCGCGACGAGTTCAACCTCGAATCGGACGCGATCTGGTCGGACGACGGCATCATCGTCCACCTCCCCGACGCGGATGAGCCGCCGCGCGCCGAGCTGGTGCTGGTGGATCCGGACGAGCTCGAGGACCTGGTGGTGCGCGAGCTGGGCTCCTCGGCCCTGTTCGGCGCCCGCTTCCGCGAGAACGCCTCCCGCGCCCTGCTGATCCCGCGCGCCTACCCCGGCAAGCGCACGCCGCTGTGGCAGCAGCGGCTGAAGGCGCAGTCGCTGCTGGAGGTGGCGAAGCGCTACAGCCAGTTCCCGATCGTGCTCGAGACCTACCGCGAGTGCCTGCGCGACGTGCTCGACGTGCCCGGTCTGGTGGAGCTCCTGCGCGGCCTGCACACGCGCGAGCTGTCCCTGGTCGAGGCCGAGACCTCGCGCGCCTCCCCGTTCGCCTCGTCGCTCCTGTTCGACTACGTGGCCACCTACATGTACGAGGGCGACGCGCCCAACGCGGAGCGGCGCGCGGCGGCCCTGTCGCTCGACCGCGACCTGTTGCGCGAGCTGCTCGGCCAGGAGGAGCTGCGCGACCTGATCGACCCGGTCGCGCTCGACGAGGTGGAGGCCGATCTCCAGCGCCTCAGCGAGCGCACGCGCGCCGCGAACGCGGACGGCCTGCACGACGTGCTGCGCGCGCTCGGTGACCTGACGGTCGCGGAGGCGCAGCAGCGCTGCCTCGAGGCGGTGTCGGCCAAGCGCATGCTCGATCGGCTCGTGGAGGAGCGGCGTGCCGTGCGCATGCGCATCGGCGGCGAGGAGCGCTACGTGGCCGCCGAGGACGCCGGCCTCTACCGCGACGCCCTGGGCGCCGTGCCTCCCGGCGGGCTGCCGTCCGTCTTCCTCGAGCCCGTCGAGGAGCCGCTGCGGCGGATCGCGCGGCGCTTCGCCCGCACGCATGGCCCCTTCACCACCGCACAGCTCGGCGGCCGCTACGGCGTGGACGTGGCCTCGGTGCTGCGCGAGCTGGAGCGTGCCGGCAACCTGATCCGGGGCGAGCTGCGCCCGGGCGGGACGGAGCGCGAGTGGTGCGACCCGGAGGTGCTGCGGCGCCTGCGCCGCGCGTCGCTGGCCGTCGCTGCGCAAGGAGGTGGAACCGGCCGAGCAGCGCGCGCTGGCGCGGCTGATGCCCGCCTGGCAGGGCGTGGACGCCTCGCCGCCCGGCGCGCGCCGGGATGGATCGGCTGCGCGAGATCCTCGTGCCGCTCCAGGGTCTGGCGCTCACGCCCGAGGTGTGGGAGCAGCGACGTGCTGCCGCGGCGCGCGGGTGCCTACTCCCAGGCCTGGATGGACTCGCTCTGCGCCAGCGGCGAGCTGGTCTGGATCGGCGCGGGCGCGCTCGGGCGCGGCAGCGGCCGGGTGGCGTTCTACTTCCGCGAGGACGCGCGCTGGCTCGGCCCCCCGCCGAACAAGGCCGCGGTCCCCGCCGAGCCGCTGCACGAGACCATCCGCGAGCGCCTCGGGCGTGGCGCCTGCTTCTGGACCGACCTGCTGGTGGACATCCAGGCCGAGCCCGCCGAGCTGCAGGAGGCGCTCTGGGATCTGGTCTGGGCGGGCGAGGTGACCAACGACGCCTTCGCGCCGCTGCGCGCTCCGCGCCTCTCCCTCGCCCGTGCCGAGCGCGAGCGCGGCCGCAGGTTCGCCGCGCGCCGGCGGCCGGGCGCGCCGCAGATTCAGGGCCGCTGGTCGCTCACCGCGCCGCTGTTCGCGGACGCCCCGCAGTACGGCCCGCGCATGCGCGCGCTCGCCGAGGTGCTGCTCGAGCGCTACGGGATCGTCACGCGCGAGACGGTGCTGGCCGAGGGCGTGCCCGGTGGCTTCGCCTCGCTCTACGGCGAGCTGGTGAACCTCGAGACGCTCGGCACCGCCCGCCGCGGCTACTTCGTCGAGGGCCTCGGCGGGGCGCAGTTCGCCCTCGGCGGCGCTGTCGAGCGGCTGCGCTCGCTGCGCGAGGACGAGCCCGCCGGCCGCGCTGGTGCTGGCCGCGACCGATCCCGCCAATCCGTACGGCGCCTCGCTGCCGTGGCCGAAGCGCGAGGACGTCGCGGAGCGCGGCCGCCGCCCGGCGCGGGTGGCCGGCGCGTACGTGGTCACGCTGGACGCCGAGCCGGTGCTCTACGTCGAGCGTGGCGGCAAGGGCCTGCTCGCCGCTGCGCGAGCCGGATCCCGAGTGGCTGCGCCCGGCGCTCGAGGCGCTGGCGGACCACGTCCGCCGCGGACGCCTCAAGCGGCTGGGGCTCGAGCGCTTCGACGGCGAGCCGCTGGCTGGCACGGAGGTCGAGCAGCTGCTGATCGACGTGGGCTTCCGGCAGGGTCCCCGGCGCCTCACCCTCAGCGCCTAGATGCCCGAGGGCGACACGATCCACAACGCCGCCCGCCGGGTGGGCGCCGCGCTGGTGGGCCAGAGATCGTGTCGATCGAGACGCCGCATCCGCGCCACCGGATGGATCGCTGGCCGGATCGCCTGGCCGGGCGGCGCGTCCGCGCCGTCGACGCGCGCGGCAAGCACCTCTTCCTGCGCTTCGAGGGCGACCTCACCCTGCACTCCCACCTGCGCATGGGCGGGCTCTGGGGCGTCTACCGGCGGGGCGAGCGCTGGCGGCGCTCGGCGCACCGCGCCTGGCTCGTGATCCGCACCCCCGAGCACGAGGTGGTGCAGTTCGACGGCCCCGTGCTCGAGCTGATGACCGAGGCCCGCACTCGCTTCGACCAGCGCATCACCGGCCTCGGGCCCGACCTGCTGGCAGACGACTTCGACGAGCGCCGCTACCTGTCTCGGCTGCGCGGGGACGACGGCACGCGACCGTTCGGGGACGCTCTGCTCGACCAGCGCACGCTGTCGGGAATCGGCAACATCTGGCGCTCGGAGGCGTGCTTCCATGCGGGCGTGGATCCCCGCAGGCGGCTGGAGGACGTGACGAACGACGAGGCCCTGGCCGCGGTGCGCGCCATCCGCCCGCTGATGCAGGCCTCGGCCGAGCGGCGCGGCTACACGGAGCACCCGTGGGTCTATCGACCGCGTGGGTCTGCCGTGCCGGCGCTGCGGCACCCTGATCCAGTCGCGCGGCCTCGGCGACGACAACCGCATCGCCTACTGGTGCGCGGGCTGCCAGTCGCTGAAGCGCGTGGGCCACAAGGGCGCCGACCTGGTCGCTCCCGGCAACACCGTCGAGAGCTTCGAGGCGGCGCTCGAGTACGGCGTGGACATGATCGAGTTCGACGTGCTGCGCCTCGAGGACGGGCGCCTGGTTCTCGCGCACGACTACGAGGACGCCGATCGCCGCCGCCCGCTGACGCTCGACGAGGGGCTCGATCACTTCGCGGGCGACGAGTACGCGGACGTGGAGCTCGACGTGGACCTGAAGCTGCCCGGGCTACGAGCGCGAGGTGGTCGAGGGACTCGCGGAGCGCGGGCTGGGCGAGCGCTCGCTGATCTCCACCACCTATCCGGAGAGCCTCGACGTCCTCGGGCGCCTGGCCCCCGGACAGCGGCGCGGCTGGTCGGTGCCGCGCGCGCGCCGCGACTACACGAAGGGCGCGTTCGGCGTGGTCGTCCTCCCCGCGCTCGCCTACGTGCGCCGGCGCCTGCCCGCACAGGCCGCCGAGATGCTGCGCGCGGGACGCTGCGAGGCGGTGATGTCCCACTGGCGCCTCGTCAGCCCGGCGCTGGTGCGGTCGGTGCACGGCGAGGGCGGCCAGGTGTACGTCTGGACCGTGGACGACGCCGCCCAGATCGAGCGGCTCGACAGGCTGGGCGTGGACGGCGTGATCACCAACGATCCACGCCTGTTCGGCCCCTCAGTGGATCTCGCAGATCCCGTTTGAGTAGCCGGGCGGGTCCGCCCCCACGGTGGACTTGAAGCCGCCCTTCGTGTTGATGCTCACCCTGCGCACCACCACCGTGTGCACGCGCTTGTGGCTGCGCCTCTTCGCGCGCCACTGAAAATCGACCGTCCCGCGCAGGGTGAACGTGGAGCCCGCCGTGGGAGCGTTGAAGGCGAACGTCCAGCCGGCCTGGCGCGTCTTGAAGAGCGCGGATCCGACCAGGATCCAGCCCGAGTTGCCGCCGGCCGTCACGTTGTGCCACTTGTGCGTGGTGGCATTGAGGAACTGGGCGCGGAAGCGCATGAACATCCGCTCGTGCGAGCCGTCGCCCGGCATGCTGGCGCGTACGCCCATCTGATCGGGATGGCGCAGCGTGTCGCAGATGTTCACCGTGGCCCAGAGGTCGGGCGACTTCGGGGCGGCGAGCGCCTTCCCGCACGACACCAGCAGCGCGAGCGCCACAAGCGGGACAACAGCCATCCGCTGACGAGAGATCATGTTCCCTGAGCCCACGAACGGGCGAAAAGTTGCGTGATGAATGCTGCTCTGGTGCGTATTGGACGTGTGAGCGAGACGGTTGTGGAGCCCTTGCCGGCCCTTGTTAGAGACGATCAGGCCGCAGAAACATTCGAGGCGCTGTACCGGCGCACCTTCTCGCGCGTGTACGGCTACGTCGCCTCGCTGCTTCACGATCGCGCCGCCGCGGAGGACGTCACCGCCCTCGCCTTTGAGCGCGCCTACCGCAAGCGGCTCAGCTTCCGGGCCAACCGCGGCAGCGCGGAGGCCTGGATGTTCGGCATCGCGCGCAACGCCGCCCTCGACGAGCTGCGGCGCCGCAAGCACCGCGCCACGCTGGAGGTCGACCCCGAGGACACCGAGGCGCGCACGCCCGACGAGTACGCCGAGCTGACGATCCGGCGTGAGTCCGTGCGCGCTGCGTTGCGGGTGCTCGATCCGCGGGAGCGCGACCTCGTCGCGCTGAAGTTCGCCGGCGGTCTCTCGAACGCCGAGATCGCGCGCGTGCTGCGCATCTCGGAGTCGAACGCCGGCACCAAGCTTCACCGTGCAATCGAAAAGCTGAGGGAGGCCTGCGATGACAACGCCTGAGGGGACCCTCGAGGCCGTGGACGCCGCCCTCGCCGAGGGCCGCGTGACCGACCCCGAGGCGTCCGAGCTGCAGGAGCTCGCGCTCGCGCTGCGCGCCGAGTCGCCGCGGCCGAGCCCCGAGCTCGTCGCGCGCATGGATGAGCGCGTGGCCGCCGGCTTCCCGCGCAAGCAACGCATCCGGCTTCCCGGGCTGCCGCGCCTGGCGGTCCTCGGCGGCGCTGCCGCCGCCGCGGTCGCCGTGATCGTCGCGGTCTCTCTGGGCACGCACGGAAACAACAGTTCGCCCGGCGGGTCCACCGTCTCGGCCAGCTCGGCCGTCGAGAAGTCGTCCGCGGGCGGCGCGACCGCCGCGGGCCCGAGCGCCGCTGCCGATTCAGCGGGGTCCACGGCTCAGTCCGCGCCGGCGGCGAAGGCACTCGCCGCGCCCGCCCCTGCCGGCCCGCGCGCCTCGGGCCCGCGGCACGTGGAGCGCTCGGCGTCCATCACGCTCGCGGCGGCGAGGAACAAGCTCGAGAGCGTGGCCAACGAGATCGTCGCCGTCGTGGACCGCCACCGCGGCTACGTGCTCCATTCGTCGGTCACCAGCGGGTCCGGCGGCGGCGGCTCGTTCGACCTGCGCGTGCCGGTGGGCTCGCTGCCGGCCACGCTCAGCGACCTCTCCGGCCTCGCCGACGTGCGCTCGCGCAGTCAGAACGTGAACGACGTGACCAGCTCCTACAACGCCACGAGCGATCGCCTGGACACCCAGCGAGCACTGCGCCAGAGCCTGCTGAAGCAGCTCGCGGCCGCCACCACCGCCTCACAGGCGGACGCGCTGCGCAGCCGGCTGCGCCTGGTCTCGGCCAACATCCGCTCGCTGAGCGCGCAATTCGACGCCCTGCGCCAGCGCACGAGCCTCGCCTCCGTGGAGGTGTCGCTGGTGCCGAAGCGGGCCCGCGCGGCGGTCACCACCGGCGGCATCGGCGGCGACCTTCACGACGCATTCCACTCGCTCGTGGTCTCGTTCGGGATCGCCCTGCGGGTGCTCGGGATAGCCATCCCGCTGGCCCTCGTCGGCGGGCTCGCCTGGCTGGCGGCCGCGATGCTGCGGCGGCGCCGGCGCGAGGCGGCGCTCTTCTAGACGCCGCTCGAGTGCTCGACCCGCGGCTCGAAGCCCTCGGCCCGTATGGCGTCCACTATCTCGGCGTCGTGCTCGGGGCCACTCGTCTGGAGCACGAGCTGCACGGCGGTCTCGCGCACGTGCAGGTCCATGCCCTCGCGAAGGTGGGTCACCTCGACCACGTTGGCGCCATGGTCGGCCACCACGCGCAGGAGACCGGCGAGCGCCCCGGGGCGGTCGGGCACGATCGTGAAGATCACGATTCTGCGCCCCGCCGAGGTCTCCCCCAGCCGGATGCACTCGGCGAGCAGCGACGCGTCCACGTTCCCGCCCGAGAGCACGGCCACCACGGTGCCGTCGCTCGCGGGCTTGACCTTGCCCTGCATGAGCGCGGCCACCGCCACGGCGCCGGCGCCCTCCACCACCAGCTTCGAGCGCTCGAGCAGCAGCACCATCGCCTCGGCCACCTCGTCGTCGCTCACCGTCACCACCTCGTCGATCCAGCGCTCGACCAGCGGCAGCGTCAGCTCGCCCGGCTCCTTCACGGCGATCCCGTCGCAGATCGTGTTGGCCGAGCGCGCGCCGATCGGCCGGTGCGCGGCGAGCGAGGCCAGATAGGGCGCGCAGGCCTCGGCCTGCACGGCCACCACCCGCACGCCGGGCAGGAGCGACTTCAGCGCGATCGCCGTCCCGGTGGACAGCCCGCCGCCGCCGAGAGGCACCACCGCCAGGCGGATGTCGGGCGCCTGCTCGGCCAGCTCCAGGCCCAGCGTGCCCTGTCCCGCCACCACGTCGGGGTCGTCGAACGCGTGCACGACGGTCATCCCCTCGCGGCGCGCGAGCTCGTCAGCCGCCTGGCTGGCCTCGTCGTAGCCGCCCGCCACCTGCACCACCTTTCCCCCGTACTGGCGCACGGCCGCGACCTTGGCCAGCGAGGCGCCGGCAGGCATCACCGCGGTGGCCACGCTGCCCAGCCGCGCCGCCGCGAAGGCGAGGCCCTGCGCGTGGTTGCCGGCGCTGGCCGCCACCACGCCCGCCGCGCGCTCGGGCTCCGACAGGAGGGCGATCCTGTTCGAGGCGCCGCGCACCTTGAACGAGCCGGTGAGCTGGAGGTTCTCCGCCTTCAACAGGACCCTGGCGCCGAGCCGGCGGGACAGCTCACCCGAGGGCAGCACCGGCGTCTCGCGCACGAACTCCCGGATCCGGCGCTCGGCCGCCCGGATGTCCTCGAGGCCCAGTCTCTCGGCCGTGGCGGCGCGGTCCACTACGGCAGCGCGACCACGGCTTCGATCTCCACGCGCGCGCCCTTCGGCAGCGCCGCGACGCCCACGGCCGCCCGCGCGGGAGGCTCGGCGTCGAAGAACTGCTCGTAGGCCACGTTCACATCAGCCCAGTCCCCTCCCAGATCCGTGAGGAACACCCCCACCCGCACGGCGTTGGCCAGCGTGGTGCCGCCGGCCTGGCAGACCGCCTCGAGGTTCTGAAGGCAGCGGGTGGCCTGCTCCCCCACGCTGCCCTCCACGAGCTCGCCCGTCGCGGGGTCGAGCGGGATCTGCCCGGAGCAGAACAGCAGCGCGCCGCTGGTCGCGACGGCTTGGGAGTAGGGGCCGATGGCCGCGGGCGCGGCGTCGGTGTGCACTGCTTTGCGAGAAGCGCTCATACCGGAAAGCTACTGCGTGGGATCATCCGCGCATGGCGAACGGGGACGAGACGGCGGAGCTGCTTGGCCGCGTGACGATCTTCTCCGGGCTGACGCACGAGCAGCTGGTCGAGCTCGCGTCGGTGGCGGTGCCGCGCAGCTGGGCCGCCGGCGAGGTGATCTTCCGCGAGGGCGACCCCGGCGACACCTGTTACGTGGTGCAGTCCGGCGCCGTGCGCGTGCTGCGCAACCACTCCGACGGCCGCACGATCACGCTCGCCGAGCTGCGCCCGGGCAACCTCTTCGGCGAGCTGGCGATGTTCGACACCGAGCGGCGCTCGGCCACCGTCGAGGCGGCCGCCGACACGCGCGCGGTCGCCCTGCTGGCAGGGGACATGCGGCGCCTCCTGCTGCGCCATCCGGACATGTCGCTGAAGCTGCTGTCCGCCTTCGCCGAGCGCCTGCGCGAGGCCAACGAGCGCATCTCGCGCCAGTCCTTCCAGACCGTGGCCAGCCGCGTGGCGGGGGTGCTGCTCGAACAGGCCGCCACGCTCACGGCCGACGGCGCGGGCGAAGTCCGACGTGCTGATCAGGGCCACCCGCGCCCAGATCGCCCAGCTGGCGGGCTCCTCGCGCGAGAGCGTCAGCCGTTTTCTCGCCACCCTCGACCGCGCGGGAGTGGTCAGCTGCGGTCGCGGGAAGGTCGTCATACATGACCCCGACGCCCTCCGACGCTACATCTACTGACGCCTTCGCCGCCCGGCGGCGGCGCATGGTCGAGCGTCAGCTGATGCGGCGCGGCATCTCGGACGAGCGGGTGCTGCGGGCGATGGCCGAGGTGCCGCGCGAGCTGTTCGTGCCCGAGGAGCAGCGCAGGCAGGCGTATCGCGACGGCGCGCTGCGCATCGGCGAGGGCCAGACCATCTCCCAGCCCTGGATCGTGGCCGCCATGACCTCCGCGCTCGAGCTCGACGGCGACGAGCGCGTGCTCGAGGTGGGCACAGGGAGCGGATACGGCGCCGCGGTCCTGTCCCGCTGCTGCCGTGAGCTCGTCACGATCGAGCGCCATCCGTCGCTGGCGGCGAGGGCCGCGGAGCTGCTGCGGGACCTCGGCTACACGAACGTGGAGGTGCGGACCGGCGACGGCAGCCGGGGCGCGCCGGACCGTGCCCCGTTCGACGGCATCTCGGTAGCCGCCACGGCCGCCGGGAACCCTCCAAAGGCGCTTCTGGAGCAGCTCGCGCCGGGTGGCGTGATCGTCTGCCCGGTCCGCCGCGACGGCGACGAGCGCCTGATGCGCTTCCACGCCGATGGCAGCTCGCAGGCGATGGTGCCGGTGCGCTTCGTGCCGCTAGTCGAGGACGGCTGAGGCAATGTAGGCTGCCCGGGTCTCGTGTACGTACTGAACTTCTACTCGCCGCTGTTCATCGACCAGCTGAAGCGTGGGCGCAAGACCGCGACGATCCGGCTTGGGCGACAAGAGCAGCAAGTACAAGAAGGGCCACGTGGTGCTGGTCACCGTGGGCTTTCAGCACTCCCCGCGCGAGAAGATCTTCGAGGCGGTGATCGACGCCGTGGAGGTGAAGCGCATCAAGGAGCTCTCCCCGCGCGACATCGAGCACGACAACCCGGAGTTCCGCCGCCTCGACGAGACGATCCACTTCCTGGAGCAGATCTACGGCCGCCCCGTGAGCGAGGGCGACGTGGTCACAGTGGTCCACTTCTCCGCGATCTCAGAGCGGTCGGAAGAGATCACAGAGCGGCTGCGGCCCGCCGGGCCGAAGCAGAACTAAGGCAGTTCGGCGGCTCCGCCGCCTGCAGTTGGCAGTTCGGCGGCTACGCCGCCTGCAGTTGGCACTCTCGCTGCAAACTGCAAACTGCAAACTGCAAACCCGTGAAAAACCCGATAAGTAGCGGGAATTCGCCTTGGCACTTGGCACTCACCTTGCTAGAGTGCCAAGGGTATTTTCCTGTCTGGACCAACGGAGGTTTCTGCATGAAACTCAAGCCTCTAGGCGATCGGCTGATCGTCCAGGCGGTAGATGAGGAGGAGACGACTGCCAGCGGCATCGTGCTCCCCGACACCGCCAAGGAGAAGCCGCAGCGCGGAAAGGTGCTCGCTGTCGGAGACGGCAAGTTGAGCGAGGACGACGGCAAGCGGATCCCGCTCGACGTCTCCGAGGGCGACGAAGTCCTTTATTCGAAGTACGGCGGCACGGAGATCAAGGTGGACGGCGAGGACCTGCTGGTCCTCCGCGAGTCCGACGTGCTCGCCAAGGTCACCGGCTAACAGAAGCAACGGAGGAATAACTGCTTATGGCTCACAAGGAGCTCAAGTACGACCAGGAGGCGCGATCGGCGCTCGAGGCCGGCGTAGACGCGGTCGCTAACGCGGTCAAGGTCACGCTCGGTCCCAAGGGCCGCTACGTCGTCCTGGACAAGAAGTTCGGCGCTCCCACGATCACGAACGACGGTGTGACCATCGCCCGTGAGATCGAGGTCGAGGACGTCTTCCAGAACCAGGGCGCTCAGCTCGTGCGCGAGGTCGCCACGGCGACCAACGACGTCGCGGGCGACGGCACCACCACGGCCACCGTGCTCGCTCAGGCGATCGTGCACGCCGGCCTCAAGAACGTGGCTGCCGGCGCCAACCCGCTGTCGCTCAAGCGCGGCATCGAGAAGGCCGTCGACCAGGTGGTCGCGGACATCCAGAAGCAGGCCAAGGACATCTCGGGCAAGGATCAGATCGCCCGCGTGGCCGCCATCTCCGCCGCCGACGATGAGATCGGCGACGTGATCGCCGATGCCATCGACAAGGTCGGCAAGGACGGCGTCGTGAACGTCGAGGAGGGTCAGACGTTCGGCATGGACCTCGAGTTCACCGAGGGCATGCAGTTCGACAAGGGCTACATCTCGCCGTACATGGCCACCGACCAGGAGCGCATGGAGGCCGTGCTCGAGGATCCCTACATCCTCATTGCCAACTCGAAGATCGGCGCCGTGCGCGACGTGCTGCCCGTGCTGGAGCAGGTCATCCAGTCCGGTCGTCCGATCCTGATCATCGCCGAGGACGTCGAGGGCGAGTCGCTTGCGACCCTCATCGTCAACAAGCTCCGTGGCACCTTCACCGGCGTCGCGGTCAAGGCCCCTGGCTTCGGCGATCGCCGTAAGCGCATGCTCGAGGACATCGCCATCCTGTCGGGCGGCGAGGTCATCACCGAGGAGATGGGCCTCAAGCTGGAGAACACCCAGCTGAGCCAGCTCGGTCGCGCCCGTCGCGTCGTCGTGGCGAAGGACAACACCACGATCATCGACGGCGGCGGCGAGTCCGACGCCATCAAGGGCCGGATCAACCAGATCAAGGGCGAGATCGAGAACACCGACTCGGACTTCGATCGCGAGAAGCTCCAGGAGCGCCTGGCGAAGCTCGCCGGAGGCGTGGCCGTCGTGAAGGTCGGCGCCGCCACCGAGACCGAGATGAAGGAGAAGAAGCACCGCGTCGAGGACGCGCTGCAGGCCACCC
This sequence comes from uncultured Thermoleophilaceae bacterium, assembly GCA_963770325.1. Taxonomy (GTDB): domain Bacteria; phylum Actinomycetota; class Thermoleophilia; order Solirubrobacterales; family Thermoleophilaceae; genus JAICJR01. The sequence goes on along the minus strand of CAVYPF010000001.1, from coordinate 1,458,081 downwards.
GCGCTGCCCTCGAGGAGGGCATCGTCCCGGGCGGCGGAGTGGCGCTTCTTCAGGCCACCAAGGCGGTCAAGCTCGACGCGATCGAGCTCGAGGACGAGAAGACCGGCGCGCGGATCATCCTGCGTGCGCTCGAGGAGCCGCTGCGCCAGCTGGCGCACAACGCGGGCCTCGAGGGCTCGGTCGTCGTCAACGATGTGCGCAAGGCCAAGTCCGGCTTTGGGCTCAACGCCGACAGCGGCGACATCGTGGACCTGGTCGCGGCGGGCGTCATCGACCCCGCCATGGTCACCCGCTCTGCGCTGCAGAACGCGGCGTCCATCGCCAAGAACATCCTCACCACCGAGGCGATCGTCGCCGAGGTGCCGGACAAGAGTGATGGCGGCGGCGGAATGCCCGGCGGCATGGGCGGGATGGAAGGAATGATGTAAAGAACCGCTCACGCGGTTTGAGGTCAAGGGCCCGGCATTCGCCGGGCCCTCTTCCTTTTCGCGTGCCTAGTGCCTGGTGCCTAGTGCCTAGAACTCTTGACCAAAGCTCTAGGCACCAGGATCTAGGCACTAGGCACTTCCTTTACCGATCTAGTAGAGAATTCGCCACGCATGCGCATCTCCGCAAAGGCCGATTACGCCGTTCGCGCCTCCCTCGAGCTCGCCGCTGCCGATGGGGCGGTCAAGGGCGATGCGCTCTCTACGGCGCAGGAGATTCCGCTCAAGTTCCTCGAGAACATCCTCATCGAGCTGCGCCACGCCGGGCTGGTGCGCAGCCAGCGCGGGCCGGACGGCGGCTACTGGCTGGCGAAGCCGGCGGACGAGATCTCGGTGGCCGACGTGATCCGCGCCGTGGAGGGGCCGCTCGCCAGCGTGCGCGGGGCTTCGCCCGAGGAGCTCGAGTACAAGGGCGCCGCCGAGCCGCTGCAGCACGTCTGGGTGGCGCTGCGCTCGAACCTGCGCGCGGTGCTCGAGAACGTGACGCTCGCCGACGTGGTGGCCGACAAGCTGCCGAAGGACGTCGAGCGCCTCACCAAGGCGCCGGAGGCCTGGGTCAGACGCTGACCGGCGGTTGAGCCGTGGCGCGAGTGGGACGCGCGTAGACGATCTCGCCCACGCGCAGCTCCAGCATCTCGGCGTCCATGCGGCCGAGATGGATGGTCAGCGGAGCCCCGTCCCCGAGGGCGAGCTCCACCCGCACCTCGGAGCCCAGCGGCACCACGCGCTCGACGATGCCCTCCACCGCGCCGGTCTCGGGATCGCGCAGCAGGTCGAACTCGTGCGGGCGATGGACTTGGCCGTCGAGCTGGGTGACCGGACCCACGAAGCCCATCACGAAGTCGTTGGCGGGCTTGTCGTAGACCTCCAGCGGAGGACCGACCTGCTCCACCTTGCCCTCGTTCAGCACCACCACCTGGTCTGCGACCTCCATCGCCTCGCGCTGATCGTGGGTCACGAACACGGTGGTCACGTGAAGGTCGTCGTGGAGGCGGCGCAGCCAGGCGCGCAGCTCCTCGCGCACGCGCGCGTCGAGAGCCCCGAACGGCTCGTCGAGCAGCAGCACGCGCGGCTCCACGGCGAGCGCGCGGGCGAGCGCCATCCGCTGGCGCTGTCCGCCCGAGAGGTTGCCCGGATAGCTGTCGGCCCAGCCGGTGAGGTGCACCAGCTCGAGCAGCTCGTCCACGCGTGACTTGATCTCGGCCGCGGGGCGCTTGCGCACCTTCAGCCCGAAGGCCACGTTGTCGCGCACGGTCATGTGCTTGAAGGCCGCGTAGTGCTGGAACACGAAGCCGATCTCGCGCCGCTGGGGCGAGAGCTGGGTGATGTCCTGCCCCTCGATCACGACGGTGCCCTCGTCCGGCTGCTCCAGCCCGGCGATCACCCGCAGGAGGGTGGATTTGCCGCTGCCACTCGGCCCGAGCAGCGCGGTGAGCGAGCCCTGGGGGACCTCCAGCGACACGTCGTGCAGCGCCGCGAAGGTGCCGTAGCTCTTCGATATCCGCTTGGCCTCGATCATTCGGCCCCTCTCCTTCGCTCGAGCAGCGTCATTGAAAGGAGCACGGCGATCGCCATCAGCGCGAGCAGCGCCGAGGCCGCGTAGGCCCCCGTGAGGTTGAAGTTCTCGAACTGGTTCTCCACGCGCAGCGTAAGTGTCTCGGTCTGGCCCGCCAGGCGCCCGGACACCACGCTCACGGCGCCGAACTCGCCGAGCGCCCGCGCCGCGGTGAGCACCACGCCGTAGCCCACTGCCCAGCGGATGGCCGGCAGCGTGATGCGCCAGAACGTCTGCCAGGTGGACGCGCCGAGCGTGGACGCCGCCTCCTCCTGGTCGGTGCCCAGCTCGCGCAGCACCGGCACCACCTCGCGTACCACGAACGGCAGCGAGACGAAGATCGTGGCCAAGACCATCCCCGGCATCGAGAAGATCACACGGATGCCGTGATCGGCCAGCCACCCGCCGAACCAGCCGGTGCGGCCGTAGACCAGCACCAGCGAGAGCCCGATCACCACCGGCGAGACGGCGAACGGCAGGTCCACCAGGCCGTCCAGCAGCCAGCGGCCGCGGAACTGGCGGCGAGCCAGCAGCAGCGCGCAGGCCACGCCGAAGAGGGTGTTGAGCACGCACGGCAATAGCCGCGATCTCGAGCGTGAGCCAGAACGCGTGCAGGGCGTCGGGGCTCGTCACCGCGTTCCAGGCCGGCGCGATTCCGTGCTCGAAGGTGCGGTAGAAGATGAGCCCCACCGGCAGCACCAGCAGCAGCGCCAGGTAGCCGAGCCCGATCGTCCGGAGGCCGAGCCTACCGCTCACCACGCCTCCCCCGCGCGAACGCCGACAGGGCCAGGAGCAGGACGAACGACATCAGGAGCAGCACGACCGACACCGCCGCCGCGCCCTGCACGTTGTCGTTCTCGAGCTGGCCGAAGACGAACACGGACGCCACCTCAGTCTTGAACGGCAGGTTGCCCGAGATCAGCACCACCGCGCCGAACTCACCGAGCGCGCGGGCAAAGCCAAGGCCGGCCCCGGAGGTGATCGCGCCGCGCAGGCTGGGCAGCACCACGCGCCTGAAGATCGTGAAGGGTGACGCGCCCAGCGATGCCGCCGCCTCCTCCGCCTCGCGGTCGAGGTCGAGCAGAACGGGCTGCACCGCCCGCACCACGAACGGCAGGGTGACGAACAGCAGCGCGAACGCCACCCCGACGCGTGTATACGCCACGTTCACGTGCAGCGGGCTGCGGGGGCCGTAGAGCGCCAGCAGGGTCAGGCCCGCGACGATCGTCGGCAGGGCGAACGGCAGGTCGATCAGCGAGTTCACGAAGGCCTTGCCGCGGAACTCGTCGCGCACGAGCACCCAGGCGATCACCGTGCCCATCACGGCGTTGATCGCCGTCACGACGAGCGACACGCCGAGCGTCAGCTCGAGCGCCGCCCGTGCCTGGGGTGCGCTCACCGCCTGCCAGAAGCTGGAGAGGCCGCCCTCCAGCGACTTGTCCACCACCGCGGCCAGCGGCAGCAGCACGATCACGCTCAGCCAGAGCACGGCCAAGCCGCCGGCAAGCGGTGGCCGCGACCTCACAGCGCGCGCCCTCACACGGGGCGCGCCACCGGCACCGGGAAGTGCCTCAACCCTTTGCAGTGGAGACCCCCTGCCCCTGCTCGATCTTCGTCACCACGCCGTTCTGCGGGTCGAAGAACTGCTTGGTCACGTTCGTCCAGCCGCCCAGATCGTCGATCGTGAACAGGCCCGACGGGGTGGGGAACTTGCTCTTGTCAACGAGCGAGGGGATCACGGGGCGGTAGCCCCTCGCCGCGAAGATCTTCTGGGCCGCCGGCGTGTGCAGGTAGGCGACGAACGACTTGGCCGCGGGCTTGGCGTCCTTCGTCACCGCAAGCGGGTTCTGGATCAGGATCGTCTGATCCGGCACCACATAGTCCACCGCCTTGCCCTTCTGCTGAGCGGTGATCGCCTCGTTCTCGTACGAGACGAGCACGTCGCCCTTGCCGCCGGTGAAGGTCTGGAGCGCGTCGCGCGCGCTCTTGTCCTGCACCGCCACGTGCTTGAAGAACTGAGTCAGGTATGCCTGTGCCTCGGCGGGCGACTTGCCCTGCTTGATCTGGGCCCCGTAGGCGGCCATCACGTTCCAGCGCGCGCCGCCCGAGCTGAACGGGTTGGGCTCGATCACCTGGACGCCCGGCTTGATGAGGTCGTCCCACGAGTGGATGTTCTTCGGGTTGCCCTTGCGGACCACCAGCGCCACCACGGAGTTCGTCACGAAGCCGTGCCACTGGTTCTGGTCCCAGCTCGGGGACACAAGGCCAGCGGTGACGAGCTTCGTCACATCGGGCGCCAGCGAGAGCATCACCACGTCGGCGGGCAGGCCGGCCGCAACTGCCCGGCTCTGGTCGCCAGATGCGCCATACGACTGCTGGAAGCTCACCCCCTGGCCGTCCGGGGTCTTCTGGAACGCCGGGATCAGCTCCTGAAAGGCCTCCTGCGGAGTCGAGTAGGCGACCAGCGACACCTTGCCGCCACCACCGCCTGAGCCTGACGAGGATCCGCCGCAGCCGGTCAGCACCGCTGCGCTCGTCGCGAGCACCGCGAGACTGGCTAGAAGGGCGGCCCGACGCTTCGGCATACTGGATTCTCCTGGTTGTCGATCAGATTTAACGGGAATAGACCAGCGGAAGGTAGCACGCAGTCAGAGACCGGTGCCGCGAATCCGTGCCGCGCGGGAGGCCTAGGAGGCGCCGAGAACGGCTGCCATGCGCAGCGGAGTGACCCCGAGCGACTCTGGGCCGGCGGTGCCGGTGGCGGTGGTCATAGGGATCTCCATCAGCTCCGCCTCCTCCCAGGTGGCGAAGGCGGCGGACGAGCCCACCACGGCCTCGAGCGTGCGCAGACCCGCACGGGCCACGGGCAGCGGCACGTGCACCAGCCGCCGGCGGCGGCCGAGCGAGCGCAGCACGAGCCTCACGATCTGCTCGTGCGAGAGGGTCTCGGGCCCGGCGAGCTCCACCGGACCGTCGCTCGCGCGCCCGTCCAGCGTGGCCATCACGCAGGCCGCGGCGTCGTCCGCCCAGATCGGCTGGTAGAGCGCCTCGCCATCGCCCGAGATCGGCACCACCGGCAGGTACGACAGGCGCTCGAGCAGCCTCAGCCAGTAGTCGCCCGGTGAGTAGACGATCGACGGGGCGAAGACCGTCGTGTCGAGCTCCGACTCCGCCACCGCGCGCTCGGCCAGCGCCTTGGCGCGGAAGAAACGCGCGCTCGAGTGCTGGCTCGCGCCCATCGCGGAGAAGAACAGGAAGCGCTTCACCCCACCGCGCTCGGAGGCGCGCAACAGCCGCGCGGTGGCCACGCCGTTCAGCTCCTCGATCGAGCCGGCGTCCTGGTCGCGGATCGCGGCCGCCAGGTGCACCACGGTGTCCACGCCCCGCAGCGCGTTACGGAACGAGGCGGGGTCGGCCAGGTTCCCGAGGGCGATCTGCACCCGCACCCGCTCCGGGCCGAGCTTGCGCGGGTCGCGCACCAGGCAGCGCACCGGCTTGCGAGCTGCCACCAGGCGCCGCAGGAGCGCCGTGCCGACGGTGCCGGTGGCTCCGGTGAGCAGGATCACGACGGCCCTAGAACCAGTGCCGCTGCTCTTTCCAGGGATCGGCGTCGTTGTGGTAGCCGTTCAGCTCCCAGAAGCCCATCCGGTCCTCGCTCATCACCTCGAGCTTGCGCAGGAACTTGGCCGACTTCCAGAAGTAGCGCTTGGGCACGAGCAGCCGCAACGGCCCGCCGTGCTCATGCTCGAGCGGCTCGCCGCCGTAGGTGTGGGCGACGAGCACGTCGTCGTCCATCACCGCCTCCAGCGGCAGGTTGGTGGTGTAGCCGCCGTCCGAGTAGGCCATCACGAACCTCCCGCTGGGCTTCACGCCGGCGCGCTCGAGGAGGTCGCGGACCGCCACGCCGCGCCAGACGGTGTCCAGCTTGCTCCAGCGCGTGACGCAGTGGATGTCCACCACGATGTCCTTCTGCGGAAGCGCCAGCAGCTCGTCCCAGGAGAGCCGGACCTGGCTCTCGACCTCGCCAAAGACCTGGAAATCCCAGCTAGTCAGGTCGTACGAGGGGTCCGGGCCCACGGTGAGCACCGGGAACTTCTGGGTGAGGTACTGGCCGGGCGGCACCCGGTGGGGGTCGATGCCCAGTTTCTCGGCCTGGCGCTTGCCGCGCTGGCCCAGGATGCGAGAGGTCACGGCCATGGGTTCGAGTCTAGGGGAGGGTCTTTGTCCGCGGATCGGTCGTTACAATCGCCGTCCGCCTCGTCCCCGGCGGGCGAGATACGGAACCACCAGAAGGAGCTAAGCCCTACGACATGGCATACGTCATCGCAGAGCCCTGCATCGACACGAAGGACAACTCGTGCGTCGAGGTCTGTCCCGTCGACTGCATCCATCCCACGCCGGAGGAGCCGGACTACGACTCGGTGACCCAGCTCTTCATCGACCCGGACGAGTGCATCGACTGCGACGCGTGCGTCGAGGCCTGCCCGGTGGACGCCTGCTTCGCCGAGGACCAGCTGCCCGACGAGTGGTCGCGGTTCACCGAGGTCAACGCCGCCTACTTCAAGAAGAGCTGACCACCGGGCGCGAGCCGCGCGCCGCAGGCGTCTATGGTGCAGGGTGTGGATGACGAGGCGATTCGCTCCGTAGTCACGCGACTGGCGCGTTCGCACCCCTCCGGCGGCGAGGTCATCGAGCGCGCCGCCATCCTCGCGGAGGGCGGCGACTTCCCGGCGGTCATGGCGTGGATCACCGCGCACGGAGGCAAGCCGGAGGCGATGGTCACCACGCCTCCACGGCGCGGCCTGCATGGCGCCCGCTTCGACGACCGCGGCAGTGCAGAGGACCGGGCTCCTCGCCGCTTCGTGCTGCCACCCGGCGCGCTGAACTAAGAAGCGCTACTGCGCCATCGGCAGGGCGGTGCCGGTCACGTCGCCCGGGAAGGGCGAGGCGCTCTGCAGCAGCGGCGCTTCCTGCGGGGTCGCGGCGATCAGGCCGCGAGCGGTGTGGTAGATGGCCTGCGACGCGGGCGCGTCCGGATCGGTGATCACAAGCGGCTCACCGGTGTCCGCGCCGATTCGCAGCTCCTCCTGGAGCGGGATCTTGCCGAGCAGCGGCACGTCCAGCTCGTCGGCCAGGAGCTGGCCACCACCCTCGCCGAAGATCGTGAAGCGCTGACCGTCGGGGGTGGTGAAGCCGGACATGTTCTCGATCACGCCGGCGATCTCGAGGTCGAAGCGCTGGGCGGTCTCGGCCGCACGCTTGGCCACCTTCTGGGCGGCCGGCTGCGGCGTGGTGACCACCACGAACTTCGCCTGCGGCAGGAGCTGAGCCAGCGTCATAGACACGTCGCCGGTGCCCGGCGGCAGGTCGATCAAGAGGTAGTCGAGCTCGCCCCAGTCCACGTCCTCCAAGAACTGGCGGATGGCCTTGTGGAGCATCGGACCGCGCCAGGTGATCGCCTGATCGGTCTCGTCGAGGAAGTACTGGATCGACATCGTCTTCACGCCGGTGCGCGAGGTGAGCGGGATGATCTTGCGCTGCGCCGACACCTGCGGGCGACCCTCCACCCCGAGCATGCGCGGGATCGAGTAGCCCCATACGTCGGCGTCCAGCGCGGCTGTCTGCTTGCCCTCGGCGAACAGCGCCGCGGACAGGTTGGCCGTCATCGTGGACTTGCCCACGCCGCCCTTGCCGGAGGCGATGCAGATCACGTTGCCCACCTGGGCCAGCGAGCCCTCGGGCAACGAGCCGCGGCCGAGCTTCTGCTGGAGCCCCTGCTTCTCCTGCTGGGAGAGCACGTCGAACCCGACCTGCACGTGCGTGACGCCCTCGAGCGCCGACACCTTCTCGATCACAGCCGTCTGGAAGTGAGAGCGGATCGGGCAGCCCGGCGTGGTGAGCGAGACGACCACGTCCACGCGGCCGCCGTCGAGGATGTCGATCGACCTGACCATTCCGAGGTCGACGATGCTCTGGCGCAGCTCTGGATCTATGACCGGGCGCAGGGCCTCGGTGATCTCGTCCTTGGTGGGCATCCAGTTGATTGTGGCAAACGGATCCCAGAACGACACCGGCGGGGCCCGAAGGCCCCGCCGGCTGAGGGAGGAGAGGTACTACTACTGCCGGCGAGATATATGGGCCGGCAGCCTGACCCCGCGGTCCCGACCTCTCCAGGCGGGTGCGGGGGGAAGCGTTGCTACAGGTTGCTCGCGACCGTCGAAAGGACCTCGTTGGCCCCACGCTCGATGTCGGCACGAGCCGTCTTGAGCTGGGACTCGATGTCCTTGCGGGCCGTCTTCACCTGCGACTCGATGTTGCGGCGGTTACGCCGCACGAGGCGCTCAGCCTGCGTCCGGTTGCGCTTCAGCTGACGCTGCAGCTGGTTGCGAGCCGTGTTGCCACGACGCTCGAACTTGCGCAGGTTGGTCGCGACGCGCTTCTGGAGGCGGGTGATCTCGCGCTCCGCGCTGTCACGGCTGGTGTACGGCTTCACGTTCTCGACCACGTTGTCGCGGACCGTGAGGGCCGCGCCGACGGGGATGAGGACGGCGCGCTCGGCCTGAAGAGCGAGAGCCTGGAGGCCCGTAGCCTCAGCCTTGGCACGCGAGGTTGCGGTGTTCGCAGCGCTGCTCGCGGTCGTGCGGGCGCTACGGCTGGTGGTGCGAGCACTGCGGCTCGCGGTGGTCCGCTTGCGGGTCGCGGCGGCCTTCTTGGCGGCGGCGCTCCGCTGCGTGGGGGTCTGTGTTGCCATCTGATCCTCCCTGGCGGGATCTCGGGGGACTAACAATATTAGATCTAACGACCTTCAATATATACCCCCGAACACGCGTTTGTAACACGGCCCGAAAACAGGCTCTGGAATGCGGCTTTGAGAGGGATCGCGGAGGAGGCGGTTCAGGCGGCGGCGGGCGCTGGCGCGACCCGTGCGACCCACTCGGCGGGCTGGTCCAGCTCCGCGAGAGTGGGCAGGTACTCCTCCGCCTCCCAAACGCGGTTCAGCACGGCGATGCCGCTCGACTCGACGACGGCGTCGCAGAAGCGCTTGCCCACCACGTACTGGCGCATCTTCAGCTCGAGGCCCAGCAGCCGCTCCAAAACGCGCTGTGGAGCCGAGCGGCTCTGGCGGCGCCGATCCATCGCCTCGCGCATGCGCTCGTAGCCGGGCAGCACGTCGGCGCCCACGGCGTCCATCACGTGCTCCGAGTAGCCCTCCACCACGGCCATCGTCGCCTGCAGGCGGCGCATGATCCCGCGCTGCTCGCTCGACTGAACGAGCGCGGCAAGGCCGCCCTCGCGGTAGGCCTCAGCGATCTCGGCGGGCTTCGGGAACGAGGGCAGCCCGCCGGCGGCGCCGCGCTGGATCTGCACCTCCATCGTGGCCAGGTACTCGCGCAGCAGGCTTGCCAGGTAGGCGCGTAGCCACGGCACCCCGGAGAGCTGGAAGACGTGCGTCATCTCGTGGAAGACGATCCAGGCGAGGAAGCCGTCGCGCTCGAGCTTCAGCTCGCCGATGGCCTTGACCAGGTTGGGCCCCACGAACAGGAGCCGGGCCGGCTGGTCGGGCTGGAGCAGCGACAGCTCGTACTGGCCGAGTACTCGCTGGGACATGTAGCCCGCCACGAGGCCCAGCTCGGCAGCGAGGGTCGCGCCCGCGGCCGTGCGTAGCGGACCCGCCAGTGGGCCGGCGCTGCCCAGGCGCTCCGAGAGCCGGTCGGCCACCGGATCGATGAAGCCGGACAGCGTGTCGATGTTGATCTCGGCCCATGCCGCGCGGCCCACCAGCTCGGGGCTGGGGACCGTGTCGGGTAGCTCGAGGCCGGTGTAGCGCGCGACCTGAACCTCGGCATCGGCCGCCAGCTTGTGGAGGTCCACGCCCAGATCCGGCACCTGCGCACCGCCGGCCGCGAAGCGAGCGATCTGCTTGCTGAGCGTCCAGTCGACCATTGCCTAAAGCTAGCCGCCGGTCGCGCGAGCGTTTCGAGGGCTACAGCTTCGGCAGCTTCTGCTTCAGCTTCGCGACCGGCTCGAACAGGTCGCCCTGCTTGTCCACGCGCTTCAGCACGTCGTCCGAGTCGAAGACCGCCGAGTCGGGATCTCGCGACCCCGCCAGCTTCTCCACCTCGTCCCAGGTGAGCGGCGTGGAAACGGTGGGGCGCTCCCTCGCGCGCAGGGAGTAGACGCAGATCGTGGTCTTGTGCTCGTCGTTCTGGCTCCAGTCCACGAGCACCTTGCCCTTGCGGAGCTCCTTCTTCTGGCTCGACACCACCAGGTCCGGGTGGCGCTTGGCCAGCAGCTCGGCCAGCGCCTTCGCGAACGGCTTCGTGTCGTCGTAGGTCAGCTTCGTGTTGAGGGGGACGTACAGCTGCATCCCCTTTGAGCCGCTGGTCTTCGCGACGCTCACGAGGTCCCAGGACTCGAACAGCTCGCGCAGCAGCAAAGCCACGTCGGCGCACTCCACGATCGTCGCCGGCGGACCCGGATCGAGGTCGAACGCCAGCGTGCTGGGCCGCGGGATGTCCTTCGCGAGCGAGAGCGAGGTGTGCAGCTCCAGGTCGGCGAGGTTGGCCAGCCAGACGAGCGTGGGCAGATCGCCCGCCAGCGTGAAGTCGATCGTGCGCTCGCGGGCCACGACCGGCACCGTCTTAACCCAGTCCGGGCCGGTGCGACGGAGCCTGCTTCTCGTAGAAGAACTTCTCGTCAACGCCGTTCGGATAGCGCTTCAGCGTCAACGGGTGGTCGCGCAGGTGCGTGAGCAGCACGGGGGCGATGCGCGTGTAGTAGTCGATCACCTGGCCCTTGGTGAAGCCCACGGCCGGGTAGAGCACCTTGTCGAGGTTCGACAGCCGGAGGGTCCGCCCCTCGACCTCCACCTCAACGGCCTTGCTGGCCATGCCCGGGCGCTAGGACTTCTTGGCGGCCTTGGCGCGCGTGCCGCGCCGGGCCGGCTTCTTGGCCGGCTCCCCGCCGTCGCCGCTGGCGGCGCGCTTGCGGGTGCGCGAGCTGCCGCCGCCCGTCTTCTGCGCGGCGGCCAGGCTCTGCTCGAGCGCGGCCATCAGGTCCGGCACCTTCACCGGCTCCTCCTGCGGCTGGATCTTGATCTCCTCGCCGGCGGCCTTGGCCTCGATCAGCTCGAGCACGCGCTCGCGGTACTCGTCCTTGTACTTCGTCGGGTCGAACTCGCCGGCAAGCGACGCGATCAGCTGCTCCGCCATCTCGACCTCGCGCTTGGAGGCCTTGGCGTCGTCGTCGGGCATCTCCTCGATCGTGTCTGGCGAGACCACCTCGTCGTGGAAGACCATCGTCGCCATCGTCATCACGTCGCCGGTGGCGCGGATGGCCACGAGGCTTTCCTTCTGGCGGATCACCACGCGCGCGATCGCGACCTTGTTGGTCTTCTGCATCGCCTGCACCAGCAGGCGGTAGGCCTTCGAGGCGCCCGTGCCCGGCGCCAGGTAATAGGGGTGGTCGTAGTAGATCGGGTCGATCTCGTCCAGGTCCACGAACTCCTGGATGTCGATCGAGCGCGTCTTCTTCGGATCGAGCGCCTCGAGCTCCTCGGTCTCGATCAGGACGTAGCGGTCCGGGCTGATCTCGTAGCCCTTGACGATGTTCTCGTAGGCCACCTCCTCGCCATCCGCCGGGCAGACCCGCTTCTGCTGGATCCGGACGCCGTCCTTGTCGTGGAGCTGGTGGAAGCGCACGCTCTTGCGCGAGACCGCGCTGTACAGCTTCACTGGCACGTTGACCAGCCCGAAACTGATGGCTCCACTCCAGATCGACCTTGGCATTCGACTAGCTCCTCGAGGATGGGGTTCAACAGGTTTACCCGAAAACCATTCGCCACAGCTTCGATGCCAGGGAAATTGCCGCGGGCCCGTGACGGATCGGCCGACCTCTTAAGGAGTTCTTCAGAGGTTTTGAGGAAGCTCACAGGTTCGAGCGATCAACTGTCCGCATGGTCACTCACACGGCGCTCCCCACTCCGATCACGCGCCGCCGCGCTCGCCCCGCGGTGCGCTCCACTCGCTACCTCGGAGTGGCCGACTGGTGGGGACGTCACGTATGGGTGGAGCGTGCGGGTGTCAGGACCGCGCTGCGCTACCAGGGAGACCTGGAGATGCCAGGTTTCGCCTGGGGCCGGCGCGGCCTGGCGGCGCGCGAGCTGTCGCGCTCGCTGTTGCAGGATGCCACCGGCAGCCCCGCGCTGGCCGACCGCTACTGCCGCGACCTCACGCTCGAGCTGGTGGCCGAGCTGCCCGACGAGGGCTTCGACCTCAGCCGCGACGACATCCTGGCCTGGCTCGAGACGCACGACGGGCCGGCCGAGCCGCCAGACCTGGCCGCCTGACCCCTCGCAGTCGGGCGGCTACTCAGGGACCTCGCGCACCACGGTGCGCGGGTCCCTGTCGTCGCGCAGCCCCTTGAACGAGGGGGCGCGCAGGGTGGCGGTGCGCGTCCACTCGAGGAACTCCGCCTCGGCCACCAGCTTGGGCTCGACGAACACCGTGCCCTTCTTCGGCTGGCGGCCGGCGAACGGTGACGCGTCACGGCGCAGGGGCGCGAGCAGCTTCTTCAGCACCACCAGGTCCGCCTCCTTGAAGCCGGTGCCCACGTTGCCCGCGTACTTCAGGTCGTCGCCGTCGTAGTAGCCCACGGCCAGCGAGCCGATGCTCTCCTCACTGCGCCCCTCGCCGGGCAGCCAGCCGCCGATCACCACCTCCTGGCGCTGCACGTTCTTGATCTTCAGCCAGGCGCCCGTGCGCTTGCCCGGCTCGTAGCTGCTGTTCAGCCGCTTGGCGATCACGCCCTCCAGCCCGCGCTCCCTGCTGGCGGCGAGGAATGCCTTGCCGTCACCCACGTGGTAGGCGGGCGTGCTCCAGTGCGGGCCGTCCAGCTTCAGCTGCTCGTCCAGCAGCTTGCGGCGCTCCGTGTAGGGCAGCGACGTGGTCGAGTGGCCGTCGAGGAACAGCACGTCGAAGATCATGTAGGCGGCCGGGATGTCCTCCATGCGGCGCCTGACCGCGCTGTCGGAGGCCAGGTGCATGCGGCTCTGGAGGCGCTCGAAGCTCGGCCGCCCGTCCTCGTCGAAGGTCACGATCTCGCCGTCGAGGATCAGCTGGAGCGTGCCCACCGCGCCGCCCAGCTCGCGCAGCTCGGGATACGTGCTCGTGGTGTCGCGCCCGTTGCGATTGACGAAGCGCGCGCGGCCGCCGTCGATGTACGCCAGCGCCCGGATGCCGTCCCACTTGATCTCGTAGCCGAAGTCCGCGTCGTTGCGCGGCAGCCCCGCGGCCAGCTTCGCCAGCATCGGCACGAGCTTGTCCGGCATCGGCTCGCGCGCCCCGCCCGAGGGCGGGTCCATGCGGTGGATCATCCACTGGTTGCCCTTGGTCTGGAAGAGCACGTACTTGCCCTCCAGCCGCTCGCCGTGGAAGGTGATCATCACCTCGTTGTCGCGGAACTTCTCGGTCTCGTAGGTGCCCTTGTCCCAGATCTTCACCGTGCCGGCGCCGTAGTTGCCCTCGGGGATGTCGCCCGCGAAGTCGATGTAGTCGAGCGGGTGGTCCTCGACGTGGACCGCCAGGTGGTTCTTCTTGGGGTCGGGCGGGATGCCCTTGGGCACGGCCCAGGAGACGAGCACGCCGTCGCGCTCCAGGCGCAGGTCCCAGTGCAGGCTGCGGGCGTGGTGCTCGTGGATCACGAAGCGCGGCTGCTTGGCGGCGGCCTTCTTGCGCGCGGGCTTGCGGCCCGACGGCTCCGGCGTCTTCTTGAAGTCGCGCTTCTGCTCGTACTTGCCAAGCTTCTTCGCCATCGGCCCGTCCGAGGATGACATCTTCACGATCGGACACTCCACCCACGAGCTGGACGAGCTTGTGGGGCTGCTCCGCGAGCACGGGGTGGAGGCGCTCGTGGACGTGCGCATGCACCCGCGCTCGCGCCGAGTGCCGCAGTTCAACTCGGACCTGCTCGAGCGCTCTTTGCCCGAGCGCGGCATCCAGTACGTGCACGCACGCGACCTCGGCGGGCTGCGCGTGCCGCTGGAGGGCTCGCCGAACGACGGCTGGCGCGAGGAGGGGTTCCGCGGCTATGCGGACCACATGGCCACGCCGGAGTTCGAGACGGCGATCGCGCGGCTGGAGACGCTCGCGCGCGAGCGGGCCACCGCGGTGATGTGCGCCGAGGCCTCCTGGGAGCACTGCCACCGCCGTCTCCTGTCCGACGCGCTCGTGGCGCGCGGCCGGCGGGTGCTCCACATCGGCCCGGACGGGCGGCTGTCCGAGCACGAGCTGACGCCCTTCGCGGTCGTCGACGGGACGGCGGTCAGCTACCCAGCGCCGCAGACCACGTTCGACATCTGACGTCCCATTTCCGTTTACGCCAGCGGGGGTATGGGAAGGCTTCCAGGTGAAAGGAGGTGCCCTTGTTCGGCACCCTTATAGCCATCGTTGTGGCAGCGGTCGTGTTCTGGCTTTGCTCAGCGCTCGGCCTGCCGTACGTAGTTGGCGTCGTGGCAGCGGTCGTCGTGCTCGTCACCGGTATCCCCACCGGGGGTTACGGCTTCGGAGGACGCATCTCAGCGCGCAGGTACTGAGAACCGGCGACCTGAAAACAGCGCGGCGGACGACCGGTCGTCCGCCGCTTTTGTTTTTTCAGAAGCGCAGTAGCGCCGCTATCGAGCCCTTGCCGTCCAGGTCGTCGTAGTAGCGGACCGGGATCACTTCGGCCGACTGTGTGATCGCCAGCTCGACGGCGCTCTCGATCACGTCGTCGCGCTCGTCGAGGCGGGTGTCGTCGATCGGGCAGGTCGTTCCCTGTCCGCCGGTCCAGCCGCACTGGGGGCACAGGACGCCGGGCGCGGTGAGGCCCTGCTCGAACATCAGGACCTCGACCCGGCGCTGGTTCAGCATGTCGAGCACCTCGTCGAGGCCAGCTGCCGCGCGGCCACCGGTGCCGAGGCCCTCGGACAGCCGATCGAGCACCTCGCGCTCGCGCTTGCGGTCCTCGTCCTCCATCTTGGGAGCGGCCACCTCGAGGACCTGGTCCGGGTTGGTGTTCTCCACGTCGATATCGATGCGGCCGACGATGCGCTGCTGGAGGTACGGGTGGAGGCGCTTCTCCACGTCGTTGCACATCTCGGCGGTGCAGCCGATCAGCAGCTTGTCGAACGGCGTGCGCTGGAAGCGGCGGAAGAGCTCCTCGGCCGCGTTCTTCACGTGGTCGTCGGCCTCCTTCTCGATGCCCCGCTGGTAACGAGCCTGAGACCAGCCGCCCTTGTCGTGCCAGCCGTGCACGTCGTCGGTGATGTAGGCGACCTCGTCGAGCCGCTCGCGCGAGCCGCGCAGGATGCGGGCCAGCTTGCGGTTCACGAGGAACACCGCCCAGCTCCCCGAGAAGGCGAGATCGGCGAGCGGCTCGATGAAGGGCTTGTCGTCGATGGCGACGCCCGTGTCGACCGGCCGCGGCAACTTGAGCACCTCGAACACGCCTGCCGGGCCCGAGCAGAAGATCGCGAGCCCGTGGGCGCCCTTGGCCGAGAAGTCGGGGCCGTCGAACCAGTCGCGGACGCGCTGGACGTCCTCGCGCACGTGGATCTTCTCCTCGTGCGTTAGGTGATTGCCGTTCCGCAAGCGCCGGTCCGCCTCGTCCAGCAGCGAGTGGATCTCGGTACTGCGGGCCTGGGGACTGGCGAACTCCGTCGGGTCCAGGTTGAGGTAGAGACTCAGGACCTTGGCGCCCTCCGGGTGGAGGTTGGCGAGCTCGCGTAGCTTGCCGCGGTCGAGCTGGTTGGTCTGCATGGGCCGATGCCCTCCTGATCGACTAGCGGCACCTTACCCCTCGGCGATGGTGTCCAGCCAGCGTTTACTCCCTGCGGGTACGTGGGTTCCCAAGGCTGCGGGACCGCGACCTGGCCTCTTCTCACCGGTCGGGGTTAACCAATAGTCCCAAAAGCTGCAATTTGCGGCCTAATCGTGCTGCGGTGTCGGGCCATCTCTGCCGAGCAAACAGAGACTCCGCGAGTTGGAGCTGCGGCAGGCCACCTGGCAGGGGACCTCGCCGGACTCTCACGGATGTCGCCATTCGTGGGGGCGAAAACATCGCCGGCGTCCCTTAGGGACCCGAGGCCAGACAGCGGCCTCGGCTGGAAGGAACCAGATCTGAATGTCAAGGAGGATGCAATGAACCGCAAGCTCTTCGCGCGCCGCCATGGCGCTCCCGGAGCACTGCTCGCCTGTCTTGTGGCCTTGGTTGGAGTGGCGCTCCTTCCGAGGGCCGCGCACGCCGCCACCTATCCGGTGCGGACCTGTAACGACAGCGGCGGCCCCAACAACAGTTGGGCGCAGTACTACTCGGCGGCGTCGAACCTCACATTTGGCGTCGGCTGCCCAAACGCAGGGTTTCAGCACAACACGAACATGGGGTTGTTCGTGCGCGGGATCGCCAACGGGCTGCCGTCCCCCTACGGGGCGATGGGCGGCTGGCAGTTCAAGGCGCCTGCGGGCAACACCCTCGACAGCATCCAGATGAGCAACTGGACCGCGCGCACGACGACCAACAGCTTCTACTCGATGTTGATCGACGACTACACCGGTCGCGAGGGGTGCTGGCAGGGACTCAATCCGTGCGGATACGTGAACGGCCCGCACAGCGTCCCGCTCTACGACTCCAAGCAGGTTCGTATGGAGGTGGGCTGCCAGAGCATCAGCGGTTGCGTCGATCCCGGCACGGGTGAGGGCGGGATCTTCGAGCTGTTCGGCGCGACGGTGATCGTGAACGATCTGACGACCCCGGCGGTCACGCCTTCGGGGTCCTTGTGGACCGGCGCCTGGCAGAGCGGAGTTCGCTCGATCGTGGTCTCCGGCGTCGACAACGCCGATGGAATCCAGGCCAACGAGGTCAAGATCGACGGACAGACGGCCGCCTTGGCTCAACACGATTGCGACTTCAGCTACGCCCAGCCGTGTGCGCCTCACGCGGACAACTGGAACTACGACACCGCTCACCTGAGCGACGGTCAACATGACCTTCAGGCGATCACATACGACGCGGCCTGGGTGGGTGGTGTTGCCCCGACGCAGATCAATGTGGACAACCACGCCCCCGACATGAGCGCGACTCAGGTCGCGGTGGCTCAGGGAGAGGACTGGACGCCGACCAACTCGTTCGACCTCTCTTGGACCTCCCCGACTGGTCAGCACGCTCCGATCGCGAAGGCCCACTACTCCGTCTGCCACGCCGAGGACGCGTCCAACTGTCCCGTGGTTGACGGCCAGGCAGCGGCCGATGGCATTCACGCGATCTCCGATGTTCAACTGCCCGCCGCTGGGGACTACCTCGTGCGTGTGTGGCTCGAGGACGCGGCCGCGAACGCCAACCGCAGCATGGCATCGGTCCCCGTGCACCTGAGGTACGACCCGGCCGCGCCGGGCCTTTCCGCGCCGGCGCATCGGAATGGTTGGGTGAATGCGCGGGAGGCGAAGGCCTTCCCACAGCCGGTGAAGCTGGCGTTCGGCGCTCTGGTTCCGAAGTCCGGGATCAAGGGTTACGCGATGACGACTGACGGGTCGACGCCTGGCACGTCGATCAACGCCGCGGGTCCCGAAGCGACCCTCACGGTCACGGACCTGCCTGAAGGTCGAAACGTCGTCAAGGCCCGTGCGATCTCGGGTGCCGGTGTACCGGCAGCTGACACCGATGTCGGGGCGACCGAAGTTGACGTTGACAAGACGGCACCGGAGAGCTCTCTTCAGGGAGCACCGGATCCGACACAGTGGCAGCGTGCACCAGTGAGTCTGCGTCTTGGCGGCATCGATCAGGCGCACCTTTCCGGCATGCGGGGCTACCGACGAGGACTGGACCCCGGTATCACCAGTGGCGCGTATGTGGAGTACCGCGTCGACGGGGGGTCCGCACAAAACGCGCCTGGAGATGACGTCGATGGTGTCAACACGCTCCTCGCCCCCCTCACCGTCGCAGACGATGGACGGCACACGCTGACCTACAAGACGGTCGATTTCGCCGGTAACGAGTCGGCAGAGAAAACGACGGAGTTCAAGATCGATCGAACGCCCCCGGAGTTTCTCGCCTTCGAGTCCCAGGACTCGAGTCACCCAGCGGTGGTCAGTGTTGCGGTAGCGGACCGGACATCCGGCGTCGCTAGCGGCCTCGTCCAGATGCGGCAGCAGGGCGCAGACTCATGGACCGACCTGCCAACGCAGCTGGTGGACGACCATCTCGTCGCGACCGTCGACGACTCGCATCTCGCCCCGGGAACGTACGAGTTCCAGGCACGAGTCCTCGACAACGCCGGCAACATGACGGTCTCGAATCGCCGGCGCGATGGTCGCGTCGAGGTGCTCGAGGCGCCGTTCCGTCTAGGCACTCGCATGACCGCGGGAATCGTTAAGCCCGGCGCGACCAACAAGACCCGAAAGGTCTCGGCCGCCTGCCGTCGTTCCCGGAAGTGCATGGCGAAGGTGCGCCAGCAGCGGAGGGCGGCTAGAAGACGGCACTCGAAGCAGTCGTTGCCTTCCGGCACGGCGCCTTCGATGAAGGTGGCCTTCGGTAAGTCCGCCCTCGTCAAGGGGACGCTGCGGACCAGCGACAGCCGGCCGATAGGAGGTCAGCCGGTCGACGTCTACCGGCAGCTCGATGCCTCGGGTCAGAGCTCAGTGCGAATCGCGACTCTGCGGACGAACGCCGCAGGCGAGTTCGACTACCACGCTCCGAAAGGCGCCAGTCGAACGATCCGGTTCGAGTACCCCGGCACGGTCACGCTTCATCCGGCCTCCGCTCAGGTGAAGTTGCGAGTGCCCGCGAGCTCGACGCTCAAGGCGAGCAGGCACTACGTCCTGAATGGCCAGACCGTTCGCTTCTCAGGCAGATTGGGGCTCCCCGTCTTGGGCGGCCTCAAGATCGCCGAGCTGCAGGCCTTTTACCGCGGCAAATGGCGCACGTTCGCGACTCTGCGACCCAAGGCGAAGGGCACCTGGAGCTACAGCTACCGCTTCCAGGCAACGAGCGGTCTCGTGACGTACAAGTTCCGAGTCCGGATCAGGCGTGAGGCGAGCTACCCATATGAACTCGGCTACTCGAAGGCGAGCACGGTGATGGTCAGGGGTCGCTGACCGAGGACGACACGACGGGGCCCGGCTCGTAGGCCGGGCCCCGTTTGCGTTCTCCCGTGAGTCCATCACCGATACGGGGTACTCAACCGATTGGGTGGCCTGTCGATACCCATTTAGGACCGCCGTGCAAGAACCTCGCCGCATCTCGACACCCAACCTCGTCTGGAGAACGAGCGCTGCCTGCATCGCGCTGGTTGGACTCGTGGCCGTGGCACCAGCACTCGCTTCACTCCATCGAGGCAGCCGCGTCAGTCTAGCAAGTCGGGCACTCCGCAGCGATTCGCCACGTCGCCGAGGGCTCTCGGCGGGTCTGACCGGCAGCGGACCCCACCGTGAACGAGTCTTGATCTCCCTTGCCGCGAGTCCGGTCCAAGGCGCCGCCATGACCGCGTCCCAAGCCTTCGGGCTCAGCGGTCGGCTCACAAGCGCCGAGGCAGCCGCACTGAGGCGAGGTCGTCAGCAAGGCCGCACCTTTGCCGTCGAGCATGCGCGACTGCGGGCCGGCGTCCTTGGTCAACTCGGTGTCGCGGCCTCGGAGGCAGCTCGAAGTCAGAGGGGTGTTGTGCGGGCAATCAGACGCGCGGACGGTGAGCTTGTCGAGAGCGACCCCCTGTCGAACTCATTGACGGCGATCCTCCCGGGGACGGCCCTCGCGGAGATCGCGCGCCGACCCGATGTGTGGGCCGTGAGTCCGGCGCCGCGTGCGCGGCCAATGGGTGGCCTCGCCAACGAGACCAGGGCGATGGGCGCACCGACGTGGTGGGTCGCGGGATACACCGGAGGAAGCGGGACTGCCCCCGACGGCATCGCCAGCCTGGCGATCCTGAACGACAAGATCCAGGAGGACCAGCCTCTGTTTCAGGGGGTTGGCTTCGAGCGACCGCAGTCCGCTCCGCTCAACCCTCCCGTGCGGACAAGCCAGCGCGGGCTGTGAGCACGGCACGGAGGTTGCCGGGAATGGCCGTCGCAGCGGGCAATTCGAGCTGCGCGACGCTATGTGACGCCGGCACCGGACTAGAGAGAGGTGTCGCCCACGGCGTAGCGCATGTGCTCGATGCCGACTTCCTGGGAAGTCCCGACGCCAACTTCAACCCGGCGGCGTGGGCGCTAGGAATCAGTCAGAGCGCCATCTACCCGAACACCGGGACCATGCCGGGCGCAGCGGACCCGGCGGTGGTCATGAGTGACAGCCATGGCTCCTACACCACTGCCGATGACTCCACGATCATGCAGAACCTCGACTCCCTGGTCTCGCAGCATGGCGTCACGCTCACCGAGCCTTCGGGTAACGACGGCCTCAACGGGACCGTGAGCTCGGGCCACATCACGGACAGTTGCCTCGCGTACAACGTCCTGTGTGCCGGTGGCGGAATCAGCGTCAACGATCCGACGACACGCTTTCAGACGACGCGATGGCTCGGACTTCTCGAGCCAGGGGCCCTCACCCGGCGGGCGGAAGAAGCCAGACCTGGTTGCCATTGCCGCGGGGAGCGCAACAGCGCGAACATGACAGTGGTCGAGCAGAGGTGGCAGAACCTCAACCGCCTTGAGCGCGGCGACACCGGAACCTCGTTCGCGTCCCCCCAGATTGCCGGCGCCGCGACGATCCTTTACGGCGCTGGGATCACCTCGCCGATGGCGCAGAAGGCGTTGCTGATCAACTCTGCGACCCTCGGCCGGGCGACGCCGAGTGATCCCATGGGCAGCCAAGTTGGGTGGCAGCCGGACTGGGGCTTCGGCGAGCTAAATCTCGACGCGGCCTACGAGCAGCGCGGAGACACGAATGGGGCCGCGGACGAGGTGGGTGCGGGAGATGTGCGTTTCTATCGCGCCACCGCGGGCATCGCCGACCGCGCCACCCTGGTCTGGAATCGCCGCTCGAACGGTTGCTTCACCGCCGGCTGTGGCGTCCCGCACGGCCTCACCTTGTCCAACCTCGACCTCTTCCAGTACGACGGAGCCCAATCGCTGAAGGCGAGCTCGACCAGCTCGATCGACAATGTGGAGCAGGTCAGGTCGCCGGCAGCGGGCGCCACGGTCTACAAGGTCAAGGACGAGTCCACGACGGTCGACGGTCTATCAGCCGAGCCATTTGCGCTCGCCGCCACCAGTCAGATCACCCCGGTCGCCGCGCCGAGGCCGACCGTCGCGCTCAGCCTCGACCGGACCAGCGCAAGACAGGGCGAGCCGGTGACGGTGACCGCCACCCTCACGAACTCCTCGCCGGATATGACGGGCGCGAACGCGCAGGTCACGCTCGACCTGCCCGCGGGCGTCGAGTTGACCTCGGGCTCCGCCACGTGGCAGGCGGGGACGCTTGCGCCAAGCGCGGCGCCGACTCACCAGTGGACCGTCAAGGGCAGCGCCGACGCCGTGCACGAGCTCACCGCCACCGCCGAGGATCAGGCGTATCAGGAGACCTTCACCTCACCGCCTACCACCGCCGCCCTCCACGTGGACTCCACGCCGCCCGTGGTCCAAGTCGCGTGCCCAGGCGCCGCGAACACGGACCCGGCGCTCACCGTCAGGTGGGGCGCGGCCGACGCCTCTCCGATCGCCGGGTACGACGTGGACGTCGCCGTCGACGGCGGGGCCAGCTCTCCCTGGCTGAGGAGCACGTCGGGCACCAGCGCCACCTACGCCGGTCTGCCGGGACACAGCTACAGCTTCTCCGTGCGGGCCACCGACGGACTCGGAAACAGCTCCGGACCGGTCAGCTGCGGCTGGGCGACCATCGTCGCGGCGACCCCCATTGCTCCGTCACCACCCACGGTCGGTCGCCCGCTGCCGAGTTCGGCTCGCCTGCGCCTCTCTCGGATCTCGGTCGGCCGAACCGCCCTCACCGCGTCGGGGACCCTGGCAAGGGACGCGACCGGTGTCGTGCGAGCGTCGTATTCCGCGCGAGGCTCGATGGTCCGGGCGAAGGCCGCCGTTAGCCACGGGCGTTACAGGCTCACCTTCCACCTGCCTCGCGCGCTCCGGCGCGCCGCTCGTGGGGTACTCCGGATCTCCTACGGCGGCGACTCGCGTCACGCCGCTCAGCGCGTCTCGCGTCACGTCCGCCGCTGACGACCCGCCAAACTGGTGCCGTGGCCCCGCTTCGCATCGGCACCCGCGGCAGCGCCCTCGCTCTCGCTCAGACCGGGCTAGTCGCCGACGCGCTCGGGTCCGACGTAGAGATCGTTCAGATCCGGACCTCCGGTGACGAGGGGAAGAGCGCGCCGGCTGCTCCCGTCGGAGACAAGTCGCGTTTCGTCAAGGAGATCGAGGAGGCCTTGCTCGCCGGCGAGATCGACCTGGCGGTGCATTCGGCGAAGGATGTGCCGGGCGAACTGCCGCTGGGACTCGCGATCGTCGCGGTGCCGGAGCGAGCCGACGCGCGTGACGCGCTCTGCGGCGCGCCGTCACTAATCGACATCGCCGACGGCGCGACCATCGGCACCGGCAGCCTGCGCCGCCGCGCTCAGCTACTGGCGGCCCGTCCGGACCTCAGCGTGCAGGATCTGCGTGGCAACGTGGACACCCGCCTGCGGCGGCTCGCCGAGGGCAGGTACGACGCGGTGGTGCTCGCGGCCGCCGGGCTGATTCGCCTCGGCCGGGCGGGCGAGGGCAACCCGATCGGCGAGACGGTTCTCACACCCGCCCCCGGCCAGGGCTGCCTCGCGCTCGAGGCCCGGGCCGATGACGAGCGCGTGGCCGAGCTGGCCGCCCGGCTCACTCATCGCGAGTCGCTGGTCTGCCTCACCGCCGAGCGCGCGCTGGTCGCCGAGCTGGACGCGAGCTGTCACACGCCGATCGGGGCGCACGCCCGCATCGAGGACGGGGCTCTGAGGATCGACGCGTTCGTCGGCCTCCCCGACGGCAGTACCTGGATCCGCGACACGGTCACGGGCGACGCGGCCGAGCCGGCCGGGGTGGGCCAGGAACTGGCCACGCGACTGCTCTCCGCTGGCGCGGCCGACGTGCTCCGGCAAGCAGAGCTGGCCGCCCCGTAGGGCGGCCGCGCCAAGGCGGCGCTCGGGCTCGTCGCTACAGCTCGTCGAGGCGCTTCCGCGTCACGCGACCCACTTAACCACTCGCGGGGATAGCGTTCAAGGCTGTGCCAGGCACGGTCTACCTCGTGGGCGCCGGTCCGGGCGATCCGGGGCTGATGACGCGCCGCTCGCTCGAGCTGATCGCCGCGGCCGACGCGGTGCTCTACGACCGCCTGATCCCACCCGGTGCGCTCGACGGCGCGCGCGGCGATGCGCAGCTGATCTACGTGGGCAAGCAGCCCGGCGGGCACTCGATGGCGCAGGAGGAGATCAACGCGCGGCTGGTGGAACTGGGGCGCGAGCTGCGCACCGTGGTGCGGCTGAAGGGCGGTGACCCGTTCGTGTTCGGCCGCGGCGGCGAGGAGGCGCAGGCCCTGGCCGACGCGGGCGTGCCGTTCGAGGTGGTGCCCGGGGTGACGGCGGGCGTGGCGGCGCCCGCCTACGCGGGCATCCCGGTGACCCACCGCGACGCCGCCTCGGCGGTGGCGTTCGTGACCGGCCACGAGGATCCCGAGAAGCCGGACACGGCGCTGGACTGGCCGGCGCTGGCCTCCTTCCCCGGAACGCTGGTGCTGTACATGGGCGTGGGCAGGCTCGAGCAGATCGCGCAGAGGCTGATCGAGAGCGGCCGGCCGGAGGACGAGCCTGTGGCGGTGATCGAGCGCGGCACGCTGCCCGGCCAGCGCACGGTGACGAGCACGCTGGGCGGCATCACCGCCGCCGTGACCGACGCGGGAATCCGCCCGCCCGCCATCACGCTCGTGGGCCCGGTGGCGAGGCTGCGCGAGCCGCTCCGCTGGCTGGAGCGGCGTCCGCTCTTCGGCCGCACCGTGGTGGTCACGCGCGCGAGGGCGCAGGCGAGCGGGCTGTCCGCGCGGTTGGCGCTGCTCGGCGCCGAGGTGGTGGAGACGCCCGCGATCCGGATCGAGGCGCTGCCGGTGAGCGGCGAGCTGCGCGCGGCTGCCGAGGCGATCGGCGAGTACGCGCTGGTGTGCCTGACGAGCCCGAACGGCGCGGCGCTGCTGATGGACGCGCTGGCCGAGCTGGGCGGCGACGCCCGGGCGCTGGCTCGCGCCACGGTGGCGGCCATCGGGCCGGGCACGGCTGCCGAGCTGCAGCACCGGGGCATCCGCGCCGACGTGGTGCCGGAGCGCTCGGTGGCGGAGGCGCTGCTCGAGGCGCTCGAGGCCGTGCCTCTGGAGGGACGGCGGGTGCTGGTCGCGCGTGCGACCGAGGCGCGCGACGTGCTGCCCGACGGCCTGCGCGAGCGCGGCGCGGAGGTGGACGTGGTGGCTCTCTACGAGACCGTGGCGGAGCCGCTCAGCGAGGACCAGCGCGAGGCCGCCGCGCGCGCCGACTACGTGACCTTCACCTCCAGCTCCACGGTGCGCAACTACATCGAGGCCGGTGGGAGCGTGGGCGCCGATGCACGTGTGATCTCGATTGGACCGGTGACGAGCGCGACCGCGCGCGAGCTGGGCCTGACCGTGAACGTGGAGGCGGCGCAGCACGACATCGAGGGGCTGGTGACGGCGCTGGTGGGGGACGCGACGGGATCGTGATCGTCAGCCTGCTCACCGACTACGGGCGCGATGACGACTTCGTGGGCGTCTGCCACGCGGTGATCCTCGGCATCTGCCCGGAGGCGACGATCGTGGACCTGAGCCACGGCATCGCGCGCCACGACGTGCGCGAGGGCGCCCTGGCGCTGCGCAACACGCTGCCGTACGTGCCCGTGGGGGTGCACGCGGCGATCGTGGATCCGCAGGTGGGCACCGAGCGGCGCGCAGTGGCGCTGCGCACCGACGACGGGCGCCTGCTGGTGGGTCCCGACAACGGGCTCCTGAGCCTGGCCTGGGAGCGCTTCGGCGGGGTGGCAGAGGCGGTGGACGTGAGCCGCTCGCCGCACCGGCTCGAGCCCGTGTCGGCCACCTTCCACGGGCGCGACGTGTTCGCCCCGGTGGCCGCGCACCTGGCGGCCGGCGCGCCGCTGGCGGAGGCCGGCGAGTCGCTCGACCCGGACACGCTCGACACGATCGAGCTGCCGGCGCCCGCCAGGGAGGGGGACACGGTGGTGGCCCACGTGCTGACGATCGACCGCTTCGGGAACGCGTCGCTGAACCTGTCGCACGAGGAGCTGGCGGGCACGGGCATCGTGCTCGGCGGCCAGGTGGAGCTGAGGGTCCGCGCGGAGCGCTACCTGGCCAACGTCGCGCAGACGTTCGCCGACGTGCGCCCCGGCGACATCCTCGTGTACGAGGACTCCTACCGCGCGTTCTCGATCGCGATCAACCGAGGCGACGCCGCGGCCACGCTCCAGCTCGCGCGCGACGCCGAGGTGCGCATCACGCCGCGATGATCGGCACGCCGCGGGTCCATCACCGCAGCACCGACTCCACCAACGAGCGCGCGAAGGAGCTGGCGCTGGCCGGCGCGCCGGACGGCACGCTCGTGACCGCCGACGAGCAGACGGCAGGTCGCGGGCGTCAGGGGCGCGTGTGGGTGGCGCCGGCCGGGCGCTCGCTGCTGCTGTCGCTCGTGCTGCGCGACCTGGGGAGGCCCAGGCGCACCTGCCGCTCGGAGCGGCGCTGGCGGTCTGCGACGCGTGCGAGCGGGGTGCTCCCGTGAGCTGCCGGATCAAGTGGCCGAACGACATCTGGATCGACGGGCGCAAGGTGGCGGGCATCCTTATTGAGGGTCGTCCCCAGGAGGGTTGGGCCGTGCTCGGCATCGGGGTGAACGTGAGCACAGAAGAGGGGGAGTTCCCTCCCGAGCTGCGCGAACTGGCCACCTCGCTGAGCGTTTCAGCGGGTAGTGCTAATGCGCCAAGTTCCGAAACGCTGCTGAAACTTCTGCTCGAGGCGTTGGATGCGCGGCTAGCCGAGCCGCCGGACGCGATCGTGGCGCATTGGCGCCAGCGCGATGCTCTGCTGGGTCAGAAAATCCAGTGGCAGAGCGGAGAAGGGATCGCCGCCGGAATCGACGACTCTGGGGCGCTGGCCGTGGAGACTCCCGCGGGAAGGGTATTTCTGGACGCTGGCGAAGTCCATCTCCGCCGATGACGTACCTCCGCTGGGGAATTTCAGCGGAGGGGCTAGCGCAAACGCAGGACTAGGTTTAGGGTAAGCCGCAGGGCCGTGGTCCGGGTGTTTCTGGGCTTCGGCTTCGATTTTGGGGCTCGAATAGAAAGGTTGCGCCCGGCTACCGGGCCGGCTCGTACTGCGTCGGCGCATCACCCTCCCACGGATGCCAGTAATGAACTTTCACATAGAAGACGAGTCCCACAAAGAGGACTCGATTGTCATCAAGCTCCAGGGCGAGGTTGACCTCTACGCCGCCCCCGAGCTGAAGGACCACGTGAACCGCGCGATCGAGAGCGGGAAGACGAAGCTCGTGCTCGACCTGACCGACGCGACCTTCATCGACTCGACCACGCTCGGCATCCTCGTCAGCGGGATGAAGCGGCTACGGCCGCGCGGCGGGATGCTCGCCGTGCTGTGCCCGGACCCGACGATGGCGAGGATCTTCGACATCACCGGGCTGAACCGCATGTTCTCGGTGCACGACACCCTCGATGGAGCCCTCGCGGCCCTCGAGGGCGCTACTCCGCAAACGCAGAGCTAAGCGGCAGCCGACTCGTCGTCGTCCTGGTCGTCGTCTGAGTCCAGGTCGTCGTCGTCGTCCTCGCGCTCGTCGTCGTCCCGGTCCTCGTCGTCCCGGTCGTCGTCATCGTCGCGATCGTCGTCGGTGTCGAGCTCGTCCTCGCGCTCATCCTCGTCGCTCTCCACAAGATCCGGCTGCTGCTCGGCGGCGCCGTTCTTGCCGGCAGCGGCGGCCTCGCCCTGAGCGCCCTTGCCGCGCCGGCGGCGGCCGCCGCGGCGGCGCCTGCCCTTGGGGAAGTTGCGCAGCAGCTCGCGCGCGAGTGCCGACGGCTTGCGGGCCATGCGGGTGCGCGCGCCGCGCAGCACCTCCTCGGCCTCGGGCGTATGCGCCAGAGCCGCGGCCAGCAGCGCGGCCGCCAGGCGGCGGTCCTGCTTGCGCGAGGCGTGGACCAGGCGGCGGGCGTTGCGCGCGTGAGCGCCGCCCGATGAGTTGACCAGAAGGCCCAGCAGGCGCTTGGTCTCGGGCCAGCGCTGCACCGCGTACTCCTCGTGCACCTCGCGGGTGTACTCGGCGAGCCGCCAGAGCCAGGCGCTGGCCTGGTCGCGACGGCCGATGGAACGCTCCGCCAGGGCCTGGAGCAGCACCTTCACGCCCTCGCGGCGCTCGTCGCGCGACCAGCCGCCGACGATCTCCACGGCCTCATCGAACGCCTCGGCGTCGCGGGCGGCGGCGATCTCCTGGAGCGCGCGGATGCGCAGCTGCGAGTTGCGGTTGCGCTGGAGGCAGGTGATGAGGAAGCGCCGGCGCAGCTCGCCGGTGTTGTCGAAGTGGATCATCGCCTTGGCGCGGCGCCAGTTGTTGGACGCCACGCGGGCGCCCGCGAGGGCGGCCCAGACGTGCTGCTCGGACCAGGTGAGGTTCTCCACGGCGATACGCCACAGCTCGCGCTCGAACACCGCGGCGCGGCGGTCGGGATCGGGGGTGACCGGCAGCACGCGGCGCTCCACGCGGATGCGGCGGCCACGGCCGCGACGCACCGGGCCCACGACGATCGCGCCGCCGCGGTAGACGTCGCGGTCGAGCAGGCTGTGAAGCGTCACCACCGGGTCGTCGTGCGTGGTGCCCGGGTGCACGAAGTCGACGACGATGCCCGCTTCCTTGCCCGGGTTGCGGCGGGTGACGCGGCCCACGCGCTGCTGGTAGATGCGCTTTGAAGCCGTGGGCGCCAGGTGCATGCAGACGGTGGCGCGCGGCGAGTTCCAGCCCTCGGCCAGCAGCTGGGCGTTCACCAGCACGTCGATCTCGCCGCGCTCGTAGGCGGCGAGGATTCGGGCCAGCTCGCGCTTGGGCGTCTCGCCCGACACGCCCTTGGCCTTCATGCCGGCGTCCTGGAAGGCCTTGGCCACGTTGTAGGCGTGCTGGACGCCGGCGGAGTAGACCACGCCGGGCAGGTCCTTGAAGCGCACGCGGTAGAGGTCGGCCACGGCGGCGTTGAACGGCGCCCTGGTCGAGCAGCGCGGCCAGCTCTTCCTGATCGAAGTCCTGATCGACCTCGCCCTTTCTCAGGGGCACCTTGGCGATCGTCCTCACGCCCACGCCGGGCGGGATGCGCACGCAGCGAAGCGGCGCGATCACGCCGCGGCGGGCGGCCTGCGCCAGGTCGAAGCGAGAGGTCTGGGTGGGGAAGAGGTCCGTGACGTGGCGGGCGATCAGCGCGCCGGTGGCCGTCATGCCGATGAACACCGGGCCCTCCCAGGCGCGGATGGCGGCGCTGGTCTTCTCGCCGAGTGCCGTGTGGGCCTCGTCGCAGATGACGATCGTGTAGGCGTCGGAGACGTTGCCGGCGTTGCGCACGAACCACTGGTAGGTCTCGACCGTGACCGGGCCGACCTGCTTGGGGTCCGCGTCGCGGCCGAGGATGGCGGGCGTGACGCGCTTCTTGTAGCCGCGGTCGAACAGCTCGCCGTGGAACTGATCCACGAGGTTGCGGCGGTGGGTGAGGATCAGGATGCCGCCGGTGCGCGAGGCCTCGACGAAGCCGAGCGCGGCCACGGTCTTGCCGGCCCCGGTGGCGTGCTCGAACCAGAAGCGGCGGGCGGCGTTCGGATCGTCGACCAGCTGGTCCTCGGCGCGCTCCTCTTCCTCTTCCTCGTCGCGATCCCAGTCGAGCGGCTCGTCGTCGTCCAGCTCGTCGTCGCCCTCGAGCTCCTCCTCGCCGGAGGGCAGCTCCTCGATCGCGCGCCGGCCGTTGCCGTTGCGCGGCTGGTCGCCTTGGGCCTCGGCCACGAGGGCGATCAGGGTGCCCGAGAGCGCATCGACCTGATGGGCGGAGAGGGTCGTGCCGTCGGCCAGGTGGGGCTCCTCCTCGGAGAGCAGCCGCTCCAGGCCGAGCAGCAGCGAGTACTCGCGCCGCCAGGCGATCGAGGGATGCTCGCGGCCGGCCTCGATCTCGGCCATCGCAGCGTCGAACGCGCGCCGGCGGGGCGTGCCCTCGGCCAGCGCCACGCTCGCGTCCTCGCCCTCGAGCAGGAACGGTTCACGCGTGAACTTTTCTACGCGTTCGAGGTCCACGCTCGGAACTGGCGCGGAGGCTAGGACAGAAGAGGTGCTATCAGCCATGGCGGCTTCTCGGTCTACGAGTCTTAGAAAGCGGCGCCGTCTGCTTGCGAGACCGCCGCAGGGTCGGGGCGGCGATCATCCGGCGGAATAGCTGCCCGAGTCGTGTGGCAGCAGGCCCGCGCCCTCCCAACAGCGCGGCGTCTAGCTGTGTATTAAAGCACCGTTAGCCGTTGGACCGGTCCGTCAATGCTCGTGATCCCGTGTGCCAGGCTATGCGGCGCGCATGCGACGACGCTGGTTGATAGGGACGCTGATAGTGGTGGCCGCGATCGCGGTGCTCGCCATCACGCGTGGCGGCAACGGCAAACCGAAGAGCGAGGCGCCGGGCAGCGCGGCCCTGCAGAAGGCGTTCGCGGGCTCGCCGCCGGTGCTGGCCTCGCTCCACAGCCAGGGCAGCGAGCTGCTCGGCGGAGGCACGGACGCCTTCAAGAAGCGGCTGGCCGCGCTTCACGGCCATCCGGTGGTGGTCAACAAGTGGGCCGCCTGGTGCGGGCCGTGCCGCCAGGAGTTCCCCTGGTTCCAGTCGCTGTCGGTGAAGTACGGCAAGAGCGTGGCGTTCCTCGGCGTGGACTCGAACGACGTGACGAGCGACGCCAAGACCTTCCTGAAGCAGCTGCCTGTGAGCTATCCGAGTTACTCGGACCCGAACCTGAAGATCGCGGCATCGATGAACATCGTGGGCGCCTTCCCCACCACGGTCTTCTTCAACTCGCAGGGGAAGCTCGTGGCCACCCACATCGGCGGCTACCAAAAGCGCGTCCAGATGCAGCAGGACATCGCCAGGTACGCTCGCTGATTCGTGCCTGAGCTCCGAATCGACCCGCTGACGGGTCTGAAGACGATCGTCGCCGGCGACCGCGCCGGGCGCCCTGGGGGAGGCTTCAGCGCGGAGCCGCGCGAGCCGATCGATCCCGAGACCGATCCGTTCCTCGAGGGGCATGAGGACCGGACGCCGCCTGAGCTGTTCGCCCTGCGGGCTAGCCCCGACGTTGATTCGCCGGGATGGGCAGTGCGTGTGGTGCCGAACCTCTATCCCGCTTTGTCGAGTCCACAGGGGACAGTCCACAGTCCACAGGACTTTGATCCGTTGGCCTCTGAGCTTCGGGGGGAGCCTGGGTTTTTTGGCGTTGGGCCTGCTGAGGGCGCGCACGAGGTCATCGTCAATTCGCCTCTGCCGGTCACCTCGCTGCGTGACCTTGCGCCCGAGCAGGTCGAGCTGGCGATGGGTGTCTGGCGCTCGCGGATGCTCGCTCACGACGGCGCTCCCTACCGGCACCTGATCGTGAACGAGGGGCGCGACGCGGGGGCCTCGCTTCCGCACACGCACGCCCAGCTCTACGCGCTGCCGTTCGTGCCGGCCGCGGTGGCACGGGAGCGGGAGCGCTTCACGGCCTATTCGCTGCGCACGAACGGGAGGAACCTGCTCGCCGACCTGCTCCAGGAGGAGGTGCGCCTGCAGGAGCGCGTGGTGGCGATCGACGAGGAGGGTGTGGCGCTCTGCCCGTTCGGCTCGCGCGTGCCGTTCGAGCTGCAGATCGTGCCGCGCCGCCCGGTCGCGCGGTTCGAGGACGACGGCCCGCTCTGCGCGCGGCTGCTGCACGACGTGCTGGGGCGGCTCGAGCGCGTTCTGGGCGGAGTGCCGCCGCTGAACATGTGGGTGCGCACCGCGCCCTCCGGAGCCGAGCACTTCTGCTGGCGGCTCGATCTGCTGCCGCGCCTGACCAAGCTCGCGGGGCTCGAGATGGGCACCGGCGTGAACCTCAACGTGATGCCGCCGGAGCGCGCCGCCGAGCAGTTGCGCGACGCGTGAGCGTCCCGGCCCGTTAGGCTCGCGCGCCGTGCCACCCGACGAGCGCCCGATTCCCCGCCACATCGCCGAGCATCCACGCGAGGCGCTCCCGTACGGGCGCTGGGAGGAGGCGCTGGCCAACCACTTCCTCGAGGCCTGCCGGCAGGTGGAGGCCGAGGAGGAGATCGGCGAGCCCGGCGCCATCAGCTGGTTTCCGGACCGCACGTACGGCGGCCGCACCTACGTGCCGGCCACCGCGCCAACCGAGAACGGCTTCGAGCTGTTCGGCTACGTGTCGTTCACGCGTGAGCACGACGGCGCCGAGGCGCGCGACTTCCAGGCGCGTGCCGACTACACGGACGAGACCGCCGAGGCCAACCCCGACTGGACGCTCGACCTCTCCGACGACGTGATCGGCAGCTGGCGCGGCCCGCAGGGGCGCAACGGGGAGATCGCGCTCGTGTGGGGCGTGTCGCTGGTGGAGAACGGCGCGGTGGTCACCGTGGAGCTCGGTCCGACCACCACCGACCAGTGCGTGCTCGCCGAGGACCGCTTCACGCTGGTTTCGCTCGACAACTACACCGGCGACTACATCGAGGTGAAGCTGTGGGGCGCGACCGGCCGCGAGCTGGCGAGCGAGTCGCTGTACGAAGAGGAGTGACCGCGCGGGCTACGCTTCCACGCTCTGAGCCCCGGTAGCTCAGGGGATAGAGCGACCGCCTCCTAAGCGGTAGGTCGCAGGTTCGAATCCTGCCCGGGGCGCTCTCTCTCAGCGCGAGCGCACCTCGACCCGGAAGCCGTCGGGATCGAGGAAGAAGGTGGCGTAGTAGTCCGGGTGGTAGTCGGGCCAGGGGCGCGGCTGGTGGAGGATCTCGGCACCCGCGGAGACGGCGGCCTCATGGGCGGCGTCCACGTCCCCGCGCTCCTCCACCGCGAAGCACAGGTGGTGGAAGCCCGGCGCGTAGAGCTCGAACGGCTGCTCGGCCTCGGGACCCGACGCCGCGCGCAGGCCGATCGAGCCGGAGCCGTCGCCGGGGAAGCGCAGGTAGTGGATCTCCTCGCCGCGCTCGCCCGGGAACGTCGCGTGAGAGCCAAGGCCGAGGCCGCCGAACACGTGGAGGTAGAAGGCCATCGAGCGATCCACGTCGCGGCACACGAGGTCGACGTGGGCGAGTCCCGTGAGCATTTCCGGGCAGACTAGGGAGCTATGGAGACGCGCGCCTTCGGAACCACCGGGATCGAGCTGCCCGTAATCGGGATGGGCACCTGGCAGACGTTCGACGTGGGTGCGGGCGAACAGCAGCAGGTGGACGACGTGGTGGCCGCGGCGCTGGAGTCCGGCACGACCGTGTTCGACTCCTCCCCGATGTACGGGCGCTCGGAGGAGCGACTGGGCGCCGCCCTGGCCGAGCGCCGCGGCGACGCCTTCCTCGCCACCAAGACCTGGTCCCAGACGCAGGCCGAGGCCGAGGCCAGGTTCAAGGAGCAGCTGGGCTTCTTCGGCGGCCGGATCGAGCTGATGCAGATCCACAACCTGCTCGACTGGCGAGAGCGGCTCGACTGGCTCGAGCGCGAGCGCGACGCCGGCAGCGTGCGGCTGATCGGGGCCACCCACTACTCGGCGGGCGCGTTCGGCGAGCTGGAGCGGGTGATGCGCACGGGCCGGATCGAGGCGATCCAGATCCCCTACAACCCGTTCGAGCGCGAGGTGGAGGAGCGGATCCTGCCGCTGGCGGAGGAGCTCGGGCTGGGCGTGCTGGTGATGCGGCCCCTGGGCGAGGGCCGGCTGGCAAGGCGACAGGCCGGCGAGGACGAGCTCGCGCAGCTCGGGGTCGAGACCTTCGCCCAGGCGCTCCTCAAGTGGGCGCTGTCGGATGCCCGCGTGGACTTCGTGATCCCCGCCACAAGTAGGCCCGGGCGGGCGCTGGAAAACGCCGCCGCGGGCTCCGGACCGTGGCTTGACGGCGCTCAGAGAGCGCTGGTTGAGCGAATCGCCGGATCCGGGTAACGGTGGGGCGTATCGTCTTGAAGACGTAGCACCGCGGCCCCGCGACGTCCCCGACAGCAGCGTTTTATCGAAGCATGCTTCAGCTGATCGAGAGACGAGAGGGCGTGCCGTTGATCCCACGCCCGCCCCTGCCTCCGCGCAGGGTGGCGCGACCGCTGCTGGTGGCGCTCGGCCTGCTCGCGCTCACCGTCGCGGGCATGCTCGGCGGCCTGCGCCTGGCAGGGAGCACCACCCACCGCACTGAGCTGGGCACCGTGTCGTTCTCGGTCTCGCCGTCCATCCACGGCCGCGTGGATGCGTTCGTGCCGATCGCGAATTGGGGCGCCCGCGGGCACGCGTTCCAGGCGCCGCTTACGGTCCACGTCGAGCCGCGCGCGGTGAACCGCCGGGCCGTCCTCGGCGCCGCGGCCGGCAACGGCACGGTGCTGGCGAAGTCCGAGCGCGACGCTCGCCACGCAGCGCGCGCCTCGCTCCTTCGTGCCTACCGCTGGGCGATCGGCGGCGCGCTGGCACTGGGGCTGTTGCTCGGAGCGGCACTGATCCGCCGGCCGGGCGTACGCCGTGGCCAGCTGATCGTGATGACCGTCACGCCGCCCCTGTGCGCGATCCTGATCGGCGGCGCGGTACTGCTGCGCGTGCAGTCCACGTTCGACCCGAACTCCTTCGATCACCCGCACTTCTACGCGCGCGGCGCCGAGCTAGAGCAGCTCTTGAAGGTGGCCGACAACGCCCAGCGTGAGGGCGCCGGCTACACGTCTCAGGTGCAGCGCGCCCTGGGAGGGTTCGCCGCTTTGGTGGCCGCCGGCGGCCGCTTCTCGCGCGGCGTGCCGCCAACCCATCAGGCCGTGCTCGCCTCAGACCTGCACGACAACCTGCTGGCGCTCGACGCCGTGCGGCGCGAGTTCCGCACCGAGCCGCTCTTCTTCCCGGGCGACTTCGGCCAGACGGGCAGCGCCGATGAGGCGAGGGTGCTGGCGCCGCAATTCAAGGACCTGGGGCGGCCGATCGTGGCCACCTCCGGCAATCACGACTCATCGATTCTCATGCGCAAGCTGGCGGGTGTCGGGGTGACCGTGCTGACGAGCACCGGTCGCCTGCTGCCGAACGGCCATACCGACGGCAAGCCGGTACAGCAGGTGCTCGGCCTGCGCGTGGCGGGCTACGAGGACCCGCTCCAGTCCTACAGCGACGACCCCGCCGACCCGAAGCGCATCTTCTCGTTCGCCCAGCTGCCGAGCGGGGACATCGACTTCAAGGCGGCCGAGGAGCAGGTGGCCGGGTGGTTCGGCAAGCTGCCGGAGCGGCCCGACATGGTGCTGATCCACGAGAACGGCATCGCCCAGTACCTCGCGCGCACGCTGCAGGCTCAGGGCTATTCCTGGCCGCTCACCATCCTCACCGGCCACGACCACAAGCAGCACATCGACAAGTACGGGCCGATCGTGGTTGTTGACGGCGGCTCGGTGGGGGCGGGTGGGCCGTTCGGGATCTCGAAGACGTCGGTCGGCTTCGCCTACCTGAACCTCACGGCGCCGTCCACGCTCGACTCCGTGGATCTGGTGGAGACCGAGCCGTTCTCGGGCGCCGCCCAGGCCGACCGCGTGGTGCTGAGCGCGCAGCAGCCCTGCAAGGAGCAGCGCCTGGTGTGTCACTAGCGGCCGCTGCCCGTACGCTCCCGGGGGATGGACTCGCACGACGACGCCGAGCTGGTCGAGAGGCTGCGCGCGGGCGACGAGGAGGCCTTCGCGGAGCTGGTGGACCGCTACCACGCCTCGCTCGTCCGGGTGGCTCGCATGTACGTGCGGGACAACGCCACCGCCGAGGACGTGGCCGCGGAGACCTGGCTGGCGGTGGTGAACGGGATCGACCGCTTCGAGGGCCGCTCGTCGCTGAAGACCTGGCTGTTCCGGATCCTCACAAACCGGGCCAAGACGAGGGGCCAGCGCGAGGCGCGCAGCGTCCCCTTCTCGTCGATCGGCGACTCGGACGAGCCCGCGGTGGACGCGGACCGCTTCCGGCTCGAGGACCCCTTGGCCGGCGCCTGGAGCGACCCTCCGCGCCCCTGGGAGGGTGATCCCGAGGAGCGTCTGCTGGCGGGCGAGGCGCGCGAGCTGATTCTGTCCACGATCGAGGGCCTGCCGCCGTCGCAGCGCGCGGCGATCACCCTGCGCGACATCGAGGGGCTGAGCGCGGAGGACGTTCGTAACGTTCTGGGCGTTACGGATACCAATCAGCGCGTGCTCCTGCACCGCGCCCGCTCGACGGTGAGGCGCGCGCTGGAGCGGTATTTCGGGGAGAACGAAGACGGGTGAGTGACCTGAGCTGCAAGGAGCTCGTTGAGCTCGTGACGGATTACTTCGACGACGCGCTCCCGGCCGGGGAGCGGCGGGAGTTCGAGCACCACATCGGGCTCTGCGCGGGCTGCACCGAGCACCTGGAGCATCTGCGCCTGACGATCCGGGCCGTGGGGGCGCTGCGCGAGGAGTCGCTGCAGCCCGCCGCTCGCGAGGAGCTGCTCGCGGCCTTCCGCACCTGGAACCGCGGAGGCGAGTGACGGACGAGCCGCGGGAGGTCGTCGAGCGCGTCTCCACGCTCGAGCTGTTCTTCGACCTGGTCTTCGTCTTCACGATCACCCAGCTCACCGCGCTGCTGGTGCACAGGCCGGACGCGACGGGCGTGTTCCAGGCCCTGGTGCTGCTGGCCCTGATCTGGTGGATGTACGCGGGCTACGCCTGGCTGACGAACGCGGTGGCGCCCGACCGCGCCAGCCGCCGCTTCTTCCTCCTGGCCGGCATGGGCGCCTACCTCATCCTCGCGCTCTCCATTCCGGGCGCCTTCAAGGGCAGCGGGCTGAGCTTCGGCCTGGCCTACCTGCTGGTGGTGATCGTCCACGCCGGGCTGTTCACGCGCAGCTCCTCGGCCTCGGTCACCCAGGCCATCGTCGCGCTCGCGCCGTTCAACCTCACCACGGGGCTGATGGTGCTGGCGGGCGGGATCGCGGGCGGCACGGCCAGGTACGTGCTCTGGGCGCTCGCGGCCGCTGTTCGAGTGGCTCACGCCTCTGATCCAGGACACCACCAGCTTCGAGGTCGCGCCGGCGCACTTCGTGGAGAGGCACGGGCTGGTGGTGATCGTCGCGATCGGAGAGTCGGTGGTGGCTGTGGGCATCGGGGCGGCGGGCCTGCCGGTCGACCTCGGGCTGGTGGGAATAGCCCTGCTGGGGCTGGCGCTGAGCGCCTGCCTCTGGTGGGCCTATTTCGGCGGCGATGACGCGCGGGCCGAGCGCGCCCTGGCCGCTGCACCACCGCGCGAGCGCTCCAGGATGGCGCTCAACGCATTCGGCTACGCGCACCTTCCCATCCTGCTCGGCATCGTCGGGATCGCGGCCACGCTGAAGGAGTCGAGCGGTCACGCGTCCGAGGCGCTCGCGACCGAGCCCGCGGTGTCCCTGGCGGGCGGCGTGGCGCTGTTCCTGCTCGGAGACGTGCTGATGCGCCATGCGCTACGCATCGGCCAGGGCCGCGTGCGCGCCCTTGCGGCGCTGCTGGCGCTCGCCACCATCCCGCTGGGGACGGAGGTCTCGGCCGTGGCGCAGCTGGCTGCGCTGGTATTGCTGCTGGGCGGCGCGCTGGCCTGGGAAGAGGGCGCGCCGGCGCGCTACCTGTCGGGCCGGTCCGGGTAGACGTCGTCGATCGTGGTCAATGCGAGATACGGGGCGCCGTCCAGTGCGGCCTCGATCGCCTCGCCGCCGCCCGCCAGGCGGTCGAGCACGCTGACCACGCCGGCGAGCGTGTAGCCCTCCTCGCGCACGCGCTCGAGAGCGGCGATGGTGGAGCCGCCCGTTGTCACCACGTCCTCCACGACCAGGCAGCGCTCACCGGGGGTCAGCAGCGGTCCCTCGACCCAGCGCTGGAGGCCGTGCTCCTTGCGCTCCTTGCGCACGATGAACGCCTTGTGGGGCGGAGAATCGGCGGTCAGCGCCGCGCACGCGACGGGGATCGCGCTGACCGGCACGCCTCCCACCGCGGTGGCTTCGCAGGCCCGCGCCTGCTCGGCCACGAGCTCGCCCAGGGCGAGGAAGGTGTCCGGCAGCATGATCGCGCGCTTGGCGTCCACGTAGTACTGCGCCGTGCGTCCGCTGGTGAGCGTGACCTCGCCGATCACGAGCGCGTTCTCGCGCAACGAGGCCACCAGCCGCTCGCGCGCGCTCAAGCTTCGACCCGCCGCGCCCGATGAGTGCTGTAAGCAAAGGGAAAGGCCACAACGGTGGCGAATCCTAACCCTGAGCCGGATGGCGCCCGGAACGCCCGCGAGCCGTAGAGCGTGAGCCGCAGGGCGCGAGAGACCAACTCGTGATCCAGCGCATTCTCCTGTGGGTTTCGACGATCTGCACCGTGATCGTCGTGTTGAGCTTTGTCCTGTTCGCCGTCGAGGAGGCCGGGGCGGGCTCCAAGACGCAGCAGAACCTGATCGAGCAGATCAACACGCCGAACCCCACGCCCCAGACCGAGCAGGAGCGTCAGCTCAAGCACAGCTGGGCGCGCGAGCAGATCGACGACGCGAACGACGTGCTCGTGAGTCCCTTCAGCGGGCTCAGCCACTCCGGCAACATCTGGGTCCAACGCGGCGTGCCGAGCCTGCTCGCGTTCCTCCTCTACTTCGTGCTGCTGCGCATCCTGGCGAACTACGCCGTGAGGCTGCAGGGGCGGCCGACGCTCAGCCGCACCTAGCGCCGGCTCACTGGTAGACGAAGATCGTCTCGCCGAGCTGGATCCAGGCGTAGATCGACGCCGCGTCCGGAACGGGCACGCGGATGCAGCCGTGGCTGGCGGCGAACGGCGGGACCTGCGCGTAGCCGTGCACGGCGTAGCCGCGGATGAAGTAGCTCGAGTCGACCATGCCCTTGGCGTTGGTGCCGAAGGTCTTCGAGTAGAAGTGGAAGGTGCCGAACACCGTGGGCGTGGACGGCTTGCCGGATGACGCGTGGTAGATGCGCACCGGCTTGCCGCCCTGCGCGAACACGAGCACCTGGCGCGACCAGTCGAACTCCACATGCCGGCCCGCCTTCGGGTAGCGCAGCGTGAAGCCTCCCTGGCCCCGGAAGAGCTTTGCGAACACCGAGTGGTCGGCCGTTTCGGTGCGCGCCATGCCGTTGACCTTGCGGAAGGCCAGCACGGCGCGGCCCGTGGCATCGCCGTAGCTGCCCCCGAGCGGCGTGACGTAGGAGAGCGTGCGCAGGCCGCGTTGCAGCAGGCGCACGTCCAGGCCGCCCTGGCCGAACTTCACTCGGGGATCGACCGCGTGGACGGCCAGGACCTTGCCGGCCACCAGGTGCGTGGGATCCGAGTCCTTGAACACGCGAATGGCGATCCGGTAGCTGCCCGTGCGCCGGGCGGTGAAGTGGAGCTTGACCCCGCCGATGGCCCCCGCCGCGCCGTGCAGCCTGCCGCGGGCCACAACCGAATGCCTGTGTGAGGTGACCGTGGCGGTGACGAAGCCGGGGTCAGCGAACGGGCGGGCGCCCTGCAGCAGAACGCGCTGCCCCTTCATCACGTAGGTGCGCTTACCGTCCTTGATGCCTGTGGCCACCTGGATCGCGCGAGGAGACGCGGCGTGGGCGCTGGCCGGTACCACAAGCAGCGCCACGAGAAGGACCAGAGTGCGGCGCATGACCCCACTTTAATAGGCAAGCCGGTCAGTTTGCTTGCTAGGTGGAACCCCGCTCCCGCCGCTGTTGTAGGTTCCTGGCGCGATGGCGGCACAGGACAGAGGGGCTGTGGTGATCACCGGAGCGTCAACCGGGATCGGTGCAGCATGCGCGACACATCTGCGGGGCCTGGGCTTCCGGATCTTCGGTGGGGTGCGCAAGCCGGAGGACGCCGAGCGGCTGCGCAGCGCGGGCGCCGAGCCGCTGACGATCGACGTGACCGACGCGGACTCGATCCGCTCCGCCGCGAGCCAGCTGGGTGACGCGCCGCTGGCCGGGCTCGTGAACAACGCGGGCGTGGCGGTGGCCGGACCGGTGGAGTTCGTGCCGATCGAGGAACTCCGCCACCAGCTGGAGGTGAACGTGATCGGCCAGGTCGCGGTCACGCAGGCGTTTCTGCCCGCCCTGCGCCGGGCCCGCGGCCGAGTGGTGAACATCGGCTCGATCGGCGGGCGCGTGGCGCTGCCGCTGCTGTCCCCGTACGCCGCGTCGAAGTTCGCGCTGGAGGCGATCACCGACTCGCTGCGGCGCGAGCTGCGGCCCTGGGGGATGCACGTCTCGATCGTCGAGCCTGGCGCGGTGGCCACTCCGATCTGGGACAAGTCGCGTGCGGCGAACGAAGAGGTCGCGTCCCGCATGCCGCCCGAGAGCCTGGAGCTCTACGGCAAGCTGATCGACCGTATTCGGACGGAGACCATCGGGCTCGGGGAGACCGGCACGCCGCCGATCAAGGTGGCCGAGGCGGTGGCGCACGCCCTCACCGCGAGCCGCCCCAAGACGCGCTACCTCGTGGGCAGCGAGGCGAAGAGCAGGGCCCGCGCGGCGGCGCTGCTGCCGGACCGCGTGTTCGACGCGCTGATCGCGCGCACGCTCGGCATCTGAGCGGCTCCGGACTCGTTTGACCTGCTCGGTTCTCGGGTAACCGCTCTATCCTTCTAGACGGTTATGAAGCTCGGATCCGGCATCGGCGACCGCACGGTCATCCTGGTAGGTCCCAACGAGCTGCCGTTCGTGCAGCGCGCCGGGTTGCTCGATCGGGTGAGCGTGCACCTGCGCGCCCGTGCGCTCGATCGCGCGCTGGCGGCGGGAGAGCCGGCGGAAACCCGTCCGGCAGTGGCACTGCGCGCCCGGCGCCTGACGACGCTCTCCACCCGTCGCAAGCTCGCCCGCACCCTGCGAGAGGCGATCCTCCACGCCAGGAAGAGTCCGCCTCGCGCCCAGGTGCCGGTGGCGCGCTGGAGCGTGGTGAGCGCGACGCCCGAGCTGTCGCGCCTCGCGGACGAGCTGATCGTCCCGGGTCCCGTGGACGCGCGCGGTGTGGCTCAGGTGCAGGTGCTGATCACGGACGGGATGGGGCCGCTCTACAACCCGAGCAGCCACGACGACCTTGCTCGCGCCGCCGAGCGCGCGATCGAGGCCCTGCGGCTCTAGCCGGTGGCAGGGCTGACCGCGACGGGCGCCGGATGGCCCAGCGTGCGCAGCAGCACGACGCACACCGCCACCACGCCGATCGCCAGGCCCGCCGCGAGGGCGCCGCTCCCGTGCACGGTCGAGCCGTAGGCGATGCCGTTGTTGATCGCATGCAGCGAGATCGAGGCCAGCAGCGTGCCGGTGCGCTCGTAGAGCAGGCAGAAGAGGAAGCCCAGCACCGCCAGGATCGGCAGCAGCGACAGCGTCTTCGGGTCCGTGTAGTGGATGGCCCCGAAGACCAGCCCGTCGATCAGGGCCGCGCTGATGATGCCGAAGCGGCTGCGCAGCCCGCGGTAGAAGAAGCCCCGGAAGAAGAACTCCTCGCAGGCCGGGGCGATCGCCACCACCAGGATCGCGCCGAGCACCATGTCGAGGCCGCCGTTGTTCGCGCCGAGGTCCTTCGCCACGCTCTGCTGCCCGTGCGGGTGCAGCACCTCCGTGTAGACGAGCGCGAACACGTAGAAAGCTGCGAGCGCCTTGGCCGCCTGGCGCGCGGTGTAGCCGAGCGGTGCGGAGCGAATGCCGAAGTGCCACAGCTTGGGCGGTGCGATGAACGAGGCGAGCACCACGGCGGCCAGCACGAAGAAGCCGTCCTGCACAAGCGTGCCGCCGAGCTCGATGCCGGGGCCCGTGGTGCCGAGGTGATGCCCGGTGGCGGACGCGATCACGCCGGCAATGGCGAAGACCACCGCGGTGCCCACCAGACCGGCGAAGAAGCCGGCGGGCCCGAACCAGACCGGCCAGCGCGGCCGCCCCTGCTCATCGAGCGCGGGACGCTTCGCCGGAGTGGCGCCGTCGGGCGGCTGCGAGGCTTGCTCGAGCTCGGTCGTCACTGCTCAGAGAGTAGGCCCGGCAGCTGTGTCAGCGCCCCGATCGTGGTCACACCGGCGACCGGAGTGGCCCCGTCTCGGGCGATCAGCACGGCTCGGATGCCCAGCTCACGCGCGCCAACCACGTCGTTGTCGAGCGAATCGCCCACGTGCAACGCCTCCTCGGGTCCGGCCCCGGCGAGGGCCAGCGCGGCCCGGAAGACCTCGGGTGCCGGCTTCGTGGCGCCGACCATGGCAGACGACACCACGCCGTCGAGCAGAGGAGCCAGCCCGGCCCGCTCGAGCACCTGGGGCAGCGACGAATCCCAGTTGCTCGCCACCACCAGGCGCAGCCCGCGGGCACGCAGCTCCTCGAGGGCCGGGGCGGCGTCGGGGAAGGCGTGGAAATGGAGCGACGCCAGCAGCGCCTCGCGCACCTGCGCGAGCTCGAGGTCCGGCAGCTCGAGCGCGTCGCGCAGCACCGCCGCGCAGCGATCGCGCAGTGCGGACAGCGAGGCGGGATCGCCGCCCTCCAGGTGGTGCGCGAGGTAGTAGGCGATCTCGGCCGCGAATCCGCGTGCCGCGCGCTCCTCGCTCACCTCGACGCCCGCCACCCGTCGCAGCTCCGCGCGCAGGTGAGGGGCGGGCGGCTCCATGCGCACGAGCGTTCCGAGGGCGTCGATCGTGAGCGTGGAGATCAAAGGCGGTCGGTCCGGCGGGTCTCGAAGATAGCCTCCCGCGTCATGCCGGCCGTCGATCTTCCCACCGGCTCGTCGTTCGTCAACGCCCACGCGCAGGAGCTCACCGCCATCGCGTCGGTGGTCGTGGCGTTCCTGCTGGCCAAGCTGGTGGACCGCGCGCTCTCCCGGCGCAGCGTGAAGCTCGCCCAATCGGTCACAGGGCGGGAGCTGTCACCAGGAGCAGACACCCGCCTGCGGCTGATTCGTCGTCTCATCTTCGCGACGATCATCGTGATCGGGGTCGCGTTCGCGCTGCTTCAGTTCGCCGCGGTGAAGCGCGTGGCCGCCGGGGTGCTCGCGTCGTCGGCGGTGCTCGGCCTGATCGTCGGCTTCGCCGCTCGCCAGACGCTGGCCAACGGGGTCGCGGGCATCCTGCTCGCGGTCACGCAGCCCATCCGGGTGGACGACCTCATCACCTTCCAGGGCGAGACCGGAACGGTGGAGGACGTGCGTCTCACCTATACACACGTGCGGCTCGACGACGGCCGCCGGCTGATCATCCCCAACGAGCAGCTCGCCGCGAGCAGCGTGATCAACCACACGATCGTCGACCCGCGGGTGCGCGTGGAGGTGTCGATCTGGCTGCCCCTGGACGCCGACGTGGCCAAGGCGGTCACGCTCCTCTCGGAGGAGCCGGACGCGACGGTCGCGGTGGCCGAGATGACGTGGGAGGGCATCCGGCTGAACGTCGCGACCTGGGCGGCATCCGCCCCGGAGCGGGGCGCGGCCGCGGCAGGACTTCGCGCTAGATGCATCGAACGACTGCATCAAGCTTCTATCCTGGGCGGCTGAACCCGCGGCCCATTGCGGGCCGCCTTCGCGATGACCCACCGTCAACGACAGGCGAGGCGGCGTCGGAACAAGGCCCGCCCGCGTAACTGGATTTTCCTCGGCATAGCGCTGATCGCGTCCGCTGCGCTGATCGGCGCGCTCTCGGTCGTGGGCTACATACTCGCGGTCGCGGGCACCGCCCCCAACGTCGACGACCTGAAGCCGATCGACAAGGGCGCCAGCTCCGAGATCTTCGCCGCCGACGGCCGCCGGCTGGGCTACGTGCAGTCGAGCACGATCCGCACGCCGATCACCTGGGCTGACATGCCCACGGACCTGCGCAACGCCACTGTCGCGATCGAGGACCAGCGCTTCTACCACCACGGCGGGGTGGATTACGAGTCGATCGTGCGCGCCGCCTTCCGCGACGCCGTGTCGGGCAAGAAGTTGCAGGGCGGCTCGACGATCACCCAGCAGCTCGTGCGCAACCTCTACATCCGCTCGCCCCAGCGCGACCTGAAGCGCAAGATCCGCGAGGCCAAGATGGCCTCTGAGCTCGAGAAGAGCCATACGAAGCAGTGGATCCTCGAGCAGTACCTCAACGACGTGCCCTACGGGACCGTGAACGGCAACACCGCGCTCGGCGCCGAGGCGGCCGCCCAGACCTACTTCGGCAAGCACGCGAAGGAGCTCACCCTCGACCAGGCCGCGATGATCGCCGGCCTGCCGCAGGCGCCGTCGATCTACAACCCGTTCACCAACCCGGGTGGCGCCCTCGCGCGCCGCAACGCCGTGCTGGAGCGGATGTACACGAACCACTACATCTCGCTGCAGCAGGAACAGCAGGCGCAGCAGGCTCCCCTCAAGCTCGACCCCGGCACGCTCTACACGAAGCGCCACGAGCCCTACTTCTTCGACTTCGTGCAGGACCAGCTGATCCAGCGCTACGGCGTGAACGTCTTCCGGCAGGGCGGGCTGAGGGTCTACACCACGATCGAGCCCGAGCTGCAGACGGCGGCGCGCAACGCGATCGCCGGCCAGCTGAACCTGCCCACCGACCCCAGCTCGGCGATCGTGACGATCGATCCCTCGAACGGCCACGTGCTGGCGATGGCCTCGAGCGGCACGTACAAGAACAGCAAGTTCAACCTGGCCGCCCAGGGGCACAGGCAGCCGGGCTCGGCGTTCAAGACGTTCGTGCTGGCCACGGCCATCAAGCAGGGCGTGAACCCGAACACGACCTATTACAACTCACACCCGCTCGACATCAACCTCGACGGCACGCCGTGGATGGTCCATACCTTCGGCAACGACTACCTCGGCCACGTCAACCTCGTCAAGGCCACGCTGCACTCCGACAACACGGTCTACGCGCAGCTCGACCTCGACCTGGGACCGAAGAACGTTGCGGAGACCGCCAAGGAGATGGGCATCACCACCCACCTCGACGGCTACCCGGCCGAGGGCCTCGGCGGTCTCAGGCTGGGCGTCTCCCCGCTCGAGATGGCCGA
This sequence comes from uncultured Thermoleophilaceae bacterium, assembly GCA_963770325.1. GTDB lineage: Bacteria > Actinomycetota > Thermoleophilia > Solirubrobacterales > Thermoleophilaceae > JAICJR01. The sequence goes on along the minus strand of CAVYPF010000001.1, from coordinate 1,413,854 downwards.
CGCCTACGCCACGCTCGCCGACGGCGGAGTGCACCACAAGCCGGTGGCGATCACGAAGGTCGTGTTCCCCGACGGCAAGTCGGACCGCGTCGGGCGCAACCCCGGCAACCGGGTGCTCACCGACGGCGAGGCCTACGAGGTCACGAAGATCCTGCACCAGAACGTGCTCGGCGGCACGGGCACGCGCGCGAACATCGGCTGCCCCGCGGCGGGCAAGACCGGCACCACCAGCGACTTCAACGACGCCTGGTTCGTCGGCTACACGCCGAAGCTGGCAACGGCCACCTGGGTCGGCTACCCGAACGCGCTCGTCAGCATGCTGAACGTCCACGGGGCCGGGCCGATGCAGGGCGGCAGCTTCCCGGCGATGATCTGGCACGACTACATGACCACCGCCAAGGGCAGCTTCTGCGGGGACTTCCCGCTTCCACTCACCCCCGTGCACTGGGCCCCGTTCTACGGCCACTACACGACAACGGGCTCGACCGGGCCGACCGGGCCGGTCGGTCCCACCGGACCGAAGACGAACGGCGGCGCCACCACCAAGGGCTACGACCCGCGCCTCTACTCGGCGCCGCCGCAGAAGTCGCCGAAGACCCCGTCCTCGAAGCCCAAGGAGCCGAGCAGCGGTGGCGGCGGAGGCGGCAATGGGACTGGCGGCGGCTCCCCCGCGGACCCAACCGGCTAGCGAGGAGCGGCCGCGCGGCGCCCTTGCCGCACGCCCGGGGGTGCTGGCGCTCGGGGCGCTCTGCCTGCTCTACGTGGCCCTCGCCGCGCTGCCGGCGGCGGCGGGCTCCCGACTCGTGCTGGCCACCGTCGGCGGCTCCCCCGGCTGGCTGCTGGGTCCGCTGCGCTTCGCCGGGCTGTCGGCCGCGGACGGCCGGCTGGCCGGGCCGCTGTTCTACGCCGGGCTGTGGCTGGCGCTGGCGCTCTACGTCGTCGTGCTGGTCCGCGCGCGCGACCTGCCGGCCCGCTCGGTGCTGTGGGTCATCGCCGCGCTGCACCTCCTCTTCCTGCTCGCCCCGCCGCTCCTGTCGCAGGACGTGTTCTCGTACATCGCTTACGCGCGCCTGGGCGTTGAGCACTCGCTGAACCCCTACACGCACTCGCCGCTCGACATCCCCGGCGATCCCGTGTTCGCCTTCGCGGGCTCCAAGGACGCGGTGTCCGTCTACGGCCCCCTGTTCACGCTCTTCACCTACGCGCTCGCCCCGCTCGGGGTGGCCGCCGCGTTCTGGGTGCTGAAGGGCGTGGCCGCGGTCTGCTCGTTCGGGGTCGTCGTGCTCGTGTGGAAGGGGGCGAAGGCGCTGGGGAGGGATCCGGTCATCCCCGCGTTGCTGATCGGCCTCAACCCCATCACGCTCGTGCACGTGGTCGGCGGGGCGCACAACGAGGCGCTCGTGATGCTGCTGGTCGTCGGCGGGATCCTGGTGGCGGTACGCGGGTCGCAGGTCGCGGGGACCGGGGTCGCCGCGGCGGGGGCCGGCATCAAGGCATCCGCCGGGCTCGTGGTGCCGTTCCTCGTGCTGGGAGATCGGGAGCGCTGGCGGCGCTCACTGCTCGCGGCGATCGGGGTGCTCGTCGCGATCGCGCTGATCGGACTGGCGGTGTTCGGCACTCACGCGCTCGACGCGCTCAGCTTCCTCAACTCGAACCAGCAGCGCAGCTCGCGCTGGAGCTTTCCGTACAAGACCGCCCAGCTGCTCGGCGCGCTGCTCCCCGGTGACCGGCTGGACTACCGCTCGCCGGTGCGCGCCGTGTACGGAGCCGCGTTCGCGATCAGCCTCGTATGGCTCTTGGTACGCACCTGGCGCGGCGCCGATCCGGTGCGCATGGCCGGCTGGGCCACGCTCGCGCTGCTCGTGGCCTCGGCGTGGCTCGTGCCCTGGTACATCCTCTGGCTGCTGCCGCTAGCCGCCCTCGCGCTCGACCGCAGGCTGATCGTGGCGACGCTGGCCCTGTGCGCCTGGATGCTGGTGATTGCGGTGCCGCTCTGATGGCCGAGCTCGAGCTGATAGCCGCGATCGAGCAGGCGCTGCGGGCTCGCGGCGGGCGGGTGGTGCGCGGGCCGGGCGACGACGCCGCCGTGGTGGCGGCTGGCGGCGGACTGGCCGTGACCTCGATCGACTCGATGGTGGAGGGCGTGCACTTCAAGCTGTCCACCCACTCGCCGGCGGACGTCGGGCACAAGGCGCTGGCCACGGCGCTCTCCGACCTGGCCGCGATGGGTGCCCGCAGCGGCGAGGCCTTCGTCGCGCTGGGCCTGCCGGCAGGGTTCGGCGAACGCTCTGGGCTGGAGCTCGTGGAGGCGATGGAGGCGCTCGCCGAGCGCACGGGCACCAGCATCGCCGGCGGCGACGTGGTCTCTGCCCCCCAGCTGCTCGTGTCCGTGACCGTGACCGGCTGGGCCGACGACGAATCTGAGCTGGTCTACCGCGACGGCGTTCGACCCGGGCAGGTGATCGGCGTGACGGGCGAGCTGGGCGCCTCCGCGGCGGGCCTGCTCCTGCTGGAGGCGGGCGACGACACCGGTGCGCTCGTGGCCCGCCACCGGCGGCCCGAGCCTCGCCTCGCGGCAGGTCGCGCGCTCGCCGGCGCTGGGGCAAGCGCGATGATCGACGTGAGCGACGGGATCGCCACGGACGCGCGCCACCTGGCCGAGCGCAGCGGCGTGGAGATCGCCATCGAGCTGGAGCGCTTGCCGCTGGCGGACGGGCTCGCGGACGCTGCGGCTCGACTCGGGCGCGACGCGATCGAGCTGGCCGCGGCCGGCGGCGAGGACTACGAGCTGCTGTTCAGCGCGCCCGCCGAGCGTCGCGCCGCGATCGAGCAGGCAGCGGGCCTGCCGGTCACGTGGATCGGCGAGACCAGCGCGGGGAGCGGGCTACGCCTGCTCGGCGCCGCGGGCCAGTCGGTCGAGCTTCGCGGCTACGAGCATTCGTGAGAAGCGCTGCGCCTCGCTGAGGCGCGCGTGGCGGATCATCGCCTCGGCCACAGCGTGCGGGTCGACGACGTACTCGCCCCCCGCCACACGGCGCACAAGCTCCTGATCGACTCTGTGCAGGTTCATCTGATCTCCGCTGCCACTCACATTTCCCAGCATAAATCGGCATGGAGAAACCTGCATCCCGAGCCCGCGGGCGAAGCCGCTGCGCTGGCGCGCCGGTGCCTCCGCTGCATATATCGACAGCGCAGCGGGCGAAACTCATCGAACGAGCGTCCATGCGCCCAACGGCGGCTAGCGGCGCAGTGCTGACCTGGTGCCGCCGAGCGCGCCGGGTCCGGCGTAGCCGCCCGGCCCGAAGACGCTCGGCTGCTCCGCCTCCTCGACACGGGCCTCCGGCGGCTTGCGGGCACGAGCCAGGAGCACCGCGACCAACGACCCGAACACCCCCACGAGCACACAGGCGGCCAGGCTCGCGAAGATCCCCACGTCCCCGCCCACCACGAGCAGGAACAGGTACCAGACCCCCTCGAGCGGATTGAGCGAGAGCCGGTCGAGGTAGTAGAGGATCACGGCCGCGAACGGCAGCAGCCCGCCGATCACGAGCAGCACGGGAGCGGGCCCGCGCCGCGGTACGTCGGCGATCGCCGCGATCAGCCAGAGGTGCAGCGCGGGGATGAGCATGAGGGCGGCGTAGGGGTTCACCAGCCAGACGAACAGCGTGGCGGCGCTCAGCACGAGCGCCAGCGCCGAGCCCGAGCCGGGCGATGCCGGGTCGAGCCGGGCGCGCCGGCTCCCACGCGCCCAGCGCCATACGAACGCCCACACCAGGACCGCGATCCCGGCGAGCACCCCGAGCAGCACCACGTCGCCAGCGTGCATCGGCCGTAGCTCAGGTGGCAGCGGCGTGGGCGGCGGATCGGCGATCACTCCGGCCCACACCATCAGCTTCGCCAGCACGAGCACGACCAGCAGCGGCAGGCCGGCGACCAGCACCCAGCGCGCCCAGCGTGCCACCGGCTCGCGCCGCCGCCGGGCGCGCGCCAGGCCGTCGATCGACGCCACCAGCGCCGGGGCGATGAGCGAGAGACCGAGCAGCGCCAGCGACCAGGACGGCAGCACCTTGTGGGCCACGGTCACGTAGGACGTGGGCCCGCGCTCGAGGTCGCGCGCTCCCTGATCGATCGCGAACACCGTGCGAAGGGACGAGCGGCCGAGCGAGCCCAGGCGGTCCACGTCGACGTCCGCGAGGCCGCGCTTGGACGGCGGTGGCGGAAGCTCGCCGCTGCCGGAGAAGCGAATCGCGTCGTGGCCCGAGTCCAGCAGTGGGCCCTGGAAGCCGATCCCGAGCGGGAACGCCAGCCGGATCATCTGAGCCGCGGCGCTGCTGCCCGCCGGCTCGCGCCCGAACTCCTGCGCCATCGATCCGGCGGCCGTCCGCTCGAGCCCGACGCCAACTCGCTGCGGACCGTTCGACCAGCCGATCAGCGGCGGCACCTTCGGGCCCGGCGCGGCCAGGTCCGAGAGCACGATCACGGCCTCGATCCTGTCCCGGTCGGGCAGCCTCGCGAGCAGCCGCCTGACCCCGAGGTCGCCGAGCGTGCCACCGTCCACCGACGCGAGCACGAGCGTCTTACGCGACGGCGTGCCCTGCAGCACCCGAGCGATCTCCTCGAGCGCCGCGGTGTTGGCGGCGCTGCCGGTGGCGTCGGGCACCGAGTCGGCGTCGCGCTGCGCGATCACCAGGATCTGGCGTCTCGACCCGCCGGCCCGCCGGGCCACCACGTTCACGAGCTCCTTGCCCCCGCCGCTGAACGGATCGATCACGGTCTGGAACCCGCTCGAGGCAAAGCTGTGGGCCACGATGTTCGCCGCCCTCTTGTCACCGATCGTGCCGGGACGGCGATCAGGGGTCTGCGCCACGATCTGACCGATCGTCGCTGCGGCCGTCTTGCCCTGGAACAGAACGTCGGCCGCAAGCGCCTGGGGAATGCCCGGGGGTCGGTCCTGCAGCGAGAACATCGCCACGATCAGGGCCAGGAGCGCCGGCAGGAAAGCGGCGCGGTAGAGCCTAAGCTCGATCACGGTTCCGGCATCCCACAACTTGAACCTAACAACTTGAACCTACAATCCCGTAGGGGCACGGATTCCCCCCGCCGCCAACCATGTCGCCACAACCCGCCCGGATCCTCTTGGTCGACGACGAGCAGTCGGTCCAAAAGCTGCTCTCGTACCCGTTGCGCAAGGAGGGCTACGAAGTTGTTCCCGCCATGGACGGGCAGGAGGCGCTTGAGCGCTGCCGCGGCCAGAGCTTCGACCTGATCGTGCTCGACGTGATGCTCCCGAAGCTAGACGGCTTCGACGTCTGCCGTCAGATTCGGGCCCAGAGCAGCGTGCCGATCATCATGCTCACGGCCAAGGCCGAGGAGTTCGACAAGGTGCTCGGCCTCGAGCTCGGCGCGGACGACTACATCACCAAGCCGTTCTCCATGCGCGAGTTCCGCAGCCGCGTGAAGGCGGTGCTCAGGCGCTCCGACCTGCTGCGTGAGGAGCAGCGAGAGGAGGAGCCGCTGGAGGCCGACGAGCTCCGGATCGACTTCGCCAAGCGCACGGTCGAGATTCGCGGCGAGGCGGTCCGGCTCACCTACGTGGAGTTCGAGATCCTGGCGATCCTCGCCCGCAACCCCGGCCGAGTCTTCAGCCGCACCATGCTGCTCGACCGGCTCTGGGGCGACTCCGCCTTCCGCGATCCCCGCACCATCGACGTACACATCCGGCACCTCCGCGAGAAGGTCGAGCGCGATCCGAAGGAGCCGGAGTTCCTCTTTACGGTCCGCGGCGTGGGGTACCACTTCCGAGACCGATGAACCTGCGGCGTCCGATCGGGCGGTCCCTGGGGACAAAGCTGGCGCTGCTGTTCACCGTGATCACGGCGGTCGCGTTCTCGGCGATCTTCTTCGCGGTCGTCCCTCAGCTGCAGTCCAGCCTCGAGCATCAGCGCCTGAACGAGCTCAGGCGGGTCGCGCCGGCATTCACGCCGCTGATCCAGGGCGCACTCAACAAACCTCTGAAGGCGCCCAAGTTCGACGAGCTTGTGCGCTCGCTCGCGGACAGCTCGGACGCCGAGGTCACGATCTTCGACATTCAGCGTCAGCGCGGAGCTCCCCCTCAGTTCCCGCCGCTCTCCAACTCCAGGGTGACGACCAGGATCGACGCCGACCTGGCGCTGACCGCCCAGGCCTTCGAGACGCACCACCTTCAGGGGAACATCGTCGGCGAGGGTGGGAACCGGACGGCGCAGGTCGCGGTTCCGCTGCCCACCAAGCACCCGCAGTGGATGGCGGTCTACGCACGCGACCTCTCCGACGTGCACGGCACCGTTCGCCTCGTCCGCACCCGAGTGCTGATCTCCGGCGGCATCGCACTGGTGATCGCGCTGCTGGGCGGGTATCTGGTGGCGCGCCAGCTGGCTCGCCGCGTCAGGCGCCTCGAGGTGGCGGCGAAGGGCGTGGCGGAGGGAAATTTCCACGATCCGATCCGCGTCCGCTCCGAGGATGAGCTGGGCCAGCTCACGCGTGCGTTCAACGACATGCAGGCGCAGCTCGCGCGCATGGACACCGCGCGGCGCGACTTCATCGCCAACGCCTCGCACGAGCTGCGCACGCCGATCTTCTCGATCGGCGGGTTCGTGGAGCTCCTCCAGGACGAGGACATCGACGAGGAGACGCGCCACGAGTTCCTCTGCCTGATGCGCGAGCAGATCGACCGGCTGCAGAAGCTGGCCGTGTCGCTGCTCGACCTGTCCCGGATCGACGCCGGCTCGCTCGAGTTGGATCAGGAGGACGTGGACCTGTCCGAGCTGGTCCGCGAGGTGGCCGGCGAGTTCACCCCGACGATGGGCCAGCACAACACCGACCTCGAGCTGCAACTTCCCGAGGACGAGCTTGGAGCGGTCTGTGACCGGGAACGGGTGGCCCAGATCGTGCGTATCCTGCTCGACAACGCGCTCAGGCACACCCCCGACGGAACTCGAGTGGCGGTTATGGCAGACAGGGAGAACGGCACCGCCCAGCTGGCGGTTACCGACAGCGGGCCGGGCGTGTCCTCGGCGGTCAGCGAGCGTGTGTTCGAGCGCTTCTTCACCGGCGATGCCGCGCGCGGGTCGGGCCTCGGCCTGGCGATCGCCCGCGAGCTTGCCGACAGGATGAGCGGCACGATCGAGTTGAGCAGCAGGCCCGGCGAGACCACCTTCACGCTGGCCCTGCCTGCATCGGACCACCACAACGGTCTCGACCACAACGGTCTCGCGTGAGGCGCGCAGGGGCGATCGCCCTGGCCGCCGTGCTCGCCGTCGCCGCGGCCGGCTGCTCCGGCGGCTCGGGCTCGAGCTCGACCAACAAGACCGAGACCACGCGGGTGCAGGTGATCCAGCAGCAGCCCAGCGCTGGCGGCGCGAAGTTCGACCCGATCTCGATCTACCGCAACTACGCCCCCGGGGTGGTCACGATCATCTCGGTGCTGCCCGGCGCCGGCGGCGGCACGGCGGGACGAGGCGAGGACGCCCTGGGGTCGGGCTTCGTGGTGGACGCGAGCGGCGACATCGCCACCAACGCCCACGTGGTGACCTCCGGCCAGGGATCGAGCATCGAGAAGGCCTCGCAGGTCTACGTGCAGTTCGAGGACGGCAACCGCGTGCCGGCGCGGATCGTGGGCGACGACCCGAACGCGGACGTGGCCCTGCTCAACATCCCGACCGCCGGGCTGAAGCTCACCCAGCTGCCGCTCGGCTCCTCGTCCGACCTCGTGGTCGGCGAGCCCGTCGCCGCGATCGGCAGCCCCTTCGGCGAGCAGCAGTCGCTCTCGGTCGGCGTGATCTCCGCGATCAACCGCAGCATCACGTCGCTCACGTCGTTCGACATCAACAACGCGATCCAGACCGACGCCGCCATCAACCACGGCAACTCGGGCGGCCCGCTGATCGACGCCAAGGGCGACGTGATCGGCATCAACTCCCAGATCAAGTCCACCGGTGGTGGCGGCGAGGGCGTGGGCTTCGCGGTGCCGGCGGACACGGTGAAGCGCTCGATCACCCAGCTGCGAGAGACCGGCCAGGTGAAGTACGCCTTCCTCGGCGTGAGCTCGGTCCCGCTCTATCCCCAGCTCGCCCACAAGCTCGGCCTGAGCGTGACCAGCGGCGCGCTGGTCGGCCGCGTCGAGCCCGGCAGCCCGGCGCAGAAGGCCGGGATCAAGGCCGGCACGAACACGATCACCTTCGAGGGCGACAGCGGCGTGCCCGAGGGAGGCGACGTGATCGTGTCCGTGGCCGGCAAGCCCGTGACCGATCCCACCGACCTCGCCAACTTCATTGCCCTGCGCAACCCGGGCGAGAAGATCGCCATCGGGCTGCTGCGCGGGCACACGCGCACGACGGTCACGGCCACCCTGGCTCCGCGGCCCGCGAGCGCCACCCCTTGAGCGGCGCGGCGCCGCTGCCGGCGCTCGTCCGCGAGCTGGCTCTCGCCCTGCGCGAGTGCGTGCTGCCCATGCTGGGCTCGCACGCCGCCCGGGCCCACGAGGACGAGCCGGCGGCAGGCGGCGACGTGACCTTCGCGATCGACGCCGCTGCGGAGGAGCTGCTCGAGAGCTTCCTCGCCGAGCGTGCCCCCGAGCTCGCGTTCTACTCGGAGGACCGCGGCCTGGTCACCCCGTCCGGGAGCGCCGACACCGTGCTCGTGGTGGACCCGATCGACGGCACCCGGCCCGCGCTGGCCGGGTTCGAGTCGTGCTGCGTGTCGGTGGCCGCGGCGCCGCTCCGCGACGACGTGACGATGGGCGAGGTGAGCGTGGGCTGCGTGGTCGAGATCCCCTCGGGGAGGGTGTTTCTCGCCGAGCGCGGCCGCGGCCTGGTGGAGGGCGGCCCGGTGAACCTCTCGCACAACACCTCGCTGGAGCGCATGTTCTGGGTCTACGGCTTCCGCGGCAGGCCGATGCGCATCTACGCCGAGCTGCTCGGCGACCTGGTGGACGGATCCTCGGTTGGCGGCGGCACCTTCGAGCTGGGCTCGGCCTGCTTCGACATGACGCGCATCCTCACCGGCCAGCTCGATGCGTACATCGAGCCCGGCCCACGCGTGATCGACGAAGTGCCCGAGACGCGCGCGGAATTCGAGCGCGTGGGCGGCGGGGCGGTGCTCAACAACACCCCCTACGACCTCGCCGCCGCCGCGCTCTGCCTGACCGAGGGCGGGGCGGTGGTGACCGACGCGACGGGCCGCACGCTGGCCGACCGGCCGCTGCTCGGATCGGGCGCCGAGCACCAGATGTCGATCGTCGCGAGCGCGAATCGGCGTTTACACGATCAGATACTGGGGGAACTTGACGGCGCGATGGAGCGTCTTGCGTTTAGGTTTCACGCAGTACAGGAAACGGAGACGACATGAGCGCGGTCGAGAGCGGCACCCATACGGTCCGCCTGACGGTGCCGGCAAAGCCGGAGTACATAGTCCTTACGCGACTTGCCCTCTCGGCGGTGTGCCGGCTGACGCCGCTTCAACCCGAGGACGTCGCGGACATGAAGCTGGCCGTGACGGAGGCCGCCACCGGCCTCGTGCGCGAGGACTCGAGCGATCAGCTCTCGTGCGAGTTCTCGCTCGGCGAGGACCGCCTGGTGCTGGAGATCGGGGGTCCCGACGGCTCCACGGTCTCGCTCGAGGAGCAGGAGCTCGGGCGGGCGATCATCCGCGCGACGGTCGACGAGTGCGAGTTCGGAGAAGGATCCGTCACGCTCGTGAAGTATCTGACCGAACCCGAACAGTAGGCTGCGGGACTTCGGGAGTCCTCTTCAGTCACCCCGCGTCGACGAAGGCGCGCAAGAGCAAAGGAGTGAGGTAAGTGCTGCAGCCGGTGGCCGTCGGTCATAAGAGCCTGGCCGACTACACGCACCTCGTCGGCCGTCCGTTGGTTGAGGAGATCCGCGAGCTCGTGGAGCCCCTCCAGGGCCTGCGCGTGCTCCACCTGTCGGCCACCGCCTTCGGAGGCGGCGTGTCGGAGATCCTCTACACGCTGGTGCCGCTGATGCGCGACGTGGGCATCGAGGCCGAGTGGCAGATCATGATCGGCCGCGAGGAGTTCTACAACGTCACCAAGCTGATGCACAACTCGCTCCAGGGCTCCGAGCAGACGCTCACCGAGGACGAGTGGATCATCTACGAGCGCTTCAACCGCATCAACGCGGTCGAGCTCAGCGACGGCTGGGACGTGATCATCGTGCACGACCCGCAGCCGGCCGCAGTCCGCCAGCACGTGCCGGAGAAGGCGCGCAAGTGGATCTGGCGCTGCCACATCGACCTCTCCACTCCCAACCTGGAGACGATCGAGCGCCTGGTGCCGCACGTGCGCGATTACGACGGCTCCGTCTTCCACCTCGAGACCTACGTCCCGCCCGGGCTGAAGAACATGAACGTGCACATCTGCCCGCCCGCCATCGACCCGCTGTCGCCCAAGAACATGGCGCTATCCCCGGAAGACGCGGCGTTCGTCTGCGACCAGTTCGGCGTGGACGTGGATCGGCCGCTGATCTGCCAGGTGTCGCGCTTCGACCCGTGGAAGGACCCCGTCGGCGTGATCGACGCCTACCGCGCGGTCACGGCGGAGATGCCCGACGTGCAGCTCGCGCTCGTCGGCTCGATGGCCACCGACGACCCCGAGGGCTGGGAGTTCTTCAACTCGACGCTCGAGTACGCGCAGGGCGACCCGGACATCAAGATCCTCAACAACCTGAACAACGTGGGCGCCATCGAGGTGAACGCCTTCCAGTCGCAGGCCGACGTGGTGATCCAGAAGTCCACCCGCGAGGGCTTCGGCCTCACGGTCTCCGAGGCGCTCTGGAAGGCCCGCCCGTTCATCGGCGGCGACGTGGGCGGCATCCCGCTCCAGGTGAAGGACGGCGAGACCGGCTACCTCGTCTCGTCGCCCGAGGAGTGCGCCGAGCGCGCCCTTCAGATCCTGCGCGAGCCCGAGTTGGGCAAGCGGCTGGCGCGCGCCGGCAAGGAACACGTACGCCGTAACTTCCTCACGCCTAGGCTTCTACGAGATTGGCTGCGCATCTTCTCTGATTCGGCATGACCCAGGAAGCTCAACTCATCCTCGTCTCGAACCGCGGTCCCGCGACGTTCGAGCGGGATGAGCGGGGCGAGCTGGCGGTCACCCGGGGTGGCGGCGGGCTGGTTACGGCGCTCACCGGGCTCGTGAATCATCGTGACGCGCTCTGGATCGCCTCGGCGATGACGGACGAGGACGTGGAGGTCAGCCGGCAGCACGGCGGCGGCTCCTTCGACTGCGACGTGGGCGGCGTGACCTACAAGATCCGCCTCGTCGAGAGCGACGCGGAGGCCTACGACCAGTTCTACAACGTCGTGGCGAACCCGCTGCTGTGGTTCATCCAGCACTACCTCTGGGACCTCTCCAACGCGCCGGACATCCGCCGCAACGAGATCGACGCCTTCGAGCACGGCTACCGCGCGGTGAACGAGGACCTCGCCCGCGCGGTGCTGGAGGAGGTCGCCGGCCAGGACGCCGTGGTGATGCTGCACGACTACCACCTGTACATCGCGCCGCGCGCGATCCGGCACTCCAACCCGGACGTGTTCCTCCACCACTTCATCCACATCCCCTGGACCCAGCCGGACGCCTGGCGCGTGCTCCCGCGCGACATGCGCGAGGAGATCTACGAGGGCGTGCTCTCAAACGACATCGTGGGCTTCCACACGCGGGCCTACAAGCGCAACTTCATGCTCTGCTGCCGCGAGCTGTTCGACATGGACGTGGACGAGGAGGCCGGCATCGTCCGCTTCGAGGGCCGCGACGTGTGGATTCGCGCCTACCCGCTGCCGATCTCGGCCGAGAGCTTCCAGCGCACGGCCGGCAGCCCCGAGGTGGCGGAGTACGAGCAGGAGCTGCTCCGGCGCCGGCGCGAGCATCTGATCCTGCGCGTGGACCGCGCCGACCTGTCAAAGAACGTGCTGCGCGGCTTCACCGCGTTCGACCTCTTCCTCACCCAGCACCCGGAGTTCCGCGAGAAGGTCACCTTCATCGCCCAGCTCATGCCCTCGCGGCAGGACGTGCCCGAGTACCTGGAGTACCTGGAGAAGATCGAGGCGCTGGTCGCGGTCGTGAACCACCGCCACGGCACCACCGACTGGATGCCGATCGACCTCAAGCTGCGGGAGAACCTGCCCGAGGCGGTGGCCGCCTACAAGCACTACGACCTGCTGATCGTGAACGCGATGTTCGACGGCATGAACCTGGTGGCGAAGGAGGGCCCGCTCGTGAACGAGCACGCCGGGGTCAGCCTGCTGTCGGAGAACACCGGCGCGCACGAGGAGCTGGCCGAGTTCGCGTTGTCCGTGAACCCGTTCGACGTGCAGGAGCAGGCCGACGCGATCCACCGCGCCCTGACGATGTCTCAGGAGGAGCGCGTCTGGCGCGCCGAGGGCCTCAAGCGGATCGTGACCGCCCGCGACCCGGGCGACTGGATCGACGACCAGCTGGCCGACATCGAGGCCAAGCGCGCGGGCGGACCCCCACCGGAGCCCGCCCACACGCCCCGCTTCGCTCCGCGCTAGGCGCCGAACCCGCTAGCCGCTATGTAAGCCGCGTCGCTGCCGTTCGGGTGCACGAGCACGACCGGCGCCAGGCACTTCGCCGGCAGGGTCAGCCGTCCCGTCATGCGTGCGTTGCCACTGGGCGTGATCGGCGCCGCCGGGGTGGTGCCGACCGCCTTGGTGTCGATCCCGCAGTAGAGCGATGCCGTGACGGTCATGACCTGTCCGGCCGTGCCGTTGCCCGCCGGCGGCGGGATCACCAGGCCGCGGACCCGCACCTGGAGGCGGCCCTTGCCGCTGAGCTCCGCGGTGCCGCGGCGCAGCACCCACGGGGCCCCGCCCGCGGCCACGCCATGCAGGGCCGGGTCGGCGGGAACGCTCGGCGCCAGCGGCGTCTCGAACGCCACCCTCGCGTGGTGCCGACCCCGATTGCCGCTGTGGCCGTCATTGTGGCCGAGCGCGCTCACCGCCGTCACGGCCGAGCCTCCAAGTGCGGCAACGGACAGCATTGCGACTGCAGCTCGTCTCGATACGTGCATGGACCTGCCTCCTTGGGCTTGCGTACACGGCCGCCCGCGCGACGTACCTGGCACGGCGGCCCTCATAGAAAGGGACGCCGCGACCCACCGGATCCTTCCTAGGGAGCGAACTCACCGCCGGCGACGGGCGGCGGCTGGGCGCGTTTCGGCGGCAACCGTCCTGCTTTGACAACCGTATGCGTGGTCAAAGCAGGACGCTTCCGGGAAATCGGGCGTCTTGCGCGGGCGTTTGGGCCGCCGCCGCTTGGGTCGCCGCCGCGGCTTGGGACGAGGCGCGGCCGCGGGTTTCGCCGCCTTTCCCGATGCAGTAGGCGCCGGTGCGACCCTCAGCGCCGGTGGCAGCGAAACCGCAGGCGCGGGCGCGGTGGAGCACCCACGCGGCCCCGTGACCACCAGCATGCCGGCGGCGAGCAGCGCGGCCAGCCGTCCTACGTTTCCCCAACGTATCCGGTCGATCAGACCGGGGTCCGCGTCCGCTCGCCGCCCTGGCATGCCCTTTTAAGGCGCACCGCAACTGGGCTCGCCCCCCGGCGTCTGGTTGCGCGACGCTGCTAAGGTCCGGCCCTCAATGCGGCTCTACGACCTCATGTTGCTGCTCGACTCGAACGCCCCGGACGAGCGCCGGAAGGAGATCGTCGGCAACGTCCAATCGACGATCGAGTCGAACGCGACCCTCGTGGGCGTCCACGACTGGGGCATGCGCCGGATCGCCTTCGAGATCAATCACCGCCAGGACGCCGACTACCACCTGTTTCAGTTCGAGACCGAGGGTTCCGAGCTGCTCGAGCGCCTCGACCACACGCTGAAGATCACCGACGGCGTGCTGCGCTTCCGCATCATCCGGCTCAAGCCGGGCTCGCCCCCGCCGCCCGCGCCCCGCGCGGCCGGTCGCCCGCGCGAGCTGACGACACCTGACGAGGAGACCGCCACGGTCGCGCCTCGTTCCGTCGCCGACGCACCGAGGGCAGAGGAGCCCGAGGCCGTCGAGACTCAGTCCTAGCTGAGCAACCGCCCGGTCCCCGGTCACATTTCGAGTTCGACTATCGTCGTACTTGAGTGAGCCCGCAACCACCGTCAGACGAGGCGCGCAAGCTCTGGACGCTGATCATCTGCTGCGTCGCGCAGTTCATGGTGGTCCTCGACGTGTCAGTCGTGAACGTCGCGCTGCCGTCGATCCGCGCCGACCTTCACTTCACCGGCACAGAGCTGCAGTGGGTGGTCAACGCCTACACGCTCACCTTCGCGGGCTTCCTGCTGCTCGGAGGCCGCGCGGCCGACCTGCTCGGCCGCCGGAAGCTGCTGGTGGTAGGGCTCGCGGTATTCGCCGCCACGTCGCTCCTCGGCGGCCTCGCCCAGACCAAGGGGATGCTGATCGCCGCCAGGGGTCTGCAGGGCCTTGGCGGAGCGATAGTCGCCCCGGCCACGCTCTCGGTGCTCACCAGCACGTTCGCGGTCGGTCGTGAGCGCAACCGCGCACTCGGCCTCTGGGGGGCCATGGGTGGAGCCGGCGGCGCATCCGGGGCCCTGCTCGGCGGGATCCTCACGCAGACGCTGAGCTGGCGCTGGATCCTGTTCATCAACATCCCGATCGGCGTGGTCGCAGCGCTTGCGGCCCATCACTACATCCTCGAGAGCCGCGCGGACACCCGCGCCCGGCGCAACTTCGACCTCGCGGGCGCGATCACCGTCACCGCTGGCCTGGTCGTCCTCGTCTACGGGATCGTGACCACGGACACCTACAAGTGGGCCTCGGCGCACACCGTGATCACGCTCGGGATCGGGGTGGCCCTGCTCGCGCTGTTCGTGCTGATCGAGGCGCGACTCGCCACGGCCCCGCTGGTTCCGCTGAGGGTGTTCAGGTCACGTGAGCTCAGCGCGGCGAACGTCGTGGTGTTCACGCTCGGTGCCTCGGCGTTCGCCATGTGGTACTTCCTCTCGCTCTACCTGCAGGAGGTTCGCGGCTTCTCACCGATCCAGACGGGGCTGGCGTTCTTCCCCATGGCGCTGGGGGTGGTGGTGGGAGCGCAGCTGGCGGGCCGCGGCACCGTGCGCTTCGGCGCCGGGCCGCTGCTGGCGCTCGGCATGGCGATGATCTCCGCGGGAATGTTCCTGTTCGCCCGGGCGCCGGCGAACGCCACCTTCTGGGTCGACGTCTTTCCCGCCTCGCTGCTCCCAGCGCTCGGCATCGGCCTCGCGTTCGTGCCGGTCACGATCGCCGCCATGGCGGGCAGCGCGCCGGAGGAATCGGGGCTTGCGTCCGGGCTCGTGAACACCTCGAGACAGGTTGGCGGGTCGCTCGGGCTCGCGGTGCTGGCCACGGTCGCGACGGAGCGCACGGCGAACCTGATCGGCCACGTCAACCTCAACCAGGCGCTCACGAGCGGGTTCCATCACGCCTTCCTGCTGGGAGGCGCGATTGCCGCGGTGGGCGCGGTCACGAGCGCCGTGTTCCTCCCGCACGTGCGACCACCGGCTCGCGTGGTGGCCGCCGTCGAAGCGACCCGGGTGGAGGCATGAGCGTCGAGTTCCGGCTGAGCGTGCTCGACCAGGCGCCGATCGCCGAGGGATCGACCGGGTCCGACGCGCTGCGCAACACGATCGACCTGGCGCGGCTGACCGACGAGCTTGGCTACCACCGCTACTGGGTGGCCGAGCACCACGCCACGCCCGGGCTGGCGAGCGCCAGCCCCGAGGTGCTCATCGGGCCGATCGCCGCCGCCACGTCCAGGCTGCGGGTGGGGAGCGGCGGCGTGATGCTGCCGCACTACAGCCCGCTCAAGGTCGCCGAGAACTTCAGCGCGCTGAGCGGGCTCTATCCCGGGCGGATCGACCTCGGGCTTGGGCGCGCGCCCGGCACGGACGGGATGACCATGTACGCGCTCCAGCGCGACCGTCGCGAGGCGGCTCCCGATGACTTCCCCCAGCAGCTCGCGGAGCTGCTCGGCTACCTGAACGGCAACCTGCCGGAGAGCTTCCCGTTCGCCCGCCTGGCGGCAACGCTGCCGGGCCTGCCGGAGCGCCCCGACGTGTGGCTGCTCGGCTCCTCGCCCCAGAGCGCGATCTGGGCGGGCGAGCTCGGGCTGCCCTACTCGTTCGCCGACTTCATCAACCCGAACGGCGCCGAGCTGGCCGCGATCTACCGCCAGCGCTTCGAGGACACGCCCGAGCAGGTCGCGCCGAAGCTCTCGGTTGCGGTCTGGACGATCTGCGCCGAGACCGACGAGGAGGCTCAGCGGCTGGCGTCGAGCGCCCGGATGACCTTTCGCCTGCTGCGCGAGGGCAAGCTGATCCCGGTGCCCCCGGTGGAGAAGGCGCTGCGCTTCCTCGAATCGCGCGGCGGGCTGGACGCCAGCGGCATCGCTCGCGACAGGCGCGGGGTCATCGGAGACCCGGCGACCGTGCGCGCGGGGCTCGAGGCGGTGGCGCAGGAGTACGGTGCCGAGGAGATGATGATCGTCACGATCACGCACGACCACGGGGCACGCCGCCGCTCCTATGAGCTGATCGCCGAGGCGTTCGCCGGCCAGCCGTTCGTGGCAGATCGCCCCGCGTCTGCGACAAGTTCGTAAAAAGCCGCCCACGTTCCCGGAACTTCTTGGGCAGCCGGTCTCATTCCGCCGGACCACCGATGTACCCTCGCTTTACGAATCCCCACAGCCGTTCGCAATAGAGAAGGAGCAGTCCTAATGGCAGCCACCAACATCAACCGCGTCGTCCTCACGGGCAACCTCACGCGCGACCCCGAACTGCGCAACACCCCAAGCGGCACGTCGGTGTGCAGCCTCCGGCTGGCCTGCAACACCCGCCGCCGCGATGCCTCGGGCGAGTGGGTCGACAAGCCGAACTACTTCGACATCACGGTCTGGGGCGCGCAGGGCGAGAACTGCGCCCAGTACCTCCAGAAGGGCCGCCCCGTCGCGGTCGACGGGCGCCTGGAATGGCGCGAGTGGGAGGACAAGGACGGCAACAAGCGCCAGTCGGTGGATATCATTGCCGATTCTGTCCAGTTCCTGGGCTCCCGGGACGGCGCCGAGAACGGTGGCCGTTTCACGCCGCAGAGCGACGTCCCGGCCGACACGGCGGACTTTCAGTCCGCGCCGTCGGGTGGTGGAGCCGGGGACGACGACATCCCCTTCTAGGCGTTCCAAAGGAGTTCTCACAGGTGGCAAAACAGCGCAGTGGCACCCGGCAGCAGACGCGCCGGCGCGACGGCAAGAGGGGCCCGGGCACCGGCGGCCGTCGGAAGCCCTGCGCCTTCTGCCGCGACAAGGTCGACGTGGTCGACTACAAGGACTTCGGCACCCTGCGGCGCGCGATGAGCGAGAAGGGCAAGATCCGCTCGGCTCGCATCACCGGATCCTGCCGGCGCCATCAGCGCCAGCTGGCCCAGGCCGTGAAGCGCGCACGCGAGCTCGGCCTGCTGCCGTACGTCTCGGATCGGTAGACGTCATGGCACAGGCCATTCTGTTGCAGCCCGTGGAGACCCTGGGCGACCGCGGCGAGGTCGTCGACGTCTCCCCGGGCTACCTGCGCAACTACCTGGTGCCCCGGAAGCTGGCGCAGCCCGCCACCCCGGGGGCGATCGCCGAGGCTCAGCGGCGCATGGAGGCGGCGGACCGCGCTCTCAAGGACGCCGCAGAGCGGGCCGAGGAGAACGCCGCGCTGCTCAAGAAGACGGTCCTCACGATCCCGCAGCAGGCCGGCGACGACGGCCGGCTGTTCGGCTCCGTCACGGCGCAGGACATCGTCGACGCCATCCGTCAGGCCCGTGGCCTGAAGCTGGACCGCCGCAAGGTCCAGCTGGACCAGCCGATCAAGACCACCGGCACGCACATGGTCACGGTCGAGGTCTCCGAGGGCGTCACCGCGGACATCAAGACCATCGTCACGCCCGAGTAGATCGTGGTGGCTGCAAACCTTCGCTCTGCCGCGTCCTCGGGTCTCGCCATATCGACATATGGCTTCGCCCCTGCGTCCTTGCATAGCTCGGTTTTCGCAACCACGATCTACTCGGAGAGTTGCCGGCATCCCGGCTATTCCCCCAGCGCTCCTGTCCTCGGCCCGTCCGATTCTTGACGGGCCGTGGCGATCTCAGTACCCCAGCCTGAGGCCGCCACAGGCAAGCTGCCGCCGCAGAACCTCGAGGCCGAGACCTCGGTTCTGGGCGCGATTCTGCTCGCCGAGCAGGCGCTCGACAGCGTCCTGATCGACACCCGCCTGCGGGCGGATGACTTCTACCGGCCGCGCCACCGGCTCATCTTCGGGGCGATGCGCCGGCTGAAGGAGAAGGCCGATCCGGAGGCGGTGGACGCCGTCACGGTGTCCGATGAGCTGGCCCGCGCCGGCGAGCTCGAGGAGGCCGGCGGGCCGTCGTACATCCACTCGCTGCCGAGCATGGTGCCCGCGGCCGCGAACGTCCGCCACTACGCCCGCATCGTCAAGCAGCACTCGCTGCTGCGCCGCCTGCTCAGCACCACGCGCGAGGTGCAGGAGGACGTCTACACGTTCAGCGGCGACGCCCACGAGCTGATGGAGCAGGCCGAGGCCAAGCTGTTCCGGATCGCGCACGAGGACAGCACGGGCGAGCTGCGGCCGATCGAGGACGTGCTCCACGACGAGCTCGACAAGCTCGAGCTGGTGTCGCGCCAGGGCATCTCGCTGACCGGCACCCCGTCCGGCTTCAAGGACATCGACGACCTGACGGGCGGCTTCCAGCCGGGCAACCTGATCGTGCTGGCGGCGCGCCCGTCGATGGGCAAATCCGCGCTCGTCACGAACATCGCCGAGAACGCGGCCATCGACCACGACCGCCCGGTGGCGCTGTTCTCGCTCGAGATGTCAGAGACCGAGCTGGCGCAGCGCTTCATCGCCTCGCAGGCGAAGCTGAACGGCGACGACCTGCGCAAGGGCCGCGTGAAGGCCGACCGCTGGCCGAAGGTGGTCAAGGCCACCGAGAAGCTCGCGCGCTCGCCGCTGTACGTGGACGACTCGAGCGACATCGGCATCCTCGAGCTGCGCGCGAAGGCGCGGCGGCTTCACGCCCGCAGGGAGCTGGGCCTCCTGATCGTGCGACTACCTGCAGCTGATGAGGCCCGAGGACAGCTCCGCCAGCCGCGTCGAGCAGATCGGCCAGATCAGCCGTGGGCTGAAGATCCTGGCGCGCGAGCTGAAGATCCCGGTGATCGCCGTCTCGCAGCTCTCCCGCGCGGTCGAGGCACGGCCGGACAAGCGGCCGCTGCTGTCCGACCTGCGCGAGAGCGGCGCAGATCGAGCAGGACGCGGACCTCGTGATGTTCATCTACCGCGACGAGTACTACAACCGCGACTCCGAGCGGCCGGGCGAGGCCGACGTGATCTGCGCGAAGCACCGCAACGGGCCGGTCGGCGACGTCACGCTCACGTTCCTGTCGCGCTATCCCAAGTTCGCGAACCTCTATCGCGACCACGCCGCCGAGGTGCCGCACGCGGCGATCGACGGCAGCGGGTGAGCGAGCCGGCGGAGATCGCTGGCTTCTGCCCCGAGCGGCTCTGCGACGGCAGCGGCTGGCTGCTCGACGAGGAGACCAACGTCGCGCGTCCCTGTCCCTGCCGGGAGGGGCGCATCAACCGCACCCAGAGCCGCCGCATCGGCACGGGGATCCCGAAGCGCTTCCGCGGCGTCTCGTTCGAGCGCGAGCCGATCTGCAACATGGACCCGTACGTGCTCCAGAGCGTGCGCCAGTTCGTCCGGCGCGTGGAACAGAACCTCGACGAGGGACGCGGGCTGTGGTTCTTCGGGCGACGTGGGCACCGGCAAGACCTCGCTCGCGATGCTCGTGTCGAAGGCCGCGCTTGAGGCAGGACGGTCGGTCGCGATCTACTCGGTGCCGCGGCTGCTCGCCGACATCAAGGAGACCTACGAGGACGACGCCGGGCGCTCGTACGCCGAGCTGTTCCGGCGGCTGTGCGAGGTGGACCTGCTCCACCTCGACGACCTGGGCGCCGAGAAGCGCACCGAGTGGGTGCTCGAGCAGCTCTACTCGATCGTGAACGAGCGCTGGCAGAACGAGCGCTCGATCGTCGTCACGAGCAACCTCGGTCTTGACGAGCTGCGCGAGCAGATCGGCGTCCGCACGGTCTCGCGGCTGGAGGAGGTCTCCGGCCCGGCAATCCCGATCATGGGCCGCGACCTGCGGATCGCGTCTTCTCCGTAGACTCGCTGCCCTCCTAGACTCGAACTGAGATGCCTGGACTTGCGATAGTCGGCGCCCAGTGGGGCGATGAAGGGAAGGGGAAGGTCACGGACCTGCTCGCCGAGCAGGCCGACGTGGTCATCCGCTTCCAGGGCGGCAACAACGCCGGCCACACGATCGTGCGCGGCAGCGACGTCTACCGCCTGCACCTGATCCCCTCCGGGATCCTCTATCCGGGCAAGCTGTGCCTGATCGGCAACGGCGTGGTGGTGGACCCGCGGGTGATCACGGAGGAGCTCGAGGAGCTGCGCCGCCGCGGCGTGGACACGAGCGGCCTGCGCATCTCCGCCAACGCGCACATGATCATGCCCTACCACCTGCTGCTGGACCAGGAGGGCGAGACCAAGCTCGGCAAGCTCCAGATCGGCACCACCCGACGCGGCATCGGCCCCTGCTACGCGGACAAGGCCGCGCGGCTCGGCATCCGCATGCAGGACCTGCTCGACGAGAAGATCCTCAGGCAGAAGATCTACGCCGCGATGGAGCCGAAGCGCCAGACGCTGCGGCCGTTCGCGAAGGACCCGTCGATCGACCTGCACACGATGACCGAGGACTACCGCACGCTCGGACACCGCCTCGAGCCCTACATCGCGGACACGCAGCGCATCGTCTGGGACAGCCTCGACCGCAACCAGCTCGTGGTGTTCGAGGGCGCCCAGGGCACGCTGCTCGACATCGACCACGGCACCTACCCGTTCGTCACCTCGTCGAACCCGGTGGCAGGTGCGGCCTGCGTCGGCGCGGGAGTCGGGCCGAAGGACATCGAGGACGTCTGGGGCGTCGCGAAGGCCTACGTCACGCGAGTGGGCGCGGGGCCGTTCCCCACGGAGCTCGAGGGTGACCTCGGCGACCGCATGCGCGAGGCGGGCGGCGAGTTCGGCACCACCACCGGGCGCCCGCGCCGCTGTCGGCTGGCTCGACCTGGTCGCGCTCCGCTACGCCGTCCGCCTGAACGGCCTCACCGGCCTCGCGGTCACGAAGCTGGACGTGCTCACCGGGCATCGACCCGATCTGCGTCAGCATGGAGTACACGGGCCCCGAGGGCGCCACCTTCCGCGAGTTCCCCTACCACCAGTCGATCCTCCACAAGGCGAAGGGGCTCTACACCGAGCTGCCCGGCTGGGAAGAGGACATCACCGGCGCTCGCAGCCTGGACGACCTGCCCCAGGCGGCGCGCGACTACCTCGAGTACATCGAGGAGTACCTCAACGTGCCTGTGGTGCTGGTGGGCGTCGGACCCGGCCGCGATCAGATGATCTGGACCGAGGCCGCGCGCGGCGTC
This sequence comes from uncultured Thermoleophilaceae bacterium, assembly GCA_963770325.1. GTDB lineage: Bacteria > Actinomycetota > Thermoleophilia > Solirubrobacterales > Thermoleophilaceae > JAICJR01. Next base: position 1,392,255 of record CAVYPF010000001.1, on the reverse strand, counting down.
CAGCAGGCGCCCGCCTAAACGGGCGCGGGCGGACCTTCCACCAGCACGATCTCCTCGCCACGGCGCGCCAGCCGCAGCGCGAGTGCCAGCGGCGCCGAGCAGCGCGATGGCGGTGAGGGTGATCTGCAGGCTCAGAACCCCCTCCTCCGTCCAGTAGACGTCCTCCAGCTCGAGCAGCAGCGCCGACTCGTCGAGCGTCATGCCCATCCCGGCGCCGAAGCCGAGGGCCAGGCGCGCGCGTGCGGTCTCGCTGCGGATCAGGAACGCCGCCGTGCCGGAGGCGAACGTCAGCGCTATCCCGGGCACGAAGTGGTGGATGTGGTGGTCGCCGAGCATGACGTCGCGGAAGGGACCCACGCGGCGCTGGCGGCGCAGCAGGTGGGCCAGGCCCCGCGCGCTGCCGAACGAGATCAGGAACGAGGCGAACAGGTTGAACAGCGCGCGCTGGTAGGCGGACACCTCCTGATAGCCCGCCACGGCCACCTGGACGGTCTCCGCCGCCGCGGTGGAGGAGGCCTGCAGCACGCGGTCGGCCTCCTGCGGCAGCGGCGCAGAGCCGCGGCGCCAGACGCGCCCGAACTCGGCGGCGATCGCCCCCACGGTGGTGGTCAGGGCGAGCGCTCCCAGCATCTGCGTGCGCCGCTCCACGCGCCGTCGGCTGGCGCGGCGGCGAGCGCCGGCGGCGGTCGCCAGGCTCGGAGCCCTCAGCGCCATCGCTCGATCAGCTCGGCGTCCGCCACCTCGCGCACCCTTCGCGCGGGCACGCCCATCACGAGCGTTCGCGCCGGCACGTCGCGCGTGACGAGCGCGCCGGCGGCGACGAACGCCTCCTCGCCGATCTCCACGCCCGGCAGCAGCACGGCACCGGCACCCACGCGGCACGCCCGGCGGAGCGTCGCCCCCCGCAGGCTGAACTCCGGCGACGGCGGATGGCGGCCCATCGTGTTGTCGTTGGTGGTGGTCACGCAGGGGGCCACGAACACGTCGTCTTCGATCTCGCTGAACGCGGTGAGATAGCAGCCGGTCTGGATGCGCACGCGCGCGCCGATCGTCACGTCGTTGTCCACGGCGGTGCCCGCCCCCACCACCGAACCCTCGCCCACGGACGCCCGCTCGCGGACGTACGCGCGGTCGCCCACCACGGCGCCGGGCCCGATGCGCGCCCCAGCGAGCAGCACGGCGCCCGCGCAGACGCTCGCGCCGCGCTCGATCACGAGCGGGGGCGGCTGCTCGCGCGAGGCATGCGAGCTGGGACCGAGCACCAGCGGCTTGCCGAGCACCGCGCCGTCCTGGATACGCACCTGCTCGCCGATCACGGTGCCGGCGTGGATCACCACGTGGCCGCCGATCTCCACGCCGTCCGGCAGCTCAACCCCCTCCCCTACGAGCAGTCCGGGGGCCCGCTCAGACGGGCGCAGCACGGGAGCTCCTCTCGAGCGAACGCTGCAGCGCCTCCAGCACGCGCACCACGCGCACCCCGCTGTCGCCGCCCGAGCGCGGCTCGCCTCCGTCGGCGATCCGCTCGAGGAAGTGGCGGCACTCGATGCGCAGCGGCTCCTCGTTCGACACGTGCGGCGACCAGATGTCGCCCGAGCGCATGATGTACTCGCCGTAGGAGGCGAAGTCCTGGTCGAAGCCCTTGTCGTAGACCGTGACCTTGCGCTCGGCGTCCATGTCGTCGAAGGTGGCCATCTTCTTGGAGCCGACCACCGTGAAGCGGCGTTCCTTGTGCGGGTCGAGCCAGGACAGGTGCAGGTGCGCCGCCAGCCCCGAGGGGAAGCGCAGGTAGCAGAACACCACGTCCTGCACGCCCGGGCGCATGTAGCTCTCGCCGAAGGCCTCGCACTCGCTCGGCTCCTCGCCGCCGGCCAGGTGCAGCAGCACCGAGACGTCGTGGGCGCCGAGGCTCCACAGCGCGTTCTCGTCCGCGCGCAGCTTGCCCAGGTTCAAGCGGTTCGAGTAGAGGTAGAAGATCTCGCCCAGCTCGCCGCTGTCGGCGAGCTCCTTGAGCTTCTCGACGCCGGGGTGGTACTCGAGCAGGTGCCCCACCATCAGCACCTTCTGCGCCTCGCGCGCCGCGGCCACCACCTGCTCGGCGTCGGCCACCGACTGCGCCAGCGGCTTCTCCACGAAGCAGTGCTTGCCGGCCGCGAGCACGCGCGCGGCCACCGCCGCATGCGACGGCACCGGCGTGGCCACCACCACGGCGTCCAGGCCGGGGTCCGCGAGCAGCTCGTCGAGGTCACCGGAGGCGCGAGCACTCGGGAAGCTCGGCGCCCAGCGGGCGAGGGCCTCCTCCGACTGGTCGCAGATCCAGCTCAGCTCGGCGCCGGGCAGGCGGTCGAAGTTGCGTGCGAGATTGGGACCCCAGTACCCCAGCCCCACCACGCCGATGCGGGTGGTCATGCGGCCGGAGTGTATGTGGAGAGCACGTCGCAAATGCGCTCGGCGGCGTGGCCGCCGCCGTAGAGCTCCGGGCGCTCACCCGCCGGCAGAGGGCGCTGCGAGCGCCGCGAGCGCGGCGTCGCGATCGAGGTCCACCAGCACGTTCCAGCCGAGCTCCACCGTCTCCACCCACTCGGTGCTCGGACGCAACGTCACGCAGGGCGTGCCGAGCAGGTAGGCCTCCTTCTGCACGCCGCCCGAGTCCGTGAGGATCGCGCGGGCGTGCCGGGCGAGCGTGAGGAAGTCGAGGTATCCGAGCGGCGGGGCGAGCCGCAGGCGCGGGGCCGCCGCCAGCCGCTCGAGCAGGCCGGCGGACTCGAGCCGGGCCCGCGTGCGCGGGTGGAGCGGGAAGACCGTGGTCTCGGGCAGGGCCTCGAGCAGCTCCACCAGCAGCTCGAGCCGCGCCGGGTCGTCCACGTTGCCGGCCCTGTGCGCAGTCACGAGCAGGTAGGCGCCGGGCTCCACGCCGTGATCCTCCAGCGCGTGAGAGCGCTCCTCGGCCACGGATGCGAAGGCCAGTGACACGTCCGCCATCACGTCGCCCACGAGCTCCACGCGGCCATGGGCGTGCTCGCGCTCGAGGTTCGCCACGGCGGTGGGAGTGGAGCACAGCAGCAGGTCGCTCGCGTGGTCGGTCAGCACCCGGTTCAGCTCCTCGGGCATCGACCAATCTCCCGAGCGCATGCCGGCCTCGACGTGCGCCAGCGGCACGTGCCACTGCGCGGCGGCGAGAGCGCCCGCAAGCGTGGAGTTGGTGTCTCCGTACACCAGCGCCATATCGGCGCCCCAGTCCGCCAGCACCGGCTCCAGCGCCGCGAGCATGCGGGCGGTCTGCGCCGACGGGCTGCCGGAGCCCACGCCCAGCTCGCGATCGGGCGCAGGAACACCCAGCTCGTCGAAGAAGACCCGCGAGAGGTCGTCGTCGTAGTGCTGCCCGGTGTGGACGAGCAGCTCCTCGTGGCGCTCGCGCAGCCGGCGCGATACCGCTGCGGCCTTTACGAACTGCGGCCGATTACCGACGATCGTGACGATTCTCAACGTCTGGCGAGGATCGAATTTGAGACGTACTCTGGATTTGTGATGACACGGAAGCTCATCGGGAACGCGCTAGGGGCCGTCGGGATGGCGGCCGGTGTGGCGCGACACGTGCTCTGGTACCTCAGCTACCAGGTCGACGGCACCACGCGCATCGACCCGCGCTAGCCGTCTAGCCGCCAAGCTCCTGCTCCAGCGCCCTGCTGAAGCGCGCTGCAGCGTCGCGCGTGCGCTCGCCCGGCTCACCCAGGTCGCGGTCCTCGATCGCTGCGATCGGCTGCACCTCGCGCGTGGTGGAGGCCAGGAACGCCTCGCGGGCCTCCAGCACGTCCTCCTTGGTGGCCGCGCGCTCTTCGACGTCGAGCAACTTGAGCAGGCGATCGCGGGTGATCGAGGCGAGGATGTGCTCGTCGAGCGGGGGCGTGCAGAGCGCACCATCCTGTGCGACCCAGAAGATCGACGAGGTGGGCGCCTCGAGCACGCGCCCGTGCGGGGTGACGAGCAGCGCCTCGTCGAAGCCGCGCTCACGCGCGTGGCGGCTGGCGAGCATGTTGCCCGCGTAGGACAGCGACTTGATGCCGTCGAGGATCCGCGTGGGCGCGAAGGTGACGAAGCCCAGCCGGATGCTGCTGCCACGGCCTCCGGGGAGCGGCTCGGTGATCAGCAGCCGGCGCCCGCCGCGCGTCAGGACGAGCCGCAGACAGCCATCGAAGGCCTCGCCACCCCGCTCGCGCAACAGCTCCGCGGCCTCGCGCTCGATCTCGGCCCTTGGCACCTCGTAGCCCAGCTGCAGGTTCGCGGCCGAGCGCTCGATGCGGTCGAGGTGCTCGGCGAAGGCGAAGGTGCGGCCGGAGTAGATGCGGACCACCTCGAAGACGCCGTCGCCGCGCAGGAAGCCCTCGTCCGTGACGGGGATGAAGGTCTCCCCGGCCGCGGCGATCACGCCGTCGAGCGAGGCGAGCTCGGCCGTTGAAACCGCTGCTGTCGGCTGGGTCGGGGCGCGGGTCACGCCCCTAACCCTACGAGGTTCGGGCTGCTCGGCGCGGGGAGCGATCAGGCGGCGAGCGGAAGCGGCTGCAAGGACTCGACCTCGCGCGCTATCCGCGACACCGCCGCGTTCAGCATGCCCGCGCCGAGCAGGCCCTCTGTCGCGCCGCTGAGGATGCGGCCGAAGATGCCGCCGCGGCTGCGGATGGTCACCCAAGCTCGCAGCTCCACGTGGGAGTCGAGCTCCTCGACGTCGTACTTGACGTCGATCTCGATGGGTCCAGTGGCGGTGAGAAGCAGATGCTGGGCATCGGCGCGGATCACGTCGATGTCGAAGGCGATCTCGCGGCCGGCCAGGCGACCTGTCACGCGAGCCCGGCCGCCGGTGCGGAGCCGGTCGCCGTCGATGTGCTCGACCTCGAAGTCGATCGGCGACCAGCGGACTGCCGCCATGGGGTCGGTCAGCACGTCGATGATCTGCTCAGGTGTGGCCTGCACTGCTGTCTGTGTCTGCCACGTCGCCATTTTCTTCTCCGCTCGGACCTTTCGGGTGTGGTCACGTTTTGGATCAAGTTCCGACGAGCACATACTCCTCGGCGCAGGGGGCCGGGCCTATACGGGGAGCCTGCGTCTTGAGTGTGTGGCTAGCCGCACTAGCCTTGGGCGGTGGCCGCCGCCCCCGACCCCAAGCGCCACGCGGCCCGGGCGCTGGCGAGGGAGGCAATCGGGCGCGGAGAGCCGCTCGCCTGGTTTGAGGAGCTGTATTCAGGCGCCGCCGCCGAGTCGGCGATCCCCTGGGCGGATCTCGAGCCGAATCCGCACCTGATCAGCTGGCTGGACCAGAACCCCACGCACGGCAACGGCCGGCGCGCACTGAAGGTCGGGTGCGGGCTGGGCGACGACGCGGAGACGCTCGCCGACCTGGGCTTCGACGTCGTTGCCTTCGACATCTCCCCGACCGCGATCGACTGGTGTCGCCGCCGCTTCCCGGACAGTGCGGTGTCATACGAGGTCGCGGACGCGCTGAACCCGCCGCGCGAGTGGACGGGCGCGTTCGACCTGGTGCTCGAGTCCTACACGCTCCAGGTGCTCCCGCCCGACCTGCGCGACGAGGCGGCCGCGCGAATCGCGGCGACGGTGGCGCCCGCCGGAACCCTGCTCGGGATCGCCCGTGGCCGGGACGAGGACGGACCGAAGGGCGAGATGCCCTGGCCGCTCACCCCGGACGAGCTGAAGGGGTACTTCACAGGCCGTCTGGAGCTACTGACGTTCGAGGACTACGTCGACGACGAGGACCCACCGGTCAGGCGCCTGAGGATGGCGCTCAAGCGGGAAGACCGCTGACCTGTCCTCAAACGGGTGGTGACCTTCCCCAAAACGTTTGACACAGCTGTTACGAGCGATTTAGGATCGCGCTCTTTCTTCGGACCTAGGAGGAGCGATGGCGCAGAGGCCGTTCCAACGGTGGGCACCACTGTCGGGAGTCGCGTTCGTGGTGCTGGTGGTTGTGGGCTTCATCGTCGGCGGCAACTCGCCCGACACGGACGCGCCGAACGCGAAGGTCGCCGCGTACCTGGCCAAGAACTCCAACCAGTCCAGGAACATCGTGTCCTTCTTCATCCTGATGGTCGCGATGCTGGCGCTGCTCGGCTTCTACGGGGCGCTGCGTGCCCGGCTCACGCGGGCGGAGGGCGATAGCGGCGGCGCGGCCGCTCTGACGCTGGGCGCCGGCGTGGCCAGCACGGTCTTCCTGGTCATCGCGATCGGCCTCTTCATCGCGCCGCTGATCACCGCAGACGACACGAGCAAGTTCGCAGTCGACCCAGGTCTCTGGCGCTTCAGCCAGGACACGGGCTACCTGTTCTGGATCTCCTCGGCGGTCGCCGGCGCACTGGCAGCCTGGGCCACCGCCGCAATCGCACTGCGAACTGGCGCACTGCCCCGCTGGTTCGCCTGGTTCAGCATCGTGGCCGGCATCATCAGCCTGGCGGCCTTCCTCTTCTTCCCAACCTTCGTCTACTGGCTCTGGATCCTGGTCACATCAATCGTGCTGACAACAAAGCCCGTGGCAACAGCACCGGACCCAGTGCCAGCGATGACCTAAACGAAGTGGGCCGGAACGGCCCAGCTCAGGCGAGCGAGGACCAAGCAGGGCAAGGACGCAGGGGTTCCGTAGTGCTCCGCACACGGAACCCCGAGGACGCAGCCATGCGCAGGTCCGCAGACGCCTGAGATGGGCCGTGAAGGAATCGAACCTTCAACCTTGGGATTAAGAGTCCCCTGCTCTGCCAATTGAGCTAACGGCCCGTGAAAGCTCGGCTCTGGGGACGCGAGCCGAAGGGAAATTCTAGGCGCGGTGCGCGCCTCGGTCTACCTATGCGGCTCCGCCCTGCTTGACCGATGCGAGGGCCTCGTCGCGGGTGTCGTAAATCGGGAAGACCCGGTCCAGACCGGTGATCTCGAAGATCTTGACGATGTTCTGGTCGCTGCAGACGAGCACGAGGGTGCCACCGGCCGGACGCAGCCGCTTGACGCCGCCGACCAGCACTCCGAGGGTGGTGGAGTCGATGAAGGTCGCCTTGGAGAGGTCGACGATCAGCTGCTTCTTGCCGTCCTCGATGACCTGAACCATGCGCTCCTTGAACTCCGGCGCGGTGTACAGGTCGATCTCGCCGCCGAGCTCGATGACGTGCGTATCGGCGTCGATCTGTTCGTCGTTGATCTGGAAGTTCACCTGTCTCCTCGTCGGTAGGTTCTATTCCCCGGGGCGCCCGAGGGCGGCCACATTAGCCACCACTCGTGCTCTGCGTGGTCGTGGTGGTGAGGCCAGCCGCCTCGGCCTGCTTGATGAGCGACTGAACGCTACTACGCTGAGATTTCGGAGCAAGCGCCAACGCCTTGTCGGCCGCCAGCTTGGCCGTGCGCGTGTCGTTCGCGAGCGAGGCGTAGTAGACGACCTGGACGTAGGCGTTGGAACTCGGGCGGGCGGCGGAGACGATCTCGGCCGCCTGCTGCGCCTTGCCGGGCCTGTTCAGGCCCAGCGGGCTGTACGCCTGGATCATGTAGCTCGCGAGCGCGTCGTTGGGCTTGGCGGGACTGAGCGCGAGGTAGCGCGTCCAAGCGGTGTCCGCCTGCGCGAGCTTGGCCTTCCCCTTCGCGTCGAACGTGCCCGTGGTGGTATCGACCGTGGCCGCCGCCATCTGGTAGTTGTCCTTCACCATCGTGGTGAGCGCGGCCTGATCCTGCGGGTTCGCCGCCAGGCGCACCTGCGCCGCGGCGACCTCCTTCGCGAGGATCGAGTTGCCGTTGCTGCTGCCGCCGCCGCCCTTGAAGGCGTCGAGCAGGCCGCCGCTGGTGCCGCCGCCGATGCCGAACAGAATCAGGCCGCCGCCCATGAGCACGGCCAGCATCAGGTAGGTCGCCTGGACCACGTGACGGCGTCTGCCTTTGAGATCGAAGAGCATTGGGGACTAGCCCTCGGCGGAGGCGATGCGGTCCGAGACCTCCTCGGTGGGCCTGCCAAAGGCGACGGCGAGAAGGATACTCAGCTCATATAAGACGATCATCGGGACCATCTCGATCAGCATGCTGATCGGGTCGATTCCTGGGAGCAGCATTGCGAGCACTGCGATCACGAGAATCGCGTAGCGGCGGTTCTTGCGCAGCATCCGCGGGGTGACGATCCCCAGGCGGTTCAGTCCCAGGATGCCCACCGGGATCTGGAACAGGATGCCGCAGGCCACCAGCGTCGTGGTGAAGAAGCTGTAGTAGTCCTTGGCGCGGATCTGGACCTGGAACTGGTCCGTGTTGAAGTGGAGCAGGAAGTGCAGGGCGGGCGGCAGCACCACGTAGTAGCCGAACACCACGCCCGCGATGAAGAGGAACGGCACCATCATCAGGAGGGGCATCGCCACTCGCCGCTCGCCTGGGCTGAACGCCGGCAGGATGAAGGCGTACAGGTGGTAGAGCACGATCGGCAGCGCGATCAGGATCGCCGCGTAGGCCGAGAGGGTGAAGGTGGTCATGAACGGCTCGGCCACGCCGAGGGTGATCGGCTTGCGGCCGTTCAGCGGGTGATTGACGATCTTCAGGATCAGGTGGTTCTGCCAGAAGCAGACGGCGAGCGCGACCCCGAAGGCGACGACCGAGAGGATGAGGCGCGTGCGCAGCTCATCGAGGTGTTCGACGAGCGAGAGCCGGTCGTCGTGGCTTATCGGCCTGAAGCGACGCGCCATCGGGCAGCGCTCGCGGGCGGCTCAGCCGCCGCCGCTGCCGGCAGTCTCGCGCTCGGCCTCGGATGCGGGCTGCTCGGCGGGTGGTGTCGCCTGCACCGGCTCCGCCGGGACCGGGATCTGCACGGTGGCCTTCTCCGAGCTGGGCGTCGGGCTCGAGCTCCTTCGGCTCGTCGTCGTCGTCCTTGCCGGTGACGGCGTCCTTGAAGTCACGCATGCCCTTGCCCAGGCCCTTGCCGAGCTCCGGCAGGCGCTTCGGCCCGAAGATCACGAGCACGACTACGAGGACGATGATTATCTCAAGCGGGCCGATGTTCGGCATGGATCCTCCGGTTGGCCGGTTGAGGTCATGGTAGCGGTGAACCGGTGCTCACTCCGCCGTTTCGTCCTGCTCGAAGTTGAGGTAGAAGCGGCTCGGGGTGGGCTCCGTCTGCCCCTGGTACTTGTTGCCGCGGGACCCGTATCCGCGCTCCACGGGTCCGTCCATCCGCATGAAGGAGATCTGCCCGATCGGCATGCCGTGGTAGATCGTGATCGGCAGGTTGGCGACGTTCGACAGCTCGAGCGTGAGGTTGCCGGAGAAGCCGCTGTCCACGAAGCCGGCCGTGGAGTGGATCAGGAGGCCCAGCCGGCCGAGCGAGCTCTTCCCCTCGAGGCGCGCCACGAGGTCGTCCGGCAACGTGACGCGCTCCAGCGTCTGACCGAGCACGAACTCGCCGGGATGGAGGATGAAGGGGCGGTCTCCGGGGACCGTCACGGCCTCGGTCAGATCGTCCATCGGCTTGCGCACGTCGATGTACGGATAGCGCGCGTTGTGGAAGACGCGGAACTGCCGATCCACGCGCACATCGACGCTCGAAGGCTGGATCAGATCCGGGTCGAACGGGTCGATCACGATCCGGCCCGAATCGATCTCAGCACGGATGGTGCGATCGCTCAGTACCACGCGTTCGCGATTCTAATTGCGCAAGTTGTCGATGGGGCTCAAGTTCCTGAACGGGAGACCGATATCCGGCTTACAAGGAACCGGATGATGAGCTTCCAGCCCAGCAACAGCGACAACGTGAAGCGGATAGTGCTTCCGAGCGGCAAGACCATCGAGGTCGTGTCGTTCGAGGAGGTGGCCGAGCAGCTGGCCGCCCCCGGCGCCGACGAGGCGCTCGAGCAGACAGCCGCTCCGATCGAGGGCCTGCACGTCTGCCTCGAGTGCGACTCCAAGCTCGTCTACCCCACCGACTGGGAAGAGGATGGACCCGACAAGTGGCACGTCGACCTCCACTGCCCGAACTGCGACTGGACCGGCGGCGGCATCTTCGAACAGGACCTCCTCGATGAGTTCGACGAAGAGCTGGACCGCGGCATGGAAGAGCTCGCAGCCGACCTCGGCCGTCTCGCTCGCTCGAACATGGCTGAGGACGTGGATCGCTTCATCGCGGCCCTGAAGGCCGACGCGATCCACCCGATGGACTTCTAGGCGTAGCGTTCCACGACGCCGTCCGCCACGAGCGCCAGCGCACGGCGCTGGCGCTCGGGCAATTCGATCTCGGCCAGCGCAGCCTTGGCCTGCGCCACGTAGCGCAGCGCCTCGTCGCGCGAGTCCTCCAGAGCGCCCGTCTCCGCGATGCGGTCGCAGACGTCGCTCGCCTCCGTCGGCGTGGTCACCGCGTTCTGAAGATCGAGCGAGCGCAGCTCCGGGTCGCGCTCGCGCGCCAGGATCAGCGGCAGGGTGATGGTGCCGTCGAGCAGGTCCGTGCCGCGGTGCTTGCCCGTGCGCTCCGCGGGACCCGACACGTCGAGCACGTCGTCGAGGATCTGGAATGCCACGCCGATGTGGGCGCCGAAGGCGCCGAGGAAGGCGACGGTGGGCGGCATGCCACCGTTGCGACCGCCGGCGAACAGCGCGCCAAGCCGGCAGGCGGCGTCGAAGAGAGCAGCCGTCTTCAGCTCGCAGCGCAGGATGTAGCGGTCGGCGGTCACGGTCGAGGACCAGGCGTCGGCGCGCTGCATCAGCTCGCCGCGGGCCAGCGCAGTGGAGGCGTCCGAGAGCGCGCGCACGGCTTCGGGCTGGCCGGTGGCCACCAGCTCGGCGAAGGCGCGCGAGAAGAGGTAGTCGCCCGTGGTGGTGGCGGCGTTGCGGCCGGCGGCCTTGAAGACGGTGGTCTGCCCGCGTCGCAGCGGCGCCCGGTCCAGCACGTCGTCGTGCACCAGCGTGGCCATGTGCACGAGCTCGACGGCCACCGCGGCGGCCACGGCAGCCGGCGTGCCGCGCTCGCCCGCGCACAGGAACACCACGAGCGGGCGCAGCCGCTTGCCCCCGGCGCCCAGCGTGCTGGCGGCGTGGCGGCCGAGGCCGGCGCCGTGGCTCGAGGCGATCTCGGTGAGGCGCTGCTCGGCCAGGGCGAGCCGGCTCGTGAGCTGCGGGCCGCCGACCGCCAGCAGCGACTCGAGCTGAGCGAGACCCTCGGTGGAGCCTGCCGCCGCGCTCACGGCTTCGTCCCCACGTGGATGGCGATGATCCCGCCGGCCGTGAGCACCCAGCGCACGTCCACAAGCCCCGTGCGGACGAGCTCGGCCCCGAGCTCACTCGGTCCGGGGAAGCGGCGCACGGAGCTCGGCAGGTAGGAGTAGGCGTCCGGATCGCCCGCCAGTTTGCCGAGCAGCGGCACCACGCGGTCGAACCAGAGGCTGAAGAACCACGACAGCGGCGGGCGCTCCGGCGTGGTGATCTCCAGCACCACCACCCTGCCGCCCGGCTTCGTGACGCGCGCCATCTCGGCAAGCCCGGTGCCCAGCTCGGAGAAGTTGCGCGCCCCGAACCCCACCGTCACGGCGTCGAAGGACGCGTCCTCGTAGGGCAGCTCGAGCGCGTTGCCCCACTCGAAGGTCAGCTCCGGCGCCTTCTTGCGCGCCAGCTCGAGCATCGTGTCCGAGAAGTCCGAGCCGATCACCTCGCCGCCGGGGGCGACTCGCCGGGACAGCTCGATCGCCAGGTCCCCGGTGCCGGTGGCGACGTCGAGCGCGCGGTCGCCCGAGCCGACCTGCGCCAGCTCCACCGCGCGCCGGCGCCAGCGATGGTGGAGCCCGGCCGTCATGACCGAGTTCATCACGTCGTAGACCCGAGCGATGCGATCGAACATCGCACGCACTTGGGGCTCTGACAGCCTGCCCCGGGTCTCAGCCGGCGCCGCCGTGCTCATGACAGACCTACTTGAGGCTCGCGAGAAAGTCGACGAGAGCGTTGAACTCCTGGGGGTGCTGCTTCTGAAGGTTGGTGAACGAGGGCATCGGGGCCGTGGGGTTCACGAGCGTGCGGGCGATCGCGTTGCGCGGCAGCCGCGCCCCGATATGGGTCAGGTCCGGGCCGGGCCCGGCGTTGCCGTTCTCGCCGATCTTGTGGCAGCCCTGGCAACCCGATTGGGCCGCCACCGCCTTTCCCCGCGCGTATTGCGGGGCGACCTTTAATGTGATCGTGCCCGGGGCTCCGGCTAACGCGCCCTCCACCGTCAGGTAGGCCATCAGGGCGATCACGGTAACGGCGGTGAGCATGGCGATCGGCCGCTTGACGGGGTTCCGCTCCGGGTTGCGGTCGATGAACGGCAGCAGGATCAGCAGCACCATGCAGATCGTCGGCACGCCGATGGTCGCGATGAACACCAGCGCGGGCGGCTTGATCACCCGCAGCAGCTCGAAGAGGAAGAAGAAGTACCACTCGGGTCGAGGCGTGTAGCTGGTGGTGGTCGGGTCCGCCTTCGGCCCCAGCTCGGCCCCCAGGACCAGCGACAGGACGATGATCACGGCCAGCGTGATCGCCGCCATGGTGCCGTCCTTGAGGATGGCGTAGGGGAAGAACGGCTTGCCCTGGGACTTCAGGATGGCGTAGTCGCGGAGGTACTGCTCTTTCTCCCGCTTGTTCACCTAGATCTCTTCCTCGGCGAGCTCGCGCGCCTGCTCGGCCTTGAGCCACGGCGGCGCGGTGGTGCCCAGCTTGGACACGAGATAGAGGTGCGCGCCGATCAGCGCGATGATGAGCCCCGGTATGAGGAGCATGTGAATCGCATAGAAGCGACTCAGCGTGGTTGCCGAGAACTCCGATCCGCCGCGCAGGAAGTCGGCCAGGTAGGGGCCGACGATCGGGCCCGACGCGTTGATGTTCACGCCCACCACCGTGGCCCACAGGGAGCGCTGGTCGAACGGCAGCAGGTAGCCGGTGAAGGCCATCGCCATCGTGAGGATGAGCAGCACCACGCCGATGACCCAGTTCAGCTCGCGTGGGTACTTGTAGGCGCCGAAGAAGAACACGCGGCCCATGTGCAGGAAGACCAGCACCACCATCACGGTGGCCCCCCACTTGTGCATGCCGCGCACGAAGGCGCCAAGCCAGACGTCGTTGATGATGTGCTGGATCGAGCCGTACGCCTGGGTGGCGGAGGGGTCGTAGTACATCGCCAGGAAGACCCCGGTGACCGCCTGGTTCACGAACGCGAACAGCGTGGCCGAGCCGAGCGTGTAGTACCAGTTGGTGCCCTTCGGGACCTTGCGGAACAGGAAGGCGCGCAGGAAGGGCGTGGTGCCCGTCCGTTCGTCGAGCCAGCCGACCGCTGCGATCGGCACCTCCAGCGCCTGCTCCTTCACCTTCTCGCGGTGCGCCTTCTTGAGCTCCGCCTTGGTGGGCTCGTGGCCGTTGACGCGCGCGCCGTTGTGGGCGGGCTTCGTGCCGGGACGCGGCGGCTTGGTGCGCAGGCCGGGCAGCTTCACGTCGTGGGCCTTCGCGGATAGAGGTACTGCCAGAGCCCGTCGAGGTGGTTGGACGGGTCACGCGGGTGGAAGCGCTCGAGCTCCGAGTTCAGCGAGAAGCGAGCGCCGATCTGCACCCGGCCGTGCCGCACGCGTGTGTAGAAGCGGTCGAGCGGGCGCACGGGCGGCCCGCCGACCACCAAGCCGGCCTGGTCGTAGACGCCACCGTGACAGGGACAGATGAAGCGCTGGGCGGCCTGGACGTAGCGCACCGGGCAGCCGAGGTGGGCGCAGCGGGTGGAGATGGCGACGTACGGGAGCGGTGTCTTGCCCTTGTCGCTCGGGCTGCGGTCCGCCGGCGTGGCCGTGCGCACGTAGATCGAGGTCTTGCCCGCCTCACCGACGTTGGGCACCAAGGTGATGACCCGTGGCACGTAGGAGACGGGGTTGAAGTCCGCCGTCGAACCGACGTCCTGCCACGGGTAGTGGATCGTCTTCTCGAAGATCGGCCCGAGCGCGAAGCCGAGGGCCGGCAGGCCGACGGCCGCGGTGGCGATTCCTCCGGCTGCCAGCGCGCCACCCGTGACGAGCCGCCGCCGGGTGATCGTCTCGCCCTCGAACGCACCAAGAGCACCACGGTCCTTGGTGTAGGGAGAGCGCTTCTTCTTGCTGGATTCGGCCACGGTTGGGGGCGTCAGATTTAACGCCCGCGGAACTCTACAGTCAACAAAAGTACGGTCGTTACAAGGCGCCGTCGAGGACCTTGCGGGCCCCGTCGCCGCCCCCGCCCGAGAGTTTTCTCGAGCTTGCCGCCCACAGCTCCTCGATGAGCTCGGGACGGCCCTCCGCGTGCGCGAAGGCGCAGAGAGATATCAGGTCCGCGAGCTCGGCAACCGCTTCGAGGTCGCCGCTGGCCGCGAGCTGCTCCAAGCCGAGCGCGTACAGCGAGTCCCCGGCCAGCAGCCGCAGGTCCTCGTCCATGCCCTCGAAAGCGCGCGGCTTCTCGTAGTGGAGCAGGTAGCCCTCGTAGACCGCCTCGAGCACGAAGGCGCGCTCGCCGTCGAAGCGGTCGCCGTTCGGCGACTCGACCGAGTACTTGCGCAGGGCCGGGTCAAGCGCGGCCACCACCTGAGCCAGCGTGCTCACGGCGACAGCTCCGCCAGCGCCCGCCGCGCGGCGTCGAGCGTCTGCTGCACGTGGCCCTCGTCGTGGACCAGCGAGGGGAACCAGGCCTCGTACTGCGAGGGGGGCAGGTACACGCCGAGGTCGAGCATGGCCCGGCAGAAGGCGGCGTGGGCAGCCATGTCGCAGGCGCGGACGCTGTCGAGGTCCACGATCTCCCCGTCCGTGAAGAACAGCGTGAGCAGACCGGGCGCCCAGGTGACCTTCAGCGGCACGCCACTCTCCCGGCCCGCGGCCGCCAGGCCCTCGGCGAGAGCGCGCGTGGTGCGCTCGAGCTGGAAGTAGGCCCCCTCGTCGAGCAGCCGCAGCGTGGCCAGGCCCGCCGCCACCGCCAGCGGGTTGCCGGACAGCGTGCCCGCCTGGTAGACGTCGCCGGCCGGGGCCACCATCTCCATGAAGGTACGCGGGCCGGCGTAGGCGGCGGCCGGGAGCCCCCCGCCGATCACCTTGCCGAGGATCGACAGGTCCGGCGTGATGCCCGAGCGCTCCTGGGCGCCGCCGGACGCCACGCGGAAGCCGGAGATCACCTCGTCGAACACCAGCAGCGCGCCGGCCGCGTCGGCGGCCTCGCGCAGGAACTCGAGGAAGCCCGCGGCGGGCGGCACGAGGCCCATGTTGGCCGGGAAGGGCTCACAGATGATGGCGGCGGGGGGCCGCTGCTCCAATGCCCGTTCCACGGCCTCGCGATCGTTCCAGGGCACGATCACGGTGTCGGCCGCCTGCGCCTTCGTGACGCCGGGGCTGGCCGGGATGCCCTGCGTGGCAAGGCCGGAGCCCGCCTCGGCGAGCAGGCCGTCAACGTGGCCGTGGTAGGCCCCGGCGAACTTGATCACCGGATCGCGGCCGGTGGCGGCCCGCGCCAGCCGGATCGCGCTCATGGCGGCCTCCGTGCCGGAGGAGGTCATTCGCACCATCTCCGCGCTCGGCACCCGCTCCACCACGGCCGCCGCCAGCTCGATCTCTCCCTCCGTGGGCGCGCCGAAGCTCGTGCCCCGCGCGGCGGCGTCGGTGACCGCCGCAATGACATCCGGATGGGCGTGCCCGGCGATCAGCGGGCCCCAGGAGCAGACGTAGTCCACGTAGCGGTTGCCGTCCACGTCGACGATCTCCGCACCCTCGCCGCGCTCGATGAACAGCGGGTCGCGCCCGATCGAGCGCATGGCCCTCACCGGAGAGTTGACGCCGCCGGGCAGCAGGCCCAGAGCGCGTCCATACAGCTCGTCAGAGCGAGTGGAGCTTCGCGTACTGCTCATCAACTGCCAACGCTACTGAGACCGAACGCGGCCCGCCGGTCGCTCAGCCCCCGTGCTCGGTCTCCCACCGCTTGTAGTCGTCGGTGAAGTAGAGGAGCCGGACCTTCTTGAATTCCGTCGAGCTGTAGAGCGTCGCGCGCTCGTCCACGCCGGTGCGCTCCTCGATCGAGTCGAGGATGGCGTCGCACTCCTCCTTCGAGCGCCCGTGGGCCATCGTGAAGACCGAGTAGGGCCAGTCGGCGTAGGTGGGCCGCTGGTAGCAGTGCGAGATGCCCCTGAACGACGCCATCAGCGGCGCCAGCTCGAGGATGCGCTCCTCGGGCACGCGCCAGACGCCCATGCCGTTGGCGGAGTAGCCCGCCCGGCGGTGGAAGAGGATTGCCGCCACGCGCCGGAGCGCCCTGCGCTCGCGCATCGACTCGAGCTGCTCGAGCAGCGTCTCGACGCCCATGCCGAGCTCGTCGGCAGCCGGCTGGTATGGCTCGGAGACCACCGGCATGCTGCCCTGGGTGGCATGAATCACGGCACGGTCGAGGTCCGACAGCGGGATGGCCTCGGGCTCGCGGTAGTCCACGGCCTCGGCCTCCTTGGCGAGCGCCTCGGTGCCCTGCTCCATCTCCAGGTCCATGCGGATCTTGAACAGCCGCAGCGTGGGCAGCTGGCGGATCGACTCTGCCCCGGTCTCCGCCTGCAGCACCTCGAGCGTGCCCTCCATCCCGAGCCGCGAGTCGGGCTCGACCGCGATCGTGAACCAGAGGTTGAACTCGTGGTTGCGCAGGTAGTTGTGCGAGACGCCGGGATGGGCGTTGATCAGCCCGGCCGCCCGGTGGGGGTTGTCCGGGTCGACCTTGGCGGCGACGAGCATCGACTTGTAGCCGAGCACGCGCGTGTCGAAGATCGGCGTGACCTGGCGGATGATGCGCTCCTTCACGAGCCTGTCCACGCGGGCGAGCACCTCGTCCTCGGACACCTCCGCCAGCCTGGCGACCTCCTGGTACGGGCGCGGGGCAAGCGGGAAGCTGCCCTGCATCAGGTTGAGCAGGCGCTTGTCGAGCTCGTCGAGCGGGATCGCGGCGCCGTCCTTGCGGGCGCGCGTCTTGGCGCCGAAGTTGCCTGCGCTCACGCTAGCCATCGGGCGACGTCCTTTGCGTGGTAGGTGATCACGATGTCGGCGCCCGCCCGGCGGATGCCGGTGAGCGCCTCGAGCACGGCGGCTCGCTCGTCCAGGTAGCCGGCTGCGGCCGCGGCCTTCAGCATCGAGTACTCACCGCTCACGTTATAGGCGGCCACCGGCAGGAGCGTCGCGTCCTTCACGCGCCTGATCACGTCGAGGTACGGGAGTGCGGGCTTGACCATCAGCACGTCGGCGCCCTCCTCGACGTCGAGCAGCGCCTCGCGCACGGCCTCGTCGGCGTTGGCCGGATCCATCTGGTAGGCGCGCCTGTCGCCGAACGACGGCGCCGAGTCGGCGGCCTCGCGGAACGGCCCGTAGAAGGCCGAGGCGAACTTCGCGCTGTAGGCGATGATCGGCGTCTCGCTGTGGCCCTCGGCGTCGAGCTGCGAGCGCAGCGCGCCCACACGGCCGTCCATCATGTCGCTCGGGGCCACGATGTCCGCGCCCGCCGCAGCGTGCGAGATGGCGGTCTTGGCGAGCAGCTCGAGCGAGAGGTCGTTGTCCACGTAGCCGTCCGGCCGCACCACGCCGCAGTGGCCGTGCGAGGTGTACTCGCACAGGCACACATCGGTGATCACCACGAGTTCGGGGAAGGCCTCCTTGATCGCGCGAACGGCGAGCTGGACCACTCCCTCCTCGTCGTAGGCGCCGCTGCCCTGCTCGTCCTTCTCGCTGGGGATGCCGAACAGCAGCACTGACGGGATGCCCAGCGCGTGGGCCTCGCCGGCCTCCTCCACGGCGTGTGAGATCGAGAGCCGCTCGATGCCGGGCATCGCCTCGATCGGCGTGCGGCTGTCGATCCCCAGCTCAACGAACATCGGGTAGACGAGGTGGCTGGGAGCCAGCTCCGTCTCGCGCACCATGTCGCGCAGCACGCCCGTCTTGCGCAGCCGGCGCATGCGTGTGGCTGGGAAAGCCATCGCCGTCAGTCTAGATCCAGTCAAGCGAAGCGCCGCAGGGACACCCGTGCGATCACGCCAAAGGCCAGGGTGAGGATGGCCAGGTGGATCAGCGGCATCGCGATGCCGCCGGAGCTGTTCAGCGCCGCGTTCATCGCCTGGAGCGTGGCCTTGAAGGGGAACAGCGCCGAGATCACGCGGATCACCTGATACAGGCCCTCGGACACCGATCCGGAGGGCACGAGCGCGAGGAAGGCGATCGGGAGGGAGATCATGAACGCGAGCAGCGAGGCGGCTCGCACCTCCCGCGTGATGCCTCCGATCGCCACGCCCATCGCCCCGAAGCCGAGCGCGCCCAGGGCCAGCGCGAGCAGCCAGAGCGGGAAGCGTCCCCAGGCCAGGGTGACGAACAGCGAGATGCCGGCGAGCATCAGGAGCGACACGGCCACGGCACACACGGCGGCGAGCGAGACCTTCTCGACGAGCAGGCCGGTGCGCGACACGAGCCCGCGCACCAGGCGCAGGAAGGCGTTCTCCTCGCGCTCGAGGGCCAGCACGCCAGCCGCCAGGAGCAGCGTGACGAACATCAGCGAGATGCTCACGGCGATGGCCACCGCGAAGGCGTCGAGCGGCGTGTGGCCGCCCTTCACGATCGTCTGGTCGACCTTGATCGGGGTGCCCACCGAGTTGAGCACGCCGCCGGACAGCTTGAGGTTGTCGATGGCCAGCTTCGCGAACTCGGCGACCTGCCCGAGCTGCGCGCGCTGCGGCGAGTTCGCGGGCAGCTGCGCCTGCGCCGCGGTGACGATCTCCTGCGCGCGAGCGAGGCCGAGGATGTTGAGCTGCTGGCCGAAGATCTTGATGTCGCCCCCCGCGGCGATCAGGTTCAGGTAGCTCAGCGCGACCTTCGTGAGCTGCTTCGTGAGCGCCGCGTTGGCGTCCTGCACCTCGGACTTGATCGTGTCCTGCACGAAGCGGTACTTGACCGGGTCCTCGGAGTTGAAATAGACCTTCACCCTGGCGGACTCGAGGCCCGTCTCGAGCTTCTGGGTGATGTCGGGCGGGATGATCAGCGCGCCGAGAACGTCGCCCGACTTGACCTTGGCGATCGCCTCCTTCTCGCTCGAGACCGGCACCGGGTCGATGCGCTTGAAGATCTCGTTCGCGTACTTCGACACGTCCACCCGCGTGCCGCCCAGATCGAGCACGCTGGCCGCCGGCGGCACCTGGTTGAGGAAGGCCACGCGCGGCTTCGAGGGCCCGCGCGAGAGGGCGAAGCCGATCAGCGTGGCGATGATGATCGGGTAGAGCACCAGCAGCGCGACCAGCAACGGGGAGCGCCGCAGGATCTGGAGGTCCTTGACGAACAGCCAGCGCATCAGTGGCCGCGCTGCCTCAGGAAGGCCACGAAGGCCTCCTCGAAGTCGAGGTCGGTCGCGCCCACCAGTTGCTCGAGCTCACGCGGCGAGCCCGAGAACAGTCGCTCGCCGTCCGCCAGCACCACCACCTGCCCGGCGTAGCGCTCGGCCTCCTGGACGTTGTGGGTGGAGTAGAGGACCGTCGTGCCCTGCTCGGCCAGACCGTGGATGAACTCCCAGAGCCGCTGGCGCTGACGCGGGTCGAGCGCGGCGCTTGGCTCGTCGAGCAGCAGGACCTCGGGCTGCGAGAGCAGGCCGATCGCGATGTTCACGCGCTGGCGGTTGCCGCCCGAGAGCTCGCCCACAGGGTCGTCCGCCCGGTCCTCGAGACCGGTCTGCGCCAGCATCTTCTCCACCGCGGCGGGGACGTCGGGGCAGCGCTCGAGCCGCGCGAACAGGCGCAGGTTCTCCGCAACGGTGAGCTTCCCGTAGAGCGCCGCCTGCTGAGGCACCCAGCCCACCTCCTCGGGCGACCGGCTGACGCTGCCGGAGTCGGGCCTCTGCACGCCGGCCAGGATCGAGAGCAGCGTGGTCTTGCCCGCGCCGTTCGGGCCGATGATCGCCACGAGCTCGCCGCGCCCGGCGCTCACGCTGACGCGCTTGAGCGCCTCGCGCTCGCCGAAGCGCTTCACGATGTCGATGCCCTCGAGGACGGCCCCCGCGCCGATTGCCCCCGCGGCCGACGCTGCCGCTGGCTCCTGCATCGGCCCAACGGTAGTGGGACTGACACAATCGCGGCGAATGAGGATGCTCTTCGTCGGGGACGTGGTGGGAGGCATCGGGCGGCGCACGCTCGAAGCGCTTCTGCCCGGCCTGCGCGATCGCCACCAGGCCGACTTCGTGGTGGTGAACGGCGAGAACTCCGCCGGCGGCCTGGGGATCACCGAGAAGATCGCCCGTGAGTGGCTGGACAACGGCGGGGTGGACGCGATCACGCTCGGCAACCACGCCTACAAGCACCGCGATGTCTACGGCTTCCTGGACCGCGACTCGCGCATCCTGCGCCCCTCGAACTACCCGCGCGGGAATCCCGGCCGCGGCCACACCGTGATCGAGAACGAGGTGGGCCGCCTGGCCGTGGTGAACCTCTCCGGCACGGTGTTCCTCGACGCCGCGCGCTCCGCCTTCAGCGAGGCGGACGCGGTGCTGGCTGAGCTGAAGGGAAGCGCCGACTGGGTGCTCGTGGACTTCCACGCGGAGGCCACGAGCGAGAAGGTGGCGATGGGCTGGCACCTCGACGGTCGCGTGACCGCCTGCCTGGGCACCCACACCCACGTCCCGACCGCGGACGCGCGCGTGCTTCCCGGCGGTACCGCCTACATCACCGACGTGGGAATGACCGGCCCGCGCGGCGGGGTGATCGGGGTGAAGCGCGAGCAGGCGTTGGAGCGCTTCATCACGATGATGCCGGTCAAGTTTGAGACTTCGGACGAGGATCCGTGGTTGAACGGAGTGGTGGTCGAGGCCGGCGACGATGGCCTTGCGGTCTCGATTGAGCAGGTGCTGCTGCCGGCCAAATAGTCCACAGTCCACGGTCCACAGTCCACAGAAACGACTCGGGCCCGGCTCTGTGGTCTGTGGACTGTGGTCTGTGGACTAAACGAGCGCCGGCTCAGCCAGATACCGCTCCGCCTCCAACTCTTCGGCCGGCGCTCC
This sequence comes from uncultured Thermoleophilaceae bacterium, assembly GCA_963770325.1. Taxonomy (GTDB): domain Bacteria; phylum Actinomycetota; class Thermoleophilia; order Solirubrobacterales; family Thermoleophilaceae; genus JAICJR01. Next base: position 1,371,240 of record CAVYPF010000001.1, on the reverse strand, counting down.
CACCACCTGTTCGTAGGGCGCGAACAGCGCGACGAAGACGAGCGGGGCGAACCAGACGATGTAGAGGTAGAACCAGTGGTCGGCCGCGATCTGGAACGCGATCAGCACCGCGGCGGCCAGCGCGGCAACCTGGATCTCGGTGCGGCGCTTCGGCAGCACCGCCACGAACAGCGCCAGCCCGATCACGCCGGCCTCCCAGACCTTGTGCAGCCAATCGAGCGAGGTCTGGCCCCAGATGCTGAAGGGGGAGTTGCGGTCGAGCTGCGAGCCCATCGTGCGATCCCAGAGCGCGCGCACCCCGCCGTGCGGGATGAACGGCAGGAACGAGACCACGAACACCACCACGATCGTGACCGCCGCGATCAGCGTGCGCCGGCTCCGCAGGGCGTCAGTGCCGCGGGCGAACAGCGGCGCGAGGGCGAGCGGCGCGAACTTCGCCGCGCCTCCGAGCGCGATCAGGATGCCGCGGCCCGGCGGCGAGGCCAGCGCCAGCAGCGCGTAGACGATGAGGGCGGCCACCAGCGAGTCGTTCGAGTTGGTGGCGACCACGAACAGCGAGTACGGATACGCGGCCCAGGCGAACGCGAGCGCGACGCCGAGGCTGGTGCCCGCCGGTCCGGCACGCAGCCGCCGGCCGAGCAGGAACAGCCCGAGCAGCGTGAGCAGGTCGAACACGATCGTCGCGGCGTGCGCGGCCGGCAGGTCGTCCCAGCTGCCGCTCCAGGGGAAGATCCGCTCGAACGGGACGTAGGCCAGGTAGTTGATCGGGCCGTAGGTGTCGCCGTGGATGTTGTCCGCGGGGAAGTCGCCGTTGTAGAGGCCGTGGCCGTGGCTGATGTGGTCGGCGCCCACCACGCCCGAGTAGCCCACGTCGATCACGTTCGAGTCGATCATGTTGAGCGCCCACGCGGAAGCCCACGAGGAACAGCACCGCCAGGGCCGAGCGCCCACACCGGCAGGATCGGCACCAGGCGCCCGCGAGGGCGCTTCGGTCTGAAGCCCGCCACGAGCATCCTCACCAGCAGATAGCCGAGCACCGGGTAGACGAGCGGCACCGACACGCCGACGTTGCCTCGCTCGAAGAAGAAGTGCGAGATCGCGAACGCGACCAGCATCAGCATGTCGAGGTGGAGCAGCCGGAACGGACGCCGGAAGTCGATGAACGGGATCAGGAAGATCAGGCCGAGCGGCAGCCAGACGTAGATCGCGTTGAAGCTTCTGCCGAAGGAGCCGGGGTAGCCGCGCGCCATCCGCCACAGCACCTGGTAGCCGGTCCAGGCCTCGGTGGCCGTGGCCGTCGGGTCGTCGATGTGGACCTGGACCTTCTCGTGGTTCTTCGCGTCGAAGTAGCTCACCTGCCAGCTGTGCGGCCGCTCGATGTAGGCGTAGGGCCGCAGGCCCGGGTGCTTGCGCAACTCGGTGCGCACCTTCACCACGCGCTGGGAGATCGCGATCGCCTGGAGGGCGTTCAGCTTGTAGCCCTTGGGCGCCTGGTTCTGCGAGGTCGCCAGCTGCAGGGCCGGCTGGGATGCGGTGCTGGTGGTGGCGGCCCCGGCCCCGGTCGGCAGCGCAAGCGCGACAGCGGCGAAGAACGCCGCCGCGACAGCCGACCGTGCGAGGCCTCGGCTCAGCGGCCTCGGCCGAAGCTCCACATCTTGTTCCCGAGGAAGTTGAGCGGGGTGGCGGCGGCGATCGAGATCGCCTGAGCGGCCACCTTCGGCACTCCCGCGCCGCTGACCAGCAGCTCCAGCATCCCGAGCGAGAACAGGAACGCCACCACGCTGACGGTGAAGAAGCGCGCGGCCTGGAAGCCGGCGTGGCCGTCGGCCGCCGCGAACGTCCAATGGCGGTTGAGCCAGAAGTTGTTCATGAAGGCGACGAGAAACGCGACGGTCGCGGCCAGGAGGTGATTGACGTCGAGGCCCACCGCGAGGAGCGAGAACACGCCGAGGTTGATCACGTAGCCCGACCCGCCGACAACGCAGAACTTCGCGAGTTGCACCCAGTTGTGCGTCTGGCGCAGCCCGTCGCGCAGACGAGCGTGGGCGGGGAGCGGCGCAGCGCTCACGCGTTCGGCGATGACTGCCTCGTCGGACATCGAATTCACGAGCCTACCTTGAAGTGGTTGAGCACCATTGGGGTCACATCCTCGATCGACCACTGCTCCGGGGCGACGCCTTGTGCCGGCTCCGTGCCGGCGTAGAGCAGGACGCCGAGGGAATCGCCCCTGTGGAGCGACCCGTGGCTGCCGCCGCCCACGTGATCGGTGCCACCCCAGTCTACGAACTCATAGCCAGGCAATGCGCCTATAAGCAGGTCCCCGGAGTTAGGACAGGTTAAGGCTGACCAAAGCCTGCCAAGGGGGTCTGGGTAGATGCGGCTGTCCACCCGCCCGTCCTTAACATCGAGGTCGAGCGCGTCGAGCTCGCCCTCCACGCTCCAGTGCCGTCCACGCCGATCCTCGAGCTCGCCTCCGGGTGCGAAGCGCAGCTCGCCACGCTCGCTCCACAGCACTGCCTCCTCCCCGACGAGGCGCACCACCAGGTCGAGCCCGTCGACCTTCTGCAGCTCGCGAGCCACCCGCTCGGCGATCTCCTCGCGGCGGTCGGGGTCGAGCACGTAGACCATGGCCGAGCGCGCGGCCGGGCAGACGGCGATCTCCGCCCCTTCGTCCGGCCGGTCGCCGGGGGCGAGCACGTGCCACGAGTCGAGCGCCTCGGCCAGGTTCACCCGCTCCTCCACGCTGGTCTGCGAGTGGTCGGACATCACGATCACGGCGTGCTCGTCGAGAAACCGGTCCGGGCCGCCGGCCACGTGCATGATGCGCTCGAGCGCGCGATCGGCGCCCGCGATCGAGCTGACCTGCGCGTAGGGCCCGTGCTTGTGCGAGTAGGTGTCGTTGTCGGGCAGCGAGAAGAGCAGGAAGTCGAACAGGTCGTGCTCGACCAGGTAGGCGCCCACGCAGCCGGTGTGCTGGTCGCGCAGGCCGGGCGCGCCCGAGCATCGAGCGGCAGTCGGTCTTGCGCGAGGCGAAGAGGTCCGCGTAGAACAGCTCGGTCGGGCCCGTAGACCGCGTGCGTGAACTGCGCCGCGCGCGCGATCGTCGAGTAGATCCCCTCCTCGGCGAGCTTGTGGCGCGTGCGGCCGCGGTAGATCAGGTAGGTGGTGCACGCGGTCCTGAGCCCCGCGTCCTCGAGCTGCTCGTAGACCGTGTTCGTGGCCCGGCTGAGGTGGGCCATGTTCATGTTGTAGACCGTGTCGTAGAGCGACCGGCGGATGCCGAACGCGCGCGTGGCCTGCATCGACGAGCCGTACTCCACGTAGCGGTGCTCGCCGCGGTGGTACCAGTTCATCGACGGGATGTGGTGCATGTCGGCGCCCACGCCGGTGGCGATACTCGACGACGCAACCGGCGTGACCGACGGGTACGACGACACGCAGTCGCGCACGTAGGTGCCGCGATCGATCACCGCCTGGAGGGCCGGGGCGCGGCCCTCGGCCAGCGCACGGTCGAGCATCTCCGGCTTGAGCGAATCGATGACGGCCAGGACGAGCTTCTTCGGCCTGCCGGCTTGGGTCATCTCAGGATGCGCAGGCCTTCGAACTTGCGTGCCTCGCCCTTGCGGCCGGACACGATCAGGAACGCAAAGGCCGCGAGCGCCAGGAACGACACCGGCGGGATCAGCACGGCTAGGCCGGCGAGCACCAGCGACGCGATGTCGGCGTAGGCGGTGAGGAAGGCCGCGGCCGAGTGGTCGAGCCGGCGGCGCGTGCGGCGCAGCAGTCCAACCACCGCGGCGAAGCCGAGCGCGGCGCATGCAACGCCCCCGATCAGGCCCGGCCAGCTCTCGTAGCCGTTATCCGCGAGCGAGCCCGCGAACAGCAGCGCGCCGAACGCCAGGGCGAGCGCCCCGAGGCCGAGCTCGAGCCGGCGGCTGGCCGCGACGTCCGGCCGCCAGCGCTCCAGCAGGTAGGAGAGCACGGCGAGGGCGAGCAGCAGCGCCAGCCACCAGACGCTCTCGAGGAAGGAGAAGTCCGTGCCGCCGAAGTCGAGGCCCGTGTTCCCACGGGCCAGCGCGCCGGCGAGCAGCGGCGGAAGGAACGGCCTGACGCCGCTCGAGCCGGCGAGGCCGGCTCCCTGTCCGATGTCCATGAAGAGACTCAAGAGCGCGTGTCGGTAGGCTGCCTTGAAGGGTCATGACGATAGAGGACCACCCACGCGATGACGCGGGGAGGGGTCGGGGGCTCGGGGGCGAACGACCCCCAATGGGGCCGACGCGGTCCACCTCGCGCGACCTCGAGCGCTACGCAAGCCTGTTCGCCTCCCGCACGCGGGTGATGAAGGCGTCTGCGATGCGCGACCTGATGGCGGTGACCGCGCGCCCCGAGGTGATCTCGCTGGCGGGCGGCCTGCCCGATACGAGCACCTTCCCGCCGAGCACCTTCGCCGACGTGGCCTGCCGGGTGGCGGCGGAGTCGTGCGCCAAGGCGCTGCAGTACGGCCCCACCGAGGGGCTGCACGAGACGAAGGCGTGCATCGTCGAGGTGATGGCGGCCGAGGGCATCCACGTGGACGCGGACGACATGGTGGTGACCGCCGGCGGCCAGCAGGTGATCGACCTGGTCTACGAAGACGCTGATCGACCCCGGCGACGTGGTGGTGGCCGAGGCCCCGACCTACCCGGGCGCGGTGCCCACCTTCTCCTCCTACGAGGCGGACCTCGTGCAGATCGACATGGACGGCGACGGGATGCGCATCGACGTCCTCGAGGAGACGCTCGATCGGCTGGAGCGCGAGGGCCGGCGGCCGAAGTTCATCTACACGGTGCCGACGTTCCAGAACCCGGCCGGCGTCACGCTCTCGCTGGAGCGGCGCAGGCGGCTGGTGGAGATCGCCAACCAGCGCGAGCTGCTCGTGCTCGAGGACAACCCGTACGGCATGCTGCGCTACGAGGGCGACCCGCTGCCGTCGCTCTACTCGCTCGACGGCGGGGTGTTCGTGATGTACCTCGGCACGTTCTCGAAGATCCTCTCGCCGGGCATCCGCATCGGCTGGGTGCTGGCGCCGCCGCCGGTGCTCGACAAGATCAACCAGGGCAAGGCCAGCACCGACCTCTGCACCTCCACGCTCTCCCAGCTCATGGTGCAGGCGTACTTCAAGGAGGTGCCGTGGCGCGACTACGTGGACTCGCTCACGCAGCTCTACCGCAAGCGCCGTGACACCATGCTCGACGCGCTGGCGGAGTTCTTCCCGCCCCAGGCCGAGTGGACGCGGCCGCGCGGGGGCCTGTTCATCTGGGCCACGCTGCCCGACTTCATCGACACCACGGACCTCCTGGCCCGGGCGCTGCGCGACAACGTGGCCTTCGTGCCCGGCGAGGCGGCGTACTTCGACGGGCGCGGGCGCAACGCGATGCGGCTGAACTTCTCCAACCAGAGCGAGGACTCGCTCCGCGAGGGCATCCGCCGCATCGGCAACGTGATCCAGGAGCAGGTGGCGCTGTACGGCACGCTCACCGGACAGGAGCAGCCGCCGCGCGAGCGCGACGCGCAGCCTGCCGAGGGCGACCGCGGCCGGGTGGTCTCGTTCCCCGAGCGTCGGCGGCGCGCGGGAGGCTCGTGAGCAGAGTCGCCGTCCTGAAGGGCGGCAGCTCGCTGGAGCGACAGGTGTCCCTGCGATCCGGGGCGCGAGTGCAGGACGCGCTCGAGCGACTGGGTCACGAGGTGGTGCCGATCGACGTCGGCCCAGACCTGGTGGAGCGGCTCCAGGCCGATCCGCCCGACGCCGCGTTTCTTGCGCTTCACGGCCCGGGCGGCGAGGACGGCACGGTGCAGGAGCTGCTCGAGATCCTGGGCGTGCCCTACACCGGCTCGGGCGTGGCGGCCTGCATCCGCTCGATGGACAAGGTCCTCACCAAGCACCTGCTGCTCGAGGCTGGCGTGCCCACGCCCGAGTTCTTCGCCTTCAACGAGACGGCCTTCCAGGGCCTCGGCGCCGCGGGCGCGCTGCCGGCGATCGAGGAGCGGCTCGACTTCCCGATCGTGGTGAAACCCGCCGCCCAGGGCTCAGCGCTCGGGATCAAGTTCGCGAGCACCGCCGCGGACGTGCCGGGCGCGCTGGTGGCGGCCTTCTCCTACGACACCAAGGTGCTGCTCGAGCGCTACGTGAAGGGCCGCGACCTCGCCGTGTCCGTGCTCGAGGGCGCGGCGCTGCCCGTGGTGGAAGCGGTGCCGCACGAGGAGGACTTCTACGACTTCGAGGCGCGCTACGAGATCGGCCGCACCACCTTCGTCTGCCCCGCCGAGCTGCCGGAGCCGGTGACCGCCCGCGCGCAGGCGCTGGCCGTGGCCACGTACGGGCTGCTGGGCTGTTACGGCGTGGCACGGGTGGACGTGATGCTTGAGGAGGAGACCTCGGAGCTGTACGTGCTCGAGGCGAACGTGATCCCGGGCATGACGGACACGAGCCTGCTGCCACAGGCGGCCGAGGCCGCAGGGGTGAGCTTCGAGGCATTCGTGGAGCGCATGCTCGAGCTGGCCTTCGAACGCGCCGCGCGCGCCACAACCGTCTAGAGGTTGGCGGTGGGCGGGGCGCAGGACTAGAGTCGCGAGCCATGAGCGCGGAGGACGTCGAGATCCTGCGCGGCCTCTACGAAGAGTGGGGGCGCGGCGACTACACCCGCTCGGACGTGTTCTCCCCCGACGTGGTGATGTCGGTGGACGAGAACTTCCCGGACATCATGATCGAGCCGGGCTACGAGGGGCTCTTGGCGGTGCTGAAGATGTGGCTCTCCTCCTGGGAGAAGCCGTTCATCGTGGAGGCGGACGAGCTGATCGACCTCGGCGAGCACGTGGTGGTCACCGTCCACTGGCACGGCGTGAGCACCCTCACCGGGAGCACGGTGGAGCGTCCCGGCGCCCACCTCTGGAAGTTCCGCGACGGCAAGGCCGTGACCTTCAAGATCTGCCGCGACCGGGCCGAGGCCTTCGCCAGCGCGGCCGTGGCCCCGAGCTAGCAGCGGCGGCCGGCTCGAGCTGCTGCGCCCGAGCCGGCCACCACCTGCGGACCTACGTCAGCCGACGACCACCGTCCCGTGCATGAACGGGTGGATCAGACAGATGAAGCCGTACGTCCCGGCTTTCGAGAACGACACCGTCGCCGTGCTCGGCGAGGGCGAGTTCGGATCGCCGTCCAATAGGCCCGTGCTGATGAACCCGTTGCCGTGCGCGGTGCCGTCATAGGCCGGCAACGTGGGCACATCCGACGGGAACGCCACCAGCGGGTTGAACGCGAACGCCCCGTTCGGGGCCGGTCCGGCGAACGCGGCAGCGGTCTGCTGCAGGAACGCGGGAGGCCCGAATGAGAACGTGTGCACCTCCGGCTTCGACGTGACCTTGAGGGTCAGCGGCGCACCGACGGCGACGTGCACGGTCTCCGGGAAGAAGCGCAACTGGACCACGGGGCCCTTGTCGTTGCCACCGGTAACGGTGCCGGCCGGTGGCGTGAACTTCGCCTGCTTCTTGGCGGCCTTCACCTCGGCCGCAAACAGAGCGTTGGCCTTTGCCTTATCCACCTTCGCCGACGGAACCGGCTTGGACTTCGCAACGACCTTCACCTTGCCGGTCATGCCCGGGTGGATCACGCACTCGTAGGCGAACGTGCCGGCCTTCGTGAACTTCAGCGTGTACGGCTTGAGGCTCCCGGAGAGCGGTGCGCCCGAGCCGTTCAGCGTGGTGCCGTTCTCCGTCTTACCGCCCTGAGGCGTGACCCCCAGCGGGTTGAGATCCAGCTGGGCCTGCCCGTTGAACCAGAACGGCGCGCCGGCCGCGTCGTTGAAGCCCGTGTACTTCGCCGAGGCGTCCGGCAAGACGAAAGGCACCGCGGTGCCCGTCTTGGGGAACGTGACGGTGTGGAAGCCGTTGAACTTCCAGCGCACCTTGTCCCCCACGTGAACCGTGACGGTCTTCAGCGAGTAGCCGTCGACGTCCCCGGTCGCGTTCCCGCCAAAGACCCCCTTCGCCTCCTTCAGCGGTCCTGCGATAACTGTCTTGGTGGCGGCCGAGGCGGTCGCCGGAACTACTAGGGCGGCCATCACCCCGATCACCAGTCCGGCGCGCCGCAGCGAGCCGGTTCGCGGCAGATGCAAGTCCAATTTGCCACTCCCTCCGTGGTGTGTGCTTGCGAGCGGGCGGGAGCGTAACCACTTGCGCAGACAAGTGTCGGGCTAACGCGGCGGCGTGGCCAAGCCCTTGCTGTAGGCGTAGGTGACCGCGTGCACGCGGTCACGCAACCCGGCCTTCGCGAACAGGTGGTTGATGTGCGACTTGACGGTCGTCGGGCTGACCACCAGCCGCTCGGCGATCTCGGCGTTGGTCAGTCCCTCGGCGATCAGGCCCAGGATCTCGGCCTCGCGTGGGGTGAGGCCGTCCGGAAGCTGGGAGCCGCCCTCGTCCCCGCCGTGCTCATCTGACGCCAGCGCCGCCACCACGTGGTGCTGCACGGCTGGGTCGAGCGTCGCCTCGCCCGCCGCGACGGCGAAGATCGCAGCGCGGATGTCCTCTGCGCCGGCGTCCTTGGTCAGGTAGCCGCGCGCTCCGGCGCGCAGCGCTCCCAGCACGCTTTCGTCGTCCGCAAACGTGGTGAGCGCGATCACGCGGATCTCGGGCTCCAGCACGCGCAGACGGCGCGTGGCGTCGATCCCGCCGAGCCGCGGCATCCGCAGGTCCATCAACACCACGTCGGGCTTGTGTCGCCCGGCGAGCGCGATGGCCTCCTCGCCGTCGGAGGCGGTGGCCACCAGCTCGATCCCGTCGAGTAGGCCAAGCATCGTCGCGAGGCTCTCGCGCACGAGCCGCTGGTCGTCTGCGAGCAGGACGCTGACGCTCACGCGGGCAGCCAGAGCTCCACGCGAAAACCGTCCTGGGTGGGCTCGGCAACAAGCTGGCCTCCGAGCAGCTCCGCACGCTCACGCATCCCGGTCAGCCCGTAACCGCCCCCGCCGTTCTCCGCCTCCGCCGGGGGCGGCCCGCCGGCGTGGTCGGCCACCGTGAGCACCGTGCCGTCGTCGCGGTAGTCGAGCTGAAGCTGCACGCGCTCGGGGGTCGCATGCCGCCGGATGTTCGTCAGCGCTTCCTGCGCCGTCCGGTACAGCGCAAGGCGCGCCTCGGCGGGAAGGGCACGAGACTCGCCCTGCACCTCCACGTCCACGGGCAGCCCGCTCTGCTGCTCGAACGCCTCGGCCAGCGAGAGGAGGCGCTCCGGTCCGGGCAGCTCGTCACCGCGTAGGGCCCCGATCGCCCGCCGCGCTTCGTCGAGGCCCTCGGCCGCCAGCCCGTGGGCGCGGTCGATGCCCTGGGTCAGCTCGGGATCGGCCCCGCGCTGGCGCGCGAGCAGGCGGGTGGTCTCGAGCTGGAGCGCGAGCGCGGACAGCGAATGCGCGAGCACGTCGTGCATCTCGCGCGCCACGCGCGCCCGCTCGCCCGCGGCGGCTGCCTCCGCCTCGGCCGCACGCGAGGCGTCGAGCTCCACGTTCTGGTCCCGCAGCCTTCGGATCAGTCGCACGATCAGGAACCAGGGCAGCGCGGCGAGGATCCCCGACAGCACCAGGCCCCACTCTCCGCGCGCGCCCGCGACCGCCGTGAGCATGGCCAGCGAGATCCCGAGCACCCAGACGCCCTTGCGTCCCGGCAGGACCGCCCCTGCAACCACCGCAATGAAGTACGGCGTGACCACCCAGAGTCCCTTCGGCTGGATCCCGGCGAGCACGGCTGCAGCGGCGGCCACGAGCAGCAGGCCGGCGATCCGCCGGCTCACCGCTGCCGGACGGCGCGGGTTGGTGATCGCCACGCCCACGGCGAACGTGAGGAACGCCGCGAGCACCAACGAGCCCTTGCCGTGGAACGCCGGATGGGGCTTGGTGGTAACGGTGCTGGCCAGGAACACCACCAGCCAGGCGAGCCCGAGTGCCCGCAGGAACATGGCCTCCGGCGGGGCCTTCCCAGGGGATGGAGCGAGCATCCCGCGGCGCGTGTACCAATGCACTAGTCGTCGAAGCACGCCTCCAAAAGATAGGTATCGCGCGCCTTCGGGTCATCGGCTCTGGGGTGGAGCTTTCCGGTCACGGTCTCCACCCGTGGGTGGAGGTGCAGGTTCGACCCGCGAGCCGATGAAACGCGGGCCGGCGAGACCTAGCTTGTCTGGCATGCTCACTAACTCCCTCGACGCCGCCGTCGCACAGCGCACCGCGGCGCCCCCACACGAAACGCCCGCCGAGCCTGTGATCGCGGTACGGGGACTGCGGAAGCGCTACGGCGACAACGACGCGGTCCGCGGGATCGACCTCGAGGTCCGCCGCGGCGAGGTCTTCGCGTTCCTCGGCCCTAACGGCGCCGGCAAGACCACCACCGTCGAGATCCTCGAGGGCTTCCGCGAGCCGAGCGCCGGCAGCGTGGAGGTGCTCGGCGCGGATCCCGCGCACGCGCCGCAGTCCTGGCGCGAGCGGATCGGGATCGTGCTGCAGGAGTCCTCCGTCGACGCCGGCCTGACCGTGCGGGAGTGCCTGGAGCTGTACGCGGGCTACTACCGCGCGCCGTTGCCGGTGGACGACACGCTCGAGCTGGTGGACCTGCTCGACAAGGCCGATCAGCGTGCGAGCGCCCTCTCGGGCGGCCAGCGCCGTCGGCTGGACGTGGCGCTCGCGCTCATCGGCGACCCCGAGCTGATCTTCCTCGACGAGCCCACCACCGGCTTCGACCCCTCCGCCCGCCGGGCGGCCTGGGCCGTGGTGGACGGGCTGCGCCGGCTCGGCAAGACCGTCTTCCTCACCACGCACTACATGGAGGAGGCCGAGCGGCTGGCCGATCGGATCGCGATCATCGCGGGCGGCGAGATCGTGGCCGAGGGCACGCCCCGCACGCTGGGCGGCCGTCACCTTGCCGCGGCCGAGATCACCTTCACCCTGCCCGGGCGCACACTGGCCCACCACCTGCCGGCGTCGCTCGTCGAGCGCGCCGAGGAGCGCGTCGGCCGCCGGGTTGCGCTGCCCAGCGCGAGCGTGGCGAGCGATCTCCACGTCCTCTCCGGTTGGGCGCTCGACCACGAGATCGAACTGGAGGACCTCGAGGTCCGCCGGCCGACGCTCGAGGACGTCTACCTCCGCCTGACCGCCGACCACCAAGGGAGCTCACGATGATCCTGATCCGCCTCTATCGACGCTGGAAGAGCGGCCCCTCGGCGGCCTCCCGCGGCCCGCTGGCCCTGCTCGCGCACCAGGCCCGCTTCGAACTGCTGGCGAGCTTCCGCAACCCGCGCGCCCGCTTCTTCACGTTCTTCTTCCCCGTGCTGCTGCTCGTGATCTTCGCCGGGCTGTTCGGCCACGGCACCACCACGGTCGACGGCGTGAAGGTCCACACCGCGCGCTTCTTCGTGCCGGCGATCATCTCGATGTCGATCGTCACCGCCGCCTACGGCGGGTTGGTGGTGAACATCGCGAACGCCCGCGAGAGCGGCGTGTTGAAGCGGCGGCGGGCCACGCCGGTCCCGGCCTCGATCCTCGTCGGCGGCACGGCGCTGGCCACTCTCGTGACCACGCTCGGCACCGCCACGGGCCTGCTGGTGCTCTCGCGGGTGGCCTACCACGTGGGCTTCTCGGCGGGCGGCATCGGCGCGATCGCGATTGCGGTGACGGTCGGCACGCTCGCGTTCGCCTGCATCGGCTACGCCGTGGCGGGCATGATCGGCAACCCCGACGCGGCCCAGCCTGTCGTGCAGGCCACGATGATGCCCCTCTACTTCATCTCGGGCATCTGGATCCCCACTGACCAGCTGCCCCACGGGCTGCGCACGATCGCCGCGATCTTCCCGATCGAGCACCTGGCGGCGGCGACCCACCTGGCGTCGGTGCGCGGCTCGTTCTCCAGCGCCCTGGCACCCACGGACCTGCTGGTGCTTGCGGCGTGGGCCTTCGCGGCGGTGATCTTCGCCACACGGCGGTTCAGCTGGCTGCCGGCCGCTTCCACCGCCTAGACCTCGACCTACACGAAGGAGAAGAGATGTTCGCCCTGCTCGGAATCCCGCCCTGGGCCAAGGCCGTGATCGGCCTGGCGCTGATCGGCATCGGACTGGGAACACATCGCACGGCCCTGGCGCTGATCGGCGCCGTGGTGGTGGTCGTGGGCCTGCTCGGCGCCTCGCGCGCCGGGAGCAGCGCCTAGGAGGAGCCCCCGGCGAAGTCCTCGGGCGTGACGTTGTCGAGGAAGTCCTTGAACTTCTCGACGACCTCCTCGGTGTCCTCGACCTCGTGCTCGAACTCGATCGCGGACTCCTCGATCACCGACTCGGCCGCGAAGATCGGCGCGCTGGTGCGCACCGCCAGGGCGAGGGCATCAGAGGGGCGCGAGTCGATCTCGATCTCGCGGCCGTTCAGCGCCAACGTGATCGAGGCGTAGAAGGTGTTCTCCTTCAACTCGGTGACCGACACCTTGGTGCAGGACACCTCGAGCTCGCCCAGCATGTCGTTGATCAGATCGTGCGTCATCGGCCGCGGCGTGGTCGCGCCCTGGAGCTTCATGAGGATTGCGGCAGCCTCTGGATGCCCGATCCAGATGGGCAGGAACTTATTCCCCTCGCGAGTCTTCAGGAGCACGATCGGCTGCTTGCCGACCATGTCGAAGCTCACTCCGTAAATCACCATCTCGAGCATCGGTTTGAGGCTCCCTCGCTCAATCGAGCCGGTCCTCGGACAGTCTAGAGACACGGGGCCGCGGCTACGCTGCGCCCGGGTGACGGGTCTCCTGCGAGTTGCGGTATGTACGAATCGGCTTCCGGCCGAGGCAGCCGAGAGCCTCGCGGCGCTCCGCTCGCAGGTACCCGCGGGGGCCGCTTGCGCTGGTGACGAGCGGCCTCCCCGCGGGCGCCGTGGGGGCCTATCGGGCCGCCCTTGACGAGACGCTGCTGGTGGAGCCACGCGAGGGTCTCTCGCTGGCGCGCAACCGCGCGCTGGCCTGGTGCGGAGAGGACGAGGCGCTGGCCTTCGTGGACGACGATGCCGTGGTGGCCGAGGGCTGGTACGAGGCGCTGGCGGGCCACTGGCGCGAGGCCGCCGCGGACGTGGGCTGCATCGGCGGCCCAATCCGCCCGCGCTGGCCGTTCGACCCACCGAGCTGGGTGTCGCCGCCGATCCTGCCGACCCTGACGCTGCTCGATCTCGGGCCCGAGCCGCTCGAGCTCGACCCGGCCAGAACCACCGTCTACGGCGCCAACATCTCCTTTCGGGTGGCGCCGCTGCGGCTCGCGGGCGGCTTTCACCCCGGCTTCGGGCACAGCGGATCGCGTGTGTTCTTCTCGGAGGAGGACGAGGCGCAGCGGGCGCTGGCGGGGCTTGGCTACCGCACGCGATATGTGCCGGACGCCGCGGTCTGGCACGTGATCCCTCCGGAGCGCCTCACTCGCGGCTCGTTCCTGCATCGCCGCTTCGCCTATGGCCGCTCGCTGGGCGTGCGGGGAGCGCGCGGCCGGGGTCTCGCCCTGCGCCAGGCGCTCAGCTCGGGGGCCGGCGCCGTGGTGGCTGCGGCCCAGCGTCGCGACGCGCTGTTCATGGAGCGCGCGGTGCGCGCGGCGGAGAACGCCGGCGTGCTCTACGGCTCGACGAGCCCGCGGCGGATCGCGTAGCGCACCAGCTCCACGCGATCCCGCATGCCCAGCTTCGAGAGCACGTTCGCCCGGTGCGACTCCACGGTCTTCTCGGAGACCTGGAGCGCCTCCGCGATCTGCTTGTTCGTGTGCGCCTCGGCGATCAGCTTGACCACGTCGAGCTCGCGCGGCGTGAGCGGATCGGCCAGCCGTTCCTCGCGGCTGCCGCCGAGCCACTCCTTGATCACGGCGCGCTCGGTATCCGGCGAGACGAACTGCTCGCCGCGGGCCACCGCCTGGATGGCGTCGATCAGATCGGTGTCCGCTGCGCGTTTCAGCACGTAGCCGGACGCGCCCACGTCCACGGCGTCGAAGAAGTAGCGCTCGTCGTCGTGCATCGAGAGCAGCAGCACCGACGTGTCGGGCGCCCGAGCCTTGATCTCGCGCGCCGCCTGGAGGCCGGTCATGCGCGGCATCGACACGTCGAGGATCGCCACGTCCGGGTGCGAGGACTGGGCCAGGGCCACCGCCTCGATGCCGTCCTCGGCCTCGGCCACCACGCGCATGCCCTCCTGGCGGTCGATCAGCATGCGGATGCCGGAGCGAACGATGCCGTGGTCGTCTGCGATCAGGATGTGGAGCATCAGGGCACGTGCAGGGTCACGGTGGTTCCCACTCCCGGCGCGGACTGGACGGTCAGCTCGCCGCCCACGAGGCGCGCGCGCTCGGCCATGCCGTTGAGACCCAGGCCGGTGGGACGAATGTTGCTGTGGAAGCCGACGCCGTCGTCGCGGACGCACAGGTCGAGTCCGCTGTCGCGCGCGACCAGGTCCACCTCCACGTGCTCGGCCGCCGAGTGGCGCGCCACGTTGGCGAGCGCCTCCTGGGCCACGCGGTAGACCACCAGCTGCTGGTCGTCGCCGAGCGAGTCCGCCTGGCCCTGGGTCTTGAGCCGGGCATCGATCCCGTGCTGGTCGCCGAAGCGCCGCACCTGACCCTCCAGCGCGGGCACCAGCCCGTGGTCGTCGAGGGCGCTCGGGCGCAGCTGCCGGGCGAGCTGGAGCAGCTCCTCCATCGCCTGGTTCACGAGCCGCTTGAGCTCGGCAAGCTCCGCCGCCACCTCGGGCGAGGGCGAGTCCTGCATCAGCGCCTGAAGGCGCAGCAGGATGGCGGTGAGCGCCTGGTTCACCTCGTCGTGCAGGTCACGCGCGAGGCGCTTGCGCTCCTCCTCCTGGGCGCGCAGCACGAGACGGCCGCTGCGGCGGCGCTCGCCCTCCATCCGCTCGAGCAGCCGACGGAACGTGGCCGAAAGGCGGTCGACCTCCTCCATCCCCCCGATCGCCGGATCCTCGAAGGTGTCGACGTGCGCGGGGTCGATCGCCTCCAGGCGGTCGATCAGCTCCTCCAGCGGGGAGAAGCGCCGCCTCAGCATCATGATGTTCGCGAGCAGCGCGAGCATGATCGACAGCGCGAGCAGCGCGAACTGCACCCGCTCGCCCTGAATGCGCAGGTTGAGATTCGCCGCTGAGGTGGCGCCGAAAAGCACCGCAGTGACGAGGAAGACGTTGACCAGAATGGTCTGGCCGATGAGGGTTCCGCGATTGCTCATTCTGAAAAATGGGGTCAAGACCCCATATCGGCACGAACGCACACAACCGAAAACCTAGGACAGAGAGAGCTTCGGGCGGGCAGGAGGAAGTAGCCGCCCACCTCCTTGGGGTTTTGGGTCTGAGCGGGGCGTCACGGGAGTGGCGCCCCGCTCCTTTTTGGGGCTACTGACGGGCGCCGGGGCGTCTGCGGCGAGCGTCGATGGGCGTGACGCGCGCATCCTCAGGCAGAGAGTCCGCCAGCTCGTAGTCCGGCATCTCGGGCTCGAGGCCGAACAGCTCGCGCAGCGCCTGCAGGTAGACGTAGGAGCCCCCGCGCTCGGCCGCCGCCTTGATCCGCAGCGTGGGCTCGTGCAGCAGGCGGCTGACCACGGCGCGCGCCAGAATCTCGACGCGCTCGCGATCGGCGTCGCCGAGCGACTCCCAGCGGCCCTCGTTCTCGCGCATGACCCGCTCGACGATCTCCTCGCCGCGCCCCCGCAGCGCCGCGACGGTGGGCACCACATCGAGGCTGGCGAGCCAGTCGCCGAAGCGCTCCACCTCCTGCTCCACGATCGCACGGGCGCGCGTGGCCTCGGCCTCGCGGCCGCCCAGGTTGCGCGCGACCTCGCGCTGGAGGTCGTCCATGTCGTAGAGCGTGATGCCCGGCAGCTCGCGCACCGCCGGGTCGATGTCGCGCGGCACCGCGATGTCGATCAGCAGCAGCGGCCGGCCCTTGCGCAGCTCCATCACAAGCTGGAGCTCGTCGGCGCCCACGATCTGGTGCGGCGAGCCCGTGGAGCTGACCACGATGTCGGCCTGGATCAACTCGCCGGGCAGGTCGTCGAAGCGCACGGCACGGCCGGAGAAGCGCTGGGCCAGGCCGATCGCGCGGTCGTAGCGGCGGTTGGCCACGAAGATGGTCTCCACGCCGCGCTCGCGCAGCGCCTTGGCGGTGAGCTCGCCGTTCTCCCCCGCTCCGATCACGAGCACCCGCCGCGAGCCGAGCTCGCCGAGGATGCCGCGCGCCAGCTCGACGGCAACCGAGGAGACGGACACGCGCGAGCGGCCGATGAGAGTCTCGGTGCGGGCACGCTTCCCGGCCCCGAGCGCGTCGCGGAACAGGCGGTTGCTGATCGGCCCGGTCACGCCCTCCACGAGCGCGAGCTCGTAGGCGCGTTTCACCTGGCCCTGGATCTCGGCCTCGCCGACGATCATCGACTCGAGCCCGCCCGCGACGCTGAACAGGTGGCGCACGGCGTCCATCCCGCGCAGCGAGTAGAGCGAGCCGAGCAGCTCGGTGGGCGGGATCCCCGCCTGGCGCGAGAGCGCGCTGAGCGCCTCGTTCTCCGCCTCGACGGCATCCGTGGCCACGAGGTAGAGCTCGGTGCGGTTGCAGGTGGAGATCGCCACGGCCTCGTGTATCGCCGGGTGGGCCACCAGCTCGGTGAGCACGGTCACGGCGCGCCCCTCGGGCAGCGCCAGCTTCTCGCGCACCGCCACCGAGGCGGTCTTGTGCGAGATGCCCAGGGCTAGCAGCCGGGCGCTCATCTGCCGCTTTGGTCTAGCAGCTCGTTGATCGACTCCACCTCGCGCTCGATGCGGGAGAGCTTCGCGGCCATGATCGCCACGTAGATCAGGATGATCGTGAAGACGACCAGGTAGGCGGCCGCCACGTACTTGCCGGCCTCGTGCAGCGGTAGAGCAGGCATCAGTGGTCGGTCGGGCGGGCCGGAACCGTGCTCACGGGCGGAGCCGGGGCACCGGCGGCAGGGCGCTCCTCGAGCGACTGCTCGAGCCGGCGACGAAGCCGCTTGAGCTGCGCGGACGCGTTCTTGGAGGTCAGCTCGACCTTCCAGAGCGTGATGAACAGAAGCGCTATCGCGCCGAGCGACACGAGGAAGGTGAGCCGCATCGAGCCGGGCATGTTGCCGCCCGTGGTGCTGAGCACGCGCGGGTGGCTGAACGCCTGCGCCATGCGCACGGCGATGAAGTTGATCGGCACGAAGGCGCCCGCCGCGATCGCGAACACCGCCGCGTAGCGCGCCTGGCGCTCCGGGTCCTCGATCGAGAAGCGCAGCGGCTGGTAGCAGCAATAGAGCAGGAAGATGATCAGGAACGAGACCAGGGTGGGCTCGTCCCAGACCCACCAGTGGCCCCAGGACGCGCGCGCCCAGATCGAGCCGGTGATGAGCACCGCGAGGCCCAGCACGATCGAGAGGTGGATCGCCACGTAGGAGCGCATGTCCCACGAGCGGTCGCTGGTGCGCAGGTACTGGACCGCCATCAGGCCGCCCGCGATGAAGCCGCAGAGGGACACGATCGCCAGCGGCACGTGCAGGTAGAAGATCTTCTGCACGAAGCCCTGGTCCGCGTCGTTGGGCGCGTAGAAGAAAACCAGGTAGAGCGCCGCGGCGAGGGAAGCTGCTGACGCTATTGAGAGGGGTCGAAGTCCCTTGCGATACAAGGGCTAATCCTCCAGCAGAAAGTCGAAAACGGCGATCGAGACCAGGACGAAGACCATATCGTAGAGGGCCAGAAGCCCTAGCCATTTGCCGAGCTCGTGGGGCGCCTGCGAGCCGCTGAAGAGGGGCTCCGTGGCCTGCGAGCCGGCGATCGCCACCGGCACGAGCAGCGGCAGGAGCAGCAGCGGCACCATCAGGTCGCGCGCCCGCGTCTCCACCGCAAGGGCCGACACGAGCGCCCCCACCGCAGCCAGCCCCACGTCCGCCAGCAGCAGGATCGCGATCAGCGACGGCAGCGGCGTGAACGGGTCCGGCCCGAGCAGCAGCAGGTCGAAGGCGGGCACCGCCACCAGCTCCAGCAGCAGCAGGTACAGGAACAGCGCGCTGGCCTTGGCCACGAACACCGCCGTGTGGTCGATCGGCGCCAGCAGGAGGCCGTCGATGCCGCCCTGCTCGCGCTCGGTCACGAACAGCCGGTTCACGCCCAGCACGGTGGCGAGGATCAGGGTGACCCAGAGCACCCCCGCCGCCAGGTCGCCCTCCAGCGAGTTGCGCTGGAGGCCGAAGTGGAACAGCACGAACACGGTGACCGAGAACAGCGCCATCGCCGGCACCGACTCCTTGGTGCGCACCTCGATCCGCAGGTCCTTGCGCAGGATCGCGTAGGCGGTGCGGGTCACGTGAACAGCCTCCGCAGCTCGACCGGGTCCGGGGCGCCCAGGTGCGCCTGGCGGCCGCCCCGCAACCCCAGCGCGAGGTCGCTCTCGGCGGCTCCCGACTCGAGGTCGTGCGACACGAGCACGCGCGTATGGCCGGAGGTCTTTCCGACGAGCGGCTCGAGCAGCTCGCGCGCGCCCGGGTCGAGGCCGGACCAGGGCTCGTCCAGCAGCAGCAGCGCCGGCTCGTGGAGCAGCGCGCGGGCCACGGCCAGCCGCTGCACCATCCCGCGCGAGAGCTCGCGCACCGGGTCGTCCGCGCGGCGCTCCATGCCCACAGCGGCCAGCAGCTCGGCCACGCGCGACTCCGCCACGCGGTGCAGGCGGGCGTGGAAGATCAGGTTCTCGCGACCGCTCAGCTCGCGGTAGAGCAGCGGCTCGTGCCCGAGGTAGCCCACGCGCGAGCGCACCTTCCAGGCCTCGCGCGGCAGCGGCGCGCCGAACACCCTCACGCTGCCCTCGTGCGGGCGCAGCAGCGTGGCGAGCACCCGCAGCAGCGTGCTCTTGCCGGCGCCGTTCGGGCCGAACAGCCCGAGCGTCATGCCCTCGGGCAGGACGAAGGTCACGCCGTCGAGGGCGGCGCGCTCGCCG
This sequence comes from uncultured Thermoleophilaceae bacterium, assembly GCA_963770325.1. Classification (GTDB taxonomy): domain Bacteria; phylum Actinomycetota; class Thermoleophilia; order Solirubrobacterales; family Thermoleophilaceae; genus JAICJR01. The sequence continues at coordinate 1,352,252 of CAVYPF010000001.1, read as the reverse complement.
TAGCGGCGCACGAGCCCCTCGACCTCCACCGCCTGCGCCTGGCCGCCCTCGCGCTCGCTGGACCGGGTCTGCTCGGGCGCTGCGCTCTCAGCCACGCTCGAGGGTTTCCGCCGCGTGGCGCAGCGTGGGCTCCACGATCGGCCACGACTGGCGCACAGCCTTCGGGGAGCCCGGGAAGTTCACGATCAGCGTGCGCCCGCGCACGCCCGACACACCGCGGCTGAGGATGCCGAGCGGCGTGTGGCGGCGCGACTCCGCCCGGATCGTCTCGGCGAAGCCGGGTGCCTCGCGGTCGATCACGTCGAGCGTGGCCTCGGGCGTGACGTCGTCGTGTGTCATCCCGGTGCCGCCCGTGGTGAAGATGAAGCGCACCTGCTCGTCGTCGGCGAACCGCCTGAGCGCTCCCGCGATCGCCTCGCGGTCGTCGGTCACGGCCTCGTGGATCGCCTCGAGCCCGGCCGCCTCGCAGAGCTCCACCAGCGTGGTGCCCGACTCGTCGTCCTCGCGCCGCGCCCGTGAGCTCGAGATCGTCAAAACCGCTGCTCTCACGGCAAAGAGCCTACGGGGAACGTCTGGTCCAGTACACCTGCGTGGTGTAGGGAATCGTGACCATCGGCTCGTCGGGCAGGATCGCCGCGACCTCGCGGAGCAGGGCGGCGCGCTCGCCCTCCGGCATCGCGGCCACGTAGCTGCGCGAGGCATATGTCTCCACGGCCTCCTCGCGCGGCAGCTCCTGCGCGTGATCGAACAGGCGCAGCTCGATCGGAGCGAACAACCCCGAGGAGTCGATGCCGACCCGCCACCTGTCATCGGAATGACGCGGCGTGTCGCCCTTGTGGCGGTCGAGCAGGTCGCGCACCTGGTCGGTCCAGCCCTCGCTCTCGTTGCGCACGTTCCAGATCGCGACCAGGCCGCCCCCCGGGCGCAGCACCCGGACGATCTCCTTCGGCGCCTCGGCCGGATCGAACCAGTGGAAAGCCTGGCCCACCAGCACCACGTCCACCGACCCGTCGGGCAGCGGGATCTCCTCGGCCGTGCCCGCGAGAACGGCGACGTCGGGCAGCTCGCGCACGAGCACCTCCCTCATCCCCTCGAGCGGTTCCACGGCCGTCACGTGGGCGCCGGTCCGCAGCAGGGCGCGCGTGAGCTTGCCCGTGCCGGCCGCCAGATCGAGCAGCTCGCTCGACTCGTCGATGCCGAAGACCTCCGCGATGTAGGCGATGGCGCTGTCGGGGTAGTCGGGCCGCACCCGCTCGTAGCGCTCGGCACCCGGCCGGTCCCAGGCACGCTCCACGACCTCCCGCACCCTCATTCGCGCCTCCAATCCCCGCTGCGCCCGCCGCTCTTCTCGACCAGCCTCACGTGGGCGATCTCCACGCCCCGCTCGATGCCCTTCACCATGTCGTAGACGGTCAGCGCGGCCACCGAGCAGGCGGTGAGCGCCTCCATCTCCACGCCGGTCTGCCCGCTCGTGCGTGCCTCGGCGCGGATGCTGACGAGGCCGGCGGCGGGGTCCACCTCGATCGCCACGTCAACGAACGAGAGCGGCAGCGGGTGGCAGAGCGGGATCAGCTCGGCGGTGCGCTTGGCGGCCTGGATTCCCGCCAGGCGCGCGGTGCTGACCACGTCGCCCTTCGGTGCGTCGCCGGCGGCCACGGCGGCGGCCGTCTCGGGAGCCATCCGGACCCTGCCCTCGGCCACCGCCCGGCGGTCGGTCACCGGCTTCGAGCCGACGTCGACCATGCGGGCGCGCCCCTCGGAGTCCAGATGGGAGAGCTCGTCGGCTATGCGGGCGTGGCCGTGCGCTGGGCCGCGGCGATCAGGTCGCGCACGGCCTGCTCGTCGCCGCGCCGCAGCAACTCGACGGGATCGGGTTCGCCGTTGACAATCGACTCGAAGAAGTGCTTGCGATCCTGGTACGTGGGGAGCGTGCCCTTGGCCCAGCCGCGGACCCCGTTGAGCAGCTCGGCCAGGCGTGCGTAGGGCTCGCCGTACTCCTCCGCCAGCTCCGCCTTGATGCGCTTTGCCAGCGCCGGGCTGGCGCCGGCCGTGGAGATCGCGATCGCGAGCGGGCCGGAGCGGAAGATCGCCGGCAGGATGAAGTTGCAGAGCGGCGGCACGTCCACCACGTTCACGAGCATCGCGCGGCGCTCGGCATCCTCGTAGACGCGGATGTTCACGTCGGTGTCGCTCGTGGCCGCGATGGCGATGAAGGTGGCCTCGAGGTCCTCGCGCCGGTATTCGCGGCGCTCCCACTTGATCGAGCCCTCAGCGGCGAGCTCCCGCAGCGGCTCGATCGCATCGGGCGCGATCAGCGTCACGTCGCCGTCGCAGACCAGCAGGCCCTCGACCTTCTCCAGGCCCACCTCGCCACCGCCGACCACCACGCAGCGGCGCCCGCCGAGCCGCAGGCACGCGATGTAGAAGGGCGTGTCGAGCATGCCCTGCACGCAGGACTGGTCGCAGATGCCCCGCCGCAGCTGGCAGACGCACTCTTTCCCTGCATAGGCCTGGGCGGGCATAGGGGAAAAGTGTAGGGACGGGTTGGCAGTTGGCAGTTGGCAACTACGCCAGGACGACCCGCCCCTGCCAACTGCAAACTGCAAACTGCCGTCAGCCTCGGCGCAGAACCTTTGCCGCCAGCTTGGTGAGCGGTACCGCCCCTGTGCGCAACGCCCCCCACTTATCCGCATCCCTCCCATACAGCAGCTTCGCCGAGGCATCCATCGCCTTGCCGAGTGAGGCGTCGTAGGGGTGCCACCAGAAGTTGCGCGTGCGCGAGGGCTCCCAGACCATCTGCTTCACGTTGACGCACTCGTAGAAGCCGAACTTCGAGTGCGAGCGGCCGATCCCGGAGTGCTTCACGCCGCCCCACGCGCACTGGCAGGCGCCGTGCGAGTACATGTGGTCGTTCAGCCAGACCATGCCCGACTCGAGCCGATGCGCGATGCGCTCTGCGCGCCCGCGGTCGAGCGACCAGACCGAGGCCCCAAGGCCGAACTCGGAGTCGTTCGCGAGCTCGATCGCCTCCTCCTCCGAGCGCACGGTCACGATCGGCACCACCGGCCCGAAGATCTCCTCGCGCATGATCCGCATGTCGTGGGTCACGCCGGTGAGCACCGCCGGCGCGTAGAAGCGGCCGCTCATGCCGGGCACCTCGGTGGGCCCGCCGCAGTGCAGCTTGGCGCCGCTCGCCACGGCGTCGTCCACCAGCTCGCGGACGAGCTCGAACTGCTCCTCGGACACCATCGGCCCGATCTCGGTGTTCCAATCGAGCGGGTCGCCCACCCGCAGGGCGCTCGCGCCGCGCACCACGCCGTCGATGAAGCTGTCTGCCACCTCGCTCATCACGTAGACGCGCTCGATGCCCGAGCAGGTCTGCCCGGCGTTGGCGAAGCCGCCCCAGAGGCAGCCGGAGACGGCGTGCGCCAGGTTCGCGTCCGCCAGCACCAGCTGCGGGTCCTTGCCGCCGAGCTCGAGCACGCTGCCCTTCAGGCGCTCCGCGCATGCCATGCCCACGCCGCGGCCGACCTCCACCGAACCCGTGAAGAAGATCTTCGCCACGCTGGACTGCACGAGCGCGCTGCCCACGGCACCGCCGCCGTGCACGGTCCGGACGAGCCCCTCCGGCACTCCCGCCCGCTCGAAGATCGTCTGGATCCGCTGACCGATCAGCGGCGTGAGCGAGGCGGGCTTGAGCACCACCCCGTTGCCGCACATCAGCGCGATCGCCACCTCGCCGAACGGGATCGACCAGGGGTAGTTCCAGGGCGCGATCACCCCCACCACGCCGAGCGGCTCGTACGAGAACCAGGCCTTCTTCTGCTTGAGGAAGATCTGCGGGTTGGCCACCCTCTCGTTGCCGAGGATCTCCTCGCCGTGCTCGGCGATCCAGTGGAGCGCGTCGATCGTGGGCAGCAGCTCCATCACGTACGACTCGTTGATCGGCTTGCCCTGCTCGCTCGTCAGCAGGCGGGCGATGTCGTCGAGGTCGTCGATGATCGCCTGGGCCGCGCGGCGCATGTAGCGCGCCCGGTCGGCCAGCGGGAGCTGCGCCCAGAAGGGCTGCACGCTCGCGACATCGTCCACCACCGCCTGAACGTCCTCGGGCGCCACCGTGTCCACCGAGCCCACGAACTCACCCGTCGCCGGGTTGAAAGACTCGAGCCCGTCGCGGGTGGCCTGTGTCTGGGCCTCCATCGTCCTCCTAGCTCGCCTGTGCGCGGATTGTGGCGCGTCAGGCGGCGCGGCGCGCCCGCATGGGCAGGCGCGTGTAGACCAGGCGATGTCCGTCCTCGACGGTCTCGACGGTCTTGCCGAGGCCCTGCATCAGCCTCAGCATGGGCTCGTTGTGGTCGAGCATCTCGGCCCTGAGGTGGGTGGCGCCGTAGCTCGCCGACAGCCAGGCAAGCGACTCGAGCAGCGCCTCGCCGACGCCGTGGCGCTGGTGCTCCTCGTCCACGACGATGCCGAGCTCGGCCACGCCCGTCTCGACCAGTGCCACGTCCGCCAGGCCCACGATCTCCTCCACCCCGGCCAGCGGAGCGGTGGCGGCCAGCACCAGGCGCTCGCGCGGGTTGTAGAACGTGAAGTGCTGGACCGTGATCTCATCCACCTCCGGCATCGCCACGAAGAAGCGGCGCAGCTTGGTCTCCTCGGAGAGGCGCTCCAGGAAGGCGCGCACGCGCGGGGCATCGCTCGGCCGCGTGAGCCGCAGGCCGATGCGCATCCCCGGGCTCAGCTCGTGCACGGTTGCCAGCATCGCGCCTGGATCGAGCAGCTCGGTTCGGGGCCTTCTACGCACCCGCCGAGGGTGGCATAGATCGGAGCGAGAGTCCAATGCTCGTGCCTGCTCCTGGACGTATGCTGGATACATGAGGGCTCCCCGGCCCACCACCGACTCCGATCGGCGCCTGATAGGCCTGGCGCTCGGCGGCGCGCTGGCCCTGGGAGTGGCGGGCCGCGTCGCGGTGAAGGTGGGTGCCGACCTGCCGCACGGCGCCGCCCTCTCCGCCCTCGGTCGCAGCTTCGTGGCGCTGGGCGCCCCCTGGCTCGCCGTGGCCTGGGCGCTGGGCTCGTTCGCGGGCTCGCGCACGCGGGGAGCGGCCTGCGGTGGAGCGGCGCTGTCGCTCGGCACCATCACCTGGTACCTGCTCACGGTCGTGGCGGGTGGCCGGACGTCGGCGCCCTACGCGGTACCGCTCGCGTTCGCCTGGGGAGCCGTGGCGCTGCCGGCCGGCGCCCTGTTCGGGCTCGCCGGAGCGGCATGGCGCGACGGCAGCGTGACCGAGCGAACGCTGGCGGTGGCGGCCCTTACCGGCGCCTTCGCGGGCGAGGCCCTGCTGCTGGCGAACGAGTGGTCCGGCAAGGCCGCCAAGGCCGCGCTGGCGGCGGAGGTCCTCGTGGCCATGGCCCTGCTCCTGGCCGCCCGGCGGCGCACGCCACTGCGCCTCACGATCGCGCTCTTCCTGCTCACCGCGATCGCGATGGCGGGCGCCGAGCACGCGGTGCGCGACGGGCTGCGGCTGGCGGGCTGGGCTGGGCCCTAGCGGCCCCGCAGCCGCCTGATCTCTTCGAGCCGCTCCCGCAGGGCCGCCTCCTCGCCGCGATCGGTGAGCTCCACGAAGCGCTCTCCGACGGCCTCGGCCGGCATCAGCTCCTGCGGTGAGACGCCGCCGCTTCGCGAATGCGGAGAGTCGTAGCCCTCGCCGCGGCCGACGCCCGGTCGTGCGCTGCTGCGCAGGTAGCCGGGCGGCTCCGGCGCCCCGTGCTGCTGGACCCATGCCGCGGTGGTGCCGAGGGCTCGCTTGACCGAGTCCGACTTCGGGGCGAGCGAGAGGTAGATCGCCGCCTGCGCGAGGTTGAACGCGCACTCCGGCATGCCCACGTGCTCGACCGCGTGGGCCGCCGCCACCGCCACCTCGAGCGCGTGCGGGTCCGCGTTGCCCACGTCCTCGCTGGCGAGAATGACCATCCGGCGGGCGATGAAGCGCGGGTCCTCGCCGCCCTCCAGCATCTCCACCAGGTAGAGCATCGACGCGTCCGGGTCGGAGCCGCGGGTGGCCTTGATCCAGGCGGAGATCGTGTCGTAGTGGCGGTCGCCGCCCTTGTCGTAGAGCAGCGCCTTGCGCTGGAGCGCATCCTCCGCATGGCGGAGCGTGACGGGATCGCTGCCGGCGGTCTCGCAGGCCACGTCGAGCGCGGCGAGGGCGATCCGGGCGTCTCCCCCGGCCCGCGCCGCGAGGAACTCGAGGGCATCGTCGTCCACCGGCGGCGCGTCCTGCACGCCGCGTTCGTCGGTCAGCGCACGGCGCAACAGGGCGAGCACGTGCGCGTCCTCGAGCGAGCGGAACTCGTACACGGTGCAGCGAGACAGCAGAGCCGAGTTCACCTCGAAGTACGGGTTCTCGGTGGTCGCCCCCACCAGCGCGACGAGGCCCTCCTCCACTGCCGGCAGCAGGGCGTCCTGCTGTGCCTTGTTGAAGCGGTGGATCTCGTCGAGGAAGAAGATCGTGCCCTCGTGGCTGGTGCGCCGGCGGTGCTCGGCCCGCTCCAGCACGTCGCGGACCTCCTGCCGGCCGGCGTTGACCGCCGAGGCCTCCTCGAACGCCGCGCGCGCGTTCAGGGCCAGGAGGCGAGCCAGCGTGGTCTTGCCGGTGCCGGGCGGCCCGTACAGGATCATCGAGTGCGGGTGGCCTTCCTCGAGGGCGGTCCGAAGCGCCGAGCCCTCGCCGAGGAGATGCTCCTGCCCGATGAACTCGGACAGGGACCCGGGACGCATGCGAACCGCCAGCGGCTGCTCCTCCGCCGGCACCGACGTGCGGCCCCGCGGGCTGTCGTCGGTCTCGAAAAGGCGCTCCACAGGCAGAGTCTGGCAGCCGTTCCGGCGGTCGGCCAGCCCGCCTATATAGTCACCGTTCGTGCCCGAATCGGCAGAACTAGAGCGGCGCACCACCGAGTTGCTTCAGCGCCTGATCCGCTTCAACACGGTGAACCCGCCGGGCAACGAGCAGGCCGCACAGGAGTTCCTTCGCGAGTTGCTCGAGGGGGTGGGCTTCGAGTGCGAGCTCCTGTCCGCGGTTGAGGGACGCCCCAACCTGATCGCGCGCCTGCGCGGGCCCTCCGACGGCCCGAGCCTCTGCTTCCTCGGCCACGTGGACACGGTGCTGGCCAACCCGGCCGAGTGGAGCGTGGACCCGTGGTCGGGCGAGCTGAAGGACGGCTGCGTGTGGGGGCGCGGCGCCCTCGATATGAAGAGCCAGGTGGCCGCCGAGGTGGCCGCCGCGGTGGCGCTGGCCGAGGAGGGCTGGCGGCCGGAGTCCGGCGAGCTGCTCGTGATCGTGACCGCGGACGAGGAGTCCGGCGCGCAGTACGGGGCTCACTGGCTGTGCGACACGCATCCGGACAAGGTGCGCTGCGACATGCTCGTGAACGAGGGCGGCGGCGAGGTGCTCGACTTCGACGGACGACGGATCTACGACGTCTGCGTTGCCGAGAAGGGTGTCTTCCGCTTCACCCTCGCCACCACTGGCGTGGCGGGCCACGCCTCGATCCCGCGCATCGGCGACAACGCGCTGCTCAAGCTCGCCCCGATCCTCGACCGCCTATCCGGCGCCGGCGTGGTGCCTGAGCTCACCCCCGAGCCCGCCGCCTACCTGACCGGCCTCGGGCTGGAGGTGGACGGCGATCTGCCGGCGGCCTTCCGCGCCCTCGAGGAGAAGGACCCCCGCCTGGCGATGCTCGTGGAGCCGATGCTCGGCGTGACGTTCACCCCGACGATGGCCCGTGCGTCCGACAAGATCAACGTGATCCCCTCGCGCGCGGAGATCAAGGTGGACTGCCGCGTGCCGCCCGAGCTGGGCGAGGACTACGCGCGCATGCGCATCGAGGAGGCGCTCGACGGCGAGGCCTACGAGCTCAGCTTCGACGAGCGCGTGGTGGGCAACCGCTCCCCCCTCGACACCCCCCTGATGGGCCACATCCGCGACTTCCTGGCCGAGGAGGATCCGGGCTCGGTGGCCGTGCCCTCGGTGCTTCCCGGCTTCACCGACTCGCGCTGGTGGCGCGCGACCTTCCCCGAGTGCGTGGCCTACGGCTTCTGCCCCCAGAACAAGATGGACATCTTCGAGGCCACGCCGCTCATCCACGGCGCCGACGAGCGGATCCCGGTCGAGGACCTCGGGCTGGCCGCGCGCTTCTACGCGGGACTGGCGCCGAAGGTGCTCGGATGAGCAAGAAGGAGAAGCTCCGCCTCGGCGGCATGGCGCTGCGCAACGGCCTGCTGGTGCACGGCCCGACTCACTGGGCGGCCGCGGTGCGCACGCGCGACGGCCGCATCCAGGTGGCCTCCGGCCGCAAGCCCGACCTCGGCTCGAAGGCCCTCGGGCGCGTACCCGGCGCGCGCGGCGTGTCGAAGCTCGCCGAGGCGTTCGCGATCGTCCCGATCGTCAAGCGCCGGCTGCCGGCGGCCGGGCTGCCGATGGAGGACGCGACGGCCCTCGGAGGCATGCTCGTGGTCGCCGCGATCACGCAGGCCCTGCGCCGCGGCGGCGAGCGCACGCTCGGACGGGAGGCCGCGGCGTCCGTGCTCGGCCTGGCGCCGGCGCTGCTCGTCCTGCGCGGCGGGGAGATCGCCGCCTACCACGGGGTCGAGCACAAGGCGATCGCCGCCTACGAGCAGGACGGCGACGCGGCCGCCGCGAGCAAGGAGCACGACCGCTGCGGCTCGAACCTCGTCGCGCCGCTGCTGGCCACCACCACGGTCGGCAGCGTCGCGCTGCGCCGCGCCGGCGTGCGCGGCACGCTGGCGGACGCGATCTCGGCGATCGGCGGCGTGGCGGTCGCGCTCGAGCTCTTCGCCTGGTCCGAGCGCCACTCCGGCAGCCGGGCGTCCAAGGCCCTCCGTCGACCTGGATATGAGTTGCAGCGGTTGGTGGGCACGCGTGAGCCGACCGCTCAACAGCTCGAGGTAGGCAAGGCGGCGCTCGACGAGATATTGCGCGTGGAGAGTGCCTAGTGCCTGGTTCCTGGTGCCTAGAGCTGTGGACCAAAGTTCTAGGCACGAGGCACTAGGCACCAGGCACTACGGCCGTACCATCCCCCAATGTCCGCGCGCTCCCGCCAAGAACGCCTGGACCCCTCGATATTCCGCCTCCCCGTAGACCGCATCCGCGCGGGCTACTACTCGGACGCCTACTTCAACTTCACGCGTGACCTGCTGCTGGCCGAGGGGCGCCATCCGCGGGTGACGATGCAGGTGTTCCAGAAGAAGCGCGCGCTGCTCGGCGGGATCGATGAGGCCGTGGCGATCGTGAAGGAGTGCGCGGGCTTCTACGACGACGGCGAGTGGCGGCCCGGCGCCGGCGAGCTGACCGTGCGCGCGCTCCACGAGAGCGACGAGATCGCGCCGTACGAGACCGTGATGACGATCGAGGGCGACTACTCGCTGTTCGCCCACCTCGAGACGGTCTACCTGGGCTGCCTCGCGCGCCGCACGCTCGTTATGGGCAACGTGCGCGAGGTGGTGGAGGCGGCGGGCGGCAAGCAGATCCTCTTCTTCCCCGCCCGCCACGACCACTGGCTCGTGCAGACGGGCGACGGCTGGGCCGCTCACGTGGCGGGAGCGATCGGGGTGTCCACGGACGCCCAGGCGTCCTGGTGGGGAGGCCGCGGGGTCGGCACGGTCCCGCACGGCCTGATCGCCGCCTACCGGGGCAGCACGGTGGAGGCCGCACGCGCGTTCGCCCGGAGGTACGCGAGCGAGATGAACGTGACCGTGCTCGTGGACTTCGAGAACGACTCGGTGCGCACCGCCCTGGAGGTGGCCGACGCGCTCGGCGAAGACCTCTGGGGAGTCCGGCTCGACACCTCCGAGAACCTGGTGGACAGGGCACTCTGGACCGAGATGGGTGACTTCAAGCCCACCGGGGTGACGCCGGTGCTCGTGCGCAGGGTGCGTGAGGCCCTCGACGACGCGGGCCACGAGCGGGTGAAGATCGTGGCCTCGGGGGGCTTCGATGCTGCACGGATTCGGGAGTTCGAACGTGAGGATGTGCCCGTGGACGCCTACGGCGTGGGGTCATCCCTGCTAAGAGGCCAAAACGACTTCACCGCAGACGTGGTAGTGGTAGATGGTGAGCATTGTTCAAAGGTGGGTCGCCGCCATAGACCGAACCCCCGTTTGGGCATTGTTGAGTAACTCTTTCGTGCCAGCTGCCGATTAGTGGGACCAATGACCACACTTCTTGGAATTGACATGACCAGCATCCAGAACTGGGCGCTCACGTGGCTGCCCATCATCTTCATGGCGCTGATCGTGGTGCTGATCGGCTGGACGCTGAAGCACATGCCCCGCACCAAGCCGGTGGAGATCAAGCCGGAGTCCGGGGAGTCGATCGGCTGGGACGACGTGGCCGGCGTCGAGGAGGCGAAGGAGGAGCTGCGCGAGGTCGTGGAGTTCCTGCGCGACCCGAAGCGCTTCCGCAAGCTCGGCGCGAAGGTGCCGCGCGGCATCCTGCTGCACGGGCCGCCTGGCACCGGCAAGACGCTGCTGGCCAAGGCCGTGGCCACGGAGGCCCAGGCCAAGTTCTTCGCGCAATCGGCGTCCTCGTTCGTGGAGATGTTCGCGGGCCTCGGCGCGGCGCGCATCCGGCGCCTGTTCCGCGAGGCGCGCAAGGCCAGCCCGGCGATCGTCTTCATCGACGAGCTCGACGCCGTGGGCGCCACGCGCGGCAGCGACATCTCGGGCGAGAAGGACCAGACGCTCAACCAGCTGCTGGTGGAGATGGACGGCTTCGGCGGCTCGCAGGAGCTCGTGGTGATCGCCGCCTCCAACCTGCTCGACAAGCTCGACCCGGCGCTGCTGCGCCCGGGACGCTTCGATCGCCAGATCTTCGTGCCGCCGCCCGACCTCACCGGGCGCGTGGAGATCCTCAAGGTGCACTCCGCCAACAAGCCGCTTCAGAACGTCGATCTCGACCTGGTGGCGCGCCAGACCAGCGGTCTCACGGGCGCCGACCTGGCCAACATCTGCAACGAGGCCGCGATCTTCGCCGGCCGTGACCACCGCGACGTCGTTCTGATGAAGGACTTCGAGGCCGCGCTCGAGCGCGTCATCGCCGGCATGCAGTCCCGCCGCGTGATCAACGAGCACGAGAAGCGCGTCGTCGCCTACCACGAGGCCGGCCACGCCCTCTGCTCCGAGCTCCTTCCCTCGGTGGAGAAGGTGCACAAGATCTCGATCATCCCGCGCGGGCGGGCACTCGGCTACACGATGAACCTGCCCGAGGAGGACCGCTATCTGAAGTCGAAGGACGAGCTCACCGACCACCTGGTCGTGTTGCTCGCGGGCCGCGTGGCCGAGCACGTGGTGTTCGGCGCCATCACCACCGGCGCCACCGACGACCTGAAGCGCGTGTACGACATCAGCCGCGCCATGGTGTCCGAGTACGGCATGGGCACGGAGCTCGTCTCGCGGCGCCTCCCGGCCGACGACTACTCGGTGTCCGACGCCACGCGCCGCATGCTCGATGACGAGCAGCAGCACCTCACGGACCTCGCCTACCGCCGCGCCCAGGCGCTGATCCTGGAGCACCGCGAGCTGCTCGACGCGTTCGCGGGCACGCTGCTCGACCGCGAGGTGCTGGAGCGCAAGGACATCGAGCGCCTGATGGCCCGCTACCGCATCGCGGTGTCCGAGCGGGAGATCGAGGCGACGAACGGCAACGGCGTCGGCGCCCGCGTGGCGGCCTCGGAACGGCTCGAGCTGGAGGCCCCCAGGGCCCACCGGGCCGAGCCGCTCGACCTGCCTGAGTAAACTGCGCGCCCTTGTTCGGGCGAATCGATCACATAGGCGTGGCCGTGGACGACCTCGACGCCGCCATCGGCCTCTATCGCGACGGCTTCGGCATGCGCGAGCAGCATCGTGAGACCATCGCGGCGTTCGACGTCGAGGCCGTGCTGCTCGAGGTGGGCGACGGCCACGTGGAGCTGCTGAAGCCGCTCTCGGCCGACGGGCCGCTCGGGAAGTTCCTCGAGAAGAACGGTCCCGGCATCCACCACGTGGCCTACCAGACCGACGACATCAACGCCGCTCTCGAGCAGGTCCGGGCCGCCGGGCTCGAGCTGATCGACGAGCAGCCGCGCACAGGCATCCGGGGCAGCAGCGTGGCGTTCCTTCAACCACAGGGCACGGCCGGCGTGCTCACCGAGCTGGTGGAGCCGGCGCACTGATGGCCGACGAGAAACGAGCGGCACGCGTGGACGTGGGCTTCTCCGGCGGGCAGGTACTGTCGGTGCGCATGCAGGACGACGCCTACCAGGAGCTGCGCAAGGCGCTCGACAAGGGCGGGACCGGCTGGCACGAGCTGAAGACCGAGGACTCGGAGCTCGCCCTGCACCTCACGCAGGTGGTCTACGTGCGCCTCGACACCGAGCAGCACAAGGTCGGCTTCTAGCCTCCGCCCCATGTTCGGGGCACTCGACTCATGAGGATCGGGATCGTCGGCATGCCGAACGCCGGCAAGTCGTCGCTGTTCAACGCGCTCACCCGCGCCGGTGCTGAGGCTGCCAACTACCCGTTCACCACCGTGGAGCCCAACGTGGCGGTGGTGCCCGTGAAGGACGAGCGGCTCGACCGGTTAGCCGAGCTGCTCCACTCGCATCCGGTGACCTACGAAACGATCGCCTTCCACGACATTGCCGGGCTGGTGCGCGGCGCGCATGAGGGTGAGGGGCTCGGCAACCAGTTCCTCGCCAACATCCGTGAGACCGACGCGATCGTGCACGTCGTGCGTGCCCACGACGACGAGCAGGTGGTGCACCCAGAAGGACGGGTGGACCCGTCCGCCGACATCGACACGATCGAGACCGAGCTGCTCTACGCGGACCTGGAGCAGGCCGAGCGCAGGCTGGAGCGGGTGTCACGCCAGGCGAAGGCGGGCGATCGCGCCGTGATGGCGGAGGAGGCGTGGCTGCGCGAGCTGATCGCCGCGCTCCAGGAGGGACGGCCGGCCCGTGCGGTGCCGCCGCCGGCCGACGCCCCCGACGCGATGCAGCTGCTGCAGCCGCTCACGGCCAAGCCCGTGCTTTACGTGGCCAACGTCGGCGAGGGCGAGGCGGAGGTGCCCGACTCGGTGGCCTCGCACGCCCAGCGCGCCGGCGCCGCCGCCGTGGCGGTGAGCGCCCGCATCGAGGCGGAGCTGTCCGAGCTGGACGAAGACGAGGCGGGCGTCATGCGCGAGGAGCTGGGAGTGCCGGAGTCCGGGCTGGCGCTGGTGGTGCGCGAGGCGTTCGAGCTGCTCGACCTGATCTCGTTCTTCACCGCGGGCGAGGACAAGGAGGCGCGCGCCCACGCGATCGAGCGGGGCACCACCGCCTGGGGCGCCGCCGGCAAGGTGCACAGCGACATCCAGCGCGGCTTCGTGCGGGCGGAGGTGGTGGCGTGGAACGAGCTGGTGGACGCCGGCGGCTACGCGGGGGCGCGCGAGCGGGGAACGCTGAGGCTCGAGGGGCGGGACTACGTGATGCGCGATGGTGACGTCATCACCGTGAAGTTCACGCCGTAGGGGTGTCGGGTGTGGGGTGTCGGGTGTCGGGTCTCAGCCGACAACCAGCGGCGGTCCGATGAGCGGCCCAGCCACCACACGGTAGGTGCCCGGCGCTGACACAGCCGCCGAGTAGGTCCCCGCGCGCCTCAGCCGCAGGTGGTGCACGGTGCGCCACTTGCCATCCGCGCCCTGGCGCTGCAGCGCGGCGAGGGTCCTCTGGGGCGCCGGGGAGATCCTGCCCACGAGCCGCGACACCCGCCTGAAGTGCGCCGGGGGCCGATAGACGCCGGCGCTCGTGCCGGGCACGCCACCGCCCGGACTGATCGGCGGGGCGGTCTTGGTGGGCGGCGCCTTCACCTTGCCGCTGAACTTGTTGAACGAGGCCCAGGTGTCGAATAGGCCGAGCTTGGCCTCGAGCGTTGCGCCGCGGACCTGAGTCGAGCCGCGCGTGCCCACGACGGCCGCCCAGACGATCCGGGGCGACACGCCGCGCTTCAGCACCTTGATGCCCTTGAGGCGCCCCTTCACGAGCGAGCCGAGCTTCTTCTGCATGCCCTTCGTGGTCATCGTCATCTGCCAGCGGTGGCGCGGCGAGAGGTTGTCGTAGGGATCCTTCACCCCCACGCAGATACGGCTGTGGCGCCGCTGCCGTAGAAGACGTTCTGGATGTCCTCGGTCTCGCCGCCGGAGGTCGAGAAGAAGTAGGTCACGGCGATCTTGCCCTGGTAGCGCACGACCTGGTTGGAGGTGGCGTCGACCGCCGCGCTCGAGCGCTGCTGCTCGCCGTCGAAGCCCAGGTACACCTGCGAGCGGGTGTCCGGGTACTGGTCGAACTGCGGGCCGCCCGCGTCGGTGGCCAGCGCGTAGGTGCGCGCGGCAACGGCCTGTGCCTGCAGCGCCGCCGCGGGCCAGGCGGCCGGAATCTCGCCGGGCACCACGCCCTTCACGTAGTCGTCGAGCTCGGCGGCGTTGATCACAGCGAGGCCGCCGAAGGTGCTGGGGCGGAACTCGAGCGCGTCGCGATAGTGGCCGTTCCTCACGCCGTTCAGCGCCGTGCCGCCGAGTTGGACCACCCCGGTCGAGCTCGTTATGTCCAGGGGGCCGGCGTAGTGGTCGATCTGCTTGCCGTTCGGGCCGAGCAGGTCCTCGCCGGAGAGCCCCGCCAGCCGCACCTGGTAGGTCTTCGACTGGTCGAGGTTGTGCCCGGGCGCGTCGGTCGCGCCGGTGAAGGTCGCCGTCCTCGCGCCGGTCTGGAGCAGCACCCGGATCGTCTGCCCCGTCGGGACCTTGGAGAGGTTCGTGCCCGTGTAGTAGTGGGCCAGGATCTGGTTGTAGGCGGCCCCATGACGGGCATAGCCGTAGGCGCCGTACTGGCTCATCCCGATGCCATGCCCGAATCCCGCCCCCCGGACGATCTGGCGGGTGGCGCCTTGGGCAGCGGGAGCCGCGGCGAGGACGACCACGAGGGCCAAGAGGGTTCGTCGCACCAAGGGAACGGTAGAGGTCACGTCTGCTGAACAAGCCAAGCGAACCAAAGGTTCGGAAGTACAGAAGTACCTCCGTCGCACCAATTCGCGTTGTTAGAGTCAAAGGCGATGGCGCTGCGCAAAGCCTCCGACGTCTTCGTCGAGTGCCTCGAGGCCGAGGGCGTGAAGCATGTGTTCGGGATTCCGGGCGAGGAGACGCTGGACCTCAACGAGTCGCTCGCGGACTCCTCGATCGAGTTCGTGCCGGTCCGCCACGAGCAGGGCGGCGGCTACATCGCCGACGTCTACGGCCGCCTGACCGGGCGCGCCGGAGTCTGCCTCGGCACGCTCGGGCCGGGGGCGATGAACCTCACCACGCCGGTGGCCGACGCCTTCCTCGATCGCGCGCCGCTCGTGGCCCTCACCGGCCAGGGCGACCTCGAGCGCATGCACAAGGAGTCGCACCAGTTCATCGACGTGCCGCAGGTGTTCCAGCCGATCACGAAGTGGAACGCGCGGCTGTCGGACCCGGCGATCATCCCCGAGGTCGTACGCAAGGCCTTCAAGGTCGCCGAGTCGGAGAAGCCGGGCGCGACCCACATCGAGCTTCCGGAAGACGTGATGGCGGCCCAGGTGGACGCCCAGCCGCTGCCGCGGCGCAACCCGGTTCAGCCCGAGCCGAGCGCCCGCGAGCTGCTGAAGGCCGCCGACCTGATCCGCGGCGCGCTGAACCCCGTGGCCCTGGCCGGCAACGGCGTGATCCGCGCGAATGCCGCCCCGGCGCTGCGGGAGTTCGCTCGCGCCACAGGCATCCCCGTGGCCGAGACCTTCATGGGCAAGGGGCTGCTGTCACCCGACGACCCGCACACGCTCGGCTCGGTGGGCCTGCAGTCGGGCGACTACAACATGGCCGGCTTCGACGAGGCCGACGTCGTGCTCGCGATGGGCTACGACCTGGTCGAGCACTCGCCCGAGCACTGGAACCCGGGCCGCGACAAGAAGATCGTCTGCATCGACTCGGTCCCGGCGGAGATCGACGAGTACTTCGTGCCCGAGGTCGAGCTGATCGGCGACATCTACCACATACTCGCCAGGCTGGCCGAGGAGTGCCGGCACGTGCCCCACTCCGGCGGCTCCCACCGGCTGCGCGACGTGGTCCGTGGTCGCCTGGAGGCCGCCAAGGACGACGACCAGTTCCCGATGCAGCCGCCGCGCGCGCTGCTCGAGATCCGCAAGGCGCTCGGGCGCCAGGACATCCTGGTCTCGGACGTGGGCCTGCACAAGCTCTGGATCGGGCGCATGTTCCCCGCCTACGAGCCCAACACCGTGCTGATCGCGAACGGCCTCGCGGGCATGGGCTTCGCGGTGCCCGCGGCGATCGCGGCGAAGCTGGTGCATCCGGAGCGCAAGGTCGTGGCCGTGAACGGCGACGGCGGCTTCATGATGAACATGCAGGAGCTCGAGACCGCCATGCGGCTGAAGACGCCGTTCGTCACGGTGATCTGGGAGAACCGCCAGTACGGCTCGATCGTCTGGAAGCAGGACAAGAAGTTCGGCCGCCACTTCGGGGTCGACTTCACGAACCCCGACTTCGTGCGCATGGCCGAGTCCTTCGGGATGCCGGCGTGGCGCTGCGAGTCGGTGGAGGACTTCCCCAAGCACCTCACCAAGGCGCTCGGGATGGACGTGCCCACGCTGATCGTGCTGCCGATCGACTACTCGATCGACGTCGCCATCTCGGAGGAGTTGGGCACGGAGACTGTTGCGACCTAGACAAGGAACCTGAGATGAGCATTGCTACGAAGGAACAGACCGTTGTCGACGCCGTGTCGAAGCAGCTCTACATCGGCGGCGAGTGGCGCGACGGCACGGGCGGCGGCACGCTCGAGGTCGAGGATCCGGCCACGGGCGAGGCGCTCTGCGAGGTCGCGGACGCGACCCCTGCCGACGCGGTGCAGGCGCTCGACGCCGCCGTTGACGCGCAGGCCGACTGGGCGAACGTGCCCCCGATCGATCGCGGCGAGATCCTGCGGCGGGCGTTCGAGAAGCTGATCGAGCGCGAGGAGGACCTCGCCCTCCTGATGACGCTCGAGATGGGCAAGCCGATTGCCGAGTCGAGGTCGGAGATCGCGTACGCCGCGGAGTTCTTCCGCTGGTTCGCCGGCGAGGCCACGCGCGTCCACGGCGACTACTACCTGGGCGGGAACGGCAAGGGCCGCGTGCTGACGATGAAGCAGCCGATCGGCCCCTCGCTGATGATCACGCCCTGGAACTTCCCGATGGCGATGGGCACGCGCAAGATCGGCCCGGCCATCGCGGCCGGGTGCACGATCGTGATGAAGCCGGCCAGCCAGACGCCGCTGTCGATGCTGGCCCTTGCCCAGATCCTCGAGGAATCGGGCCTTCCCGGCGGCGTGCTGAACGTGATCACCAGCTCGTCGTCCGGCTCGGTGATGGAGCCGTTGATCCGTGACCCCCGGGCGCGCAAGCTGTCCTTCACCGGCTCGACCGAGGTGGGCCGCAAGCTGCTTGAACAGGCCTCCGAGCAGATCCTGAAGGTGTCGATGGAACTGGGCGGCAACGCGCCCTTCCTGGTGTTCGAGGACGCCGATCTAGATGCAGCGGTGGACGGCGCCCTGCTCGCCAAGATGCGCAACATCGGCGAGGCCTGCACCTCCGCCAATCGCTTCCACGTCGCGGCGCCGGTGGCGGAGGAGTTCGCCGAGCGACTGGCCGCGAAGATGGGCTCGCTGAAGATCGGCCGCGGCACCGATGAGGACGTGAAGGTCGGCCCGCTGATCAACCAGGACGCGATCGACAAGATCGAGGAGCTGGTGGGCGACGCGCGCTCGAAGGGCGCGAAGGTGATCGTCGGCGGCAACGCCGGCGACGGGCGCGGCTACTTCTACGAGCCCACGGTGCTCACGGGCGTGCCGGCGGATGCCCGCGTCCTGGAGGAGGAGATCTTCGGCCCGGTGGCGCCGATCACCACCTTCGACACCGACGAGGAGGCGATCCACGCCGCGAACAAGACGCAGTTCGGGCTCGTCGCCTACGTGTTCACGAGCGACTTCAAGCGCGCGATCCGCGTGATTGAGGGGCTCGAGACCGGCATGGTCGGGCTGAACCAGGGCATGGTGTCGAACGCGGCCGCGCCATTCGGCGGCTGGAAGTGGTCCGGCATCGGGCGCGAGGGCGGCTTCGAGGGCATCGAGGAGTACCTCGAAACCAAGTACGTGGCCGTCAACATGGACTGAGCCAGACCCGATCTGGACGCTTTCCCCAGGTTGAGGGAAGCGTCCAGATTGCCGATAACCCGGGCTGAATGGGCAAAGAAGTGGATCAGCCGGGGCCCGCTGGCCAGGGCCGGCATTTCGCATGCACCCAGTCGAGCGTCCTGCTGCGGCGGGTTCGCCGGATCCAGGGTGACGAGGGCCTGAAGGAACTGCTCGCGCAAGCGCGCTCCGAGCGGACCGTCGACTATCTCGATGACGTGTCGAATTGGATCTCGGTGGACGAGTCCACGGCGCTGTTCCGCGCCGCCGCGAAGATCACGGGCGACGCCCAGATCGCACGCAGGGTCGGCGAGGAAAGCGTGGCCCAGCACGCCGGCACGCCGGTCGCGACCCTGCTGCGCTCGCTCGGCTCGCCGGAGGAGGTCTACCGCCAGATGGCCCTCGCGGCGACCAAGTTCAGCACCGTGTCGGAGCTCGACACGGTCGAGGTCGCGCCCGGACGCGCGCTCATCCGGGGTCGCGGCTGCGAGGGCTTCGTGCGCACGCGCGAGGGCTGCGACTGGGCCCAGGGGCTGATGAGCCAGGCGACCGTGCTCTTCGGGCTGGCACCGGCCCTCGTTCAGGAGTCCACCTGCCAGGCCCGCGGCGACGCGGAGTGCCTCTACGAGGTGACCTGGGACGCGAGCCTGGCGGCGAAGATGACGGATCCAGCCGAGCACATCGGCGCCCTGGAGGCTCAGCTGAGCGGCATGACGGAGCGGCTCGAGCGGATCTATGCCACCGCCACCGATCTGATCGCCGACACCGACCTCGGCTCGGTGCTGGCCCGCATCACCGAGCGCGCCGCCACAGCCGTGCGCGCCCCCCGCTTCCTGCTGGCGCTGCGCCCGACGGAGGACTCCGGCATGCGCTGCCACTACAACGGCTTCGAGGAGTCCCAGGCGCGCGAGCTGGCAACGAACGTCCTCGCGTCGCCGCTCGACGAGCTGCCCGCCACCTGGCTTGCGGCAGACGTGAGCTCGACCAGACGCGACTATGGGCGCCTCGTGGCGATGTCGGACAGCCGCTTCTTCCCCCAGGAGCGCTCCGTGCTCGAGCTGTATGCGCGCTACGCCGCCACGGCCCTCGACGGGGCCACGGCGCTGGCCGAGGCACAACGCGGCCACGCGGAGGCCCGCGCCCTGCTCGAGCTGGCGCGCAAGCTGGCCGAGGCCAGCACGAGCGACGACGTGGCGGAGCGCCTGGCGGAGGCGGTGCCCACGGTGGTCGACTGCGACCGGGTGAGCGTGTGGGTGTGGGATGCCGAGGCGGCCGAGCTGACCTGCCGGGCCGCGTCGGGTCCAGGCAGGCAGTTCCCCGAGTTCTTCGACATGCGCGTCACGCCGGACCAGACGCGAAAGCTCCCGGGGCTGCTCGCCGAGCCGGACTCGGCGCCGCTCTTCTACGACCTGAACTCGGACGACGAGTTCGTGCGGGAGATGTTCGCCCGTCTCGGCACCGTGGCCATGATCCTCGCGCCGATCGTCGCGCGCGGCGAGTTCCTCGGGACGCTGAGCGTGACCGTGGACTCGGAGCCGACCCGCCTCGAGCCGCGCCGCGACCTGCTCGACCGGCTCTCGGGCGTCGTGGCCCAGGCCGCCAGCGCACTGCAGAACGGGCGGCTGCTTGATCGCGTGACCCACCAGGCGCGCCACGACGGCCTCACCGGCCTGGCCAACCGCTCCCTGTTCACCGAGCGGATGGACCAGGCGCTGGAGGCCGCGCGAGAGAGCGGCGACCCGGTCGGCCTCTTCTTCGTGGACCTCGACGGCTTCAAGGCGGTCAACGACGAGTGGGGCCACCCCGTGGGCGACGCGCTGCTCTGCCAGGTGGCGGCGCGGCTGCTTGACACCGTGCGCACGGGTGACACCGTGGCGCGGCTGGGCGGCGACGAGTTCGCGATCGTGCTGTCAGGCGTGTCGACCCAGGGCGAGCTCGAGGCGGCCGCCGAGCGCGTGGCGCTCGCGTTCGAGCTGCCGTTCGACATCGCCGGCGCTCAGGTCGTCATCGCGGCGAGCGTGGGCCGCGCCACCTGGCCCGAGGACGCGTCCGAGATCGAGGCGCTGATGCGCCACGCCGACTCCGAGATGTACCGCGCCAAGCGCTCCGCTCAGGAGCGCGCGAGCAGCCGCGGCTGACCGCCGCTAGATGTTGCCGCCGCGCACCATCGCGCGGAGGTCCAGCGCCCGGTCGAGCGTCGCGTCGTCCACTCCCTGCTCCTTGGCCACCTCGCGGATCGTGCGCCGGGAGGCCATCGCCTCCTTCACGATCTCGGTCGCCTTGTCGTAGCCGATCGCGCCGTTCAGGGCGGTGGCTATCGCCGGCGTGGACTCGGCATTTCGGAGGCACATCTCCTCGTTCGCCTCGATCCCGTCGACGCACTTCTCGGCCAGCAGGGTGGCCGCGCTCGTGAGCAGGTCGATCGACTGCAGCAGGTTCCGCGCGATCAGCGGCACGCGCACGTTCAGCTCGAACTGCCCCTGCATGCCGCCGATCGTGATCGCCGTGTCGTTGCCGATCACCTGGGCGCTGACCTGGAGCACGACCTCGGGGATCACCGGGTTGACCTTGCCCGGCATGATCGAGGATCCCTTCTGCAGCTCGGGAAGGAAGATCTCGGAGAGGCCTGTCCGCGGGCCCGAGCCCATCAGCGCAAGGTCGTTCGCGATCTTCGTGAGCGAGACCGCCACCACCTTGAGCGCGCCCGACAGCTCCACCAGGGCGTCGCGGTTGCCCTGCGCCTCGAACGGGTCGGCGGGCGGCTCTGCTCGGACCCCGGTCGTCTCGGTGAGCTTGGCGCGCACGCCCGCGGCGAAGTCAGGATGCGTGTTCAGCCCGGTGCCGGTGGCGGTGCCGCCGAGCGGAATCTGGGCCACGCGGCCGAGCGCGTCGCTCACCCGCTCCGCGCCGAGGCGCGCCTGCGCGGAGTAGCCGCCGAACTCCTGCCCGAGCGTGACCGGCACCGCGTCCATGAGATGAGTGCGGCCGGCCTTCACCACGTCCTTGAACTCCTCGGCCTTCGCGCCGAGGGACTTTGCGAGCGCCTCGAGCGCGGGCACCAGCTTGTCGCTGGCCCCGGCCAGGGCGGCGAGGTGGACCGCCGACGGGAAGACGTCGTTCGAGGACTGGCCCATGTTCACGTGATCGTTGGGGTGGGCCCCGTCGCCCGCGAGGTTCGCGATCACCTCGTTGGCGTTCGTGTTCGTGGACGTGCCCGAGCCGGTCTGGAAGACGTCGATCGGGAACTGGTCGTCGTGCCGGCCGTGCGCGACCTCGTCGGCCGGCGGAGGCGATCCGCTCGGCCACGTCGGCGTCAAGCAGGCCCAGCTCCGCGTTCGTGCGCGCCGCGGCGGCCTTGATTCGCGCCAGCCAGTGCACCACGGGCGCGGGCACGCGCTCGCCCGACACCTGGAAGTTCTCAACTGCCTTGCGGGTCTCCCCGCCCCAAAGCTCGTGTTCGACGGTCTGATCGGTCATGTCTCGAAATCTATCGATCAGCCCGTGGAACGCCCGGCCCGCTCGCCCGCGCGGTAGGCCGGCGAGCCCACGTCGACGTCCTGCAGCTCCTGGTCGAGCCGCCGCACGAGCTCGTCGTTGGCGCCGCCGGCGCGGGCCGCGCCGCGGTGCATCGCGCCGATCAGGTAGCCGAGCTGGGTGAGCGCAGCGGCATTGCCCCCTCCCGCAGTGGCGTCGGCGAGCTGCTGGGTCACCTTCAGCATCGTCGACCCGATCGTCTCCAGGTCGCCGCCGTTGACGGGGCGCGCCAGGCAGTCCGAAAGGCGGGTGCCGTCCGGAAGCGCCACCGGGCCGGGCGCCTTCGTGAGCGCGCTGTGTATTGCCGCCTCGCGGTCGCTGGCCACGCCGCCGGCGCAGGCCGTGGGCGCACGCTCGGCGCCGCTGTGGCGAGAACAGGCCGTGCACGCCAGGCCCGCAGCGACCAGCAGCGCGGCGAGCGCGAGAACGGCTGCGCGGGGCCCTGGAGCCACGCCCGCGATCGTATAACGGCTCTGGAAAGCAGCATTCGGCCGACTCGCGCGCATCTTTCGCGGCCGAGCCCGTGCATTCGCATCGGAGGGGAGGCGCGATCCAGGGACCTCATGTTCTGATCGGTTCACGGAGGCGGATCCCCGCTATCGGACTCGAGGAACTGGAATCGCACTCATGATGACCATGGCCATAGCCGACCGGCCGTTCCTTGGCTCGGTTCGATCGGCCCTCACAGATCGCATTCGGTTCTGCTCGCGCTGCGGCATCGTCCGCGAAGAGCGCGAGGTTGGCTTCTCCCCGCCCGACGTCGAGCGCGTGTGCGCCGATTGCGGGATGGGCGTGATGCTCGTGTGTGGGCGCGACGCGCTCCCCACCGAGCGGATGGCGTTCCTGATCGTCACCGAGGACCTGCGCATCAGCGCGGTGAGCGAGGCGGCGGAGCGCATCTTCGGCTCAGAGCGTGAGCTCGTGGGCTCGATGCTGTTCGCCACCCTCACATGCCCGCTGGGCCTGGAGGAGCTCGCGACGCGGGTCGCGCGTGCGGCCGGCGGAGATCGGGACGTGGTCTTGCTCCCGATCGAGCTCGAGCGAGGCGCACGGCCCAGCTTCCGCGGGCTCGAGGCTCGCGTGGCCAGCTGTGGACCGCCCCGAGGCGCCCTCGTGGCCCTCGAGCCGCTGCTCAAGTAGCAACCTGCAGAACACCGAACATTCGTCCAATTGGGCGCTCCGGCCCGCGCACTCGCAGGTTTCACGCCGATGCGACGCTCGAAGCCGTGCAAGATCGGCTTCACAGGTTGTCAAGTTGCCAGAAAACGGCGAAAACCTCTGCAGTCGGTGGGGGAAGCAGCTCTTGCTGACCTCAAAGGAGACATGCGATGAGCGGGATCCGGACGAACGCAGCAGCAGAACTTCTGGGCGTCAGCCCCAACACGCTTAGAAGCTGGGAACGCCGATTCGGTCATCCCAAGCCGCGCCGGACGGCCGGCGGCCACCGCCAGTACGACCTCGGCGAGCTCGAGGCGCTGCGTCGCGCGCTGCTCGAGACCCACAACATCTCATCCGCGATCGAGGTCGCCCGCCAGCGCGGCGAGGGCCCGACCTCCGCGGCTCGGCTCGTGGAGGCCTTCGACCGCTTCGACGACACGCTCGCCGACCGCGTGATGGAGGAGAGCCTCGCCGTCCGCTCCGTGGAGCGCTCGGTGGAAGACCTGATGCTGCCCGCGCTCGAGCTGGTGCGCGACCGCGACGGTCGCGAGGCCGAGTACGAGGTGGCCTGCCGCTGGGCGACTGGCTGGCTGCACGCCGCCCGGCGCGTGGTTCCGGCGGCCACTCGTTCCGAGGGGATCCTGCTCTTTGACTCGAGCTCCCGGCTCGACCTCGAGTCGCTCCACGTCCAGGCGCTCGAGCTCGCGCTGCGGCGCGCCGGCTTCCGCGTGCTGCTCCTGTCGATGAGCCTCGCGCAGGAGCGCCTCTCGCGCGCGATGCGTGCGCTCGATCCGGGCGCGCTCATCGTCTGCGGCAGCGGCGCCACGCTCGACGTGGTCGGCCGCCTCGTCTACGCGGTGCGTCACACGGGCTCCGGAGCGCGGGTGTTCGAGTACCGCGAGGCGATGCCTGTGGCCGGCAACCACGCCATCCCGTCGATCGGCGCGAACCCGATCGAGGCGACGAGCAACATGAAGGCGATCGTCGACGGCCATCGCGTCGACGTGCCAGAGGAGCTCCCCGAGGAGCTCACGGCACCCGCCGGGCTGCGCAACAGCGCCTGATCGTCCGGGGCCCCGCCTAGCATCGCCGCGCGATGCTCGAGATAGGCGATTCGCTTGCTCACCGGGCGCTCGAGGCGCTGGTGAAAGCGGAGTCGAGCGTCCGCCGGACGCTTGCGGCGGAGCTCGAGCGCCACGGCCTGTCCGCGGCCGGCTTCTCGGCGCTGGTGGTGCTCACCACCGCCGGCGGCGAGCTGGAGCTGCGCACCCTGCGCCGCCGCCTCGGCTGGACCAAGGCCAGCGCCAGCGAGGTCACCGCCACGCTGGCGGCACGCGGCCTGGTGACCCGCGCGCGACTGCGGCACGACCGCCGAGCGGTGCTGCTGCGGATCACGGCGGCGGGGGTCGAGCTCGTCGAGGACCTGTTCCCCGCGCACACCCAGCGCGTGAGCCGCACCTTCGCCGCGCTCGACGACTCTGAGAAGCGCTCCCTCGCTGAGCTCTGCCGCAAACTCGCCGCCTGAGGACCACTCATAGAATCGAGCCGGATGAGCACCTACCGGCCCGTCGACAAGGACCCCTCCTTCCCCGCGCTCGAGGAGCGCGTGCTCGAGCGCTGGCGCGAGCGCGACGTCTTCCACGAGTCGATCCGCCGGCGCGAGGGCGGCCCGGAGTTCGTCTTCTACGAGGGTCCGCCGACCGCAAACGGGCGGCCGGGCTCCCACCACGTGCTGGCGCGAGTCTTCAAGGACGTCTTCCCGCGCTACAAGACCATGCGCGGCCACCAGGTCCACCGCAAGGCGGGCTGGGACACCCACGGCCTGCCCGTCGAGCTCGAGGTGGAGCGCGAGCTGGGCATCAAGTCGAAGGACGACATCGAGGCCTACGGCGTGGCGGAGTTCAACGAGCGCTGCCGCGAGTCGGTGCTCAAGTACGTGGACGAGTTCGCCCGGCTCACCGAGCGGATCGGCTTCTGGGTCGACATGGACGACGCCTATGTGACCTACCACAACGAGTACATCGAGTCGGTCTGGTGGTCGCTCAAGGAGATCTGGAAGAAGGACCTGCTCTACCAGGGCTACAAGGTCGTGCCCTACTGCCCGCGCTGCGGCACGGCGCTGTCCTCGCACGAGGTGGCGCTCGGCTACGGACGTGGTGGACCCGTCCGTGTACGTGCGCTTCCCGCTGCGCGACGAGCCCGGGGTGTCATTCCTCGGCTGGACCACCACGCCGTGGACCCTGCTCTCGAACGCCGCCCTGGCGGTGAACCCGGATGTGACGTACGTGCGGGCGCGACTTGGCGACGAGCGCCTGATAGTGGCCGAGGCGCTGCTCGAGCGCGTGCTTGGCGAGGGCGCGGAGGTCGAGGCGCGCATGAAGGGCTCGGAGCTGGCGGGCACCGCGTACGAGCCGCCGTTCCCCTACGTCACCGACTTCGGGCCGCGCTCGCAGACGGTGCTGGAGGCCGACTTCGTGACCACCGAGGACGGCACGGGCATCGTGCACACGGCGCTCGCGTTCGGCGAGGACGACTTCCGGCTCGGCGAGCGCTACGGCATGACCGTGCAGAACCCGGTCAAGCTCGACGGCACCTTCGACGAGCGCATCGTGCCGTTCGCCGGCCGCGACGTGATCGAGGCCAACCCGGACATCGTCGAGGCGCTGCGCGCCGGCGGCCGGCTCTTTCGCGAGGAGCAGTACGAGCACTCCTACCCGCACTGCTGGCGCTCCGACAACCCGCTCATCTACTACGCCAAGGCCAGCTGGTACATCAGGACCACGGCGCTGAAGGACGACCTGCTCGCGTCGAACGAGTCGGTCAACTGGTACCCCGACCACATCAAGCACGGCCGCATGGGCCGTTGGCTCGAGAACAACGTGGACTGGGCCCTGTCGCGCGAGCGCTACTGGGGCACGCCGCTGCCCGTCTGGCGCTGCGAGCAGGGTCACGACCTCTGCATCGGCTCACTGGACGAGCTGCGCTCGCTGGGTGCGACGCCACCCGACGACCTCCACAAGCCCTACATCGACGACGTGACCTTCGCCTGCCCCGACTGCGAGGGCGAGATGCGGCGGGTGCCCGAGGTGATCGACGCCTGGTACGACTCGGGCTCGATGCCGTTCGCGCAATGGCACGCGCCGTTCGAGAACCAGGCGCTGTTCGAGCAGCGCTTCCCGGCGGACTACATCTGCGAGGCCCTCGACCAGACGCGCGGCTGGTTCTACTCGCTGCTCGCGATCTCGACGCTGATCTGGGGCAAGTCCTCGTACAAGACGTGCCTCTGCCTCGGCCTGATCCTCGACGACGAGGGGCAGAAGATGTCGAAGAGCAGGGGCAACGTGGTGTCGCCGTGGGAGGTGCTCGACGAGTACGGCGCCGACGCGTTCCGCTGGTACCTGTTCACCTCCAAGCAGCCGTGGGACGGCTACCGCTTCTCGCTCGAGACCGTGGGCGAGGGCGTGCGGCAGTTCCTGATCACGCTCTGGAACACCTACCGGCTGTTCGTCCTCTACGCGAACGTGAACGGCGTCGCGCGCGGTGCCGCGGGCGAGCCGACCGAGCTCGACCGCTGGATCCTGTCCCGGCTGGACGCCACCGTGGAGATCGCGGGCGAGCGCTTCGACGACTACGACACGACCAGCGCCGGCCGCGCGATCGCGGCGTTCGTCGACGACCTCTCGAACTGGTACGTGCGCCTGTCGCGGCGGCGCTTCTGGGATGGCGATCCCGCAGCCTTCGCCACGCTGCGCGAGTGCCTGCTCGTCACGGCGAAGCTGCTCGCGCCGCTCACGCCGTTCGTGACGGACGAGATCTACGAGAACCTCGACGGCTCGGAGCCGTCGGTGCACCTCTGCGACTACCCGGATCCGCGCGGCCGCGACGAGGATCTGGAGCGGGCGATGGAGATCGTCAGGGACGCCGTCGAGCTTGGGCGCACCGCCCGCAGCGCGGGCAAGATGAAGCTGCGCCAGCCGCTGCGCGAGGCGGTGGTGGTGGCCGCGCCGCCCGAGCGCGAGGCGATCGAGCGCTTCGACCAGCTCGTGCTCGACGAGCTGAACGTGAAGGAGGTGCGCTACGTCTCGGAGGCGGAGGAGCTCGGCCGCTGGGAGCTGAAGCCGAACTACCGCACCCTGGGGCCGCGCTTCGGCAAGGACATGCCGCAGGTGGCGCAGGCGGTGGCCGCGCTCGACGCGGCGCGTGCGGCTGCGACGCTGCGCGCGGGCGGCGCCGTGGGCATCTCCATCAACGGCGGCGAGCACGGGCTCAGCCCCGACGACGTCCAGTTGGTGCTGCAGCCGCTCGAGGGCTACCAGGTGGAGCGCTCGGGCACCCACGCGGTCGCGCTCAACCTCGAGCTCGACGAGGCGCTGCGCCTCGAGGGCCTCGCCCGCGAGGTGGTGCACGCCGTGCAGGGCGCGCGCAAGGACGCCGGCCTGAACGTGGAGGACCGCATCTCGCTGACCCTCGGTGGCGCGCCCGAGCTGCTCGAGGCCGTGCGCACGCACGAGCGCTACGTGACCGGCGAGACGCTGGCCACGTCGCTCTCATACGACGGGACAGGCGGCGAGGCCCTCATCGAGGGCCTGCCGCTGCGGATAGAGGTGGAGCGGGCCGGTTAGGCCAGCGCCGGGGCCAGCTCGGCCTCGAGGCGCTTCTTCGGCATCGCGCCGATGATCTTCTTCGCCGGCTCGCCGTTCTTGAAGACGATCAAGGTCGGGATCGACATGACCTCGTACTTGGCGGCCGTGGCCTGGTTCTCGTCCACGTTCAGCTTGACCACGCGGAAGTTCTCGATCTCCTCGTTGAGCTCTTCCAAGCTCGGAGCGATGATGCGGCACGGCCCGCACCACGGCGCCCAGAAGTCCACGAGCACGGGTGTTTCGGACTCGAGCACCTCGGCTTGGAAGTTCGTGTCTGTGACGTCGGTGATGTTGCCTGCCACTGAGTTCTCCTGTTCCAAGAAGGGTTACTACTACAAAAAGTATAGTGCCCGGCCGAAGCCGCTACAAACGGCTTCAGCGCGCCCGCAGCTTGAGCGCTGGGACCTTCCAGACCGCCTCGACGGCGATCCGCGCGCTCATCTTCGAGGTGCCCGCCCGCCGGTCGCGGAACGTGATCGGCACCTCGAGCACCCGGAACCCCGACTGGATCGCCCGGTATGTCAGCTCGATCTGAAAACCGTAACCGTCGGCGTGGATGCCGTGGAGGTTCACCTGCTCGAGCACCTCGCGGTGGAAGCACTTGAAGCCGCCGGTGAGGTCCTTCACGGGGATGCCGAGCACGTGTCGCGCGTACCACGAGCCACCCCGGCTGAGAGCCCGGCGGGTCAACCCCCAGTCGCTCACGCCGCCGCCAGGCACGTAGCGCGAGCCCAGCACGAGGTCCGCCCGGGCGGACGCCTCGATCAGGCGCGGCAGGTCGGCGGGATCGTGCGAGAAGTCGGAGTCCATCTCCAGCACCAGATCGGCGCCGCTCGCCAGCGCGTCGGTCGAAGCCGGCGAGGTAAGCCCTGCCGAGGCCCTCCTTCAGCGGCCGGTGGAGCACCTCCACTGCGGGTAGCTCGGCGGCGAGCCGATCGGCGATCGCGCCCGTGCCGTCCGGCGAGGAGTCGTCCACCACCAGCACGTGATGGTCGGGAGTGACGGTGGCGAGGTTCGCCAGCACGGCGCGTACGAACGAGTCGATGTTCTCTGCCTCGTTGTACGTGGGGAGGACGAGCCAAGGGCCAGGCACGGGCGGCGTAGAGTAGAGGCCGGTTATGCGAAATGCGGAAATAGCAGCCGCCTTCGACGAGCTCGGCGACCTCTACGAGCTCGATGGCGCCGTCGTTTACCGGGTGATCGCCTACCGCAACGCGGCCAAGGCGATCCGCGATTCGGCGGCGTCTGTGGAGGAGCTGGCCCGCGCGGGCCGCGTGGTCGAGCTCCCAGGGGTCGGCAAGACGATCGCCGAGAAGATCGATGCGCTGCTCGACACGGGCACGATCCCGGCCGCCGACAAGCTGAGGGCGAAGTTCCCTCCGGGACTGGTTGAGGTCACCCGCATTCCCGGCCTGGGACCGAAGCGCGCGCGCAAGCTCTACGACGAGCTGGGGATCTCGTCGCTCGAGGATCTGCGCATCGCCGCCGAGCAGCATCGACTGCGCGACGTGGCGGGCTTCGGCGCCAAGGCCGAGGAAAACGTGCTCGTCGCGCTCGCCGCCGGCGCCGACGGGCGGCCCAAGGCACGCACGCTGCTCTCACGCGCGCTCGCGATCGCCGAGGACCTGGCGGCGGCCCTGCGGGAGCACCCAGCGTCGATCCGCGTAGAGATCGCCGGCAGCGCCCGGCGCATGGCGGAGACCTGCAAGGACCTCGACCTGGTGGCCACCGCCACCGATCCGGAGGCGCTCGCGGCGGCGTTCAGCGAGCTCCCGCTGCTCGATGAGGTGCAGTCCACGGGCGCGGCGGGCGTGAAGGCGATCACCAACAACGGCATGAGCGTGGACCTGCGCATCGTCCCGCCGGAGAACTTCGGCAACCTGCTCCAGCACTTCACCGGCTCGGGCAAGCACAACGAGGCGCTGCGGACCGACGCCGTGCGCCGCGGCCTCCACGTGAGCGAGTACGGCGTGACCGACGACGCCACGGAGACCACCCACGCGTGCGCCACCGAGGAGGAGGTCTACGAACTGCTCGGGATGCAGTACATCGAGCCCGAGCTGCGCGAGAACCGCGGCGAGATCGAGGCCGCGAAGGCGGGCGAGCTGCCCGAGCTGATCCGCGTCGAGGACATCCGCGGCGAGCTGCACAGCCACAGCACCGCGTCAGACGGGCGCAACTCGATCGAGCAGATGGCCCACGCCGCGATCGAGCGTGGCTACGAGTACCTCGCGATCACCGACCACTCGGCCACGCACGGGTTCGGCAACGACGTGCAGCCGGCCGAGCTGCTGCGCCAGACCGAGCGCATCCGCGAGCTGAACGATGGCCTGGACGGCTTCACGCTGCTCGCGGGCACCGAGGTGAACGTGCTGCCGAACGGCACGCTCGACTACGACGACGACGTGCTTGAGCAGCTCGACTGGGTGGTGGCCAGCCTGCATTCCTCCTTCCGCATGAAGAAGAAGGAGATCACCGACCGCATGATCCGAGCGATGGAGCATCCGCTCGTCGACGCGATCGGCCATCCCACCGGGCGCCTGATCGAACGCCGCGAGGCCTACGACCTCGACATCGAGCGGGTGGTGGAGGCGGCTATCCGCACCGGGACCTTTCTCGAGATCAACGCGAACCCGGACCGGCGGGACCTGAACGAGTCGAACGCGCGGCTGGCGGCCGAGGCCGGCGCGATGCTCGTGATCGACTCAGATGCCCACGGCGTGGAGACGCTCGCCAACATCCGCTACGGCGTGGCCACGGCGCGGCGGGGGTGGGTGCGGGCCGAACAGGTAGCGAACACCCGCCCGTGGACTGAGCTGGACGCCCTGCGTAAGCGTGGGTCCAAGGTCGCGGGTCGCAGGTCGAAGGTGAAGCGCTCGAAGTGACCTAGACCGGCGAGCCTGGTCTGTGGGCCGGCTCGCGCAGGGTGTCGAGCTTGCGATAGCCCGGTGCCCGGATCAGCTTCGTCGGGCTGAACGGCGGCGTGGGCTCGATGTAGAACTGCACGCCGTCGCGCTGCTCGATCGCCACGACGGCCGCGCTCTGGCGGCGCCAGCCAAGCGCGCCGAGGAGCCCGTAGCCGGTCGCCACGGCTGGGACCTGTGGCACAAGGAAGGCCAGGGCGCCGGCGCCGATCGTGAGCACGGCGAGCAGCCACAGCCGGTTGAAGATCACGCGCCCGGGCTCGACCTCCGGGAGTATCGGGGTACTGCGAGCGTCCGCGAGGAGGCGCCGGATGCCGTCGGTGACCTTCATCCGCCGCCCCACGAAGATGCCGGTGATGGTGGCCGCACCCCACCAGCCGAGCGAGAAGTAGATCAGCGAGTTGTCCCCCTTCGACGAGGCGCCCACGATCGTCACGGCGGCCAACACCGTCGCCGATGCGGCGAACAGCAGCACTGCTGTCTTCAGGAACTCGGTGAAGCGCATCAGGCCGCCGCGAGCGTCTCGAGCACCGCCTGGAAGCCGCCCACGCTCTCCACGACCAGGTCCGCCCGCTCCACGATGGCCGCCGGTCCCTCATCCGAGCTGATCCCCACCCGCACGGCGCGTTCGAGCGTGCCGTCGGCCACCAGCTCGTCGAGAGCGTCGAACGCGTCGAGGTCGGTTGCGTCGTCGCCGGCGAACATCGCCGCGCGCACCGGGAAGCGGTGGATCAGCTCGCGAACCGCGCGGCCCTTGTCGATCGGCACGGGCGGACGCACCTCGAGCACCTTGCGGCCCCAGTGCACGTGCAGGCCCGCCTCCTCGGCGGCGCTCGCGATCTGCCTGACGCACGCGAGTGCCGTGCGCTCGTCCGGGGCGCCGCGCCAGTGGAAGGCCATGATCGGCCCCTTGTCCTCGATCCTCACGCGCAGGGTCCGGAGCTCGCGGGTGTCGTGGTCACGGGTGAAGGCACGCACGCGGTCGGCCCACTTCGCCACCTCGGGATCGAGCACCGGCCGTGTGGCCGTCGGAAGGAGCAGCTCGGCGCCGTGGGTGCCTGCGTAGGCGATCCCGCCCACGCCCACGAGGCGCCTGGCCTCGGCCGCCGGGCGGCCGGAGATGCAGGCGGCGCAGCGGTAGCGTCTCGCGATGGCGCCGAGCAGCCGCGAGGCGCGCTCGTCCACCTTGGCGTCGTGAGCACGGGGGACGATGGGCGCAAGCGTGCCGTCGATGTCGCAGAAGACGGCGGCCTGGCGAGGATCCTCGGTGAGCGGCCGCAGGGCCTCGGCGAGCATTTCGGCGGTGGGTGCAGGCACTCGCCGTAGTATGCCCTCCATGCCCGGGAGGCTCGCTCGAGTCGCCGTCACCCGGCACCTGAACGTGGATTGACGGAGGCATCCCCACCGGACCTGGAACGCGCTCGGCGCTGGCACGACGAGCGCACGCTTCATCACGGCCAGTTCAGCGCCGAGTCCCTCGCGGCGGATCGCACGGCCTCCGTATCGGTATGCGTGCCGGCGCGCGAGGAGGCCGGCACGGTGGGCCCGATCATCGCCGACCTCGTGAGCCTGCGAGACGCGGGGGTGATCGACCAGGTACTGGTGGTCGACGCGGACTCGAGCGACGACACCGCTGAGATCGCCGCTGATGCGGGCGCCCAGGTGTGCCAGGAGCGCGACCTGCTGCCGCAGTTCGGCCCGCTGCTCGGCAAGGGCGACGCGATGTGGCGCGCGCTGTCGGTGCTCGAGGGCGACGTGGTCTGCTACCTCGACGCCGACTCCGGCGGCTTCGGGCCCCACTACGCCTGCGGCCTGATCGGGCCGCTGCTGCAGGGCGATCCGGCGATCCAGTTCGTGAAGGCCTTCTACCGCAGGCCCTTCAAGGTGGGCGAGGTGTCCCTGCCCGAGGGCGGCGGGCGAGTCACCGAGCTCACCGCCCGGCCGCTGCTCAACCTCTTCTACCCGCAGCTCGCCGGGATCCGGCAGCCGCTCGCAGGCGAGTTCGCCGCTCGCCGCAGCCTGCTCGAGCGGCTGCCCTTCTCGACCGGCTACGCGGTGGAGATAGCGCTCCTGATCGACGCCTGGCGGGAGGTCGGGCTGGACGGTCTGGCCCAGGTGGACATCGAGATGCGCCAGAACCGCCACCAGCGGCTCGCCGAGCTCAACCCCATGGCCTACGCCGTGCTGCGCGCCGTTGCCATCAGGCTTGAGCGCGACCGCCGGCTGACCGGCCTCGACGAGGGCGCGGGGGCGCTGCTGCTGCCCGCCGATGACGGGCTGGACGAACGCCGGCTCGAGCTGGTCGAGCGGCCACCGTTTGCATCGCTCGAGCTGGGTTAGAGACTTCTTAACCCCAGCTTAGGCCCGCTTTTCGCGACCGGCGGACAATCGGGTGATGGCCCCGATCGGAACCGCCCCTGCCGCAGGCCGCCATTGGGCATCGGCGTCCTGGGTGGCACTCGGCAGCGAGGCGACCGTGCTCGTCGCCGATCAGCCCTCGCTGGCCGACGTGCGAGAGCTGCTCGCGACCCAGCTCGAGGAGATCGACGTTGCCTGCAGCCGCTTCCGCGACGACTCGGAGCTCTCGCTCGTGAACCGTGCGCCCGGCCGCTGGGTTCGCGTTAGCCAGCTGTTCTTCGACGCGCTCGAGGCCGCGCTCGGCGCGGCCGATGCGAGCGGCGGATCGGTGGACCCGACGCTCGGGCGTGTGCTGCGCCTGGCGGGCTACGACCGCGGCGTGGCCGACGCGGCCAGCGCACAGGGGCCCGCACGCATCAGCCTGGCGCGGGCGCCGGGCTGGCGCCAGATCCGGATGGACTACGTGAACCGGGCGGTACGGGTCCCCCACGGCATCGAGCTCGACCTGGGCGCCACGGCCAAGGCCCTGGCCGCCGACCGCGCGGCCCGCGACTGCTCCCAGCTCGCGGGTTGCGGAGTGCTGGTGAACCTGGGCGGCGACATCGCTGTGGCCGGGCCGGCCCCGAACGGCGGCTGGCCGATCCGCGTGAGCGACGACCAGGCCGATCCGCACGGACAGACGGTGTCGATCGAGTCCGGGGGCCTCGCCACCTCCAGCATCGCCGTCCGGCGCTGGGAGAGCGGCGGCCACGAGCTGCACCACATCTTCGATCCCGTCACCGGCCGGCCGGCGAACCCCGTCTGGCGCACGGTGAGCGTGGCCGCCGCCAACTGCGTGGCGGCCAACACCGCCAGCACGGCCGCGGTCGTGCGTGGGACACGAGCGCCCGGGTGGCTCACCTCACGCGAGTTGCCCGCGCGGCTCGTGCACGTGTCGGGCCGGGTCGCCCACATCGGCGGCTGGCCCCTGGAGTGGGGGCCGTAAGCCCGTAGCCTCGCGCTCGCCCGGCTGCGAAGATCTCCCCATGGCTGCTAGCGGCCTTCCGCCTGGCCCGAAGATCCCGCGCTTCGTCCAGACCCTGTTCTTCATCGCCGGGTCACGCCGCTTCATCACCTGGGCCGAGCGCCGCTACGGCGGCCTGGTGCACCTCGGGACGATGTTCGACCCGAGCTTCGTAATGGTCTTCGATCCGCAGCTCGTGAAGCAGGTGTTCCAGGCGCCCCCCGATCGGCTGCGCGCGGGCGAGGCCAACGTGGTGCTCAAGCCGGCGCTTGGGGACCGCTCGGTGCTGCTGCTCGACGGCGCCGAGCATCTGCGCCAGCGGCGCCTGATGCTGCCGCCGTTTCACGGCCAGCGAATGCGCGCGTACGAGTCGGTGGTGCTGCAGGCGACCGACGCCGCCATCGACGCCTGGCCTCTGAACGAGCCGTTCCCGCTGCTGCCGTCGATGCAGGGGCTCACGCTCGACGTGATCGCCCGGGCGGTGTTCGGCACGGAGGCGGGGCCGCGCGAGGACGAGCTGAAGCAGGGCCTGCGCGGGATGATCGCGCCGATGGCCAGCCGCCTCGGCGTGCTCGCGCTCCTGCTGTCCGGCGGGCGCCTGGGCACCACCAGCGCGATGCAGAAGTTCCAGCAGCGCCGTCAGCTGGTGGACAGGCTCATCTACGACGAGATCGCGCGGCGGCGCGACAGCGCCGACCTCGAGCAGCGCGAGGACATCCTCTCGATGCTGCTGCTGGCGCGCGACGAGGACGGGCAGCCGATGACCGACGAGGAGTTGCGCGACGAGCTGGTCACGCTCCTGGTGGCCGGCCACGAGACCACCGCCACGGGGCTGGCCTGGGCCTTCGACCTGGTGCTGCGCAACCCGCGGGTGCTGGCGGAGCTCGAACGTGCACTCGCCGGGGGCGACGATGCCTACCTGGACGCCGTGGTGAAGGAGACCCTGCGCGCGCGACCGGTGGTGCCCGGCATCGGCCGCGTGGTGCGCGGCGGACCGTTCGAGCTCGGCGGGTACACGATCCCAGAGGGCATGGAGATCAACCCGTCGATCGCGGTGATGCACGGGCTGGCCGAAAGCTATCCCGCACCGCGCGAGTTCCGCCCCGAGCGGTTCCTCGGAGACAACCCGCCCGACACCTACACCTGGATCCCCTTCGGCGGCGGCACGCGCCGCTGCCTGGGCGCGGCGTTCGCTCAGATGGAGATGCGCGTGGTGATCGAGCGCGTGCTGGCCCGGGCGCGTCTCGAGCCGGTGGGATCACGGCCGGAGGCGGTCGTGCGCCGCGGCATCACGATGGTTCCGAAGACGGGCACGCGGGTGATCGTCCGGGCGCGGCACGACGCAAAACCCCCCGCTTCGCTGCGCGAGAGCCCGGCGCTGCACGCCTAGCCGCACAGCTGCGCGCCGCCGAACCTGCGCAATAAAGCGCCGGACGTGGCGCGCAAACACGCACCGAACCTACCTTGAAAGGGTGGGTTTCACGCTTCTGGCAGGGGTACTGGCGGGCACCGTATTGGTGGCTGCGATCGGTCTGGCCGCGCGAACGTCGCGCGGCCGGACGCTGATCCGCGCGCTGGGGAAACTCGCCTACCGGACCGTGGTCGGTCCCGCTCGTGTGAACGAGGATCCCGTGAAGGCCTGGAAGGGCACTCCGGGCGGGTCCCGCGGCCGGCTGCGCATCATGCACGTCGGCGACTGCAGCGTCCGCACGATGGCGACCTCGCACGACTTCGAGGGGCCGATCGGCTACCCCAAGGCGCTCGCCGAGCGCCTCTCCGAGGACGGCCTGGGCGTGGAGTTCGGTCACTTCTTCGCGATCACCTACGAGTACCTCCCCGACATCGAGAAGCTGGAGAAGGTGACGAAGCTGAGCGGCGCCCCGGACCTGATCCTGATCCAGTCCGGCACGACCTACCAGCGCCGGGTGATCCTGAACAGCACTCCGCGCGTGAACCAGCTGCGCCTCGACGTCGGCCGCCGGCTCGGCCGGGCCATCTTCTTCACCCATCGCTTCCTCCTGCGGCCGCTCGTGCGCCGCTTCGGCAAGCACATGACCCCGTACAACGGCACGGGCCTGCTCGACGACTTCATCGACCGCGCCGAGGCGACCTGGCCGGACGCCAAGATCCTGGTGATGGCCCCCTTCCCGAACTCGTGGGTCTACCCCACGAGCGGCGAGATCGCCGCGCAGGTGGTCACCGACGTCCGGGCCATGGCGAAGCGGCGCGGCCTGCCCTTCCTCCACTTCGACGAGCTGCTCGGCCGGGACGACGGCCTCCGCTGCTCGAACGGCTACAACCTCAAGGAGCCCGGTTCGAAGATGGTCGGCGAGGAGCTCGCCGGCTGGGTGCTCGATCGGTTCCCGGAGCCGGCCGCGACTCCCCACGAGGCCGACGCCCACCGGCGCCGGCACACGCATCGTCGCAGCGTCCGCACGACGTTCTGAGCGCCAGTCGCCCCGGTTCTATCCGCTGGCCAGCTGGGCTTCGATCGCGCGATTGACGTTGCCGTGGATGTGGTCCTCGCCGATCGTCTCGACAATTCCGTCGGCTTGGATGACCTCGAGAACGTTCGGTTTCACTCGGGCCAGGCGCAGCGCGACGCTGTCGACGTCCATGAGCTGCTTGATCTCGGTCAACTTCGCCGCGCCTTGAGCGTCGATGAAGTCGACGCCCTCGAGATCGAGCACGAGCGCAGAGAGTTGACTGGCCTCTTCTGTGAGCCCGCGGATGCGATCTTCGAGCGCTTCGGCGGTCGCGAAGAAGAGCCCGCCGTCGAGGCGCAGCACCTCGATCCCTGGGAAGGTCTCGTCGTCGGGGTGCTCTTCGAGGTCACGGAACACCTGGGTGCCGACCTCGCGGCCGAGCAGCGGCATCTGCGGCCTGGTCGCGACGTAGGTGAGCCAGCCGAGCGAGAGCACGACCCCGATCACGACACCGGCGAGAACTCCTGCTGAGAGCACGCCGATGATCGCCGCAATCGCGATCCAGAAGTCAAATCGCGTGACTCGGTGAAGACGGCGGAGTTCGGGGAGATCGATCATCCCGAACACGACCGCGTCGATGATCACGGCCCCGAGGACGGCCTTGGGAAGGTGCGAGAACAACGGGGCGAGGACGACCAGGGTCGCGACCACGAGTGCCCCGGTGATCAGGGAGGCGACCGGTGTCCTCGCGCCTGCCGATTCGTTCAGGGAGCTGGCCGAGAGACTGGTCGAAACAGGCATTCCCTGGAATACGCCGGCGCCGATGTTCGCCATCCCCTGGGCCACGGACTCCTGGTTTACGTCGATGCGGTATCGATGCCGCGCCGCGAACGCCCGGGCGTCGCCGGCAGTCTGCGAGAACCCGATCAGGAGCAGCGCGACCGCGGCGATCCCGATCGTCGCGTAGTGCTCCTTCACCAGCGTGAGATCGGGCAGCTCGGGGGCAGGAAGCCCGCGCGGCACGTCGCCGACGAGCGCTACTCCATGCGCACCGAGATCGAATAGGGCGGACGCGAGCAGACCCCCTGCAACCAACACAAGCGCGCCGGGAACCGCCGGCGCCAGAAACCGCAGGCCGAAGATCACACAAAGCGCGACCGCACCAACGAGAACGGTGGTCCAGTGCACGTCACCGAGTGATCCGAGCCACGTCGCCAGCTCGCGCCACGCGCTGTCTCCTTCGGAGGTGGTGCCGGTGAGCTTGGGCAGCTCGCCGACGACCACGTCGACGGCGGCTCCGGCCAGGAACCCCGTGATCACGGCCTTCGACAGGAACTGAGCGATCCACCCCATCCGGAAGAGCGCGAGCAGAAGGAACAGCGCTCCGGTCGCCAGCGTGATCGCCGCAACGAGCTGCGCCGCCGCCTGTCCGCCGAGCCCGGTCACGAGCACCGCCCCACCCGCGACGGCGGCGAGCGAGGAGCTGGGTCCCGTCGAGATGTGCCGAGACGTGCAGAAGAGCGCGTAGATGATCGCGCCCGCGGCCGCGGCGTACAGCCCGTTCTGCAGCGGTACCCCGGCAATGCCGGCGTACCCGAGGTTCTTGGGCACCACCAGCGCGGTGACCGCGACGCCTGCCGTCACGTCCCCGCGCAGCCACCGGCGCTCGTAGCGAGGCAGCCACCCGGCCACGGGCAAGAAGCGCGCAAGCCCTCGGTCGTTGCGACCGTGTGTCGCCCTGGTCACGACGCGACGATATGGCCTCGGTCGGCGTCGCCCGAGCCCGCGAGTTCGCTCTCGTCTGATCAGGGTGATGACTGTTCCGTGCGTCGGGTCATGATCAGGCGGGTGCGAACGTAGATCGAACGTTTGGAGCCCACGAGATGGATAAGCGTCAGAAGCGCCTTGCGGAGTTCATCGAGCCCTTCCGAGTGAGCCCCGGTTCGGAGGTGACGCTGGGCAAGGACTTCGACCCGCGGTTCAAGGGCGGTGTGAAGAACAAGAAGGAGGGCGTCGCGCTGGTTGAGGGGGGGGTGCAGCTGCTGGCCGAGTACCAGGCGCGGCTCGCGGCTCAGGGCACATGGGGCGTCCTGGTCGTGTTGCAGGCGATGGATACCGCCGGTAAGGACGGGACGATCCGCCACGTGATGAGTGGCGTGAACCCGCAGGGTGTTGCGGTTCACAGCTTCAAGGTGCCGTCGGCGGAGGAGCTCGACCACGACTTTCTGTGGCGCTACGCCAAACGGCTGCCGGAGCGCGGCGAAATCGGGATCTTCAATCGCTCCCATTACGAGGAGGTGCTCGTGGTCCGGGTCCACCCTGAGAACCTGGATCGTCAGAAGCTCCCCAAAACCGCGAAGAAGGGCGACGTGTGGAAGCGGCGCTATCGCGAGATCAACGACTGGGAGCGCTACCTGACCGAGAACGGCATCCGGATCGTGAAGCTGTTCCTCAACGTCTCAAAGGAGGAACAGCGACGTCGGTTGCTGCGGCGCATCGACCTCCCCGACCACAACTGGAAGTTCTCGTCGGCCGATGTCGCCGAGCGCGAACGTTGGGAGGACTATCAGGCTGCGTTCTCCGACGTGTTGTCGCACACGAGTACGGAGTGGGCACCGTGGTATGTGATTCCGGCTGATCGCAAGTGGTTCGAGCGGCTCGGCGCGGGCGCCGTTCTGGCGCACACGCTCATGGAGATCGATCCTCGTTTCCCAGTCGTCAGCAAGCGACAGCGTGAGGCGCTGATCGAGGTCAAGGAGGCGCTCAAGGCGCAGGCCCCCAAGGGCGCGGCGCCCGACCCGTTCGAAGAGCAGGAGCGAGACGAGAACGGCGCCAAGGCGGGGAGCTGAGGATGGGCGCGGCCACGCCCCCGAGAGTTGCCCCCTCGGACGGGGGGGAAGCGTGGTACGGCGTCTCCGCGGAGGACATCCCGGCACGACTGGGAGTTGATCCGGCGGTAGGACTCTCGGCGCAGCAGGCGGCCGAGCTGCTCGAGCGCCACGGCCCCAACGCGCTGCCGGTCGAGTCGCAGGTCCCGGGTTGGCGACGATTCGTCGCCCAGTACCGGAGCTATATGCAGGTGATCCTGCTCGCTGCGGCGATCGTGTCGCTCGCGATCAAGGAGTGGAGCACCGGGGTCCTGCTGATCGTGATCACGGTGGTCAACGCTGTGGTGAGCCTGCGCCAGGAGGGCAAGGCGGAGAGCGCGATGAACGCGCTGAAGGCGATGGTGAAGGCGACCGCGCGCGTCCGACGCGACGGATCCGAGGCACAGATCGCCGCCGAGGAGGTGGTCGTGGGCGACGTTGTCCTGCTCGCGGCCGGTGACGAGGTGCCGGCGGACGGGCGGATCATCGAGGCAAGCTCATTGCAGATCGACGAGTCCGCGCTGACCGGTGAGAGCGTGCCGGCGTCCAAGGGGGTCCCAGCGCCGGAGGGCACGGATCTCGCTCCCGGCGATCAGACGGACATGGCGTTCATGCACACGCCGGTCACCCATGGCAGCGGGCTGATGATCGTGACTGCCACCGGGAGCGACACCCAGGTGGGGATGATCGCCGGAATGCTCGCCGGCACCACTCGCGAGCAGACCCCGCTGACGAAGCAGCTGAACATTCTGACGTTGTGGATCGCCGCTGCGGCGGGCCTGACCATGATCGTCATGGTCGTGCTGGGGGCGCAGCGCGGGCTGTCCTCGACGGTGGTGTTCACCAGCGCCGTCGCGCTCGCGATCGCGGCGATCCCGGAGGCGATGCCGACGGTGCTGCAAGTCATCCTCTCGCTCGGCGCCGCGGATCTGGCGCGACACGGTGCGGTGCTCAAGGACTTGTCCTCGGTCGAGACGCTGGGTTCGACTTCGGCGATCAACTCGGACAAGACCGGGACTCTGACGATGAATCAGATGACCGCGATCGAGGTGGTCGACCCCACGGACCGCTACACGATCTCCGGCTCGGGGTATGAGCTGGACGGGGAGGTCCACCATGCCGCCGGCTCCTCGGACACGATCGACGATGCGATCCTGCCCTACGTCGTTGCGAGCGACGCGAAGCTCGTCGACGGGACGGTTGTGGGAGACCCCACAGAGGGCGCGCTGCTGGTGCTCGCCTACAAGGCCGGGCTTGACATCGATGCCACCCGGGCGCGCTACCCGCGAGTGGCGACGCTGCCGTTCGATCCCACTTACAAGCTGATGGCCGCCTTCACGGAGACCTCAGATGCGTCCGGCAGGGACGTGGTGCGCTGCTACGTGAAGGGCGCGGCGCCGGCGGTGATGAGCCAAGCCGCGACCGCGTTGTCGGCGGGTCGGAGCATTCCCTGGGATGAGGACCTCCGCGGGCGAGCGCAGGCCAATGTCCGAAGGATGGAGGAAGACGGATTGCGAGTGATGGCGAGCGGCTTCCGCGACCTCGACCCAGGCTCGTTCGATCCCGAGGGCGATCTGCTGGGCTACGTCGAAGGGCTTGAGATCACCAGCCTGGTTGGGATGGTCGACCCGCCGCGCGCAGAGTCAAAGCAATCGGTGCACGACGCGCAGAAGGCGCACATTCGCGTGCGCATGGTCACGGGCGACGATGTGATCACGGGCGCCGCGATCGCGAAGCAGCTGGGGATCGAGGGAGAGGCGATCCTCGGCGCCGAGTTCGCTGCACTCGACGAGAAGGAGCGCCTCTCGCAGATCGACCGGATCGGCGTCGTCGGTCGAGTCGCTCCCGAGCACAAGGTGCTGCTCGTGGACACGCTCAAGCAGAAGGGCGACGTGGTCGCAATGACCGGCGACGGCGTCAACGACGCGCCCTCGATCAAGGCTGCGCACATCGGGATTGCGATGGGCAGCGGTACCGAGGTCGCCAAGAACGCCAGCCGGATGATCCTGACCAACGACGATTTCGGGACGATCGTGCACGCGGTCGGCGAGGGCCGCAAGCTCTACGACAACCTGAACAAGTACGTCCGCTTCGTGCTGATCTCGCTGGTCGCATTCGTGTTGACCTTCCTCGGGGCGACGCTGCTGAACATCGCCGCCGGCCAGCCGTTCACCCCACCGCAGGTGCTGTGGATCCACTTCTTCATCAGCGCGCCGTTCGGCGTCGCGCTCGGACTCGACCAGGCAACGCCCGGCCTGATGGGGCTTCGTCCGCGCCCACGCAGCGAGTCGATCATGACCGGCGGCGTGAAGCTCACCTCGGGGTTGGTCGGCCTGTACATGGCGATCTGCCTGGACGCGCTGATCTACTTCGGCAAGCAGCATTACGGGAGCACTGAGATCGGATCATCGATCGGATTGACCGCGTTCGGGCTGATGCTCGTTGTCGCTGCCTACGAGAGCCGCAGCCTCGTGCTCTCCACCCTGGCGAGCGAGACATTCGACAACGCGCGGATGAACTGGATTGCGCTGGCGGAGATCGCGCTCGCGGTGATGGTCACGCAGATGGATCTCTTCAACCGGCTGCTCGACACCGTGCCGCTCAAGGCCGGGCAGTTCGGACTGGCGCTCGCTTCGGCGGTGCTGCTGCTGGCGCTCTGGGAGCTCGGCAAGCTGATCGCCCGGCGGCAGGTGGCAGATCTCGGCTGACGGAGCGGCGAAGGAATCGAACCTTCCAAGCGGAGGGCTGCTCCGCCCTGCCGGTTTTGAAGACCGGATGGGCCACCAGACCCATGCCACTCCGCGGCCAGTGTAGGTCGCGTCAGCCGAGCAGCTTGCGGAAGTACTTGCCCCCGTCGCGCATGCCGAAGCTCTCGTAGAGCTGGTGCGCCTCGGTGCGCTGGTAGCCGGACTCGAGCGTCAGGTCCCAGCAGTTCCGCGCCAGCGCCCGTTCCTCGGCCGCGCTCAGCAGCGCGTTTGCGATGCCCTGACGGCGGGCGCTCTCGAGCACGAACAGGTCCGGGATCCAGGCCTGCGCGGTGGGGTGGTTCAGGCGGTTGCGGAAGTGCAGCGAGCAGAACGCGACCACGGCGCCCGAGTCGTCCTCCGCAACCAGGTGGTCGATCCCCGGATCGGAGATCTGAGCCGCGTAGATCTCGCGGCAGCGATCTCGAGTGGCATCGGTGACCTCCGCGCGGCCGAGGCGCTCGAGCAGATCCGTGACGGCGTCGAAGTCCTGGGGAGCGGCGCTGCGCACCTTCACGGCGACAGCCCATGCTCGAGGGCGCCCTTCACGGCTGCGTCGAGCGCATTCACGCGGTAGAGCGCCAGCGCCTCGGGCGACCCGAACCGGCGCGCCGGCACCCCGTCCGCCCCGTGGTGGGTGAGGATG
Organism: uncultured Thermoleophilaceae bacterium; assembly: GCA_963770325.1. GTDB lineage: Bacteria > Actinomycetota > Thermoleophilia > Solirubrobacterales > Thermoleophilaceae > JAICJR01. The sequence continues at coordinate 1,309,661 of CAVYPF010000001.1, read as the reverse complement.
CAGTGTGCGAGCGCGAGCGCCTTGTCCGCTGGGAAGTCGGGCAGTCCCGCGCAGCGCTCGGCCACCATCTGCTGCCCCAGCACCACGTGTCCCACGAGCCGCCCCTCCTCGCTCGGGCCGATCTCCGCCCCGAGCGCGAACTCGCGCGTCTTGCCGATGTCGTGGAGCAGCGCTGCGGTGATCAGCAGGTCTGAGTTGAGCCGCGGGTGCAGCACGCAGGTCTCCTGCGCGAGCGTGGCCACCGCCACCGTGTGCTCGAGCAGCCCCCCGAGGTAGGCATGGTGACCCGCGCGCGTGCAGGGCGCCAGCCTCAGCTCCGCGCGGAAGGACTCGTCGCCCAGGAACGAGTCGAGCAGCCGCCTGTAGTCGGGGTCGTAGACCTCCCGCCCCAGGTGCTCGAGAAAGCCGTCCAGCTCCTCCATGTCGCGGTACGCGCTCGGCAGGAACTCCGCCGGGTCGAGTCCCTCGTCGGCATCCACGCGCCGGATCGCGGCGAGCTCGATCTGGAGCTCGTCACGGAAGCGCTCGACGCGGCCCGTGACCCACACCAGATCGCCGCGATCGAACTGACCCGAGAGGAAGTCCGCCTCGCGAAACGCGCGCGCGGTGATCGTGCCGGTGCGGTCGCGCAGCTCGAGCGACAGGTAGCCGCTGCCGTTGCGAGCGGTCAGCCGCTCCTTGCGGGTGCACGCGAACACGCCGTCCACCTCGCCTCCCGGACGCAGCTCCGCAACCGTCGTTCGCACCCCGGCTTCCACGCTTCCATCTTGGAAGGCAGTTCGGACGGTCGCCCGCGAATTGCCGGCTCCGCTACGGTGAAGTCAGATGGATCCGCTGATCTGGACCGACAAGCCCGAGTTGCGGGACCCCGTCCTGGTGTGCGCGTTCAAGGGTTGGAACGACGCCGGGGAGTCCGCGTCGGCGGCGCTCGGCTTCCTCGTCGAGAGCTTCGACGCCACCGAGATCGCGCGCATCGATCCCGAGGACTTCTTCGACTTCACCGCAGTGCGCCCCACGGTCCGCCTGACGGAGGGCCGCGCCCGGACGATCGACTGGCCCACCACCGTGATGACCGCCGCGCGGGTGCCCGCTGCCGAGCGCGACCTGCTGTTCCTCCAGGGCATCGAGCCGTCGCTGCGCTGGCGCACGTTCGCCGAGTCGATCGCGGACGGCGCGCGGCAGCTCGGCGTGAAGCTGGTGCTGACGCTGGGCGCCCTGCTCGCCGACGTTCCGCACACCCGGCCGGTCTCGATCTCCGGGCTGGCATCCGACCAGGAGCTGATCGACCAGCTCGGCCTCGAGCGCACGAACTACGAGGGACCGACGGGCATCATCGGCGTCCTCCACGACGCCTGCCAGCGGGCCAGCCTGCCTTCGGCGAGCCTCTGGGCTGCCGTGCCGCACTACGTTGCCGCAGCCCCGAACCCGAAGGCCGCGCTGGCGCTGGTGCGGCGCTTCGAGGGGCTCGCTGGGGTCGCCGTGGACGGCAGCGCCCTCGAGGAGGCTTCCGAGGACTACGAGCGCCAGGTGAACGCTGCCGTGGAGAGCGATCCCGAGGTGAAGGCGTTCGTCGAGCGGTTGGAGGAGACGATGGACGAGGCCGAGGAGATCGCGCCGTCCGAGGAGATCCCGTCAGCGGACGCGATCGCTAGAGACTTCCAACGGTTCCTTCGGCAGCGGGGGCCAGAGCCGGACTGAGGTCGCAGGTCGCGGGTCGCGGGTCGCTATTTCTCAGCTGCCGGACAGATGATCCGGTAGTCGCAGAACGAGCAGATCTCAGGTGACGGGGTGGGGTCGAACTCCTGCGCCATGATCCCGTCGGCGATCGTGCTGACCGTGCCCCGCACGCGCTCGAGCTCGTCCTCGGAGTGCTCCACCGGCACCTTCTCGTTGTCGAGCACGTAGTAGTAGCTCTGCGCCGAGGTCTCGAGGTCCCACGACTCGCGCGCACCCATCTGGTAGAGCGACAGCTGCACGTCCTCGCGCAGATCCGCCGCGCTCTTCGGCTTGCCCGTCTTGTAGTCGATCAGCTCGTAGCGACCGTCCGGCAGGCGGTCCACCCGATCCACCCGGCCGCGCAGCAGGTGCGGCCCTAGGTGGAACGAGAAGCTGCGCTCGATCCAGGTGGGCTCGGCCTCGCGCGCCCGGTCCAGCTCCCAGTAGCGGGTGAGTGCCGCCACCGCCTTGTCGCGGAACTGGAGCTCGTCGTTCGAGTCGCCGAAGCCGCTGCGCCACCAGCTCGCCTCGAACAGCCGCATCAGGTCCTCGAGCGAACCGCCCCCGCCCGTGTGGAAGCGCTCGAGCACCTGGTGCACCACGATCCCGAAGCGCTGGTTGATGGTGGGCTCCTGCGGAATGCGAAAGACGCGCGCGAACTTGTACTTGAGCGGGCAGAGCCGGTAGGTCTCGATGTCGGAGGCCGAAAGCATGAGCCCGTCGCCGCGCCGCGGGATGAACGTCTCGAGCGACTGGTCGCCGGCGTCCCCGCTGATGACCTCGGCACGGCGGCGCTTGTCGCGCTCGGTGTCGGCCAGGTAGTCGTCGAGCGCCGAGGTGAGGAACAGCTCGCGCTGGTCAGACGTGGTGGCCTGCAACAGCAGCTCGTTCACCTCGGGCAGCGCCTTGGCGAGCGTCTGCCCGTCGCGCTCGCGCTCGATCAGAGCGGCCACCTTCAACAGCTCGAGGTAGCGGACCACCGACTGCGAGACGTCCAGGTAGGTGTCGAGGCGCATCTCCCCCAGCCGCCCGCCGACGCGCGACACGTTGTCGAGCAGCTCGTCGCGCAGCAGGCGGAAGGTGGAGTGGAGCCCTTCGCCCGGGCCGAACAGCTCGTCCTCGAAAACGTCCTCGCCCGCGCGCAGTGCCGCGCGCGCCTCCTCGTAGAAGGGCGACGGCCGGGCGCGCTCCCCCACCTCGGCCCACGCGAGCGCCAGGCCCTTGCGCGCGCGCGTCATCGCCACGTGCAGCAGCCGGCGCATCTCGTCCTCGTGGGCCGCGCGGTCGTCCTCCGGCAGCGACTCCCTCAGCAGCTCATCCGGCACGCCGTCGCCGGTGGCCCGTCGCGGTCCCGGCATCCGGTTCGCGTTCAGCCCGAGGACGAACACGTAGTCGAACTCGCGCCCCTTGGCCGAGTGCATCGTCATCACCTGCACCGCCGGCGCCAGCCCGTCGGGCGAGACCTCCTCCTCGCGCAGCCCGGCCTCCGCCATGGCCGCCACGTAGCGCACGAAGTCGCGCGGCGATGCCTCGGGCTGGCGGCGCATGTACGCGCGCGCGAGGTCGCTGAGCTTGGCGATGTTCACCAGCCGCTCAACGGTGTCGGCCTGCGCGGCGAACACCTGCTGGCGGCGCAGTCCGACGCGCTCGACAAGCCGGTGCACGAAGACATCCGGGCGCATCTCGTTGAACGCTGTCGAGGCGGAGCGGTAGAGCTTCAGGAACGCCTGCACGCGGTCGCGGCCCTCGGGCGAGAGCTGCGGACCGTCGCAGGCCGCCACCATCCCGGCGACCATGTCGAGCCTGCGCCTGCGGGCGAGCTGCGTGAGGCGCGCGATGTCCACCGAGCGCAGCTCGATCGGCGGCCGCGTGAGGGCGCGCACCACGGCTCCCGAGTCGGAGGGGTCGGCCAGCAGCCTGCAGCCAGGCGAGCAGGTCGCGTACCTCCGTGCGCTGGAAGTACGCGGCCGCGCCCATCAGCCGGAACGGCACCGCGCGCTCCTCGAGCGCGGCGCCGATCGTCGCGCCCTCGTTCTTCACCGAGCGCACCAGCACGCAGATCTCCTCCGGCGGCACGGCCTCCTGCGCCACCAGCCGCTCTACCTCCGCGGCCAGTGTCTGCGCCTGCGCACCCTCGGAGCGACAGCGCCAGAAGCTCACCTCGCCGCCCTTGCCGCCGCGCAGCCGCTTCTCGATCCGTTCGCCCCCACCCGCCACCACGGCGCCCGCGGCGTCGAGGATCCGCTGGCCCGAGCGGTAGTTGCGCTCGAGGCGCACGACCTTGCAGTCCTCGTACTCGCGCTGGAAGTCGAGCATGTTCTTCTGCGAGGCCCCGCGGAAGCGGTAGATGGCCTGGTCGTCGTCGCCCACGGCGGTGACGTTGCGGTGGTCCTGACAGAGCAGGCGCAGCAGCGCGCCCTGCGCGAAGTTCGTGTCCTGATACTCGTCCACCAACACGTGAGGGAAGCGCGCGGCCACGCGCTCGCGCACGTGTGGCTTCTCGTGCAGCAGACGGAAGGCGTGCACGATCAGGTCGCCGAAGTCGAGCGCCCCGTGGCCGGCCAGCAGCCGGTCGTGGTCCGCATACACCTGCGCGAACTCCAGCTCCCGCTCCGCGCGGGCCCGATCGGCGTCGCCCCCGCTCTGCGCGCGCTCGTTGAGCTCGCGTGCCCAGCGCCCATAGCGCTCGGCGCTGACCATCTCGTCCTTCAGGCGGTCGATCCTCGCGATGAAGCTGGCCAGCAGCGGCGCTGGGTTCCCGCGGATCTCGTGCCGGCGCAGCGTCAGGTCGTCGATGCGATCGAGCATCAGCGCCAGCCGGTCCGCGGGGGTGACCGGCGCGACGAACGGGTCGATGCCCGCCTCGAGCGCCTCCTCCTGGAGCAGGCGCGTGCAGAAGGAGTGGAAGGTGGCCACCCACAGCTCCTCCCACGGCGCCTGGATCAGCGACTCCAGCCGTTCGCGCATCTCGGCCGCCGCTGCGGTGGAGAAGGTCAGCGCGAGCACGCACTCCGGCGGCGTGCCCTGTTCCACGAGCCAGGCGAAGCGGCGCGTGATCACCCTGGTCTTGCCGGTGCCCGCGCCGGCCACCACGAGCAGCGGCCCACTCGGATGGGTCACGGCCTCGCGTTGAGATGCGTTGAGGCCATCGACCGCGCTGGGCACCGCCCTAGGATACGCCGCCCCCGCACAGCGCCCGTCGGGGTTTCGACCGCCCGCGCGCGGGCATGACTGTTGCCCCATGCCACGGCTGAGACGAGTTGACTGCGGCGACCCCGGCATGAGCCGCCGGCGGCGCGGCCGCGGCTTCGAGTACCTGGACGCCAAGGGGGCGAAGGTCACCGACGCCGAGACGCTCGAGCGGATCGCCGAGCTGAGCATCCCGCCTGCCTGGGAGGACGTGTGGATCTGCCCACACCCGTTTGGCCACCTCCAGGCCACCGGCGTCGACGCCGCGGGGCGTAAGCAGTACCTCTACCACGAGCACTGGCGCCAGCGCCGCGACCAGGAGAAGTTCGACGAGATGATCGACTTCGCGCGTGCGCTGCCGCTCATGCGCAAGCGAGTGGGCCGCCGGCTGCGCGCGGACGGGATGGGGCGCGAGCGCGTTCTCGCGTGCGCGGTACGTCTACTCGACCGCGGCTTCTTCCGCGTCGGCGGCGAGGGCTACGCGGCGGAGAACGAGAGCTACGGGCTGGCGACGATCAAGCGCGAGCACGTGACGCTGAACGGCGGCGGCTCGGTCACCTTCGACTATCCGTCGAAGAGCGGCAAGCGCCGGATTCAGTCGCTGGTCGATCCCGAGGTTCACGAGATCGTCAAGCGCCTCAAACGCCGGCGCGGAGGCGGCGACGAGCTGCTCGCCTACGTCGAGCGCCGCCGCTGGCACGACATCGGCTCGGCCGAGATCAACGAGTACGTGAAGGAGGTCACGGGCGGCGACTTCAGCGCCAAGGACTTCCGGACCTGGAACGCGACCGTGCTGGCGGCGGTGGCCCTCGCCGTGTCCGGCCAGGCCACCAGCACCAAGAGCGGGCGTAAGCGCGCCGAGGCGCGCGCGGTCAAGGAGGTGGCGGGCTACCTCGGCAACACGCCGGCGGTATGCCGCGCCTCGTATATCGATCCACGCGTGTTCGACCGCTTCCGCGACGGGCTCACGATCGGCGGTGCCCTCCCGGACTTCGGCGAGCCGCTGCAGGGCCCGATCGAGGCGGCCGTGCTCGACCTGCTGGCCGAGGACGTGAGCTCACCGGCGGTGGAGCAGGTGGCGTGACGGCGGCGGGCTACTCGCGCGGCAGCAGCAGGTGGCCCTCGCTCACGGCGCCGGCCACCTCCACGAGCTTGCGATTGTTCGCCCGCGCGTGCGCGCGCAGCATTTCGAACGCCGCACGCTCGTCCACCGCATGGCGCTCCATGAGGATCCCCTTGGCACGCTCGATCACCGCCCGACGGCCGAGCGCTCCCTCGAGCTGATCGACCTCGTCGGTGAGCTTGTCGACCTCCGCGTGCCGGCGGGTCGCCACCTCTATGGCGCCCTGCACCGTCTCCTTCGTGACCGGCTGGACGTAGGCGTGGATGCCGCTCTCGGCGGCCCGCGCGATGAACTCCGGCTCGGACACCTCCATCAGCGCGACCACCGGGCAGTTGGCGTCCTGCACGAGCTCGTCGATCAGGTCGAGCGCGTGCTCGTCGTCGTCATGCAACTTGACCAGCGCGATATCCGGCTCGTCGTCCGCGATCTGCGCCGACACCTCGGCGACCCCGATCGCGCGAGCCACCACGGTGTGCCCGAGCTCTGACAGCAGTCGTGAGAGGTTGTCGAGCGCCTCATAATCCTCGTCCGCGACCAACACCCGGAGCCCCTCCGGTACGCCCTCTGAAGTCACGATCTGCGCCCCGGCGCAGTGCTATCGTCCGCTTCTCCGCGCGGCCCAGAAGCATGCCCGCGGAGAGCGCGCCCCAGAAACCCGGCGCACTTGGACCACGGGTTTCTTTGGAGAGGGGCGTGCACCGTTCGCAGCAGATCGACACCTGGTCAAGGCACGGCATGGCGCCGGCCATGATGGATCGTAGACCCATCTGGGGTAGCAGCGAGCCTCGGACTGCGCGTGGTGAGGAACGTCTCCGACAGGAGCAGCGCCTGCTCGAGCGCTACCACCGCGACGGCGATCTCGGGGCGCGCGAGGAGCTCGTCACGCGCTTCCTCCCACTGACGCGCCAACTTGTCCGGCGCTTCGAGCGCCCGGGCGAGAGCGTGGACGATCTGATGCAGGTCGCGAGCATCGGGCTGGTGAAGGCGATCGACCGCTACGAGCTCGATCGCGGCTACGCCTTCTCGAGCTTTGCCGTGCCGACGATCCTCGGTGAGCTCAAGCGCTACTTCCGCGACGCGGGCTGGGCGGTGCACGTTCCGCGCGCGCTCCAAGAGCGGGCGCTCGAGGTGAACCGCTCGATCAGCGACCTGTCCCGCAAGCTCGGCCGCTCCCCCACGCCCCGTGAGGTGGCCAGCGCCACGGGCCTCGGCCAGGAGGCCGTGCTGGAGGCCATGGAGGCCGGCATGGCGTACGACAGCGTCTCGCTCGAGGCGCCGCCGCCCGGCTCGGACAACTCCACCGGCGAGCCGTGGGCGGAGCACATCGCCGTGGAGGAGCGCGGCTACGAGCTGGCCGAGTACACCGCCACGCTCGGCCCGCAACTGCGCACGCTGCCGGCACGCGACCGCATGGTCCTCCACCTGCGCTTTGTCGAGGACCTCACCCAATCCGAGATCGCGGAGCGCATCGGCGTCTCCCAGATGCACGTGTCGCGGCTGATCCGCGGCGCGCTCGAGCACCTGCGCGAGGGCGTGGGCGAGTAGCGCTGGACAGCGCGCGGCGGGTCGAAGAGGATGGGCGCGTGCTGCGTCGCCCGCTCATCGCCGCCTGCGTCCTGGCGACCTCCGCGGTGGTTGCCGTGGGCCCGGCCGCGGCCAGCAGCAGCGTCACCTCGTTCCGCACCCCGTCGAAGAACATCTACTGCGCCTGGGAGCACCTGAGCGGCTCGCCGCAGGTGCTCCGCTGCGACGTCCGCCAGCTCACCCACCAGGCGCCGAAGCCGAGCGGCTGCCAGTTCGACGCGGGCAGCTCGTTCGGGATGAACCCCACGGGCCGCGCCGCCGCCCTGTGCGTGTCGGACTCGGTCTACAACCCACGCGCGAAGGCCATCGCCTACGGCAAGAGCCGGCGCTTCGGATCCTTCAGGTGCAGCTCGAAGACGAATGGCCTGCGCTGCACCAACCGCTCGGGCCACGGTTTCTTCCTGAACCGGACGAGCTACAAGCTGTTCTAGAGGCCCGTCAGCGCCTCGAGCCGGCCCGCGGCGATCGCCGCGCAGAACGCCTCGTAGTCGCGTTGGCTCTGGTCGGCGTAGGCGACGGCGAAGCTGGTGATCGCTCGGTCGAAGGTGCTTGATTTGCCCAGGTAGCCGGCTATCGCGGCGCGGTCGCCCGACCGAGCGTGCGCACGAGCGAGCGTCCAGCCACACATCTGCCCCCAGAGCTCCATTCCCGCGGGCGTCATACCTGCGACATCGCCGGAGCCCTTCCAGTCGCGCAGCTGGCGGACGTAGCAGTCACGGTGCTCGCCCTCCCAGTCGAGGCGCTCCCAGCCGAGAAAGATGTCACTCGCAGCCTGCATGAGCCGCTGACCGGCGACGACACGCTCGCCGTGCTGGGAGAACTGGCTCTTCCCCGTGTAGGCCTCGAGCACCGAGGCATCCGCTTCCTTCAGCTGAAGGAGGAGTGGCGAGTCGCGCTCGTCGAGCAGCAGCACGATCCACGCCGCCGTGCCAACGCTGCCGACACCCACGACCTTGCGCGCAAGATGGACGACCCGGTACTGATCCAACAGGTGCCGGCGATCCGTCTCGAGTGTCTGGCGGTAGGAGCTCAGGATCTGATGGACGCCGCGTGAGACGGCCTCGGCGTCGATGGACTCGGGCAGCTCCTCGATGGGCACGATCAGCGGCGGGTCGGAGACGATCCGCGGCTCGCCGTTGTCCGGCGTGTGGCAGAGCTTTCCGAACGCCTGCAGGCTGTCATGCGCGCGCGCCCTTGCGGTCGCGTGCCACACGGCCGGTGTGCGCTTGGGGTCGAGGAGCGCGCGAAAGCGCGGAAGCAGGTGCTCCATGTCCAGATGCGCGTACCACACGTCGAGCGTCGGCATGCGAGCAAGCTTGCGCATCGTCTCCCGGTACGTCCCCGTAGCGCGGCGCACCGTTCGACCGCGTTCGGCGTCGCTGAAGCCGTTCTCGCGGCCGGCGATCTCGATGCTCACGGCCAGCCGCTTGACGTCCCACTCCCAGGGTCCGGTGTGGCTCTCGTCGAAGTCGTTGAGACCAAAGAACAGGTGCCGCTCGGGCGTGCCGAAGATCCCAAAGTTCGAGAGGTGCGCGTCACCGCAGAGCTGGACCGTCAGCCCGGAGGTCGGCGTCACCGCGAGGTCCGCAGCCATCGGCAGCGCCGCACCCCGGAAGTACGCGAACGGCGAGACCTGCATCCGACCATGACGGATCGGCACCAACTCGGAGATCCGGGTCGCGGCCTGGCCCTCGAGCAGCCCGATCGGGTCCCGGTCGGCCGGCGGCGCCCAAATTCCGTGCGACGAACGTGGAGCCAAACGGCGCCGATCGCGCCCGGCGGCGATGGGAACGGGCTGGACGGTCGTCATCGCGCCGGCAGCCTCCTTCAGCCCTCGTCCGCTTCCGCATGAGCAACCGGCTCGCGGCCGACGGCTCGCCAGGCCTCAGCGCGGTCGGGGTAGTCCCGTACCCGCACGATCCGCCCGCCGCGCACGCTGATCACATACGCGAACGGCTGCGGGGCGACCTCAGCGGTGCTGCCCTCGATGCGCAGGTACGCCCTCATCAGGGCAAGAGCGTCCCCACCGCCGAGGTCCACCAGCTCCTCGATCTCGTAGCGGGCGTGGCTGAACGGCAGCATGAAGTCGGCGAAGAACTTCCTCACTTCGTCCGCGCCGTGGAGCGTCACGAAGTTCGCGTCGTCGCGTCCACCCTGGAAGGCGACCTCGAACTCCACCGCTGCGTCGTAGTAGAGCTCGACCAGTCGGTCGAGATCCTGGTGCTCGTTCCAGTCGGCGAAGGTGCCGCGCACCACGCTCAGGTGGTCGGTGGCCATGTGGCAGCTTAGATCGGCGGCGAAGGCCGTGCCGAAGGCTGCCGAGTGGGCGATCCAGGACTCGAACCTGGGACCTCTTCCTTATCAGAGAAGCGCTCTAACCGACTGAGCTAATCGCCCGTTCCGACGGCCGATTGTAGCGGCGGCCCAGCCCCGCGTTCAGGCGGCCTGGACGTCTCGGTCGGTGGCGATCCGGGCCGCCAGCTCGACCGCCTCGCGCGGATCGTCGAGCTCGAACTCCACCTTGCAGCCGGCGCCCTTGGCGCGGATTCGCACGCCCCGCCCGAGCGCGGCGGAGAGCTCCTCCTCGGCGACGCGCAACAGCTCCGCAAAGTCCGGGTGGATGGCGACAGAGCCACCACGGCCGCGACGGTCCCCGATGCCGGACTGCGCGTCCTTCGCGCGCCGCTCGGTCTCGCGCACCGACCAGCCCAGGTCGCGGGCCTCGGCCGCCAGACGCCGCCGCGCGCCGTGGTCCTTGCACATCAAGAGCGCACGGCCATGGCCCGCGGACAGCTCGCCCGACTGGAGCATCGCCTGAGCCTCGTCGGGAAGGTCGAGCAGGCGGATCGCGTTCGAGATCGCCACGCGGCTGCGGCCCACGCGCCGGCCCAGCTCCTCCTTCGTGACGCCGAGGTCGTCCACGAGCGTCGCGCAGGCGCGCGCCTCCTCGATCGGGCTGAGGTCCTCGCGCGCCATGTTCTCGATCAGCGCGATCTCGAGCCGCTCGGACTCCTCCGTCTCGCGGACGATCGCCGGCACGAGCTCGAGGCCCGCCAGCTTCGACGCACGCAAACGGCGCTCGCCGGCGACCAGCTCGTAGCTGCCACCCGGCAGCGCGCGCACCACCAGCGGCTGGAGCACGCCGCGCGCCTTGATCGACTCCGCGAGCGCCAGCAGCCGCTCGCCGTCGAAGTCCTGTCGCGGCTGGTGAGGGTTCGGGCGGATCAGCTCGAGCGCGATGTCGCGCAGGGACGAGCTGCTCTCCTCGCTCGTGGCCAGCAGGGCGGCCAGGCCGCGCCCCATGCCGCGCTGGAACCGTCCGTGTCCCTCTTCCACGTGGGGCCATTCAGCCACGTGCAGCCACCTCCTTGGCGAGCTTCAGATACGCCAGCGAGCCGCTGCAGCTCGGATCGTGCCGGGTCACCGGCAGCCCGTAGCTCGGCGCCTCGCCGACCCTCACGTTCCTGGGTATCACCGTGTCGAATACGAGCTCAGGGAAGTGCTCGCGCACCTCGCGCTCGACGTCCTGTGCCAGGCGCGTGCGCCCGTCGTGCATCGTCAGGATCATCCCCGCAACCGTCAACCTCGGGTTGAGCTCGCGCTGGATGAGCGACAGCGTGTCGAGCAGGCCGGCCAGCCCCTCGAGCGCGAAGTACTCGGTCTGGACCGGCACGATCACCCGGTCCGCGGCCACGAGCGCGTTCACCGTGAGCGGGCCGAGCGACGGCGGGCAGTCGAAGATCGTGAACAGATAGCGCTCGCGCACGGAGCCGAGTGCCTCGCGCAGGCGCGTCTCCGAGCCGGGCAGCCGCGGCAGCTCCACGCTCGCGCCCGCGAGGTGCGGCGTGGAGGGCACGATCGAGAGGTTCGGGATCGCGCTTTCGCGCGCCGCGGCGTCGAGCGTGAGGTCCCCATCCGAAAGACAGTCGTAGACGGACGGATGGCAGTCCTTTGGAAGGCCCAATCCGACCGTGGCGTTGCACTGGGGATCGAGGTCGACAAGGAGCGTGGGATAGCCTGCCTCGGCCACGCAGGCCGAGGTGTTCACGGCGGTGGTGGTCTTCCCCACCCCACCCTTCTGGTTCGCGATCGCGTAGATGGTTCCCATCTGAATTTCCGACGGTAGCGCCGGCGGCGGTCAGAAGTCTTGTGGTTCGGGATGGAACCGAATTTCCCTGCTAGGAGAGCGGCCGCTTGGAGGCGATTCCCGGACGGCGGGGGAATTGGTTCGGGGTCGATCTATCCTTCAAGTAGAGATATAGGTTGAGGTCGAGGGTTCCGATGAACGGAGTGACCGGCCGCACCTCTGCCAGCCGTAGCCCGACGATCCCCGCAGCGCCCTCCCCGGCCGCCTCTTCGGCGCTATTGCGCGTCCCCTTCCAGGCCACCAAAGCGCCGCCTTGGCGCAGCAGCGGCGCCGCGTACTCCACCAGGACGGGCAGCGGAGCAAGTGCTCGCGCCGTCACGGCGTCGTAGGCCGAGCGGCCATCGCCCGCGGCCAATTCCTCGACTCGCAGGGGCAGGGACCGCGCGTTCTCAACGCCGGCAGCAGCCGCAAGACGATCAATGACGGCGCACTTGCGGCGCGCCGACTCCACCAGATCCACCCGCGAATCGGGCAGCGCGATCGCGAGTGGCAGACCCGGAAAGCCGGCACCTGAGCCGAGATCAGCTATCCGAGCGGCACTGCGCAACGGCGCCAGCTCGAGACCGCTGAGGCTGTCGGCCACGTGCTGGTCCACGGCATCGAGAGCATCCCGCACCGTCGTGGGCGGATCGGGCTCCGCCGCCAACGCAGCCAGCAGCCGGGCGAGGGCGTCGACGGTGGCCTCCTCCGGCAGGTCGTAGAGCCTGGCAAGCTCCCCCAGCCGCTCCAGGACCGACCGTTTCACGTTTTACGCTCCGAGGTCCGGGCGCTACGACGAGCCGCGCACCGGAGTGACGACCAGGCGCCGGTCGGGCTCGTCGCCCTCGCTGTGCGTCTGCACATCGAGCCGATCCCGCAGGTAGAGATGCACGGCCCGGCGCTCGTGCGGACCCATGGGCTCGAGCTCCACCGGGCGCCCGTACGACAGCGCGTCCTCCACCGCACGATCAGCCGCGCGGCGCAGCGCGGCCTCGCGGCGCTCCCGATAGCCCGCGGCATCTACCACCACGGCCTTGTGATCGGCCAATCCATGGAACGCGGCGCGCATGGCGATGTGCTGCAGCGCGTCGATCGTGGTGCCGTGGCGCCCGATCAGCAAGCCGAGCTCGTCCCCGTTCACCGTCGCGCGGATCTCCTCGTCGCTCTCCTCGATGTCCACGCTCGCGCGCAGTCCGAGCGCGGCCACCACGCGGCCGACGACCGCGCGCACGCGCTCGGCGGGCTCCTCGGGGATCTCGTGCGCGGTCTTCTCCCATGCCTCTCGGTCCAACTCGACGCGCACCCGGGCCGGCCGGCCCTCCCCCTCGGCGCCCTCGTCGAGCACCTCGAACGAGACGGAATCCGCGCTCACACCAGGGAAATCCGGCTCCAGCAGCTTGACGGCGTTCCACTTCGCCTCGCCAAGCGTGGCCCCCTCGGCCTCCGCGCGCACATCGCTGGGCTCGCGAGCTTCCATGATCTAGCGCCGGCGCCCCGAGCGCTTCTTACGCTTGCGCGGCGACGGCGGTGGCGCCTTTGCCGACCCGCCATTGCCCCCATCGGATGCCGCCGCCTCCGCGGCTCGCGCCGGTTTCTTGGCAGGCGCCTCCTTCGGAGCGCCCTTCTCCGTGGCGGGCTTCTCCGTGGCGGGCTTGGCAGTCGTGGCGGCCTTGGCACCGCTGCCCTTCGCAGTCGTGCCCTTCGCTAACGCGCCCTTCGCGGGCGCGCCCTTCCCATCCGATCCTCCACCGCTGCCGCCGCCTCCCGCGGCGGCTGCCCCGACGGCTATCGGGTCGGGGGGTGGCAGGAAGCGCTTGATGAACAGCTGCTGACCGATGGTCCAGGTGTTGGTCGCCACCCAGTAGACGAGCAGGCCCGCCTCAAAGCGGAAGACGAAGAACACGAACACGAACGGCAGCGCCAGCATCAACCGTCGCTGGTTCGGATCGGCGGTCATCGTGGAGACCATCGTCGACGCGAGCTGAGTGCCCACGTAGAGCACGATCATCACGATGAGGGCCGCGGGGTGGCCCGTGAGCGGCTTCGCCAGGTTCGGGATGAAGAGGAACTTCTCCTCGCCCATGATGTCCTCTTTGAACGTGCTGCTGCGCAGCAGATAGAAGAGCGAGAAGAAGAACGGCAGCTGGAGGACCAGCGGCAGGCAGGAGGCCAGTGGGTTGACCCCGTGCTCCTGGTAGAACTTCATCATCTCCTGCTGCTGGCGCTGCTTGTCCTCCTTGTAGCGCTCCTGGATCCGCTTCATCTCCGGCTGGAGCCGCTGCAGCGCCTGCATCGACCGAACTTGGCGGAACGTCAGCGGCAGGATCGCGGCCCGGACGACCACGGTCAGGCCGATGATCGCCAGGCCCCACGACAAGCCCACCTGGTCGTGCCAGAACTTCAGGATCGCGTCGTTCAGATCGACGAGCGGCTGGAGGAACGTGGCTAGGTACATGGCGTTTGCTCAGCGGGCACGCGCGGGCGTGCGAAAGAGGGTCTGGTCCTCGACGGGATCCACGCCGCCGTGGCTCCACGGATTGCAACGCAGAAGCCGCCAGGCGGCGAGCACGAGGCCTCGGAGTATGCCGTAGGAGCGGATCGCCTGCAGCGCATATTCCGAGCAGCTCGGGTAGTAGCGGCAGCGGCTCGGAAGCGCCGGGGAGATCGCCCGCTGGTAAACCCGGATGGGTGCCACGGCTATCGACCTGAGCGCGCTCACGCGTCTTCGCTCCGGGCGAGGCCGCCCGACGACATGACCTCGCGCAACGCCTCCTCGATCCCCGCCTCGCCACGCTCGCGCGCTAGTTCGCCGGCGTCCGGGCGGGCAACCAGCACGAAGTCGTGGCCGCTTGGCAGCTCGCTGGCCGAGGCCCAAAAGGCCTCTCTGAGCAGGCGTTTTACGCGGTTGCGCTCCACGGCGCCGCCGACCTTGCGTCCAACGGAGACTCCGAGCCGAGGCTCTTCCCCGCCGGCGTCGGGTCGCGGAAACGCGTGGACGACGAGGTAGCGGCTCGCATGCGAGCGGCCCTCACGGAAGACACGATCGAACTCCGCGCTGCGGGACAGGCGCCGGCGCTTGCCGCGCCGGCCCGCGCCACCCTCGCCGGGAGCAGCCATCTACGGGGTGAGTCGAGCGCGGCCCTTGTCGCGGCGGCGCTTGAGCATCGCGCGCCCCGCGCGAGTACGCATACGCTTGCGGAACCCGTGGGAGCGGGCGCGCTTGCGTTTCTTGGGTTGGTACGTGCGCTTCATGGGCGAAGGAGTCGTGAAGTATAGGCAGAGCGTCTGCGCGCCAGCGGCCGTCCGCGGCTCGAAACCCGCCCGGTCGCTTTTCCCGCGATTTGCGCCCTCGAATCAGAGCGGCCCCTCCGGCCGCTCGGCTCCTGGCTATACACTCGCCGCCAGCGAGGGCCGGGGCAGTGTGACTCTCCCACCGCGTCGAACAGGCGCCCCCAGAGCTCCATCGATCGTTTGCCACGCAACCGCCCGGAGGGCAGTCGCACACCCGTGCCCGAAGACCTGCAGACAGCCTGGGATCAGGTCCGCCGCGAGCTTCGCGAGGACGTCACCGACTTCACCTTCCACATCTGGCTCGAGCCACTCGAGCTCGCGGGCGCGGACGGCTCGCTGCTCTACGTCAGGGCTCCTGGACACATACGCACCTGGGTTCGCGAGCGCCACTACGCGCAGCTCCGGGCCGCGGCCAAGCGCGCGCTCGGGCCGGGCGCCGACGTCGAGCTCGTGGACGATCACTGGCGCGAGGCCGACGAGCCCAAGGAGGCCCTCGAGGGACGCCTTCCGGGCGACAACCTCAACCCGAAATACACGTTCGAGCAGTTCGTCATCGGCGACGGCAACCGGCTCGCCCACGCCGCAGCGCTGGCCGTCGCCGAGATGCCGGCCCAGGCCTACAACCCGCTCTTCATCTACGGTCACCCCGGCCTTGGGAAGACGCATCTGCTCCAGGCCATCGGCAACTACGTGACGCTCTACGGTGGGGGTTTGCGCGTCCGCTACGCCACCGTCGAGGAGTTCACCAGCGACTTCGTACGCTCAATCCAGAAGGGCGACGCGTCCGGCTTTCGCGACCGCTTTCGCGGCGTCGACGTGCTGCTCCTGGACGACGTCCAGTTCCTTGCCGACAAGGTGAAGACCAAGGAAGAGTTCTTCCACACGTTCAACGCGCTCTACGAAGGCGGCCGGCAGCTCGTGCTCACGAGCGACCGCGCCCCGGTCGACCACGACGACTTCGAGACGCGCCTGCGGGAGCGCTTCGCCTCCGGGCTCGTGGCCGACCTCCAGCCTCCCGAGCTCGACGTGCGCATGGCCATCCTGCGCAAGCGCGCTCAGCTCGACGCCCTCCGCCACGTCAACGACGAGACGCTGCTCGAGATCGCCTCGCGCGTGACCGCCAGCGTTCGCGCGCTCGAGGGAGCGCTCATACGCGTGGTCGCCTACGCCTCGCTTCGCGGCGAGCCGCCCACCGCAGAGCTCGCCCGCCAGGTCCTCTCCTCCCTCTACCCCGACCTCCCCGCCACGGCCTCCTCCCTCGAGGCGATCCAGGACGCGACGGCCGCGGAATTCGGCCTCACCCGCGACGCCCTCCTCGCCCAGGATCGCCGACCTCAGGTCGCCATCGCACGCCAGATCGCCATGTACCTCGCACGCGAGCTGACCGACGAGACCCTGCCCGCGATCGGCCGGCGCTTCGGCGGCCGCAACCACTCCACGGTCCTTCACGCCCACCGCAAGATCAGCGCCGACCTCCAAAGCAACGACGCCGTTGTCCACAAAGTCGACGCGCTCAGGCGCCTCCTCGCTCCGGACAGCCCGTGACGACCGCTGCTACTGCCACAATCCACAGGCTTGTGACGGGCTCTTCCGACCCCGAACTTCCCGCTCCAGCGCTGTTCCGGCTTCGGCTATCAACTTGTCCACAGCACCTACTACTCCAAGGTCTTTTTGAATGAAGTTCTCTGTTGGTCGTGAGCACTTTTTGAATCAACTCGGCATCGCGGTTCGCGGCGTGTCGACCCGCAGTGCCATCCAGACGCTGGCCGGCGTCCTCATACGTGCCGACTCGGGCGCGGTGGAGCTTCAGGCCACCGACATGGAGATCGGCATCCGCGTGCAGGTGGAAGCCGCGGCCGAGCGGGAGGGCGCTGTCGTGCTGCCGGGGCGGCTGCTGCTTGACGTCGTTCGCTCGCTGCCGAAGGATGAGCTGACCCTCGAGCACCGGACCGCGGAGCAGGACGTCGAGGTCGTCTCGGGCGCCTCGAAGTTCCACCTCCGCACCTTGCCGCTCGACGACTTCCCGAAGCTGCCGGAGGCCGCCGGCGCCACGACCATGCACGTCCCGGCGGGGGCATTCGTCGAGACGATCGGCCGCGTGGCGCGCGCCGCTTCGCGGGACGAGACGCGCCCGCACCTCACGGGCGTGCTGGTCTCGGCCTCTGGCCAGGAGCTGCGCATGGTCGCCACCGACTCCTACCGCCTCAGCGTGAAGGAGACCACGCTCGACAAGGCGGTCGACGGCGAGCTCGAGGCGAACGTTCCGGCCCGAACCTTGCAGGAGCTTTCGCGCGTGGCCACCGCGGCAGGCCCGGAGGAGATCGAGATCACGCCGCTCGAGAACCAGGTCATCTTCAACCTGGGCCCGGTTGTGATCTCGTCGCGGCTCGTGGAGGGCCGCTTCCCGAACTACCGCCAGCTCCTGCCCGAGTCGTACGAGCACGAGCTGAACGTGAACGCGGCGGAGTTGCTCGACGTGGTCAGGCGGATCAGCCTGCTCGCCCAGAAGAACGCCCCGCTGCGCTTCGGCTTCACGGACGGCGCCCTGGAGGTCTCGGCCCAGACGCCCGATGTCGGCGAGGCGAGTGAGAGCCTGCCGGTGCCTTTCAAGGGCGAGCCGCTCGAGATCGGCTTCAACCCGGAGTTCTTCCGGGACGGCCTCGAGAGCGCGGAGTCCGAGGAGCTGGTGTTGAAGCTGATCAGCCCGCTGCGGCCGGGTCTGCTCGAGTCGGGCGGCGACAGCGGCGGCTTCATCTACCTCGTGATGCCGATCCGGCTCAACGTGTAGGGCAGGCGGATGCGCGTCACGCGCGCCAGCCTGCGCGACTTCCGCAACTACGAGCGGGCCGAGGTGGCCCTCGGCGAAGGCCTTACGGTGGTGTGCGGGTCGAACGGCGCCGGCAAGAGCAACCTCCTCGAGGCGCTCTACTTCGGCTGCACGGGCCATTCATGCCGTACTTCCAACGAACGCGAGCTTGTGCGCTTCGGGCAGAGCGTGGCGCGGGTGACGCTCGACCTCGAGGATGACGACGGCGCGCACCGGCTCGAGGTCGGGTTCGAGCCTGGCCAGCCCAAGCACTGCCGGGTGGACGGCGCGCCAGTGGAGCGGCTCACCAGCTCGAGCGTGCGACCGCTGGTCGGCGTGTTCATGCCCGATCGGCTCGATCTAGTGAAGGGCACGCCGTCGCTGCGGCGAGCCCACCTCGACCAGGTGATCGCCGCGCTCTGGCCATCGCGCGCCACCGCGCGGGCCGACTACTCGCGGGCGCTCGCGCAACGCAACGCCCTGGTGGGAAGGATCCGAGCCGGCGGCGCTCGCCCGGAGCTGCTCGACACCTGGGATCTCGAGCTCGCCCGCCACGGGATCGCCGTGATGGAGGCTCGCCGCGGGGCGCTCGCCGAGCTGGAGGAGCCCTTCCGGCGGCTGGCCGAGGAGCTCGGCCTCCCCGGGGAGTGTGCCCTGCAGTACCGGCCGCGCTCCAAGGCCACCGATGCCGGGGAGCTGCGCGCCGAGCTGCTCGAGCGGCGGGACGACGATCTCTCGCGCGGGTTCACGACCCACGGGCCGCATCGGGATGACCTCGCTCTCGTCCGCGACGGCCGCTCGCTTCGCTCGTACGGCTCTCAGGGACAGCAGCGCGCCGGTCTGCTCGCGCTGCTGTTCGCCGAGCGCGAGGCCCTCGCGGCGATCGGGCGACCGCCGCTCATGCTGCTCGACGACGTGATGTCGGAGCTCGACGCCGCCCGCCGGGAGCGCCTGGTCGAGCTCGTGCGGTCCGGCGGCCAGGCGGTCGTTGCCGCCACGGAGCCCGAACACGTGCCGGGCGCCCGCGATGCCGACGTAGAGCTGCTGCTCGTGGAGGACGGGGCCGTGGCGGTGGAGGCGGCGCTATGACCTACCGCGAGCCCCGACGCCTCGACCAGGCCGTCGCCCGGGTGGTGGAGCGGGTGGCGCCGGCCACCACCCTCGCGCGCGTCCAACAGGCCTGGGAGGCGGCCGCGGGCGCGACGATCGCGAGCGAGGCGACGCCCGTTTCGGAGCGTTCCGGCGTGGTCACGGTCGCCTGTCGCTCGGCGGTCTGGGCGAACGAGCTGGAGCTCATGTCTAAGGGTCTGGTCGAGGGTCTGAATGAGATCCTGGGGACGGCCGCCGTGGGCTCCCTGAGGTTTGTGGTGGGGAGCCCCCGGAGAGGGTGATAACGATAGGAAACCGGCTGTCTGGCCAACGTTCACGTTTTTCCGTGATTTGCGGGGATTTTGTAACGCTGGCGGGGGTCTTTCGGCCCCTCCGTCTGCTAACCTTCAAGACGGCAGAAGAACCCGCCCCGGCCCGTGGCGAAAGTGCCTGCGGAGTCGGGGCTCATGACGTAAGGAAGACTATTGGCGAAGAACCCTGATAACGGTGGCTCCTCGAGTTATGGGGCCCAGGACATCACGGTCCTCGAGGGTCTCGAGGCCGTCCGCAAGCGCCCCGGCATGTACATCGGCTCGACGGGCGCGCGAGGCCTCCACCATCTGATCTACGAGGTGATGGACAACTCGGTCGATGAGGCGCTGGCCGGCGAGGCCGACGAGATCGAGATCACGATCCATCCCGACAACAGCGTCACGGTCACCGACAACGGCCGCGGCATCCCGGTCGACACGATGGAGAAGGAGCAGCGGCCCGCCGCTGAGGTGGTGCTGACAGTTCTGCACGCCGGCGGCAAGTTCGGCGACGGCGGCGGCTACAAGGTCTCCGGAGGGCTTCACGGCGTGGGCGTGTCGGTCGTCAACGCACTCTCCGAACAGCTTGCGCTCACCGTGTGGCGCGACGGCTACGAGTGGACCCAGAGCTACGAGCGGGGCGTCCCGCAGACCGAGCTGACAAGGGGCGAGGCCACGGATCGACTCGGCACGCGCATCACCTTCCTGCCGGACCTCGAGATCTTCGAGACGATCGACTACGACCGCATGGTGCTCGAGCAGCGCTTCCGCGAGATGGCCTTCCTCACCAAGGGTCTGCGGATCGCGTTTGTGGACGAACGCGGCGAGGGCTTCAAGACCAGCTTCAAGTACGACGGCGGCATCGTCGACTTCGTCAAGCACATCCACGCGCAGGGCACCAAGGACCCGATCCACAAGAAGGTCATCTACCTGGAAGAGCTTGGCGGCGAGGTGGGCGACGTCGAGGTCGCGATGCAGTGGAACAACTCCTACCAGGAGAACCTGCTCTCGTTCGCCAACAACATCAACACGCACGAGGGCGGCTCCCACCTATCGGGCTTCCGCTCCGCGCTCACCCGCACGCTCAACGCATATGCGCGCTCCAAGGGCCTCCTGAAGGAGAAGGAGGAGAACCTCCAGGGCGAGGACGTGCGCGAGGGCCTCACGGCGATCATCTCGGTGAAGGTCCAGGACCCGCAGTTCGAGGGCCAGACGAAGACGAAGCTCGGCAACCCGCCGGTCGAGGGCTTCGTTCAGGCGGCCGTGAACAAGGGGCTCGCCGAGTTCCTCGAGGAGAACCCCGCCGAGGCGCGCCAGGTCATCAACAAGGCCGTCCAGGCGTTCCGGGCTCGAGAGGCTGCCCGCAAGGCGCGCGACCTCACGCGGCGCAAGTCGGCGCTGGAGAACTCCACCCTGCCCGGGAAGCTCGCCGACTGCTCGGTCACCGACCCGTCGCTCGCGGAGCTGTTCGTGGTCGAGGGCGATTCGGCGGGCGGCTCCGCCAAGCAGGGTCGCGACCGCAACACGCAGGCCGTCCTGCCGCTGCGCGGCAAGATCATCAACGCCGAGAAGAACCGCATCGACAAGGTGCTGGGGAACACGGAGATCCAGGCGTTGATCACGGCGATCGGCACCGGGATCCGCGAGGAGTTCGACATCGAGCGGGCGCGCTACCACAAGGTCGTCGTGATGTGCGACGCGGACGTGGACGGCGCGCACATCCGCACGCTGGTCCTCACGTTCCTGTTCCGCGAGATGCCGGAGCTGATCGAGGCCGGCTACGTCTACCTGGCGAAGCCGCCGCTCTACAAGGTCAAGGCCGGCAGCCAGGACATCTACATCGAGAAGGAGTCCGAGCTGGAAGAGGTCCTGCTGCGCGACAAGCTCGAGAAGATGGACATCTCGGATCGCGACGGAGGCGACTTCAAGCTCACGCACGCCCGCTGGCAGAAGTTCGTCCGGCTGCTCAAGCAGTACGAGGGCTGGGCCTCGACCCTCCAGGCCGAGTGGGGCCACGACGCCGTGCGTTTTCTCGCCGTCTCACACGTGCTCGACCATGGGATCACCGACGGCGACGCGCTGGTGGAGCTGATCTCCGCGGCGCCCAACGGCGAGCTGTACGAGGCGGAGCTCGCGAGCCAGGACGCCACGCAGATCCTGGTCAAGCTGATCGAGCGCAAGACGGGCTCGGCCTCCACGCACCGCCTGCGGCGCGACATGTTCGCCGCCGGCGAGTACCGCAACCTGGTGCGCGTCCACGGTGAGCTGGAGCAGCTCGCCGGCTCGCCCCCGTTCCGAGTCACGCTCGGCAAGAAGGAGGACGACGCGGAGTCGTTCGAGGATCTACGCCGCGCCGTGCTCGACGTGGCCAAGCAGGGAGTGGACATGCAGCGTTTCAAGGGACTCGGTGAGATGAACCCGAGCCAGCTATTCGACACCACCATGGACGCCGGCAGGCGCACCCTGCAGCAGGTGCAGATCGAGGACGCCGCAGCGGCGGACGCGATCTTCTCGATGCTGATGGGCGAGAAGGTGGAACCCCGACGTGACTTCATCGAGCGCCACGCTCGCGACGTCACCAACCTGGACGTCTAGATGTCTTCCATGGACACAATTTCCGGCGGCAACGTCGAGCCGCGCGGCCTCGAGGAGGAGATGCAGTCGTCGTACCTCGACTACGCCATGAGCGTGATCGTGGGCCGGGCGCTGCCCGACGTCCGCGACGGCCTGAAGCCGGTCCATCGCCGCGTGTTGTTCGCGATGCACGAGGCCGGCCTCCAGCCCACTCGGCCGTACCGCAAGTGCGCACGCGTGGTGGGCGAGGTCATGGGCCAGTTCCACCCGCACGGCGACCAGGCGATCTACGACACGCTGGTCCGCCTCGCGCAGGACTTTGCCCATGCGCTACCCGATGGTCGACGGCCAGGGCAACTTCGGCTCGATCGACAGCGACCCGGCGGCTGCCATGCGCTACACCGAGGCGCGGCTCGCACGGCTCGCCACGGAGATGCTGCGCGACATCGACGCCGACACCGTCGACTTCGGGCCGAACTACGACGAGTCGCGCTTGGAGCCGCTCGTCCTGCCGTCGCGCTTCCCGAACCTCCTGGTCAACGGCGCCTCGGGGATCGCGGTCGGCATGGCCACGAACATCCCGCCGCACAACCTCGGCGAGACGATCGACGCCGTGGTGGCCTACATCGACGATCCCGATATCGAGACGATCGGCCTGATGCAGCACATCAAGGGCCCGGACTTCCCGACCGGCGGGATCATCATGGGCCGCTCGGGTATCCGCGACGCCTACGAGACCGGCCGCGGCCGCGTGGTCGTCCAGGCGCGCGCGCACATCGAGCCGCTGCGCCAGGGCAAGGAGGCGATCATCGTCACCGAGTTGCCCTACCAGGTGACCAAGGGCGACGGTCGTAACGACGGCTCGGGCTTGATCAAGAAGATCGCCGAGGTCGTCAACGACAAGAAGATCTCCGAGATCTCCGATCTGCGCGACGAGTCCGACCAGTCGGGCATCCGACTCGTGATCGAGCTCAAGCGCGACTCCATCCCCGCGGTCGTGCTCAACAAGCTCTACAAGCACACGCCGATGCAGAGCACCTTCGGCGTCAACATGGTCGCGCTCGTCGACGGCGTGCCGCGCACGCTCGGCCTCGACGGCGATGATCGAGCGGTACGTCGATCATCAGCGCGAGGTCATCGTCCGCCGCACCAAGCACGAGCTGCGGCGGGCCGAGGCGCGGGCGCACATCCTCGAGGGCCTCCTCATCGCCCTCGACAACCTCGACGCGGTGATCGAGCTGATCCGCGGGTCGCGCGACCCCGACGCCGCGCGCGACGGCCTGATCGAGCGTTTTGAGCTGTCGCGTGATGCAGGCGCAGGCGATCCTCGACCTTCGCCTCCAGCGCCTCACCGCGCTCGAGGCCGGGAAGATCCAGGAGGAGCACGCCGACCTGGTCGAGCGGATCAGGGAGCTGCGCGAGATCCTCGGGCGACGAGTCGCGGGTGCTTGGCCTCATCAAGGAGGAGCTGGCCGAGATCAAGGACACGTTCGGCGACGAGCGCAGGACCGAGATCACCGCACTCCGAGGACGACATCGACATCGAGGACCTGATCGCCGACCAGCAGATGGTCATCGCGATCACGCGCTCGGGCTACATCAAGTCGCTGCCGCTCGACACCTACCGCAAGCAGAAGCGCGGCGGGGTCGGCGTCACCGGGATGGACATGAAGGACGACGACTACATCGAGCACCTGTTCGTGTCCTCCACGCACGACTACCTGCTGTTCTTCACCAACCGCGGCAAGGTCTACCGGCAGAAGGTCTACGAGCTGCCCGAGGCCTCGCGCACGGCGCGCGGCCGAGCGCTCGTCAACCTGCTGCCGCTCCGCGAGGGCGAGGAGGTCCGCGCCGTGCTCTCCACGCGCGACTTCACCGAGGGCAAGTACCTCGTCTTCGCCACGCGCAAGGGCATGATCAAGAAGACCGAGTTCCTCGCCTACAACACGCCGATCAAGGCCGACGGCATCATCGCGATCAAGATCCGCGACGACGACGAGCTGGTGGCCGTGCGCAGGACCAGCGGCGACGACGACATCATCATGATCTCGCGCTCGGGCCAGGCCGCCCGCTTCAACGAGACGCGGGCGCGGCCGATGGGCCGCGACACGAGCGGCGTGCGCGGGATGAACGTCTCGCGCGGAGGACAACGCGTGCTCGCGATGGACGTCGCCCGCGACGACACGGAGCTGCTCGTCGTCACCGAGAACGGCTACGGCAAGCGCACCGCGATCGCCGACTACCCGGTCAAGGGCCGCGGCGCGATGGGCGTCAAGACGATCACGCTCACCGAGAAGAAGGGCGGCGCTCGCCGGCGCCCTGATCGTGCGCGAGCACCACGAGCTCGTCTTCATCTCGCAGAACGGGATGGTGCAGCGCACAAGCGTGCGCGGCATCTCGCAGCTACGGCCGCCCGTCGCAGGGCGTGCGCGTGATGAACCTTCGCGACGACGACGTCGTCAGCGCGGTGGCGCTCGTCATGGAGACGAACACCCCCGCCCAGATCCAGGGCGACCTGGGCGACGAGGGCGAGGAGCTGCTGTCGGACGTCCCCGCCGTCGAGGGCGAGGACACCGAGCCTACCCCCGCGGCCGAGTTTGATCCGGACCCGGAGGACGAGCCCGCGGAGGACGACGACGACCTCGACGAGGACGATTCGGACGAGGACGACGATTCGGACGAGGACGAGGACGACGACGGGGACGACCTCGACGACGAGTAGTCCGGCGGCCTCGCGCCGCTCGCTCCGTCCATAGGCACAAAAAATGGGGGGCACCCCGAAAGGTGCCCCCCAAGCTGAACGGGATCGGCGGCGGTCCTCGACATCAGCCGGGTGGGCGGGACCAGCCCCCACCTACGCCTACCGACGGTGTCCGGGATGGACTCCGCTAGTCCGCTTCAGCGCCGGCTAGAGGCCGGACACCTCCAGGGTCCCGAAAAAACTGTCACTCAAGCTAGGACCACCTCCTTTCCCTGGTAGCCAGAATGAAAGCAGACGGGGCAGCGGACGAAAAGGGGTCGCCGTGATGGTGCCGGCGAATCCCGCAAACTGCGGCAGCGTCTACCAGCCGGCGGAGGTCTTCGCGGGCGCGGCCGTCTCGGTGAGTCCGAGCTCCGCGCACCCCGCCTCGAGCGCGCGCAGCCCGAAGGCCTCCACGGGTCCGAGCGCACCCGTTCCCGCGAGCCCGTGGTCGAGCGCCTGCTGCGCGCCCCAGGCCAGCACGTCGCCGGTGAACGTGTAGCCGTTCGGCCCCTTCATCTCGACCCGGGTCAACAGCGTGCCGTAGGCGTCGTAGGTCTCGGCGACGATCAGAGAGCCGGTGCGTGAGCGGGCGGCCTCGTCGGGTCCGCCCGTCGAGCCCTTCACGAAGCGGCGGCCGAGCTTCTCCACTCCGGCGCGGACACCGGGCACCTCGGCGCCGAGCGTGACGACCTGCATGGCTCGGGAGGCCGGGCCGAACCAGCCGAGGTATGCGTCCACCTCGCGCAGCGCCGGGTGGATCTTCGGCAGGGCGAAGTGCTCGGAGCTGCCGACCGAGACCCCGGTCAGGCGCTTGCTGCCGAACTCGAAGCTCCGCACGCGCTTGGCGGTGCGCTCGTCGGCGATCGCTCCGCCGTGGAAGCCGAACGCGGGGCTCATCGCCACGCCGGCGAGCGAGGCGGCCGTGCCGCCGCTCATCGCCTCGCGCGGGCTGACCTTGCCGCTCACGAAGTAGCCCACCGCCACCTTCACGGCGCTGGCCCCGGCGCGCTCCAGCGCGAGGGCGGCCGCCAGGTTGCCCGGCACGAAGTCGTAGCCGAAGGCCGTCACGAGCCCGGCACCGGCGGCACGTGCGGGCGCGTCGTGGCGTTCGAAGACCTCACGGATGAACGGCGGCTCGCCGGTGGAGTCGAGGTAGCTCGCGCCGGCGGCAATCGCCGCGTCGACGGCTGGCGCCCCCCAGCGCACGAACGGCCCCACCGTGCTCACGAGCACGTCGCCGGCCGAGACGAGAGCGCTGACGCTCTCCGGCCGGGAGACGTCGGCGACGGCGGTGTCGAGGCCGCCCAGCTCGGCCGCCAGCGCGTCGAGCGTCTGAGCGTTCCGAGCGGCGAGGGTCGGTCTCGCGCCCCTGCGCACAAGGGCGGCGGCGACGAGGCGACCGGTGTAGCCGGTGGCTCCGAACAGGACGATGGAGCCGGGCATGTGCGCAACCCTAACGGGTCGCGGGCGCTAGGCCGCGGCGACCAGGTACTGGTGCCAGATGTCCGGAATGCGCGTCATCGCCACGTGCACGAACAGCGTGGGACTTGGCGCCTTTGGCTGGCGGCGTGGGAGCATCCCGGCCTGCTTCGGCAGACGGTCGCCCTTGCGGCGGTTGCAGGGCGCGCAGCAGGTCACGATGTTGTCCCAGGCGGACCCGCCACCCTTGGAGCGGGGGATCACGTGGTCGATCGTGAGCGTGCCGCGCTCGTTACCGCAGTACTGGCAGGTCCATTGGTCACGTGCGAAGACCGCCCGGCGGGTGATCTTCCGGCTGTGCGCGTCACGCGGGATGCGCACGTAGGTGACGAGCCGGATGACGACGGGTCGCGGCATCGTGACGCTCTCCGCGTGCAGGTTCCACTTGGCCTGCTCGAGGATCTCCGCCCGCTGCTTGAGCACCAGCACCGCGGCGCGCCGGACGGTGCAGACGTTGATCGGCTCGTAGGAGGCGTTCAGCACCAACACCCGGCCCATCGTCCCGCTGCCACGCTGCTCAGGCCGGGCGGCCGGCAGCGTGGCTACCGGGCCTGGCTGTTCGCCCGCCTCCTCGAGAATCGCCGGAGCAGTAGACGATGTCGTCGACACCAATCGCCAGTGTAGCGGGACGGGTGGCGGTTTCCGCTACGTAGAGCCCTTTGCAGCCGGATAGGAGCCGAGCACCCGCAGCTCGCGCACCTTCGTGGCCACGGCAGCGAGCCCCTCGCTCACCGCCGGCTCGTCGAGGCCCCCGTCGAGGTCCGCGAAGATGATGTAGTGGCCGAGTTGCACCCGGCGCGGGCGCGACTCGATCTTCGACAGGTTCAGCCCCCGCTCCGACAGCTCGCTCAGGATCGCGACCAGCGCGCCCGGAGAGTCGTCGTTGAAGCCCCAGAAGGCGATCGAGGTCTTGAGCCGGCCGCCGTCTGGGCCACGGCTCACGCCGGTGATCTGAGAGGCGTGCGCCAGCCAGACGAAGCGCGTCTCGTTGTGCGGGTGGTCCTCCACGCCCTCGGCCAGCACGCGGCAGTCGTAGAGCTCGGCCGCGAGTCGTGAGCCGAGGGCAGCCCACGGCTCGGCTGTCTCGGCCACGCTGCGCACCGCCTCGGCGGTGGACGCCACGGTGACCCGTTCAGCCTTCGGAAGCTGCTCGCGCAGGAAGCGGGCGCACTGGGCGGTGGCCTGCGGGTGTGAGACCACGCGCGTGATCCGCTCGAAGGGCAGCTCCTCACGCGCCACGAGGCAGTGTTCGATCGACTGCACCAGCTCGCCCGCGATCCGCACCTCCGAGGCCTCACCCGCCAGCGCGTCGAGCGTGGCGTTCACCGAGCCCTCGATCGAGTTCTCGATCGGGACGACGGCGCGGTCCACGTCGCCGTTCTGCACGGCCATCACGGCCTCGTAGACGCTGGCGTAGGGGAGCTCCTCGACATCGGCCGGCGCCGACGCCCGCAGCGCCTCCTCCGTGAACGTGCCCGCAGGCCCGAGGAAGGCGACCCTCAAGGTCGCCTCACGCTCGCGCGGCCGAGGCGAGCGCGGTCTCGATCGCCTCCTGCTCCTCCGGCGAGAGCTCGAGCTCGGAGTGGCCGTTGCGCACCTGCTTGACGTAGACCCGCGCCTGCTCGCGGTGCAGGATCGACGAGACGACGACGCCGGTGCGGCGCGAGTCGAGCAGCGCCACCGAGCTGGACTGGTGCCCAGACATCTCGCCGTAGGCGTCGTAGCGGACGAGCGCCGTGTAGGCGATGCAGCCGTCGATGCGCTGCTCGGCCTGCCCGACGCGAGTGTCGAACTTGCCGAGGGCCTCCTCCACCCAGTCGCGCAGCTGCACGAAGCCGGTCTCCAGCCGCTCGGCGTGAGCGACGAGATCGCGCTGCCCGTGCGCGCCGAGCACCGCCATCTGGCTGCTCCGCAGCCGGCGCAGCTTCACGGCCAGGACGATCGCCAGCAGCAGCGCGACCACGGCCACGCCGGCAGCGGCGACGGCGACGATTCCCTGGGTCGAGCCGAGGTCGTTCATCCCGCCAGGAGACTAGAGGGAAGGACCACCCGTACGTTCAGCCCTTGAACACCGCCGTGTACTTGGCCTTGTTGTTGTCGAGCTTCTTCTCACCGGGCACGGGCAGGACCTGGACGGTGATGCTCACGGGCGCACCGGCCGGCGGCGTCTGAGACAGCGGCACGTTGACTGCCTGGGTGACGCCCTTCGGGAAGGTGGGCACCTTCTGCTCGACCACGATCGGCTTGCCGGAGCCGCTGATCGTGACCTTCACGGTGACGTTCGTTTCGTTGCTGTCCCCGCCGTTCGTGACCGAGACGTCCAGCGAGGGCGCGGGCGTGATCGGGATCTCCACCGCCTGAGTGGCGCTGAGCGTCTGGCCGCCGGGCTTGACGGTGACCGCCCCGAGCGAGGTGCCGTGCAGCCCGGGCGTGGCGGCGGTGGAGGAGGACGACGTGCCGGTGCCGCCACCGCGGATGCGCCCGATGCGGACGGCCACGACGGTGGGCTGCAGCCAGTTGATGTCTGGGAGGAAGGCGCTCTTCGGCACCTGCGTCTCGCCGAGCAGGTCCTCCTTCTTCAGTTGCTTCTGGTACTCCGGTACGAAGCGCTGCGAGTAGATCACGTCGCTCGTGAGGAAGTTCTGCATGTCGGCGGCCATCTGGTTCACCGCCTGCTGGCGGCCGGTGTCCCCCAGCGCGGTGCGTAGGTCGTTGGCCACCGCGGTGATCCCGTCGCGGCGGAACTCGAGCACCTCGAGCAGGTAGCGGTGGGCCGCGTTCATCTCGCTTGGGTGGCTGGTGCCGTTGGCGCGGTCGACGAGCTGCTCGGACTGCACGCGCACGCCGTTGGCGTTGTTCGTGAGGTCGACCGGGCTGGGCGTGCCGGACGTCGGCACCTTCAGCACGTCGAACAGCTGCTGGCTCTCCTGATTCGACTCCTGGACGAGCGAGTTGACGTCGCGGACGTAGTTGCGGAAGGCCTGCTTCTTGCGCGCCCCGAGGCAGCTGCGGACGCCGAACACGAGTAGCAGCACCACGAGCAAGCCGACGCCGACCGCGATCGCGCGACGGACCCACAGCGTCTGGGAGTCGACGCCGGGGCCGCGTGGCGGCGGGCGGCGAGATCCGGATCGCCTAGGGCTCTCGTCTAGTTCTTCGTCGAGGAATGACATGCCAAGCTCCGCGGCTGGCTGCCGCTCCTGCCAGGCTATTACAGCGGCCCGCGGGTGAGTATGAACTGCACCCCGGCTGGCAAAAGCATCCACCCCGGGAGGGAGAGGCCCACCCAACCCGAACTGGAAGTCGAGATGGAACGCCCTTCGACCACCGAGGAGCTGCGCACGCAGGTCCTCGAGCGCACCACTCAGACGCGCCGCCGAGACGAGGTTCCTGCCGATGGATTCGTGCTGGGCCGCTACCTGTTGCAGCGCCGGCTGGGCGCCGGCGGCTACGGGGTGGTGTGGCAGGCGTGGGACGAGCGGCTCGAGCGCGATGTGGCAGTGAAGGCGATCCCGATCGAGGGGGACGGGCCCGCGCCGGCCCGCGCCGAGCGCGAGGCGCGCGTGGCGGCGAAGCTGAACCACCCAGGCATCGTGTCGCTCTACGAGTTCGGCAGCGACGACAAGGCCGTGTACCTGGTCTCGGAGCTGGTTCGGGGGCGAACGTTCGCGGAGCTGCTGCGCGGCGGCGGGCTTTCGGACCGGGATGTGGCGCGGATCGGGATCGCGCTATGCGACGCGCTGAAGCACGCGCACGACAAGGGCGTGATCCATCGCGACGTGAAGCCGCAGAACGTGATGGTGGTGGCCGAGCCCGCGGCCGGGGCGGGCTTCGCCAAGCTCACGGATTTCGGCGTGGCGCACCTCGCCGGCGGGGATGCGCTGACCCGCACGGGCGACGTGGTGGGCACGCTCGCCTACATGGCGCCCGAGCAGGCGGAGGGCGAGCGCGTGACCTCGGCCGCGGACGTCTACGCGCTGGCGCTGACGCTCTACGAGGGCTGGACCGGCTCCAACCCGATCAAGGCCAGGGCTCCGGCCGCCACGGCGCGCAATCTGGGCCGCCGCCTGCCATCTCTGGGCTCCCAGCGCCGCGACCTGCCCGAGCGTCTCTGCCAGGCGATCGACGCCGCGCTGGACGCGCGCCCGGAGCAGCGCCCGTCGCTCGAGGTCCTGCGCAGCGCGCTGGCGCACGCGGCGGGCGAGCTGTCCGAGGAGGGCGGCCTTGTGGAGCCCGCCACGCAGCAGCGCTTCGGGCTGATCGACTCTGCCGGCCGGGATCCGAGCGCGAGGCCGTCGCTGCCGATGCGGGTGGTGGCCGGTGCGTCTGCCGGCGTGCTGGTGCTGCTGGCGGGCTACGTCCCTCGGCCCCGCGCCGCCCGTTGCCGCCCTCCCGGTTGCTGCGGCCGCCGGGCTGGCGGTGGCCCTGCTGCCGCGCCTCGCCTGGCTCGTCACCGCGGCGGTGGTGCTGGGCTGGCTGGCCGCCCCCGGCACCCACCAGGCCGGCACCGCGCTGGTGATCGCCGTGGCGGTGGGCGCCACACCGCTGCTGCTGCCGCGCGGCGGCACCCTGTGGTCGCTCCCCGCGCTGGCGCCCCTGCTGGGCGCGATCGGCCTCGCGCCGGTCTACATCGCGCTGGCGGCGCTGGCGCCGACGGTCTGGCGGCGGGCCGGACTCGCGGCCGCGGGGCTGCTCTGGCTCGTGGGCGCCGAGGTGATCAGCGGCAACTCGCTCCTCTACGGGCCGGCGGACGGGACCCGGGCGCGGGCGACCTGGCACGGCTCGCTGCCGCACGCCGCCACGCATGCGATCGAGCCGACGCTGACCTCGCCCGTCCTGGCCCCTGCGCTGGTGTTTGCGGCATTTGCAGTGCTGCTGCCGATCCTGGTGCGTGGCCGCAACCTCTGGCTGGACCTGATCCTCGGCGGTGCCTGGGCGATCGGGCTGGTGGTTGCGCTCGACTTCTGTGATTCGGTGCTGGCCAACTCAGCCCAACTGGGCACCGCCAGAGGGGCCGCGGTGGGCGCCGCGGTGGGGTATGTGGTGGCCGTCGCCGTGGCATCGCTTCGCCGCCCCTTGCCGTCCCGAGTCCTGCCCGATGTTCCCTAGGATGACCTGTCGATGAGCGTGCTCCGCAGCCTCGAGTCAAAGCTCGAATCCTTCGTGGAAGGGGCCTTCAGCCGCGCCTTCCGCTCGCGCGTGCAGCCCGTGGAGCTGGCGCGCAAGCTCGCCAAGGAGATGGAGGAGAGCCAGGTGGTCTCGGTCTCGCGCACCTACGTGCCGAACGAGTACGTGGTCTTCCTCTCGCCCACCGATCGGGACCAGTTCTCGAGCTACGAGGGCGCGCTCAAGAAGGAGCTGTCGGACTACCTGCTGGAGCACGCCCGCAACGAGGGACTCGCCCTCGTCACGCGACCCACCGTGGAATTCCGGACCGACGAGCGACTGGGGGTCGGGGAGTTCGGGATCCAGGCGCACCTGATCCAGCCGCCGGACGAGGAGATCGGCGAGCACGAGCCCAAGCCGGCCGACTACGGGCACACGATGGTCTACTCGGCCGACCGCGAGGCGCGCAAGCTCGTGCAGCCGCCCTCCACCGGTCGCGCGATGCTGGTCAGCGACGGCCGCCGGACGGTGCTCACCGGGGGCCGCATGGTGATCGGCAGGAGCAAGGAGTCCGACATCGTGATCGACGACCCGAACGTGTCCCGGCGTCACGCCGAGCTGCGCCACCAGGACGGCGCCTGGATCGTGGCGGACCTTGGCTCCACCAACGGCGTGAAGGTGAACGGCAGGCGCGTGGAGCACGCAGTGTTGAAGCCGGGGGACGAGATCATGCTCGGCCTCGTCCGGCTCTCCTTCGAGCAGGAGTGACGGAGACATGACGGACGATCCGGTCGCGGTAGCGCTCAAGTTCGCGTTCCTCATCGTGCTGTACCTGTTCCTGATCTGGGTGACGCGCAGCGCCACGCGCGACCTCGCGACGCCACGACGACGGCGGCGTGGTGGCGGAGCCCACGGGCGTCAGGCCGCCGCGCGCGCGCTCGGGGCCCGACCTGCGGGCCGGCGTGCAGCCGCGGCTCGAGGTGATCGCGGCGATGGGGCACGAGCCGGGCAGCTCGTTCGAGCTCGCCGACGGCGGGGCCACGTTGGGACGGGCGGGCAGCTCGGACATCGAGGTGGACGATCCGTTCGCCTCGTCCACCCACGCGCGGATCTTCCCGCGCGGGGATTTCATGTACATCGAGGATGTGGGGTCGACGAACGGCACCTTCCTCAACGGCAGGCAGCTGCGCGGGGCCGAGCAGCTGAAGATGGCCGACGTGATCCGTATCGGCGACACCGAGTACCGCTACCAGGAGTAGCGCTTGTTGCGAATCGTTGAGGAAGCAGGCCTCACGGACGTGGGGCGCCAGCGGCACACGAACGAGGACCGCTACTTCGAGTCGGCGCCGCTGTTCGCCGTGGCTGACGGCATGGGCGGTGCCCGCGCCGGCGAGGTGGCCTCTCAGATCGCGGTGGACGAGTTCGCGGCGCAGTCGGAGGGCGACGGCAGCCCCGAGGAGCGACTGGCGGCGATCGTGCGCTCGGCCAACCGCAAGATCTACGACCTCTCGCAGTCGGACGAGTCACACGCCGGCATGGGCACGACCGTGACCGCCGCGCTGGTGGGCCAGCAGGAGGTGTCGCTGGGCCACGTGGGGGACAGCCGCGCGTATCGCTTCCGCGACGACGAGCTCGAGCGCCTCACGCAGGACCACTCGCTGGTGGAGGAGCTGATGCGGATGGGCAAGCTCTCGCCCGAGGACGCCGAGTCCGATCCGCGCCGCTCGATCATCACTCGCGCGCTTGGGCCCGAGCCGGACGTGGAGGTCGAGACCTACACCTATCCGGCGCGCGACGGGGACGTGTACCTGATCTGCTCGGATGGCCTGACGGGGATGCTGCCCGAGGAGCGGGTGGCGGAGATCCTGCGCTCGCGCTCGTCGCTCGAGCAGGCGGCCAGGGCGCTGGTGGATGACGCGAACGCTCGCGGTGGGAAGGACAACATCACCGTGCTGCTGTTCAAGCTCGGCGAGGAGGTCGACGCCGCGGCCGGGAAGGAGTCCGACACGCTGAGCGGGGCCGAGGCGCCCGCCGCGGAGACCGTGGAGGGTCCACTGCCCGAGCCGGTCGGAGACGCCGCGGGGGACACGGTGGTGATCGGGCCGGAGGAGGCCGCGCGTGCTCGGGCCGCAGCGGAGCCGCAGCGCGCCTCCACCGCCACGGTGGCGCCTCCGCGCGCCGAGGTCCCACCGCCGCGCCCGCGCCGCCGCCGCGCCGCGGTGCCCGGCGGCCGAAGGTCGTCCTCGGGGCGATCCTCGCGCTTGTGGTCCTGATCGCGTCCCTGGTCGGGCTGTACGAGGCCGGGCGCCAGTTCTACTTCGTGGGCACCGACGAGAGCGGCCTGATCACGCTCTATCGCGGCGTGCCGTACGACCTGCCGCTCGGGGTCAAGCTCTACAGCAAGGAGTACGAGAGCACGGTGCCGGCGGTCTCGCTGCCCACGCGCCAGCGCCAGCACGTGCTCGACAACAAGTTGCGCGGCAAGGGCGACGCGGTCGACCTCGTGCGCTCGCTCGAGCGGACGCAGGGCTAGCGGATGTCGGCACGCTCACGCGAGCTGTTCGGCCTCCTGCCGGTCACCTTGCTCATCACCGCCGGCTTCACCGCGGTGCTGATCACGCGCTCGTCGCAGATCAACACCGTGACGCGTGACCTACGGCGCCTTCTTCCTCGGCTGCTGCCTGTTCGCACACGTCTTCATCCGCGCGCGCCTGCCCGACGCGGACCCGTACATGTTCCCGCTCGCGGCGCTGCTGGCGGCGTTCGGCCTGGTGATGATCTACCGGATCGAGCCGACGTTCGCGCGCCAGCAGGCGGAGTGGTTCGTGTTCGGGCTGCTGCTGTTCTGCGCGACGATCGTGTTCCTGCGCGACTACCGCGTGCTGGAGCGCTACCGCTACACCATCGCGGCGGTGAGCATCGGCCTGCTGCTCCTGCCGCGCGTGCCGGGGATCGGCGTGAACTCGAACGGCGCGTACCTCGCCATCCACTTCGGTTCCCTGCAGTTCCAGCCCGCCGAGTTCGCGAAGATCGGGATCGTCGTGTTCCTCGCGAGCTACCTGCGCGAGACGCGCGACGTGCTGGTCCGCGGCCGCGTGCCGCGCATCAGCCTGAAGCACCTCGGGCCACTGCTCCTGATCTGGGGCCTGGCGATGGTGATGCTGATCCTGATCCGGGACCTGGGCAGCTCGGTGATGTTCTTCGGCGCGTTCCTGGCGCATGCTCTACGTGGCCACCGCGCGGATCTCGCTGGTGGCGGCCGGGCTGGGCATCTTCGTGGCCGGCGCGGTGTTCTTCGCCAAGCACGTGCCGCACGTGCACGATCGCGTGACGATCTGGCTGCACCCGTTCCGTCCCGACCTGGTGAACGGGCGCTCCTACCAGATCGCCCAGGGGCTGTTCGCGCAGGCGGACGGCGGGCTGTTCGGGCGCGGGCTGGGTCAATCGCTGCTCCAGGTGGCCGGACCGAACGGGAAGACCGTCACGATCCTGCCGGCCGCCAAGACGGACCTGATCTACGCGGTGATCACGAACGAGCTCGGCCTGTTCGGCGCCGTCGCGGTGATCCTGATCTACCTGCTGCTGGTGCAGCGCGGCCTGAAGACCGCGTTGATCTCCCACGACGGCTTTTCCAAGCTGCTCGCGACAGGCCTCTCGGCGGTCGTGGCGCTGCAGGTGTTCGTGATCGTCGGCGGCGTGACGCGCGTGATCCCGCTGACCGGCGTCACGCTCCCGTTCATCTCCTACGGGGGCAGCTCGATCGTGGCCAACTTCGTGGTGCTGGCGCTGCTCCTGATCCTCTCGGACGCGGCTCGCAAGACGCCCGAGGGGCGCGGAGGAGTGGTTTGAACCGGCAGATCGGACACCTCTTCGTGCTCGTGCTGGTGCTGTTCGGCGCTGCTCGTGGTCTACACGTCGCGCTGGACCGTGTTCGACGCGAAGGGCCTCCAGAACCAGACCGCCAACCGCCGGCCGCTGCTCGAGCAGCAGCGCGTCCCGCGCGGGCTTCATCTACGCGGACGACGGAACCGTGCTGGCGCGGGACGTGCGCCAGGGCAGCGGGCAGACGCTGCGCTATGTGCGCCGCTACCCGCAGGACAGCCTGTTCTCGAACGCGGTGGGCTACTCGTTCATCACGAACGGCAACGCCGGCCTCGAGCGCGAGGAGAACGACAGCCTGTCCGGGCGGCACAACGAGTTCACCTCGATCATCGACGAGCTGAGCGGCAGCAAGAAGGAGGGCGACGACGTCCGCACCACGCTCGACCCCGCCGCCCAGCGTGCCGCGCTCGCGGGGCTGGCCGGCCGCGCCGGATCCGTGGTGGCGCTCGATCCCTCCACGGGCAAGGTGCGCGTGATGGCCAACGTGCCGAGCTACAACCCGAACGACATCCCGAACGGCCTGCCGCCCGGGCAGTCGCTCTTCAACCGCGCCACGCAGGGGCGCTACCCGCCGGGGTCGACCATGAAGGTGGTCACCGCGGTCGCCGCGATCGACAGCGGCCGCTACACGCCGGTGTCGATCGTGTCCGGCAAATCGCCGAAGATCATCGGCGGTGTGGTCCTGAGCAACTGCTGTACGGAGGGCAGCGGAAGCTACGGTCCGCTGACGCTGACAGAGGCGCTTGCGAAGTCGGTCAACACCGTCTACGGCGAGGTCGGCGAGAAGCTCGGGAACAACATCATGTTCGACTACATGAATCGCTTCGGCTTCGACAAGAAGCCGCCGATCGATCTGCCCTCGCCCGAGCTCACCGCGAGCGGCGTGTTCGGCAGGGGCGGCCGCCTGCTCGGCGCCGACGACGACATCGACATCGGGCGCGTGGCGATCGGCCAGGAGCGCCTCGAGGTCACTCCGCTGCAGATGGCGCTGGTCGCCGCGACGGTGGCCAACGGCGGCAAGCTGATGAAGGCGCAGCTGGTCGACAAGATCGTCTCCCCCGACGGGCGCGTGAGGGACACGGTGCAGCCGGCCGAGGTGAACCAGGTGATGAAGCCGGACACCGCCGCGAAGGTCACCGCGATGATGGAACAGGTGGTGAAGTCCGGCACCGGCACGGCGGCGCAGATCCCGGGCATCACCGTGGCCGGCAAGACGGGCACCGCCGAGGTGGACAACGCGACGTCCAACCAGGCCTGGTTCATCGCCTTCGGCCCCGTGCCCAACCCGAAGGTCGCCATCGCCGTGACCGTCGAGCGGACCCAGGGCGAGGGCGGAACGGTGGCCGCGCCGATCGCCAAGCAGGTCATGCAGGTACTGCTGAGCGAGCACCGATGACCGAGGTCGCCGACAACACGCTGGTCGACGGGCGCTACCGGATCCTCAACCGCATCGGCTCCGGTGGGATGGCGGACGTCTACTGCGCCGAGGACACGCACCTGGGGCGGCAGGTGGCCCTCAAGGTGCTGCACCGCCGCTTCGCGCAGGACCAGGAGTTCGTGGAGCGCTTCCGGCGCGAGGCATCGTCCGCCGCCGGCCTGCAGCACCCGAACGTGGTGAACGTCTTCGACCGCGGCGACCACGACGGCACCTACTACATCGCGATGGAGCTGCTCGCGGGCAGGACGCTGAAGGACCTGATCAAGGCCGAGGCGCCGCTGGAGCAGACGCGTGCGATCGACCTCGGCGTGCAGATCCTGCGCGCCGCCGGCTTCGCGCACAAGCGCGGGGTGATCCACCGCGACTTCAAGCCGCACAACGTGATGGTCGGCGCACAGGACAACGTGAAGGTCATGGACTTCGGCATCGCGCGCGCCGGCGCGTCGGAGATGACGGAGACCGGCTCGATCATGGGCACCGCGCAGTACCTGTCACCCGAGCAGGCGCAGGGACACGGCGTGACCGCGGCCTCCGACCTCTACTCGATCGGCGTGATCATGTACGAGATGCTCGGCGGGCGTGTGCCGTTCGAGGGGGAGAGCGCCGTGTCGATCGCGCTGAAGCACCTCAGCGAGCCGCCGCAGCGCCTCGCGCTCGTGCGGCCGGACGTGAACCCGGCGCTCGAGGCGGCCGTGATGAAGGCGCTCGCCAAGCGCCCCGAGGATCGCTACGCGAACGCCGAGGAGTTCATCGCAGCGCTTGAGAGCGCCAAGGCGGCGATCGTCTCGGGCGCGAACGGCGGCAGCCAGGACACGGCGGCCTGGGCGCCCGCCACGTTCGCGCCCCCGCCTCCGCCCGCCCCGCTCCCGCCCGTGCGCCAGCGCGGTCCGCGTCGCTGGCCCTGGGTCGTGCTGGTGCTGATCCTGCTCGCGGGCATCGGCGTGGGGGTCTACGAGCTGCTGCAGAACGTGCGCGTGACGGTGCCGGGCGAGGTGGGCAAGCAGGAGGACGCGGCCACCGTGGACCTCGACCGCCGCGGCTTCACCGTGGTGGTGCAGCGCAGGGAGAGCGGCGAACCCGTTGGCGTGGTGCTCGCCCAGACGCCCGAGGCCGGCACGAAGGTCGACAAGAACTCCACGGTCACGCTGCAGGTGTCGAAGGGACCGGGCACGACGACCGTCCCGCCGCTGGAGGGGGAAACGACCAGCCAGGCCACGCGGGCGCTGAAGAACGCGAAGCTGTTCGCCGACACGAGCGTGCAGCACTCGGACACGGTGCCCAAGGGCCAGGTGATCAGCGCCAACCCGGCCGCGGGCGCGTCCGTGCCGAAGGGCTCGCGCGTGCAGCTGCTCGTGAGCAGCGGGCCCGAGCAGGTGCAGGTGCCGAACGTGGTGGGCCAGGACAAGGCCACCGCGCACTCGAACCTGAAGCAGAGCGACCTCCGCTACAGCGACTCGCCCCAGTTTTCCGACCAGCCGGTGGGCACGGTCATCGCGCAGTCGCCGGCAGGCGGCGGGATGGCGAACAAGAACAGCCAGGTGCAGCTCACGGTGTCCAAGGGTCCCGACACCGCCGACGTGCCCGACCTCAGCGGACTCACCGAGGCGGATGCCACCACCCAGGTGACGGGCGCCGGTTTCAAGGTGCAGGCGAAGGACCTGGACGTGAGCGACCAGAGCCAGGAGGGGCTGGTGGTCCGCCAGCGGCCGCAGGCCGGCACCCAGCTGAAGAAGGGCCGCACGGTCGTGATCTACATCGGCCACTTCGTGCAGACGAGCACCGGCACGCCCACACCGGGCACCCCCTAGATGCGCGTCGCGGTACTGGGCGGCGGCCGATCGAGCGAGCACGAGGTGTCGCTTGCGTCGGCGGCGTCCGTGCAGGCAGGACTGGAGCGCGGCGGGCACGACGCCTTCACGGTCGAGATTGCCCGCGACGGGCGCTGGAGCTGCCAGCGGCGAGCCGGTGACCCTCCAGCCCGGCTCCGGCCTGCTCGGCGCCGACGTGGTCTTCCCGGTGCTGCACGGGCCGTTCGGCGAGGACGGCAAGCTGCAGGGGCTGCTCGAGACCGTGGGCGTCCCCTACACCGGCGCCGGGGTGCTCTGCTCGGCGCTGTGCATGGACAAGGCGCTCTTCAAGGAGCTGATGGCGGCTCGCGGCCTGCCGCAGGTCGAGCACGCCGCCGTGCGGCGCGGGGCGGACCCGGCCGCGCTCATCGACCAGCTCGGTCTGCCGCGTGTTCGTCAAGCCGGCGCAGCTCGGCTCGTCGGTGGGGATCTCGAAGGTCACGAGCGCGGATGAGCTGGCGCCCGCCCTCGAGCTGTCGTTCCAGCACGATCCGGTGGCGCTGGTGGAGCGCATGGCCACCGGCATGGAGGTGGAGTGCTCGGTGATCGGGAACGCCACGCCGCTCGTCTCTCAGCCGGGCGAGATCGTGGCGCACGCCGACTGGTACGACTACGAGGCGAAGTACACGCCGGGCGGCATGGAGCTGGTGATGCCCGCGCGGCTGGACGGCGCGGTGATCGAGCGGGTCCGCGCGCTGTCCGCCGAGGTCTACACGGCCGTCGGCTGCACCGGCTTCGCGCGGCTCGACTTCTTCGTGGAGGACGGCCACAGCGTGCTCGTCAACGAGCTCAACACGATCCCCGGCTTCACCGACACGAGCGGCTTCGCCAAGATGTTCGAGGCCTCCGGGATCCCGTTCGAGGAGCTGCTCGATCGACTGCTCGAGCTGGCGCTGGAGCGCCACCGCGAGGAGAGCTCCTACCGCTACTGACGGCGGTTCGTCAGCGCCAGAGCTTCAGGTCGGCGATGCCCGCCTGGCCGTCCGGCGGCAGCTTGTCGATCCAGACCAGGTAGTACTGGTAGGTGCTGTTCTTCGTGTCGATCGGGATGCCCGCGTGGGCCTCGACCGTGGTGAGGCTCGACACCGACGTCCACTGATCGAGGCTCGCCGGGACTGCGCCCGCCGGCGCCGCGTAGACCCGCGCCTCGTAGCCGCCCGGGTTCGCCACGACGTCGAGGCGGCGAGCCGCAACCGGGCTGCCCGCGTCCACGTAGAGGCCCACGCCGGGCTTGTTGCCCAGGCCGCCGCTGTAGGTCTCGGTGGTCCAGGCGGTGGCGGGATTGCCGTCGATCGCCTTGGGCACGTCGGCGTGATGCTCGGTCTTGTCGCCGGTGCCGAAGGGGTCGTAATCGTGCCCCGCGGTGGGGGCCAGCGCCACGGCGATGAGCGGCCGGGCGCCCTGCGGAGCCGGCGGCGCGGCGGCGGTGCGCGGCGGCGAGCGGTGGGTGCCGGCGGCGATCAGCACCACCACCACGGCCACCACGCCGATGAGCATCAGCGTGAGCACCATGGCGCGGCGCGGGAAGCGCACTCGCCACGGCACCGGAGTGCCGGCGGGCAGCGCGCGGATCACGGTGGTGGCCTCGTCGCTGGCCTGTCCCGCCCGCGCGGCCTCGACGGCCAGCGCATGCTCCAGGTCGTTCAGCATCTCGGCGATGGTCAGATAGCGATTGCGGGTCTCCTTGGAGGTGGCCCGGTCCACGATCGAGGCGGTTGCGGCCGAGACCTCGCGCCGCGCGCGGCGCACGTCCGGCATCGGCTCGCGGACGTGCTTCATCGCGACGGCCACCGGCGCGTCCGCCTTGTACGGCACGTCGCCCGTCAGCATCTCGTAGAGCACGATTCCCAGCGAGTAGATGTCCGACTGCTGGGTGACCTCCTGGCCCAGGGCCTGCTCGGGGGCCACGTAGTCGGTGGTCCCGACCACCCGGCCGGCCAGGGTCAGGCCGTCGGCCTCCAGCGAGCGCGCGATGCCGAAGTCCGTGACCTTGGCCCGGCCCTCGTGGTCGAGCAGCACGTTCTGGGGCTTCACGTCCCGGTGCACAAGACGCTCCGCATGCGCCGCCTCCAGCGCGCGGGCGATCTCGATCGCGTACGCCAGCGCGTCGGTGATCGGCAGCTGCGAGCCCATGCGCCGGATGCGGTCCTTCAGGGTCTCGCCGGCGATGTACTCGAAGACGATGTAGGGCGTGCCGTCGTCCTCGCCCGCGTCGATCACGGTCACCACGTGCGGATGGTTCAGGCGCGCGACCGAGCGCGCCTCGCGGCGGAAGCGCTCGATCTGGTCGTCGTCGCCGGCTATGTCGCGCTGGAGCAGCTTGATCGCCACCCAGCGCTCGAGCGTCTCGTCGAACGCCCGGTAGACGGTCGACATGCCGCCCGACCCGACTCGCTCCTCAAGCCTGAAGCGCCCGTTGAGCAGGGTGCCGATCATCAGCTCCTCTATTTTGGGCATCGCGGTGGCTGTCTGCGTACGGTATTTCACTGATCCCGCCTGCTCGGCGTCCTGGGCGAACGAGCCGAAGCTCCGCCGTCTGACGGTGGAGTTCGGCGACTCCCTGGCGTGGACCTACGTGATGGGCGGTCTCGCCCGCGACTACACGCGCGACTACGAGGATCGCGAGGCGGGCATCGGCGGCGCCGCCGGCGTCTACCAGGGCCTGGTCAACCACTGGCTCGACGTTGCCGCCCACAGCGGCATGCCGATCGACCCGCGGCTGTGGACCGAGGGG
Source organism: uncultured Thermoleophilaceae bacterium (assembly GCA_963770325.1). Taxonomy (GTDB): domain Bacteria; phylum Actinomycetota; class Thermoleophilia; order Solirubrobacterales; family Thermoleophilaceae; genus JAICJR01. The sequence continues at coordinate 1,268,623 of CAVYPF010000001.1, read as the reverse complement.
CCGCTGACCAGCACGTATCCCGCTTGCATGGCGGTAAAGGCGGCCGTCGAGCAGGGACCCGAGCCGGCAGCCGCGTATCTCCGGGCGCTGCGCGAGGGGATGCTCTGCTTCCGGCGCAAGCTCGACACGACGGAGGCGCTGGTGGAGGAGGCGCGGCGGGTCGGGCTGAACGTGGAGCGCTTCCGGATCGACCTGGGCTCGCACGCGATCGTGGAGGCGTTCGGCGCCGACCTGGACCTGACCCGGGCCATCCCCGACGGCGCGCGCGAGCGCGGCGGCGCCAAGATGGGCCAGGGGGCCGAGCGGCTGGTGTTTCCCACCGCGGAGTTCGAGGGCGACGACGGGGTGAGCCACGCCGTCTACGGCCTGCGGCCGTACGAGGAGTACCGCGCGGCGGCGGAGGCCGCGGGCGCTGTGGCCGGCGACGGCCCGTCGCCAGGAGTACTCGATGCGATCGCCCGCTTCGGCCGCATGGCGACCAAGGAGGTCGAGGACGTCTGCGGGCTGCCCGCGACGATTGCGAATGCGCAGTTGTGGCAGCTGGCGGCCGAGTGGAAGGTGCGGCCGGTGCAGGTGCTGACGGGATACATGTGGGAGAGGGCCTAGGCAGTTTGCAGTTTGCACAGTTGACAGCTCGGCTGGAATCACCTGGCCGTCAACGGGCCAACTGCAACTGTCAACTGCTAGGGCGCCGAACGCCCAGCCGAACGCCCGTTGCTTCGACTTCGCCAGTCCGGCGACCACCAGGTCGTACGAATCCTCGAGCATGTCCAGCACGACCTGGTCGGGCAGTTCGCCGTCGAGGTAGCACGTGTTCCAGTGGCGCTTGTTCAGGTGGTAGCCGGGGATGATCTCGGGGTGGGCGGCGCGTAGGCCCTCGGCCAGCGCCGGCTCGCACTTCAGGCTGATGCGCAGGGGTCGCTCAGTCAGCCGGGTGAGGGCGAAGACCTTGCCGGCGACCTTGAAGACGGAGTGGCCGGGAGCGAAGGGGAAGGTCTCCTCGGCGCCGGGGAACGCCAGGCAGGCCTTTCGCAGCCGGGCGGGGGTCACGTCCCGCGGAGCACGAGGCCGGCGCGCGGCAGCTCCACCACGCCGCCGTCTGCGGTCACCGAGCCGATTCGAGCCGCACCCGGGTGGCGCGTGGCGAGCAGCTCGACGGCAGCCGCCGCATGCTCGTCGGGCACGACCGCGCAGAAGCCGCAGCCCATGTTGAACGTCTCCCACATGTCCTCGGCGGCCACGGCCGCGCGCTCGGCGATCAGCTCGAACACGGGCGGCACGGGCAGGGGGGAATCGATCGAGAAGCCCACGCCGGCGTTCAGGCGCAGCAGGTTCAGCAGACCATCGCCGGTGATGTGGGCGAGCCCGCGAGCGTCGATCGTCTCCGATCGCACCAGGTCGAGCGCCGCGCGGACGTAGATCACGGTGGGCTCGAGCAGCTCATCACCGACCGTGCGGCCGCCGAGCTGCGCCGGCGTCTCGGCCAGGTCCGGCAGGGCGCGCCGCGCCAGCGTGTAGCCGTTGGAGTGCAGGCCGCTCGAGGGCAGGCCGATCACGGCGTCGCCGGGCGCGATCCGCTCGCCGGTGACGAGCGAGTCGAGCCGCACGATCCCGAACGCCGAGGCGGCCAGGTCGAAGCCGCGCGGGGACGGATGCCCGCGGATCAGCTCCGGCAGCTGGGCCAGCTCGCCGCCGGGGATCTCCACGCCGGCCTGCTCGGCGCCCGCCTTCAGGCCGAGCGCGATCTGGCGCAGCATCTCCGGGTCGGCGTCCTCGAGCGCGATGTAGTCGAGCAGCGCGAGCGGCTCCGCGCCCACGCAGACGAGGTCGTTCACGTTCATCGCCACGCAGTCGATGCCGACGGTGTCGTAGCGCTCGAGCTGCTCGGCGATGATCACCTTGCTGCCCACGCCGTCGGTGGACAGGGCGATGCCCGTCTGGTCGTCGAGCGCGATCACGGCCGCGTAGTGGCCGGAGCCGACGACCGACCGCGATGGCCGCCCCGGGTCGATCGAGCGCAGCACCTCCACCAAGCCCGAGATCGCCCGTTCTGCGCGGCTCGTGTCCACGCCGGCGCGGGCGTAGGCGCTGTCAGCCATCGCGCTTACGGGCCTTCCAGACCTCCTCGCAGGGCCACTTGCGCGCCCATTCCAGCGTGGCGAGCTTGTAGCTGGTGGTGGAGCCCTCGGGTGGCTGGACCTCGATCAGCTCCTCCACCTCGAAGTCGTTCTCACGCAGCAGCCGAATCAGCTCGCCATGGGGGAGGTGGAACTCGACCGAATCGTCGTCAGGCCATTCGAAGCGGTGCATTCCGAGGTACGGGCGCAGCAACTCCGTGCCGGCGGCCACGTTGTCCTCGTCGGGAGCGCAGAGCATCAGCAGGGTGCCGTTCACGAGAAAGACCAGGCGCCCGCCCGGGCGCAGGAGACGCGCGGCCTCGGGGATCCATTTGTACGGGTCGCACCAGATGCTGGCGCCGTACTCGGAGATCGCGAAGTCGAAGCTCGCGTCCGGCCGCGGCACCTCCTCGGCGTTGCCGTGGAGCAGCGGGAAGTCGAGCCCGTGCTCCTCCTGGAGGCGGCGTGCGGTGGCCAGCTGCTTCTCCGAGTTGTCGATTGCGGTCACGTTCGCGCCGCGGCGGGCGAGCCAGGCCGACACGTAGCCGGTGCCGCAGCCCAGCTCGATCGCGTCGAGTCCGCTCGCGTCCTCGGGCAGCATCCGCAGCTGGGACTCCGGCACGCCGAAGATCCCCCAGCTGGGATCGTCCGAGCCCCAGTTCCGCTGCCCCGCCTCCTCGTAGCCGGCGGCCCACTCGTCCCAGGCGGCCCTGTTGCGCTGCGCGTGCTCGGGAAGCTCGGTCATCGCCGCCGCAATCCTTGCATTGCCAGCGCTCCGAGTGCGACGCGGTAGGCGGCGAACGGGACGTAGGAGCGAGCGCCGTCCATCGCGGACACCAGCCGCCGGCTGGCAAGCGTGGAGGCGAACGAAGTGAGCGCGCCCGCGGCGAACGGCGCCCGCAGCTCGGGGGCGAGGCCGCGGCGCGCAAGCCGCAAGCCCTTCAGCGCGGTCGCCCCCGCGATCACCGGCAGCGCGGCATGCCGCGACAGCACGCTGGAGGCGGGGCGCTCGAAGCGCAGGAGGCGAGCGGCTGTGAGCGTGGCCCCGTTGCGCGAGACCCCGGGCACGAGCGCGCTGGCCTGGCCCGTGCCGATCAGCAGGTGGTCGAGCGGACCGGCGTCCGAGTGCGGGCGGACCGCCGGGCTGCGGTCGGCCACGGCCAGCGCCAGTCCGGCGCCGATCTGGGCCAGCGCCACCGACCTTGGCGACCCCAGCCGCTCCTCGATCGCGTGCTCGAACAGGCCAGCCAGCGCTGCCGCGGGGGCCAGCGTCAGCGCGATTCCAGCGAGCCGGCGCGGATCGAGCGCCTTCGCGACCTCGGTGACCTCGGCGCGCAGAGCGATCGCCAGCGCGGCCGCGGTGCCCGCGTGCAGCGCCACGTCGAACGCCTTGCGCAGCTCGGGATCGAGTGCGCTGTGGTCCCAGCCGAGCAGGGCGGGCAGCAGGGTCAGGTGGCCGGAGCTCGACACCGGCAGCAGCTCGGTGGGCCCCTGGATGGCCCCGAGGGCCACGGCCTGCCACACAGCCAGCCGCCCGGATGAGCCCAGCGCAGGCTCCTAGACCGTCTCGACCGTGCGGGTCCGGCGCCGCACCACGAGGTAGACGATGCCGACCACGATCACGGCCAGCATGACGTAGTCGAGGTAGCTGAAGTAGTGCTTCCAGTCGCGCCAGTTGGCGCCCGCCTGCTTGCCGATGAACGTGAGCGCCAGGACCCATGGCAAGCAGCCGGCCACGGTGAAGACCGTGAAGCGCCAGAACGGCATGCGGGCGATGCCGGCGGGAAGCGAGATGAAGGTACGGATGATCGGAAGCATGCGGGAGAAGAAGACCGTGGCCTCGCCATGGCGGGCGAACCAGCGGTCCGCCCACGCGAGGTGCTTCGGCTTGATGTGGAGCAGGTGTCCGTGCTTCTCGATCACGTCGACGCGGCCGTAGTAGCCGATGGCGTAGGCGATCCACGACCCCACAAGGTTCGCCGCGACGCCGACGGCCACCGGCTGCCAGAGGGGGTAGTGACCGTTCGCGACGTTGAAGCCCGCGAACAGCATCGTGGCTTCGCTTGGGATCGGTATCAAGGCGCTTTCGGCGAGCATCAGCACGAAGACGCCGAACAAACCGAGGTCACCGATCACGTTCACGGCGAAGTTCACCAGCCGCTCGCTGATCGAGGCGAGGAGGAGCATCAGGGTCGAGGAAGCCTAGCGAGCGGTCCTGAGAGGCCTCTTAGGAGCTGTTAAGCCGCTAGCATGGGGCCGAGCGCCGCGCCGCGCCGTCGGAGGGCCACCGGCCTATACGTAGAAACACCAGGCGAACCGTTGAAAGCGCTCCAGTCCCGCCTACTTTCATCTGTCTACGCTCGCCGCGTAGCGCAGGTCGTCATCGACGGCTGCGTGGTGGCGCTCGCCTACTACCTCGCGTTCGCGCTGCGCTTCGACTCGGCGATGCCGCGTCGCTACCACGACCTGTTCATGGCGACGATCCTGTTCGTCGTCGCGGGCAAGCTGATCGTCTTCGCGCTCTTCCGCTTCTACGGCAAGCTCTGGCGCTTCGTCGATCAGCGGGATTTCGTGGCCATCTTCCAGGCGGTGTGCATCTGCACCGCGGGCCTCGTGGTGGCGCTGTTCCTGTTCTCGCCGGGTGGCACCGACCCGCCGCGAGGCGTGATCGCGCTGGACTTCCTGCTCACGCTCGGCGGCGTGGGCGGCATTCGCTTCTTCGTCCGCACGATGCTCGTGGAGCGCTCCTTCCGCGCACCGCTCGGCGCCAAGGACGCGCGCCAGGTGCTGGTGGTCGGAGCCGGCAACGGCGGCCAGTCGGTGGTCTTCGAGCTGCGCCGCAACCCTGAGCTGCACGAGGAGCCGATCGGCTTCGTGGACGACGACCCGCGCAAGCAGGGCATGCGCGTGGCCGGCCTGAAGGTGCTCGGCACCACCTCCGAGCTGGGAAAGGTGCTCGACGAGGCCGAGCCCGACGAGGTGATCATCGCGATCCCGTCCGCGCCCGGCGAGCTGCGCCAGAAGGTGGTGTCGGCCTGTCGCGAGCGCGCCATCCCGGTGCGCACGCTGCCCACCGTCTTCGAGATCCTGAGCGGCGGCGTGAACCTCATGCGCCAGGTGCGCGAGGTGCGGGTGGAGGACGTGCTCGGCCGCGAGCCGGTGCGCATGGAGATCGACCGCCTCGGCCGCTACCTCCAGGGCGAGACGGTGCTGGTCACCGGCGCCGGCGGCTCGATCGGCGCCGAGCTGTGCCGTCAGATCGCCCGCGTCGGCCCGCGTGAGCTGATCCTCGTCGAGAACGGCGAGAACGCCCTGTTCGAGATCCGGCGCGAGCTCGAGGAGGGTCGCCACTTCTCGAGCGCCACCGCCGTGCTCGCGGACTGCAAGGACGCCACGCGCATGCGCGAGCTGTTCCTCGAGCTGCGCCCCAGCGTGGTGTTCCACGCGGCCGCGTACAAGCACGTGCCGCTGATGGAGGAGAACCCGGTCGAGGCCGTCCGCAACAACGCCGTGGCCACGCGCATCGTCGCGTCGGCGGCCGGGGAGTCGGGCGCGCGCCGCTTCGTGCTGGTCTCGACCGACAAGGCCGTGACCCCGGCCACCGTGATGGGCGCGTCGAAGACGCTGGCCGAGTGGGCCGTGGAGGCGGCACAGCACCGCTTCCCCCGCACGAGCTACGCCACCGTGCGCTTCGGCAACGTGCTCGGCTCGTCCGGCTCTGTGGTGCCGATCTTCCGCCGCCAGATCGCCGAGGGCGGCCCGGTGACGATCACCGACCCGGGCATGACGCGCTACTTCATGACCATCCCCGAGGCGGTGCAGCTGATCATCCGCTCGGGCGACCTCGGCAAGGGCGGCGAGGTCTACGTGCTCGAGATGGGGGAGCCCGTGAAGATCATCGAGCTCGCCCAGAACATGATCCGGCTCTCCGGCCAGGAGCCGGGCGTGGACATCGCGATCGAGATCGTCGGCCGCCGCCCCGGCGAGAAGCTGCACGAGGAGCTCTTCAACCACGACGAGCGCCCGCAGCCCACGCCGGCGGAGAAGATCGTGGCGGCGGTGCGCCAACCGCTCGATCCCGACTGGGTCGAGGGGGCGTTCACGCAGGTGGAAGAGCTTGTCTACCACGGCGACCCGGCGGCGCTCGCCAAGACCGTGGCCTCGCTGGCGCGCGAGCGCGCGCTGCTCGCCTCTGTGGCTGAGCCGACTCCGAGCCCGGCCGGCTCGGAGGCCGCAGAGCTGCTGTGATCTCGGCTCAGGCAGGGGGGCGGCCGAAACTGACCGCCCGACATCCGGTTTAAGGTTCGCACGGGGTATGCATCACGTTCAGGAGATCGGCTCCTACGCCGGGTTTGCGGCCGTTATCGGTCTCGCAGTGCTCTGCGCGCTCTACTTCTCGCAGGCGCGTGACGTAAAGCGCCTGCGCGAATGGGCGGGCCGCGCCCCCGAGCGCGCCGCCGAGGAGGAGGCGCGGATCGCGGCTGCCTCCACCCAGCAGCAGCAACAACGCGTGGCCGCGGGGGTGGGCGCGGCGCCCACGATGGTGCCCCCTCCGACCGCCCCAGGCACGGCCACGCCGGCCCCCGGCGCGCCGCCCGGGTTCCCCACAAGGCCCGCTCCTACGCCGGCGCCCGTCGCCAGCACGCCGATCCTCTCGCGCCCGCCGGAGCCCTGGTATCGGCGCATCGAGTGGCCGGAGCCGCGCTACATCGCCCTCATCGTGGTGGGCATCCTCGTGATCGGCATCGGAGCGGTCTACGGCATCTCCCACATCGGCGGCAGCAGCGGCACCAGCAACAACCCGCCGGCTGCCAACAACACGGCGGCGGCTCCGGGGAAGACGGCCACCACGCCCGCCGTCAAGCGCAAGCCCAAGCCGCTCGACCCGAGCAAGGTCACCGTGGCGGTGCTGAACGGGACGAACTCGACCGGCCTCGCATCGCGGATCGCCGACCAGCTTCAGCAGCAGGGCTTCGTGCGCGGCAACACCACCAACTCGCCCACCCAGGGCCAGCAGGCCCAGTCGGTGGTGGAGTACTCGGCGAACAACGGTGCGGCCGCCCGCCTGGTGGCCAGCAAGCTGGGCATCTCCGACACCGAGCCGATCGACACGCAGACGCAGCAGCGCGCGGGCGACGCCAACGTCGCGGTGATCATCGGCGCCGACAAGGTGCCCGCCTCGGGCACCGGTTAACGCCCGGCAACGACCAGGGCCGTTACCTTTCCCGCTGTGCCGAGCAGCTTGCTGGTCCGGGTGGTGTTTGGCGCCCTGGTGATTGCCACGCTCGGCGCCTTCGTCGTCACGCAACGACTCAAGCGATCGACCCCGATCGTGGAGCGGGTCTATTACTACGGCCCGTGCACGAACGGGGTGACCTCACGCTCGTGCGGGCGCAGCTCGTTCTCGCCCACCAGTCGCTACCCGAGGGTCAGGCTGCGCTTCCAGCTGCCGAAGCGCCAGGAGGGCGTGACGGTCTCGATCGTGAACGCCGACGGCGACGACGTGCGCACGCTCATCGAGGGCAGGACGCTCCGGCGCGGCTTCCACTCCTATGGCTGGAACGGCCGTGGCGACGACGGCAAGATCGTGCCCGACGGGCCCTACCGGCTGCGCGTGACGCTTCGCCACCAGGGGCGCGCTCTCACCGCCCCGCGCACGGTGACCGTGGACACCAGGCCGCCGCCGGTGCGTCTCAAGTCGATCGGCCCGGCTGGGTTCCTGCCCGGTTCGCCCACCCAGGGCGTGCTGCGCGTGCGCTACTCGGCCCCGTCGAACCCGAAGCCGGTGCTGGGCATCTGGCGCACCGACCTGCCGAAGCCCGTGCTGGTGGCCACCCCCAAGACCACGCGCTTCAGGCAGAGCGCCAGGTGGGACGGCCGCCTGGCGGACGGCACGTTCGCTCCCGACGGCGTCTATGAGGTCAGCGTGACCGGCTTCGACCAGGCCGGCAATGCAGGCAGCGCACCCCCGCGCCTGCCACCGGTGCGAGGTGGCACTGCGCCCGGCTCGGGCGTCTCGATCCGCTACCTGACCGTCGGCGGGCCGCTCGAGCCCGTGAGCGCGGGCAGCGTGGTGCGCTTCAAGGTCGGTCCGGTGCCGCGGCGGCTGCGCTGGAGCCTCTCTCCCGCTGGGCCGAGTGCGCCGGTGGCTCGCGGTTCCGGCGCCGCCAGCACGACGCTGGCCGTGCGCGTGCCGCCGAAGGCGCCCACGGGCCTCTACCTGCTGCGGGTGCAGGCGGGCGGCCATCGCGCGGTCACGCCGCTGGCGGTGCGCGGCCACAGCCGCGGCCGCGTGCTCGTGGTGCTGCCGACCATCCAGTGGCAGGGACTGAACCCGGTCGACGACGACAACGATGGCTTCCCGAACCTGCTGTCGGAGGGCGACACCGTGGGAATCAATCGGCCGTTCGCCCACGGTCTCCTGGCCTCCGGTCTGGAGGAGCAGGTGGTGCCGCTGCTGCGCTTCCTGGACCGCTCGGGCCTGCCGTACGACCTCACCACCGATCTCGCGCTGGCGCGCGGTCACGGGCCCGGGCTGACGGGCCGGCCGGGCGTGCTCTTCCCCGGCGACGAGACCTGGCTCACCGATCGCGTGCAACTCGCGCTTCAGGACTACGTGCAGGGCGGTGGCCGCGTGGCCTCGTTCGGCACGGACTCCTTCCGCCGCACTGGTGAGTCTGGGCGCCGACCAGCTCGGCGACCCGACCAAGCCGGAGCGCCTGAACGTGTTCAGCGAGGAGACCGCCCAGACCACCACCGAGGCCGCGCCGATGCAGGTGGGCAGCGACCAGCTGCAGCTGTTCACGGGCACCGGCGGCTTCGTCGGGTCGTTCACGCGGCTCGAACAGGACGTGCGACTCGTGGGCGGCGGCCAGATCCTCTCGCAGGCCGGGCGCGACCCGCAGCATCCGGCCTTCGTCGCCTACTCGCTCGGCAAGGGCTACGTGGTGCGGGTGGGCAGCGCGCAGTGGGCCTCGCAGCTCGCCACGAGCATCGAGATGGGCGCCGTGACGAGGAGAATATGGTCCCTCCTCTCGCAGTAGCGGTCGTCTTCAAGGACAGCGGGATGGTGCTGGCCTCGCTGGCGCTGGCCGGGGCGTTCTACCTCGGCCACGCTCGCGCCCGCGCGGTGTGCGTGCTGGTGGCGTTCGCGCTGTCGCCGGTGCTGCTGGTGGGCGAGCTCTGGAACACGAGCCAGGTGCACGACCTGCGTGCGCATCCCGCCGAGCTGCTCGCCCTGTGCGTGGTGGGCGCGGGCGTGATCGTGGCGCTGGCGGCGCTGTTCCTGCGCCGCCCCGTGCTGCTGCCCGTGCTCGCGGTGGCCGCGCTGCCGTTCCGCATCCCGGTGGCGGCCGGCGGCCAGTCGGCGCTGCTACTGGTGCCGCTCTACGTGGTGGTGGGGGGCGGCAGCCTGGCGTACGTGTGGGAACGGCTGCGGGGCCCGAGGGGGGCGACGGAGAACGGCTACCGCTTCGCGCCGGCCGAGCGCGAGCCGGGCCTCGTGGAGCTCGCCCTGCTGCTCGCCGTGACGCTCTACTCGATCCAGGCCGCCTACTCCACGGACTTCGAGACCGCCGTCAAGAACGTCGCCTTCTTCTACATCCCGTTCGCGCTGCTGCTCAAGCTCCTGACCTCGCTCGACTGGACGGCGCGGCTCATGACCTGGTGCATGCGCGTGCTGGTCGGTCTCGCCGTCCTGTTCGTGCTCGTGGGCTTCTGGGAGTACCACGCACGCCAGCTGCTCTGGAACCCGAAGGTGATCGAGTCGAACCAGTTCCAGTCCTACTTCCGGGTCAACTCGCTGTTCTTCGACCCGAACATCTACGGCCGCTTCCTGGTGATGGTCATGGTGGCCCTGGCGGCGCTGCTGTTGTGGAACACCCGCCCGCGGGCGATCCTCGGGTACGCGGCGCTGCTCGCGCTCCTGTGGGGCGGACTCGTGCTCTCGTTCTCCCAGTCCAGCATCGCCGCGCTGCTCGTCGGGCTGGCCGTGCTGGCCGCCGTGCGCTGGCAGGCCAAGCCGGTGATCGCGGTGCTGGCGGCGGGGCTTGTGGCGGCGGCGATCGTGGTGTTCGCGGCCCCGGGGTCGATCCACCTGCGCGGTCATTCGGCCAAGTCGCTCAACCACGCCACCAGCGGGCGCTTCAACCTGATGAAGGGCGGCCTGCGCATGTTTGCGGACCGGCCCGTGTACGGCTACGGCGCCGGCTCGTTCGCCGAGCGCTTCCGGGCCAGGGAGAAGAAGAGCGAGGCGCAGGCGGCGTCGGCGTCTCACACGATCCCGATCACCGTGGCAGCGGAGCAGGGCGTGGTGGGACTGGGGGTGTACGTGTTCCTGCTCGTGGTCTCGTTCCGGCTCCTGTTCGGCGGCCTGCTCGAGCTGCGCGGGCCCGGCCCGCCCAGCGCCCGCATGCTGGGGCGGGTGGTGGCCGCCGCGGCATTCTCGGCGCTCGCCTTCCACACGCTGCTCTACGCGGACTTCCTCGAGGACCCGCTGACGTGGACCCTGCTCGGCCTCGGGATCGCGCTGCGCCGAGGCCCGCCGGTGGCCGAGCGCGTGCAGAGCGGCTCCTACTCGGTCACGCCCGCGGCGGCGAGCACCTCGTCCCAGGAGTCGTAGGACTGGATCTGGGCGGCCAGGCCGTCGCGGAAGTCGATCAGGTGGCCGAACTCGCGCTCCACCTCGATCCCCTCGCGCCCGCGGCCGCGGAAGCGTGTCAGCCCCACCACGCGGTTCTCACCCGCCTCGATCAGCCGTACGGGCACGATCGCGAACTCCTCCCACGGCCCCACGATGCTGTCCATGAAGCGCAGGAAGTCGTCGCGGCCGCGGTACTCGCTGTCGAGGCCGGGGAAGATGCCAGCCGGCTTCATCACGATGTCGTCGGTCATGTAGCGGAGCAGCTCGTCGACGTCGCGGCGGCTCCAGGCCGCGTAGCCCAGGCGCATCGTCTCCACGTTCCCCACGAGGAGGAAGCCTATTTGCCGCTGTTGCGCGGCAGCAGGCCGTACTGGCTCGAGTAGCCGGTGATGTAGAGCTTCTGCCCGTCCGAGATGGCCGGGTTGTAGGCACCGTGGGCGAAGCTGAAGACGAGCTTGCCGGTGCGCACGTCGAGCCCGTAGGTGCGGTGCGTCTGCGAGGGTCGAGAAGTAGACGATCCGCCCGATCACGCTGGCCGCGCCCGAGATCGGCCCCGTGGCGCGGTAGCTCCAGCGCTGGGCGCCGGTGCGCGCGTCGAGCGCGTAGAAGGTCCCGTCGTAGGAGCCCACGTAGACGCTCGGGTCCACGCCCGGCACGTCGGCCACCGCGGGAGCGGCGTAGACGTAGTTGCCGGTGGTGTGGCTCCAGGCGAGCTGGCCCGTGCGCGCCGAGAACGAGTAGACCTTGCGGTCCAGGTTCCCCACGTAGACGCGCCCGAACGACACCGCGGGGGTGCCGTAGAAGCCGCCCGAGCGGCCGAAGCCGAGGCCGGCCTCGTGCGTCCTCCAGACGAGCTTGCCGTTGCTCGCCCGCACGGCCTGCATGTTGCCGCCGTAGTCGCCGAAGTAGAGGAGGCCGTTGGAGTAGGCGGGCCCGGCGGTCACGTCGCCGCTCGCGTGGTAGGTCCACTGCACGCGGCCGTCGCTGCCGCGCAGGGCGTACACCGTGCCGTTCTCGGAGCCGAAGTAGATCGTTCCGTTCAGCGGCAGCGGCGAGGACTCCGTGCGGCTCGGCAGGTTCTTAGCCCACAGGATGTGGCCGTCGCTGGCGTTCAGGGCGGTGATGCGGCCCGAGAGCGTGGTGATGTAGACGTGTCCGTCCATCCAGGCCGGCGAGGAGGCGGCCAGGTTGCCGATCTTGCGGCTCCAGAGCACCTTCCCGGTGGCCGTCCGCACGGCGTACGCGGTGCCGTCGTTCTTGACGAAGAACAGCGTGCCCTTCCACAGCACCGGCTGGAACTCCATCAGCGTGCGGCCGCCGATCGCCCACACGGGACGGAACGGCGGGCTGACGAGCTTGGCGTCGGCCCCCGGCAGGTAGTGGGTGCGCTGCAGGTCGTAGCCGTACATGGGCCAGTTGACGAGCTGCGGCTGCGGCTTCTTCTTCTTGGCCTTCGGAGGCACGACTGGCTGGGGGGGCGGCGGCGTCGGCGTCGGCGTGGAGAACGGGACGTTCGCGTTCAGCACGTCGCCTGGCCGCTGGCCGTAGGTCAGGTAGACGACGAGTCCCGCGACCACCAGGACGAATACCCCTACGAAGTACCAGCGGCGCCGCGCCCAGCGGGCAACGGATAACAGCATGGAGCCAACCATGGTAGGGAGGACCCCGTTAAGCGGCGTGAGTTGCGCGCCGGTTGTACTCCTCCGCCGCCTCGCGGATTCCCTCGCCGCGCCAGGGCCGCACGGACTGGCGGGCGTGTAGGAGATAGCGCTGGGGATCGTGCCCAGGCAGCACCGTCGCCGCCAGGGCGCGAACCAGGTAGGGCCAGGCCGTCAGCCAGCGCACGAGCCAGGCGGCCGCCGCCGAGTGGTGCTTGCGCATGTAGCGGTCGCGGTTGCGGTGGAACTCCACGATCCGGCGCTCGGCGCCGGCCGCGTCCGTGGCCAGCTGGTCGTGGTGGATCGCGCGCGCGGCCGGCACCCAGAGCATCCGCCAGCCGGCGTCGTGCAGGCGCTTGCAGAAGTCGGTCTCGTCCGAGTAGACGAAGAAGTCGGGGTCGAGCCAGCCCACCTGCTCGGCCGCCTCGCGGCGCACCAGCATGGCGCTCGACTGGGTCCAGCCCACCTCGCGGGTGGAGTGGCCGCGGCTCTCGAGCGTCAGCCATTTGTGCAGGAAGAGCGCCCCGATCAGCGCCGTGCCCACGCCGGGCAGCCGCCAGGCGCACGCCTGCGGGCTGCCGTCCGGGCCGATCAGCTGCGCGCCGGCGCTGGCCGCCTTCGGGTCGTTCTCGAGCGCATCGATCAGCGCCGCCACGGCGCCCGGCTGCAGCTCCGCGTCCTCGTTGAGGAGCAGGCAGTAGCGCCCGCGCGCCTCCTTCAGCAGCGTGGAGTCGTTCTCCGCCTTCCCGGTTCTGCGGTCGAGCGCGAACAGCCGGATGTCGCGTCCGAGGGCCTCCACGGCCGCCGCCGAGCCGTCGTCGGAGGCGTTGTCGAGCACCAGCAGCTCGCGCTCCACGCCCTCCGGCGCGGTGCGCTCGATCGCCTCGAGGCAGGCGAGCAGCAGCTCGCGCTTGCCGGTGTTCACGACGCAGTAGGACAGAAGCACGCTTGAATCCTCCCGTAGTGAAGGTCCAGATCGTCGATCCGTCCGCGTTCACGCCGCCCTACGACCGCTCCCTGGGCGGCGCTCTCGCGCGTGCCGGGGTGGACGTGGAGCTGGTCACCAGTCGCTTCCTCTACGGCTCTGTGCCGGGCGACGACGGCTTCCGGGTGAACGAGTTCTTCTACCGCCGCACCACCCAGCGGGGCCTCGACGCGCCCTCCCGGCGTTTTCTGAAGCTGGCCGAGCACGTGCCGGACATGCTCCGCTACCGCCGCCACGCACGGGAGGCGGACCTGGTGCATTACCAGTGGCTGAGCGTCGAGCAGCTCGACGCCTGGCTCCTGCCGCCCGCCCGCCCGCGCGTGCTCACCGCCCACAACGTGATCTCGCACGAGGAGCACCGCGGTCAGGCCGCAGCACGCAGGCGCCTCCTGCGCTCGATGGACGCCGTGGTGGTGCACTCCGATCACGGTGCCGAGCAGGCGGCGCGCCTGGGAGCCGACCCGGCGCGCGTCCACGTGATCCCGATGGGCGCCTTCGACTACCTGCCCCTCCAGCCCGACCAGGCGCCGCTGCCGGATGAACTGGCCGCCGTGGAGGGACCGGTGGTGCTGTTCTTCGGGCTGATCCGGGAGTACAAGGGCGTCGACATCCTGCTGCGGGCCTTCCGGCAGGTGGAGGGCGCCGAGCTGTGGGTGGTGGGCATGCCGCGCATCGACATGGCGCCGCTACGCGCGCTGGCCGGCGAGCGCGTGCGCTTCGTGTCGGGGTTCATCCAGGACCGCGAGCTGCCCGCGTATCTGCGCCGCGCCGATCTCGTCGTGCTGCCGTATCGGGACATCGACCAGTCGGCCGTGCTCTACACGATGCTCGCGTTCGCCAAGCCGCTGGTGCTGTCGGCCGTCGGTGGCTTCGTGGAGGTGGCCGAGCGCCACGGCGCCGCCCGGCTCGTGCCGCCCGGGGACGAGGAGGCGCTGGCCGAGGCGATCTCGAGCCTGCTCGCCGACCCCGCCGCCCGCGCCGAGCTGTCCGCCGCCGCCGCGCGAGCCGCCGCCGGTCCCTACTCATGGGACGCGGTGGCCGAGCAGACGGTCGCGCTCTACCGCCGGCTGCTTGGCGCATAATCGCGCCGTGCTCGCCGTCCTCTTCTGGGTCTCGGTCGGGCTGCTCGCCTACACGCACGTGGGCTACCCGCTCGTGCTCTGGCTGCTGGCGCGGCTCACGCGCACGCGGGCGCTGCCCGCCGCCGGCGGCGAGCTGCCGAGCGCCTCGCTGGTGGTGGCCGCCTACAACGAGGAGGCCGTGATCGCCGGCAAGGTCCACAACGTGCTCGCGCTGGACTACCCGCGCGACCGGCTCGAGCTGATCGTGGCCTCGGACGGCTCGACCGATCGCACCGTGGCGCTCGCGCGGGCCGCGGGAGCTGACGCGGTGCTGGACCTGCCGCGCGGGGGCAAGGCCCTGGCACAGGACGCCGGCGTGGCGCAGGCGCACGGGCAGATCGTGGTCTTCTCGGATGCCAACAGCCTCTGGGCGCCGGAGGCGCTCCGCGCGCTGGTGGCGCCGTTCGCCGACGCCCGCGTGGGCTACGTCTGCGGCCAGGTGAGGTTCACGCGCCCGGCCGGCGGGAGCAACGAGGAGGGCGCGTACTGGCGCTACGAGATGGCGGTGCGCTCGCTCGAGTCGAGACTGGGCGGGATCACCGCCGGCAACGGGGCGATCTACGCGCTCCGCCGCGAGCACCACGAGCCGGGCGACCCCTACACGGGCGACCTCTCGCTGCCGTTCCGGATGGCCAAGCGCGGCCTGCGCGCCGTGTACGCCTCGGCGGCGCTGGCGGAGGAGCCGATGGTGCCCACGCTGGAGGGCGAGTTCCGCCGCAAGCGCCGCATGATGAGCCGCGCCTGGGGCACGATCCTGCGCGGCGGGATGCTGTCGCCTCGGGGCTACGGACCGCTGTTCGCCTTCGAGCTGGCCTCGCACCGGCTGCTGCGCTATGCATCGCCGTTCCTGCACCTGCTCGCGCTCGGCACGAACATCGCGCTGCTGGGCCAGGGCTGGGTCTACACGGTCACGCTCGCGCTTCAGGTGGCGTTCTTCCTCGCCGCGGCGCTCGGGGCGTTCGTGCCGTTCAGGCCGGCGCGGCTGGCGTACTACTACGTCTTGGTCACCGCGTCGATTGCGGTTGGGTTTTGGGATTGGGTACGCGGCGGGGCGCCGCTGGTTTGGGAGAAGGCTGAGGGCACGCGGTGAGCTCCAAGTCGCAGGTCGCAGGTCGCAGGTCGCAGGGCAGGGCCCTCGACGTGCTCGTTGCCTCCGTTGGACTCGCGGTCGCCGCGCCCGTGCTCGTGGCCGCTGCCGTTGCCATCCGGCTCGAGTCGCGGGGGTCGGCGATCTTTCGGCAGCGGCGAGTCGGGCTGGGTGGGGAGGCGTTTGAGCTGTACAAGCTGCGGACGATGGCCGTCGGGTCGGATCGGGGGCCTGACGTCGCGCTCAGCTCCGATGATCCGCGCATCACTCGCGTCGGCGCGTTCCTGCGGCGCTACTCGCTCGACGAGCTGCCGAACCTCGTGAACGTGCTGCGCGGGGAGATGGCGATCGTCGGGCCCCGGCCCACGATCCAGTCGCAGGTGGACCGTTACACGGAGCATCAGCGGCGCAGGCTCGAGGTGAAGCCGGGCCTCACCGGCTGGGCGCAGGTGAACGGGCGCGCGTCGCTCTCCTGGCCCGAGCGGATCGAGCTGGACGTCTGGTACGTGGAGAACCGCTCGCTGCGGCTGGACCTGCAGATCCTCACGCGCACGCTGCGCCAGCTTGTGACGGGTCACGGCCTCTACACGGGGTAGGGTCGAGCGGTGCGTGTCTCGCTGACGGACTTCACCGCGGCCGACGCCGTGCTCGTCCACCGCTGGTTCAACACGCCGCAGGTGATCGAGGGGCTCGTGGAGTACCGCGAGAGCTTCGACGACGAGGACGCGCGCGACTGGGTGGACCGTGCGATGGAGCGCGGGGGACACGATCGCAAGTGGACGATCGCGCTGTCGGATCGCTCCGAGCCGGTGGGCTTCACGGCGCTGTACGGCCTTGGGCGCCAGACCGCGCCGGAGCTCGGGATCCTGGTCGGCGATCCCGACGTGTGGGGGCGCGGGGTGGGCACGGAGGCGCAGAAGCTGACGCTCGAGCGGGCCTTCTCGGAGCACGAGGCGCCGCGCGTCACCCAGCTGATCCTCGCCGAGAACGGGCGGGCTCGCTACGTGGTCGAGCGGCTGGGCTTCCAGCTCGAGGGGATGATGCGCCACCAGGTCCGGCGCGAGGGGCGACTGCTCGACGTGGCCGTCTACGGCCTCCTGCGCGAGGCGTGGGGCGGGTGAGGGCGGAGCTCGTCGCGGACGGCGGAGAGCGCGCGCTGAGCAGGGACTTCTTCCGCTCGGCCGAGTTCCACTCCGCCGAGGGCATCACGCACTCGCTGGTGGTGGAGGATCGCCTGGCCGTCGCGCTGGTGGTGCGCGAGATCCCGGACAGCGACGGTCTGCTCGACGCGAGCTCCGCGTATGGCTACCCCGGCGCCCTCGTGAGCGGCGATCCCCTCGACCCGGCGCAGGTGGACTGGTCCGGCACCGGGCTGGTGTCGGCGTTCCTGCGCGACGCGCTGGGGCGGCCGGCAAGCCTCCAGGGCGCGACGCTTCGCAGCGAGGTGCACCTGGCCGATCCGCGCGAGCCGCTCGAGCTGCGCTCGAACCACGCGCGCCATATCCGCCGCAACGAGCGCCTCGGGTACGCGACCGCCGAGGAGTCGGGCCCGGAGGGCCGCGCGGCCTTCGAGCAGGTCTACTCGCAGACGATGGCCCGCACCGACGCCGCCGAGCGCTACCTGTACACGGACGAATACTTCGAGCGCGTGCTTGCGAGCCGGTGGGCGCAGCTCCTGCTCACCCGAGCTCCGGACGGCCGGGCCGCGGCGGGGGCGATCGTGGCGGAGAGCGACGGCATGCTGCACTACTTCCTCGGCGGCACCGCGGACGAGCTGCTCGAGCACTCGCCCTTCAAGAGCACGCTGGCGGCGATGATCGAGCTGGCGGGCGAGCGCGGCCTACCGGTCAACCTCGGCGGCGGCGTGCGGCCCGGCGACGCCCTGGACCACTTCAAGCAGGGCTTTGCGAACGCGGTGGCGCCGTTCCACACGCACGAGCTGATCTGCGACCCGCGGGCCTACGAGCGGCTCAGCGCTGGCCGGACGAACGGCGGGTTCTTCCCGCTTTACCGGTCCTAGCGGCTAGCCGACGACCCGGAAGCTGAGCGTGACGGCCCTGCTCTTGTGGCCGTTCGCGCTCGAGACGCCCTGCAGCTTGTAGCTGCCGCGAGCGAGCCGGTGGCGCCTCACGCGGCCGGTGAACACGAAGGTGTTGAACCCCGCCACGTCCTTGTGCGTGAAGCTGCCCAGCGAGACGTAACGCGTGCAGCGCTTGCCGTGCTTGCCACGCTTCGGCTTGACGCACCTCGCCGCGCTGCTGACGCCTCTGCGCGGTGCCAGCACCGTGAACGTCGTCGTGCCCGCCGTGGCTGCGGTGTAGCTGATCGTCGTGCCGACGGTGCCACCCGTGCTGCCACCGCGACTCGCCGCGGCGAATGTCTTCGGCGCTGCCTTGAGCTTGCTCAGCGCAGGCGCGAGCGCGGGACTGTTGCCGCCGCCCTGGTTCCCGCCACCGCCGGCGCCCGGATTCCCGCCACCGCCGCCCGGCGTGGACGGCGTGGCGTACGTGAACGTGATCGAGGGCACGCCGGTCGTATCCCTGGTGTAGGACGCGTTGGTCGCGTTGGTGCTCGAGGCCGAGCTGGACCCGGCTCCGCCCCCGCCGCCGTTGCCGTCGGTGTCACCTTCCCCACCGCCACCGCCACCGAACACGCCGGCGCCCCCACCGCCGCCGCCGCCTGAGTTGTCGGCAAAGCCGAAAATGCCGGCCCCGCCGGCGAAGAACTTTCCGTTGCCTCCGGGCGCCGTCGTTGTCCCGCCCCCGCCGCCGCCCCCGCCGGGAGTGGCGTTCGTCGGGGCTCCGAGATTGCCCGCTTGACCGTTCGTCCCGTTGTCGCCGGAGCCGTTGCCGCCCGCCCCGCCGACGCGCCCTCCGCCGCTGCCGCCACCCCCGGCCGCGCCGACGAGGAAGCCGGGAAGCACGCCCTCGCCGTCGACGTAGGCGTACGACATCCCGCCGCCCCCGCCCCCGCCCTTCTCGACCAATGTGCTCTTCGCACTGCCGCCGTCCCCGCCGCTGCCCAAGCCGCCGAAGCCGCCCTTGCCGCCCACGGCGCCGGCGGCGTCGCCGCCGTTCCCGCCAACCACGACGATCACGGTCTTCCCCGGGGTGACCGCGACATCCGCGCTCACGACTGCTCCGAAGCCACCGACGGCCTGCGTCTGGGCGCCCTGCCCGCCCCTCCCGCCGATCGCGACCACGTGCATGGTCGTCACACCCTCCGGCACGACGATGCTCTGCGTGTCGCCGGTGAAGGTGAATTTCGTGACGGTGGCCGCGCCGCCGGCGCTCTTACCGGCGAGCACCAACGAGCTGGTCGCCGCGATGAGGAGGAGGCCGAACGTGCGCATGTGCGCCACCCTAACCTCGAGTGGGGTAGTCGCGCTAGTGCGCTACGGGCGGCTCAGCGCTGGCCGGACGAACGGCGGGTTCTTCCCGCTTTACCGGTCCTAGCGGGCGCCGGGGTCGTGCGGCGGGTGCCGTGCGACTTGCTCCGCTTGCGCGGCCCCCAGCACTCGTCCACGAAGTCCGCGATCTCGCTGGTCAGCCGCTCGGGCGTGAGCCGCAGCTCCAGCACTGAGCTCGCCTCCACCAGCCGCGCATTGCGCAGCTCGCGCACGAGCATGTCCGAGTCCGAGAAGGGATGGACCGGGTCGCGCGGGTGCCCGATCACGAGCGTCTTCGCCTCGATCTTGCTGCGCTCGGAGCGCGGCGGGGCCGAGCGCCCGAAGTAGATCCCCTGCAACACCGCCGACGCTGGGCCGGGGTCCTGGCTCAACGAGTCGAGCCAGACGTCGATCATGTTGTGCAGGCCGCGCGGCACACGCCGCCAGCCGCGCGCGAGGAAGCGCGTGATCGGCGCCCCGAAGGTCAGCGCCACGAGCAGCGGCGTGAAGGCGATCGCGCAGCCGAGCAGTGCGTTGTCGAGCACGGGCATCTCGGCGATCAGCCCGCGAATGCGCTCCGGCGCGCGCACGGCCGTCTCGAGCGAGACGTTCGCGCCGAGCGACGTGCCGCCCACCACCGCCTCGGGCACGCCCAGGTGATCGAGCAGCGCCACCACCTGCTCGCTGAACAGCGGCATCGAGTAGCGCCACATGTCGCGCGGGCGGTCCGACTCTCCGTGCCCCAGCACGTCGAGGCTGATCACGCGGTTGCCGCGATCGGCCAGTGCGCGCGCCAGCGGGTCCTGCATCTTGCGCGACAGAAGGAGGGCGGGCATCAGCACCACAACGCGGGGACCCTCGCCGTACTCGTCGTACACGAGCCTCTGCCCCTCGAACATGAACTGGCGCGTGTGCGAGTCGCTCACCTGTTTGAGCATATATCTGGCGCGCGTCGACTGGCCAACCGGCCAACCAAGGCCTGACCAAAGAGTTAGGACAGGAGATGAGGGGTGTCAGGCGCGTGAAGCCGGAACTGCGGTTGCCGCAGGTCGCGGCGTCGCCGCTGCTCAGGCAGCGCGTGCTTGAAGCCATCGGAAGGCAGAAGGCCGAAAGCCGGGAGCAGGAAACGGCTACTGCTCTGGCGTTGCAGCGAGCACGTCAGTGATCCAGCCTGAGAGGTCGGTCAGGTAGCCCGGGTCCACCCCGTGGGCCATCGGGGACTCCCTGTAGACCACCGCGAGGCCGGCCTGTTCCAGCAGCGGACGCGCCTGGCGGCTGAACTCCACGCTGATCACCGGGTCCTGCGTGCCGTGTCCGATCGCGACCGGCAGCCCCCGCCTCGAGGCAAGGTCGAGCTCGAAGCCCGGCACCACGGGGATGAAGCCGCTGAGCGCGATCAGGGCCGCTGGGGAGGGCCGACCCTCGCCGAGCCCGAGCGAGTAGGTCATCACGGCGCCCTGGGAGAAGCCGCCCAGGACGGTTCGCTCCCACGGCACGCCCGTGGCGTCCGGAAGCTCGTCGAGCCAGTTCGAGACGAGCGCGAAGGTGGAGCGGAAGGTGTCCGGGTCCGGCCGGCCCACCTCACGCGAGATGTACCAATGGGAGCCGCCGGGCGGGAGGGTCAGTGGAGCACGCAGGGTGAAGCCGGCCAGGCGCCGCTCGGGGTCGAGCAGGTCCAGCAAGGGGAACAGGTCGTGCTCGTCGGTGCCCCGGCCGTGCAGCAACACCAGCGCGCCCGACGGGTCGCCGGCGGGTGGGCGGACGCGGTGGGCGAGGGAGTCGAGCGCGGCGATGGGCCGGACTCTAGGACAGGGGCACCGTGGCCGCGTGCCGGTGGGTGCGGCGCACCTGCCTGATCGCCCTCGCCAGGCGTCGCACGCCCTCGTCCAGCTCCGCGGGGTCCAGCAGCGGGAACGACAGGCGCAGGTGCGTCTGGGCGTGGCGCTCGGCGGTCACGGCGCCGCCGGGCGTGAACGTCACGCCGGAGCGCGCCGCCTCGGCGTAGAGGTCGCGCTCGTTCAGCGGGTGCTCGAGCGCGAGCCAGACGTGGTGGCCTCCGCAGGGCACCTCCGCGTGGTACTCGCCGGCGAGATGGCGCTCCAGCGACTCCATGAGCGCATCCCGGCGCTCCACGTAGAAGGGCATCGTCTGCTCGACGTGTGCGCGGTGTGCGCCGCTGGCCAGGAAGCGCGCCCCGATGTGCTGGGCGAGCGTGTTGGTGTGGAAGTCGGCCTCGGTCTTGAGCGTGGCCAGCCGCTCGAACACCGGTCCCTTGGCGGCGAGCCAGCCCACGCGCAGCCCGCCGCCGACGGTCTTCGAGAGCGAGTTCACGTGGATCACGTGTCCCGGGGCGGCGGAGCGCACGGCCTGCGGGTGCTCGCCCTCGAAGCGCATCTCCGCGTAGACGCCGTCCTCGAGCACGAAGAAGTTGCGCGCGATCGCGAGCTCGGCGAGGCGCGCGCGGCGCTCCGGCGAGAGGTCGCGGCCGGTCGGGTTCTGGCAGGCGCTCTGAAGCGAGCAGAGCTTCACCTCGTGGCGGGCGAGCACCCGCTCGAGCGCGTCCACGTCGAGGCCGTGCTCGTCCACCGGGACGCCGATCACGCGTGCACCGGTCGCCCGCAGCGACGAGAGGGTGCCGACGAAGGTCGGGGACTCCGTGACCACCACGTCGCCCGGCTCGAGCAGCGCGCGCGCCACCAGGTCGATCCCCTGGCGGGCGCCCGAGGTGACGATGATCTCGTCGGCGTCCGTCGCCCAGCCGCGCTCGGCGCCGAGAAGGGCGATCTGCTCCCGCAGCTCGTAGAGGCCCTCGGCGCCAAGGTAGGAGATCGCGTTGCCACCCTCCTCGCGGAACACGTCCGCCGCGATCTGCGCCAGCGCCTCGGTGGGGTAGACGCTCGGCGACGGCCAGCCGGTGGACATCGAGAGCATGCCCGGCTCGTTGGGCAGGCGGAAGGCGTCGTTCAGGATCTGCTCGCCGTAGGTCAG
This sequence comes from uncultured Thermoleophilaceae bacterium, assembly GCA_963770325.1. Classification (GTDB taxonomy): domain Bacteria; phylum Actinomycetota; class Thermoleophilia; order Solirubrobacterales; family Thermoleophilaceae; genus JAICJR01. The sequence continues at coordinate 1,246,638 of CAVYPF010000001.1, read as the reverse complement.
GGGCCGGTCGGGGAGCGCGTAGATCTGCCAGTCGTCGCCGTGGCGCTCGTCGGCGGCTGGGGCGAGCGTCCGCACGAACGTGCCGCGGCCCACGCTGGCGGTCACGTAGCCCAGCTCCGCCAACCGCCTGTACACCCGTGCGGCCGTGAGGTGGTTGATGCCGGCCTGCTCGGCCAGCGCGCGCGTGGTGGGCAGCTTCTCGCCCGGATCGAGCTCGCCGGAGTCGATGGCGGCCACGATGCGGTCCACCAGCTGCTGGGTCAGCGATACATCTGAATCTCGTGTGATGTCAGACAAGTCCAGCTTGTACGACATTGATCCCCCCGTTTGACTGCGTATTCTCGCTTGTACCACAAGGACTGTACAACAGAAGGATCCCACAATGTTCACAGGATTTCTACTCTCACGCAGTCCCCGCAACGTGCCCGAAGGTGGGCCGCGGAGTGACCGCCGCACCAACTCGCCGGTTCCGGCCGTCTTCGACGTGACCGTGCGGATGGCTGCGCCCACCGATCGAGTCGCGCTCGAGCGGCTGGCAGCGCTCGACAGCGCGCGGGTGCCTTCCGGAGCGCTCGTGGTCGCGGCGGTGGCCGGCACGATCCAGGCCGCCCAGCCGGTGAGCGGCGACCGCGCGATCGCCAACCCGTTCGTGCCGACCGCCGATCTGGTCGACCTCCTGCGGGTCCGGGCGAGGCAGCTGCGCGACGCGGGCGTCGACGCGCGCGAGAGCACCGCGGTGATCAAGCTGCGGCGCCGCACAGCGCTCGCCGACCGCTCCGCCTAGCGGACCCTTCGTGAGAGCCCTCTCGTAGGGCGTTAATAAGCCGTTCAGGTCGGGCCTGTTAGCTTGGGCCGTTCCGTATGCGGGCCCCCGAGTGGGCCGGCCAGCACGTGACGAGCCGTTATCCCAGCACCGAGATGGCTGACCCCGCCAGACGCCGCCAGGTGCGCCGGCGGCGGATCAGGGCTGCCCTGATCGGGGCGCTCGGCGCGCTGGCGGTGGTGGCGGCGATCGTGGGCTCGCGCGGGGGAGGCGGCCACGACGTGGTGCGGCCGCGGCCCGCGCGGCCGCGACCGGCGGTGCATCCGGTGAAGCTCGGCGCCGCGGTGGTTGGCCAGCTGAGCGCCCCGGTGCAGGACGCGGCGGTGACCGGGCTCGGTGCATCCCGCACGGTGCTGCTCGGCGGCCTGACGGCGGCCGACGTCTCGCGCCCCGACGTCGTGACCATGCGCGGGTCGCGCCAGACGGGTCACGCCATGCTTCCCGTCCCACTCCACGACGCGGCCGCGGCCACGCTGGGCCGCACGGTGTACGTGTTCGGGGGCGCGAACACCGTGCAGAGCGACCAGATCCTGCGCTTCAGCCCGCACAACGCCACCACCGCGCTGGCAGGGCACCTGCCCAGGCCCTTGTCCGACATCGCGGCGGCCGCCGTGGGCGACACCGCGTACATCGTTGGCGGTTTCGACGGCATCAAGGCGAGCGACCGCATCCTCGCGTGGAGCCGCCACGGCACGGCGCGCACGGTCGCGAGGTTGCCCCATCCGCTGCGCTACGCGGCGGTGGCGGCGCTCGGCCGGATCGTCTACATCGCGGGCGGCACGTCCGGCAACGTGGCCACACGCGACCTGCTCGCCTTCGACACGCGCACCCACGCGGTGACCAAGGCCAGTCGCCTGCCCCACGGCGTCACGCACGCCGCCGCGGCGGCGTTCGGCTGCTGCGTCTACGTGATCGGCGGCCGCGGGATCCAGCCCGGCACGCCCACCAGGCGGATCTTCGCCTTCGATCCCGCCCACAGGCACCTCCAGGCGGCCGGACGGCTGCCCGCGCCGCTGTCGGACCTCGGCGCGGCGACCCAGCCGGGTCGCATCCTGGTGTTCGGTGGCCGCGGCGCCACGGCCACCGTGTCCACCGTCGTCGAGCTGCGGCCGCGGGCGTGAGGCGCGCGCTCGCCCTCCTGCTGCTGGCGGCCCTCGCCCTGGTCGCCGCAGGCTGCGGTGAGGACCGCGACGACCATCCGGCCGCCAAGGACCCCGTGTTCAAGCCGCCGCGGGTGGCGAGCCATGCGTTGCCCGGGATGCCGCCGGTGCTGAACCCGCTCGACGTCTACTCGGCCGACCGGCCCGGCCGCATCGCGGCAGCCGCGCGCAGGGCCCGGCCGCTCATCTACGTGCCCAACAGCGAGTCGAACACGGTCGACGAGATCGACCCGCGCACGCACAGGATCGTGCGGCACTTCGCCACGGGCCGCCAGCCGCAGCACGTGGTGCCCTCATGGGATCTGAAGACGCTGTGGGTGGCCAACGACTACGGCAACAGCCTCACGGCGATCGATCCGACGACCGGCGCCCCGGGCCGGACCATCCCGGTGGCCGATCCCTACAACATGTACTTCACGCCCGACGGCCGCTACGCGATCGTGGTCGCGGAGCGCCTCGGCCGGCTCGACTTCCGCGACGCGCACACCATGCGGCTGCATCGTTCACTGCCAGTGCCATGCCAGGGGGTGGACCACATGGACTTCACCGCCGATGGCCGCTATGCGCTTGCGAGCTGCGAGTTCTCCGGCCGCATGGTGGTGATCGACGTGGCGCGCGAGCGGGTGGTGGACAGACTGCTGCTGCGCTCCACCGCGATGCCCCAGGACGTGAAGCTCGCGCCCGACGGCCGCCTCTTCTACGTGGCCGACATGGCCTCGAACGGGGTTTGGGTGGTCGACGCCCGCAGCTTCCGGAAGAAGGGCTTCATCCACACCGGGCGCGGTGCGCACGGCCTCTACGTGAGCCGGGACTCCCGCTACCTGTACGTGTCGAACCGGAACGAGGGCTCGATCTCGCTGATCTCGTTCCGCACCGGCCGCGTGGTGAAGAAGTGGCACATCCCGGGCGGTGGCAGCCCGGACATGGGCGGCGTGTCGGCGAACGGCCGCGTGCTCTGGCTGTCGGGGCGCTACAACGGCGTGGTGTACGCGATCAGCACGAACACCGGGCGGCTGCTGGCGCGGATACCCGTCGGCAGCGGGCCGCATGGCCTCTGCGTGTACCCGCAGCCCGGCCGCTACTCGCTCGGTCACACGGGCGTCTTCCGCTAGCTCACGTCCCAGAGCACCTGGAGCGACGGCGGCTTGCGGAACACCAGCCCGCGCGGTGCCGCCGGGCTGCTCGGGTCGAGGCGCAGGCCGGGCAGGCGCTCCAGCACTCGGCCGATCGCGGCGTGCGCCTCCAGGCGGGCCAGGTGCATTCCGATGCACACGTGCGGGCCGCCGGCGAAGGCCAGCTGCCTGCCCGCGTTATCGCGCAGCACGTCGAAGCGGTCCGGATCCGGGAACGCGGCCGGGTCGCGGTTCGCGCCGGCGATGGAGATCGTGACCAGCTCGCCGGCCTCGATCTGCGCGCCACCGAGCTCCAAATCGCACGTGGCATACCGGTCGATCGTGGCGGCCGCCGGCTCCAGCCGCAGCGACTCCTCAACCGCGTTCGCCACCAGGCCGCGGTCGGCCGTGACCAGGGCCAGCTGGTCCGGGTGTGCCAGCAGGTGGAGCAGCGCGTTGGCGATCATCCCCTCGGTCGTCTCGATGCCGCCGAACATGAGCACCGCGGCGTTGGAGGCCACCTCGTCGTGCGTGAGCCCTCCCGCCGCCGCCGCGGCGGCAACGAGGGAGGAGTCCGGGTCGCCCCCGATGCTCGGCTCGAGCGCGACGCGCAGGGCTGCCGCGGCCTGTGTGCCCTGCTCGGTCACCGGCCTGCCGGCCGCCACGCCCGTGACCGAATCCACGATCGCGTCGTACCAGCCGAGGATCGTGGCGGTCTCGATCCCCTCCAGCCCGAGCGCGAACGCCACGATCCGCGCGGCGAGCGGGCCTGCCAGCGCGCGACGCAGCTCGGCGCGTCCCTGGGGCTCGACGGCGTCGATCAGCGAGTCGGTCTCACTCTCCACGAGCTGGCTGAAGCGCTGGCGCACGGGGTCGAGGCGGAACGGGCGCGCGAACGGGGTCCGGTGGCGTCCATGCTCGGCGCCCTCCAGCGTGAGCATGCTTGGGCCCACCACCTGGCCGGTGGAGAAGCGCGGATCGTCGACGGTGAACCGCTCGGGGTCGCGCATGGCCGTCAGGGCCAGATCGCGGCGGCTCACGAGCCAGGCGTCGAGCGCCGGTAACCACGAGACGGGCTCGCTCTCGCGCAGGCGCGCCAGCAGCGGATGAGGATCGGCTTCGAGCTCCTCGATGGTGGCCGCCGCGCCGATCGGGAACGAGGCCTCTCGACGCTCAGCCACCGGGCCAAGCTACCAGCGCGTTTGACCGGCGGGTTCTCCGGGGACTCAGCCCGCAGTGCGACAGCTCGCGGTGATCGTCGTCATGTTCTCGCTGGTCCTGGGAGGGGCACGCGTGGCTGAGGCGGCGCCCACCGCGACTGGCGCACGACGAGATCGGCGCTGAACCAGCGGTAGCGGTTCGCCGCCTGCCACCATGGACTCGTGACAAAGCCACCGCCTGAAGGCTTGCCGGTCTACCGCGTGCTCACGGGTCCCGACGACGACGCCTTCTGCCACCGCGTGAGTGAGGCGCTGGCGCTGGGCTACCAGCTGTGGGGGTCGCCGGCGCTCACGTTCGACGGCACCGGCGTGATCGTCGCCCAGGCGCTGGTCTGGTCCGACGGCTCCTAGACCGGCTGTCGATCTCCCCGCTGGCAACTTTGGACATATGTCACATAGGGGATCTCGCGCCCGCGGCCGAAAACAGAGGTAGAGCGTCGGACCAGATGGGCGATCCGTGCGGCAGTGGTCAACGACCCGCCGCGTCCCCGCCTCACCGGCTACTCGATCACGTGTGACGGATCCGGCCGCTCGGCCGGCGGCGCCTGGCTGTAATCGCCGAAGGGCCCGTCGCGCTGCTCGATCGCCGCGGTCACGCCTTCCGTCTCGGCGAGGCCGACGAAACGCAGCGCATCGGGCGTGTTGCGCATCAGGCCGTCCAGGATCGGGCCGAGCACCTGCGTGGAGGCCAGGCCCATGTTGTCGTATGCCTGGTTCACGATCAGCTTCATCGCCGCGAGCTGCGAGGACGGCAGCGACGCCAGCTTGTCCGCCCGGTCGCGCACCTCGTCCTCCAGCCGCTCGAACGGCACCGCCGCGTTCACCAACCCGATCTCGGCCGCCTCCGTGCCCGACAACGAGTCGCCGGAGAGGGCCAGCTCCTTCGCCTTGGTCAGCCCCAGCCGGTAGAGCCACATGCCCGTGAGGTAGCAGCCCCACATGCGCGAGTAGGGCGTGCCGATGCGGGCGTCCTCGCTCATGATCACGAGGTCCGCGCAGAGCGCCATGTCGCTGCCGCCGCCGACGCACCAGCCGTGCACCTGGGCGATCACCGGCTTGGGCGAGCGCCAGATACTCATGAACTTCGGGATCGGTCCGAAGTTCGGCGCGGTGGCCATCACGAAGTCCTTGCCCGGGTCCCAGGCGCCGTCGGTGGTCATGGCCTCGTCCCAGTGGTGAAAGCCGCCCGCGAAGTCGAAGCCCGCACAGAACGAGCGCCCCCGCCCGCGCAGCACGATCACCTTCACCTGGGGGTCGGCCACCGCCGCGTGCACCGCCTGCTCGAGCTCGTCGGGCATCGGCGGGACGATCGTGTTGAGCCGCTCGGGCCGGTTCAGCGTGATCGTGGCGATCGCGCCGTCGGCCTCGTACAGCAGCGTCTCGTAGGGCATGGGGACTCCTTTCAGCGGCCGAGTGCGGCCAGTGCAGCGGAGTACACCTCATCCCGCCCCGGCAGGTACGCGTCCTCCAGCGGCGGGCTGATCGGGATCGGCGTGAAGGGTGCGCCAACGCGCTGGATCGGCGCGTCGAGGTGGTCGAAGGCCGCGGCCTGCACCTGGGCGACGATCTCCGCGCCGAAGCCGCCGTGCTCCACGGCCTCGTGGGCCACCACCAGGCGGTTGGTGCGCCGCACCGACTCCACGATCGAGTCGAGGTCGAGCGGCACCAGCGTGCGCGGGTCGATCACCTCGGCCTCGATGCCCTCCGCGGCCAGCCGCTCGGCGGCGGCCAGCGACTCGTCCACCAGCCGCGAGAGCGCGACGATCGTCACGTCGCTCCCCGGACGCAGCGTCACGGCCTCGCCGATCGGCACCGGCGGCGGCTCGTCGGGCACGTCCTCGCGCTTGAAGTAGAGCGTCTTGTTCTCCACGAACACGACCGGGTTCGGGTCGGCCACCGCGCTCGCCAGCAGCCCGGCCGCGTCGACCGCCCGGCTGGGCATGACCACCTTCAGCCCCGGCACGTGCGTGAGCCAGCTCTCGAGCGACTGCGAGTGCTGCGCCCCGCCGCGGTAGCCGGCGCCGCCCTGCGTGCGCAGCACGAGCGGCACGGTGAGCTGCCCGCCCGACATCAGGTGCGCCTTCGCCGCCTGGTTCACGATCTGGTCGAGCGCGAGCGTGATGAAGTCGATGAACATGATCTCGAGGATCGGCCGCATGCCCGACTGGGCCGCGCCGACGGCCACGCCGCTGATCGCGCCCTCACTGATCGGAGTGTTGATCACGCGCGCGGTGCCGAACTCCTCCGCCAGGCCGGCCGTGGTGGTGTAGGGGCCGCCCTCGGCCACGTCTTCGCCGAGCACGAACACGCGCTCGTCGCCGCGCATGGCGCGCGCCATGGCGGCGGTGATCGCCTTCACGTACGTGGTCTCGCTCACGCGTACGTCAGCTCCTCGGCCAGCTCGAGCGGCGGGAAGGGGCTGGCGCGGCCGAACTCCACCGCCGCCTCCACGGCCTCGCCAGCCTCTCGCTCGATCGTCGCCGCGGCCTCCTCGTCGAACCAGCCCTCGTCCACGCCACGCCGCTGGAGGCGGAGCACCGGGTCCTTCTCCTGCCAATCCGCCTTCGAGATGGCCTCGCGGTACTTGGACGGGTCGCCCTCGTAGTGGCCGCGGAGGCGGTGGGTGAGGCACTCGAGCAGGAATGGGCCCTTGCCGCTGCGCGCCGTCGCGAGGAAGCGCCCGAAGGCCTCGAACACCGCGCCCACGTCGTTGCCGTCCACGGTCTCGCGCTCGAGCTCGTAGGGCGCCACCACGTCGCTGACCCGCTCCACGTTCGTGTGCGCCGAGCGCGGGGTGAACTCGGCGAAGCCGTTGTTCTCACAGACGAAGATCGCGGGCAGCTCCCAGAGCGTGGCCAGGTTCACCGACTCGTTGAAGTGACCCGCCTGCACGGCGCCGTCGCCGAAGAAGACGACCGCCACCTGGTCGCTCCCGCGCAGCCGCGCGGCCAGCGCGCTGCCCAGCGCCATCGGGATGTTGCCGCCCACCACGCCCGTGGCACCCAGGAAGCCGTGCTCGACGTCCACGAGGTGCATCGAGCCGCCCATGCCCCGGCAGAGCCCGTCCGAGCGACCCATCAGCTCCGCCATCACGCGCTCGAGCGGGGCTCCCTTGGCGATCGCGTGGCCGTGAGCGCGATGGCCGCTGTAGACGGGGTCGTCGTCGCGCAGCTGCCCGCAGACCGCGGCCGCCGTGCCCTCCTGCCCGACGCTGAGGTGGATCAGCCCGTGCACCTCGTCCGCGCGCTTGAGCTGTCCCACCCGCTCCTCGAACAGGCGGATCCGCCACATCGTGGCGAGCAGGCGCACGGCGCCCTCGGCGTCGAGGGCGCGCGCCTTCTGGGCCTTGGCCACCCGCTACGCCGTGACCGGCGCCTGGCCGAGCACCTGCTGCACCGCGTTCACGACCTTCTCCTCGTTGGGCAGCACGTACTCCTCCATCGGCTGGCTGTACGGCACCGTTGCGTCGAGCGCCGTGACCTGCTTGATCGGCGCCTTCAGCGAGGAGAACCCCTCCTCGGCCACCACCGACGCGATCACAGCCGAGGCCGAGCTGTGCTTCGTCGCCTGGTCGACCAGCACGAGGTGACCGGTCTTGTCCACGGACTCGAGGATCGTCTTCGTGTCGAGCGGCTCCAGCGTGCGCGGGTCGATCACCTCGGCGCTCACGCCGTCGGCGGCCAGCGTCTCGGCCGCGTTGAGGGCGCGGTCCACGCACCAGCCGGTGGCCACGATGGTCACGTCGCTGCCCTCACGGCGGATCGCCGCCTCGCCGAACGGCACCAGGTACTCGCCCTCGGGCACCTCGCCGTGCTCGAGCGTGAGCAGGTAGTGGTGGAAGTAGGCCACCGGGTTGTCGTCGCGGATGGCCGTGGCCATCAGCCCCTTGGCGTCCGCGGCGGTGGAGGGCAGCGCCACCTTCAGCCCCGGCACGCCCATGAACATGCCGTAGATCGAGCCGGTGTGCTGGCCCGCCCAGCCGGCGGTGAAGCCGTAGCCCGCCTTCAGCACGAGCGGCACCTTCACCTGGCCGCCCGACATGTAGCGGAAGCGCGGCGCCTCGTTCACCACCTGGTCCATGGCGACGAGCATGAACTCGGCCATGTAGAGCTCGACCACCGGCCGGTAGCCGGCGATGGCAGCACCGGCGGCCATGCCGATCTCGGCCGTCTCCGAGATCGGCGTGACCCGCACCCGGTCCGAGCCGAAGGCGGTGAGGAACGGGTCGTTCTCGGTCGTGGCGATGTTCTGCCCGATGTAGAGGACGCTGTCGTCGCGCTCCATCTCGAGGTGGATGGCCTCGTTGATCGCTGCGATGTAGGGAAGCTCGCGTGCCATTGCCATCCCCTCCTAGGCGTAGACGTAGTTGGTGGCCTCTGCCGGATCCGGCAGAGGGCTCTCGATGCCGAAGTCCACGGCGGCCTGCATCTCGGTGCGGGCCTGCTCGTAGATCTCGTCGGCCTGCTCGGCGCTCAGCACGCCGTCCTTCACCAGCACGCCGCGGAAGCGCGGGATCGGGTCGCCGCGCAGCGCCGCCTCGTACTCCTCGACGTTGCCGAACACCTCCACCGCCTCGTGCTCCGGGAAGTGCAGCGGCACGCCGGGCGGGGCGATGATGTTGCCGTGGGCCGCCAGGCGGTAGTAGAGCGACTCCACCAGCGTCGGCCCCTCGCCCTTGCGGGCGCGCTCCACCGCTGTGGTGACCACGTCGTAGACCGCCAGTGGGTCGTTGCCGTCCACGGTCACGCCGGGCATGCTGAACGCCTTGGCCTTAACCGAGAGCGGCTCGCCCGCGGCGGCGTTCGCGTCCTCCTGCTCGGAGCGCGTGACCACGTTGTAGCTGTTGTTCTCCATCACGTAGACGATCGGCAGCTTCCAGAGCGACGCGACGTTCAGCGCCTCGGCGAACGCGCCCTGCTTGGTGGCGCCGTCGCCGAAGAAGCAGAGCGTGACCTGGCCCTGGCCGCGGATCTGCTGCGCGTAGGCCACGCCCGTGGCCTGCGGGATGCCCTGGCCGACGATGCCCGAGGTGCCGAGGAAGCCCACGGCCGGGTCCACGAGGTGCATCGAGCCGCCATAGCCCTTGCAGAGGCCGGTCTTCTTGCCGTAGATCTCGGCCATCATCGCCTTGGTGTCGCTGCCCATGACGATCGGGTAGCCGTGGCAGCGGTAGGTGGACATCACCTGGTCGCCCGGCTCGAGCGTGGCGAGTGAGCCGACGATCGACGCCTCGGCGCCGTCGGCCGGATGCGTGTGGCCGCGGATCACGCCGGGGAACTCCTCGAAGGTCCCCTTCATGCGGTCCTCGAACTCCCTGATGCGGGTCATCTGGGTGAACATCCAGACGAGCCGGTCGTTGTCGAGCTCTGCCATTCAGTCTCCTCTCACGCCACGGCCGGGCTGAACTGGCTGGCCGTCGCCTCGTACGAAACCTTGAATTCCTCTTCGATGGGGAGCTCGCGCAGCGCCGATGACAGGACCTCGACTCCCCAGGGCCGGTCGTAGCCCACGTCCCGGCAGGCCGCGATGTAGTCGCGGATCGGGAACTCGCCCTCGCCGGGGAGGTGGCGGTGGTTCACGACCTCGTCGACCGCGTCTTCCATGTTCTCCCACTGGCCGTCGCTCAGCTCGATCCACATCAGGTACTCGAGCGGCACCTTGCGCAGCTCGTCGGGCTCGATGCCGAGCTTGGCCATGTGCCAGGTGTCGATCGCGAGGCCGCCGTTCGGCTGCGCCGCGCCCTGCACCACCTCGAGCGCGGTGTCGAGCGTCTGCACGTTCACGTCGAACGGCATGAACTCGTAGACGATGTCCACGCCGCCGGCACGGGTCACCGCGTCCTGACACAGCTCGCCGAAGGCCTCGGTGAGCTGCGGGATCTCGGCCGGCGTGCCAGGGATGTTGCCCACCTTGATGTGGTAGGCGTCGAACTCGAGGGCGGCGTCGAACAGCAGCTTGCGCCGCTTGTCGGAGGCGGCACGCAGCGGATCGCCCTCGGGCACCCAGAAGTCGGCGATGAACTCGAGCTGGAGGTACTCGAGCCCGGCGTCGTCGAAGATCTGCTTCATCTCGCGCAGCGTGCGCGTCTCGAGCTGGTGCTCGATGTCGGCGTGCCAGAGGCCGATGCCCTTGTAGCCGACCTTGGCGGCCTGCTCGCAGCGGTCGCGCCAGTCGAAGGTGCTCCACTCGCGGCCGGTGTGCACGTCCGCCGGACCGGCGATCGTCCAGTACAGGGCCATCAGCTCGACATCGGCCATCGTCACTCCTCCTCCATTGAGGGACGCCTCGCCGAACATAGCTCTCCGGCGCGGCCGAGTCCAGCCACAGAGCGCCGCGGTACTTGCCGATGCGCGCGAGCCTCGCGCGGGCCCCGTTGGACGGGGTGTACGGTTGCTGCGGTGAGCACGATGCCGGCCCCGGCGCTGTCGCCGGAGGCGCTCCGCGACTTCACGAACGCGCTCGGCGCCGAGCGCGTGATCGACGGCGAGGCCGAGCTGCGCGAGTGGCGCGATCCGTTCGCGTTCTCCACCTGGGACGAGTACACGGGGTCGGTCGTGCTGATGCCGGAGACGGTGGAGGAGATCCAGGAGATCGTCCGCATCGCCGGCCGCCGCGGGGTGCCGCTTTGGACCCACAGCCAGGGCCGCAACAACGGCTACGGCGGCCCGGCCCCGCGCGTGAAGGGATCGGCGATCGTCTCGCCTGCGCAACATGAACCGCGTGCTCGAGCTGAACGAGGAGTGCGCCTACGCGGTGGTGGAGCCGGGGGTGCGCTGGTTCGACCTCTACGAGGCGATCAGGGCCGGCGGGCACAGGCTGATGCTCTCGATCGCCGACGTGGGCTGGGGCAGCGTGATCGGCAACACGCTCGACAACGGCATCACCTACCTGCCGTACGGCCAGGACCAGTCGATGCAGTGCGGCCTGGAGGTGGTGCTGGCGGACGGCGACGTGATGCGCACCGGCATGGGGGCGATGCCGGACAACCCGTCCTGGCACCTGTACAAGCGCGGCCTCGGGCCCACGCCCGACCAGCTCTTCATGCAGTCGAACTACGGGATCGTGACGAAGATGGGCGTCTGGCTGATGCCCTGGCCGGAGGTCTACATGCCGGTCTGGGTGCGGGCCTGGAAGGACGAGGCGCTCGGGCCGATGGTGGACACCCTGCGCCGGCTGATGCTCGACGGGACCATCCGCGGCGTGCCCCAGATCATCAACACGGTGCTCTACGCGACGATCGTCACCGAGCGCACCAAGTGGTGGCAGGGCGACGGGCCGATCCCCGACGCCACGCTCGACCAGATGGGCCGCGAGCTCGAGATCGGGCGCTGGCTGATGCGCTCGGCTCTGTGGGGCGACGAGGCCGTCGTCGACCACCAGTTCGACAAGATCCGCCGCGCCTTCTCCGAGATCGACGGGGTCGACGTCTGGGGCACGAAGTGCGCGCCCGAGGACATCCCGAACCTCGACAACCCGCACGAGCGCGTGCAGGGCGGGGTGCCGAGCCTCGACCTGAACGCGATGACCGGCTGGTACGGCGGCGAGGAGGGCGGGCACATCGGCTTCTCCCCGATCTCGCCGTCCACCTCCCGCCACGCGACTGCGAGCTGCGCGACCTCCTGCGCGCCGGGATCGAGGGCGCGGGGCTCGACTACATGGCCGCGCTGCTGCCGGTGAGCGCGCGCAGCTTCGCCCACATCACGATGGTCATCTTCGACACCAAGGACGAGCGCCAGGTGAGCTCGGCCTACGAGGTGTCGAGGAAGCTCGTGGTGGATGCGGCCAAGCTCGGCTACGGCGAGTACCGCGCGCACCTCGACTTCATGGACCTCGCGGCGGACCAGTACTCGTGGAACGATCACGCCTACATGCGCTTCTGCGAGACGATCAAGGACGCGCTCGACCCGCAGGGCATCCTCGCGCCGGGCAAGCAGGGCATCTGGCCGAGGTCGATGCGCGAGGGCGGGTAGGCGTGCGCCGGATCGAGGTCGCCGATGACCGCAGCCTCGTGCCTGGTGGAGCGGGAGGTGGAGGCGCCGGGCGTCGGTCAGGCGCTGCTCGATGTGAGCTTCTGCGGCATCTGCGGCTCGGATCTCCACTTCCGCGACGTGCCGGAGCTGTTCCCGTCCGGCACCGTGCCGGGCCACGAGCTGTCGGGGCGGATCGCCGCGCTCGGCGAAGGGGTATCGGGCTGGTCCGTGGGCGATCGCGTGACCGTGCTGCCGTTCGCCCAGTGCGGCGAGTGCGAGAGCTGCGTGGGCGGCAACGAGCAGGTGTGCCGGTCGGCCGTGGAGAACGGCGTGGGCCTCGGCAGCGGGCGCGCAGGCGGCTACGCCGAGCAGATGATCGTGGACGAGCGGATGCTGTTCGCGCTGCCGGACACGGTCTCCGATCGGGCCGGCACGCTCGTGGAGCCGCTCGGGGTGGCGGTGCGCGCCGTCAACACCGCCGCGCTCTCGCCGTCCGATCCGGTGTTGGTGATCGGCGCCGGGCCGGTGGGGCTGCTCACCGCGCTGGTGCTGCGGGAGCGCGGCTTCGAGCGGCTCGCGGTGGTGTCGCGCAACGCCGCGCGGGCCGGCCGCGCGGAGTCGTTCGGGCTTCGCACGGTGCCGCTCACGGATGCCAGCCAGGAGGCGGGCGAGGGCGTGGCATGCGTGTTCGAGTGCGCCGGCACCCCTACGGCGGCGCGCCTGGCGGTGGAGCTCGTGCGGCCGCTCGGCAAGGTGATGCTGGTGGGCCTCTCGCTCGAGCCGCTCGACCTGCCCGCGCCGCTGATCGTGCTGCGCGAGCTGACGATTCGCGGCGTGCTCACCTACACGCGAGCGGAGTTCGCCGACGCGATCGGGCTGCTGGCCTCACGGCGCATTCCCGGCGACGACCTGATCACCGCCACGGCACGCCTCGAGGAGGCGGAGTCGATGTTCCAGACGCTCACCTCGCCGGGGAACACGCACGTGAAGGTGGTCCTGCAGCCCTAGGCGCTCAGCGCCGGTCCACCACGCGCACGGCCTTGCCCTCGGAGCGCGGCACGGCGCCGGGCTCGAGCACCTCCACGGCGACGCGGATCCCCGTCTGCTCCTGCAGCAGGCGCCCGACGCGCTCGCTCAGCGCGGCCCGATCCACGCCACCGTGCGCCGGTTCGCACTGCACGGTCAGCTCGTCCATCGGGCCGTTGCGCTCCACGATCAGCTGGTAGTGGGGCGCCACGTCCTCCACGCTCAGCAGCACGTGCTCGACGTTCGACGGATAGAGGTTCACGCCGCGCACGATCACCATGTCGTCGCGCCGCCCGCGCAGGCTCGTCAGGCGGGCCAGCGTGCGCCCGCAGGCGCAGGGCTCGAGCGTGAGCGCCCCGAGGTCGCCGGTCCGGTAGCGCAGCAGGGGCAGCGCCTCCTTGAGCAGCGTGGTGAACACGAGCTCGCCAACCTCTCCCTCGGGCATGGCCTCACCGCTGTCGGGATCGATCACCTCCACCAGGAAGTGGTCCTCCTGCACGTGCAGCCCGGCCCGGGCGGTCGCGCACTCGGCGGCAACCCCGGGTCCGCACATCTCCGACAGGCCGTACAGGTTCATCGCGCTCAGGCCCAGCTCCGCCTCGATCTCGTCGCGCAGTGCGTGGCTCCAGGGCTCGCCGCCGAACAGGCCGATCTCGAGCCGCAGCTCGGACAGCTCGATGCCCGCGTCGCGCACCGCCTGCGCGATCACCAGCGCGTAGGAGGGGGTGGCGACCAGCACCTGGCCCCCGAGGTCGCGCAGCAGCAGCGCCTGCCGCGCGCTGAAGCCGCCCGACACCGGGAGCACCGTCGCGCCGATCCGCTCGGCGCCCTGGTGGAAGCCGTGGCCGCCGGTGAACAGGCCGTAGCTGTTGGCGTTGTGGATCAGCATCCCTGGCCGCACGCCGGCGGTGGTCATGCAGCGGGCCATCAGCTCGGTCCAGTTGTCGAGGTCGGCGCGCGTGTAGCCCACCACCGTGGGCTTGCCGTGCGTGCCGCTCGACGCGTGCAGGCGCACCAGCTCCTCGCGCGGCACCGTCATCAGGCCGAACGGGTAGCTCTCGCGCAGCGAGGACTTGAGGCTGAAGGGCAACCGCGACAGGTCGTCCAGCGAGCGCAGCTCGTCCAGCGGACGACACGCCGGCGGCGGTCAGCTCCGCGGCCACCACGGGCTGGCGCTCGAGCACGCGCGTCACGGTCGCCCGCAGCCGCTCGAGCTGGAGCGCCCGCAGCTGCTCGCGCGGGAGCGACTCCACCGGGTCCCAGATGGCCAGCGGCTCAGAGGGTGCGCTCGCGCGCATTCCAGTGCTCCTCGAGGTTGCGGACCAGCGCGGGGCTGAGGTGGCAGTAGGCCTGCTCCCTGGAGAAGGTGGCCATGTACTGGCGGAAGATGTCGATCGGCTCCTGGCCCACGCGCATCGTGCGCCGGTTGGCGGCGGCGCTGACGAGGCCCGAGCTGGTCAGGGCCTCGATCCGGGCCTCCAAGGCGGCGTCCATCTCCTCCAGGTCCACCGTCTCGTCCACCAGCAGGTCGCCCTCCGGCGTGCCGGCCTCGAACTCACGGCCGGAGAAGATCGCCTGGCGCGCGAGCCGCTCGCCCACGAAGCGCGCCAGCCGCAGGTTGGACGCGCCGGGGATGATCCCCTCCTTGCGGGCGGGGAGGAACAGGCGCGCGCCGCGCTCGGCGATCACGTGGTCCATCACGTGCAGCAGCTGGCAGGCGCCGCCGATCGCGTAGGTCTCCACGGCTGCGAGCCACAGCTTCTCGGTGGTGTCCTCGGGCTCGTCCGGGCGGTGCTCGGGCCCCGTCAGGCCGCGGTAGATCTTGTTCACGTAGCCGAGGTCGCGCGTGAGGAAGAACAGGAACGACAGCCGCCCGTAGTAGAGGTGCGTGAGGTTCAGGCCGGCGCCGAAGATGCGCCTGCCGGCGTAGCTCGGGTGCTCCACCACGCCGCCGCGCATCACGCCCACCTCGACGTCGGGGTCGAGCAGGATCAGGTCCACGGCCGTCTCGACCGGACCGAGCGTGTCGTCGTCCTCGGCGTTCAGCCGGCGCGGGTTGCGCAACTCGAGCAGTGCCGCTGGCCCGCGCCGCTCGACCATCGCCGGGCCGAGGTCGGCCACCCCGGTGGCCCGGAAGTCCTCGAGTCGCTCGAGCGCCTCGGGCGTGGGCCGCAGCATCGCGTGCACGAGGTGGAGGCCGCAGCGACGGGAGGCGAGCACGTGCGCGACCAGCAGACCCTGCGCGATCTCCACCCCCTCCTTGTCGGCCAGCTTGCGCTCCAGCTCGGCGTCCACCTCGGCCCGGCTGGGCACGAGGCCCGGGAAGCGCTCGGCCGCGTCGTACAGGAGGTCGTCCACCCGCACGGCGCGCGTGAGGTTGCCGGTGAGGGCCGAGTAGAGCTCCTCGGCGTGGCCGCGCAGGAACGACACGCGCGCGGCGTTCAGGGCGTCCGCGATCGCCGCGGCCGCCGCAGCCTCGGCCTCGCTTCGGGCGGGGCGCTCGGGCAGCCGCGCGGCCAGCGCCTGGCCGCGCGTGAGGTACTCGCTCACCGCCCGGACCGAGGCGGGGAAGGAGCCGAACTCCACGCGCTCCGCCCGCCTCCAGATCGCCACCTCCTCCTCCGGCAGGCCGGCGCCGGTGAGGATCTCCGGAGGAGCGACGGTCATCGCGTCAGCTCCGGTGCGCCGAGACCCAGGCCACCGAGCCCGCGTCCACCGGTAGCGCCACGCCGGTGACGAACGACGCGTCGTCGGAGCACAGCCACACCACGGCGGCGGCCACCTCGGCGGGCTCGCCCGGCCGCGTCATCGCCTGCGGGGCGAGGATCTCCGCCGCGCGCTCGGGCGGCAGGTCGGACATCAGCGGCGTCATGATCGCGCCGGGGCAGACCGCGTTCACGCGGATGCCGTCGTTGGCGTACTCCACCGCGCCGTTCTTGGTCAGCCCGAGGATGCCGTGCTTGCTGGCGGTGTAGGCGCTGAGGCCGATCACCGCCATCAGGCCCGCGTTCGAGGACGTGTTCACGATCGCGCCGCCGCCCTGCTCGAGCATCTGGACGATCTGGTGCTTCATGCCGAGGAAGGTGCCGCGCAGGTTCACGGCGATCACGCGGTCGAAGTCCTCGTCGGTCGTCTCGTGCAGCGGGTGGTGCACGCCGATGCCCGCGTTGTTGTGCGCGAAGTCGAGCCGGCCGTGGCGCTCCACCACGCGCGCCACCAGCGCGCGGTTGTCCTCGGATTCGGCCACGTCGCAGGGGAAGAACTCGGCCTGGCCGCCGGCCTCCTCGATCATCCGCACCGTGTCCTCGCCACCCTCGCGCGCGCGCTCCAGGTCCGCCACCACCACGGCGGCGCCCTCGGCCGCGAAGCGCAGCGCGCAGGCGCGCCCGATGCCGCTCGCGCCGCCGGTCACCAGCCCCGCCTTGCCCTCCATCATTGCCATGCGGCGCGGCGGGCCTCGCTCGGGGTGAGCTCGAACTCGCGCTTGAACACGCGCGAGAAGTGGGCGGCGTCGCGGAAGCCCCAGCGGAACGCGATCTCGGTGACCGAGCCCCCGGTGGGCAGCCGCAGGTCCTCGAGGCAGCGGGCGAGCCGCTCGCGCCGCACCAGTCCCGGCCACGGACTCGGGCGACTCCTCGAAGAGCGCGTGCAGCGCGCGCACCGAGATCGCGTGCGCCCGGGCGATGGCCTCGGGGTCGAGCGCCGGATCCTGCACGTGCGCGCGCACGTAGCGACGCACCTCGGCCTGCAGCGCGGTGCGCCGGGCCGAGCGGCTGGTGGGCAGGCTGGGCTCCACGGCCGCGCGCAGCAGCTCCAGCGCGGCGCTCGCGGCGGCGGCGCTGGCGGGACCGTCGAGCTGGGGCAGCTCGTGGGCGAGCGCGTCCACGTAGCGGACCAGCAGGCGGGCGGAGGCGCTCTGCTTGAGCGGCGGCAGCGCCTTCACGTCGGCCAGGCGCGGGCAGACGGCCAGCACGCGCTCGCGCGGGAAGATCAGCGTGCGCTTCATGAACGGCTCGACCACCTCGACGTCCACCGGCTGAAGACCGTCCCAGAGGATCATGTCGCCGGCGGTCAGCGAGACCCTGCGGGAGCGCTCGCGCACCTGCTCCACCCCGCGGCGGATCAGCTGGAAGCCGACGATCGACTCGGCGGGCTGGCCCAGGCCCCAGTGCCCGAGGAACGGCAGCGACGCGCAGTCCACCAGGGCGAGGTCGCCGAAACGCCGCCTCGTGACCATGCCCCGGAACGCCTTCGGCGTGCGGTAGGTGGCGCGGACGTCGAAGGGGATGTGCGTGGCGGCAAGCACTCCCGCCCACGCGTCCAGCCCGGCAGCCCCGGGCTCACCTCGTACCTGCCAGCGCTCCGGCGCTTGCTGGTCGACTGGCACTCCACTCCTCCTTCATCTGCATCGCGCAGATCAAAAGACCTGACCGTTGATGCTAAAGGGTTCGGAGCCGCCCGGCGCGCGGGTTTGCTCAGGTTGGCCGGGCCAGCCGGGCGGGCGTCAACCCGGCCAGGCGGACCGACTCGCGCGTGAGGTGCGCCTGGTCCGCGTAGCCGGCGTCGAACGCCATCCGCGCGAGGTCCGCGTCCGGCCGTGCGCCGGCCAGGAAGCGGCGAAAGCGAAGCACGCGCTGCAGCGTCTTTGGCCCGTAGCCCACCGCCGCATGGAAGCGCCGGCGCAGCTGGCGCTCGCTCAGGCCCAGCTCGCCGGCGAGCGTCTGCACCCGCGAGCGCGGGTCGCCCAGGATCTGCACGCCCCTCTGAACGGCGGGGTCGGCCGGTGCGGCGACGGCCAGCGCGGCCGCGGTCTCCAGCATCCGCTCGAGGGCCGCCCGCGCGCTCAGGTCCGGCTCCAGCCGCGCGTCGAGATCCGGCCGCAGCTCGGCGAGGTCCACCCGCATGTCGCGCAGCTCGCTCAGCGGGAGCCCCAGCGCCGGGCCTCCCAGCCCGGGGAGGAAGCGCGCGCCCACGAGCAGCGAGCCGGGCGCCGGCAGCGACAGCCACGCCGCGGTGTCGGGACCCGCCACGAAGGCGCCCTGCCCCTCCCTCCAGATCAGATCGGAGCAGGCGTCGGGCAGCACGCGCACGCCTGGGTCGTTCGAGCTCGGGAGCCACGCGGATCCAGAGGCAGGCGAGCAGGTCGCGCAGCTCCGCAGGCGGCGCCAGCTCTCGATATCCGGGCTGCAGCTCCATGTGGACAAGTGTGACCGTTTCGTTCAAGAGCCGCGAGCCCGCGCGTGCTGGAATGGCGGTCGTGGACGCACCCGACATCACCGCGGCAGAGCGCTTCCTGGCCGAGCACGCGCGCGTGCTGGACCGCCGCCGCTACGAGCGCCTGTTCCAGGACGGCGACGGCGCGCCGGTCCGAGATGCCGTGGCCGCCTATCGCAACCAGGACGGTGGCTTCGGCAACGCGCTGGAGCCGGACAGCCGCGCACCGGGCAGCCAGCCGCTGGCGGTCGCGTTCGCCCTACGCACGCTCGACGAGGCGGGCGCGTGGGACGAGCAGCTCGTGCGCGGCGCCTGCGACTGGCTCGAGTCCGTCGCGCCGCCGGAGGGCGGGGCCAGGTTCGTCGAGCCCTCGATCGGCGGCTGGCCGCACGCCCCGTGGCTTGAGCCGCGGGAGTCCGCTCCGGCGTCGCCGATCTGCACCGGCCTGATCGCCGCGACCCTGCACGCGCGCGGGGTCGAGCACCCCTGGCTCGCGCGCGCGGACGAGCTGATGTGGTCGCTGATCGACGACCTGGGCGACGCCGGCGCCTACGATCTGCGCGCCGTGCTCGCGTTCCTCCAGCGCGTCCCGGACCGCGGGCGCGCGGAGGCGGCTCTCGAGCGTGTGGGGCCGCTCGTTCTGGCTGCGGCTGAGCTCGATCCTGACGCCCCCGGCGAGATCCACGGCCCGCTCGACTTCGCGCCGCTGCCGGACTCGCCGGCGCGCCCGCTGTTCGACGAGGCGACGATCGAGCTGCACCTCGACCGCTTCGCAGCGGGCCAGCGCGAGGACGGCGGCTGGACCTTCAACTGGCTGGCCTGGTCGCCGCTCGGCGAGCAGGAGTGGCGCGGCTCGCTCACCGTGGACGCGCTGGCGACGCTGCGCGCAAACGGCCGTCTCTGACCGACCGCGATCTACCATCGCCGGATGATCACCGCCGACCAGGCGCGCGACCTGGCCCTCGCCCTCCCCGAGGCGGTCGAGCAGGATCATCACGGCCGGCCGTCGTTCCGCGTGCGCGGCAAGATCTTCGCCACGCTCTGGGACGAGCAGACGCTGAACGTGATGCTCGACCACGACGGCATCCTCACGGCGGTGCAGGCGCACCCGAACGCATGCGCGGAGCGCTGGTGGGGCAAGCGCCTGGCGGCGGTCGTGAGCCTGGATCTTGCGTCCGAGGCGCCGACGCGGCGCTCGCGAGCGAGACGCTGCTCGCGGACGCCTGGGAGCACAAGGCGCCGAGCCCGCCTGGCAGAGCAGCACCGCGCGCGCTAAGCAAACCCACGAGCTAGAGGAGCATTTCAGTGTCAACCACCAGAGAGCTCGCGGAGTACATCGCAGGCTTCGACGCGGAGACGTTGCCCAGCCGCGTGCTGTCGCAGGCGAAGCTGGTCACGATCGACGCGCTTGGGAATGCCATCGGCGGGCGCTGCTTCGACGGGGCCGATGCGTTCTGCAGCCTGGCGCGCTCCGTCGGCGAGGGCTCGGCTGACGCAACCATCATCGGCTCCGGTGACAGGGTCTCGGTTCCGTGGGCGGCGTTCGCGAACACCGCGCTGTCCACGATGCTGGACTACTCGGACTACATGATGAGCGAGAGCGGCCGCTGCCCCATATGGATCGGGCCGCTGGCCGTTCCGGCCGCGCTCGCCGCGGGCGAGGCCACCGGGATCTCGGGTGCGGAGTTTCTGGCGAGCGTCGCGGCCGGCTATGAGTGCGTCGCTCGGATTCTGCGCTCGATGGACATGACGATCACTCGCTCCGCCGAGCTGAATGGGTCGACGCTCTCCGTGTTCGGGGCGGCGGGAGCGGCATCACGCGCGCTTCGACTCTCAGGTGATGAGACCACGTCAGCCATAGGGATGGCCGGGATCTACACCCCGATCCCGGCCTATTACAAGTGGGTCGGCGACGAGGGCCTGACTCCCCGGAAGGACATCAAGCAGGGCTGGGCATGGATGTCCATGACCGGCGCGTTCGCGGCGCTGTCCGCCAAGCACGGGCTCAGGGCGGTGCAGGAGAACAACATCCTCGACGGCGAGCGTGGCTTGGCGCTGATGCTGGGCATGGATCAGTACGACGAGAGCAAGGTCACCCGTGACCTGGGGACCACGTTCTACATCGACGAGTTCGCATCCAAGGCATACCCCGGATGTACCTACACGTTCTCTGCCATCGCCGGAACGCTGTCGCTGCTCAGGGACGAGGACATCGACGTTTCTCAGATCAGTCGCATCGACGTGATGACCAGTGAGTCGCATGCGACTGGCTTCGGGGATCAGGAGGCGGACAGCCTCGCCGACATGCAGTTCAACTTCCCCTATCAGGTGGCCGCGGCCGTCGTGGGTGGAGACAGGGGTCCCAACTGGTACAGGGCGAGCACGGCCGAGAGGCCCGAGCTGCAGCAAGTGATGCAGAAGGTGTGGGTCTCCTCCGACGACGAGTGTGAGCGCATCGACCGGGAGACCGGGAACTGGATGAGCAAGGTCGCCATCACGACCGCGGACGGTCGCTCGCACAGCACGGCTGTCGAGACCGTCGACACGATCGGGACCGGGTCGGAGATCCGCGAGAAGTTCCTGACGACATGCGAGCAGGTCATCGGCCGCGATCAGGCTGAGGCCGTCCTGGCCACGATCGATGAGCTCGAGACCCACGAGTCGCTCGACCCTCTCGTTGAGCGGCTCGGGTCCGTTTTCGCGCGCTGACCCTCAGACCCGCGCCGCGAGCCAGTCGTAGAGCGGACCCTCAGCCACGTCGAGGAAGCGCGGCTCGATCTCGTTGCCCGCCTCCACAAGCAGCTTCGCCACCGCCACGTGGTCGCGTCCCTCCTGCCAGCTCGACGCCAGCGCGGCCCAGCCGAGCGGCGTCTCGAAGGACGCGTCGGCGCGAGCGGCCGGATCGGCACCCGCCGCCAGCAGCTCTGCGACCAGATCGGCGTTGGCCACCCAGGCCGCGTGATGCAGGAGCGTGCCCTCCGGCGAGCCGCCCACCACGCCCCTGAAGTTTGGGCCGAGCGCTTCGAGCACCACCGCCAGGTGTCCACGCAGCGCAGCCAGGATCACCACCTCCTGGCAGTCGTGGTCGAGCTCGTCCGGCAGCGGATTCGCCGGCCGCTCGCCGCGCGCGATGGCGGCCACGGCGCGGTCGTCATCGTCCACCGCGGTCGACGCACCCAGCTCGGCCAGCGTCGTGGTCTGGTCGTCGCGACCGCGCAGCACGGCGTGCTGGTAGGGGGTGCGAAGGCGCACATCGCCGCGCCAGGTCTCGCCACCCGGGCGATCCAGCTCCGCCCCGTGCTCCGCAAGCAGCCGCAGGAACTCGGGCCCGCGCCCGCGCCTCACCGCGTGGGCGAGCAGGGCGCCCTCGTTCGGGTCGGCGCCCGCGTCCAGCAGCAGCGTGACGTGCTCGAGCCGCTCCTCGTCGAGCGCGTGTGCCAGCGCGTTGGTGTCGCTGGTCCGCGCACCGTGCTCGAGCAGCAGCCGCAGGCAGTCCGGGCTGCGGGACTCGGTGGAGTGGTAGAGCGACTCGTTGTCGTCCGGGTTCGCGCCCGCCTCGAGCAGCGCGCGCGTGAGCTCCGCGTCGTGCAGCACCCCCGCGGCGCCGTAGAGCGCCGACATCTGCCCGTACTCGTTCACGAAGAACGCGTTCGGATCGGCTCCGCGAGCCAGCAGGTCGCGCGCCAGGGCCGCGGATGAGAACACCCCGTGGCAGACGTAGAGCAGCGGGGCCCAGTCGCGCGGCCCACCGGGGGCGCTCGCATCACCCTCCCAGCCGCGGCCGAGCACCAGCGCGGCCCAGCGGTCGGCCTCGATCTCGGGGTGTGCCGCGAGCAGCGCCTCCGCGTGCGCGCGATGTCCGGCGGTGGCGGCCAGCACGAATGTCTCCGCGGGCTCGGTCATGGCTCCTGCCTTAGCCTGCCACGCGTGCTGACTCGGCGCGCTCTCAACCGGGCCCTGCTCGAGCGGCAGCTGCTGCTGCGCCGCTCGCCGCTGTCCGCCGCCGAGGCGATCGAGCACCTGGTGGGCATGCAGGCGCAGGCGCCGCTGGCGCCCTACGTGGGCCTCTGGTCCCGGCTGGAGGGCTTCGAGACGGAGGAGCTTGCGCGCCTGATCGTCGAGCGCGAGGCCGTCCGCATCGTGCTGATGCGCTCCACCGTGCACCTGGTGACGGCGGACGACTGCCTCGCGCTCCGCCCGGTGCTGGGCGCCTTCCTCGAGCGCTCGCTGTACACCGGCAGCCCCTACGGCAAGAACCTCGACGACATGGACCTGGAGGCGGTGGTCGTGGCCGGCCGGGCGCTGGTGGAGGAGGAGCCGCTCACGCTTGTCGGAGCTCGGCAAGCGCCTGAACGAGCGCTGGCCGGATCGCGATGCCACCTCGCTCGCCCACGCTCTGCGCAACCTGGCGCCGATGGTGCAGGTGCCGCCGCGCGGGGTGTGGGGCGTGGGAGGGCTGGCGAAGCTGACCACGGCGGAGTCCTGGCTCGGCCGCGGGCTCGCGCGCGACACCGCGCCCGACCGGACGATCCTGCGCTACCTCGCCGCCTACGGACCGGCCAGCGTGAAGGACGTGCAGACCTGGTCCGGCCTAACCGGCTTGAAGGACGTCATCGACAGGCTGCGGCCCGAGCTGCGCAGCTTCGAGGGCGAGGACGGCCGCGAGCTGCTCGACGTCCCGGACGGGCCGCTGCCGGACCCTGACACTCCGGCCCCGGCCCGCTTCCTGCCGGAGTACGACAACGCGCTGCTTTCCCACGCCGACCGCACGCGCGTGATCGCGCACGAGCACCGCGAGCGCATCTTCATGAGGGGCGCGCTGCTGGTGGATGGGCACGTGTGCGCCGCGTGGAAGATCGAGCGTGCCAAGCGCAGCGCCACACTGCGGATCGAGGTGTTCAAGCGGCTGTCCAAGGGCGACCGCGCCGAGGCGAGCGCCGAGGGCGAGCGGCTGCTGGCCTTCGCGGCCGCCGACGCGGCGACGCGCGACATCCGCTTCGGTCAGCTCTAGCCGCGGCCGAGCGCCTGCGCCTGCTTCAGGCCGCGCCGCGCCAGCAGCCCGTTGCCCAGCAGCAGCAGCGTCTTGTTCGCCGGCGCGCGGAAGCCGTTCTCGGTATGGGGCGCGTAGACCCCGTCCTGAAGCCAGCCGGTGTGCTGGCGGGTCTCGAGTCCGATCAGCTTCGCCTCGTAGCGATGCGCGAGCAGCCCGGCCCGGCGTCCGCCCGCGGCCAGCGGTCCCTCGAGCGCGATGCCCGCGCTCGCTGTCGGCGCCGATCGTCACCGGCACGATCAGCGGGAAGCCGTCGGCGCCGGGGTAGGCCACCAGGGCGTGGGGCAGGCGGCGCAGCCGCCGCGCCGCGCGGGCCACGTCCACGCGCGGCCCGGCACCGCCCTTTGGCGGCGTCTGCTCGTCCGGATCGCCGGCCGGCGCGGGCGCTCCTGCCACCTCTCGCTCGCCGGCGCAGGCCAGGTCGGGCCACGACAGTACGCGCTCCACCTGCACGGTCACGAGCACCCGGTCCGCGTAGTAGACGCGCAGCCAGCGGTCCCAGAACGGTCCCCTGCGCGGCGGCCCCATGAAGCGGGTCGAGGCAGGACCGACCACGTTCTCGAGCACCGCCCGGTCGGGATGCGCGTCGTAGCTCGCCGTGCCCTGCACCAGCACGAAGCGGGGCTCGCTCGCGAAGCCGTGCTCGCGCGCGTGGTAGGCGAGCGCGACCTTGGGGTTCTCCTTGATCCGATCCAGCTTGCGACCGAAGCCCAGCGAGGTGGTGAACGCCACCGTGCCCGCCTGGCGGTCGCGCATCCCGATCGGCGCGACGGCGGTGACCACCGCTCCGCCGGCCGGCGTGACGTAGGCCAGCGCGGCGGTCAGGTCACCGCCGATGACGGCGTCGTCCGCATCCGTCCACACATGGCGACCTTACGCCGTCGGCCGCCCTGCGGATCAGATGGGCCTGGCCACGCTCCAGGCGCCGTGCACGCTCACCACATGCCGGTCGGGCAGCGAGACGATCGTGGCCGCCAGGTCGCCGCAGCTCGGGCAGCGCAGCACGTGGCCCGCGCCGGGGTAGTGGCGGTGGGCGCCGATCGGGTTCTCCTGTCTGCAGGACTGGCAGCGGCGCATCGTCATGGTCACCTCGGCCACGAACACCTCCTGAAGCAGCCCGGCGATCGCGTTGCCGTCCGTATGCATGTCTTCCATCTCAGCCTCCTGTGGGTCCGAAGCGCTCGGTGTGGACGGTGGCGGGCTCGTGGCCGAGCGCCACGAGCAGGCGGGCCGCCTCCTCGACGAACGGGGTGGGGCCGCAGACGTAGATGAGCGGCCGCGCGGCCGGTTCGGGGCCGACCGCAAGCAGCATCTCGCGGTCGATCCGCCGCGTCCAGCCCTGCCAGCCATCCGGCGCGGCGCCGCGCGTGAGCGTGGTGTGCACGGCCACACCGCCGGAGGCGAGCTCCTCCAGCTCCTCGCGGTAGAGCACGTCCTCGATCGTGCGCGCCGACAGCAGCAGCCGGGCATCCGCCTGGCTGCCCGCGTCGCGGCGGTGGCGAAGCATCGCCATCAGCGGCACGAGCCCCGATCCGCCGCCGACGAGGAGCAGCGGACCTCCGCGTGCCGTGTCCCAGGCGAAGTAGCCGCCGATCGGCCCGCGCAGCTCGAACTGGTCGCCCTCGAGCACGTCCTCCGTCAGGTACGGCGACACCTCGCCGTCCTCGATCAGCTCGATCGTCAGCTCGAGATCCTCGTTCTCCGGCGCCGAGGCGATCGAATACGAGCGCTCGGCCTGGTAGCCGTCCTCGGCGGTCAGGCGGACGTCCACGTGCTGCCCGGCGCGGTGTCCGGGCCAGCCCTCCACGTCGAGGACGAGCGTCTTGGCGTGGGATGTCTCGGCACGAATCTCGGAGACGGTGGCCACGCGCCAGAACAGGCGCGGCTCGTTCGCGGTCAGTCGCTCCAGTACCGCTGCTCCTTCCAGGGATCGCCGTAGTTGTGGTAGCCGTAGCCCTCCCAGAAGCCGGGCTCGTCGTGGTCGCCGAGGTTGAGGCCGCGGATCCACTTGGCGCTCTTCCAGAAGTAGAGATGGGGGACGAGCAGGCGCGCCGGGCCGCCGTGCTCCGGATCGAGCGGCTCCCCGCCGTACTCGTACGCCACCCACGCCTTGCCGTTCATCACGTCTGCGAGCGGGAGGTTGGTGGTGTAGCCGCCGTCGCACCAGGCCACCACGAACTGCCCCCACGGGTCGGTGCCGTCGAGCAGCGCATCCACCGGCACGCCCTTCCAGGCCGTGTCGAACTTCGACCACTTGGTCACGCAGTGGATGTCCACGGTCACGCTCTCGGTGGGCAGCGCGGTGAACTCCTCCCAGGTCCACGAGCGCGCGGTCCCCACCGCGCCGCCGATGGCGAAGCTCCACTCGTCGAGCGGCGTGTGCGGCGTGGGCCCGGCGGACAGCACTGGGAAGTCCGTGGTCAGGTACTGCCCCGGCGGCAACCGAGCCGCGTCCGCGTCGGTCTGACGTCGTCCCTTGAAGCCGCGCGAGATGAGGGCCATCGGAGCCTGGAACTGTAGACCTCGCCTGGCTCTTCAGGGTTTCTCGCCTTGTCTCACAGAACCTCTACACTCTGTCCATCTTTTCCTCGACAGACATCGAGAAGAAACGGACGGGGGACCTCAGCGACCCGGGCGACTTCGAGCGCGCCTACCGAGAGCACCGCCCGATGGCCTTCGCCGCGGCTCTCGGCGTGTTGCGCGATCCGGTCGCGGCCGAAGACGTGGTCCAGGACGTGTTCGCGCAGCTGTGGAAAAGGCCGGGCTCATTCGACGCGGGGCGCGGCTGGCTGCGCTCGTACGTGACGATGGTCGCGCGCAGCCGCGCGGTGGACCGCTGGCGCACCCAAGCCGCGCGCGAGGCGGCTGCCCAGCGCTTCGCCGCGGCCGCACGGACCACCCTCCGGCACGAGCCGAGCGCGGCCGAGCGTGCGATCGAGCGGGAGGGATCGGCACACGTGCTCTCGATCCTCGACCGGCTGCCGCCGCCACAACGCGAGGCCGTGCTGCTCGCCGTCGGGAAGGATCTGACGGCGAGCGAGATCGCCCAGGTCGTGGGGGTGCCCCTCGGCACGGCGAAGAGCCGCGTCCGCCTGGGTCTGCGCAAGGTGCGCGAGAGCGTCGGATGAGCCTCGCGCCCGACGGCCTGCCGATCCGCGACGTGGTCGAGCGCACGGGGGTCGGTGAGGCGACGCTGCGCGCGTGGGAGCAGCGCTACGGGTTCCCAGAGCCGGAGCGACTGCCGAGCGGGCACCGCCGCTATCGCGAGAGCGACGTGGAGCTGGTGCTTCAGGTCGTTCGCCTGCGCGACGCGGGCCTGCCGGCGAAGGCCGCGATCGCGCAAGCTCGCGCCGGCCGGGAAGGCGGGCCGAAGTCGGTCTTCGCGGGCCTTCGCTCGCTGCGCCCGGACCTCCAGGTCAGCGTGCTGCCCAAACGCTGTCTCGTCGCGCTCAGCCACGCGATCGAGGACGAGAGCTCCTGCGCCGCGGAGGACCTGCTGCTGTTCGGCGCCTTCCAGCGCGAGCGCCACTACCGCGAGGCCGAGCGACGCTGGCGCGACCTCGGCCGAGCATCGCAGATGACCTTCGTGTTCGCGGACTTCGCCAAGGCGCGGCGCCCGCGCGGCGCCCCGATCGAGCTGCCGATCGACGAGCGCGACGCGCTGGCACGGGAGTGGGCGATCGTCTGCGACTCGAGCGACCGTTCGGCGTGCCTCGCCGGTTGGGAGCCTCCCGGCCAGGAGCTGACCCCCGACCCCGAGCGCTTGTTCGAGACCATCTGGACCGCCGACCGGGAGGCGGCGCGCACTGCGGCGCGCATCTGCTGCCAGCTGGCCGCGGCCGACGCGCCCGACGAGGCCGGCCGGATATCGGAGCGGCTGGCGGAGCCAGTCGCCGGTTCGGGCGGCGAGCTGCGCCGCGCCGAGGCGCTCACGAGCCGGATGATCGGCTACCTCGCTCAGACCCGGTAACGCTCGAGCGCCTGCCGGCGCGCCTCGGCGTGATCCACGATCGGCTGCGGGTAGTCCCGTCCGATCACGCAGCCGGCCTGCACCTGCTCCTCGGCCGGCATCGTCCACGGTTCGCGCAGGTACTCGTCCGGGACCTTCGCCAGCTCCGGCACGTAGCGGCGCACGTAGAGCCCCCGTGGGTCGTGGGTCTCCATCTGGCGCGCCGGGTTGTAAATGCGTCGGAAGGCCGGCTGGGGGTCGGTGCCCACCGAGGCGATCCACTGCCAGTTGCCGTTGTTGTTCGCCTCGTCGCCGTCCACCAGCAGGCGCATGAAGAAGCGCTCGCCCCAGCGCCAGTCGATGCCGAGGTCCTTGGTCAGGAACGAGCCCACCACGAGCCGCGCGCGGTTGTGCATCCAGCCTTCGCGTCGTAGCTGGCGCATGCCGGCGTCCACGAGCGGGTAGCCGGTGCGGCCCTCGCACCAGGCCTCGAAGCGGCGCGTGGCGTGGCTCCACTTGATCTTGCCCCGGTAGCGCTCCTGGAACTCCGAGCTCGAGTTGCGGGGGAAGTGCAGCAGCACGTGGTGGTGGAAGTCGCGCCAGCCGAGCTGGCGGCGAAACGCGTCTGGTCCCTCGCCGCGTCCGAGGCGCGCCTCCGCCTCGCGCGGCGACACGCAGCCAAAGTGAAGGTGCGGCGACAGGCGCGAGCTGCGGTCGGTCGCAAGCGCGCCCCGGTTCGCGGCGTAGTCCGCCAGATCGTGGGCGAGGAACGCGTCCAGCCGCCGCCTACCCTCGGGCTCCCCGCCCCTCGGCGGCTCCACCAGCTCCTGCTCGAGGCCGAGCGAGCCAAGCGACGGGAGCCGTCCTTTCGCGAGGCCCGGCGGCAGCGGCGGCACCGCGCTCGGCGCGTCGAGCAGGTCCCTGCGCGGCTCCCGCTCCCAGGCACGGTGGAAGGGTGAGAAGACCGTGTACGGCGTCCCCTTTTGGGTGCGCAGCCCGCCCACGTCGTCTACCACGGTCAGGCCCGGATGGGTGTGGAGGTCGGTCCCGAGCAGCTCTCTCACGCGCTGGTCGCGCCGGCGGGCGAACGGGCTCACGTCCGCGCTGACGTGGAGCTCGTCGGCCCCGATCTCGGCCGCCAGCTTCGCCAGCTCGCGCTCGGGCGGGCCGTGGCGGATCACGAGCCCGCCGCCGCGCTCGCGCAGCGAGCCATCCAGGTCGCGCAGACAGTCGAGCAGGAATTGCGTGCGGGGGCCGGAGCGGTGGCGGCCGTGCAGCAGCCGGTCGTCGAGGCAGAAGACGGGCACGACGGACTCGTGGCGATCGAGCGCGCTGCAAAGCGCGGGATGGTCGTGCACGCGCAGGTCGCGCCGGTACCAGACGATCGCGGTCATCTCAGTGGTTACGGCGCGGCCGGTGATCCCGGCTCAAAGCCCGCCCGTACATCGGGCAGTGGAGCTGACGGGGAAGACGGCGCTGATCACCGGCGGGAACCGAGGCATCGGCCGCGCGGTGGCCGATGCGCTGGCCCGGGAGCCGCTCGCCAAGCTGCTCGTCGGAGCGCGCTCACCGGACCGAGCCGAGCCACTCGTGGCGCCGGCGGGCGGCGCCGGCGAGGTGCGCACGGTGCATATGGACCTCTCCTCGCAGGAGGCGATCGAACGCAGCTGCGCGCAGCTACCCGAGCTTCGGGAGATCGATCTGCTCGTGAACAACGCGGGCCTGATGACCGGCGGCCTGCTGGAGGAGCAGCCGCTCGACGACATCTACGCGATGTTCCAGGTCAACCTCGTCGCCGTCACCCAGCTCACGCGGGCCGTGCTGCCCGGGATGCTGGAGCGCCGGCGCGGCAAGGTCGTGAACAACGCGAGCATCTCCGGCTACGCGTACTTCCCCGCCACCACCACCTACGCGGCGGCCAAGGCAGGGGTGGTCGCGTTCAGCGAGTCGCTGCGGCGCGAGTTGCGGGGCACCGGCGTGGGCGTGCTCCACCTGGTCACGCCGGGCGTGGAGACGGACATGATGGACGACACGCGACGGGTCTACGGGCGCCACATCGACACGAGCGGCTGGCAGCTGCAGCCGGCGCCCGAGTGGGCGGCGAAGGTCGTGCGGGCGAT
Organism: uncultured Thermoleophilaceae bacterium; assembly: GCA_963770325.1. Classification (GTDB taxonomy): domain Bacteria; phylum Actinomycetota; class Thermoleophilia; order Solirubrobacterales; family Thermoleophilaceae; genus JAICJR01. Next base: position 1,216,994 of record CAVYPF010000001.1, on the reverse strand, counting down.
CCGCTCAGACGCACACGTGCTCGGACCGGGAGGGCGCAGCGCGATCGCCAAGCTGGCCTCGCGCGGGCCCGCCTTCCTGCTCGACGCCGTCTCGGAGAGGATCTTCAGCCGCGAGCCGCGAGGCTGACCTCGCCGTGCCCGGTCGTGGCGGCCTTCGGGGCCAACAGCACCTGGTAGTCCTGGATCCGCCGCTCACGGAAGCCGCCCTCGGACCAGGACAGGTAGAGCCGCCAAAGACGCCTGAAGCGCTCGTCGTAGCCCAGCTCCGCAACGCGGTCGGCCGCCGCCACGAAGTTCTCGCGCCAGCGGCTGAGAGTGGCCGGATAGCTCGCGGTGAGGTCCTCGAGACCGACCTCCGCCAGGCCGGCCCGGCGCGCGCAGCGGCGGATCACCTCGAGCGACGGCAGGCAGCCGGCCGGGAACACGTAGGTGTTCGCGAAGGTGCGCGCCGCCTTCTCCAGCTCGTACCAGCGGTGGTCGATCGTGATCGCCTGGAGCAGCATGCGCCCGCCGGCGGCCAGCAGGTCCGCGCACTTGTGGAAGTAGGTGTCGAAGTACTGCCAGCCGACGGCCTCGATCATCTCGATCGAGACGAGCTTGTCGTAGCGGCCGTGCAGGTTGCGGTAGTCCTCGAGCAGGATCGTCACGCGCTCCTCCAGCCCGGCCTCGGCCACCCGCTGCTGTGCCAGCGCGTACTGCTCGCGCGAGATCGTGGTGGTGGTCACGCGGCAGCCGTAGTTGCCGGCGGCGTGGATCGCCAGGCCGCCCCAGCCGGTGCCGATCTCGAGCAGGTGATCCTCGGGGGTGAGCTCGAGCTTGCGGCAGATCCGCTCGAGCTTCGCCTCCTGCGCCTCGCGCAGGCTCATGCCCGGGTCGTCAAACGCCGCGCACGAGTAGGTCATCGTCTCATCGAGGAAGGTCTCGAACAGCTCGTTGCCGAGGTCGTAGTGGGCGGCGATGTGGCGGCGCGAGGCGCCGATCGTGTTGCGCGGCACGCGCTCGATCAGCCGTTTCAGCGGGCCGATCAGCCGGCGTATGCCGTCGAGCCGGGGCAGGTCGCGCGCGCCGATGCGGGTCAGCGAGACCAGGTCGTCGCAGTCCCACCAGCGGTTGATGTAGGCCTCGCCCATGCCGTGGCTGCCAGTCAGGAACTTGCGCCAGGCGCGCGGATCGTGAACCTCCACGCGCGCCCGCAGCTCGGCGTCGCCGGGCCCGAACGCGAGCAGCCTGCCCTCCGGCTCCACCACCTCGAGGCGGCCGCCGCGCACGCGCCGCAGGCCGCTCAGCACGATCGCGCGCGCGAGGCTCACCGGGCGCGCTCCGGATGCGGGTGGTGGCTGACTCCCTTCAGCTGCAGTCGCACGGCCTGAAGGTATATCCGGATCACCACGGCGAGGGAGGCTGCCGGATAGCGCACGAGCAGACGCCGCAGCAGCTTCGGCTCGAGCTCGCGGCGGGTGAGCGACAAGGTGGCGTCGAAAACGGGCCGCCCGTCCTCGTGATTCTCGATGTGCACCTGCAGCGCGGCGCCCGGCTCCGACAGGCGCCACTCGTAGTTGCCGTTCATGCCGAGGAAGGGCGACACGTGGAACTCCTTCCCGACGCGGTCGGACAGCACCGGGCCCTCGCCGCGGCGCTCGAGCACGTACGTGTGGCGCTCGCGCCAGGGCGTGTTCGTCACCTCGGCGGCGACTGCTTCCACGCGCTCGCCGCTCGGGTCGAAGCAGTAGTAGAAGGACACCGGGTTGAACGAGAAGCCGAACTGACGCAGCTGGGTCAGGACTCGCACCGGCCCGCCGGGCTCGCGGCCGGTTTCACGTCTGACCAGATCGAGCACCTCGTCGCGCAATGGCCGGCCCGGGTCGCCGAGGAAGTCCGAGCGGCGGAAGCGGGCGATTGCCGGGCGGCGCGCGGACCAGGCGAGGTGGCCGTCCAGGGCGGCGGGCAGCTCGTCCAGGTCGAGGTACATCAGGAACAACGGATAACGGAAGCCGTGCTCGACGGGCTCGAAGCGGCGATGGCGGACCCAACCCACGTAGACGCAGCTTGCGCCCATCAGAGGGTCTCGCCGAACTGCTCACAGACGCGCAGCGCGCTGGCCACGCCATCCTCATGGAAGCCGTAGCCCCAGTAGGCGCCGCAGAACCAGGTTCCACTCGGCCCGTTCAGCTCTCCCCAGCGGCGCTGGGCGGCCACCCCGTCCTCCGTGAAGACGGGGTGCGAGTAGCGGATCGTCTCGATCACCCGCTCGGGAGCGATCTCCTCGCGGCGGTTCAGCGTGAGGCACAGCTCCGAGCGTGAGCGCAGCGACTGCAGGCGGTTCATGTGGTAGGTCACGGTCGTCCTGCCGGTGGGCTTGGCCTCGAGGTGGAAGTTCCAGCTCGCCCAGGCGCGGCGGCGGCGCGGCAGCTGACGCACGTCGGTGTGCAGCACGGCCTCGTTCGCCTGGTAGGGGATCGCGCCGAGCACCTCCTGCTCGGCCCGGCTCGGGTCGGCCAGCAGCTTCAGCGCCTGGTCGGAGTGCGCCGCGATCACGACCTGGTCGAAGCGCTCCGGCTCGCCGCCCTCCGGCACCAGTTCGATCCCGGCGGTCGTGCGGGCGATCGAGCGCACCGGCGTCGACAGGCGGATGCGGTCGGAGAACGGTGCCGTGAGCGCCTCCACGTAGCGCTGCGAGCCGCCGGCGATCGTGCGCCAGTGCGGCCGGTCTCGCTGGGAGAACATGCCGTGGTTATCGAAGAACTCGGCCAGGAAACTCGCGGGCACAGTCCACATCCGCGACGGGTCCGCTGACCACACCGCGGAGGCCTGCGGCACGATCAGCCGCTCCACGAAGTCGCGCGAGTAGCCGCCCGCGTCGAGGAACTCGCCGAGCGAGGGCCCGTCGCCGTTCAGCCCGATCAGCGACTGCGCCTCGCGGTTGAAGCGCAGCAGGTCGAACAGCATCCGGTGGAACGACGGCTTGACCAGATGTGAGCGACACGCGAACAGGCCGTTGGGCGAGGAGCCGTTGTATTCGAAGTCGTCGCCGTCCGACACGGAGAAGCTCATCTCGGACGGCTGGGTCGCCACCCCGAGCTGGTCGAGCAGCCGCTCGAAGCCCGGGTAGTTGCGGTCGTTGTAGACGATGAAGCCGGTGTCCACGTGGTGGGTCTCGTCGGGCAGGTCCACCCGGATCGTGTTGGTGTGTCCGCCGAGACGCGAGTCGGCCTCGAACAGCGTGATCTCGTGGCGGCGGCGGAGCAGGTGGGCGCAGACCAGCCCGGAGATCCCGGAGCCGACGATTGCGATCTTCATCGGGCCGGCGCGGACCGGCGGCCCGAAACAGCGCACGGCGACATCGACGACGACTCCCGCATCGATAATCCATACGGCTCTGCCCGCTCGCACGGATCACTCGCCAGCACCCCCCAACCGGCGTAGGCTGCGCCTGTGAGCGGCGATCTGGATCGTGCGCACGTCCGACTCGCGGAGCTCGTCGCCGCGCTCTCGCTCGGCATCGACCTCGGCTTCGGGCAGCCGATGGAGCACGTGCTGCGCCAGTGCCTGATCGCGCTGCGGCTGGCCGAGCAACTGGGGGCCGACGAGCAGACGCGGGCGGCCGTCTACTACACGGCTCTGCTCGTGAACGTGGGCTGCCACTCGGACGCGCACGAGCAGGCGAAGTGGTTCGGCGACGACATCGCGCTGAAGTCGAACAAGTACCGCTACGACGCCCGCAGCCTGCGGATGATGACGCTCACGATGCGACGCCTGGGCGCCGGGAACCCGCCGCTTCACCGGGTTCGCGTCGGGCTCGCGTTCGCTCTCTCCGGTCACCGGGAGGTGGACGGCATGCTCGCTCAGCACGCCGCGCTCGCACGCTCGCTCGCCGACGAGCTGGGACTGTCGGCGGAGGTGCAAGAGGCCATCGGAGGGGCCTATGAGCGCTGGGACGGGCACGGCTGGCCGGAGGGGCTCGCCGGTGAGGACAGCCCTCTGGTCGGCGCGGGTGGTGCAGGTGGCCGAGTTCGTGGAGGTGGCGCACCGGCTCGGCGGCACCCAGGCGGCCGTCGCCATGGCGCGGCGTCGCAGCGGCAAGCAGTTCGACCCGCGCGTCGCCGCGCTCGTCTGGTCGCGGCCCGAGACGATCTTCGCGGGCCTCGAGTCGGTGGGCAGCTGGAGCACGGTGATCGACGCCGAGCCCTCGCTGGCGGTGGTGCTGTCCGGCGAGCGCTTCGAAGCGGCGCTGGAAGCGATCGCGAACTTCGTCGACATCAAGTCCCCGTACACGCTCGGCCACTCACGCGCGGTGGCGCGATCTCGCCGCCGAGGCCGGCCGGACCCTCGGGCTGCCCGAGTCCGAGGTGCGCCTGCTACGGCGGACCGGCCTCGTGCACGACTACGGCCGGCTGGGCGTGTCGAACTCGATCTGGGACAAGCCCGGTCCGCTCGGCGCCGGCGAGTGGGAGCGCGTGCGGATGCACCCCTACCTCACCGAGCGCATGCTCCAGCGGGTCGCTGGCGCCGCTCGGTGCAGATCGCCGTGCAGCAGCGCGAGCGCCTCGACGGCTCGGGCTACCCGCGCGGGCTCTCGGGCGGGGCGATCTCCCGCCACGCGCGCATACTCGGCGCCGCCGACGCCTACCAGGCGATGCGCGAGCCCCGGCCACACCGGCCGGCGCGCGATCCCGACGACGCGGCCGCGCAGCTGCGCGCCGAGGTGAAGGCGGGGCGCCTCGACGCGGAGGCTGTCGACGCCGTGCTGGCTGCGGCGGGCCACCGGGTGCCGCGCAGGCGCGAGGGGCCGGCGGGCCTCACGCCGCGCGAGGTCGAGGTGCTGCGGCTGCTCGCCCAGGGGCTGTCGAACAAGGAGATCGCCCTGCGGCTGGTGATCTCCCCCAAGACCGCGGGCAACCACGTCGAGCACATCTACTCGAAGATCGACGCGTCAACGCGCGCCGGCGCCGGCCTGTTCGCGATGCAGCAGGGGCTGCTCCCAGCGGAGCAGTTCGCCTGACCCACACCGGCAAGTTGGAGTCATAGAGGGGAGCCCCGATGAACGACCGCCCACCGCTGCCTCCATTCACGCGCGAGACCGCGCTGCAGAAGGTCCAGGCCGCGGAGGACGCGTGGAACAGCCGCGACCCCGAGCGCGTCTCGCTCGCCTACACGGAGGACTCCGTCTGGCGCAACCGCGACCAGTTCATCAGCGGCCGCGCGGAGATCGTCGAGTTCCTCACCGCCAAGTGGGAGCGCGAGCTGGACTACGCGCTGCGCAAGGCGCTCTGGTCGTTCGACGGCAACCGGATCGCCGTCCGCTTCCAGTACGAGAGCCACGACCGCGACGGCGCCTGGTACCGCAGCTACGGGAACGAGCTGTGGGAGTTCGACGAGCACGGGCTGATGAGACGCCGCGAGGCCAGCATCAACGACGTGCCGATCGACGAGGGCGAGCGCCGCATCTTCGGGCCGCGCCCGACCGAGGAGCACGGGGAGGACATCCCGCTCCAGTAGGCGCTCAGCCGCCGCCCAGCGCGCCGTCCACCATCGCCTGTTGGCGCTCCCCGTAGGGCGGCACGAACGTGTCGATCAGGTCGCCGTCGCCGCGGAAGAACACGCCGCGCGGGTTCGAGAACTCGCGGAAGCCGTCCACGCCGTGGTGGCGGCCGGTGCCGCTGTGCCCCACGCCCCCGAAGCAGAGCGACGGCATCGCGCCCTGCATCGCGCACCCGTTCACCGCGGCGCCGCCCGAGCTCGTCCTGGACAGCACCTGCTCGGCGACCTCCTCCTCGCCGTGACATCACGTACAGCCCGAGCGGCCGCTCGCGCGAGTTCACGTAGTCGATCGCCTCGTCGAGCGTGTCGTAGGAACGCACGGCCAGAATGGGCCCGAAGATCTCCTCCTGCATCAGGCCCAGCTCCTCCGGCGGATCGACGACCAGCGACAGCGGCATCTGGCGGGTGGAGCGGTTGAGCTCGCCCCCCTCGTCGAGCTGCACGACCTCGCACCCCGCCTCGCGTGCCTCGTCGAGGAGACCCACCAGCCGGTCCACGTGGCGCTCGCTGATGATCCCCGGGCAGTCGCCCGTGGCGGAGTAGTCCGGCGTGGTGCTCGCCACGTAGTCGCGCGCGAGCTGTACGAAGTCGGAGACCTGCTCGCGTGGCACCAGGCAGTAGTCCACGGACGTGCACATCTGCCCGTTCTTGATCATCTTCACGCCGACGATGTTGCCCACCGTGGTGGTGTCCACGGCGTCGGAGCCGACGATCGCGGGGCACTTGCCGCCCAGCTCGAGCGTGACCGGCACGAGGTTCTCGGCCGCCGCCTTCGCCACCTCGCGGCCGATCCGCGTGCTGCCGGTGTAGAGCAGGTGGTCCCAGCGCAGCGTCGGGAACGTCTTCGCCAGCTCGAGGTCGCCCACCGCCACGTCCACGAGGTCGCGATCGAAGGCGGCCCGCATCATGTCGCGCATGATCGCGGCGCACGCCGGGGTGAACTCGGACGGCTTGATGATCATCCGGTTGCCGGCCGCGAGGGCGTCGATCAGCGGTCCCATGCCCAGATCGAAGGGGAAGTTCCAGGGCACGATGTTCCCGATCACGCCCTTCGGCTCGAGGCGCACCTCGGCGCGCGCCGAGCCGTACATCGCCGCATCCACGTGCGCGCGGCTCGGGCGCCATCCACTGCTCCAGGTTCTCCGCCGCGTGGGCGGCGCGGCCGGCCATGCCCAGCACCTCCACCATGTCGCTGAACAGCTCGGGGTGGACCGCGAAGTCGGCGCTCATCGCCTCGCGGATGCCCATGCGGTTTCGCACCACCTGGTCCGCGACGGCCAGCACGCGCTCGCGGCGCTCGGCGGCACTCGGGTAGGGGTCGTTCAGGAACGCTGCCTTCTGCGCTTCGAAGGACTCGTGGAGGACGGCGATCGCCGCCGCGTCGCCGGTCAGATCGGTTACGGCCATGGCTACTCCTCGATGACGGGGCTGTCGCCCGCCATGTAAGAGGAGTCCGAGCGCGCGGGACGTCCGAAGCGCGCCCGGCGCTGTGTCTTTCACAGCGCGCGCTTCTAGTTCACGCTCGCCGGACCGCCGAGTCCGCCGAGCCCGCCGCGTGCGATGCGAGCTCCCAGCTCGGCGCGCGTGCGGATGTCGAGCTTGCGATAGGCGCGCGCGAGGTGCGCCTCCACGGTGCGGGGGCTGATCTGAAGTGCGTTCGCCACCTGGCGGTTGGTCAGGCCCGACGCCGCCAGGCGCGCCACGCGCTCCTCGGACGCGGTCAGGCTGTCGGGCGGACCCGCGCGCAGGCCCAGCGCGGCCAGCTCGCCAACGGCCTGCTCGGCCCACAGGGGAGAGCCCACGGCCTCGAAGATCGCCAGCGCCTCCTCCAGCGCGCGCTTGGCGGCACGGCGCTGGCGCAGGCGCCGCCGCACGCGTCCCAGCGCGAGCAGGGTGCGTCCGTGCTCGATCGGCATGGGCAGGCGCTCGTGCGCGGCCAGGGCGCGCTCCAGGGCGTGCTCGGCGCTCGACACCTCGCCCTCCGCGGCCAGTATCAGCCCTCGGCAACGCGCGCCGACGGCAATCGCCCAGGTGCGATCGAGGGCGGCGCCGCGCTCTTCGAGCAGGGCCACGAGCGGCTCGGCCTCATCCACGCGGCCGACCAGGATCAGCGCCTCGGCGGCGTCGCCGTGCACCAGCGCACCGTCGGCCGCCGGCTCGGGCAGTCCGCTGGCGATCGCGCCGGCGGCGAAGGGGGCCAGCCGCGTGGCCGCGGCCTCGGGATCGCCGAGCGACAGGTCGAGGAAGCCCAGCGTCATGTGCTGCCACGCGATGGCTCCCTTCCAGTCGGTCTCCTCGGCCAGGGCGAGGGCCTCCTCCGCCACGCGCCGCGCGCTCTCGGCACGTCCGGCATAGGCATCGACCTGGGCGCGCGCGGTCAGGGCCAGCATGCGCCCGACGGGCGTGTCGAGCGCCAGCAGCCGCTCCTCGTTGTCGGCCGCCGCCCGTGTGGCCGCGCCGAGGTTGCCGCGCCAGCATTCGAGCCACACCAGGCGCGAGCCCACCCAGGCGAGGTCATGCTCCTCGCCGCGCTCGGCGTACTCGCGCACGAGCGCCTCCAGGAGCGCCACGGCCTCGTCGATCCGCCCCGAGAAGCCCAGCACCATCGAGACGGTGAGCGAGGGCCGGAAGGGGTTGGACGTGCGCACGGCGGGGTCCTCCAGCGCGAGTGCGCGCCGCAGGCGCGGCTCGTCCACGCCGCGGCCGATCGCGAAGTCCACAGTCGCAGCCACGCCCAGCGCCTGGCCGAGCAGGCCCGGGGCGTCGATCCGCTCGGCCAGCGCCAGCGTCTCGTGGCTGATCGCGGCGGCCTCGGCGCGCAGGCCGAGGTTGTAGAGAGCGAACGTCAGCTGCAGGCCGCTCACCACCTGCAGCGGCGAGTCGGCCACCGCCTCGGCGCGCGCCTGTTCGAGCAGCGTGCGAGCCTCCACCACGCTGTCGTCGCGCATGCGCAGCTCGGCCAGCAGCACGAGCGCCTGGGCCCGCTGCTCGCCCTGCTCCAGCTCGGCGATGGCGGCCTCGAGCAGCTCCGACGCCCGACATACGTCGCCCGCATCCAGGTGGTGCTCGGCGGCCCGGACCTTCAGCGCCCGATCGCCGCCCAGCTCCAGCGCGAGCTCCAGCAGCTCGGCGGCCGCGGCGGGAGCTCCGCGCTCTCGGATGTGGCTTGCCGCCTGGTCGAGCGCCGGCAGCGCCTCGGGCAGCACGGCGCCGAGCGCGAGGTGGCGCGCCCGGTCCTCCACGTCGTCCACCACCTCGCTCAGCCGGCGGTGCATCGCCCGGCGCCGCGCCGCCGAAGCGTGAGCCAGCGCACCCTCGGCCAGCAGTGGGTGGGTGAAGCGAACGCGCACGCCGCGCTGCTCGAGCACGCCCTGTTCCTCGGCCTGGTCGAGCAGGGTGGGCACGCCGGGCCCGAGCGCACGGGTGAGCAGCTGCACGGTGGGGTTGGACAACGCGGCCACGGCCAGCAGCAGCTCCTCGAGCTCCTCGCCCAACGCCGCCAGGCGCGTGGCCACCATCTCGCGCAGGGTGGGCGGCAGGGCCAGCGGACCGGTCGTCAGCTCACCCTCCGGCAGCGCTCGCATCAGCTCCAGCGCGTAGAGCGGGTTGCCCCCGGCGGTCTCCGCGATGCGGGTGAGCACGCGGCGGCTGGGGGCGCTGCGCGGCTGCTCGCGCAGCAGCGTCGCGATGGCGGCCGAGTCGAGCGGGGCCAGGCGTCGCACCACCGCATCGCGGCGATCGCTCAGCTGCGCGATCCGGACGCCCTCGCTGCCGGGCCGCTGGGTCACGATCAACCCCACGCGCCCGTTCAGCCGGCCGATGCAGAAGTCGAGGACCCTGGCGCTTGAGCGGTCGAGCCACTGCAGGTCGTCGATCGCGATCACCACGGGCTGCTCCGCCGACAGCGTCTCGAGCAGTGAGCGCACGCCGCTCGCAACCGTCTCCCAGCTGGAGCTGCGCGCCGGGGTGTGCGCGCGCAGCAGCGCAGCGTCGAGCGCCTCGCGCTGGGGCGCGGGCAGAGCTGCCACGTACGCCGGGTCCACGTCGTCGAGCAGGTCGGTGAGCCCGACGTACGACAGCCGCGTCTCGGCCACCGCCCCTGCGCCCGACAGCACGCGCATCCCCTGCTCGCGCGCTCGCTCGATCGCGGCGCGCAGGATCGTGGTCTTGCCTATGCCGGGGTCGCCCTCGAACGTGAGCAGCGCGGGCCCGTCGTCCGTCTCCGCCAGAAAACGCTCGATCGCGAGCAGGTCGGCCGCACGTCCCAGCACTGGATCTGGCACGTCACGCAGCTCGTTCGGCGATCGCCGCTCGGCCCGCCATCTGCGCGCCCAGCTCGGCGCGCGAGCGGATGCCCAGCTTGCGATAGGCGCGGCTGAGGTGCACCTCGACGGTCTTCGGGCTGATGTAGACGGTGGCCGCCACCTGGCGATTCGTCAGGCCGGAAGCCGCCAGACGTGCGACGCGCTCCTCGGCCTGGGTGAGCCTGCTCGAGCCGTGGGTCGAGGACCCGAGGCCGGACAGGTCGCGGCGGGCCTGCTCGGCCCACAGCGGCGAGCCGATCGCCTCGAAGATCGCCAGCGCCCGCCCGATCGTCTCCTCCGCCTCGATGCGCCGGCGACGGCGCCGCTGGATGCGCCCGAGCAGCAGCAACCCGCGGGCTCGCTCCAGTGGGAGGGGTGCGCGCTCATGCGCCGCGACGGCGCGCTGCAACGCGCGCTCCGCACCCTCCAGGTCGCCGCCGGCGGCGAGCAGAAGCCCGCGACAACGAGCAGCAACACCGCGTGGCAGGGTGCGACCGGGCACGCTGCCCTGCCGCTCGAGCTGCGCCACGATCCTCTCGGCCTCGTCCAGTCGGCCGGCGGCCACGAGCGCCTCCGCGGCGTCGCCGCGCAGCAGCGCGAGGTCCCAGGGACCCGGCGCGTCCAGGCCTGCCGACGCGACGGTGGAGGCGGCGGAGGCGAGGCTGGTGGCGGCCGCCTCGTGATCTCCCTGCGACAGATCCAGGAAGCCCAGCGTGGCCAGCGGGCGCCACGAGCTGTACTGCCAGTCGTTCTCCTCGAATAGAGCGAGCGCCTCGCGCGCGCCGCGGCGAGCGTCGTGCACTCGTCCCGCGTACGCGTCCACGTGGGCGCGAGCGGCCATCCCGAGGGCGCGGCCGTTCACGGTCTCGAGCTGGAGCAGGCGTTCCACGGCCTCGTCCACGGCGTGGGTCGCCGACGTCAGGTCACCGCGCCAGCACTCGAGCCAGACCAGGCTCAGGCAGGCCCAGGCCAGATCGTGGTCCTCGCCGCGCTCGGCGTGGCCGTCGCACAACGCTGTGATCAGCCGCCGGGATTCGTCCAGGCGGCCGCTGCGCAAATACACGAGCGCGGCGATCCGGGAGGGGCGCAGCACGCTCATCGTCCGCACCTCGGGATGCTCGAGCGACAGCGCGCGGTCCAGGCGGTCGTCCACGTCGAGGCCCAGCGCGAAGTCCACGCCGGCCGAGAGGGCGAGCGCCTGCGCCAGCAGGGCGTCGTCCCTCAGCTTGTCGGCTCGTTCGAGCGCTGCCCGCACAGGCGCCTGGGCGGCGGGCACGGACCCGAGTGTGCAGAGCACGTAGGCCAGCAGCAGGTCGATCCTCACGCGCGCGCGCTCGTCCACGTCCGGCTCCGCCTGCGCCTCCTCGAGGAGCGCGCGAGCCTCGGGATGGCCGCCATCGCTGTAGCGGATCTCCGCCAGCAGCAGCAGGGCCTCGGCTCGCGCGCTTCCGCCCGGCAGCGTCGGCACGACCTTCTCGACCAGCGTCCGGGCACGCGCCGAGTCACCCGCGTCGAAATGGTGCTCGGCGGCGCGCACCTGCAACGTCGCTCGAGCCTCCCAACCCGCGTGCAAGCTCGAGCAGCTCCGCGGCGGCGGCAGGCTCTCCCTTCGCACGCAGGTGGCGCGCGGCCTCGTCGAGGGCGGGCACGGCCTCCGGCATCACCTGTGCGTAGGCCAGATGCCGCGCTCGCTCCTCCACCTCCGGCACCACGGCGCTCAGGCGGCGGTGCATCCGGCAGAGGCCGGCCAGCGAGGCGCGCGCCTGGATGCCGATGGCGAGCAGCGGATGGGAGAAGCGCACGCGATGGCCGTCGTACTCCACCAGCCCGCGCTCCTCGGCCTCGTCGAGCAACACGGCGGCGGTGGAGCCCAGGGCGCGCGACAGCAGGTCGACGGTGGGCTCGGCCAGGGCGGCCACGGCCAGCAGCAGCTCCTCGAGGTCAGAGTCGAGACCCGCCAGGCGAGCCTCCACGATCTCCTGCAGACGCGGCGGGAGCATCAACGCGGGCGGCGGCGGGCCGTCCACGGGCAACTCGCGCGCCAGCTCCAGCGCGTAGAAGAGGTTGCCGCCAGAGGCCTCGTTCACGCGCTCGAGCGCGCGCAGGGCCAGCGGCCGGTCGGCGCGCTGGCGCACAACGTGCCGCAGCGCGCGCGCGTTCAACGGCGTGAGGCGCCGGACGTCCATCCGCTCGGCGTGGCGAAGGCGCAGCTCGCCGGGCGGTCCTGTGCTGGCGCCGTACGAGTGCCGCGAGGCCACCAGCCCGACGGGCCCGGTCAGCCGGCGCGTGCAGAACTCCAACACGCGCCCGCTGGGGCGATCGAGCCACTGGAGGCCGTCGATCGCGACGACCACGGGCTGCCTCAGGGCCAGCGTCTCGAGCACCGACAGCACGGCGGTGGCCACGGCGCGCGGATCGGCATCGGGCGGACGGGAGCCGCCATGCAGGGCGGCGTCCAGCGCGTCGCGCTGCGGGGGCGGGAGGGCGCCCATCACGTCGTTGTCGATTCGGGCCAGCAGATCTCCCAGCGCGGCGTAGGAGAGGCGCGGATGCGACTCGCTCGCGGCGCACCAGAGCACCTGCGCGTCGCGTCTGTGTGCGGCCTCCACGGCCGCGCGCACGAGGGTTGTCTTGCCGATGCCGCGGTCGCCCTCGAGCACCAGGGCCGCGGGCCCGTCCTCCAGCGAGTCGAGGAAGGCGTCGATGGCGGCCAGCTCGGCGGTGCGTCCTATGACATTGGTTAAAACGTTCACAGCGGAGTCAGACGCCGGCTCGTTCCTGTTTTCTGCCATCGGGGAGACAAGTAGGGAAATCCCCGATGCGCATCGTGGTGCGCCGACTTACCGTCGCCGCCATGAAACGAACCCTCTTTCTCCTAGGTTTTGCCAGCATTGCCACCCTCAGCGCAGCGGAACACGCTGCGGCCGTCCCGCCTCCTTCCGTGACCCTTCTCACGGACGTCCCCGCGGCCGAGGTGGGCCACGACGTCCGCCTCACCGCGACGCTCTCCGCGGCCGATGCGGTGACCGGCGCGCTCGTGAAGCTCACGCTGCCGCCCGGGCTCCAGCTCGAAGCCGCCACGCCACCCTCAGCCAGCCTTGGCAGCTGGTCGGTCCCGGAATTGCAGCCGGGCCACAGCGCCAGCGCGGTCTTTGTCGTGCGTGTTTTACGAGCGGACGCGGAGACCGCCAGCGTGGAGCTCAGCTCCACGACGCGCTCCGTCGCCGAGCGGGCGTCGGCCACCGTCACCGGCACTCCCAACCGCGCGCCCGCGCTGTCCGCCATGTCGTTGCGGAGGCGGTCGCTCCGCTTCACGCTGTCCGAGCGCTCCAGCGTGGCGGTCCGGATCGAGCGCGCGTCCTTCCGGGGCTACCGGCGCGTTGCCAGCCTGGCCCGGGCCGACCTCGCGGCCGGCGCGCAGCGGGTGGGACTCGGCCGCCGCGCCCTCGCCCCGGGGCGCTACCGCGCGACGCTGACCGCGACCGACGGGCTCGGCCTGCGCGGGTCTCCCAGGCGCATCGCCTTCACGGTGAAATAGGGAAACACCCGATGTCGCTCGCGACGGGGCTGGCCTAGCGTCGCCTCATGAAGCCACCCCGCGCCCTCCTCCTCGCCTTGGCCGTGCTCTGCAGCTCGGCCGCCCTGGCAGGCACCGCTCACGCGACCACGATCACGGAGCTGCCACCGCTCGCCGCCGGCAGTGGTCCCGAGGGCATCGCGGCGGGCCCCGACGGCAACGTCTGGTTCGTCGAGAACCGTGCAAGCCGCTTCGGGCGCGTCGTGCCGTCCACGGGCAAGATCACGGACTTCTCCACCGGCTCCGGCATCTCCGCCAACAGCCTGCCGGCGGAGATCACGCCCGGTCCCGACGGCGGCCTCTGGTTCACCGAGGAGGCGCCCAGCCGGATCGGGCGCATCGATCCCCGCACGGCGACGGCAAAGGAGTTCGCCGCCAGCGGGCAGCCGGAGGGGATCACCACGGGCCCGGACGGGAACCTCTGGTTCACCGAGTTCGCCGGCAACCGCATCGGGCGCATCACCCCGGCCGGCGCGATCACCGAGTTCTCACAGGGGATCGGCCCGGCGAGCATGCCCCTCGGGATCGCCGCCGGCCCGGACGGCAACCTCTGGTTCACCGAGCTGCGCTTCGAGAGCAACCCGATCGGGCGCATCACGCTGCCGGGCGCGGTCACCGAGTTCTCGGCCGGGATCAGCGCGGCCAGCCAGCCCGCCCGGATCGTCGCCGGCCCCGACGGCAACCTCTGGTTCAGCGAGCAGACCGGCGACGCGATCGGCCGCATCACCCCGGCCGGAGTGGTCACCGAGTTCCGCACCGGGCTCAGCCGCGGCTCGGGCCCCGTCGGCATCGCCGTCGGCCCCGACGGCAACCTCTGGTTCGCCGAGTTCGGCGGCACCTCCGGCAGCCACATCGGGCGCATCACCCCGGCCGGCGTCGTCACCGAGTTCCCCAAGGAGCTGAGCGCGTCGCCGCTCGACATCACGCTGGGCCCGGACGGCAACCTCTGGTTCACCGAGCCCTTCGGGAATCGCATCGGGGAGGTCCGCCTCGACCCCGAGGTCACCACCGGCGGCGCGAGCTCGATCGGGTCGGCAGGCGCCACTCTCGCCGGCACTGTCAACACGGTGGGCACTGACACGAGCTACGTGGTCCAGTACGGCACCAGCACCAATTACGGAGCCACCACCGCCTCGAAGATGCTCAGCGCCGGCGGCAAGCCGGTCGCAATCGCGGCCAACGTAGGCGGCCTCAAGCCCGGCACGCTCTACCACTACCGGGTCGTGGCGGCCAACGCCCGCGGAACCACCAACGGGGCCGACGCCACCTTCACCACCGCGCGTGGAAGCTCGACGGGAGGAGGCGGAACCCCGCGCGACACCAGCGCGCCGAAGCTGGCGATCGCCACCCCCGCCAAGCCCGCCGCCCCCGGCAAGGGCAGCCTCACGCTCCAGATCGGCTGCCCGCTGGCCGAGACGCTCGGCTGCCACGGCTCGGTCAGGCTGGAGACGCTCGCGAAGGTGACTGCCAGCCGCAAGGGGGCTGCGCCGAGCCGCCTCGCCCTCGGCACTGTCAGGTTCCGCGTCGGGGCCGGCCAGAAGCGAGCGGTCGAGATCAGGCTGTCCCGTAGCGGCAAGGCGTTCGTCCGCAAGCACCACCGTCTGCGCGTCCGGGCGATCGTCACCGCGGTCGACGCGGCCGGCAATCACAGGACCACGGTCAAGCGCCTGACGCTGACCAGCCGCGGACTGCGCTGAGCCAAGGCCAGGCGGTCAGGCGCGCCGAACGGGCGCCTGCGACGATGCGACGGTGGACAGCGGTGTAGGCGGATGAGATGACCGACGAGCAGCCGGGCAACGTCGCGATCCGCACCCCGGACCAGCGTCTGCGCGTCTTCGTGAGCTCCACGCTGGCCGAGCTCGCCGACGAGCGCGGCGCGGTAGCCCGTGCCATCTCGGGCCTGCGGCTCACGCCGGTGCTGTTCGAGCTCGGTGCCCGACCGCACCCACCTCGCGAGCTGTACCGGGCCTACCTCGCGCAGTCCGACATCTTCATCGGCCTGTACTGGCAGCGGTACGGCTGGGTCGGGCCGGGCATGGACATCTCGGGGCTCGAGGACGAGTTCCGGCTCTCCCACTCGATCCCCCGGCTGCTGTACGTCAAGACACCGGCGCCCGACCGAGAGCCTGGGCTGACGGCCATGATCGACGAGCTCCAGGCGGAGGGGACCGACTCGTACCGCAGTTTCGCTACGCCGCGGGAGCTCGGGCGACTGGTGCGCGACGACCTGGCGCTGCTCCTGAGCGAGCGGTTCGCGGCCGCAGCAGCCGGCCGACGGTTCGGCGTCGCCCGCATCGAACGGCGACCGGCGGGCCCCGCGCTCGCTGCCGGTGACGTCGACGACGTTGATCGGGCGCGAGCAGGACATCGTCGAGGTCTCGAAGCTCCTCGCGAAGCCGGAGGTCCGGCTGGTCACCCTCACCGGTCCCGGCGGCATCGGCAAGACGCGGCTGGCGATCGCCGTGGGCGAGCAACTGGACGATCGCTACCCGCAGGGGACCGTGTTCGTACCGCTCGCGTCCATCGCTCAGCCCGAGCTGGTGCTGCCGCGCATCGCCGCCGCGGTGGGCGTGACCATCGAGGGCGTCCGCCCGCCCTTGGACGTCCTGGTCGAGCAGTTCGCGGAAACGCCCACCCTGCTCGTGCTGGACAACCTCGAACAGGTCGTTGGCGTTGCGCCCGACCTCGACCAGCTGCTGGCCCGCTGCCCCGGTCTCGAGATCCTCGCGACGAGCCGCACCGTGCTTCGGCTTCGGGCCGAGCGCGAGTACCCGGTCGGCCCGCTGACGGTGCCCGCGTTCTCGGGGCGGGCGTCGATCGAGCAGCTCGCCTCGTTGCCCGCCGTCCAGCTGTTCGTCGATCGAGCCCAAGCCGTCCGCTACGACTTCGCGCTTGACCGACGACAACGCGCTCGCCGTCGTGGAGATCTGCCGGCGCCTCGACGGTCTGCCGCTGGCCATCGAGCTCGCAGCGGCCCGCGTCCGACTGCTGGAACCGGAGGCGCTGCTCGCTCGGCTCGGAAGTCGCCTCGACGCGTTGGGTACCGGCCCGGTCGATCTTCCCGAGCGTCAACGCACGTTGCGCGCGACCGTCGAGTGGAGCGTCGGGCTGCTCGACGACGCCGAGCAGCACATGCTGGCCACGCTGTCGATCTTCGTCGAAGGCTGGACGGTCGAGGCAGCCGTCGCACGTCTCCGGCCTCACCGAAGATCGGACGCTCGATCTGCTCGACGCGCTCGCCGGGCACAGCCTGGTGAGCGTCGATGCGACCGCGGCCGGGCCGAGGTTCCGCATGCTCGCAGCCATACGGGAGTTGGCCGCCGAGCGGCTTGCCGCCGGCGCGGACCTGGCAGACGTCGAGCGGCGGCACGCGGAGTACTTCGGTGGCGCTCGTGGAGAACGCCGACTGGCCCGCTGAGCGACAGGCCGAGTGGGCCGAGCGATTGCGAACCGAGGAAGGGAACCTCGGGGTCGCCATCCGCTGGTTCTTCACCCATGACATCGCGCCCCTGCCACACATCTTCCTCATCCTCTGCCAGCACACCTGTCGCCGCTGTTCTGGCAGATGCGCGATCGCATGCCCGAAGGTCGGGCCTGGATCCAGGAGCTACTGCTCCGAGCCGACGCGTTGGAGGATCGCGTCCAGGCCGAGTTGCTGTTGATCTCGGCCGTCACCGCAGTCGAGGTCGGCGACGACGACAGCGCGCAGGCCGCGGTCGAGGCGATCGAGCGACTCGAGGGGCGCATCGACGATCCGTATCTCGAGAGCGCGGCGCAGCTGGCCGTCTCGTGGATCCTGCCGATCGCCGATGACTTCGATGGCGCGCTGCAGGCCGCGTCGACGGCACTCGCATGGCTTCCGCGAGCAGAACGAGCCGTTCATGGCGTGGGCGGCTCTGACCGTTGGGCTGCTGGAGATGACGCTCGGCCGACATGACGCCGCGCGAGAACACCTCACCGAGGCCAACGAGCTCGGCGGCCAGTTCGGCAACAAGTGGCTCGAGTCCGGTGCACGAACACAGCTCGCCTCGCTTGCTGTGCGGGCCGGCCAGCTCGACGAGGCTCGAGCGCAGCTGGCGGAGTCGGTGGACGCGAGCGAGGACACCGAGCTCAGCACCCAGACCGTGACCTTCTCTCTCGTCGCCTACGCCCAGCTCGCTCTGGCGGAGAGAGATGTGCGGCGGAGCCGCGATGGCCTTGGGCGCGGCCGATGGGCTGCGCCGGCGTGCGGGATTGCGGGCGTGGCCATCGATGCGGCGCAGGCGAGGCGGAGCTGGCCTCCCGGGTGGCGCAGGAGATCGATCCCGACGCCTTCAAGGACGCCTTCGCGGCGGGATCCGAGCTCAATCAACGGGAAGCGCTCGCCCTCGTACGGCGAGCGGATGATGGCGTATGAGCGCCTGACAGCGGGACTCGGCGAATCAGGCTGTCGGATCGAGCGCCTGTGGTGTCGGGACTCGGGGCGCGACATCGGTAGCGGCACCCTGGACCGGATTCGCGGGTAGGAGGACCGCGACCGCGAGACCGATGAGGGCCAGCGCGGCCAGGACGATCATCGAGGCGACGTAGGTCCCGTTTCCCGAGGCCAGGTCGGAGACGAGGATCGTGCCGGCGATCGCGGTGCCGAAGGACGAGCCGAGGTTGGAGACGCTGCGCGACAGGCCCGAGATCTCGCCCTGCTTGCTCCTCGGGGAAGGCCGACTGCACGAGGTTGACCGACGGGGTCAGCATCACGCCGACGCCGAGGCCGATCAGCAGCAGTCCGGGCGCGAACGCCCAGGCGCTCGACGACGCCGCCTTGACCAGGGCGAGCAGGAGCACGATGCCGGCGATGGTCGCGACGAAGCCGGCCGCGATCAAGCGTCTTCTGCGGGTACTTCTTGGCCAGTCGCTCCGCGGCGAGCGACGAGACCAGGATGCCGACCGTGGCCGCGGTGAAGATCACGCCGGTCTTGATGGCGCTGTAGTGGCGTTCGGTCTGGAGGAAGACCGAGACGACGAACGACACGCCCATCAGCAGCAGCCACTGGAGGTTCTGGGTGACCAGGCCGAGATTCGAGATGCGGTTGCGGAACAGGTCCGGTGGACAGCAGCGCGCTCCTTGCCCGCTCGCTCGCGAGCGCGGATGTAGAGGAAGAAGCCGGCGAGGAACGCGACCCCGATCGCCAGGAACACGATCAGCAGCGTGTTGTTGGTGTCGGCCTGCAGGATCCCGAACACCACGACAGAACATCCCGACCGCCGACAGCACCGCTCCGACCGCGTCGAACGGACGCTTCGGGTCCGGCGCGACCGGATCGACGACCCGGCGGCTGAGCAGGATGATCGTCGCCACGACCAGGGCCTGGAAGACGAACGCGGCCCGCCAGCTGATGCGCCGAGGTGATCAGACCGCCGATCAACGGTCCGGCCGCGGCGCCGATGCCGCCCAGCCCGCTGATCACCCCGAAGGCCTTGGCACGCGACTCGAGCGACGTGAACGCCATCGTGGTGAGGATGTAGACGGGCGGGATCAGGAAGGCCGTGCCGACGCCCTCGAACACCGAGTTGCCGAGGATCAGCACGCCGAGACCCGGAGCGACCGCGCTCAGCACGGCGCCGATCCCGTACAGCATCAGGCCGCCGATGAAGCACCGCTTGCGGCCCCACCGATCGGTCAGCTTGCTGCAGGGGATCATGAGCACGGCCATGATCAGCAGGAACAGCGTGATCGTGGTCTGCACGCCCTTCACGTCCGTGTGCAGGTCGTGGCTGATGTCGTTGATCATCACGTTCATGTTCGAGCCCGCGAAGCTGCAGATGAACTGCGCGAGCGCGAGCGGCGCGATGAACGCGCGCGGGGAACCGACCCAGGGCGCCGCGGACAGAGGTTCCTCTGTCGGTGTCGCGCTCGCGCCGTCTGGAGATCCCATGCCACCCCGCGCCCAAGACTGCGATCAGGTCGCACTTGACCGTACGCGCGATCGACGCATGCGCATCACCCAAACCGGATGAGAGGCGGGCGCATCAAGGCGCTCAGGCAGCCTGCTGAGCCGTCCGCGCCGGCCCGGCGACCGCCGCTGGCTCTGCGCTGATGGTGCGCGACCGCAGCAGCGTCACGAGTACCGCGACCGCTCCCGCGCCGCCGGCGAATGCGAACGCTGCACCAGGCCCGGCGCGGTCGGCGACCACGCCCGCCGCCGGCTGCTGCCGGCGGCGATCGCCGACCTCCATCGCCGTGGCCAGCCAGGCGAAGGCCTCGGTCATGGATCCGGGCGGGGCAGCGCGGTCGACCATCGCGTAGATGGTGGCCTCGGTCGGCGCGATCGCGGCGCCCGCGAACAGCAGCACGACCGCCGAGCGCAACGACGCCATGGTCCGCGGGGATCAGGGCCAGGTGTCCGGCCATGAGCGCGACGAGCAGGAGCGCAAGGCCGCCGGCGCTGCGCGCTCCACCGCCGAGGCGGGTGAGGAGCAAGCCGCCGATGAACGACCCGGTGCCCCAGACCGCGAGTAGGGGGGCGGCGGCTGTCGTGCCGTCGAGCGTCTTGGCGGCGGCCGTGACGGCGACCTCATCGGCACCGAGCAGCACGCCGACGGCGAACAGGACGATCACCAGCGTCTGCATCGCCGGCGTGCGCATCGAGCCGTGGCGCGGTCGCCGCTCAGCAGGGGCGGGCAGCCAGCGACGCGAGGCTGGTTGCGCGGCGAACGCCGCGGTCGCGGCCAGCAGGAGTACGCCGCCGACCGCGAGCGCCGCGCCGGCGCCCCACACGGCCGCGATGCAGAGCGCGACCGGGGGTCCGAAGATGTAGGTCAGCTCGACGACGGACGTCTCGAGGGCGTACGCGGCGCGGACCGCGCCGGGATCGGAGATGCAGGGTTGGAAGCTGCGCCCGCAGGCAGGCGCCGACCGGCGGGGTGGCCAGCCCGACGCCGATCGCAAGCCCGATGAGAACCACCAGCGGGGTGGCCGCCGGCAGCACCGCGATCGCGACCAGCAGCACGGCGGCAACGCTCGCGCTCGCCAGCAGCACCGAAGTCTGGCCGCGGCGGTCCACGAGCTGACCGAGGCGAGGGCCGCCGACGCCGACCGCCAGCCCGTACGCGCCGGTGACGACGCCGGCGGCGGCGAACGAGCCGGTGAGGTGCTGCACATGGACCAGGAGGCCGATGCCGAGCATCGCCAGCGGCAGCCGCGCAAGGATCGAGAGGGCGAACAGGCGTCGCGCGCCGGGGGATGATCCGATCGAGTTCATGCGCCGATGGTAGGTTTCAACTGGTTCAGTTGGAAGATCCAGAATCGTGGCCGTAGACGAGACCAGTCAGCCGATCGAGCTGCTCCTTTCCGTGAGCCGCGAGAGCTCGCGGACCCTCGGGGCGCAGATCGAGGAACAGCTTCGACGAGCGATCCGCGCCGGCGTCCTGCACCCGGGAGCGCGAGTGCCGTCGACCCGCGATCTCGCGCGCCAGCTCGGCGTGTCACGTCGGGTCGTCGTCGACGCCTACGCACAGCTTGCGGCCGAGGGCTACCTGAGCCTGCGCCAGGGCGCCCGCCCGCGTGTCTCGCAGAGCGCCGCGACCACCGCCAGGCCCGAGACCGTTCCCGCACGGCGGTCGCCTCGCCCGCGCTTTGATTTCCGGCCGAGCGTCCCGGACGTCTCGACGTTCCCGCGAGCGGCGTGGCTGCGCTCGCAGCGCGAGGCGCTGGCGACGATGACCGACGCCGACCTCGGTTACGGCGACCCGCGCGGAGCCGAGGTGCTGCGCGCGGCGCTGGCGGACTACCTCGGCCGCGTACGCGGCGTCGTGGCCGATGCCGAGAACATCGTCGTGACGAACGGCTACACCCAGGGCCTCGGTCTGGTCTGTCGCGCGCTCGCGACGGCGGGCGCCAAGCGAATCGCGCTGGACGAGCCGAGCAACCCCGATGACGGGCTGGTCGCCGCGCGCGCCGGCCTCGAACCGGTCTCGGTCGCGGTCGACGAAGCGGGAACGCGGGTGGACGAGCTCGAGCGCGCGAACGCCGACGCCGTGGTGTTGACGCCCGCCCACCAGCACCCCACCGGCGTCGTGCTCACAGGCGAGCGACGGGCGGCCCTGCTGGCCTGGCTACGCGAGAGCGGCGCGATCGCGATCGAGGACGACTACGACGCCGAGTACCGGTACGACCGCGCCGCTGTCGGTGCGCTCCAGGGCCTGGATCCCGATCACGTCGTCTACGCCGGCTCGGCGAGCAAGACCCTGGCACCGGCGCTCCGCATCGGCTGGTTGGTCGTCCCGCCCGCGCTTGTGGACGCGGTGTGCCGGGAGAAGCTGCTCGCCGATCGCGGCACCGCGAGCATCGAACAGCACGCGTTCGCTGACTTCCTGACCCGCGGCGAGCTCGATCGTCACCTGCGACGCATGCGAGCCCGTTACCGCGCACGTCGTGACGCGCTCTTGGAGGCCCTCACCGACGCGCTTCCGGAGGCCACCGTCCGAGGCGTGGCCGCCGGGCTCCATGTCACCGTCGAGCTGCCCGCCGGCTACAGCGAGCAGGCAATCCAGGAAGAGGCTGGCCGTCGACGCGTGGAGGTCGAGACGATGAGCGATTACCGCCCCGATGTCGCCGACCACCCGCCGACCCTGCTGCTCGGGTACGCGCAGATGCCCGAGCCGGCGATCCGCGAAGGGGTACGCGAGCTCGCCGCAGCGATACGCGCAGCCCGCGCCTGATCGTTGTCACACGAGGCGACCGTCCGTTGTCAGGGGTGGTAAAGACAACGGTTGCCATGGCAGGAGGACGAGATCGCGCAGACGACCCACCCATTCACATCGATGCGAGCGCCGATGGCCGATAGCGAGCTCGAGGCGCTGCGGCGGCACGGCTTCGGCGTGGCCTACCGGATGCTCGGCAGCGTCTCGGAGGCCGAGGACGTGGCCCAGGAGGCGCTGCTGCGCCTGACGCGCCAGGAAGACCCGATCGACGAGCCGGCCGCCTGGATCACCACCGTGGCCACGCGGCTCTCGATCAACGTCCTGAAATCCGCTCGAGCCCGTCGCGAGTCCTACGTCGGACCGTGGCTGCCGGAGCCGCTCGTCGAGGACCCGGCGCCCGGCCCGGCCTCGCGGGCCGAGCTCGCGGATTCGCTGTCGCTGGCCATGCTGGTGCTCTTCGAGCGGCTGACCCCGGTCGAGCGGGCGGCCTACCTGCTGCGCGAGGTGTTCGGGTACGAGTACGCGGAGATCGCCGAGATCATCGAGCGGACCGAGGTGAACTCGCGCCAGCTCGTCACGCGCGCGCGTAAGCATCTCGAGGCCAGCCGCCCTCGCTTCGACCCGGACGAGGCCGCCCGCGACGCGCTGCTCGAGCGGTTCCTCGAGGCCGCCGAGGACGGCGACCTGGAGGCTCTGGAGGAGCTGCTGGCCAAGGACGCCGTGCTGTACGCCGACAGCGGCGGCAAGGCGATGGCGCCGCCCGAGCCGCTCTTCGGCGCCACGGTCATCGCGCGCTTCATGGCCGGCGTTTCTCAGGGGCGGTCCGCCTCCGGCCAGGTCGAGAGCCGGGCGGTGAGGGTCAACGGCCAACCCGGCCGGCTGGTGCGGGGTCCGGCAGAACCACAGCTCGGGGAGGCCGCGCGGCTCGCCGCCCTGAAGACGTTCGCGCTCCTGCAGGGCGACGAGGCCGACGCGAAGCGGTTTGCCGCGCTCGTGAAGGAAGCCCGAGCGGCTGCCGGCCGGGCCGCTCCGGAGCAGCAGGCCGAGATCCAGGTCTGGAGCGTGCTCACGGTGGACGTCGTGGAGGGCCGGATCCAGACCGTGCGCATCGTGCGCAACCCGGACAAGCTCGGGCATCTCTGAGCTGTCACGGGGCGGTCGGCTGCGCTGTCAGACCTGCGAGCAGCCGAACACGATCCAGGAGGATTTCTCATGTCCACAGTTGCACCAGCCCAGCTCTTCTCGGGCACCTACCTTGCCCAGCCGGTGGCGTCGAGCTTTGCGTTCGCGGTGCGCCACACGGGCGTCTTCTGGTACCGCGGCTCGCTGTCAGACGTCGCGGGAACGCTGCGCGCCGACGGCGACGCCCTGGTGCTCGAGGGGTCCGCGCGCGTCGAGTCCATCTCCGTGGTCGAGCCGGCCGCGATGAGAGCCAGCGTCCTCGGGCCGGAGTTCTTCGACGTCGAGCGCCATCCCGAGATCACGTTCCGCTCGACGGCGATTCGTCTCGCCGACGACGGCTGGGCGGAGGTGGACGGCGAGCTCACGATCCGGGGCGTCACGCGCCCGATCACCGGCAGCGGTCACTACGCGTCGCCGCGGCCGAGCAGCTTCGGCGAGGTCGCCGGACTGCAGCTCCACACGAGCTTCGACCGCCGCGAGTTCGGCTTCGACTGGCAGATGGAGCTGCCGGGCGGCGGCAACGCGGTCGGCTGGGAGGTGGCGGTGGACATCGATCTGCTGCTCATCAAGCGAGACGAGGCAGAGGCGGAGGGGTGATGACAAGCCAGATGTCGACAACTCAGGAAACACGCAACAAGGCGACCTTCACACGCTTCAACGAGGCCACCAACAGCGGCGACGCTGAGCTGATCTCGACCACGATCGACGAGATCGTCGAGCCCGACGTGCTGATCCGCACCCCGTTGCCGATCGACGCGACCGGGGCGGAGGCACTGAAGGAGGTGTTCGCGCGGCTCCATCGGGCCTTCCCCGACCTCCACGTCACCGTCGAGGATCTGATTGCAGAGGGCGACAAGGTCGTCGCCCGCAACTCGGTCAGTGGCACGCACCAGGGTGAGTACATGGGCCTCCCACCCACCGGCAGAACCGTCACCTACAACGAGATCTTCATCGTCCGCTTCGCCGACGGCCGTATCGCGGAGACGTGGGGGGTCGTCGACGTCCTCTCACAGATGAAACAGCTCGGTGTGATCCAGAACTGACGAGACCGCTACCGTCGAGGTCATGGACATCGTCATCGCGGGTGGGCACGGACAGATCGCACTGCGGTTGGAGAGGTTGCTCGCCGCGGCCGGGCATCGGGTTCGTGGTCTGATCCGAAATCCCGACCATGCCGGCGATCTCCACGATGCCGGTGCGGAGGCCGTGGTCGCCGATCTCGAGGAGCTCGACATCGATGGGCTCGCCGACCTGATCGGTGGCGCCGACGCGATCGTGTTCGCCGCCGGTGCTGGACCGGGCAGCGGACCCCAGCGCAAGTGGACGCTGGACTACGCGGGAGCGGTGAAGCTGATCGAGGTCGCGCGCCGCAACTCGATCGCGCGCTACGTCATCGTCTCGAGCGTGGGTGCCGATCCGGAAGCGGATGACGACGGTGGCTTCGGGACGTATCTGCGCGCCAAGGGACAGGCGGACAAGGACCTCATCGAGAGCGGGCTCGATTACACGGTCATCCGTCCGGGCCCGCTGACCGACGACCCCGGCACCGGCGCGATCACCATCGGGCCTGCCATCGACACCGGTCCGATTCCGCGTGACGACGTCGCGGCCACGCTCGCGGGCGTCCTCGAGACGCCGGCGACGTCCGGGCTCGTGCTGGACCTCCGGGGCGGAGGACTGCCGATCGCCCAGGCACTCGCGCAGCTGTAGCCCGCGACCGTTGCTCGCGGGTCAGTGCTCGCCGGAAAGCAGCATCTCGTGGAGCTCGCCTCCGGTGGTCGCGCGCGTCACCTGGATGCGGCCGAGCGGCTGCTTGCTTCCCGCGCGCGCCCGGGCGTTCTCATCCTGCGTGAAGACCGCGCGGTATCGCTCGGTCAGCCAGCCGAGGAGGTCGCCCGGGATCCGCTCGTCGTTCGTGCCGTCCTGGCCGTAGCTGCCGTACGGCGGCGCGAAGGCGAGCGGCCGGTAGACCGATATGTGTTCAGCCAGCGTCTTCTGGCCCCACTCGAGGTCAGATCGCACCCGTTCCCGCCAGGCGTCGAGGTCCTCGTTCCGCGCCTCATAGGCGTAGTACGGCCCCGTGTCGTCGGGATCCGGGCCGTAGCGGATCGTGGTGTGGCCCTCGCCAGAGTGCAGCTGCAACTGCCAACGGCCGCTGTCCTGGGCGGTCTGGAGCTCCTCCCAGGTGAGGTACTCGGGGTTGCGGTGATCGACGCGCCCCACATCGACGAACATGACCGCGTTGAAGTGCAGCTCGCGCAGGATGCCGTCCGCGCCAGTCCACGAGTCCGCCCGCCCGTCATCGAAGGTGAGCAGCAGCGGCCGCGGAGGAAGGTCGACCGCCTTCCCGCCCACGAAATCGAGGAACGTCTGGAGATCGACCGTCTGGTAGCCGGCGTGCCGGATCTCCGTCATCTGGGTGGCGAAGTCCTCCACGTCGACGCCGTAGGAGGCGTCCGCCTCGTTGGAGAAGTCGCTCTGCGGACCGATCCCGTGATAGACGAGCACCGGGATCGCCGACCGGTCCGCCGGGAGCTTGGCCCACAGCGCCTTCTCGGCGGAGCTGAGGGTGACCTCGGGGGCCGGGAGCGGCTTCGCCGCCCCGGAGTCGCCGCAGCCGCTCACTGGCAAGGCAGGCCGACGCGACCAGCAGCGCCGTCCATCGGCTCATTCGCCGGCCGCGCCGGTGGTGCCCAGCTCCTCTTCCCGCGGGATGTCCCACACCACACGGGACTCACGCGGCCCGCGGATGACCGCTGCGACCTGCGAGTGCAACGCTGCGCACGCCGACAGGATCCAGAACAGGAGCAGGTACAGCGGTGCGATCACGAACGCGCGGAGGTCGAAGTGGTCGTACGGGTAGCCCAGTGCCAGCGCAACGACCAGCTGGAGGGTGGCCACAACCGCGATGGCGATGCCCCACGCCATGCCGTAGCCGAACGGACCGAGGCCGTCAGTCGAAAGCACGCTGAGGACGAGCGCCAGCGTCAGCGCCGTCACCCACAGCAGCGACGCGAACGATTCGACGGCGACCAGCCACATCCGGCGGTTGCGCCAGGAGGCGATCGCGCGCGCATGCTCGTGGAGAATCTCGCCCTGACCGCGCGCCCAGCGCGTGCGCTGTGCCCACAATGCGGGCAGCGTCGATGGGACCTGCATCCCGACCAGCGCCTGCGGCTCGTACGCGGTGTGCCAGCCGGCCATCAACAGCCTCCAGGTGAGGTCGATGTCCTCCGTCGACATCCGGGCGTCGTAGCCGCCGACCGCCAGCACCCGCTCGCGCCGGAACATCCCGAGCACCCCGGCGGCGATGCCCACCCGGCCCGCCAGCGACTGCGTGCGCCGGATCAGGCCGATGATCGACGCCGCCTCCAGCACCTGCATCGCGCAGATCAGCCGCGTGCGGTTGGTGACGTGCGGCGCGCCCGTCACCGCCGCCACCAGTGGGGACTGGTCCATCCGCGCCGCCAGGTGGCGCAGGGCGTGAGGCAGCATGTGAGTGTCGGCGTCGGTGACTACGACGAGTTCGTGGCGGGCCCGGGCGAACCCGGTGTTGAGCTGCTCGGCCTTGCCGCGGTTGACTGGATCGCGCAAGACCTCGCAGCGCGCGTCCCCGGCGGCTGCCGATAGCGCCGCCGCCGCGGTGTGATCGGTCGAGCCGTCGTCGAGCACGAGCAGCTCGATCTCGGGGTAGTCGGCGTCGAGCACCGCCCGGACGCTGGTGGCGATCACCTGTTCCTCGTTGTAGGCGGGGATCAGCACGGTCACCCCCGGCCAGCCGCCGTCCGGGACGTGCGCCTCGCGATCGTCGAATAGCCGGAAGAGCACGCCGCCGGCGATCCAGACCCCCGCGGTGACGATCGGGTAGAGCGCGACGAAGGCGAGAAGTAGCTCAGCCGCGCGACCCATACCGCCGCTCCTCGCGCCGCCGACCCAGCCGCTGGATGAGCAGGATCGGCACCGCCACGAGAATCGAGGCGGCCGCGACCAGCACCGCGACCTCGATCGCATCGCCCCTGTGCAACACCACGGCGACGATCTCGAGCCCGAGCACCCACAGGAATGGGCCGAGCACGATCGCTGCAACCAACCGCAGCCCGGAGGGCGTGCGCATCGGCCGAAAGCGGTCATCCAACGTAGGCGTCCTTGCCCATGGTCCACCAGTGATGATGACGGACGCCTGAGTCCGGCATGGGCGGATGGTTGCAGCGGCGTAGACGAAACCCCCGCGGTTGCGGGGGTTTCTACCGAGTGGAGCTAGGGGGACTCGAACCCCCGACCTCCTGGGTGCGATCCAGGCGCTCTCCCAACTGAGCTATAGCCCCGAGCAGCGCTGCGCCAGGCTCGACCATGGTAGCGGCAGGCGCTGCGGCCGGATAGGCGCCCGCGTGCGTCTAGAGTGGGCGGATGAGACACATCACACTTCTGTTCAGCCTCGCCGTCGTTGCGCTCGTCGCGACCGCCGGGATCGCCACCGCGAAGGTCCCCAGCGGGCCGTCCGGGCTCGCTTTCTACAAGCCGCCCGCGCACCTCAGCGGCAAGCACGGAGGCGTGATCTGGATCCGCAAGGCCGGCAGGGCCGGCGCCCTCAAGCCCGCCGCCTACAGCGACCTCGTGCTCTACCGCTCGACGGGCGACAACGGCAAGCCGATCGCCGTGTCCGGCTCCATCACGGTCCCCAAGGGCAAGGCGCCGAAGGGCGGCTGGCCGGTCATGACCTGGGCGCACGGCACCACCGGCATCGCGGACGTGTGCGCGCCCACGCGCATCCCCACGGCCGCTCTCGTCTCATACGTGAACAGCTCGCTCGACGCCTGGCTGAAGGCCGGCTTCGCCGTGGTCCGCACCGACTACCAGGGTCTCGGCACGCCGGGCACCCACGAGTACCTCGTGGGGCAGGACGAGGGACGCAGCGTGCTCGACATCGTGCGCGCCGCGCGCCAGGTCGACTCCACGCTCGGCAAGCGCGTGATCATCGGCGGCCACTCGCAGGGCGGCCACGCCGCGCTCTGGGCCGCGGCGCTCGCACCGAAGTGGACGCCCGAGCTCAATGTCCTCGGCACCGTGGCGGATGCGCCTGCCTCGCACGTCGAGCAGCAGGCCAGTCTGATTGACAGCGTCAACACCCCCTCGCCGGGCCTCAGCGCCGAGGCCTCGCTGATCTTCCGCGGCGTCGACACGGCCGATCCGTCGCTCGGCCTTCCGTCGCTGCTCTCGGCCGCCGCCGCGCCGCTCTACCCGCAGACGCTCACCAAGTGCCTCGGCGACCTGAGCAAGACGAACTCGCTCGGCGGCCTCCCGCCGGCCCAGCTCCTGCGCTCCGGCACCGACCGCACGCCGCTGCTCACGGAGCTCGGGAAGAACGACCCGCAGCACCTGAAGATCAAGACGCCGCTGTTCATGGCGCAGGGCACCGCGGACACCACCGTGATCCCGAGCTTCACGGACCAGCTCGATCAGGAGCTCACGGCCAGCGGCACGAAGATCGACTACAAGCACTACCAGGGCGTCACGCACGGCGGCGTGGTGTCGGCGGCGAACAAGGACGCGCTCGCGTGGGCGCGCGCGCGTGTGAAATAGAACCTGGGGAGGGGCGAGAGCTTTCCGGGTAAATACGTGTCCGGATGAGCTTTCGCACCCGCCTGCTCGTTTTCTTCACGATCATCGTCGTCGTTCCGATGGGCGTGGTGGTGCTGGTGCTGTTCAACATCACCTCGCAGAGCGAGCTGGGGAAGGCCGACGCCCGCATCGCCGAGGGCCTGAAGGTCGCGCTCGCCGTCTATCAGGAGGACCGCGCCCAGGCGCTTCCGGAGCTGCGCCGCGTGTCGCGCGACCCGACCCTGGCCGCCGCGCTGCGGACGAGCGACAACGCCGCTGCGTCGAAGGTGCTGGCGCGCCTGCGCGCAAAGGGCTCGGCCCACACGATCGTGCTCTACGACTCCGGCGGGCGGGCGGTGGCGTCCACCGGGCCGATCCCGCCGCTGGCGCCGGCCCTCGCGGCGCCGACCAACTCGAGCGGTAAGCAGTTCGGCCCGCTGGCCGTGTCGAGCACCGATGCCAAGGCCTTCGCCAACACCGTGGCAAGCCTCACCGGGCTGGACGTGCGCGTGTTCAGCGGACCCACCCGGCTGGCGTCCACGCTGGCGGAGGCCGGCGCATCACGACCGCCGCAGTCGGGCAAGGTGGAGGTCGGCGGGCGCAGCTACCGCGCCCGCTTCACCCAGGTCCGGGAGCAGGTCGGGCCGCCGCTGTCGATCGGGGTGCTCACCCGCTCCGAGGGCATCGCCTCCTCGATCAGCCGCAGCAGGGCGCTGATCGGGATCATCCTGTTCGGCTGCCTGGGGCTGGCGCTCGTGCTGTCGGTGTTCATCGTGCGGGCGCTGCAGGCGCAGATCGACCAGTTCCTCAGCGCGGCCCGCCGTCTCGCGAAGGGCGACTTCAGCCAGCCGGTGCCGATCCACGGCAAGGACGAGTTCGCGGCGCTCGGCGTCGAGTTCAACAACATGTCGCAGGAGCTCGCCAACAAGATCGAAGAGGTGGAGAGCAAGCGCCGCGAGCTGGAGGAGACGATCCGGCGCGTGGGGGAGGCCTTCGCCGCGGGTCTCGATCGCCAGGGCCTGCTCGACCTGGCGGTGCGCCAGGCGGTGGAGGCGTGCGAGGCCGACGCCGGCCGTGCCATGCCGATCGACCCCAAGAAGATGCACCGCGCCTACATCGGCGACGCCGACCGGACGCTGGTCGACGCGCTCGAGGCCGCCGAGAGGGGCGCCTTCGCGATCGTGGCCGACGTGGGCGCCGAGCTGCTCGCCAACCTCGACCCGGCGCGCGAGGAGCAGCCCGTGGAGCAGCGCCGCCCCACCGCGGCGGCGGTGGACGGAGTGCAGGCGCTGGCCGGGCCGCTGAGGGCGCGCATCGACGGCGGCGCCGACGTGAACTACGTGGGCGTGCTCTCGATCGCCCGCCGCGGCCGCGAGTTCTCCGAGACCGAGAAGGACCTGTTCGGCTACCTGGCGGCGCAGGCCGCGGTCTCGATCGAGAACGCCACCCTGCACGAGACGGTTCAGCGCCAGGCGGTCACGGACGAGCTCACCGGCCTCTTCAACGTGCGCCACTTCCAGGACTTCCTCGAGCACGAGGTGGACCGCAGCCGCCGCTTCAACAGCCCCGTGGGCCTGGCCATGCTCGACATCGACAACTTCAAGAAGGTGAACGACACCTACGGCCACCAGCAGGGCGACCTGGTGCTGGTGGAGGTGGCGCGCTGCATGCGCTCGCTGTCGCGCGACATCGACGAGCCCGCGCGCTACGGCGGTGAGGAGCTGGCGGTGGTGCTGCCGCAGACCGACCTCGACGGGGCCGCGCTGCTGGCCGAGCGCATGCGGGCGAAGATCGCGGCGCTCGAGATCAAGCGGCTGGACGGCGGTGGCGTGATGAAGATCACCGCCAGCTTCGGGGTGGCCTCGATCCCGGGGTCGGCGAACGATCGCAGGTCGCTGATCGCCGCGGCCGACGCGGCCCTCTACAGAGCCAAGCACGGCGGCAAGAACAGGGTGGAGCAGGCGGAACCCGTGGGCGCCGCCAGCTAGGACGAGCAACCGAGAAGCGCTACCCTACGGCGCCGATGGGGCTTCTCGACGACGCAATCCGAGAGCACCTGGACCTGAAGCGGCGGCACGGCGCGACCGATGAGGAGATCGCGCAGAAGGAGGCCGAGGCGCTCGGTCCGGCACGACGTGATTTCCCGCGTCCGGCCGACCCGGAGGCGGAGGACGACGCGACCGAGGTCGCGGCCGAGCCCGACCTCGAGCCGGCCGAGCGGGTTGCGGACGAACCGGTCGAGGAGCCGCCGGAGGAGCCCGTCGAGGAGGTCGCGGAGCCACCCCTCGTGGAGGCCGAGCGCGACGCCCCGCCGGCCTCGCTCGACACCGAGGAGTACCACTTCGAGGACGCTCTCCCGCCCGAGCGCGAGGAGGAGCCGATCCTCGAGGAGCTGGACGAGGACGAGCCCAAGGGCGACAGCGAAGACCCGCTCGAGGACACGCCCGAGTTCCTCCAGGAGACGCCCGAGCACGACCGTCTCTGGTTCGAGCAGAAGCCGCCTCGCGACTTCGATTTCGACTAGCCCGATTCTCAAACCAGACGTTCGTCCACTTTGACGGGCCGTTCTTCCTCGTCCAACCCCGCGCGACGATAAGCGGAGCACGACGGCATGGAGGGTTCCGTCGTTCGGAGCGGCATGAAAGCCGCTGATCGGTAGGCGGTGGGCGGTTGCGGGCGCGCGATCTCCCACCGCCTCCGGTTCTTCTGGGCCCCTAACATTCACGCGAGCGGGGCCTTAGCTCAGTTGGGAGAGCGCCTGCTTTGCAAGCAGGAGGTCGCCGGTTCGATCCCGGCAGGCTCCATTCCCAGACCAGCCTTGCCGCAACGGATCTTGCGGCCAAATTGGACTTTCGACCCACTTCTGGCGGTCGGCTAACGGATCGCGAAAGCGCGCCGATGCATTTGGGAGATGAGCCTCCGAAGCCATCTTCGCAAATTGCGAATTTCCCGATATGGGTGCCCCGCTGTCCTCGCTGGGGGAAGCGACGTGGAGCCCGTAATGGCTGTAACCTCGCCGACCGTCGTGCCCCTCCTCCCTTCCGTCACACGGCGCGTTGCTGTGCGCCTGGTCGTCGTTCTCGTGGGCCTCTCGCTGCTGCTGGGAGCCGCCTTCGAGGCCAGCGCGGCCAACGCCAGGCCGGCCGATGCCGTGAAGTCCGCGACGGC
The DNA here is from genome assembly GCA_963770325.1 of uncultured Thermoleophilaceae bacterium. GTDB lineage: Bacteria > Actinomycetota > Thermoleophilia > Solirubrobacterales > Thermoleophilaceae > JAICJR01. Next base: position 1,184,948 of record CAVYPF010000001.1, on the reverse strand, counting down.
GAAGAAGAAGAAAAAGAGGAAGAAGGCCCCGTGCACGCGCTGGCACAAGGTCCGCCTCAAGCGCCACGGTCATTACGTGAGGCGCCACGGCCGCATCGTGCGAGTCCGCCACTGCGTCAGCAGGAAGAGGCGCAAGGTTGCCGCCTCGCCGCCCGCGACCCCCGCGCCCAAGGCGTCCGGCTTCACGGTCGGCATGGTCTCCGGCCCGGCTCCGCTGTGGGAGTCGAACCAGATGCCGGGCCTGCATCCGCGACTGGTCCGCTTCGAGACGAGCATCGACACCAAGGCCGGCGACCTTGCTCAGAACATCGGGGGGATGGCGGCGAAGGGCATCGAGGTGATCCCGATGGCGACCTTCTACGGGCGCGTGCCGAGTACCTCCGAGGCCCAGAACCTGGCCAGCTGGGCGCACGCGTACGGGCCCGGCGGGACCTACTGGAAGGATCACCCGGGTGGCAACTTCGCGGTGCGCCACATCGAGTTCGGCAACGAGACCAACGACAGCTACCAGTTCGGCTGCGGCCCAGGTTGCTCCGGCTACACCGCCCGCGCCCAGGCCTACGCCCAGCGCGTGAGGGACGCCGTGAACGCCATCAACGGCCCGAACGGCAACCCCAACACCAGCATCCTCGCCCAAGGCGACGACGGCAACTGCGACTGCTCCCAGTGGGTCGACGGGATGTTCAGCGCGGTCCCCAACCTGAACAAGCTCGTTGGCGGCTGGACCGCACATCCCTACGGGCCGAAGAGCCGCTACGGGCCGATCATGAACGAGCTCGTGAAGGACACGGCCAAGTACGGCGACACCACGCTGCCGATCTACGTCACCGAGTACGGCATCTCGACCGACAACGGCCGCTGTGTCAACGCCAACTACGACTGGCCCACCTGTCTCACCTACGCCCAGGCCGCGGCGGACATGCACGGCGCCATCGCGGACATGCACGCCACCTACGGCTCGCGCCTCGCGGCGCTGATGATCTTCGTCCAGCGCGATCAGGCCAGCAGCGGCTCGAGCAGCAGTCGCGAGTCGTACTTCGGCGCCTATCAGATGAACGGCGCCCCGAAGGGCGCCTACACCGCCGAGGTCCAGTGGGAACTGGCCACCTACCGCGGCGGCTGACGTCAGCAAGCTGACATCCACCGCAACCTCATAGGGGGTAGCGGTGTTCCTTTCCCTTCATGCGCTTTAAGGCACTCATAGCGACGGCAATCGCCGCGGCGAGCCTGGTGGGTACGACCGCGACCGCTCATGCGGCCCGCGGGATGGAGATCGCCATCCAGGACGACTCGGTGTTCCTCAACCAGGCTTGGTACGGGCGCGAGAACGCGTTCGCCAGGGCCCAGGAGCTCGGCGTCACCCGCCTGCGCGTGAACGTGCTCTGGTCGCGCGTGATGGCGCACCCGACGGGCAGCAAGGCTCCCGCCGACCCCGGCTACAACTGGGCGCCGTTCGACTCGCTGATCGACCAGGCCGCCGCTCACGGCATCCGCGTGCAGCTCACGCTCACCGGGCCGGCCCCCGCCTGGGCCACGTCCAACCACCGCATCGGCGTGGTCAAGCCGAACGCCAAGCAGTTCGCCAAGTTCGCCGGCGTCGTGGCTGCGCACTTCAAGGGCAGGGTCGATCGCTACGGGATCTGGAACGAGCCGAACTGGTCGAGCTGGCTTGCGCCCCACAAGAGCTCGCCGACGATCTACCGGGGCCTCTACACGGGCGCCTACAGCGCGATCAAGCGCGCCGACTCGAAGGCGCAGGTGCTGATCGGCGAGACCTCGCCGCTGGCCAGGGGTCGCGCCGGGCAGGCGCCGCTCCAGTGGCTGCGCCAGATGGTCGGCCGCTCGCACCTGAAGGCCGACGGCTACGCGCACCACCCCTACGACTACCGGCACGCGCCGAACAAGGTCAGCGGCGGCAAGGACGACGTCACGATCGCAACGCTCAGCAGGCTGACCAACGAGCTGAAGACGCTCGCGCACAAGCGCCTGCTGCGGACCCCGCATGGGGGCGTGCTCCCGGTCTACCTGACCGAGTACGGCTACCTGGTCAGCGGGCGCTTCAAGCAGAGCGAGTCGAAGGCCGCCGCGTACACCAAGCAGGCCTTCTCGATCGCGCTGCACAACAAGAGCGTCAAGTCGATGCTGCAGTACGGGCTCGTCTCGCCGCCCACGGCGGTCAACTGGGACAGCAGCCTGATCGCGGCCAACGGCGTGGAGCGCAAGTCGTTCTCGTCGCTGCGCTCGTGGGTCAGCGCGGCACGCGGGTCGCTGGCACAGGCGCACCCGCTCAGCCTGCCGCCGGCGCGCTAGTCGAGCCCGGCCTGCTTGTCGGCGCCCGCACGGATCGCGTGCAGGGTCTCGGCGATGTCGATGAGGCTGGCCGCGATCGAGGCGTTCACGCGATAGGTCGCCCACACCACGTCGCCGTTCGCGGCCGGCTGGGCCTTCTCGGCGGCCTCGAGGTGCTTCATGGCTTCGTCGCGGTACTCCTTCACGGCGCCCTCCCGTAGGTCTTGCTCGGCTCCTGACCAGGGTGATCGGGCGCGGGCGGCCCGACTTTAGGCACCGAGGGCGCAACGAAACTCGCGGCGCCCGCGGGGGCGGCGGTATATCGTCGGTCGCGATGCCGGGCAAGCCGTGTCCGAGCTGTTCCTACGAGAACCCTGAGGGCGCTCGCTTCTGCATGTCCTGCGGGTCGCCGCTCGAGCGCCGCTGCAGCGTCTGCGGCACGGAGCTGCCGCCCCAGGCGCGCTTCTGCATGTCCTGCGGCACCCCCGTGGAGGACGGCGCGGCCGCCCGCGCGCCGCTGCCCGAGCCGCCCGCCGCGGTGCTGCCCGAGGAGCGCCGCCAGGTCACCGTTGTCTTCGCGGACCTGTCTGGCTACACGGCTGTGGCCGAGCGACTCGATCCGGAGGCCGTGAAGAGCCTGGTGGAGCGCTGCCTGCGGCGCCTCGGCGAGGAGGTCGAACGCTACGGCGGCCGGGTGGACAAGTACATCGGCGACAACCTGATGTCGATCTTCGGTGCGCCCGTGGCTCACGAGGACGACGCCGAGCGCGCGGTGCGCGCGGCGTTGGGTATGCAGGCCGCGATGGCCGAGATCAACGACGGCCTCGACGACACCCACGGCGTGAGCTTCGCCCTGCGCGTGGGGGTGAACACCGGTGAGGTGCTCGCCGGCTCGATGGGGCGCGAGTACACCGTGATCGGCGACACCGTGAACGTGGCCTCGCGGCTGGAGACCGCCAGTCGGCCCGGCAGCGTGACCGTGGGCGAGCGCACCTACCGCGCGACGCGCGACGTGGTGGAGTACCGGCCGCTCGAGGCGCTCGACCTGAAGGGCAAGGCCGAACCCGTACTGGCCTGGGAGGCCGTTGGCCTCCTCACGGCGCAGCCCGTCGGCCGTCCGCTCGGGCGCAACGAGGCGCCGCTGGTGGGTCGTGGCGAGGAGCTGCGCCTGCTCGAGTCCCTCTACGGCCGGGTGGTGTCCGAGGGCAGGCCGCACCTGATCACGGTGGTGGGCCAGGCGGGCGTGGGCAAGACCCGGCTCCAGCGCGAGCTCGAGAGCGCGCTCGCCGCCAGGCCGGACGCTCCCACGGTGCGCCAGGGCCGCTGCCTTCCCTACGGCTCCAGCATCGTGTTCTGGGCGCTGGGCGAGGTGCTCCGCACGGAGTGCGGGATCGTCGACACGGACCCGGCCGACGTTGCCTGGCAGAAGCTCCACCAGCGCGTGGAAGAGCTCTCCTGCGGTGGCGACAACAAGCGCACCGCCGCGCTGATGGGCCGCCTGCTGGGCATCGAGGCGATCGGCGAGCCGCCCCTGCCCGACGCGCACGATCCGCAGCGCATGCGCGAGAGCTTCTTCGCCGCGGTGCGCACCGCGATCGAGGCGATGGCGCGCCGGAATCCGCTCGTGCTCGTGTTCGAGGACATCCACTGGGCGGACCAGGGCATGCTCGACCTGATCGAGCACCTCGGCCAGTGGGTGCGCGGGCCGCTGACGATCCTCTGCCTGGCCCGCGACGAGCTGCTCGAGCGCCGTCCCGGCTGGGGCGGCGGGCGGCGCGGCGCCACCTCGGTCTTCCTCGAGCCGCTCACCGCGCAGGAGACCCGCGAGCTGATCGCCTCGCTCATGCCGGGCGGCGCGCCCGACTCCACGCTCGTCCCGGTGGTGGCCGAGCGGGCCGGGGGCAACCCGTTCTTCGTCGAGGAGATGGTGCGGCTGCTGGCGGAGGAGGGCGGCAACGGCGGCAGCGAGCTGCCGGACACCGTGCAGGGGCTGCTGGCCGCGCGGCTCGACTCCCTCGACCCGTTCGAGCGCCGCCTCGTGCAGCACGCCGCGGTGGTGGGGCGCACCTTCTGGCAGGAGTCGCTCGCCTCCGTGGCCGGCGAGGAGGGGCGCGACCTCACCCAGGCGCTCAGCGCACTCCAGGAGAAGGACATCTTCGTGCCGGGCGAGGGCAGCGCGCTGGGCGGCGAGCCCGAGCTGGCGTTCAAGCACGTGCTGATCCGCGACGTGGCCTACGGGATGCTCCCCAAGGCGATCCGCGCCAAGAAGCACTTCCAGGTGGGCAGCTTCGTGGAGGAGCGCGCCGGCGACCGAGGCGACGAGGTCGTCGCACTGCTTGCCGAGCACTACGGGCGCTCCGCGGCGTTGGGTCGCGAGGCGCGGGTCGAGGCCGACGACCTCGAGCGCTCCGAGCTGAAGGCGCTGCACTTCCTCGAGGCCGCGGGCGACGCCGCGATGTCCTTCTACTCCAACAGCGAGGCGTTCGCCCACTACCAGGCGGCGCGCGACCTCGGCCAGCGCCACGACCCGGAGGCCCTAGCGCGGATCGGCGAGAAGCAGGGTGACGCCGCGCTGCGGCTCGGCCGCGTAGACGCCGCGATCGAGGTCTGGCAGGAGTGCCTCGAGTATCAGCGCCGCGAAGAGAACCTCACCCGCCTCGCCGACCTGCACCGCAAGATCGGCTCGGGCTACTGGCACAAGGGCGATCGCCGCGCCGCGATCGAGCATCACCAGAAGGGCATCAACCTCCTGAAGGACGGGCCGCCCTGCATGGAGCTCGTGCGCCTCTACGAGGAGGCGGCGTGGCTCTACATGCAGACGGGCGACAACATGCTCGCGATCTACGCCTCGGAGAAGGCTCTGCGCCTGGCAGAGCGGCTGGGCGAGACGCGCGCGGCCAGCCGCGCGCACGGCATCTTCGGCCGCGTGTTCGGTCGCATCGGCGACACCGTGAAGGCGCGCGAGAACCTAGAGCGGGCGGTGGAGCTCGCCCGCGGCTCTGACGAGAGCGAGACGATCCTGGCGCTGCTGGCGCTGGGCCAGCACCTGGAGGTGTCGGAGGCGGACTACGCAAACGCCGAGGGCGCCTACTCAGAGGCGCTCGCCCTGGCGGAGGAGATCGGCGACGTGCCCGCGCAGGTGGAGCTCCACGCCGCGCTTGCCTGGCTGGCCGCGCACCGCGCCGACTGGGCCTCCGTGCGCAGCTACACGGATGCCAGCGCCCGGCTCAGCGAGCAGCAGGGCCTCGCCAGCAAGCTCTGCCTGGCGTTCGTGCTGCGCGGCCTCTTGCACTGGCGGGAGGGCGACTGGGACGAGGCTGAGGACCTCTACCGGCGCGCGCACCAGCTGGCCGAGCAGCTGGGCTGGTCCGAGGCGGCGTTCTCGGCGCTGTTCGGCCTCGCCACGGTGCTTGCCGACCGCGGCGACTTCGCGGGGGCCGGCACGGCTCTAGGCCAGGCGCTCGACATCTGCGAGCGCGCCGGCCTCATCGCCCAGTCGATCCAGGCGATCGCCGCGCGTGCGGAGGTGCTGGCGATGGCGGGTAGGGACGAGCAGGCCGCCGAGGCGGCCAAGGAGGCCACCGAGCTGGCCGACCGGCTGCACTACCCCGTTGGGCCGCGCCGCCGCGCTCCAGGCCGAGGGCTTCGCCACCGGCGAGGTGGAGCAGCTCGCCGCAGCCCGCGAGGCCTGGCTCGAAATCGGCCGCCCCCTCGACGCCGCCCGCTGCGCCCTCCTGGCCGGCCGCCTCCAACTCGAGACCGACCCCGACGCGGCAGCACCCGCGCTGGAGGAAGTAGCCGCCGAGTTCGAGCGGCTGGGCGTTCCCCAGTTGTCGCAGCGGGCGCGCGAGTTGCTCGCGATCTAGTCCACAGTCCACGGTCCACAGCCACAGAAACGACTCGGGCCCAGCTCTGTGGACTGTGGACCGTGGACTGTGGACTAAGCCCTATCGGCGCTAAATCCCTTAGCAAGCAACTCACGGGCTTGCTTAGGCGGATTCGGCGAGTGCAGCAGCACCACGCCGAGCGTCCGTGAGCCGCGCTTCACGATCGCAATGAAGCAATGCCCGGCCTCGTCGGTGTCGCCGGTCTTCAGGCCGATCGTGCCGGGATAGCCCGCCCGCAGCAGCGGGTTGGTGTTGTTCAGCCACAGCTTGCCGCCCTTGATCGGGAAGCGGACGACCGCGTGGGCCTGGCTCACGATGCTGGCCAGCCGCTGTTTCTGCAGCACGATGCGCGACAGGGTGGCGAGGTCCGCCGCGCAGGAGCGGTTGCCCGGCTCGAGGCCGTGTGGCGACACGTAGTGGGTGCACTTCAGCCCGAGCGCCCGCGCCTTCGCGTTCATCATCGCCACGAAGCGCGGCTGCGTGTGCGCCACGTGGTCGGCGAGGGCGATGGCGGCGTCGTTGCCGGACGGGAGCAGCAGCCCGTACAGCAGCGCCTTCACGGTCACGTGCCTGCCCTTCGGCAGGAGGCCCACGCCGGAGCCGCTGTAGTGGAGCGCGTCGGGCGTGATCAGCACCTCGTCGCTGTTCTTCGTGTTCTCGGCCACGAGCAGCGCGGTCATCAGCTTCGTGATGCTGGCGATCGGGTGCGTCTCGAGCGGGTTCAGGCGCCACAGCACCCGCCCGCTGTTCACGTCGAACACGAGCGCGGCGCTGGGCGGGTCCTTGAACTTGAGCTGGAACGCGTCGGCGCCCTCCAGCGAGACAGCCTCGGGCGAGCCCGGGGTGGCCGGTGCGCTGGCCGGCGGGCTCGCCTTCTTCACCGCGGCGCCCGAGGAGGCGACCGCAGGCGAATGCCCGGTGATCGCCCCGCCGTTGTCAGCCAGCAGGTACCAGGCGAGCGCGACGCCGGCGATCGGCACCAGCACGGCCAGCAGCGTTGCGAGCCGGCGGCGCAGCTTGCGCCCGCGCCTGTGCCGGCGCCTGGTACCACCCTCGAACGGGCTAATCATTGGCGGACCAGATCGCACCGAGTACGCCGAAGCCGAGCACGGCGAGGATCACGAAGGAGACGACCACGAGGATGTCTACTCCGTGCTGGAACGCGACGCTGAGGGTGAGGAACAACAGAAGAAGGATCACCGCCATGGCTGCCCCGAGGGCAAGGATGCGTTGCATCAGTAAACGGGGAGGCGCGGCTGGAAGTAGTCCTTGTTCACGTTGTCCGCGAACAACTTGATCAACAGTAAGCCGAATCCGAAGCCTCCCAGGTGGGCGAAATACGCCACTCCGCCGCCGCTCAACGGCGATTGCACGGCCGCATCGAGCAGCTGCAGGACGAACCAGGCGCCGAGCACCAGCAGCGCCGGCAGCTCGAGCAGCGTAATGAAGAAGATCAGGATCACCGCCGTCACGATCCGCGCGCGCGGATACAGGAGCGCGTAGCCGCCGAGCACCGCCGCGATCGCCCCGCTGGCCCCGATGCCCGGCGCCGTCGAGCTCGGATCCACCGCCACCTGCGCGAGGTTCGCCACCACCCCGCCGAGCAGGTAGAAGATCACGAACTTCCACTTCTTCATCGAGTCCTCGATGTTGTTCCCGAAGACCCAGAGGAACAGCATGTTCCCCGCGATGTGCAGGAAGCCGCCGTGCATGAACAGCGAGGTGAACATGGTCAGCCATGTGGCCGGCTGACTCGACACCGTCGCAACGGTCACGACCTGACCGTTGTCGCTCTCGTAGACCTGGCCTTGGCAGGCCACCCCGCTGCTTGGAGCCGCCTGGGGTGTGCCCGTGGCCGGCTTCAACGTCACTTCGTCCACGAGGTCGCATTCCTTGCCCGGATGGGTGAGCTCGTAGGGGATCAGCCCGTACTTCACGACCTTCGAGTCGCTGGGCGCCCCGAGGCTCGGCGAGCTGTGCTCGAAGAAGACGAACACGATCACGTTGATCAGGATCAACGCGACCGTGACATAGGGGAACGACCGCGTCGGGATGTTGTCCTTGAGCGGGATCAAGCGGCCGCCAAGCCTGGCATACTCGCTGGACCGATGGGCAGGTCGGTTCACCCGTACGACGACACGGCGGTCATCGATTCGCGCGCGCCGCGCACGAACCAGGCCGTGATGGGATCGCTCGCGCTGCTCGCCTTCGTGGTGAACGCGCAGTGGCTGATCGCGCTGCTCGCGATCCAGTTAATCGTCGGGCTGACGGCCGGCCGTCGCTACTGCCTGCCGTGCCTCCTCTACTTCGAGGTCATCCAGCCGCGCTGGGGCGAGGGGCGGATCGAGGATGCCCGCCCGCCGCGCTTCTCCAACCAGGTGGGCGCGGTGTTCCTGAGCCTGGCCACGATCGCTTTCCTGGCCGGGATCCCCACCTTCGGCTGGGTGCTCGCTCTGATCGTCGCGACGCTCGCGCTGTTCGCCTCGATGAGCGGGGTCTGCCTGGGTTGCGAGGCCTACATCCTGATCGCGCGCTCGCGCGGCCGGCAGCTGGAGCGCTACCCGGCCTGATCATGGACCGGCTGCTGATCGCATTCGGGCTCCTGGCCGTGGTCACGGTGGCGTCGGTGATCGTCCGCCGCCGCGAGATCCCCGCCGCACCGACGCGACTCGACCTTGGCGAGCTCGGCCTGGCGCATGCCGCCGGCGTGGGCGTGGTGGGCTTCTCCACCCCGTACTGCCTGCCCTGCCAGGCGTGGGAGGCGGCGCTCACCAGCACGCCCGTGCCGTTCATGAAGGTCGACCTGTCGGAGCGCCCCGAGCTGGCGCGCCGCTACGACGTCACGTCCACGCCGCTGATCCTCGCGGTCAGCCTCGCCGACGGCACCGTGGTCGACTCCTTCAGCGGGGATCCGGAGCCGGATCAGCTCGCCCGCATCGAGCAGCTGGCGGCTTAGCGCGCGGCGACTGCCTGCTCGAGCGTCTGCTCGGCGTGGTAGCTCGAGCGCACGAGCGGGCCGGCGGCAACCGAGTCGAAGCCCATCGCGTAGGCCTCGCGCTCCAGCTCGGCGAACTCGTCGGGATGCCAGTAGCGCACCACCGGCAGGTGGTCGCGCGTGGGGCGCAGGTACTGGCCGACGGTGAGCACCTGCACGTGGTGCTCGCGCAGGATCCCGAAGGTTTCGAGCAGCTCTTCCTTGGTCTCGCCCAGGCCGGTCATCAGCCCGGACTTCGTGACCACCTCGTCGCCGCCCATCTCCTTCGCGTTGCGCAGCACGCGGGCAGAGCGCAGGAACTTCGAGCCGCGTCGCGCGAGCGGGTACAGGCGCGGGACGGTCTCCACGTTGTGGTTGAACACGTCCGGCCGCTCGGCGATCACGCGTGCGAGCGGCATCTCCTCGCCGCGGAAGTCGGGCGTGAGCACCTCCACCTTGCAGCTGGGCGCGAGCCTGCGGATCGAGCGGATCACGCCCACGAAGGCGCTCGCCCCGAGGTCGGGCAGGTCATCGCGATCCACGCTCGTGATCACCGCGTGCCTCAGCCCCATCTTCTTCACCGACTGGGCCACGCGCAGCGGCTCGAGCGGGTCGTTGAACGTCGGCTTGCCGGTCTTCACGTTGCAGAAGCCGCAGCGGCGGGTGCAGGTGTCGCCGAGGATCATGAAGGTGGCCGTGCCGCGCTGCCAGCACTCGCCGATGTTCGGGCAGGCCGCCTCGCGGCACACCGTGTGGAGCCCCTGGTCCTCGATCAGGTTGTTCAGCTCGCGGTAGCGCGCCCCTCCGGGCGCCGGCACCTTGAACCAGGCGGGCTTGCGCTCCCGGAACGGCAGCACCTCGCCCATCTGAAGCTCCCGGGCTCCGCCGGGGTTTGCTCTCGACCTGGTCGCGCTCATCCCGCAGTCGAGACTACAACCTGGGGCTCCCGGTCGAACACCTCGCAGAAGCGCTCGATCACCGCGTCCCGGAAGGCGTCCATCCGGCCCACCCGGCCGGTCTCCTTGTAGATGGAGCTCATCTGAGCGCCCTCCATGCCGCAGGGCACGATCCACTCGAACGGCTGCAGGTCGTTGTCCACGTTCACGGCGAAGCCGTGCCGGGTCACGCCGCTGGACACATGCACGCCGATCGACCCGATCTTGCCCTTCGGCGCCCAGACGCCGGTGAGCCCGTCGCGAACGCCTGCCTCGATGCCCTCGTCGGCGAGCGCGGGATGATCGTCCGCTCCAGTCCGGCCACGTACTCGCGGACCCTCCCGATGCGCATGATCGGGTAGCCCACGAGCTGCCCCGGCCCGTGATAGGTCACCGCGCCGCCGCGATCGGAGTCGCACGACCTCGATGCCCTGGGCGCGGTACCAGTCCTCGCCCATCGGCAGCTCCGCGGGCTCCGCGCGGCGACCGCGCGTGTAGACGGGCTCGTGCTCGAGCAGCAGCAGGTGGTCCGGCTCCGTGTCCCGCTGCAGCTCGAGCCGCACGCGTGTAGGAGAGTGGCTCCTGGACGACCGAGATCCGCAGGTCAGCCACCCCACGCCTCGAGGTGCCTGCGGACGCTCGACAGGAACTGCGCCGCCAGGGCGCCGTCGAGCGCGCGATGGTCCCACGACATGCAGAGGTACGTCATCGGGCGGATGGCGATGCTGTCGCCGTTCACCACCACGGGCCGCTTCGTCACGGCCTCGAGGTCGAGGATGGCGACCTGCGGCAGGTTGATGATCGGCGTCGCCAGGAGCGCCCCGAAGGCGCCCGGGTTCGTGATCGTGAACGTGCCGCCAGACATCTCGTCGGGCGTCAGGCGCTTGGAGCGCGCCCGCTCGGCGAGGTCCTTGATGCGCGCCGCAATGCCCTCGTGCGAGAGCTCGTGCGCGTTCTTCACCACCGGCACGATCAGCCCGTTCTCCCCGAGCGAGACCGCGATGCCCAGGTTCACCTCGTCGTGGACCGTCAGGCGATCGCCGTCCAGCGTGGCGTTCAACGTCGGGTACTCGCGCAGCGCGGCGATCGTCGCACGCGCCACGAACGGCAGGTACGACAGCTCGCCCGCGTGCCGACTCGATCGCGCTCATGTCGGCCTCGACCACCGTCGTGCACTGCGCGGTGGTCTGCAACGAGCGCACCATGTGCTCGCCGATTTGGCGGCGCATGAGGGATAGCTGCTGTGTTGTCCCCGAGGTCGCAGGTCGCGGGTCGCGGGTCGCGGAGACGATTCCTCGATGTACGGGGACTCGCTGTGAAGCGTCGGGAGCGCCGGCGCCTCGGAGCGCTGCTCCAGGTACGCGAGCAGGTCCCGCTTCGTCACGCGCCCGAGGCGGCCGCTGCCGGAGACGAGCGACAGGTCGATCTGATGCTCATCGGCCATCCGCCGGACCACCGGCGAGATCGGCGGCCCGCCGTTACGCGGCCTGGACTGCCCGTTGGTGACAACCGGCGCGGCCGCGGGGACCGCGGGCTCGGCTGCGGCAACAGGCTCTGCGACCTGCGACCCGCCACCTGCGACCTCGGCCCCGCCAATACGAGCGAGCACAACACCCACATCGACGGTCTGCCCTGGCTCGACCAAGATCTCCGTCAACGTCCCGCTCGCCGGCGACGGGATCTCGGTCTCGACCTTGTCGGTCGAGATCTCCACCAGCGTCTCGTCGGCGTCCACCCACTCGCCGACGGCCTTCTTCCACTCGACGATCGTGCCCTCGGCGACCGAGACGCCCATCTGCGGCATCGTGACGTCGACGACGGTGCTAGTAGGCGAGGAGCTCACGGCAGGCCTCCCTCACGTCGTCGGGCTGCGGCAGCACCGCGCGCTCGAGCGGCGGCGCTGAAGGGGATCGGGGTGTCGGGCGCGGTCACGCGCACGATCGGCCCGTCCAGGTCCTCGAACGCCTCCTCGGCGATCAGCGCGGCCACCTCGGCGCCCACGCCGCATGAGCGGGTTGCCTCGTGGAGGACCACGACCTTGCTCGTCTTCCGCACCGACGCGAGGATGCCCTCGGTGTCGAGCGGCACCAGCGTCCGCAGGTCGATGACCTCGACCGAGGCGCCATCGAGGTCGTCGGTCGCCTCGAGCGCCAGCCCGACCATCGCGCCGTAGGCGATCACGGTCAGGTCGGTGCCCTCCCGGGCCACGCGCAGCTCGCCCAGCGGCACGTCGTAGCGCCCCTCGGGCACCTCGTCCTTCACGCGCCTGTACAGGTGCTTGTGCTCCAGGTAGCACGACCGGGTTCGGGTCTCGGATCGCGGCCGAGATCAGTCCCTTCGCGTCGTGCGCGGTGGACGGAGCCACGACCTTCAGGCCCGGCGACTGCATGAACCAGGCCTCCGGGTTCTGGGAGTGGAAGGGCCCGCCGGAGAAACCGCCGCCCGAGGGCAGCCGCACGGTCATCGGCACGGCCAGGCCCTGGCGGTAATGCATCTTCGCCGCGACGTTCACGAGCTGGTCGAAGCCGCACGAGATGAAATCCGCGAACTGCATCTCGCAGACGGGCCGCAGACCCTCGACCGCGGCGCCGACCGCGGCGCCGATGATCGCGTTCTCCGCCAGCGGGGTGTCCCAGACGCGATCCGGGCCGAACTCCTCGATGAAGCCGTCCGTGACCTTGAACGCGCCGCCGAAGTGACCGATGTCCTCGCCCAGGCAGAAGACGGTCTCGTCCGCGCGCATCTCCTCGCGCAGGCCGTCCGAGATCGCCTCGAGGTAGGTGAGCTCAGGCATCGGCGCTCACCTGGCTCCAGCGCGACCAGGGAGCCTTGCCGTCGCCCAGCACCGGGTCCTCGGTGGCGAACACGCCTTCGCGGGCAGTCGACGGGTCGGGCATCGGCTGCTCGAGCGCCCATGCGGTCTCGCGCTCCAGCTCCTCCTTCACGGAGGCGCGGATGTCCTCGACCTCGATGCCGTCGTCGGCCAGCTTCTGCTCGTAGCGGTCGATCGGGTCGCGCTTCTCCCAGGCCTCGAACATGTCCTTCGGCACGTAGCGCATGTCGTCGTGTGCGCCGTGGCCGTGCATGCGCATGGTCTCGCACTCGATCAGCGTCGGACCGCCGCCGCTGCGAGCTCGCTCGGTCGCCTCGGCCGCCGCGTAGAAGACGGCCTCCACGTCGTTGCCGTCCACCTTCACGCCCGGGAAGCCGTAGCCCTCCGCGCGCTTGACCACGTCGACCGCGAACTCGCGCTCGTTGGGAGTGGAGTACGCGAACTGGTTGTTCTCGAGCACGAAGACCACGGGCAGCTGGCGGATGCCGGCCACGTTCATCGCCTCGTGCCACTGGCCGTTCGAGGTGGATCCCTCGCCGAACCACGTCATCGCCACGCGCGGCTCCTTGCGCATCTGGAATGCCAGAGCCAGCCCGTTCGCGACGAGCGCCATGTCGGGGAGCATCGAGACCATGCCCACGCAGCCCAGCTCCTTGACGCCGAAGTGCATGTTGCCGTCGCGCCCGCGGGTGAGGCTGTCGCGCCCCATCATCTGAGCGAGGATCTGCCCGGGGCGTACCCCGCGCAGGAGGTGGGCGCCCAGATCGCGGTGAAGGATGCAGGTGCGATCGCGAGGGCTCAGAGCGAAGGCCGAGCCGACCGAGATCGCCTCCTGGCCACGTCCGTCGTAATGGGAGCCGGGGATCTTCCCCTGGCGGTACAGGGTCAGCGCTCGCTCCTCGGTAGCGCGCATGAGGAGCATGTAGCGGAGGAGCGCGCGACGGTCGTCATGGGTGAGGACCGCCCTCTCGGCACCATCCGCGATGGCCGCGGGTTTCGCGGTCGTCGTGGCCATATGTGTCACTCCCTCCGACGCTCGTCGGGGTCTCCGGCGAGCAATCGTCGTTTCGGACGCGCCCAACGGGGTCTCCGTGTGGCAACGCCGGTTTTCCAATCTCTATCGACAAGGGTACCTGTGGTCACGACGCCACGGTGCTCCCCTGGACACCTTGGTCGCGCCCGCCCGCGCGTCCAGAACGAGCGGGAACTACCCTGGTCAGAATGAGCAGCGAGGTGTTCTGGGCCCGTCGTCTGCGCTGGCGACTGCGTGGCGCGCTGATGTGGCCGGTCTTCGCGGTGCTGACCATCGCCGACGGCCTGGTGCTCCATTACCTGCCGCCGAACACGAGCGGCGTGCGGATCGTGCCAGGGCTGATCATCGCCTCGTTCGCGAACCTGTTCCTGATCGGGATCGTGGCGCCGTTCTTCGCGCGCAGGCTGGCGTCGCGGGAGCGCGCGGCCCACCGTCACGAGGGCCGCGAGCCACTCCCGCCCGAGGTGCTGCTCGACCGCAGCGCATCGATCCTGCTCGCGGTCGCCGCCATCGGCCTCACCGTCGCTGGGCTGGGTAACCGGCCCGTGATCGTGTCCGAGACGAAGGCCACGGAGGACAACGCAAAGCTGGTGGAGCGCTACGTGAACGCCCATGGCACGCCGGAGGTCAAGGAGAACCTGCAGACGGCCAACAGCAAGCGGCTGGCGGAGGGCTACTTCCGGACGTGCATCAACTTGAACGACCGTAGCCGGGCGTTTTGCATGTTCGTGAACACGAAGACGAACACGGTGGTGAAGGACGGGGACTCGCGTCCTAACGCGGTGTCATTGGGCGGAGGGTTCTGACGCTGGTGGTGGCTGCCGCCTGGGAGGTTCCCTATCCAGGCCGCCGGCTTGCGCCGGCGGGAGCTCCTGGATAGGCAACGCTCCCAGGCGTCAGCCCAGGAGCGTTCTGGTGGTTTCCTAGAGACGGTGTTCCCGCCCATTGGTTGGTAGCTGAGCGGGAGTCGGAGCGGCGGCCGGTGGGTTGCGCTGGCACGCTACCCACCGGCCACGCTCTTGCCGTTAGCGCGAGAGCTTGATGGTCTTGTGGACCGTGGTCTTCGCGCCGCTCGGCGTGGTCACCAGGAGGGTGATCTTCGCGTTGAGCTTCTTGTGCTTCCCGAGTGCGTTCTTGACCGCCTTCAGGGCCTTGCTCGAGAGCTTCAGCCTGACGGTGGTCGGGTTACCAGCGACGACCTTGGACTTGACCACCGTGAAGCGGTAGGTCTTGGCCAGGTTCGGCACGCTGACGGTGCCGCTGGCGACCAGGTTGCCGTTGGCGTTCGACGTGAACGCCGCGAGCACGCCGCCCTGTCGCAGCACCTTCTGCGTGCTCTTGGTCTTCCGCGAGGAGACCACGGCCGCGACGTTGGGGGGCAGGACCGTTCCGCCGGCCACCGTGGCCGTCGGGTTCGAGGTCGCCGTGGCGACCGCGCCGCTGCTGTTGGTCACGGCCTCGGTGACCGTGATGGCCGTGTTGGCGTCCGAGCTCTGCGGGACGTACGTCGCGCCGTTGGCGCCCGGGATCGCGGTGCACGTCACGCTGCAGTGGTTCCACTGGTACGTGGGTGCGCCGGCGCCCGTGGCGGGACCGGCGACTGCGGTGAGCAGCTGCCCGACCTGCGGCGTGCCGGAGATCGAGGGAGCACCCACCGTCGGCGGGGCGATCGTGAAGTCGAGCTTCCAGCCGCCGTTGATCGAACCGGCGTCGCCGTGGTACTGGTCGACGACGACGAGGCGCCAGACGCCGTTCGGGCTGGTGTTGTTGAACGTCGACAGGCTCTTGCCCCAGCCCGCGAGGGGCTTGGTCACGCCGGTGAACACGTCGGCCAGCGGGCCGGGTGTTCCGCCGGGGCTGTGGTCCCCGTCGTTCGGCGGGTCGCAGCCGATCGCACCGCCGTTGGTCGCCGGGGAGGCGTCCGTGGGCTGGTAGGTGCCGGCAGCGAGCGTGTTCGTGACCGTGGGAGACGACAGGATGCACGGCACCGGGGTCGCCGCGGCGTCATCGAACACGAGGTTCACGCCGGCGCGGGCAGCGCTCTTGCAGTCCCCGATGTCCGACATCAGGATCGAGGTCTGACCCCCGGGGCCCACGAGCAGCACGTCCGAGTCGATCGGGCACGCGTGGTTGTACCCGTTGAGCGTCGCGGTGACCTTGGAGATGTTGCCGACCACACCAGCTGCGGTGATGTCGGATTCTCCCTGCGTGTTGGTCGGAGCGGCGGCCGTGCCGCCGGCGTCCGCAATCGGCACGGCCGTCCCATTCGTGAACGGGACCGCGCTCGCCGAGCCCGCTGCGAACAGGAAGGCGGCTACTGAGATGGATGCGAGGGCGAGCGTTCGTGCCGGCCACCGCGTGGCGCTACGGGCATAAAGCATTTGCGAGTCCTCCGGGGCTCGAAGAGGTGGGACTTGGCGAACCTACAACGGAATTCACAAGTTCGCCAGCGATCCTTAACCAAACCCCTTCAAGCGCCGGAAGTCTCGCAATTTTCCGTGCAGCTTCTTATGTAAACCAGCGGTATTAGGCGGGGTGCGGGGCCTGCGGTCCGAGCACGTCCTCCACCGGAGTGAATGGCATGCCAACGCCCTCCGCAACGGCGGGATGGGTCACGTGGCCGGCGACCACGTTCACGCCGTCGCGCAGGCCCGGATCCCGGGCGATCGCGTCGCGCACGCCGAGGTCCGACAGCGCGAGCGCGTACGGCAGGGTGGCGTTGGTGAGGGCAAAGGTCGATGTGATCGGGACGGCGCCCGGCATGTTCGTCACGCAGTAGTGCGTGATGCCGTCGACCTCGTAGGTCGGGTCCGAATGGGTCGTGGGACGGGAGGTCTCGAAGCAGCCGCCCTGGTCGATCGACACGTCCACGAGCACCGCGCGCCGCTTCATCAGCGACAGCTGGTCGCGCCGGATCACGTGCGGGGCGCGAGCGCCGTGGATCAGCACCGCGCCGATCACGAGATCCGCGTGCGGCAGCATCTGCTCGACCGCCAGCGTGGAGGAGTACACCGTGGACGCGCGGCCGCCGAAGTAGACGTCCAGCTCGCGCAGGCGATCGATGTTGCGGTCGAAGACGAACACGTCCGCCTCCATGCCGATCGCGATGAAGGCGGCGTTCATTCCCACCACTCCGCCGCCGATCACGAGCACGGTTGCGGCCGCGACGCCGGGCACGCCGCCGAGCAGCACGCCGCGTCCACCGAGCGGCCGCTCGAGCATGAAGGCGCCGGCCTGGGTGGCGATCTTGCCCGCCACCTCGCTCATGGGCGCGAGCAGCGGCAGGCGCCCGTGGGAGTCCGACACGGTCTCGTAGGCGATGCAGGTGGCGCCCGACTCGGCCAGGCCGTGCGTCAGCTCGGGCGCGGGCGCGAGGTGCAGGTAGGTGAACAGCGTGTGGTTGGGCCGCAGCTTCGCGACCTCCTCGGGCATCGGCTCCTTGACCTTCAGGATCAGCTCCGCCTCGTCGAACACGGCGTCGGCGTCGGGCACGATGCGCGCGCCCTGCTCGACGTACTCCTCGTCGGGGATCACGCTGCCGTCGCCGGCGTCGTGCTGGATCAGCACGTCGTGCCCGTGCTCCACGAACTCGCGCACGCCGGCTGGGGTGATCGCCACCCGGTACTCGTCGGTCTTGATCTCGGTCGGGACTCCAACCCTCATGTCTTCACGGCCTCCACTGTCTCGACGCGGAATACACAGCCCCGCCGCTCTAGTTCGGGGAACATGTCCTCAGGCTCGATGCACCGCTCGGGCGGCAGGGCGCCCCGGGCCTCGATCTTCCCCCGCGCGAGCAGGCGCACGGCTGCTGCTGCCGGCGACGCCGTGGACACCACGCCGCCTCCCAGCCGCCAGCTCTCGTGCGGAGGGGTCAGGCAGGTCACACGGGCGCTGCGGCCATCGCTCGAGGTCGCGTCCACCACGTGCACGGAGAAGGTCTTGGGCGAGGCGGGCTTCGCCTCTGCCTGCGCCCGCTCCACCTCCTCGGGCGAGCTCGCGATCAGCTCGCCGAGGCGGCCGTAGAGCGCGGGCGCGAGCGACAGCCGGAAGCTCGTCTCGCGGCAGCCGAAGCTGTCGGGGAAGGTGCGCGGCTCGGAGTGGAGCGTGTAGATCGTCTCGGCCTCGCCGATCGGCTGGCCGTAGTCCACCACGCCGCCGGGGCTCAGGGGCTCCAGCTCCACCGGCTTGCCCTCGCGCACCACCACCGGGGCCATGGTCAGCTCGTCGATCAGCGTGCGCAGCGCGTACGGCAGGCTGAGGCCGGGCGGCGCCTCCGGGTCGCGACCAGCGGCGGCCACGTGCACGGACTCGATCTCGCCCTCCAGGCGCCGCACCGCCTCGAGCGCCATCAGGTTGGTCTTGCCCGGGCTCGAGCCGATGCCCAGCACGGCCACGAGCCCCGCCCGCTCGAACTCGCCGTGCAGATCGAGCTGCTCGCCCGTGAGCCAGTAGAGCCCGCCGAGGTCGAGGTAGTGGCACCCGGCCGCCAGGCAGGCGCGCATGGCCTCGAGGTTGATCCGGTAGCTCGCCGAGTTCACCAGCACGTCGCAGTTCTCGAGCACGCCGGCAAGGCCGTCGCGGGCGTCCACCGCCTCGCCGCTGGCGCGCCCGGCGCCGTACTGGGAGGCCACCTCGGCCGCGCGCGCGCCGTCGAGGTCGAGCAGCCGCATGGCCTGCACCTCCTCGGAGTCCGCCAGGTCGCGCACGATCGCGGGCGCGATGATGCCGCCCGCGCCCAGCACCGCGACCGTCAGGGCCTTGCTCACCCGACCAGCTCCCGGCCGCGAAGCGCCAGCCAGAACTCGATCCGGTCGCGTGCGCGGCTGAGGTCGCGGCCGGTCAGCTCCTCGATGCGGCGGATTCGGTAGCGCAGCGTGTGGCGGTGACAGAAGAGCTGGCGGGCGGCACGCTCCCACTGGCCGTTCTGCTCGATGAACGCCTCGAGCGAGCGCATCAGCTCGTCGCCGTAGTCGCCCTCGCCGTTCTCGAGCGGGCCCAGGAGGTTGTCGCAGTAGAGCCGCAGGGCGTCCTCGTCCTGCAAGGAGAGCAGCAGCTGGAAGGCGCCAAGGTCCTTGTAGCTGGCCACCTCTGGCGTGTCGCCGCCGGTGAGTGCCGACGCCTCGAGCGCGCAGCGCGACTCGTGGTAGCTGCGCCGCAGGGCGCGCGTCGGCGCCGGCCGGCTGGCAGCGGCGCGTACTTCGCCGTGCTCCGCGGACAGCGCCGTGCGCGCGCTTGCGGCGAGCTCCAGCGGATCGACGTCGGCGGCGTCCACCACCGCGCAGAGGTGCTCCTCCCGCATAGCGACGAGCGCCCCGGCGCCGGCCCCCGCCATGAAGCGGTCGAGCAGCGGCTCGGCGGCCGCCGCGTCGTCGAGCTGGAAGATGAGCACCGCGGCGGTGTCGCGCACACCGAACGGGCGCATGCGGGTCTGCAGCTCGTCCGGGTCGACCTGGCCGGTGAGCGCCTCCGCGAGCACGTCGCCCGCCAGCCGCCGCTCGGTGTCCCGCATCACGCGCTGGCGCAGCAGCTCGAGCGCCACCACCGTCACCGCCTGCTGGAGGATCAGGCGCTCGAAGTCGCCCAGGCCGCCAGCGTCGCGCACCGCCACGAGCCAGGCCTGCGGGGCGCCGCTGCCGCGCGTGGCCACCGGCAGCGCCAGCGCCCGGTCCGCCAGTTCGGGGTGCTCGGGGGCGAACGCCACGGCCACGGCGCCCGAGCCGTTCCCGTTCCCGTTTGGCGCCGCACTGCGCTCGGCCACCTCGCGACGCAGGGCGGTGAGCGCGTCCGGCCCGAGCTCGCGCCGGAACGCCTTGGCGGCCATCGGCTCGCCGCGCGCGCTCAGCACCAGCACCGCGCCGCCGATGGTGGCGGCCAGCGCGCGCATCACCTCGTCGAGGCCGCGCTCCTCGAGGATCAGGCGCTCGAGCCGCCTGTGGATAGCGATTCCGCGCTGCAGCACCTCGTACTGCTCGTTCACGAGCCGGGTGAACGCCTTCTCCGTAATCGCGATGAACGGCACGTCGTAGGGCACCTCGAACACCGGGAAGCCGAGCGCCTCGGCCTCGCTCAGGAGAGCGGGCGGCACCTGCGCGTGGTCGAAGCCGGTGCCGAAGCCGAGGCCGGCCAGGTGATGGCCCGACAACCTGGCGATGAACCCGCGCTGCTGCTCGGCCGTGTCGAGCGCGATGCCGGTGGTCAACAGCAGCTCCCCGCCCGACAGCCACGGCGTGGGATCCAGCAGCTCGGTGATGTGAACCCAGCGGACGGGGGCCTCGGCGGCCTCCTCACCGGTCAGCAGGTCGAGGCCGATGTCCTCCACGAGCCTCTGGACGGTGAGCACCGGAGCCTCCTTGCGCCCGGACCGCTAGCTACGGAGGCCGGGCCGCGTATGTGTCCGCGGCGGCCTTCCGTCGCTGCCGGCCATCCGCTCCCAGGCCTCGGTGAGCACCGGCCGCAGGACCGACTCGATCTCGGCGAACTGCTCGGGGCCCGAGACGAGCGGCGGGGAGAGCTGCACCACCGGGTCGCCGCGATCGTCCGCGCGGCAGATCAGCCCGCGCCGGTAGAGCTCGCCGGACATGAAGCCGCGCAACAGATCCTCGGACTCCTCGTCGCTGAAGCTCTCCTTGGTCTCCTGATCCTTCACCAGCTCGATCGCGTGGAAGTAGCCGGCGCCGCGCACGTCGCCCACGATCGGGATGTCGCGCAGGCCCTCGAGCATCCCGCGCAGCGCACCCTCGTTCTCGAGCACGCGGCCGCAGAGGTCCTCGTCCTCGAACACGTCGAGGTTGGCCATCGCGACAGCGGCGGACACCGGGTGGCCGCCGAAGGTCAGCCCGTGGGTGAACATGCTGGTGCCCTTCGAGAAGGGCTCGAACACCTTGTCCGAGGCGATCACCGCGCCCATCGGCGCGTAGGCCGAGGTGAGCCCCTTCGCCGTGGTGATCAGGTCGGGCTCGTAGCCGTAGCGCTGGCAGCCGAAGTAGTGACCGAGCCGGCCCCACGAGCAGATGACCTCGTCGGATATCAGCAGCACGCCGTACTCGTCGCAGATCTCGCGCACGCGCTGGAAGTAGCCCTCGGGCGGCGTGAAGCAGCCGCCGGAGTTCTGCACGGGCTCGAGGATCACGGCGGCCACGGTGTCCGGCCCCTCGAACTCGATCCGCTTGGCGATCTCCTCGGCGGGGTCGAGCCACTCCGGGTTGCGGTAGCTGTTGGTGTTCGCCACGTGTGCGCTGCCGGGGGCCAGCGGCTCGAACATGCTGCGGATCTGCGGAATGCCGGTGGCGATGAGCGCGCCCATGGTGGTGCCGTGGTAGGCGGTCTCGCGGGCGATGATCTTGTACGCGCGTGCCCTCGCCGCGAACGCGGTGGTACTGGCGCGAGAGCTTGATCGCGCTCTCCACCGCCTCCGAGCCGCCGGAGGTGAAGAAGACCCGGTTCAGGTTGGCCGGTGCGAGCCCCGCGATGCGCGCGGCCAGCTCGATGGCCAGCGGGTGGGCGAAGGTCCAGTTGGTGTAGAAGCCGAGCTCGGCCGCCTGGCGCGCGGCGGCCTCGCCGAGCGCGGCGCGCCCGTGGCCGGCGTTCACGCAGAAGAGCGCCGACAAGCCGTCGAGGTAGCGCTTGCCGTTGGCATCCCAGACGTAGGAGCCCTCTCCCCGCACGATGATCGGCAGCTCGTGATCCTCGTAGGTGCCCATGCGCGTGAAATGCATCCAGAGATGCTTCTGCGCAAGCTCCTGCAGGCGTGCCTGCTCTGAGGTCTCGGTGATGGCCATGAACCCTCTCCTTCCCGCGAACGCGCTAGACGTTCCGGCCAACGCTACCGACGCGTCGTAGCATCAACAAGGGAGACATAGGTCAATTGCGTCCGACCTGACTGTACTGGACGGACAACCGGGATCAGACGGGCACTACCAGCACGGGCGCCGGCGAGAGGTGCAGCAGCTTGTGCGCGACCGACCCGAGGATCAGCCCCTTCACCGGGCCTCGCCGCGGGTGCCGATCACGACCATGCTCGCGCCGCGGTCGGCCGCCAGCTTGGCGAGCGCCTCGGCTCGGTCGCCGGAGATCACCACGGTCTCGGTCTCGACGCCGGCCTGCTGAGCGGTGGCCGCCCCCTCCGCGGTCAGGCTGTCGCCACGCTCGTGCAGCGACTTGGCGAGATCCTGGCGCTCGCCGCCGAACGCCGGACACCTCGTACGCGTACGCGATGACCAGCTTGCGCCGAAGCGCGGCGGCCAGCTCGATAGCGGCAGTCAGAGCCGCGCTCGACCCGTCGGAGCCGTCGTAGCCGACTATCAGGTCACCGGTCATGTCAGGGGGTGACCGGCGTGGGCGGCGGAGCGTCGCCGGTCAGCACGTGCGGGTCGGCGACCTCGCGCTTGCGCTTGAAGAACTCGGGGTTGTTCCAGTTCTGCGCGATCATGAAGAAGATCCCGATTGCGAGGCCACCGAGCCCGATCACGAGCGGGCCGCCGACGCCGAAGATCACGGTCGAGCCGGCGTCCTTCTTGCCGAGCTCGATGCACGACTTGATGAACAGGTAGCCGAGGCTCAGGCAGCCGAGGAACGGGCAGCACGCCGATGTAGAAGAAGTTCCTCGCGCTCTTCAGCAGCTCCCTGCGGAAGTAGATGACGCAGGCGAAGCCGGTGAGGCCGTAGTAGAAGGCGATCATCAGGCCGAGCGCGGCGATCGAGTCGCCGAGCACGTTGTCGCTGACGATCGTCAGGCCGACGTACCAGATGATCGACACCGCGCCCATGAGGAGCGTCGAGAAGTCGGGCGTCTGGAAGCGCGGGTGAATGCGTCCGAAGATCTTCGGGAGCGCGCCCTGCGCGCGCCATCGAGAGGCTGGTGCGGGCGGTCGGCAGGATCGTGGTCTGAGTCGACGCCGACGCCGACGTGAGCACCGCGATGATCAGGAGCTTGTCGAGGCCCGAGCCGAGCACCGCCTTGCCGATCGGCGCGAAGACGTCGTCGGAGTTGTCGCTCAGCAGCTCCGGGCCGGCGAACGCGACGCGCCGCGGTCGCTCACGAGCACGTAGATCCCGACGAGCAGCAGCGTCGAGATCACGGCGGCCCGGCCCGGGCGCGGTGCCCGAGTCCTCGGTCTCCTCGTTGACGGCCACGCCGGTGTCCCAGCCCCAGTAGATGAACACGGCCAGCAGCACGCCGCTGATCAGCGCGGAGTCGAGGAGATCGCCGAGAACGGCGAGAACCAGTCGAGCTGGACGTGCGACGAGGTCGCCGGGGCCGTGCCGGCGTAGACCTTGACCAGGGCGACGACCGCGAAGAGCATCAGCGTGATGAACTCGGCGCCCAGCAGGAACTGCTGCGTGCGCGCGGAGAGCTCGATGCCGCGCCAGCAGATCCACGTCATCACGACGATCCAGACGACGCCGATGAACGTGACCCAGAACGTGCGTCGGGTTGTCGTTGCCGAACAGCTGGAACGTGTAGAGGCCCGCGATCTGCGACAGGTTCGCCATCACGATCACGTCCGCGACGATGATCGCCCAGCCGCCCATCCAGCCCGAGCGCGGGCCCCATCGCCTTGGTCACCCACGAGAACGTGGTGCCGCAGTCCGGGTCGGCGCGGTTCATGTAGTTGTAGGCGAGCGCGATGCAGAGCATCGGCAGGAACGCGACGATCATGATCGCGGGCGCCTGGAAGCCGACGACCGCGGTCACGAAGCCGAGCGTGGCCGCGAGCGAGTAGCCGGGCGCGGTCGACGCGACGCCGATCACGACGTTCGAGAGGAACGAGATCGCGCCGAGCTTCAGCCCGGGGCCGTCAGCCGACGATGTCTCGACCGTCGATCCGCCCCCAAGAGCCTCCGAGTGGGAGCTCATGGCGGGAGACCTTACGCCAGGGCTGCGACGTACGGCAACCGACAACTCGTCGAAGCATTACCCGAGTCGTGCACCATTACGTCCCCCGGGGCCGGAAAGCGGAAAGCGGAAAGCAGGGACTAGGCTGCCCTCCGTGAGCACCTACGCCCTCTTGGCCGACCTGCCCGTCGAGATCGACTCGTACTCGCTCGAGGGGCTCGAGGCCAACGTGTCGAGCGACTTCACGCGTCTCACCACGGTCATCCACCTGCGCGGCGCCGGCGAGGAGGGCGTGGGCGAGGACGTGGTGTACGACGGGCTCGATCAGATCGCGCTCCAGGATGCCGGGCCGGTGCAGGACCTCTCCGGCCGGCGGACGCTCGGCGAGCTCAGCGAGCTGATCGGCGGGCTCGACCTGTTCCCGGCGGAGCCCGTGCGCGGCGACGTGTCGCGGCTCTACCGGCGCTGGGCGTTCGAGAGCGCGGCGCTCGACCTGGCGCTGCGGCAGGCGGGCACCACGCTCGCCGCGGTGGTGGGACGCGAGCTGCGGCCGCTCAACTTCGTGGTGTCCCTGCGGCTCGGCGATCCGCCCACGATCGAGCCCGTGCGCAAACGGCTCGAGCTCTACCCGACGCTGCGCTTCAAGCTCGATCCCACGAAGGGCTGGACCGATGAGCTCGTGGCCCAGCTCGTCGAGACCGGCGCCGTCGACTCGGTGGACCTCAAGGGCCTTTACGAGGGCACTGTGGTGGACCAGGGCGCGGACCCCGACCTCTACGAACGGGTGGCGGTGGCGTTTCCCGATGCCTGGATCGAGGACCCCAAGCTCACGCCCGAGACCGACGAGCTCCTGAAGCCCTATCGCGACCGCATCACCTGGGACGCGAACATCCACTCGGTGGCAGACATCGCCGCGCTCCCGTTCCCACCACGGATGGTGAACATCAAGCCCTCGCGGCTGGGCTCGCTCCAGGAGCTGTGCGCCGCGTACGACTACTGCGAGGAGCACGGCATCGGCGCCTACGGAGGCGGGCAGTTCGAGCTCGGGCCGGGGCGCGGGCAGATCCAGTACCTGGCGTGCCTCTTCCACCCGGACACGCCGAACGACGTCGCGCCCAGCGCCTACAACGATCCGGATCCGAAGCCCGGCCTGCCGTCGAGCCCGCTCGAGCCGCGCGGCGCCGAGGTGGGCTTCCGCTGGGAGACCTGACTAGGTCATCGAGCGGGCGATCACGAGGCGCTGGATCTCGTTGGTGCCCTCGTAGATCTGGGTGATCTTGGCGTCGCGCATCATGCGCTCGACCGGGTACTCCTTCACGTAGCCGTAGCCGCCGAGCACCTGCACCGCCTCGGTGGTCACGGCCATCGCCGTGTCGGAGCAGAACAGCTTGGCCATCGCGGAGTACTTGCCCATGTCGGGCTCACCGCGATCGATCTTGGCGCACGCCTTGTAGAGCAGCTCGCGTCCCGCGGCGCAGCGCGTCTCCATGTCGGCCAGCTTGAACTGGATGCCCTGGAAGGTGGCGATCGGCTTGCCGAACTGGCGGCGCTCCTTCGCGTAGGCCGCCGCGTAGTCGGTGGCGCCCTGGGCGATGCCGAGGCCCTGCGCGGCCACGCCGAGCCGCGAGCGGTCGAGCGTGGCCATCGCCACCTTGAAGCCCTCACCCTCGTTGCCGATCAGGTTGCCCGCGGGAACGCGCACGTCCTGGAACACGGGCTGGCCGGTTGGCGAGCCGCGGATGCCCATCTTGTGCTCGAGCTTGCCGATCGACACGCCGGGCGCGCTTGACTCCACCACGAACGCCGAGATGCCACGCGAGTGGCCCTCGCTCGGATCGGTGACCGCGAACACCACGAACAGATCCGCCACGCCGAGGTTCGTGATCCAGTTCTTCTCGCCGTTGATCACCCACTCGTCGCCGTCGCGCACCGCGCGGGTGCGCATGCCGCCGGGATCCGAGCCGGCCTCGACCTCGGACAGGGCGAAGGCGGGCGTCCACTCGCCGCTGGCCAGCCGCGGCAGGTAGCGATCCTTCAGCTCCTCGGTAGCCGAACAGCTTGATCGGAAGCGAGCCCAGCTCCTGGATCATCAGGATCAGCGCCGTGGAGGCGCAGGCCTTGGACAGCTCCTCCACCGCGATATTGAGCGTCAGCGTGCCGGTGCCCGTGCCGCCGTGCTCCGGCTCGAACGGCAGCGCGAGGATGTCCTGCTCGGCGAGGATCTTGCGCAGGTCGTGCGGGTACTCGGCCTTCTCGTCGATCTCGGCCGCGCGAGGGGCCACCCGCTCCTGCGCGATCTGGCGGATCGTGTCGCGAAACGACAGCTGCTCCTCGGTGAGGGCGTAGAGCTCGGCTGTCCCCTGGGCGGCGATCAGGTGATTATGCAGGGGTGGTCGTCGTAGCGCCTGACAGCTTCAAGGGCACCATCGCCGCCGCCGACGTGGCGCGGGCGATCGCGGACGGCTTGCGCGAAGGGCGGCATGGACGCAGTCGAGCTGCCGATCGGCGACGGCGGCGAGGGCACGATGGGCGCGCTCGTGGCCGCGCTGGGTGGCGAGTTGCGAACCGCCCGCGTGAGCGATCCGCTCGGGCGTCCGCTGAAGGCGCGCTTCGCCCTGCTGCCCGACGGGCGTGCCGTGGTGGAGACGGCCGAGGCAAGCGGGCTCCAGCGCGTCGCCGAGGAGGACCGGGACGCGTGGGCCGCCAGCACCTACGGCACCGGCGAGCTGATCGCGGCCGCCGTGGAGGCGGGCGCGAGCGAGGTGCTCGTGACCGTGGGCGGCAGCGCCACCACCGACGGCGGCGCTGGTGCGCTGGCGGCGCTCGACGAGGCCGGCGTGCAGCCGAAGCTCGAGGTGCTCTGCGACGTGCGCACGCCGTTCGAGGGCGCGCCGCGCGTGTTCGGCCCCCAGAAGGGCGCCGACCCTCGCATGGTGAAGCGGCTCGAGCGCCGCCTGGCCAAGCTCGCGGATGCCGCCCCGCGCGATCCGCGTGGCGCCCCGATGACCGGGGCGGCGGGCGGGCTGTCGGGCGGTCTCTGGGCGTACCGGCGCGCGCGCCTGGTGCCCGGGGCGTCCTACGTGCTCGACACGCTCGGCTTCGACGAGCTGATGCGCGACTCCCGCTTCGTGGTCACCGGCGAGGGCCGCCTCGACGAGCAGACGCTGGCCGGCAAGGCGGCCGGTGAGGTGGCCACGCGCTGTCGCCAGTCGGGCGTGGCCTGCCACGCGGTGGTGGGCTCGAACGCCATGGATGAGTTCCAGATCCGCCTGCTCGATCTGTCGAGCGTGATCGAGGCCGGCACGCGGCCCAAGCTCCGCCGCGCGGGGCTGGATCTGGCCGAGCTCGCGCGCTAACGTTTCGCGCGAGGAAGGGGTCCCGACACGAGGGAGGTTTCCATGGCGACCCCGACCAAGCCTGGACTCGAGCGCCCCGTCGACGAGCACGACCGGGCCGAGCTACAGCTGGAAGCCGCGATGGAGGCGCAGCGCGCCCTCACCGCCACCTACGAGGAGTCGGTCGGCACGGCACGCGAGCTGCCCGCCTACATGCGACTACGCGAGGCACGCAAGCGCGTGTCAGCCTGCGACAAGTGGTTGCAGTGGGTGGATGACGACGATGTGGTGCCGGCGCCGCGGGGAGAAGAGTTGCCGCTGGAGGACGTACGGAGGTACGGAAGTACGGAAGTACGGAGAGCTGCAGTCCGTACCTCCGTACTTCCGTACTTCCGTCACTCCGCTTCGACGTGCTCCAACAAGTAGTCGTACGCCGGCAGCGTCAAGAACTCTGGGAACGATTCTGCGAGCGCCACCTCTTCAAACAGCATTCGCGATTCGCCCGGGCGGCCCTGCGTTTCGAACCACTCGTCGTCCCCGATCTCCGCGCGGATGCGCTCCAGCTCCTCGTCCTCGATGCGCTTCACGAGCTCGGGGGTGACCCGCTCGCCGTTGACGAGCTCGGCCTCGTGGCGCATCCACTGCCACACCTGCGAGCGCGCGATCTCCGCGGTGGCGGCGTCCTCCATCAGGCCGTAGATCGCCGCGGCGCCGTTGCCGCGCAGCCACGACGAGATGTACTGGATGCCGACGTTCACGTCGTTGCGCAGCCCGTCCTCGCGTGATCTCGCCGGGCGTCGAGGCCACGTCGAGCAGCTCGGCGGCGCTCGACCTCCACGTCGTCGCGGCTGGCGATCGACCTGGTTCGGCCGGTCGCCGAGCACCGCGTCGAACTCCTCGATGGCGCCTGCCACCGAGTCGGGGTGCGCGACCCAGGTGCCGTCGAAGCCGTCGGTGGCCTCGCGCTGCTTGTCCTCGCGCAGCTTCGCCTGCGTCTTGCGTTGGCCTCCTCGTCCGTGCGGCTCGGGATGAACGCCGCCATCCCGCCCATCGCGTGCGCGCCGCGGCGGTGGCAGGTCTTCACCAGCAGCTCGGTGTAGGCGCGCATGAACGGCACCGTCATCGTCACGCTGTTGCGGTCGGGCAGCAGGAACTCGCGCCGGTTCCGGAAGCACTTGATCATCGAGAACATGTAGTCCCAGCGCCCGGCGTTCAGGCCGGCCGAGTGGTCGCGCAGCTCGTAGAGGATCTCGTCCATCTCGAACGCGGCGGGCATCGTCTCGATCAGCACCGTCGCCCTGATCGTGCCGCGCTCGATCGCCCAGCTCGTCCTCGCTGTGGGTCGAACACGTCGTTCCAGAGCCGCGCCTCGAGGTGGCTCTCCATCTTCGGCAGGTAGAAGTACGGGCCGCTGCCCTTGTCGAGCAGCCGGCGCGCGTTGTGGAAGACGTAGCAGGCCGAAGTCGACGAACGCGCCCGCCGATCGGCTCGCCGTCGACGCTCAGGTGCTTCTCCGGGCAGGTGCCAGCCGCGCGGGCGCACCAGCAGCGTCGCCACCTCGTCGTTCAGGCTGTACTCGCGTGCCGTCCGGGCTCGTGAACTCGATCGTGCCCTCGATCGCGTCGGTCAGGTTCACGCTGGCCGTCGATCATGTTGCGCCACGTCGGCGAGTTCGAGTCCTCGAAGTCCGCCATGAAGCCGCGCGCGCCCGAGTTCAGCGCGTTGATCACCATCTTGCGCGTCGGTCGGGCCGGTGATCTCGACGCGCCGGTCCTGCAGGTCGGGCGGCGGTGGGCGACCGCTCCAGTCGCCCTCGCGGACCGCCGCCGTCTCGTCGAGGAAGTCGAGCGTCCGCGCCGGCCTCGAGCTCGGCCTGCGCTCGGCGCGCCGGCGCAGCAGCTCGCGCGCGCGTGGCCCGAATCTGCGCTGCAGCTCCGCCACGAACGCGAGCGCGTCGTCGGTCAGCACCTCTGCCGATCCGCCCCTCGACGGCGCGCGTGCGACCTCCATCAACTGCCTCCCTCGATCGACATGTGCAACAGCTCGAGCGGGTGGTAGACGCGCAGCGGCCGTCCCATCGCGTCGCTCGTGGCGGCGATCTGGAGCGCGCAGCCGGGGTTGGCGGCGGCGATCGCCTCGGCGCCGGTGGCGCAGCAGGTTCTCGACCTTGCGGCGCCCGAGCTCGGCCGCCGCCTCGGGCTCCAGCAGGTTGTAGACGCCGGCCGAGCCGCAGCAGATCTCCCAGCCGTCGGGCTCGACCAGCTCGAGCCCGGGGATCGGCGCAGCAGCTCGCGCGGCTGCGCGCGCACGCCCTGCGCGTGCGCGAGGTGGCAGGCGTCGTGGTAGGCGACCTCGTCGGCGGACCGGGTGACGCTCGGCGCGCGGCTCGTGCGCGGCCAGCAGCTCGGTGACGTCGCGCACCTTCGCGGAGAAGCGCCCGGGCGCGCTCGGCCCACTCCGGATCGTCGCGCAGCACGTGTGCGTAGTCCTTCATCGCCGAGCCGCAGCCGGCGGCGTTGACGACCACGTGGTCGAAGCTGCTCGAACGCCGCGATCGTCGCGCTTGCCAGCGCAGCTCGCTCGGCGTCGACGCCGGCGTGCAGCTGGAGCGCGCCGCAGCAGCGCGGCAGCTGCGGCGCGTGCACCTCGAAGCCCTCGGCGGCGCAGCACCGCGACGGTCGCCGCGTTGACGTCGCCGAAGAACACGCGCTGGACGCAGCCCTGGAGCAGGCCGACGCGGCCGCGCAGCTCGCCCGCGCGCTGGCGTCAGCTCGGGCAGGCGCGCGCAGCGTCTTGCGCAGCGGCGTCGGGCGGCGCCAGCGCGGCGAGCGCGCGCAGCCGTGGCAGGGGACCGCCGCGCCGGGCCGCGCGCGAGATGCCCAGCCGGCGCGCGAGCGGCGAGCAGCGGCGCCAGCGCGCGCAGCCGCGCCGGGTGCGGGAAGAGCTGCGAACAGCAGGCCGCGGAAGAGGCGCTCGCCGGGCGGCCGGTCGGTGGTTGCGCTCGACCTGCGCGCGCGTGTCCTCGATCAGCTTGTCGTACTGCACCCCGGACGGGCAGGCGGTCACGCACGCCATGCAGCCCAGGCAGCGGTCGAAGTGCTGACGAGCTCGGCCGACAGCCGGCTCGCCCTCGAGCCGCCTCGCTCATCAGCACGATCCGCCCGCGCGGCGAGTCCATCTCCTCGCCCCAGAGCGCGTAGGTGGGGCAGGTCGGCAGGCAGAAGCCGCAGTGGACGCAGTCGTCGATCAGCTCCTGCTCGCGGCGGGCGGAGCGTCGTCGAACGCCGTCGCCATCAGATGCCGCCGACGAACATGCCGGGGTGCAGAGCGCCCGTCGGGTCGAAGCGCTGCCTTGACGCCGTGCGCGCGAGCTCGAGCCCGGGCCGCTCGTCCCAGACGTCCAGCGAGGCGCGCACCTCGCGCGGCGCGTCGAGCACCACGCAGGCGCGGGGCCAGCCGCGCGCAGCTCGCCGACCGCGCGACGGTCGCCTGGCGTCGATCGGGCGCGAGCGTGATCCACGAGAGGCCGAGCGCCGCGCGTGCCGACGAGCGCAGCCGCCGCAGCGGTCGGCGCGGCCGGCGAGCGCGGCGCCGAGCTCCGCCTGCAGGCCGGACGACGCGGACCACCGCGGCGCCTCGCGGAGCGCTGGCCGTCGCGCTGGCGCTGCCCAGAGCTCGGCGTCGTCCTGGCCGACCTCCGCCTCCAGGCCGTCGCCCGGCCATCAGCTCGCGCGCCGACTCGCGCCTGGCGCCTGCGCGGCGGCCCCGCCGAAGCGCGCCAGCACGGCGCCCGTGCCCGTCCGCCCAGCTCGACGTCGAGGCACTCCGCCTCGAGCGGGCGTGCGCCAGCTCGGCGGCGGCGCGCGGCGAGCAGCGGCCGGGTCGTCGGCTGCGGCCGACCGCGGTACGCGGTCTCCGGCGGGCAGCGGGTGCAGGCGCACGGCGACCTGGAGGATCAGGCCGAGCGTCCCGAACGAGCCCGCTGAACAGCTTCGCGAGGTCGTAGCCGGCGACGTTCTTGATCACCTTGCCGCCGGACCGCGCGACCGTGCCGTCGGCGAGCGCGATCGTCATCCCGAGCACCAGGTCGCGCGGCGCGCCGTAGCGGTGGCGCAGCGGGCCGGAGTCGGCGGTGGCGACCACGCCGCCGATCGTGGCCGCGCCGCCCTCGCCGAGCGGCGGGTCGAGCGCCAGCATCTGGCCCGGCCTCGGCGAAGCGCTGCCTGCGCCCGCGCCAGCGGGACGCCCGGCTCGCAGGACCGCCGTGAGGTCGCCCACGTTGTGCTCGACGAGCTCGGTCGAGCCGAGGCCGTGGACAGCTCGAGCTCGGGGTCCGGCGCCGGGCGTTGCCCCAGCCGAGCTTCGTGCCCGCCGCCGCGCACGCGCACGCGTCGACCGCTCGCTGCCGCAGCGGCGCAGCAGCGCGGCGGCCTCCTCGGCCGAGTCTCGCGGCGCGCTCCGTGCGCAGCTCGCGGCGTGGCCATCAGAACCGCTCCGCCACGCCGGCCGCCTCGAGCGGATGCTCGCGGTAGGGGCCGGGCACCTCGCCGCACAGGCGCGGCGTCGGCATCACCTTGCCGGGGTTCGCCAGCCCGTCGGGGTCGAAGGCGCAGCGCAGCCGCTGGAACGTCGCCAGGTCGGGCTCGGCGAACATCGACGGCATGTAGCGCTTCTTGTCGACGCCGACGCCGTGCTCGCCGGTGATCGAGCCGCCCGGCGTTCGACGCAGGCCTTGACGATCAGCCCCGGCCAGCTCCTCCGCCCGCTCCGCCTCGCCCTCGTTGCGCGCCGTCGTAGCAGACGAGCGGGTGCAGGTTGCCGTCGCCGGCGTGGAACACGTTGGCCACGCGCAGCCCGTACTCGCGCGACGAGCTCGTCGATCTGCTCGAGCACCTCGGGCAGCCGGGTGCGCGGGATCACGCCGTCCTGCACGTAGTAGTTGGGCGCGATCCGGCCCATCGCCGCGAACGCCGCCTTGCGCGTCCGCCAGATCAGCTGCGCGCTCGGCCTCGTCGCTGGCGCGACGCGGATGCCGAGTCGGCCCCGTTGCGCTCGCAGAGCTCCACGACCTCGCTCGAAGCGCGCGCTCGCACTCGGCCTCCGAGCCCGTCGAGCTCGACCACCAGCGCCGCGCCGGCGTCGCGTCGGGTAGCCGGCGTGCGTGGCGCCCTCGGCGGCCTCGATCGAGAGCTGGTCCATCATCTCGATCGCGCCCGGCACGATGCCCGGCGGCGACGATGTCCGAGACCGTCTGCCCGGCGTGCGCGGTGTGGTCGAAGAACGCGACCAGCGTGCGCACGCTCTCCGGCGCCGGGATCACCCGCAGCGTGATCTTGGTGGCGACGCCGAGCGTGCCCTCCGAGCCGACGAACGCGCCGAGCAGGTCGTAGCCGGGCCGGTCGAGCTCCTTGCCGCCGAGCGTGCACCAGCTCGCCGTCGGGCAGCACGACCTCGAGGCCGGTCACGTAGTTGGTCGTGAAGCCGTACTTGAAGCAGTGCGCGCCGCCGGAGTTCTCGGCGACGTTGCCGCCGATCGAGCAGACGATCTGGCTCGACGGGTCGGGCGGGTAGAAGTGGGTCGGCGCGACCGCCTTCGACGACGTCGAGGTTCGTCACGCCCGGCTCGACGACGACGCGCTGGTTCGGCGAGGTCGACCTCGAGCACCCGGCGCATGCGCGTGAGCGACGATCAGCACGCCCTCGGCGACCGGCAGCGCGCCGCCCGACAGGCCGGTGCCCGCGCCGCGCGCCACCCACGGCACGCCCGGCCTCGTGGCAGGCGCGCGACGACGTCGCGCGACCTCGCTCGGCGGTGCCGGGCAGCACGACCGCGCGCGGGGCCTGCGCGTACTGCAGCAGCCCGTCGGACTCGTAGGTCCGCAGCTGGTGCGGGTGGGTGAGCACGTGCTCGGAACCGCAGATCCGCTCGCAGCTCGTCGATCAGCTTGCCCGAGCCATCGACGTCAGCTCCGTTAGACCACCATCCACGACAGGACGCTCAGTCGACTGCAGATAGACGAGCACGCACATGATCAGCAGCATGACGCAGGCTCCAGCCGATCACCTTGCGGAAGATCTCGCCCTCCTTGCCCGCCATGCCGACCGCGGCCGCGCCGATCGCCAGGTTCTGCGGCGAGATCATCTTGCCCAGCACGCCGCCGGAGCTGTTGGCCGCGGCCAGCAGCGTCGGGTTCAGCCCGGCCTTCTTGGCTGCCGTGACCTGCAGCGCGCCGAACAGCGAGTTCGACGAGGTGTCCGAGCCGGTCACCGCGGTGCCCAGCCAGCCGATGATCGGCGACAGGAACGCGAAGAACGCGCCGGCGCCCGCGACCCAGGTGCCGATCGTGATCGTCTGGCCCGAGAGGTTCATCACGTAGGCGAGCGCCAGCACCGCGCACACCGTGACGATCGCCCACTTGAGCTGGTTGAGCGTCTGCGCCGTAGGCGCGCACGCCGCGCACGGGCGAGATGCGCAGCGCGACATCGTCAGCAGGCCGGAGATCAGCAGCAGCGTGCCGGCCGCCGGCAGCCAGTCGAACTTGAACGTCGCGCGACTCGGGCGCCTCGCCCTTGCCGTTGAGCACGTCGCAGGCCGGGCCAGTTGAACTGCTTCGTGCGCGTCGGCGAGCGCGGTGCTTGACGGCGCCGATCTGGGCGATGCGCGAAGACCGCGATGATGATCAGGTACGGCGCGTAGGCGCGCACGACCTCGCGCGCGCGAGTCGCCGTCGCGCTGCGTCGCGCGGCTGCTCGATGCGTCGCGCTCGAGCTCCGGGTCGCGTGCGGTCGCGGCGCCCGCGATCGCGGGCCGCCGGCCGTCGGCGCGCTCGCCGAGCAGCGGCTCGCTCGGCTGCCAGACGCGCAGGAAGGCCGACCACGCGCCGCGGCGGAGCGAGCGAGGCGACGATGTCGGTGAGCTCGACCGAGATGTAGTTCGAGGCGCGAACTGGACGCACGGCGAAGGTGAGCCCGCCGACCACGCGCCGCCGGCCAGGCCTGGCGGATGCCGCGCCGGCCGTCGACCATCGCCGACGAGGATCAGCGGCACGATCACCGCGAGCAGCGGCGTCTGGCGGCCGACCATCGAGCCGAGGTCGTCCTTGGGCAGCCCGGTGACCTGGCCGAGCGTGACGATCGGGATGGCGATCGCGCCGAACGCGACCGGCGCGGTGTTGGCGACGAGCGCGACGGACGCGGCCTTGATCGGCTTGAAGCCGAGCGCGATCAGCATCACCGAGCTGATCGCAACCGGCGTGCCGAAGCCGGCGAGCGCCTCGATCAGGGCGCCGAACGAGAAGGCGATGATCACCGCCTGGATGCGCTGGTCGTCGCTGACCGAGCCGAACGAGCGGCGCAGGACCGCGAAGTGCCCGGTCTCGCGGTCATGTTGTAGATCCAGATCGCGTTGACGACGATCCACATGATCGGGAAGAGGCCGAAGACGGCACCCTCGGACGCAGCGTCGAGCGTCTGCCCGACCGGCATCGAGTAGACGATGATCGCGACGAGGATCGACACCGCGAGCGAGATCAGCGCCGCCCATTGCGCCTTCAACTTCAGAGCCGCCGAGCAGCACGAACAGCGTGATCAGCGGCAGAGCCGCGAAGATCGATGACCAGCCGAGCGAGTTCCCGACCGGATCGAGTACCTGCTTGTACATGTGTCTCCTCCCTCTTGTGTTCTCCGCCGTTCCCGAGGCATCGCGATCGGAAACGCGACCTTGCGGATAGCGCTCTTCATCACCTGCCTCGCGGACACGCTCTTCCCGCAGGCGGGCAGCGCCACGGTCGAGCTGCTGGAGCGGCTCGGGCACGAGGTGGTGTTCCCGGAGGAGCAGACGTGCTGCGGGCAGTTGCATCTCAACACCGGCTACGAGCGCGAGGGGCTGGAGCTGGCGCGTCGCTTCGAGGGCGTCTTCGCGGGCGCGGAGCTGGTGGTCAGCCCGTCGGCCTCGTGCACCGCGATGGTGCGTGAGCACTGCAGCCCCGAGATTGCTGGGCGTGTGTTCGAGCTGTCGGAGCTGCTCGTGAACCAGCTCGGGTTGGAGGACGTCGGGGCCAGCTACCCGCACCGGGTGACCTACCACCCGACCTGTCACGGGCTCCGCGGGCTGCGGCTCGGCGACGCGCCGCTGCGGCTCCTGCGCGCGGTGCGCGGGATCGACCTGGTGGAGCTGCCCGAGGCGGAGGAGTGCTGCGGCTTCGGCGGCACGTTCGCGGTGAAGAACGCGGACACCTCGTCGGCAATGCTGGCCGACAAGCTGCGCCACGTGGTCGACACCGGCGCCGAGGTCTGCACGGCGGGCGACAGTTCCTGCCTGATGCACATGGGCGGCGGTCTGTCGCGCATGGGCGCGGGTGTGCGCACGGTCCATCTGGCGGAGATCCTGGCCTCGACATGACCTCGTTCCCGGACGCCGCCCGCGAGGCGCTGCGCGACACGCAGCTGCGCCGCAACCTCACGCACGCCACGCACACGATCCGCGACAAGCGTGCCCGCGCGATCGAGGAGCTGCCGGACTGGGAGCAGCTGCGCGCGGCGGGGCAGGCGATCAAGGACCGCACGCTGCGCCAGCTCGACTCCTACCTGGTCGAGCTCGAGCAGGCCGTGCAGCAGCGAGGCGGCACGGTCCACTGGGCGCGCGACGCGGCCGAGGCGAACTCAATCGTCATCGCGCTCGCGGCCGGCCACGGGGCCACCGAGGTGGTGAAGGTCAAGTCGCTCGCCACCGACGAGATCGAGCTGAACGAGGCGCTGGCCGGTGCGGGCATCGCCGCGATCGAGACAGACCTGGCCGAGTTGATCATCCAGCTCGACCACGACTGGTCCTCGCACATCCTGGTTCCGGCGATCCACCGCAACCGCGCGGAGATCCGCGAGATCTTCATGCGCGAGCTCGGCGTGACCGAGCTGAGCGACGAGCCGGCTGCGCTCGCCGAGGTCGCGCGCCTGCACCTGCGGCGGAAGTTCCTCGACGCTCGCGTGGCGGTCAGCGGCGCGAACTTCGCGGTGGCGGAGACGGGCACGATCGCCGTCTTCGAATCGGAGGGCAACGGGCGCATGTGCCTGACGCTGCCGGAGGTGCTGATCACGGTGATGGGCATCGAGAAGCTCGTGCCCAGCTGGCAGGACCTCGAGGTCTTCCTGCAGCTCCTGCCGCGCTCGTCCACGGCCGAGCGCATGAACCCGTACACGTCGTTCTGGAGCGGGGTGAGCGAGGGCGACGGTCCGCAGGAGTTCCATCTCGTGCTGCTCGACAACGGGCGCACGGATGCGCTGCGCGACGAGGTGGGCCGCCAGGCGCTGCGCTGCATCCGCTGCAGCGCGTGCCTCAACGTCTGCCCGGTCTACGAGCGGGTGGGTGGCCACGCCTACGGGTCGGTCTACCCGGGGCCGATCGGCGCGATCCTCACGCCCCAGCTGCGCGGCATCGAGGAGGCGGCGTCGCTGCCGTTCGCGTCCAGCCTCTGCGGCGCCTGCGCCGACGTCTGTCCAGTGAACATCGACATCCCGCGGGTGCTCGTGCACTTGCGGGGCAAGGCCGTGGAGCAGAAGGGCAAGCTCGACCCCGAGCGGGTGGCGATGGAGGGCACGGCCTGGGCGTTCGCCTCGCGTTCGCGCTACGAGCGGGCGCAGCGGCTGGGTCGCGCCGCGCAGCGGCCGCTGGCGCGCGGGGGAAAGATCCGGCGGCTGCCGGGCCCGTTCAGCGGCTGGACCGCCACGCGCGACCTCGCGCCGGTGGCCGAGCAGACCTTCAGGGAGTGGTGGCGTGAGCGCGGCGCGTGAGCAGCTGCTGGCGCGCGTGCGAGACGCGCTGCGCGACGTGCCCGCGGGCGAGGACGTGCCGGTCGAGCGCTCGTACCGGCGCGACGGCGCCAGCGGCGCGGCCGCCGCCGATCTGTTCGCGGAGCGCGTGGCGGACTACGACGCCACCGTCACGCGCGTCCGCCCCCGCAAGCTCGGCGGCGCGATCGCCGATGCCTGCCGCGCGCGTGGCGCCGCACGCCTCGCGGTCCCAGCCGAGCTGCCCCGGCGCTGGCAGCCCCGCGGCGTGGAGCTGGTGGAGGACGCTGGCCTCGCCAACGAGCAGCTCGACGCGCTCGACGGCGTGCTCACCGGCTGCGCGCTCGCGATCGCGGAGACCGGCACGATCGTGCTCGACTCCGGCGCTCGCCAGGGTCGCCGCGCGCTCACGCTGGTGCCGGACTGGCATCTCTGCGTGGTGGAGGTAGAGCAGATCGTGGAGACGGTGCCGCAGGCCGTGGAGCGCCTCGAGCCGGCCGTCCGCGAGGGCCGCCCGCTCACGTTCGTCTCGGGCCCGTCGGCCACATCAGACATCGAGCTCTCGCGCGTGGCCGGAGTGCACGGGCCGCGGGCGCTCAGCGTGCTGCTGGTGGGTTAGCCGAGCAGCCGGGCGCGCACCGCGTCCAGCTCGTCGCCGCTCAGGCCTGCCCTGCACAGGTAGGCCTCGACGTCGAGCGCGGCGAGCGTCGCGAGGATCAGATCGCTCGCGCTGGTGCCCCGCTCGGCCAGGAACGCCCGACTTGCGGCGGCCTCGTCCTCGAGGCCGAGCTCCGTCGCCCGCGCGTGCACGCCCTCGTCGCTCAGCGCGTAGTCGGCGGCGATGGCGGCCGGCTCGACGCCCGCCAGCGCCAGCACCAGGAGGCTGACGAGGCCGGTGCGGCTGCGGCCGTGGCCGCAGTGGAACAGCACGCCGCCGGGCGCCGCCTGGGCGATCGCGCGGATCACGCCGGCGATCCTGTCCGGGAAGCGCTGGAGGAAGGGGTCGTAGTAGAGCGGCGTGCCGTACTGCGGGCCGAACTCCCACTCGTCCCAGAAGTCGCGCTCCTCGATGCCGTCGAGCGGCAGGTGCACCGTGGCGATGCCGACCGGCCTGGGGGACAGGTCCTCGTCCGGCTCGTCGTCGTGGCGCAGGTCGATCACCGTGCGCACGCCGTAGGCCTCCAGCGCGGCCCAGCCGGCGGCGCTCAGGCGGTCCACCGCGTCGGCGCGGATCAGCTCGCCCCGGCGCGTCTCGCGGCCGTCCGCGGTGGGCAGCCCGCCGAGATCGCGGACGTTGAAGCAGCCCTCCCAGTGGAGCTGTCGGGCCTCGCTCAGAGGGCGAGCGAGAGCGGCTGCTCGAGCAGCTGGCGGATGCGGCTGAGGAACTCGGCGGCGTCGGCGCCGTAGAGGATGCGGTGGTCGCAGATCAGGTTCACGCCCATCATGTCGCGCGCCACCACGCGGCCGGAGTCGTCCACCACGGCCTTCTTCTTCAGCGAGCCGACGGCGAGGATCGCCGCCTGCGGCGGGTTGATGATCGCGCTGAAGTTCTCGATCCCGTACATGCCGAGGTTCGACACGGAGAACGTGCCGCCCGACAGCTCCGGCGGCGTGATCGTGCCCTCGCGGACCTTGCTGATCAGCTCGCGCGCCTCGGCGGCGATCCGGCCGAGCGACTTCTGGTCGGCGTCGAACACGGTGGGCACCACCAGCGCGTCCTGGGCCGCCACCGCCACGCCCACGTTCACCCGCGAGTACAGCTCCCAGTGCCCGTCGCGGTACGAGCCGTTCGCGCGCGGGAACTCGCGCAGCGCCATCGCGGCCGCCTTCACCACCATGTCGTTGAAGGACGGCGCCGGATCGGCGACCTCCTTCAGCCGCGCCCGCAGCTCCACGCACAGCGACATGTCGATCTCCACCTGGATCTCGAACTCGGGCGCAGTGGCCTTTGATTCGGCCATGCGGCGGCTGACGGTGCGTTGGAGTCTTGTGAGCTCCTGTACGGAGACCTGACCCTTGGCGCCGTCGACTCCCGGGGTGTCGGGGGTCGGGGGTCGGGTCGTCGGGAACTGCCTGGGCCTCGGCCGGTGCGGCCTCCGCCGGGCGCTCCTCGACCTGCACTCCGCCACCGCCGGCCGCGGCCTCGACGTCGGCCTTGACGATGCGGCCGCCCGGGCCTGAGCCCTCGAGCCGTGCCAGCTCCACGCCCATCTCACGCGCCATGCGCCGGGCCACCGGCGAAGCCTTGACGCGACCCGCCGTTGCCGTCGGAGGTCACGGGAGCCGGTTCGCGGCTGGGGGCGGCAGGCTCGGCTTCGGGCTCTGGCTCAGGCTCAGGCTCCGCGGAGGCCTCCTCGGCCTCGGGCTCAGCCTCCGCGACCTGCGACCCGCCACCTGCGACCTCGTCACCCCCACTCGGCTTCTCCCCTGCCTCCCCGACACGAGCAATGACCTGCCCAATAGGAAGCGTCTCCCCCTCCTGCGCGAGCACTTCGATGAGCACGCCGTCCGAGTCCGCCTCATACGTCATGTTCGCCTTGTCGGTCTCGATCTCCACGAGCGGCTCGCCGCGCTTCACCTCGCCGCCCGGCTGGACGAGCCACTTGAGCACGGTGCCCTCCTCCATGGAGTCGGACAGGCGGGGCATGAGGACGTCGACGGCCATCAGAGATCCCTGAACAGCGAGAGGGCCGCGTGCACTACGTGCTCCTCGTGTGGGAAGGCCGCCTGCTCCAGCGGTTTGGAGTAGGGCATCGGGACATCTGCACCGGTAACGCGAGCCACGGGAGCGTCAAGATAGTCGAACGCCTGCTCCTGGATCAGTGCCGCGAGGTTGGCGCCCACGCCGCCGTGCGGCCAGCCCTCCTCGACGATCACCGCGCGGCCCGTCTTCCTCACCGACTCGAGGATGGTGTCGAGGTCGAGCGGGCGCAGGGTGCGCGGGTCGATCACCTCGGCGTCCACCTCGTGCTCGGCCTCGAGCTGCTCGGCCGCCCGCTCCGCGGTGATGGCCATGCGCGAGATACCGACGAGCGTCACGTCGCTGCCCTCGCGGCGCACCGCCGCCTCGCCGAAGCGCGTGGGCCCGCCGTTCTCGGGCACCTCGCCGCGCTGCCCGTAGAGGTACTCGTGCTCGATGAAGATCACGGGGTTGTCGTCCCGGATCGCCGCCTTGAGCAGACCCTTGGCGTCCGCCGGCGTACTGGGCACCGCCACGAGCAGGCCGGGCACGTGCAGGTACATCGCCTCGAGGCAGTGGGAATGCGTCGGGCCGAGCTGGTGGCCGGCGCCCTGCGGCATCCGGATCGTCAGCGGCACCTTCACCTGGCCGCCGAACATGTAGTGGATCGCCGCGGCGTGGTTGATGATCTGATCGAGCGCGAGCAGCGAGAAGTTGATCGTCATGAGCTCCACCACCGGGCGCAGGCCCGCCATCGCGGAGCCCACCCCCACGCCCACGATCGTGTTCTCCGAGATCGGCGTGTCGCGCACGCGCTTCTCGCCGAACTGCTCGAGCAGCCCCGCCGTGACCTTGAACGCGCCCTGGAACACGCCGATGTCCTCGCCCATGATGAAGACGCGCTCGTCGGCCTCCATCTCCTCCCGCAGCGCCTGGCCGAGCGCCTCGCGGTAGCGCATCACCGGCACCGGCTAGGTCCCCTCATCCGGCTCGCCGTCGCCCGCATCCGCATCGCGCTGGCGCCGCCGCCGGGCCTGCGCGTCGCCCGCTCCGGCGTACGCCGCGCCGGCCTCGGCGAGCTCGTGCGCGAGCGCGCTCGAGGAGCGCTCCTCCTCGCCGCGGTGCGCGTCGGGCGAGCGCTCGTCAACCGACCACCAGCCGCGCACCTGCTCGCCCAGCACGTAGAGGTCGTCGTACAGCGAGTCGAGCTCGGGGAACGGGCTGTCGTCGGCGAAGCGCACGGACTCGTCCACGGCCTCGATCGCCTCGCTGTCGAGCCGGTCGGCCTCGTCCTCGGAGATCACGCCCTCCGCGGCGAGGCGGCGGCGGAAGGAGGCGATCGGGTCGCGCAGCCTCCACTCCTCGACCTCCTCCTTGGTGCGGTACTCCTCCGGGTCCGCCATGGAGTGACCGCGGAAGCGATAGGTCACGGCCTCGAGCAGCTGCGGCGAGCGGTCCTCGCGCGCCCGGCGCAGCGCCTCGGTGGTGGCGGAGTGCACGTCGAGCACGTCCATGCCGTCGCAGCGCGCGCCCGGCACGCCGTAGCCCTCGGCCTTCTTCGACAGGTCGGTGACCGCCGAGTGGCGCTCCAGCGCGGTGCCCATGCCGAACTGGTTGTTGATCACCATGAACACCACCGGCAGGTTCCAGAGCGCCGCCATGTTCATCGACTCGCCGAAGGTGCCCTGGTTGGTGGCGCCGTCGCCGAACATGCACACGACCACGTCCTCGGTGCCCGTGTAGTCGCACTGCAACGCGACTCCCGTCGCCAGCGGCAGGTTGCCGCCCACGATCCCGTAGCCGCCCAGGAAGCGGCGCTCGATGTCGAACAGGTGCATCGAGCCACCGCGGCCCTTGGAGCAGCCGTCCACGCGTCCGAACAGCTCCGCCATCACCGCGTTGGGGTGCGTTCCGCGCGCCAGCGCCTGGCCGTGCTCGCGGTAGGTGGAGAGCAGGTAGTCGCCCTCGCGCATGGCCTGGGTCGAGCCGACCACCGTGGCCTCCTCGCCGATGCACAGGTGCAGGAAGCCACCGATCTTGGCCTTCGCGTACATCTCGCCCGCGCGCTCCTCGAAGTGCCGGATCAGCATCATCTTGGAGAGCACCGCGCGGCAGGTCTCCACGTCCGGCAGCGAGTGCTTGGCGGGCGCGCCGTCGGGCGAGCCGTTCGCGGCCTTGTCGCTCGCTGCGGCAGCTTCGCGCGCCATCGGCGCTGACGTTAGCGGATAGCCTCGGCGGCCTCTTCGAGGCGATCGTCGCCCCAGAAGAGCTGCTCGCCGACCCTGATCGTGGGCACGCCGATTACGCCGTGCGCCAGCGCGTCGTCGGTCCCGGCGCGCAGGGCGTCCTTCACCGACTGCATCTCGATCCCCTTCAGCACGGCGCGCGGATGCAGCTCGCACGCCGCCGCCGCCAGCAGCACGTTGTCGGTCTCGCTGAGGTCGCGGCCGCCGGCGAACGCCTGGCGGAAGGCGGCGAGCGAGAAGGCCACCACGCGCCCGGTCTGCTGGGCGAACGCCGCCGCGCGCATGGCGGTGAGCATGTTGCCCGGCCACGGGTCGGGCCAGCGGATCGCGGGCAGCCCCTGCTCGGCTGCGCGCCGCTCGACCTCGGCCATGCCCTCGGCGCGGGCGTCGGTCCGGGCCCACGAGGAGCGGCCGGTGGCCTTGAAGATCGCCCCGAGCAGCACCGGCTGCCAGATCGGCACCTCCGGCAGCACGTGGTTCACGCGCTCGGCGGTCATGTACGCGTACGGCGATCCGAGGTCGAAGTAGAAGACCGGGCGCATTCCGGGTGCAGATTAGGGCGCGGCTACTTCGGCAGCGGCTGCCAGGCGAGCTCGGAAACTGCCGGACCGATCCCGCGCTCGCGCCCGCCCTTCGTCGCGCTGACCGCGCGGGTGGCGGAGCGCTCCACGTAGATCACGCTGCGCCCGTCGGGCGAAAAGGTGGGATCGCTCTTGGGGTCCGAGTCAGTCCTGAGCTTGCGGGCGGTGCCGCCGTGCACGCTCACCTTGTAGAGGTCGCGTCCGTTCGGAGCGACGTAGACCACCCGCCTGCCATCGGGCGAGAACGAGGGGTCGCTGCCGCCGCCGGTGCAGCCGGCGGATCCGTCGGGGTAGGCGGCCACCACCCGGTGCAGGTCGCTGCCGTCGGGACGCATCGCGTCGATGCCGGGGCAGTTGTCGCTCGTCCCGGGCGTGGGGCGGAAGACGATCCAGCGGCCGTCGGGCGACCACACGGGATCGCTGCCGTCCACGATCCGCTGCTCCGCGCTGCCGTCGGCCCGAACCACGTAGATCGAGGAGTCCTCGATGGCCCCCTGCGGGTTGTAGTCCACGCCGGCGATAGCCAGCTCGCTGCCGTCGGGCGACCAGGAGGGATCTGTCGCCGTCACGTCCGAGGCGATCAGGCGCTCGCCGCTGCCCGTCGCGTCTGCCACGCCGATGCGCTGGCCGCCCACCGAGAAGGCGAGCGTGCGGCCGTCCGCCGACCAGTCCGGATTGTCAGCGCCCGCGGGCTCGTGGGTGACCTGCCGGCGGTCGGCACCGCTGACCGCCATCGTGAAGACCTGCGGCGCGCCGGCCACCGTCTGCACGTAGGCAACGCGCCCGTTCGCGCCCGGGAACGTGCCCGCCGAGGCGGTGGGCGCCAGGGCGAGCGCTGCAAGCAGCAGACCGCACGTGAGGTAAAGGCGCATACCTCTTCGCGTACCCCGTGCTGGGGGCACCAAGCGTGAGGTCGATCACACGGGCGCTAGCCGTGAATGAGCCAGCCGTCGGCCGCGCGCGCGGCCTCCATGACGGCCTCTGAGAACGTCGGATGCGCGTGCACGCTGCGTGCCACCTCGGGGTAGCCACCCTCGAGGTCGTGCGCCACAACCAGCTCCTGGAGCATGTCGGCGGCCTTCACGCCGACGATGTGCGCGCCGAGCAGCTCGCCGTACTGCTTGTCGCCGACGAGCTTGACCATCCCGCCGCGGTCGCCGTACACCGTGCCGGCGCCGACCGCGCCCATCGGGACCTTGCCGATCACCACGTCGTGGCCGGCGTCGCGCGCCTGCTTCTCCGTCAGGCCGAAGCTGGCCACCTGCGGGTAGCAGAAGGTGGAGCTGGGGATATGGGGGTAATCGAGCGCGTGGGTCTCGAGCCCGGCGGCGTCCTCCACGGCGATGATGCCCTCGTCGGAAGCCTTGTGCGCGAGCGCCGGACCCACCGGTACGAGGTCGCCGATCGCGTAGACGCCGGCGAGCGATGTGCGCATCCGTCCGTCCACCTCGACCTGTCCGTTCTCGCTCGTCTTCACGCCGGCCTCGGTCAGGCCCAGTCCCTCCACGTCCGCGCCGCGGCCGGCGCAGATCACGAGGTAGTCGTACTTCTTCGTATCGCCGCCGAAGGTCAGCTCCACGCCATCGTCCTTGGCCTCGGCACCCTCGATGTTCGCGCCCGTGACGATCTCCACGTTCTGCTTGCCGATCTCGCGCGCCGCCGCCTTGGCGATCTCCTCGTCCTCGAGCGGCAGGATCTGCGGCAGCGCCTCGAGCAGGGTCACCTGCGTGCCGAGGCGCCCGAACGCCGACGCGACCTCGGTGCCCGACGCTCCCGCGCCGACCACCGCCATCGAGCCGGGCAGCTCGTCAAGCGCCCACGCGGTCTCCGTGCTCAGCACGCGGCCGCCGAACTTGAGACCGAGCAGCGGCTTCGGGTTGGTGCCCGTGGCCAGCACAACCGTCGTCGCCTCGATCACGGTGCCGTCGAACTGGCCGCCGATGCGCACGTTGGCGTCGTCGGTCACCGAGCCGAGGCCCTCGATCACATCCACCTTGTTCTTCTTCAGCAGCATCCCCACGCCGCCGGTGAGCGTCTTCACGACCTTGCCGCGATACGCGCCGACTTCCTTCATGTCGAGCGACTGGTCCGTGACCGCGATGCCGTAGGTCTTGCTGTGGCCGATCTCGCTCCAGACCTCCGCCACCCGCAGCACGGCCTTCGCCGG
The DNA here is from genome assembly GCA_963770325.1 of uncultured Thermoleophilaceae bacterium. Lineage (GTDB taxonomy): Bacteria > Actinomycetota > Thermoleophilia > Solirubrobacterales > Thermoleophilaceae > JAICJR01. The sequence goes on along the minus strand of CAVYPF010000001.1, from coordinate 1,140,370 downwards.
GATGCAGGCGTAGTTCAGGCAGCGGCCCCCGAGTGCGTCCTTCTCCACCACGGCCGTCTTCATCCCGAGCTGGGCGGCGCGGATCGCGGCCACGTAGCCGCCGGGACCAGATCCGATGACGATGCAGTCGTACTTGGAGTCAGCCATTGGAGTCGGAGACACTATCCAACGAGCTCGGGTTCCAGCCTGCGCGTCAGCGCAGCCTCGGTCAGCGGCGCTCCGGCATCTGGATGCGCGCCATCGCCTTCACAAGCTTCCAGAACAGCGTTCCGGCGGGGATGAGGATCGCGGCCACGATCACCAGGTCGAGGATGCTCGACGCCTTGAGCGCCGACACGGTCACGATCACGATCAGGAGCGCGAGGATCGCCTGCATGCCCAGCACGGCCCAGTAGCGGGCGCGCCACATTCCCCAGGCGGCCGCGTACATCAGCCCGGCCTGGGCGGCCACGCTCACGATCGGCGGCCGCGAGCCGGCGATCTTGAAGCCGGCGGCGTAGGCCACCAGGTTTCCCGTTGCGAGCGTGAACGCCACGATTGCCGCCACCGTCACGGCCGTGGGGCGCTCGCCCGGCGCGAGCGGAGCCAGTGCCTTGCGCGCCTCCTCGTTGCGCCGCTCAGAGCGCGACGGGGGTGCGGCCGCGACCGGAGCGGGCGCGCGCATGCGCGGGGCGGCCGCGCCGTCACCCGGACGGCGCTTGCGCTTCTGGCGGCTAGACATGGGCGCGCTCCGGGGCCACCACGGCGCGCAGCCCGGCCGCCGTGGCGCGCGGATCGGCGGCGTCGCGGATCGCGCGCACCACCGCGATGCGCTCGGCACCGGCCTGAGCCACCGCCGCGGCGTTCTCCAGGTCGATCCCGCCGATCGCGAAGAACGGGCGCTCCCCGGCGTGCCCGGCGGCGTACCGCACGAGCTCGAGCCCGACCGGCTGCCTGCCCGGCTTCGTGGGCGTGGCGTGCACGGGGCCGACGGCGAAGTAGTCCACGTCCGCGCCGAGCGCCGCGTCGACCTGAGTGGGCGAGTGGGTGGACACGCCGATCAGCACATCGGCGCCCACCGTCCGGCGCGCGCTCGCGAGCGGCTCGTCGTCCTGTCCCACGTGCACGGCGTCCGCTCGGCAGGCCACGGCGAGGTCCGGCCGGTCGTTCACCACGAGCAGGGCGTCGTGCTCGTCGCACAGCGCGCGCAGCCGCAGCCCGGCTCGCACAAGCTCGTCATCGGAGCGAGCCTTGTCGCGCAGCTGCACGAGGTCCACACCGCCCGCCAGCGCAGCCGCCACAACCGCGTCCGCGGGCTCGCCACGGACCTCGGCCTCGATCACCAGGTAAAGGTGCGCGCGGCGCAGACGCTCGCGCCGCCGCTCGCCGGCAGACATGGGCCAATCCTAGATCGCGTGGATCTAGCGGGGCTTGAGCGGATACAGCGCCCCGGCCCGCGGGCGCGACAGCGGGCGGATCACGTCGCTCGTCTCGAGCCCTGAGACGAAGCGGAACCTGCGCTTCGCCGCGTTCGAGAGGCGGAACACCTTGTCGAAGTACCCGCCGGGGTTCAGGACCACGGTGCCACCGCTGAGCGGGGCGAACTTGCTCCCCAGCGCCGACTGGATTACCGCCGTGGCGCCGGGCAGGGCCGCGCGCACGCCGCCGAAGATCTCCACCTGCGAGCGCGACACCAGCCGCACGAACAGCGGGGTCTGGTAGGCCTGGTACACGCCGGCCTTGGGCGTTCCCTTCGAGGTGTCGATCCCGGACTGGAAGCCGTGGAAGCGCACCAGGCCGTGGCCCGCCACGGTGTCGTCGGAGAGCGGGTACTGCGCGTAGCTCTTGACGCGCGCGTCGTGGTAGGCGAGCCACTCGCTCTCGCCCATGAACTGCGGCACCTGCTTGATCGCGGAGGAGAAGGGATCGGGCGGGTCGGTCTGGAAGCCGAACTCGGTCAGCCAGATCGGCATGCGATGGACCACGAAGCGCCGCGACAGCTTGTTCAGCGCACGGTCGATCCGCGTGAGGTCGTTGATCGTCGCGTCATCGGCGAGCGGGGTGAGCGTTTCGGGGCCGGTCTCGAGCGTGTACGGGTGATAGGCGATCCCGGTGCCGGGCAGCGGCTTGTAGTTGGTGCAGCCCCGCGCGGCCGCCGCGTTGCCGCGGTAGGCGCGGTAGTGGACGTCCACGCAGGCCAGCTCGCGCAGGAACTCGAGCGGTGACACCCGCGCCGGGTAGGTCTTGCCGCCGCGCGCGAACGGCAGCAGCTCACCGATCAGGATCTCGTCGCCTCCGTGCCCGCTCGCCACCAGGCCGTCGTGCGCGGCCAGGAAGAGCCCGCGGTACAGCTCGGGCGACTCCGGCACTCCGCGCTTCGCGTACTGGGGACCAAGCCAGCCGGACAGGTTGGGCTCGTTCCAGACCGACCAGATCGAGACGCGCGGCAGCGCATCGTCGGCCGCCGTGGCTCGCGGGCCTGCCGACGCGCTTTGGGCGATCGGCTGCGGGCACTGGTCGCCGGGCTGGACCTGGAACGGGCAGGGCGTCGGATTCGTCACGTCGCTGCCGGGCGGCGCCGGGGCCGGCACGTAGGTGCCCGAATAGCGGATGCCGACGGCCTTCGCGAAACGGCCGAACTCGGTGGGATCCGGTCGCACAGTGCCGCTGCGTCCCTTGCCGCTCGCCCAGTCGGGCGCGTGACCCCCGATCAGGAACATCACGCGCAGCCCGCGCGTCTGCGCAGCGCGCACGAGGTTGTCGTACGGGACCCAGCCGGCGGCCGCGTACTGCGCCGGATCGTCGCCCACGAAGCCGGCGGGCTTGCGCGAGCCGCCCGGCGCCAGCCGGCGCCAGTCGAGCGTGACCTTGGCCACGTCTCCGCCCAGCCGCTTGACCTCGTCGAGCGTCGCGGCCTGCACGATGGGACCGTCGTGCACCAGGCGCTGCTCGTCCTGGACGATCGAGATCTGGGTGGGGTTGGCCGACGCGGCCGTCGCTGTCACGCCCGCGAGCACGGTCAGCACTGCGAGGGCGGCGGTCAGTGTTCGCAAAGGTGGCGGATGGTAGTCGGGGGTGGAGCGGGCTCCCCGCCTTAACCGGCCACCCCCACCGGGGTTGCGGTTCGAGTTCCGGGAACTGGGTATCCCATTGGGATGCAGATCGGCACATCCATACTGCTCATCGCCGTTGGCGCTGTTCTGCGCTACGCGGTAAACGCGACGGTTTCCTGGATCAACCTCGACACGGTGGGGCTGATCCTGATCATCGCCGGCGTCGTGGGCTTGGTCATCTCGCTGCTCTACACGGCGCTCTGGGCCGACCGCACGCGGGCGCCGCGCGATCCATACGCGGACCCGCCGCCGCCCCGCGACCGCTACTAGCCCGCGTCGGAGTAGCATTCCTCGGACCCACGGGAGCTCGGGCTAACCGGGCTGAGAGGGCGGCTGGGTCGCCGCCGACCGTTGAACCTGATCCGGGTAATTCCGGCGTAGGGACGTTCGGCGCGACCTCCGAGGAAGGCGACTTGGAGTGAGCGCAGTGCCTCAGAAGAGCGAGTACGACGCCGTAGTGATCGGCGCGGGCCTGGTTGGCCTGGCATCCGCGTGGCGCGCGGCCCAGAGGGGATTGTCGGTGCTCGTGCTCGATCGCGACGGTCCGGCGGCGGGCGCATCCTCGGCGGCGGCGGGCATGCTCGCCCCGGTCACCGAGGCCGAGTTCGGCGCGGAGTCGCTGCTCAGGCTCAACCTCGCCGCGGCCGAGCTCTGGCCGGGCTTCGCGGGCGACCTCGGCGGGGAGCTCCACCACCGCCGCACGGGAGCGCTGGTCGTGGCCGCGGACCGCGACGACGCCGAGGAGCTGCGCCGACTGCACGCGTTCCAGCGCTCGCTCGGGCTCGACTCGGAGTGGCTGGCGCCGAGCGACTGCCGGCGGCTCGAGCCCGGCCTCTCGCCGCGCTGCGCCGGCGGCATCCTGGCGCCGCAGGACAACCAGGTCGACCCGCTCGCGGTGGTGGCGGCGCTGATCGCCGCCTGCGAGCGCGCCGGTGCCGAGATCGCGGTTGGCGACGCCGTGACCGCGGTCGACGAGCGCGGCGTGCGCACCGCCTCCGGGCGCTCGATCGCCGCCGAGAGCGTGGTGGTTGCGGCGGGCTGCTGGAGCGGCCGTGGAATCCACGGGCTGCCCGACCTCCCCGTACGCCCCGTGAAGGGCCAGATCCTGGCGCTGCGCCGCCCTGCGGACCGCCCGCTCGCCGAGCGCCTGATCCGCACGCTGCGTTGCTACGTGGTCGACCGCGGCGACGGCCGCGTGGTGCTCGGCGGCACGATGGAGGAGCGCGGCTTCGACACGACGGTCACGGCCGACGGCGTCTACCGCCTGCTCGAGGCGGCCTGGGAGGTGCTGCCGGACGTGGGCGAGCTCGAGTTCGTCGGCGCGCGGGCGGGTCTGCGCCCCGGCACTCCGGACAACGCCCCCCTGATCGGTCGCGGCGAGGCCGGGAACGTGATCTGGGCCACCGGCCACTACCGTCACGGCGTGCTGCTCACCCCGATCACCGCCCAGGCCGTGGCCGACCTGCTCAGCGGCGGCGAGGCCGACCCGGTCGTGGCCCCGTTCTCCCCGGCGCGCTTCTCCGCGGTGGCGGCATGAAGGTGATCCTGAACGGCGAGCCGCGCGAGCTGGGCGACGGCGCCACGGTGGAGTCCGCCGTCGAGGTCACGGGCGCACCTCCCGAGGGCCGGGGCGTGGCGGCGGCCGTGGACGGCGAGGTGGTGCCACGCGGCGAGTGGTCGACCACGCGGCTGAGCGACGGCCAGCACGTCGAGGTGCTCCAGGCGGTGCAGGGTGGCTGAGCTTCGGATCGGGGACCGCGACTTCGGCTCGCGCCTGATCATCGGCACCGGCGGTTTCCGCAACCTTCAGGTCATGGGCGAGGCGGTGGCGGCGTCGGGCGCCGAGATGGCCACGCTCGCCCTGCGGCGCGTGGACCCGTCGGCGCGCGGCTCGATCGTCGACGTGCTTCAGGAGGCGGGCTGCTTCCTGCTCCCGAACACGGCCGGCTGCTTCACCGCGCGCGACGCGGTCACCACTGCCCAGCTCGCGCGCGAGGCGTTCGAGACCGACTGGGTGAAGCTCGAGGTGATCGGCGACGACAAGACGCTGCTCCCCGACCCGGTCGAGCTGCTGGAGGCCGCCGAGACGCTCGTGGCCGAGGGCTTCACCGTCCTGCCGTACACGAACGACGACCCGATCCTGGCCCGCCGGCTCGAGGACGTGGGCTGCGCGGCGGTGATGCCGCTCGGCTCGCCGATCGGCAGCGGCATGGGCATCCGCAACCCGTACAACCTGAGGCTGATCCTCGAGCAGGCGCGCGTCCCCGTGATCCTCGATGCCGGCATCGGCACCGCTTCCGACGCCGCGATCGCGATGGAGATGGGCTGCTCCGGCATCCTGCTTGCCAGCGCCGTGTCGCGCGCCGAGGACCCGCCGAAGATGGCGCGGGCGATGCGCCTGGCCGTCGAGGCTGGACGGCTGGCGCACGAGTCGGGGCGGATTCCGCGGCGCCTCTACGCCGAGGCCTCCACGCCGATGGAGGGCGTGCCGGAGCTCACGTGAAGCTCGACGAGCTGGCCGCGGCATGGCGGGCGGCGTGGGCGGCGCCCGCCGGCGGCTTCGAGGCGTCGTGCACGCCTGACGTGCGCTACGAGGACCCGGTCGCGGTGGAGCCGCTCGCGGGCCTCGACGAGCTCCAGGCCCACGCCGCGCGCCTGCGCGCGGGCTTTCCGGACCTGCGCGTCGAGCCCTCCGGCGCCAACCTCGGCGACGACGTGCACGCGTGCATCCCGTGGCGCGCGCTCGGCACGCACAGGGGCGAGCTCAGCGGCCTCCCGCCCACGGGCCGCTTCGTGATCCTCCAGGGCGTCCACTACGTCGAGCTCCTGGACGGCCGAATCCGCCGCGCCCGCGGTCTCTTCGACCTGTACGACTCGGCGGTGCAGCTCGGCGCGCTGCCAGAGCGCGGCAGCCTCGGAGAGAAGGCACTGTTGATACTCAGAGGCTTCGGGCTCCGAGGCTGAGCAGTTGGCAGTTAGCAGTTAGCGGCTGCGCCGGCTGCAGTTGGCAGCGATGGGGCCGGACGCAGTTGCCAACTGCAAACTGCCAACTGCCAACCAGCCGCGCCGGCTCCCTACTTGACGACGATTTTCCCGTCCATCCCCGGATGAATCGTGCAGCGATAGACAATCGTGCCCGGGGTGTCGAACGTCTGCTTGTACGTGTCGCCGCCCGCCAGGTTGCCGGTGCCGGACTTGAAGTCGGGTCCCGGACCGCTGGTCTTGGTCACGTCGTGGTTCACCGAGTCGTCGTTGGTCCACACGACTGTGCCGCCCTTCGCCACGGTCACCGTGCCGGGGTTGAAGGCGATGTTCTTCATCGAGACCTGAACGGTGGAGCCGCCCGAGCTCGCGGGCGCCGCGGTGGTGGCCGCCGGCGTCGATGCGGGCGTGCTGCTGCTCTTCTTGCTGCTGCCGCAGCCCGCCGCCACAAGCGCGAGGGCCACAACTGCGAGTAGGAGCCATCTCTTCATCTCTGTTACCTCCTGGCGGCCGCTCGGGGCCTCAGACAGTAGTGCTTCCGACCAGCAGCTCGAGCAGTGCCTTCTGGGCGTGAAGACGGTTCTCGGCCTGGTCGAAGACGGCGGAGCGCGGGCCGTACAGCGCGCCCTCGCTGATCTCTTCGCCCACGTGCGCGGGCAAGCAATGGAGCGCGATCGCATCGGGGCGAGCGGCATCCAGGAGCGCCTCGTCGAGCCGGTACGGCTCGAGCAGCGCCCGCTGCCGCGCTGCCGCCTCCTCGTCGCCCATGCTCACCCACACGTCGGTGTAGAGCGCGTGCGCGCCCGCGGCCGCCTCGCGTGGATCGTTCGTCACGCTCACCGAGCCGCCGTCCGCGGCTCCCGCGGCGGCCCGCTCCGCGACACCGGGATCGGGCGCAAGTTCGGGCGGCGTCGCCACGGCCACCTCCACGCCCGCCTTCGCCCCGAGCAGCATCAGCGAGTGCGCCATGTTGTTGCCGTCCCCCACGTACGCCAGCTTGAGCCCGGCCGTCTGGCCGAAGCGCTCGCGCAGCGTCTCCAGGTCGGCCAGCGCCTGGCAGGGGTGGTGGTCCGCGGTGAGCATGTTCACCACCGGCACGCTCGCGTGCTCGGCCAGCTCCTCAACCACCGCGTGGGGGCCGGTGCGCACACCGATCGCGTGCACATAGCGCGACAGCACCAGCGCCGTGTCCTTCACCGACTCACCGCGCGAGAGCTGCATCTCCCCCTCGCGCAGCACGATGGGGTTGCCGCCCAGCTCAGACACGCCCACCTCGAACGAGATCCGCGTCCGCGTGGACGGCCGCTCGAACACGAGCGCGACGCTGCGGCCGGAGAGCGCGCTCGAGCCGCTCCGGTCGCGTTTCAGCTCGTCTGCGCGAGCGAGCAGCGCCGCCAGTTCGGCAGCGCTCAACTCCTCGCCGGTGAGGAAGTGACGCGTCACCCATGGATCGTATTGATGCGCCTCGCCGCCGTGAACTCCCGCATGAGATAGTGCGCCTTGCCGAGCCCCCGAACGGGAGGCGGGCGACTACGGGAGAGGAGACCGAATGGCAGAGGCACGCAAGGCACGCGGCGGCGGATCGGCACGGAAGGCAGGGGCGGGCTTGACTTCGGCGAAGGCGCGCAGCGGCTCATCGGCGAGCGCCAAGAGCTCCTCTTCTCGCGCCAAGGCGTCGAGTTCCCGCAGCGGCACGGCCGCGAAGAGCAAGCGCGCGAGCACCGCCAAGAAGAGCGGCGGCTCGGCGACCGCACGAAAGTCACGCCCGGCCGCCGCCAAGCCGGCGGCCGCCAGCAAGCCGTCAGCCGAGTTCTCGGGCAAGAGCGTGGCCGAGCTGCGCAGCTCGCTCAAGGGCGGTGTGATGCTCACGCGAGAGCGCATCGACGAGGTCATGGACGACGCCGTCAGCCGCGGCCGCGTGACGGCCGACGACGCTCAGAAGCTCGCACAGGCTCTCGTCACGCGCGGGCGCAAGCAGACCAACGACGTGCTGCGCGACCTCGAGCAGCTGCTGGGCAAGGGGCGCAGCGAGGCGAAGGCCGTGCGCAAGCGCGGCTCGAAGGCAGCGGGGCGCGCGCGCAAGCAGGTCGGAGACGCCACGGCGAAGGCGCGCTCGGCGGCCGACCCGGTCCTGGTCCGCGCCGACCGTGCACGCCGCGCCGCGGGCGTCGGCCCGGCCTTCCCGATCTCGGGCTACGACGACCTGACGGTCTCCCAGGTGGACAAGCGGCTGGGCAGCCTGTCAGGGGCCGAGCTGCGGAAGGTGCGGGACTACGAGAAGCGGCACGCGAATCGCAAGACGGTCCTGAGCGCGATCCAGCGGAAGCTGGGCAGCTGACTCCCCGACTAGGTGCTCGGCGTTTCGATCCGAAGATCGTCCAGCAACGCCGAGAAGTCGAGCGTCTCGCCCGTCAGCTCTCCGAGCATCTCGTCGGCCGTCAGCCGCTGCCCGTCCTTCCATAGCCCCCTGAGGAAGTCGCCCGCCTCGCGCTGCTCGAACCAGCGCTCGCCGAAGCGCTCGGTGAGCACGCGCCGCAGGTGCGTCTCGAGCGCCCAGGCGCGGAGGTAGCAGGCCACGTAGAAGAAGCTGTCCACGTCGCTCAGCCAGCTCGCGGCCGGCCACTCGATGTGCAGCGCCTCGGACATCCGCCGCGCGTAGACGTCCCGCAGCGAGTCGAGCGAGGCCGGCTCGCCGTGCAGCTCCAGCTCGTACGACATCTTCGCGGCATACCGGCGCAGGAACACGAGCTTGGTGGCCCGATCGTGAGCCTCGATGGCCTCCGGATCCTCCACCCCCAGGTGTGCCGACAACCACGCGGGGCTCGCCGCCAGATGCTGGAAGGTGAAGGCGAAGCACTCCGTCACGGAGTTGTCGCCCAGGTAACGGTGCTCCATCGGCAGCTCGCGGGCCATGTGTGCGAAGTGCTCCGCATGGCCTCCCTCGTGAAGGAGCGTCTCGTAGTCCTCGCGGCCGCCGTGGCGCGCGATCACGAGGTACACCTCGTCGGGCACGCGCACCGGTGCGCAGAACGCACGGGGCGTCTTCTTCGGCCGCTGTTCCACGTCGAGCCGCACGCCGGCCCCCTCCAGCCCGAGCCCCGCCAGCGTGTCGGAGAAGCTCGGAAGGAGTCGCGGCTCCGGGAACGCGGGGTCGAGCGACGGCGCGCGGAAGAAGTAGGGCAGGTCGGAGCGCCGCAAGCGCTCGAACCCGAAGCCCAGCTCCAGCTCGAGTCGCGGGGAGAGGAGCGCCTCGTAGTGAGGCTCGCTCGCGTCGAGGAACGCGGAGGTCTGGCGCTCGAGCCGGCCGAGGTCGACGCCGGAGAGCTCCTCGCACATCGCGCGCATGCTCTTCCAGCCGAGCTCCTTCGCCAGCGCGTGCGATCGCTCCAGGATCTCGCGCAGGAGGGGATCCAGCTCGCGCGAGCTCAGCTCGAGGCGCGCGTCCTCGATCGCGGCGCGGCGGTCGGGGTCGGCTTCGTTCGACTGGATCACGGCCGCCTGGCGGAGCGGTACCGGCTCGCCGTCGAAGTCCAGCTCGAGCGCGGCCTCGCGTCGTGCCAGCTCGGCCTCCTCGGCCTTCGTGGCGCGCCCCATCAGCCCGTGCACGGCGAACTCGAGCAGCTCGCGCGCGTCCTCCTCGCGGAGCGCCTCCACCGCCTCGTTCGAGAACAGGCCGGCGTGACGCTCGTAGACGGGCTCGATGTCGAACGAGTCCTGCTGCCCCGAGAAATGCAGGTAGTACTCGCGATCCAGCGCGGAGACGAACTCCTCCGCCTGCTCGCGATAGCTGGTCAGGTCCATGGGCTGCCAGCATAGAGACCGTGGATTCCCCGGCCGTCGAGCGGACGCGACCCAAGCAGGGCGACGAGCTGGAGCTGCGCGTGGACGCGCTCGCGTACGGCGGCAACGGCGTCGCGCGGCTGGACGGCTACGTGCTGTTCGTCCCCGCGACCGTGCCCGGCGACCGCATCCGCGCCCGCGTGACCAAGCGCAAACGCGGCTACGGCGAGGCCCGCCTGCTCGAGCTGATCGAGCCGTCGCCCGACCGCATCGAGCCGCGCGCTCCTCACCCCGGAGCGTCCTGGCAGGTGCTTCCCTATGAGCGCCAGCTGGCGGAGAAGGAGTCGCAGGTGCGCGAGGCGCTGTCGCGGATCGGTGGCTTCGACACCGCCCTCGTCGAGCCGATCGTCCCGGCCGTCGAGCAGTGGCACTACCGCAACAAGCTCGAGTACTCCTTCGGCGAGGAGGGCGGCAGTCCAACGCTCGGCTTCCACCGCCCGGGCCGCTGGAACGAGATCGACGACGTGACCGCGGACGTGCTGGCCTCCGAGCGCGTGGACTCCGTGCGCGAGGCGGTGAAGGCCTGGTGCCGCGAGGAGGGTCTCTCCTCATACGACCGCGGCGAGGGCAGCGGCCTCCTGCGCAACCTCGTTGTGCGCGAGGGACGGCGGACGGGTCAGATCCAGGCCCGGATCGTCACGAGCGACGGCGACTTCCGCGCGCTCGACCTGGCCGCCGCGCTGCCGGACGTCACCGGCATGCTCTGGACCCGCAGCGGCGGAGTCGCGGAGACCACGCGCGAGGGCGAGACCGACCTGCTCAGCGGCACCTCGGTGCTGGAGGAGCGCCTCGAGTGCGCGGGCGAGACGCTGCGATTCCGGATCTCCCCCGACGCCTTCTTCCAGACCAACACCGAGATGGCGGAGCTGCTCTACGCCGCCGCGCTCGAGTTCGCCGGCCTCAGCGGCCGCGAGCGCGTGTACGACCTCTTCAGCGGGATCGGCACGATCGCACTGGCGCTCGCCCCCGCCGCCGGCGAGGTGTGGGGCATCGAGATGGTGGAGCGCGCGGTGGCCGACGCCATCGAGAACGCCAGCCTCAACGGCATCGACAACGCCCGCTTCTACGCGGGTGACGTGCGCACGGCGCTGCGCCCGCTCGTGGAACAGGCCGGAGCGCCGGACGTCGTGGTGGTGGACCCGCCCCGCGCCGGGCTGTCCCAGAAGGTGGTGCGGCGAATCCTCGAGACCGGTGCCTCGCGCGTGGTGTACGTGTCGTGCAACCCCACCACGCTCGCACCGAATGCCCGTCAGCTGGTGGATGGCGGCTACCGACTGGAGCGCGTCAGGCCGGTCGACATGTTTCCGCAGACGCCTCACATCGAGTGCGTCGCGGTACTCCAAAAGGCCTGATTCGAAGCTCAATAAAGCGGTAGATCGGTCCGATAGGGTCCTAGATGGACCCGCGACGGCCGATCCAGACCGTGGACGTTCGACTCCGTGCAACCACGGTGCGCTTCGCGGTATGGATCACGATCGCCGTCTGCAGCATGTCACTCGTCTACGCGTGCGCCACGTGGGACTCGCCGAACCGCGTCTTGATCGTTGCGCTGCTCGCCGGGGCCATGGTCACCGCACTGGCGATCGGCTGCCTGGACGCCGAGCGGATCGTGCGCAGCCGCTGGCGCGAGACCTTCTTCGTCACCTGGAGCATCGTCGACATCGCCTTTCTCGGGGTCATCGTGGCGCTCGACGGCGGCACCAGGAGCCCGATCGCGCTCGTCTACTTCGTGCCACTCGTGTTCGCGGCGCTCTCGTACCCGCTCGGCGGCGTGGTGGCCATCTCGCTGATCGACGTCGCCGTCTGCGTCGGAGTCGGCGCGCTGCTGGCCAAGCCCGACTGGACGTACCTCGCCTTCTTCGCTTCCACGCTTGGCTGCACCGCCACCCTCTGTGTCTGGCACGCGCGCAACCACGACCGCCAGCGCGGCGAGCTCGCCGCTGTCTCGCGCACCGACCCGCTCACCGAGTCGCTCAACCGCCGCGGCTTCGAGGAGCGCATGGACTCCGAGCTGGACCAGACCGCTCGCCACGGCAGGCCGCTCAGCCTGATGCTGCTCGACCTCGACGATTTCAAGGGCGTGAACGACACGCTCGGACACGCTGCGGGGGACGATCTACTGCGCTGGGTCGTGACCACCGTCAAGTCCACGCTGAGGCCGTTCGATGACGTCGGCCGCTTGGGTGGCGACGAGTTCGCAGTGCTCCTGCCGGCCGCCGCGCGTGCCGACGCTGTCGAGGTCGGCGAGCGCATCCGCGAGGCGCTCTCCGAGCGCATCTCGGTCACGGTCGGCATCGCCGCCTACCCGCTCGACGGCGGTGATCGCGAGGAGCTCCACCGCTGCGCCGACGCCGAGCTCTACGCCACCAAGCACGGCTCGAAGATGCTCCCCGGCTTCACCCGGCGCGACCTCGGCTGGGCGGCGAACCTCGCTCACACCGTGGACCGCCGCATGACCCCGCCCGAGGATCACTCGAGCGCGGTGGCCCGCTACGCGGGCGCCATCGCCCGCAACCTCGGCTGGGCCGGCGAGGAGCTCGGGCTGATCCGCCTCGCGGGCATGCTCCACGACGTCGGCAAGATCGCCATCCCCGACCGCATCCTGCTCAAGCCCACGGCACTCACCCCCCAGGAGCAGCAGGAGCACATCAGGCGCCATCCCATTCTCGGCGCCGAGCTGGTATCTCGCGTCGAGGGGCTCGGTCCCGCGGTGATGTGGATCCGCCACTCACACGAGAACTGGGACGGCACCGGCTACCCGGACGGCCTCAGCGGGGAGGCGATCCCGCTGGGCTCGCGCATCCTCAACGTCGCGCAGGCGTTTGCGGCAATGACCGGCAGGCGCACCTACCGCTCCACGGTCAGCTCCGACGAGGCCATGGAGGAGCTGCAGCGCTGCGCCGGGCGGCAATTCGATCCGTCCTGCGTCGAGGCGCTCGAGGTCCACCTGAGCGGCTCCGCGGAAGCTGCCTGACCGGCTAGAGGTCGGCCTCGTCCTCGTCGTCGAGCGGGACTTCCTCCGCTGCGTGCACCGAGCAGAGGAAGCGGCCGCCCGAGTCGAGCGAGGCGTCGATCTCGGCGCGGGTCAGCTCGGCGCCGCATTCGCCGCAGGTCTGCTCGATCACCGGGTCGAGGCTGTGCTCCTCGAGATCCATGGGCGCGACCTTACAGAAAGGGTTGGGTTGGTTCAGCCCGAGGCGACCTTCACCTCGCTTGCCTCGACGTGGGTCACCGGGAGGCCGGTGGACCGCTCCACCCGGTGAGGCAGATCGAGCTTGAGCCACTTCGAGATCGACCCCGGAAGGGTTGACACCACGATCTCGTCGTAGCTCTCGAAGTTCACCTCGTCCTGCACCGCCGCCACGGGGTCGGGGTCGCCCACCTTGCCGGCGATCACCTCGAGGCCCTCCGCCCGCAGCCGCTCGACCGTCGCGAGCATGTGCGACTCGGCATCCGAGCCGCCGGAGTGCATGTCGGCGACCCAGGCCACGCCGTGCGGCGTGGCGGGCACCAGCAGGGTGAAGGCGACCTCTCCCTGCTGCGCTCGCCGCCTAAGGGCCTCGAGCAACTCAGGGGACTCCGCGGTGCGATTGGCGACAACAAGCACCTTCGCCATCACAGCTCCTTCCCTAGCTTCGGAAGAAAGCTTACGCCTGCCGGCTAATAGGGCGGCAGGTCCGCGTACCACTCGCCGAGCGAGCGGAATGCCTGCCAGAACTGGCGCTTGGCGCTCTCCTCGTCGAGCGCCGCGTCGATGTCCGGCACGTACAGCGCGTCGCAGCTCGGAGTCAGGCGCTGAACCTCGCCCAGCAGCGGCTCGCAGCTCGCGGCCCAGCGGCACGCCCAGCTCGTTCAGCTCGTCGAGCGCCGGCTCGCCCGATCACCACGACGATCCGCGGCTGCACGATCGCCAGCTCGTCGAGCACCCGCGCCCGGCACTCCGGGGCCGACATCTCGGTGTCCGGCACCGGGCACTTCACGAACAGCGTGCCGTAGACGGCCAGCGGGTCGATGTCCAGCCGCTTGAAGCTCTTCATCAGCGCGCTGCCGGCGCGCCCGTAGAAGGCCACGCCCTCCTCGATCTCCGAGGGCATCGGCGCGTACTTGAGCAGGAACACGTCGGCCTGCGGATGGCCCGACCCGAGCACGGGCATCAGGTTGCCGCGCGGGCAGTGCTAGCAGGACTGCAGCTCGCGGGTGAGCTGGTTCAGCTCACGGATCGCTCGCTCGAGGTACTTCTCACGGATCTCGTCGTCGGTAGCCGGCACTCGCTGCAGAGGCTTTGACGGGGCGGGGCGCGGTCCTTTTGACTGCATCACTTGTTGCCGTCCTGTGGCGGCCGCCGGCGGGCCGCCGGACGCGTCTTCGTCTGGATGAACTTGAGCGCCTGCACGTAGAGGAGGCTCTGGCGCTTGCGCACGATGTCGGCGTCGCGGAGCGACTCGAGGAACTCCTCCGGGCCGTCGAAGTCGCGCATCTTGATCTTCACGGAACCCAGGCCCTGAGCCACGTGGCTGTCCGATCCGGCGCCCGCCACGATCCGGTACTTGGCGGCGAAGCGAGCCGCCTCCTCGTTGAACGACGAGAAGGCCACGCGCGGGTTGAACACCTCGATCGCGTCGATGTCGTCCACCACGTTCAGCAGGTGCTCGTAGTCGGGCACCGAGTGCATGCGGTCGAACGGATGTGGCACGTACACGAGCCCGCCCTGGCGGCGGATCTCGGCGATCGTCTCCTGGAGCGTCATCCCGCGCGGGATCTTCTCCTCGATGAAGAGGCCGATCACCTCGCCCTGGTCCGCGGTCTTCACCTCCTCGCCAACGATGACCTTCACGCGCCCGTTGGCCCGCTCCCGCACCTCCAGCGCGCCCGAGATCTCGTTGTGGTCGGTCACGGCGATCGCGCCCAGCCCGGCACGCTCGGCGCTCGCGATCAACGTCTCGACCGGCGTCGCGCAGTCGGGTGAGTGGTCGGTGTGCATGTGCAGGTCCACGTGCACGAACTGGCGCGAGCCGAGCCGCTGCCGCACGACCGGCAGGCCCTCCGGGTCGTGGCGCCGGGCGGCTATCTCCCGGTACAGCTCCTCCACCTGATCCGCGGTTCGCGCCCAGGAGAGCTCGTCGCGTACAGCGGCGCCCCGCGCCTGAAGGCGCCCCCGCAGGGCGCCGTCGGACACCAGGCGCGTGAGCTGCGAGGTCAGCATCGCCGCGTCGCGCGGGTCGAACAGCAGGCCGCGCTCGCCGTCCCCCAGCGCCTCCGCGTAGACCGGCAGGCTGGACGCGACGGGCACCGCGCCGCCGGCCAGGGCGCGCAGCAGCAGCTGCGGTGTGGGCGAGATGCCCGCCGAGGCCGCCACCGTCACCTGCGCCCTCGACAGGAATTGGGCCTCGGAGCCGTCCGCCGGACCGGCGAAGCGCACGCGCTCGCGCAGCGCCCGCGACAGCGGCACGGTGGGCTCAGGCCCGTGAACGCGCGACCACACCGTGGCCCGCCAGGGCAGGTCGAGCGGCAGCCGCCGCAGCGCGCGGATGAAGAGGCGGAGCGCGGCACGCTCCTCCTCGAGGCAGAAGAGGATCTCCACCGTGCTGTCTTCCGTGGGTGGTGCTGCCGGAACCTGGACCACGTCCGCTCCCGGGGGCGCCAGTCTGTAATCGCCGGGGAAGAAGCGCGCAACGAGGTCGCGCGTGGCGGCGAAGCTGGCCATCCGGCCGTCGAGCCGGCCGAACAGGAGCTCCACCAGGCGGCGCGCCACCTGCGTGGAGAGCACCCGCTCGGTGGCAGCGTGGAACGAGCCCACGTTGAGCGCGTGCGAGTGGCGCAGTGCCGCCGACGACGCGCTCGGGGCGAACGGCTCGTGCACGTGCACGAAGTCGAACGGCGCGCGGCCCAGCAGCTCCTCGATCGTGCGCGAGACGTCCAGCGGAAGCGACACCGCCGCCCGCCGCCGAGCCGGCGGGAACGGGAGGCTCTGACCTACCGCGAGTACCTGGGCGCAGCCCTCGACCGCGAACACCGACTCCGGGTCGGCGGCCATGCGCTTCACCGTGCGCCGGCCGTCACGGACCAGCTCACGCGAGTCCGACGGCGCAATCACGACGACCCGGTGCCCCCGCTTGCAGAGCTCGTCGGAAACCCGCTCGACGTACGTGTTGACCTCGTGATGCTGCTCCCAGGCGTAGGGGGTTACCTGGGCGATGGAGAAGCGCTCCGCGGGCACGGCCGGAGGATAGAGAGCCGACTACGGAGTACGGAGGTACGGAGTACGGAAACGACTTGGTCCCGTCACTCCGTACTTCCGTACTTCCGTACTCCGGTTAGGCCTTCGCCTTGATCTTCGCCTTACCAGGCAGCTTCGGGCGACCCGCGTACTCGGCGATGAACTTCTCCGTGTTGTCGCGGGCGATCGAGTCCGGCACCTGGACGGGCGGCGACTTCATCAGGTAGGAGCTGGGCGCCTCGAGCGGCCCGGAGAGGCCGTGGTTCAGCGCCAGCTTCAGGCAGCGGACGGCGTCGATCACGATGCCGGCCGAGTTGGGCGAGTCCCAGACCTCGAGCTTCAGCTCCACGTTCAGCGGCACGTCCCCGAACGCCTGGCCCTCCACGCGGATGTGGGCCCACTTGCGATCGGTCAGCCACGGCACGTAGTCCGAGGGGCCGACGTGGACGTCGTCGGCGGGCAGCGTCTCGTCCATGATCGACGTGACGGCCTGCGTCTTCGAGATCTTCTTCGACTCGAGCCGCTCGCGCTCGAGCATGTTGAAGAAGTCCATGTTGCCGCCCACGTTCAGCTGCGACGTGCGGGCCATCTTCACCCCGCGGTCCGCGAACAGGCGAGCGAGCTGGCGGTGCACGATCGTCGCGCCGACCTGGGACTTGATGTCGTCGCCGATGATCGGCAGCCCGGCCTTCTTGAAGCGCTTGCCCCAGTACTCCTCCTGCGCGATGAACACCGGGATGCAGTTCACGAATCCGCAGCCGGCCTCGAGCACCTGCTCGACGTACCACTTGGTGGCCTCCTCGGATCCGACCGGGAGGTAGGAGACGACGACGTCGGTCCGGGTCTCCTTGAGGATCGAGACGATGTCGGCGGTCGGCCCCGGCGCCTTCACGATCTTCTGCTTCAGGTACTTCCCGAGGCCGTCGTGGGTCATCCCGCGCTCGACCTTCACGCCGATCTTCGGCACGTCGGAGAACTTGATCGTGTTGTTCTGGCCCGCCCAGATCGCCTTGGACAGGTCCTTGCCGACCTTGTCCTTGTCGATGTCGAATGCCGCGGTGAACTCGATGTCGCTGATGTGGTAGCCGCCGAGGTCGACATGCATCAGGCCCGGCACCCGCTCGTTCGGATCGGCGTTCTTGTAGTACTCGACGCCCTGCACGAAAGCGGAGGCGCAGTTGCCGACGCCGATGATCGCCACTCGCACCTTGTCGGACTGGTAGCGCGCAGCGCCGTTGGTAGGTCCGTTCTCACTCAAAGTCTTGGCCCTCCTGGGGGTCTACTCGTGGGCCCCTGTCAGGGCCGGCACGCCTATCGAACTCCGGCAACCCCTGGAGGTTACGCGGGGTACATGCGCTTCAGCTCGCCGCGCACGTGGAGAATCCGCTGCAAAACGGTAACCGACGTGAGCACCGCCAAAGCGTAGATGGCGGGCTTCAGGAGAGAGAAATCTCCCAGCCCGGCGCCGCGGGCGAACACGAGGCCGATCGAGAGGATGACGACCCGTACGGCACGCGTCGCGAGCCCGACCTTGCACTCGACGCCGAGCGCTTCTGCGCGGGCGCGCGTGTAGCTGACCAGCAGCGAGCCGAGCACCGCGATCACGACCGCGGCCACAGCCACGTCCTGGTTGTGCGCCGCGAAGTAGGCGGCCACCGCGGTGAGCACGATGCCCTCCTCGGCGCGGTCGAGCGTGGAGTCGAGGAAGGCGCCGAAGGGCGTGCCCTTGCCCGACATCCGCGAGTAGCGCCCGTCGAGCGTGTCCATGATCGAGCCGATGATGAACGTGACCCCGGCGAGGAAGAACAGGCGCTGGGTGATCAGCACGGCGGCGGCCACGTTCAGCACGAGCCCGGTCAGCGAGATCGCGTTCGGCGTGAGGCGCGACTCGATCAGCCGGTCGCGCGCGAGCGAGCGCACCTCGGCCGCGGTCAGCGGCTCGCCGTTGCGGCGAGCAGCCGCAAAAGCGCCGCGAGATCCTCGGCGGCGTCCACTCGGTGTCGGCGTTTGCGCCGGCTGTCCGGGATCTCGGGTCAAGCGGTGACTCCGGCGAATGCCCAGGCATCGGGACGCGCCCGGGCGAGCGCCAGAGAAGTGTAAGCGGAGAGTGCGGCGACCAAGCCGCCCATGGCGGCGTCAAGCCAGAAGTGGTTGGCGGTGACGATCACGACCCAGGTGATGAGCAACGGATACGCGGCCCAGAAGACCTTCAGCGCGCGCCACTTGACGAGCTGGAAGCCGGTGATGCCCACCATCAGGGCGAACGCCACGTGCATGCTGGGCATCGCGGCGTACGGGTTGTAGAGCACCCCGGCGCTGTGCGCGGCCCCCTGTCCGACGAAGTCGGTGATGGTGTCCTGGAAGCCCCACTCGGTCATGAAGCGCGGGGGAGCCGTGGGGAACACCATGTAGCCGACGAGCGCGAGGCCCATCGCGACCATGAACATGTTGCGCACGAAGTAGAAGGCGTAGTTGCGCGAGAAGTACAGCCAGACGAGGAACGCGAGCGTGATCACGAAGTGCGCGTTCACGTACATGATGTCCGCGAAGTGGATCATCCAGCCCCGCTGCTCGAACCAGCTCTGGAGGCCGGGTTCGAAGAACAAATGCAGCCCGCGCTCGAGGTCGATCACGCCGCGCGCGTGGTCGAACGCGACCGTGACCTGCCCGTCCACGAAGCCCCGCACGATGCGGTACAGGTAGTAGGCCGCCGCGAAGAGAAGGAGCTGACGAACCGCGTCAGTCCGACCATTTGGTAGCCACCGCCTGCCTTTGCCAATCGATCGGACCACGACGGGATCTTACAAAGGACGCCGGAGGCGGGTCGGTGACTTATGTCGCGCAACGCCTCCCGTGCTCGAACATGCGGCCCAGGGAAAAGCGCACGCGCAGCAGCAGCGGGCCGGGCTTGGTGGCGATCACGCGGGTCCAATCCCCGGCCCGTTCCACGCATGCCCCGTCAGCCACCCAGTAGGGCGTCCAGCGCACCCTCACGATCGCGCTGCCGGGCTGGTGCACCAGGAGCCGCACTCGCGTCAGGCCCAGGGTGCGAGCCTCGATCTGCGCGCTCCCGTCCGGCACGACCAGCGGATGCGGGCTCGTGACCTCGTAGACCTTCCAGTGGGCCGAGCGGAAGCGAAGAGCGAGGTAGGGCGGTGCCGCCTTCACGATCTGCCCTTCCTTCTTCGCGCTGTAGTCGAGCGGGACGTCGGGCAGCGCCACCCATCTGACCCCGTTCTCGCCGAGCCACTTCTCGTAGGTGCCCTCGTCGAGCGTGCCGTTGTAGAAGAGCGCGTTGTGGCTCACGTCGAGCTGGCGCTCCCAGCCGCGCGCCAGAGGAAAGTGAATAGCCACCGTCGCGGCCTCCCAGTTCGAATGCGTGAACACCACCTCCACGCGGCCCGGCGGCCGCTCGTTTGCCTCGAGGAACTGGAGCAGCGGGTGGTAGTAGGAGCTGAAGCGCGAGGCGTCATCCTGCTCGCTGGACACGTTGCGCACCGCCGGTCCCAGCTGCCAGTACGCCAGCGGCACGAGGATCACGGCGATCAGCACCGGCCGCAGCGACGGCCGCAGCACCCCGAAGAGAATGGCGGCCGCGATCGGGCCTGCGAAGACGGCCCCGAGCCGCGAGGCGTTGCCACCCATCGGCGTGGGCACCACGAACGCCGCGAAGGCGGCGATCCCGTACAGCGCCGCTCCGATGCGCAGTGTCCGCTCCTGTCGCAGCACCACGGTGCAGAACACGATCACCATGATCGGGACGGGGATGAACGCCGAGAACGCGTACGGCTGCCTGCCGCCCTCCGGGAACGCGAGCGCGAGCAGGATCGGCGGCGTGATGGCGGCCGCGGCCACGATCAGCGGCGCGCGCAGGCGACTGCTCAGCCAGTATGCGATCGCGGCCAGCGCGAGGAAGAAGCCGGCCACCGGGCTGCCGAGCGGGCAGAGCACCGCGAGCAGGACCGCCAGTACCTTGCGGTCGCGCTGAAGGGCCAGGAGCGAGCCCAGCCCGATCGCCACGCCGAGCACGAACGGCAGCTGAGCGTTCAGCAGCATCGACGAGGTGCCGATGCCGAACCAGAGCGCCCCCCAGCGGCCCTTGCTGCCGAAGTGGTGACGGGCCAGCGGCTCGAACACCGCGGTCGCGGCGAGGGCGGCGAGCGCGCCGGCCACCGCCGGGCCGAGCACCCAGGCGATCGGCGGGAACAACAGGCTGTAACCGGGGGTGTGATGCCCGCCGTACCAGTTGCCGTTCCAGACCGCGAAGCCGTCGCGCCCGAACAGCTTCGCCCGGAACACGTGCGCCGGGAGGTCGCCGGTCTTGGGCGCCAGCATCAGGTAGATCGCCGCCGCAATGGCGGCGGCCGCGAGCGGCGCCACCCTCCAGAACCACTCGGGAGGCGCCGAACGGCCGGTGCGTACGCGGATGGACTCGGTGACCGCCATCTAGCCGTCCAGGAACTCGAGGACCCGGTCGATCACGCCCGGATCGTCCACCCAGGGCCAGTGCCGGACGCCCTCGAGCACCTCCACCCGAGTCTCGCCTCCGAGCGCCTCGGCGTAGGCGTTCGCGAATGAGCTGGGCACGTACGGATCGTCGGCTCCCCAGACGATCAACGCCGGACAGTCGACCTCCCTCAGGTGCTCTCCGGCGACGGCGAGGACGGACGGCGAGGCGGTCCGGTAGAGCTTGAGGATCGCGCGCTGGGTCCCATGGTCGAAGTGGTCCCAGACGCTGTCCACGAGCTGGTCTGGCGGCGGCCCCGGCGCCGCATACCCGTCGCTCGCGAGCCGCTTGTAGCCGCGGCGGGATCCGAGCCCCATGAACAGCTCACCGCCGAGTGGGGTGCGCCAGATGCGCGCGGCCCGGTGCCAGGTGAAGCCCGGCAGCAGCGGCACCCCGTCCATGATCACCAGCCTGTCGAAGCGCTCCGGCGCGCGCTGGGCCAGGCCCAGCGCTGCCGTGCCCCAGTCGTGCATGACCAGCGAGCAGCGCTCCACCCCACGGTCGTCGAGGAACGTCTCGAGGATGCCGGAATAGCCTTCGATCGAGTAGGGGAAATGGGCCGGCTTCGCGGAGCGCCCGAAGCCGGGCAGGTCGAGGGCGAAACCGCCGCTGCGGGGGACGAAGTCGAGGAAGTCGTCGGAGTTCCCGGGAACGCCGTGCACGTACACGGTGGGTAGCCGGCCCTCCGGAACCGGCGCCTCGCGCCAGAACAGCTCGACCTCGCCGACCTCGCCGCGTCTGTCGGAGACGGTCACGTAGGGCAGAGTACGGAGTACGCAGAAACGGAGTACGCGTTTTCTCGTGAATCGACGCCTTCGAACCATCCGCGATCGCCTGCGCGCCGCCTACGGCCGGCCGCTCCTGCGCCCGCACCACGCGCCCATCGATGAGCTCATCCTCACCGTGCTCTCCCAGAACACGAACGACCGCAATCGCGACGTCGCCTACGAGCGGCTGCGGGAGCGTTTCGCCGGCTGGCCCGAGGTGCGGGACGCCGACGAGGACGAGGTGGAGGAGGCCATCCGCCCCGGCGGCATCTCGCGCGTGAAGGCGGGGCGGATCCAGCGCATCCTGCGCGCGATCGGCGACGACGATCTCTCCTGGCTCGAGGATGCGCCGCTCGACGAGGCGCGCGACTACCTCTGCGAGCTCCCCGGCGTGGGCCGCAAGACGGCCGCCTGCGTGCTGCTGTTCAGCTACGGACGCCCCGACGTACCCGTCGACACGCACGTCTACCGCGTCGGCACCCGACTCGGCCTGTTCCGGCCGAAGGCGCCCCTCGAAGAGGCCCACGACGAGATGCTGCGCCTGATAGGCCGGGACGGCGACGGCGAAGACGCCTACGAGACGCACGTGGGGCTGCTGCGCCATGGGCGCAGGACGTGCCACGCGCGTAATCCGCAGTGCAGGGATTGCGTGCTGCTTTCCTTGTGTCCATACGGGAAAGCGCGGCTGCGCGGGAGTGCCTAGTGCCTAGTTCCCAGTGCCTGGAATTGTCGAACCAAGGCTCTAGGCACCAGGTTCCAGGCACTAGGCACCTGTAGTGGACGCTCCTAGGAATATCTGCCAAACTCTGGCTTAGATTTCTTTCAACAGGAGGAATGAGCTAGATGGCAAAGACGATCGGCATCGATCTTGGCACGACCAATTCGTGCATGGCGGTGCTCGAGGGCGGCGAGCCGCACGTGATCGAAAACGCCGAGGGGGCGCGTACAACGCCCTCCGTCGTTGCGTTCACGGCAGGCGGCGAGCGGCTCGTGGGCACAGTGGCCAAGCGCCAGGCCGTGACCAACCCGGAGAACACCGTGTTCTCCATCAAGCGCTTCATGGGCCGCAAGGAGGGCGAGGTGAAGGAGGAGGAGACGATCGTCCCCTTCAAGGTCGTCACCGGGCCCAACGGGGACGCGCGTGTAGACATCGGCGGCAAGCAGTACTCGCCGCCCGAGATCAGCGCGATGATCCTCCAGAAGCTGAAGACAGACGCTGAGGCCTACCTCGGCGACACCGTGGACAGCGCGGTGATCACCGTCCCGGCCTACTTCAACGACGACCAGCGTCAGGCAACGAAGGACGCCGGCAAGATCGCCGGCCTCGACGTCAAGCGCATCATCAACGAGCCGACCGCCGCGTCGCTCGCGTACGGCCTCGACAAGGAGACCGACCAGACGATCCTCGTCTTCGACCTCGGCGGCGGCACGTTCGACGTGTCCGTGCTCGAGATCGGCGACGGCGTGTTCGAGGTGAAGGCCACCGCGGGTGACAACCACCTCGGCGGCGACAACTTCGACAAGGCGGTCGTCGACTGGCTCGTGGCCGAGTTCAAGAAGAGCCAGGCGATCGACCTGTCGCAGGACAAGATGGCCCTCCAGCGCCTCTACGAGGCCGCCGAGAAGGCCAAGGTCGAGCTCTCGACCACGCAGGAGACCCAGATCAACCTGCCGTTCATCACGGCGGATCAGTCGGGTCCGAAGCACCTCGACACGCGGCTCACCCGCTCGAAGCTGACCGAGCTGACCGCCGACCTGCTCGACCGCACCGTGGGCCCCACGAAGCAGACGATGGAGGACGCCGGCGTGACCGGTGACTCGATCGACCACGTGGTGCTCGTCGGCGGCATGACCCGCATGCCTGCCGTCCAGGAGAAGGTCAAGCAGCTGACCGGCAAGGACCCGCACAGGGCGTGAACCCGGACGAGGTCGTGGCCGTTGGTGCCGCGATTCAGGCGGGCGTGCTCGCCGGCGACGTGAAGGACATCCTGCTCCTCGACGTCACCCCGCTGACCCTCGGCATCGAGACCAAGGGCGGCGTGATGACGAAGCTGATCGAGCGCAACACCACGATCCCGACGCGGAAGTCGGAGATCTTCTCGACGGCCGAGGACAACCAGCCGAGCGTGGAGGTCCACGTGCTCCAGGGCGAGCGCGAGATGGCGACCTACAACAAGTCGCTCGGCAAGTTCCAGCTCACCGGCATTCCGCCGGCCCCGCGCGGCGTGCCGCAGATCGAGGTCACGTTCGACATCGACGCGAACGGCATCCTCAACGTGGGCGCCAAGGATCTCGGCACCAACAAGGAGCAGAAGATCGAGATCAAGGCCGGATCCGGTCTCGCTGACGCAGAGGTCGACCGGATGGTCAAGGACGCCGAGGCTCACGCCGAGGACGACCGCCGTCTGCGCGAGCTCGTCGAGGCGCGCAACACCGGCGAGAACGCCGCCTACCAGGCGGAGCGCCAGCTGAACGAGCTGGGCGACTCGGTCGACGCCTCCTCCAAGGAGGAGATCGAGGCCGCGATCAAGGACGTGCGCGACACGCTCGAGTCCGAGGACGCGGCGGAGATCACGGACCAAGACCGACACGCTGCAGGAGGCCTTCCACAAGGTGTCCGAGCAGATGTACGCGGCGGCCGCCCAGGCCCAGCAGCCCGCCGCCGACGGCGCGACCACGTCCGAGAACGGCGCCAGCGCCGACGAGGAGGAGGTCGTCGACGCCGAGGTGGTCGACGGTGAGCGCGACCAGTGATCGACGAGCGGCGAATAACCGGGGAGCCCGCGGTCGACGATGTCGACCCCGAGCAGCCGACCGTGGAGAGCGATGAGGGATCGGCCGACGAGGTCGATCCCCTGACCCTCGCCCAGCGCGAGCGCGACGAGTACCTCGCGCTCGCGCAGCGCACGCAGGCGGACTTCGAGAACTACCGCAAGCGCGCCGCCAAGGAGGCGGCCGCCGCGGGTGCTCGTGCCAAGGCCGGCCTCGTGCGCGAGGTGCTGCCCGTGGTCGACAACCTCGAACGGGCTCTCGAGCTCGCCGGGGACGCTGAGGGCACGCTGCTCGACGGCGTGCGCCTGGTCCACGCGGATCTCGTGGGCGTGCTTCAGCGCAGCGGGGTCGAGGCGTTCGACCCGAAGGGCGAGGCCTTCGACCCCACGCTGCACGAGGCGCTCTCCACGCGTCCGCAGGAAGGCGCCGAGCCCGGCGTCGTCCTCGACGTGGTGGAGAAGGGCTACCGGCTGAACGACACGATCCTGCGTCCGGCCAGGGTGGTGGTCTCCCAGTAGATGGCCGCCACCAAGGACCCGTACAAGACCCTCGGGGTCGACAAGAAGGCCTCGGCCGAGGACATCAAGAAGGCCTATCGCAAGCTCGCGCGCCAGTACCACCCGGACAAGAACCCGGGCGACGACGCAGCGGAGGAGCGCTTCAAGGACATCCAGCAGGCCTACGACGTCCTGTCCGACGAGGACAAGCGCAAGCAGTACGACCAGGGTGGCGGCATCTTCGGCGGGGGCTTCGATCCGGGCAGCTTCCGCACGGGCACCCCAGCCGGCGGCTTCGGCGGGATCGGGGACATCCTCTCCGACCTCTTCGGCGGTAGCGGCGCGGGTCCGCGCCAGCCGGGACCGGAGCGCGGCCGAGACCTCGAGACCGAGGTGCACATCTCCTTTGAGCAGGCCATGTACGGCGCCCAGGTGCCGGTGGTGGCGCAGGTGCCATCGGCCTGCCCGACCTGTCACGGCACCGGGGCCAAGCCGGGCACCAGCCCGACCGTGTGCCCGCGCTGCCAGGGCCGCGGCATCGAGTCACAGGGCCAGGGCCTGTTCTCGATCTCGCAGCCGTGCTCGCAGTGCGGCGGCACCGGCACGCTGATCAGCGATCCCTGTCCCACCTGCAATGGCCGCGGGCAGACGATGCAGGTCAAGCGCTATCGGGCGAACATCCCGGGGGGCGTGCGCGACGGTAGCCGCGTCCGGCTGGCCGGGAAGGGCGAGCCGGGTCGCCGCGGCGGCGCGCCCGGGGACCTCTACGTGATCACGCGCGTGTCCGATTCGCCGGTCTTCCGCCGCAAGGGCGACAACCTCGAGGTGGAGGTGCCGATCACGATCGTCGAGGCCATCCGCGGGGCCACCGTCGAGGTGCCCACGCTCGCCGGCAGCAAGCGCATCCGCGTGCCCGCCGGCACCCAGCACGGCACGGTCCAGCGCCTGCGCGGCGAGGGTCCGCCGAAGCTCGACGGCAAGGGCCGCGGCGACATCCACTACCGCCTCAACATCGACGTGCCGAGCTCGCTCAGCCGCGAGCAGAAGAAGGCCGTGGACGACCTGGCTCAGGTGATGGACGGCAATCCGCGCGAGCAGCTCTTCGCGGGGAGGGAGTAGGTGATGGCAGGCAAGAAGGCATCCAGCCACGATCCGACGCGAGGCGTCTACATGATCTCGGTGGCAGCCGAGCTCGCCGGCATGCACCCCCAGACGCTGCGCATCTACGAGACCCGCGGGCTCATCACGCCCAAGCGCTCGAGCGGCAACACACGCCTGTACTCCGCAGCAGGACGTCGACCGCCTGCGCCGCATCCAGGAGCTCACCTCCGAGCTCGGCATGAACCTGGCGGGCGTCGAGAAGGTGTTCGAGCTCGAGCAGGAGATGCAGCGGATGCACGAGCGCATGACGCGCCTGCAGCGCGAGGCCGACCGCATGGAACGCGAGATGCGGGACGAGATCGAGCGCATCCGGCGCTCGTTCCGATTCGAGCTGGTGCCCTACGAGCCGCCCGGATCGGCGCTCGTGCCGCGGGACCATGCGGGCGTGAAGGTCCCCATCCGGCGCGTGGGCAAGCAGGGCTAGATCTACTACACTAGGACTTAGATTTTATGCAACAGGACCGCTTGACCATAAAGTCACAGGAGGCGCTCCAGGCCGCACAGAGCCTGGCAAACGGCCGGCGTAACCCACAGGTTGCGCCGGTTCATCTGCTGCTCGCCCTGCTGGAGCAGGAGGGCGGCATCGTCGTGCCGGTCCTGAAGCGCGTCGGGGCGAACCTCGACCTGGTTCGGGCCCGTGCCAACGAGCAGCTCGACAGCTTCCCCGTCATCACGGGCGATGCCACGTCGGCCCCCGAGTTGGGACAGGCGATGGGCGAGCTGCTGCGTCGCGCCGACGAGACCGCGCGCGGGATGGGCGATGACTACATCTCCACCGAGCACCTGTTGCTTGCCCTGGCGGGCGATCCCAACATCGACCTGCAGGCGTCGCACGACCAGCTCGCGGACGCCGTCGGCCAGGTGCGCGGGCCACACCGCGTCACGGACCAGTCGCCCGAGGACAAGTACCAGGCCCTCGAGCGCTACGGGCGCGACCTCACGAGAGCTGCTGAGGACGGCAAGCTCGATCCGGTGATCGGTCGCGACGACGAGATCCGGCGCGTGATCCAGGTCCTCTCAAGGCGCACGAAGAACAACCCGGTTCTGATCGGCGAGCCCGGCGTGGGCAAGACCGCCATCGTGGAGGGCCTCGCCCAGCGGATCGTCTCCGGCGACGTGCCCGAGTCGCTGCGCGACCGGCTCGTGATCGCGCTCGACATCGGCGCGCTGATCGCCGGCGCGAAGTACCGCGGCGAGTTCGAGGATCGCCTCAAGGCCGTGCTCAAGGAGGTCTCGGACGCTGAGGGCCAGATCATCCTGTTCCTCGACGAGCTGCACACCATCGTGGGCGCCGGCGCCGCCGAGGGCGCCGTGGACGCCGCAAATCTTCTGAAGCCCATGCTCGCGCGCGGGGAGCTGCGCGCCGTGGGCGCCACCACCCTCGACGAGTACCGCAAGCACATCGAGAAGGACGCCGCGCTCGAGCGCCGCTTCCAGCCGGTGATGGTCGAGGAGCCGAGCGTGGAGGACACGATCGCGATCCTGCGCGGCCTGAAGGAGCGCTACGAGGTGCACCACCAGGTGCGCATCCAGGACTCCGCGATCGTCGCGGCGGCGCTGCTCTCCCACCGCTACATCGCGGACCGCTTCCTGCCCGACAAGGCCATCGACCTGATCGACGAGGCCGCCTCCCGCCTGCGCATCGAGATCGACTCGGTGCCGGTCGAGATCGACGAGGTGGAGCGGCGCATCATGCAGCTCGAGATCGAGCAGCAGGCGCTGTCCAAGGAGTCCGACGAGGCGAGCGCCGCACGCCGCGAGGCGATCGAGCGCGAGCTTGCCGAGCTGCGCGAGCAGCGCGACGCGATGAAGGCCGAGTGGGAGACCGAGAAGTCCGCCATCGATGCGATCTCCGACATCAAGAAGCGCCTCGACGAGGCGCAGCGCGAGGTCGAGCGCGCCGAGCGCGAGACCGACCTCCAGCGCGCGGCTGAGTTGCGCTACGGCGTGATCCCCGAGCTCGAGCAGTCGCTCGCCACCGCCGAGTCGCAGACCGGTGGCGACGTGCGCTTCTTCAAGGAGGAGGTCGACGACGAGGACGTGGCTGAGGTCGTGGCCAAGTGGACCGGCATCCCCGTTTCGAAGCTGATGGAGGGCGAGGTCGAGAAGCTCGTGCACATGGAGGACCGCCTCCACGAGCGCGTGGTGGGTCAGGACGAGGCCGTCGAGGCCGTGTCCAACGCGCTGCGCCGCTCACGCGCCGGGCTCCAGGACCCGAACCGGCCCATCGGCAGCTTCCTGTTCCTCGGCCCCACCGGCGTCGGCAAGACCGAGCTGGCCCGCGCGCTGGCCGAGTTCATGTTCGACTCTGAGCAGGCGATGGTGCGCATCGACATGTCGGAGTACATGGAGAAGCACTCCGTGTCCCGGCTCGTGGGCGCGCCCCCCGGCTACGTGGGCTACGAGGAGGGCGGGCAGCTGACCGAGGCCGTACGCCGGCGCCCCTACTCGGTGGTGCTGCTCGACGAGATCGAGAAGGCGCACTCCGACGTGTTCAACGTGCTGCTCCAGGTGATGGACGACGGCCGCCTGACCGACGGCCAGGGCCGCACCGTCGACTTCAAGAACACCGTCTTGATCATGACCTCGAACGTGGCCGGCGGCCTCGAGGGCGTACAGGCCACCTTCAAGCCCGAGTTCATCAACCGGCTCGATGAGATCGTGCAGTTCCACCAGCTCACGCGCGAGGAGATCAGCCGCATCGTCGAGTTCCAGGTGGCCAAGCTCGCCCAGCGAGTGCGCGAGCGCGGCATCGAGATCGAGTTGACCGACGACGCCCGGACCTTGCTCGGCAACCTTGGCTACGACCCCACCTACGGGGCCCGGCCGCTGCGGCGCGTGATCCAGAAGCAGCTCGTGGACAAGCTGGCGCTGGCGTTGCTCGAGGGCGACTTCCAGGCAGGGGACCGCGTGACGGTCGACGCCGCCGACGGGCAGCTCGTGTTCAACCGGGTGGCGTCAGTCCCTCAGGCTGCCTGAGTACGCACAGCTGTGCCGTAGGCGCAGATCTCGGTCCAGTTCGGACCCATCTCCGAAGTGTCGAAGCGCATTGCGAGGATCGTGTCCGCGCCCTTCGCCTCCGCCTCCTCGACCATGCGCTGGACCACCTCGTGACGGCTGTCCACCAGCGCCTTGGTCATGCCCTTCAGCTCGCCACCGACCAGCGACTTGAGGCTGGCGCCGAGCTGTGACCCGAGGTTGCGGGAGCGCACCGTCAGACCCATCACCTCGCCGTAGACCTCTACGACCTTGCGGCCGGGGATGTCGTTCATTGTCGAGATCAGCACGTGGTCTCCCTTCCGGGATGGGTCAGCGCAGCATCGATGCTGCGGCGGATGAGGAGCGGAACAGCAGCACCCTGCCGCGAATGGCCGGCCGGGTCGCGCTGGAGTAACTCTTCTTCTGGTCGAACTGGAGGCTCCAGGTGCCGGCGGCGGGCCGGTGAAGCGGGAAGTAGCGGCGCTTCACGGTCAGCGTCCCGCAGGGGCCCGCCGGCGTGCCGAGCGCGACGGTGAGCTTCAGGTGCCGGTGGAGGACGTAGTGGAGGTAGACCGGCTTCCCGGGAGGCATGCCGCGGATGCTGAACTTCACCCGGTGGCCCGGTCGCGCCTGCGCCGGGTGGATGGCGGCGCCGAAGCGGGTCACGGTCACCGGCACGCTGCCGACGTTCGCGGGGTTGTTCTGGTCGGTCGCGGTCAGGTTGAAGGTGTGGACGAGCACGCCGGAGTCGAGCTGCGGGGCCGTCAGCTGCTGCATGATGTTCCCGCCCAAGCCCGCGGAACCGAATTCGGCTGCCACCCCGTCGAAGGCGAACGCCACCTGGGCGCCGGGGGTGAAGCCGGCTCCGCTCGTGCCGATCTGCTCCTGCTCGATGAAGCAGGTCCCGTTCACGGCAATGCTGGCGGCACCCGCCGGGGCGGCAGCAGCGAGGCCCGCCACGACCGCCACCAGCAGCGCTGCTGTCCCCCTCACCCTGCCTCCCTGTCCGCTCTGCAGGTCGCGCCACCCGTTTGGGTAGCGGCGCTGAGGGTAGCTTGCCGGTGGGGCCGCCCGTCGCGGACCTTGCATCGGCGGCCAAAAGATGCGAGAAACCCCCGTGCACTCGCTAGAGGGAAAGGATCGCCATGCCCACGTTCGTGCTGCTCAGCACGCTCACCCCTGAAGGGGTGCAGACCGTGAAGAACAACCCCGCGCGCATCCGCGAGGTCAACAAAGAAGTCGAGCAGCTCGGTGCAACCGTCACGGCGCAATGGGCCACGCTCGGCCGATTCGACTTCGTGAACATCGTGGAGGCGCCCGACGAGCAGACGATGGCGCGGGTGTCGCTGGAGCTCGGCTCGCGTGGAACCGCGAAGTACGAGTCGCTGGTAGCGATCCCCGTCGACGAGTTCATAGCCGCCCTTTAGGACAGCCGGTGCGCGTACTCGTAGTCGGCGGAGGGGGACGCGAGCACGCGATCGTGCGCGCGCTGTTCCGCAGCCCTCAGCGGCCGGAGATCCTCGCCGCCCCCGGAAACGCGGGCATCGAGCGGGACAAGGTGCCCTGCCACGACGTGGCCGTCGACGACGTCGAGGGCCTGGTCCGACTAGCCCGCGAGGAGGGCTGCGACTTCGTGGTGGTCGGACCCGAGGTGCCGCTGGTCGCGGGCCTCGTGGACGCGCTGGCGGACGTGGGCATCAGCGCGTTCGGCCCGACGGCAGCGGCCGCCCGCATCGAGGGCTCGAAGTCGTACGCCAAGGAGCTGATGCGCGCGGTGAGCGTGCCCACGGCCTCGTACGCGGTGTTCCGGAGCCGGGAGGAGGCGCTCGCCCACCTCTCCTGCGCCGCCTATCCCACCGTGCTGAAGGCGGACGTGCTGGCAGCGGGCAAGGGGGTGCTGATCTGCGAGACCGAGGCCGAGGCGCGCGATGCCATCGACGAGCTGTTCGTGGAACGGCGCTTCGGCGACACCCCGGTGGTGCTCGAGGAGTTCCTCGAGGGCGAGGAGCTCTCGCTGCTCGCGCTCTGCGATGGCGTGACCGCCGTGCCGATGGCGCCCGCGCAGGACTACAAGCGGATCTGGGACGGCGATCGGGGCCCGAACACCGGCGGCATGGGCAGCTACTCGCCGGTGCCGAACATCGGTCGCGAGCACGCCGAGGTGCTGGCCCGCGCCGTCCACCAGCCGATCGTGGACGAGCTGCGGCGTCGCGGCACGCCCTACCACGGGGTGCTCTACGCCGGGCTGATGATGACCGCCGATGGGCCGCGGGTGCTCGAGTACAACTGCCGCTTCGGGGACCCGGAGACGCAGGCGGTGCTGCCGCGCCTGCGCTCCGACCTGCTCGAGCTGCTCGTCCAGGCGATGACGCCGGGCGGCCTCGCCGATGCGAAGCTCGAGTGGTCGGACGCCTGGGCCGTGACGGTGGTTCTGGCCTCGCGCGGATATCCGGAGACGTCGTCGTCCGGCGATGAGATCAGCGGCCTGCGGGCGATCGACTCGCTCGAGGTGGAGGTGCTTCACGCCGGGACGGCCGAGCGAGATGGCAAGATCGTGACCGCTGGAGGGCGGGTACTCAATGTCACGGGCATCGGAGCGAGCGCGGCGGAGGCCCGCGATCGCGCCTACGCCGCAGCCGAGCGGGTCGAATTCGATGGCAAACAGATGCGACACGACATAGCCGCGCGCGCGGTGGACAGGGTCGAGGCGTGAGCGAGGGCGAGGTCTCCCGCCAGGCCGAGACGGTCGTCGAGGCGATGTTCGACGAGCTGGAGGTGGACGCCCCCGTCGTGGGCATCGTCATGGGCTCGAAGAGCGACATGCCCGTCATGGAGAAGGCAGGCGCCGAGCTCGAGGAGCGCGGCATCCGCTACGAGATCCGGGTGATGAGCGCCCACCGCGATCCCGAGGTGGTGGCCGACTACTCGAAGAACGCGCGCATGCGCGGGCTGAAGGTGATCATCGCCGGGGCTGGGCTGGCGGCGGCGCTACCCGGGGTGGTGGCGGCGCACACGGACCTGCCGGTGATCGGCGTCCCGCTCTCCTCGAGCAACTCGATCGGCGGCGGGCTCGACGCCCTGCTCGCCATCGCGCAGATGCCGCCGGGAGTGCCGGTGGCCTGCATGGCGGTGAACGGCGCGAGGAACGCGGCGGTCATGGCTGCGAAAATTCTCGACGCTTGATCGAGCGATACACAAGGCCCGAGATGGGCGCGGTCTGGTCCGAGCAGCGGAAGCTCGACACCTGGCTCCAGGTGGAGCTGGCCGCCATCGACGGACTCGAGGAGCTGGCGGTCGTGCCGTCCGACGACGCCGCGGAGATCCGCGACCGCGCGTCGTTCACGGTGGACGCCGTCAAGGAGCGGGAGAAGGTCACCGACCACGACGTCGCCGCGTTCGTGGACGTGGTGGCGGAGTCGGTTGGCGAGGCTGGGCGCTGGGTCCACCACGGCCTGACCTCATCCGACGTGCTCGACACCGCGCTGGCGCTCCAGCTCACCGCCGCCGGGCTGATCCTGATCGGCGGCGCGCGGGACTACCGCGACGCGCTGATCCGCCAGGCCCGGGCCCACCGCGGGACGCTCTGCGTGGGCCGCACCCACGGCGTGCATGCCGAGCCCACCACGTTCGGCGTGAAGCTCGCGGGCTTCGCCTTCGAGGCCCAGCGGAACCTGCGCCGGCTCGAGCGCGCGGTGGAGCAGGTGTCGGTGGGCGCGCTGTCCGGCGCGGTGGGCACGTACGCGACCAACGGGCCCGAGTTCGAGCGGCTGGTGCTCCGGCGCCTCGGTCTCGCGCGCGAGGACGTGTCGACCCAGGTGGTGGCGCGCGATCGCCACGCCGAGCTGCTGTCGGCGATCGCCGTCGCGGGCGCCGGGCTCGAGCGCTTCGCCACCGAGATCCGCCATCTTCAGCGCACCGAGGTGCGCGAGGTCGAGGAGCCGTTCCGGGCCGGCCAGAAGGGCTCGTCCGCGATGCCGCACAAGCGCAACCCGATCGTCTCCGAGCGCATCACGGGCATCGCGCGACTCCTGCGCGGCTACTCGCAGGCCGGCCTGGAGGACGTGGCGCTGTGGCACGAGCGCGACATCTCGCACTCCTCGGTCGAGCGCGTCGCGCTGCCCGACGCGACGATCCTGCTCGACTACGCGCAGCACCTGGCCATTCGCGTGGTGGACGGGATGGTGGTGCACCCGGACCGCATGCTCGCGAACCTGAACGCCACGCACGGCGCGCTCTACTCGCAGCGCGCGCTGCTGGCGCTCGTGGAGTCCGGCCGCTCGCGCGACGACGCCTACCGCATCGTTCAGGAGAACGCCCAGCGCGCGTTCGACGGAGGAGTCGAGTTCCGCGACCTGCTGGCCACCGCGGCGCCTGGGTTGGATCTGGACGCGATCTTCGATCCGAGCGCGTTCGTGAAGCACGCCGATGAGATCGTGGCGCGGCTGGACGCGCTCAATTAGTCCACAGTCCACGGTCCACAGTCCACAGAAACGACTCGGGCCCCAGGACTGTCGACTGTTGACTGTCGACTTCAGTTGTTAGCCTCAAGCTCATGAGCGAAGCCGCCACGCTCGAGGGTCTCGAGCTCGTCGCGAAGGGCAAGGTTCGGGAGATCTACGACGCCGGTGGGGACCGGTTGCTGATGGTCGCCTCCGACCGGATCTCGACCTACGACGTGGTCCATCCGAACCCGATTCCGGACAAGGGCAAGGTGCTCACCGGGCTGTCGGTGTTCTGGTTCGAGCGCACGGGCCAGATCTGCCCGAACCACGTCGTCTCGTTCACCGAGGTGCCCGAGGAGGTGCGTGGGCGAGCGCTGCTCGTCGAGCGTCTGGAGATGGTGCCGATCGAGTGTGTGGCCCGCGGGTACATCACGGGGTCGGGCTGGAAGGACTACACCGCCACGGGCTCGGTCTGCGGGATCGAGCTGCCGGAGGGCCTCGTGGAGTCGCAGCAGCTGCCGGAGCCGATCTTCACGCCGGCCACGAAGGCCGAGCTGGGCGATCACGACGAGAACATCGACTTCGACCGAGCGGCTGAGATCCTCGGCGACCGGCCTCTGCTCGAGGAGCTGCGCGAGCTCACGCTGGCGCTCTACGGCTTCGCGGCCGAGCACGCGCGCGAGCGCGGGATCATCCTCGCGGACACCAAGTTCGAGTTCGGACGCCGGGCCGACGGCACGATCGTCGTCGGCGACGAGGTGCTCACCCCCGACTCGTCGCGCTTCTGGCCGGCCGACGGCTACGAGCCGGGCCGGGGTCAGCCGTCGTTCGACAAGCAGTACGTGCGCGATTGGGCCGCCGGATCGGGCTGGGACAAGTCGCCGCCCGCGCCGGAGCTGCCCGACGACGTGGTCGCGCGCACGCGCGAGCTGTACGTCGACGCCTACGAGCGGATCACGGACGAGCCCTTCTCCGCCTGGCTCGAGAGGGCCGGGGCTTGAAGGCGCGGGTCCTGATCAGGCCGAAGGAGGGCATCCTCGATCCGCAGGGCCAGACCGTGGAGCGGGCGCTGCCCGCTCTCGGCTTCGAGGGCGTCAGCGAGGTGCGCATCGGGCGCATGGTCGAGCTGGACGTGCCGGACACCTCCCGCATCGGGGAGATGTGCGAGAAGCTGCTCGCGAACCCGCTGATCGAGGACTACGAGATCCTCGTGGTCGAGCGGTGAAGTTCGGCGTAATTCGCTTTCCCGGCTCCTGCGACGAGGTCGATGCCCTACTTGCCTGCCGCCGCTTCGCGGACGCGGAGCTGCTCTGGCACGGCGACCGGGACCTGCGCGGGGCCGACGCGATCGTGGTGCCCGGCGGCTTCTCATACGGCGACTACCTGCGCGCCGGCGCCATCGCGCGCTTCTCACCGGCGATGGAGGCGGTGCGCGAGTTCGCGCTCGCCGGCGGGCCGGTGCTCGGGATCTGCAACGGCTTCCAGGTGCTCTGTGAGGCGGGGCTGCTGCCGGGCGCGCTGCTACCCAACATCGGCCTGCGCTTCGTCTGCCGGCAGATCGACCTCGTGGTCGAGAACTCGCACACCCCGTTCACGCGCGCGTGCGAGCAGGGCGATCTCCTGTCGGTGCCCGTTAAGCACATGACCGGTCGCTACTACGCACCCGAGGACGCGCTCGACGAGCTGGAGGCGGAGGGCCAGGTGCTGCTGCGCTACGCCGAGGGCCAGAACCCGAACGGCTCGGCCCGGGACATCGCCGGCGTGTCGAACCGGCACAAGAACGTGGCGGGGCTGATGCCGCACCCGGAGCATGCGGTCGACCCGCTCACGGGATCCGCGGACGGCGGGAAGCTGTTCGAGTCGCTGGTCGCGCACGCCGGGGCGCTCTCGCCCGCATGAGCGCGGGCACCGCCGACGCGCGCCACCGCGAGCTGGGGCTGACGGACGCCGAGTACGACGCGATCGTCGACCGCCTCGAGCGCGAGCCGAACGATCTCGAGCTGGCGGTGTTCTCGCTGATGTGGTCGGAGCACTGCGCCTACAAGCACTCGAAGAAGCTGCTGCGGCGCCTGCCCACCGAGGGGCCGCGCGTGGTGATGGGCCCGGGGGAGAACGCCGGAGCGGTGGACGTGGGCAGCGGGCTGGCGGTGGCGTTCAAGGTGGAGTCGCACAACCACCCGAGCGCGGTCGAGCCGTTCCAGGGCGCCGCGACGGGGGTCGGCGGCATCCTGCGCGACGTGTTCGCGGTGGGCGCCCGCCCGATCGCGATCCTCGACTCGCTGCGCTTCGGCGAGCTCGACTCCGAGCGCTCGCGCTACCTGCTCGAGCACGCCGTGGCCGGCATCGGCCACTACGGCAACTCGATCGGCGTGGCCACCGTCGGCGGCGAGATCTACTTCGAGGCGCCCTACGAGCAGAACTGCCTGGTGAACGCGATGTGCGTGGGCATCGCACCGCGCGAGCGGCTGATGCGGAGCGCGGCGGCGGGCGTGGGCAACCACCTCGTGCTGCTCGGAGCGCTCACCGGCCGCGACGGCATCGGCGGGGCCTCGGTGCTCGCCAGCGCCGAGCTCGACGCCGAGGACGAGTCGAAGCGGCCGAGCGTCCAGATCGGCGATCCGTTCGAGGAGTCGAAGCTGCTCGAATGCTGCCTCGAGCTGCTCGACGCCGGGTTGCTCGCGTCGCTCCAGGACCTGGGCGCTGCGGGGCTCAGCTCGAGCTCGTCGGAGATGGCGTCGAAGGGCGAGGTCGGCCTCGACATCGACGTGTCGCGCGTGCCCCTGCGCGAGGCCGGCATGGAGCCGTTCGAGGTGATGATCTCGGAGTCGCAGGAGCGCATGCTGTGCGTGGTGTCGCCGGAGCGGCTGGACGAGGTGCTCGCGCTCTGTGCCCGCTGGGAGGTGCGCGCCACGCCGATCGGCACGGTCACCGACACGCGCCGGCTGCGCGTGCTCGACGGGCGACGAGCTGGTGGGCGACATGCCGGTGGAGGCGCTGGTGGACGACTGCCCGCTCTACGACCTCGAGCCCGAGGCGCCGTCCGAGCCGGTCTACGCCGCGCCGCCACGGCAGCTCGCCGACGACGCCGATCCGCGGGACACGCTGCTCGCCCTGCTGCGCTCGCCGAGCATCACGAGCAAGCGCTGGGCGTTCGAGCAGTACGACTCGATCGTGGGCTCGCGCACGGCGCGCCGCCCCGAGGCGGCCGACGCCGCCGTGCTCTCCCTCGCGCCGGATGGCGGCGAGGGCGCCCTGGCCGTGTCCATCGACGGGAACGGCCGGCGGGTGGCCTGCGATCCGTACAAGGGCGCGGTGGAGGCGGTGCTCGAGTGCGCGGCCAACCTCGCCTGCGTCGGCGCCGAGCCGCTGGGGCTCACCAACTGCCTCAACTTCGGCAACCCGGAGAAGCCGCACATCGCCTGGCAGCTCACGCGCGCGGTCGAGGGTCTTGCCGTCGCCTGCGAGGCGCTCGGCGTGCCGGTGGTGGGCGGCAACGTCTCGCTCTACAACGAGGGCGGCGGGGGCCCGATCTACCCCACCCCGGTGGTCGGCATGGTCGGGCAGCTGCCCGATCCCGCCCACGCGGCGGGCATCGCGTTCGGCTCTGAGGGCGATCAGATCGCGCTGCTCGGTCCGTTTCGTCCGGCGCTGGCGGGGTCCGAGCTCGAGAAGCTGCGCGGCGATCTCGCCGGCGGGCTGCCCGACATCGACCTCGAGCTGGTGGGACGCCACCTGAACCTGCTGCGCGCGACCGTGCGCGGGGGCGGGCTCAGCTCGGCGCACGACGTCTCGGACGGCGGCCTGGCCTGCGCGCTGGCGGAGTGCTGCATGGCCGGCGGCATCGGTGCCCGCGTGGATCTCGCCCCGCTGCTGGGGCGGCTGCCGAACGGCGGCGCCGGCGACGTGGCGCTGTTCGGCGAGGGAGCCGGCGGCGTGCTGATCTCGGCGCCGCTCGAGACGATCGCGGGACTTGCCGAGGAGGCCGGGGCGGACGGGCTGCTGCGTCTCGGCGAGGTGGGCGGAGACTCGCTCGAGCTGACTGCCGGCATTGCTACGCTTTCAGTGTCGGTCGAGGAGGCGCGAGCCGCGTTCCAGAGCGGGCTTCCCGACTGCTTCTCATGACTCCCATGGAGCCCATCGAGTTTCGCGACGGTCCTCGCGACGAGTGCGGGGTGTTCGGCGTCTACGCGCCGGAGTCCGATGTCGCGCGCCTCGCCTACTTCGCCCTGTACGCGCTCCAGCATCGTGGCCAGGAGTCCGCGGGCATCGCCACCTGCGACGACCGCCACATCATGGCCCTGCGCGACCTCGGCCTCGTGTCACAGGTCTTCGACGAGCCGAAGCTGCGCGCGCTCGCCGGCCACATGGCGCTCGGCCACGTGCGCTACTCCACCACCGGCTCGAGCGCCTGGGAGAACACGCAGCCGATCCACCGCTCGGACCGCCGCGAGCTCGCCCTCGCCCACAACGGCAACCTGATCAACGCGCTCGAGCTGCACCTCGAGCTGCGCGAGCAGGGCGTGCGCTTCAGCTCCACGTCGGACTCGGAGATCATCGCCGCGCTGCTCTCGATGCACGAGGCGGACGACATCGAGGACGCCGTGGAGGACGTGCTGCCCAGGCTCAAGGGCGCGTTCTCCACCGTCGTGATGACCCAGGACGCCGTGGTGGCGTTCCGCGATCCGGCCGGCCTGCGGCCGCTCGCGATCGGGCAGCTCGGCGACCGCTACTGCGTCGCCTCCGAGAGCTGCGCCTTCGACATCATCGGCGCCAAGATGCTGCGCGAGGTCGAGCCCGGCGAGCTGGTCTCGATCGGCGAGCGCGGCATGGAGGTGCGCCAGGTGGTCTCGGGCGCCCGCCGCGCGTTCTGCGTGTTCGAGCACATCTACTTCGCCCGCCCCGACACCAAGCTCGAGGGCCGGCTCACGCAGGTGTCCCGCCGCAAGATGGGGGAGATCCTCCATCGCGAGGCGCCCGTGCAGGCGGACCTCGTGATCGCGGTGCCGGACTCGGGCAATGCCGCGGCGAACGGCTACTCGCAGGCGTCGGGCATCCCGAAGGACGACGGCCTGATCAAGAACCGCTACGTGGCCCGCACGTTCATCCAGCCGGGCCAGGAGCTGCGCAAGCACGGCCTGCGGCTGAAGTTCAACCCGCTGCCGGAGATCGTCGGCGGCAAGCGCATCGTGGTGGTGGACGACTCGATCGTCCGCGGCAACACCACGCGCCAGATCGTGAAGATGCTGCGCGACGCCGGCGCCGCCGAGGTGCACCTGCGCATCTCCGCCCCGCCGATCCGCTTCCCGTGCCACTACGGCATCGACATGTCCACCACCCAGGAGATGATCGCCAGCGGGAGGACCATCGAGGAGGTCGCGGAGGAGCTGGGCTGCGACTCGCTCGCGTACCTGTCGATCGACGGTCTCTACGAGGCGATCGGCCTCGGCCGCGAGACCCACTGCGACGCCTGCTTCACGGGCGAGTACCCGCTGGAGGACACCGAGTCGGCGAACGGCAAGTTCGCGCTCGAGGACTCCGCGGTCGTTCTGCCTCAGGTCTGAGGGTTCCATGCGCCACACGCGGCGCATGATGCGCCGAATTAGGCGAATGGCTCCAGGCTGATCAGGTAACGGCGAAGCAGTGGGCTGGTGAAACGCCAGTCCCCCGGCCCTTGCTCTCGATGATCGCCGCGTCGCGCAGGGCCTCCAGCGCGCGCCGCACCGCGCCGCGCGGCAGGTTCGGGTAGACGGGCTCGCCGCGCGCCAGCCGCGCGGCCACCACCAGGCCGAGCTTGTGGATGCGGCGGATGCGCTCCACGGTCTGCTCGTGG
The DNA here is from genome assembly GCA_963770325.1 of uncultured Thermoleophilaceae bacterium. Taxonomy (GTDB): domain Bacteria; phylum Actinomycetota; class Thermoleophilia; order Solirubrobacterales; family Thermoleophilaceae; genus JAICJR01. The sequence continues at coordinate 1,101,284 of CAVYPF010000001.1, read as the reverse complement.
CTCAGCCGGTCTGCCTGGAGGGCCTCCAGCAGCCCCTGCTCCACCACGGACAGGTCGATGTCGTGCGTCTCCAGCTCGACGCTGACGAGGTGGGTCTTCTGCGCGATCAGCATCGTGGTGCGCGCGTGGAGCTCGCCGTATTCGACGATCGCGGGCCAGCGCGGCGTCGTCCGCGCTGCAGCCGTCGGCGTCGAAGCGCTCGCGCAGACCCGGCGTCCAGGCGTCCTCGTCGATCGGGCGCAGCTCGTGGAAGCCGCCGAACTGGTGGAGGGCGCGCTGGGAGGGCGTGAACAGGTCGCGCATCAGGTGCTCCAGGCTGCCCGCGAACAGGTAGCTCACGCCGGAGGAGCGCTGGAAGATCGCGCGCATCCGCTTGGTCACGCGGTCAGGGTCGCCGTAGGGCTGCTGAGGGCTGGCGATCTCCTGGAACTCGTCGAAGAACACCACGGCCTGCTTCCGGTCGGCCGCGGCGATCCGGCCCGGGCAGCTCAAGCGCGTAGTCGAGGTAGCGCTCGGGGGCGCGCGCCGCCAGGCCGGGCTGGAACGCGATCTCGATCTCCTCACCGAGCTGCGCCTTCGACTTCACCACCGCGGAGGTGTGCGCGACGTCGGCCACGAAGCGCCCGGCGCGGCGCGTCTGGTGGAGCACCCGCCGCAGCGTCGAGCGGTTCGAGATCGACTGCGCCACGAGCGCCTCGGCCAGCTCGCCGGCGGTGGCGATCCGGAACAGGTCCACCGCGACGATGTAGAAGCCCTCGCTTGGCGAGCCGGCCGAGCACCGCGTCGCAGACGCTTGTCTTCCCGGTGCGACGGGGGCCCGCGATCACCACGCTCGAGCCGCCCGCCAGCGTGGCGGTCACCTCGCGGATGTCCGGCTCGCGGCCGATCATCTGGCTCGCGGGGATCGGCTGGTCGGTGGGAAAGAGGTCGCTGCTGCGCTGGCGTGGCATCCCGTGGGAACTATACGCCATTTTCGGCGCATCATGCGCCAGATTCGGCGCATACATTGAAACTTCTGTGCAACAAAGCCGTTTCGGAGGGCCTCTCCCGCCGCCCTCGCCGCTAGGGTGGATCACGTGCCAGACCTCACCGCAGCACTGCGGGAGTACTTCGGTTTCCCCGCCTTTCGGCCAGGCCAGCTCGAGGCCTGCGAGGCCGCCCTCGCCGGCCGCGACGTGCTCGTGGTCATGCCCACGGGCTCCGGCAAGTCGCTCTGCTACCAGCTCCCGGCGCTACTGCGCGACGACCTCACGATCGTGGTGTCACCGCTCGTGGCGCTCATGCAGGACCAGGTGCAGGCGCTCGGCGCGCGCGGGCTCTCGGACCGCGTCGCGCTCGTCAACGCCCAGCAGGATGCGGGCGCAAACTCCGAGGTGATCCAGCGGGCGGCCGCCGGCCAGGTGCGCCTCCTCTACGTGGCTCCCGAGCGCTTCTCCTCACCCGGGTTCGTCCAGCGGATGCGCGAGACGCGCGTCGGTCTCTTCGTGGTCGACGAGGCCCATTGCGTCTCCCAGTGGGGGCACGACTTCAGGCCCGACTACTTCCGCCTGGCCGACGCCGCGCGCTACCTCGGCGCCGCGTCGATCGTCGCCTCCACGGCCACCGCCACGCCGCGGGTGGCCGCCGACGTGGTCAACCGACTCGGACTCCGGGACGCGCTGCGGGTGTCCACGGGCTTCGACCGGCCCAACCTCTCCTTCGCCGTCGTGCGGCCGGCCGCCCACCAGAAGCAGCCGCTGATCGTGGAGGCGCTGAGCCGCGAGGATGCCCTGCCGGCGATCGTCTACGCGGGCACGCGCGCCGGCGCGGAGGAGCTGGCGGTGGCCCTGACCCGCGAGCTGGGGGAGCCCGCGCTGGCCTACCACGCCGGGCTCGATCGCGAGCGGCGGGCGTCGGTCCAAGCCCGCTTCATGGCCGACGAGGCACGGGTCATCGTTGCCACCAACGCGTTCGGGATGGGCGTGGACAAGGCGAACGTCCGCACGGTGGTGCACGCCAGCGTGCCGGCCTCGCTCGAGGCCTACTACCAGGAGGCCGGCCGTGCGGGCCGCGACGGGGCTCCGGCGCGCGCGCTGCTGCTCGCCGAGAATCGCGACAAGGCCCTCCACGTCCACTTCATCAAGCGCGACGAGATCGGGCCCGAGCTGCCGCGCGTCCTGTACGACCGGCTCACCGCGGTGGCCGACGGCGAGGGGCGCTATGACATCACCTCCGGCGAGCTGGGCGGGGCCTTCGGCCGTGGCGGCGATCAGCTCGCTGCGCTGGTGGGGCACCTGGCCAGCGCCGGCGTGCTCGAGCCGCTTCCCGCGGCGCCCGACCGCTACGTCGGCCGCTTGACGGGCGCGTTCGATCGCGGGGTGGACGCTCGCTGCCGCGCCTCGCTGGGGGAGGCCGGCCGCGCCCGCTGGCGCCAGTACCGCGAGATCTGGGCCTACGTCGAGGAGGACGCATGCCGCCGGCGGGCGATCCTGCGCCACTTCGGCGACCGCTCCGAGCCGGTGGCGGCGGGGCCCTGCTGCGACGTCTGCGACACGGGCCTCGTGCCCGAGCTGCCGCCCCCCGCGCCGGAGCTGATCGCCGACCTCGACGACGCGATCCTGTCGGTGGCGGGCAGCGCGAAGCCGGCGGTGGGCCGGACCACCTGCGCGGCCATCCTCCACGGGGCGCGGACGCAGAAGATCGAGCGCAACTCATACGACGGGCTGCCGGCCTACGGGACGTCCTCGCAACATGCGGCGGGCTGACATCCTTGCTCGCATCGACGAGCTGATTCAGGAGAAGCGGCTGGCCACCAGCGGGGGCGCGTATCCGGTCCTCAAGCTGCCGCCGGCCACGATCGCGGCGTGAGCTTCCGAGTCGCGGTGCTGGTCTCCGGCGAGGGGACCAACCTCCAGGCGATACTCGACTCGGTCCACGGGCGCGACGGCATCGAGGTGGTCTGCGTGGGCTCCAACCGCCCCGAGGCGCGCGCGCTCGAGCGGGCCCAGGCCGCTGGGGTCGAGACCGGTGTCTTCGACGCTGCCGCGTACGAGAACCGCGCCGCCCGGGACGCCGCGCTCGGCGATTGGCTCGACGCGCACGAGATCGACCTGCTGGTGCTCGCCGGCTTCATGGAGCTGCTCGGCGCGGACTTCATCCGGCGCTTCCAGGGCCGGATCGTGAACGTCCATCCGTCGCTCCTGCCCGCCTTCCCGGGCATCGGCGCGATCCAGCAGGCGATCGATTCAGGGGTGCGCGTGGCCGGGGTGACGGTCCACTTCGTGGACGAGGGAGTGGACAGCGGCCCGATCATGCTGCAGGAGGCCTTTCAGCTTCCCTATCCTGCGGAGGTCGATGCGATCGAGGAGGCGGTTCACGCGATCGAGCACGAGCTCCTTCCGCGGGCGGTTCGCCTCCTGGCGAGCGGGGCGGTGCGCATCGACCCCGCGAATCCCAAGAGGGTGTTGATCGAGGAGAGGGCAGATGTCGGAGGCCACTGAGTCAGACGCCATCGAGGCGGTCGAGCCCGGCGAGGTGCGCGTCCGGCGCGCGCTGCTGAGCGTGTCCGACAAGCGCGGGCTCGTGGAGTTCGCGCGCGGCCTGGCCGAGCTCGGGATCGAGATCGTCTCCACCGGCGGCACCGCTCGCGAGCTGGAGGACGCCGGCATCGGCACGCGCTCGGTCGAGGACTACACGGGCTTCCCGGAGATCCTCGACGGCCGCGTGAAGACGCTCAACCCGCGCATCTACGCGGGCCTGCTTGCGGTGCGCTCGAACCCAGAGCACGTGAGCACCCTCGGCGAGCACTCGATCGAGCCGATCGACCTCGTGTGCGTGAACCTCTACCCGTTCGAGCGCGTGGCCAGCAGGCGCGGCGCGGATGACGCGGAGGTGATCGAGAACATCGACATCGGCGGACCCACCCTGATCCGGGCGGCGGCCAAGAACTATCCGTTCGCGGCGGTGGTCGTGCGTCCCGAGAGCTACGACGCGATCCTCGACGAGCTGGGCCGGCGCGAGGGCCGCCTGTCCGAGCCCACCCGCGAGGCGCTCGCCACCGAGGCGTTCAGCTACACCGCTCGTTACGACGCCGCCATCTCGCGCTGGTTCTCCGAGAAGGAGGAGTCGTTCCCGGGCCTCTACGTGCGCGCCTACGAGAAGGTGCTCGACCTCTCGTACGGGGAGAACCCCCACCAGCGCGCGGCCTACTACGCCCAGGCCGGCGCGCGCACCGACCTGCTCTCGATGGTCTCGAAGCTCCACGGCAAGGAGCTGTCGTTCAACAACCTGCTCGACCTCGACTCGGGGCGCAAGCTGCTCGAGGAGTTCGAGGTTCCGGCCGCGACCATCCTTAAGCACAACAACCCCTGCGGCACGGCGGTCGGCAAGAACGCGATCGACGCGTACGACCGCGCGCTCGCCTGCGATCCGCTGAGCGCCTACGGCGGCGTCTACTGCTTCAACCGCCGCGTGGACCTCGCGCTGGCGGAGCGGCTGAACGCCACCTTCGTGGAGCTGGTGTTCGCGCCCGGGTACGACGAGGATGCGTTCGAGGTCCTCGCCCAGAAGCCCAACATCCGCATCCTCGAGGATCAGGAGCGCCGGCGCGTGCCGCTCGGCGAGCACGACATGCGGCGCGTGCGCGGGGGCATCCTCGTGCAGGACCGCGACAGCGAGACCGAGTCGCGCGACGAGATGTCCGTGGCCACCGAGGTCAGACCCACGGAGGAGCAGTGGGGCGACCTGCTGTTTGCCTGGCGCGTGTGCAAGCACGTCCGCTCGAACGCGATCGTGCTCGGGAAGGGCCTCGCCACGGTCGGGATCGGCGCCGGCCAGATGAGCCGAGTCGATTCGGTGGCGATCGCGATCGAGAAGGCGCAGGTTCCGCTCGCGGGCGCGGTGATGGCGTCCGACGCCTTCTTCCCCTTTGCGGACGGCCCGGAGCTCGCGATCCAGGCGGGCGTCGCTGCCATCATTCAGCCCGGCGGTTCCACTCGCGACGCCGAGGTGATCGAGGCGTGTGAGAAGGCCGGCGTGCCGATGGTCTTTACCTCTCGCCGCCACTTCCGGCACTGATCCCAGCGGGCTGCAAAGCGTCGGATATCTGCGTCCTCGGGCGCTCGCCTTACTGACGTAAGGCTTCGGCCCTGCGTCCTTGATCTCCTCGCTTTTCGCTCCGCTGGGATCAGCGCCACTCTGTCCTAGGATCCACTCTGAGGGCCTCTAGCTCATCTGGTAGAGCACCGGACTTTTAATCCGGCGGGCTGGGTTCGAGTCCCAGGGGGCCCACTTCAGGCTTCTGCGGAGCTACGCCTGACTTTGTCCTCGGGTGTTCCGTGTGCGGAGCACTACGGAACACCCTGCGTCCTCGTCAGGCTTGCTCCTCGCTCGCCTGAAGTGGGCCCCTTCGGGGCCTGGATCTCGGTCGCTGCCGGCCGTCATGCGCCTCGGAATGCCCTGTGTCACCCGGGTTTTGCGGCCTTGCGACAAACCTCGTTGAGCTGAATTGACCGACATTTTAAAAGTTCGTTGACCCGAATTGACTGATGTTTTATAGTCGCGCTCGTTCGGGCTCGCTCCGAGCACGGCCTCACCCGTTCCCAAGTGGTCTTTGGAGGCTGATGAACAGCAGTCTTGACCAGCCGGTTCTAGAGGTTTCGCAGGTGGCCTACGCCTATCGCGGGATCGAGGCCGTGCGGGATGTCAGCCTCAAGGTTTCGGCCGGCGAGGCCGTGGGCGTGGTGGGACCGAACGGGGCCGGCAAGACGACGCTGGCGAAGATGATCGCCGGCGTCCTCAACCCGGCTCGAGGGACGGTTGAGGTGGGAGGCCGGAAGGTCTCGGGCATGAGGCCTCACCAGGTGCCCGTGCACGGGATCGGGATCGTGCTCGAGGGACGTCACGTGTTCGCGGGACAGAGCTGCAGCACCAATCTCGAGCTGGGAGCGTTCTGGCGCAAGCTCAAGCGCGCGCAGCTCGAGGAGGAGTACCAGCGCGTGTACGAGCTGTTTCCCGACCTCGAGAAACACCGCAACAAGAGGGCGGGCGATCTCAGCGGCGGCCAACAGCAGATGCTGGCCGTGGCCCGGGCGCTGATGGGAGCGCCGCAGGTGCTGATCCTCGATGAGCCATCGATGGGGCTGTCACCCAAGCTGGCTGGAGAGCTGTATGGAGCGCTGCGCCGGTTGCGCGACTCGGGGCTCGCGATTCTGCTGATCGAGCAGAACGCCAGTCTCGCTTTTGGCTTTTGCAGCCGGGCGTTGGTGCTCCAGTACGGGCGCGTCGTCCTAGAGGGCGAGGTCGCAGAGCTACAGAAGGCTGAACTGGTTCGGAAGATCTACCTCGGCGGCGAGACCATCGCCGCCTAACGCGTGCCTGGTCCGCGAAGGCGGGCCGTACGAAAAGGGGAGTGGAGATGCAAGGAAGCACGAGGGGCAGTCGGGCATTGCTGGCGGGCTTGGTAGCCGCGGGCGCAGTCGCAGTTGCTGTAGCCGGGTGCGGGTCATCGAGCTCTAGTTCGACGAGCGGAGGTTCGTCGACCGGGGGCGCGTCGACTGGCAGCTCGTCGGAGAGCGGACCGATCAAGTTCGGGTATCTGAACGCGCTGACCGGTCCCTACGCCGTCGCGGGCCTGCCCGAGCTGAACGGCGCGAAGCTTGCCGTGAAGGACATCAACGCAGCGGGTGGCGTGTGTAAGCGTCAGCTCCAGCTGGCCGCCACGGCGGACGACCAGGGTCAGCCGAACCTGTCGATCGCCGGCCTCCGCAAGCTAGTCCAGCAGGACGGCCTGAAGCTGGTTATCGGGCCCACGATCACTCCGCCCGGGCTGGCCACGGCCCCGGTCGCCGAGGGTCTCAAGACATGGTTCATGGAGGAGACCGCTCAGCGGCAGCCGTGGACCGGCAAGACCTACGTGTTCTCGGTGATCACACCTCAGGACGTGGAGGGACAGCTCGTCTTCGACTGGATGCAGAAGAAGCTCGGCTCTGGACCGCACAAGGTCGGGATCATCTACGCGGCCGTGCCGTACGCCCAGGCTGGCTTCGCGCAGCTGAACCAACTGGCCAAGAAGGCCGGCTGGACGGTTGTCTCGGACAGCTATGACCCGACGGCCCTGACCTTCCAGACCCAGGCGTCCAAGCTGGCCTCGGCCAACCCGGACGGCCTGATGCTCTGGGGAGCCGCCACGCCGGCCGACGCACAGCTGCTCAAGCAGATCCGTGCCGCGGGCTACAAGGGTCCCGCCGCGGGTGATGTTGCGTACTCGTTGCCGTTCATCCCGAAGGATGCCGGCGCGGCTGCGGACACGATCACGACGCTCTCGCAGTTGAACACGATCAATCCGCCGCCCAACACTCAGAAGTTCCTCGACGAGTTCCAGGCCGCGTACAACCAGCAGGCGACGTATCTGCCTGGAGCGGCCTACGACGCGGTCCACCTGCTGGGTGCAGCAATCCAGAAGGCCGGTTGCAAGACCGATTCGCTGAGCGTGTCACAGGCGATGATCGGCCTGAACTACGACGGCGTGAACGGGCCGTACGCGTACACCGCCACCTACAAGGGCGGGCCGCCGTCGGACTCCTACAAGTACATCACCTACAAGGACGGAAAGGCCGTGTTCGCACCCACACCGTAAGGCGAAGAGACGAACAGACCATGAACGCGAGAGCGGCGTCTGACCGCCAGGAGGTCGAGGGCTGATGCAGAACGTGACCCTCGCCATCGGCGGCATAACGCTGGGCGCCATCTACGCGCTTGTCGCCCTGGGCTTCAACCTGATCTACAGGACGGTCAACGTCCTGGATTTCGCCCAGGGCGACAAGGTGGTCCTCGGGGGCTTGGTTGCGCTGAGCCTCGTCAACCGGAATGTGCCGCTGGCCCTCGTGTTCGTGATCGTCACCGCCGGTGGGTTGGCGGCCGGCGTGCTGTACCACAACATCGTGGTTCGCCCGAGCCTGCGCCGCGGGCCCGACGCGGCGATCGTGGCGACGGTGGGGGCGCTGCTGGTGCTGAGCAGCGGGCACATCCTCATCTACGGCGCGACCGCCCAGCCGTTCCCGCAGATCATCGGGGGGACCGTCAGGATCGGCAAGTCGCACGTGGACTCCCAGGACTTCGTCGTCTGGGCGGTCGTGGCGCTGGTCGTGGCCGCCGTCGCACTGTTCCTCTCGCGCTCGCGTTACGGCAAGGCGATGGTGGCCTCCGCCGCAGATCCGATGGCCGCGGGCGCGGTGGGTATCGACGTGCGCCAGACGCGGGTGATTGCCGCTGCAGGTGCTTTTTCGCTGGCCGCGCTGGCGGGTGTGCTGATTGCGCCGATTACGCTGGCCGGCGGGGTGGTGGGCCCCGCGCTGACGCTCAAGGGGTTCACCGCCGCGATCCTCGGTGGGCTGAGCAGCACCTATGGCGTGGTGGTGGGCGCTCTGCTGCTGGGACTGTTCGAGACGCTCGTCGCCGTTCACGTTCCCTTCGCCTACCGAGACCCGCTCATCTTCGGGCTCCTGATCGTGACCTTGCTCATCCGACCGTCCGGACTGTTCGGCGTGAGGGAGCGGCTGGCATGAGGTCCCTGCGCGACAGGCTCCTCAACGATCACCAGAGCACGACCTGGATGGGCGGTGGCGCCGTGGTGGTGGGCGCGCTGCTGTTCTTCCTGTTGGCGGCCAACGACTACCAGCTGACGGTTGGTGGCACCGTCGGAATCGATGCGCTCGCGGCAATGGGGCTCACGGTTGTCGCTGGGCGTGCCGGCCAGCTGGCGCTCGGCCAGGCCGGCTTCATGGCGGTGGGGGCTTACGCAGCGGCGTACGGGACCACCCACATGGGGCTCTCGTTCATCGTCGCCGTGATCATGGGCGTGGCCATCGCCTCGTTCCTCGGGCTGGTGGTGGGATACGTCGCGCTTCGCCTGCGCGGCAACTACCTCGCGATGGCCACCTTGGCCTTCGGCGCGATCATCTACGGCCTCCTGCAGGTCCAGGGCAAGCTCGGCGGCCTCGGTGGGATCTTCGGCATTCCCCCGCTGAAGCTGATCGGCACCTTCGACACCCCGAGGAGCGCCTACCTGTTCATCTGGGCGGTGGTGATCGTGGCGTTCGTGCTGGTTGCCCTGTATCTACGTGGCCGGGCCGGACGCGAGCTCAGTGCCCTGCGCGATGACGAGCTGGCCGCTGCCACCGTCGGGGTGCACAACACGTTCCGCAAGCTTCAGGCGTTCACGCTCAGCGCCATCCTGGGCGCGGTTGCCGGTTCGATCCTCGCCGCCAACTCGACGGTGATCGACCCGTCGCTGTTCCAGCCGCTGATCTCGTTTCAGATCTTCCTGATGATCGTGATCGGCGGACTCGGCAGCCTGGGGGGCTCGGTGGCCGGCGCCGCGATCGTGGTGTGGCTGGTGCAGCTCACGCCCGGCACCGGCGATACGGCCTACGTGGTCCTCGGTGCGCTTGTGATCGTGCTGATGGCGATCTTCCCCCAAGGGCTGGCTGGGGTGTGCTCGTGGCTGGTGGACAGGCTGCGCTCAGGAGGGCCGCCAGTCAGCAGCCCTGACCGCGGTGCGACCCAGCGAGACGAAGGTCTCGACCCAGATGCTGCGCTGGGCGCGGGTACCGGAGCGTAGGTCTCAGCGTGGGCGAACTCGCAATCGAGACCTCGGACCTGGCCAAGCAGTTCGGCGGCGTTCACGCCGTCGACCACATCTCACTGTCGATCCCGGCGAACGAGATCCGTGGCGTGATCGGGCCCAACGGCGCGGGCAAGACGACGTTGATCAACGTTCTGAGCGGCGTGGACCGGGCCAGCAGCGGGCGCTATCGGCTGTTCTCCGCGGACGCCACCCGGTGGTCTCTGCGTCGCATCGTCCACGAGGCGGGAGTGGTCCGCACGTTCCAGACCGTGCGGTTGTTCGAGAGCATGAGCGTGCTGGACAACGTGTCGGTGGCGGCCGGCGCAACGCTGCCCGGCAGGCGCTGGGTGCCCAGTCGAGGCGCCCACCGAGCCGCAACGGCCCGCGCTCAGGAGATCGTCGATCGGCTGGGGCTGACGGACGTGGCTGCCGCCCCCGTCACCGAGCTTGCGTACGGCATCCGTCGCACCGTGGAGATCGCCCGTGCGCTGATCACCGATCCGCGGGTGATGTTGCTCGACGAGCCGGCAGCGGGGCTGAACACCGCCGAGCGCGAGCGGCTGGCCGTTCTGCTCCGGGAGCTGAGAGACGGCGGGCTGACGATCGTCCTTGTGGAGCATCAGATGGACCTGGTGGCCGCGGTGTGCGACCAGCTGACCGTGCTCGACTTCGGCGCGATCATCTGCGAAGGGCCGCCGGCCGACGTGGTCGCCGACCAGCGCGTGCTTGACGCCTACCTCGGCGGCGGAGGCGCAACCGATGAGTGAGATGCGACCGCTCAGAGGCGTCGCCGTGGTCGAGGTCGGCGAGGGCGTGGGGCTTCGGCTCTGCGGGAAGCTCCTGGCGGACGCCGGCGCGAGCGTGACCCACGTCGATCTCGGTGGGAGCGCGAACGGCACGAGCCGGACCGCCGAGCCCTTCGTCGATGGCGTCAAGCGCAACATCACCTTGGACCCGGACGCGGCGGCGGATCGCGCCACGCTCGAGCAGCTGCTGGGCGATGCCGGCCTGTACCTGACGTCGCTCCGTCACGAGCCGGCTGCACGCTGGTCGCTGGACTGCGACTCCGTCATCGACCGTCACGAGCGCCTGGTGGCGGCATGCGTGACGCCGTTCGGCCAGTCGGGCCCGTACGCCGATTTCGCGGGCGACGACGTGGTGCTCTCGGCCCTGTCGGGCCTGGCCAACGCCACGCCCGGCTTTCCGGATCGCTGCCCGCCCGGCGATCCGCCGGTGCAGAGCCGGGCCAGGCTCGCCGAATCCGGCGGAGCGTTCATGGCGGCGGTGGCGGTGTTCGGGGCGCTCATGCCGCGTCTGCGCGGCGAGCAGGGGCCGCGGCACGTCGAGGTCGCGCTGCTCGAGGCGGTCGTGGCGCAGATGGCCTACGAGTGGGGGATCACCGCCTACGGCGGCGGGGTGCGCCGCCCGTCACACCACCCACCACGAGCTCGAGCCCAACGTCTACCTGCCATGCCGCGACGGCTGGGTGATCATGGTGGCCTTCACCGAGCCGCACTGGCACAGCCTGGTCGACCTGATGGGCTCCCCCGAGTGGGCGTTCGAGCCCGAGTACGCGACGGCGCAGTCGCGGGGCGTCCACTACCAGTCCCTGCACGCGCACATCGCCGAGTGGACGCAGGAGCAATTGGGCGCCGACGTGCTTCGCGAGGCCCAGGCGCGCGGGCTGCCGTGCTGCTGCTCGGTGGAGTTGGCCCAGACGCTGTCCAGCGAGCAGGTGGGCGAGATGGGATCCGTCACCGAGGAGCACGGCGTGGTGGTCCCGGCGGATCCGATCCTCGTGAACGGGCGACGCCGCCCGCGACCGGCGCCTCCGGGCTCCGAAGCCCCGGCGACCGGGCAGCTCCCGGCGCGGGATGCGTCATCGAACGACGGAGCCGCTCGGGCGCCCTTGGCGGGAGTCCGGGTGCTGGACCTGTCGCAGATCGTCTCCGGCCCGTACGCCGGTCAGCTGCTGGCCGCCCTGGGCGCCGACGTGGTGCTCGTCGAGACCAGCCAACGCCTGATATCGCGCGGCTTCGGGCCGTTCGTCGGCGAGCCGGCCTATGACGCGAGCGCGATGTTCAACCAGATCAATCAGGGCAAGCGCAGCGTCGAGCTGAACCTGGCCAACGAAGCCGGACGTGAGCTGTTGCTCGAGCTGGTCAGCGAGTCCGACGTCGTGCTGGAGAACTTCTCCGGTCGCGCCGCCCGCGCGCTGGGGATCACGCACGAGGAGCTGCGCGAGGTCCGCGAGGACATCGTGCTGGCGTCGATCAGCGGCTTCGGGCGCAGCGGCCCTGGGGTGACTACGTCGCGCTGCACAGCGGCGTGATCCTGCTCAGCGGCCTGGCCAGCGTGACGCGTGATTCCGCCGGCGACATGCGGCTCGCGGGCGCGATCTATCCCGACCTGCTGACCGGCACCTACATGGCGCTGGCGATCGAGCAGGCGCTGGCGGAGCGCGCGCTCACGGGCCAGGGCTGTCACGTGGAGGTGAGCATGCTCGACGTGATGCTCGCCTGCATGGGCGATCTGGTGCCCAGCGCCGCGGCTGGGGAGTCGATCGGCCCATCCCCCGCGCGCTTCGTCCCGTGCCTGGAAGCGGACCGGTTCGTTGCCACGTCCGCGACCGGCGCGGCCCTCGACGACGTCGCCGGCCAGACGCGCCGGGAGGCGATGGAGTCCCTGCAGGCGGCGGGCGTCGCCGCGGCTGCCGTGCTCGACACGACCGAGGTCATCGCGGATGGGCACCTGGCCGCGCGCGGATTCGTGCGCGAGGACGACCATCCCGTGGCCGGACCGCGATCCAATCCCGGCCGTTCCGTGGAGCTATGACGGGCGGAGGCCGGTGTTGCACCACTCGCCGTGCCTCGGCGACGGCACCGAAGCGGTGCTCGCCGGGCTGGCGGGCCGCACGATCGACGACCTCAACCTATTGCGCACACAGGGGGTGCTCATATGACGCTTGGCGAAGGGCTGCGTGACAAGGCGGCCGTTGTGGGGATCGGCGAGACGGAGTACTCGAAGGAGTCCGGTCGCACCGAGCTCGCGCTGGCGTGCGAGGCGATCTCGAAGGCGCGCCGACGACGCCGGCATTCCCGTGTCCGAGATCGACGGGCTGGTGCGCTACGACATGGACAGCGTCGACGAGGTGGCGCTGACGTCGCACCTGGGCCTGAAGAACCTGGGCTGGATGAGCCACACCGGCTACGGCGGCACGGGCGGCAACGCCGTGATCGTGCACGCCGCGGCGGCGATTGCGGCAGGGCTCGCGAGCACCGTGGTCTGTTATCGCGCCCTCAACGAACGGTCAGGTCACCGCTACGGCCAGGCGTCCACCTGGATGCAGGAGGCGATGAGCGGCTTCGAGGCCTTCCAGATGCCGTGGGGGATGCTGACGCCGGCGCACATGTTCGGCCAGTTCGCCCGCCGTCACATGGTCGAGTACGGCACCACGAGCGAGCAGTTCGGTCACGTGGCGGTGGCGCTGCGCAAGCACGGCTCGATGAACCCGCGGGCGATGATGCGCAAGCCGATCACGCTCGGAGGACCACCAGGCCTCGCGGATGATCGCCGACCCGCTCCATCTGCTGGACTGCTGCATCGAGAGCGACGGCGCCTGCGCCGTGATCGTCACGGCGGCGGAGCGCGCGCGCGACACCGGCACGCGCCGGTCTGGATCATGGGGGCGGCACAGGGCAGCGGCACCCACGCGGTCGGGATCGTGTTCCGAGACGACCTCGCGGTTGCCGAGTCGGTGAACACCGCGCGCGACGTCTATCGGTCGGCGGGGGTCGGTCCCGCGGAGATCGACGCGGTGATGATCTACGACCACTTCACGCCGTTCATCATCTTCTCGCTCGAGGCCTACGGCTTCTGCGAGCCCGGCGAGGGCGGCCCGTTCGTGGAGGACGGCCGGATCGAGTTCGACGGAGCGCTGCCGGTCAACACCCACGGCGGCAACCACTCCGAGGCCTACATCCACGGGCTGCCGCACATCATCGAGTCCGTGCGCCAGTTCCGCGGCACGTCCTCAGCCCAGATGCCGAAGGACCCCGAGTTGATCCTGTCCTGCAGCTCCGTCGCGCAGCTCTCGGCAGCCGTGATTCTCAGAAAGGACTAGCCGCCAACGATGCTCAACGGAATGCCACGCCCCCTGCCCGACCTCGACACCCAGCCGTTCTGGGACGCCTGCCGTGAGCAGCGCTTCCTGGTACCGAAATGTGCCGACTGCGGCTACGCCCGCTGGCCGCCGGGCCCGATGTGCCCCCAGTGCCAGAGCACCGAGACCGACTGGATCGAGTCATCCGGACACGGCCAGGTCTACAGCTGGGTGGTGGTCACGCACCCGGTCGACCCGATTCTGGCCGACCAGGTGCCCTACGTGGTGGGCCTGATCGACCTGGCTGAGGGCGCGCGCGTGGTGGGCAACGTGGATGGATGCGAGCCCGACGAGGTCGTCGCGGGCATGGACGTCGAGCTGTACTTCGGAGATCCCGGACCGGACGGGATCCCGATCCCAAATTTTCGAGTCGCCGACAAGTGAGAGAGGTGAGCTGATGGAACTCAGGGCTAAGACAGCGCTGATCATCATCGACATGCAGAACGGTTTCTGCCACGAAGACGGGTTCATGAACAAGATCGGGCTGGATTGGACGACCAGCCGCGACGCGATCGGACCCGTGAAGCAACTCGCGGCGGCGGCCCGCGCGGCCGACCTGCCCGTCTTCTACACGCGCTACACGCTGAACCCGGACTACTCGGACGCCGGACTGATCACGGAGATCTTCCCGGAGATCATCGAGGCGAAGGGGATGGTGCGCGACACGTGGGACGCGGAGATCGTGGACGATCTGGCGCCGCAGCCCGGGGACCGCGTGGTTGACAAGACGCGCTACTCCGCGTTCTACGACACGGACCTCGAGCAGCAGCTGCGCGACCTGAAGACCGAGGCGCTCATCGTCTGCGGCGTGACCACGAACGTCTGCGTGGAGAGCACCGTGCGGGACGCCTTCTTCCGCGATATCCGCGTGATCGTGCCGTCCGACGCGACCGCCGCGGTCACCCCGGAGTTGCACGAGGGTGCGCTCGAGGACTTCCGTTACAGCTTTGGCCCGGTCGTTACGGTGGCCGAGCTCGAAGAGGCAATGCAAGCGATGACGACCTCGGTGGCGCGATGAGTGTCACCGACGGAGGTAACGTGCTCACAACACTGAACAATTACTACGACGATCTGAATGTGGGTGACCGGTTTGAGTCGCGGGCCCGGACTCTCACCGAGGCGGACATAACCCTGTTCTCAGGGCTATCGGGTGACTACCACCCGCTTCACACCAATGAGGAATATGCCGTCGAAGGACCGTTCGGCGGCCGCATCGCGCAGGGCTGCCTGACGCTCTCGCTCGCGACGGGCCTCGAGTTCTCCCTGATGGGTTCGGACGAGAGCAAGATCGTCGCCTTCTACGGCATGGACCGGGTGCGATTCGTCAAGCCCGTCTTCATCGGCGACACGTTGCACCTGGAGGGAGAGGTCACTGCACTGGAAGAGAAGGACGACGCTCGCGGCGTTGTGACCATTCACCAGGAAATCAAGAACAGTAAGGGCGAGACCGTGGCGGTGCTCGACAAGCGCACCCTTCACTCAAAGCGCCCGGCTAGCTGACAACACGGAGGTTGCACGTGTCTCACTCAGGAATCATTGACATCGTGTGCAATGTGCACACTCCGGAGGCGATCGCCGCGGGCCAGTTTGGAGTGGACGAGCACTTCATGGACAAGGTGCGCATGCCGGAGGAGATGAGACGCGGCATGCCGATGGATGAGTACGTCGAGAAGATGGACAGGGCCGGGGTGGAACGCTCGTTGCTGATCGCGGTGCGTGCTGGGGACATGCGGGTCAAGTACTCGCATGCGATCCCCTACGAGGACGTGTCCGCGATCTGCGAGCGCTACCCCGGTCGCTTCCACGGGCTGGCGGGGATAGATCCCTCGCGTGTGATGAGCGGGCTGCGCGAGTTCGAGTACGCGATCCGCGACCTCGGCTTTGTCGGCGCACATCTGTACCCGCATTGGTTCGAGCAGTCGCCCGACAGCCCGATGTACTACCCGTTCTACGCGAAGTGCTGCGAGCTCGACGTGCCGATCATGATGCAGATCGGTCATTGCCTCGACTATCAGCGCGATCGGGTGTTGCCGAGCGTCGGGCGGCCGATCACGCTCGACCGCGTGGCGATCGACTTCCCCGAGCTCAAGCTGATCGGTATACATCTCGGATGGCCATGGACCGAAGAGATGATCGCGATGTGCTTCAAGCACAACAACGTGTACATGGCCGGGGACGCATACGCCCCGAAGCACTGGCCCGACAACTTCGTCCACTACGCCAACAGCTGGGGACGGCACAAGTGCCTGTTCGGAACCGATTGGCCGGTGATCGACCCTGAGCGTGCGGTCGAGGAGGTCGACGGCCTGGGTCTGCGGCCGGAGTCCTGGCAGGCGATGATGCGCGACAACGCGATGCGGCTGTTCAAGCTCGACGCCGCCGGCGACGAGTCGCGGTCGTCCGCCCTCGCCGGGGACCGGTCAGCGTGACGGCTGCGAGCGGACGTTTGTGCCAGCTGGTGGGGATAGCGCGTCCCATCTTTCAGGCAGCGATGGGCTATGTATCCACC
This sequence comes from uncultured Thermoleophilaceae bacterium, assembly GCA_963770325.1. Lineage (GTDB taxonomy): Bacteria > Actinomycetota > Thermoleophilia > Solirubrobacterales > Thermoleophilaceae > JAICJR01. The sequence continues at coordinate 1,085,009 of CAVYPF010000001.1, read as the reverse complement.
GGCCGCCTGGCGTCAGCCGTCTCACAGGCTGGGGGCCTGGGCGTGATCGCCACGGGCGGGCTGATGGACCCCGACGAGCTGCGTGGTCACATCGAGCGTGTGCGCGACGAGGCCGGGTCGCTCCCCTTCGGGGTCAACGTGCTGCTGCCAAGCGGCGCGACCGACGAGTCGGCCTTCGGCAACCGCCGGCTGCTGCGCGAGCAGCTCGACGTCTGCGTCGAGGAGCGGGTGCCGGTGGTGCTGAGCGGCCTTGGGGACCCAAGCTCCGTGATCAACGAGCTTCACGGGGTCGGCACGTTGTTCATCGGCGTGGTCGGCAGCACGCGCGCCGCCCGCAAGGTGGCGCTGGCCGGCGCCGACGCGGTCGTGGCTCAAGGCCATGAGGCCGGCGGCCACGTCGGTCCGACGGGCACGCTGTCGCTCGCCCAGTCGGTGCTGCGCGAGGTGGACGTGCCGGTGCTGCTCGCCGGCGGAATCGCGACCGGCGAGGCCGTGCGCGGCGCCATGGCGATGGGTGCGGCCGGGGTCTCGGTGGGCACGCGCTTCCTGGCCTCCGAGGAGTCCGACGCGCACGAGACCTACAAGCAGGCAGTGGTCGCCGCCGGCGAGAGCGCCACGTTGGTCACTCGGGCCTGCACCGGCAAGCCATCGCGGGCGCTGCGCAACGCCTTCACCGAGTCCTGGGAGGGACGCGACGACGAGGTGGGTGAAGGTGTGACGCAGGCGGATACGCAGATCTGGCGTGCTCGCGCGGGCGCCGTGGACGGCGACGTGGTCGATGGGTTCCTTCCGATGGGTCAGGTGGCCGCGCTGATCGACGAGGTCCTACCGGCCGCCGAGATAGTCGATCGGCTGGCGGTGGGCGTGGAGGTGGCGGCATGAGCAGCGGGATCGGGGAAGCCCACGGGCAGCGGCCGGCGACGTTCCTCCCGATCGGGATCGCGGACGGCATCCGCACCTCCGCCGCGGCGACGCCCGGCAAGGTTGCCCTCGTCGAGGGCGAGCGCCAACTGAGCTATCGCGACTTCGTGTCGCGCATGGACCGCGTGGCCAACGGCGTGCTGCACGACGTCGGTCTGACTCCGGGCGACCACGCGGCCGTGCTCGCACCGAACTGCATCGAGTACCTCGAGATCGTGTGCGGCCTGGCCTCGGCCGGCCTGGCGACGGCCACGATCAACGGTCGCTCGTCGCCCCGCGAGGTCGCGATGATCGCCAACGACGCCGTGGCGCGAGTGCTGTTCGTCCACCCGTCGCTCGAGGACGTCGCTCGGGAAGCGGAGCTCGAGACCGTCGAGCGGGTGATCGTGATTGGCGAGGACTACGAGAACTGGCTGTCGAGCGCCCGTGCAGAGCCGTGCGGCGTGCAGATCGAGGAATGGGACCCGTTCTGCATTCCCTACACCTCGGGCACCACCGGCGAGCCCAACGGCGTGCTCCTGTCGCATCGCTCTCGCGCGCTCACGTTCTTCGCGATGGCGGTCGCCTTCGGTTGCTACAGCTCGAACGATCGGGCGCTGGCGCTCGCGCCGCTGTATCACGGCGCGGGCTTCGCGTTCGCTGCCGCGCCGATCTTCTTCGGCGGCTTCTGCGAGATCCTGCCGAAATTCGATCCCGAGCTGGTCCTGCAGCGACTCGAGAACGCGACCAACGCGTTCATGGTGCCGAGTCACTTCCAGGCGATCCTCGCGCTCGGGAACGACACGCTCACCCGCTACCGGCCGTCGCATCTGCGGACGTTGATCTCCAACGCCGCGCCGCTCGATCAGGTGACCAAGGAACGCGTGATCGCCTACTTCGGCGAGGGGCTCCTGCACGAATGCTACGGGTCGACGGAGTCGGGGATCACCTCGAGCATCGGTCCCGCCGACCAGCTGCGAAAGCAGCAATGTGTGGGCCTGCCCTTCCCCTGCACCTCGGTGCGCCTGCTTGATGACGACGGCGTCGAGGTCGGCCCCGAGGAGATCGGCGAGGTGTTCAGCCTCTCTCCGTTCATGTTCAACGGCTACTGGGGCAAGCCCGAGAAGGCGGAGGCTTCGATGCGCGACGGGTGGTTCTCGCCCGGCGATCTGGCGCGTCGCGACGACGAGGGCTACCTGTACATCGTCGACCGCAAGAACGACAAGATCATCTCCGGCGGCGTGAACATCTACCCACGTGAGATCGAGGAGGCAATCGCTCGCCATCCGGCGGTGCGTGAGGTGGCGGTGTTCGGTGTGCCGGACGACTTCTGGGGCGAGGCGATCAACGCCACCGTCGTCCTGGTGCCGGGTGCCACGGCCAGCGCCGAGGACATCGTCGCCGTGTGTGAGGAGCTCGGTCGGTACAAGCTGCCCAAGCAGGTCGACTTCAGCGAGGCGTTGCCGCGCAATGCCGCCGGCAAGGTCCTGCGGCGAGAGCTGCGCGCGCCGTTCTGGGCCGGCAGGGAGCGCGCGATTTGACACGATCGCGATGCTGCTAGAGGCACGAGAGCCGGCGTACGTCCGGGTGGCTGACGCGTTGCTCGCGCAGATCCTGTCCGGCGGAGTGACGGCGGGTCAGCGTCTGGCCTCGGAGGCGGAGCTCCAGGAGAGGTTCAACGTCAGTCGCAGCACGGTGCGGGAGGCGTTGCGAGTGCTGTCCGCATACGGCGTGGTGACCACCACCCGCGGGGTCAAGGGCGGCACCATGGTCAAGCGCCTCGACGCCACCAAGGTCACGTCGATGCTGGCGATCTCGTTGGACCTTCTCTACCAGCACGAGGGCTGCACCGCGGCGGAGTTCATCGAGGTGCGAGAGCAGCTGGAGGTGCCGGCGGCGCGGCTGGCGGCCGAGCGTTGCACCGAGGAGCAGCTGGAGGCCCTCCGAAGCACGCTTCCCAGCCACCCGCCGGCGTCGCCCGACCACGACATGAGCGAGTCCTTCCACAAGCTGATCGTCGACGCATCCGGCAACCGGCTGCTGCGTGTGATGACCGAGCCCGTGTTCACCCTGATGCAGCGACGCTTTCCCAGGAGGCTGGCGGCCACGCAGTTCTGGCCGGTCGTCGACGACGACCATGGGCGCATCTTCGATGCGATCGAGCAGCGAGATCCCGATCGGGCGGAGCACGAGATGCGCCTTCATCTCGCCACGTTGCACGAGGCCTATACGGAAATTCAGGCGGGCGAGGAACCGGGGAACGGCAGTGCTCTACGAGGCGGGCCGCAGGCGATGGAAGCCCGTGACCTCCTGGAAGGCGACGCCGACGCGTAGCAGCAGCTCATCGCGCCACGGGGCCGCGGCCAGCTGCACGCCGGTGGGCAGCCCCGCTTCGTCGAGGCCGCTCGGCAGTGAGATCGCCGGCAGGCTCGCCAGGCTCCACGGGTAGGTAAGCAGCGTCAGGCGCGCGGTGGTGGCGATCATGTCCGCGCCCGCCAGAAGTGGGGCCACCGCGACGGTGGTGGGCGTGAGGATCAGGTCGACTCGCTCGAGCACGGAGTGCATCCGAACCCGCCACTGCCGCATGCGATCGAGCGCGTGAGCCACCTGGACGCCGGTCACGCGGCGCCCGAGCTCTAGACGCCGGCGGACGTCATCGCCCAGGCTGGCGGCGTCGCGGTTGAAGCGCCGCTCGTGCGTGGCCAGCGCCTCGGCGTGGATCAGCAACCGGGTGTCGTCGGTCGCCCGCTTTGCGTCGGGCGTGTCGAGCTCGGAGAGCTCCGCTCCCAGGCGAGCGAGCGTGTCCGCCGCCGCGTGCGCGTTGGCCGCCACCGCGGGCGCGACGCCCTCGAAGAAGTAGCCGCGGGCCACCCCGACGCGAAGACCGCTCAGCGGCCGCGGGCCGGCCGGCGGATCGGGTGGCGGGGAGCCCGGCGGAGCGACCGCACAGGGATCCTTGGGGTCATAGGCCGACACTGCGCTCGCCAGAGCGGCGGCGTCCCGGGCACTGCGGGCCATCGATCCGACCGTGTCGAGCGAGGGCGAGACCGCGAGCACCCCGCGGTTGCTCACCGATCCGTAGGTGGGCCGTAGCGCGGTGACGCCGTTCAGGGCGGCCGGTTGCCGGACCGACCCGCCGGTATCGGTCCCGAGAGCTGCGAAGCACAGGTCGGCGCCGAGGGCCGCGGCGGAGCCGCCGCTGGAGCCGCCGGGGACACGTGCGAGGTCCCAGGCGTTGTGGCAGTCCCCGTAATGAGGGTTGTCGCCGGTCGCGCCGTAGGCGAGCTCGTACATGTTCGTCTTGCCGACGATCACCGCTCCGGCCGCGCGCAGCCGGCGTACGACGAAGGCGTCGCGCCGTGGCACGCGGTCTCGAAACCAGGCGCTGCCGCCGGTACAGCGGATCCCGGCCACATCGATGTTGTCCTTGATCGCGATCGGCAGGCCGTCGAGCGGCCCGCGACTAGCCCCTCGTGCGCGCCGCTCGTCGGCCTCGCGGGCGTCGGCGCGCGCCCTCTCTGGGGTCACGGTGATGAACGCTCCCAGGCGTTCGTGATCCTCGATCCTCGTCAGGATCGCCTCGGCAAGCTCCACGGCCGTGACCTCGTCACGCCGCCCCGGCTCGTCGATCAGCGTTTGAAGGTCCGCGCTGTTTATGGGACCGGGAGCTGGTCTAGATAGCCGAGGACGGTGGTCAGCGGCTCCACGTCGCCGAACTTCGCCTCGATGTCGAAGAGGTTCCATTCCACGACCCCGGGAACCCGGTCGCCAACCGCCTCGCGCACCACGATGGGGCGGAAGCCCTCGGCGATCGCGTCCTCCACCGTGTGGCGGGTGCAGCCCGCCATGGTCACCCCGGTCACGATCACCGTGTCAACCCGGTGGGCGGTCAGGTACGACGCCAGGTTCGTGCCGTGGAACGCGCTCGCTCGCTTCTTGACGATGACGAGCTCGCCAGGCTCGGGCGCGATGCGGTCGTCGATCTGAACGGCGTCGGTGCCGACCTTGAGCTCCTCCAGCGGGATCTTGCGATTCCAGAGGCCCATGTCGGAGTTCGGCCCCTCGACCACGTCGTAGGCGGTCGTGGTGTAGACGATGGGCACCCGCTTGGGCCGCGCCGCCTCGTTCAGGCGCTGCACGGCGGGAATGATCTCGTCCATGTTGTCGCAGCTGAACGCGTGTCCGGGTCGCGTCCAGGCGTTCGCGAGGTCGATGTGGATCAGCGCAGGGCGTTCGCCGTAGCCCACGCGCCGCTGGAAGCCGCGGCCCTGGTAGAGCTCGGAGTCCGTCGCGAAGATCCGCTCGAGGGCGGCCTTGAGCTCGGGGTCGGTGGTGCTCATTCTTGGCTCCTCGGATAGCTCACCGGCATGCGATCGCTGAAGGTCGTCAGCACTTCGAGCGCGCTCGTGCCCTGCCACGTCGCCATGTCCTCCAACGTGATGCGCTCCGGGCCCGTCCTCCCCGAGCGCGATGACAGGGCTCTCCGAGTCCCACCTCCGGAACGTCGGTCAGGTCCAGGGTCGTGGCCTCGAGCGACGTCCTCAGGACCGCCACTCGTCGGCCACGGACGAGCATCTCCGCGACGCCCGCTCGCGCCGGCCTGTAGCCGTCGATCAAGCCGAGCGGAACCACGCCGATGGTGGCTCCCGCGGGGAAGCGATCCCTCCCGCTCATGCCGGCCGAGCGGCTGGCTCGATGCTGTGCGACGTGAATCAGCTTCGTCTTGATCGCGTGCAGGACGGGGCGGAACTCGCTGCAGTCCGCGACGTCGGGCGTGACGGGCGCGAGCCCGTAGAGAAGGCGCCCCGGGCAGACCGCGGTGCAGCCGAGGTCGTCCAGCCCGGCCACCACGCCCGCGCTGCTGAGGGCCTGCGTGACCGGGATCCGCAACCCAGCCTCCGCGAGGCCATCACGGAGGGCGCGGAACTCGGCGAGTCGCTCCACCGCCCAGGTCATGCCGGGAGCATCGTCGAAGGGCGAATGCGTGTAGAGGCCTTCCACCACGATGCCCGGCAGCGAGGCCACTGCCTGGACGAAGTCGGCCGCCTCGGCCACATCGACTCCGAAGCGGCCCAGACCGCATTCGACCTTCACGTACACGGCCGTGGGACCGGGCGCGCTCTCGGATAGGGCGCGCGCGGTGTCGAGGTTGTAGACCGTCGGAATGACGCCGGCGGCCAGGAGCTGCCCGCTTGCCTCCGGGAGCTGGCAGGCGAACAGGAGGATCTTGGCCTGTACTCCGGCCGCCCTCAGGGCCAGGGCGTCCTCGAAGCAACCGGTCGCCAGCGCATAGGCGCCGAGGTCCGCCAACACACGCCCGACCTCGGCCACGCCATGCCCGTAGGCGTTCGCCTTCACCGAGGCGATCAGCTTCGTCTCCGCCGGCACCATCCCGCGCAGGGCCAGGTAGTTGGCACGCAGCGCATCGAGGTCGACCTCCAGCCACAGAGGTCGCACATCGTCGGATCGGAGCGGCGCGCTGGGGGGCGAGTCGACGCGGTTCACCGTCGAGCGGTTATATCGCATACGACTGTGTACAACCGAGCGCGATCGAGCCGGCTCTGCGAAGCTGAGCGACCACTTCCCAAGGAGGGTCTTTGTGAGTCCAGTTCCCGGCGCTGTTTCCGATCCGTCCTCCCTCGTCGATCGCGACGTCACGTTCTCCGGCGCGAATGGCGACGCGATCGCCGGCTATCTCGCCGAGCCCAAGGGCTCGGATCCGCGACCCGGGCTGCTGGTCCTGCACGAGGCGATGGGCCTCAACGATCACATCCGGGACGTCGCGCGCCGGTTCGCGAACGTCGGCTTCAGCGCGCTTGCGCCCGACCTCTACACGCGCGAGGGGGCGCCCGGGCGGGAGGTCGCGGAGTTCATGAAGGCGATGCTGGCCGTGCCCGACGAGCGCGCGGTCGGGGACCTGGACGGTGCGGCCGCGTTCCTGCGCGGTCTCGAGGCGGCGAACGGGAAGGTCGGCTGCATCGGGTTCTGCTCCGGTGGCCGCCAGACGCTGCTCTTCGCGTGCAGCAGCAGTGCGCCGGACGTGGCCGTGGACTGCTGGGGCGGCTTCACGCTCTACGCCAGCCCCGACGACGTGACCACGCCGACCCGCCCGGTCCCCGTGGCCGATCTGATCCCGGGCCTCAGCTGCCCGTTGATGATCGTGGTGGGGGCGGAGGACACGAATCCCTCCGAGGCCGACGCCGACCAGCTGCGCGAGCGCCTCTGGACCGCGGACAAGGACTTCCGTATCGAGGTCTTCGAGCACGCCGGGCACGCCTTCTTCGCCGATTACCGGCCGAGCTACCAGGAAGAGGCGGCGGAGCGTCTGTGGCATGAGGCCGTGCCCTACCTGCGGGATCATCTGACCTAACCATTTGGGTGACAGGCGGCCGTCCTTTTGGTTAGGCCACCCCGTTTGCCAGGCCACCCCGGCCTAACTATCATCGGGGGCGAAGGGGGACTGGCCGCCCTTCTCCTGGTCAGCGGCCTTCCTGGCGATCCGGTCTTCGCACCGGCAAATCCGTGTTGAAAAGAAGCATCACCACCCGCATGGTCGTGGCGAGCGCCGCGCTCGCCCTGCTGGTTGCGGTCGTCTTCGTGGTGCTCGTCGTCGCCATTCGGGAGCAGCGCCACTCGGCGCGGCTCGCGATCAAGTCAGAGCAGGCGATCACCGCGGGCGTCTCGCTCGAGAAGCTGGCGATCGACCTCGAGACCGGCGTGCGCGGCTACGTGGCCAGCGGCAACCTCGCCCTGCTCGAGCCCTACACGAGCTCGCGGGCCTCGTATCCCGCGCAGGCGCAGGCGCTGGAGCGTCTCGTCGCCCAGGATTCGAAGGCGCACGCCCAGGTGCTCGGGATCCGCGGCGCGATCAACGACTACGTGAACCTGTACTCGATCCCGATCGTGTCGCTCGCGAAGGACAACCTGAGCGTCGCGCGCAGCGTGATCGTGAACAACACCGGGCGCGACCGGATCGACGCGATCCGGGCGCGCTTCAACAACCTCTTCGACACCGAGCGCGCCGTCGCCGTGACCCGCACCGATCAGGCGAACAACCGCTCGCAGGCGGCGGTGTGGCTCGGGATCGGCGGTCTGGTGGTCGCACTGGGCTCGATCGTCGGGTTGGCGGTGTACCTCCGACGCGCGATTGTCCGCCCGGTACGCGACGTGGCGCGGGGGGCGGAGCGGGTGGCTCAGGGCGACCTGACTGCCCGGACCCCGGACCAGCGCTCCGACGAGCTCGGCGACCTGGGGCGGGCGTTCAACACGATGGCCGTGTCGCTCGAGCAGAGCCGCGACGAGGTGGTGTCGCGCACGGCTGAGCTCGAGCGCTCGAATCGCGAGCTCGACCAGTTCGCGGCGGTCACCTCGCACGACCTGAAGGAGCCACTGCAGACCGTCACGGTCTTCGCCGGCCTGCTCGATCGCGACTACCGGGAGCAGCTCGACGAGAGCGGCCGCACCTTCCTCGACAGCATCCTCGCGAGCGCCGACCGGATGCGCGCGCTGATCCGGGACCTGCTCGAGTTCTCGCGCGTCGGCCACGGCGAGCTCCAGTGCGAGCCGGTGCCCGCCGAGCTAATGCTGGAGCGGGCCCGCGGCAATCTTGCGGGGCGCATCGCAGAGCGCAACGCGACGCTGACGGTGGAGCCGCTGCCCACGGTGCGGGTCGACGCGGCTCAGCTCAGCCAGGTGTTCCAGAACCTGCTCTCGAACGCTCTCAAGTTCAGCGACGACGAGACGCCGCAGGTGCACGTGAGCGCGGTCTGCGAGGCGGATGCATGGCGCTTCTCGGTGCGCGACAACGGGATCGGGATCGACCCCGTTCACGCCGAGCGGATCTTCAAGCCGTTCGCCCGCATCGGCGCCAACAGGGAGGGCACCGGCATCGGCCTGGCGATCTGCCAGCGCATCGTCGAGCACCACGGTGGGCGGATCTGGGTCGAGGGCGTGCCCGGCGGGGGCTCGACGTTCCACTTCACGATTCCGGACATGGGCGACGACGAGACCCTGGTCTCGCCCCCGCCCGAGCACGCGTCCGTCTGACACGGGGCGGTTAGAGTCCGCACCAAGTGAGCACCCGTGCGCCCATACGCGTACTGGTTGCGCTTGCCGTGGTGTGGGCGCTGGCGTCGTGCGGCGGCGGCGGCTCCAGTTCCACGGGCACGAGCGCGGCCAGGCCGACAGGACCGGGGGCCGACAAGCCGCCGGTGACGATCGGGACCAAGAACTTCCCCGAGGAGTTCATCCTGGGCGAGCTGTATGCGCAGGCGCTGCGGGCCAAGGGCTTCCGCGTGAGCCTCAAGAGCAATGTGGGCGCCACCGAGATCATCTACAGGGCGCTGACCAGCTCGACGCTCGACATGTATCCGGAGTACACGGGCGTGGTGACGGCGGTGGTGGGTAATCGGCGCCAGCGCGCGCGCGACGAGGAGAGCGCCTATCGGGAGGCTCAGCGGATTGCGAAGGCGCGCGGGCTCGCGCTGCTCGATCGCACGCCCTTCTCAGACCGCGACGCGATCGCCGTGAAGCCGGACTACGCGCAGCGCTGGGGGCTCGAGTCGGTGGCCGACCTGGCGAAGGTCAAGGGCCGGGTCAAGATCGGCGGCCCTCCCGAGTTCCGCACAAGGGAGCAGGGCTACGTGGGGCTGCAGACCGTCTACGGGCTGACGAACCTGAGCTTCGAGCCGCTCAAGATCGGGGAGCAGTACCAGGCGCTCAACAGCGGCAAGGTCGACGCCGCGGACGTCTTCACGACGGACGGTGAGCTGGGGTCGACGAGCTACGTGGTGCTGAAGGACCCCAAGGGCCTGTTCGGCTTCCAGAACGCTGCGCCGTTCGTCCGCCAGCAGGTGCTCGCGCGCGAGGGGCCGGAGTTCGCCGCGACCCTCAACGCGGTCAGCGCCAAGCTCACGACACGCGAGATGCAGCGCATGAACGCTGCGGTGGCGGTTCAGCAGGACACCCCGGCGGCCGTGGCCGATCGCTTCCTCCGCGATCACCAGTTGAAGTAGGCCGCCTAGAATCCTCGGCGTCCCGTGGGGGCGTGGTCTAGCGGTTAGGACGCCGGCCTTTCAAGCCGGAGATCGGGGGTTCGATTCCCCTCGCCCCTACTTGCAGCTACCGTCGCGCCCGCAGCGCCCAGGTCAGCGAGCCCACGAAGGCCACGATCACCAGGGCCAGCAGCACGAAGCCGCCTCCGTGGTGCCACCAGCCGTGAGGACCCGCGATCTCGCGCACCAGCGCAGAGATCCCGAGCGCCGCCACCACGCCGAGCGGCAGCGTCCAGGTCTCGCCGAAGATCAGCTTGCGCAGCTGGGCGAGCGTGCTCATGCCGCCACCGCCGTTCGCCCGCGCGCGAGCAGGTGGGACTGAAGCTGGGACACGATCGTGAACGCCGCCACGAGGTAGAGCAGCGCCGCGTCGCCGAGCGGCCACGCCACCCCGAGGCCCTCCGAGGCGAAGAACACGCCGAAGCTCGACAGCACGACGCCGACCACGTACTTGAGCTGGGTCTCGGGCAGACGAGCCAGCGGCGCATGCAGCACCACGCCGATCGCGATCACGGCCAGCAGGGCCACCCCGGCCCCGATCAGCGTGGGGGCCAGCCCGCCGGGCCGCGCGCCGAGGGCGGTGACGATCAGGATCACCTCGACGCCTTCCAGCAGCACGCCCTTGAAGGCGATCGTCCTGCCGGCCCAGTCGGGCGTGCCCTCGGGCGGCATCGCCAGCGCCTCGAGCTCCTCCTGCTCCTCCACGAACTCCTTGAACGAGGAGGACGGCGAACGCAGGTGGGCCAGGCGCAGCACTCCCTTGCGCAGCCACTCGAGCCCGAACAGCAGCAGGAAGCCGCCGATCACGATGCGCAGCGGGTTGAGCGGGACGCGCGAGATCAGCACCGGACCGAGCACCAGCGCGAGCAGGGCGAGGGCCACCGCCGCGGCGGCCGCGCCGAGGATCGAGTCCCGGAATCGCCGCGTGATTCCGACGGCCAACACGATCGCCAGCGCCTCGAGCATCTCGAGCCCGCACGCCAGCGCCGCCCCGATGAGCGTGAGAACGAACGCCACGGAACCAAGGCTAGACTCGACCGCGTCTGGGCGGTTAGCTCAGCTGGTCAGAGCGCCTGCCTTACAAGCAGGAGGTCCCCGGTTCGAGCCCGGGATCGCCCACTGTCCCGCAGCCCGCTTGCAGTGCCGGAAACGCCCTCTCACCCTAGGGGGCGTTCGGCTTTCTAGACCCCGTGCTAAGGCGGTTGTCAAGAAATTCCCTCTCGCCCACCCGCGGCGGCGGCGGCGCCTACGCTCCGCCGAGTGCCAAGAAGACGCACGCGTGCGTCACTGACGCCGCACGGGCAGATGGCCACGCGAATGTCGCAGACTGACGTCGGAGCCACGCCACGTGCCCGGTTCCTCTCGAACCACGACCAGCCCAACTCAAGTGCCCACCAGGAACTTCCCGACCGTGGGCCTCGGTATCGAGGGCACGGGCTACGGGATGGCGGCGCGCCAGAGTGCGAGCACGGCCGCGTGACGCGTCTCGCTCGCTTGCATTTCGGGTGGCCGGGGTGAGAGGGTTGCGGCACACAGTTTGGGCCATCAAGTCGACCGACCGAAGGAGCCAGCATGCGGAAGCTAATCGGGCTCGCCACCGCCGTCGCCGCCTTGGGGGTCGCGGGAATCGCTCACGGGGGTCAGGCCGCCACGAATCCGAACGGTGAGTTCACCGACCTGAATGTCTCCGTTAGCCCGCCGATTGCCTCGGGCACGAACAGTCCTCGCGGCGTTGGGGTGTCGTTCGACTCCTTCACGGGGAATCGCATCAACGCCAATACGCCGGGCAACAGCACGTCGATCGTCGTGCGCTTCAACAAGGGCTTCAAGTTCAACGGCACCCTGTTCCCTTCGTGCAAGATCAATCCGAATCCAGCGGGGCTCACGACATGCCCGTCGTCCGCGCGCATCGGCGGGGGCACCGCGGAGGCGGAGTTCCCGGGCGCGAACGGTGCGCCGCCCAGCTTCGTCTCAACGAAGCTTGTCGCCTACAACGGCAAGCCGTTCTCCGGCAAGGCGCCGACGCTTATCTTCATCGCCCTCCTGAACGGCACGCCGGCCGCGGAGCTTGACTTCACCGCGACGCAACAGCCGACTGGCCCGTACGGGCTCGCCTTCACCCAGATCCAGTTTCCGAACTCGCCGCCCGCTGCCTTCGACATTTCTAAGTTCAGCGTGCAGGTGCCGGACCGGAACGTCACACGCACGGTGCACGGCAAGAAGTCGAAAGTCCACCTGATCGAGGCGCCGACAACTTGCCACGGCTCGTGGAAATTCGCCCAGACCAACACCTTCGACAACGCCCCGCCGCTGACCGCGACCGACTCGCAGCCCTGCGTGAAGCGATAACGAGCTGTTGGCCGTTACGGCGGGTCGCACAGCTGCATGGGCGGCTCCCGTCACCGAAGCCGACGGAGGTGTGCCGGCGTTGTAGCGGTAAAACCGAAATGCCAGGGGGCGTCGCGGCTCGCGGCGTGACGGCCGACGACGTCTGCACGCCGGGCTACTCGGGCCGCGTTCGCAACGTGTCCACGCGCACCAAGAACCGGGTGTACCTCAACTACGGGATCCAGAACGCATCGACGAGCGGCGTCGCGCGAGCGCGGCATGCTCCCCATCCGCGGACGTGGCCGGGGTGACGTCCCCGAGGTCGCGCAGCTCGCAGCATCGGCGGTAGGGCGCCAGACCGGTAACGTCGCGGACCGTGGAGTTGTCTGATCGCGACGAGCTGGTGTTGGGTCTCCTGGCGGCTCCGGGGCGGCCTACGGAGGTCGCCGAAGTGCTGGCCGAAGACCTGCCCGGGTTGCTCGCGGACTACGTGACCGACGCGGTCTCGTGGCGCGTCCCAGTCCGGACCGACGCCGCGGTGGCGGACATGAGTCACGGCGTCGAGGCCATCGACTTCGCGCGTGCGCGTTTGCTGCGCGACGGCTGGGATATGGCGGTCTGCATCACTGACGCTCCGTTGCGGATCGGAACACGTCCTGTCGTCGCGGATGCCAGTGCTACGCATGGGGCGGCACTGATCTCGCTGCCCGCGCTCGGGGCGGTACAGACCCGCCGTCGCGCGCGCGACGCGGTCATCCGGCTCGTCGACGGACTGGTCGGCGAGAACCTCGAGCTCGGCGAGCGTGGCCCAAGGCGACGCGCGCGAGTCAGCCACCGGATCGCCTCTTTGGCGGCACCCATCCGCGCGGTCGAACCGCCGGACGACGACGTCGATCTCCGCTTCGTCGCCGCGGTGGTGCGCGGGAACCTGCGGCTCATAGCCGGCATGGTCCGCGCCAACAGGCCCTGGCGCCTGATCGTTCGACTCTCGCGGGCGCTGGCGGCCGCAGCAGCGGCGGTCGTCTTCGCGCTCGTGACCTCGGACCTTTGGGTGCTGGCCGATGCCCTGAATTGGCCTCGCCTGCTTGTCCTCACAGTGCTCTCGGTCGGCGCGACCGTCCTCTGGCTGATCGTCTCGCACCGCCTGTGGGAGACGCGGCAGGGGCGAGGGAGCCGTCAGCAGACGGTCCTTTTCAACGTCGCTACGACGCTGACGCTGCTACTCGGAGTCGCGTCGCTGTATGCCGCGGTCTTTACGCTTAGCATCGGGACGGCCGCCTTGGTAATCGACGCCGGGGTGCTGGGGAAGGCACTCGGTCACCACGCCGACATCGGCGACTACGCGGCCGTGGCCTGGATGGCAAGCTCGCTCGCCACGATCGCGGGTGGGCTGGGCGCCGGCCTTGAGAGCGACGAAGCCGTGCGGGAGGCCGCTTACGGCTACCGCGTCGAGCGAGCCAGCGAGCGCGACGGCCGGAACATCGATTCCGCGGTCGGCGAGCCCAACGGACCGGACTTCGTGGCGTAGCCAGCAGGAGTAACGATCAGAGCGTACGGAGCGAGCGGCTCTTACTTCTGCTTTTCGTTCCAAAGCGGTAGCGGGGTCGAGCCAGGTGCGACTCGGTTCGGCGCTACAGCTTCAGCTGGACCTCGAATCGCTTGAGGAACGCGTTGCCGGTCCCGTCCCGCACTGACCCGAATCTCGCCTTCGACCAGCCGGGCTTCATCTAGGCCGCCTCCGCCTGGCAGCGTATGTCCTCGAGTGCCCGCCGAATCAGGCGGGAGACGTGCATCTGCGAGATGCCCATGCGCTGCGCGATTTCGGTTTGGGTGAGGTCCTCGACGAAGCGGAGCTGGAGGAGCAAGCGATCCCGCTCGGGCAGGGCCTTCAGCGCCGGGCCGATCGACGCGCCGGCCTCGATCAGCTCGAAGCGCCGGTCGGTCTCGCCGACGGTTGCGGCGATGGTCTGGCTTTCGTCGTCGCTGGAGCGGAGTGGCGTGTCGAGCGAGGCGGTGTCGTACGCGGCGTTGGCCGCGATCGCCTCGAGGACCTTTTCCACCGGTATTTTCAGCTCGTCCGCGAGCTGCGCGGGGTTCGGTGACACCCCCAGCTCGCCGGACAGTCGCTCCACGGCGGCGTTGACCTTCATGACTCGCTCCTGAATCTCGCGCGGCACGTGCAGCGCCCATTGGGAGTCGCGAAAGTAGCGTCGCAGCTCGCCCAAGATCGTCGGCACCGCGTAGCTCGAAAAGCTGAACCCGCGCTCCGGCTCGAAACGGTCGACCGCTTTCACGAGCCCCAAGCTCGCCACCTGCATGAGGTCCTCGAAGGACCCGCCGCCGCGTTCATAGCGGCGCACGAGGCTGCGAGCGAGCGGCAGGTAGCGCTCGATCAGCTGGCCGCGGGCATCCAGATCCCCGTCGCATTGGTAGCGACGGAAAAGCAGTCCATCGAGATATCTGTCGGACGACCCGTCCGGTGCCGACCGTACTGCGCCATGCCGTCGGTCCCTGCGAGTTGGGCGGCTCGAGGGCCGGGCCGCCGCCCGGGTGACGTGACTTGAGGTTGCGAAGTCGCTTGCGAGTGCCAACGGTACCTCCGTCCTGCGTCGTCGTGGTCGGGACATAAGATCCGCAATACCGGGTAGGTAATAGGGGTTGCCGCAACGGTCATTACAGCAATAGCAGTTGCCGCAATAGTAGTTGCTGCAACAGGTCTTGCCGCAATGGCTATTGCGCAAACTTAAAAATGATCCGAAAGGGATAGATGGCTGAGGACGCGGTTCTCGACGCTCTGGCGGCCCTCGAAGAGGTCATCGCCGACAACGACAGGCGGGCGACGCTCATCAAGGAGCGCATGACCCGGATCCGAAGAGCACGAGCAGCGGGCCTCCGATACGCCGACGCGGTCGCCGACGAGGACGGGCCGCTGATCGTCCAGCTAGTCACGGAAAGCTCGGCGGCGCTGGACCGCTCCGGAGCAAACGTCCGCCGAGCCGAGGCGGAGGCCCTCTACGCCGAGGGCATGACCATGGACCAGATCGCGGGGCGTTTCGGCGTCACCAGGCAGCGCGTCTCGGCCCTCCTTGGCAAAGCCCGCCTATGGCGAGCCCAACATCACTCGGAGCGACGACCCAGCCCGCAGGCCGAATGAGAGCTCGACGACGCCGGCGAGACTCGCGGAAACGGTCGCCTCCACTAGGTCTCGTCTGAGCCCGTCTGGGCGTTTACTCGATCGGTCCTGGCGTGCCGAAGAGGCCTTCCTAGCAGGGCGACAACACCCCGTCGCCTGACTCGTTCGCGCGACGCAGCGATGTCGTCACTCACGGCAAGCTTTACGCCGGCGAGCTCGCTGTCGGCGGCGGAGGAGAAAGGTGGCACCGCCACTGATCCGCTCATCGAGTCGACACCGAACACAGATCACGGCCACGCGGTCACCGCGGACGGGCAGGCTCCCGACGGCTGGGAGATCAGCAGCGAGGGGACGCCCGACACCCACCGCGCCTGGGTCCTCCGCGCCTCCCCCTGACGACAAGAGCGGGTGGCATTTAGGACTCCAGCCTTTGCCCCTGGCACGGGGTTGGCGCGGTTCTTGAGGGGGTTGCCTACTGCCAGGAGCCGTCGATGCGGACGGCAGGGAAAGCAAGGCCTCCATCTGCGCGGGGTTGTGCGCGGCGAATCCGGGTATGCCTGCGCACACCCCAGCGGCTCGCGGGTCGAGCCCAAGCGAGGAGGGCACGATGCGTACCTTGACGAAGCGCTTCCTTCAGTGGAAAGCGGTGAAGTCTGTGTTCCGGATGGGCCGCAGTCGCGGTTGGGCTGACCGCCGTCGCAGGCGCCGGTACGGATAGCGCATGCACGGACCGCTGTACGTCAAACGCTTGATGCGCCACTACAAGAACCGGCGCTAACTCGGGCAGCGAGTTGGCGAGGCCTCGAGAGCGCTCGCGTGCGTATGCAGCGTTCGCTGAGCTTCGTCTCCGGGGCCTCCCCCTTGGACGGCTAGCCCTAGAGCTAGACAACGTCCCGAAGCAGAAAGGATTGGTTGATGCTCTCTCGAGTGCTGGTATCCGCCGCCCGTGAGGGCCGCGACGTTCTCCGCGGGGCGACGCCAACGCATAGCCGACTGCGGGACCACCTCGTCACGATCCTCGTGGTGACCGTCGGGATAGACCTGGTCTGCGCGACAGCGGCCTTTCTACTCGAACGCCATTCCCAACAGACGGAGCTCAAGACGTTCGGCAGCGCCGCGTTCTGGACGACGACTCAGTTGCTCACGGTCTCCTCGTCGCTCAAGAACCCGATCGCCGCCGGCGCGCGAGTCCTCGACGTCTTCATGGAGATCTACGCGATAACGGTGATCGCCACGCTCGCCGGGGCGTTCGGCAGCTTCCTTCAGAAACGCGGCGAGGAGATCGAAGCGAAGCACTGACCGGCAGCCGTTCGGTCCTTGCGCGGGCGCGTCGAGCAGCACCAGCCGCCCGTCGCCCGTCTCGACGACCCGCATGCCCGCGAGCCGCGATTCCTCAGGCGGGCACTTCGCCCGCCACGCGGGACCGGGGCCCCCAAGCTCGTCGAGCGAGGCCCGCTCAGACCTGCTGAGCCTGTAACCGCATCGTCACCGAACACAAGCTGTGTCCCGGCTGGACCGTCAGAAGATGAACGGTACGAGCATTTGGGTCGAGCGCTTGTATGCCGGATAGTCGTCTGGAAACTGCTCGGTGAGGTAGCGCTCCTCGACACTCGCGCTGTAGAAGAAGTAGATGGCAGCAATGGCCACAGGGGTCAGCCACCGCCAACTCAGCGCGACGGCGGTGCCGACACCCGCGAGCAGGATGCCCGAGTAGATCGGGTGGCGAACCAGGTGATAGGGGCCGCTGGTTACCAGCTCTGGCTCATTCTTCTGCGACATCGGGGTGCCCCAGTTGCGCCCGATGTGTATGCGGGCCCAGATCGCGAACCCCAGCCCTAGGGCAAAGAGCACGAGTCCGACGCCCGTACGCCACGGATCGGTTGTATGGCTGTGGCCCCGAAACGCACCCAAGCGAACCAAGACGATCACGACGACGAGGATCACTGCCCTGATCGGAAGTTCGCGCGACCAGGGAACGTGGCCCCTCTTCATCGAGAACGCTGCGACGAGCCAGTACAGCCAGAACACGGCCCAGCCCACGGCGAAGATTCGCTCGACCGTACTCACCGTCGGCTCATCCTTCCACGTCGAAGTCGAGGTACGGAGGCCTTCCGTATCACCTCGCGCTAACGGCCATCGGCTATGCGGCCTTCGCCTTTGCCTTGGGCGCGACCACGGGCTCGTCGTACGTGATGACGTAGACGGTCGGCTCGGCCGCCGGAGCGTGGTCCGTCGAGACCCCCTTGTAGGCGCCGTTACCGGCTCCGGGCTGGCTGACGCCCTTGACCGTTAGCTCGATCCTCCCGTGTACCGGAACGCTGATCGACTTCCGCACCGCTTCGCCTGTGTACTCAGTTGTCATCCCTTGCTCCTTTCGTTAGACCGCGGCCGCTTCGGCCTTGGCCCGCTTGCGAGGTGGCGCACCGTCGGCTATCGCTCGCGCGAGGTCGCGTTCGCGGACGAGTTCGGCATTGCCGTGGGTGAGCGTGACGATCAGGTCGTCGCGCTCCATCAGCTGCCCCTGGAGGCGAGCTATCTCCTCGTCGCGCTCATCGAGGGTTCCTTGGTATGGGTCGCGCGGCAGATGGGGCACAAGGACGCGAACATCACCCTCTCGATCTACGCGCACCTGTTCGAGCAGGCTAAGCGGTCGAACGCCGCACGCGACGGGCTCGACGCCGCGTTTGGCAAGACGGTGCTAAGCAGCGCACCCAACCGGGCCCAGAACCGCCCGGACCTGAAGGCCGTCTAGCCGCTCTGTAACTCGGGCACCCAATCCCACACAAGGGTTGGTGTCCGCCTTACAAGCAGGAGGTCCCCGGTTCGAGCCCGGGATCGCCCACTCCCGAGAAGCCCCGCTACGGCGGGGGTTTTCGTTCCACCTGCGCGGCTCTGGAATGCCGGCGCGATAGCTGTTGGTAATGGTTTTGGAAACGAGGCGTGGGCTGACGTCAGGCGTTGATTAACCCCGCGCAATGAGGATCGTGCGACGCTGGGAGCGATTCGTTGCTGTGGTGCCGCGCGCGGCGCCGGAGGGAGGTTTCGATGAAGCTGCTCGGTGTGCTGGTCGCGGTTGCGCTGTTCGCGCCGGGCGCTTCAGCTTCTGCGACCGTGCCGCGCTTCGGTCACGTGTTCTTGATCGTCGGCGAGAACACGAGCTACTCGCAGATCACGGCGAAGCGTGCGCCGTACATGACGCGCACGCTGCGCCGTGAGGGCGCATGGCTGGCGAACTACCGGACGTTCACGAAGTCGAGCAGCCTGGGCCAGTACATCGCCATGGTCTCCGGCCAGTTCACGCGTTGCGAGGCCAACAACGCCCTACCCGCCCATTGCCACCAGGCGGTACCGAACCTCTTCGGCCAACTCGCCGCGTCCGGGCGGACCTGGCGCGACTGGCAGGAGTCGATGCCCGCACCGTGCTACCGCCAGGACGCCGGGACTCCTGCGCAACACAACGAGTACGGCGCCCATCACAACCCCGCGCTGTACTTCACCAACCTGGCCCCGTCATGCCCGGCGAACAACATCCCAATGGGCGGGACGGGTGCCAAGGCGACCAGCGCGTTCGACTCGGCACTGGCCACCGAAAGCGTTGCTGACTTCAACCTCGTCGTCCCCAACGACTGCGAGAACGGCCACGACCGCTGCGGCGGCGACCCCGTCCGCCACTTCGACGCCTTCCTACAGCGCGAAGTGCCGCGGATCGAGGCGTCCCCGGCATTCGGCTCAAATGGGGTGATCTTCATCACCTGGGACGAGGGCGCCGATCCCCCGTTCGATCCTGGCCACGTGGCGACGCTCGTGCTCGGACCGCTGGTCCGGCGGGGGGTGGTCGATCGGACACGGCACGATCACTACGGCCTCGAGCGAACTCTCGCCGCCGGCTTCGGAACCAAGCCGCTGGCCCACGCCAAGCGCGCCACGGCGATCACCACGATCTGGCGATAGCGTGCTCGCCAGAAGGACAAGACAGCGACTACCGCATCGGAGCCCGTCAGCCCCGCGCGCGCATCCTCTTGGGATCCTCACGCGCAGCGTCCTGCTCGTGGCCTCGCTGCTTGCCGTCGGGATGGCCTCCGCGACGCCGGCCCCCGCCGCTGGCGTGGATGGTGTTCCGAGGTTCGGGCATGTGTTCTTGGTTGTCGGGGAGAACACGAGCTTCCGTCAGGTTTCTCCGGGAAACGCGCCCTATCTGACGGGCACTGTGATTCCGAACGGTGCGTGGTTGACGAACTACCACGGGCTGACCGACGGGTCGCTCGGCGACTACGCGGCGATGGTGTCGGGCCAGTTCGTGCGATGTGAGCAGAACAACGACTTCTCCTTCACCAGCGGCGATGTGCCCGGGCAGATCGCCTGCCATCAGTCGGTGGACAACCTGTTCCATCAGCTCGACGGGCGCGGGATTCCCTGGCAGGAGTGGACCGAGTCGGCGGCCAATGCGTGCGACATGTTCGACCACGGGACGACCTGGGCGCACAACTTGTACGTCTCGCATCACAGCCCGGCCCTCTACTTCGACGACATCCAGGCCCACCACTCCTCCGAGGACGTGATCCCCTCGCCGGAGTGTCGCCAGAAGGTGCTCGCCGCGGGAACGACCGGCCCGAATGACATGAGCGTGTTCGACGGCGCACTCGCGGCGGGCTCGGTTGCCCGGTTCAACATGGTCATCCCGAACGACTGCGAGAACGGCCACGACCGCTGCGGGACGCACAACGCCGTGCGTCAGTTCGACGACTTCCTGGCTCGTGAGGTTCCCAAGATCCAGGCATCACCGGCGTTTGGTGCCGACGGACTGATCGTCGTAGTCTGGGACGAGGGGTCAGATGCTGATCCGCTGCACGTCGGAGCCGCGCTCCTCGGTCCGCAGGTCAAGCCGAGCAGGAGCGCCGCGAAACTCGACCACTACAGCCTGCTGCGCACACTCGAAGACGGCTTCGGCATTCGCCGCCACCTCGCCCACGCCGCCCACGCCCACGCCTTCACCGGCATCTGGCACTGACGCACGCCGGCGGCTATGACGCGAGGAACCGTCGGACGTCCGCAACCTCGCTGTCGAGCGCTGCGGTCGGCGCGGGCCTCGCGAACCATGCTGGTTGGGGGCGGCCGTTCTTGATCGACCAGGTGCCAGCCGCTTCCCCGGCTCGGAGCACGACGGGTTTGAGCATCCCGCCTCCCTTGAGGATGTGATGGTCGTGCTTGGCCGCGACGAACGGTTCGCGGGTGCGGTGTCCGAGCATCAGGGTGTCGAACGCCGCAAGCATCAGACAGGCCGGCGGGTCATCGGTGGGCCACGCCTGGGTGTCGCTCTGCCGGCCGGCGGCGTCGAACGCTCGGCGTGCCTGGGTGATGGGCAGCGAGGACCACTTCGCGAGGTCGGTCGCGTCGCAGGGACCGTAGCCCGCGCGGTAGCGGGCGCCGAGGATCGCGAGTGCATCGTCGTGGTCGACTGCGGGCGGCGAGTCGGCGGCGTGCAGCAGCCCGTCGATGTCGGTGACGATCAGACCCTGCGTCGAGAGCCATGGGACGAATGTGTTGATCGGACCTTGCTCGAGCGACGGGTGGCCGCGCTCGGCGAGCGCGCGGAGCAGCGACGCCCGGTCGCGGGGCCGCTCGGCACAGAGCTCAACGACATCCCCGCGCATGGCGTTGACCTCCTCAACGATCCCGAAGCGCTCGAAGCGTGCGGCGAACATGCGGGCGTTGCGCTCGGCCAACAGCGCGTGCAGCCACGGGCGATCGGACGCCGCGATCAGGTGCACGGTGCCGCGGACCGTCCACGTACGCACCAGCGGCGCGGCGTGCACGGCGGCGCGAGTCAGGCCCGGCACGCGCGAGCGCAGCGCCAGCGCCGCAGCGCGCAGATCCTGAGCCTGGATGCCGATCACAGCGCGCGCCGCCTCGTCGGGGCTCGCACACGCGGTCGCCGGCGTCAGCCGCTGCGCGGCAAGGCGGGCACGCCGCAGGCGCTCCTCAGCATCCATGTGAGACATCCTCACATGCGCCGTGATCCCCGGCACGGGTCGGCAACTAGCGGCAGCGCCTCACTCACAAGCAGGAGGTCGCCCGTTCGAGCCGGGCACCGCCCATT
Organism: uncultured Thermoleophilaceae bacterium; assembly: GCA_963770325.1. GTDB lineage: Bacteria > Actinomycetota > Thermoleophilia > Solirubrobacterales > Thermoleophilaceae > JAICJR01. The sequence continues at coordinate 1,063,498 of CAVYPF010000001.1, read as the reverse complement.
CCCCAAGGTATGCTGCCCGCCGAGCGAGGACAGGGAGTCAGGATGACTAACAGCGAAGACGCCGCACGGACGCTGCTCAGGCCGGTCCATCACATCAGCTACGTCGTCGCGGACCTTCGCGGCGCGATCGATTGGTGGGTGTCCACGCTCGGCGCCGGGCCGTTTTTCATGATGGAGGACATGCAGCTCGACGAGGCGGAATACCTCGGCGAGCCGTGTTCGTTCGAGCATTCCACGGCGTTCGGCCAGTGGGGGCCGATCGCCATCGAGCTGCAGGAGTTGCACGACGTGCAGCCCGCGGGCCTGGCGCGGCTGGTGTCGGGCAACAACGGTGCGGGGATCAACCACGCGGCGTTCGTCGCGGACGATCCCGTCGCGGAGAGCGCGCGCCTGGCCGAGCTGGGCAGGCCGATGTTCCTGCGCCTGCGCAAGGGCAGCGTCGAGGTCCGCTGGCACGAGGCCCCAGAGCTCGGCCACCCCGTCGAGATCCACAAGGCCAGCCCCGAGTTGCATGCGCTCAACGACGGTTTCGCGTCGGCAGCGCGGGACTGGGACGGCAGCGATCCCGTGCGGCCGATGCCGACCGCGGCGTACGTCGAGGACTGACCCGGACGCGGGAACTCGGTCAGCTCTTCGCGATCCGCGAGAGTGCCTGCTCGACTCGATCGAGGCGCGCCACGAGATCATCGAAGCGGGCCTCGAGTCGCTCCTCTGCCGTCCCCTGATCCTGCTGGGCTGCTTGCTCGCGCTTACGCGTGGCACTCGCGACGAACGTAGACGTGACCGCCGCGACGAGGATCGAGACGAACGCGATGCCCCAGAGCATCACGACGGTTGCGACGAGCCGACCGGACGTGTGCTCCGGCGTCACGTCGCCGTAACCGACGGTCGTCACCGTCTGTATCGCCCACCACAGCCCCTGCCCGACGCTCGAGTACTCGCTGCGGTCGAGCACCCGCATCAGGACACCGCTGCTCACGACAACCAGCGTTGTCGTCAGGACGATCACCCGCGCCGCGTTTCGCACCGACGCCGGCTCGCTCATGAACCGGGACATGCGCCGCTCGATCAGCTTCAGGCGCGACATACGGTCAGCCCGCCGGCTCTGGAACCGCCTGGCCGTCCGTTGCGGGGTTGCTGCGCTTCCGCAGCTCGCTGCTGATGTCCACGGCTGCGGAGGTTAACGGGGCGCCCAGCGTCAATCCGACCATGCCGAACAAGGCGCCGGCGCCGATCGTCACGATCAGCACCACAAGTGGGTTGAGTCCCAGCGTCGCGCCCATCACGAGCGGCTGGATCATCTGCTGGAGTGCGTCGTGACCACGCTCGGCTTCGCGGTCGCGTTCACGATTCACACGCTCGACTGAGCTGTCCCGTCTAGCTGCCGTCGCGGCCCGTCGCGGTCAGGCTGGCGCTCATCTTGATCGCCCGGACCGCTCCCGTCGCGCCCGCCTGAAGCGTCACGCCCAGGGCCAGGACGAAGATCCCGGGGATCAGCAGGACACTCGATCCGAGCATCAGCAGGCCCACGCGCCCAAGGACGTAGGGCGGTGCGCAGACCGTCGCGCCCAGCACGCCGCCCACCACGCTCGTGGCGAGCTTGTCGCGCCTCGACTGGGTCCGCTTCACGCCGATGAGCCGCGCTGGGACGGCGATGTAGGAGACCATCATCACGCCGACGACGATGCCCAGCGACAGCGTGAACCAGGGGCGTCCCCAACGTGTGACCACCGTCGTGGACAAGCCGAGCAGCAGGCCGACGATGGCGCCCGACATCACGATCGCGCTCAGGTGACGCCGCGCCTGCTCGACGGCCGGGCGGATCTCGGGACGACCCGGTCGCGTGATCGAGAACGCGAATACCGCGTTCAGGAAGAAGCTCCCAACGGTCAGCGCGATGATCGCCAGGTTGATCGGAATCAGGATCGGTCCGCGCAGCACGGTGAAGGAGTGGCCGTGCAGGACGTGGGCCTTGAGGTCGAACATCGCCAGCCAGACCCACATGGCGGGGAGCAGCTGCACGAGCGTCAGGCGCCAGTTGGTCACGAGCAACCTGAGCCCGTTGAAGAGGAGTGCGAAGGCGCCCACCGCGAACGCGAGTGGGGCGAACGCGCGCCGGCGCTGGCTCAGGTTGCGGACCGCCTGCTCGATCTTGGCGTCGTCGCTCTCCTGAATGGCGCGTACGAGCGCCCGGATCCGGCCCGAAAGGCCGGTCAGGCGTGTCTTGAAACTCTGTTTGGAGGCTCCGGCGGCCACCTCACGGGTCGCAGCTCGTGGCGCCGGCCGGGAGGGCCGGCGCCACGGCATGCTTGAACGACGAAGGCGCCGCGTCGACGGGAATCGTTGCGGCGAGGTGCATGAGTGCGGCTGTGGCTCCTTACCTCGCCTGTGTCGCGTACGGGTCAGGCGACTTGCAGAGCTGGTAGACGACCGTCACGCACAGCGCGAAGACGGCAATCGACCAGAACGGGGTCGCGCCGGTGCCGGCCAGTGCCTCGATCGCGCCGACCGTCCCGGCGATGATTCCGATCACCCGGCCGTAGCCGCCGCCGCCGAACAGCGAGAACCCCGCGATCAGCAGGAAGACGCCGATGATCAGCGTGATCCAGCCCCACGTGTGCAGCCCCGAGACTATGTAGACCGAGTTCTGCGTGAAGAACTTCGAGTTGCTGATCCCGGCGATGCCCCAAATGATGTTCAGGAAGCCGGCGATCGTGAGCATAATCCCTGCAAACACCCACCAACCGGTCACCCTGTCTGCGTTGTCCATCAAAGACCTCCTTCGTCGAAATACCGAAGGCAAATCTCCCGCAGATCATGTCCCGCCTCATCACCCCGTTGGGATGAGAGGAGCAAGGGCAGGCCCAGCTTATGCGGCGACGTAATCGTCGTGGAACCGGATCCACAGCGGCGCCGTTGCGCTCTCGTCGCGACCCTTCGGCGTCCGATCCAGCAGTGCGTAATACGCCATCGCGACCTCCAGGCCGCGGCTCGTCGTCACGTAGGTTCGGTAGATGGTCCCGTCCGAGAGCACGTAGGCGCTCAGGCCCGGTCGCTCGGAGACGTAGCCGAGGACGTCCGTCCCGCACAGGCGCGCGTTCTGGTCAACAGTCGGCGGGATCTCACCCTCCAGGAACGGCTTCAGCTGCTCCTCGGTCTGCACGAACTTGAGGTCGCGGTTGAAGTCGCCGCCGCCGATCGAGACCCACTCGATGCCCCAGCCCATCCGTTCCCTGAAGGCGAGCAGCTTCTCGAGCGGCGCGCGGGAGGCCAGCAGCAGGGTGGTATCCCTCGCCTTCAGGTGGGGGACCTGCGCGGCGAGCGTGTCGGTGATCGAGCTGCAGACCGGGCAGCCGGCCTCATAGGGCGGCCCGAACATGAAGTGGTAGATGAGCAGCTGGGAGCGGCCGTCGAAGAGCTCCTCGAGCGTCTTCGTTCCCTCCTCGGTCTCGAAGCGGTACTCCTTCTCGAGTGGGACCCAGGGCAGCTCGCGCCTCTTCTTGGTCAGCTCGTCGCCGCGGCGGGTCAGCTCCTTCTCCTCCTTCAGCAACTCGTCGCGTTCCCGTTGCCACTCCTCCTGCGTGCCGATCCGGTGCTCCGTCATCGACGTGCCACCTCCTGTCTTGTTCCATGGGGCAGGTGTATATAGTTAGCACAATGGCTAACGATACGTTCAAGGCCCTTGCGCATCCGCTCCGGCGCGACATCGTGGAACGGCTGAGCGGCGGGGTGGCCACCGTCGGAGAGGTGAGCCGGGACTTCGGCGTATCCAAGCCGACCATCTCCCGGCACCTGAGGCTGCTGGAGGAGGCCGGCGTGGTGACTCGGGTGATCGACGGCAGGACCCACCGCCTCGCCTTGCGGCCGGAGGGGCTTGCCGAGGCCTCGGATTGGATAGACAACCAGCGTGAGCGCTGGGAGCGCCTCTTCGATGTCGTCGGCGACTACCTGGAGGAACGGAAGTGACCGAGCACGTGCTGCGTATCGAGCGGACGTTCGCGGCTTCGGCCGAGGACGTCTTCGACGCATGGACCAGCCCCGAGGTGATGCGGCGCTGGTTTCACTGCGAGCCCGACTGGGAGACGCCGGAGGCCGAGGTCGATCTCCGGGTGGGCGGGGAGGTCCGCATAGTGATGCGGAAGCCCGACGGCACGGAAGCGGGAGCCAAGGGCGAGTACAGGCTGATCGACCGGCCGCATCGCCTGGTGATGACCTGGACCTTCGACATCGATCCCGCCAATGACCAGCTGATCGAGCTCTCGTTCTCCGAGTCCGAGGGCTCGACCACGGTGCTGATGGTGAACAGCGGCATCTCGACCGAGCAGCGCCGCGCGTCCCAGGACGCGGGCTGGCGCGGATGCCTCAACGAGCTCGAGCGGGTCCTGGCCCGCTGATTGGAGGAAACGATGGAGACCCGACAGGTCTCAGCTGACAGCGCGCAGTACCGGGCAGCCGGCGAGCGAGTGAGGCGCGTCACCCCTGCGTTCCTCCTGATTGCCGTCGCCGCCGTCTGCTGGGCGATCACAGCGCGGCGCATGCAGGGCATGGACATGGGACCGGGCACGGACTTGGGCGGACTCGGCTGGTTCGCCGTGGTGTGGGCGACGATGATGGCCGCGATGATGCTCCCCTCGCTCGTCCCGATGGGGCTCACGTACGCGGGGGCGAGCCGTAACGAGGGCGCGTCCTCGTCCACCGCGGCCACGGCCGTCTTCGTAGGCGGCTACCTCCTCACCTGGCTGGGCGCAGGGGTGCTGGCCTACGCGTTGGTCAAGGGCGTCGGCTCGCTCGATCTCTCCTGGCTCGCGTGGGACAGGGGCGGGCCCTACGTGGCCGGCGGCGTGATCGTGGGCGCGGCGCTCTACGAGCTGACGCCCGTCAAGTCGACCTGCCTGCGCCACTGCCGGAATCCCGAGTTGCTCACCCAGCGCTGGCGACCCGGCCTGTCGGGCGCGCTGCCGATGGGCCTGGAGCACGGCGGCTTCTGCGTCGGCTCGAGCTGGGCGCTGATGGCCGCGCTCTTCGCCGTCGGGGTGATGAACGTGACCTGGATGATCGTGGTGGCGGCGCTGGTGGCGATCGAGAAGCTGCTGCCCTGGGGCCGCGTCACGATCCTGGCCACCGCGGCGTTCATCGCCGCCCTCGGCCTCGCCGTCGCGCTCGCGCCCGGCCACGTGCCGGGCCTCACGATCCCCGGCTAGGACGCCTGCATTGCGCGCATGTTCTCCATCATGGCGGCCTCGACCAGCTTCAGCTCCGCGGCGGGGCTGAACTGGACGAGCTCGCTGCCGGCCTCGGCCAACGGCACGTGGCCGGGCGGGAGGTAGAAGGCGTCGCCGGCCTCGAAGACCTCCTCGTGATCGGCGAAGCGGTAGGTCAGCCTGCCCTTCACCACGTAGCCCCAGTGGGGGCACTGGCAGCTGTCATCCGGCTGTCCCTTGAGCAGCGGCGTGCCGTCGATGTCGGCGCGGAATGAGACGAAATTGACGGTGTAGCCGTCGAGGTCCTCGTGCCGGTCCTCGACCGGGCCATGGTCCTCCACGTGCGCGGCGCTATCCCTCGAAACCTTCGGCATGTCTCGCGCTCCTTGGGTCGGTGTCACGCCACCCTAGGTGTGCGCGAGCTCGCCGTCATGAGGCGTTTGACCCATCTTTTTCGGCCGCCCGTCAGAGGTTCGAGATGCCGTTCAGCGCGGCGACCATGAACACCGCCACGATCACCAGCCCGGCGATGGCGATCGCCCAGCGCGTCACGTCGAGGCGGTTGTTGACGGTGCCCGGCGACGCCGCGGCCGGAGGCGCGGCGGCGACGGCCTCTTCCGCAGCCCGCTCTTCCGCAGCGAAGGCCGCCTCCCCGGTGGCGACCACGGACCAGGATCTGGCCTGCCGCAGCCCGCCGGCCGCGACGAGTGCCGCCTGTCCAAAGTCGCCCGCGGACGGATAGCGGTCGCCTGGCTCAATCGCCATCGCCCGCTGCAGCACGTCATCGAACTCGGGCGGCAGGTCGGGGCACAGAGCCACCGCCGACGGTCGGGGAGCCTCGAGGTGGGCCAGCGCCTCCGGGCCACCGCTCCATCTGGCGAAGGGAGTCTCTCCTGTGAGGGCCTCGAACAGCAGGCAGCCGAGCGCGTAGATGTCCGCGCGCGCATCCACACGCTGGTTCAGGATCTGCTCAGGCGCGACGTACTCGGCTCGGGCGACCATGGATCCGTGCCGCGTGAGCTCGGCGACCGAGGCGACGCGCTTGGCGAGGCCGAAGTCGCTGAGGTAGACGTGGTCCTCGCGGCCGAGCAGGACGTTGGAGGGCTTGACGTCGCGGTGAATCATCCCGCGAGCGTGCGCCGCGTCGAGCGCCGCGGCGACCTGCCGCACGATGCGCGCGGCCCGCAGCGGCTCGATGCGGCCCTCGCCGGCGATCAGCGCGCGCAGGTCCGTGCCGTCGACCAGACGCATCGTGATGTAGAGGACCCCGCCCTCATCGCCCGCGTCGAAGATCGGAATGACATTTGGGTGGTCGATCGCGGCCGCGACCGCCGCCTCGCGCTGAAAGCGCTCGCGGAAGCGCTCCTGTCCGGAGTGCTCCGGCAGGATGAGCTTGAGTGCGACCCGGCGTTCCAGCGCCAGCTCCTCGGCCCTGTAGACCACGCCCATGTCCCCGTGGCCGATGACCTGCTCCACGCGACAGCCCGCGAAGACGGATCCCGGCGGCAGCTGGGATGCCAGCCGCTCCAGGTCGACGGCGGGGGTGGGAGGCCTCGGCGGCAATACGGGGGGCGGGGGCGCCGGAGCCGATGGAGCCGGAGGCGCGACCGCAGGTGCCGGCGCCTGCCCGGCCTCGACCAACTGCATCGTGGTCGAGCCGATTCGCACCGTGTCGCCCAGCTCGAGCAGCTGGCGGCCGTACACGCGGTCGCCGTTCACGAACGTGCCGTTGGCCGACCCGAGGTCCTCGATCGTGAGCCGTCCGTCGGGGTCGCCAGCAACCCGGGCGTGGCGGCGGGACAGCTCGCGATCGTCGCTCAGCTCCCCGTCGCCGCTCCCCTCTCGGCCGAGGATGAGCTCCTCGCCGAGCGTGAGCCGGCGGCCCGCCGAGCTGCCGGCGGTGATCACCAGCTCCGGGACCGGAGCGGGGCTGGCGCTGGGGGGCTCGGGCACCGCACCCGCGCTGTCGGTGACCTGAAGCACCGTTCTGCCCATTCTCACGACGTCGCCCGCCGCGAGGATCCGCGGCGTGTCGATCGGCTCATCGTTCAAGAACGTCCCGTTCGCCGACCCGAGGTCCTCGATCGTGAGCCGTCCCTCGGCGTCGCGGGTGAGGCGCGCGTGTAGGCGGGAGAGCTCGGGATCCTGGCCGAGCCGCCCGTCGTCGCCGGGAGCGCCGCGGCCGATCAGCAGCTCGCCGTCGACGCTGAGCCGCCTGCCGCCTTCCTCGCCGTCGGTCACCCGCAGCTGCTCGTGGGCCATCAGCGCCGAAGCCTACGCCTCACCCGCGCGCCGGGCGCAAAAAAGGCCTGGCCGTCAAGCGGAAGACCTCACGCCCTCGGTTAGAGTGCGCGAGCACCTAGCCCCCGTCGAAACGCGCTGATCCTGTGCCCACGGTCAAGCCGGTGGAAGGGAACCGACTGCAGGCGCTCTTCGGACGCCTTCGCGGTGCGCACGAGGCCGAGCTGTTCGGCCGGCGAGGGCGGCTCCCGCGACGCGGCGAGCCGGACACGAGCCTCAAGACTGCCCGCATCGCCCTCGCCGTGATCATCCTCGCGGGGCTGGGGCTGCGCCTGGCCGTGACGCGCGGGATCTGGCTCGACGAGGCGATCAGTATCCACCAGGCACATCTGTCCCTGCACGGCCTGTTCAGGAACCTGTATTACGGCGACCGCGTCCCGCCGCTCCACCACCTGGCGCTGTGGTTGACGGTCCGTGCGTTCGGCGACAGCGAGTTCGCCGTCCGGATCCCCTCGCTGATCGCCGGGACGCTCGTGATCCCTGCGCTCTACGAGCTGGGACGGGAGCTGTATGACCGCCGCACAGGCCTGATCGCGTCCGCGTTCGTCGCGGCCTCGCCGCTGCTCGTCTGGTACTCGCAGGAGGTGCGGATGTACGCCTTCGTGACCCTCTTCGGCGTGCTCGCTCTGCTGACACAGCTGCGAGTGCTGCGCAAGCCGAGCATGGGCAATTGGGCGTTGTACATCCTCGCCACCGCCGCTCTGCTCTGGTCGCATTACTTCGGCGTGCTCCTGATCGCTCTGCAGCAGGTCATCTTCGTTGGGGTCCTCATCCACCGGCACCGGAACGGGGAGTCCGTCAGAGCGCTGGCGCTGGGCTTCGCGTATTCGGCCGCCATCCTCGCCATGCAGCTCGTGCCGCTCGTGGTGTTCGCGCATCACCAGTTCCAGTCAACGCACACCGCCGCCGGCTCGCCGAGCGGGACCTATGACGCGCTGTCCTTCTACACCGTTCTCGCCAACATGGCCTGGGCGCTCTGGGGCTACCACCCTGACGCGACGACGGAGCTCCTGGCCGCGATGTGGCCGTTGTTCCTGCTCCTCTCGCTGCTCTTGCTCGGTCGCGGCGGATCGCGGCGCACGCTGATCCTCGCGGGCGCCGCGTTCATCCCCGTCGTGCTTCTCCTGGGCGTGTCCGCGTTCGATAGCTCGCTGTTCGAGGTGCGCTACTTCATCCTGACCGTGCCTCTGCTGCTGCTCCTCATAGCGCGGCTCATAACGGGCTGGCTGCGAAAGCCGAGGGCGCAGTTCCTCGTTGCGGGCGTCGTCTTGCTCACCTTGGTCGGCGGCCTGGCCGATCAGCAGACGGACAAGAGCAATCCCCGCCTGTTCGACTTCCGCGCCGCGATCAAGGACATCAAGGCGGATGCGGGGCCGAACAGTCTCGTACTCTTGGAGCCGCCCGACATGCGCTACGTGCTCGAGTACTACGCGCCTGGCCTACGGAGCCAGCCCCTCACGGTCCCGTTGTCCGCACGGAGGGAGGCGAGCCCGGTGTTCGTCCTCGCCTCGTTCCAGAGCAATCGCCAATTCTTCAACGAAACGAACAAGGTGGTTGGGCAGCTCACCTTCTTCCGAAAGCTCGTGCGCCGCTTCAAGACGGCCCAAACCATGGTCTGGGAGTTTCAATGAGCAGCCAGCCCTGGGACGTCCGCCTTCGACGGGTCACATGGCAGCCGGTGCCCAATTGGAGTGTGCGCCGGCGTGTGCGAATCCTGATCCTCCTCGGGCTGCCATTTGGCGTGTGGTACTTCGGCTGGCTGCTCAACCCGGCTCGGGTGGGCACCCCGTACCTGTACGGAATCCTGATCGCGGCGGAGCTCTTCAACCTCACCCAGGCGCTCGGCTTCTGGTGGACCTGCGCGAACGAGCGCGTGCGCGAGAGGCGACCACCGACCCGCCGGGTGGCCGTCGACGTCTTCGTCCCCGTCTACAAGGAGCCGCCGGACATCGTCGACCTGACGGTGGCCGCCGCCGCCGGCCTGCGGGGCGCGGAGGTGAGGGTCTGGGTGCTGGACGACGGCAACGACGACGCCATCCGCGACCTCGCCGCGCGGCACGGCGTGGGCTACATCCGGCGCCCAGAGCACACCGGCGCCAAGGCGGGCAACATCAACCACGCCCTCACGAAGACCAACGCCGAGTTCATCGCCGTCTTCGACTCCGACCACGTGGCGGACCCCGAGTTCCTCGAGGCCACGCTCGGGCACATGGACAACCCCAGCGTGGCGTTCGTCCAGACGCCGCAGTACTACGCCAACACCGAGGGCAGCCGCATTGCGTCGGCGTCGTGGGCGCAGCAGGCGCTCTTCTTCGGCGCCATCGCCCGCGGCAAGGACGGGCTCGATGCCGTCTTCTGCTGCGGCACCAACGTGCTGTTCCGCCGGACGGCATTCGAGAGCGTGGGCGGCTTCCCGACCAACTCGCTCACCGAGGACTTCGAGCTCTCGATCCACCTTCACGAGCAGGGCTGGAGCTCGGTGTACGTGCCGGATGTGCTCGCGCGCGGCCTCGGGCCCGAGGACATCGCCGCCTACGTCTCCCAGCAACAGCGCTGGGCCAGGGGCTGCCTATCCGGCATCCCCCGCGCGCTCCGAGCGAAGCTCCCGCTGCGCCTGAAGACGCAGTATCTGCTCTCGGGGCTCTACTTCCTCTCCGGGTGGACGGTCCTCATCTACATGAGCTTCCCGGTGATTCGTCTCTTCGGCGGCGGCCAACCCATCGGCGGCATCACCGCTCCCGAGTTCCTGCTCCACTTCGTGCCCTACTACGCCACGGCACTGACGATTGCCGCGGTTGCCGGCGCGGGTTCGTACACCTTCGCCGCGTTCGCGCTGTCGGCCGCGAACTTCTGGATCCACATACTCTCCACGATCTACACCGTGCTGGGTAAGAAGGGCTCCTTCGTCGTGACCCCGAAGAAGGGTGCCGGGGCCCGCCAGCCGGCAGCGGTGATGCCCGCGCTCGTGTTCGTCGGGCTGTTGGTCGCTGGCCAGCATCTACGGGCTCGTTCGGAATCCAGATGCCGCCACGTTCAACAACGTCTCGTTCGCTGCCGTCCACGTTTCAATTCTCATGACCGGATGCTGGGCCGCGCTCGAGAAACCGCGCGCTCCCGCCTCTGGGTCGTCGTTCGAGCCCGCTGAGGCCAGCGCATGACTCAGCGGGAAGGATTCGGGTCGGCGCTGGCGCTTGGAGGCATCGCGCTCTGCCTACTGGCGGGTTGCGGTGGCTCGAGTACTCCTCCGCGCACGGCCGTCGCCCCTCCGACCCAGGCCACCGCCGCCGCCCATCGCTTTCTGGCCCGCTACGTCGCCCCCGACGGACGCGTTCAGCGACTCGACCAGGGGGACGACACCGTCGGCGAGGGGCAGGCGTACGGCATGCTGCTGGCGGCGGCCGTCGGAGACTCGCGTCAATTCGACAAGATCTGGAGCTGGACGAAGGACAACCTCCAGCGTCCTGATGGGCTCATCTCGTTCCTCTGGCGCAATGGTCGCGTGGTGGACCCCCAGGCGGCAACCGACGCCGACCTGGACGCCAGCCGCGCGCTGCTGGTCGCTGGCTGCCGCTTCAACCGCCCCAGCCTGAAACGGGAGGGAGTTCAACTGGGGAGAGACATCATGCGAGTCGAGGTGGCCACCGTTCATGGGGCCCCGGTGCTGACGGCCGGTCCATGGGCGGTCAAGCCACCGGTCACGGTGAACCCCAGCTACTTCTCGCCCGCCTCGTACGCGGCGCTGCGGGCCGCGTCGGGCGACCCCCGCTGGAGCGGTCTGGAGGCGAGCTCACTCTCCATCACGAGCAAGCTGATGCCGGCTCAGGGACGGCTACCGCCCGACTGGGCGTGGTTCGTCGGTAATACGCCCGTCCCGATCGGCTTGCCGAACCATCCCAACGGGCGCCCGCAGTTCGGCTTCGATGCCGTGCGCACGTTGGTACGGATGGCCGAGGACCCGAACCCGGCCGGGCGGCAGATAGCCGCCAGGGCATGGCCCGTCTTCGCCGACCAGAACCCCACCAAGCTGCCGGTGGAGCACGACCTCTCCGGACGGCCGACGGGTAACACCCTGCATCCGGTCGCGCTCGTGGCGGCGGCCGGAGCAGCTGCCGCCGCCGGCCAACTGGCTGCCCGCGACGGCCTGCTGGACGCGGCCGACGCCCTGGATCAGCGGGCCCCGACCTACTACGGCGCCGCCTGGGTGGCGCTCGGCCGGATCATGCTCACCACGAAGCTCCTCGACAGCTGCCGGTAGCCGGCGGCCCTAGCGCGGCTCGAGGACGGCAGCGAGGACGTCCGCCCGGAAGGCCGCCGCGCTCGGACGCGCCTCGGGCGCCTTGGCCAGCGCGCGCCGAACCACGTCCTCGAGCGCAGGCGGGCACGTCGGGCCGCTGCTCGCGCAGCGGGGGCGGGTCGGCGTTGACCTGCGCCCACATCTTCGCCATCCCGCCCTTCTGGGCCCCGAAGGGCGGCTCGCCGGCGAGCATCTCGAAGAGCACGCAGGCGAGGCTGTAGACGTCGCCGCGTGCGTCGGGCTCGCTGCCCTCGATCTGCTCCGGCGCCACGTAGTCCACGGTCCCCAGCATCTGGTCCACGGCCGTCAGCCCCGCGGCTGTGCCGACCCGCTTGACCAGCCCGAAGTCGGTGAGGTAGACGTGATCCTCGGAGGTCAGGATCACGTTCGAGGGCTTGATGTCCCGGTGAACGAGCCCCTTCTCGTGAGCCACGGCGAGCGCGGCGGCGATCTGAGCGGCGATCCGTGCCGCCCGCCCGGGCTCGAGGGCACCCTCGGTCTGGATCAGGGTTGCCGAGCTCGGTGCCCTCCACCCAGCGGGTGACGATGTAGACGGTCCCGTCCGCCTCGCCCGCCTCGTAGAGGGGGACGACGTTGGGATGGTCCAGCGCGGCGATCGTCCTGGCCTCACGGCGCAGACGCTCTCGGATCACGGGGTCGCTCGCCATTTCGGGCGCGACCAGCTTGAGCGCAACGGGCCGGTCGAGCCGCACCTGGCGGGCCCGGTAGAGGGTCCCGATCCCGCCGACGCCCACGACGCTCTCGATCTCGTAGCCGGCGAAGATGGAGCCGGGGGAGAGCACCCTGCCTAGAGGTCGCGCTCGGAGATCAGGCCGGCTGAGAAGGCGCGTTCGACCAGACGGACTCGCTTCTCGCTCGCGGGCCCGTCCTCGACGCCGAGCTTCGCGTACAGGACCTTGAGATGAGCCTGCACGGCACCGACGGCAAGGAACAGCTCCTCGGCGATCTGCTCATTGGAGGCCGGGCTGGCGAAGCCGCTGCGCCCCTTGTAAGGACGGCACAGCGCGGCGAGCACGCGGCGCTGGGTGCTCGAGAGGGCCACGGCCGCTGGAGCCTCGGTCGCGCCCACCTGCTCCACGCCGGGCGAGCGGAAGGTGGCCTTCGTGTTCCCGAAGCGCAGGGCGTCGCCGTCGCGCAGGCGGCGCCTGCCGTTCAGGCGCTCCCCGTTCACGAACGTGCCGTTGCGCGAGGGCCCGTCGTCGACGAGCTCCCAATCGTCCCCGACCCGCTCGAAGCGGGCGTGGACACGTGAGACCTGCGCGTCCCATGCCAGCGGGAGATCTGACGACGCCTCGCGCCCTACCGATACGCCCGCGCCGGATTCGAAGGGGAACAGCTGCTGGCTGCCATTCCCGTCCGTGAAGAGCAGAAATGGCCGGCCCGCCCGCTCGGCCTCGGCGCGAGCCTTCAAGTCTGAGATGGACTGGGCGTCGGCGGAAGGATTCGCAGACACACCGCCCATTATCTATGGTCGGGCTCGGGCTGCTGCTCGGCGTCGGATGACGTGCATGACCGCGTTGATCAGCGCCAGATGCGTGAACGCCTGGGGGAAGTTGCCGAGGTGGCGGCCGGTGTCGGGGTCGATCTCCTCGGCGTACAGCGCGAGCGGGCTGGCGTAGGAGAGCAGCTTCTCGCACAGCCCGCGCGCGCGCGCGAGCTCGCCGATCTCGACGAGCGCCGAGACCAGCCAGAACGAGCAGATCGTGAACGTGCCCTCCTCGCCGGAGAGGCCGTCGTCGGTCTCGTCGACCCGGTAGCGCAGCACCAGCCCGTCCTCGGTCAGCTCGTCGGCGATCGCCAGCACGGTGGCGCGGATGCGCGGGTCGTCGGGCGGCAGGAAGCGCACCAGCGGCATCAGCAGCACGCGACGCGTCGAGCGCCGTCGTGTCGTAGTGCTGGACGAACACGCCGCGCTCGTCGACGCCGTGCGCGCAGATGTCGGCGTGGATCTCGTCGGCGGCCGCCTGCCAGCGCGGCGCCGTCGCCTCGTCGTCGCGCATGCGCGGCCAGCCGCGCGCCGCGGTCGGCGGCCACCCAGCACATCAGCTTCGACGACGTGAAGTGCTTGGGCTCGCCGCGGACCTCCCAGATCCCGCGGTCGGGCTCGCGCCAGTGCGTCGAGCGCCGCCTCCACCTGGCGCTTGATGATCGGCCACAGCCGCTCGGGCAGCTGGTCGCGCGACCGCGTGTGCAGGTAGATCGAGTCGAGCACCGCGCCCCAGACGTCGTGCTGGTTCTGGTTGTAGGCGCCGTTGCCGATCCGCACCGGCCGCGCGCCGTCGTAGCCGGACAGGTGCTCGAGCTCCTGCTCCTCGAGCTTGCGTCTCGCCGCCGATCCCGTACATGATCTGCAGCTCCCCCTCCTCGGCCTCGGCCACGTCGGCGACGAAGTAGAAGAAGTCGTTGGCCTCCCAGTCGAAGCCGAGCGTGTACAGCGCCCAGAGCATGAACGTCGAGTCGCGGATCCAGCTGTAGCGGTAGTCCCAGTTGCGGTCGCCGCCTGGCGTCTCGGGCAGCGAGGTGGTGGCCGCCGCGATCATCGCTCCGGTCGGCGCGTAGCGTCAGACCCTTGAGCGTCAGCGCGCTGCGCTGCAGGTAGGAGCGCCACGGGTGATCGGGGAAACGTGCCGTGCTTGAGCCACTCCTGCCAGTAGTGGGCGGTGCGCGCTCAGCCACGCCTCGGCCTCCTCGTAGGTCGCCGGCAGCGGATGCTGCGACCAGCCCAGCGCGACGAACGCCACGTCGCCCTCGCTGCAGCATCGTGCGCGCGCGTGCGCGCGGGCCCTCGAAGCCGAGGCGCAGGTCGGTAGACGAGGCGCAGCTGCGGTGTCCATGCCCTCCGAGCTCGCGATCGCCTCGTGGTAGCCCGGTCCGGCGTAGCGCCAGTCGGCCGCGAGCCCGCCGTAGTCGAACGCCGGCTCGCAGTCGAGCTTGATCTCCACCGAGCCCTGCACGCACTCGATCAGTGCGCAGCAGGACGTGGTCGGCGTCGTAGTCGGTCGGCGAGCGCCGGTGGCTGTCGCGAGCGCTCGGTCGTCGTGATGCCAGGGCCCGATGCAGAGCGCGTCGCGCACGATCACCCAGCCCATCCGCGTCTCCCAGCTGGTCTCGAGCACCATCGTCCCCGGGATGTAGCGGCGGGCGGCGGGAACGCTCGACGTCGGCCGGGCCGACGCGGAACCCGCCCGCGTCGCGGTCGAGGATCGCGCCGAACACGCTCGGCGAGTCCATCCGCGGCAGGCACAGCCACTCGACGTTGCCGCTCGGTGCGACCAGCGCGGTCGTCTCGCAGTCGGACAGGAACGCGTAGTCGGCGATCGGCGGGAACGCGCTCGGGCGACTGCCGTGATGCGAGGAGACCTTCATCGGAGCGCGACTCTGCCCCGGTTGAGGATGAGTGTCAAGGTATGCTCGGCCCACTTTGGGGGACACAGGCCTCGACGTGGAATCTCCGCTACGACAGACCTCGATCGACGTCATCGCCTCGGCGCTCGAGCCGATGATGCCCGCCGTGAGCCGGCTCAGCTCGCCGGACGGCGCCGTGACCCTGATGCTCAGCGACATCGCCGACGCCGACGCGATGGAGGCTCAGGCTGGGACCCGATCGCTGGGACGGCTTGCTCCGCGACCACCACGTGCTGGTCGAGCAGCTCCTGGCCCACCACGACGGTCAGGTGATGAAGTTCGAGCGCGACGGCTTCCTTGCATCCTTCAACAGCGCCCATGGCGGCCTGCATGCCGCCGTGGAGCTCCAGCGCACCTTCGGCGGCGGCGGCTGGACGGGCCGGAGCGCCAAGATCTCGCTCTCCGCATCGGCCTGCACTCCGGGTTCGTGATCATGAGCTCCGATCAGCCGCTCGGCCGCAACGTCGTGCTCGCCGCGAGGATCGCGGCGCTCGCCGGGGCCGGGGAGATCCTCGTCTCCTCGACGCTCAAGGAGTACACCGAGAGCGATCCGAGCTTCGAGTTCGATCCGCGGGGCCGAGCATCGCTTCAAGGGGCTCATCGGCGAGCACACCGTCTACCCGGTCCGCTGGCGGTCTTGACACTCACGTCCGCCCCGTTAAGCTCAGCCGCGGTGCGGGAAACGGCGTGCTGGCCGGCGCAACGCCTCTCACGCCTGAAGCCCAACCGCTCATGAGAGGGCCCGACGAATGGCAGTGAGAGGCGATCTGGAAACTGGGACGGTAGTCGGCGGCTATCGCATCGACGGCCTTATCAGCCGCGGAGGCATGGGCGTCGTGTATCGGGCGACCAGCATCGCCCTCAACCGGATCTACGCGCTGAAGGTGCTCGCGCCCGAGCTGGCCGAGGACGAGCAGTTCCGGGAGCGGTTCAAGCGCGAGATCCGGATCGCGGCCTCCCTCCACCACCCGAACGTGGTGGGGATCCACTACGCCGGCGAGCACGAGGGAATGCTGTTCTTCGTGATGGACTTCGTGACGGGCACCGACCTGCGCGATGTTCTTGTGAAGACCGGCGCGCTGGATCCCAACCGGGCCGTCGATCTGCTCCAGCAGTGCGCCTCGGCACTCGACGCGGCGCACCGCGGCGGCCTGGTGCACCGAGACGTGAAGCCGGGAAACATCCTGATCACCGTGAAGGACGGGCAGGAGCACGCGTACCTCACCGACTTCGGGCTGGCGAAGAAGTCCGACACGGCCTCTGCGCTGACCGTCAAGGGGCACGTGGTCGGGACCGTGGACTACATGGCCCCCGAGCAGGTCACGGGCTCTCACATCGACGCACGCACCGACATCTACGCGCTGGGCTGCGTCTTCTACCAGATGCTCACCGGGAAGGTGCCCTACGAGCGCGAGAACTCGGTGGCAACCCTCTTTGCCCACGTTCATGATCCTGCGCCGCCGCTCGAGGGTGCGATCACGGACGAATACCCGGCGTTCGCCCCTGTTATCGCGAAGGCGATGGCCAAGGAGCCCGCCGATCGCTACCTCTCGGCTGGAGACTTCGCGCGCGATGCGGCTGCCGTGCTGGCGGGAATGCGCTACACGGGCCAGCCGACGATCGTCGCGACCGGAGAGGCGACGCTGACGGGAGTCGAGGCCGCGCCGGACGGCACCGTGATCTCCGGGGCGCCCGAGCCGCCGGCGGAGCCGGCATCCCCCCAGGAGACGCGCATCACCGCGCCGCCACCGCCGGCGGAGCCATCCACGCCGGCTCCCGACGAGACCGTGATCTCCGGCGGAGAGGCGCCGCCGCCCGCGGCCGCCCCCCCGCCCAGCGCTCCGGTGCCCCCGCCCAGCGCCCCGGTTCCGAGCGAGCCCGCCGTACCCGCGGTCGCGGCGGCCACGGCCGGGGCCGACGCCACCCGCGGGTCCCCCGCCCGCGCAGCACGGGAGCGGGGACGATTCCTCTCGCTCGCCCAAGCGCTTTCTCCTGCCGGCCGCAATCGCGGCGGCGGTTGCCGGTGGCATCGTGGCGGTTGTCGTGGCGAGCTCGGGTGGTGGTGGCGGCAGCAAGAGCAGCAGCGTCAGCAGCAGCACCACCCAGGGTTCCGCCCCCGCGCCGGCCGGGGTGCCCTTCAAGACCGGGTTGGCGCCGGTGCCCACCAACCACGTGACGGGCAGCGGCAAGACGGACATCTCCCTGAACGGGGATGTGGCAACGGTGACCATCGACACCAACGGGCTGCTGAACGGCCAGCCGCACGCGATGCACATACACGCGGGTGGCCAGGGAATCTGCCCGCCTGCATCGGCGGCCCGTCCCCACAATGGGCACCTGTCGATCAGCACGAGCAACGGGATCCGCTTCTACGGACCGCCGGAGGTGGCGCTGACCACGTCCGGTGACATAAGCCGCAAGAGCATCATCGACTTCTCTCGCTTCCCGACCGCCGGAGACATCCGTTACAAGCGGACGATCACGCTTCCCGCCGGCATCGCGGGCGCGATCCGCTCGGACAACGCCGTGATCATCATTCACGGCGTCGACTACAACGGCAACGGCATCTACGACAACGTCCTCGACCGGAGCGACCTGAAGCGCAGCCTGCCCGGCGAGGCCACCGCGCCGGCGCTCTGCGGCACACTGGTCAAGACCAAGACGGCATCCATAACGGTGCCCGGACGCACCGCGTCCGCCACCTACGACGTGGTGTGGCGGCCGGCGGTCGTCGCGACTGACCCGTCGCAGGCGAGCAGCCTCGCATTGCTCTGCCACCTCCCGGCGGCGGGGGCGGCGCCGGAGGACGACGACGTGGCGCTGGGCGGCCCGGTCGCCTAGCTCACCCGGAGACGGCGATCGTCGCCTTCATCCAGGGGTGAATCGAGCAGAAGTAGTGGATCGTGCCGGGCTGCGTGAGCTTGATCGAGAACGTCGTCCCGTTTCTTATCCTCGGCCGAGAGGACGTGAACTTCGGCCCGCTCACGTAGATCACGTTGTGCGGCACGTTGTCCTCGTTGGTCCAGACGACGGTCTGCCCGACCCCCGCGCGGACGGCGCTCGGCTGGAAGGCGAGAATCTTCATCGTGATGTTCACGGTGCCGGTGGAAGGCGGTGCAGGGGTGGCGGCCCGGGTCGAGGCGGGCGGCGTGGAGCTGGCGCTCGAGCCGCACCCCGCGCATAGGAGCGCGACAACGACCACGGCCGAGAGCCGGGTCAACCGTTTCCGTCCACGATTGGGATACCCGCTGCCTCTGAGAGCGAACGGGCGTACTCGACGCTCGTACGGGGTCGTTCGGCGGGTTCCTTGCGAAGGGCGGTCCTCAGCGCTCGGGTGAACTCGGGCGAGATATCGGTGCGTTCAGCTGATGGATCCGGAGGCTCGTCCTGGAGGTGGGCCCACAGCGCACGCATCCCCGGGCGATCCCCGAAGGGTGGTCGCCCGTACAGGCACTCGAACACGACGCAGCCGAGCGAGTAGGTGTCGGCCGCGCCGGTCACCGGCTCGCCGCGGATCTGCTCAGGCGGCATGTAGTCCATCGACCCGAGCGCCTGTCCGGGTCGCGTCAGCACGCTGCCCTGGCTGTCCTTCGCCAGCCCGAAGTCCGTGATGTACGCCTTCCCGTCCAGGTCGAGCAGGATGTTGGCCGGCTTGACATCCCGGTGCACCATTCCCGCCTCCCACAAGGCCTGGAGGCCCTCGGCCACCTGGCCGCAGATCCCCACGGTTGTGGCCAGGTCGAGTCGACCCTCGAGCTCGAGCTTCTGATCGAGCGCGATGCCTTCGACGAACTCCGCGGCCAGATAGGGAAGGCCGTCGTGCTCGCCCGTGTCCCGCACCACGACCACGTGGGGGTTGCGCACGCTCTGGGCGATCCGGGCCTCGCGTCTGAAGCGGCGCTTGAAGGTCTCATCTCGGGCCAGGTCCTGCTTGACGAGCTTCAGCGCGACGGGAGTGCCGTCCGATGCGGTCGCCCTGTAGACCTTGCCCATCGCGCCCACGCCGACGAGCGAATCGATCTGATACTCCCCAAAGCGAGTGCCGACGCGGTCGTCGGCCGCCAAGCGTGTCGGCTCGTGACTCAAATCCCCTCGAAGGGTCAGCATAGGTCATCGTTTGGGCGCGAGGACTCGGTCCAGAAGTTCCCGCGCCTCCCCGAGAATGCGTTCCAGGTGCGCTTCGCCGTTGAAGCTCTCGGCATAGAGCTTGTAGACGTCCTCGGTTCCGGATGGGCGCGCGGCAAACCAGCCGCTCTCGGTCACGACCTTCAATCCACCGAGCGGCCCGCCGGAAGGCGCGGCGGTCAGCACCCCGGCGATGGGCTCCCCGGCGAGCTGTGTCGTCGTCACGTCGTCGGGTGAGAGGGCGCCCAGGGCGCGCTTCTGCTCCGGCGTGGCGGGGCTGTCCACACGGCGATAGACGGGCGCTCCGTAGCGCCCGGTCAGCTCGGCGTAGAGCTCAGCGGGGTCCTTCCCCTCGCGCGCGGTCATCTCGGCCGCGAGCAGTCCCATGATCAGCCCGTCCTTGTCGGTCGTCCAGACGCGGCCGTCGCGGCGGAGGAAGCTCGCGCCCGCGCTCTCCTCGCCGCCGAATCCCAGCGTGCCCTCGAGCAGCCCCGGGACGAACCACTTGAATCCAACCGGGACCTCCTCGAGCGGACGCCCCAAGCCGGCCGCCACCCGGTCGATGATGCTGCTCGACACCATCGTCTTGCCCACGCCTGCGTTCTCGCCCCACTCCCGGCGGGCGCCGCCAAACAGGTACGCGATCGCCGCGGCGAGGTAGTGGTTCGGGTTCAGCAGACCCGCGCTGGTCACGATGCCGTGCCGGTCGGCGTCGGGGTCGTTGGCGAAGGCGACGTCGAAGCGGTCCTTGAGCGAGATCAGGCCGGCCATCGCGTCGGGCGACGAGGAGTCCATGCGGATCTTGCCGTCGTGGTCCGGCGGCATGAAGGAGAACGTCGGATCCACCCGATCGTTGACCACCTCGAGATCGAGCCGGTAGCGGCTCGCGATCGCGTCCCAATACGCCACGCTCGCGCCGCCGAGCGGATCGACCCCGAGCCGGACCCCCGCGCCCGCGATCTCGTCCATGTCGACGACCGCGGCCAGGTCGCTCACGTAGGCGGAGCGATAGTCGTGGCGACGAGCACGCGCCGCCGCCACGTCGTAGGCCAGCCGCGAGACGCCGCGCAGACCGGTGCGCAAGAAGTCGTTGGCGGTGTCCTGGATCTGCCGCGTGACTTCGGTGTCCGCCGGCCCACCGTGGGGCGGGTTGTACTTGAAGCCGCCATCCTCGGGCGGGTTGTGGGAGGGAGTGATCACGATCCCATCCGCCCTCGCGCCTCTGCGCGCATTGTGGGTCAGGATCGCGTGCGAGATCGCGGGGGTGGGCGTGTAGCCGTCCTCGGAGTCGACCGCCACGTCGATGTCGTGCGCGACCAGCACCTCGACCGCGGTCCGGTACGCCGGCTCCGAGAGGGCGTGCGTGTCGCGTCCGAGGAAGAGCGGGCCGTCAATCCCTTCCGCCGCGCGGTAGCGGGCTATCGCCTCGCTGATCGCGACGATGTGATCCTCCGTGAACGTCCCCGACAGCGAGCTGCCGCGGTGACCCGAGGTCCCGAATGACACCGCCTGCAGGGGGTTCGACGAATCGGGGTGTTCGTCGTAGTACGCCCCGACGAGCCGATCGATGTCGGTCCCACCAGGTGTGTTCTGACCCGAGATGGGTTACTTCCAGTTGAGGTCCGACTTCCCCGTCTTCTCGTCGAAGACCGACCAGCGCATCCCGACGAGCGAGCCGCCCTTGGGGATCAGGTACGTGAGGCATACGGAGTATGAGCCGCCCGCCTTGAACTGCTTGGGCTCCGTCGAGTCGCAGCGCGGGAAGTCGCCGAAGAAGATGACCTCGGACTGCTCCTGGTTGCGATCGTCAACACCGTCGATGAAGCTGCCCGGCGAGCTCCCCGACAGGTCGGTCGTCCCCACGTTCTTCACGCCGACCTTCACGTAGAAGGGCGTGGACGTCTTCTGGTCGGCGGTCAGCTCGATGTTCTGGAAGTCCGAGATCGAGCCCTTCTGGATCGGGGCCGGCGTGATCTCGATCGTGCCCTTCTTGTGGTTCGACGCATCGTCGTAGGCGATCACCGCCGGCTGGCCCAGCTTCAACGTGCTTCCGACCGGCGTGACCTTCGTGGACGAGGCAGCCTCGTTCGAGGCGGCCTGGGTGGTGGTGGGCGTGGTGGTCACGGTGGCGGTCCCGGCGGTCGTTGAGGCGGTCGTCACGGCCGTGGTCGCGGGAGACGACGCCGCCGCGGTGCTGTCGCTCTTCTTGCTGCTCCCGCCGCTCACGAGCACGATCACGACGGCGACGACGGCCGCGGCAACCAGTCCCGCGACGATGAACGGTGTGCGGGAGCGTTCCTGCCCGCCGGGGGGCGTGGCGGCCGCCACCGGTGCCGCAGCGGGCGCGGGGGGCGGTGGGGCGCTGACCAGCGGCTCGGTCGGGGGCTCTGGGCCCGGGGGCGTGGGCGTCGGCTCTGCAGGTGGCGGCGATGGGGGCTCGGGTGGTGGCGGTGGAGACGCGGCAGCGGCGCCGGCGGCGGCCCCGGCACCCGCAGCGGCGGCTCCGAGGTCCGGCGCCGGGCTGATCGTGGTCGCCTGTCCCGCGGCATCGAAGCGGAGCGTCGTCTGGCCCACCTTGACGGTGTCCCCGGGCGCGAGCACTCGGGGGGCGTCGATCCGCTCGCCATTCACGAACGTGCCGTTGGTCGAACCCAGATCCTCGACCGCGATCTCGCCGGATTCGAGCTGGTGAAAGCGTGCATGCTGGCGGGAGATCTCGGGGTCGTTCCCGAGGTTGCCCGCCCCTTCCTCGTTGCGGCCGACCGTGAAGTCCCCGTCCAGGACGTGCTCGAGTCCGGCCGACGGACCCATCAAGACGCGCAGCTGCTCACCAGGCACGTGGCGACCCTAACTCAGCACCTTCCACCAGCGCAAGACTTCGACCCCCGGGTATCGTGCTCTGGCCCTGAACGCCGGCTCTCAACCCAAGGACACGCTGGACTCCCTGGGCGTCGTCACTGACGCCAAGGCGCGCGCGCACGAGACCCTCGACCTGGCGGCGCGCCACCTCGATCCCTCGCTCGTGGACGTGCTGCGGATCCTCGGCTTCGACCGGGACTACGTATCCGCGCAGGGCTCCTATCTCTACGACGCCGAGGGCCGCGCCGCATCTGGACTTCCACACCGGCGAGGGCTTCGCGAGCCTCGGCCACAACCATCCCGACGTGCGCGAGGTGCTGGAGGCCACGCTGGCCTCGAACCTCGTGGACGGGGTGCAGATCCACTACTCGGTGCTGGCGGGCATGCTCGCGGAGGCGCTGACCGAGCGGCTGCCGGACGGGCTCGACGCGGTGTTCTTCGCGAGCACCGGCGCCGAGGCTGTGGACTCGGCGATGAAGTTCGCGCGCGCGGCCACCGGCCGGCCGCGGCTTGATCTCGTGCGACAACAGCTTCCACGGCGTGACGCTCGGGCCGCTCTCACTGGTGGGCGACGAGTTCTTCAAGGAGGGTTTCGGCCCACTGCTCCCGGGTTGCGAGCGAGTGCCGTTCGGCGACCTGGCGCGGCTCGAGAAGGAGCTGCGCGCGAAGGACGTGGCCGCCTTCATCGTCGAGCCGATTCAGGGTCGCATGGTCACGCTTCCGCCGCCGGGTTACCTGCAAGGCGGCGCAGGAGCTGTGTCGGCGCTACGGCACGCTGTTCGTGGCGGACGAGATCCAGACCGGGCTCGGGCGCACCGGCAAGCTGTTCGCCCTGGAGCACTGGGGGCTCGAGCCGGACTTCGTGCTCGTCGGCAAAGGCGCTCAGCGGCGGCTACATGCCGGTGGCAGCGATGGTCACGAGGCGCAAGATCCTCCAGAAGGCGGTGGGACGCTCTGGAGCGCTCCTACGTGCATCAGTCGACCTACGGACGCAATCGCCTGTCGATGGCGGCGGGCCTCGCCACGCTGCGCATCATCGAGCGCGACGGCCTGGTCGAGCACGCCGCGCACATGGGCAGCGTGCTGCTCGACGGGCTCGCGGAGCTCCAGCAGCGCTACGAGATGGTCAAGGAGGTCCGCGGCAGCGGGCTGATGATCGGGATCGAGCTGGGCGCGCCCAGCTCCCGGGTCGCGCGCGTGAACTGGCGCCTGATCCACCTGGCGAGCGAGGGCCTGTTCCCGCAGCTGATCGTGATCCCGCTGCACCGCGACCACGGCGTGATCACCATGGCGGCCGGCAAGAACGACGTGATCAAGCTGCTGCCGCCGCTCACGCTCTCCGAGCCCGAGGCGCAGTAGCTTCCTGGGCGCGCTCGACGCGGTGCTCGCCGACTGCCACGGCGCCGCGAGCAAGAACTGGGGCGTGGTGCGCGACATCGCCACGGCGCGGCTGCGCAACCGGCCCGCGCCCGCCGCGGCGCCGTGCCGGCACGGTCGCGTTTCGCGGCACGCCGATCGATCCGTCGCGCGACCACGTCTGCCTCGTCACGGGCGCGACCGGGTTCATCGGCGGACACCTGGCCCAGCGCCTGGTGCAGGACGGCTATCAGGTGCGCTGCCTCGTGCGCGCGAGCAGCGACACCTCGCTGCTCGACAAGCTCGATGTGGAGATCGCCGTCGGCGACCTGGAGAGCGCCGGGTTCGCTGACCCGCGCCGCGGAGGGCTGCCGCTACGTGCTCCACTGCGGCGCGCTGGTGTCGGACTGGGCTCCCGCGAAGGAGATCGCCGGCATCAACGTGGGGGGCACGCGGAACATGCTCGAGGCCTCCGCTGAACGCGTCCGTGGAGCGCTTCATCCACTTCAGCACCACGGATGTCTACGGCTATCCCGGCCGCGCTGCGATCGACGAGACCTACGCCGCCACGCGCTTCCGGAACTGGTACGCGCAGACGAAGCTGGCAGCCGAGGAGGAGGTCCGCCGCGCGGGGGAGGCGCACGCGCTGGACACCGTGATCCTGCGCCCGGCCACCGTCTACGGGCCGCGCTCGAAGGAGGTCGTCGGCGAGATCGCGCGGGCCATGCGCGGCGGGAACATGGTGCTGGTCGATCGCGGTCGTGCGGTCGCCGGGCTCTGCTACATCGACAACCTCGTCGACGCCGCGCTGCTCGCGCTCCGGCACGAGGCGGCGCCCGGCCAGGCCTTCAACGCCACGCGACGGCCTGGACACCACGTGGAAGGAGTTCACGGACGGCCTGGCCGACGGCCTGGGCTGCTCGCAGGTCAGGTGGAGCCTGCCGTACTGGGCGGCCAACGGCATCGGTTTCTCGCTCGAGCACGGCTACCGGCTGCTGCACCGAGCTACGCACCTGAGCCTGCCGCCGCTGCTGTCGAGGCAGGCCGTGCACGTGCTCGGCAGAAACCAGAGCTTCAGCAACCGCAAGGCGCGAGAGCTGCTCGGCTGGGAGCCGCGAGTGGGCTACGCGGCAGGCCTGGAGGCCACGCTGGACTGGCTGAAGGCGGAGCAGCAGACCTAACTGGTCAGGCCGGCGATGCCGTTGCGCAGCAGCGACGCCGCGAGCAGGAGCACGATCACCGCCGCGATGATCCTCACGTGGCCCTCGAGCCACGTCCGCGCCGACTGGAGAACCCTGTTCGTCCGGTCGGGGGCCGCCACCAGCATGATCAGCGCAAGGCTGAGCGGCAGCAGCGAGACCAGCGCGAAGAAGACCCACTCGACGACGTACTGGCTGGTGCTCGGGTTCAGCTCGGAGATGGTCTTCAGCGCGATCGGTATGAACCCGCCCGGGTTGGCCAGCGCGGCGCCGGCGCCGATGACCGCGATTGCCGGCGAGTCCGCGACCTTGCCTATCTGGTCGACCATGCTCTGGGTCCGCGTGGGATCGGCGGGGCGCCGAAGCATGCGGATGACCCAGGCCACGATGATCACAGCGAAGACGATGTCGAGGATCGCCACCCAGGTCTTCGGAGTGGAGGGGCTTGAGGAATGGGCGGTATTCCCGACCACGAAGGCGGCCACCACGCCCACCGCCAGCGTCGCGGTCAGCGCGCCCAGGTAGAACAAGAAGCCCGTACGCAGCGGCCGGTGGCCCAGCACGAGGGTGAGCACCGAGAACGTCAGCGTCGTCGGTGACACCATCGCGGCCAGGGCGACCAGTGCGAGCTCGGCATCTATCCAACCCACGCCGCCACTCTAAGAGCCCGCGCGGCGGGACCTCACCCAGTTGGGATGATGCCGGGTGCTGGCGCCGCCCTTACGGTGCGGCGGTTCCCGGACCCGGAGATTGCCATGGCCGATAAGCCAGACACCCTTTTCATCGCCGCCGCGTCGTACACCAGCGTGGACGAGGCGGTGCGCGATTACGAAGCAGTGAAGGCGCTCTACCACGAGGTCAAGGCCTCCGACGACTTCGACGCGGCGGTCATCGCCAAGGGCGACGACGGGAAGGTCGCGATCGTCAAGAAGCACGAGGAGCCGACGCGCCACGGGGCAGCCCACGGCCTCGGCTGGGGCCTCGCCGCAGGCGCGGTGGCCGCCCTGTTCCCGCCCATCGGGATCCTCGGGGCGCTGGCCGTCGGCGGCGGCGCCGGAGCGGCCATCGGCGCGGTCTCCGGCCACGTCAGCGGCGGGATGAAGCGCGACGACCTCAAGGAGCTCGGCGACGTGCTCGACGAGGGCCAGGCGGGACTGATCGTCGTCTACGCGACCAACATGGCGGACCAGATCGCCGCGAACATCAAGGCCGCCAACCGCATGGTGTCGAAGGAGACCGACATGGCCGCCGACGAGCTGGCCCAGGAGATCAAGGACGCGCAGGCCGCTGCCGGCTGAGAATCCGGACCGCGGCGGGCGCTAGGGTCGGCCTCGGTGCCCGAGCCGCCCGTCAACGTCGATGTGATCTTCGAGGAGCGCTACTGGTACCCGGAGGATGGCGGCGCGGTGTGGCTCTCCGGCTACAACGTGGTCGATCCGGGCACGGGCGAGTACCTGGCGCGCGACGCTCCGCAACTGCTCGCTCGCGGGTTGCGGGTGCTCGGCATCGCCGGCGCTGCGCACCAGGACCAGAGCGGGCTCGGCTCGGACGCCGCCGCGCCTGGGCAGCCGCTGGCGCTCAGGCGCGATCTGGATAACGCCCACGATCCGAACGCCATAGCGGTCCATACGGCCGGCGGGGAGCAGCTCGGCTGGGTGCCGCGTGAGGTGGCCGCCGAGCTGGCACCGGAGATCGACGCCGGGCAGGCCTGGTCGGCCGTGGTGTTGCGCGACCGGCGCGTCTCGCCGCGCGACCCGCGCTCGGGTCTCACGATGCTGCTCGCGCGGGGGCCCGGGATCGTGCTCGAGCCGTACGGCGGCTAGCCGTTTTTGCAGGGCGATTCGGGATTAGGGCGACCGGCCGCCTGCTAGGGTCGCCCTGTCGGGTAGCCACCGTGGCTCCCGAGGGGTTCTGTTGCTCTGTGCGCTCAGCGAGCGCGGTGGGGTCCCCGGATCTCCCTTTTTTCAGCTCGCTAGGAGTAAGCCGCATATGTCTTCGCAGTCCTTCGCCGATCTCGGCGTATCACGCCCGGTCGCGGCCGCACTGGCCGCCCGCGGCATCACAACTCCCTTCGCAATCCAGACCCTGGTCATCGCGGACGTGCTCGCGGGCAAGGACGTACTGGCACAGGCGCCCACCGGCTCGGGCAAGACGCTCGCATTCGGCGTGCCCGTGGTCGATCTCATCAGCCCCCAGGACCGGCGCCCGGCGGCGCTCGTGCTCGCGCCGACTCGCGAGCTGGCCTGCCAGATCGTCGAGGAGCTCCAGCCGCTTGCTCGCGCTCGCGCCCTCTCGGTCGCCGTCGTGCACGGCGGCGTGGGCCTCGAGCGCCAGGCTCGTCGCGCCGCGACCGCTCATATCGTCGTCGCCACGCCGGGCCGCCTCGAGGACCTGCTCCAGCGCCGCGCCCTGACCCTCGCCCACACGCGCATCCTGGTGGTCGACGAGGGCGATCGCATGCTCGACATGGGCTTCAAGCCCGCGCTCGACCGGATCGTCTCCCTCACCCCGAAGGATCGTCAGACGCTCTTCTTCTCGGCCACCCTCGAGGGCGTGGCGGGCGCGCAGGCCAAGGACTACACACGCAACCCGACCCGCCATCGTCACTCCCCGGCGGTCGAGGACCACGCTCGCGTGCAGCACCGCTTCGTGCACCTCACGCACGACGGCAAGCTGGCCGCCCTCGTCAAGGAGCTGCGCAACGACCGGGACGGGCGCAAGCTCGTCTTCGTCCGTACCAAGCGCGGCGCCGATCGGCTGGTCAAGCGGCTGAAGAACCACGACGTGTCCGCGCTCGCGATGCACGGGAACAAGTCTCAGCCGCAGCGCCAGAAGGCGCTGGACCAGTTCGAGGCCGGGCGCGTGAAGACGCTCGTGGCCACCGACGTGGCCGCGCGAGGGATCGACGTGCCCGACGTGACCCAGGTGATCAACTTCGACGCTCCGCCGGACCGCGATGCCTACGTGCACCGCGTGGGCCGCACCGGTCGCGCCGGACGGGACGGCGCCGGGGTCAGCTTCGTGCTCGCCGAGCAACGTGACGACATGCGGCGGATCGCCGAGGACCTCGGCCTCGACCGCGAGTTCGAGCGCTCGATCACGCGCTCCTGACGCTCGCCGCGCGGGTCCCCCGTTCGAGGGGTAGGCTTAGTGACAGACGTCTCCACTGTTGGTGCATGCGCTCCCCGCACCCCCTGTGGCTCAACATCGGGGGGCATTGAGGACCGATGCATGACCGATTCAGCTACCCCGGCAGGCCCCGAGCCTCGCGGTGACGCCGCGTGGAAGGCCCACCTCGAGCGCATCGCCGCGCGCAACGACGAGGCGCGCAAGGCCGGTAAGCAGCAGCGCGCCGAGAAGGAGCGCCACGCGGAGGCCACGCGTCACGCGCAGGAGCGCCGGGTTGACACCGAGTTGACGCGGAAGTTCGAGCTGGACTACTAGGACGCTTCGACCTTGCCGGCGGTGGCGGGCTGCGGAAGCCGCAGCTCCACCGGCGCCGGCCGAAGCGCATGAGCCGGACGCGAGCGGGCGTGGCGACTACGGACGAAGAGCCCGTCGGCGCCCGCCCAGCCCGCGAAGCAGAGCCCGCCGAGCGTGCCAGTCACGGTCATCAGCACACCGGCGGCCGCTGCGGCCGCGACGCCGTCGCCGCCGAGGATCAGCACCGCCGCCGCGGCGCCCACGCTCGGACCCACGGGCAGCTGGCCGAGGGTGACCACCGCGATCAGCACGGCGATCGCGTCGAAGAACGAGGCGTGCACTCCAACGGCGTTCAGCAGCAGCCAGTTCCGGACGACCTGAGCCAGCACCGCCACCAGCACGAACGCCACCACGCGTGGCCCGCCCTCGGAGCAGCGCACCACCGCCAGCCCTCGCCAGAGCTTGTGGCCCTTGCGCAGCGCAAGCCGTCGTAGCCCGGCGCTCAGCGTGGCGATCACGGCGACGCCCACCAGCGGCAGCCACCACGCCAGTCCGAGCGGCCCGACCAGGGTGAACGACGCCAGCGCGGCCAGGATGGCCTCGACCGCGATGATCGGGAACTCCGCGGCGATCAACGTGGGCACCTGTGGGCAGACCGAGGGCGACGAGCGGCGCAGCGCCGCGATGCGCGCGGCCACGCCGAGCTGGCCGCTCACCAGGCTGCCGAGGACCTGCATGCTCGAGGCGCGGTAGAGCACGCGCCGTTTCACCGTGCCGCCCGCGGCGCCGATCGACACGTGCCAGGCCTCGCTGCGGGAAATCAGGGCGATGATCTGGCCGAGCGCCGCCGCGGCGAGCAGCGCGGGCGAGGCGCTGGACAGGGCAGTGGCGAACTCGTGGCGGCGGCCGGCGAGTACGAAGGCGAGCACCCCTGCCGCGAACAGCGAGCCGGCGATCATGATCAGGACGCGGTGGCGGCGAGCGAACTCGCGCGTGCGCTGAAGCGTGCCGGTGACCTTCATAGAGCGCGTCGCGGGAATGGCGGAGTCCTTCCGAGCACCCGGTCTCATGACTCCGGCCGCCCTGTTGCAGTCGCGATCAGCCTACTCCTCCCTGCTAGCCTGCGACGTAGGTCCGAGCACAGGCTCGGAAAAGCAGTGTTCAGCGCTCGCAGTTGTTGCCTTGCACCCTCCGCGTTCGCAGTGCACATACGCCGTGGAGGAATCAACATGGCTACAGGAACCGTCAAGTGGTTCAACGACGACAAGGGCTTCGGCTTCATCACGCCTGACGAGGGCGACAAGGATCTCTTCGTCCACCACACCGCGATCTCGGGCGAGGGCTTCAAGAGCCTGACCGAGGGCGCGAAGGTGTCGTATGAGACCGAGTCGGGCCCCAAGGGTCCGAGCGCGGTACAGGTCACGACGCTCTAGCGTTCGCGGACCGCACCGAAGCACCGGGGCCCGCTACGGCGGGCCCTTCGCGTTCCAGGTGCGTCACTCCGCGTCGCCAACGGCACGGGGCTCGAGCACGAACGTCTCCACCGCCAGGTCAGGGTCGATGTGGTTGTTGCTCATGAACGCGGACACCGAGCGGCCGGAGATCGACTCGACCATGGTGACGGCCTCGTCTCGCATCAGCCGCTGAAACAGGCTCCGCTGGTCGAGCACCGACATGTACTCGCCGTTCTCGACGAGCTTCCTCTCGCTCTTGGTGAGCGTGTCGGCGAGCACGCAGACGATCAGGTCCTCGCCCATCGTCGTGCGAGCCCGCGTCGGCCCCCGGCCGGTGTACTCGCGCAGCAGCTTTACGATTGCGTTCGAGATCGCGGCAGCGCGCGGCCCGGTCTCGACATCCTGATGGTCGGGGCTGGTCATGACCAGCCTCCCCTCTTGCGCCTCCTCTGAACACAGAGCGCGCCGGAGGATGAAGGAGACTGAGAACCCAGCGGGCGGAACGGCTGCCCGGAGTCTAGTCGTCGGGGAGGTGGTCTGTCCGAGGCCGGACGCCTAGGCGTCGTCGGGCTCGTGCTCGCGCGCTTCGTCCATCACGCGCTGTCCGCGGGCCTTCAGGGACTGCTCGAGCGAGAAGCCGCTGAAGCCACGGCCCGGGCCGCGCTTCTTGCCGCCCTCGGTCATCTCGCCTGGCTTCCAGGGAGAGAGTCCAAGCTCGGCGCAGTGCTCCTTGGTGGCCCAGGCCAGCGGCTTGCGCCCCGCGGTAGTGCCGCTCGGCCCCTGGACGAGCACCACACCGAGCTTCATCTTCGCGGCCTCGACCGCCGGCCACGCGAGCCCGGCCGTGCGCGCCTCGGTGATCAGCTCGTCTCTGCGCCGCGGGCCCTTGGCCAACTTGCCTCGCAACCAGATGACCGATTCCGCAGTGCTCAAGTCACCCACGGTAGCTGCCCGCTGCCGCGGGCGCGGTGCGAGACAGATATGGTCCGTGTCGCAGTGAAGGCTCGGCTCCTGGCTCTCGCGGTACTGGCACTCGTGTTCGCGGGTGTGCTCTCGGGCAGCGCGCAGGCCAAGACCACCTGGCTGTGCAAGCCGGGAATGAAGGGCGATCCCTGCACGCCCAGCCTGCGCACCACCGTCTTCTCCAACACGGGTTCGAAGCTGCGCGTGGAGAACGTGAAGGCGGCGAAGGCGCCGAAGATCGACTGCTTCTACGTCTACCCGACGGTGAGCGATCAGCCGGGGCAGAACGCGAACTTGACAGTCGACCCGGTGGAGCGCTCGATCGCCCTCTACCAGGCGGCTCGCTACTCGCAGGTCTGCCGCGTCTTTGCCCCCATGTACCGGCAGGGCACGATCGGCGGCCTCGGCGGCGGGGGGATCGCGGCGGCCTACAAGATCGCCTACGTGGACGTGCTTGCGGCCTGGAAGGACTACCTCGCGCACTTCAACCACGGGCGCCCGTTCGTGTTGATCGGCCACTCGCAGGGGACGTTCCATCTCAGGAAGCTGCTCAGCCAGCAGATCGACCCGAGGCCGGCCCTGCGCAAGCGGCTGATCTCGGCGATCCTGCTTGGGGGCAACGTGCTGGTGAAGAAGGGCAAGGACGTGGGCGGCGACTTCAAGCATGTTCCGGCCTGTCGCTCCGACACCCAGCTCGGCTGCGTGGTGGCGTTCTCCAGCTTCGACCAGGTTCCGCCGGCGGACTCGAAGTTCGGGCGCACAACGGCGGGGCTGCAGGTGCTCTGCACCAACCCGGCTTCGCTGCACGGCGGCTCGGGACCGCTCGACGCGATCGAGCCGACCCAGCCGTTTGCGCCCGGCTCGATTGCGCTCGGCATCCAGGTCCTGCAGCTCACCCTCCCCAAGGCGTCCACGCCCTGGCTCGAGGTGCGGGACGCCTTCAAGGGGCACTGCTCGACGGCCGGCGGGGCCAGCTTCCTGACGCTCTCCCCGCAGGGCGCGTCGCCGACGCCCAAGCCGTCGCCCGACCCCACGTGGGGCCTCCACCTGGTGGACGGCAACATCGCGCTCGGCAACCTCGTGAGCCTCGTGCAGAGCGAGGCCGCCGCCTACGCCAGCCGCTAGGCGGATTGCTAGGCGCGACTCGGGGGATCGCCCGTGGGCGACCCCCCTCGCCGCTTCCCCCTAATGGCCTCCGGGCGTTCCGACCTTGTTCAGGAACGCCTGCCCGAACGGCGAGCCGAGTCCGGTCACGTCGTCGTAGCCGGGCCGCGTCTTGATCGTTCCCGTGGTGTTGAACGTGCGCAGGCTCGTGTCGACACCGTCGCCAGCGTCCACCCCGTTCGTGAAGTCGTTGCGCACCAGCGCGAACTGCTGGCTGGGCGAGACGACGTCACGGAACGCGTTGGAGCCGGCGAGCGAGTAGAACAGCGGGTTGGCGAAGCCGTGCCGCTTGCCGCTCGCCTGGTCCGCGAGCGCCATGATGCCCGCGAACAACGGCGACGAGAGGCTGGTTCCGCCGATGCGGTACTCGCCGTACTGCACCGAGCCGTCGGGGAACGTCTGCCTCTGGCCGACGAGCATCCCGGTGCCGGGATCGCCGACCGTTGCCACGTCCGGCACCGCGCGGCCCGGGCGCCCGCCGAAGTAGCGGGCGATCGCGTTCGGCACGACGCCCTTCTGGTAGCCCGGCTGCGCGAACAGCTGGCTGGTGCCGCCGCCCGAGCCGTACAGGTAGTCGCCCGGCGGCTTGGGTGACCATGCCCCGTTGACGAGGTCGGTGACGGATGTGCCCCAGCCCGTCTCGAACAGGTAGTTGTTGGCCTGACCGACGCCGAGCGAGGTGCCGCCGACAGCGGTGACGAGCGGGTTGTCGGCCGGGAAGTCGGTGGCCCGGGTGCCGAGGTTCACGACCTCGTCCCCGTCGTCGCCTGACGAGAAGTAGACCCCGATGCCCTCGATCGCGGCCTGGCGGAAGGTGTCGTTCCAGGCCTTGTTGATGCCGGCCGGCACGTCCTCGCCCGCGTCACCGAACGAGTCGGTGATGATCTGGGCGAGGTTGCCGTCCACGATCTTGTTCATCGCGGCAATCAGCGCCTCGTCGCCGCAGTCCTTGCCACCCACGTAGAGCACGTTCGCCCCGGGGGCCATCGAGTGGACGGCCTCGACGTCGAGCGTCTCCTCGCCGTACCAGCCCTGGGCGTCGCACTCGTCGTCCTCGGGCACGTTGAAGATGCCCGGCGGGACGATCTGGCGGAACTTCACCGGCGGCAGACCGTGCTTGCTCGAGTACGTGTTCGTGTCCTGCTCGATCGTCGGCGCCGCGAAGGCGTCGATGATCGCAACCGTCTGGCCGGCGCCGTTGTTGCCGTTGGAGATCGCCTTCGTGGTGCCGTAGGCGCCCTGGAGCTGGCTCGGCACGTAGCCGCAGGGGGCGTAGGGCTGGAAGCTTCCGTACGCCTTCGGCTTGTCGTTCGCGATCTTCTGCCCCCAGAAGGACGAGCAGGGAGGCGCGTTGACGAACGCTGGGCTCGGCGGTGCGCCCGGGATGTCACCGGGCGTCGGGTTCGCGGTCGCGTGCGGCTTGAGCAGCCGGTCGCTGCCGTCGAGGCCCGTCACGCCTGCGATCTTGCTCGCGATCGAGGCGGGCACCGTGAGGTCGCCGCTCGGCGCGGGCAGCGTCTTCCCGGCGTAGCGGTAGGTGCGGATCTGGGTCGCGAACGCCTTCTCGATCTTCGACACGTCGCCGGTGGCCTGCAGCCAGCGGTTGTTGTCTGGCACGTCCGAGCTGACGCTCATGCCCTGAGCCCGCAGCCAGTCGCGCACGGCCCTGACGTCGGCGTTCGTGGGTGCGTAGCGGGCGTCGAACTGGCCGGGCGTGAGGTACTGGCCGTAGCTCGGGCTGGATGGGTCGCTGACGGCCGCGACCGTCTGGTCGAGCTGCTGCGAGTTGCGCATGTTCAGGTAGACCCAGAAGGTCTTCGACGCGGCGTTGGGCACCGAGCCCACCTGGCTCGACGGCGTGGCCCAGTTGGGCCGGCTGTCGCCGAGGGTGCTGCGCCTCGACGCGGCGCCGGCGGTGGCGGGCAGAGCCGCCGCCACGACGCAAGTTGCGATGACTGCGCGCCGCAGTGATCTCGTGGAGACGTGCACGATCCAACCTCCCAATCGGACGACGACGCCGGCTTCCCCGGCCGTTCCCGTGATCCCTTATAGCGCCTTCGTACCGCGGGCGTCGGCCAGCGGTCAGAGCGCGAGCGCGGAGGCGCCGCGCCTGCGCGGCAGGCGGCCGTCCTCGAGGAGGCGGCCGAAGGTGGCCAGCGCCTGGGCCACAACCTGGTCCATGTTCAGGTACTGGTAGCGGGCCAGCCGGCCCACGAAGACCACGCCGCGCAGCTCGTCACCAGCACGTCCATTCCGCACTGCGACGTGAGGCGCTCGGCCAGGACGCTACCGGCGAAGCCGGCGCCGACCACGATCGCGTCGTGGCTCACGCGGCAGTGTCTCCCTGCACCTCTGCAAGCGACTCTGGCGTGCCGATGTCGGTGAACGTGCCCTCGAGCGGCTCGGCCCGCAGGGTCAGCTCAAGCTTGTGAGCGAACGGGAACAGGTCCTCCGCCAAGTCGTAGTACACGCCCTGCGGGATCAGGGCCGCCAGCTCGCGCTCGAGCACGTAGAGGCCGGCGCTTGCGAGTCCCGGGCGAGAGCCGGTCGGCTTCTCCTCGAAGCCGATCACGTCGCCGCGCGGATCCACCTCGAGCACGCTCTTACCGGTGGTGTCCTCGAGCCAGCTCGCGCAGATAGTGCCGGCGGCGCCCGACTCGAGGTGCGCGTTCACGATGCGCTCGAGCGGAGCGTCCACGAGCGTGTCGCCGTTCAGCACGACGATCGGCATGTGCAGCTCGAAGTGGTCGAGCGCGCCCCGCAACCCGCCCGCCGTGCCAAGCAGCTCGGGCTCGACGACCACCTCG
This sequence comes from uncultured Thermoleophilaceae bacterium, assembly GCA_963770325.1. Lineage (GTDB taxonomy): Bacteria > Actinomycetota > Thermoleophilia > Solirubrobacterales > Thermoleophilaceae > JAICJR01. The sequence goes on along the minus strand of CAVYPF010000001.1, from coordinate 1,028,926 downwards.
ACCCTGCACGGGTGCTCGCGGCTCTCGACGAACTCGACGACCTGCTCGGACAGATGGTGGGCGTTGATCACAACCAGCTCGGCGCCCTCGCGCGCGAGGTAGTCGATCTGCCGGCCGAGCAGCGGCTGTCCGCCGATCTCGACAAGGACCTTCGGGGTCTGACGGCCGAGCTCGCCGAGGCGCGTGCCCCGGCCGGCCGCAAGCAGCATCACTTGCACGTTGTCACCTCCGTCTCGAACTCCGCGATCAATTCGCGGTAGGTCGTGCGCATCCCTTGCTGGAACGGGATCGTGGGCTTCCAGCCGAGCGTGCGCCGGGCCTCGAACGGCTCCATGCACGAGCGCGTGAGCTCGCCCTCGCGCAACGGCGCGAGCACCGGCTCGATGTTCGCGCCCGACTCCTCGCAGAGGATCCGGAAGACCTCACGCACCGGGGCTTCCACCGAGGTGGCCACGTTGAACACGCCGGCGGTGCCGCTGGCCGCGCGCAGGCAGGAGACGACGTCGTGCACGTGCACGTAGTCGCGCGTGGCGTCCCCGAAGCCGAACAGCGTCGGGGCGCGCCCCTCCCACAGCATGCGCGAGAAGATCGACACCACGCCGGCCTCGCCGTGCGGGCTCTGGCGCGGCCCGTAGACGTTGCCCAGCCGACAGACCGTGTGGGGGAGGCCGGAGGCGAGCGCCCAGGTTCGCACGTACGCCTCGCCGGCCCACTTCGAGGCGCCGTAGGGAGAGAGTGGGGCGGGGATCTGCGTCTCGGGCGTAGGAAGGGGGACGCCGTCGCCGTAGAGTGCCCCGCCCGTAGAGGTGAACACGACCGGCGCGCCGTGGCGCCCGGCCGCCTGCAGCACGTTCAGCGTGCCGCGGACGTTCACCTCGCAGTCGCGAGAAGGATCTTTGACGGACACGGTGACCGTCGACTGGGCGGCGAGGTGGAACACCCGCCGGGGTCGCGTGGAGTCGAACAGGGAGTCCAGCGCGTCGGCGTCCGTGATGTCCAGCACGGCCAGCTCGGCCCGCGAGTCCACGTGGTCGGCGCGCCCTGTCGTGAGGTCGTCGACCACCACGACCTCGTAGCCGTCGCCGAGCAGCGAGTCCACCACGTGCGAGCCGATGAAGCCGGCTCCACCGGTGACGATCGCGGTACCGCTCATGCTGCCTCCCTCTCCTGGTCGTCGGCGATGATGGTCTGCGCCGCTGCGAGCAATCCACCGTCCACCGGCAGCACCCGCAGCGTGCGACAGCCGGCCCTGACACCTGCCGCGACATCTGTCGGCGCATCCCCCACCATCCATGAGGCTCCGAGGTCGATTCCCAACTCATTGGCAGCGCGCAGCAGGAGCCCGGGCTCGGGCTTGCGGCAGCCGCAGCCCTCGTCCGCGCCGTGGGTGCAGTAGTAGGTGCCGCTCAGCTCCGCCCCGGCGGCTGCCAGAAGGTCCCGTAGCCGGCCGTCCACGGAGGCCAGCTCCTGCTCGCACATCAGCTCGAGCGCGACACCGCGCTGGTTGGACGCGATCACGCACAGGTACCCCGCGCGCGTGAGCAAAGCGACTGCCGCCGCCGCTCCGCCGAGCAGCTCCACGTCGTCGGCGCTCGAAGAAGTCGGGCAGGTCGGTGCCGCCGCCGACCAGGCTCATCCGCAGCGGCGTGCGGGAGATCACCATGGGCTTCGCGCGCGCGAGCGGGTAGGGGTGAGCGGGTAGGAGTTCACGAGCGCAGGTGCGAGTTCCGCCCCGGGGACGAATCGGGGCTTCGTGCCCGGGTGATCGGCCGAAGCGGCGCGGCTTTGAGCCCCTGGCGCTGGACGAATGTTCGATATGCGTAGGCGCCAGACGGGGCTACTGTCAGTCGCCGTAACCCCTTCCTTCCCGCCGCCGAGAGGCTCGCCAAAGGCGGCGGCAGGCACTCACCACAACATCAGTTGGGCGTGATCGCCGACCCCCTATCGGCGGCCACGTCAAGGAGGCAACGCCCAGATGCTGGCCCACCACCGGGGGCGCGGCTAGGCCGTGCCGGTCACCCGGCGCTTCGGGCTCCGCCGACGTGCGGGGCTGACCCAATCCAACGCACGCTTCGAGAGCGCCTTCCGCGAGGCATCGCTAGGGATGGCGTTCGCGAGCATCGACACGCAGGGCTTCGGAAGCTTCCTCGAGGTGAACCCGGCGCTGTGCGAGCTCACCGGCTACTCGGAGCCCGAGCTACTGGCCACCAGCGTTCAGGCGCTGACCCACCCGGACGACGCGGCGGACGCCGTCAGCCTGTTGAGAGAGCTGGCGGCCGGGGAGATCACTCGTTACCAGCTCGAGAAGCGCTGCGTGCACGCCTCCGGTGACCACGCGTGGGTGATCGTGAACGCGTCGCTGCTGCACGACCAGCAGGGCCGGCCGCTCAGCGCGATCCTCCAGCTCCAGGGCATCGACGAGCGCAAGCACCTGGAGGGCCAGCTGGAGCACCTGGCCGACCACGATCCGCTCACCGGCCTCTACAACCGCCGCCGCTTCGCGCGCGAGCTGACTCGTCACATCGCCTACTCGCGCCGCTACGGCGGCTGCGGGGCGGTGCTGATGATCGACCTGGACGACCTGAAGCGGGTGAACGACCGCTTCGGCCACGCCGTCGGGGACGAGCTGATCTCCGGGGCTGCAGGCCTGCTGCGCGCCCGCCTGCGGAGCACGGACGTGCTGGCGCGGATGGGCGGCGACGAGTTCGCGGTGCTGGTGCCGAACGCCACCCTGCCGGAGGCGGAGCTGCTCGCCGACGAGCTGAACCACGTCCTGCGCGAGGAGTGCGCCAGCTCACCGGCCGCCGTGGCCGGTCCGCCGGGGGTGAGCGCGAGCATCGGCGTGGCGGTCTTCGACGATCGGGGCGATCTCACCGGCCACGACGTGCTGGTCAGCGCGGACCACGCGATGTACGCGGCGAAGGAGGCGGGTCGCGACCGCTACGTGTCGCACTCGCACGACGATGCTCAGCAGCCCGGCGGGCGCGGGCGCCTGACCTGGCCGGGCCGCATCCGCCGCGCGCTCGAGCACGACCTGTTCGAACTCCACTCGCAGCCGATCCTCGACCTGAGGACGGGCGACGTGCCGCAGCACGAGCTGCTGATCCGGCTGCCGGGGGAGGGCAGCGAGCTGATCATGCCCGACGCCTTCCTCTACACGGCGCAGCGCTTCGGCCTGGTTCGGGAGCTGGACCGCTGGGTGGTGTCGAACGCGATCGAGCTGCTGGCCGCGACCGGCGGCGCCCTGCGCCTGGAGGTGAACCTGTCGGGCGATTCGCTCACCGACGCAGACCTGCCCGCGTTCGTGGAGAGCGAGCTGGAGCGCGCCTCGGTCGATCCGGGCGACCTCATCTTCGAGGTGACCGAGACGGCGGCGATAGCGAACATCGCGCAGGCGCGCTCGTTCATCGAGCGCCTGGTGGACATCGGCTGCAGCTTCGCGCTCGACGACTTCGGCGCGGGCTTCGGCTCCTACTACTACCTGAAGCACCTGCCGCTCGACTACCTGAAGATCGACGGCGAGTTCGTCCGCAACCTGCCCAACAGCCACACCGATCAGGTGCTGGTCCGCTCGGTGGTGGAGATCGCCCGCGGCCTCGGCAAGAAGACGATCGCCGAGTTCGTGGGGGACGAGGAGACCGTGGACGTGCTGAAGGGGCTCGGCGTGGACTTCGCCCAGGGCTTCCACACCGGCCGTCCGCGGCCCGTGGCGGAGGTCCTCACCTCCTTGACGTACCGCTGAGTATTCAGATACTCTCCGGTACGCGAGAGATTCCCGAACTCAGGACGGTTGCGCCATGACGTCTATCCCGCCCGGCCCGCGCTACCCGCGTGCGCTCCAGACGATCGGCTGGGTGGCCCGCACCGGCCCCTTCCTCGAGCGCTGCCGCCAGCGCTACGGCGACATCTTCACGCTGCGGATCGCCCACGAGGGCACCTGGGTGATGCTGTCGGACCCAGAGGACGTGCGCCAGGTGTTCACGGGCGACCCGACGCGTGTTCCACGCGGGCGAGGGCAACGTGGTGCTGCGGCCCGTGCTCGGCCATCACTCCGTGCTCCTGCTCGACGAGGCCCCGCACATGGCGCAGCGCAAGCTGCTCCTGCCGCCGTTCCACGGCGAGCGCATGCAGCGCTACGGCGAGGTGATGCGCGAGATCGCCGAGCGCGAGATCGATCGCTGGCCGAGCCGCACTCCGTTCCAGGTCTGGCCGCACATGCAGGCGGTCACGCTCGAGGTGATCATGCGCGCGGTGTTCGGGATGCAGGAGGGCGCGCGGCTCGACCGTCTGCGCGAGGTGCTCCGCGAGGCGCTCGACTGGGTGACCCAGGGCAAGCAGCTGCTCGCTCATGGGCTTCCTCGGGCCCGACCGGCTGGAGCGCATGCCGCGCTTCCAGCGCGCGCTCGCGCCCGTGGACGAGGTGTTGCTCGATGAGATCCGCGCCCGCCGCGACGACCCGCTGCTCGAGGAGCGCGACGACATCCTCTCGCTGCTGCTCCAGGCGCGCCACGAAGACGGCAGCGCGATGAGCGACCAGGAGCTTCGCGACGAGCTGGTCACGCTGCTCGTGGCCGGGCACGAGACCACCGCCACCTCGCTCTCCTGGGCGCTAGAGCGCATGGTGCGCACGCCCGGCACGCTGGAGCGGCTGCGCGAGGAGGCGCTCGCCGGCGGCGACGAGTACGCCGACGCCGTGGTCAAGGAGACGCTGCGCCTGCGTCCGGTGATCCCGATCGTGGTGCGCCGCACCACCGAGCCGGTGCAGATCGGCGGCTACGAGCTGCCGGCCGGCGTGACCGTGGCGCCCTGCATCTACCTCGTCCAGCGCCGGGCCGACGTCTACCCGGATCCCTACGCCTTCCGGCCCGAGCGCTTCCTCGAGCAGCCGGCGGGCACCTACACCTGGCTCCCCTTCGGCGGCGGGGTGCGCCGCTGCATCGGCGCGACGTTCGCCATGTTCGAGATGAAGGTGGTGCTCGCCGCGATCGCCCGCCGGGTGAGCCTCAGCGCCGCAGACCCCGCGCCCGAGCGGATCGTGCGCCGCGCGATCACGCTCACGCCGAGTCGCGGCGCGGAGCTGGTGGCGCAGCCGCTCCCGGAGCCGGACGAGGCTCCGAGCGCGCTGGCGGACGTCCCCGCGGCCGCCTGATGGCGCGCCTCACGCGCAAGGAGAAGCAGGCGAACACGCGCTCGTCGCTGATGCAGTCGGCGGCGCAGGTGTTCGCGCAGCGCGGGCTCCAGCAGGCCTCGATCGACGACGTGGCCGAGCAGGCGGGCTACACGAAGGGGGCCTTCTACGCGAACTTCGACAGCAAGGAGGAGCTCTTCCTGGCGATGCTGGACGAGCGCTTCGCGGAGCGCCTCGAGGAGATCGAGCGCGTGGTGGACACCGACGAGGCGCCCGAGGAGCAGGCGCGCCAGGCCGGCGCCGACTTCACGCGCGCGGTGATCGCCGATCCCGAGTGGGAGCGCCTCTTCTTCGAGTTCTCCGCCTACGCCGCCCGCAACGAGGGCTTCCGGGGCGAGCTGGTGGAGCGCTACCGCGCGCTGCGCGCGCGGGTAACCGAGCTCTACCGGCGCCGCATGGAGCGCGAGGGTCTCAGCGAGCCGCTGCCGCTCGACCAGATCACGCTGATGACCTTCGCGATGGCCAAGGGCGTCGCGCTCGAGAAGCTGCTCGAGCCGGACGCGGTGGACGACGACCTCTACGGCACGATGCTGATGATCTTCTTCACCGGACTGCGAACGCTCGCGGAGGCGTCTACCGTAAGCACGCGATGAGCCTCCAGGACAAGGCCGAGCGGCTGCGCCGGCTCCACCACGGCCCGGAGCCGCTGCTGCTGGCCAACGCCTGGGACGCCGCCACGGCGGTGGCGGTCGAGTCGGCCGGCTTTTCCGCGGTGGCCACCACCAGCGGCGGCGTGGCGCGGGCGCTGGGGTTCGAGGACGGCGAGCGCACGCCGGCCGACCAGATGCTCGCGGCGGTGGGGCGGATGGCCGCGGCCGTGGACGTTCCGGTCTCGGCGGACCTCGAGCGCGGCTATGGACTGGGCGCCTCGGAGCTGGTGGAGGGAATGCTGGGCGCCGGCATCGTGGGCCTCAACTACGAGGACACCGACCACGCGGCCGGCGACGGCACGCTGGTGGACGCCGCAGAGCAGGCCGAGGCGATCGCCGCCATTCGCGCCGCGGCCGACGCCGCGGGCGTGGGCCATCGTGATCAACGCGCGCGTGGACACGTTCGTGCGCGGCGTGGACGACGCGCTGGAGGAGACGCTGCGGCGCGGCCGCCTCTACATCGAGGCCGGCGCGGACTGCGTCTATCCGATCTTCATGAAGGACGAGGCCGAGATCGAGCAGGTGGTGGCCGGGCTCGACGCTCCGGTGAACGAGCTGCTGCTGCCGGACGCCCCGTCGCTCCAGCGCCTGGGCGAGCTGGGCGTGCGCCGCATCAGCGTGGGCAGCGGGCTGATGATGGCCGCGATGCGCTCCCACGAGCGGCGCCTGGAGAAGCTGCGCGCGGGCGAGCCCTACTGGTCCTGACCTGCTGAGGCAGTGACCGGCCGCCGCATGCCCCGCCTCGCGCTGCTCGGCGTCCTCGGGTCTCGGCTTGCGCGCCTTCGACCTGCGTCCTTGATCAGCTTGACTGTCGCGCCCCCGCCACACGCGGCCGTGGAATCAACCATCTGAGCTCTGACCGGCCGCAGCCCCGCTACCCTGGGCAGGGCGCCGACGGTGGCCCGCCACGAACCGCCCGCGCTGTAGTGGTCGGCGTCGTGTAGCAGCAGCACGTCGCCCGCTGCCAGGTCGCGCGTGACCAGGCGGGCGACCGATTCCGGCGTGGCCTGCCGCGCCCAGTCGCGGCCCCAGCGCGACCACAGGAGCGGCTCCCAGCCGCGGCGGCGGGCCTCCACCAGCGCCGCGGTGTTGAAGATCCCGTACGGCGGGCGGTAGAGGCGCGGCGAGCGGCCGGTGGCGTCCTCGATCGCCGCCAGCGCCCGGTCGAGGTCGTAGCGCAGCGCGCGCGGGCCGACCCGCATCAGGTTGCGGTGGCGCTGGCAGTGGAGCGCGATCTCGTGACCCTCGTCGGCAATCCGCGCCGCCAGCGCCCGCCGGCGCTCCACCTGCTCGCCAACCAGGAAGAACGTGGCCGGGGCGCCGGCCTCGGCCAGCAGCTCCAGCACCGCTGGCGTGCCCTCCGCATGCGGGCCGTCGTCGAAGGTGATCGCCACGTGCGGCAGGTCGCCGGCCAGCCGGTGGCGCACGCCCAGCGCCGGGCTCAGGTGGGGCACGACCGCGCACAGCGCCGGTGCCCAATATGCGGTCAGCGCCGCGGCGGCCGCAACTGAACCGGGACCGCGCATGTCAATCTCTGCGGAGATGGTCTTAGGGATGCTGCTCGCGTTCACGGCCTCGGCGCTGTTCAACATCGCCGTGGTCGTGCAGGCGCTGGATGCTCGCACGGTTCCGTCGGAGCATTCGCTGCGGCTGTCGCTCCTGTCGCAGCTGTTCCGGCGGCGGCGTTGGCGGATCGGCCTGCTGCTCGCGCTGATTGGCTGGCCCTTCCACGCCGCGGCGCTGCTGCTGGCCCCGCTCACGGCCGTGCAGCCCGCGCTCGCCGCCGGCCTGCTGCTCCTGCTGGTGGTGGCCTCGCGCACGCTGCACGAGCGGGTCACGGCGCGCGACGTGGCCGGCGTGGTGGCGATCGTGGTCGGCGAGGCCCTGCTGGCCTGGGCGGCGCCCGAGCGCCACGCCCACCACTCGGAGGGACCCGCGCTGGTGCTCGTGTTGATGGCCCTGGGCGGCGTGGCGCTGCTGCCCTACCTCTACCGGGATCGATCCAGGGTCTCGGGGCTGCCGAGCATGATGAGCGCCGGGGTCGCCTTCGCGCTGAGCGGGTTCGTGACGAAGCTCGTGTCGGACGACCTCTCAGCCCACGCCTGGTTCAGCGCCTGGCTGTGGGCCGACCTGGTGGGGATGGCGGCCGTGGTGGGCGTGCTCAGCGAGAACACCGCCCTGCAGACGCGGCCCGCCAGCCAGGTCGCGCCGCTCGTCTTCAGCGCCCAGACCGTGCTGCCGGTGCTGCTGGCCCCGCTGCTCGCCGGCGAGGGCTGGAGCGGCACGCCGCTCGGGGGCGGCGTGGTGGTCATCGCGCTCCTGATCGTGACGGTCGGGGTGGTACTGCTCGCCACCTCGCGCGCCGTCGACGCCCTGATCGGACACACCGCTCCGCTCGCGTCGGAGGCCGAGGTCAGCGCTAGTCGCTGAGTCGCAGGAGAAACGGCGTGCTGACGAGGGCCACCGCCAGCGCCGCCGCCGCCATCGCAAGGTAGAGCTGTGACAGACCGAGCGGCCCGCTCAGCGCACTGGCGAGCGCGGAGCCGGCCGCAACCGACCCGAGTCCGGCCATGCGGCCGGCGATCCCGACCCGTCCCTGCAGCCGGGCCGGCACGCGCCTCTGGCGCTCCCCGATCGCGATGATCGTGAGCAGGGACTGCACCAGCAGGAAGGGGATCGCGGCGGCCACGGCCGTGCCAAAGCTGGTGGCCACGCCCAGAACCGCGATCCCGAGCGGGCCGGCGATGAGCCCGGCGGCGAACACCTTGCCCGGGCCGAAGCGCCGCGAGAGCGGCCGCGCGACCGCCGCTGCGGCCAGGGCGGACAGCTCGCCGGCGGCGAGGATCGCCCCCACCCGACCGGCGGGCAGGCCCGCGTGGTCGCGCAGCAGCGGCACGATCAGGGCGTACGCGCCGGCGCACGCCAGGTTGGTGGCGACGAGGACGGCGGTGTAGACCGCAATGCCCGGGCTGTCGGCCATGTAGCGAACGCCCTCCACGATCGCACCCCGCGAGCTCCGCTCGGAGTCGCCCGCGGGGTGTTGGAGCCTGGTGCGGATCGCGGTCACGAGCAGCGTGGCGAGGGCACAGGCGCCGGCCTCGGCCCAGAGGGCGAAGCCCGGCCCCACCGCGGCCACCAGCGCGCCTCCGAGGGCGGGCCCGGCGAACAGGCCCACTCCCCAGGCGGCCGACAGCGTGGCCTGCCCGTCGCCGAACCGCTCAGGCCCGACGATCGAGCTGACGGCCCCGAAGCTGCTCGCGTCCGCGAACACGCGACCGCCGCCGATCGCGAAGGCCAGCAGGAAGATCACCCCGAGCGGCGGCGTGCCGGCGATCGTCCAGAGCGGGATCACCAGGGCGCAGAGCGCCTGGAAGGCGTGCGCGGAGAGCATCACCACGCGCGGCGGGTGGCGATCGCTCACGGACCCGGCCACCAGTCCGAACACCACGTACGGCACCACGGTCAGGACGTAGACGAGCCCGGCCTGGCCGTGCGAGCCGCCGGCCTTCAGCACCAGCCACGGCAGCGCCACGGCGGCGACGCCGATCGCCATGGCGTCGAACGCCTGCGCGCTGAGCAGCAGACGGCCATCGCGGACGGCCAGCATCGGATGAGCGGAGAACAACGGAGACCTCCAAACGGTCGAGACGGCGGAGACTTGATCCCGCCTCCCTCAGGGAGGCGGGCGCCGTCTCAACGCCGGTCTTTGGAGGACCAGACCATGCGGGGGGTGCGGGACTTGCGGGGCGTGGTCACGGTGTCGCCGACTCTAACGCCTCACCCAGCCGGGAGGTCGCTCAGAAGAGCGGAGGAGCGGTCGCGCAGGTCGGCCGCCAGTCCCCGCAGGGCGGGCACCCTCCCGCGCGCGAGCTCGAGCCGGGCGATGACCAGCGCGTTGGCGCTGAGTCGCGCCACGAGGGTCGCGAGCCGCTCGTCCGTCGCGGGCGTCCCCGCGAGGCCGCCCGATTCGACCGGCTTCAGCGCGATCCCGAGCCCGCGGGCAGTTGACACCTCGCTGGTGGCCAACGCCGTGAGCCGGGGGCCGAGCGACCGCAGCCTGGGATCGTGCGCCCCGCGCAGCAGCAGGGCGGCCTCGCGCTGGTCGCCCGCCTGCTGGGCGAGGTCGAACACGAACGCGCGATCACCCGGGGCAAACGACGGGCTGGCCTGATGGTCGCCGCCATGTAGGGCCAGCAGCACGGCGGCCGCACACGCGCCCGTGGCCACCGCAATGGCCACCAGGCGGGCGCGGGCCACCGCTCGCAGGAACGATCGCGGCGGATCTATCGGCGGCGGCGCGGCCGCGCTGGCCCGCATCGAAGCTCAGACGACGCCCGGGAGCGACCTGAGGGTGAGCATCACGCCGAGGGCGATGATCAGCACGGTGGAGACCGCGGGCAGGGCGGCCGTCAGGCGGCCGCTGCCGCCGAAGCGCGTGCTCACACGGCGGGCGTAGACCACGAGCAGGCCGAGCCCGCCCAGCGTCGCGGCCAGCCCCATGCTGAAGGTCACGATCAACAGCAGCCCCAGCCCGACCTGATGCTGAGCGATCGACCCGAGCAGCACCACGAGCGCCGACGGGCAGGGCACGAGACCGGCCGACGCGCCCATCGCCATGAGGCCCTTCCAGGTCAGGGTGTCCGGTACGTCGTGCGTGTGCACGCGGCCGCCATGGCTGTGGGCGTGTCCGTGGTCGTGCGAGTGGTCGTGATCGTGGTCGTGCGTGATCGTGATCGTGCGAGTGGTCGTGGTCGTGGTCGTGCGAGTGATCGTGACCGTGATCGTGCGAGTGGTCGTCGTGGGCATGCCCCGCCGCCGCCCGCCGCCGCGCCAGTCCCCAGCGGATGCGAGGCCGCAGCACGCTCGCGCCCACCGCCACCACCATCAGCCCGGAGACGAGGTTGAGCCACGGATAGAGCTGCTCGGGAAGGATGTATTGCGTCAGGGCCAGCGTGATCAGGCCGAGCGCGAAGACGCCGATCGTGTGCGTCGTCGTCACGATCGCGCCGAGCGCCAGGGCATGCCGAGCCGTGCCCTTCGTGCCCACGAGGTAGGCCGCCACCATCGTCTTGCCGTGGCCCGGCGAGAGCGCGTGGATGGCGCCCCACGCGAAGGCCGCCAGCAGCAGGAAGACCAGCACGCCCTTGCCGGACGCAGCGCGCGAGAACACGCCTGCGAAGCCGTCTCCCGAGCGGTTGCGCGTGGTGCTCACGTGCCCGCCGTCGCGTTTCGGCGCAGACAGGGTGCCGTTGCCGGGGTGGACCGTGAAGTTGGCGACGCGGTCGTCGAGCGGGCTCGTCAGCATGTCCGTGGGGTAGTGGCGCAGCCCGTCGGTCGGGTCTCCGGAGGGCGCGCTCGAGCGCACGGCGGTGCCTGTGCCGGGGTGCGCCACCACGGCCTTCCAGCCCACCCGGTCCGGGAACGTCTGGTCCGAGACGACCACGTGGCCGGGGTGCGCAACCAGCGCGCGCAGCGACAGCTCGACGCGCGTGAGCTTCAGCCCGCCCTGTCCGGGCGGGTGCGAGATCAGCGCGCCGGGGAGCAACTGGAGCGGCACTCGCCGGCCGTCGACGGTCAGCGTGAGGCGGTGGGCCACCTCCGCCTCCTTGCGCGCGAGCACGGTCGCCACCGGGGTGCCCCGCTCCTCGAAGGTGGGGATCTCGGCCTGGTCCAGGATGTAGTGGATGTCCACGCGGTCGGAGGAGATCCGCACCTGCGTGAGGTGGTTGATCGAGAAGTTCCCGAGCGGGTGCGCCGAGGCCCTGCCGCTCATTCCCACCAGGGCGAAGAGCGCGAGCGCGACGACGACAGCGGCGCGCAGAGGCAGTCGGCTGAGCCCGCGGCGGCGCGGGATGGCGGTCGCAGTTGGCATGGGACGTCGCTGGTCCTAACGCGACGCCGCCCTCCTTGGATCACTCCCGCGCCAGTTTTCGGGGCGAGTGATCCAGGAATGGCCGAAGAGCGTAGTGTTGCAACAAGCTTGCAATAAGGCGCACGAACTGGAGGAGGCCACGATGGCTGCCATCCCCGCTCAGCTGGCTCCCATATCGCGCTGGCACCGGATCAGGAACTCGATGACCCGGGCCGAGTGGCGGCGCGCGGCGCTGCTGGCCATCGCCGTGGTGGGCCTGCACGTCGTGGGCTTCGGACTGCTGTTCGCGGTCGTCGTCCCGCATCACTACGACCTGGGGGCGAGCGGAGTCTTCGGGGTCGGGGTGGGCATCACCGCCTACACGCTCGGCCTGCGGCACGCCTTCGACGCCGACCACATCGGGGCGATCGACAACACCACGCGCAAGCTGATGAGCGAGGGGCAGCGGCCGCTCAGCGTCGGCTTCTTCTTCTCGCTCGGCCACTCGACGATCGTCTTCGTGCTCGGCCTGCTGGTCTCGATCGGGGTGCGCGGCCTGAGCGGCGCGGTGGAGAACAACGGCTCCTCGCTGCACAAGGCGACCGGCCTCGTGGGTCCCGCGATCTCGGGCTCGTTCCTGTTCCTGATCGGGATCCTCAACCTCGTGATCCTGGTCAGCATCGTCGGGATCTTCCGGCGCATGCGGCAGGGCGACTTCGACGAGGCCGAGCTCGACGATCAGCTCAACAAGCGCGGCCTGATGAACCGTCTCTACGGCCGCGCCACGCGCGCCGTCGGCAAGTCCTGGCAGATGTACCCGCTCGGCATCCTGTTCGGGCTCGGGTTCGACACCGCCACCGAGGTCGCGCTGCTGGTCCTCGCCGCGGGCGCCGCCGGCAGCGGGCTGCCCTTCTACGCGATCCTCTGCCTGCCGATCCTGTTCGCGGCCGGCATGTCGCTGTTCGACACGATCGACGGCGCGTTCATGAACTTCGCCTACGGCTGGGCCTTCTCGAAGCCGGTCCGGAAGATCTTCTACAACATCACGATCACCGGGCTGTCCGTGGCGGTGGCGCTGCTGATCGGGTCGATCGAGCTGCTGTCGGTGTTGGCGGACAAGCTCAGCCTGAGCGGCGGCATCTGGGGTTTCGCCACGAACATCAACCTGAACCTGGTCGGATATGGGATCGTTGGGTTGTTCGTCCTGACCTGGGGGATCGCATTGGCCGTCTGGCGCTTCGGACACATCGAGGAGAAGTGGAGTGCGAATCTCCAGCGGGAGCCCGCTGAAGTGAGCTGATGACCTACGCGCCGCACGTCCGCCGGCTTCCGTTCGCCGACATCGACGAGGTGGCGGCGGTGGTGCGGCAGAACGGCGGTCGCCTGTCCTCCTCGCGGATAGCGGTGCTCGAGGCGCTGTTCGCCGCCGACGGGCCCGTGGCCGCCGACTACATCGCCGACGGCAGCGACGGCCGCAGCGAGAAGCTGGACCGCGTGTCCGTGTACCGCACGCTCGAGCACCTCGAGCAGCTCGGCGTGGTGCAGCACGTGCACCTCGGCCACGGTCCGGGGCTGTACGTCCTCACCGGGCGCGGCGAGCGCGAGTACCTGGTCTGCGAGCGCTGCGACCGCGTGACCGGCGTCGATCCGGCGCTGCTCGACCCGGTGCGCGAGCAGATCCGCGATGCTTTCGGATACAGCGCGCGCTTCACCCACTTCCCGATCAGCGGCCTGTGCGCGCGCTGCGCCGAGCAGGAGGACGAGGGCCACACCAAGGCGCGCAAAGCGAGACGAGGAGGCGGCATGAGCTCTGACGAGCAGTCCCACGAGCACCCGCACGACCATCCCCACAGCCACGAGCACTCTCATGGCGACGTGGAGCACGAGCACCCCCACAGCGAGCACGACCACGAGCACGTCGAGCACGAGCACGAGCACACCCACGGCGATCACGCTCACGCCCACCCGCACGTCCACGAGAAGGGCCTCGAGGACGACCACGAGCACTCGCACTAGCCTGCCGGCCGCAACTCCTCTTTGAGCGGTCGAGTGATCCGGTTGGCCACCTAGCGCGCAACCAACATCGACCCGTCTGGCCCGGACTCGCCCGGTGGCCGGAGACCGTTCAACAGAGGAGTGAGCATGAAGAAGCTCGCATTCGCGGCGGTGCTGGCCGCTGCGGCGATTGCGGTCGCTCTCAGCTTCGGCTCGAGCCACCGTGAGGCGCCGCTGACGGCGCTGGACCCGACAGCGGACAACACGGACGTGTACGCGTTCACGGCGCCTGACGCCACCAACGCGCTCACGGTCGTGGCCAACTGGATCCCGTTCGAGGATCCGGCGGGCGGTCCGAACTTCTACCGGTTCGACGACCGCGCGCTGTACTGGATCAACATCGACAACACCGGGGACGGCGTATACGACGTGCGCTACCTGTTCCGGTTCAAGACCAAGGTCCTGAACCCGAACTCGTTCCTCTACGCGCTGCCCGGCGTGAGCTCGATCACCGATCCGAAGCTCAACGTCCAGCAGACCTACACGCTGACGCGTTACAAGTACAAGAAGGGCAAGGCCGTGTCCTCGACGGTGCTCGGTCGCGGCATTCCCGTGGCGCCGAACAACGTCGGGCCGAAGACGATCCCCAACTACGCGGCGGTCGCGAACCAGGCGATCCGCTCGATCAAGGGCGGCGGCAAGGTGTTCGCCGGCCAGCGTGACGATCCGTTCTTCGTCGACCTGGGCACCGCCTTCGACGCGATCAACCTGCGCATGGGCACCGGCAACGCCGGTGGTGGCAAGGACGACCTGGCCGGCTATGGCGTTCACGCGGTGGTCCTGCAGGTGCCGAAGTCAGACGTCACCGTGGACGGCAAGGCCGTCAGCGGGCCGTCGGCTCCCAACGCAGTGGTCGGCGTCTGGTCCTCGACGGACCGGCCGAAGCTCGAGGTTCAGGGCGTGTCGGCCACGGCCGCGAAGACCAAGCGGCACAAGAGGCACGCGAAGAAGGCTGTCGACAGCGGCTACGTGCAGGTCAGCCGCCTCGGCAACCCGCTGATCAACGAGGTGATCATCCCGCTGGGCCAGAAGGACCACTTCAACTCCACGCAGCCGAGCCAGGACGCGAAGCTGTACGGCAAGTACGTGGTCACGCCGGAGCTGGCGCACGTGATGAACCTGCTCTTCCACATCAACGCTCCTGAGACGAACCGCACGGACATCGTGCAGGCGCTGCTCACGGGCCTGCCGGGGAAGACGCAGATCGGTACCCACCCCGCGGCCGCCGACACGCTGAAGATCAACCTCGGCGTGCCGGTCACGGCGAACCCGAACCGCCTTGGCGTCCTCGGCGGGGACCTCCAGGGGTTCCCGGACGGCCGCCGGCTCACCGACGACGTGACGGACATCGCGCTCCGTGTGGTCGCCGGCGCGCTCAAGAACAACCCAGTTCCGCTGGGAGACGGTGCGGACGCGAACGACAAGCCGTTCCTGGCCTCGTTCCCGTACCTACCGGCGACGGACTCGGGATTCGACTCTGAGATCCCGAAGCCGATCACACCGCCGCACGCTCCTACCCCGTAGTGACCGGACACCGGTGGGGGCCCGCTTCGGCGGGCCCCCTTCCGGGTCCCACGGAGGACTCGCCATGGCCATCCATCGCAATCCACTTCTTCTCAGGCTCAGCGCGGCACTCGCCGTCTTCGCAGCGGCGCTGATCGCCTTCACGCTGCTCAACCGCAGCTCCTCCTCGCCAGCCCCGGCGAGCTCGGACGCCGGCAACCCAGCCACGCTGGTCAACGCCCCCACCGACGTCCGCATCAAGAACTTCCAGCTGCTGGTCCGCACGCACCCGAAGGACTCGCGCGGCTACGGCTTCCTCGGCGACGCCTACCTCCAGAAGGTCAGGGAGACCGGCGACGCGAGCTATTACACGCGCGCGGGCGCGGTCTACGCCACCGCGCTGAAGCTCAACCCGCGTGACCCAGCCGCGGTCACCGGCATGGGCGCCCTCGCCCTCGCCCGCCACGACTTCCGCGGTGGGCTGCGCTACGGGCTCGAGGCCCGTCGCCTGGCGCCGCTCGTGGTGAAGCCGTACGGCGTGGTGGTCGACGCGGAGGTGGAGCTCGGCCGCTACAAGGAGGCCGCACAGACGCTCCAGCGGATGGTCGATCTACAGCCGAACCTCGCCTCGTACGCGCGCGTGTCCTACTTCGACGAGCTGCACGGCGATCTCGCGGGCGCGACTCGTGCGATGCAGCTGGCGGTGTCCGCCGGCGGCGGCGCGGCCGAGAACGTGGCCTACGTGCAGACGTTGCTCGGCAACCTCTACTTCGCGGTCGGCAAGCTCGGCCCGGCGCGCGAGGCCTACCGCACGGCGTTGGCGCGCTTCCCCGGCTACGTGCCGGCCGGTGCCGGCCTCGCCGGCGTCGAGGCCGCCGACTACGACTTCGGCTCCGCCATCGCCCGCTACCGGGACGCCGTGAACAGGCTTCCGCTCCCGCAGTACGTGGTGTCGCTCGGCGAGACCGAGCTGGCGGCCGGCAAGAGCGCCGACGCGCGTCGCGACTTCGGCCTGGTCGGCGCGGAGGAGAAGCTGCTGCAGGCCAACGGCGTGAACACCGACGTGGACCTGGCGCTGTTCGAGGCCAGCCACGGCAGCCCAGCGCGCGCGGTCCTGCTCGCACGCCGCGCCTGGGCAGAGGCTCCGAGCGTGCGCTCGGCCGACTCGCTCGGCTGGGCGCTCACGAGCGCCGGCCACCCGGCAATGGGCCTTCGCTGGGCGCGCCGGGCGCTCGCGCTCGGATCCAAGGACCCGATGTTCCTCTACCACGCGGGCGTCAGCGCGAAGGGCGCAGGCCATTCGGCCGAGGCGCGCGGGTATCTCACCCGGAGCCTGGCGCTCAACCCCCGCTTCTCGCCCCTCTACGCCCCGCGAGCGGAGCGGGCGCTGAAGCAGTTGAAGCGCTAGACCTTCGCGGGGTGCGAGGCGTCCGTGAACTCGCGGAACAGCCCGGTCACCACGAAGGCGGTCTGCTCGCCGATGTCCACGGCGTTGTCGCCGACGCGCTCGAGGGCGCGCGCCACCAGCAGCATCGTCATGGCCCACTCGCGCCGGTCGATGTCGTCGCCGATCTCGATGGCGATGCGGAAGCACTCACGCTGGAGCCGGTTGATCGTCTCGTCGCGCACCACGAGGTCCTGAGCCAGCTCGACGTTGCGGCTGGCGAAGGCCCGCTTCGACTGCTCGACGATCGACACGGCGTGCCGTCCCATCTCGGCGAGGGCCTCGAGCATCGCGGGGTCCGTGGGCGGCTCGTGCCCGGTCACCGGGATCACCTTCGCGATGTTCACGCACTGGTCGCCCATCCGCTCCACGTGCTTGATCACGTCGAGCAGCGCGGCCACCAGCCGCAGGTCGGTGGCCACCGGCGCCTGGCGCGCGAGCAGGGACAGGATCCCCTGGTGCACCTCCAGGTAGCGGCCGTCGATCCGGTCGTCGTCGACGATGACCATCTCGGCCAGCTCCACGTCCTGATGCTGGAGCGACTCCATCGTCCGCTCGAGCGTGGTCACGACCATGTCGAGCCCTTCGAGCGCCCGGTTCTCGAGGTCCTGGAGCTCCTCCTGGAACGCGAGCCTGGTCTCGGGCATATCAGCCGAACTTCCCGGTGACGTACTCCTCCGTGCGGCTGTCAGTGGGTTTCGTGAACATCGTGTCCGTCGCGCCCACCTCCACCAGCTCGCCGGCGAGCATGAACGCGGTGGAGTCGGCCACGCGCGCGGCCTGCTGCATGTTGTGGGTCACGATCACGATCGTGAAGCGCCTCTTGAGCTCGTCGATCAGCTCCTCGATGCGCAGGGTGGAGATCGGGTCGAGCGCCGAGCAGGGCTCGTCCATGAGGATCACCTCGGGCCCCACCGCCAGCGTGCGCGCGATGCAGAGGCGCTGCTGCTGCCCGCCCGAGAGCCCGATCCCGGGCTCGTTCAGCCGGTCCTTCACCTCGTCCCAGAGGGCGGCGCCGCGGAGGCTCTTCTCGACCAGCTCCTTGAGGTTGTTTGACTTCACGCCGGAGAGTCGCGGACCGGCCGCGACGTTGCCGAAGATCGACATCGTGGGGAACGGGTTGGGCTTCTGGAAGACCATCCCAACGGCGTGCCTGACGGCGGTCACGTCCACGGAGGGGTCGTAGAGATCCTCTCCGTCGATCGTGACCTTGCCGGTCACCCGCGCTCCGGGGATCTCCTCGTGCATGCGGTTGATGCAGCGCACCAGCGTGGACTTCCCAGATCCGGACGGCCCAATCATCGCGGTGACCTTGTTGGCCTCGTACTCGAGGTTGAAGTCCTTCACCGAGTGCTTGTCGCCGTACCAGGCGTTGAGACCCTCAACCAGCACCCGGCGGCCACCGCTGCGTTCCACCTCGGGGCGGGCCACCCGGTCTTCGTCCTGCGAGAGCTGTGAGGTGTCCATGCTTGGCTCCGTGGAGCTTGAGCCGGTATCGGCTGAGCTCGTCGACTGTTCCGTTGTCATGCGAGTCGGCTCCTTCGGGCGACGAATCGGGCGATGAGGGTCAGTATGAGGATCATTACCACGAGGGCAAGTGCCGCCCCCCACGCGCGTGCCACCAGGCGATCCTGCGCCTGGCCCACGTCGCTGAAGATCTGGACCGGCAGCGAGTTCATCCGCGCGCTCGGGTTGAAGGTGGTGGCGTTGACCGCGGCCGCGGTGAACAGCAGCGGCGCGGTCTCGCCGGCGGCGCGGGCGATAGCGAGCAGCGTGCCGGTCACGAGCCCCGGCAGCGCGGCCGGCAGCACGACCCTGAACACCACGCGCCAGCGCGGAGCGCCCAGCGCGAGTGCCGCCTCGCGCAGCGAGTTCGGCACGAGCAGCAGCACCACCTCGGCGGAGCGCGTGATGATCGGCAGCATCAGCAGCGCTAGGGCGACCGAGCCCTTCCAGCCCGCGTAGCCGCTGCCGCCGGCGCCGCTCAGGATCAGCACGATGTAGATGAAGAGGCCGAAGACGATCGACGGCACGCCCGTCATCACGTCCACGAAGTAGCGAACGGTGCGCGCGAAGCGGGTGTTCTTGCCGTACTCCGTGAGGTAGAGGGCCACGCCCACGCCGGCGGGGATCGCGATCAGGGAGGCGATCAGCACCATCTCGATCGTGCCGAGCAGCGCGCTCTTGATCCCGCCCGGGTCGCCGAGGAAGTTGCCGGTGGGGTCGGTGGAGAGGAAGTGCCAGCTCCAGGCGCCGATGCCCTTCTTGATCACGTACCAGAGCACCAGCACGAGGGGCACAAGCGCGATGATCGCCGCGGCGGCGAGCACCACCCGTCCGATCTGATCGGTGCGCTTGCGCCGGGTGCTGACGACCGGCAGGACGCTCATGCGGCCACCGAGGCCACGTTTGCGGCGTCACGCCGTCCGCGCGCGCCGCGGATCACGAAGTAGCGCGCGAGGGCGTTCACGACCAGGGTCAACACGAACAGCACGAGCCCGGCCGCGATCAGCGCGGCGCGGTGGATCGGGTTGGAGGCAGCCTCGCCGAACTCGTTGGCGATCACGGCGGCCAGCGTGTAGCCCTGATCGAAGAGGTGCTTGCCGATCTGCGGCGCGTTGCCGACCACCAGCGTCACCGCGATCGTCTCGCCGATCGCCCGGCCGAGGCCGAGCATCGCGGCGCCGGTGATTCCCGCGCGCGAGTACGGGAGGATCGCCATGCGGATCATCTCCCAGCGCGTGGCGCCGAGGGCGAGGGCCGCCTCCTTGTGATCGAGCGGCACGGTGGCCATCACCTCGCGGGTGATGGCGCTGACGATCGGCAGGATCATGATCGCGAGGATCAGCCCGCCGATGAAGTAGTTGGGTCCGGCGACGTGCGCGCCGCCGATGAAGGGGATGAACGAGAAGGTGTCGGTGAACCACTGCTCTGCGGGCTTCAGCCTCGGGATCAGCACGAAGATGCCCCAGAGCCCGTAGACCACCGACGGCACCGCCGCCAGCAGGTCGAGCATGATCGTCAGCGGGCCGCGCACCCGGCGGGGGCACAGCTCCGTGGCGTAGAGCGCCGCGGCGATGGCCACGGGTACCCCGATCAGCAACGCAACCGCCGAGGTGATCACGGTGCCTACCAGCAGCGGCAGGGCACCGTAGATGTTCTTCGCCACGTCCCAGTTGTTGTCGAACGTGAAGCCGAAGACGCCGAAGCGAGCGAAGGCCGGGTGCGCCTCGATGTAGAGGCGGATGAAGAAGTACGCGATCAGCGCCAGGATGGCCCCGGCAAGGACCGTCAGCCCGTACTTCAGCAGCCGATCAGGGAGGCGCGAAAGCGACGACCGCCCGAAAACGGGACGGTCGCCGCCTGCGCTGATACTTGCGGATTCCACGCTGTTGCTCTAGAGCGGAGCTCCATTGCACAACAGCTTGCCGACCTGCGCCTTGGACTGCGAGAGCAGGGAGGGCGGGAGCGGTGCGTAGAACAGCTGCTTGGCCACGTTCTGGCCCTCGCCCAGGCCGTAGTTGATGAACGTCTTGAACGCCTCGGCGTTCGCCTTGCTCATCCCGCCGACGCAGAGGTCCGTGTGGACGATGATGAACGTCTGCGAGACGATCGGGTAGGCCTGCGCCCCGGGGGCGTCGATGGTCGAGATCCCGAGATCAGGCGGCACCTTGATGCCGTCGCCGGCCGCCGTGGTGGATGCCAGCGTGGGTGCGATGTAGTTGCCCGAGCTGTTCTTGACGTTGGACGTCGTGAAGTTGTTCTGAAGCGCGTACGCCTCCTCGACGTAGCCGATCGCGCCGGGGGTCTGCTTCACCGCGGCGGCCACGCCGGGGTTGCCCTTTGCGCCCGTGCCGGTCGGCCACTTCACGTCCTTGTCCGCGCCGACCTTCGACTTCCACTCGGGGCTGTAGGCCGCGAGGAAGGTGGTGAAGCCCTTCGTCGTGCCCGACGAGTCGGAGCGGTGCACCACCGTGATGTTGGTGGACGGGAGCGAGAGGCCCGAGTTCTGGCTCGCGATCTCCGGGTCGTTCCACTTCTTGACCGTGCCGAGGTAGATGTCGGCGATCGTCTTGCCGTCGAGCTTGAGGCCCGCCTTCACGCCATCCAGGTTGTAGGAGACCGTGATGGCCCCGAACACCGTCGGGAACTGGAGCGGCGGACTCTTCTTGATCGTGGCGACGTCTTCGGGGGTCAGGGCAGGGTCGCTGGCCGCGAAGTCGGCCGTGCCGGCCGCGAACGACGCGACGCCCGCGCCGGAGCCGACGCCCTGGTAGTTAAGCGTGATGTTCTGGCCCTTCAGCTCGCTGCCCCACTGCTGGTAGATCGGCTGTGCGAGGGTCGAGCCGGCGCCGTTGAGGGTGCCGCCGGCGGAGCTGCCACCGGACGTTGAGGCTGGTGCGGCTGAGGACGAACCGGTGTCGCTGCTGCTGCTACTGCTGCCGCAGGCCGAGGCCCCGATAGCGAGCATTCCAGCCGCAGCCACCGCTAGCCACTGGCGTGACTTCAAGGGGACTCCTTCACTTGCTTGCTTGGTCGCCGCGAGACTCCCATCTGGTCTGGGGCAGTCTGTTACCGATGTGTGGCGCACTTGTGAAAAAGATGTGAAGCACTTGTTCACACGAGTTTCACCTGCGAGTCACCCGATTTACATATCTCGGACCACCCCTTTGGGTCACGCTTCGGTGGTTCGTTGCCCTTCGGGAAAAGGGACGGGTATGGGATCTGCCGCGAAGTCGCTCTCATCCGGCCATCAGGCCGCGCTCGATGTCCTGCTGCTCCTCGCCGAGGGCGACGCTCGCTCGCGGGACTACGGCGCCGCCGTGCGACTGCTCGATCACGCCGCCGAGGCCGGTCACGGCCTGCCAATCGAGTACCAGCTCAAGCGCCACCGCTGGAGCCGGATGCGCGATCTGCACCGCGGAGGTCGCTTCCGGATCGGTGTGAAGAATTCGTGAATCGGGCTAGAGGCCCGGCGGCTGGACCAATAGACTCGCGCCAGATGCACGAGGATCTGTCCGTCGCGCGCATGGCCGCGCCGGCCCAATTCCCGAGCCCAACCGGCGTGCGCGTCCAGCCTGGCCCAATACGACTCGCGGTCATCGACTCCGACACCGGCTTCGTCCGAGTGCTCGCGAAGCGTGTCGGCGAGATGGGCTGGCAGCACCGGGTGCTCACCGCCCCGCCGCGCGCGGAGGACCTGCTGTCGATGCGCCTGCACGCCGTCGTGGTGGACCTCGCGATGCTCGGGCCGCAGGGTTGGGAGTTTCTCGAGCGCGTCTGTGACGCCCTGCCGGGCCTCGGCGTGGTCGTCTGCACCGGCCAGTCCAGCGTGGCCCAGCGGGTGCGCGGCCTACGCATCGGGGCCGACGATTGGGTCACCAAGCCGTGCCACCCCCAGGAGGTCATCGCGCGCGTGGAAGCGGTCGTGCGACGCCGCAAGCGCACCACGGGCATGGCCGAGGACTCGCCGCTCGTAGCCGGCGAGCTCGAGATCCGCGCCGACCAGTTCCAGGCCTTCGTCGGCGGTCAGAGCATCGACCTGACGAGGCGCGAGTTCGAGCTGCTGCACCTGCTCGCCAAGGCGCGCGGGCGCGTGCTCGAGCGCGACGAGATCTACCAGCACGTGTGGGGCTACGCGATGGTGCACGGCGACCGCTCCGTGGACGTCTTCGTGCGCAAGGTGCGCCAGAAGATCGAACGCTTCTCGCCTGACTGGCGGTACATCCACACCCACTTCGGGATCGGCTACCGGTTCGAGCCCGAGGCGGAGGACGGGGCAGGGACGCCGGAGCGGGCGGACGCGGGCATCTCCCACGCGCACCTCCTCGAGCTCACTCCCGAAGAGGTCACGCAAGGCACATGAGCAGGAGACGCTCCTCGGGGGATGACGGCCTCATGGGCCTGTTCGAGGAGTCCGGCCGTAACGTCGAGCGCACCGGCACTCTGCTCAAGGAGCTGATGGCCGAGTACCCCGAGCGCTCCGCCCTCGCGCGCGACATCCTCATCTGCGAGCAGGAGGGCGACCGCATCACCCACGACATCATCCACCGCCTTTCGAGCAACGGCACGAAGCTCGAGCGCGGCGACGCCTACGAGCTGGCGCGCGCGCTGGACGACGTGGTCGATTACGCGGAGGAGACCGCCGACTCCCTCGAGCTCTACTCGGTCGAGGCCCCGATGGTGCAGGCCGAGGAGCTGGCCGACGTGCTGGCCGGCGCCGCCGCCGCGGTCAGCGTCGCGCTCTCGCAGCTCCGCCAGGGCGACGACCTGTCGGCCCAACTGGTCGAGATCCACCGCCTCGAGAACGAGGGCGACCGCATCTCGCGCGAGGCCATCGCCTCGCTGTTCAAGAGCGGCACCGACCCGATGGTCGTGATCCGCTGGAAGGACATCTTCGAGTCGCTCGAACAGGCGATCGACAGCTGCGAGACGGTGGCGCACGTGCTCGAGGGCATCGAGCTCAAGCGCCGCGGGTAGTTCGGGCGCTTACAGCAGCAATGAGGGCGCCCCGGAGCGTTGGTTTCAGGCCACCGTCCTGCTTTGTGGGGCATATAGCCCCCTAGGGCAGGACAGTGCCTTGGCGATGTGACAGCCGCCACGACCTGCGACCTTGCGACCTCGTCGACGCCGGTGACTAAGCCGCCCGCGCCGGCACCGGCATGCCGTGCTCGATCAACGCGCGCGGCGAGGCCTCCGTCAACAGCCGGGCCCGGCTTCCCGTCAGCCCCCAGCTCGCCCGTTCGAGTCCCACGCTCAGCTCGGGGCTCCGGACGCCGCCGTGCGCATCCGAGGCCAGCGCGGTGACCACACCGCTGCCCACGAGCCAGATCGCGGTGCGCTCGGCGGCGGGGCCGAAGCCGCCGGCGAGCGACCAGGCGTTGACCTGGAGCACCGAGCCCTGGTTCAGCTGACGGCGCACGCCGGCTGCCTCGTCGGCCATCAGCGATGCGCTGCGCTCGGGGTGCGCCAGCACCACGCCGAACCCCCGGCCGCGCAGCTCGTCGGCGGCCAGGTGAAGCTCTTCGTCGGGTCCCTCGTTCGGAGGCTCGAGCAGTATCCAGCTCGCGCCCGAGGGCCCGACGGCGATGGTTTCCAGGTGGCGCTGCTCGAGGCTGCCGACCATCTCGTAGCCAAGCTCTCCGCCGCAGTGCAGCTCCAGCGCGATCCGCTCGCGGGCGAGTCGCTCGCGGAGCTCGTGGAGCCGGTCGGGGAGATCGCTCGGGTCGGTCACGAAATCGTGGCGGACGTGGGGCGTCGTGACCACGATCGCGGTGCCGTCGCGCTGCGCGGCGCGGGCGAGCTCCACCGCGTCCTCCATTGTCGCGGGGCCGTCATCGACCCCCGGCAGGAGGTGGAAGTGGATGTCCGCCCGCCTTCCCGTCATCGCAGGTCCAGCTTCGTCACGAATGGCAGCTCGCCAGTGAAGATGCGGTGACCGCCGCGTGAATCCCCTGGTAACAAAGGCTTTACGGGGAGTTCACCAGTGCTCGCGCCGCCGCCCCTACCGTGATGCTGGATGGATCTACGCGAGACGACCCTCAAGCGGGTGGCGGCGGCCCTGCGTGGCGGCGAGGTCGGTCACTGCTTCTCGTGCGGAGGCCGGGTAAAGGTCGGGGACCCCTACGTTCGCGTCCGTGGTGTGGTGTTCCACAGCGCGTGCGCCCGCTATCGGCGTCGTCGCGTCTAGCCCGCTCGCGGGTACAGTGCCGACCTTCAGATGATCTGGCTGCTCAGGCACGGAGACGCCGCCGAGGGATCGCCGGACGAGTCCCGCCCGCTCACGGAGCGGGGCGAGGAGCAGGCGCGGACGGCGGGCCTGGCGCTCGCGCGACTGGGCGTGCGGGTGGAGCTCTGCCTCTCAAGCCCCAGGGTGCGCGCCCTGGAGACGGCTCGGCTGGCGTGCGAGGCGCTCGGGGTCGAGGTAACCGTTGACCAGAGGCTTAGCGGAGGCCCGTTCGATCCCGTCGATCTGATCGGGGCCGTCGAGGACGCTCTGCTGGTGGGCCACGATCCCGATTTTTCGATGGCCATACACTCGGCTACCGGAGCACAGGTGCGAATGAGGAAGGGTGGCGTGGCCGGTTTCGAACGAGGTGAATTGAAGGTGTTGCTGAGGCCGGCCGAGCTCGCCGCCCTCGCACGCTGACAATCGTGGCCTACGCCTGCATCGACATCGGCAGCAACACCACGCGCCTGCTTGTCGCCGAGCCGAGTGACGACCGGCTGCGAGAGCTGATGACGCAGCGTGCGTTCACGAGCATCGGCAAGGCCATGTCGAAGGGACGCATCCCCTCCGCCAAGATCGCCGAGATCGCCGAGGTCGTATCCACGCAGGGCCGGCTGGCGGGACAGCTCGGCGCCCGGGAGACCCTGGTGGTGGCGACCGCCGCCGTGCGCTCCGCGAAGAACCGCCGCGAGTTCGAGCTGGCCGTGGAGGAGGAGTCGGGGCTGCCGGTGCGCGTGCTGTCGGAGGAGGAGGAGGCGCGGCTTGCCTTCCTCGGCGCCACCCGCACGTTCAGCGTCCCGCTCACCGGACCAGTGGTGGTGATCGACGTGGGCGGAGGGTCCACCGAGGTCGTGGTGGGCACGATGGCCGACGGCGCGTCGTGGTCGGAGTCGTTTCGGATCGGCTCGGCTTTCCTGGCTGACAGCTACCTGCACTCGGATCCGCCCGCCGCGGCCGAGCTCACCTCTGCGCGGCTGCACGCGAGCGGCATGTTCGAGGGGCTGCGGGTGCCCGAGGCGCTTCACGCGGTGGCCACCGGGGGGAGCGCGAACGCGCTGCGGCGACTCGTGGGAGCCGAGCTGGGGTTCGAGACCCTCGAGCGAGCGGTGCGCCTGCTCGCGTCAAGACCCGCCGCCGAGGTGGCCAAGCGGTTTGAGCTCGATCCCGAGCGGGTGCGCATTCTGCCCGCCGGCGCGCTGATCTTCGAGGAGCTGATGACCCGCGTGGGCCTGCCGCTGTCCGTATCCAAGGGCGGGGTGCGCGAGGGCGTGATCATCGATCTCCTGACCGGTGAGCGGGCGGGAGTCCTGTGATGGGAAACCCGTGTCAGGCATGGCGAATGCGTGCGCAGATCACTACGATTGAACGGTTCCGCGTCGGGAGGAGACTCGGTTCCTGAGCCAATGGAACAGGCCGCCGACACCAGCAGCTGGAGCGAGACCGCAGAGGCGGAGATCTCCACGCGGGCTGCCCCGGTGGAGGGGCCCCGCTACGTAAACCGCGAGCTCTCGTGGCTCGACTTCAACGAACGCGTGCTCCAGCTGGCTGAGGACGATCGCGTGCCGTTGCTCGAGCGCGTGAAGTTCCTCGCGATCTACACGACGAACCTCGACGAGTTCTTCATGGTGCGCGTGGGCGGCCTGCACGATCAGGTCGACGCCGGCGTTGACGCTCGGCGACCCGACGGGCTCACCCCGGGGGAGACCATCGACGCGATCGCGAGCCGCGTGACGGGTCTCGACGAGCGCTGCTCCCGGCTCTTCCGGAGCGAGCTGCGCCCCGCCCTCGAGAGCGCCGGGATTCGCATGCTCACCTGCGAGGAGTGCAGCCCCGAGGAGCTGCGCGAGGTCGACCGCCACTTCGCCGAGGAGATCTTCCCGGTGCTCACGCCGCTGGCCGTGGGCCCAGGACGGCCGTTCCCCTACATCTCGAACCTGTCGCTGAGCCTGGCGGTGTGGCTGCGTGACCCGGTGACCCTCAGCGAGACCTTCGCGCGCGTAAAGGTGCCGAAGGAGGTGCTGCCGCGCTTCATCCCGATCGGCGAGTCCACCTTTGTGGCGCTCGAGCACGTGATCGCCCGCCATCTGGGCGAGCTGTTCCCAGGCATGGAGATCCTGCGCCACAGCACCTTCCGCGTGACCCGCGACGCCGACTTCACGGTCTCTGACGAGGCCGACGACCTGCTGCGAGCCGTGGAGGACGAGCTCCGCCGGCGCCGCTTCGGCGAGGTCGTGCGGCTCGAGGTGGGCTCCGACATGGAGCCCGAGCTGCGCGAGCGCCTGGTCGCCTGGCTCGACGTGGAGGAACGGCAGGTCTACGACGTCGACGGCCTGCTGGACATGGGCGACCTGTGGGAGATCCACCGCGTGGACGGCCATAGCGAGTTGCGTGATCCGCCCTGGACCCCGGTGCAGCACCCGGCGTTCCTGGACGGGGAACCCGGCGAGGTCGATGTGTTCGCGGCGATTCGCGCCAACGACGTGCTCGTGCACCACCCCTACCAGTCGTTCGCCGGCAGCGTGGAGCGGTTCGTGGCCCAAGCCGTGCAGGACCCCGACGTGCTCGCGATCAAGCTCACCGTGTACCGCACCTCGGACGATTCCTCGCTCGTGCCGGCCCTGATTCATGCCGCCGAGCGCGGCAAGCAGGTGGTGTGCCTGGTCGAGCTGAAGGCCCGCTTCGACGAGCGCCGCAACATCGGCTGGGCGCGCGCGCTGGAGGAGGCGGGCGCGCATGTGGTGCACGGCCTGCCGGGGCTGAAGACGCACGCGAAGGCGCTGCTCGTGGTGCGCCGCGAGGCGGGTGGCGTGCGCCATTACGTGCACGTGGGAACGGGCAACTACCACGCGATGACCGCGCGGCTCTACGACGACTTCGGCCTCTTCACCACGGATCCGGCGATCACCGCCGACGTGGCGGACATCTTCAACTCGCTGACGGGCTTCGCTCGTCCGCGCCACCACCGCAAGGTGCTGGTCGCGCCCGGGAACATGCGCGAGCCTCTGCTCGAGGAGATCGCCGCCACCGTCGACGCCGCTCGCGCCGGCGAGGACGCCCGCATCGTGTTGAAGATGAACTCGCTGGTGGACAAGCCCTGCATCGACGCGCTCTACGAGGCGGCGGCCGCGGGCGTGACGGTGGATCTTGTGGTGCGCGGGATCTGCTGCCTGTTGCCGGGTGCCGCGGGCTCAGGCGACAAGATCAGGGTGGTGTCGGTGGTCGGGCGCTTCCTCGAGCACTCCCGCGTATATGGCTTCCAACGCAATGGCGAGAGGCGCTATCTGATCGGCTCCGCCGACCTCATGCCGCGCAACCTCGACACGCGGGTGGAGTTGCTGGCTCCGGTGGAGGACCCGGCGCTCAAGCGCGAGATCGAGGACACCCTGGAGCGCACACTCGCCGACGACACATTTGGCTGGGAGCTGGAACCCGATGGCAACTGGAAGCGCCGGCAGGGGCGCACCCGTTCCGTGCACCGCGAGCTGATGGAACGGGCCGCGGTGAGCGCGATGGGCCGAGAGCTCGAGTAGAACTTCCAAGGTGCACGACCCGATCTCCTATCTGCAGGGGGCAATTCTCGGCTTGCTTCAGGGCATTGCCGAGCCGTTCCCGATCTCGAGTCTCGGCCATGGGGTGATCCTCCCGCGGCTCGTGGGCTGGAACATCCACCAGAACGACAAGTTCTTCCTTACCTTCCTCGTGGCCAGCCACCTGGCCACCGCGATCGTCCTGTTCTTCTTCTTCTGGAGCGACTGGAAGCGCATCCTCAGCGGCCTCGGCCGCTCGCTGCGAGACCGCGAAATCGGCGACAACGACGCCCGCCTGGGCTGGCTGCTTGTGGTTGGGACGATCCCCGCGGGCATCATCGGCCTGGTGTTCGAGCATCCGCTGCGCAAGCTGTTCGCGTCGCCCCCCTCCGCCGCGGCGTTCCTGATCGTGAACGGCGTCCTGCTGCTCCTGTTCGAGCGCTGGCGGACCCGGCCGCCGCGCGAGGGCGACTACCTCGGTGACTCCGACGCCCGTATCGCGAAGTTGAGCTGGCGCCAGGCGGTCGCGATCGGCACGGCCCAGGCGGCCGCGCTGGTGCCGGGCATCTCGCGGTCCGGCATCACGATGGGCGGTGGCCTGCTGGTGGGGCTCTCGAACGAGGATTCCGCCCGCTACGGCTTCCTGCTCGCCACCCCGATCATCGGCGCGGCGGCCATCCTCAAGCTGCCCGAGTTGTTCGCCGCCGACGCCAAGAACGTGCGCGGACCGGCGCTCGTCGGAGCGCTGTGCGCCGCGGTGACCACGTACTTCGCCGTGAAGTTCCTGCTGCGCTACTTCGAGACCAACCGGCTCACGAACTTCGGCATCTACTGCATAGGCGCCGGAGTCGCCTGCACGTTGATCTTCGCTCTGTAGCGCGACTGGATCAGGCAGCCGGGTCGGCAGTTCGCGCGTGTGCCGGCCCCGTCTGGAACCAGGCGAACACGAACGCGCCCAGTGCTACGACGAACGCCGCTAGCGCGTGCTTGACGTGGTGGTGGGTCGAGCCGGCCGCGTGTCCCGGGAAGAACGAGGGGAGCGACTTGGCCGGCTCCACCAGATAGATCCCAGCGACGACGAGCAGGGCGATGCCCACGAGCACCGCCGGCAGGATGAGTGCGCGGTTCTTTGTCATCTCGCCCAGGGTAAGTCAGCCCGGCCGGGACCTGGGTGAGAGTTCCCTTATTCAGTCGATGGGGCGCGGACCGGCTTTCGCCTTGCGCCGCTCAGCGCGACCGGGCGGGTTGCGCAGTGCGCTGAGCGGCGAGGGCGTGGCGGTGGCGGGCTCGCCGCCGCCCAGGTCGAGCTGGTCGAGAGGCTCCCTCGCGTCGTCGCAGGTCAGGACGTGGAACGGCCTGATCACCGCGGTCTCCTCGGACGGGGAGTTGAGATCGACGATCACGTCGACCGCCGCGTGCTCGCCCTCCGCCTGTTGAAGCCAGCGCAGGGTTCCGTTGAGCGTCTCGAACGCGCGCGCGAGCGGCCGATAGCCGGCCGTAAGGCGCATGACGCCGATGAAGCGCGTGCTCGGATCGAGGTTCGGCACCGCCACACCGTGGGAGATCAGCTCCGCGAGTATGCGCTCGCGGGTGGTCCAGCGGTGACGGTCATCCGGCTGCGACATGAGAGAACGGCGATTCTCCCGCAGTCCCCGTTTGGGCCGAGTCCACAGAGCCCGAGGTTCCTGCATTTTGCGGAGGATTTCGCGGTCGCGGCAGTCTACGGCCTGGGGGTCCGTTAACCAAATCTTCTCCAGTGCGTCACCACACGTTCACCGTGCTACCGGTGCGCGGTCTTTAGGTTCGCGCGCGATGCACAAATCCGCTGCCTCAGCGTTCGATCCGGATGCCGTTGGACCGCCGTTCGATCCGGGTCCCGTTCTCGCGATAGCGACGCTCGAGATCCGGCCGGCGGAGCTGCAGGTCTTCGCTCACGGCGTGCGGGTCGGCTTCACGGTCCGGGAGTTCCAGACCTTCTTCGCGCTCGCCCAGCGCCAGGATCGCGTGGTCACGCGCCAGGAGCTCTACGGCCTCGTGTGGGGCGGCGAGATGCCGCGGCGCGACCGCTCCGTGGACGTCTTCGTGCGCAAGGTGCGCAGGAAGCTGAGCGACGTCTCTCCGGGCTGGACCTACATCCACACGCACTTCGGCATCGGCTATCGCTTCACGCCGGAACCGAGCGTCGGCTGAGCGGCGCTGAGCCGATCGAGTCGCGCGCGGCGCCCCCGCTGCCCGCCACGCCCGCCGAGGCCGTGGCGGCGGCGCGCATCCGCTGCCCCACCCGAGGCAACCGCAGGCTCGAGACCCTGCTCGACGCCGCCAACGCGGATGACCAGCTCAAGGCCTGGTGGCACGTCGCCCAGGTGAACGCCGAGCGGCTCGGGATGTCGGACCACTCGTGGGTGCACATCCAGATCGTGGTGAACATCGCGCTGCGCCTGTGCCGGCTGCTGGTGCGCCGGGGCGTGGAGCCGGCCGTGGTGCGCGACTACGGGATGGACGCCCGCGACGCCGAGGTCACGATCGTCGCGGCGTCCCTGCTGCATTGCGTGGGGATGGCGATCCACCGGACCGACCACGAGGCGTTCAGCCTCTTCATGGCCGCCGACAAGCTCGGCTCGCTGCTGGCCGGCATCTACGACGAGCCGGAGCGCTCGGTGATCTCGGCCGAGGCGATGCACGCGATCATCGCCCACCGCCGCCGCGGCGACCCGCTCACGCTCGAGGCCGGGATCGTGCGTGTGGCCGACGCGCTGGACATGGCGAAGGGCCGCTCGCGCGTCCCCTTCGAGGCGGGGCGGCCGAACATCCACTCGCTGTCGGCGGCGGCGATCGACGAGGTGCGGATCGACCCTGGCAAGGAGAAGGCGGTCCGCATCGAGATCGACATGAACAACTCCTCGGGCATCTTCCAGATCGACGAGCTGCTGGCCACGAAGCTGCGCGGCTCAGGCCTCGAGGACCACGTGGAGGTCATTGCGCGCATCGAGGCGGAGCACGAGAAGCGGCTCGTGCCCCTGTTCCGGCTCTGAGAAATGACCCCACAACGAGGCGTGGCCCCGTCGGGGAGTGCCGGGGCCACGCGCAGACCACGAGGAGGGAACTCGTGTGGGTCGATCCTCGCAGCGCCCTCGTGGGGTCATGTAAAGAGGGCGTGAAACCAGCCGAGGAAAGAAAGGGACGGGTTAGCAGGCGTTCGCTACGCTACCCAGGCATCAGCGGGCGTAGTTCAGTTGGTTAGAACGCCGGCCTGT
Organism: uncultured Thermoleophilaceae bacterium; assembly: GCA_963770325.1. Classification (GTDB taxonomy): domain Bacteria; phylum Actinomycetota; class Thermoleophilia; order Solirubrobacterales; family Thermoleophilaceae; genus JAICJR01. Next base: position 997,725 of record CAVYPF010000001.1, on the reverse strand, counting down.
CACGCCGGAGGTCGCCGGTTCGAGTCCGGTCGCTCGCGTTTTGGCGGCTGCAGAGCGCGGCTGCCAGCGTCATCGCCCCCTCCATGTGCCCAGCACAATGGAGGGGGCTCTTCCTTGGCAGCCGCACTCTGCCCCTCGCCAAAACACGAGCGACTTCGTCGCTCTGTGCCTATGGCTCAGCCGCCGTACAGGTAGACGGTTCCTCCGTCACCGCTGCCGTAGCCGTAGGGGTAGCCGCCGCCGTCGTAGCTGCCGCCGCCATCCCAGTAGCCACCGCCGCCGTACCCGTTAGCGCCGGGGTCGTAGCCGCCGCTGCCATCGCTGTAGCCGCCGCTGCCATCGCTGTAGCCACCGCTGCCGGCGCTTGGGTCGGACGTGCCGCCGCCGCCGTAGCCGTAACCGTCACCGCTGCTCGTGCTCGGGTCGGTGATCTGCTGGGCGCCTGACCAGGACACCGAGAAGGAGCCTGAGTTGTCCAGGGTCGTCGTGACCGCGTCGGCCGAGTTGTCGCCCTCGTTCCCGAGCTGCAGGGGCTGGGCGGTCCAGGACGGGTCGGAGATCGAGCCGGTGTGGCCGTCCGCCGTCGTCGCTGAGGTGTTGGTGAACGTCACGTTCCCGAAGTTCGCGAGCGGCATCGGGGTGCAGCCCTCGGCGGTGCAGGCCGACGGTGCTTCGGCGATCCATTCCGCCGACGCGACGTCGATGTTGTTGGTGCTCACGTGCTTGGTGACCGACTTGCCGGACGTCTGGTCGCTCAGGGAGACCGTCACGGCGGTCCCGTTCACGGTCACCGACGCCGAGATGTGATCGCCGGGCTTGATCGTCAGGTCAAGCGGGACGGGCGCTGCCGGGATCAGCTCGTACCAGGCCGACGACTGGGCCTGGCCGCCGTCGCCGCAGCTCAGCTCCGTGCCGACCTGCTCGAGCCCTTGGGACTGGCCGCTGGCGCCGCCGAGTCCGACCCAGAAGGCCGCGGTGCCCTGGCCGCTCGAGCAGTCGGCCGAGGGCTGGACCCAACTTCCGGCAACGTGGGTGAAGCGCCGCTCCTCGGTGCCCGAGGAAACGGCGTAGCCGGCCCAGTTGGCGCTCGTCTGCGCCTGAGCCTGCTCCCCGCTGCCCGCCCCCATCGCGGAGGTGGCGCCCACGAGCGCGAAGGTGGCGCTCACGGCCGCCGCTATATACGGCAATGGTCTGCTTCGCATTGATGTTCCTTTGTGTGGGAGAAGAACGGAATCGGCCGTCGGCCGTGAACCGACGGTGGTTCTTTCCCTTAAGCGCTCTCTGCGGTTCGTCTCTGCAGTTCGTAAGAACTGGCGACGGCCGAATCGGCCGTCGCAGCCCGCTGTCAGCCCTTGAACGCGGTGTAGACGGTGATGTCGAACGCAGGCAGCGTCGGGGCGGCGGCGTAGCCGGTCGCGGTCAGGCCGAAGAGGTCCTCGATGCTTCGCAGCAGCGAGTAGTGGTTGTAGTAATCGGTCTGGTTCACGGTGCCCGGCTTCACGAAGCTCGAGAGCAGGAGCAGTCCCACGCGCCCGCCACCGCCGGTGGCGGTCACGGAGCCACCGACGATCGGGCCACCCGGGCCGGTCGGGCCCGTGGGACCCGATGGGCCGCTCGGCCCGCTCGCGCCCGCGGGTCCGGTCGGCCCGGTCGGACCCGAGGGACCGCTGGGCCCGCTCGCGCCGGCGGGGCCGGTCGGACCGGTGGGCCCCGTGGCTCCGCCGTTCAGGTTCGGGTAGGTGGGGGTGTCACAACAGGCGGTCGGGTCGGCGTCCGGCCCGGTCTGCGGGGCCTGGTCGAACGTGATCGCGATCAGGCCGCCGTCCTTGTAGGCGGGCGAGGCTTGGATCTCCGGCACCACGGTCTTCAGGAACGCGTCGGCGGTGGGCAGCCCCGCCGGCTGGCCCGGCGCGCACGGTTGGTCCGAGCCGTCGTGGCAGCGGTCAGGGACGATGTACGCGAGCGACGGTGTGTTCTTGGCGTCCTTCAGGTCGGTGGTGAGCTGCTCGAGCCCCACGTCGTTGTCGGTGCAGGACGTGCCGTCGATCAGCGAGTGGAAGTACACGAACGGGTTGCGCCAGGTCACGTAGGCGTCTCCCGGCGCCGGCGCCTGGAAGGGGTCGGCGCTGCCCACCGCCGGATGGCGGCAGGTCTTGGGCTGGTCGGGCGGACCGTTCCCGATGTCCTCCACGTACGCCTTCCAGGTGTTGCCGTTGGAGATCAGCTCGTCGGGAAGCGTGGCCGCGTCGTGGGGGAACACGCAGCCGTTCCCGGCGGCCTGCCCCTGGTCGCCGAGCGTTCCCGGCAGCATGTCGGTGAAGGTGGCGCAGTTGGCCGCCACGTCCGGGTTCGGCCCCTGGCCGCTGACCAGCGCGATCTCGTTGGCCAGCTCACCCTGCGCCACCGCGTAGTAGTTGGCCAGCAGCTCGCCCTTGCCGGTAAGCGTCTTGGCGAGGTAGGGGGCCTGGGAGTTCGCGCCGAACGCGGCCTCATAGCCGTGCTCCGCGAGGGCGATCACGAACACGTGCTTGACCGGCGGGAGCACCGGGCCGGTGGGCGGCGGGGTCGCCTCGCCCCCGCTGTCGGGCGCGGGGGTGGGGGCGGCCACGACGGTCGTGACCTGCTGGGGCGGCGTCGTGTCGTCCGAGCTGGTGTCGTCCGAGGGCGTCTCCACCGGGGTGGTCGTCGTCACCGCGGGCGTCGGCTGCGGTGCCAGCGAGACCAGGATCGGCGAGCTCGCGAGGCTCTGCCCCGCGGGGCTGACGAGCGAGCCGATCAGGACGCCGAACGCCAACAGCCCCATGATCGCGATCGCGACCACGCGCGGGCCCGGCAGGTAGAGGCCATCCAGCCAGCCGGGCTCATCGTCGCCGCCGGGCGCGGCCGCCGCTGCGGCGGCCGCTGCCGCCGCCGGAGCCGCAGCCGCGGGCGCGGCCGGCGGGGCAGCGGTACCCGGGTGCAGCGCCACCATCAGGCCGAGCAGCTCGGCGACCGCCGGCGGCAGGGGGTCCCGTCGTTCACCACAGCGCACGCAGTAACGCTGGTCGTGCGCCATCGCGGCGCCGCACTCTTTGCAGGCCCGGGTGTTGTTCAACGCATCCGTTCGACGGCGGAAGTCACCAGCGCAGCAGTCTGACCTCGCGCGTGTCGCCAGATGTGAAAAAGCGGATGAGCCAAGGCAGTAACCAATTCTTCACAGTTACTACGCCCACACGCCTGATACTGACGCGGAAGCTGGCGCGCGGTCGCCGCCACTTAACCGTGCGCACGAACACTCACCTGGCCCCATATGGAGACGACCACCCCCACGACTGAACACGACGGCGCCCCAGAGTCGGGTAAGGGCGCGCCTGACGGGTCGCGAGCACAGCCCACGATCTCCGCTGGTCTGAGCGAACGGTGCACGGAGTGCAATGCCCAGCTCGCCCCCGATCAGCGTTACTGCGTGGAGTGCGGCCACCGGCGCGGCGACGCGCGCTTTCCGATCACCGAGGCGCTGGCGCGACGCGCGCCTGCGGCGCCGGCGCCGCCGCGGCGGCGCTTCCGCCCGTCCGCCAGCAGCACGCTGATCGCCGGCATCGGCACGCTGCTGCTGGCCATGGCGGTCGGCGTCCTGATCGGGCGCTCGAGCGACCACTCGAGCGGCAGCGGCAAGCCGGTGGTGGTGACCGTGGGTGGCGCCGGGGCGGCCAGCGGCGGCACGGCAGCCACGGCAGCCGCAGCCGGCGGCACGGCCGCCGCGGCGGGCAAAGCCAAGGCGAACGCCAAGGCCAAGTCGAAGAACGCCAACTCGGGCAGCAGCAAGGCGAAGGCGCCCCCCGCGAAGGTCGTGACCGTCGGCAGCCCGGGCAAGGGCCCCGGCTATCAGAACGGCAAGTTCACGGGCAACTTCTTCGGGCAATGAAGGGCCAGCGCTTCCTCCCGCACGTGCGCCCTCGTGGTTCCGCGGCCGCGAGCAACGGCGGCGCGCGGTCGAGCCCCACCGCCCCAACGCCCGGCGAGGCCGACAGGCTGATCGACCTCACGCGCCGTCGCGACCAGCTCAACGCGCGCGTGGCGGAGCTCCAGTGGGACCTCGGCGGGATCGTCTACGAGATGGCCATCCGCGACCGCATCCGCATCGACGTGCTCGTGAAGCGCTCGGCGCAGCTCCAGGAGCTGGACGCCGAGCTGGCCGAGGTGGAGCGCATCCTGCGCACCGAGCAGACCGGCGCGTCCGGCGCCTGCGGCACCTGCGGGGCGCCCCACAGCAGCGGGGCGGTCTACTGCTGGCAGTGCGGAACCCCGCTGATGGAGCAGGTTCCGAGCGCCTCCATCGGCGCCACCTGAGCCCTCGGCTCAGCCGAAGCGGCCGGTGACGTACGCCTCGGTGCGGGGGTCGTCCGGTCGGGTGAAGAGGTGGTCGGTCTCCCCGTACTCGACCAGCACCCCCACGCGCCCGGCGTCCGTGGAGTCGAGGCTGAAGAAGGCCGTCTTGTCCGCCACGCGGGCGGCCTGCTGCATGTTGTGGGTCACGATCACGATCGTGTAGCGGTTCTTCAGCGTCTGCATCAGGTCCTCGATCGACGCGGTGGAGATCGGGTCGAGCGCCGAGGCGGGCTCGTCGAGCAGCAGCACGTCGGGCTCGATCGCGATCGCGCGCGCTATGCAGAGCCGCTGCTGCTGGCCGCCGGATAGCCCGAGCGCGCTCTTCTTCAGCCGGTCCTTCACCTCGTCCCAGAGCGCTGCACCTCGCAGCGCCCGCTCCACGCGGCCGTCGAGGTCGGACTTCAGCCCGAGATTGCGCGGCGCCCAGGCGATGTTGTCGTAGATCGACTTCGGGAACGGGTTCGGCTTCTGGAAGACCATTCCGATCCGCCGGCGCACCTCGACCCGGTTCACGCCGCCTCCGTAGAGATCGTGCCCGTGGTAGAGGATCTTGCCCTGAAGCCTGAAGCCGGGCACGGTGTCGTTCATGCGGTTGAGGCTGCGCAGGAACGTCGTCTTCCCGCAGCCGGACGGCCCGATCAGGGCGGTGATCACGTTGCGCTGGATCTGGATGCTCACGCCCGCGATGGCCTGTGCGGAGCCGTAGAAGACGTCCACTCCGTTGGCGTCGAAGACGATCGGCCGGGCGGATCCGTTGGACTCCACGCGGCGGACGCTTGCCGGCGCGGCGCCCGTCTGGATGCGCACTCGCCGCGGGGCGGTGCCGATGGGGTCCTGGAAGCTCACTGGCCCAGCTTGGATTTGCTGCGGGCGAGGACGACCCGGGCCGCGATGTTCGCGAACAGGATGAACGTGAGCAGCACCAGCGCGGCGCCCCAGCCGCGCGACGTGCTCGCCGGATCGGCGTCCTGCGAGAGGGTGAAGATCTGCACCGGGATGTTGGGTATCGCGTTGCCGAAGAAGTCGAACGAGATCCCGTTGCCGGCGATCGAGCACAGGAGGATCAGCGGAGCGGTCTCTCCCGCCGCGCGCGCGAGCGCGAGCACGGTGCCGGTCACGATGCCGCCCATCGCCGCCGGCAGCACGACGGTGATCACGCTGCGTGCGCGGCTCACACCGAGCGCATCCGCGGCCTCGCGCAGGGTCTGCGGGATCTGAAGCAACACGCCCTGACTCGCGCGCGCGATCAGGGGCAACATGATGATCGCCAGCGCCAGCGAGCCGGCGAATCCGCTCTGGTGGTGGCCAACCACGAGCACGCCGAACACGAATAGCCCCACCACGATCGTCGGCAGTCCGTTCAGCAGGTCGAGCGCCAGCCTGATCACGCGGGCCGACTTCGTGTCGGCGAATTCGGTGAGGTAGACGGCGGTGAGGATCGCGAAGGGCATCGCGATCAACGTGGCCACGCCGACGATCAGCGCGGTGCCCACGATGGCCGGCGCTATGCCGCCACCGGAGCCGCCGAAGCGGGGCGGAGCCTCGGTGAGGAAGTGGATGTTGATCGCCTTCAAGCCGCGGGACGCCACGCCGTACACCACGATGGCCAGCACGGCCACGGCAATTAGGGCGGCGGCGGTGGCGGCGAGCTGGAACAGCCGGCTGACGATCTCCCGGCGCCGCAGGTTGCCGCTCGCGACGAGCGGGGCCTCGGGATCCATCACGGCCGTCGTCACCGGATCACCGCCGTGCGCACGTCGAAGCGGCGCGAGATCCACTGGGCCAGGAGGTTCGTGACCAGCCCGATCACGAGCAGGACCAGCGCGAGGTAGAACAGCGACGAGATCTGCAGCTGGGTGGTGGCGCCCTGGAACTGGAGCGCGATGCGGCTGGCGAGCGTGTCGCCGGTCGCGAACAGCGACTTGTTGATCACGCTGCCCGCGCCGATCACCTGGGCCACAGCGATGGCTTCGCCGAGGGCCCGTCCGAGGCCGAGGAACGTGGCGGCCACGACCCCGGAGGCCGTGGAGGGGAGCACCACCCCGCGCACGGTCTCCCAGCGCGTGGCGCCGAGGGCGATCGCACCCTCCTGTAGCTCGCGGGGAACGGTGAGGAACAGGTCGCGGCTCAGCGCGGCGATGATCGGCACGACCATGATGGCCAGCACGAGGCCGGCGATGAAGATGCTGCTGCCGGTGGTCTGCGGCGGCCCGAAGAGCGGGATGAAGCCGAGCGTCCGGTGCAGAAACGGCTCGATGTGCGTGTGCAGGAACGGGGCGAGGACGATCAGGCCCCAGAAGCCGAGGATCACGCTGGGCACGGCCGCGAGCATCTCCACCAGCGGGCCGATGAACCCACGGACCCTGCGCGGAGCCAGCAGCGCCAGATAGAGACCGATGGCGACCCCGATCGGAGCCGCGAGCAGCAGCGCGATCGCCGAGCTGACGACTGTCCCGTAGAGGAAGACGCCGGCGCCGAACACGCCGAAGTTCGGCTTCCACGTCGTGTGGCCCACGAAGCCGAGGCCGAAATGGGAGAGCGACAGGCGCGACCCCTTCACCACCTGGTAGGCGATCGCGACGATCAGGACGATCGTGAGAATGGAGGCGGCGATGCACAGCGTGCGGAGCAGACCATCGCCTATGCGATCGCGCAGTCGCACGGTCGTCCCCGCCTTACGGCGTGCGGAAGCTCCGGGCCAGAGACTCACCCTCACGGGCGCGCACCCTAACGGAGAATTACACCCTTGCCTGCACTGTTCACAAGATTGCAACAAGGCGCGATCAGACACACAAACTTCACCAGAACAGAACAAGATGGCAACAGGTCCGCCACGGCGCTCACAGATGCTACGGCCGCTGGAGTGCGCCAATTCCAAAGGCGGAAAGGACTGTCATTTGATTCGCAAGAAAGTGCTCACCCTCACGGTCGCGGTTTCGTCGATCGCAGGTCTGGCCACGGGCCTGACGGCCAACGCGGGGGCGACGACCGCCACCGACAGCGCCGGCGGTTCACTCGTCGGAGCCGGTTCCACACTCGTCGCGCCGCTGATGGCTCAGTGGACGAACGACTTCGACAACAAGTACTCGGCCCACGTGACCTATGGGGCCGTGGGATCCGGTGCCGGTATCGCTCAGATCACGGCTCGGACCGTCGACTTCGGTGCCTCGGACGCGCCGCTCACGCCGGCTCAGGCCAGCGCGTGCAACTCGTGCTTCCAGATCCCCTGGGGTCTCACCGCGACGGCCATCGCGTTCCGTCTCGATGGTATCCGCAAGCTCAAGCTGTCGGGCCCGGTCGTGGCCGGGATCTACCTCGGGCAGATCACGCAGTGGAACGACGCGAGGATCAAGAAGCTGAACAAGGGCGTGAACCTGCCGGCTCTGAAGATCACGCCGGCGTTCCGCAGCGACGGATCGGGTGACACGTACGCGTTCACCGATTACCTGTCGCGGATCAGCAAGCAGTGGAAGAGCCAGGTGGGCAACGCCACCCAGGTGAACTTCCCGACCGGCGTCGGCGGCAAGGGCAACGATGGCGTCACCGCGATCGTGAGCTCCACCAACGGCGCGATCTCCTACATCTCGGCCTCGTACGTGATCGCGCACCACCTGGGCGCGGCCGCGCTGCAGAACGCGGCCGGACGGTTCGAGTACCCGAACCTCTCGAACATCGCGGCGGCTGCGGCAGCCGTGAAGAGGGTTCCGGGCAACAACGAGCTGCACATCGTGAACCCGTCGAAGAAGTACAAGGCGGCCTACCCGCTGTCGACCTTCACGTACGCGATCGTGCCGAAGGTGACCAGCAAGAAGTTCCTGCTGGGGCAGTTCCTCCTGTACGCCATGAGGCAGGGTCAGAAGTTCGGAGCGGCGCTCGACTTCGCGCCGATCCCCAAGGTCGTGAACAAGGCAGGCATCGCGACCGTCAGGAAGTTCCAGGCGGGCTAGTACCGCCGCAGTCCCCGAGCGCACCCGGGCCGGTGTGGGGTCACTCCCCACGCCGGCCCTCGCGCTTAACGGACCTTCACAACCTGATCTCCCGACGGCGCCGACATTCGGTATAGCCTTCTGGCGCTCCCGGCCGCCGCCGGTCCGCCCGCGGCCGGGCCATGCAAGCACGCCATGGAACCCATCTTTCAGGCTGCCCGAGCGGACGTGGATCTGTCCAGGTTCGCCATCGGGTTCGACGCCCGCGACCGCGCGCGGCTGCACCAGCTATGGGATCGGGTGATCGATTCCGGCCACTGGACCGAGGGCGAGCTGGTGGCCGAGTTCGAGGCGGCCTGGGGGGCATGGAACGGGCTGCCGGCCATCGCCGTCTCTGGCTGGTCGGGCGGCGCGCTGGCGGCGCTCGAGTTCGCCGGGGTCCGCGGGCGCACCGTGCTGTGCCCGTCCAACACCTTCGCCGCGACGCCGCTCGCCACGTTGCACGCGGGAGCGCGCCTGGAGTTCGTCGACTGCAACCGCGAGGACCTCTGCATGTCGTTCGAGGACTTCGAGGCGAAGGCCGAGCGCCACCGGCCGGCCGCGGCCTGGCTCGTGCACATCGGCGGCCACATCGCGTTCGACAGCCAGCGCATCGCGGCCTACTGCCGCGAGCACGGCATCTTCCTGATCGAGGATTGCGCCCACGCTCACGGCGCGCACTGGAACGGCGCCCGGCCGGGAAGCTACGGCGACGCGGGTGTCTACTCGCTGTACGCCACGAAGACGATCTCCACCGGCGAGGGTGGCGTGCTGGTGTCGCGTGAGCCCGCGCTCGTGGAGTTCGCCCGCAAGCACCGCAACTACGGCAAGCCGGACCATGCGGTGCAGGGGCTGAACCACCGCATGAGCGAGTTCACCGCCGCGATCGGGCTGGTCCAGATCGAGCGGCTCGAGGAGATCGTGGCCTGGAAGAACCGCGCGGCGCGCGAGCAGCTCGATCCGCTGCACCCCGCCCGCCTCGAGCTCCCGGACGGCATGGTCTCGGGGCTCTACAAGTACATCGTCTTCGACGAGATCGAGCGCTCCACGGGCAAGGTCTACGACCAGCCGTGTCATCGCATCTTCGGTCACACGCACGTGGAGCTGCCCAACAGCGACTGGGTGGCCGAGAGCCACTGGTGCGTGCCGCTCTACTACCACGGAGGCGGCGAGTGAGGGTGCTCGTGACCGGTGGGGCCGGGTTCATCGGCTCGCACGTGGTGGACAAGCTGATCGACTCGGGGCACACCGTCCGCATCCTCGACCTCACGCTCTCCCCCTACCACCCGGAGGCCGAGACCGCCCTGGGCTCGATCACCGACCCGGACGTGGTGGACCACGCGGTGGCCGGCTGCGACGCGGTGGTGCATCTGGCCGCCGTGGCCGACGTGAACCACGTGCACAAGGGCCCCTCGGGCGCCGAGAACGTGAACGTTCGCGGCACGGCCAACGTGCTGGACGCGGCGCGCAGGGCGGGCGTGGAGCGGGTGGTCTACGGCAGCACGACCTGGGTCTACAGCGACTGCCCGGAGGACGAGGTGGACGAGGACACGGCGGTGCCCCCGCCCGCGCACCTCTACACCGCCACCAAGCTCGCGGGCGAGCTCTACTGCAAGGCGTACGCGGAGGGCTACGGCCTGAACGCCACGATCCTGCGCTTCGGCATCCCCTACGGGCCACGGGCGCGCGAGGCCGCCGTGGTGCCCGCGTTCGTGGGCAAGGCGCTGAGGGGCGAGCCACTGACCCTGGCGGGCAGCGGCGAGCAGTTCCGCAACTTCGTCTACGTCGAGGACCTGGCCGAGGGAGTGGTGGCCGCCCTGCAGGCTCCCGCCGGCACCTCCGTCTACAACCTCGCCCATCCCGACGTGACCACGATCCGTGAGATCGCGGAGACGGTGAAGGCCACGCTCGGCGAGGTGGAGATCGTGAACACGCCGCCGCGGCCCGGGGACTTCGGCGGCAAGCGCGTGTCGAGCGAGCGCGCCCAGGCGGAGCTCGGCTGGGTGGCTCGCACGCCGTTCGCCGAGGGCGTGAGCCGCTACGTGGAGTGGCGAGCCCGGGACAACGGCTCGAGCCGCGCCGCCGACTGCAAGGTGCTGGTGCTCACCGCGGACATCGGCGAGGGCCACGACCTGCCGGCGCGGATGATCGCCGACGAGCTGACCGCCGAGCGCCCCGGGGTCGAGGTCACCGTGCTCGACGGGCTCGACGAGATGGGCTGGCTCACGCGCAAGCTCGGGAAGGACAACTCGCGCTTCGTGTTCCGCTGGATGCCCTGGGCCTTCGCGTTCCAGTACTTCCTGCTCACACACCAGCCCACCCGCTGGCTGGGCCAGAAGCTGCTCACGCTCGTTGGCGGCCGGCGCATTCGCAAGCTGATCGAGCGCGAGGGCGCGGACCTCGTGGTCTCCACGTACCCGGGCAGCACCGTGGTGCTGGGCGAGCTGCGCCGCCGCGGCAAGCTGAAGACGCCGGTTTACGCGGCGATCACCGATCTGGCCGGGCTCCACTGGTGGGCGCACCCCGGCGTGGACATGCACTTCGTCATCCACCCGGAGTCGATCCCCGAGGTGGAGGCGATCGCCGGCGAGGGCAGCGCGCGCTGGGCGCGGCCGCCGATCCTCCCGGGCTTCCATGAGCCGCGCTCGAAGGCGGACGCGCGGGCGGCCCTCGGCCTGCCGGAGCAGGTGCCGATCGTGCTCGTCTCGGGTGGGGGCTGGGGAGTGGGCGACGTTCCCGGAGCGGTCGAGACCGTCTTGAAGCGAGACGACGCCTACGTGGTGGCGCTCTGCGGCCACAGCGAGGAGCTGCGCGGCAGGCTGGAGCGGCGCTTCGGCGCGAACCCGCGACTGCGTCTCGAGGGCTTCACGGATCAGATGGGCGACTTCATGGCCGCGTCCGACGCGCTCGTCCACTCCACCGGCGGGCTCACCGTGCTGGAGGCGATCATCCGCGGCTGCGCGCCGATCTCGTACGGCTTCTCGGTAGCGCACGTGCGGGTGAACGATCGCGCCTACGACCGCTTCGGGCTGGCGCGCACCGCGCGCCGCCGCCGCGACCTGCCGGCCGCCCTCGGCGCGGCGCTGGCCGAGCGCCCTGCGCCCGACCCGTCCTTTGCCCGCCAGCGGCCGGTCTCCTCGATCGTGCTGGAAGGCCGCTCGCGCGTGCGTCCCCTTCCCGTCTGGCGACTGCGGGCCACGCGGGCGGCGGCGCTGGCGTTCACGTTCCTGCTGGTCTCGGTCTGGAGCCTCTCGAACGACGACGTCTACCCGCTGTTCGCCAAGACCTTCCACTGGCGGCCGGTCAGCTCCGTGCAGACGAGCAGCGCCGAGGTGGGCCTGCTCGTGGAGGCGCCGCGCGGGGAGCTGCTCGGCGCTGCGCGAGCGCTGCACCGGCGCGGCCTGAACGCGTCGTTCGAGATGGGCGGAACGGCGGTGCCGCGGAACCTCTCTCAGGTCACCGCGCTGGGCGACGAGGTTGTGCCGGTGCTCGCGAACCACAGCCCCGTGCGCTTCCTGGGGGCGAAGGGCCAGCTCGAGCGGAGCGCACGCAGCGTGGAGCCCGACCACCAGCGCTTCTACGTGGCCCCGCCCAAGGGGTTGACCGGCGATCAGTACCTCCTGGCCCGCGCGGCCGATGGCTTGGTGGTCCAGCCCGCCGCTCAGGTTGGCTCAGGCGGCCGCCCCGTCAGGCTGGCGCAGGGCCAGATCGTGGTGCTGAGCCTGCCCGCGAACCGCGCGAGCTGGGGCCGGCTGATCGACTCACTCCAGCTGAGCCTTCGCGACGGCAAGCTCGGAGCCGTGCCCGTCGGCGTGCTGCTCGGACGTCGCGCCAACTAGGCCGGCGACCGCCGGCGAGGACGCCAGCGCGGCCGTGCCGGCCGCCACCACCAGCAGGAAGATCGCGATCGCTCCGCCGCCAAGCGGCGTGGACTCCCAGCTCTCGCTGCCGAGCAACGGCGCCAGCAGCACCGGCACCACCATCTGAACCACGAAGACGATCGGCGCGACCTGCGTGGCGGGGCGGCGCTGGAGCGAGCTCATCTCGCTGAGCAGGCCGACGATGCCGGCGGCGGCGGTCACCGCCACCCAGCCCAGCGCGACCAGCCACGCGTGCGCGAGGAGCTGATCGGAGAGCAGCTTGCTCGAGAGGCCGGTCCACGAGTAGGCGAAGCCCGCGCTGAGCACCACCAGCATGCTCGCGCCGCTGCGCCGCAGCCTGGGGACGTAGGGCAGGAGCATCGGCACGGCCAGGAGGCCGAACGCAATCGCCAGCACGGCGGCTGAGCCGTGCTTGTCGGTGTGGCTCGGCGCCGCCCAGGTGATGCCGGCCACGCCCACCACGATTGCCAGCACGCCGCCCACCTCGCGCTTGCCAACGTGCTCGTGCAGGATCCGAACGCCCGAGCACGAGTAGCAGCAGCAGGCCGGCTGCCAGCGCGGGCTGCACCACCGTGAGTGGGGCGAGCGAGAGGGCCAACACCTGGAACGGCCAGCCCAGCAGGGCCAGGCCGGTGGCGAGCAGCCAGACCCGTCTCTGGACGAGGTTCACGAGCAGAGAGGGCCGCAGCGCGTGGCGATTGGTCACGCGCCGCGTCTCGAGGGCCTGGAGCGCCACTGCCACGTCGAAGAGCACGGACGCGGTGATCGCCGCTGCCAGGCCGAGCGCCAAGCGGGGCATGGGGACGGCCATCATAGGCCCGGGTGGCGCGGTAGAGCCTTTTTTGGCGCAACAAGCTCAAGCAGGGGCCTTCCGGGGTCGATATCTGGGCTGAGCGAATCGAACGCCATGAAACCGCCCTCCTTGCTGGACACGCACGATGCACCCCTCTGGGCGAGCGACGCCGCAGGACGCCGCGCGATCGGTCGTATCGCCGGCCTCCTGTTCTCGGTGGGCAGCCTGGCCACGGTGCCCGCCTACCAGCTCATGCGCGACCCCACCCCGGGGGTCGCCGTCCAGCTGCTGCCGCTGCTCGGCTTCGCCTCCGGGCTCGCCTGCTTCCTGATCCCGTGGGACAAGATCGCCAAGGGCTGGTTCCACCTCGTCCCGATCGTGGGCACGCTCGAGATAGCGGTGTCCAGCTGGGCGCTCGGCCACCACGGCATAGCGATCCAATGGTTCTACGGCTTCGGCGTGGGGATCGCCCCGCTGGCCTTCCGGGAGCGCCTCTCCGTGGCGGCGCACATGGCCTTCGTGTGCGTGGCGCTCGCCCTCCCGATCGCGTACTCGCACAACCCGCGCGAGGCATTCGTCAGGTTCCTCGTGGCCGCTCCCTCGATGCTCACGGCCGCGGCGCTGGTCTCGTTCCTCCGTGAGCGCCTGGAGGCCGGGCAGTCCGCCCTGCGCGACACGGCCGGCCGCGATCCGCTCACGGGCGTGGGCAACTACCGCACCCTGCACGACATGCTCGCTTACGAGATCGCCCGCCACGAGCGCTTCGACCGCCGCTTCACGCTCACGCTGCTCGACCTGAACGACTTCAAGCAGGTGAACGAGCGCTTCGGGCACCTCGAGGGCGACCGGGTGCTGCGCGAGGTCGGACATGTGCTGATGACCACGCTGCGGGCGCAGGACACGGTCGCGCGCCAGGGTGGCGATGAGTTCTCGATCCTCGCGCCGGAGTCAGGTCCCGTCGATGCGCGTGCGCTGGCTGAGCGGATCCGCCGCGAGCTGCGCAAGGTGCGCGTGGACGGCGCCTCGATCGGCACCAGCATCGGCTTCGCCGTCTACCCCGACCACGGCCAGACCGCGGAGGCGCTGCTCGCGCACGCCGACACCGCCCTCTTCCAGGTCAAGCACGAAACCCGCCGCCAGTTGGAGAGTGCCGCCCGGGCGGACTACGCGCCGGCTATCGGCGGCGCGGTGGGGTCGGTGTCAGCGCCGCCCGAGTACTCCCGCGCCAGGTAGTCCTCCACCGTCATCGGGCTGTCCTTCGAGCGCTCCACCACCTGGAGCAGCGACGACATCGTCGACACTTCCTCCACCTGCTCCTTCAGGAACCAGGACAGGAACTGCTCGCTGGTCAGGTCGCCCTCCTCGCGGGCCATCACCGCCAGCCGCTCGATCTGCTTGGTCACCTTGCGCTCCTGCTCGAGCGCCTGGCGCACCGGCTCGACGATGTCCGCGAACGAGGCCACGGGTGCGCTGACGCCCGGGATCTTCACGTCGGCGTCGGCATCCAGGAGGTACTGCACCATCATCATCGCGTGGTCGCGCTCCTCCAGCGCCTGCGCGTAAAACAGCGCGGCGAGGCGGGGCAGCGTCTGGGCGTCGTAGTGGGCGGCGATCGCCACGTACTGCTGGTGCGCTGCGAACTCGTTGCCGATCTGCTCGTTGAGGGCCTCCACGAAACGCTCGGGCGGCATGTGACCTCCTCTGGGGTTTGGGCGCGCCCGCCAAGATATCGATAGCGACCGACTACGATGCCCGCGATGCGGATCGACGGCAGTCGCGTGCTCCTGACCGGAGCGTCGGGCGGGCTCGGGCACGCGATCGCGCGCGCCCTCCATTCCCGCGGCGCCACCCTGCTCCTGAGCGGCCGGCGCGCGGACGCGCTCGACGGCCTCGCGGCCCAGCTCGGCGGGCGCGCGGAGGTACTGGCGGCGGATCTCTCCAGCGCGGATGACGTGCGCGGGCTGGTCGAGCGAGCCGGCCGGGTGGACGTGCTCGTGGCCAACGCCGGGCTGCCCGGCAGCGGCTGGCTCGACAGCTTCTCGCCCGCTGAGATCGACCGCGCGCTCGATGTGAACCTGCGCGCGCCGATGCAGCTTTCGCGCGCGCTCGCGCCGCCGATGGTCGAGCGCGGCTCAGGCCACATCGTGTTCATGTCCTCGACGTCCGGCAAGATCGCGAACGCGGGCGGGACCGTCTACTCCGCCACGAAGTTCGGCATGCGCGGGTTCGCGGCCGCGCTGCGCGACGAGCTGGGCGGCACGGGCGTGGGGGTGACCACGGTCTTCCCGGGCTTCATCAGCGGCGCTGGCATGTTCGCCGACACCGGCATGAAGCTCCCCCCCGGCATCGGCACGCGCTCGCCCGAGCAGGTGGCCGCGGCGGTCGTGCGCGGCATTGAGGACGACCGCTCGGAGATCGTGGTCGCGCCGTTCCTCGTGCGCTCCAGCTCCTGGCTGGCCGGCCTCTCCCCGTCCGCCGTCGCGGCGGTGTCGCGCGTCTTCGGCTCCCGCAAGGTCGCGGACGAGCTGGCCGCCAAGCAGCGCAGCAAGCGCTAGCGGGCGCCCTAGTTCAGGCCGAGTGCCGTGCGCACGATGCGGAGCTGCTCCGCGCGGTGGGCCGCCGGGTAGCCCTCGCCGGGGCTGGCGCGGAACTCGCGTCCGACGTACTCGTAGTGCACGCCCGGGGGCATGACCTCGTCGAGGAAGCGCAGCTTCATGAACGCGCGGGCGCCCATGTTCTTCGGCTCCTCCTGGACCCACACGACCTCGCTGAGCGCGGGGTAGCTGTCCAGCAGCGCACGCAGCTCGTTCGCGGCGAAGGGATAGAGCAGCTCGACGCGGCCGATCGCCACGTTCGTGGCCTTCGAGCGCTCCTCATAGCCGGCCAGGTCGTAGTAGATCTTGCCGGTGCAGAGCACGAGCCTCGTGACCTGGTCGCGCGGCCCGGCCAGCTCGGGATCGTCGATCACCGGCTGGAAGCCGGCCGTCGCTGAGCGCCTCGATGCGGGACGAGGCGGCCGGTAGCCGCAGCAGGCTCTTGGGCGTCATCACGACCAGCGGTCGCGGCTTCGGCACGAGCGCCTGGCGGCGCAGCAGGTGGAAGTACTGCGCCGGCGTGGTGCAGTTGGCCACGCGGATGTTGCCCTCGGCGCGCGAGCTGCAGGAAGCGCTCGAGGCGCCCGCTCGAGTGCTCGGGGCCCGAGCCCTCGTAGCCGTGCGGGAGCAGCAGCGTGAGGCGGCTCGTCTGCCCCCACTTGGCGAGACCGGAGACCAGGAACTGGTCGACGATCACCTGCGCGCCGTTCACGAAGTCGCCGAACTGCGCCTCCCAGAGCACGAGCGCCTCGGGCGCCTGCGCGCTGTAGCCGTACTCGAAGCCGAGGCAGGCCGCCTCGGACAGCGGGCTGTTGTGCAGCTCGAACGGCGCGGTGGCGCCCGGCAGCTGCTGGATCGGCGTGAAGCGGGTGCCGTCCTCCGAGTCGTGGAACACCAGGTGGCGCTGGCTGAAGGTGCCGCGCTCCATGTCCTGACCGGTGAGCCGGATCGGCACGCCCTGGAGCAGCAGCGACGCGTAGGCCAGCGCCTCCGCCTGCGCCCACTCGATCGTGCCCTCGTCGAGCGCCGTGCGCCGCTTCTCCATCTGGGGCTTCAGCTTGCGATGGAGGTGGAAGCCGTCGGGCAGCTTCAGCAGCTGCTCGTTGAGCGAGCGCAGCAGCTCGGTCGGCACCGGAGTGGTCGGCTCGGCGCTCGCCGTGCGGTCGAGCTGGTGCTCGCCGGTCTCGTGCGCCGGGTGCGCCATCGAGTCCTTCAGCTCGGCGTGGGCGTCGGCCAGCGCCTGGTAGGCGGTGGCCGCCAGCGCGTCCGCCTCCTCCTTCGTCACCACGCCGGCCTCGATCAGCCTGTCGGCGTAGAGCTTGCGCACCGGCGGGTGGGCCTTGATCTGCGCGTACATCACAGGCTGGGTGTAGGCCGGCTCGTCGGTCTCGTTGTGGCCGAAGCGGCGGTAGCCGATCAGGTCGATCAGCGCGTCGCGCCCGAACTGCTCCCGGAAGGCCATCGCCAGGCGCGATCGCGGCGATGCAGGCCTCCACGTCGTCGGCGTTCACGTGGATGATCGGAACGTCGAAGCCCTTCGCCAGGTCGGAGGCGTAGCGGGTCGAGCGCGCCTCGTCGGGGTCGGTCGTGAAGCCGAGCTGGTTGTTGGTGATGATGTGGACCGTGCCGCCCGTGTTGTAGCCCGCGAGCGCCTGCAGGTTCAGCGTCTCCGACACCACGCCCTGGCGCGGGGAAGGCGGCGTCGCCGTGGATCAGCACCGGCAGCACCACGGTGGGGTCGTGAATCGGCTCGCGCCCCTTGCGGCTGGTCTGATCGGCGCGAGCGCGGCCCTCCACCACCGGGTCGACGAACTCGAGGTGGCTCGGGTTGGGCGACAGCGAAACGGTGATCGCCTTGCCGTTCTCGACCCGGTAGGTGCCCGAGGCGCCGTGGTGGTACTTCACGTCGCCGGTGCCGCCCTCCGGCATGGCGATGTCGGCGTCGAGGTTCCCCTCGCCCTCGAACTCCACCAGGATCGTCTCGTAGGGGCGCCCGACGGTGTGGGCCAGCACGTTGAGCCGGCCGCGGTGAGCCATGCCGAGCACCACCTCGCGTGCCCCGGCGCCCACGGCCCGCTGCATCACCTCGTCGAGCATCGGCACGACCACGTCCACGCCCTCGATCGAGAACTGCTTCTTGCCGAGGAAGGCCTTGTGCAGGTAGCTCTCGAGCGCCTCCACCTGCGACAGGCGCTCCAGCAGGCCGAGCTGGTACTCGGCCGGCAGCGGCTCGCGGTGCACGCCCGACTCGATCGCCTGGCGCAGCCACACGCGCTGGCGCGTGGTCGGAGATGTGCTCGATCTCGTACGCGATCGTGCCGCAGTAGGTCTCCTGAAGGTGGGGAAGGGCGTCGGCGAAGGTCTCGCCCGGCACCGCCACGCGCAGCACGGACGTGGGGATCGCGCGCATCAGCTCGGGGGTGAGGTGCACGGTGGCGGGGTCGAGCGCGGGGTCGCCCGGAGGCTCGCTGCCGAGCGGGTCGAGGCGCGCCGCCAGGTGGCCGTGCATGCGGTGCGCCTTCACGACCGAGGTGGCCGCCTGCACCGCCTGGATCAGCGCGAGGTCGGGCTCGCCGCTGACGTCCGGGGTGACCACCGAGGGCGCGGGCTCGTCGGCGGTGACCGGGCCTGCGCCGTCGCGCGGCGCGGCGTCCGGGGCGCACTCCGAGCGTGCCGAAGAGCCGCTCGTAGAAGCCGTCCTCGCCCTGCAGCAGCTGGTCGATCCGGCGCAGGAACGCGCCCGACTCGGCGCCCTGGATCACGCGGTGGTCGTAGGTGCTCGTCATCGTCATCACCTTGGTGACGCCGAGCTCCTTGAGCTTGGGCGGGTCGACCTCCGTGAGCCCGGGCGGATAGCCGATCGCCCCGGTGGCGATGATCGTGCCCTGGCCGGGCATCAGCCGCGGCACCGACGCGACCGTGCCGATGCCGCCCGGGTTCGTGAGCGTGATGTTCGCGCCCTGGTAGCCGTCGGGCGGCAGCGTGTTGTCGCGCGCGCCGGTCACGGCCTCGTCGTAGCGGGCGGCGAAGGTGGGGAAGTCGAGCCTGTCGGCGTTGTGGATCACCGGCACCACGAGCGAGCGCGTGCCGTCCTTGCGCTCCACGTCCACGGCCAGTCCGAGGCTCACGCCCTCGGGGATCACGCGCTGCGGCTTGCCGTCGAGCTCGGTGTACGAGTCGGCCATCACCGGCATGTCGGCGGCGGCCTCGACGATCGCCCACGCGATCAGGTGCGTGAAGGAGAGCTTCTTGCCCGCGTCCTTGAGCACGCGGCGCCGCGAGTCGAGCTGATCGACGGGCAGGGTGCGGAAGCTGGTGGCCGTGGGAATCGAGCGGCTCTCGTTCATGAAGCGCACCAGCGTGGCCGCCGGGCCGCGGATCGGCCTGACGTCGGCCTCGCCCGGCGCCGCGGGCGGTGCGCCGGCAGCGGGCGGCGGTGCGCTCGCGCCGTTGCCCTCGATCGCGGCCTCCACGTCCTCCTTGGTCACGCGCCCGCGCGGGCCGCTGCCGCGGAGTGCGCTCACGTCGATGCCGTGCGCGCTGGCCATGCGCGCGGCCACCGGGGTGGCGTTCTCGGCGCCGTTGCCGGACGGGGCGGCTGGGGCGGGCTGGGGCCTGCTCGGCGCGGCCTGGCGCCGGCGCGCGGCGCAGGCGCCGCGGCTCCCGCGCCCACCGCGATGCGGCAGAGCACCGTGCCCACGGGAACGGTCTCGTCAGCCTGCACGAGGATCTCGGCCAGCGTGCCGGCCACGGGCGAGGGCATCTGCGCGTCCACCTTGTCGGTGGAGATCTCCACGAGGTCCTCGTCGACCGCCACGTGGTCGCCGACCTGCTTGAGCCACTCGAGCACGGTGCCCTCCGTCACGGAGTCACCCATCTGCGGGAAGGCGATGTCCACGAGCTGTGCGGGAGCGGACTCCTCCGACGGCGCCTCGGCCGCCGGAGCCGGTTCGACAGGGGCCGCGCCGTTGGCGCCCAGATCGATCTCTCCGAGCACCGTGCCCACGGGAACGGTCTCGTCCGGTTGGACGAGAATCTTGCTCAGGGTCCCGGCGGCTGGCGAAGGCACTTCGGCATCGACCTTGTCGGTCGAGACGTCAAGCAACGTCTCGTCCTGATCGACCGGATCCCCTACCTGCTTGCGCCACTCGAGGATCGTGCCTTCGGTCACCGACTCGCCCATCTGGGGCATGGTGATCTCGACGGTGGTTCGCGTGGCCATCTGGCTCGGCTGAACTTTAGACAAGTGGGAAGCTTCCCCTGCTATGGAGATGTCAACGCGACGGCGCAAGCATTGGGGCTGGGGCTACGAGGACCAGCAGCCGGGGCTCGACGAGCTCCGCGAGGCCGGCGCCGGCATCCGCGCGCACCTCGGCTTCGAGCCCCAGGACGTGGAGGCGCCCGTGCCGCTCGAGGCGGTCGAGCTGCCGCCGCCGCGGCTGACGCCGCCCGAGTCGCTCGCCTCGATCTGCTCGAGCGAGCCCTACGAGCGCGCCTCCCACGCCTACGGGTGCTCCTACCGCGACATCGTGCGCGCCTTTCGCGGTCGCTTCGATCACCCGCCCGACGTCGTGGCCCACCCGGCGGACGAGGAAGACCTGCGGCGGCTGCTCGAGTGGTGCGAGGAGGCGAGCGCCGCGGCCATCCCGTACGGCGGCGGCACGAGCGTGGTGGGCGGCGTCGAGCCCGCCGTCGGCGACGGCTACGCGGGCGCGGTGTCGATCGACCTGGGCCGGCTCGACCGCGTGCTCGAGATCGACCCCGTCTCGCGCGCGGCGCTGATCCAGGCCGGCGCGGCCGGGCCCGGCCTCGAGAACCAGCTGCGCGGCCACGGGCTCACGCTGCGCCACTTCCCGCAGTCGTTCGAGTTCTCCACGCTCGGAGGTTGGATCGCCACCCGCGCCGGCGGCCACTTCGCCACCCTCTACACGCACATCGACGACCTGGTGGAGTCGGTGCGGGCGCTCACGCCGCGCGGCGTCTGGGAGAGCAGGCGGCTGCCCGGCTCGGGCGCTGGGCCGAGCCCCGATCGGCTCCTGCTCGGCTCCGAGGGCAGCCTTGGCGTGATCACCCAGGCGTGGGTGCGCCTCCAGGCGCGGCCAACCTTCCGCGCGTCGGTGGGAGTGCACTTCCCCGGCTTCGAGCAGGGCGCGGCCGCCGTGCGGGCGCTCTCGCAATCCGGCCTCAATCCTGCTGGATGCCGCCTGCTCGATCCCGGCGAGGCCACGAACACGGGCTCCGCACCCCCAGGGAAGGCGCTGCTGGTGCTCGGCTTCGAGTCGGCCGACCACCCGCTCGAGCCGTGGATGGAGCGTGCCCTCGAGTGCTGCGGCGATCACGGCGGCGAGCAGGCCGAGCCACCCACGTACAGGCGCGCGGGCGAGGAGGGGGAGCGCGGCGCCGGCGTGGACGCCTGGCGCAACGCGTTCGTCCAGGCGCCCTACGTGCGCGACACGATGATCGCCGCCGGGGTGCTGTCAGAGACCTTCGAGACCGCGATGACCTGGGACCGCCTCGGGGAGTTCGTGGCGACTGTGGGCGAAGAGGCGCGCCGGGCGCTCCACGCGGTCTACGGGGCGGGCAGCGTGACCTGCCGCTTCACCCACGTCTATCCGGACGGCGCGGCGCCGTACTTCACGCTGCTGGCTCCCGCCCGCCGCGGTGCGGAGCTCGAGCAGTGGGAGGAGGTGAAGGCGGCGGCTTCGGAGGCCGTGATCGCGGGGGGCGGCACGATCACCCACCACCACGCGGTCGGGCGCGATCACCGGCCCTGGTACGACCGCCAGCGCCCCGACCCGTTCGCCGCTGCCCTGCGCGCCGCCAAGAGCGAGCTCGATCCCGCCGGCATCCTCAATCCGGGTGTGCTGATGGACCCGGTGTGAGCGCCGGCGAGCGTAAGCGCAACCTCCCGCGCGCCGACCAGATCCTGCCCGGCCTGTGGCGGCTGAGGCTGCCGATCGTCGGCTGGCCGGGGGTGCCGCACGTGAACGGGTACGCGATCGCGGCCGGCAGTGGGGTGGTGCTGGTGGACACCGGGCTGGCGGAGCCCGGCGGGCTGGGCCGGCTCGAGCAGGCGCTCGACCAGGCCCGCCTGAAGCTCGAACACATCCGCCTCCTGGTCTGCACCCACGCCCACTCGGACCACTACGGCCTGGCGGCGCCGATCCTCGAGGCGGCGGGCTGCGAGCTCTGGATGCACCCGAACCACGCGCACATGACGCGCTCGGCGGAGAACCCGGAGCGTGCCTTCGAGCGGCGGATCGAGGTGGCTCGCCAGAGCGGCGTGCCCGAGCAGGCCCTGCGCGAGTACCAGTCGGCGCGCAAGGGCGCCGGGATGGGTGTCGTCAAGATCGTGCTTCCGGATCGCGACCTGCTGCCCGGCGTGGTCGTCGACACGGATCTGGGCGCGTGGCAGATCTACGAGACGCCCGGCCACGCGCCCTCGCACGTGGTCCTCCATCAGCCCGAGCGCGACCTACTGATCTCGGGCGACCATCTGCTCGGGCGGGTGTCGCTCTTCTACGACTACGGCTGGACCCCGGACCCCGCGGGCGAGTTCCTCGACAGCCTCGAGGTGGTGGACGCCCTCGACGCCCGCCTCTGCCTGGCCGGCCACGGCCGCCCGTTTCGCGACGTCCGCGGCCACATCGAGGCCAATCGCAGCACCGTGGCGGAGCGCGTCGAGCGGGTGCGCTCGGCGCTCAGGGAGGAGCCGCGGACGCCGTTCGAGATCGTGCCGACCCTCATGGGCGAGGAGAACCTCACGCCGATGATGGTGAACTGGGGGCTGCAGGAGACGCTGGCCTATCTGCTCCATCTGGAGCTCCGCGGAGAGGTCGAGAAGGTGGGCAGCGATCCCGAGCTCTACGTGCTGGCTTGACCAAACGTCTGACTTGAAATAGGTATGTGTGACTTGACCCCAGTTTGGGGGTCATCTGGCCGAACCCTCCAGCTATACGCACAGTGCCCGCCCGCGGCGGGCACTGTGTTTTTCAGGCCAGTGCGGAGCGCACGGCGGGCACGATCTGGCCGGCCAGCCGTTCGACCTGCTCCACGCTCCTGCCGGGCAGCACTATCAGGCTCAGGCTGAGCTCCTGCGCCCAGTGGGCAAGGGTCTCGATCCAGAGCTCAGGCGGCCCGTCGAGCGGGCCCTCGCCGCGCTCGCCGTCGGTCACGCTGCCGCTCACGTTGTAGATGCCGCGCACCTCTGAGGGGTCGCGTCCGGCCTTCACGGCGGCGGCGTCCACGCGCTCGCGCGCCTCCACGACGCGCTCCGGCGGCATGTGGCCGAGCGAGGGCACCCAGCCGTCCGCCAGCCGGCCGGTGATGTTCAGCATGCGCGGCCCGTAGGCGCCCAGCCAGATCCCGATCGGGTGGGCGGGCGGGGGCCCCGGATGGAAGCCGTCGACGTGGTAGTGCTCGCCCTCGAACGTCACCGCGCGTTCGCCGCTCCAGCAGGCGCGCAGGATCGCGATCGCCTCCTCCAGCGCGTCCACGCTCTCCCGTGGGGTCAGCGTGCGCCCGCCCATGGCGGCGATGCCCTCCCAGAAGGCCCCGGCGCCGAGCCCAAGCTCGAAGCGCCCGCCGCTCATCGCGTCGAGCGAGGCGGCCTGCTTGGCCATCAGCGCGGGATGAGCGCAGCGGCAGGTTCGCCACGTCGGGGAAGAAGCGCATGCGCTCGCTGCGTGCGAGCAGGTCCGCGATGAGCAGCCAGGTGTCGAGGAAGCGGTACTGGTACGGGTGATCCTGGATGCCCACCCACTCGATGCCCCCGACCTCAGCCGCGCTCACCATCGCCAGGGTCTCCTGGTAGGCGTCCGCGGCCGGGCTGACGAAGATCCCGAACTCGATCGGCGGCCGGGGCGCCACCGTCTAGACCGGCGCGAGGGTCCGGTCCCAGGGGCGCGCGCCGCGCAGTGCCGCGAGGATCGCCCTCGTGGCCGGGGACCTGTTGAGCGTGTAGAAGTGGATTCCCGGCGCGCCGCGCGAGAGCAGGTCGGCGCACTGGAGCGTGGCGTAGGCCACGCCCAGCTCAGTGAGCGCGCTCGGGTCGTCCGCCCGCGCGGCCAGCTCGCGCTCGAACGTCGCCGGGATCACGGAGCCGCACATCTCCGTGATGCGCTTGATCTGGCCGAAGTTCGTGACGGGCATGATGCCGGGCACGATCGGCACGCCGATGCCGGCGGCACGAGCCTCCTCGACGAAGTCGAAGTAGAGCTGGTTGTCGTAGAAGAGCTGGGTGATCAGGAAGCCGACCCCGGCGCTCACCTTCTCCTTCAGGAACTTGAGGTCGTGCGCCATGTCGGGCGCCTCGGGATGGACCTCGGGGAAGCACGCCGCGCCGATCGCGAAGTCGTAGTTCTCGGCGATCAGCTTGGCCAGCTCGGTGGAGTAGCTCAGGCCACCGGGATGCGGCTTCCACTCGGTCTCACCGCGGGGCGCGTCCCCGCGCAGGGCCAAGACGTTCTCGATGCCCGCGTCGCGCATCTGGTCGAGGATGTCGCGCAGCCGCTCCACCGGCTCGCCGACGCAGCTCAGGTGGGCCATCGCCTCGACGCCGAGCTCCTGCTTGATCCACTTGGTGATCTCCACCGTGCGGTTGCGCGTGGCGCCGGCCGCGCCGTACGTCACAGAGACATAGGCGGGCTGATCCTCCTTCAGCTCGTGGAGCGTCTGCTTGAGCTGCTCCATGCCCTCGTCGGTCTTCGGAGGGAAGAACTCGAAGGAGAACACCGGACGCTGTGTTTCGAGGATTTGATCGATGCGCATGGTGAGTGCCTAGTGCCTGGTTCCTGGTGCCTGGAGCATGTGTCCCTGAGTTCTATGCACTAGGCACTAGCCACTAGGCACGAAAGGGTAGGTCATGCCTTGTGCGTGGGCGCCTGTATGTCGAGTCCGGTGGCCACTCGCACTTCGCCCCCAACCTCGTATTGCACGTCCACCGAGTCGTTCCTGCGGTAGGAGCCCGCTATCGAGAGGAAGATCATCAGCCAGCGCCAGAAGCCGAGCTTGCCCTCCTTCGCGAGTGGCTTCGTGAAAGCCAGGTGGCCCTTCTGCACGTCGTAGTCCACTCCCTCGACCTGCCGCACCCCGTTCACGAACACGCCAAGCGGCGGGTCCGCGCCCGGAGGCAGCTTCACGAGCCAGCGATCTTCCATGCGCCGTTCACACCCCCAGGCTCCGGCGCAGGGCATCGTATGCCGATTCCCCGTCGCGCTGGTCGATGAGCTGGCGCCTGACGCTCCCGGTGTAGCTCTCCACGGAGCCGTCCCCGCGCACGTCCACCCCCGCCCGCAGCCGCTTCGGCCCGCTCAGCTCCACGCGGCCGAAGACCTGCTGGACCGGGTCGAACTTCTTGAAGACCTTCAGATCCACCGGGCGCTCGTTCGCCTCACCGGCGAGGTGACCGGCCCGCTCCTCGAGCACGTCGAGTGCGGCGGCCAGCGAATTCGCCTTGTGGCGCTCCACCAGTCCCCTGTGACGGACGACGACGCGATACGAGCTCACGGCGGCGAGACCCTAGCGGTACGTCAGCCCGCCGATGGCGCTCATCGATCCGCGGCGGCTGCGGAAGCCCGGCTCGCCGACGTGGTGCTTCAGCTCCTTGCGCCAGACCGCGTCGCGGATCGATCTGCTCGAGCTCGGCGTCTGAGGCGCCGGCGCGCAGCGGCTCGCGCAGGTCGGTCTCGTTCAGCGAGAAGAGGCAGGTGCGCAGCTTGCCCTCGGCGGTCAGCCGGATCCGGTTGCAGTCCGAGCAGAACGGCTCGGACACCGGGTTGATGAAGCCGATCTCCCCGCTGCCCGTCGGCGAACCGGAAGACGCGCGCGGTGGCCGACGGCTCGCGCGGCAGCTCCTCGAGCGGGTAGACGGCATCGATGATCGCCCGCAGCTCGTCGCCGGTCAGCACCGCGTCGGGCGTCCAGGCGTGGTCGCGCGTCGAGCGGCATGAACTCGATGAAGCGCACCTGGAAGGCGGTCGAGCGGGCGAACTCGGCGAACGGGATCGCCTCCTGCTCGGTGAAGTCGCGCATCGCCACGGCGTTCACCTTGATCGGATGGACCTCGGGATGGCGCGCGAGCGCCTCGAGCCCGCGCAGCACCTGCGGCAGCGAGTCGCGGCGGGTGATCTGGAAGAAGCGGTCGCGCTGCAGCGAGTCGATCGACACGTTGACGCGGTTGACGCCGGCCGTCGACCAGCGCGGCGGCGTCGCGCTCGAGCAGGTAGCCGTTCGTCGTCACCGACAGGTCCTGCAGGCCCTCGATGCGGCGACAGCATCGCCGACGAGCCGCGGGAAGTCGCGCTGCGCACCAGCGGCTCGCCGCCGGTCAGGCGCACGTCGCTCGACGCCCATCGCCGACGAAGCAGCCGCACCAGCCGCTCGATCTCCTCGAAGCTGAGGACCTCGGCGCGCTCGAGCCACGGCAGGCCGTCGGCGGGCATGCAGTACTGGCAGCGGAAGTTGCAGCGGTCGGTGACGGAGACGCGCAGATCGCGAGATCCGGCGGCCGTGACCGTCGAAAAGCGGCTCGAGCTGCATACAGAGAGGGTACCCGGGACGCGAATATCGCCACAATCCACGCCAAACCAGGGAAAGGAGACCCTATGCGGGTAAGCGTCGTAGGTGGCGGCCTGATGGGCTCGGGCATCGCGGAGGTGTGCGCCCGGTCGGGCGTCGACGTGACCGTCGTCGAGGTCGACGACGGCGCGCCGAGCGGACGCGCGCCGCGATCGACAACGCTCGCTGGACCGCGCGTCGACGCGCTCGGGCAAGCTGTCCGAGGACGACCGCGCCGCGGCGCGGTCGACCGCCTCGCGTACACGACCCGACGCTCGAGGACATCGAGGGCGCCGACGCCGCGATCGAGGCGGTCATCGAGGACGAGCCGCTCAAGCGCGACCTGTTCCGGCGAGCTCGACGAGCTGCTGCCCGACGCCCAGCTTCCTCGCGTCGCAACACCTCCTCGGTGCCGATCATGAAGCTCGGCGCCGAGACCTAAGCCCGAGCCGCGTGCTCGGCATGCACTTCTTCAACCCGGTGCCGGTGCTCCCGCTGGTCGAGATCGTCCGCTCGATCATGACCGAGCGAGACGGTCGACGCGCGTGCGCAGCTTCGCCGAGGACACGCTCGGCAAGCAGTGCATCGACTCCCAGGACCGCGCCGGCTTCGTCGTCAACGCGCTGCTGATCCCGTACCTGCTGTCGGCGATCCGCATGTACGAGTCGGGCTTCGCCTCCAAGGAGGACATCGACCACGGCATGGTGCTCGGCTGCGCGCACCCGATGGGTCCGCTGCGCGCTCTCGGACCTGATCGGGCTCGACACGCTGCTCGCCGTCGCCGAGTCGCTCTACGACGAGTTCCGCGATCCCGCCTCGGTCGCGCCGGCGCTGCTGAACCGCATGGTCGAGGCCGGCCTGCTCGGGCCGCAAGTCCGGCCGCGGCTTCTACGACTACTCGAGCTAGCGCTGATCCATCGGGACGAAGTCGCGCTCCCGCTGGCCGGTGTAGATCTGCCGCGGGCGTGCGATCTTCGTGCTCCGGGTCGTGCACCATCTCGAGCCACTGAGCGACCCAGCCGGACGTGCGCGGGATCGCGAACATCACCGTGAACATGTCCGTCGGGATAGCCTCAGCGCCTCGTAGATCAGGCCCGAGTAGAAGTCGACGTTCGGGTAGAGCTTGCGCTCGTGGAAGTAGTCGTCGTCGAGCGCGCGCTTCTCCAGCTCGACGGCGATCTCGAGCTTCGGGTTCATGCCCGTGACCTCGAAGACCTCCTCGACGTTCTTCTTGATGATCTGCGCGCGCGGGTCGAAGTTCTTGTAGACCCGGTGGCCGAAGCCCATCAGCTGCTCCTCGCGGTTCTTCACGCCCTCGAGGAAGCCGGGGATGTTGTCGATGGTGCCGATGCGGTCGAGCATCTTGAGCACCGCCTCGTTCGCGCCGCCGTGTAGCGGGCCGTAGAGCGCGGCGACTGCCGGCCGCCACCGCCGAGTACGGATCGACCTCGGACGAGCCGACGCTGCGCACCGCGCTGGTCGAGCAGTTCTGCTCGTGGTCGGCGTGCAGGATCCAGAGCACGTCGAGGGCACGCTCGCAGGCGCGGATCGGGCTCGTACTTGACCTCGGTCATCTTGTACATCATCGAGAGGAAGTTGCCGGGGTAGCACAGGTCGTTGTCCGGATAGACGTAGGGCAGACCGAGGTTGTGCCGGTAGGCGAACGCGGCGAGCGTCGGCATCTTCGCGATCAGCCGCACGCCGGCCATGTGGCGCTCGTCCTCGTCCTTGATGTTCTTGGCGGCCGGGTAGAAGGTCGACAGCGCGCCGACGCTCGCCAGCAGCATCCCCATCGGGTGCGCGTCGTAGCGGAAGCCCTCAACGAACTTCTTGATGTTCTCGTGGACGTAGGTGTGGAGCGTGATCTCGTAGCACCCAGTCGGCGAGCTGCTGCTCGGTCGGGAGCTCGCCGTGGATCAGCAGGTAGGCGACCTCGAGGTAGGTCGCGTGCTCGCAGAGCTCCTCGATCGAGTAGCCGCGGTACTCGAGGATGCCGGCGTCGCCGTCGATGTAGGTGATCTCGCTCGAGCAGGACGCGGTGTTCGTGAACGCCGGGTCGTAGGCCATCAGGCCGAAGTCGTCTTCGTCGGTCTTGATCCCGCGGAGATCCATGGCGCTGATCGTGCCGTTCTTGATCGCCAGCTCGTAGCTCTTGCCGGTGCGATTGTCGGTGACCGACAAGGTCTCCTGCGCGGTGGCTACGTTGCCCTCGTCGCTGTGCTCCTGTGTCCGTTCATCAGCCATCCGGTCTCCTCCGGTCTAAGCCGTACAAATCAGATTGTGCCGAATGCGAGCGCGAAGCTCGCCGTGGGGGCGGTCAGCCGTTGTTCTGGCCCGACACCGGCGTGCTCTCAGGGGGCCCGCTGCGCTCGCCGGCCTTGAACTTCGCGCCGACCGCCGCGCCGATGATGCCGGCGAGGAACAGCACCACCGAGACCACCATGACCGCTGGCAGGGCCTTGCCGGGAAAGTCCTTGCGCGTGAGGCCCAGCACGGTGA
The DNA here is from genome assembly GCA_963770325.1 of uncultured Thermoleophilaceae bacterium. Classification (GTDB taxonomy): domain Bacteria; phylum Actinomycetota; class Thermoleophilia; order Solirubrobacterales; family Thermoleophilaceae; genus JAICJR01. The sequence continues at coordinate 969,068 of CAVYPF010000001.1, read as the reverse complement.
TGACGATCGCCCACACGACCGCGAGCGAGCCGGTGATGAAGAAGTAGTCGATTCCCGCGATCGGCGCGATGGTCTGGAGCTGTCCCACGGGCGCGAGGGTACCGGAGAGATCAGTCGTGCGACGGCGAGAGGCGCTTGCCCCTCGCGCGGATGCGCGCGGGCGGGACCGGCGGCGGGTCGGCGTGGGGACCCCGGCGCGGCGGCCGCGGGTTGGGGCGACGGGAGGGACGATGAGGATGCCGATCGCTCCCGCCCCTCGAATCGTCCTCGGCCGTCTCAGGCGTCTGACGTACCGACCACCAGCAGATGTAGAGCAACGCGGCGATCGGGATCTTGAGGGCGAGCATCATCCACACCAACATCCATGCTCCACCGGACATGCACAGGATCGTACCCCTCGTTGCAAGCGGACTCACGTTCGGGTCGTGCGGTGGAGCGCTCAGCGGGTCAGATTTGCAATAAGGGCGGCCCGGAGCGGTTTGGGGCGACGATTGAAGGTTTGGGGGCTGGGACCCACAATCCTTCAACGGATGGTCGAGTGCAGCTTTTTCCGTGCCAGAGCACGGAAAAACGACCAATCCTCGTCCCCACCATCGCCGGGGCCGCCCTTATTGCAGGCCGGCGACGTCTCGGTGCGAAGCAAGCGCCCGCGCTGAGCGCTACGCCGGCTCGTCAAACGTCGTCATGCGCTTGAACTCGGCGAAGCGGTCGTCGATCTCGCCGCGGGTCAGGCGGCGCACGCGTTCGGTGCCGAACTCCTCCACGTTGAAGGACGCCAGCACCGAGCCGTAGGTCATCGCGCGGCGCAGCTCGCCGTCGTCCTCGGTCGCCTCGGGGCCCTTCGAGTCGAGGTAGCCGAGGAAGCCGCCCGCGAAGGAATCGCCGGCGCCGGTGGGGTCGGTCACGTCCTCGAGCGGGTAGGCGGGCAGCGCGAAGAAGCCGTGCCGGCTGAAGAGGGCTGCGCCGTACTCGCCCTGCTTGGCCACCACCGCGCCGCGGGCCCAGCTCCATCAGCTTGCGCGCGCCTCGCACCAGGTTCGACTCCTCGGTGAGCATCCGCACCTCGGCGTCGTTCATGAACACCAGGTCCACGCCGGAGATCGTCTTCACGAGCGAGTCGCGCGCGATGTCGATCCAGAGGTTCATCGAGTCGAGGCCCGACGAGCCCCGCGTCGGGACACTGCTCGCGCACCGCGCGCTGGAGGTCGGGCTGGATGTTGGCCAGGAAGAGCGTGCCGGCCGCGCGCGACGTCGTCGGAGAGCTTCGGCTCGAAGTCGCCGAACACGCCCAGCTGGGTGTCCTCGGTGTGCGCGGGGTTGAGGTCGTACTCGTAGTGGCCCTTCCAGAAGAAGGTCTTGCCACCGGGCACCTGCTCGATGTCGTCGGTGTTCACCCCGCGCTCGCGCAGCACGTCGTACTCGGACGTCGCCGAAGTCGTCGCCGACCGGTCCGACCACGTGCACGTCGGTGAAGAAGCTGGCCGGCCAGCGAGAAGTGCACGGCGGAGCCGCCGAGCATGCGCTCGCGCTCCCCGAAGGGCGTCTTCACGGCGTCAAAGGCGATCGATCCGACCACGACGAGGCTCATAGGGGCGGGTAGCCTAGCTAGCCGGGGGCGGGGTGGCACTCACGCCGCGCACCCGCTCGCCCTTGGGATCGAACAGCGGCTCGGTCGCCACCTCGGCGTCCACCCAGTCGCCGAACACCTCGACCGTCGACCTCCGTGCCCGGCGCGGCCAGCTCGGCGGGCAGGTAGGCGTAGGCGATCGAGCGCTCGACCGTGTAGCCGTAGCCGCCGGTGGTGACGCGGCCGCGGATCTCGCCGCCCGCGCGCACCGGCTCGTTGCCGAGCGCGACCGAGCGCGGGTCCGCGAGGACGCAGGCAGCAGAGCCGCCGCGGCGGGTCGGCGCGTTCAGCGCGTCGCGGCCGATGAACTCCTTGTCGCGGCTTCACGCAGAAGCCGAGCCCGGCCTCGTACGGCGTGTCGTCGGGCGTGATGTCGGTGCCCCAGACGCGGTAGCCCTTCTCGAGCCGCAGCGAGTCGATCGCCCGGTAGCCGCCGGCCACCAGCCCGTGCGGCTCGCCCGGCCTCCCACAGCGTCGCGCCACAGCGCCGCGCCGAACTCCTCGGGCAGTAGAGCTCCCAGCCCAGCTCGCCGACGTAGGTCACGCGCAGCGCGCGCACCGGCACGTCGCCGACCGTGATGCTCGCGCATCGACATGTACGGGAACGAGCAGGTCGTGCGGCGTGCAGCGGCGACAGGATGTCGCGCGCGCGCGGGCCCCACAGCGCCGAAGCACGCCCAGCGCGAGGTGACGTCGCGCGACCGTCACGCCCCGTCGTCGGCCGCGTGGCGGCGCGATCCAGGCGAGGTCGTGGCTGCCGAACGCGGTGCCGGTGACGATCGAGAAGCGCTCCTCGTCGACGCGCGTGACGGTGAAGTCGCACTCGATGCCGCCGCGGCGAGTTGAGCATCTGCGTGTAGGTGATCTTGCCGACGTCCGCGCGCCGACGTCGGTTGTCGCACAGGCGCTCGAGCAGCGCGGCGGCGCCCGGCCCGCCACCTCGAGCTTGGCGAACGAGGTCTCGTCGAACAGCGCCGGCCGCCTCGCGCGTGGCGCGGTGCTCGGCGCCGATCGCCGGGCGACCAGTGCTCGCCCGCCCAGCCGCGCGGCCGCAGCGACTCGTCCCCGCCGGCGGCGTTCGACTCGTACCAGTTCACCCGCTCCCAGCCCGACTTCTCGCCGAACGCGGCGCCGTGCTCGCGGTGCCAGTCGTAGGCCGGCGCGACGCGCAGCGGCCGCCCGGCCTCGCGCTCGTGGTCCGGGTACTTGATGTCGTAGTAGGTCTCGTAGACCTCGCGCGTGCGCTTCAGCGTGTAGGCGGGCGAGCGGTAGTGGCGCGCCGAAGCGGCGGATGTCCATGCTGCCAGAGGTCGATGCGACGGCTCGCCGTCGGCGATCCACTCGGCCATCACCTTGCCGATCCCGCCCGCGCCCGCGAGCCCGTGGGCGCAGAAGCCGGCGGCGACGAAGAACCCGCGCACCGTCGGTCTCGCCGAGGCAGAACTCGCCGTCGGGCGTGAAGCGCCTCCGGGCCGTTGATCAGCTGCGTGATCGCGCACGTCCGTCCATCGCCGGCACGCGCATCGCGCGCGTTCGCCGACGATCTCCTCGAAGCGGTCCCAGTCCTCCTCGAGCAGGCGGCCGTTGAAGTCGGCGGGATGGCGTCGAGCCCGTCTCGCCCGCAGCGACCACGGCGCGCGAGTGGCGCTCGTAGCCGCCCATCACCAGCCCGCCGCCGTCCTCGCGGAAGTAGATGAGGAGGTCGGGGTCGCGCAGGGTCGGGAGGTGCTCGCCGGGCGCGCGCTCGCGGAACGGCTGGGTGACCAGGTACTCGTGCGCCATCGGGACGATCGGCACGCGCACGCCCGCCAGCCGGCCGATCTCGGCGGCGTACATGCCGCCGGCGTTCACCACCACGCTCGGCACTCGATGTCGCCGCGGTCGGTGCGCACGCCGGCGCACGCGCCCGCGCGTCCACGTCGATCCCGGTCACGCGCGTGTTGGTGTGGATCGTGGCAGCCGCCGCGCGCGCGCGCCGTCGGCCAGCGCGTACGTGAGCAGGCGCGGGTCGAGGTAGCCGTCGGTGGGCAGCCACGACGCGCCGAGCACGCCGTCGGTGACCATCAGCGGGAACAGCTCCTGCGCCTCATCGGCCGAGATCAGCTCGAGCGGCAGCCCGAACGTCTTCGCCCAGCCGGCCTGGCGGCGCGTCTCCTCCAGCGCGCTCGGGCGAGGAGGCCAGCCGCAGCCCGCCGCACTCGACCCAGCCGGTCGAGCTCCGACTCGCGCAGCGCCGGTAGAGCTCGACCGAGTACATCATCATCCGGTCAGCGAGACCGAGCCGCGCAGCTGGCCGACGAGCCCGGCCGAGTGGAACGTCGAGCCGCTCGTGAGCTGGCTGCGCTCGAGCAGCACGACGTCCTTCCAGCCGAGCTCGGCGAGGTGGTAGGCGATCGAGGCGCCGCCGACGCCGCCGCCGACGATCACGCAGCGGGCGACGCCGGCAGGTCGACGGCGCCAGCCGCGCGCCTCCTCGAGCCAGCGCTGGAAGCGCGGGTCGGCAGAAGCCTGTCGCGCACGCGCTCGAAGTGCTCGGCGGCGTAGTCGGCGAAGTCGAAGTCGAGCTCGGAGATCGGCCTGCTGCACGACGCCCCACATCGCCTCGCGGAAGTCCGACATGATCCGCATCAGCCGCAGCGGCCGCGAAGCCGCGGCGGCGTGCACGGCTCGCCGAAGTAGGCGCGCCAGCAGCCGCTCGTCGTCGGCGCTCGTCGAAGCCGTTGTTGATCGACGAGGTTGCCGAGGTCGAAGTAGCGGTCGCCCATGCCCGCGTACTCCCAGTCGACGATCCGCACGCGCTCGCCGTCGTGGATCAGGTTCGCGGTCAGCAGGTCGTTGTGGCACGGCACCGGCGCGTGCTCGGGTCCCGAGTCATCGCGGCCTCGATCCGCGGGCGCCGCTCGAGCGCCTCGCCGAACGCCTGCCGGCAGCGCCGCCGCGCCGGCCGCGGTGCGCGGTAGTCGCTCGACGACGCGCCAAGGCGAGAACGTCTGCCGGCAGCGGCCGCCGGCGTGGATCGCCGCGCAGCGCGCCGGCCACCTCGTCCAGCAGCGGCCTGCGCAGCTCCTCGGCCGGCGATCGGCCGGCCGTCGATGAAGCGCGGTGACGAGGCAGCCGAGTCGTCGAGGAACGCGATCACCTCCGGGCCCGACGCCCACGGCGGCCGCGGCGTCCGAGGCGTCGCGCTCGCCCGCCGGTCGATGCCGAGCAGCGCCGGTGTCCTTGCCCGGCAGGCGCATCACGTAGTCGCGCCCGCCCGAGCGCACGCGGAAGTTGCGGTTGGTGATGCCGCCGTCGAGCGGCTCGGGCTCGCCGAGCGGCTCGCCGATCAGCTCGGACGTACGAGGAAACATCGGCGGCCACTTCGATCACGAAGCGCGCCGCGGTCGCCGCGGTGCCGGTCGTGCGCGCGCTCGACCGCCGTGCCGTCCGCCGCGTACGCCGTGCGCTCCACGAGCATCAGCGGCGCGCCCGGTGCGCACCTCGAGCGCGCGCCGCCTCGTGCGGCCGCGCCACCACCGGCGTCAGCCGCTCCACGGCGCGCACCGGCTCCAGCCCGTAGAGCGTCGCGCATCAGCGCGTACAGCGAGCCGGTCAGCTCGCAGCTCGAGCAGGCCGGGGAAGGGCGCGGCCGGGATCCACGAGTCCTCGAGCGCCAGCGGTACGCCGGCGCCGAAGCGCAGCCGCTGGATGCGGTACACGGGCGCGCCGTCGGCGATTCCGAGCGCCGCGGCCACGGCGTCGGGTGCCGGGCACTCGCCCGCGGAGATCAGCTGCGCCCGGCCGCCAGGCCCTGCCGCGCCATCAGCTCGCTGAAGCCGGCCACCGGCCCAGGTCGTGGTCGAGCTTCACGCGCGCGCACGAACGTGCCGCGCCCCACCCCGCGCTCCACCAGCCCGCGGGCTGCGAGAGCGCGTCGAGCGCCTGGCGCACCGTCATCCGGCTCACGCCGAGTCCGTCGGCGAGCTCGCGCTCGGGCGGCAGGCGCTCGCCCGGCTCGCAGCTCGCCCGACTCGATGCGGTCGGCGAGCTGCGCCTCGATCTGGGCCCACGCGGGCTCGCGCGAGCGCCGGCGCAGCCGCCAGCGCGGCCCGAAGATCGAGCGGACTGCCGTCACGGGGCGGCTAGGCCGCCTCCGCCGCGGCGGTCTCCGTGAGCACCGGGCTGGGGATCGTGCGCCGCGGATCCCGTAGTAGAGCGCGCCGAGGATCAGCACCGCGCCGAGCACCAGCCACAGGATCGGGATGTTGTCGAGGAAGCCCGAGCCGAACTCCAGCGGCCGGGCGGTCTCGCTTCGGCTTCGGGTTGGTGGCGACGCCGGTGCCAGGCGAAGTTGATCAGCATCGCGCCGCCCCAGACGAGCGCGAGCATGTTGACCGGCATGCCCCAGCGCCCGAGCGAGAACGCTCCCGGCTCGCGCGGGCAGCCCGCGCCGGCGCGCGTCGAAGATCGCGAGGTTGGCGAGCAGGTAGGAGAGGTAGATCATGCCCGCTCGCCGCGATCGCGATGTAGCCCACGCCGGCGTACTTGAGCAGGAAGATCACCGCCATCAGCGCGACCATGATGCAGGCGCCGACCGGCGTGCCGGTGCGCGGTGTTGACCTCTGGAGACCAGCCCCGAGGCGGCAGCTGGCGGTCGCGCGCCATCCCGTAGCGCGAGCCGGATCGTCGAGGCCTGGATCGACAGGCAGCAGACGAAGATCGCGAACGAGACGACCAGCAGGTAGGCCGATCGCGAGCGCGTTGGAGAGGTTGGCCTCGATGATCTGCCGCCGGCGAGATGCCGCCGGCCTTGACCACCTCTTCATGCTGCCCGGGATGGCCATCAGCATCGCCCACAGGAACACGAAGCCGATCACGAACGCGGCCGCGATCGAGCCGAGCACCGCGCGCGGCGCCTCCCTCCGCGGGTCGTGCGTCTCCTCCGCCAGCGTCGCGCGGTGTCGAAGCCGTAGATCACGAACAGGCCCATGAACATCGCCACCAGGAAGTTCGACGGCGTTGAACGACGGCGCCGCCGGTGTCGAAGACGACGCCGACGCCCTGGTTGTTGTGGAACGCGCGCCAGGATGATCGCGAACACGAACAGGCCGAGCAGCTCGAACAGCACGCCGGTGTTGTTGATGAGCGCCACGACGCCGCACGCCGAAGATGTTCAGCAGCGTGATCACGACCAGCGTCACGCCGGCGATCCACTTCTGGTTGGTCAGGCCGCCGGGTTCATGGTCGATGATCCCGATGTTGTTGATCATCGGGATCAGCGTCAGCGGCAGCGTCGCCACGACGGCGGCGACGGTCAGCGCGCCGGCCCACAGGTAGATCCAGCCCGAGAACCAGGCGTAGGTCTTGATGCGCGTGAGGTACTTCGTCCACTGGAACACCGAGCCCGCGATCGGGAAGTGCGCTGGACACCTCGGCGAAGTATCAGCGCGACGATGAACTGGCCGGCGCCACGACCGGGCCAGGTCCAGAAGAACGCTCCGCCGAGCGTGCCGACGCCGAGGATGAAGAGCGTGAAGATGCCCGTCGCGGGCGAGATGTAGCTGAACGCCGCGGCGAACGAGCTGAAGAAGTGCAGCGAGCGCTTCAGCTCCTGCTTGTAGCCGTAGCGCGCGAGATCGGCGGCGTCGGCGTCGACCGCGGGAACGGGCACAACGGTTTCCGACATGAGCGAGCCCCTCCTCAATTGGACTAGACCAATCGCACTTTATGCGGATGCGCTCAAACGTGTCAATGTCCTCCGTGGATAAGCTGCGAGCTTCATGCGGGCCATTCAGATCCAGGGGTTCGGCGGCCCTGATGTGTTGAAGCTCGCCAATCTCCCGGTTCCGGAGCCAGCCGACGGCGAGCTGCTCGTGAAGGTTTCTCACGCGGGCATCAACTTCGCCGACACCCATCAGCGGGAGAACACCTACCTCGCCAAGTTCGAGCTGCCGCTCGTGCCGGGCGGCGAGGTGGCCGGGGTGGTGGAACGCGCCGCCGGCGGCTTCGAGGAGGGGCAGCGCGTCATCTCGATGGTGGGCACCGGCGGCTACGCGGAGTACGCGGCGGCGCACGCCGCCACCACCTTCCCGATCCCGGACGGTGTGGACGATGGCGTGGCGCTCGCCCTGCTGATCCAGGGCCTCACGGCCTGGCACCTCTACCGCACCTCGGCCAAGCTCGAGCAGGGCGAGACGGTGGTCGTGCACGCCGCCTCCGGCGGTGTCGGCAACCTGGCAGTGCAGCTCGCGAAGCCGTTCGGCGCCGGCCGCGTGATCGCCACCGCCAGCTCGGAGGAGAAGCGCGCCCAGGCGCTCGAGCTGGGCGCGGACGCCGCGGTCGACCCGAACGCAGAGGAGCTGGGCAACCTGTTGATAGAGGCAAACGGCGGCGCCAAGGTGGACGTGGTGCTCGAGATGGCCGGCGGGCAGGTATTCGACGAGAGCCTGCTGGCGCTGGCGCCGTTCGGACGCTTGGTGACCTACGGCATCGCCAGCCGCCATCCGAACGACGTCTCGTCCGGCACGCTGATGCGCAAGAGCCAGGCCGTGGTCGGCTTCTGGCTGCTGCACTGCCTCGGCCGCGAGGACATGATGCGCGAGCCGCTCGAGGACCTGTTCGGGCGCGCCGCGCGCGGTGAGCTGGAGCCCCTGGTCGGCGACACGTACGGCCTCTCGGATGCCCGCAGGGCCCACGAGGACCTCGAGTCACGGAAGACGAGCGGCAAGCTGCTGCTCGACCCGAGCAAGTAGTCACTAGGCTCAAGGCAATGGCCACCTTCGCCGAACTGGGCCTCTCTACGCCCCTGCTCGAAGCGCTCGACCACCTCGGGTACGAGTCGCCTACCCCAATCCAGGAGCAGGCCATACCCGAGCTGCTGTCCGGCCACGACGTGATCGGGCAGGCCCAGACCGGCACCGGCAAGACCGCCGCCTTCGGGCTGCCGCTGCTCCAGTACGTGGAGACGGACCTCGAGGAGGTGCAGGCGCTCGTGCTGACGCCGACGCGCGAGCTCTGCATCCAGGTGACCCAGGCGCTGCGCGCCTACGGGCAGAAGCGCGGCATCCAGGTGGTTGCCGTGTTCGGCGGAGCCCCGATCCGCAATCAGGTGGCCCAGCTCAAGCAGGGCGGCCAGGTGGTGGTCGGCACCGTGGGCCGCGTCATGGACCTGATGAACCGTCATGAGCTGGTGCTCTCGGACGTCCGCTTCGTGGTGCTCGACGAGGCCGACGAGATGCTCGACCTGGGCTTCCTCGAGGACGTCGAGACGATCCTCCTGCGCTGTCCCTCCGGCCGCCAGACGGCGCTGTTCTCGGCCACGATCCCGCCCGAGATCAAGAAGCTCGCGGAGAAGCGGATGTTCGACCCGGTGACGATCAAGGTGCGCGCGGCGCAGCTGACGATCGACACGGTGGAGCAGTTCTACGTCGAGGCCGGCGACCGCGACAAGCCGGCCGCACTGGCCCGGGTCCTGAAGTCCGAACGGCCCGAGCAGGCGATCATCTTCGCCCGCACGAAGATCGGGGTGGATCGCCTCGCGCGCTCACTGAACAACGAGGGCGTGCGGGTGAAGGCGCTACACGGCGACATGTCCCAGGGCTCGCGCGATGGCGTGATGATCGCCTTCAAGGGCGGTCGCGAGCGGCTGCTGGTGGCCACGGACGTGGCCGCGCGCGGGCTCGACATCTCGGGCGTCACGCACGTGATCAACTACGACATGCCGAACTCGCCGGACATCTACGTGCACCGCATCGGCCGCACTGGCCGTGTGGGCCGGTCGGGCCGCGCGATCACGCTGATCACGCCCAAGCAGCGGGGCGACCTCGAGGCGATCGAGCGCCACGCCAAGACGAAGATCCAGCCCTGGTCCGAGAACGGCGAGCGCCCGCGGGTGCAGGTCGAGCGCGAGGAGCCGGCCGAGCCGCAGGAGGAGCGGGAGACCCGCCGTCCGCGTCATACCAAGCCGCGCCGCCCCGTGGACGTGCCCGGCGTGAAGCTGATCGTGTCGGCCGGCAGGGCCCAGGGAATCGAGCCCGCGGACGTCGTCGGGGCGATCGTGGACAACTCTCGCCTCGAGGGCGAGGACATCCGAAATGTGCGCGTGCTGGAGCGCTTCAGCTTCGTTGAGGTGCCCGCGACCCGGGCGCAGGAAGTGATAGACAAAGTGTCCGGTCGAGCTGTCCGGGGCGCAACGCTCCGGCTGGAGGTAGCCAAGCGATGAGTCAGGTAACGATGCACACCAACCACGGGCCGATCGAGATCGAGCTGTTCGACGACGACGCCCCGAAGACCGTCGAGAACTTCCGCAAGCTGGCTGGCGACGGCTACTACGACGGCGTGATCTTCCACCGCATCATCCGCGACTTCATGATCCAGGGCGGGGACCCGACCGGCACCGGAACGGGCGGCCCCGGCTACACGTTCGAGGACGAGATCAACGACCACAAGATCGTCCGCGGAGCGCTCGCGATGGCCAACGCCGGACCGAACACAAATGGCTCTCAGTTCTTCATTGTGACCACTGCAGAGGCTCCCTGGCTCGACGGCAAGCACACCGTTTTCGGGCGCGTGGTCGAGGGCATGGACACCGTGGACGCGATCGAGGGACAGCAGACCGACGGGCGTGACCGCCCGGTCGAGGCCTGCACGATCGAGCGCGTCGAGCTGGTCGTTACCGACTAGCCGCGTCTGCCCCCGCGCCTACCCTTAGACCTCCCGGTTCCACACGGAGGTCTTTCGCATGTCCCGATTCCTGCAAAGCGGACGCGCTCCCGCGCTCATCGCCTCCTCGTTGGTGCTCGCCGGTGCCATCGGCGGCACGGCAATCGCGGCCACGAGCGGCGACTCGTCGTCGTCGCCCTCGGCGAAGGCGCATTCCGCGACCACGAAGAGAACGATCGACAAGCAGGTGCACAGGCTTGCGCCGCGCCTTCACGTGGCGTTCGCGAAGAACGCGAACAACGCCGCGAGGAGCGCCGTGTCCGTGAACACCCAGTCCGTGCGCAAGAGCGGCGTCTTCAACGCCAGCGTCGGACAGCGCGTGCCGGTGCTGAAGGTCGGCCCGTTCACCTTCTCGCTCGCCTGCCGGGTCGGCAGCCCCACCGCGGCGCCTCCCGAGGGCTCGGTGGTGGGTGAGATCGACGTGGCGTCCAGTGAGGACAAGACGGCGATCGAGAGCTCCAGCACCGCGCAGGCCGCCGAGTTCCCGGCCAACACGCAGTTCCCGGTCACGGACCTGAGCACCTCGACTCATCCCACGGGCGCCAACCCGGTGCCGGATGAGCCCAACTTCGACGGCGACGGCGGCTTTTTCACCGCGCTGGCGCCGAGCGGAGCGGTGGTGTCCGGCGACGCCTTCGTGGGCACCCACATCCAGGGCCATGACTGCGTGGGAGGCATGTTCGCCTTCAATTGAGCCCAGGTAGACTCGACCTCGCCGCATCAAGCAAGCGAGGAGGGTCTATGTCCACGATCGAAGCGAAACCGGAGCTCGAAGGCAACGGACGAGCCGCGCCGGAGAGGGCGACGATCGCGGTCGAGAACCCGGCCACCGGCCAGACGATCGCCAGCGTGCCCGACATGGGCGCGGCGGAGGTGAAGGAGCTCGTGGATCGCGCTCGCGCCGCGCAGCCGGCATGGGCCGCCCTCGGCTTCGAGGGCCGCGCGGAGGTCATGTACGACCTGCGGCGCTGGATCGTCGAGAACCGTGCGCGCGTGGCGGGCACGATCGTCGAGGAGAACGGCAAGCCGGCCGACGAGGCCATGCTCACCGAGATCTTCTACGTCTGCGACTCGCTCGGCTTCTGGGCCAAGAACGCGCCCAAGTACCTGGGTGACGAGAAGGTGCGCACCCACTCGCCACTGCTGCTCGGCAAGAAGGTGATCGTGCGCAACCGCCCATACGGCGTGGTGGGGGTGATCGGCCCCTGGAACTACCCGCTGACCAACAACTTCGGCGACACGATCCCGGCGCTCGTGGCGGGCAACAGCGTGGTGCTGAAGCCGAGCGACATCACGCCGCTCACCTCGCTCCTGATGGAGGAGGGCTTCCGCGCCGTGGGCGGCCCCGATGGCGTCTTCCTGGTGGCCACCGGCGGCGGCGAGACGGGCGCGGCTCTGGTGGACCACGCCGACATGATCATGTTCACCGGCTCGACGGCCACCGGCAAGAAGGTGCTGGCCCGCGCGGCCGAGACGATCACGCCGGTGTCGCTCGAGCTGGGCGGCAAGGACCCGATGCTGGTGCTGCGCGACGCGGACCTCGAGCGCGCGGCCAACATGGCCGTGCAGTGGAGCATGTCCAACAGCGGCCAGATCTGCATGGCCGTGGAGCGGGTCTATGTCGAGGAGCCGGTCTACGACGAGTTCGTGAACAAGGTCGTGCAGAAGACCCGCGCCCTCCGGCAGGGCCCGCCCGGCAGTCCCGGCAGCGTGGACGTGGGCGCGATGACGTTCCCGCCGCAGATCGACAAGGTCGAGGCGCACGTGAACGATGCCGTCGCGAAGGGCGCTCGCGTGCTCACCGGCGGCAAGCGTGCGGAGGGCCCTGGCCGCTTCTACGAGCCCACCGTGCTCGTGGACGTGAACCACACGATGGACGTGATGACGGACGAGACCTTCGGGCCGACGCTGCCGATCATGAAGGTCAGCGACGAGGAGGAGGCCATCAAGATGGCCAACGACTCGGGCTACGGGCTCAACTCGAGCGTCTTCACCAAGGACCTCGAGAAGGGCGAGCGGGTGGCGCGGCGCATCGAGGCCGGCAGCACCTGCGTGAACGACGCGCTGATGAACTACCTCGCCCAGGAGGCTCCCTTCGCCGGGATGAAGGGCTCCGGGATGGGCGCGCGTCACAGCGCGGCCGGCATCCGCAAGTTCTGCCAGCCGCACACGATCCTGCTCACGCGCTTCGCGCCGAGCAAGGAGCCGACCATGTACCCGAATTCCGCCAAGAAGGCGAAGCTGCTGGAGCGCGCGCTCGTGCTGATGTACGGCCGCAAGCGGCGAGGGAGGAAGTAGACGATGCCGAGAGCACGGAGCAAGGCACGCGCGGTGTGGGAGGGCGATCTCGTCCACGGCGGCGGGCGCGTCGCCCCCGACAGCGGCGCGTTCGACGAGCAGGAGGTCACCTGGGCCTCGCGCACGGCGCGCTCGGCCGGGAAGACCAGCCCCGAGGAGCTGATAGCCGCCGCCCACGCGTCCTGCTTCGCGATGGCGTTCTCCCACGGGCTCGCCGAGGCCGGCCACACCGCCGACCGCGTGGAGGTCACCGCCGAGGTCACCTTCGACACCGACGACGGCCCGAGGATCTCGACCTCGGAGCTGACGGTGAACGCCGTGGTGCCGGGCATCGACGACGCCACCTTCCAGGAGATCGCAAACGGGGCGAAGGACGGCTGCCCTGTGTCGGGCGCCCTGAAGGGCAACGTCGACCTGGTTCTGAACGCGACGCTCGAGAGCTAGCGCCAGCCACTCCCTAAGCGGCGCGCAGCGCTCGCAGAAACGCCTCGGGCTGGTCGCGTGGGGGGTCGTCGGCGCAGTCCTCGATCACGTGGAGCGGCCAGCCGTAGCGAGCGCTCGCGACCTCGGCAATCCGCAGGCGCAGCGCACGATCGTGTCGCCCCCATATAAGGCTGGTGGGAACCGCGATCCGCGCGAGGTCCTCCGTCGGTATCCGCGGCATCCCGAGGTGGCGGAACAGGCGGCCCGCGGCTTTCGCGCTCTTCGCGCGGGCGAGCTCGAGGTTGTACGAGACGAAGGGCTCCCAGCTGCCGCCCATCTGCTCGCGCAGGGCGTCGAGATCGAACGAGCACTGCCGCATGAAGCGTTGGTACGTACGCTCGGTCGGGCGCGCTTGGAAGCCGAGCAAGGTCAGCGCGAACCTCGGCGCCGGGCGGAACCGGCCCAGGCCCAGCGCGTCCACCAGCACGAGGCGACTGAGCCGGTCGCCCCGGTCGACGGCGAACCTGGCCGCAAGCGCGCCGCCGAGTACATGTCCGACCAGCACGGGCGCCGATGGGCACGTGCGTTCAATCAGCTCGTCGAGCCAGTCGAGCACCTGAGCGGCGTCGAGCGGGCCATCGGGTGCCTGCGAGGCGCCGTGGGCCGGTAGGTCGGGCGCCACCACACGATGGGTCGTGACCAGGTCGGGAATGATCCGCATCCATTTGGCAGCAAACTCCCCTGGTCCGTGCAGCAGGACGATCGGGGCGCCGCCACCGCCATCCAGCACGGCGGTGGAGATGCCTGCCAGCTCCAGTCGCCGCTCGCGGACGGGGATCCCTTCGAGCAATCTTTCTCTAGCGTCGATCATGGTTGTCGACCCTAGGCTTGGTCGAGCGGCTCCGCATCGGGCGAACCACCCAACTTCCGCCGTGCGGCGGGTGGGTAATTCCACCCAAGAGAGCCCTCAGATGAGCTGGTGCTCGTACGCGTAGGCAGTGGCGGCCGAGCGTGAGGACACGCGCAGCTTGGCGAAGATGTTGCTCACGTGGCGGTCCACGGTTCGCTCGCTGAGCACGAGCTCCGCGGCGATGCCCTTGTTGGTCGTGCCGGCGGCGACCAGCCGCAGGACCTCGAGCTCACGCGGCGTCAGCCCATGGGCCTCGGATGAGGCGGTGCCGAGGGCGAGCAGCTCGACTCGGGACAGCTCGGAAGCCGCTCCCAGCTCGGCGAAGACGCCGCGGGCCGCGGCCAGCTCCAGTGCTGCCGCGTCATCGTCCCCCAGCGCTCGGCATGCCAGCCCGATGAGCACTCGAACGCGTGCCGCTTCGTACGGTGCGTCCAGCCCATGCCACACCTGCCACGCGTGGCGAAGTGCGATCAGCGCATGCCGGGCGTTGCCCTCCGCCAGGTCCACGGCTCCCCGCGCTCGCGCGACCAGCGCGGCCCATACACCGCCCTTGTAGCCGCCGGAGATCTCGTCCAGCCGGCGAGCGGCGTTGCGCGCCTCCGGGATCTCTCCCTCGGCGAGCATGATCTCGACGTAGGCGGGCAGCAGCCTCGCGAGCTTCAGCGGGTCCTCGGTTTCGCCCGACACCCGGCGGATCGCCGCCGCGGCGGCGTCCGTGTTCCCCTGAGCCAGCCGGAGCAGCGCAAGGCCCGGCTGCGGCTCCCACCCGCATCGGCTTGCCTCGCGGTATGCCTGCTCGGCCGCGGTGAGCTCTCCCCTCAGTCGATGGACCTCACCTTGCCGGTACTGACCTTGGCCGACGGCCGTCTGGTTGCTTCCCTGCGCGAAGCGCTCGGTGGCTCGCCGTGCCTCTTCGAGCGCATCCTGCCAGGCGCCGCCCAGCTCCATGATCTCAGCGCGGTGAAGCAGACAGAGGCCGGTGTGAGCCACCATTTCTGGCTGCCGCTCGCACCATCGTGTGAGGGCCGCGGTCCATTCCCTCGCGCGGCGAACCTCGTACACCTCCTGACAGAAGGCGATCACGTTGCAGTAGACCAAGCCAGTGACAATGGGCGACAGTTCCCCGGCCAGGACGGACACCATGGTCTCGTCCAGCAGGCGGAGGCCCTCGTCGACCCGCCCCTGCCTGACCAGCGCGTGTCCCTGCTCGTGCACGGCCAGGGCCACGAGGTCGGCATCGCCGAACCGCTCACCGATCTCGGCCGCATCGGCCGCCGTGGCGCACGCGGCCTCTGGGTCGCCGGCGGCGACGTGCTGCAACAGGACCGGGATCAGCAGGTAGCCGCGCTCGGCGCAATCACGATCCTCGCGTTCGAGCAGCCGCTGCCCCCGGCCGAACCATCCGCTTGCGCCGGCCATCTCACCGCGGGTTGCCAGACGGACACCCATCCAGAACGCGCAGCGCACCGCACGCACGGCGTTCCCGGCGTCCAGGTACAGACGATGCGCTCGCTCGAGGGCGTTCGCGAAATCGTCTTCGCGGTTGACCATATAGGCCGATGTGGCGAGCAGCTCGAGGTCCTCCGCCCCTAGGTGCTTCGCCTCATCGGCGTGGGTCAGGGCCTCATAGGCGTCCAGCCACGCCCGTCTCTCGTAGGACTCGCGACCCCGCTCGAGGTCGCCGCTGGAATCCATGGCTTGCTCAGCGTAACGACAGCCCGAAGAGGCGCTCCAGCTCGGGGATCGTGGTGTCGGCGCCGCGGTGGAGGATCGCCGTCAGGCCCACCGCCTCGGCCCCGGCGCAGTTCTCCCTGAGGTCGTCGACGAACACGCACTCACCGGGCTCCAGCCCGACCCGCTTGCAGGCGAGCAGGAAGATCTCCGGCTCGGGCTTGTGCAGGCCGACCTCACCCGAGATCACGATCTCGTCGAAGAGGCCGTCCCAGCTGACCGCGTCGTAGGTGGCATCGCCCCACGAGTTGGACACCACGGCAGTCTTGATTCCGGCGACTCGTAGCGCCCGCACCGCGTCCACCATCGGCTCGTCGGGACCGACGCCGGCGAACAGGCGCTTGACGATGCCCGCGTAATCGGCCACGCCAAGCGCGGCCGCGAAGTCCGGCTCGTACTCCTCCACCGTGATCTCGCCCCGCTCGAGCCTGCGCAGCCCCGCCAGCGCCTCGGGCTGCTCGCGGAAGGTCTTTCGGACTGCGTCCGGGTCGAGCCCCTCGGACACGGCGAAGGCGCGGAAGGCGTCGAACACGTTGGTCGTGAGCACGCCGCCGAAGTCGGTGAGCAGGCCCTTCTTCACGAGCCGGGTGGCGGCGCCTGGGTGATCCTCAGCGCCGTCTCCGCGAGCTGAGGCACGCCCTCGTCGAACAGCTTGAGGTAGGGGTCGTCAGTCGTGCCGGCGACCGAGCGCTTGTAGTTGCCCTCCATGAACACGGCCGCCTTCCAGATCGCGAGCGCCTGGTACCAGCGCAGATCCGACATCGAGCGGCCGGAGAGCTCCTCGTAGCGGGCCAGCAGCTGGTCGCGCGTGAAGAAGCCCTCGCCGCGCGTGACCGTGTTGAGGTCGAACATCGTGCCGGTGGGCTCGTCGCGCTCGGACCAGGTGGCGGTCATGTAGCCGATGTCGGCGAGCGGGTCGCCGATCGTCGCCATCTCCCAGTCGAGCACCGCGATCAGCCGGGCGGGCGCGCCCTCGGCGAACATCGTGTTGCCCAGACGGAAGTCGCCGTGCACGATCGTGGCCTCGGGCGACTCCGGCATGTTGGCGGCCAGCCAGTCGCCCACCTCCTGGACGAGCGGCAGCTCGCGCGTCTTGCTGATCTCCCAGAGCCCGTTGAAGCGGCGCAGCTGGCGCTCGAGGTAGCCGGAGGGCTTGCCGAACCCCTCGAGCCCGGCGGCGCGCCAGTCCACTGCGTGGATCTCCACGAGCGCGCCGATCAGCTCGTCGGAGATGCGCGCGTGGTCGGCGGGGTTGTCCAGCGGCTCGGGCAGCGTGTTGGTGATCACGCTGCCCTGCATGTGCTCCATCACGTAGAACGGCACGCCGAGCAGCGACTCGTCGTCGCAGACCGCCAGCACCGCCGGGGTGCGGATCCGGCCCTGCACGGCGCGCAGCACGCGCGCCTCGCGCAACATGTCGTGGGCGGAGGGCGGCCGCGGGGGCCGCGGGGGCCGGCGCAGCACGAAGAGCTCGTCCCCGCGCTTGATCACGAAGGTCACGTTCGAGTGCCCCTCGCCCACGCGCTCGGCCTCGACCGGTCCTGCGCCGAGTCCGTGCTCGTCCATGAACGCCTCGAGCGGCTGGCGCACGATCAGCGGCGGCAGCTCCTGGGCTGCGGCCTCCGCCGGCGTGTCGACGATGTCGAGCGTCACTCGATCTCCCCGACGTGGCGGACGTTCTCCACGTCGCCGGCGTCGTCGCTCGGCGAGCCCTCGAACCAGGCGTCGAGGATCTCTGTGAGCAGCGCCTCGCTGGTCGTTCGCAGCGACAGGGCCAGCACGTTGGCGTCGTTCCACTTGCGGGCGCCGCTCGCGGTCTCTGCGTCCGCGCACAGCGCGGCGCGCACGCCGGCCACCTTGTTGGCGGCGATCGACGCCCCGGTGCCGGTCCAGCAGCAGACCACGCCCTGTTCCGCGCGGCCATCGGCCACGTCGCGCGCGACGGCCTCGCTGGCCCACGCCCAGTCGTCGCGCTCGCCGTCGGCCAAGGCTCCATGCACGATCGGGTCGTGGCCCCGCCGCTCCAGCTCCTCCACCACCGAGTCGGCCACCCCGGTGCGCTCGTCGGCGGCCACTGCGATTCTCATCGGCGGCATCCTAGTCTTGGAGCCATGCCGGAGCTGCCCGAGGTCGAGATCACCGCGCGCCGCCTCGATCGTGCCCTCGTCGGCACGACGGTGGAGTCCGCGCTCGCGCCGGGGATGGTCACTATGAAGACCTTCGACCCGCCGCTGGACGCTCTGGCTGGCCGCGAGATCACGCGCGTGAGGCGCGCCGGCAAGATGCCGATCGTCGAGCTCGGCGACCTCGCGCTGCTGATCCACCTGATGTCGGCCGGACGGCTCCAGGTGTTCGACGCGCGCGCGTCGCTGCGCGACAAGCGCTCGCGGCTCCTGCTGCGGATCGCCGACGGCCGCGAGCTGCGGCTGCGCGAGTTCGGCACCCAGCAGCGCGCGTGGGCGAAGCTGCTCCCGACCGACGCCGTGGACACCGACGATGCGGTCGCCACGCTCGGCCCGGAAGCCTGGCCGGACCTTCCGCTTGAGGAGTTCGCCGAGCGGATCGACCAGCCACGACACCTCCACCCGCTGCTGCGGGACCAGCGCGTGATCGCCGGCATCGGCCGCTCCTGGGTGGACGAGATCCTCTGGGAGGCGTGCCTGTCGCCGTTCCGGCAGGGCGACGACCTCGACGAGGACGATGTGGAGCGGCTGCACGGCGCGATCGGCGAGGTGCTCGGCCGCACGCTCGACCACTACGAGGAGGTGGTGGGCGACTCGCTGCCGGACAAGGCGCCGATGCCGCTGAAGGTGCACCGGCACACGGGCGAGCCCTGCCCGCGCTGCGGCGAGACGCTGGCGGCCGTCTTTTTCAAGGACCATGTGACCACCTACTGCCCGGCGGAGCAGACCGGCGGGCGCGTGCTCAAGGACAGGCGCCTGTCGCGCCTGCTCAAGTGAAAGGAACCGCATTGCCCGAAGTTGGCGACAAGGCCCCGGAGTTCGAGCTGCTGAACCAGGATGGCGAGACCGTGAAGCAGTCCGACTTCGCCGGCAAGACGGTGGTCCTCTACTTCTACCCCAAGGCGGACACGCCCGGCTGCACGATCCAGGCCTGCGGCATACGCGACCGCACGGGCGAGTACGACGACGCCGGCGCCGTGGTGCTCGGTGTCTCGCCGGACGAGCCGAAGGCGCTGCGCAAGTTCGCGGACAAGTTCGACCTCAAGTTCACGCTGCTCTCCGATCCCGAGCACTCGCTGGCCGAGGCCTACGGGGTCTGGGTCGAGAAGAACCGCTACGGCCGCACCTACTGGGGCAACGAGCGCACGACCTTCGTGATCGGCGGCGACGGCAAGATCGCGCGCGTGTTCCCGCAGGTCTCGCCGAAGACGCACGACGACGTGGTGCTCGGCGCGCTCGCCGAGCTCACGGCGGTCTAGCCATGTGGCTCGGGCGCACGCCGGTCGACATCAAGCTGACCGGCGACGACACCGAGGGCGCGTTCGCCCTGTTCGAGGACGAGCCACCGGTGGGCTGGGCGCTGCCGGCGCACCGCCACATGAACGAGGCCGAGACGATCTACATCGTGGATGGCGAGTTCGAGATGACGATCGGCGACGAGCAGAGCACGCTCGGCCCGGGTGACGTCGCGCACGTGCCCGCGGGGGTGCTGCACGCCGGTCGCCTGCTGTCGAGCGAGCCCGCCCGGCGCGTGCTCGTGTTCTCACCGTCCGGCATCGAGCACTTCTTCGTCGAGGCCGGCACGGACGAGGCGCAGGACCTCGACGTCGAGCAGTTCATGGCGGTGGCCCAGCGCTACGGCTGGCGCTTCGGAGCCTAGATCTTCGTCGCGAGGAAGCCCGAGTGCCCGCGGCCGAAGTGCACGGCGCTGCCGTAGGCCGCCAGCTGGCGCACCTCGAAGCCGGCAGCGATCAGGGCCTCGAGCACCTCGTCGCCGGCGTATAGCCGCTGGACGTGCAGCTCGTCGCTGCGCCGGAAGCCGCCGTCCGCCTCGCGAAAGACCGTGATGCGCCTGTCCAGCCGGCGTTCGGCCTGGTACTCCACGGCCTCGAGGCAGAGGATCCAGTCGGGCCCCTCCCACCAGGTGCGGCGCGGGCCGCCGCGCTCGCGTCCGGGCTCGGCCACGTCGAACAGGAACAGGCCGCCGGGCTGGAGCGCCTCGTGCACGCTCTGGAAGACCCGCCGCAGGGCGTCGGGGCCGGCGCGCTCGTCGAAGGCGTAGTTGAAGCACTCGCCGATGGCGGCCACGGCCACGCACTGGGGCAGCTCGGCGTCGAGCAGAGAGGCGTTCAGGAAGTGGGCCGCCGGGGCGCGCTGGCGGGCGATCTCCACGAGATCGGGGGAGACCTCCACGCCGAGCACGTCATAGCCCTGCTCGGTGAGCAGCCGCGCGGTGATGCCGCTGCCCGAGCCCAGCTCCACCACCAGACCATCCCCGAACCCGGCCCGCTCCAGCTGCCGGATCAGGCTGACGCCGCCGGCGCGCGCGAGGTGCCCGAAGGCGCGGTCGTGCACGTAGGCGAGGTCGCGACCGTAGAACAGGCCGGAGTCCTCGAGTGGCGGCTCGGTGGCCGCGGGGTCGATGCCGTCGCCTGCACGCACGCAGGCATCGTATGGTCAGGCCGCGCCCTCGTGAGCGGCCACCCCCAGCACCACCAGCCCCACGCCGAGCGCCTCCGCTGCCGTGGGCAGCTGACCGAGCACCACCAGGCCGATCAGCGCCGCGGTGGCCGGCAGCAGCGAGACGAGCAGCGCGTAGCTGGCGCGTGGCAGCCGCGCCATCGCCAGCTGGTCGCACACGTACGGGATCACCGACGAGCAGACGCCCACGCCCACGCCGGCGGCCAGCGCCACCGGGTCGGCGAAGGCGGGCGCCGCCGCCCAGCCGGCGATCGGCGTGACGGCCACGAGGGCCACCAGCATCGCCGCCGCCAGGCCCTGCACGCCCTCGGTCCGCTGCGCCACTCGGTGGGCCAGCACGATGTAGAGCGTGAACAGCGCCGCGTTGGCGAACGCGAACGCCAGCCCGAGCGGCTCGCCCGCGATGCGCACGTCGGTGAGCACGTAGACGCCGCCCACCGCCAGCGCAAGCGCGAGCCCGTTGCGCGGGCTGCGCACTCCCGCCGCCGCCAGCATGATCACGCCGAGGAACTCGATCGCCGCGACCGTGCCCAGCGGCAGCCGCGCGATCGCCTCGTAGAAGCAGCAGTTCATCAGCGCGAGCACCACGCCCAGCGCCACCGTGAGGCGCGTGAGCGAGTGCCAGGGCCGCTTCCAGGCCGCGAACACGGCCGCCGCCGAGGCGATGCGCAGCCAGGCCACGCCGAGCACGTCCACGCGCGCGAACAGGAGGACGGCGAACGCCGGGCCCAGGTAGTGGAACACGGCGCTGCCCGCGAAGTACGCATGCGCCGGTAGGGGCCTGCGGAGGCTGAGCTGCATGAGAATCAGGTTCGCAAGCGATTGGAGCCGTGTACATGGATCTCGGTAGGCATCTGCTGCTTACTGCCTTAAGATCCATGGCCGATGTCGCAGATGACCAACGGAATCGATCCCGTCAATGCGCGGCTGCTTGAGGAGCTGCAGGCGGATGCGCGCACCTCGCTTGCCGAGCTCGGGCGACGCGTGGGCCTGTCGGCGCCGGCGGTGGCCGAGCGGCTCCAGCGGCTCGAGGCGGCGGGCGTGATTCGCGGCTACCGGGCGGACGTGGATCCGCGCGCGCTGGGCTACTCGCTCAGCGCGGTGCTGCGCATCCGGCCGGCGCCTCGGCAGTTGCCGAAGGTGGCCGAGCTCGCGCAGAGGACGCCGCAGATCGTGGAGTGCCACCGCGTGACGGGCGAGGACTGCTTCTACATGCGGCTGCACGTGCGCTCGATCGAGGAGCTCGAGGAGCTGATCGACAGCTTCCTCGTATACGGCACCACCACCACCTCGATCGTGCAGTCCTCGCCGGTGCCCCAGCGGGCGCTGCCGCTCGAGCCTACGTCCGCGTGAACTCCAGGCGCCGGCCGACGGGCTCGAAGCCGAGCTCGGCGTAGAGCTGCTTGGGCCAGTCGTCGTCGTCCGCCACGAGGAAGCTCAGCTCGTTCCCGGCCTCGACCGATGCCGCCAGCGCGGCCTGCACCACGGCGCGGCCGTAGCCCTGCCGGCGGTGCCGGGAGAGGGTCACCACGTCGTCGATCTGGCCCACACCGTCCTCCATGTAGAGCGTGCACCAGGAGGCCGGCCGTCCCTCGTCGGCCAGCACCGCGAACGCGCGCGTGCCCACCACGCCGGCAACCAGCTCGAGATGCGCCACCACCTGCCGGGCCGCCTGGCTGTGCATGTCGCTGACGAACGCGTCGAGGCGCGACGGGCGCAGCTCGGCCATGGACACCTCGGCCACGTCGTGCGCCGGCGCCGTCGGCGGCGCACCGTTGTGCGCCATCGTGAGCAGCACCGTGCGGCGGAAGCGGCGGTTGGCCAGCTCCTGCTCGAGCCGCCGGCCCGCCGCCTCGTTCGGAACCACGATCTTGCGGTGACCGAGGCCTGCCGGCGCCTGCAGGCGCTCAGCGTCGGCCACGAGCGCTCGCGCGGTCACCTCCTCGAAGCCGCGCTCCACGCGCAGGAAGTTCTCGTCGTAGACGCGCGAGAGGTCGGACCGGAACAGCGCGCTGCCGAAATCGAAGCGCTCCACGCGCTCGGCGCAGCGGTCCTGCACCGTGGCTTCGAACTTCCAGGCGGTCTCGAGCTGAGGCACGGAGGGGCAGCCTAGCGGCGCTACCATCGCGACCGTGGCTGATCCGCTGCACGAGCTCGGGGACGTCGAGCCGGCGCTGGAGCTGGCGCTCGCCGAGGCCCGCCGCTACCTGGCCACGCTGGAGGACGGTCTGGTGCAGCCGGCCGGAGCCGCGGAACGGGTGGCCGGCATCGGCGGCCCGCTTCCTGAGCACGGTGACGGCGCCCTTGCCGCGATACGCGAGCTGTCCGAGCTGGGCAACCACGCGGCCACCCGCTCCAGCGGCCCGCGCTTCTTCCACTTGGTGACGGGCGGCGCGACGCCGGCGGCGCTGGCCGCCGACTGGCTGGCGTCGAGCTTCGATCAGAGCCCGAGCATCTGGGAGGGGACCCCGCTGGCGTCACGGCTCGAGACGGTCAGCCTCGCCTGGCTGCGCGAGCTGTTCGGGCTGCCGGCTGAGTGGGGCGGCGTGCTGACGACCGGCGCCACGATGGCGAACTTCGCGGGCCTCGCCGCGGCGCGGAGCTGGTGGGGCGAGCGCCACGGCGTGGACGTGGACGAGCGCGGCCTCGCTGGCCTCCCGGCCGTGCCGGTGTTTTCGAGCGGGTACATCCACTCGTCGGCGCTGAAGGCGCTCGCGCTGCTCGGGATCGGGCGCAAGGGCGTGACCACGTTCAGCCGCGACGACGTCGGGCGGCTCGACCTGGCCGCTCTGGAGGCCGCCCTGAAGGAGCTTGACGGCGCGCCCGCGATCCTGATCGCCAACGCGGGAGACGTGAATTCCGGCGACTTCGACCCGATCGACGCGATGGCGGACCTGGCGGAGGCGCACGGCGCCTGGCTGCACGTCGACGGCGCGTTTGGCCTGTTCGCCCGTGCCACGCCCCAGGCGGCCGGGTTGGCCGCGGGGGTGGAGCGCGCCGATTCGGTGATCTCGGACGGGCACAAGTGGCTGAACGTGCCCTACGACTGCGGCTTTGCGTTCGTCCGCGAGAGCTCGCGGCTCGTGCGGGCGTTCACGGTCGACGCCGCCTACCTGCCGCCACCCGGGGATCAGCGCCCGAACTACGGCTTCATGGGGCCGGAGACCTCACGCCGCGCGCGCGCCTTCGCCGTCTGGGCGACGCTCCGGGCCTACGGCCGCGATGGACACCGCGCAATGGTCGAGCGCCACCTGGTCCTGGCCAGGCGGCTGGCGGCGCGCGTGGAGGAGCAGCCGGATCTTGAGCTGCTCGCCGAGCCGAAGCTGAACATCGTCTGCTTCCGCCTGGGGCCCGACGGCGTGCCGGAGGACGAGCTGGACGATCTGAACCGCCGCCTCGGCGCGATGGTGCTCGCGGATGGCCGGGTCTACTTCGGCACCACCGTGTACGGCGGGCGCGTGGCCTTCAGGCCGGCGATCGTGAACTGGCGCACCACCGAGCGCGACGTGGACCTTCTGCTCGACGTGGTGCTCGAGCTGGCTCGCGAGCTGCTGGCGAGCCGCTCGGTGGCCTAGGTGCCGAGGCCCTCGCGGGCCTCGCGCACGAGCGTCACCGCTTCGGGGAAGAGCCGCGACATCGCGCTGCGGAGCTCCTCCACCTGCTGCTCGGTGTTGCCCTGGAGGTTGAGCCGCTGCAGCCCGGCCACCGTCATGTCGACGGCCAGCTTGATCGCGTTGTCGGCCCACGTGACCCGCTGAGCTGCCTGCATCTGCTCGGCCAGCTCGGCCATGCGCCTGCGCAGCTCCTCGGGGTCGCCGAAGATTCCGAAGGGATCCTCTGAGGACATGCCCGGATTCTAGGCGGAGCTAGCGCGGGAGGTGGATCGTCACGTGGCGCTTCACCGTCTTGCCACGGGCGCCAGTGGTCGAGTAGACCGTGAACACAAGCTGGTGCTTCCCCGAGCGGAGGTCGGAGGGCAGCCGCAGCTGAAGCCGGTTCGTGCCCGCGTGGAGGCGGTAGCTGCGTCGGATGTAGTGC
Organism: uncultured Thermoleophilaceae bacterium; assembly: GCA_963770325.1. GTDB lineage: Bacteria > Actinomycetota > Thermoleophilia > Solirubrobacterales > Thermoleophilaceae > JAICJR01. Next base: position 944,674 of record CAVYPF010000001.1, on the reverse strand, counting down.
GTCTTCAGCAGCACGTGCAGCGTGCCGGTGCCAGTGGCATGGATCGTGAAGGCGAGGTAGCGGTGCTTGCGCTCCACGTGCGCGGCCAGCGGGAACTTGAGGTTGATCAGGGGTGCGTGCGTGCCGGCCGGCAGCCGCGGCGGGATCACGTCGGTGGACATGCGCACCACGAACTGGGCGCCGTCGGCGGTGCGGCTGGCGTTCGGCACCGCGAGCACGCCCTGCGAACCCATGCAGTTCGACCAGGGCAGATCGGCGCTGGCCGTGCTGCCGTTCACCGTGAGCGGGTGCACTCCCTGGGCGTCGGCGAAGCTCGGCTGGGACTGCACGCCCGCGGGGATGGTCACGCTGATGTGCAGGATCGCCGCCCCGCAGTTCGGCGGCGTCGAGCGCGGATCGCCGCTGTAGATCCGCACGAAGCTGGCCGCCAAATGGTCGATCGTGAGCGCCTGTGCGGCGAGCGAGATGCTCGTCGCGCCGGTGTAGGCCGCCAGGGCGGGGCGCAGGTACTTGGTCGAGCCGGACAGGCCGGGGTACCTGTAGCCGCCCGCGGCGTTGGCGGCGCTGAAGTCGTCGAAGGCCTGGGTCAGCGAGCTGCCGTGCGCGGCGAGCACGTCGTCGAGGGCGTCCAGGTCCAGCGAGCCGGTGTCGGCCTCAAGCGTGGCCATGCGCCCGAGCAGCTCCTTCACGATGCCGGGGCCGTAGCGCTCGGAGAGGAAGTCGAAGAAGATCCAGCGCGCGTAGGAGAGGTCGGTGGGCGACGAGCAGGGGGAGCCGGCCGGGCAGTCGAGCGACTGCTGGGGGTTGTCCCAGTAGGTCACGAGCCAGGGCGTGTGGCCGGTGACGTTGGCCGCGGCCCACTCCGCCGTGCCCTCCTTCACGAACCTGGCGCCGTGGGCGTAGACGGCGTACTGGAGCAGGTGGAAGAGCTCGTGGGCGGCGGTCTCGGCGTTGCCGGTGGCGGTCGGGTTGATCGTGGCGAAGCCGCTCGTGGTGGGGCTGTTCTCGGTGTCGTGGAAGGCCTCGCCCAGGTCGCTCGCGGTGAAGGTGCCCTGCACGTACACGTCCACGCGGCTGTCGCCACCCAGCGAGCCGTCGGAGAGCGGTGCGTGGAAGCCCCAGCTCGTCACCTCGGTCGCGTAGGCGGACTCGAAGTTGTCCGACACCTCCTGCGCGTCGGCGGCACTCACGCCGGGCGACGGATGCACCACGAAGTGGGTGCTCGCCACGGGGGAGGGCCAGCCGCTGGTGTCGGGGCGGGGAGAGGCAAACGCCGGTGAGCTCGCGAGGACGGAGAGCGCGAGTCCGGCGATTGTCGCTGCCGCCAGCCGCCTGAAGGGATACGACATGAGTCAACCGTATGCGGGGTCTCTTGAGCGGTCAATCGAACACGCCTCTGGACGCCCGGCAAGTGTCCAGGGGCTGCGTCCAGGCGTTTATAGTCGGGCGGGTGCGAATCAGAGAGGTGATGACGGAGGCCGTCGTGACCGCCGATTCCTCCGCCAGCCTGCACGAGGTCGGGGAGTTGATGCGGGACCGCAACGTGGGCTCGGTGGTGATCTGCGAGCACGGCCACCCGAACGGCCTGATCACGGACCGCGACCTGGCACTGATCGCCGTGGCCGACGGCGTGGACATCGCCGACCCGGTGCGGGAGCACGCCACCCGCCCGCTGGTCAGCGCCGAGCCGGACATGGATCTCGAGGAGGCGGCCGCGATCATGGTCCAGCATCGGATCCGGCGGCTCCCGGTGATGGAGGCCGACGCGCTCGCGGGCATCGTCACCCTCGACGACCTGGCCGTGCGCTCCGGCGACCTCCAGCTGGCCCAGCAGATGACGGCCGAGGTGGCCAGGGCGGCGCTGCCCGAGTTCTTCTTCCACCAGCGGGGCGGCTGAGGTGGCCCCGCTCAACGCGGACCAGCGCCGCACGCGCAATCGCGTGGAGGCCGTGATCCGCCTGATGGCGCCCGCGCTCACCCTGCTGCTGAGCGCCGGCGACCGTCTTTCACGCTTGGTCGAGCCCGTGGACCACGAGTACTATCCGCCGCGGCAGGGTCAGGTAGAGCCGCCGCCGGCGGAGCCTGCGCTGCGAGGCAGCGAGGACTAGGGCCGCCCGCCCGCGAGATTCCGTGACCGTCACCCCCGAGGCACCGCAAGACCAGGCACCTTCACACGACGCGCAGCGCGCGTGGGAGGAGCGCTGGGGCACGCGCGCCGGGGTGACAGCCGTGGCCTGCGCCGCCCTGCTCGTGGCCGGCTTCGCCTATCAGGTGTCCTCGCACGCGGCCCGCTCCAAGGACTCCGCGGAGTATCTGAGGAAGGTCCACCTGCACCCGTCCGACAACCTGATCACGGGCGCCCTCGGCGCGGCGGCGTTGCTCCTGCTGCCGCTCGTCCTCGTGTACCTCTACAAGGTCACCAAGTACCGGCGGCCCCAGACGCCGGCCTTCGTCGTCGTCCTCGCGGTGGTCGGGCCGGTGCTGCTCGGAGTCGCCGGCGTGGCGTACCAGATCGACCTCACGCACGTGGCCAAGCAGTTCGTCGCGTTGCCGGCCGCGCAGCAGACGAAGAAGACCGCGGACCACATGCTGGACGGCAATGCGCTGAAGATCTACGGCCTCGCGTTCACCTTCGCCGGCCTGGCGGTTGCCGCGTCGCTCGTCTTCATCAACCTGAACGCCATGCGCGCCGGCCTGGTCACGCGCTTCCTGGGCGTGGTCGGGATCATCGCCGGCGTGCTGTTCGTGCTTGGTGGACCGGCTCAGGTCCTCGAGCTGTTCTGGCTGCTCGCGATGGGCGTGATCCTGCTCGATCGCTGGCCGGGCGGCCGCGGGCCCGCTTGGGCGGCGCTGGAGGAACGGCCGTGGCTGAGCAACATGGAGACGCGCCTCGCATCGGCCCAGTCGAAGCGCGAGACCGCCAAGGGCGCGCCGGCCACCAGCAACGGCAACGGCACGTCGCCCGTCGAAGCCGAAGCGGACGACGACGGTCCGGATCCCAGCGCCTCCCGCAAAAGAAAGCGCAAAAAACGCCGCTAGGCGATAGCCGGGGCCTCCGGCAGTCGCGCCAGCGCGGCGTCCATGTCGGCCTCTGAGAACTCGACGTCCTCGAGGCGGCCGGCCAGGTAGTCGTCGTAGGCGGACATGTCGAAGTGGCCGTGGCCCGAGAGCCCGAGCAGGATCACCCGCTCCTCGCCCGCCTCGCGGGCGGCCAGCGCCTCGTCCACCGTCGCGAGGATCGCGTGGGCCGGCTCCGGACCCGGCACGATCCCCTCGCAGCGCGCGAAGTTCACGGCGGCCTCGAAGGCCGGGTTCTGCGCGTAGGCGCGTGCCTCCACCAGCCCCGCCTTCACGAGCCCGCACAGCATCGGCGCGTCACCGTGGTAGCGCAGCCCGCCCGCGTGCAGGGGCGGCGGCACGAAGTCGTGGCCGAGCGTGTACATCGGCAACAGCGGCGTCATGCCCACGGTGTCGCCGAAGTCGTAGCGGTAGACCCCGCGGGTGAGCGTGGGGCAGGCCGCGGGCTCGGCGCCCAGGAAGCGCGTGTTCGCCTCGCCCCGCAGGCGGCGGCGCATGAACGGGAAGATCAACCCGGCGAAGTTGGAGCCGCCGCCCACGCAGCCCACCACCACGTCGGGCTCCTCGCCCGCCATGCCCATCTGCGCCATGGCCTCCTGGCCGATCACCGTCTGGTGCAGGCAGACGTGGTTCAGCACGGAGCCCAGCGAGTAGTTGGTGTCGTCGTGTGTGGCGGCTACCTCAACCGCCTCCGAGATCGCGATGCCCAGCGACCCCGTGGGGTGACCCGCTTGTGAGCGGCCCGCGTTGGTCGTGTCGCTCGGGGAGCGGTGCACCGTCGCGCCCCAGGTCTCCATCATCGAGCGCCGGTAGGGCTTCTGGTCGTAGCTCGCCCCGACCATGTAGATCACGCACTCGAGATCGAACATCTGGCAGGCGAGCGCGAGCGCCGAGCCCCACTGGCCGGCGCCGGTCTCGGTGGCCAGCCGCTTGATGCCGGCCTCCTTGTTCTCGTAGGCCTGCGCCACCGCGCTGTTGGGCTTGTGCGAGCCGGCGGGGGAGACGCCCTCGTACTTGTAGTAGATGTGCGCCGGGGTATCCAGCGCCCGCTCGAGCCGCCGGGCGCGGTAGAGCGGCGTGGGCCGCCACAGCTTGTAGGCCTCGCGCACCGCGTCCGGGATCTCGACCTCCGGCTCCATCGAGACCTCCTGCCCGATCAGCGCCATCGGGAAGATCGGCGTCAGATCGTCCGGGCCCGCCGGCTGCATCGTCTGCGCGTTCAGGGGCGGAATCGGGTCGCCCGGTAGATCCGGCAGCAGGTTGATCCAGTGCGTCGGGATCTCCGACTCGGGCAGCAGGTACTTGGTCGTTTCAGAAGGCATCGCGGGGCTCCTGTTCGCCGGGGCCGGGCGATTCTTCCAGAGGACGGAGTACGGAAGTACGGAGGTACGGAAGACGACTCGTACTCCGTACCTCTGTACTTCCGTACTTCCGAGCCCTACTCCTCAACTGCGCCCGACGCGACCTTCTCCTTGATCGCCTCAGTAACCGACGGATCTCGGAGCGTGGTCACGTCTCCGAGCTCGCGGCCCTCGGCGATGTCCTTCAGGAGGCGGCGCATGATCTTGCCGGAGCGGGTCTTCGGCAGGTCGTCCGCCGGGATCAGGCGCTTCGGCCGCGCGAGCTTGCCGATCTTCTTGGCCACGTGCTCGCGGATCTCGCCCTCGAGGTCGTCGGGCCAATCGCCGCCGCCCTCGATGGTCACGAACGCGACGATCGCCTGGCCGGTGTCCTCGTCCGCCGCGCCGATCACGGCGGCCTCGGCCACGCGGTCGTGCGAGACGATCGCCGACTCGATCTCCATCGTGGACATCCGGTGGCCGGAGACGTTCACCACGTCATCCACCCGCCCGACGATCCAGAGGTAGCCATCCGAGTCGATCTTGGCCGCGTCGCCCACCGTGTAGACGTCGTTGCCGAACTTGGTCCAGTACGTCTCCACGTAGCGCTCGTCCTCCTTGTAGAGCGTGCGCAACATGCCCGGCCAGGGCCGGCGCAGCGTGAGGAAGCCGCCGCCCTCCTCCACGATCTTGCCGTCCCTGTTCACCACGGCCGCCTCCACTCCCGGGAACGGATGCGTGGCCGAGCCGGGCTTGGTGGTGGTGATGCCGGGCAGCGGCGTGATCATGATGTGGCCGGTCTCGGTCTGCCACCAGGTGTCGACGATCGGGCAGCGCTCGCCGCCGATCACCTTGTGGTACCAGACCCAAGCCTTCGGGTTGATCGGCTCGCCGACCGACCCGAGCAGCCGCAGCGACGACAGGTCGTGCTTCTCCGGGTACTCGCGTCCCCACTTGATGCACGCACGGATGGCCGTGGGCGCCGTGTACATGATCGTGACCCCGTACTTCTCGACGATCTCCCACCAGCGGTCCTTGTCCGGGTAGTCCGGGGCGCCCTCGTACATCACCGAGGTGAGGCCGTTGGCGAGCGGGCCGTAGACGATGTAGGAGTGCCCGGTGACCCAGCCGATGTCGGCCGCGCACCAGTACACGTCGCTGTCGGGCTTCACGTCGAAGATCGCCTTGGTGGTGGCGTAGACGCCCGTGAGGTAGCCGCCCGTGGTGTGGAGGATCCCCTTCGGCTTCGCCGTTGAGCCGGAGGTGTAGAGGATGTAGAGCGGGTGCTCGGCGTCGAGCTGCTCGGGAGCGCAGTCGGCGTCGGCCTTCTCGAGCTCCTCGTGCAACCAGACGTCACGGCCCTCCTGCATCGGGCAGTCGATCCCGCAGCGCTCCACGACCACCACGTGCTCGAGCTTCGGCAGCCTGTCGAGGATCCCGTCCACCTCGGCCTTCATCGGGATCGGCTTGCCGCGCCGCAGCGAGCCGTCGGCGGTGACGAGCACCTTGGCCTCCGAGACGTCCATGCGCTCGCGCACGGCCTCCACCGAGAAGCCGCCGAAGACCACGTTGTGGGTGGCGCCGATGCGGGCGCAGGCGAGCATCGCGGCGGGCGTCTCGGGCAGCATCGGCATGTAGATGCCGACCACGTCGCCCTTCTCCACGCCCAGTGACTTGAGCACGTTCGCGAAGCGCTTGGTCATGTCGAGCAGCTCGCTGTAGCTCACGTCCCTGGTGTCGCCGTTCTCCCCCACCCAGTGGTAGGCGACCTTGTCGCCCTTGCCGGCGTCCACGTGACGGTCGAGGCAGTTGTGCGACGCGTTGAGCTTGCCCTCCTTGAACCACTTGGCCCAGGGCGGGTTCCACTCGAGCACCGTCTGCCAGGGCTCGAACCAGTCGAGCTCCTTGGCCCAGCTCTCCCACCACGCCTCGAAATCCTTCTCCGCCTCGTCGTAGATCGCGGGGTCAGAGAAGTTGGCCTGCTTGACGAACTCCTCCGGCGGCTCGAATCGATCCTCGTCCTGTAGGAGCACTTCAAGGTCGCGTTCAACCTCAACGGCGTCTGCCATTGCCACCTCTCCTTTCGACTTCCCAGGACCCTACTACCCGGGATCGGGCGGTCCATTCGGAGTGAAATAGAGGCCGACCGCCCGGCCGCCGCCATGACGGCGGCGGCCTCTGGGAGGGCGGGCGGGCTAGACGGCCTCGAGGGGCCGAAGCTCTTTGTCGCCTGGCACCGGGTGGCGGCGCAGCACGCCCTCGGGGGAGACCGAGTAGGCGCCGGGACGGGCGATTCTGGGCGAGTAGACGTGCAGCGTGACGGTGGGTAGCGCGCCGTCGTGCACCACGCGGTGGATGTCGGCGGGAGAGAAGTCGAACAGGTCGCCGGCCCCGTAGTGCCTGGCGAGTGCGGAGGACCGCCCGAGGATGAGGCGCTCCTCGCAGACCCCGCCCTCGAGCACGGCCACGGCGCCGAAGGAGAGGTCGTGGTCGTGGAAGCCGGTGTCGTGCCCGGGCATCCAGCAGATCAGCCAGGCCTCGACCGACGGCTCGTCGATCAGGCGTTCGAAGATGCGGGCGGCGGGGTCGTGACGGACCAGGTGCCGCCACCCGGACGGGTCGTCCGCGAGCTGCCTCGTGAGGGAGCGCAGCTCGGGGATCGAGAGCGCGTCGGAGGGGCGTACGGGCAGGTCGCTGTCGAAGTCGGGGAGGGCCATTCGCAATAGTCTACAAACTTGGTCGAGAATATGGAGATTGGGTGTCGAGGCGCTAACGGCGGTCTGGAGCGACTTCGTGCAGCTTGACGCCCCTATAGGGGGTAAACCTGCACGGACGGAAGACGGCCTCGCCTCGGGCCGCCCTTGCCAGCCGTGCGACCCGTCACCCGCGACGCCGCGACCTTGCCCCCGCTATTCAGCGTTCGCCGCAGTGGCCAGCTGCCGATACGCCTCGGCTGGCTCGGGCGTGCCGAACACGGCGGAGCCGGCTACGAACAGACGGGCGCCCGCCTCGCGGCAGGGCCTGGCGGTGGTCTGATCAACGCCGCCGTCGACCTCGATCGCCACGCGGTCCGGCAGCACCGAGCGCAGGCGCCTCACCTTGTCCGGTGACCCGGTGATGAACTCCTGGCCGCCCCAGCCGGGGTTCACGGTCATGCAGAGCAGGATGTCGAACGAGTCCGAGGCGGCCGTGACGGCCTCCGGCGGGGTGGCCGGGTTGATCGCCAGGCCCGCGACGAGCCCCGCCTCGCGCACGCTCTTCAGCGCGTAGTGCACGTGCGGGGTGGACTCCCAGTGGATCGAGATCGAGTCCGCCCCGGCGCGCGCGAAGTCGCCCACGTGGCGCTCGGGCCGCTCGATCATCAGGTGGACGTCGATGAAGCCCTCGGCGGCGTGGACCTGATCCGCCAGGGCGCTGACGATCAGCGGGCCGATCGTGATCGGCGGGACGAAGTGGCCGTCCATCACGTCCACGTGGATCAGGCGCGCTCCGGCGTCCATCACCTCCTGCACCTCGGCTCCCAGACGCGCGTAGTCGGCCGACAGGATCGACGGTGCCACGCGGCGTCCGGTTGGCAGCTCGCGCGTCATGCGCTCACCTAGACGCGCGCCGCGCGGCGAGCGTGGGTGCGGATCTCGGACAGGATCCGCTCGAGCCGCGGTTCGGTGTCCCTGTCCACGTGCGTCATCGCGGCCGCGACCGCCGGGTGGACCCGCTCGATCTGCGCGTGCAGCTCGTGGGCCACGGCCCGGTAGCTGGGGTGCCCCTCCCGGCCGGAGCGCAGCTCGATCAAGTGCATCGCCTCGCGGGCGTTCATGTCGAGCACGTAGCGGATGCGGTAGCCGAGGCAGAGCGCGTAGGGCGCGAGCTCGGGCAGCCCGGCCTCCACCAGCCGCTCGTACTCCGCCCGCGAGCGCTCGAGCCCGCGGCGGTAGTCGTCGGCCACCCCCGCCGCCTCCAGCTCATCCGGCACGCCGGCGCCCAGGTCGGGGGTGAACGACTGCCACTGGATCGTGAGCATGCGGTGGCGCTGCAGGTCGCGGAAGGCCCCGTAGTCGCCCACCACCTCGAAGCGGTAGCCCAGCGCCTCGAAGCCACGGCCTGGGCCGGTGGCGGCGGTTCTCGCGCTCGCCGACCAGCTCGCCGAGCAGCGTCGCGCGCTCGTCGGGCGGCAGCACGCGCACCGCGGCGCGCACCTCCTCCTCGGAGACCCCGGCGGCCTCGAACAGCAGGGCGGCCAGCAGGTCGTCCTCACTGCCGCGCACGGACAGCAGCTTCACCGACGGGCGCGAGTCCTCCCGCGCGCGCTCGCTGTCGAGCCCGAGCCGCGCCGCCCAGCGGTCGGCCGCCCGGCCGCGCTCCTCCAGGTAGTCGATCCAGCGGCCGCCGCGCTCTGGGATGACCACGCGTGAGACGAAGCTCGGCATCACCTGCGTGAGCTCCGCGAGGATCATCCGGCCGTAGTCGCGCGCCTCGGGCAGCGGCGAGGCATGCAGGCGCAGCAGCAGCTGCTCGTAGGCCTGGCCGGTGGCGAACATGCCCATGTGAGAGAGCGACGCGGCCGGCAGCAGGCCTCGCAGCAGGTCGAGCGCCTTGGCGGTGATCGAGCGCCGGTGGGCGGCCTCGGGCTCGCCGTCGGCCCGGGGGAAGCGCTCCTCGGCCCAGGCCTCCACTCGCGGCAGCGTGGCCGCGTAGGTGTCGAAGAGGTCGTTCATCGCGGCCTCGTACTCGGGCCCGAGGTCCTCGTGGCGCCAGTAGCGGTAGCCGCCGCCGGGCATCGGCGCGTCGTAGGCGATGTAGCGCGTGGACTGCTCGAGATAGGCCGCCAGGCGGCCACGCTGGAGCACCTTGGTCATCACGTTCGAGACCCACTCGCAGGCGACGTGGGCGCCGCCGAGCTGGCCCACCGAGTCGTCGCCGTAGCCGAGGAAGATCTTGCGGTAGAGGTCCGCGGCGCGCTCGCCCTCGGCGCCGTCGAAGGTGGCTCGTGCGGCGCCCTCGAGGTCCCCCGCGAACTCGTCGAGGAACAGCCGCCGCAGCGTGCCGCCGTAGCGCGAGTAGCGGGCGAAGAGGGCTCCCTTCACCGTCTCCGGCAGGTTCACCAGCGCGAACACCGGAAGGTCGAGGTTCGTGAAGTGGGGCGCCAGGAGCGCCCGCTCCTCGTCGCTGAACGTCTCGACCGGGTAGATCATCGGGGAGGGCAGGTTACTAGTGGGTCCCGTCGGCCCCGAGAGTAGCTTTCTCGCGGTGGGCGACAGCCAGGCCACATCCGACGCGGCCGTGGAGGAGGAGCTCGGGCGCGTCGGCCGTTCGCTGTTTGCGGCCTTTCCGAAGAAGGGTCTGAACCCCGTGAAGGCGCTCGACGCGAAGGCCATGGAGCTCGCCTCGCAGGACGCCGAGTTGCGCACCGCCCTGTTCCGCTTCGTGGACGTGACGCCCGCCTGCCGCTCGCTCGACGACCTGGCGCGCCACCTGACGGGTTACCTGGGCGAGCTGGACGAGCGGCCGCAGTCGCTCGACGTGGCCATCCGCATGGCCGCCAGCAAGCCGGGCCGGGCCGCGCTGGGCGCCGCCGCGGCGGGCGGCGTGCGCCACATGGCGCACCGCTTCATCGTCGGCGAGTCGCCGCAGCGCGCGCTCGGGGTGCTGCGCGAGCTGTGGCAGGACGGCAACGCCTCGTCGGTCGACCTGCTCGGCGAGGCCACCGTGACCGAGGGCGAGGCCGACCGCTATGCGGAGCGCTGCGCCGAGGCCCTTGACACGCTCGCGAAGGCGGCGGCCGGGTGGCCGGAGCGGCCCACGCTCGAGGCGGACTCGCTCGGGCCGCTGCCGCGCGCGAACCTGTCGGTGAAGGTCTCGGCCCTCACCCCGCACATGCGTCCCGACGCGCCCGCCCGCGGGCGCGAGGACGCTGCCACGCGCCTGCGGCCGCTGCTGCGGCGGGCGCGCGACCTGAACGCCCACCTTCACATCGACATGGAGTCGCTCGATGCGCTCGAGACCACGATGGAGCTGATCTTCGAGCTGCTCGACGAGGAGGAGTTCGCCGACGGGCCCTCCGCCGGGTTGGTGCTCCAGGCCTACCTGCGCGAGTCGCCCGAGCAGCTCGATCGCATCCTCGCCTGGGCGCGGGAGAGCCGGCGGCGCCCGCCGCTGGTGGTCCGGCTCGTGAAGGGCGCCTACTGGGACCACGAGATCGTGGAGGCGCGGCAGCACGGCTGGCAACCGCCGGTGTTCGAGGTGAAGGCCGACTGCGACCGCAACTTCGAGCAGCTCACCCGTCGCCTGCTGGAGGCGCGGCCCTCGGTGCGAGTCGCGATCGCCTCGCACAACCTGCGCTCGGTCTCGCACGCGATCGCCTGCAACCGCGTGGCGGGCGGCGAGGAGCGCGACCTCGAGCTGCAGGTGCTGCGCGGCCTGGGGGACGAGCTGGGCCACGCCCTGGCCGCGGAGGGCTTCCGCGTGCGCGTGTACTGCCCGGTGGGCGACCTGGTGGCCGGCATGGCCTACCTCGTGCGGCGGCTCCTGGAGAACACCTCGAACGAATCGTTCCTGCACGAGCAGGCGCGCGGCGTGCCGCTCGAGGAGCTGCTGTCGCCGCCGTGATCCCGTTCGCCAACGAGCCCACGCTGGAGCTGCGCCGCGCGCCCGCGCGCCAGTCGCTGCTGGACGCGCTCGCCGAGCTGGAGCCGCGACTGCCGCTGAGCGTGCCGATTCTCGTCGGGGACGAGCGCGGCGCCGCCGAGGGGTTCGAGTCGACCGACCCTGGTCGGCCCTCGCGCGTGGTGGCCACGGCGGGGCGCGCCACCGAGGCCGACGCGGGCGCCGCGGTGGAGGCGGCCGCGGCCGCCTGGCCCGAGTGGCGCGAACGGGGTCCCGAGGGGCGCGCCGAGGTGCTGGTGCGGGCCGCGGCGATCCTGCGCTCGCGCCGCCTCGAGCTGGCGGCGCTCCAGGTGCGCGAGTGCGCGAAGCCGTGGCCCGAGGCGGACGCCGACGTGTGCGAGGCGATCGACTTCCTCGAGTACTACGCGCGCGAGGCGCTGCGCCTGAGCGCGGGCGCCGAGCTGCTGCAGGTGCCGGGCGAGCGGAACGCGATGCGCTACGAGCCGCGCGGCGTGGCGGCCGTGATCTCGCCCTGGAACTTCCCCCTGGCGATCCCCGCCGGCATGACCTCGGCCGCCCTCGCCGCGGGCAACAGCGTGGTGTTGAAGCCCGCGGAGCAGTCGCCCGCGTCTGGGCTTGATGCTGGTCGAGGCGCTGCGCGAGGCCGGCGTCCCGCCGGGCGCCGTCTCCCTGCTGCCCGGCTTCGGCGAGGTGGGCGCCGCGCTGGTCCGCGACCCGCGCGTGCAGACGATCGCCTTCACCGGCTCGAGCGCGGTGGGCCTAGAGATCGTGCGCGCCGCGGCCGAGACCCCGGACGCGCAGCCGCACGTGAAGCGCGTGGTGGCGGAGATGGGCGGCAAGAACTGCCTGGTGGTCGATTCGGACGCCGACCTGGACGATGCCGTGCCAGCCATCGTCAGATCGGCGTTCGTCTACGCCGGCCAGAAGTGCTCGGCGGCTTCGCGCGTGCTGGCGCACGAGGGGATCGCCGACGCGCTGATCGAGCGCCTGTCCGGCGCCGTGGAGGTGCTCGTGGTTGGGCCAGGCGGACGATTTCGCCACCGAGGTGCCGCCCGTGATCGAGCGCGAGGCGTACGAGCGAGTGGAGCGCTACTCGGAGCTGGCCGCGTCGGAGGGCACCGTGGTGGCGCGAGGCGACGGGGGCCCGGATGAGGGCTGGTTCTGCGCCCCCACGCTCGTCGCCGGCCTGCCGCCGGAGTCCGCGGTGCTGCGCGACGAGATCTTCGGGCCGCTGCTGGCGGTGGAGCGGGTGCCGAGCATCGATGCCGCCTGCGAGGCGCTCGAGCGCTCCCCCTTCGCCCTCACCGGCGGGCTCTTCTCGCGCAGCCCCGCCACGGTTGCGGAGGTGACACGCCGGGCACCCGTCGGGAACCTCTACGTGAACCGCCACATCACCGGGGCGATGGTGGGCAGGCAGCCGTTCGGAGGCAATCGCCGCTCGGGAAGCGGCTCGAAGGCCGGCGGCCCGGACTACCTCCTCCAGTTCCTGGAGCCGCGCGTGGTCACGGAGAACACCATGCGCCACGGGCTGGTCGTCGACTAGGACCCCGGCGGCGTGCCGAACCAGCCGGTGAGCGCCTCCCGCAGCGCAGGCGCGGCGGTGTCGGCGGTTTGGTCGATGGCCGCTGCCCAGGCGATGTAGGCGTCCGGGCGGATCAGGAGGGCGTCGGCCGGCCGCTGATCGTTCTCTGCGCTGTGGATGTCGATGCGAGGCAGCCACCCTTCGGCGATCTCGCACAGGTCCCGCCGGTCGGCGAGGTCGACGAAGACGGGCCGTGCGGTGTGCATGAGCTCGGCGACGCTGGTCGCGTCCCCGTCGGTGCGCAGGGTGAGGTCGGGTGCGAAGCTCCCGGTCAGGGCGTGGTGGTCGGGGCCGGGTGGCGGGTAGCGGATGTCGGAGCCGGCCATCAGGGCTCCGAGCCGGCGCAGCGGCTGCTCGTCGACGAGCAGCTCCTGGAACAGCTCCCGCAGCGCCACGGCGGCCTCGTCGTGGCCGCGCCTCAGTGCGACCTGGGCGCGGGTGTGGAGCAGCGTACGCTCGGCGGCGAGACGGCGTTCCTCGTCGTAGGTGTCCAGCAGGCCTGCCGGGGCCCAGCCATTGATGGCGGCGGCCAGCTTCCAGGCGAGGTTCACGCCGTCGAGCATGTCGACAGTAAGTGCGGCGCCGGGGGCGGGGAACAGGTGGGCGGCATCGCCGGCCAGGAGGATCCGCCCGTCGCGGTATCGCTCGACCTGTCGAGCGTGGAAGGTGAAGCGCGTCAGCCGGGTCGGTTCTCCCAGGGGCAGCTCCACGCCGAGCACGCGGCGGATGCTGTCCCGCAGCTCGGTCACCGTCATCGGCTCGTCGTCGTCGTAGTCGACGGACTCTTCCTCGCTCGTGTAGAGCCCCATGAGCCCTGGTTTGGTCGAACCGAGGGCGAACTCGCCGCGCTCGGTTCGTGTGAAGCCGAAGCTGATCCTGCCAATCCCGGCGACCTCGATGTCGCCGTTCTCGAGGACGGTTCACCGACTCGGGCAGGCCAACCTGGGCGAGCCGCTGGACCTCCGGGTAGGTGATGCCGGGGAACGGGATGCCTGCCATGTCGCGCACCCGCCCGCTCGCGCCGTCGCAGCCGACGAGGTAGCGGGCGGTCATCCGGTGCTCCCCGTCCGACCCGCGCACGTTGGCAGTCACGCTGGTGTCGTCCTGGCTCAGCCCGACCACCTCCTGTCCGCGGCGGATCTCCGCGCCGAGCTCGAGGGCGAGTTCGTGCGAGCAGGCGCTCGAGCTGCGGTTGTGGGAGCGGCATCACCGCCATCGGCGGAACGGCCAGCGGCGTGAAGTCCACATGCATGCCGCCGCACGGGAGTCGGGGAGCCGGCGTGGGGCCGCTGCCGGCTGGTTCGAATCGCTCCAGCAGCCCTCGGTAGCGCAGCAGCTCCAGGATCTGCCCGCTGAGACCGCCGGCCTTCTGGACTCGCTGGGCTGAGGCCGCCGTTCCAGTACCAGCGGTCGCACGCCCGCCAGGCCCAGCTCAGCGGCCAGCATCAGGCCCGTCGGGCCGGCGCCCACGATGATCACCTCGGCGTCCATTTCACGCCTCCCATTTCGGTTGGTTCAAGCGGTTCGGCCGGCGATTATGCGGCACGACCCGGGGCTTGTTTCAAGCCCCGGCTGCGCTATAAATTGGATGTGGAGAGGAGTGGGCGCGCTCCTCTCTCTTCTCGCCAGCCTCGCCGAGTTCCGCTGAACGGGTCACTCCACCCGGACTCTCGCGACCCGCAGACCGACTCGACACGCCCTATCCGGCTGGCCAGCCAAATGGGGTACGGCCTACCCCTTCTGGAAACCTGATACAAGATCCCGGCTACACCAGGTCGGGTAAAGCCGGGGGGCTGATTTGCCAGTACTTGAGTGCTCGCGCTGCAACGAGCTCTTCTACTCAGCATCGGGATCGACGTTCGCTCGCTGCGAGCGCTGCGAGGGCCAGGTCTGGCGCGTATTCGAGGACGAGGCGAGCTTCGATCGGGTCATCGAGATGCCTCGTGCGCCCCAGCCGGGCGACCACGCCGCCATCGTCTACTCGGATTCCGACGAGGCCGCCGACTTCTGCGTCCGCTACGTACGCGAGGGAATCGGCCTGGGCGAGCTGGTGGTGGGGATCGTGCCTGGGTCGCTCAGGGCTGCGTTCGAGCGGCGCTTGTCTAGCCGCGAGCGACTCCAGCTGGAGCTCGGGGATCCCGCGGCCACCTACGCCTACTTCGACCCGCGCGGGCTGATCGCCTGGTACGAGGACGTGGTGGCGAATGCCGGAAAGCGCGTACGGGTGCTGGCCGGGCCCGACGCCGACTGCGCCGCCCGCATCCCGATCGAGGACTGGCGCCTGTTCGAGCAGCTGATCCACGAGCGGGCGCACGCCCTGGGCGTCACGGCCCTGTGCGTCTACGACGGGCCGTTGCTGCCCGGGGACTTCATCCCGGTGGCCATGCGAGCGCATCCGCTGCTGGTCCACCGCAACGGCGAGCTGCGCCGCAACGGCGAGTTTCGCTGGCAGAAGCCGTAGATCTAGACGGCCGGCGAGCGCGCGTCGCGCCGCACGAGCAACAGGACGATCAGGCCGCCCACCACGGTCCAGCCGAGCACGATGACGTTCGCCACGCCGTCGATCGTGTTGTACGGACCGAGGTTGAACAGGTGGTAGATCGTGTGCGGCACGGCGAAGATCAGCCAGACGGTCACCGCCGTCAGCGTGAGGCTGCGCTGGCCGCGCCAGGCGGCGATCAGCATCAGCACCCCCAGCCCGCAGAAGAGCGACCCCACGTCGCGGACCAGGTGCTCGTCGTAGGCGCCGAGCGCCGACACCCAGGGGTGGTCGAGGCCGAAGTTCTCGTAGAAGTTGTGCGGTCCGAGCAGGGCCCACAGGCCGATCAGGAGCTGCGGCGCCCCGAGCACGATCAGGAGGCCGGCGATCAGACCGCGATCGCGGTCGATCCGGTCGGACGAGGACATGGGCCTGCCTCCTTTGCTAGAGCAGCGAGCTGAGCGACGTGCCGACGTCGTGCGCGAGGTGGAACAGCGGCGCCGGGATGATCCCGAAGAAGACGGTGGCGGCCCCCATCAGGATGGCCACGAAGGCAACCTCCGGCTGGGCCCGGGCGTCCGCCTCGGGGGACCAGCCGCTGACCGGCCGCACCCGCGTGCGCCGGTAGGGCAGCTCGGGCATGCGGATCCTCAGCGGCGTCATCCACATCACCGCGATCACGCGCAGGTAGTAGACGAGCGAGATCATGGAGCCCACCACGATCACCACGCCGAGCCAGGCGTAGTTGCCGTCCACCGTGGCCTCGATCAAATAGAACTTCCCGATGAAGCCCACGGTGGCCGGGAAGCCGGCGAGCGACAGCATCGCCACCGTCATCGGCACCGCCAGGAGCGGGCTGGCCGCGCCCAGGTTCTCGAGCGAGCGGATGCCGTCGCCATGCTCGGACACGCGCTCGCGCGCGACCACGACGGCGAACGCGGCCACGTTCATGAACAGGTAGGCGGCGAGGTAGAAGGCGGTGGCCTTGAGCCCGAGCTGTGTGCCCACCACCAGCCCGGCCAGGATGTAGCCGGCCTGCGCAACGCCCGACCAGGCGAGCATCCGCTTGAGCGAGCCCTGCCCGATCGCGCCGACGTTGCCGACCACGATCGTGATCACCGCCAGGGCAGCGAGCGCCGGACCCCACTGCACCTGGGTGTCCGCCAGCGCCTCGTCGAACAGGCGCAGGAAGATCGCGAAGGCTGCCGTCTTCGTGGCCACCGCCATGAACGTGGTGATCGGCGTGGGAGCGCCCTCATAGACGTCGGGCGTCCACTGGTGGAAGGGGGCGATCGAGGCCTTGAACGCGAGCCCCGCAGCGGCGAGCGCGACGCCCGTTAGCAGCAGCGGATCGGTGAACTTCACCGTGTCCCCGATCGCGTTCGAGATCGCATCGAACTGGGTGCTGCCGGTCGCTCCGTAGATCAGCGCCAGCCCGTAGAGCAGCGTGGCCGAGCCGACCGAGCCGATGATCAGGTACTTGAGACCCGCCTCGAGCGACTTGGTCTGGCGCAGCTCACTCGCGCACAGCACGTACAGCGGTATCGAGAGCAGCTCGATGCCCACGAACACGTGATCAGGTTCTCCGCGCTGGCAAGTACCACCATGCCGGCGATCGAGCCGAGCAGCAGTCCGATGTACTCGCCCGAGCCCGCCTCGCGCATGGCGATCGAGCGCCAGGAGAGCAGGATCGCGCTGATGCCCGAGATGTAGACGATCAGCGACAGCCCGAGCGCCAGCGGGTCGACGGCGAGCGCGCCCTCCACGATCGTCTTGCTGCCCGTCTCCCAGTTCCAGATCGAGAGACCGATCGCCGCGCCGAGCGCGCCGATCGCCGATCAGCGGCACGATCACGCGCGCGAGGAAGCGGCCCGGGAACATGGCCACGATCAGGACGAGCACCGAGCCGCCGGTGACGGCGATCAGCGGCGAGAGACCCTTGTAGTCGATCACCGGGGCCTTCACCGCTGCCAGCGTCTGTAGGGCGACGCTCACGGGATCGAGCCGACCTCTCGGTGCTGCACGGCCTGCGTGGCCTGGAGCTTGCTGGTGGTGCCTCGCTCGGTCCGCTGGAGGATGAAGTTCGGGTACACGCCGAGCGCGAGGATCACCAGCACGAGCGGCCCGAGCACCGCCAGCTCAGGGCCGAGCGCGAGGTCGCGCGACTCCACGTTCGGGCCCAGCCGGTTGTGCATCGAGCGCTGGTAGAAGCGGATCATGTAGACCGCCGCGAGCGCGACCCCGGCGCTGGCCACCAGGCCGTAGACGATCTTCGGTCTGGAAGGTGCCGAACAGGATCAGCAGCTCGCCCACGAAGTTGGACGACCCCGGCATGGCAAGCGTGGCCAGGGCCACGATCAGGAACAGCGCCGCCAGGATGGGAGCACGGAACGCCATCCCGCCCATGTCGTTCAGCGACTCCGAGCCCCTTTGCCCGCAGCGCCAGGTAGCCGACGATCAGGAACAGCGGTCGCGACCACCAGGCCGTGGTTGACCATCTGGATGACCGCGCCCTGGGCGCCCTTCGGGTCGAGCGAGAAGATCCCGAGCAGTGATGAAGCCGAGCTGCGCGATCGAGGAGTAGCCGATCACCAGCCGCGCGTCGTCCTGCGAGAACGCGAGCGCCGAGCCGTACAGGATCGACACCACCGCGAACGCCAGCATCAGCTCCTGGAAGTGCACCGCGGCCTGGGGCATGATCGGCAGCACGATGCGCAGGAAGCCGTACACGCCGACCTTCGACACCACCGCCGGAGAAGAGCAGGATCACCGGGATCGGCGCCTCCTTGTAGGCGTCCGGCATCCAGCCGTGGAACGGGAAGGCGGGCGCCTTCACGAGGAAGGCGGCGGCGAACAGCAGGAAGATCCAGTACTGGGAGCTGGCCGGCAGCGGGTGCTGCCGCCAGCGTCGGCGAGCGAGAACGAGATGTGGCCGCCGGCGGGCGTCGACATCACCCCGAGGGCCACCGCCCCGGCCAGCATCAGGAGCGATCCCACCAGCGTGTAGATCACGAGCTTGGTGGTGGCGTAGACGCGTTTCTCCCCGCCCCAGATCCCGATCAGGAAGTAGAACGGGACCAGCATCAGGTCGAAGAAGACGACGAACAGCGCCAGGTCCTGAGCGGTGAAGCGCGCCGAGCACGGCGGCCTCGCCCAGGCCGAACCAGAGGTAGAACAAACGCGGGCGATCCCACTCCCGCATCGCCGCGGCCAGCGCGGCCGCGGTCCAGAGCACGGTGGTGAGCAGGATCAGGAACAGGTTCAGCCCGTCCACCCCGAGCGAGTAGCGAATGCCGAGCTCGGAGATCCAGTTGTGGTCGGTCACGAACTGGAGGCCACCGCCCGATTGGAAGCGAGCGAGCGCCACGATCGAGTAGGCGAGCGTGAGCACGGTGCCCGAGCACCAGCGACCCAGGGCGCCAAGCGCTTCGGCAGGAACAGGCCGATCGTCCCGGCAACCGCGGGCAGGAAGATGAGGATCGAGAGGTAGACGGTCATCTCAGCTCGACTGGATCAGGAAGTAGAGGGCCAGGCCCGCCAGGCCCGCGAGCAGCAACATCGCGTACGCGCGCAGGTAGCCCGACTGCACGCCGCGGGCGATGGCTGTGCCGGCGCGCACGATCCCAGTCGTGCCGCCCACGAGCGTGCCCTGCACGAACGCACTCTCCACCACGTAGCGGCCGAAGCGGCCGAAGGTGGCGATGGGACGGACGAAGACCGCGTCGTACAGCTCGTCGAAGTACCAGCGGCCCACGAGGAAGGCGTGCACGTGCGGGAAGCGCTCGATCAGCTTGGCCGTGGTGCCGGGACGCTGCAGGTACACCACGAAGGCGGTGGTGATGCCGGCCAGCGCGATCCCGGCGCCCACCACCAGCCCGACCCACTCGGCGGACGTGCTGGGCTCCTGGTCGAAGTACTTCGAGTCGGCGAAGGTCGGCGCGATGAAGTTGTGGAACCAGTGCGTCACGCCCGGGATGGCGACAACGCCGCCGACGATCGCGAGCAGCGCGAGCGTGCCCATCGCCACCTTCATCGGCCACTCGCGCTCGGCGATGTGGTGCTCGGGGCCGGGGAAGCCGACGTCGGTGTCCTCGTGCTCGCCGCTGAGCGGGTTCACGTGCTCGCCATGGGCCAGCTCGCCCTGCTCGAGCGAGGCAGCCTCCGGCACGGCATCGCCGTAGAAGACGCGGAAGACCATCCGGAAGGAGTAGAAGGCCGTGAGCAGGGCGGCGGCGAACGCGACGATCGCGAGCACCAGGTCGTAGCCGCCCTGGTGAACGTCGAAGCCGAGGATGTCGTCCTTCGAGAACCAGCCCGACAGCGGGGCGAACCCCGCGAGCGCAAGCGCGCCCACCGTGAAGGTGGCGAACGTGAACGGCATCGCCTTGCGGAAGCCGCCCATGCGATCGATGCTCTGGATGCCCGCCATGGCGCCGATCACCGACCCGGCGGCCATGAACAGGAGGGCCTTGAAGAAGGCGTGCGTCATCAGGTGGAACAGGCCGCCCTCGTACCCGCCCGTGGAGACGCCCAGGATCATGTAGCCGATCTGGGACATCGTGGAGTAGGCGATGATCCGCTTCAGGTCGGTGACGGCCAGCGCCACCGTGGCGGCGAAGAAGAGCGTGAAGCAGGCGAGCCCGGCCGTGATGTGTGCGGCGGTCGGCGCCAGCTCGTAGAGCGAGTGGAAGCGGGCGATCAGGTAGACGCCCGCGGTGACCATCGTGGCGGCGTGGATCAGGGCTGAGACCGGGGTGGGACCCTCCATCGCGTCCGGCAACCAGGTGTGGAGCGGCACCTGCGCCGACTTGGCGAACCCGCCGACCGTGATCAGCAGGCAGGCCGCGACCAGCGCCCCGGAGTTCGTGTGGAACACCTCGTGCGCGCCGTTGAAGATGCCCGCGTAGCTGAGCGAGTGGGTGTGGTTGAACAGGATGAAGGCCGCGACCACGAGCGCGATGTCGCCGATCACGTTGATCACGAAGGCCTTGATGCCGGCGGCCGTGGCGGTGGCGCGGCGGTACCAGAACGAGATCAGGAGGTAGGAGGCGGCGCCCACGAACGCCCAGCCCACGATCAGCAGCACCATGTTGCCCGCGAGCACCAGGAGCAGCATCGAGAAGACGAAGAAGTTGAGGTAGGAGAAGAAGCGCGTGTAGCCGCGATCGGAGCCCATGTAGGCCACCGAGTAGAGGTGGATCAGGAAGGACACGCCGGTCACGACGAGCGCCATCAGGATCGACAGCGGGTCCACGAAGATGCCGAACCCGATGTCCACGCCGGAGGTCTGCGCGTAGGTGTAGAGGGTCGAGCTGGCGTGCCGAGCCTCCGGCGCCCGATCCATCAACGACAGGGCGGCGCCCACCGCACAGCCGAACGAGGCGAGGATCGCGAGGGTGCCGATCCAGCCTGGCGTCTTGCCCGGCCAGAACTTCCAGCCGAGCGCGATCACGATCGACCCCGCGAGCGGGATGCCGAGCACGAGCCAGGCCCACGCGGTTGGGGTCATCCGCATCCTCCGAGGTGGACTCGCTCCGAAAATCGAGCGATCCAAGGACGCAGGGTCGAAGACTTGCGAGCGCAAGTCGAGACCCGAGGACGCAGGAGCGCGACGATTTGCAGGCCGCGAGTCATCCTCGGAGCTCCGACAGTTCATCGACATCGATGTTCAGCCGGCGCCGGAACATCGCCACGATCAGCCCGAGGCCGACGACGACCTCACAGGCGGCCACCACCATCACCACCAGCGCGAAGATCTGGCCGTCGCCGTTGCCCCACATGCGCGAGAACGCGATCAGCGCGAGGTTGCCGGCGTTCAGCATCAGCTCGAGGCAGAGCAGGATCACCAGCGGGTTGCGGCGCGTGAGCACGCCCGCGGCGCCGATCGAGAAGATGAAGGCCGAGAGGACCAGGTACCAGTCGACGTTCACCGGCCCACCTCCGCGTGCGAGATCCGCTCGAGCGCGCCGAGGTCCGGGTGCCCACGCCGCCGCCGCGCGAGCACCAGAGCGCCCACCGCCGCGATCAGCAACAGGTAGGAGGCGGCCTCGAACGGAATCAGGAAGCGGTTGAGGAGCAGCGAGCCGATCTGGGCCGGAGTGCCGAAGCCGGGGTCGACGTGGGCGCCGTGCGTGCTGAGCTTCGAGAGGCCCGAGCCGATGATCGCCACGCACAGCTCCACGGCCACGGCGAGCGCGAACAGCACGCCGATCTTGCGCAGCCCGGGGACCTCGGGGCCGAGCGGCTCATCTGAGCCGCCGATGTAGGCCACCACGAACACGTACAGCACCATCACGGCGCCGGCGTAGACGATCAGCTGCGCCGCCGCGACGAACTGCGCGCGCAGCAGCAGGAACAGAAGCGCCAGCGAGAACAGGTGGCCCACCAGCGAGAGCACGCTGTAGAACGGGTTCCTCAACAGCACCACGCCGAGCGCGCCGGCCAGCGCGCCGATCGCACCGACGAAGAACATGACCTGCTCGAACCACACGGCCGGCTACTCCCCCTCCGAGCGCAGTGGGGCGCGCTCGAGCGGGTCGGCCAGCAGCATCTCCTTGGTGAAGATCAGGTCGCTGCGCGTGTAGTCGGCGAGCTCGTAGTCGTTGCCCATCGTGATCGCGTCGAACGGGCACGCGACCTCGCAGTAGCCGCAGAAGATGCAGCGCGTCATGTTGATCTCGTAGACCGCCGCGTAGCGCTCGCCGGCCGACACCTGGTTGTCGGGCGTGTTCTCGGCCGCGACCACGCGGATGCAGTCCGCCGGGCAGGCGGCTGCGCAGAGCGAGCAGCCCACGCACTTCTCGAGCCCGGAGTCCTCGAAGCGGTGCAGCTTGTGGCGGCCGCGGAAGCGCGGGTAGACCGGCGTCTTCTGCTCCGGGTACTCGATCGTCACCGGTCCCTCGACCACGCGCATGAACGAGGTCTTGAGCCCGCGCAGCGTCTCGCCGAACGCGCGATAGACCGCTCCCACGCCGCCCGGCTGCGGGCCGCGCTGGACCGAGATGACGTCCGGAGAGGGGTCGTAGGGCGTCATGTGGTGGAGACCAGGATCGCGGTGATGAGCACGTTCACCGTGGCCAGCGGCAGCAGCACCTTCCAGCCGAACGACATCAGCTGGTCGTAGCGGAAGCGCGGCAGCGTGGCGCGAATCCAGATGAACAGCACGATGAAGAAGAACATCTTGAGGATCGTCCAGAGCGGGTTGAGCGCGGCGGGGCCGGGCCCGTGCCAGCCGCCGAGGAACGCCGCCGTGGCGATGCCGGCGATCACGATCATGTTGATGTACTCGGCCATGAAGAACGAGCCGAAGCGCATGCCGCCGAACTCGGTGTTGTAGCCGCCGACGATCTCGGAGTCGCCTTCGGTCAGGTCGAACGGCGGGCGGTTCGTCTCGGCGAAGCCGGCGATCATGAAGATGATGAAGCCGACGAACTGCGGCACGATGTACCAGAGCGAGTGCTGCGCGGTGACGATCTCGGTGAGCGACATGGACTGGGCCTGGATCACGACGCCGAGCAGCGACAGGCCGAGCGCGATCTCGTACGAGATCAGCTGCGCGGCCGAGCGCATGGCGCCGAGGAACGAGTACTTCGACCCGGAGCCCCAGCCGCCGAGCATCAGCGCGTAGAAGGCGAGCGCGCCGAAGGCGAAGTAGAAGAGGACGCCGATCGGCACGTCGATGCCGTAGAGGCCGAAGTTGCCGCCCCAGTCGCCGTTGTTGCCGAAGGGGATGATCGCGAGCGTGACCACCGCGGTGAAGATCGAGATCACCGGCGCGATCGCCATCAGCCATGGCACGGCGGTCGCCGGAGTGGAGTGCTCCTTGGACAGCAGCTTCAGCACGTCGGCGAGCGGCTGGAGCAGCCCGAAGGGACCGACGCGGTTCGGGCCGATGCGCGCCTGGAAGCGGCCGAGGAGCTTGCGCTCGAGCAGCAGGATCAGCGGCACCACCTGGAGCACGAAGGCGAAGATCACGACCGCCTTCACGATCTGGACGAGGGTGCTCTCCACGTAGTTGACGTCGGCAAGCGGCAGGGTGGTCACGCCTTCGCCACCTCCACCACGCGCGGCAGGCCGTTCATCAGCGCGGTCGCGTTGTCGGGCTCGACGCCCTCCACGAGGAAGACGCTGCCAGGGGGCACCGGGTCGTGCACGCGCGCCAGCGCGCGCACGCTGCGCGCCGTTCACCGACACCGTGACCTCGTCGCCGCTCGCGACGCCCAGCCGGCGGGCGTCCTCGGGCGAGAGCTCGAGCAGCTGCTGCGGCTCGAGAAAGCGCAGCACGGTGGCGTAGCGCGTCTCGCGGCCGGTCCACAGCGAGGGCGCGGTGCCCAGGCGCAGGCCGCCGGGCGCAAGCGCGGGCGGCGTCTCCAGGGCGCTGTCAGGGAGCGGCACGGGCGCGAGCGCCGCGGCGGACTCGCGCTCCTGCCAGCGCACGCCGCGGCCGCCGA
Source organism: uncultured Thermoleophilaceae bacterium (assembly GCA_963770325.1). Classification (GTDB taxonomy): domain Bacteria; phylum Actinomycetota; class Thermoleophilia; order Solirubrobacterales; family Thermoleophilaceae; genus JAICJR01. The sequence continues at coordinate 921,121 of CAVYPF010000001.1, read as the reverse complement.
TCTCCTCCAGCGTCAGCCCGTTGTAGAACGGCACCGCCTGCGCCAGCTCGTCGAAGACGTAGGGGTTCGAGAACTCCTTCAGCGGCGCGTCGAGGCGCGCGCAGAGCTCGGCGAGCACGCTCCACTGCGGGCGCACCTCGCCGGGGTGGGCGATCGCCTGACGGACCCGCTGGAGGCGGCCGTCCGGGTGCGTGACCGTGCCCTCCTTCTCCGCGTAGGACTCGGCCGGGAAGACCACGTCGGCGTGCTCGTCGAGCGCGTCGGTAACGAAGTCGGCGAAGGCGATCACGCTGGTGGCGGAGTCGAGCGCGCGCTCCCAGGCCTGGGGGTCCGGATGGGTGCGAATCGGGTCGGCCTGAACGAGCAGCAGCGCCGCGGGCTTCGCCTCGGGGATCTGGGGGGCGGACAGGCCCGCCGGAGAGGCGTCGACGAGCCCGGGTCCCAGGTTCGGCAGGCAACCCACCTCGCGCAGCCCGCGCGCGTTGGTGGACGCGGGCACCTCGATCAGGCCGGCGTCGGCGGTGTCCGCCACGCCGCAGCGGCGCGCAACGGCCAGCAGCGCGGCCACGGCCTCACGCCCGCGCCCGCCGTGGGAGAGGCGCTCGCCCCAGAGGATCACGGTCGCCCCGCCGCCGCCCAGCAGCTCGGCGGCGCCGCGCAGAGCGTCGGCGGTGGTTCCGGCGCGGCCGGCCGGGTCGTCGAGGTCGCCCTCGCCGCCCAGCGCGGTGGCGAGACCCACCAGCGCCGCCTCGGCGGCGCCCGGGGCGAAGCGCAGCACGGCGTCGGCGTTCGGGTCGAGCGAGCCGGGACGGCTGCTCGCCACCACCAGCTTGGCCCCGTTGCGCCGCACTGCCTTGCGCACGCGCAGGTCCAGGATCGGCGCCTCGTCCACCAGGCTCGTGTCGAGCACCAGGATCGAGTCCGCGTAGTCGATGTCCGGCACCGCCGCGGTGAAGTCCGGCCGCGCGAGCACGCGCGCCTGACCGGGGTCGAGGGGCCCGTTGGAGCGCGAGTCCACGTGGGGCGAGCCCAGCACGTCGCGCAGCAGGTGCTGAACGAGGAAGCCCTCCTCGTTGGTCACCTCGCCGCCCACGAGCGCGGCGGTGTTCTCGCCCGCGCGCTTCAGTGCCGACGCCGCCGTGGACAGCGCCCGCTCCCACGAGACCGGCCGCAGCGCGCCGCCGTCACGCGCCATCGGCTGGACGATCCGCTCCGGGGAGTGGACCGCCTGGTAGCCGAAGCGGCCCTTGTCGCAGAGCCAGCCGTCGTCCACCTCCTTGTGGTCGCGCGCGAGCACCCGCATGATCTTCGTGTCGTCGCGGGTGGTGAACTTGACGTTGCACTGGCTCGGGCAGAGCAGGCAGACCGAGCCCGAATCCTCGATGTCCCAGGGGCGCGCGCGGAAGCGGTAGGCCGTGGAGGTGAGGGCGCCCACGGGGCACAGCTCCACGATGTTGCCGCTGAACGGCGCCACGTAGGGGTGGCCGTCGTGGGTGCCGACGAAGGTGTGGTCGCCGCGCTCCAGGAACACCAGCTGGTAGTCCTCGGCGACCTCCTGGGAGAAGCGCACGCAGCGGTAGCAGAGGATGCAGCGCTCGCGGTCGATCGCCACGAGCGGCGAGATCTCGAGCGGCTTCTCGAAGTGGCGCTTCGGCTCGATGAAGCGCGAGCGGCCGAGCCCCCAGCCGAACGAGATGTCCTGCAGCGGGCACTCGCCGCCCTTGTCGCAGACCGGGCAGTCGAGCGGGTGGTTCACGAGCAGGAACTCGACGATCGCGTTCTGCGCCTCCTTCACGCGATCCGAGGTCGTGATCACCACCATGCCGTCCTTCACGGGCGTCGAGCAGGCGGTCTGGAGCTTCGGCATGCCCTCGATCTCGACGAGGCACATCCGGCACGCGCCGACGGGGTTGCCGAGCTTCGGCTCGTAACAGAAGTAGGGGATCTCGACGTCGCCGAACTTGGCGCCGTCCACGAGCATCGTGCCCTCGGGCGCGCGCACCTCGCGGCCGTCGATCTCGAACGTGACGATGTTGGGCTCGGGCCGGGGCATCGCTCTCCTAGGCGGCGGCGTCCGCCGTGGGGGCGCCCAGGCCCAGCTCGACGCTCAGGCGGTCCGCGCGCTCGCGGGCCTCCTCCATATGCGCCTCGAACTCGCCGCGGAACTTCTGGATCATCGAGCCGACGGGCATCGCCATCGAGTCGCCGAGCACGCAGAGGCAGTTGCCGATGATGTTGGTCTGGACGTTGGCCATGATGTCCAGGTCCATCGGCGTGCCCTCGCCGGCGTCGATCCGCTCGAGCATCTTCACGGTCCAGTTGGTGCCCTCGCGGCAGGGCACGCACTTGCCGCAGGACTCGTGCCGATAGAACTCGGCCAGCCGCAGCGCCACCGACACGATCGGCACCGAGTCGTCCACCACGATGATCGCGCCGGAGCCGAGCATCGAGCCGGCCTCGGCCATCGCCTCGAACGAGTAGGGCCGGTCGAGATCCTCGGGCAGGAGCACCGGCGCGGACGAGCCGCCCGGGAACCAGCACTTGATCTCGCGGCCCGGCGGCGGGCCCCCGGCGAGGCCGTAGACGATGTCCCGAGCCGGGATGCCCAGCTCGATCTCGTAGTTGCCCGGTCGCTGCACGTTGCCGGACACCGACACCACCTTCGTGCCCGCCGACTGGTCGGTGCCGCGCGACTTGAACCACTCCGCGCCGTTGGCGATCACGAGGGGGACGTTCGACAGCGTCTCGACGTTGTTGATCAGCGTCGGTCCCTGGTAGAGGCCCTGGTTGGCCGGGAACGGCGGCTTCAGGCGCGGGTTGCCGCGCTTGCCCTCGAGCGAGTCGAGCAGGCCGGTCTCCTCGCCGCAGATGTAGGCGCCCGCCCCGCGGTGGACCACCAGCGAGACGGCGTGGCCCGAGCCCAGGATGTCCTCGCCGAGGTAGCCGCGCTCGCGGGCCTCGATCACGGCCCCGTCGAGCAGGTCTGCCTGGAGCACGTACTCGCCGCGGATGTAGATGAACGCGCGGTTGGCCCCGGCCGCGACCGCGGCGATGATGATGCCCTCGATCAGCCGGTGCGGGTTCTTCTGGATCAGCAGGCGGTCCTTGAAGGTGCCGGGCTCCGACTCGTCCGCGTTGCAGCAGAGGTACTTGTCGATCGAGCCCTTCGGCATGAAGCTCGCCTTCATGCCCATCGAGAAGCCGGCGCCGCCGCGACCGCGCAGACCGGAGTTCTTGAGCTCCTCGAGGATCGTCTCCTGGTCCATCTCGGTGAGCGCCTTGCGCAGCGCCTTGTAGCCGCCGAGGCGCTCGTAGACGTCGATCCGGTTCAGGTTCGGCTCGTCGATGCCGTCGAGCAGGAGGCGCGTCTCATACATCGGCGCCCTCCTCCCATGGCAGCTTGAAGCCCTCGTCGCCAAGGCCCCGGCCGGGCAGCGGCTGGCGGCCCTCCTTCAGCGCGGCGATGATCTCGGGCGCCTCGCTCGGGTCGATCGGCCCGACGAAGCGGGAGTCGATCGAGGCCATCGGCGCCATGTCGCAGGCGCCGAGGCATTCGAAGGCGCGGATGTTCGCGTCCTCGTAGTCGGCTCCGGCCTCCTGAAGCGCCTCGAGCAGGAGCTGCGCGTTGCGCAGCATGCAGGTGATGTTCGTGCAGACGTAGACCTGGTGGCGCCCGACCGGCGCGGTGTTGAGCATGTCGTAGAAGGTCGCGACCGAGGACAGGTACGCGGGCGTGACCTGCATCACCGCGGCAACCTGCTGGAGCGCCTCGGGCGAGCACCAGCCGTGCACCCGCTGAGCCGCCTCGAGCGCGGGCAGCGCGGCCGAATGCCGATCCGGGTACTTCGCCATGTGGTCCCGGATCTCACGCTCGAGCTCAGCTGGAACGGCGACGGAGGACAGGTCCGGGATGAGCGCCGGTTCCTTCGTTAGGTCGGCCCGCGAATCGAAGCCGGTGTGATCAGACACGGGGCGCCTTCGCGGTTAGCAGTTGGCAGTTGGCAGTTGGCCCGAGAGACGAGCGACGACGAAGGCAGTCAGAGGCCTTCCGCGGCCGCCAACTGCAAACTGCCAACTGCCAACTCATCTGTCGATCCCTCCCAAAATCGGATCCAACATCGCGACTGACGCGATGAGATCGGCGATCAGGGTTCCTTCGGCCATGTCCTTCAGCGACTGCAGGTTGCTGAACGAGGGGTCGCGCATGTGGACGCGGGCGGGCTTTGCCGAGCCGTCGGCCAGCACGAAGCAGCCGAGCTCCCCGCGTGGCGACTCGACCGCGGCGTAGGTCTCTCCGGGCGGCACCCGGAAGCCCTCGGTGACGAGCTTGAAGTGGTGGATCAGTGCCTCCATGCTGGTGGCGAGCTCGTGCCGCGGAGGCAGCGCCACCTTGCGGTTCTGGGTGATGTACGGGCCTTCGGGAAGCCCGTCCAGCGCCTGCTCGATGATGCGCAGCGACTCGCGCATCTCGGCGAGGCGCACACGGTAGCGGTCGTAGTGATCGCCCTGCGTGCCGACCGGGATCTTGAATTCGAAGTGGTCGTATGAGGAGTACGGCGCCGCCTTGCGCAGGTCGAACGGCTTGCCCGCCGCCCGCAGGAGCGGGCCCGTGACGCCCAGTGCGAGCAGGCGCTCCGCCGACACCTCGCCCACCCCACGGGTGCGCAGCAGGAAGATCTCGTTGCGGTCGAGCACCGCCTCGTACTGGTCGATGCGCGAGGGCATCTGCTTGATGAACTCGCGGCACTTCTGCTCCCAGCCCGGCGGGATGTCCTCCATCACGCCGCCCACCTGGAAGTAGCGCGGGTGCATGCGCTGGCCGCCCGACATCTCGAACAGGTCGAGGGTCAGCTCGCGGTCGCGCAGTCCCCACCAGAGGAACGAGATCGCGCCCAGGTCGAGCGCGGACGTGGCGAGCCAGAACAGGTGGCTCGAGATGCGGTTCAGCTCCATGTGGATCACGCGCAGGTACTGCGCGCGCGCGGGCACCTCCTCCTCGAGCAGCCGCTCCACGGCATTGCAGAAGGCCATCGCGTTGAAGTAGTAGGAGAGGTAGTCCATCCGCTCGACGAACGGGATCACCTTCCAGTAGGCCTGGTCCTCGCAGCTCTTCTCGATGCCGGTGTGCACGTAGCCGATCAGCGGTTCGAGCTCGACCACCCATCTCGCCCTCGAGCGTGACGAGCAGTCGCAGCACCCCGTGCGTGGCCGGGTGGTGCGGCCCGATGTTGATCGTGAACAGCTCGGTGTCCGGCTGCAGCTCGGTGCCGGACAGCGGTGTGTCCGGATGGTCGAGCCGCTCCATCGTGATCGAGCGCTCGCGCTCGCGATAGGGGACGGCGAGGGGGTCGGGCGCCTTACTCATACCAGCGGGGCTGCGCGTCCTGGTTGAAGGTGAAGATCACGGGCTCGCCGCCGATCGGGAAGTCGCGCCGCTGCGGGTAGCCGTCGTAGTCCTCGGGCATCAGGATGCGGCGCATGTCCGGGTGGCCGGCGAAGACCACGCCGAACATGTCGTAGACCTCGCGCTCCGGGAAGTTCGCGCCGGGCCAGAGCTCCACGACGGTGGGCACCTCGGCGGCCTCCACGGTTACGCGCGTCTTCACGCATAGGCGGTCCACCCGATCCATGCTGAGCAGCTGGTAGTGCACGCCGAGCCGCGGCTCCTCGGGCAGGTAGTCACACCCGTGCAGGCTCGCCAGGAACTCGAACGGCTCCTCCGGGTGGTCCTTGAGATGCGCCAGCACGTCGCGCACGCGCGCGGGCGCGACCTCCAGCGTGGCCTGCTCGCGGTAGTAGGAGGTACCCACCACGGCGTCCTCGCCCATTTCGCCGCGCACTCGTTGCGCGATCAGCTCGAGACCCGTCGCGTCAGGCACGTTCTTCCGTGCCCTGAGCCTGGTAGCGCTCGCGCCAACCGAGTTCGGGCTCGTCCTTGATCTTCTTCTGGAGCTTGATGATCCCGTAGAGGAGCGCCTCGGGCCGCGGGGGGCAGCCGGGCACGTAGATGTCGATCGGCAGGAAGCGATCGGCTCCGGCCACGAGCGCGTAGTTGTTGAACATCCCCGCGCTCGACGCGCACGCGCCCATCGAGATGACCCACTTCGGCTCGAGCATCTGGTCGTAGAGGCGGCGGATGACCGGCGCCATCTTGATCGAGACCCGGCCCGACAGGATCAGCATGTCGGCCTGGCGCGGAGACGCGCGCGAGACCTCGGCGCCGAAGCGGGCGAGGTCGTTCCGTGGCGAGCCGATCACCGAGATCATCTCGATCGCGCAGCACGCGAGGCCGAACGTGGCCGGCCAGACGGCGTTCGCGCGCGCCCAGTTCTGGGCCTTCTCGAGCGTGGTGAACAGCACCCGCTCCTCCACGTACTGCTCGAGGTCGGCGTCCTCGATGTCGCCCTGCAGCATCCGCTTCGCGGTGAGCTGGCGGACGCGCAGGTCCTCGACCTTCTGCTCTGCGTCACTTCCACTCGAGGGCTCCTCTGCGCCAGACGAAGGCGAAGCGCCACGAGCAGCAACGCGATGAACACGATCGTCTCCACGAGGGCGAAGGTGCCGAGCGTCTTCAGCTGGACGGCGACCGGGTAGAGGAAGATCACCTCGATGTCGAAGAGGATGAACAGCATCGCGATCAGGTAGAAGCTGATCCCGAAGCGGAAGTTCCTCGTGACCTCAGAGGGCAGGCCGCACTCGTAGGGTTCGCGCTTCACGCGGCTGGGCCGCTTCGGCCCGAGCACCGAGTTGAGCAAAGGTGAACGCGATGCCCACGCCCCCGCCCAGCAACATGAACACGACTACAGGGAAGTAGCTCTTGAGCATGGAACGGGCCCGGTTATATCACCCTTGTGACACGTTGCTACATAGTGCGAAAGGTCGCTAGCTGACTGCGATTCACATGGCCGTCGGGATCGCGGTGCTGGTGACCAACGCGGCCGCCGCCGCTTGGGGTGGTGTCGCCTGGGGGCGCCACCGCACATCGGTCGTGTTCTGGTACCTGCTGCGAGTTGCCCAGACCGTGGTCGTGATCCAGGTCGGCCTCGGCCTCTTCCTCCTGATCGGACAGGGCCGGCGCGCCTCGAGCGAGCTCCACTACCTCTACGGCGTCTCGCTGCTGGTGGTCGCCCTCGTGAGCGAGGGGCTCCGTGCGAGCGCCGCCGAGCGCGAGATCGAGGCGTCGGGCGTCGAGGACGTGGAGGCGCTCGAGCGCCGCGACCAGATCCTGCTGGCCCGCCGCGTCGTGCGCCGCGAGATGGGGATCATGACTGTGGGGGCGATCCTGATTGTCACGTTGGCGTTGCGGGCGTATACGACCGGCGGTTGAGCAGCTGGCAGTTCGCCGGCTGCGCCGGCTGCAGTTGGCACCGACGCCTGGGCCCGGACGCAAACTGCAAACTGCCAACTGCTTTCCTCAGCCAAGAATCGGTAGCCGTTTGGAGCTACCCCCGGTACCGTTCCTGGCCTTCTAAGCGCCGAGCGAGTGGTAGCCGCCCCTGTAATAGACGAGCGGATCGCCTCCGGGCGAGCCCACGGTCCTCACCGCGGTGACGCCGATGAGGTGATCGCCGCCGGGCAGAAGCTCTTCCAGGTCGCCCGTCAGCCAGGCCACCGTCTCGTGGAGCACCGGCACGCCGTCCACCTCGTCGAAGCCCACGCCGAGGAACTTCTCCGCCTCGGGCGCCTTGCTCGCGAACACCGACGCGAGCGGCTGCTGATGCTGGGCCAGCACGTTCACCGCCAGCCGGCGCGACTGGCGCACGGCGGCCAGCGTGCGCGCGGTCTGCTCCAGGCAGACCAGCATGAGCAGCGGATCGAGCGAGAGCGAGCAGATCGCGTTCGCGGTCATGCCGGCCGGGCCGTCCGGGCCCGTGGTGGTCACGACCGTCACGCCGGTGGCGAAGTGGCTGATTGCCGACCGGTAGGCCGCGGCATCGGGTTCGGCCAGCATGCGGTTGGGGTATACCAGGCCAGGTTCAGGGCGGGGGTGGAGACGTGGCGTATGTGGACGGGACTCGTATGACGGGCACGAAGACCGGCTTCGGAGGCGCCGAGCTGCAGCTCACCGCGGAGCTGTCGCGGCTGCCGGAGGCGCGCAACTGGGCGGACGCCGCGGCACGGGACTTCGGCTTCGACGAGATGGTGCGCTACCAGATCAAGATGGCCGTGAGCGAGGGCGTGGCCAACGCGGTGGAGCACGGCTCCTCGTCCTCCACCGACCAGATCAGACTGCGCGCGGTGTGCGAGGGCAACTCGCTCGCCTTCTACATCCGCGACACGGGCACGTTCATCCCGCGCATGGCGCGCCGCGGCGAGTTGCCCGAGCGCGGCCGCGGGCTGGCGTTCCTCGGCCAGCTGATGGACGAGGTGGACATCAAGCCGTCCGAGAGCGGTACCGAGCTGCGCTTCTGCAAGCGCCTCGACGCCTAAGGCTTTGCCCCGGCGGAGGCCTCAATCGCCGCCGATGTGGACGACCCGCGGGCGACGAAGTCGCTGCCAGTGGATCGTCTCCGGCCGCCGCCGGGGCGACTGTTGATTCGCCGCGGCCCCCGAGGGTCCTTCCTGGGGGGAAGGGGGTGGCGCGGCGGGCGCCGGATAATATGCGCGCCCGTGTCTCGACCCAAGCCGCTCCTGGTCGTTGGCGCGGCGGCTGTCGCCGTCGCGATCGCGGCCTGCGGGACCAAGACAATCAATGCGGACAACGCGCAGCCGCTGAGCCCCGTGCACCAGGGCGCGGTGCTGTTCCGCGACCGCTGCGGCGGCTGCCACACGCTGAGCGCCGCAGGCACGCAGGGCTCGGTGCCCCAGGGCAAGGTCGCGCAGAAGGAGCGCACCGACGGCCCGGGCCTCGACTACCGCAAGGAGAGCGTGCAGGACGTGCTGTTCGCCATCCGCAACGGCGGCTTCTCGGGCTCGATCATGCCGGCCAACGTCGTCGTGGGACCGGATGCCCAGAAGGTGGCGCTGTTCGTGTCGAAGTACGCCGGCAGCAAAGCGTCTTCGGTCAAGTAGCGCCTGTCGGGAGCCTCCGTGCTCGACCTGAAACTCATCCGGCGGGACCCAGAGGGTGTGCGCGCGGCGCTCGAGCGGCGCGGGGCCGCGGAGGCGATCGACGAGCTGCTTGACGCCGACCGGCGCTGGCGCGAGCTGAACACGCGCTTCGAGGAGCTGAAGGCGGAGCAGAACGCTGTCGGCAAGCAGATCGGTGAGGCGAAGCGCAGCGGCGGCGACGCCAGCGAGCTGATGGAGCGCTCGACCGCGCTGAAGGCGGAGCTCGCGCCGATGGCGGACGAGGTGCGCGAGGCCGAGGAGCAGGTGCAGCGGCTGCTGATCCCACTGCCGAACCTGCCCGACGAGTCCGCGCCCATGCAGGAGGGCGAGGTGCTGCGGGAGGTCGGCGCAGCGGGCAGGGAGGGCAAGGACCACCTGGAGCTGCTCGGCGACTACGTGGACATGGAGGCCGGGGCACGCGTTTCGGGCTCGCGCTTCGCCTACCTGAAGGGGCCGCTCGTGCTGCTCGAGTTCGCGCTGGTGCGCTGGGCCCTCGAGGTGCTCGGGGGTCACGGCTTCATCCCAGTGGTGCCGCCGGTGCTGGTCCGCGAGGAGGCGCTCTACGGCACCGGCTTCCTGCCTGACACCGAGCAGCAGATCTACCGCCTGCCCGAGGACGACCTCTACCTCGTGGGCACCTCGGAGGTGCCGCTGGCCTCGCTGCACGCGGGCGAGATCATGGACGTGGCGGCGCTACCCGTCCGCTACGCCGGCTTCTCGACCTGCTTCCGCCGCGAGGCGGGCGCCGCCGGCAAGGACACGCGCGGGATCTTCCGGGTGCACCAGTTCGACAAGCTCGAGATGTTCGCGTTCGTGCCGCCGGCCGAGTCGCAGGCCGAGCACGAGCGCCTGCTCGCGATCGAGGAGGAGCTGCTGCAGGCACTCGACATCCCCTACCGCGTGGTGAACATCCCCACCTGGGACCTCGGCGCCTCCGCCGCCAAGAAGTACGACCTCGAGGCGTGGCTGCCCGGGCAGGGGCGCTACCGCGAGCTCACCTCGTGCTCGAACACCACCGACTACCAGGCGCGCCGACTCGGGATCCGCTGCCGGCCGGAGGGCGGGCGGCCGGAGGAGGTGCACACGCTGAACGGCACCGCCGTGGCGGTGGGCCGCACGATCATCGCGGTCGTGGAGAACCACCAGGAGGAGGACGGCACGGTGGTGGTGCCCGAGCCGCTGCAGGCTTTCGGAGCCCCAGCGACGATCAGCGCGGGGTAGGATCGCCTCTCCCGGACCGCAGCAGAGGAGAGGGCATGTTCGCTTCCATCGTCGTCGGCACCGACGGCTCGGCCACAGCCAGCAAGGCCGTGATCAGCTCAGCCGAGGTGGCCAAGGCGCTGGGGGCGAAGCTCCACATCGTCAGCGCCTACCACCCGGTCGCCGCGCACACGCCGCAAGGCCGCGGGCCCGAGGGCACAGAATGGGACGTCGGTCCCGACGTGCTGGTCGAGGGAGTGCTGACCGAGGCCAGCGCCGCGGTGGCCTCGTTCGGCGTGGAGCTGGAGACGCACGCCGTTCGAGGCGACGCAGCCGAGGCGCTCATCGAGATCGCCCAGGAGATCGACGCGGAGCTGATCGTCGTCGGCAGCAAGGGCATGACGGGCGCCCGCCGCTTCCTGCTCGGCGGCGTGCCGAACAAGGTCTCGCACCACGCGCACTGCAGCGTGCTGATCGTGCGAACTGACTGACGCTCGGCGGCGCTAGCCTCCCTGCACGCCGGAGGGGTGGCAGAGCGGTTGAATGCGGCGGTCTTGAAAACCGTTGTCCCGGGTGACCGGGACCGGGGGTTCGAATCCCTCCCCCTCCGCTCACGCGCTCGGCGCGACCTAGTCGCGACCTCCGAAGGCCAGCAGGCTGACGCCGGGCAGCTCCAGCCCGCCGCCGGCGACCTCGTAGGCACGCGTTGCATCGCGCGCGTGCTCGCGGATCGCGCGGGCGTCCTCTTCGGGTAGCGACGCGAGGATCTTCGCGAGGGGGCCGGCGAGCGCGGAGGTTCGCGTCCACCACTCGTCGAACGAGGCTGCGCGCAGCGGCACGGCGAACTCCGAGACCGTCACGTCGGCCAGACCCGCGTCCTTCAACAGGGCGGCCAGCCGGTCGGCGTCCTCGAGCGCGAACGGACCCGGGAGGCCGGGGGGCGGCATCGGCATTCCCACCTGCGCGCTCACGGCGTCGAAGACGATCCCGAGCCAGGGGTTGCGCACACGCGGGCCCCAGACCGCCAGCGCGAAGCGCCCGTCCGGACGCAGGACACGGTGGAGCTCGCTCGCCGCGCGAGCCGGGTCGGCCGCGAACATGAAGCCCTCGCGACAGAGGACCACGTCGTAGGAGGCGTCCGGCTCGTCGATCTCCTCGAGATCCAGGTCGCGTGCCGTGACGTTGTCGAGCCCGAGCGCCTCGGCGCGGGCGGCCGCGATGGCGGTCATCTCGCTCGCCACGTCGGACACGACGACCTCGCCCCCGGGGGCGACGCGCTGCGCGGCGGCCAGCCCGAGGCCTCCCGGCCCGCAGGCCAGCTCGAGCACGCGCTCGCCCGGGCGAGGCGACGTCTCGTCGAGCATCTTGCGCGTGAGCTCGGCGCCGCGGGCGTCGGCGTAGTCCGCGTGCTCCGCCCAGCCGTCGGCCACCGAGGCCCACATTGCGTGGAGGTGAGTGCGTTGCTTGGTGATGCTTCCTGCTTCCATCGCGAGTCTCCTTAAGTTGAGTACACGTATCATGTAATGAATTCTGTGCGAGGATAGCGAAATGGCTGACGGTGTCAAGACCACGCGGCGCTACGACTCGCCGCGCAGGCGCGAGCAGGCGGCCGCCACGCGCGGAGCGATCCTCGAGGCGGCGCAGCGGCTGTTCGAGCGGCAGGGCTACGCGGCCACCACGATGGCGGGGATCGCCGCGGAGGCGGGCGTGGCGCTGAAGACGGTCTACCTCGCGTTCGAGACCAAGAGCGGGGTGCTGCGCGCCCTCTGGCACCTGCTCCTGCGCGGGGACGAGGCCGACGTGCCGATCGGGGAGCGCGACTGGTACCGCGAGGTGGTGGCGGAGCCCGACCCCGAGCGTAAGCTGCGCCTGGGGGCGCACAACGCGCGTCTCGTGAAGGAGCGGGCGGCCGCCATCATGGACGTGATCCGGCAGGGGGCTCCTGCGGATCCCGACATCGAAACGCTCTGGGACCGGATCCAGACCGACTTCTACGACAACCAGCGAGTGATCGTGGAGTCGCTCCACAAGAAGAAGGCCCTGCGCCCGGGGTTGGACGTGACCGGCGCCACGGACATCCTCTGGACGCTCAACCACCCCGACCTGTGGCAGCTGCTGGTGGTGCAGCGCGGGTGGACGCCCGAGCGCTACGAGAAATGGTTCGCCGACACGGTCACCGACCAGCTGCTGAAGCCGAAGAAGGCGCGCTCGTGACGACGCTGGCGCTGGACACCCCTCACGGCCGGGCGAACGCGCACCTGCACCCCGTCGAGCACCCGAAGGCCGCGCTGGTGCTCGGTCACGGAGCCGGGGGCGGAGTGGGCTCGCGCGACCTGGTGACCGCGACCGACGCCGCGCTCTCGGTGGGGGTCAGCGTGGCGCTGGTGGAGCAGCCCTACCGCGTGGCCGGGCGGCGCTCTCCCGCCCCCGCGCATCACCTCGACGCGGCCTGGATCGCGGTGGTCGGGCAGCTGCGGGAGGGAGACCTGGCCGGGCTGCCGCTGATCGTGGGTGGCCGCTCCTCCGGCGCGCGCGTGGCGTGTCGCACGGCGGAGGCGACGAGCGCCGTGGGCGTGCTGTGCCTGGCGTTCCCGCTCCAGCCGCCGCAGCGCAAGTCGGCGGCGGCGCCGGCGCCCAGCCGGCTGCCGGAGCTCGATGCGGTCGGCGTTCCGATGCTGGTGGTGCAGGGGTCAGGCGACCCGTTCGGCATGCCGCCCGCCGGACCCACGCGCAGCGTGGTGCAGGTGGCCGGCAACCACAGCCTCAGGAGCGATCTGGCGGCGGTCGGCGCCGCGGTGCGCGACTGGCTGGTGGCCCAGACGGACGGCTAGCGGGCCGCCCGGACCTTCGACCACTCGGCCTTGTGCGCTCGCTTGGCCGCCTGGTAGTCCAGGAGCGCCTGGGGCGAGTCCACATCCCCGAGGGTCGGATGCGGCGGCACCAGCTCCTGCGCGGCCTCCACGCCGAAGCGCTTGGCGAGCACCGCGCCCATCGACTTCACCTTCATCTCACCGAAGCCGGGGAGATCCGCGAGGTTCGAGCGCAGCTCGGCGGAGTTCGCGGCCTCCGTCCAGACCCGGGCGGCGTCGCCGTCGTAGTTGTCGCGGATGTACACCGCCAGCTCGTGCACCCGCTTCGACATCGACCCCGGGTAGCGGTGGATCGCCGGCTTCTCGCGGAAGACAGGCTCGAGGTCGGCTGACGCCAGGGTGTCGGCGTCGAAGGCGCCGAGGCGCTCCTTCAGGGCCAGCGGTCCCGAGAAGGCCTTCTGCACGGTGATCTGCTGGTCGAGCGCGAAGCCCACGAGCAGAGCCAGCGGATCGGTGGCGATCATCGCGTTGGACTCGTCCGAGTCGGTGAAGTAGAGGCGGTCGGGCATGCGTCGATCGTACTCCCGCTAGTCGCCCACGTGCTCGTCGAGCCAGGCGTTCAGCCGGGCGCAGGCCGCCCAGGTGGAGCGAGCGTGATCGAGCGCGGCGTCGCGGCTGATTCCCCTCGCACCCGCGCCCAGCCGGCCCCCGGCGAACAGCGACCTGTGCCTGAGCAGCGTGATCCGCTCGTGGTCGCGCGGATAGCCGCGCGGCGCGGTCTTCAGCGCCTCGCCGAAGGTCTCGACGCCTGCGCCCTGCACGGCCGCGATCACCCGCTCGAGCTCGGGGCCGCTGCGGTCGTCCACGATCGCGTCACGGAAGCGGGTCAGCTGATCGGGGCTGAGGATGTAGTAGCCCGTGCCGGCGAACAGGCCCTTGGCCGACAGCTGTGCATACAGCGGCGCGCGGCTCTCCGGGCGCTCGTGGATCAGGCCGTAGGTCGTCGTCTTGTAGGGCGACTTGTCCGCAGAGAAGCGGATGTCGCGGTTCTGGCGGAACATCCGCACGTGGCCGCCGAGGTCGTCCGCCAGCTCCTCCAGCAGCGCCTCGAGCGCGCCGCGGACTGCCCGGTCGTAGATGTCGCGTTCCGCCGTGAAGAAGCGCTTCGAGTTGTCGGCCTCGATGCCGGCGAACCAGCGGAACGTCTCGCGCGGGAAGCCCTCGAAGGAGAGTGTCTCCACGTCGGGCCCGGAACCGACTAGAGGCCGGCCTCGAAGGTGTAGCTCTTCTTCGTCGGGAACGAGCCGGGCTTCCCGTAGCCGAGGATCAGGATGTCGTGGCGCTTCATCTTGTAGTTCACGGGGTCGGCGACCTTCTTGCCGTTTGCCCACAGCTCGAGCACGTTCCCGTCGACGCCCGCCTTGTAGCCGCCGAGCTGGTCGTTTGTGAACTTCACGCCCCAGATGTTCATGGCCTCGCCGAGCGTGAACGGGTACGGCTTCTCGGACTCCATGTGGATCACGCCGGTGGTGTCGTGCGTGTGGAGGGGGGCGATGAAGCGCCCCTGCGGGTCGATCCCGAAGTTCGCCGGGACCGTGACCTGCTTCCCGTTGACGTAGATGAAGAGCTTGGCGTGCTCGTGGTAGCCGATGTCGCTCTGCTGGGGGAAGTTGTAGGCGGCCAGGCGCTGCGCGAGGAAGCTGTACTCGGGCGGCCAGGGCGCGGGGCCTGTCTCGAGCCCCGCCTGGGTGCCGCTGCCGCTGGTGTTCGAGTTCGAGCCTCCGGGGCTGGCCCCCGAATTGCTCGAGCCACCACTGACCAGCAGGACGACCACGACCACGACGGCGACGGCCGCGAGGATCACGCCTCCGCCGATCTGAAAGCGGCGACGGCGAGCAGCCGCCTGGGCCTGCGCCTGCTCACGCGCGAGACGTTCCTGGCGGAGCTTCTCCTTCTGCTCCTTGCGACTGCTCACGGCGTCTAAAACTAGCGGGCTGCTCGGCCGAGTTGCGCCGTAGCCGGGCTCCCGGACTAGCCGGGGCCGATCGCCTCCACCCAGTCGAGGTAGTGGCCGCAGAGCGACCGCGCCTGCGTCGCGGGCACGTAGGTGACCGGAACGTCAGCCGTCTGGGTGGCGAACGCAAGCGGCCCGATGGGGGTGGGTGCGTCGCCGCTGCCGGGGTGGAGAAGGCTGGTGCCGTCGTAGACCAGCCGCACGTCGTGCACCTGGCCCGCGGTGAGTCGCACGCTGCCGAGCTGCTGGTACTGCTCCCACTCGAGCCCGTTGCGCCGCGACCCCACGAGCTTGCCGTCGACGTAGATCCGCACCCTCGCGCTGAACGAGCCCCCGATCCAGACCGAGTAGATGCCGTCGTGGGGCACGATCACGCCCACGTCGATCGCCCCGGCGGTCCCGGGCGTCAGCGAGCCGGGATTGGACGGGTTCGGTGCCCAGCCCAGCGGGGCTCGGTCGGCGGGCAGCGGCACGATCGTCGGCGGGGTCCGCAGCGGGGCGGCAAGGCGCCCGCCGGCCGGGACCTTGGTCGCCTCGGCCAGCACGCTCGCGCACGCGGGCTCGGCCCCGGGGTTGTTCCCCGAGCCGAGCGGGAGGTGGTCGATCACCTGTGGGCCCGAGGCGGGCCGCTGCCAAAGCTCGAAGTAGTGGCCCTTCCAGGTCAGCGAGTATGGAGCCGGCGGCCGGCTCTCCACCGGCGAGCGGTGGAGCACGATCGAGCGGTACTCGAGGATGCCCGCCTGCTGGAAGCGATCGAGGTCCGCGAAATTCGCCTTCGGCAGAAGGGTGTTGTCAAGCAGGCGATCCTGGCGGTAGCGATACTCGGACGCACCCTCGGGCGCACCGTTACGCAGGAAGTGACGCGGGCCGTAGGGCTCGTAGTCGTTCATCAGCGTTGGTCCCTTGCCCTTCACGAGTGTGCCGATGTGCTCCAGCTCCGAGAGCTGCGGGCGCGGCGCGAGGCTCACGTCCCGGTAGGCGAGCGCGTCGGACCACAGCACCCCGCCGAGGATCGCGACGAACAGCACCGTGCCCTCGATCCGCCTACCGCGGGAGAAGATGGCGCCGGCGCCCGCCATCCCGGCCAGGATGAACACCGGCGACGCGGTGGCCAGTGCCTTGCCGTCCACCCACGGCGAGCCGAAGTGCGTGACCACCAGGAGCCCGATCGTCACGCCGATGACGCACAGCGGCAGTTCCCACCTGCGCGCTCGCAGCGCGAGCACCAGGCCGAGCACCATCGCCAACGTGAGCACGCCGAGCAGCGTGTAGGTGATCCATGTGTGGCTCGGATCCACACGGAAGTCGCCGGCCGGCCAGATGCCGAGCGCCTGCGCCGCCCTCAGCGGCCGGTCGAGGTTGCCGAGCTCGTCGCCGCTCGTGAGCGTGTGCTTCGCGCCCGGCGAGACGAACGTCGTCGCCGCTGAGATGGCGGGCGCCGAGAGCAGCAGCGCGAGCGGCACGAAAGCGAGCACCTGGCGCCCGGGCACGTCGCGGCGCTGGAACAGGAACGCGGCGATGAGCGCGCCGAGCAGGAGCGGCCCGATCCAGATCGCCGCGCCGGCGCTCAGCGCCGAGGCGGTGGCCGCGGAGGCCGCCGCGATCGGCACCAGCTGACGCCCGGTCCTGGCCTCGCGAGCGGCATCGGCGGCCAGTGCCGCGGTGAGCATCACCAGGGCCGCCCCCATCAGCTCCTTCACGCCACCCCAGAGCGCGTAGCCGTAGAGGATCGCCGCCAGCGGCGCCGCGAATGCGGCCAGGGCGGCCAGCGCCCGGGAGGGGAGCAGGGTGCGCGTGATCCAGTAGAGCGACAGCGAGACCATCGCCGCCAGGAAGGCCAGGTAGGGCTGGAACACCCAGGCGATGTCCACTCCCACCAGCTGGTGGCCCACCCCGAGCGGCAGGAACGACCCGACCGGGTAGCCGGTGCCGAGGTAGCTCTTCAGCACCAGGTCGTAGGTGGACACCGGCAGACCGCTCAGGTCGCGGCCGTGGCTCATCACGCGGTCGGTGAGGGCGAACCAGGTGGCGGTGTCGTCGAGCTTCACGTAGCCGGCGAACGTGGACTCGCCGGACAGCACGATCGGGGCCGCGTAGACGACGAAGACCGCGACCGCGGCTCCAAGCGGCCAGCGGATCGCCCTCCAGCTGGTCCGCCATGGGGGCCTCAGCGCGATGCCTGCGACGGCCGCGACCACCACAACCGGCGTGGTCGCGCGGGCGGTCGCTGAGCTCCAGGTGGTGAGCTGCGCGAGGACGACCACCACCGCCAGCCCGGCGGGGAGCACAAGCGGGCGCGGGAGCTGCATTCCGGCCGCCGCCTCGAGCAGCAGTCCGCACCCCAGGCAGAGGACGGCAAGCACCAGGGGGAAGACGAGCCAGGAGACCACCAGGGTCATCTTGCCCGTCCTCCCCGCTGGAAGACTCGGTTAGGTCTGCAGAGCGATCAGCCGACTGGCTGAATATCGCCCGACGTCGCGATGCTGCGGGCGGTGGCCGGCGCCGGGTCGTAGACCTCGATCAGCTGGTTGCTCGCGGGGAAGGCGACGTAGACGCTGCTCGGGCGCGCCGTGTACTGAACGGCCATGCCTCCGCTGGGCACGGTGAACGACTGCACGCCCTTCTTCTTGGCGATCGCCTGCACGTTCTTCAGCGCGTTCGCCTGCGGGTAGGTGCCGATCGTCAGATAGTTGGGGCGGGTGTCGCCCACGGCCACTCCGGCAGGGAGGTAGCGAACCCAGAGGTTGCCGTTCTTCGCCCTGGTCAGCTCGTAGGTGAAGCCGGACTTGCCGCCGATCCAGTAGAGCGGGTGCTTGACCGAGCTCGAGACCGCGGCCAGGTCCGCGGGCGAAGCGGCGGCCGGGATGGCGCGCGTGGTGGCGCTGCTGGGGGAGTTGGAGTTGTCGTTCCCGCCGCGCACGACGAGCCAGACGACGAGGGCTGCCGCCACGATGACGACGACCGCGGCGACCGCCCGGAAGCGAGTCACCTTGAGGGGCTTGGGAGCAGAAGCTTCGATCATTTCTCTCTGGGGGCCGGGATCGCGGACTTACTCCTGTCCGTATCGGCGGATGGGGATCGAGCTTGAGCGATTCCTGATTGTGGAGGTGCATCTACCCCATTTTCTGGACGCCGCGCACGCGCCAAAAAAGGTGTTTAGTCAGGGTCTCTGGTTCTAGACAAATGATCTAGGTCGGGTTACGTTCGAATGACGGGCGGGCCGGATGCCTGCCTCACCGTCCAAGACCCAGGACTCGTTTCGCCCGCAGGCCGCTGGTCCGGCTCGGGTGCGAGGGAAAAGGATTTCCAAAGATGAACCGTACCCTGCTGTTCCGGCTGTTCCTGAGCGTCAGCCTCATCGCTGGACTGCTCGTCATTGCAACCACCAACGCGGACGCGAGCACGTCTCGTGGCCACAAGGCCAAGATTCATGCGACCGCGAAGAAGAAGAAGAAGCGTGCTTCGTCGCAGGTCACGGGGCCGAGGGGTCCGAAGGGCCCGACGGGGTCGAAGGGTCCGCAGGGCGCGGCAGGCGTGCAGGGCCTGGTTGGTGTGCAGGGTCTGGCCGGCGTGCAGGGCCTGGCAGGCGAGCAGGGTCCTCCTGGCCCGCAGGGTCCGCAGGGACTTCAGGGTCCGCGCGGCGACAAGGGTCCTGACGGGAACCAGGGCGCCACTGGCGACCAGGGTCCCCAGGGCGACCCGGGTGCCAAGGGCGCTGATGGCGCGAACGGCACCAACGGAACCAACGGCACGAACGGCACTGATGGCGCGAAGGGCGAGAAGGGTGCCACCGGCGATCAGGGCGCCAAGGGCGCTGACGGCGCCAACGGAACCAATGGCACCAACGGTGCGAACGGGACCGACGGCGCGAACGGTGAGAAGGGTGCCACCGGCGATCAGGGTGCCAAGGGCGAGGACGGTGCCAACGGCACTAACGGAACCAACGGCACGAACGGGACCGACGGCGCAAACGGTGAGAAGGGTGCCACCGGCGACCAGGGTGCCAAGGGCGACGACGGTACCAACGGCACGAACGGAACGAACGGAACGAACGGAACTGACGGCAAGGACGGCGTCGCCGGCAAGGACGGCGCTGAGGGTCCCCCCGGCCCCCAGGGTCCGCAGGGCCTGAAGGGTCCCGAGGGCGACAAGGGCCCGACGGGTGACCAGGGCGCCAAGGGCGACGATGGTGCGAACGGCACTAACGGAACCAACGGCACGAACGGCACCGACGGCGCGAATGGTGAGAAGGGCGCGACCGGCGATCAGGGTCCCGTGGGTGAGAAGGGTGCCACCGGCGACCAGGGTGCCAAGGGCGACGACGGTGCCAACGGCACTAACGGAACCAACGGTGCGAACGGGACCGACGGCGCGAACGGTGAGAAGGGTGCCACCGGCGATCAGGGTGCCAAGGGCGACGACGGTGCCAACGGCACTAACGGAACCAACGGTGCGAACGGGACCGACGGCGCGAACGGTGAGAAGGGTGCCACCGGCGACCAGGGTGCCAAGGGCGACGATGGTGCCAACGGCACTAACGGAACCAACGGTGCGAACGGGACCGACGGCGCGAACGGTGAGAAGGGCGCCACCGGCGACCAGGGTGCCAAGGGCCTCACCGGCGATCAGGGTCCCGCGGGTCCGCAGGGTCCTATCGGCCTCCAGGGTCCGACCGGCGACAAGGGTGCCACGGGTAACCAGGGCGCTACCGGCAACCAGGGTGCCGCGGGTAACCAGGGTGCCGCGGGTAACCAGGGCGCCGTGGGCAACCAGGGTCCCGTCGGAACCCAGGGCGCAGTTGGCAACAAGGGTGCCACCGGCGATCAGGGTGCCGTGGGCACCAAGGGTGCCACCGGCGACAAGGGCGCGACCGGCGACAAGGGAGCCACTGGCGACAAGGGCGCCGCGGGTGACCAGGGCTCGGCGGGTCCGTCGTCCTTCGTCGGCGCGACCGACATCTCGAGCACCACGTTCAGCGGGAGTGGTAACCGCTACCTGAACGGCGTCGACGGCCTGGCCCTGACGAACAGCAGCTCGAGCGACAGCGGGCAGATGGTCCCGGCCCTGTCGGTGACCGGATTCAAGATCACGGTCGCCAACGCACCGGGTGGCAGCACGTCCTACACGTTCAGTCTCCACAAGGAGGGTGGCTCGGACTACGCGGCCGCATGCACCATCACGGGCGCCAGCAAGACCTGCACGTTCAGCGGGCCGGCCGTGGCGATCGCCGCGGGCGACAGCCTCTCATGGGAGATGCACCGCAGCAGCTCGAGCGCTGCGAACGTGGTATCGGTCGCCTGGTCCTTGACCTACACGGCCTCATAAAGACCTAGCGCCGGCCGAGGACCCCTCGGCCGGCAGCTAGCCCACCGAAAAGCAATCGCCGGCGCGAAGAAGCGCCGGCGATTTGCGTTTCTAGGTCTCGCTGGCGACGGGCTGCTTCATCGTCGGCGTCTCGGGCGCCTCGCGATAGGGGTGCTCGTCCTTCACGTCTTCCTCGTGGTAGACGCTCTCGGCGTTCACCGCCCAGATGTCGTGCTCGGTGCCGGCGGTGATGTTCTCCACCGCGCGCATGGCGGTCAGCATCGAGTGATCCGAGTTGTTGTAGCGGTGGAGCCCGTTGCGGCCAACCTGCTGGAGGTTGTCGATCGTGTCGAGCCACTCCCGGATCGAGTCCACGCGCTCGCTGTAGTCCTTGTCGTACATCGGGTAGGCCTTGGGCACGCGCACCACGTAGCCGCGCTCGACCTTCTCGGCGTCACCCAGGCCGAGCTGGGCGAGCTCCTTGGTGGCGAGCTTGACGAGGTCCTCGTCGCTCATCGTCCACAGCTCGTCGCCCTCGAAGCAGAAGTACTCGAGCCCGACGCACGCCTTGGTCTCGTCGGGCACCATCCACGGGCTCCAGGAGCGGTAGTTCTGAATCCGGCCGACCTGCACGTCGGGCTCGTGGATGTAGATCCAGTTGTCCGGGAAGAGGTCCTCGCCGTCGAGGATCAGGGCCACCGTGAGGAAGTCGCGGTAGCGCAGCCCGCGGGCCGCCTCGCGCGTCTCGGGCGGCGCGAGCGGGCGGGTCATGCCCACTGTCGCGCGCAGCGGCAGCGAGGAGATCACCTCGCCGGGCTCGATCGCCTCGTCGCCGGCCAGCACCTCCACGACGCGGCCGTTCTCCACCACCAGCCGCTCGACCTCGGTCTCGGTGCGCACCTCGCCACCGAGGCGGCGGATCTCGGCGGTCATGACCTCCCACATCTGCCCGGGGCCGAAGCGCGGGTAGTGGAACTCGGAGATCAGGCTCTTCACCTTGTTGCCCTTGTTGCCGAAGAAGGCGGCCTTGGCGGCGCTGAAGAAGGACAGGCCCTTGATCCGCTGGGCCGCCCACTCGGCGCGGATCTCAGAGGTGGGCGCGCCCCAGACCTTCTCGGTGTAGGACTTGAAGAAGAGGGTGAACAGGCGCTTGCCGAAGCGGTTCGAGACCCACTCCTCGAGGCTGTCCTCGTTGCCCTTCGGCTTGACGGCCGCGACCAGGTAGGAGCCGAACGAGCGGGTGAGCTCGACGGGGCCGAGCTTCCTGATCACGTCGGGGCCGCGCAGCGGGTAGTCGAGGAAGCGCCCGTTCCAGTAGATGCGCGACAGCCGCGGTCGCAGCAGGAACTCCTCGTCGAGCACCTCGTGCCAGAGGTCGTCGACCTCCTGGCTCTTGGTGAAGAAGCGGTGGCCGCCGAGGTCGAAGCGATAGCCGTCGCGCTCCTCGGTCATCGCGAGCCCGCCGACCTTCTCGTGGGCCTCGAGCACGATCACCGGCAGACCCTGCTTGGCGAGCAGGTAACCGGCGGTCAGCCCCGCCGGCCCGGCGCCCAGCACGACGGTGGGCTTGCGCAGCAGGGCCTCACGACGCTCGTCGGGCGTGCTGAGATCGCGGGGAGTTTGCGACATATCGGACATGAGGGCGGGGCGAGCGGGGACGACGAATGGGCCTTATTTGGGCGTACGAACCGGTTCGACTCCGATTAGCCTGCCTGTATTACTACCAAGTTCGCTTCGATCACTAACCCGCTTGCACCTTGGTGTAGAGCAGGGCGCGTAGCCCACGGGGAGCATAGCCACGGTTCAAACGAGGCCAGCGAGCTTCCAGCTTGAACTGCGGATCGACGCGGATTGCGCTCGCCCATTCGGCCGAGCGCTGGCGCACCAGCCGCGTCCAGGGAGCGTCCCAGGCGGCGTCGCTGCCGATGATCGGGCGCAGCAGGAGTACGTGGCCGCCCACCGGCACGGTCGCGAGCAGCGGGTAGAGGTCCTTGGCCGGCGTCGTCGCCTTCAGGCGCGAGAGAGCATCGACCCAGTTCGCCACGCCCACGTCCTTCTGGAGCCCGAACTCCGTGGCGTAGCGCATGCCCGGCGCCATGTAGTAGTCGACCACGGGCACCTGCTCGGGATGCGTGACCAGGACGAGGTCGCCGGGCTTCAGCGACGGGCTGGCCACGCGCTCCACGTGACGGTCGATGCTCTTGTGCTGGATGGCCGTGAACGGGAGCCAGAGTACGACGATCAGCCCGAGCGCCACGATCCCGAGGCGGCGTGAGAGGGCAAGGCCGACCCCGCCGATCAGCAGCATGGGGCCGACGAAGACGGCGTAGTAGCGGTACGCCCAGGCGGGCGTTGCCTGGGATGCGAGCCACGCTATGAACAGGGTCCCGACGAACAGCAGCAGCCCGGTGAGAAGCGCATCGCGCTCGGGCCCGCGCCGGCGCTCGATCGCCCCCGCCAGCCCGGCGCCGCCGCCGAGGAGCAGCAGGAACGCGATGCGGTCGCCATCGAGCGTGGTGGACGGCGCTTTCAGCAGGATGCCGAGCGACGGCACGTTGGACCACGGCGCGCCGGTGTGGCGGCTCTGGAACAGCAGCGTGGGAAGCCAGGGGGCGAACAGCAGCAGCGCGCCGCCGTAGGCGAGCGCACCGTCGCGGATCAGCGCGCGCCGATCGTCACTGCGCCAGACCAGGACCGCGAACGCCAACAGCGTGGCCGCGATGAGGAAGGCGCCCCAGTTGTGGGTGTACACGAGCAGCGCCATCGACACCGCCAGCACGGGCAGGTAGCCCCGCCGGCGGAACACGAACGCGTGCAGGAAGGAGGCCGTGGTCACGAGCGCGAGCAGGGTGAGGAGCGAGTACATCCGCGTCTCCTGCGCGTACGTGGTGAGGTAGCTGTTGAGCGCGAACAGCACCGCCACGAACCAGCCGGCGCGCTCGCTGAACAGGCTGCGTCCCGCCCAGTAGCCCACCGGGATCGTGAGCAGCGCGAAGATGAGCGACAGCGTGTGCGTGGTGGCCTCGCTCGTGCCGAACACGCCCATCCAGACGTGCAGCAGCATGTAGTAGAGCGGCGGCGAGCCGTCCTGGCGCAGCACGTGCGGGATCGAGAACAGGTGGTGCGAGGAGATGCCGTAGGACAGTCCCTCGTCGATCCAGAACGCCGCGTTGAACGAGCGCATCCGCAGGTACGCGGACAGCCCCGTGAGCGCGGCCAGGCCGACGACTGTCAGCAGCACGTTGCGGCGGGCCAGACTCCTGAACGGGAAATCAGAGAAGGGACGGCGGCGTACCGAGACCGTGGCCATCCGGCGGGAAGATAGTCAACCCGTGTGGGGTAACGGCCCGCATGACGCGAACAGGCGCCACGGTCCCGCGGCCGCCACGGGCCGGAAACGGCTCGTCTTCATCGGCACCGGAGGCGAGCCGGGCACGAGCGGAGCCTGGAACACCACGCCCGGCGGCGCCGGATCGAGCTGGACCGCGTCGATGTGGACGTGGAGGTCCCAGGCCACCCGAGGCACCTGGAACGGACCCGTGTAGGGGGTCCCGCAGGCGCGCAGATGGCTCGCCCCGCCGGCGCGGGCGATCGCCTTCGACAGGCCGCTCGTGATGTGCGCCTCGTGGCTCATGATCCGCGCCTCGGCCCTGAGCAGATCCACGCGCGGGCGGACGTAGTGGAGCGACACGGCGATCAGCGCGAGGCCCAGCACCGCCCCGACGAGCGCACGCGGCGCGGGCACCCTCGACGCGATTGCGCCGCCCAGCCGCGCCCAGCCCACGCCCGCCACAACGCAGGCCAAGCCGCCCGGCGCGATCAGGTAGCGCGGGTTGCCGGAGTAGCCGTGAGCGGTCATCGCCGCCACGACCCAGAACCACGCCACCGCCCAGACGCCCAGCGCGAGCGTGACCTTCTCCAGCCGGCGCCAGAACAGGAGGTAGGGGGCCAGCCCGATCGCGAAGCCCCAGATCGCGGGCTTGATGAGGACGTCGCGGGCGTCGTCGATCAGCACCGACACCGGGTGCGGTGACAGCGCCGGGACCCTCGAACCGGGCGCCGGGATCTTCGCGCGCGCGGCCGCCCGGAAGGGATCGCCGGAGCCGATCAGCTCCGGCACGAACCAGAGCAGCGGGATGATCGCCGCGAGCACCAAGCTGAGGCGCCGCAGTGCCGGCTCGGCGAACCAGAGCCAGAGACCGTAGAGCCCGACGAAGGGCCAGACCTCCGGCCTCAGCAGGCACGCGAGGAAGCCCAGCACGAGCGCCTGCTTGCGGTCCCCGCGCATGTGCCGCTCCACCCCGAAGAGCAGGAACGCCAGCACGATCCCCTCCGAGTTCCCGAGCCAGGAGTCGCGCAGCCACTCGCGGCTGAGGACCAGGCACGCCACGGCGATCAGCCCGGCGGGCCAGCCCGCGATCCGCGCGGCCACCCGGTAGCAGCCCACCAGCGCCATCAGCCCGCCGGTGCGCGCAACCACGAGCCACAGCCACGGCGCCGCGGCGCCGGTGGGCGCAAGCAGCGTGGTGATCGCCACGGGCAGCGGCTTCCACGACGGGCCGTCGGCGGTGTGCAGCTCGAGGTGCGTGATCTCGCGCCCCCAGATCAGCCACGAGAAGGGGTCATAGGTCGGGGCCGACGGCAGCAGCAGCGACAGCGCCGCGATCGCGACGCACGCCGCGGTGAGCAGCGTGATCGGCCGGGACCGCGCGATCCGCACCAGCTTGTCCGCCGCGTCGAACGCGGGGCGGCGCCGGCCGCGCGGCCTCGCGGCCGCGCTTCCTGTGAGCTCCACGCTCATGACGAGTGGCCAATTCCATCACGCCCGACGCGAGGGCGGGTGGAGCCTCGCGCGAGGCTACGCTCTGCGACCGTGCGCATCGACTGGGCAATTCCCTGCAGGTACGCCGAGGTAAACGGCAGCCTCGCCACGATCGTGGGGGCGCAGATCGACGCGGCGCGCGTGCCCGGGTTCCCTGCGCGGGTGGGCACCTTCGTCGCGATCCGGTTCCTGTTCGCCGACGAGGAGCTGTCAGAGAGTCACGAGGTGCTGCTTCGCATCCTCGACCCTCAGCTGGGTGAGCTCGACGACATCCTCACGGAGCTCGCGCTCGGGCCGCCCAACCCGCGCAAGTCCCCCGGCTGGGAGGGCAGTCACATGGTGGCCATGTTCGTCCAGTTCGAGGCGCTCGAGGAGGGCACCCACACCTTCGAGCTCTATCTCGACGGGCACCACCAGCAGACGCTGCCGTTCAGCATCCACGGCGCCGGCGAAGACTGATCAGTCGTCCGGCTCTTCGTCGGGCTGGGCGCCGGGGACCGAGTCGTCCGACTTCTTGGCCTCCCAGTCGCCGCGCGTCTCCTCGATCTCCTGCTCGAGCTTCTCCGAGCGGCGCTCCATGTCCTCGAGCTCCCGCTCGGGGCGCTCGTCCTCGTCGCGGTCCTTGGGCTTGTCGGTCACGCCGCCGCTCCCCGCAGCCCCTCGAGCTCCCGCGCCTCGGCCAGGTGCTCGAGCGCGCGCGTCTCGAGCTGGCGCACCCGCTCGGGCGAGATGCCGAGGCGCCGTCCGGTTTCCCTCAGCGGCGCCGGGTCGTCGCCGTCGATGCCGTAGCGCAGCTTCACCACGTCGCGCTCGCGCTCCGGCAGCCGGTCCACGGCGCGGCGCACGGTCTGCCTGCTGAGCCTGACCTCGACCTCCTCCGCCGGTGCCGGCTCGTCGCTCGGCAGCAGTTCGCCGAACGCGCTGTCGCCGGAGTCGCCGACGCGGCGGTCGAGGCTCGTGGTCGTGCGCGCCGCCGCGCGCACCTCCAGGACCTGCTGAAGCGGCAGCTCGGCGGCGTCCGCGATCTCCTCGTCGCTCGGCGGGCGCCCCAGCTCGGAGGCCAGCTCGCCCTCGGCGCGCGCGATCTTCCGCTCGCGCTGCCCGATGTGGACGGGGATGCGGATGGTCCGCGACTTGTTGCCCACGCCGCGCTGGATCGCCTGGCGGATCCAGAAGGTCGCGTAGGTGGAGAACTTGAAGCCCTTGCGCCAGTCGAACTTCTCGACCGCCCTCATCAACCCGAACATCCCCTCCTGGATCAGGTCGAGCAGCGGCAGGTCGTGGCCCTGGTAGCGCTTGGCGAGCGAGACGACCAACCGGAGGTTGGAGTTGATCATGCGCTCCTTCGCCTTCATGTCGCCGCGCTCCACGCGCTTGGCCAGGTCGATCTCCTCCGGTGCGGTCAACAGCTGGTGGCGGCGGACCTCGGCGAGGAACAGCACCAGCGAGTCGTCCGCGGTCTCCGGTCCGTTCGGATCCGGCGTGGGTGGAAGCTCCATGGCTCGCAGTTACCCCGGCGACCCCGCCACAAACATGTGAGAGCGCTTAAAGCTGGGCGACGATCGTTGCCGCCACGACCTCCAGCAGCGGACCCATCGGTATGCCCGCCACCGTGCCCGCGCCGGACACCACGTGTGCCGTTCCTCCGCGGCTCTCGAGTTGCGCGCTCACGTCCACCGGCACCGGCGTCGAGCCGCCCACGAGGCCACCGGCCAGGCCGCCGAACAGGCCACCGAGGCCGCCCCCCACCTGCGAGCCGAGGTAGCCGGCGAGCTGGCTCGGGGTGAAGCTGGTGCGCACGACGAGCGTGTAGTTGTCAGAGCCGGCGCCGCGGTCCAGGGCGAAGCTCCTGGTGGCGAACGGCCCGGCTGTCACGTTCGTCAGGTGCACGTGCACGCGCTTGAAGCCGTCGAGCTTCTTGAACACCTGCATCCGCGGGCCCCCGAGGTCGAAGTGAAGGCCGTCGCCGGTCACGTTGATCTCGCTGCCGTGCTGGAACAGGAGTCGCAGTGCCGGGAACGCGCTCAGCGACACCTTCGCGTGGCCGCCGTCCTTCGTCAGGCGGTGCTCGACCTGGTTCGCTGCGATTCGCGGCAGCAGCAGCTGGCTGGCCACCAGGAGCACCAACACGACCACTCCCGCGACCACGAGCACGCGAAGCACGCCCCACAGTCTGCCGCCCCGGGCCACAACTATCCTCACACCCGTGTTCGGGGTCTATGCCGCGGTGGCGGTCCTGCTCGCGGCCTCGGTCACCATCGGTCTCGCGCTCTGGCGGGTGTCGGGCTGGGAACGCGCGTCGTACTGCGCGCCGGCCGCGGGCTTCGCGCTGGTGATGAGCGTGACGGAGATCGCGTCGTGGCTGCCCGGTCGCACGGTCACCGCGGCGGCGGTGGTCGCGGTGCTCGTGGTGGCCTCCGCGTTCGCGCTGTGGGCGGCGCCCTACCCGCCGGGAGAGAACGTGCCGGACCTGGCGCTGGTGATCGGCGCGTCGCTCCTGCTCGTAGGCCTGCCGTTCATCGCCAGCGGCGGCTTCGGCGTGCTCGGGATGGGCGACAACAACGACATGTCGGTGCACCTGGGCGCCGCCTACTGGCTCCAGACGCACACGATCCAGCAGGACGTGATGCTGGTGAAGCCCGGCTACCCGCTCGGCCCGCACGCCCTGGCCGGCACGCTCGGCAGCGGCCTAGGCATCTCGGTGGTAAAGGGGTTCACCGCGGTGATGCTCGCCGTTCCGGTGCTCACGGCGATCACGGCCTACGGCGGCCTCGAGCGCGTACGGCGCAGCTGGCGCTGGGTTGGCGCGCTGCTCGCCGGCTTCGCCTACCTGGCGGCCTCCTACTTCGCCCAGGACGCCTTCAAGGAGACGATCGAGGCGCTGCTCCTGCTCGCGTTCGTGCTCGGCCTGCGCGAGTTCGGCGGCGAGATGCGCTGGCCACGAGCGCGGCAGGCGGTGCCGCTCGGGGTGCTGGTCGCGGGCGGTCTCTACGTGTACAGCTACACCGCGATCGTCTGGCCGCTGGGCGTGCTCGCCGTGGCCCTGGCCGCCAGTGCCCTGCGGGCCGGGCCCGGCTTCGCTCAGCGCGGGATCGAGCTGCTGCGCGACGCCGCCCTGCCGTTCGGTGCCGGGGCGCTCGTGTGTGCCGTGCTGACCGCTCCGGATATCGCGCGGATGATCCACTTCAGCAACTCGCACTACGCGCACGAGCCGGCCAATGGCCTGGGCAACCTGCTGCACAAGATCTCGCCGGCCCAGGCGCTGGGCGTCTGGCTTGCATCCGACTTCCGCTTCAACCCCCACCCTCGCCTCCTCACCGTGATCTGCATCGTGCTGGCGCTGCTCGCGCTGGCCTGGGCGCTGGTGAGGTGGTGGAGGGAGGACGACGTGACCGTGCCGGCGGGGCTGCTCGCAGCGTTCCTCATCTACCTCTGGGCCACGCACGCGAAGAACCCCTACAACGCGGCGAAGGCGCTGCCGATCCTCGCGCCGCTCGTCACGCTCCTGATCGCCAGCGTGCTGCTCCCGCAGCGGCGCCAGCCGGGGCACTCGTCGCGGCATGGCCTCGAGCGGCTCCGGACGCCGCTGGCGGTGATCGTGCTGCTGCCCGCGGCGGCATCGAGCTTCCTCGCGCTGCGCGACGCGCCGGTGGGATCCCTCGCGCACGATCACGAGCTCGCGCCGATCCGGGCCCGCGTCGCCGGCCAGCCCACCTTCTTCCTGGTGAACGACGACTTCGGCGTCTGGGAGCTGCGCGGCGCGGTGATCGCGCGCCCGCAGTTCCTGTACACGCCGCTGGCCCTCCGGCTCAACCCGGAGAAGCCGTTCCGCGGCGGCGAGCCGCTCGACTTCGACTCGGCCGACCCGGCCTCGCTCGACCGCGTGCGTTACGTGGTGACCACCCGCACGCCCTTCGCCAGCAGCCCGCCGGAGAACTTCAAGCTGGTGATGACCACGCCCTCCTACCTCCTGTGGGAGCGGACCGGGCCCACGCAGCCGCGGCACGTGCTGCCGGAGGACGGCCAGCCCGCCGCGCGGCTGGACTGCACCGTGGCGAGCAACAGGGCCCTCTCGCGCCAGGCGGGCGTGGCCCACGTGCTGCCCGACCCGGTGGTGGGTCACGCCGATGACTGGTCGCCCGTAATTCGAGGGGCAGGCCAGTCGGCCAGCCAGCGGCTGCAGCTGTCCGCCGGATCCTGGGACCTTTCGCTGCAATACGTCTCGCGCCAGCCCGTGCGGGTCCAGGCCGATGGGCTCGACAGGCGCATGCCGGCGAACCTGGAGCGGCTTGGGGCCTACTTCCTCGTGGGCACGGTGCACAGCAACGGCGGGCCGATGACGGTCACCGCTTCCACCGAGCGCCTCCCCTTGGCGGCGCGCCTGCTCGGCGCCAAGGGCGTGACGCGAGCGCTGATCTCAGAGGACCACCGGCCGCTCGGGGCGGTCGTGGCGACCAGGCACGGGGACACGGGCCAGACCATCCCGCTGTCGCAGGCCTGCGGGCGCTATGTCGACTGGTATCGCCTGAGCGGCTAGCGCAGCCAGGTGTGCAGGATCGCGCTGGCGAAGCCGGCGCCGTAGCGCAGCGAGGTGCCCTTCTTGGTCTGACCGTGCGTACGCGCCGCGATCGTCACCGGCACCTCCACGAGCCGCAGGCCGCGCTTCACCGACTCGATCAGGAACTCGGAGGCGTGGAACTGCTCCTGGCGCAGGACGAGGTCGCCGAGCGCATCCGCGCGCACCGCGCGGTAGCCGCTCGAACAGTCGGTGATGGTCTGGTGCGTGATGCCCGACAGCACCCGGTTGAACACGCGCAGGCCGAGCTCGCGGGAGAAGGTGTTCGGGTCCGCGCTGCCGAGCGTGCGCGAGCCCACCACCACGTCGGCCGTGCCGTCGACGATCGGCGTGACCAGCCGCGCCATCTCCTCCGGCAGGTGCTGGCCGTCCGCATCCATCGTCACGACGATGCGCGCGCCGCTCTCGCGGGCGATGCGGTAGCCGGTGCGCAGGGCGGCGCCGCCGCCCTGGTTGACGCGGTGGCGCGCCACCGCCGCTGTGGCCGCGCGGGCCGCGTCCGCCGTGCCGTCGCTCGAGCCGTCGTCCACCACGAGCACCACCGTGGGCATGCCGCAGACCATCGCCGGCACCCGCTCCACCACCCCGCCCACGCTCTGCTGCTCGTTGAACGCAGGGATCACCACCGCGACCGCGTGCTGCATGCGGTCCCCGAGCAGAGGAGCGTCGACGTCTTCGTTGGCGGAGCCGGGCCCGCCGGAGCCGGCCGCCGGGTGCTCGGGCGGGTGTTGAAGACTTTCGTAAATGATCGTTACTCCAGGGCAAGCGTAGGGGTCCTGGCGCTATTGTCACCGCCTGTGCAAGTCCTCATTCTGGGAGGGGACGGCTATTTGGGCTGGCCGACGGCCATGCGACTTTCGTCCCGCGGCCACGAAGTCTCGATAGTCGACAACTTCTCTCGCCGCTTCTGGCACGTCCAGCAGTCCACTGATTCCCTCACGCCGATCGCGTCGCTCAGCGAGCGGATCAACGCGTGGGCGGCGCTCTCTGGACACTCCATCAAGCCGTTCATCGGCGACGTGCACGACGGCGAGTTCCTCGATCGGGTGGTCGCGGAGGTGTCGCCCGACGTGGTCATCCACTACGCGGAGCAGCCCTCGGCGCCGTTCTCGATGAAGTCGCGCTACCACGCGGTGCTCACGCAGCAGACGAACGTGATCGGCACGCTCAACCTCATGTTCGCGGTGCGCGACCACGTGCCCGACTGTCACATCGTGAAGCTCGGCACGATGGGGGAGTACGGCACGCCGAACATCGACGTCGAGGAAGGCTTCATCGAGATCCACCACAAGGGCCGCTCCGACGTGCTGCCGTACCCGAAGCTGCCGGGCTCGATCTACCACCTGTCGAAGGTGCACGACTCGCACAACCTGCACTTCGCCTGTCGCGTCTGGGGCCTGCGCGCCACAGACCTGAACCAGGGCGTGGTCTACGGCATCGAGACCGAGGAGACGGCGCTCGACCCGCGGCTCGTCACGCGCTTCGACTACGACGAGGTGTTCGGCACGGCGCTCAATCGCTTCTGCGTCCAGGCCGTCGTCGGGCACCCGATCACGGTCTACGGCGAGGGCGGCCAGACGCGCGGCTTCCTCAACGTGCGCGACACGCTCCAGTGCGTCGAGATCGCGGTGAACAACCCGCCGGCGATGGGCGAGTTCAGGGTCTTCAACCAGTTCACCGAGCAGTTCTCCGTGCTCGAGCTCGCGCGCCTCGTGCAGCGATGTGCCACCGAGGTGGGCATCGAGGCCGAGGTGCAGCACTACCCGAACCCGCGCGTCGAGGCCGAGGAGCACTACTACCGGGCCGTGAACGACAAGCTGCTCGCCCTCGGGCTCGAGCCGCACTACCTCGGCGACGAGCTGATCCACTCCATGCTGCGGGCCATCCAGCGCCATCGCGACCGCGTGATCATCGACGCCGTGGCGCCCAAGACGCGCTGGCGGCCGGGCGAGCTGTCGCAGGAGACGAAGCCCACGGGGCCCCTACAATCCGATCCTCTCGGGAGAGGTGGCCGAGTGGCTGAAGGCACTCGCCTGCTAAGCGAGTAGGGGGCGCAAGCTCTCTCGCGGGTTCGAATCCCGCCCTCTCCGTCCCTCTATAGACACAAAAACGCCCCCTGGTGTAGGGGGCGCTTCCGCCCGACGACTGGCTTTGGCAAGTCGGCTTGGCAAGCTCAGCCCAGAAGTCCGCCGTAACTTGCCTCCATTGCGGCGCTCGACTTCTCCGCGTGCCGCTCGTTGTCGAACAGGTGGCCGTACGTGTTCAACGTGACGTGCGGGTCCGAGTGTCCGAGCTGGCGAGCGACGTACAACACGTCCTCACCCTGGGCGATCAGACGATCGCCGTAGTGGTGTTCGGCGTGCTCGAGTGGATCGTGGACCAGAAGACATTCCCCACCGTCTGGCTCGGGATGTGGTAGGCAATCGAAACCGTCACGACGGTCGGTTACGGCGACGTCGTCCCGCACCAAACCGTCGGCAAGGTGCTCGCTGCGTTCCTGATGCTCGGGGGCCTCTCCCTTATCGCGGTGGTGACGGCGGTCGTGACCAGCGGATTCGTGGCCCGCGCGCAAGCGAGCAATGGGAGTACCGCTGTTCGGAAGGTGACCACGCTGGTATGCCCGTGTTGTGCATCGGGCGTCGCGGCCGCCGTGATCACCTTGATCGGGTGATGCTCGACGCGCTCGGATCGGGTCGAATCGCCGGGAACCTTGGTCGCATCGAGGGCACCGTCGGGCCGATCTGCGCTACGCGTACCGCTGGCGCAGGGCCGAGGACTCAGGACCTGAGTGCTTTGAGAGCAGCGAACGAGCCGAGTGGGGCCGCCGCGCAGCCGGACGAAGCAACGGACGGCGGTCATCGTGGTGAAGAAGGGCGTTGTGACCCTCGCGATGGTTCTGGTTGGAACCGCTTTCTTCGCTGTGTGTCTGGTGAGCGCGATTCAGCTCCTCGAACCGCGCGACATGCCGTTCGGAGTGACTGGGTCGTCTCCGGTGGTCGCGCCGTCCAAGACAAGGACCCGACCCCTTGACCTGAAGCACTATTCCAGCGAAGCCGACCTGATCCACGCCGCGGAGCGCGGCGACATCTACGGCGGGTACATCCCGGGACGGTCTGCCGACACGCTCGTCACCGTTCCGGCGAAGAGCTTCTTCGGCGAGATCTATGTGCGCGGAGCCTTTGCGGACGCGGCAAAGAAGAGCGACCGCGCCGTGACGACGACGACGGTCGCTCCCCTTCCCACGTCGGACCGCACCGGCGCAGTTGTCGGCTTGCTGCTGCTGCCGACGCTGATCGGCGGCTACCTGATTGCCACCCTGCTGTTCGCGTTCACGCAACGTGCTGCCGCTCCGGGACGGATCGCGATCATCCTGGGATTCTCGGTGGTGGTCGCGCTGATCACAGGGGCTGCCGCTGGACTGACCGGAGCAGTTCCCTGGAGCCACGTATGGACGCTGCTGCCGTGCTTTGCGCTGGTCACCGCCGCCGTGGCGCTGGCGGGGTCGCGATCCAACACTTCGCTCGGGAAGATCGGCACCCTGCTGATGGCGCTGTTGTTCATCGTCATCGGCGGCGCCGCGCAGGCGGCATTGGTGTCTCGCTCCTGCCGAGCTACTGGCAGACGATCGGAGCAGTGTTCCCGCCACGCCACGCCGTGGAGCTCTTCCGCAACGTGCGCTACTTCGACGGTCACAACATCGTGACGCCCATCGCGGTGCTCGGTGCCTACGCGCTGATCGGAGTCGCCGTCATCGTCGTCGCCCAGCGACGACGCAAGACTGAACAGCCTGCAGCCGTGGCCGGTGCCACCGAGGCGGTGTCCTCGACTCGGAGCCACGGACGTGTTCCGAAGAACCTCATCGCCCCGATCGCGCTCGCCGTGCTGCTCACCACGCTCTTCGCGGTCAACTACATGAGCTCCGGTCACGAGCCGATCGCGACAGACATGCCCTTCGGGGTCGTCGGATCGTCACCGCTGCCGCACGACGCGCAGAGTCCCCTCTTCTCACTCGACGTCACCAAGTACCCAAACGAGGCGGCAGCGACCCAGGCGATGAACGAGGGCAAGATCTACGGAGCGCTCATCGCGGGCGGCTCCCTGGGTCCGCCAACCAGCTCATCGTCGTCTCGTCCATCAGCGACCTCTCGGCCCTCGACATCGCCGCGAACTTCGAGGAAGCCGCCAAGAAGAACGGCGAGACAGTCACCGTGAAGCCGTACGCGCCAACGCCGCTCGCTCCCAAGGACCCCTTCGCGCTCGTCTGCTCACTCCTCCTCGTTCCGCTCCTCGTGGGGGGGTACATGGCGACGACGCTGCTGACCAAAGCACTCGGTGCTACATCGGGCCGTTGGCATGGAATGTGGCTCCTCGGATTCGCCGTGGCGACCGGTCTGGTCGTCGACCTCATCGTCACCTCTGGCTCAAAGGACTCCCCTCCGACTCGTTCTGGATCGTCTGGCCGATCATGGCGCTCATCATCCTGACCGTCGCCCTGATCGCCGCTGTGCTGCGACGAGTGCGTTGGTCCCCTCGGGATCTTCCTCACCGTGATCGTGGTCATCCAATTCGGCAACCCCTCATCCGGAGGCGCGAACGGAGTCCCCTACCTACCCGCGTTCTGGAACGATCTCGGCCCATTCCTGCCGCCCCGCAACGCCTATCTGCTCCTGCGAAACACCGTCTACTTCGACGGACACGGCATCGGCCAGCCACTCACGATCCTGCTCGCCTACGTGGTCATCGCTGGAGCGCTTCTCACCGTCTTGCATCTGGTTCATCGACCGGGCGCTCTCGATGCCAGGCATCGAGGACGCCGAGGCCGACAGCGCGGTCGTCCTCGCGCCAGTCGGGCCGCCCCCCTGATCGCGCGATCGCGAGGTGGGTTCCGGACCGTTGAGGGAGTGCTGGCTTCCATGCAAAAGCACACGCCGCCGAACGTTCCTTGCCGGAGGGGCGATCTCTTGACCTCACTGACGGAATTCGCTTGCCGCACCAGCGGCGCGTCTCCAGCAAGGCATGTTCTTGGCAAGATGCTGCCGCCACGAACGGCAACATTCCATTCCTGCTACCGGCGAAAGAACGGCTCCAGGACAGGTCCGGCAACGTTCGGCAACGTTGCTTCGCCACTTAAGCGAGTAGGGGGCGCAAGCTCTCTCGCGGGTTCGAATCCCGCCCTCTCCGTCCCTCTATAGACACAAAAACGCCCCCTGGTGTAGGGGGCGCTTCCGCACGAAGATCGCTCTTGGCAAGTCGAGCCCGACGCAGGGCCTAGCGGCAGGTCCGACTGGTCGATGGTGCGAACGCCACGGTTCACACCAGCGCGCTTTCGTCGCGACTCGCGTCCTCATCTCATCCCTTCTGGGCGATGACCGTCCGCTGTGGCTAAGCGAAACTCCGGGGGGAGCGATCCCGCTGACGGGACGTCGCACTTATCGATGGGGGCAGGACCATGAATGACATCAATGTCGATCAGCTTGGGCCCGTTGACTACCTGGTCGTTTCGTTCCCGGCGGACAAGGCGAACTTCCCGGGTGAGATGGCTTCTGAGCTGACGGCTCTGGTCGACAACCACACGGTGCGGGTGCTGGACCTTGTGCTCCTCACCAAAGACGACGACGGCTCTGTCGAGGCATCTGAGCTGCGCGAAGTTGACGACAGCGATGTCGGCGAGCTGCGCGCGCTCGAGACGAGCCTTGCGGTGCTGCTCGCCGAGCAGGACGTCGAAGAGATCGGGGCAACGCTCGAGCCAGGCAGCGCGGCTGCGGTGCTGGTCTGGGAGAACACCTGGGCGGGACCGTTCGGATCCGCAGTGCGGAGGTCCGGCGGCGAGCTCGTGGCGAGCGGTCGCATCCCGACCCAGGCAATCCTGGCGGCGCTCGACGCCGACCGCGAGGCCAAAGCGCGGGAGGTCTGAGATGCCGCTGCTAGGAGACCGAAGGGACCGACCGCGGCTGATCGGCGGAGGTCGGGATCGCCGCGACGACCGCGGTGACCGGCGCGACGACCGAGGCGACGACCGCGGCGACCGCCGCGACGACCGCGGCGACCGCCGCGATAACCGCCGTGACCGGCGCCCCGGCCCCGGACTGCTCAGGTAACGATGCCCCCGGGGCCCGTCCTCGGTGGACGAGCGGGCGACGCGCGTCGGTATCGCTCTATGCCCTCCAAGGACCGCTGAGAGCGTGGGCCACGCCGAGACAACCACGCGGGGCAGCCGGATCGAGGCGGTTCAACATTGGCTCGGTGGTCGCGCCGACACACGCATCGGTCGACTCACGCTGCAGTGGATCCGCGCCTATTTCGATGCGAGCCGCAACTCGGGTTGCGCGGCGACCGTCTATTCGTCGCTGTCCGCCCTGCCGGCCGCACTCGTCGCGGTCGCGTACTTCCATTCATCGGGTAGCGACACCAACGCGTTCGCCGAGCGTCTGATCACCCACCTGAAGCTGACCGGGGCCACTGCCAGTCTCGTCCAGGACACGTTCGGCAGCGCCTCCGCAAATGCGCTAGCGGCGACCATCACGGTCGTGATCAGCTTCCTCGTCTGGGGGATCGGAATCGGCCAGATCTATCGGGATGTCTACGCTCGCGCCTGGCGGATAAAGGTGGGATCGGCAGCCGACCAGGGCCTGTTTGCCATCTTCTTCTTCGTCCTCACCGGCGCCATCGCTGTCGCTGTCCTCTCCGCCGGACAACTCCGCGATACGGGCTGGTTCGTTCTGCTGCCCGTTTGGCTCGTCGGGTCGATCGCGTTCTGGCTGTGGGTGCCGCGCTTTCTGCTGCACCGAAAGATCGGGCTCCGCGCCCTGCTACCCGGGGCGCTGCTTGCCACCCTCGTCCTCGGCGGCGCAACCGCCACCGCGCCATTTTTCGTGGCGGCGCCGTTGAATGCGAACGGGAAGGCGTTCGGCTCCTTCGGGGTCGTGCTCACGATGATCGGCTACGTCTTCATCATGATCACGATGTCGCTGGTCTGCGCGGTCTTCTCGCCCGTCTGGGCGAGCTGGCGGCAGAGCGAGAAGCAACGCCACGACACGGCCGCCAACGCTGGGAAGATCCTCGGCGCCGCCTGAATCAGAGTCTGGTCGGGCGCGTGATCGTAGGCGCCGCCGTCCTGAACGCCACCCTCGACGAGCGCCGCTCGCGCACACACGAGCAGCTTCGACCCTGATCTGCCGACCAGCACCCCACCGATCAATGACGCTCTCTCCGTGCGCCTCGCTCACAGGAGGCAGGACGCGCACGAGCGAGCTGACACTCCGGAGCCTTACAGACGGGCGCCGCCCTTCAACAGCCATCGCATGCCACGGAAGACAAGCTGGATCGAACCCCGCTTCCCAACCGCCGTCGCTTTCGCCGCGATGCGGCGGCGTTGACATCGCTGCCGAAGCATCGCTCTCCGTGAGTGATCGCGGGAGTGCTGCTTTGCGCGAGAGGTGCTTGGGGTGCGACTGTAGGAGCGCCTCGAGCCGCGGTCAATCGGGGTGAATCGCACATGGCGCTCCGGCGTGCTTTCGCTCGCGTGGTCACCGCGTGCGAGTCGCGGCAGGCAGCTTGGGTATCAGGTCGTTCCATCGGGAGGTCGCTCGTGTGTGCGGTTATCGAGCCTCGCGTCGATTCTGGCCAGTCCTTGAGTGATCGTGTCCAACTGCCGCGCGACGTCCGATTCAGACTTCGCAACGAATCGGCGTCGGCTGTTCTCGATGAGCGCGGCCGTAACAGCTGCGGTGACTACAGCGATGAAGCCGACTCCGGAGAGCATGACCACCGCGCCGATGAAACGCCCGGTGGCCTGCTTGGGAGTTACGTCCCCATAGCCCACCGTCGTGACGGTCTGCAGGGCGAACCAGAGGCTCTTGCCGATCGTGGGGAATTCATCGGGATCTAGGAGCCGCTCGAGAAGCCCGCCCGCAATCGTGATCACGGCTGTGAAGAGCGCGATGATCGCCGCCGCCCTTCGCGCCGTCAGTGAATCACGCAGGAACCAACGGGCCGTTAGAGGGACTTTTTCGGGCGCTTCAGCCAATTCATCCTCGCCAACCCGACTGCGTCCAGGTGCCGACTCCGTGAGCGAGTACGCGCCAGCGCACGGTTCACCTCGCCCGCAAACGCCTGGTCACAATCAGTCTCTGGGCTCGATTGCAATGTCAAGTTTCCTGTGCCGCCATTGAGGCGGCATCGTCCGGATGGGACGACCTGCCGAAAACGAATCGAGCTCGGTTGACGGTCAGGTTGTCGCTGACGCGGGAGCCGCTGCCCGTGCCGGGGCTTTCTCGTCGCTCGACGGCTCTCGCTCGACCGCCGAAGCGAATCGCGCGGACAATGCTGCGGTGGCGAGATAGGCAACGACAACCGCGACGATGATGAGTGGAGCGATGCCTAGTCCGGCCTTGGACGTCAAAAGCAGGGCGATTACGATCGACGACAAGGGCAACCGCAGCATCGACACGACTCCGGCGCCCATCATCGTTGCCACGGCCGGCGTTTCGGAGAAGCCGGGCAGGTGCGCGGCCATAAGGCCACCCACCACTCCGAGGAACAAGGCGGGAAAGGTTGGGCCGCCCCGGAAGTTCCCCAGAGAGACGCTCCACGCGAGCCCCTTGAAGAGCAGGAGCAGACCGAGCGTGGACAGAGACAGCGTCGGCGTCTCCTTCACCAGCGATCCCAATGCCTCCTGGCCGGAGAACAGCACGGCGTTGGCTGGTTGATCGGTCGCCTGGCTGAAGGCGATCGCGAGTCCGCCGACCACCAGCGCAGCGATTGCCGTGAGTTCGAACGGCCGAACCTTGACCACCCGGGTCGTCAATCGAGCGCCTTCGACTATGACGAATACGACGACAGCTGCGGCAATCGCGAGCAGGATCGTCCACCCGAAGTCGGCCCAACTCGGCCCTCCGAATGACGGCAGCGAGATCGGGCTCAGGGCCCAAGCGCTCGTGCTCAACCCGGTCCAGTCCCCCATGCCGATGAAGACGAGCGAGCCGACTCCTGCAGCCAGGAGACCGGGAAGCAGGATCAGCGGCAAAGTCGGCCCGCCCAGGCCTGCAGCCTCGATCAGGATCACAGCGCCGATGACCGGCGAGCCGAAGACTGTCGAGACGGCGGCAAAGCTCGCGGCTGCGGCCATCAACGCCACGACCTGCTCCGGCGCGTCCTTCTTGACCAGGCGTACGGCAAGGATCCCAAGGCCCGTGCCGATCGCGATAAGGGGCGCCTCCGGGCCGAGCACCAGGCCCAGCCCGAGCGTGGCGGTCGCCGCCAGGAGTACGCCAGGGAGCTCAATCGGTGGGGTCGGGCCGGCATCGGTCTTCAGCCCGTCCGCGGGCACGTGCCCTCCGCGTCCGGGCAGACGCACGACCGCAAAGGCGGTGGCAACGCCGGCCAGGGCCAACCATGGCAGCGGCCACCACCACGGAACGGCGTCGTATCCGAGCTCCTTCGGCAGGTGCGTATACACGCCCACTTGAATGCCGTGGACCAACTCGAGAAAACCCCACGAGGCCAATGAGACGAGCACGCCAATCAGCGCCGCGAAGACGAGCAGAACGCGATACTGCCTGCTTCGGATCAACGAGCCTAGATCGACCGGGGCCGTCGTCGCTTCAGTCACGGCGGCAGCCACGCTAACTCCCTGTAACGCCCGGCGCATCGTCCCGATTGGATGACGTGCCGCCGGTACGCGGGTGTCCCGTTGCCGTCAAAGAACGGACTTCATCCCCAATGGGCGATGTGCGCGACCGAAAACCGCAGGAGGGTGACGTGGTCAACGAAGGGAGTCGGCATGTCCGAAGTCATCGCACTCTCCACTCTTGGATGGGTGATCGTGGGGATCGCGGCCCTGTGCCTCTGGGTGGCCCTGGCGTTTTGGCCCGCCCGGGTTGCGGCGCGCAAGGGCCACAGCTTCATCGGATACTTCATCTTCAGCCTGTTCTTTTTCCCGCTGGCCCTGCTCACCGCATATCTCGTTCACGACCGCGGCGGCCCGGCCCTGGCCTGACTGGACCACTCAGTACCGACGCTTTGGTCCGACGCGGGCGCGGGATGGCACGTAGCCGTTCACCGTCGCACCCGCGCCAGGCAACGACCGGATCGTGAGCTCGCCGCCGACCGCAGCGATGCGGTCGCGCACGCTCGTAATGCCGAGCGTCGACGTGGAGTCGCGGAGTCCGGCCCGGAGACGGGCGTTCTCGAGCAGCGCCGCGTTGGTGGCCGGCACTCGTTCTCCCCGTAGGAGTGTGTCCCGGTATGCGTCCATGTTCCTCTGCACGGAATTCCGAGTCGTCTGCCGATAGCGCCTACAGACGCTTTCAATTACACATAGGAACCCGGCGCGGTCGTCGTCCCGACGGCATGAAACTGCGCCAGGCACCAGTGCGGCCGCTACAGCATCCCGATCTCAGTGGCGCGCTCAACTGCTGCCGTTCGCGAGGTCACGCTGAGCTTGCGGTAGATGGCCATCGCGTGTGATTTCACCGTGTGACGCGATAGGTACAGCCGCTCGCCCACTTCCCGGAACGAGAGCTGCGTCGCGAGGTATGGGAGTACG
The DNA here is from genome assembly GCA_963770325.1 of uncultured Thermoleophilaceae bacterium. Classification (GTDB taxonomy): domain Bacteria; phylum Actinomycetota; class Thermoleophilia; order Solirubrobacterales; family Thermoleophilaceae; genus JAICJR01. Next base: position 880,798 of record CAVYPF010000001.1, on the reverse strand, counting down.
CGTAGTTCCGCTTCGGTCAGGGTCGAGGCCCCGGGGGCATCGACGCGGAGCGTCTTCAGGTTCGCCCGCAGTTCCTCCACCTGGGACGGGAGCGTGCCGAGACCCGGTTGTCGGCGTGAGATAGCGTCGATCTCGCGGAGGATCGTCTCGGCGCCGCCGGCGTCGGCGAGCGTCAGGTAGGCGCGGACGAGCTCCAACCGGGTGAGGATGGCCAGGTACGGCAGGGAGTATGTGACCCGCGGCCGCAGTCGCTGCGCCTGGACGAGCAGTCCTTGAGCGTGCTCGACTCGACCGAGATGGAGCGCGACGCGGGCGGCCACCGCATACGTGAGCGCGCTAGGTGGATACTCATCCAACCGCGTTTGGCGGATGATCCGGAGCGCCTGCTCCGCGTGCCCCTCGGCATCAGTCCACCTCAGTTGCGACACCGCGATCAGCGCCCTCATTCCGAGTGCGGCTGCCGCCGGCTCGCGCGTTTCCAGCTCGACGGCTTCCTCGGAGACGTCACAGAGAAGGTCGTCGGCTTGGTCGACTTCCCCAGACAGCAATTGACACGTGGCGAGCAGCAGGACGGCCGGCGGCCGGAGCTGGCTTCGACGCCCGAGTGTCCGGATCGCCAGCTCTGCATCCGCGCGCATCGCCTCGATCCCGTGCCGACAAAGAAAGGCGTTGAGCAGGGCGCGCCAGGAGTCGATCGAAGAGCTGCCGTCAAACAGGGTGTCGTCGTAGCTCGCGCCTTCGGCCGCGTCGGCCCAACGCGCTGCCTCCGCCGGGCGCCCCTGGATCGCGGCCTCGAGCGCACCGAGTACGGCAACCGCTGCGTTGCGGTCAAGCGCCCCGTGCGCCTCCAACCAAACGAGCCAGCCGTGAGCGGTCGCATCGCGACCGCTCTGATATGTGTAGTGGGCGGCCGCCTCAACCAAGCGCGCCACCCTGTCGACATCGCCAGCCTCCTGCGCGTACTCGATCGCCGTCTCGATCTGCCCATTCGACACGCACCATTCGATTGCACGATCGAGGACCCGAGGTGCGAGAGCCGGCTGCGATCTATCGAGCTCGGCCCGGAGCAACTCCCGGAACAGATGGTGATACCGGTACCACTCCCCATTACCGTCCAGCGGCACCAGGAAGAGGTTTGAATGGGACAGCGACTCCAGCATCTCGGCCGAGCCGCTCCGATCGAGGACCGCGTCGCAGAGCGGACCGGACATCTGCTTGAGAACTGCGGTACGCGTGAGGAAGCGAAGCTCGTCCCAGGGGAGGTGCTCGAGTAACTCTGACCTCAGGTAGTCCGAGACGAGACGATCACTCCCGGAAAATGAAGACGCGGCCTTGGCGTTGGCCCCCCGAGCCCTGATGGACAGCGCGGCTAGATACAGGCCCGCGGACCAGCCCTCGGTGTGCTCGGTGAGCTCCGTGACCTGCTCGTCCGGCAACCTCAGGCCGGCCGCGCTCAGCAGCTGCCGCGCCCCGGCAACGTCCATGCGCAGCTCGTCCGGACCGACCTCTCGCGCCAGGCCCTGCGCCCTTAGCGTGCCCAGCGAAAGCGCCGGCTCGGCACGCGCCGACAACGCCAGCTGAGAGCCCTCCGGTACGTGCCGTGCCAGCGCGGCGACGGCATCAAGGCATGATGGGTTATCGAGCACGTGAAGGTCGTCGACAACCAAGACGATGGGTCGCTCCATTGTCGCCAGCGCCGCCCCCAAACGCGGCACGATCATTCCCTCGACGGAGACACCAGGTGAAGCGAGCGCGTCGAATACACCCGCGTCCAGGGTTGCGACACGGTCGAGCGCGACCCCTAGATAGGTGAGGAAGACGATCGGGTCGTTGTCGCGTTCATCGGCCGACACCCACGCGAATGGCCGCTCAGATCTCGAAGCCCACTGAGCAAGCAGCGTCGTCTTTCCCCACCCGGGCCCGGCGGACACGAACAACACCGGCGGCGCGCGCGGCCCTTCTAGCGACGAGATCAGAGACTCGCGGGAGACGCTCCCGCCGCGACCGTGTGGTCGCCGCAACTTCGACTCAACGAGCTCGAACGGGACGACCGCGCGACGCACCAGTCGCGCTCCGGGGCACCGCCTCGGGCTTCGACCGTCCCGGCGCGCCGGGTGGCGATGATCGTAGCCGTGTCAATTTGCCGAGCCGACCAGTGGCTTATCCGTGGCCCCAACACGGTACCGACCTCGCCGAACGGGTGCATTCCTGTCAGACGACCGGGCCTTTTTGGGGATGAGGACGTCAACCGACCCGCCGCGTCGGTCGCGGCCTAAGCGATGCTCGTTCAGTGGCTTGCGAGGTGAATGACGCCGACGCTGTCGAGGCCGTCGAGGACGAGTTGGACCGCGAGCGCGGCTAGCAGGAAGCCGAAGATCTTCTCGGTTACCAGCATGCGGCTCTCGTCGAGATGGTCACTCACGCGGTTCGCCCAACGGAACACAGCGACGTCGAGGGCGAGCACCAGCGCGAGCAGGCCGAGGACCATCGCGAAGACGGCTACCGAGTTCGATTCGGCTGACAGCGTCACGAGCGTCACGATCCCGGCCGGGTTGAGCAAATACGGGATGGCGAGTGGAAACACCGCGATCCGCATTGGGTCGGCTCCCTCGGTGGCCGCGCTGGGCTGCGAATCGCCCGACCCGAGAACCATCGTGACCGCGATGATCACCAGGATGATGCCGCCGGCAATCGAGAGCGATCCGGTCGAGAAATGGAGCAGTCTGGCCAAGAGCTCACCGAGGCCCACGAGGATGAGCGCGGTCACGCCTGCCGTGACGAGCATCTTGCGTACGACACGCGCCTTCGTTTCACGGTCGATCGCTGCTGTGATTTCCAGGAACGGCACGAGCGCGATCTTCGGTCCGATTCCGATCAGCAGGAGCAAGAACGTGTCGATCACCAAGTAGATGTCGATCGACGTGTGATTCATCCGCTTTCTCCACCTCTTCGCGCCTGACGCGTCTTGACGGCGCTAACCGAGTCGTGGCGTGACGATATGGGCGGCTTAGGGACGCCGACTCGTCCGAATCGGGTGGTGCGAGCCAGGCGGGGCGCGCTCATCCAATCGGGACGACGCCGCGCGGGTGAGCTTGGTCGATCATTGGGCCGTCCTTAAGTGGATCGTCCGCAGGCCGGCGACGAATTTGATGGCCGTGATGCTCGGCAGGAACAGGTACGCAGCGGCCTTGGTCGTCACGAAGCTCGAGAGACCCGTAACCTCGATCGGCGGCGCTCCATCTGTCTGCGGTATCACGAAGATGCTCTCCGCTGGATCCTGGGTGCCAATCAGTGGATCTTTCGACCTTGGGTGAAGCCTGACACCCCCAGCGAATTCGCTGTCATTGACCCACTGTCGCAGCACGAACTCGTATTGGTTCTCGATGTTCGAGTTGATGAAGTGGAAGAGCATCCCACGCTCGATGCCGTCGTAGGGCTTCGTTCGATCATAGGTCGGCCCGTATGGCATGCCGCGACGAATCAGCCGGTGGGAATTGTTGCTGCCGCCGGGCACGCCCTTGGCCCGCGACTGGCTGACCTCGTGGATTGACGCGGCGTATGTGTGCAGCCGACGGGACAGCGGATCCCCTTCGGATCTCCGAACCATCGGCGTCTACGTACTCGAAATCGTTCAACTGTTCGGGCGATATCCCCCCGGCAGGGCTATCCGTGTCCGGTGACAGCGCGAGAGGAACGCCGTTGCGCCATCGCCCGCACATCTTTGCGGCGAGCAGTTCGGGATCGATCGTGTCTTTGTTCGACTGCAAGAAGTCTTCAAAGCCCACGACGTCGGTCTCGACCTGCTTGAAGACCGCAAAGCTGCCGTTCAGGCCGAGCTCCTGTGGCTCCGGTACGTCGTAGTTCTCAGCGTCTTCGCGCAAGACGAAGAGCCATGGCTCGCAGGGCTGCTGATGATCGGGGTGATACTGCTCCGGGCCGCCGCGAATGGTGGGCGTAGTGATCCCATCGGTATATCCGAAGTGAATCTTGGACGTAGGTACGGGTTGGCCGTCTTGCATCTCCATTAACGCCATCCCGTCCTGGCGCCAGATCTCTTGAAACGCACCTCCCTCGGCAAACCAGCACACAGCCTGTCGCTGTAGCCGTCCATCGCCTCCGGGCTGAGGCGTGCAGCGTCACCAGGACGTGATCGTCGCCCTTCTCCAAAACCGTCGATCCAGTTCTGAGGCGAACTTGGTCCGGTATCGCCAACCGACTCCGCGCGTCGCGCGGCTCCTTCGATGAACGCACCAAACGACTTGAACGACAGCGATGGCACGCGTTGCCTCTACCTCCAGCGCGACCAGCCCGGGCCACGTGACACCGATGTTGAGGCAATAGTCGGGCTTGCGACGCGGGGCAGCCGCCGGATCGTCTCCCGGTCCGGGCGCGAACCCGACGTGCCAGTCCTCGGCGGTGGTGATCTGCGGGACGTCCGCTTCGTCGCCGCTCACGAGCCGTCCAAGTTGCCGGCGCGCCTGTGCGGGAGCTCCTACCGTCAACAAGAAATGCCGGACCATCGGCATTCTGTACGCGCGGAGAATGAACCCCTGAATGTCCGCGAGGTCGAGACGCCGGGTCCACGGCCGCCGAACCGCCGGATCCGCGGGGTTCATGCGCTCCAGCACGCCGGTGAAGAAGTCCGGGCCTTCATCGCCGCTGCTCCTGTGAATCGCAGTGCTCGCCAACCCGAGCTCGGGGTTGATCATGGTTCGCGACCATGACACCCGTGCCTATCAGCGGTGGCTGCCGGTGACTTGCGGAATCGGCCAGCAGGGCTCGAATGTCTTGAACCGAGAGGCCTGGATAGGCGCTGTAAAACCCGATTGGTGGATAGTTGTTGTCCACTCCCCACTGATAGAACGCCTGGGCGTTCTTTGCTACCGGCGTTGGCGGCGCGCCGACGACATGCGGAAAGAGAGCGTCGAAAACGTACGCGGCCTTGCTCTGCGAAGTCCTGGATGTACTTCTCCATGTCACCGTCGTAGACGGTGAAGAAGCCGATGTGGTTGTTCTCAAAAGGCACAAAGTGGGCGACATGCAGCGTCCCGATGGCATCCGACGCTTTGTGTCCCTTCTCTCCCACTAGGGTCCTCGCGACCAGCTTCACGGCGAAGGCTTGGACACGTGACTTGAAGGACATGTAGGTCAGCAGGACGCCCTGCGAGGCGCTGCCTGTGAAGCCCGCCGCACGCACGCACGTCCTTGATGTCCTGGACCGAAGCGTCGTCGTAAGCGAAATACGTATCCAGGGGTCGCGGACGTGGCGCTTCAGCCATTTGACTGACCCTCTGCAGGGTCATCCGGCCACGGGCGTGGCTGGAGGGTCGGCCACGTGTTCGAAGATGGCGTCGAAGAACGGGCCGGCACTCTCCACGAGCCGTTCAATATGCTCGTCGACCTCGCCGTCAATGTCCGAAAGGAAGAGAAGCTTCTCGTCTCCCTCGACCATGAAACGGGAGAAGTGCACCGTACCGAGGTCGTCCTGCGCTTTCGCGAGATCGGGCATCAACGGGGGCAGTTCCTCGGGTAGGGCCTTGGCGTTGGCTGGACCCTTGATCGGGAAGTCAATGACGAGATGACTCTGGCTCATAGCGTTCTCCTTCGATGTCAGAGAATGGTCACTTGGCGACTCCGGAGCGCTCACTGGCAAGACCGATTAGGCGCTGATGCCGTGTGCCGTCGCACCGTGGGCCGCGGCCTCGTGCAGGGCTTTCTCGTCCTCGTGCCTGGCCGCCGGCTTGAGGTCGAAGATGACTTTCTTCACCGTGCCGGTGAACGCGTACGGAGCCTTGGCCGCGTAGGCGCGGTCGACGACCAGGCCGTTGTCGCGGCCGATGTCCATGCCGCTGTAGCCGGAGAAGCGGAGAGACACGGTCTTCTCCAGCCGTCCCTCGCCGATCTTCTGGTCGTTGGCGTAGAGCGAAACCGTTCCTCCGGCCGAGCGCTCCTGCCTGTCGGCGTCGAACTGCATGCGGACGGTGACGTCACCGGTCGGGATCGGCTCGGTCGAGACCTGCTTGTACTGCTCGACGCCCATCATCGAGTAGCTGTGGTGCAGCAGCCCGTCGTCGTCGACCCAGAGCGAGAAGCCGCCCATCTCGTCCGCCTCGGCGACGATCACGCCCTTCGGCTCCCTGCTCCGGCACTGAGAGCTCGGCCTCGATCGCGTACGAGTGCCCGTAGACGCGGGGGATCATTCCGGAGGCGATGTTCTCGACGTCGCCGTAGAACGTGTGCGTCGTGATCGTCGGCATCGGCGGCAGGATCCCGAAGAAGACCGAGAACCCGGCCAGCAGCGGCAGGACGTTGTGCTTCTCGGCCTCCTCCCAGAAGAGCTCCTTGAGCTCGGCGAGCTTCTCCGGGTTCTCCGCGGCGAGGTCGTTCGCCTGCGTGAAGTCGTCGGGCAGGTAGTACAGCTCCCACGTGTCCTGCTCGGGGTCGTAGGTTCCGGGTGCGAATCTCGCGATCGTCGGCGGCGACGCGTCCCAGGGGATGCGGTCGAGCATGCATGCGGCCCACCAGCCGTCCTTGTAGATCGCGCGGTTGCCGTAGATCTCGAAGTACTGCACGGTGTGCCGCTCGGCCGCGCTCGCGTCGTCGAAGCTGTACAGGAAGCTCGTCCCCTCCATCGGCTTCTGCGCGATCCCGTCCACGACCTTGGGCTCGGGGATGCCGGCCGCTTCGAGGATCGTCGGCCCGATGTCGATGCAGTGGGTGAACTGGGAACGCAAGCCGCCGGCGTCCCTGATCCGCTCCGGCCAGGAGATGACCATCCCGTTGCGCGTGCCGCCCAGGTGCGAGGCGACCTGCTTGCCCCACTGGAAGGGAGCGTTGCCCGGCCCACGCCCAGGCGCTCGCGTAGTGCGGCGCGAACGCGTCGGTGCCCCAGGCGTCGAGCCCGCCGTATCTGGTCGATCAGCGAGAGCTGCTGCTCGGGCGTCAGCGCGATCCCGTTCTGCATCGTCAGCTCGTTGAACGAGCCGGTGATCGTGCCCTCCATGCTCGCGCCGTTGTCGCCGAAGATGTAGATCACGAGCGTGTTGTCGAGCTCGCCCATCTCCTCGACCGCGTCGAGCAGCCGCCCGACGTTCCAGTCGGCGTTCTCCTGATAGCCGGCGTAGACCTCCATCTGGCGGGCGTAGAGCTCCTTCTCGCTCTCCGAGAGCGAGTCCCACGCCGGGAAGGCATCGGGTCTCGGCGTGAGCACCGCGTCGGGCGGGATCACACCCAGCTTCTTCTGCCGTTCGAAGGTCTCCTCGCGGAGCGCGTCCCAGCCCTGGTCGAACTTGCCGCGGTACCTCTCGCTCCACTCCATCGCCACGTGATGCGGCGCGTGCGCGCACCCGGTCGAGTAGTAGATGAACCACGGTTTCGTCTGGTCCTGTGCCCGGACGGCGTGCAGCCACTTCGCCGCCTGGTCGGTCAGGTCGTCGGGCAGGTAGTACTCGCTCGCCGTCCTCGCCCTGCGGGACGCCGAGCGTCGTGTTGTCCTGCGTGATCACGGGGTCGTACTGACCTGCCTCGCCGCCGAGGAAGCCCCAGAAGTGATCGAATCCCCACGCGTTCGGCCAGCGGTCGAACGGCCCGGCTGCGCCCTGCAGGTGATCGGGAGTCAGGTGCCACTTGCCGAAACCGGCGGTGCTGTAGCCGTTGCCCTGGAGCGCCCGGACGAACGGCGCGCAGTCCTTCGGGACGGAGGCCGTGTAGCCCGGGAACGGGCCCGGAAACTCGCCGATCGACCCGAACCCCACCGTGTGGTGGTTGCGCCCGGTCAGCAGCGCGGCCCGGGTGGGCGAGCACAGCGCGGTGACGTGGAAGCGGTTGTACGTGAGCCCCTGCTCGCCGACCCGCGTCATGTTCGGCGTCGAGACCGGCCCCCCGAACGTCGACGGGTTGCCGAAGCCGGCGTCGTCGATCAAGACGAGCAGGACGTTCGGTGCGCCCTCCGGCGCCGACGGCGTCATGTTGATCGTCCAGTCGGCGACGGACGCGTCGAGCGTGCGCCCGATCGTGCCGCCGAAGTTCGGATCGGGGATCGGCAGCACCGTGCGGTCCGGACTGAACTTCCCCATCGCCTCGGCGAGCGACTCCTTCAGGGCGGCGGTGCCCTGCTTGTCGCCCTGGACAACCGAGCGGAGCAACGCGCCCGCGAGCGCCTGCTCGACACCGAGCCGCTGCTCGTCATCGAACACCGCGATGATCCCCGCCGATCCCGGCGGCAGGTTCTCGCCGATCTTGTCGTGGATTTCCCTGCTCGACCCGGTGGTCAACGAACTTGCCGATCACCCCGCCCGCGACCGCCCCGACGGCGACGGACGCCAGCAGCGGCGGCGCGAACAGGCCAACCGCGACCCCGACCCCGCCGCCCCACCCCAACCCCTTGCGACCGAGGTTGTCGCCTGTCTGCCGCACCGCGACACTGCCGTCCTGGGCGTGCGTCACCAGGATCACGCCCTCGATCGAGACCTTCTTCTCCCTGACGAGCGCGACCAGCGACTCGAAGTCCTTCGTCGCCTCGTCGATCTCCTGGTAGCCCGCGACCAGCACGTCGGTTGGTGTCTCAGCCATCACGACTCTCCTTCAGGTCCAACGCGAGGGGATGTGCCTTTTGCACCCTAAGTGGCGCGTGAGCTCGCCCTCATCGTCCGTTATGGATGAATCGGGCCGAATGGTCCGAAATGGGCGATGCCCCAACCGGCCGAACGCGTCAATCTCCGAGAAGAGTCATCGCCGCGCGAAGGAGGAAGTGAGATGGGACAAGACAGACGCCAGCGCAGACGACGCGCCGCTGCCATCGGTGGGGCGGCCGTGGCGGCCAAGAAGCACCGGGACGCAAAGGAGGCGCAACAAGAGCAGACGGCTCCTGCTCCGGAGCCGGCTGATCCCGGCCAGGGCGACCAACGAGCGGCGGCCGGCGGATTGACGCCGGACGTCATGACGGAGCTCAAGCAGCTGGGCGAGCTCCACGACCAGAACGTGCTGACTGATGACGAGTTCGAGCGGGAGAAGGCAAAGCTGCTCGGGCCGGCCTGATCTGCGGAGGAGGAACCACCATGACCGAAGTGAACACACCCGTCCTCGACACCCTCGTGAGGATGAACGAAGGGGTTCCCGAAGGCTCTGGCCTCGATGGCGAGACCTTCATGCTCGTTCGCATCGCCGCCCTGGCGTCCATTGGAGCCCCGCCGGCGTCCTACCTGTTGAACCTCGAGACGGCGACCGAAATGGGCCTGAGCCTCGAGCAGGTACAAGGCGTGCTGATCGCCATCGCTCCGGTGGTGGGAAGCGCCCGCGTGGCGGCCGCCGGCAGCTCGATTGTCGAAGCGCTTGGCCTCGCCGTCGCGATCGAGGACGAGGACTAGCTCATTGCCTGGTCAGAGGCCGGTCCTGAGCATCAGAGACCGGCCTCGACGTTTACGCGCCCCGAATCGGCTGCATCTCTCAGTGCGACGTAGTCGCGGTCGTTCTGGTCCGCATAGGTCTCTGCGAACGCAGCCAGGGCACGATCGAAAGTTTCGCCGGCGCCCAGATAGCTGCCGATGGCGATCGCGTCCCCGGAGCGGGCGTGTGCCTTCGCGAGCGCCCGGCCGCAGAAGCCGGCGTACACGGTCATCGCTGCTGGGTTCATCAACTCGACAAGAGCCGACCCCTTGCCGTCCCAGAGTTGGCGCATGTAGAAGTCCCGGCTCACGCCCTCCCAGTCCGCCATCCGTACCCAGCCGAGCATCACGTCGCTGGCGGCCTGCATGAGTCGCTGGCCTTCGACCACGCGCTGACCGTGCTTTCCGAACCCGCTCTTGCCCAGGAACGGCTCGAGCACGGATGCCTGCGCCTCCTTGAGCTGCAGGAAGAGCGGATCGTTCTCGTCGCGGCCCATCATCAGCACGATCCAGGCGCGCGTGCCAACACTGCCGACGCCGACAACCTTGCGTGCCGAGTGGGCGTAGCGAAAGCGCTCGAGTAGTTGCCGGCGGTCGGCGCTCAGCGTCCGGCGGTAGAAGCGGATGACTCCCTGCACGAAGTTCTCGATCTCAGTGCGTTCGGCGCCCACCAGCACCTCCTCGATCGGCACGATGAGCGGTGGATCGCTCACAATCCTGCGCTCGCCGTCGACGATCTCCGTGAGCTTGCCAAGAGCCCTCAAGCTGTCCTTCGACCGCGCCTTGGCCAGGTTACGGTTGAACTTCTTGAGCTGCTTTCGAGTGCCCTGCTGAGCCGCCAGCGCGGCGATTTCCTCGACGTCGATTCGCGAATACCAGATGTCGAAATTCGACATTTCGGCGAAGCTCCTGATCGCCTCCCGATACGAGCGCGTCACAGTCCGATTGATTGACTGCCGCGTCTTCTTGTCGAACTGTCGATCCCGGCCGGCGACGGCGAAGCTGGCCACAAGCCGTTTCAGGTCCCACTCGAACGGACCCGGCAACGTCTCGTCGAAGTCGTTGATGCTGAACACGAGCCGCCGGTCTGGCGCTGCGTACCCACCGAAGTTGGACAGATGCGCATCGCCGCAGAGCTGGACCCGCAAGCCGGTTCGAGGCGCGCCGGCGAGATCGGCCGCCATCAGGTATGCGGCGCCGCGAAAGAAAGTGAATGGCGAAACCAGCATCCGCCCATAGCGGACTGGCACGAGGCCTGGCACGCGGGAAGCAGCCTGCTCCTCCAGCATCTCTACCGGATCACGCCGATCGGAGGCCGGTTCCCATTCGCCCTGGCCCGAGCGCGGCGCGACGGCCCGCGCCGCCTTGCCGTTCGCGGTCCGCTCCCCCGCTGTGAGAATCACTCCCGCCTCGGGCATGAGTCGCTCCGTTTCCTCAATGGCGTGGTCAACGTCCGTCATCGTGTCGCTCCCTTCGCGCCAGGCGAGTCTCGAATCGCCATGGTCTGGGCATCCATGGAATCTCGCCTGACCCGCCCGGTCATCGCCCCAACGGCATGAACGCGGCCGCGTGCTCGTTCATGCCATCGGGGGGATGACGACGCCCGCGCACCGTGTGATGCTCGCGGGGTTCGCACAACCCGGTCTCGGGCCGAAACCCCCGGACGCTCTAAAAGCACATGGATCACTACAAGGAGATCCTGCGCAGACTCGCACTTAACGACGAGGGCTACTTGGAATCGGCACTCGGGATGGGGCACGACACTGTCGAAGCGTCGGGACTGGACAAGAAAACCCACGCCCTGGTGCGCTTGGGAGCATTGCTCGCGATCGACGCCGCCTCGTGCTCCTACCAGGCCAACGCCGAGGTGGCGCTGGCGGCGGGAGCCACCATCGACGAGATCGTCGGGACACTGATTGCCGTAGCTCCCACGATCGGCCTGACACGCGTCGTCTCCGCAGCCCCCGAACTGGCGCTGGCCCTCGGCTACGACGTCGACGCGGCACTCGAAAACCCCGAAGGGGACACGCCATGAAGTCGGCCCGACCTTTCATGCCAACGGGACGAGGTCATGGGAGATCGACCGCGAGAGATTTGCGCCCCTACCTCAGCCGAAGGAGATGCAATGGGCAACGAAGCAAGGGTCACGGGTTGGTGGACGTTCGCGGCGATACTGCTCGCGATCGCCGGCTTCCTGAACATCGCGTGGGGCATCGCAGCGGTCAGCAACTCCAAGTTCTTCACGCAGAACTCGGTCTACGTGGTCTCGAGCCTGCACACCTGGGGTTGGATCACCCTGATCATCGGTGTGTTCCAGCTCATCGCGGCATTCTCGCTGTTCGGTGGTGGCGGTTTCGGTCGCGTGATCGGGATCATCGCCGGCTCGGTTGGCGCGATCGAGGCGCTCGCGGGGACGGGCACCACGCCGTTCTGGTCGATCTGCGTGTTCGCGCTGTCCGTCACCGTCGTCTACCAGTTGTGCAAGCCGTCAGAGTCGAGTCTCGACGCTTCGCCTGGCAGCCGAGCGGGTGTCTAACCGCGGCCCGCGAGATTTGGCTCTAGAAAGCTAATCTGGAGGGCGTGAAAACTAATGACAGGCCCGGGCATGTTGAGGTCGGGTAGGGGGAAGTCTGGTCCCTGGCTTGCGCGAAACCCATCGCCGGTGAGACCGGCAGCCACTGGCACCGGCCGCATCTTCACGCGCGAGATCGAATAGTTGGCCACGTCGGCTCGTTCCCGCTCACACCCGCCAACGCAACTCAAGGGCAAGACGAGGCCGAATTGGGGTGGCTGCGCGGCGCCCACGCCCCCACGGGGTGTGCTCCCACGACACGCCGACGCTGGTTCCTACCAAAATTTGTGTTCAAATTGTGTTCAAGTCCAGCGCGGTCAGGAACATCCTCGGGGAGGAAGGGCCGCACAGCCGCAAGCCACAGAGAAAACCGGGGCTACGGGATAGTCGGTGCTGCGGTCACAGCCGAAGCGTCAGGACCGTTCCGTGATCGTGACGGGTTCCTTTCCCTGTTGGAGGCGAGGGGCGGCGCGAGCTCGCAGCTCCAACTCGGGAAGGCTTGAACCGGTAAGCCCACGCCTGTGCATGCGGCCCCAACGCCGCGTCACAGCCCGCCAAGCCTCGAGCAGGCTGAGTTCGACCCGCCGAGTTCAACGAGATCAGGTGGTCGACCTCGTACGCGCCGGCCTTGTGCCGCCGAATCCTCGGGGCAAGCAAGGCATGTTCTTGGCAAGATGGTGCCGCCAAGGACGGCAACGTTCGAGCCCTCCAACCAGCGAAAGCACGGCTCTAGGACACGTCCGGCAACGTTCGGCAACGTTGCGTCGCCACTTAAGCGAGTAGGGGGCGCAAGCTCTCTCGCGGGTTCGAATCCCGCCCTCTCCGTCGCTTGCTAGAGCTTCAAACGCCCCCTCTTAGTAGGGGGCGTTTCTTTCCCGAGCGCGCAATGGAAAGCGGTTTTGGAAAGACGGCGCCATGGGACCTTGCGTCGGGTGCTCGGTTCTGTGGTCGGCGGGTTTGAACTCACGGCCTGCGCACCTCGTACTCGACCCCTTGCTTCCGGCATGATCGCGTGGGGATCATTCCTCGCCCACCGGTGCCTTACCCCGTGACGTAACGGGGGACAAGAGCGCTTGTCCGTCAGATGACAGTGCCCCTCGGGCACGTCGACGCGGACGAAGAACCGGGTCTATCTGAACTGCGGCATCCGGCGCCACACCGCCGGCTCCTACGAGGTCGATCATCTGATCTCGCTCGAACTCGGCGGGTCGAACTCGATCAAGAACCTATGGCGCGAGAAGCAGCCGGGCGCGAGGAGCAAGGACAAGCTCGAGAACAAGCTTCACGCGGAGGTCTGCGCCGGGACGATCAGCCTACGGACAGCGCAGAGGCGCATTGTGCGTTGGTGGCGGTACACGGCCGCGGCCGCCACCCGCGCTCAACGGTCGGAAACCAGGGCCAAACTCGTTTGGACGCTCAGGGTCGGGCCGCTCGATTAGGACTCGTTTTTGTGAGCGCCGCGCCGGTGGGTTAGACCGTCGAGCAGCACCTCGACCGGTGAGCGCCTGTTCGCCTGTTTCAGTAGCTGGCGGAGTTCCCGAGCGTCGTCCTTGGTAGAGGCGACCTCGCTCGTCAGGGAGCCCAGCTCTTTCGCGAGCTGGGCCACCGCGCGCGCCAACTTCGCCGTTCCGGGCCGAGTCTTGGACGCTTTCCAGGAACCCAGCGCGAAGCCGCCGGCGAGCCCTGCAACCCCCGCTCCGGCGGTGAGGGCGGGGACCCTCGCGCCGCGCGCCGCCTTGGCGACGGTATTGCCCGTCGCGCTGGACCCCGCGATCGGACTTGCCGCGCCGCTTCCATTCGATGCTGTGGCTCGGGATCTGGTCCTGTTCGTCGCCATCCGCTTGGGCTCCTAGTCGAGGATCTTGCCGATGCGCTCGGCCTGCTCGCCTAGGCGCTCGATGTCCTTGGACACTTGCTTCGAGGTTTGGCCGAAGCGCTTACTCGCCTTGCCCACGCTCTTGGCCATCGACTTGATGTCAAGGTCACCGAGGCCGGGCGTCCCGCTCAGGCGCGGGAGCTTCATGCCGAGCACCTTCGGGCGCTGGACACGACCCTTCAGCGCGATGCCACCGGCCGCGCCGGCGGCTGCGGCACCCACCGCGAGCGCGGGGCCGCCGGCCTTGCGCGCCGCCAGCCGGACCGTGCTCATCAGGCCGTCGTTGGTGCGACGACCGCTTGAGCTCGCGCCACTTGAGCGCCGAGCACTCCCAGCGTTCTCCTGGCTCCGGTTGGTCGGGCTTCGCTTCGCACCACTGCCGCTGGAGCGCGCGGAGCCATTCTTGGACCGCACTGCTCTACTACGCGTACGCGGCGATGCGGCCGACTTCGAGCCGTTCGAAGCGCGCGAAGAACGCGACGAAGCGCTTCGTGATGCGCCCCCGCCCTGGCCAGAGGATCCTCTTGCTTTGGGCTTGGAGCCCGGTCCCTTCGCCGACCCGCTCTCGCGCTGCGCACTCTGAGAAGTTGTTCTGCTGGCCATCCTTGATCCTTTTCGAGGTCGAATGCCTGCCTGGCGTTCGGGCTACCCGGTGACACATTCGCTAACCCGATTTGCAGGAGTTCGACGCGGGGACTCGACAAGCAGGCAGCGTTCATGAGCGACAACCACATCGACCCCGACTACGCCGTCGAGGTCGTCATCCTCGAGCCACCGGCTCAGCAGGAGCTCGGCGAGGCTTAGGCCTCTTACCCCTCGGTTTCGGCCGCTTTGCGTCGGCGGACTGCCTCTTCGGCGCGCTGTGCGACGAGCGCGCGAACGAGGTCTGGCGTCGGGCGGTTGAACCGTCCCGACGGGCGCGCCGTTCGGCTCTTCGCCGCGAGCGCTTTGGCGAGCTTCGTCACAGCGGGGTAGCTCTCGTTGGGCCAGCGAGCGCCGCAACCCGGGCAGCGAGGCGATGATCGCGGTCGCAGGCTAAGAAAATCGGTCTGACACCGGTCGCAGTGGAATTTAGGCATCGCGTCCTCCGTGATGACTTTCGCGTCTGCGAGATGGCATATCCCAAAGGCGGCCCGTCAAACGGGCGTCGACCCGCCAACCCTTCGCCGCTTGCCCCGCACTGGTGTTTGGCGGCAGCGTCCCGGGGTAGCCGTATTCCAACGCTCGGGCTAGGCAAGGAAGTGGAGGAGCAGCGCTTAGCCCCCGCGTTAACGGACGTGGCCCGTCTCGGCGCGCTGTGCCCCAGCGCGTCGGGGTCGCCGCGTCCCACCCTCACAAGCGGTAGACCCCGGAGGGCTCCGGGGGTCTACCGCGCCCTCCGCGAAGCGAAGTCAGGGCGTGTATCTGCTCGCGTGAGGACGGGGCGGCGATAACACGTGTGTTACTCCGTATCGTCGACCGGACGCTGCGAGTCTTTAGCTCAGTTTCTTGACGGACCCGGGGTTAGGGGGTGCCGCCACCCGGGAGACCGTTGCCGATCGCGCCAATCCCCTGGTAGAAGTGATCGCAATTGGTCGGCCCCGGAACCCCCGCCTTCGGACCGCCGCCGGCCATGACGCCTTTGCCTGTCTGCTTGTCGATGTTCTTCATGCAGGCCGCCACTGCGTGGGGGTTTTGGCTTGGTCCGAAACCGAGAGCCGTCCCAGGCAAGGCAATCACCGCCCCGATACCGATTGCCAAGATGATCTTCTTCATGGCCGATCCTTTCCGTCGGGGCTGACTCCGGCCGCCTCGCTCCTAAGCGCACCGAAGAGAGCGGTGAAGACCCCCGGGTGAGAGATCCCGGGGGCCTAGATTCCCCGTCACTCACCCCGAGGAGGGAACGGGAACGGGGAGTGAGCAGGCTAACCGCGATACTCCAACGGCGGTAGGTCTATTCGCGCCAGGTTCGTATCGCGACCAAGACCCCAACCGGTACGAACGAGCAGCGTTCTCCCCGTCCGGGCCGCCAGTCATTTCGTGGCTCAGCGGCCGGCCACCCCGGGGGCTAGCGACGGATGCGAGCGAGGCCCCCCAGCGGGCGGGCCGCAGCGACTGCTGCGCGCAAGAATCGCCGCCGGCTCGGGATTTCTTCACCGCGCGATTTCGCGCTGCAGTTCGGGCAGCGCCACTCCGAGAAATCCGCGCGGTCGATTACAAGCGATTCGGCCCCGCACTTGGGGCATTGCACCACGGGCATGGACCCTCCTATCAAATCCGGTAGGCACCGGCGTCTGCCGCGTTCTCCGCGCCCTCAACCAGCTGCGCTCGCTGCGACGTGGGTCGCGTGCGGCGAGGGCTTCTACCGCTACCCGAATCGGGCCTTCGACCAGCCGGGCTTCGTCTAGGCCGCCTCCGCCTGGCAGCGTATGTCCTCGAGTGCCCGCCGGATCAGGCGGGAGACGTGCATCTGCGAGATGCCCATGCGCTGCGCGATTTCGGTCTGGGTGAGGTCGTCGACGAAGCGGAGCTGGAGGAGCAAGCGATCCCGCTCGGGCAGGGCCTTCAGCGCCGGGCCGATCGACGCGCCGGCCTCGATCAGCTCGAAGCGCCGGTCGGTCTCACCGACGGTTGCGGCGATGGTCTGGCTTTCGTCGTCGCTGGAGCGGAGTGGCGTGTCGAGCGAGGCGGTGTCGTACGCGGCGTTGGCCGCGATCGCCTCGAGGACCTTTTCCACCGGCATTTTCAGCTCGTCCGCGAGCTGCGCGGGGTTCGGTGAGACCCCCAGCTCGCCGGACAGTCGCTCCACCGCGGCGTTGACCTTCATGACGCGCTCCTGGATCTCGCGCGGCACGTGCAGCGCCCATTGGGAGTCGCGAAAGTAGCGTCGCAGCTCGCCCAGGATCGTCGGCACCGCGTAGCTCGAAAAGCTGAACCCGCGCTCCGGCTCGAAACGGTCGACCGCCTTCACGAGCCCCAAGCTCGCCACCTGCATGAGGTCCTCGAAGGACCCGCCGCCGCGTTCATAGCGGCGCACGAGGCTGCGAGCGAGCGGCAGGTAGCGCTCGATCAGCTGGCGGCGGGCATCCAGATCCCCGTCGCATTGGTAGCGACGGAAAAGCAGTCCATCGAGATATCTGTCGGACGACCTGTCCGGCGCCGACCGTGCTGCGCCATGCCGGCGGTCCTTGCGCGTTGGGCGGCTCGAGGGCCGGGCCGCCGTCCGGGTGACGTGACTTGAGGTTGCGAAGTCGCTTGCGAGTGCCAACGGTACCTCCGTCCTGCGTCGTCGTGGTCGGGACATAAGATCCGCAATACCGGGTAGGTAATAGGGGTTGCCGCAACGGTCATTACAGCAATAGCAGTTGCCGCAATAGTAGTTGCTGCAACAGGTCTTGCCGCAATGGCTATTGCGCAAACTTAAAAATGATCCGAAAGGGATAGATGGCTGAGGACGCGGTTCTCGACGCTCTGGCGGCCCTCGAGGAGGTCATCGCCGACAACGACAGGCGGGCGACGCTCATCAAGGAGCGCATGACCCGGATCCGAAGAGCACGAGCAGCGGGACTCCGATACGCCGACGCGGTCGCCGACGAGGACGGGCCGCTGATCGTCCAGCTAGTCACGGAAAGCTCGGCGGCGCTGGACCGCTCCGGAGCAAACGTCCGCCGAGCCGAGGCGGAGGCCCTCTACGCCGAGGGCATGACAATGGACCAGATCGCAGGGCGTTTCGGCGTCACCAGGCAGCGCGTCTCGGCCCTCCTTGGCAAAGCCCGCCTATGGCGAGCCCAACATCACTCGGAGCGACGACCCAGCCCGCAGGCCGAATGAGAGCTCGACGACGCCGGCGAGACTCGCGGAAACGGTCGTCTCCACTAGGTCTCGTCTGAGCCCGTCTGGGCGTTTACTCGATCGGTCCTGGCGTGCCGAAGAGGCCTTCCTAGCAGGAGCGACAACACCCCGTCACCCGAGCGGCGGGATCGCGACGCCCGTCCAAAGGGGGACTTTGAGGAAAGCAAAGCAGCCACCCTGGAGCGGGTGGCTGCGGAGCGATCTCAGGGCGTGTACCCGCTCGCGTCTGGACGGGGCGGCGATAACACGATGCAGTCTCTAGGTGGATCGGCAGCGCTGGCGCGAGCTTGAACTACACGTCCCGGTCCTTGGTCACGAGTCGCGGTAGCCGGCCCCGCCCTGACCGTAGTAGCTACTTGCGTCTGCGCGGCTCGCGTCGTCCGAATAGACATCGCCGAACTTGGGCGAGTTCTTGATCTGGTCCTTCGTGCGGTTGACGTAGACGGTCTCGTCGTCGGCGTCGATGCGATCAACGATGCCCGCCGGCACCACGACCTTCTTACCGAAAATCCAAGGCCCAGTGTCGACCACGAGCTGGCTCGACCCAACCTCATACGTCGCCTCGTCGATCTTGCCGATGCTTCCGTCGACGGCCTCGACCTTGAACCCGGTTACGTCGATTACCGATTCGATCCTGAAAGTCCAAACGTCGACTGAACTCATCTGATCCTCCTGCGGATTGGGAACGGCAGAGGCCTACCCGACCCACGACGTCAGAAACCGCGTCCTTCCCACCCTCTCGTGCGAACATGCGTTCGTGGGCAACGCGGGCTCTCCCTCGGGCAACTTCCGGAAGGCGCTCGCCACCGGGAACCCGCTGATCGCCACCAGCGCGGCGCTGGAGGCCGGCCGCCTAGGGCTCGCTGACGCTCTCGCCCTGACCTTGCTCTACCGGGATCAGGACCCTGCCCGGTACGAACGAGCGGCCGTGCGGTGGCACTCCCGGTTCTGCTCCGAGGCGCGGAACGTCACGCACGAGGACGCGCAGCTCGCGCTCGCTGCGCTCGCGGCCCTACGCGGGGCGCGTCCCGAGTCGTGCGCTCGTGCGCTCATAGGCGTGTTCGACGGTCTTGTGATGACGCGGGAGGCGCGAGTCGTCGAGGACTGGCTGAGCCGGCGTCCGGCTGCTTGATTGCGTGGAGAAGGCGGTAGACCCCGGGAGCCCTCCGGCGCCGGGGTCTACCGCCCGAGTACCCCGGTTGCCCGGGGTGAGTGGGACGCGACGTGCCCCCGACGCGCTGGGGCCAGTGCGCCGGGACGGGGCCGTGTCCAATGAACGACCGGGCTAAGCGCTGCTGCTGTTGATTGCTTAGCGCCGAGCGTGGATTACGCCTTACCCGTGGACGATGACGGCAAACGGTGGTCCTGCCAGGTGCGCTGATGGTTGGCGGATAGGCACCCGTTTGAGGGGCCGCCTTGTGGATATGCCATCCCCACGCAGACGCGGACCAACATCACGGAGGATGACGATGCCGAGATTCCACTGCCATCGATGTCAGACCGATTTTCTGAGCCTGCGGGCTGGCTCATCGCCCCACTGCCCGGGTTGCGGCGCCCGCTGGCCGAATGAGAGCTACCCCACAGCGACGAAGCTCGCCAAAGCGCTCGTGTCGACGAACCGGACCATGCGCCCGTCGGGACGGTTCAACCGCCCGACTCCAGACTTCGTTCGCGCTGTCTTCGCACAGCATGCCGAAGAGGCAATCCGCCGACGCAAAGACGCGAAAAGTGAAGGCTAGGTGGGCTGTCTCGCGCCAGCTCACGGACCGTCATACCGCCGCAGGGTTGGGATGGCACCGGCCGGGTAGGACGGACGGCACGCGTACCCCGGACGAAAGGAACACCGGTGCTGCTCGCAACGCTACCGGTCGCTATCGCGGGAACGGGCTATGGGCTGATTGGCCTGCTGGTAATCATCGTGCTCATCATCCTGATCGTGCGACTCCTGTAGCCGGCGAGCGTCCCCGGAGTCAGGAAAGGAGGTCACGTGCGAAGGCTGATCAAGCACATCTTGGAATGGAAGGCGCTGAAAGCGGTGTTCAGGATGGGCCGTAAACGCAGTCGGGCTGACGGATATCGTCGCCGCCGTACGCAACGGCAATAGCCCTGCTCTACCGAGGCCAGGATCCGGCTCGCTTCGAGAGGGCCGCGGTAGCCCCGACGCTCGAAGTTGGGGCTTCGGCGGCGCCTTAACTTGCCCTCGTCGCAAGTAAGGCGCGCCGCGCGATTGTGCGCAGTGCGTCCGGGTAGGGCTGCGAGGCAATCTCAGCGGCTCGCCAGGCGAGCCACGGAAGGGAGAACCCGAATGCTGCTCGTACTCGCCATCGTCCTGCCAGCTGCACGTCAGTCGCTGTCCGAATGCGGGAGGGCCGCGCACCGTACCTCTTTTTGAGCGCGTCCAGAGCCGGGACCACAGCAACTGGAAACTCTCGAACGACGTCCAGATCAAGCCGGAGCTCGCCGGCAAGGCGGAGGGCTCGCGCAAGGTGGCGTTCATCCTCGCCGCGCGCGGCAACCGCAGCGATTTCCAGATCGACAACTTCGTCGTCGATCGCCCCATGCGAGGCTGAGGCGGTTGAGGCGCGTCCGGCCCAGACCGGGCGCCATCGCCTTCCTCCACCCGCGACGCTCCGTCGCATGAAGGGCTCCTTCGCAGACCGCGCGCGGCTCAACCTGCCGGACACGCTGCGTTTCTGGCAGCGGGTGGCTCCAAAGTTCGGCGCGGCCCCCTTCAACGACGACGTGACCCAGGCGGACGCCTCCGAACCCGACCAGGAGGCGTGAGTGAGCCCAGGTCGGCGGACGCGCTGACGATCATCACATAGTGCGTGCCCCGGCCGGGCAACGGCTGCGAGACGGACGCCGCCCGTAAGATCGCTGACTCGCCCCTTGCAACCCGCCCCCGAACCGGTCGCAGACCGACATCGACGGGCAACGGATGAAATCGGACTACCTGCGGCTCACCCGTCACATCGCGCAAGGTCTGAAGGCGCTCAGCCTGGGCATACCGGCGGTGTGAGCTGCGAGCCCGAGACCGTGGTCGTCACCGGCGCCAGCGCCGGCGTCGGCCGCGCGACCGCGATGGCGTTCGCCGCGCGCGGCGCGCAGGTCGCCCTGATCGCCCGCGGCCACGAGGGCCTGGAGGCCGCGCGCCGCGACGTCGAGGCGGCGGGCGGCCGCGCGCTCGTCGTGCCCGTTGACGTTGGCGACGCCGCCGCCGTCGAGGCGGCCGCGGGGACCGTCGAGGAGCAGCTCGGCCCGATCGACGTGTGGGTCAACTGCGCGATGGCCTCGATCTTCGCCTTCACCTGGGATATCGAACCCGACGAGTTCCGCCGCGCGACCGAGGTCGTCTACCTCGGCTTCGTCTGGGGCACTCAGGCCGCGCTGCGGCGGATGCGCCCGCGCAACCGCGGGACCATCGTGCAGGTCGGCTCGGCGCTCGCCTACCGCGGCATCCCGCTGCAGGGCGCGTACTGCGGCGCCAAGCACGCGATCCAGGGCTTCACCGAGTCGGTGCGCGCCGAGCTCTTCCACGACGGCAGCGCGGTGCACGTGACCACCGTGCACCTGCCCGGCCTCAACACCCCGCAGTTCGAGTGGGTCCGTTCGCGCCTGCCGCGCCACCCGCAGCCGGTCGCGCCCATCTACCAACCCGAGGTGGCGGCGCGGGCGATCGTCTGGGCGTCGGCGCAGCGCCGTCGCGAGGTCTGGGTCGGCGGCTCGACGGTCGCGGCGATCATCAGCAACTCCCTGGCCCCGAGTCTCGTCGACCGCTACCTCGGCAAGACCAGCGTGAAGGCCCAGCAGATGGACGAGCCCGTCGCCGCCGACCGTCCCGACTACCTCTTCACGCCGGTGGAGGGCGACCCCGGCGCGCACGGGCGCTTCGACGACAAGGCGCACGGTCGCAGCGCGCAGCTGTGGGCGACCACGCACCGCCGCGGCCTGCTGGCCGGCGCCGGCCTGGCGGCGGCCGCGGCGCTCGGCAGCCTGCGGCGGCGCTCGTGAGGATCGACCTCACCGCCGACCTGTGGTGGAAGAACGCCGTCTTCTACTGCCTGGACGTCGAGACGTTCATGGACGGCGACGGCGACGGCTGCGGCGACTTCACCGGGCTCATCGACCAGGTCGACTACCTCGCCGGCCTGGGGGTCACCTGCCTGTGGCTGATGCCCTTCTACCCGACCCCCAACCTGGACGACGGCTACGACATCACCGACTACTTCGCGCGTCGACCCGCGGCTCGGCACGCTCGGCGACTTCGTCGAGTTCATGCGCACGGCCAACGACCGCGGACTGCGCGTGATCATTGACCTCGTCGTCAACCACACCTCGGTCGAGCACCCGTGGTTCCAGGCCGCGCGCGCGAGACCGGACTCCCCGTACCGCGACTACTACGTCTGGCGGACGAGAAGCCGGAGGAGCCGCGGCGCGGTCGCCTTCCCGGGCGAGGAGACGAGCATCTGGCAGCACGACCGCAAGGCCGGCGCCTACTACCTGCACCAGCTTCTACCGCCATCCAGCCCGACCTCAACATCGCCAACGCCGACGTCCGCGACGAGATCGCCAAGATCATGGGCTTCTGGCTGCACGCTGGGCGTGTCGGGCTTCCGCATCGACGCGGTCCCCTTCCTGCTGCAGGTCGAGAACCGCGCCGAGGCGTCCGACTTCGATCCGCAGGCCTGGCTGCGCGCGCTGCGCGAGTACCATGCGCCGGCGCGGCGAGGCGATGCTGATGGGCGAGGCCAACGTCGCCAGACGAGGACGCGGCGCCTTCCTCGAGGACCACGGCGACGCGCTGCACATGCAGTTCGACTTCCTCGTCAACCAGGCGATCTACCTGTCGCTGGCGCGCGGCGAGCGCCGAGCCGATCGAGGAGGCTGCATCCGCCGGCTGCCCGTCCCGCAGGACACGCAGCTGGGCGAACTTCCTGCGCAACCACGACGAGCTGACGCTCGACAAGCTCACGGTCTCCCAGCGCGAGGAGGTGTTCGCCGCCTTCGGCCCCGAGCGACGGACATGCAACTCTACGGCGCACGGCCTGCGCCGCCGCCTGGCCTCGATGCTCGACGGCGACCAGCGGCGGCTGCGCATGCTCGTCGCCTCGCGTTCAGCCTGCCGGGCACGCCCGTGCTCCTCTACGGCGACGAGATCGGGATGGGCGAGAACCTCGCCTTGCCCGACCGCCTCGCGGTGCGCACGCCGATGCAGTGGACGGCCGGTCCGGGCGGCGGCTTCTCGACCGCGCCGGCCTCCGAGCTCGTGCGCCCGCTGGTCGACGGCGCCTTCGCGCCCGACGCCGTCAACGTCGCCGACCAGCGGCGCGACCCGGACTCGCAGCTGGCCTTCGTCAGGCGGCTGATCCACCTGCGGCGCGAGACGCCGGAGCTGGGCTGGGGCACGTGGCAGCTGGTCGACAGCCGCGCGCCGAGCCTGGTCGCCCACCGCATCGACTGGCAGGGCAGCACGGTGGTCGCCGTACACAACGTCGGGCCCAACCGGGCCGGGCTGACCCTCGACGCCGACACCCTCGGCCCGTGCCAGGCGGTCGACGACCTCCTCGCCGGGCGGACGTCGCAGCCGCGCACCGACGGGTCGCTGCGCCTCGCGCTCGGCGGCTACGGCCACCGCTGGCTGCGCGTGCGCCGCGCGGGCCAGCGCCCGCGCTTCTAGTCGAGCGCGAGGATCACGCCCTCGTCGCCGCCGAGTACGCGGTCCTCGCGCGGGGCGCCGGTGCGCAGCACGACGCGGTCGGTCCAGGCAGCGTCGAGCGGCACGCCCTCGGAGGTGAAGTTCAGTACGACGAGCAGCCGCTCGGCCTCGGTCTCGCGGCGGTAGGCCAGCACCCCGGGCGGCGCGTCGAGCAGCGTCTGCGCGCCCCGCAGCAGGGCGGCCGAGCGCCGGCGCAGCCGTGTCAGCGCGCGGTACAGGGAGAACGTCGAGCGCGGGTCGCGCGCCTGGGCGGCGACGTTGGCGCGCTCGGTGTCGGGTGGCAGAGGCAGCCATGGCCGCCCGGTGGTGAAGCCGCACCCCGGCCCCGCGGCCGACGGCGGCTCCCAGGGCAGCGGCGCGCGCTGCGGGTCGCGCCCGTCGACGTCGACGCGGAGGTGGTCGGGGACGTCGGCGTCGCGCAGCCCGAGCTCCTCACCCTGGTACAGGAAGGCCGTCCCCCGCAGTGTGAGCAGCAACATGGCCGCCACCCGCGCGCGCAGGTCGCCGCGCCCGTCGTGGTCGTAGCGGCTGGCCACGCGCGGATGGTCGTGGTTGTTCAGGCACCAGGCGGGCCACACCTCTGGCTCGGCCAGCTCGCTGAACTCGTCGATGACCGCGCGGAAGCGCTCGGCGCTCCACGGCTGCAGCAGCAGGTTGAAGTCGTGGACCATGTGCAGCTCGTCGCCCGAGTTGACGTACTCCACGAGCCGGGGCTGGTCGGCGTAGACCTCGCCCACGGCGACCCGCTCGCCGTCGTAGCCCTCGAGCACGGCGCGCATACGGCGCAGGCGCTCGTGAACGGTGGGCCAGTGCTCGCTATGCGGGCGGCCGGGCTCGTCGTCGCCCAGCGCCGGGTCCTTTCCGAGCTTGTAGGCGACGTCGAGCCGGAAGCCGCCGGCGCCGCGATCCAGCCAGAAGCGCAAGACGTCGAACATGGCCCGCTCCACCTCGGGGTTGTCCCAGTTGAGGTCGGGCTGCTCGGCCAGGAACGAGTGCAGGTACCACTGCGCGGTGCGCTCGTCCCACGTCCAGGCCGGGCCGGGCTTCTTCCACGCGGTCAGCCACCCGTTGGGGGGCACGCCGTCGCCGCGCCCGTCGCGCCAGACGTACCAGTCGCGCCGCGCCGCGCCGCGACTCGAGCGCGACTCCGCGAACCACGGGTGGCGGTCGGAAGTGTGGTTGGCCACCCAGTCGACGATCACGCGCAGGCCGCGCGCGCCCGCCTGGGTAACGAGCTCGTCGAAGTCGGCGAGCGTGCCGAAGCGCGGGTCGACGTCGGTGTAGTCGGAGATGTCGTAGCCGAAGTCGGCCATCGGCGAGGGGTAGAACGGCGACAGCCAGACGCCCCCGACGCCGAGGGACGACGCGGTTCCGGCGAGATGGTCGAGCCGCCGGGTGATGCCGCGCAGGTCGCCCACCCCGTCGCCGTCGGCGTCGCAGAAGCTGCGGGGGTAGATCTGGTAGACCGGATCGCGGCGCCACCAGGGGAGGGGGGGATGCGCCATCTGCCTTCCTTGCCTTCACACGGGGGGGTTCCTGCCCGTATCCTCACTGGTCTGGCGGCGGGTACCAGCGATATTGCAGACGCACCTGCGGCAGCTGAGTCTGCGCGACCGCCGCACCGGAAGTGCGGCGCGCACTCACAGCTCCCCCTCATCCGCTTGACGAAAGTGACGAACTCCTCCTACTTGCCGGGTTCTCGTCGTCGCGGGCCTCCAGCAGCGCGTGCTGCCACTGGCGGCGAGTGCCCCGCCCGCCTGGCCTTCACCAAGCAGGTTGTCGGGCCGGTTCTTCGATAGGAACTCCTCGCGCGCATTCGGGGGGAGCGCCCTCGAGCAGCTGCGCGTCGGTCAGCTGACCTGGGAAGAACACGTCTTCCGCCGCCTCCGGCTCGTCCGTGTGGTAGTAGAACGCCTCCGGGTTTGGTAGCGGACGCGCCCGCGGGGGGTTCGGGGACGACTGGCGAGGCGTCCGCCCCAGTTCGGTTAGCGCGGCGGCTGTCGACGTTTGGTGGCTCGGCCAAGTAGTGCGGTCAGTTTGCGCCGGGCGTCGACTGCCTGTCCGACTCTGCGCTCGCGCTTGGCGCGGCGCCGCCGCGACACTGCCTGAGGGGAGCGGTCCTCAGCTGAGTTGGGCACTTGCTTCGCCTCCAATGCCCTCTGTCTGGAGTCGACCGCACGGGAGAGAGTGAGACCCAACGAACGAAGCGGCGACCACCGACGCTAGCGGATGCCGGACGAAGACTACGGGCGCCCCAACAGCAGCCGGCAGTAGCGGAGTACCACGTTTGGGGTAGCGCGTGGAGGGTAGACGTACTCCACGCACGATCTTCGTTGTCCCTTCTGCGAGGCGCCGGTACCTGATCGGGCGATCCCACACGCGCGTCGGACAGCGCGAGCAGTTGGCGAGGGGCACATCGTCCACGGCACGCAGTCGCGCGCGGTGTGCCCGAACTCGGATTGTCGCCAGCAGCTGGTCCGCACCGTAGAGCCGCCGACTCCCTGGCGCTTGGCGTACTAAGGGTCGGAGGTCGTCCGGCAGCGCAGGCGTCTACGCCACGCTTAGTTTGTCGGCCGGCGACGGGATCGGCCACGCGCTCGATCCCTCCGTCATGATGACCGTTCTATCGCCGTCTCCGGCAGACTGAGAAGCCCCCCGTAAGACCTCCATCGCGGCGCTGGAGTTCTCCGCGGGCCTCATTGCAGTCCATCTCCGCCGGGAGCGGGGGACTGATCAGCTCGCCCTCGCGCTCGCCGCCTTCGACGGGCGTTCATCGCGTGGCAGGCCGACCGCGGAGTCACGCTCGAGCTGCTCCTCCATCCGCTCGCACCGGCGCTCGTCGCCGCAAGACGCGCCCTGGTGTCCGGACAAACGGCGGCGCGCCCGGGCTGAGCGCACCGCCGCCTGTGGCCCGTAACTACGCGGCCGCGCCGGCCTTGCGCCGGTGGAGCTTCGCCTTCAGCTCCTCGACCTTCTCGTGCGCGTCTTCCTTGCGCTCTGCGCGGTGAGCGTCGTGTAGCTCCTTGCGCGCCTCGCGCTTGGCCTTGCGCTGTGCCTCCTGCGCTGCGGCGATCTCCTCCTCGACCTCGACCACCGGACGGCGCATGACCGCCCCGCCCAGGCGGGCCATCGCGGTGTCGATCACGTCGGCGCTCTGCTCGGTGACCTGCGCCAGAACCGCTGTCCGCGTCGGCCGGACCTGCTTTGAGATCTCGCCGAGCACGGACTCCGTGGTGTCGGCGTCGTCGATGTCGAACAGCGATCCGACGAGCGCGCCGGTCGTGCCGCCGAGCAGCATCCCGAGCGGGCCGCCGATGATCCCGACGAGCAGGCCGATCAGGCCGCCGCTCGCGGTGCCTTCGTACGGGAGGTTCCCGAGCTCGCTCTGAATGTCGACCCGACCGTCCAGGTCGCGCGTGACGACGCCGGCGTCGGCGATCTTGATCTGGCCCTGCGAGTCGAGCTGCTTGAGGTCGGTGAGCGCCTGGTAGGCGTTCTGATCGTTCTTCGCGTCTTCGCCGAAAGTGACTACCAGGACGTTGTCGGGAGAGAAGTAGTTGTTGCTCATGGGACGAACCTTTCTTGAGTGTGTTTGACGAACAGCACGAGCCTCCCGCCGAGACGTGTGAGCGGTCGTCACAAACTTCGAGTGATTCGGTTGGCCGTCGCGCCGGTTTGTGGAAGAGTCGGCCTTAGGTTTGACACGAACTCGGCAGCAGCCACGGTCCACAGCGGGACGCTTCATTGCCCGGCCCGTGCTCTTCGAGCGGCTATCGGCAGCCGCTCCAGGGACTGTGACGCTCGTTTGTGCACCCGCCGGCAGTGGCAAGTCCGTGTTGCTGCGCTCGTGGGCCGACGACGTGACCGGGCAGGTGGCATGGGTCACGGTCGAGCGCCACGAACGTGACGCGCAGCGGTTCTGCCTCCAGCTGATCGACGCACTCGCCGACGCGGCGGGTGACGATGTCGTCGAGCGTGTCAGCCCCGCGCCGAGCTTCGCGGGTCCAGCGGTTGTCGAGCGACTTCTGAACCAGCTCGAGCACCTCGACGAGCTGCTCGTGCTCGTGATCGATGACCTTCATGAGCTCGACTCGAGCGAAGCGTGTTCCTGGCTGGAGCTGCTGCTGGCGCGGGTACCGCCCCAGCTCCGGGTCGTGCTGGCGACGCGCGAGGACCCCGCACTGGGGCTGCACCGCCTCCGCCTCGCAGGCGAGCTCACCGAGTTGCGCGGGCCGGACCTGCGCTTCTCCCTCGACGAGACCCGCGCGCTCCTTCGCGCGAGCGGAATAACCCTCTCGCAGGCCGGCGTCGCCTCGCTGCACGAACGCACGGAGGGATGGCCAGCCGGACTGCGCCTGGCGGCCATCTCGCTCGCCGCGAGCCCCGACCCCGAGCGCTTTGTCGCGGAGTTCTCCGGAAGCGAGCGGACGGTCGCCGGCTACCTCCTCGCCGAGGTGCTCGAGCGCCAGCCGCCCGAGGTGCGCGAACTGCTCTTGCGCACGTCGATCCTTGACCGCGTCAGCGGTCCCCTCGCCGACACGCTCACCGCCGGCACCGGTGCGGAGGCGATCCTCCAGCAGCTCGAAGAGCAGAACGCCTTCGTCACCGCGCTCGATGCGGCACGAACGTGGTTCCGTTATCACCACATGTTCGCCGACTTGCTGCGCCTCGAGCTGCGCCGCACCGCGCCGGCGACGATCCCCTCGCTACATAGCACAGCCGCTGCGTGGCACGAACAGCACGGCGACGTCGTCGAAGCGATCCACCACGCGCAAGCAGCCGACGACTGGACACAGGCGGGCCGCCTGCTCGTGGACAACTACCTTCCGCTGACCATGGCGGGCCGGGGCGAGACGCTCCACGCGCTGACGGGGATGTTCCCACCGGCTCCCCAGCTGAGCGACGGCAACGTCGCCGGTGCACTCGCGATCGACAGCATCCTGCATGGCGTCGTCGACGAAGCCGTAGCCCACCTGCACGCCGCTCGCCGCCTCGCGGCCACGACGGTCGCGGGGCGCCGGCGCCGCTTCGAGGTTTACCTGGCCGTGATCGGCCTCGAGCTCGCCCGCAGGCGCGGCGACCTATCGCAGGCCGAGGAAGAGATGCGTGACCTGCAGACGGCACTCGACGCCACGGCAGACGAGACCGAGCTGCCCGTCGGGGCGGAATACCGGGCGCTCGGGCTGATGAACCTCGGGATCGCAGAGCTGTGGGCCGGGCGTCCCCACGTGGCACGCGAGAATCTCGAAGAGGGGCTCGCTCTCTCGCGCCGCATCGCGCGGCCGTTCATGGAGCTCGGGTGCCTCGCAAACCTGGCGATCGCGGCTCCGCTGGCAGGAGCCCCGCTGCCCGTTGCGCTCGATCTGAGCGAGCGGGCGGTCGCGATCGCCGAGGAGCACGGCTGGACCAACGAGTCGATGGCATCCGGCGCATTCGCCATGGCCGGGATGGCGCTCGTCAGAATGGGCCGCTTCGCCGAGGCCGAGAGGCATCTCGATCGGGCCGAGGAATCGCTGCGCGGCGGCGCCGATCCGGGCACCCAGGTCGTGCTCCACCACGCCCGCGGCGTGCTCCGCTTCGGCGAAGGAAGCTTCAACGAAGCCCTGACGGAGTTCGCACGCGCGCGCGGCCTCGAGCGCGTGCTCACCGGCGAGCACGTCTTCACCGTCGATGTCCGGGGCCGGGTGATTCAGGTACTGGTACGGATGCGCGACATGGAGTCCGCGCAGCGGGCACTCGCCGACCTCGAGCCGGGGGAGCGTGAGCGCGCCGGGGTGCGCATCGCGCTTGCGGCCTTGGCGCTCGAACAAGACGACCCGGAAGAGGCGGTCGAGGCTCTCGCGTCGGTCATCGCTGGCGCAGCCCCAGCGCTCTACGAGCGTTGGGCCCGCGTCGAGGCGCTCGTGCTCGACTCCACGGCTCGCTACCGCCTGCGGGATCCCCGCGCAGCGGAGGAGTCGCTCGAGGAGGCTTTGGAGCTCGCTGAACCCGAGGGTTTGGTCCTGCCGTTCATGCTCTGGCCAAGCCGTGAGCTGCTCGAGCGTCAGCCGAAGCACCGCACCGCCCACGCGACGCTGATCGCGACGATCCTTGACACGCTAACCGGGGGTCCCATGGCGCAGCGCCGGCCGGCCGCCCCGCTGCGCGATGAGCTGAGCGACGCCGAGTTGCGCGTCGTCAGGTACCTGCCTAGCAACATGACCGCGCCACAGATCGCATCCGAACTGATCGTGTCCCCCAACACCGTGCGCACGCACATGCGCCACATCTACGCGAAGCTCGACGCGCACTCGCGCAGCGAGGCCGTCGCTCGCGCACGCGAGCTCGGCCTGGTCGCGCCGGGGCCGGCGCGGCGGTGAGGTACGCCCGGGGGCGAGCGCATCGCGCCCGCCCTCGAGTTCACCAACTGACTATTCGTTCGGAGTCGACCAGCGCAGCTCGAGCTCGAGCTCGACCTGTCCGCCCTTCGACTTGAGCTCGCGCTCGAGCACGAGCTCGCCGGCGACCGGAACCGTGATCCGGCGCCCGGTCGCGTTGAGCTCGATCGGCCCGCCGGCGGTGAGTGCATAGGCGATGTCGATCAGGCGTTCGGCGGCCTGCTGCGGTGACAGGCATTCCGCCTCCTTGTGATTGAAGTCGCTCATCTCGCGTTCGGGTGCGCTGGGCATCCGGTCTTCTACAGCTGCTCGCGCAGGCTGCGGACAGCAAACGCGCGCGCGATCGTCGTGATGCCCTGCATCAGCGCCCAGATGCCGGCGAAGACCAGCAGCACGTACGCCTTGTGGATGAAGAACTGGCCCGAAGTCCAGAAGGCCAGCCCGGTCATCAGGACGCCGGAGATCAGCCCCAGCCACCAGAGCGGGTTGACGGGCCGCTCCAGGAACGAGCGGATCATCCACCAGACGCCGACGATCAGGAACAGGAACCCGAGCATGTCGGCGATCCCGGCGAAGGTGTCCCACGGATTGATGAAGCAGACGACGCCGGAGACCAGGAACAGGGCCCCGAATAGCGCCCAGGCCCAGCGCATCGGCACGTCAAGCCGCGCCAGCGTGACGTTCTCGATCCCGACCGCCATGAACATGAGGCCCACCAGGACGCCAACGGTGGTGACAGACGCCTGGTCGAACTGCAGGATGACGAGCGAGGCGGCAACCCAGGCGATGCCGGCCAGGAGGGAGACCCACCAGTAGTCGGTGACCTTGCGCGCGGTGTCGCCAAGCGCGCGTAGACCCGGTGCCTGGAATTCGGGTGTGGCGGTGTGTTCGTTCATGATTGCCTCCAAAGGCTTTGGTTTGTTGAACGGACCCCATCCTCGGCGGCAGATGCGTGAGCCGTCGTCACGCGTATTGCGTGATTGGCGACCGGCAAGTGGGCTCGGATCACGCGAAGTGGGTGACGACGGATCACCCGTGCTGGTCCGAAGCTGGCGGCCATGAGAGTCAACCCATCGCACCAGGCGGTCTTGTTCGTCAACCCGCGGTCCGGTGATAGCAAGGCCACCCACGCCAGGCTCGCGCAGCGGGCGCGGCAACGCGGGCTCGAGGTCGTCGTCCTGGGTCCGGATCAGGACCTGGCCGCGCTCGTGCACGACGCAGTCGCCGCGGGCGCGGATGCGCTCGGCATGGCCGGCGGCGACGGGTCACTCGCTGTCGTCGCGGCGGCTGCGCAGCAACACGGGTTGCCGTTCGTCTGCGTGCCTGCTGGTACCCGTAACCATTTCGCGCGTGACCTCGGCATTGAGCGTCACGACCTGGTCGGCGCGCTCGACGCGTTCACCGACGGCGTGGAGCGCTGGATCGACGTGGCGCAGGTGAACGGCCGCCTGTTCTTGAACAACGTCTCGTTGGGCGTGTACGGCGATGCCGTCCGCCAGCCGGGGTATCGCGACGCAAAGGTCCGCACGCTGCTGGAGACCGCGGACGAGGTGCTCGGTCCCGGCGCGGAGGCGCCTGAGCTCCGGCTCGTCGACGATCTGGGCCGCGAGCACATTGATCCCGCCGTCGTGCTCGTGTCAAACAACCCGTACGCCGTAGATCGCCCCCTGGTGAGCGGCAGCCGCCCGACCCTGGACAGCGGCCGGCTCGGGATCGTCGTCCTCGACCGCCCGCGGCAGCGCGCGCAGCCGCCAGCGCGGGCGTGGACCGCGACAGCGCTCAAGGTCAACGCGCCCTGCGTGGTGCACGCCGGCGTCGACGGAGAGGCGGTCGACCTCAGCCCGCCGCTCGAGTTCGCGATCCGTCCCCGGGCGCTGCGCGTGCGGATTCCGGCTCGCCATCCCGGGGTATCGCCGGCCGGCCGGCTGGCAGCGAAGGGGCTGGGCCCCGGCCGCGCGGCCCGCGCACGCTGAGCCGCTACGCGTCGAGTCGTTGCCGGGCGCGATGGCGCTCGAGCGCGGCCACCGCAAGGCGCTGCCCTAAGCGAGGAAAGGCTCCGTTTCCGACCCGAGGCTCGCCTGACTGCTGCTTGCCATACAAAGCAGCACTCCCGACTGAGTCGACGGACCTCATAATTTGGAGGCGCTGGAAGGCTTGAGGTGGTTCGGCGAGGGGCCGGGTTGTGGGCGCCCCTGAATGCGAAAAGCCACCCTCGACGGGTGGCTCCTCAGCGACGAAGGGCGGGTACTCGCTCGCGAGTGAACGAGGCGGCGGTAACACGTGTAGTCCTATCGTCGGTCTCGGGGCCAGCACCACCGTGCTGTGCATTTCAGGGCGTCGAACCCAGGAACGCCGCCGCCTTGTCGATCACGTCGGGACGGTCGAGCCACATCCAATGGCCGGCGCGCTCGATCATCTCTAGCCGGGCGTTGGCGCCGATGGCATCCGCATAGCGCTGACCCCATTCGGGACCCCCGTACGGGTCATTGGTAGGCCAGAGAATCAGCGTCGGGCAACTCAGCTCACCGAGTTGCCCGCCGGCGCGAGCGAGGACCTCCGGCGGGGCGGAGCGGTATAGCCGAAGGATCGCCCGGCGGGTGCCGCGGTCGAAGTCGGGCCAGAAGCGGTCGATGAACGAGTCGGGCAATGGTCCCTTGGTCACATTCGATTGGCGCGAGATTTGCTTGAAGGCCCACTTGCTCGACGTGGCCATGAACAGCTCGCCCACGACCGGCGTGCGCCAGATCCGCGCGATCCAATGCCAGCGGAAGCCGGGCAGAAACGGAACGCAGGTATGCAGGACGAGCCGCTCGATCCGCTCCGGAAACCGCTGCGCGAGGGCGAGGCCCAACCCGCCCCAGTCGTGAACAACGAGTGAGAAACGATCGAGGCCCGCCGCGCCAGTGAACGACTCGAGCCAGTCGGTGTACCCGTCGATCGAGTAGTCGAAGTTGGCGGGCTTGGCCGAGCTCCCAAATCCGGGGAGATCGGGAGCGACGCCACCGATCCGCTCCAGATAGGGAATCCAATCCCAGGATGCCGTCGGCACGCCATGAACGTAGAGGATCGGCGGGCGGCCCTCGGCCGGCGCTTCGCGCCAATGCGCGCCGACGCCGGCCACGTCGCCGCTGCGCTCGACCACTTCCAGCATGTCAGCTCTCACTCGCGAGGATCAACGGCAGGAATCTACAGCCCAACACCGCGAGCAGGTCCGTGGCCCTTCACCGGGCCAATGCCCGGAATGGACGACGAGCAGTCGCGCGGTCAGCCCGTCCTGTCCCAGCGTCGTGCATAGGCACAGCATGGGCGCGCAGACCCCAGCCGCGCCGCCTCCCACTCAGGCCTCCGCTTTCGCAATCGCCTGGAACCAGGGGCACGAGCATCCGCGTCCGCGCTGCCGCTTTCCATGCAAAGCAGCACTCCCGACTGAGTGGACGGACCCCGTAATTCGGAGGCGCTGGAAGGCTTGAGGTGGTTCGGCGAGGGGCCGGGTTGTGGGCGTGCCCGTCCGGCCGCTCGCCATGGCGATGGGAGCCACTGTGTGGTGGGCGTCACCGCCTGCCGCCCGCTGCTCAGCTGACGGCGGCTTCTTCGCGTCTAAGACTCGCAACACAGAGCTCCTGCTCCGCGAGGCCTCCACCCGCGAGGAGGAGACCGTCGCCGCCGATGCGCTCTTCGTGCTGATCGGGGCACACCCGCACACCGACTGGCTGCCTGCCGACATCGTGCGCGACAGCCATGGGTTCCTGTGCACCGGCGAGGATCTTCCGGACGACCTCCCCTGGCCGCTCGGGCGTCCGCCGTTGGCGCTCGAGACCAGCATGCCCGGCGTGCTTGCGGCAGGCGACGTTCGACATGGCTCAGTGAAGCGCGTGGCGTCAGCCGTTGGCGAGGGCTCGGTCGCGGTGCAGCTCGTCCACAACCTCTTCGACGCCGAGCCGACGCGCTCCAGGGTGCCCTAGGGCGTGACCCGCGCGGCGAAGATGTCGCTGTTTCCGAAGGTCGCCGGACACGAGGAGGCTGGCGACGGCTGCGGAGGGCTCGACCCGTTCGCCAGCGCCTGGCGCCACGTGTCCACCGCCGGGCAGTGCACGGCGTTCCGCACGTCGTTGTAGACCGCCACCGCGAACCCGTTCGTTGCGACGATCCAGTTGTAGTCGCCGATGAACTCGCCGTCGAGACCGTTGGCGCTCGACCCGCGCGCGTCGCCGGTCGGCCCCGCGAACTTGGTCGTGAAGGCGCCGGTCACCGTCCCCGCCCGGACTTTCCCCTGCATCGGCCTGGCGGCCGCCAGGCCGGTCTGGAAGCCCGTGAGGAAGTTGTCGTAGGTCACGTACACACGCGCTCCGTCGGGTGACAGCGCGATGGCCGGGAAGTCCGGCCGGTCTCCTGGCTCCTCGAGGTTGCGTGCGCTGGACCAGGTGTCTCCGCGGGTTGTGGAGAACACCGCCCGCGCATGCTCGTGCCCGGTGCCGTCGCGGGCGTCGGACCAGACCACGCCGATCGTGTCACTGGCGCCGGTGCCCGTCGGTGCGTTGTTAGCGATGTCCATGCTCGGGAAGCTGTCGGTGCGCGCGCCGGCGACGCCGTCGAACACGAAGTCGCCGCTCACCGGGTCGGGCTGGCCGACGTCGACCACGTCAGCGATCGCACGCGGCTGGTCCCACTTCACGCCGCCGTCGTCCGAGCGGTCGAGGAGCTGCACCGAGTTGCCTTGCTTCGTGCTCTCGAACAGCACGTACACCCGGCCCTTGCTGTCGGTCTTAACCACGCAGCCCTGGCGGCCGGTGCCGTTCTTGTTGTTCGCCGAGGCGCTTAGCGTCACCGGCCGGCTCCAGGTCACGCCGCCGTCGGTCGAGTGGCTCACGGCCACCGGAGCAGGGCCGTTCACCTGCTGGCTCTTGAACTGCGTGTAGCAGACGTACACACGTCCAAAGAAGGGGCTGCTGCCCGCATTGTCGGCCCAGACCGTGGGCTTGTCGCTGAACGTGGTGGAGCTCTGCCGCGCCTGCGACACGATCGCCGGCGCGCTCCACGCGGAGTTGGTGCCGCCGGCCTGTGCGTCGGCGAGGTTGTCGGTGTGTGACACGGCGATCGCCTCGAAGCCCTTGAACGTCTGCTCGTCCCGCGTCGTCGCGGTGTTGGACGCGAGGTTCGAGTAGTAGAGCCGCGACCCGTTCGCGTACGCGAAGTGCCCGCCCGAGTCGGGCGCCGGCCCGAACGCGAGCGTCGGGTCGCCATCGGAGACGAGGCCCGCCTCGAAGTAGTTCGGCACCGTGCCGATCGGCCCGGGCGCGTGCCCGCCGGCCGGGGTCACGCGGTCACGCGCGGTGAAGCCCGTGTAGGTGGGCTGGAAGAAGTCGAGCGAAGAGCTGGGTGAGAAGTAGACGCCGGAGCCGCCGACGCCGGGCGTGAACGGGCAGTTGGCCGCGAGCCCGGTACCGCAGGCCGCGTTGTCGATCTCCTCGTTCGCCCCCGCCACGAGCGTGGACGGGTCGAACTGGTTGAGCGCGAGCCCCGGCTCGTTCTGCTTGTTCTGAGGGAACGGGGTCGTCGGACTATCGCTCGTCACGAGAGTGTCAGCCCCCGCCGCGGTTGGGATCGCAAGCGCGATCAGCGCCGCCCCGGCCAGCCACCTTGCTCCTCGCATGAGACACCTCGCTTCCGTGGTGGGCGGCGCCACGGTAGCGCGGCGGCGGCGCTTTGGAGCGCTTTTGGCGCGTTGCCGGTCTGGGGCGGGGTTAGTTGGCGCGCTTGCGTTGACGGGCTGACGCCAAGACGGGCACGCGGCGCATCGCACTCGCCGGAGCGGCCTGCATGACGATTGCGCTTCGGCAGCGCGCTCTGAGACTCCCCGAATTAGGCTTGCCTCCGTGCAAGCGCGCCCAGCCCCAGCCTCGCCCCCGGGATGCGGAAGAGCCACCCTGGAGCGGGCCCAGCGGGGTGTAGACCCTGCGCGCCGCACTGCTGCGCGAGCACGGGATCGTCACCGCCGCTGCGAACCTGCAAGCCGCGGTTCATCTCGCGGACCACGTGGAGGACGCCGCGAAGGTCGCGGTGCTCGCCGGAGCGGTCGCGAACCTGCACCCCGACAAGACGAATTCGCGCAAAGGAGCGACGTGAGCCCACATATGACCCGACTTTCCGTTTGTCTGTCTTTCGACTGGGACGCGATGTCGGCACGAATCGCCCAAGGGAACGCGAATCCGGCCACGCTCTCACACGGCGCCTTCGGGGCATTCGCTTTGCCACGGATCCTCGATCTCCTCAGAAGGCACGGGATTCAGGCGACGTTCTTCGTCCCAGGCCACACCGCGCTTGCGTATCCGAGCCTCGCTCGTCGTATTGATGATGAGGGGCATGAGATCGGCCACCACGGTTGGATACACGAGAATCCGGCCCTGCTGGACGAGACCGCAGAGCGCGAAGTCTTCAACCGTGGGCTGGAGGCACTCGAGCAAGCCGTGGGAGTTCGGCCATTTGGCTACCGATCACCGGGCGCCGCCCTCAGTGAGAGGACCGTCGACCTTCTGGTCGAGAACGGGATGGTCTACGACTCGTCGTGCTCTGCCACCGACTTCACTCCCTACTACCTCCGCACACGCGACAAGTGGTCCACCACGGAGCCGTACGAATTCGGTCCGCTGACAAACCTCATCGAGCTCCCGTTCTCGTGGGGTCTCGACGACTGGCCACACTTCGAGTTTGCTCTCGGCGTCACGACCGAACAGAGCACGCCCTCCGCGGTCCGCGAGATCTGGCAGGCCGAGTTCGACTACGCCTACGACAACTGCGAGGGCGGTGTCTTTGAGCTCTGCATGCATCCGGAGGTGATCGGGCGAGGTCACCGCATCCGGATGCTCGAGTCGCTGATCGAGCACATGAAGAACAAGGACGCCGTCGTCTTCGAGCCGTCGATCGAATACGCGAAAAGGTGGCGAGATGCGAATCCGCTCGAAGCGTGGGCGACCGCCAACCCCATCCTGGCGGGCGGCCCTCGAGTCTGACCATCTGGTAGCGGCGACTGGTCGGCCCTTGCGACGGCAATCCATCGCATGTGGCTCTCCGGTAGCAAGGCGCAATCGCTCTGGCCGTCGCGTCCGGTGACGAGCCCAGGATCGCCGGGGTCGTCGGCGAGGAGCGAACGGTCGCGGCATTCATCCATATCGGCGCCCAGTACGAGGCGCCTGGCCGCATCTACTTCGCGGACAAGGGGGCGTTCTCCAATCGGCGAGGTGGACGGCTCCGAGAGCCTCCGTGTGGGTAACCTTGTGGCTGATATCCGAGACGCCGAGTTCAGCAGCGACATCCTCGCCTACATGTGGACGAGCTCGCCCACTGCGACTGGCTGAATGCGATGGACGTGTCAGGGCTCACGCTCTACGAGGCGCTGGACAACCGACGGTACCACCGCTTTTCTTCGCGCTCTCCGGAGAGGTTCTGGCCCAGGCGCCCGCACGCCGAAGTCTTTCGGCGAGGTGGATCCCGCGGACCTTGAGGGCACGTTCAAGCGGATCGCGGATCGCGCTCGCGTTGGCCAAAGCTACTCGACCTCCTACCTCGAGCTCGCTGTCTACAAGCGAAAGACAGAGATCGACGGCATGATCGGCATGTTGGAGGGCCCGCTCACTCGGCATGTGGTCGCCATGGTCCACGAGATCGAGCGCGGCAAGCGAAACTGCGAAGTGGCCAATATCGAGACGCTACGGACACACGCCTTGGCGCCCGCGTGAGCTTTCCACACGTACGAGTTGAAGGATCGGCCCACGAGCGCGGGCGGCAGTACGGCGAGGAGGCCCGCGATCGGATAGCAGCGTCAGTCGATGCGTATCGCGCCCTCTTCGAGTACCACGCGCGCTGGGACTGGAGAACCGTGACAAAGAACGCGCGCATGTTCGCTGAGGCGATCGCCGCCTACGACCATCGCTACATGGAGGAGATCTGCGGGATCGCGGAGGGCGCGAATCTGGACGACGTAGACATTATCGCGCTCAATGCGCGAACCGAGATCATGAACGCCGGCGGCGTGGGTCTCGCGGGCGGCGAGTGCAGCGCAATGGCCGCGCTTCCTGAGGCGACGGTCACTGGTCACACTCTTATTGGTCAGAACTGGGACTGGTGCCTACATGCGGCAGACACAGTGATCGTCCTCGAGGTACAACAACCAGAGGGGCCAGATTACGTGACCGTCGTCGAAGCAGGTTTGCTGGCAAAGACCGGTTTTAACTCATCCGGCGTAGGGCTCGTGACCAACGCCTTGACCTCCAGCAGAGACTTCCTTCGCCTTGGGGTGCCGTATCACGTTCTGCTGCGCGGGATACTCGACGCGGAGAACGTCGTCGACGCTTTCGATGCTCTCCAGCGGGCGCCACGAGCGTCGTCGGCGAACTACATCATCGCTCACGAGGACGGCGTCGCCGCCAACATCGAGGCAGCCCCCGGCGACTCTTCCCAGTTATTCATCTCTTCTCCTGAGCAGGGCGTACTTGCTCACACGAATCATTTCTGCTCGAGCAAAATCGACTTCGAGGATGTCTTGCTCGGTACCATCCCGGGTAGCCCACTCCGGCTTGACCGACTTAACCAGTGTCTCAAGCAAGAGCCTCGAATTGCACCCGAAACCCTGCAAGAGGCGTTCTCGGACCATGTCCACTATCCACAAGGTGTGTGCCAGCACCCGGACGTGCGGAAACCGGAGCTTGAGTGGTGCACCACGATCGCCTCGGTCGTCATGGACCTCGACGAGCGCTGCCTCTGGATTGCGGATGGGCCCCCATGCTCAACTGAATACCGCCAGGTGGACTATTCCGAGTTGCTTGCGAAGCCGCGTCCGCTCCGGACCCAACGTCCCGACGTTCGCCGAGGGACGGAAGCTCGGGAAGGACCATCTCGCTAGATCAGGTTGCGGCTACCGGCCGTGGATGCTTCGGGCGGGCGCCCCGAAACGGAGAGGACGGGATTGCATCCCGCCCTCTCTCCGTGGCTTGGTAGGGCGTTGAACGCTTCCTCATGTTGCCGTGGACGAGGTGCTGCGCGAACCCGCGCCCTCTGCGCGTATGTGCCGAAGTACATCTTCGTGCACGTATAAGGGTGTGGAAGGCGGTGTCCGCGCGCCGTAGGTTGCGTGCATGAACCGGCCCGTCTCGACTCAGAATCCTGCCCTTGCCCTCCGCTCTCGCCACCTGCCAAGTGAGAGCGTTGCGGACGATCGCGTTCGGCCCGCACCGACCCGTAAGCCCGACGCCCCGATCTCAACCGTCGACGCGGTGGAGAGAGCGACGGAGGCGTTCAACGCCCATGACCTCGAGCGGCTCGCGGACGCTCTCGCGGACGACGTCATCTGCCGCGCACCAGGCGGGGTGCACGAGAGGGGAAAGGCGGCGTGCGTGGAGTTCCACCGCCGTTGGCTAGCGGACTTTCCCGACGCTCACGTCGAGGTCCGCGCGCGGCATGCGGTCGATGGCGTCGTGATCGAAGAGGGCACGATCCGCGGCATGCACGAGGGCGTCGCGGCCACCGGCCGGTCCGTTTCCCTGGACTATGTGCGCACGGTCAGCGTCCGTGACGGCAAGCACGTCTCGCTCGACTTGATGTTCGACCGCCTTCTGATGCTCGAGCAACTTGGGCTGGTCTAGGGCGGTGCCCGAGGTCACGCCGGCGCACTGAGAAGGGGCCGCCGCGTGGCGGCCCCAACCCAGTGAAGCTGCGGCTAGTCGGTGTGGTTTGCGTCGAGGACCTTGCCGGTCCCGGCGTCGACCTTCACGTTCTTCGGGCCGACGTCGACGTTCCACGCCAGGTGGCTGTTGTAGTACTCGAGGTCGACCTCGTTGAGGTTCCCCGTTGCGCCCTGCTGGGCGGCGGCGATCGCCTGCTGCTCGGTGACCTTAGCCTGCGGCAGGTACTGCTTGCCGTCGTCCAGCCGCGAGCCGTTCGGCGAGTCGGACCCGCCGGATGCCGCAGCCACTCCGACGCCGCCGGCGGCGATCGCCGCGATGGAGGCGAGGGTGAGCGTCAACTTGCCAATCGATACGTGCATGTCACTCCTTGGTCGGGTCATGTATGCACGGGCCGCAACGTAGGCCGCCGCAATGAGGTAGCGATGAGATGCGTCGAACAAGCGTCCAGCGATTGCATCCCACGAGACGCGAGCACGTGCGAGCAGCCAGCGTGTGGGTTGCGCCGCGGCGGGCTGGTCGGTACGTTCGACCGCGACGCTGACGCACGCGATCCGCGCGATCTCCCAGACATCCGAGAGGAACGGCGATGGACTTCAACAGGCTGATCGGGAAGGGCAAGAAGCTCGTGGAGGACCGAGGCGGCACCGAGGCGCTCAAGCAGGACGCTCAAGAGCTGGCCGATGTCGCCAAGGGCGACGGGTCGCTGACCGACAAGGGGAAGGCAGCGGCAGCGGCGATTCGCGAGCCGGGAGCCCCCGCTGACGCTCAAGAGCCGCCGACGAACTAGCCGGCTCTCAGCAGCCGAGCAGGGCGACCGAAGCGCGAGCAGCTACTTGACGGCCTCCACGTAAAGGGTGCCGCCGCGCCGGATGGGGTCGTCGGGCACGGGGTCCATCTGCGTGTCCCCGAATTCCCTCACCTCGGCGTCGCGAAATCCAGCGCTGACGACCACGAGCGTGAGCAGCTCCGCGTCATACATCGTGCGGTGGCCGTACTCGTAGAACAGGGCCTGAACGGCGAGCATCGGGGTGGGGGCTGCTTGCGCCCAAGTCCGCTCCCCGGTGCCGGCATACGAGCGGAGCAGTGCCCCCGCGTTCGGGACGGCTATGCGCAGGATCCCGCCACGTCGCAATGCGCGATGACACTCGCGGCAGAGGTTCAGGCCGTCCCGGAGCGTGAGGTGCTCCAGAAGGTGTTCGTGGTAGATCCCGTCGACACTCGAATCGGGGAACGGAATTCCACGCGTGAGGTCCCAGGCGAGGTCGACGGGCGCGCCAACAAGATCGATGTTGGTCCAGCCCGGTTTGGGGTTGTAGCCGGAGCCGATATTCAGCAACACCGGCGAAGCCGCCTGGACTCTGCGCACCGTGCGAGTTGCCAGCGGACGCTCCAACGTCGTCGCCAACACCCGTAGCGGATGGCGGACTCGCGGGGGAAAGATTCGCTTCTTTACGCGCAGAGCCGACGGATCCTCGGGGTTGACCCCCGCGGAGCTCTGACGCAAGACATAGCGACGAAACGCCTCCTGGCGATCGGCAGACGGATCCGTGGAGCTCACTCGCACCCCTGCTTCGGCTACTGGATTCGGCCCGCCAAAACGCTACTCCCATTTTGACCGATGCGCAGTTTCCTCCACTTAATCAACTTCGAAAATGCTGACGCCGGAAGGCCCGCCTCTCAGTGGTGCAGGGCGATCACGATCTCGGCGTTCTGCGTGTGCGGGATCGGCTTGATCGTGCCTCCGCGGGACGGAACCTATCCCCCAACTGGGGTAGGCCGCAAGGCTTCGCGCCGGATACGGGAGAGTTCCCTCTGATGAGCGCCG
Source organism: uncultured Thermoleophilaceae bacterium (assembly GCA_963770325.1). Taxonomy (GTDB): domain Bacteria; phylum Actinomycetota; class Thermoleophilia; order Solirubrobacterales; family Thermoleophilaceae; genus JAICJR01. The sequence continues at coordinate 839,541 of CAVYPF010000001.1, read as the reverse complement.
ATAGCAGCGGCCAGACGACCGACTCGCCTGACGAGGAGCAGCGGCACCGTCGTGGTGCTGTCGCTGGTCGTCGCCGTGGTGCTCGGCGACTCGGGCGTGGTCACGCTCGCGCTGCCGGAGATCCTGCGGGACTTCGGGGCGGACGTGGGCGAGGTCGCGTGGGTCCTGATCGCGTTCAACCTCGTGCTCGCGCTCGTGGCGGTGCCGGCGGCGCGCGTGTGCGTGCGCAGGGATCCGGCCGCGGCGACCGCCGGCGGCCTGATCGGCTTCGCGGCCGCGACGACCGCGTGCGCGGTGGCGCCGTCGCTGGGCGTGCTGATCGCGGCGCGGGCGGCTCCAGGCGGTCGGCGGCGCGCTGGTGATCGTCGGCAGCCTCGAGCTGCTCGTGGAGGCGACCGGAGCCGAGCGCGCGGGGGCGCGGCGCTGGGCCGCGGCCGGTGTCGCCGGGGCGGCGCTCGGTCCGGTGATCGGCGGGCTGCTGACGTCGGCGTTCTCGTGGCGGTCGATCTTCGTGGTGCAGATCCCGGTGGTGCTGCTGGCGCTGCCCGCCGCGATCGCGCTGCGCGGTCGGGTGGTGCGCCGGCGGGCGCAGCTCCGAGCACGTCGCCGGACCGCCCGCACGTGCTGGCCAACCTCGCGCTGGCGCTGCTGTCGGCGGCGCTCACGGCGGCGCTGTTCCTGCTCGTGCTGCTGCTCGTCGAGGGCTGGCGGCGCTCGCCCGCGGTGGCGGCGGTCGCCGTCACGGCGGTGCCGGTGGCGGCGCTGGCGGCCGGGCCCCTGTTCCGCGGCCTGCGCGCCGGGACGCGGTCGGAGGCGGTCGCCGGGTCGGTGCTGATCGCCGGCGGCCTGATCGGCCTGGCGCTGCTGCCGGGCGCGAAGCTCGTCTGGACGATCGCGCCGCAGGTGCTCGTCGGCCTCGGGCTCGGGCTCTCGATCGACTCGCTCACGGCCGCCGCGCTGCGCGACCGGATCCCGCGCGCGCTCCACGGCGGGCTGGACGATCGCCGCGCGGCACGCGGGCGTGGTGGTCGGCCTGGCGATCCTCACGCCGATCTTCACCGCCGACCTGCGCCACGCCGAGACGCCCGGCCAAGGAGGCGATCGCCAGCCTCGTGCTCGACTCGCCGCTGCCCGCCTCCACCAAGCTCGACCTCGCCGACGGGCTGGGGCGCCAGCTGGTCGCCGAGCGCGGCCGCGTGCCCGACCTGCGGCCGGCGTTCAAGAACCTGCGCGTGCCGGCCGCCGCAGGCGGCCACCGCGGCGAGCCTGGAGGTCGGCCTCGAGGATCAGCTCGAGCGCGCCGCGACCCGCGCGTTCCGCACCGCCTTCCTCGTCGCGGCGGGGCTGGCGCTGCTGGCGCTGGCGCCCGCGCTGGCCCTGAGCGACCGGAGGCGCGAATGAGAGCGTTCGCCCTGCCGCTCATCGCCGTGCTGCTCGTGGCGGCCGTGCTCGGCGTCCAGGTCGCCGCGGGCGGCAGCCGACTACGTGCCGCGCCGGCCGGCCGATCCGTGCGTCCCGCGCCCGGTCCCGCCCATCCCGCCGCAACTGGAGCCGCTGGCCGAGCGGATCGTCCTGCTCGGGCTCGACAGCGCCGCGTGCCGGCTCGGCATCTCCCGCGAGCGCCTCGTGCTCGCGCTCGCGGACACCGCATTCGCTGGACCCACGCGCGCCCGCCGCGCTCAAGGCGGGCCTGCTCGCACGCCGTGGACCGGCTCGACCGCGAGGGCCGCCTGCCCAAGGTGTCCCAGCTGCTCCCCGAAGCGCTCGACCAGACCAACCTGCCCGGGATCGTGAAGACGCTCATCGGCGCGATCCCGGACGGGACCGTCGACAGCGCCCTGCCGACCGGGCCGCTGCTGCGCCGGGCCGTCGACAACCTCGACGTCGGCCAAGCTCGTGGGTCAGCTCAACGACCCGAACCAGCTCGCAGTCCGCCATCCAGGCGGCGATCCTCAAGGCTGCGCGCGACCAGATCCTGGCCCGCCTGCACCCCTAGTCAGAGGGTCAGCACCCCGCGCACCACGAGAACGACGCCGACGACGAGCGAGACGCCGACGAGGATCCCGCGGGTGTGCTGGCGCGTCCAGTCGTTGATCGTCGCGACGACGTCGCGCGCCGTGCTCGGCTGGACGATGCAGACGGCCAACGCGCCGATCGGCACGGCGAACCAGATGAGGTTGTAGACGAGGACCTCGACGACCTCACCGGTCGTGCTCGGATGGTGGGAGGCGATGATGTTCAGGGCCACGAGGAAGAAGAGCCCGGGCACGTGGGTCAGCGGGCCGGCCAAGGCGGCGGTCTTGATCGTGAGGCGACCTTCGAGCCGGCGCTGCCAGCGGCTGGGCGGGCGAGGTGCATCGCTGGCGGGTCGATTGCCGATGCGGCGTGTCCCCACGAGCCACCCGAATCCCAGGATGATCACGCCTCCCGCGATCTCGGCGATGCCCCTGGCCTTGTCACTGCCATGGTTGACGCTGACGCCGTGGAACGCGAGCAGAATGACCAGGCCGAAGGCGGTCGTGAAGGCCAGCCCGGCGATCACGTAGGCGACCATGAGCCGCCGGGGTGCGCCGGCTGACAGCAGCGCGTAGACCGCCGCGAGGCTGGTCGGGCGAATCATGTTGCCCAGCGCCAGCAGGATGACGTCGATGGTCACGCGAGCGCTGGGTCCGCCGCGACGCCGCCGTCGACGTCCTCAGCGACCGGGGTGCCCGGCATTTGCGTCTCGCTGTTGGCCAACGTGATCATCACCGCGCCCGCGAGCGACCCGATCAAGGCCAGTACGGCGACGAGCACGTGCCAGCCCGGGCGCGTGAGCCGTTCCTCGAACAGCAGGATCCCGAGGAGAACGCTGACCGCAGGGTTGCTGACCGAGACGGCCGCCATCGCCGGTGCGAGTTGGCCGGTGGCAAGCGACATCTGCTGGATGATGAACGCAATGAACCCGAACCCCAGCAACGCCCAGGTGCGCCAGTCGCCGGCGGCGTGACCGATGCTGACGTGCAGGTCGTTGATGACCGGCTTGCTGAACGTGGCTGACAGCCCGAAATACAGCCCCGCGCAGACGCCGAGCACCGCGGCGCGCAGCGCCGGCGCGCTCTTGCTGCGCAGCCACAAGAGCGATGCCACGACGATGGCGGTGATTGCGACCATCGCGATCACGAAGTCCCGCCCGGAGGCGTTGTTCACGCCGGCATCGGGGTCGCCGACCAGGATGAAGAGCGCCAGCCCGACCACGACGACAAATGCCCCCAGGACCTGACGGCGCACCACGCTCTGGTTGGTGAGCCAGTGACCGAGCGGCAGCGCCCACACGATCGTCGTCACCAGCAGCGGCTGGACGACCACGAGCTTGCCCCGGTCCAGTGCCGCACCCTGGGTCGCATACCCCGCGAACAAGACGACCGTCCCGAGCAGCCACATCGGCACTGCGAGCAGATGCACGAGCTGCGCGACGCCCTTGACCGCCTTGCCGTCGCGGGCGAGGCTGAACTGCCCGCGCTGCTGCAGCGCCGCGGCTAGCGCGAAGAAGACCGCCGCCAACGCCGCGAGGAACGCTGCCATCCCGCGGGATCATCCCAACGAGGCCGGACCCTCTCCGGCTACCTGACGATGCGGAAGCTCTGGTTGGTGGGCAGCGAGGTGTTCTTGGCCGGGTCCGTGGCCTGGCCGGACAGTCGGTAGCTGCCGGGGCTGAGGGTCTTGCGGCCGATGCGGCCGCGGAACTTGAAGCTGTTCGTCCCGCCCGTGCCGGCGACGCTGAACGAGCCCCTGACGGCCTTCCAGAGCGTGCACGACCTTCCCTGCCGGTTGGCGGGCGTCGAGGTCCTGCACCTGCCGTGGACCCTGCGGCCGGTGGTCTTGCGCTGCACGGTGAACTTGACCGAGCTGGCCTCTGACAGGCTGAACGACACGTTGGTGCCGACCTGCGCCCGCGCGATCGACGGGCCGGACCTGGCGGCCCTGAACGTCGTGCTGGAGAACGAGAGGGCGTCGAGCGCAGGCTTCGTCTTGTCAGCGGTCGAGCCGGGGTTGCTGCCCGGGGGGCCGCTCCCGGGTCCGCACGAGGAAGGCGTGTAGGTGATGATCGCCTTGCCGTTGCCGGGGTGCGGGAACATGCTCACCGTGCCGCCGGCCGTAAGGCTCGAGCCGCCGCCGCCGCCACCACCCGGAGAGTCGGTGGTGCTGCCGCCGCCCCCGCCGCCGCCGCCGTAGAACCCGCCGCCCCCGCCGCCTTCGCCGCCAGTGGCACCTTGGCCAGGAAGCCCGCCGTCGCCGCCGACGCCGAGCGTCCCGGGGCTGCCGGTATAAGTGGTCGGGTACGCGAACCCGCCCGCGCCGCCGGCGGTCGCGCTGCCGCCCTTTCCGCCGCCGCCGGCGGTACATGGAGCCTGAGGCGGCCTTCGTGCCGTCCTGGCCCAGCAGGCCGCCATTGCCGCCCATCCCCTTGTCTGGACCCGCTCCCGGTGCCGCCGTTGCCTCCGCCGCCGCCGGCGACCAGCACGCGATCGGCGAATCCGGGGCCGTCCCGCACATCGGTCGCGCCGCCACCGCCGACACCGCCGTTTGAGGCGGCGCCGCCACCGTTGTAGCCGGCCTTCCCGAGAAAACCCTCGCCCCCGATGTAGATGTCATACGGGGTGCCCGGCACGACGGGGAGCGTGGTCGTCACCTCGGCGCCTCCGGTGGTGCCCGAGCCTTCTGCCCCGAACAGGTCGAAGGTCGCGCTGCACACCCCGGCCGGCACGGTCCAGCGCTGGAACGGCTGAGCGACCGGGTCCGCCGGCAACGTGAACGTCAGGGTCTCCCCGGACGCGGCCGCTGCGGCGACCAGGAAGCCGGCCGCAGCCAATCCAGCCACCTTCGCGAGCAAGTGCCTTTGCGCCATCGGAGCGATCCTAACCTCGACGACGCACCGCCGCCAATGGTCCCTCTAGCGCGCGACGGGCAGCGGGAGCGCTGCCGCGCTCTTCGCCCGAGCCGCGTAATCGGTCCAGCTGAGCTTGGCTCCGGCGTCGGTGTCGTCGAGGTTCGTGAGGCGCAGCCCGTAGCGGAGGTCCGCGGACGTCGGCGCCTTGTAATCGCGCATGGCGTACCAGAGCATCGGGCCGAGGTTCCAGCTCGCCCGTTTCGGCAGCAGCAGCCCCATGAACTGGTCGAGCCAGTCGCGCTGAGCCGCCTGGGAGGCACCCAGCTCGTCGGCGGGGGTGGCCGGGTCGTCGAGGCTCGTCGGGCGCGCGAACTCGTTGACCCACACCTGTTGGCGTGGCGCGCCGCCCGTGCTGCCCGCGAAGGTCTTCAGCGTGTTCACGGTGCCCTGGATCAGCGTGTTCACGCCACGGGCCGGGTCCGAGGCGTACACGTGGACGCCCACTGCATCGAAGCTGTTCGCTCCGGCGGCGCCGATCGTCTGCTGCAGGAACGAGTTGGCCTCCATCTTCGTGGGCCCCGGACTGGACGGGTACGCGAGGCCGCCCATCAGGATGCGCGCGCTCGAGTCCACGGAGCGCAGGCTCGCGCGCACCGAGCTGAGCAACGCCCCGTACTGGGATGGACTCGGCGGGTTCCAGTAGGGCGCGTCGTTCTCCTCGTTCCACACCTCCCAGACCTTGATCGGATGCGACGTGCAGCCGCAGCCGGGCCAGTAGCTGCCGGTGGGCCCGTAGCGCCGGATGGCTGCCGTCGCGAAGCTCGCGAACGATGCGCGGGCGGCGGCCGTGGTCGGCGGCGTGTAGGTCTCGCCCGGCATGTTGATCAGGATCGGCTCGATCGTCACGTCGCGCAGGGCGGCCTGGCGCACCAGGTTGTCGAGCATCGTCCACTGCGTGTAGCTCCCGTTCGCCAGCACCTGGTCCTGCCGAAAGCGAGCGCGGTAGAGCTTGAGGTTCGACTGCCCGGCGAGGCTGAGGTCGAACAGCCCGTTCACGTCGAGCCCCGCGCTGCCGTTGTAGCCCGCGAGCCATTCGGACTTGAGCGAGCCGACGCCGAACGCCGGTGCACTGGTGGGCGTGGCCGCGAGGGCCGGCTGCGCCGCGGCAGCGCAAACGACCACCGCCAGCACCGCCCCCCACCGAGACCTGAGACTCACGCGGCCACGCTACCCCGAACAGGGTAGGCGCTGCAAGAGGAAAATCGGGCGGCGAGGAGAAATCAGGACCCGAAGGGGTCCGGTCCGTCCGCGCCTCAGTGCAAAGAGGCGACGGTGTTCTGGAACGAGGTCAGCGCCGGCTTGGGCTGACCGTTCAGCGTGAGCAGGCCGGTATGCAGGCCCCAGAAGTCCTTGCCGCCGGAGTAGACCGACTCGTCGCGCCAGGCGTAGTAGACGATGCCGCGCAGGTTGAGCTTGAAGCGAGCCTTCCAGAGGCCCTGGATCGCCTGCGACGTGTAGGCCGCCTGCTTCTTGGCGCCGACGGTGAAGCGGCCCTTCTTCGGCTCGGGACCCCAGTCGGCCCAGCCGAACTCGGTCACGCGCAGCGCCTCGCGGGAGCCGCCGTACTTGTTCATCACGCTGCGGATGTGGGTGATCAGCTTCACCACTTCCTTGCCGGTCGGCGCGTAGCCGTTCACGGCGAGCGTGTCGAACGCGCCGGCCGCGCCCGCGCGGTACATCGCGCGCAGGTAGTTGAGGAGGGGTATCGAGCCGCCGATGTGCGTGTCCGGGATGCCGGCGGTGACGATCTCGGCGTTCGGCTCGACCGCCTTGATCTTCTGCGAGGCGAGCCGCAGCATCTGCACGTAGCGGGCGGGGTTCGGAGCGGGTTGCCAGTAGACCGGGATGTTGGGCTCGTTCCAGATCTGCCAGGCGGTGATCGGATGCTTCGGAAGCTGGGGGTTCTCGGCCCAGAACGAGCCGTTGGTGCCGTAGCGGGCGGCGAGCTTCGCGCCGAAGTCGCCGATCGTGCCGAGGTCCTGGGGCGGGTAGTTGCCCCGCAGCGGGTTGACCTGCGGCGCGGTGGTGAGCGAGGCCGGCGGGTCGAACAGGACCGGCATCACGGTGATCCCCTGCTGGGTCGTCGCCGTCATGAAGCGGTCGAGGAAGGTCCAGTTGATGCCGCCGGCCTGGGCGTTGTGCGTGAGGAAGTCCCAGTCGAACTTCTGCCGCAGGAGACCGACGTGCGCGCTGGCGATGCTGTTCAGGTAGGAGGGGGTTCCCGAGCCCAGGGCGGCGAAGGTTTCGTCGCTGACGACCCCCACGAAGGGGTTGGGTCCCTTTGTCGCCGCGGAGCCTCGCTTGCGAGCCGTGGCGGGCGCCACGACAACGAGCAAGACGACGGCGAGCACGAGCAGGACCACTCGCCTGAGCTGTATGCCAGTACGCATCAGGGAATGTTTCGGTGCCGGTTCCGTTCGCCCCAACCGGCCTGGGGAGTTCTACCCCATTTGCCAGACTTATGAACTGCGACTCCGTGCAAAGACGAACCTGAAAATGGACTTCTGGCGCTTTCCGGCAGCCGCCGTCAGGGCCCTCCGTACCGCTACCCTTGTCAGCCGGGCGCCCGTAGCTCAGCTGGATAGAGCGTCGGTCTACGGAACCGAAGGTCAGAGGTTCGAATCCTCTCGGGCGCGCTGAAAAAACCCTGCAGATGCGGGGTTTTTTCGTTTCAGGCTCGGGTGGTCTCCGCGGGTGTGCGGACGTTGCCAAGAGGGGCTCGCCGGCGCTCCGGATCCGTTGCCCTGGTCGCCCGAAGTCGGCGGGGTCTCGAGCCACGTCGACGGCGGCTCGCGATGTCCTGCATCGGAGTGGCAATAAAGATTGCGATTCGCGTAACGCGTGGCTACACGGCCCGATCGGGCCGCGGGTGTGGCCCGCGCGGGCGGTGCTCTGCGGCGGACACGCTCTCCATCACGGGTCGCGCGTGAAGCGGATGCGAGTCCCACCAGCGCGTGTAGCGGTCGGTCAGCGGCCTTGCGGTGAGGCCGTGCGCGTAGACGGAGAGCGCGATCGTGACGGTGATGGCGAGCAGCAGCGTGTGCAGGTGCGGGAGCTTCGTGTCGTCGAGCAGGATGACCGCGAACACGATCGAGGCGAGGCCGCGGGGCCCGAACCAGCCGAGGAACCCCAGGGTTTGACGGCGAGCGCCGCTTCCCAGCATCGCGAGCGCGACCGGCAGCATGCGCACGACCGTCAGGCTGAGGACGGCGTAGAGGACGATCTGCCAGGTCAGCTCGTCCAGCAGCGGCCCGAGGATCACCGCCCCGAAGACCGTGAAGGTCACCGCGTTGAACAGCTCGCCACCCTCGTCGACGAGGTAGGACATCTCGCCGCCGGTCTCGCCGTGCAGCGCGCCGAACAGGAAGCCGCCCGTGAACGCGGCGATGAAGATGCTTCCGCCCAGCGCGCTGGCGACCCCGGCCGCGAGCAGCGCCGAGGCCAGGCTCAGGATCTGCAGCCAGTGTGGCTCGATCAACCGGCGGCGCGCGGCGAGCTTCACCGCGACGCCCAGCTGCTCCGGCCACCACGCCGCCGATCAGCCCGTAGCCGATCTGCTCCAGCACGAGCTGGGTTGCGGAGTGCGCCGAAACCGTGCCCGCCTCCGTCTCGGCGATCGCGATCGCGATGAAGAACAGGGGCACGCAGAGCCCGTCGTTGAGCCCGCTCTCCACGTTCAGCCCCTGGCGGATCCGGGACGGGATGCGAGCGTCCGTGACGACCGCCTTGCCGAGCGCCGCGTCGGTGCACGCGAGCACGATCGCGAGCACGAGCGCCTCAGTGAAGCTGATTCCCGGTATCACCGCCGCGCCGACCAGAGCTCCGGCGAGGATCGTCAGCGGCAGGCCGATTCCCAGCAGCCGCAGCGGCACCGAAAACTCGCGATGGAGCGCGCGCAGCGAGATCCGCGACGCGTCCGCGAACAGCACCAGCGTCAGCGTGATCTCGGCGAGCAGCTTGACCTCCTCGCCGTGCAGGTGAAGGTCCAGCAGCCCGAACACCGGACCGGCGAGCAGGCCGGCGCTGGTGAAGAACATCGCGCCCGAGACGTTCAGCCGTTCCAGCCGTCGCGAAAACGTCGCGTAGGCGATCAGCAGTGCTGCAATCGTCGCCAGGGCCCAGGTCATTCAGCCACGTCTGGGACCCTCCCGCCGGGAGGGCCCCGCGGTCCTCATCCGATCGGGATGAACTTCGCGCGCGCGGGCGCCCCGTTTCGGATCAGCCCGCGACGACGGTGAACGTGCGGATCGAGGCCTTCGACAGGTTGCCGGCGGCGTCGCGCTCCCTCACGGTGAGGCGGTAGCTGCCGGGCGTCAGGCGCCGCTTGCCGAGCTTCCCGCTCAGCGCGACCCGGCCGGAGCCGGCCTTGATCGTGCGGGTGAGCGTGCCCACCCGCGTGTGGGCCGTGCAGGCGCCGTGCTTCGGGCGCTGCCGCACCGGCTTGCACACGCGCTTGTGGCCGCTGCCGGTCTTGCGGCCCGGCCGGACGCGCTCGATCAGGACCGTCAGCTTGCCCGCCTCGCTGCTCTTGAAGCGGAGCACGGTGCCGCGGGCGAGCACCTTCTTGTGGGCCTTCGCGGCCGCGCCAAGCGGGGTGCTGGCCTTGCCCACGCGGAAGCGCGTGTGCGTGAGCGAGACGGAGCGCAGTCGCGGCGCGGTGGCGTCGCGGCCGCCGAGGCCTGAGGCCCGCACTGCGGCAGGGTCGCAGTCGGCCTTGAACACGCGCAGGTATGTCTGCGAGTAGTCGCTCGCACCCGGGGCAGGCCCCAGCAGATCGCCGGCGGCGCGGAACGCCACGCAGGCGCCGGTGGCGCTGATGCCGCCGAATCTGGCGTCGCTGACCTCGGCGGCACCGTTGGGCCCCTGGCCGCGCGACACGAGCTGGGTGGATCCGAACGTCAGGTCGCGGCGATAGACCTCGGTGGCATCGGTCTGGAGCCCCTCGCCCGCGATCAGGTTGGAGTCGGACGTGAAGGCGACGAAGCGCCCATCCGCGCTCAGCCCCGCCGATTGGGAGGTCCCGCTCCCGGCTGCGCCGGCGGGTCCATCCACCCGGCTGGCGAGGATCGTCTTCGAGGCGGCGAGATCGCGCACGAACACCTGGGTGGAGTTGGCCGGGCGCGGGGTCGGGTCGAGGCTCTTCGCCCGGGAGTCGAAGGCCACACGCGACCCGTCCGCGCTGATCGAGGGGTTGAGGGCGTTGTCGTTCGCCTTCGTCCCGGCGCTCGAGACGCTCGCCAGCACTGTCGTGCCCTTGGCCAGGTCGCGGACGTGAACGTCGAGGTTTGCGTCGGTGTCGCCGTCACCCAGGTTCGTCGCCGACGTGCTGAAGCCGACGTGATCGCCGTCGGCGCTGAGGCTCGCGCCCTGCACGGCGCCGGTGGCCTTCGCCCCGGCGGCGCCATTGGCGCGGCTCGCCAGAACGGTGGTGCCGGCCGTGAGGTCGCGCACGTGTACGTCGACGTTCTGGTCGCTGTCGCCGTCGCCGAGGTTGGTCGCCTCGCTGAGGAACGCGACGCGGCTTCCGTCGCCGCTGATCGACGGCGCGAACGAGCGCCCGTTCGCGCCCGCTCCGGCCCGCCCGTCTGCCCGGCTGACGAGGATCGTCGAACCGCTCACGAGATCGCGCACCAGCACGGAGTCACCAGACTCGAAGGCCACGCGGCGCCCGTCGGCGCTGATTGACGGCGACGTGACGCCGGTCGAGAGTGGAGCCCCGTTCGGGCCGTCGGCGCGGCTGGCGATCGTCGTGGCGCCGGTGTGCGTGTCGCGCACCACGATCTGGCTGTTGGGCGAGCCGCCGAGCGCGGGTGCTCCGCTGAGGAACGCCGCGAAGTGCCCATCCGCGCTGATCACGGCCGCTTCGCCGAAGCCGCCCGCGTTGACGAGCGGCGCGGAGCCGGGCGGCCGCGAGACGAGTGTCGTGCTGCTCGTGGCGAGATCGCGCACCGAGACGCTGGCGGTGTTCTCGGCCGCGTCGGGCGTGATGGGCCCGCCGGTGAAGAGGACGTGCTTCCCATCGCCGCTGATGCTCGCGAAGGACGTGGTGAAGGCGGGTTGGTTGGCGGCGACTCCGGCCGCTCCGTCGGCGCGACTGGCCAGCGACATGAAGCCGGGGCCGCCGACGTACTCGTCGAGGGTCGGATCCTTGTCCGCCGGGTCGAGGTTCGTGGCGGTGGAGGCGAAGGCGGTCACGGTGCCGTCGTCGTTGGTCGACGGGGAGAACGCCTCGCCGTTCGCCTTCGCGTTACCCACCTGGTCCACGACCCCGATGCTGTTGAGCGTGAGCGAGCGCTCGTAGACGTCCTGGCCGGTCTCCGTGTCGAGCGTGGGGACGAGGTTGGTGGCCTCAGAGGTGAAGACGACCTGACCACCGTCGCCGCTGATCGAGGGGTCGCTGGAGTCGCCGTTGCCCGGCGCTCCCTTGGCACCGTCCGCTCGGCTCGCGAGGCGCGTCGTGGCGGCGGAGATCTGCCGCACGAACACGTCGGAGCTGCTGTTGTCGTCGTCGGCGACCAGGTTCGACGCGGAGCTCTGGAATGCGACCTTGTCGCCGTCGTCGCTGATCGACGGATCGCCCGAGGAGTCGTTCGGGACGTTGCCCAGGATGCCGTCGCCGCGGCTGACGAACGTGACCGGGTTGGATGACATCTGGCCGGGCAGCGGAACCTCGCGCGTGTAGATCTGCTCGCTCGAGTCCGTCGATCCGCCGAGGTTGGTGGCCTCGGAGGCGAAGGCGATGCGGGTGCCGCTGTCGCTGATCGCCGGCGACTCCGACAGGCCGTTGCCCACGGCGCCGAGGTTCGTCGCGCGGCTCACGAGGAAGGTCTCGTTCGTCGCCAGGTCGCGCATGTACACGTCGGACATGCCGTTTGTGTCCGCGTCGTCCAGCGGGCCCGCGCAGGTGAACGCCACCCGCCGGCCGCTGTCGCTGATCGCGGGCTCGCTGCAGTCCTGGTTCGCGACGGTGCCCGTCGCGCCCGTCCGGCGGTCGACGAGCGTCACCGCGCCGGTCGAGCGGTCCTTCACGTAGACGTTCACGATCGAGTCGTTGTCCTCGTCGCTCAGGTTGTCGGAGCTGGAGGCGAATGCGACGAAGCGGCCGTCCTGGCTGACCGACTGCTGGGCGCCCGAGGAAAAGGCGCCGACCGGCGCCGGCAGCGGCGCCAGGAGCGACGAGTTGCCGCTGAGGATCTCCGTGCTGTCCACGGGCAGCGGGGCCGCGCCGGCCTGTGCGCTCCAGACGCCGATCGCCGTCAGGGCGAGCAGCAGGAGCAGGGCGGTGTGCTTCATCGGGCGACGGTAGGCCCGACCCGTCGGATCGACATCCGGTGATTCCCTACGCTGGTCTGACCCGCTCGCCATCGTTCGTCCTCGTTCTGCTCGGAGTAGAAGGACGGCGAAGGTAGGTATGCGGGCTCAACAACCACTCACCAGCCGCTCAATAGCGGCTGGCGCACCAGCTCCGGGCGCCCACCGCGCCGCGCTCGTGCCCTCCGACGAGCTGGGCTTGACGCGTGGCGCCCGGAGTGTCTTCTGTGCTGCTGGACGACGCAGCCGCTAGGTCGCGGCCAGCGCCTTCTGCTTGATCTGGTCGTACTCCGCCTGGTTGATCGCGCCCGAGTCCAAGAGCTCCTTCGCCTTGGCGATCTCGCTCGTCGATCCGCCGCCGGCGGTATCGCGCACATATTGGTCGAACTGCTGCTGCTGAGCCTTGGCCTGGTCGGCGCTGCGATCGGCCATCCCGTCGTGGTTCACGATCAGATAGACCAGCACGCCGAGGAATGGGATCAGAATCACGAACACAACCCAGAGGGCCTTGGACAAAACCGCCGATGTCGCGACGGCGGAAGACATCGATGAATACCGTGATCGCGATCCAGATCCAGATCACCCAGGCGAAGAAAATGATCATCGTCCAGAGGATGTTCAGGAACGGATAGTCGGTCGCAATCAGCACTAGGGGTACCTCCCGTTTCGGGGGTTTAGCTGTCGGCGCAGACCCTGCCACCGCGCAATAGCGGGTGACAATGGTGTGGGCACCCCAGGGCGAGTGGTGCCCGCACTCCCACACCGCACCGGGCCGGGGCACGCTGTGATTTTCTCCACAGCGTCGCGCATACGCTAGCCGGGCGGGCGGAGGTCACTGGTAGCTTCGCGCCCATGAGCACTCCAGACACGACGGACCAGGACCTGCTCGGCCTTCGGCCGCTCAAGGAGATCACACTCGGCGAGCGGGTGATCGACACCGACCTGATCCCCTGGGTCCCCTACGCCGAGAGCATCTACGTGAAGCCGCTGCGGCTGAACCGGAAGACCGGCCTGTGGGCCAACCTGACCAAGGTCGAGGGCGGCGGCCAGATCAACCGGCACTACCACATCAAGGCCCGGTGACCGGGTTCGTGCTGGAAGGCAGCTGGTACTACGCCGAGCGCGACTGGGTGGCCCGCAAGGGGACGATGGTGTGGGAGCCGCCGGGCGACATCCACACCTTGATGAGCAACGACGAGGGCACCATCACGATGTTCCACGCTCGAGGGCGCCCTGCTGTACGTCGACGAGAGCGACAACGTGGTCGGCTTCGACGACGTGCTCAACCACACGAAGACCTACCACGACTACTGCCGCTCCCAGGGCATCGAGCCGCTCGACCTGGACTACTGACCGCGGGCGGCCGTGACCGGCGCCGAGCTGTTCGAGCGCGGCCTGCGCGAGCGGCCGGACGAGCCCGCGCTCCTCTACTTCGACACCGCCGATCACGTTCCGCGCGGCCGGCGAGCGGGCACACGCCCTGGCCGCAGCGCTGCGCGACGAGCTGGGGCTGCGCCCGGGCGACCGCGTGGCGCTGATGCTCCAGAACGTGCCGCAGGTGGCGATCGCCGTGCACGCGACGTGGCACTGCGGGGGGATCGTGACCATGGTCAACCCGATGTACAAGGAGCGCGAGCTGCGCCACCAGCTCGCCGACTCCGGCGCGCGGATCGTGGTCTGCCTCGAGTCGCTGTTCGCGCGTGGTGGAGGCGGCGCGCGAGGGCACCGCGGTCGAGCACGTGGTCACCGTCTCCGAGCTCGACATGCTCGAGACGGTGCCGGCCGCGCTTGCGGGGAACGACGCGGATCGCCTGCCCGGGTGCGATCGCGTTCGAGGACCTGGCTGACCGCCGGCCGTGCGCGCCCCGCTCGCGCGGAGGTGGCACCCGACTCGCCGGCCTTCCTCACCTACACCTCGGGCACCACCGGCGTGCCGAAGGGCGCGATCAACACCCACGAGGCGATCGTCCACAACGCCGAGGTGATGACGCGCTGGTGGTCGCTCGGGACGGGCGACGTGACCGTGGCGATGGCGCCGCTGTTCCACATCACCGGCCTGGTGTGCCATCTGGCCACCGCGCGGGTGAGCATGACCCCGCTGCTGCTCCTCCACCGCTTCGAGGCCGGCGAGATCCTGCGGCTGATCGAACGCTGGCGCGGCACGTACATCATCGGCCCGCTGACCGCCTTCGTGGCCATGCTCGAGCATCCGAGCTTCGCCCAGCGCGACCTCTCCTCGCTGACCAAGGTGTCCAGCGGCGGTGCGCCCGTCTACCCGGCCGTGGTCGAGCGCTGGCAGCGCGCGACGGGCGTCTACCTCCACAACACCTATGGGCTGACCGAGACCGCCGCGCCGTCGCATCTCGTCCCGGCCGGGACGCGGGCGCCCGTCGACCCGGAGAGCGGCGCGCTGTCGGTCGGGCGTGCCGATCCCCGACACGGACTCGAGGATGGTCTCGCTCGACGACGGCAGCGAGCTGGGGGCGGGCGAGGTGGGCGAGATCGTGACCCGCGGCCCGGGCGTGACGCCCGGCTACTGGGAGCGGCCCGAGGAGACCGCCGCCGCGATCGTCGACGGCTGGCTGCACACCGGCGACGTCGGCAAGCGCGACGAGGACGGCTGGTTCTACCTCGTCGATCGCATCAAGGACATGATCAACGTGTCCGGCTACAAGGTCTGGCCGCGCGAGGTCGAGGACGTCCTCTACCAGCACCCGGCGGTGGTCGAGGCCAGCGTGGTCGGCGCGCCCGACGACTACCGCGGCGAGACGGTCGTCGCCTACGTGGTGCTGCGCCGAGAGCCCGGCCGTGACGCCCGAGGAGCTGATCGCTCACTGCCGCGAGCTGATCGCCGTCTACAAGGCCCCGCGGCGCGTCGTGGTGGTCGACGAGATTCCGAAGACGCTGACCGGCAAGGCGCTGCGGCGCGAGCTGCGAGAGCGGGAGCGCCGACGGGTCGTGAAGCGCGGCCTTGACAGCGGGCGAGCGGCGCTGTATTGCTCCCGACTATTGTAGACCGCAGGCCGTATCCGACCTTCGGCGAGCGATGAGCGCCCCCGTCCACGAGGCCTTCGGACCGGTCCGCGTTCTGGACCTCGCGCACACGCTCGCCGGGCCCTACGCCGCGATGGTGCTGGCCGACCTCGGCTGCGACGTGATCAAGGTCGAGCCGCCCGGCACGGGGGACTCCTCCCGCCACGCGCTCGGCCCGAAGGAGTCGTGGGGCGAGTCCGCCTCCTTCTTCGCGGTGAACCGCAACAAGCGCAGCGTGGTGCTCGACCTGAAGAGCGAGTCCGGGCTGGCGGCGTTCCACCGGCTTGCTGCCACCGCCGACGTGCTGATCGAGAACTTCCGCCCGGGCACCACCGCCCGGCTGGGGATCGACTACGAGACGCTCAGCGAGCTGAACCCGCGGCTGATCTACGGGTCGGTGTCGGGCTTCGGCTCGACCGGCCCCTACGCCGCGCTGGGCGGCTACGACATCATCGCCCAGGGCGCCAGCGGGGTGATGAGCGTCACGGGCGAGCCGGGGCGCCCGCCGGCGAAGTCCGGCGTGCCGCTGACCGACGTCGGCGCCGGCCTCTTCTGCGCGATCGGGGTGCTGGCCGCGCTGCACATGCGCACGGTCACGGGCCGCGGCCAGCACATCGACACGAGCCTGTTCGAGGCGGGCATCAGCTACGCGGTCTGGGAGGCCACCGAGTACTGGACCACCGGGGGCGTCCCCGGGCCGCTCGGCTCCGCGCACCGCATGACCGCGCCCTACCAGGCCCTGCGAACGGCGGACGGCTACGTGACGGTGGGCGCTCTCAACGACAGGATGTGGCGCGCCACCGCCGAGGTGCTCGGACATCCGGAATGGCCCGAGGACTCCCGCTTCACCACGGGCACCGACCGCATGCGCAACCGCGCCGAGTTGATCGAGCTGATCGAGACCGTGTCCAGCACGCGCTCGTCCGCCGACCTGCTCGCCGGGCTGCAGGCGGCGGGGATCCCGGCCGGCCCGGTGAACGACTACGCGCAGGTGTTCGCCGACCCGCAGACGCTCGCGCGCGACATGGTGATCGAGACCGAGCACCCGCTCGCCGGCGCGATCCGGATGATCGGCCCCGCGTGGAAGATGTCCGACCTCCCGATGGGCGTCCGCCGGCCGCCGCCTCTCCTCGGGGAGCACACGGACGAGGTTCTCCGCGAGCTTGGGCTCTCGGAGGACGAACTGAGCCAGTGAAAGGAGCCCCATGACCGAGCAGACAGATGCACGCGCGACGATCGTGCTGTCGGTCCACTTCGACGCCATGAGCATCTGGCTTGGCTGGGGCGTTCCCCCAACGTCGAGCCGCATGCTGTCTCGGGGTGAGTTCTCCGGCCGGGTGGGCGGACCGCGCGTGCTCGACATCCTCAAGCGCTACGACGTGAAGGCGTCCTGGTTCATCCCCGGTCAGACGGCCGATGCCTTTCCCGAGGCCACCCGGCGCGTGGCCGACGAGGGTCACGAGATCGGCAACCACGGTTACGCGCACGAGGACATCAGCGCGCTGTCGCAGGATGAGCTCCGGCACGTGATCCGCATGGGCAACGAGGCGCTGGAGCGGGTCGCCGGCCAACGCCCGCGCGGGTTCTGCGCACCCGCGGGCGAGTTCGACGGGCGCCTGCTCGAGCTGCTCGTGGAGGAGGGCTTCACCTACGACCACAGTCGCTTCGACGGCGAGTTCACCCTCTACTGGGCGCGTGGGTTCGACGAGATCCGCCTGGACGGGCCGCCCGTCTGGGGCCCGCCGCTCGATCTCGTGGAGGTGCCGCTGAGCTGGCTGATGCAGGACTTCGTCTACTACGAGTTCAACTACGGCACGCCGCAGCTCACGGGGTCGTCCACCCCCAGCCAGGTCGAGGAGATCTGGACCACGCAGTTCGACTACATGTACGAACGCGTGCCCGGGGGCGTGATGACGCTGGTGCTGCACCCGGACGCCGTCGGCTGGGGGGCGCGCTCCCTGGTCCTGGAGCGCTTCATCGAGCATGTCCTCTCGAAGGACGGGGCGCGCTTCGCGACCGCGGAGACCGTCGCCGCCGAGTTTCGGGCCGCCCAGGCCAAGTGACCGAGCTGTTCGAGCTCTCCGCGCGCGAGATCGCTCTCGCGATCCAGGCACGCGAGCTGTCGGCGCTGGAGGTCCTCCAGCGCCACCTCGAGCGGGTCGCCGAGCTGAACCCGCGGCTGAACGCGATCGTCACGCTCGACGAGGAGGGCGCGCGCGCCGCCGCGGCCCGGGCGGACGCGGCGCTGGCGGCGGGCGAGAGCGTGGGCCCGCTGCACGGCGTGCCGTTCGTGGTGAAGGACCTGCTGGCCACCGCCGGCCTGAGGAGCACGGCCGGCAGCCGCCTCTTGAGCGACTTCGTGCCGCGCCGCAGCGCGACGGCGGTGGAGCGCCTGTCGCGTGCCGGGGCGGTGCTGATGGGCAAGACCAACTGCGCGGAGCTGGGGCTCGACGTGCACACCTCGAACGAGCTCTTCGGGGCCACGCTCAACCCCCTCGATGAGCGCTTCACCCCCGGCGGCTCGAGCGGCGGCGACAGCGCCGCGGTGGCCGCCGGCCTGGCGCCGCTCGGGATCGGCACCGACTACGGCGGCTCGATCCGCTGGCCCGCCCAGTGCACGGGCCTGGCCAGCCTGCGCCCGACGCCGGGCGTGGTGCCGTGCACCGGGATGCTGCCCTACGGCGCGCCCGGCGACCTGCCGGCGCCGAACTCGATGTCGCTGCTCGGGCGCTCGGTGATGATCGCCCCGATGGCCCGCAGCGTCGGCGATCTCTGGCCCGCCGTGGAGACGATGGCGGGGCCCGACGGGATCGACGCGCAGGCGGTTCCGGTGGAGCTCGGCTCTCCCGATGACATCGACGCCGCGCGCGTGAGGTGCGCCTGGTTCGCGAACGAGGGGACCTACCCCGTGCGGCCGGACGTGGCGGCCACCGTTCGCTCGGCGGCGGAGGCGCTCGCCGGGCACGGCGCCGTGGTTGAGGAGCGTCGCCCTCCGGGGCTGGAGGAGGCCGAGTCGATCTACGCGGCGCTGCGCGCCGCCGACGGGCTGGCGGACCACCGCGCGCTGGCGGCTGGCCGCGAGGGCGAGCTGACGGAGAGCATCCGCGACTGGTTCGCGGCGACGCCGCCCGCCACGCTGGGGGAGTTTCGCGCGCTGGCCGTCAGGCGCGACCAGCTGCGGGCCCGCGTGCTCGAGTTCATGGCCGACTGGCCACTGCTGATGCTGCCGGTGTCCGGCATACCGGCGTTCCCCGTCGAGGCGCGCGACTTCGTGGTGGAGGGGCAGGCGGTGCCGCGCTTCGGGATCCTGGCCCCGGCACGGGTGATCACAATGCTCGGCCTGCCGTCCGCGTCGGTGTGCTGCGGGACCTCGGACGAGGGGCTGCCGATCGCGGTTCAGCTCGTGGGGCGGCCCTTTGCGGACCGCGAGGTGATCGCGGTGGCAGCGCTGCTGGAAAGCCACTTCGGACGCTGGCGCGCGGCCCTCTCGTCTATAGTAGACAAGCCTTGAGGACGGAGTCCGATCTGGCATCGGCGGAGGCGATCGATGGCGTCGCCGTCCACATCGACGGCCCCGTCGCGACCGTCACGCTCGCCCGTCCCGAGCGCCTGAATGCCCTCAGCCTGGCCACCTGGTCGCGCGTCCGAGACGTCTTCGGGTCGCTCGCCGCAGACGATGGATTGCGCCTGGTGCTCGTCAGGGGGGCGGGCGACAAGGCCTTCGCCGCCGGCGCCGACATCTCCGAGTTCCCCGAGCTCAGGCTGTCCGCCGCGGACGCCCAGTCCTACAACCGCGTGATCGGGGATGCGCTGAACGCCGTGGCCGCGCTGCCGCTGCCGGTGATCGCGGTGGTCCATGGGCTTGCCATCGGCGGCGGCTGCGAGCTGGCCGCGGCCTGCGACGTCCGGATCGCCTCGACCGACGCCCGGCTCGGGATCCCGATCGGGCGGCTGGGAGTGACGCTGGGGTACGTGGAGAGTCGCGTGCTCGTGCGGCTGATCGGACCGGCGCGGCTGAAGGACCTGCTCTTCAGCGGCCGGCTCTTGGACGCCGGCGAGGCCATGGCCATCGGCCTGGTGGACCGCGTGGTGGCGCCCGCGGAGCTGGAGGAGGCGGTGGCCGCCATGGTGCAGTCGATCATCAGCGCCGCGCCCATCACCATGCGCGCCGCGAAGCTCGTGACCGACATGTGCGACCGGCCGCTGGGCGAGGCCGACGTGCATCTGCTCACCGACCTCACGCTGGCCGCCTACGACGGCAGCGACCTCAAGGAGGGCGTGGCCGCGTTCCTCGAGAAGCGGCGCCCTCAGTTCGGCGGAGGCCAGTCCGATGGCGGCTGACGCGACCGAGACGATCAGCCCGCCGAGCGTGGTGGACGAGGTGGTGTCCAGGCTCCAGGAGCTGATCCTCTCCGGCGCTCTCGCGCCGGGCGAGCGCCTGGTGGAGGAGCGCCTCACCGAGCGCTTCGGCGTGAGCCGGCCGCCGGTCCGAGAGGCGCTGCGGATACTCCAGCGCGACGGCCTCGTGGAGTCGATCCCGCGCCGCGGCTGCATCGTCACCCCGCTCGAGGCCGACGACATCCGGGAGATCTACAGCCTCCGCTGGGCGCTGGAGCGGCTCGCGCTGGAGCTGCTCGTGCCGGTCAGCGATCCCGCCACGCTCGATCCGCTGCGCGCCGCGCTCGAGTCGATCCGCCAGGCGGCGGCCGCCGAGGACGAGCGGGCCCTGCTCGAGGCCAACGTCGACTTCCACATGACCCTGTGCGAGATCACCGGTCACAAGCGGCTGATCCGCGCGTACCGGTCGCTCGCGTCCCAGCTGCGGCTCTGCATGGCGATGAACCTGCGCTTCCGCCAGCGGCTCTACAAGGACAGCGGAGATGCCGTACGTCGCCACGAGCGCCTGCTGCACGTCATCGAGAGCGGGAACCTCGAGCAGGTCCTCGCGGAGGTGGAGGTGCACGGGGACAGGTCTTTCCTGAGCGACCTCGACAGCTTCCTACCACCCCCTCCGAACTGAGGATCAATGCACCTCTCACCGAAGGAGACCGACCGTCTGATGCTGTTCCTCGCGGCCGAGCTGGCGCGCAAGCGGCGCGCGCGAGGGCTGAAGCTGAACTACCCGGAGGCGCGGGCGCTGATCGCGGACGAGATCCTCGAGGGCGCGCGCGACGGCCGCTCGGTCGCCGAGCTGATGGAGCTGGGCGCGCAGCATCCTCACCACCGACGACGTGCTCGCCGGGGTCGACGCGCCTGGTCGGCGTGCTGCAGGTCGAGGGCTTCTTCGAGGACGGGCAGAAGCTGGTCACCGTGCATCGAGCCGATCGGCCCCGGCAAGGAGCCGCTGCGCGGCGCGATGCCCGGCGAGGTCGTCACCGCCGAGGGTGAGATCGAGCTCAGCGTCGGGCCGCGAGACCGCGTCGGTGACGGTCGCGAACACCGGCGATCGCCCGATTCAGGTCGGCTCGCACTACCACTTCTTCGAGGTCAACCGCGCGCTGCGGTTCGACCGCAGAGCGGCGTTCGGCATGCACCTCGACATCCCCGCCGGCACCGCGGTGCGGTTCGAGCCCGGCGAGGACCGCGAGGTCGAGCTCGTCGCGTTCGGCGGCACGCGCGAGCTGCACGGGCTGAACCGCCTGACCGAAGGGCGCCGACGTCGGACGGCGGCGCTCGAGCGGGCGCGCGCAACGCGGGCTACGAGGGGGCGTGATGGGCAAGCGGATCTCGCGACGCGCAGTACGCCGAGCTGTTCGGGCCCGACGACGGGCGACCGCGTGCGCCTCGGCGACACCGACCTGTGGGCGCGAGGTCGAGCAGGACCTGCTGGTGCCGGGCGACGAGTGCGTGTTCGGCGGCGGCAAGACGCTGCGCGACGGGCTCGGGCACGCACGGCGCGATCACGGCGGCCGAGGGCGCGCTCGACTTCGTGATCACGCAACGTGCTCGTGCATCGACGCGGTGCTGGGCATCGTGAAGTGCGACATCGGGATCAAGGACGGTCGCATCGTCGGCATCGGCAAGGCGGGCAACCCGCAGATCATGGACGGCGTCGACCCGAACATGGTGATCGGCGCGAACACCGACGTGCGCTCGGCCGAGGGCATGATCGCGACGGCCGGGCGCGCATCGACGTGCACGTGCACTTCGACTCGGCCGGGCCTCTGCGAGGAGGCGATCGCCATCGGGCGTCACGACGATGCTCGGCGGCGGTCTCGGTCCGGTCACCGTCGGGATCACCTCGTCCGGCACGGTGAACCTCGGCCGGATGCTGCAGGCCTCCGAGGCCTGGCCGATCAACTTCGGCTTCCTCGGCAAGGGCAGCGCCTACGACGTCGAGCCGCTGCTCGAGCAGGGCCGCGCCGGGCGCGATCGGGCTGAAGATCCACGAGGACTGGGGCGCGATGCCGGCGGTCGATCCGACGCGTCGCTGCGCGCCGGCGACGAGCTCGACATGCAGGTGCAGATCCACACCGACACGCTGAACGAGTCGGGCTTCTACGAGGACACGATCGCGCGCGATCGGCGGCCGCACGATCCACACCTACCACTCCGAGGGCGCGGGCGGCGGTCACGCGCCGGACATCATCCGGGTGGCCGGCGAGGCGAACTGCCTGCCCTCGTCGACCAACCCCACGAACCCGTTCACCGTCAACACGTTCGACGAGCACCTCGACATGGTGATGGTCTGCCATCACCTCAACCCGCGCGTGCCCGAGGACGTGGCGTTCGCCGAGTCGCGGATCCGCCGCGAGACGATCGCGGCCGAGGACGTGCTGCACGACCTGGGCGCGATCAGCGCGCTCGGCTCCGACTCGCAGGGCATGGGCCGCATCGGCGAGACGATCGCGCGCACCTGGCAGCTCGCGTCCAAGATGAAGGTCGCAGCGCGGCTCGCTGCCCGAGGACGCGGGCAGCGGCAACGACAACCACCGCATCAAGCGCTACATCGCGAAGCTGACGATCAACCCCGCGCGCATCTACGGGATCGACCACGAGATCGGCTCGCTCGAGGTCGGGCAAGCTCGCCGACATCGTGCTGTGGGAGCCGAAGTTCTTCGGCATCAAGCCCGAGGTCGTGTTCAAGGGCGGCTTCCCGGCCTGGTCGGTGATGGGCGAGTCGAACGCGTCGCTGATGACCTGCGAGCCGCTGATCTACCGGCCGCAGTGGGGCGCGTACGGGCCGGCGCGCCAGGACCTGTCCGTCACGTTCATGACGCAGGCGGCGATCGACGCGGACGTCGCCGGGCGCTGGTCGCTGCGCAAGCGGCTCGTGCGCGACGCGCGACACGCGCGAGCTCACCAAGCACGACATGCTGCACAACGACGCGCTGCCGGCGATCGAGGTCGATCCCGAGACCTACCGGGTGACCGCGGACGGCGAGCTGTGCACCTGCGAGCCGGTCGACCGGGTGCCGCTGGGGCGCCTGTACGTGCTCAAGTGAGCGCGACGTGCCGGAGGTCGGGATCGGCATCGGGGGCCCGGTCGGGTCGGGCAAGACGCGGCTGATCGAGCGGCTGCTGCCGCTGCTGACGCGCGCGCGGCTGCGCGTGGCCGTGATCACCAACGACCTCGTCACCACCGAGGACGCCGAGCGCGTGCAGCGCAGCGGCCTGATCGACCCGCGCGCTGGTGGTCGGAGTCGAGACGGGCGCCTGCCCGCACACCGCGATCCGCGAGGACCCGTCGGCGAACCTCGACGCCGCGCGAGCGGCTCGAGCAGGCGAACGACGGCCCGCTCGACGCTGATCATCATCGAGTCCGGTGGCGACAACCTGGCGGCGACGTTCACCAGCGACCTCGTGGACCACTGGACCTACGTGATCGACACGGCCGCGGGCGACGACATCCCGCGCAAGCGCGGGCTCGGCATGCTGCGCGCCGACCTGCTGGTCGTCAACAAGATCGACCTCGCGCCCTACGTCGGCGCCGACCTCGAGCGGATGCGGGCGGACGTGGCGGTGGCGCGCCCGGATCGCCCGTCGCTGTTCACCGATCTCACCCGCGAGGACGGCGCCGAGCCGGTGTTCGCACGAGCTGCGGCACGCGATCCTGTTCGATCGCGCTCCGCGCGCCGTGAGCCTGCCAGCGGCGCCCGTCCGGAGCGCCGCGCCGCTCGGCCGGCCCGCGCCGGCTGAGCGGGAGGGCGTGCTGGAGCTTGCCTTCTGCCGCGATCCCCGCGGGCGCACCGCTCTGCGCGCGCGCCGCCAGCGCTTCCCGCTGCGCACCACCGTGCCGTTCCACCTCGATGCCGCCGCGCCCGACATGGCGTTCGTCTACGTCCAGAACCCGACCGGCGGGGTGTTCGCCGGCGATCGCCTGCTGACCCGAGCGTGACCGCCGACTCCGGGGCGCGCGTGCACCTCACCACCCAGTCGGCCACGAAGCTCTATCGGATGGACGGCGGGGAGGCCCGCCAGGACCTGCGCTTCGAGCTCTCCCCGGGCGCCTACGTGGAGAACATGCCCGACGCGCTGATCCCGCAGGCCGGCACCCGCTACCGCCAGCGCACCGTGGTGGAGCTGGCCGCCGGTGCGACGTTCGTCAGCGCCGAGACGATCGCGCCCGGGCGCCGCGCTCACGGCGAGCGCTTCGCCTACGACCTGCTGGAGCTGACCACCGAGGTGCGCCGCGACGGTCGCGAGCTGCTGCGTCGAGACGCCTGCGCCTGGAGCCCGGGCGCGTCCGGCCCGACGTCGCGGGCGTGCTCGGCGGCGCGGACTACCTCGTCACGCTGCTCGCCGTCGCGCCGGAGTCGGACGCCGCCTCGCTGGCGGCGGCGATCGACGCCGCGCTCGCCGCGGGCGAAGGCTTTCGCGGCGCGGCGGGCGAGCTGCCGCGCGGCGCCGGCGCCGTCGTGCGCATCCTCGCGCCGGACGCGCCCAGCGCCGAGCGTGCGCTGCGCAGCGCCTGGGCGCGCCGCGCGCCACGCGCTGCTCGGGCTGCCGCTGCCCGAGAGGCGCAAGTGACGGTTCACGTGACGGGCGCGCTCGGCCGGCTCGACGAGCCGCGCTTCGCGGGGCGCCGGGTGGTGGAGGTGCCGATCGCCTGGGACGAGGCCTCCCGCCGCCGCCTGCGGCGCTCCGCGGCGGACGGCACCGACGTGGCCATCGACCTGGCGAGCGGCGACTACCTCGCCGACGGGGCGGTGCTGTTCGACGACGGCGAGATGGTGCTGGCGATCGCGCGTCGCTCCGAGCCCGCGCTGCTCGTCCGCCTCGATGCGGGCCTCTCGCCGGAGCGACTGCTGGAGCAGGCCATCCGCTCTGGGCCACGCCTTCGGCAACCAGCACGTCCCCGTGGACGTGGAGGACGGGGTGGTGCGGATTCCGCTCACCACCAGCGAGGCGATCGCCCGCGCGACGGTCGAGGCGCTCGGCCTCGACGGCGCCGCGGTGGAGGTGGCCGACGTCGCTCTGGGGCGGCTGGCGCCGCTGTCCGTGGGGCACGCCCACCGGCACGGGGACGAGGGATGAGCGATCCCGGCTCGCTGCTGGCGGCGCTTCAGCTGGGGGACGGCGCGCTCCCGATCGGCCGCTTCGTCCATTCCAACGGCTTGGAGGAGTGGCTGCGCGAGCGCGGCGACGTCGCGCCCGGCGAGCTTGCCGAGCTGGTGCAGGCGGCGGTCTGCCAATCCGTCGCGCCGCTCGACGGAGCCGTGCTGGCCCACGCGCAGCGCGCGAGCTCGATCGCCGAGCTGTCCAGGCTGGACGACTGCCTCAGCGCGCGCAAGCTCACGCCCTCGGCGCGCCACGCCTCGCAGACCTGCGGCCGCCAGCTCGCAGCGCTGGCGCCCCAGCTCGCGCCCTCCGGCGCGCTGGTCGCCGAGCTCTCGGAGCGGGTCCGCGCGGGGGAGACCGACGGCAACCTGGCGGTGGTGCAGGGCGCGCTGGCGCGGGCCCTCGGTATCTCGGCGCTGGATGCCGTGCTGGTCGAGCTGCGCAGCGCCGCGGCCGGGCTGCTGTCCGCCGCGGTGCGCCTGGGCGCGCTCTCGCCGGTGCGGGCGCAGGTGATCCTCGCGGAGCTGGCACCCGCCCTTGCCACGGCGGCGGAGTCCGCGGTCGAGCTGGGGCTCGACGAGCTGAGCGCCACGGCGCCGGAACTGGAGCTGGCCGCGCTGGCCCACTCGCGCGCCGACGCGCGCATGTTCGCGACCTGACTCAGGCGGACTGCTTGAGCGGCAGGCGGACGTAGAAGGTCGTCCGCCCGGGCTCCGAGATGAAGCTGATCGAGCCGTCGTGGCGGTCCACGATGCTCATCGCGGTGGCCAGGCCGAGGCCGGTGCCCTTGCCCACGTCCTTGGTGGTGAAGAACGACTCGAACACGTGGTCGCGGTTCTCGGGCGGGATGCCGGGGCCGTTGTCGGTGATCTCGATCTGCGCGCAATCCCCGTCGCGCTTGGTCACGATCGTGATCGTGCCCTCCTCGCCCACCGCGTCGATCGCGTTGTCGAGCAGGTTGGTCCAGAGCTGATTCAGCTCCGACCCGCGCACGGTGAGCTTCGGGAGGGTCTTGTCGTAGTCGCGCACCACCTCGATCGACGTGTGCTTGAGCTTGTGACCCAGCACGACGAGCGTGGTCTCGAGGCCCTCGTGGAGGTCAACCTCCACAAGCGCGCCGCGGTCCATGTAGGCGTACGACTTCACGGCGCCGACGAGGTCCGACATGCGCTGCGTGGACTCCTGGAGTTCGACGGCCAGGCTGCGGGCGGTGAGCGTGGCTGCCACCCAGCCCACCGCGGCGTCCGTGGCCGGCCCCGCGGCCGCGGCCACGCGCTGCAGCCAGTCGTCGTCCAGGCCGGCGGCCGCCAGCGGCTCGGCCACCCGCCAGGCCTCCGGGATGCCGAGATCCTCCAGCCGCCCGAGCAGGGCTTCCTCGGCATCAGCGGCGTCGAGGCCCTCGAGGGCCGTGCGCTCCGCCGCCCGGTCGACCGCCTCCTTCTGCAGCGACACCAGCTGTTCGGCCCCCTCGCGCTCCATGCCTGCCTCCACGAAGCGCCGGATGGTCGAGCTCACCACGTCGATGGCCTCCGCCATGTCCGCCGCCGCCCGGTTGGCGGCCGCCGCCGGGTTGTTCAGCTCGTGCGCAAGCCCGGCGGCCATCGTGCCGAGCGCGGCCAGGCGCTCGCGGTTCTGCTCGATGGCGGTGAGGCGGGTCATCACGGGCGCCACCTTGCTCATCACCCGGTCGTGCACCGACGGCTGAGCGAACGCCAGACGGCGGAAGTCATCCGGGAGGATCAAACCGATGCGGCAGGCGCTGTCCGCGCTCGCGCCCACGCCGATCGCGCCGCCCGTGAGCACCGCGATCGCGTGTATCCAGGTCGGCGCCACGTGCCTTCCCACGGCGTCCGGGCCACCCTTCTCCCTCAGGAAGGACTGCACGGTGCCCTCGACGAGCAGGATCACGCCCGGTGGGTCCACGCCCTGATCGGCGATGATGCTCGCCAGGCTCGAACGTCTGCTCGACCGGCGACCTTTGCCCACTCCTCGAGCTCGGCGTCGTCGAGGTCGTCGAACAGGTCGATCGGCCGGATGTCCGCGACGGTGATCACGCGTCCACCAGGTACTGGTGGATCAGCGAGACCGCCATCGAGCCCTCGCCCACCGCGCTGGCCACGCGCTTGATCGAGCGCGCGCGCACGTCGCCCGCCACGAACACGCCCGGCACGGTGGTCTCGAGCAGGTAGGGGTCGCGCTTGAGCGGCCAGCCCGCGGCCTGCGCGTCCGGGCCGGCGAGGATGAAGCCGCGTTCGTCGCGAGCGACCACGCCGTCGAGCCAGTCGGTCAGCGGCAGGGCGCCGATGAACACGAAGCAGGCGTCGGCGTCGAGGTAGGACTCCTCGCCGTCGGGCCCCCTCACGGTCAGCCGCTCCAGCCGCTGGCCCTCGCCGTCGGCCGCGACCGCTGAGCTGCCCGTCCGCACCTCCACGTTCGGCAGGGCCGCGATCTGCTCGATCAGGTAGTGCGACATCGAGCGCTCGAGGTCCGGCCCGCGGACGAGCATCGTGACCCTGCTCGCGTAGCCGCCGAAGTACACCGCGGCCTGTCCGGCCGAGTTCGCCCCGCCGATGATCACCACGTGCTGGTCGGCGCACGAGCGCGCCTCGGTCAGCGCGGCGCCGTAGTAGATGCCCGCGCCGGTGCGCTCGGCGAACCCGGGCGCGTCCAGCTGCCGGTAGGAGACGCCCGAGGCCACGAGCACGCAGTTCGCGCTCAACGTGCCGCCGCCGCTGAGGTCCACCAGTCGCCCGGCGCCCTCGGCGCGCAGTGCCACGGCGTCCGAGATGGTCAACAGCTCGGCGCCCAGGCGGCGGGCCTGGTCGGTGGCGCGGCGCGCGAGGTCGGAGCCGCTCAGCCCGGCCGGGAAGCCCAGGTAGTTCTCGATGCGGCTCGACTGCCCCGCCTGACCGCCGGGCGCCTCGCGCTCCACCATCACGGTGCGCAGACCCTCGGAGGCGCCGTAGACGGCCGCGGCCAGCCCGGCCGGGCCGCCACCGACGATCACGAGGTCGTAGTGATCCTGCGTGGGCTGGCTCGCCACTCCCAGGCGCTCGGCCAGCTCGAGCACGGTCGGGCGCTCCAGCACCGAGCCATCCTCGAGCAGCGCCACCGGCATGCGGTCGAGCGGCACCCCGGCAACGGCCAGCAGCTCGCGAGCCTCGCCGTCGCGCTCCACGTCCAGCCAGCGGGCCGGCACGCGGTTGCGGGCGAGGAAGTCGCGCAGGTCGTGCGAGTCCTTCGAGAAGCGATGGCCGATCACGCGCACCCCGCCGGCCTCCAGCGCGGCCCCGGACTCCCAGGTGGTCAGCAGGTCCTCGACCACCGGGAAGAGCTGCTCCTCCGGCGGATCCCAGGGCTTCAGCAGGTAGTAGTCGAGGGCCACGTCGTTGATCGCCGCGATCGCGGCCTCGGTGTCGGCGTAGGCGGTGAGCAGCACGCGCTTGGCGTCCGGCACGATCTTGCGCGCCTCCACCAGGTAGTCGGTGCCGGGCATGCCCGGCATGCGCTGATCGGCGATCAGCAGCGCCACCTGGTCCCCGCGCGTGCGCATCTCCTTGAGCAGCTCCAGCGCCTCCGGACCAGACGTGGCGCGCACGATCCGGTAGCGCTCGCCGAACCCGCGCCGCAGGTCGCGCGAGACGGCCGCCAGCACCGCCGGCTCGTCGTCCACGGCGAGGATCGCGGGCCGTCGCTGGCTGCTGCCGTTGGTGGGCTCGCTGGTCATGCAGCCGGGACGATAGGACGGCGCCGGTTAGGCTGCTTCCAGGTGAACGACAAGAGCGTTTCGAAGGCGGTTCTGATCACCGGTTGCTCGACCGGCATCGGGCGGGCGACGGCGGAGCGGCTGGCGGCCCGCGGCTGGACGGTCTACGCCACGGCGCGGCGCAAGGAGTCGGTCGCGGACCTCGAGGCGAAGGGCTGCCGCACGCTGGCGCTCGACGTCTGCGACGAGGACTCGATGCAGGCGGCCGTCAAGGCCGTGGAGGACGAGCACGGCGCGGTGGGCGCGCTGGTGAACAACGCCGGTTACAGCCAGAGCGGGGCCGTGGAGACGATTCCGCCCGCGGAGCTGCGGCGCCAGTTCGAGACGAACGTGTTCGGGCTCGTGCGCATGTGCCAGCTGGTGTTGCCCGGGATGCGCCGCCAGCGCCACGGCCGGATCGTGAACCTGAGCTCGATGGGCGGGCGGCTGGTGTTCCCCGGCGGAGGTGCCTACCACGGCACCAAGTACGCGGTGGAGGCGCTGTCCGACGCCTTGCGCTTCGAGGTGGCCGGCTTCGGCATCGACGTGGTGCTGATCGAGCCAGGGCTGATCAGGACCGACTTCGGCCAGACCGCGGCCGGCTCGGTTGGCGACGCCGAGTCGGACGGTCCCTACGACGGCTTCAACGCGGCCGTAGCGGTCACCACCGCGAGCGCCTACGAGGGGCCGATGAGCAGGCTCGGGGCCGGACCGGGAGCCGTCGCGCGCGTGATCGAGAAGGCAATCTCGCGCCGCCAGCCACGCACCCGCTACCCGGTGACCGGCTCCGCACGGCTTCTCCTCGGCCTGCACGCCGTCCTCCCGGATCGGGCCTGGGATCGCGTGGTGGGCTCGAGCTTCCCCCGCCCGGGCGCGCAGTAGCTCGCACCGCACCGGAACTCCGCCGCGCGAGCCGGTTTCTGTGCGGCAGGATGCGAAGGCCGCAGAAGATCGCGACGCTGGCGGTGGTCCTGCTCGGGGTGGCCGCGCTCGCGGTGCTGGTCGCCCGTCCGGCCAGCTCGCACTCGCCCGCGGCGCCCGCGGCGGCCTCCGCCAAGCCCAACATCGTGTTCGTCCTCACCGACGACTTGGCGTGGAACCTCGTGAAGTACATGCCCCACGTGCAGGCACTCCAGCGCGACGGCATGACCTTCTCCCGCTACTACGTGACCGACTCGCTCTGCTGCCCGTCGCGCTCCTCGATCTTCAGCGGCCGCTTCCCGCACGACACCGGGGTGTTCACGAACATGTCGCCGGACGGCGGCTTCGGCCGCTTCCAGTCCGGCGGAGAAGAGCGCTCGACGTTCGCCACCGCGCTTCAGGCCGCCCACTACCGCACGGCGATGATGGGCAAGTACCTGAACGGCTACACGCCTGCCGGGCTGGTGAACGGCAAGCCGCTGTACGTGCCGCCCGGTTGGAACGAGTGGGACGTGGCCGGCAACGGCTATCCGGAGTTCAACTACAACCTGAACGAGAACGGCAAGCTGGTGCACTACGCCGCCCAGCCGCAGGATTACCTCACGGACGTGATCTCCGGCAAGGCGGTCGACTTCATCAACCGCTCGGCGGATGCCCACAGCCCGTTCATGATCGAGCTGGCCACGTTCGCGCCCCATCAGCCGGCCACGCCGGCTCCGCGTGACGCGAACGACTTCCCTGGGCTGAAGGCGCCGCGCACTGGCGACTACGACGTCGCGAACACCCACGCTCCTCGCTGGCTCAGCGGTCACCCGCCGCTCACCCCGCTCCAGGTGGCACGGCTCGACGCGCTGTTCCGCAAGCGAGCGCAGTCGATTCAGGCGGTGGACGACATGATCGGCCGCATCGAGGCCACGCTGAAGGCACGTGGGCTGGACCGGAACACGTACATCGTGTTCAGCTCCGACAACGGCTTCCACCTAGGCGACCACCGGCTGCTCCAGGGCAAGATGACCGCGTTCGACACGGACATCAGGGTGCCCCTGATCGTCGCCGGTCCCGGCGTGCCGCCCGGCAAGACCACCACGGCGATCGCCCAGAACGTGGACCTGCGTCCCACCTTCAGCCAGCTCGGTGGGGCGCGCGTGCCCGCGAACGTGGACGGGCGCAGCCTCGTGCCACTGCTGCGCGGAGGCAAGGCGACCGACTGGCGCCGCTCGGCGCTGGTCGAGCACCACGGGCCCGACTTCAACGCCCACGACCCAGACCTCCCCGCGCCGGGCAGCGGCAACCCGACCTCATACGAGGCGCTGCGCACCGCGAACGCCGTCTACGTGGAGTACGCCGACGGCGAGCGCGAGTACTACAACCTCGCGCGCGACCCGAACGAGCTGCACAACACCTACGGCCGGCTGAGCGCCAAGACCCGGGCACGCCTGCACAACGCCCTACGGGCGGTCCGCAACTGCCACAGCGGCAAGAGCTGCTGGGCGGCGCAGCGGCGCGGGCCCTGAAGCGGGGCGGCGCTCCGCTCGGTGCGCGGGTGGTTCTCCGGCGCGACCGGGGGCAATAACGGCGGCCCGAAGCGCCGATTACGGGATTTCGCCCCCCATAGCGGGTAAAAAGCCGTAAGGACCGACGAGTGCAGCATTTGATCCCCTATAGGGGACCAAAAACTGCACGGACCGATCCCCACGTTCGGGCGGTCCTCATTGCAGCCGTAGACCTCCCGTCCGCAGAGCCGCCGGGGGCTAGCTCACCGCGAACGCCAGCTCGTCCACGTAGCACCAGAACCACTTCTCACCCGGCTGGATCGAGCGGATGATCGGGTGGCCGGTGGCGTGGAAGTGCGCGGTGGCGTGCCGGTTCGGCGAGTTGTCGCAGCAACCCACCTCGCCGCAGATCATGCACTCGCGCAGGTGCACCCACCTGGAGCCGATCTTCAGGCACTCCGAGCAGCCCTCTGTGCTCGACCGGGTCACGTCCATATCGATCTGGTCGAGATGCGAGCAGCTCTTCGAGGACACGACCCTCAGCCTACTCCCCGGACAAAGGTCCGGGACGAGATAGTTCCGCACAAGATCGTATTGCTCCGGACATAAGTTGTTAAGATCTCGTCCATGGGAGCAAACAAGAACGGAGCGCTGCTCACCCTCGAGGCGCCCGCGCCTGGGCCGCTGGCCGCGAACCTGGCCTGGCTGCTCTCGCAGGCGAGCTACGCGCTCGCCACGGAACTGACCGCGGCGCTGGAGGACCTGGGCATCTCGCCCCGCAGCCACTGCGTGCTGTCCACGGCGATGACCGGCGAGCTCACACAAACCGAGCTCGCCCAGGCGGTCGGGCTCGACAAGACCACCATGGTGGTCACGATCGACGAGCTCGAGAAGGCAGGCCTGGCTGAACGCCGGCCGTCGAAGACAGACCGCCGCGCGCGGGTGATCGGGGTGACCAAGGCGGGTCAGCGGAAGGTCGCACAGGCCGCCGAGGTGGTCGAGCGCGTCCAGGCGGACGTGCTGGGCACGCTTCCGGCCAAGGAGCGCCAGGCCTTCGTGGAGGCCCTGTCCGGGCTCGTCTGCAACCGCCTCTCCACGGCCGCCGAGTGCCAGCACTCGCCGCGCCGCCGGGCTGCACGCGCGTAGCACATTACCTCGGAGGTAAAATCTTCCGTTCTGAGATGATCCCGAACGGAACGATCTGCTACGGTCCTGGGACGCTGTATCCGACCCAGAGGACCGCAGATGACAGACATAGCCATAGCCACCGGCCAGGGATCCCCGGCGAAGCCCGTCCGCAGCGAGCGTGAGCGTTGGATCGCGCTCGTGGTGCTCTGCCTCGGCTTCCTGATGATCATCCTCGACGGCACCATCGTGAACGTTGCGCTGCCGTCGATCCAGACCGACCTTGGCTTCTCGCAGTCGAGCCTCGCCTGGGTCGTGAACGCCTACCTGATCCCGTTCGGCGGCCTGCTGCTGCTCGCGGGGCGGATCGGCGACCTGCTCGGCCGCCGGCGCGTGTTCCTCGTCGGCCTGGTGATGTTCACGGTCGCGTCCCTGCTCTGCGGCATAGCGGACAGCCGCGAGCTGCTAATCGGCGCTCGCTTCCTCCAGGGCATTGGCGGCGCGCTCACGTCAGCGGTCATCCTCGGCATGATCGTCACGATGTTCCCGAAGGCCCGGGACCAGGCGAAGGCGATCGGCGTGTACAGCTTCGTGGCCTCCGGTGGAGCGTCGATCGGCCTGCTGGCCGGCGGCGTGCTCACGCAGACGCTCGACTGGCACTGGATCTTCTTCGTGAACCTGCCGATCGGCATCGTCACGCTGATCCTCGGTAGGAGGTTGATCGAGAAGGACGAGGGAATCGGGCTCAACCAGGGAGCCGACCTGCCCGGCGCGGCGCTGATCACCAGCGCGCTCATGCTCGGCGTCTACACGATCGTCGAGGCGCGCGACTACGGCTGGGGATCGCTTCACACCCTCGGTCTCGGAGCGGTGTCGATCGCGCTGCTCGCGGGGTTCATAGCCCGGCAGGCCAGGGCACGGAATCCGCTGATGCCGCTGCGCGTGTTCCGTTCGCGCAACGTCTGGGCCGCGAACCTGATCCAGACGCTGATGGTGGCTGGGATCTTCGGGATGTTCTTCCTCGGCGCCCTCTACCTGCAGCGCGTGCTCGGCTTTGACCCGCTCGAGGTCGGCCTGGCCTTCCTGCCGGTCTCGCTCGGCATCGGGGTCATGTCGCTCGGCGTCTCTGGGCGACTGATCCTGCGCTTCGGCGGGCGAGCGACGCTGATCCCGGGACTGGCGCTGATCGTCGCCGGGCTCGCTCTGTTCGCGCGAACGCCCGTCGACGGCAACTACTGGGTGGACGTGTTCCCGCCGCTCCTGCTGCTCGGCATCGGCGCGGGGATGGGTTTCCCGGCCCTGATGACGATGGCGATGTCGGGCGCGACCCCTGAGGACTCGGGCCTGGCGTCGGGTCTCGTGAACACCTCGCAGCAGGTTGGCGGAGCGATCGGGCTGGCGCTGCTGGCCACGCTCTCCACCACCCGCACGGACCACCTGTTGTCCAGCGGCGAGTCCAATGCCGCAGCGCTGACCAGTGGCTACCACCTCGCGTTCGCGATCGGAGCCGGTCTCGTGGTGGTCGCCCTCAGCCTCGCCGTCTCGGCGCTCCGTTCCCCCACGAGCGCCGAGCAGGAGGAGCGCGCCTACCAGGGCGAGCTCCAGTCCGAGGCGGCGTAGGACGACGGCGGAGGGCGGTCCCGGAGGCCGCCCTCCGCTCGGCCCTCGGGCGGGAACGGCCACGCTGGCCGAGGCGTGGTACCGTCGCCCGCCCGTGAGGGCGATTCAGATCACCGAGCTGACCGGGCCGGACTCCCTGAGCCTTGTGGACCTGCCCGATCCCGAGCCCACGCACATGCTCACGCCGGGGAGCGGGGTGATCGTGGACGTGCACGCGGCCGGGGTGTCCTTCCCCGAGCTCCTGCAGACGCGCGGCGAGTACCAGCTGAAGCCGCCGCTGCCGTTCATCCCCGGCAGCGAGGTCGGCGGGGTGGTGCGCTCGGCTCCCGAGGGCAGCGGGCTCGAGCCCGGCGACCGCGTGGCCGCGTTCTGCGGCCTCGGCGGCTTCGCCGAGGTGGCCGTGGCGCCTGCGCAGTGGTGCTTCAAGCTGGACGACGCGCTCGACTTCGGCCAGGCCGCGAGCCTGGTGCTGAACTACCACACGGCCTACTTCGCGCTCGTCACTCGCGGGCAACTGCACGAGGGCGAGACGGTGCTCGTCCACGGCGGCGCCGGGGGAGTGGGCACCGCCACGATCCAGGTGGCGAAGGGGCTCGGCGCCAGGACGATCGCGGTGGTGTCGACCGACGAGAAGGAGACGGTGGCGCGCGAGGCCGGCGCCGACCACGTGGTGCGCTCCGACGGCCCCTGGAAGGACGAGGCCAAGGAGCTGTCGGGCGGCGGGGTGGACATCGTGCTCGACCCGGTCGGCGGCGACCGCTTCACCGACAGCCTGCGTTCGCTGCGTGAGGGCGGCAGGGCCCTCGTGGTCGGCTTCGCCGGCGGCGGGATCCCGGAGGTCAAGGTGAACCGCCTGCTGCTCAACAACATCTCCGTCGTGGGCGCGGGCTGGGGCGCCTACTGGAGCTCGAAGCCGGGCTTCCTCGGCGACGTGGGCAGCGCGCTCGACCCGCTGATCGAGGACGGCTACATACGACCCATCGTGGGCGCGCGCTTCCCGCTGGAGCAGGCGGGTGAGGCGCTGAAGCTGCTCGACTCCCGCGGCGCGACCGGCAAGGTCGTGCTCGACGTGCGGCCCGCCTAAAGAGAAAGGGCCCCGCCGCAGCGGGGCCCTGTCCTCACTCGCTCCTCAACGAGAGCTTCAGCGCGCCAGCCGGACCGTGACCGAGGTCGAGCTGGTTGCGCCATCGGCGCTGCGGGCGCTGACGGTCACCTTGGCGCTCACCTTCTTGTGGTGGGCCAGGCGGCCGCGGATCGCGCGCAGCGTCTGCTTCGGGATCTTCAGCTTGAGCGTGGTGCGATTTCCGGTCGCGAGCGCCCTGCTGGTCGAGCGCAGCGCATGCACGTGGGCGCTCCCGGGCAGCACGACCCGGCCGCGGGCCGACACCGTGACCTTGCCCACGCTCATCGCCGCGATCGTCACGTAGCCACTCCTGATCGATTCGCGCCCGGGAGTCACCAGGCTGACGAGCGGGCCGACCTTGGTCGAGGGCGTCGAGCTTCCCGAGCCGCCGGGCGTGGTGCCTGGGGCGCAGGGGAGCTGCTGCGTGGGATCGGTCGGGCAGCCGTCCTGGGTCTCGTCGCCGAAGCCGTCCTTGTCCGCGTCGGGCTCGATGATCGCCGAGATGTTCACCCGGTAGCTGTCGAGGATCTTGGGCAGCAGCGAGACGGCGCCGATCTGCGCTCCCAGCGTCGCCGCGCCCAGCTGGTCGGCAGGGTTGGCGGTGTAGAAGATCGGCTCGGGACCGATCACGTCCGAGCCGAGATGGGCGCCGGCCGGCACGGAGATCTGCGTCTGCGTGGTGGCGGTCTCGCCGAGCGCAAACGTGCGCGGGTTGCTCTCCGCGACGAGCGTGTACTGGTCGGGCACCGCGGTGGGCGCGTAGAACTGGATCCAGGCCGCACCGGGCGCATCCACGGCGTGGAACGTCCAGGACGTGATCACGCCGCCACCGGCGGGCACGACGTAGGGCGTGCTGCCCGTGGCGGCTCCCGACTGCACATACGCGCAGCCGATCCCGCCGCAGGCGCCGCTGCCCTTGCCGGTGTTGGTGTCCACCTGACCGAGCGTGGTGCCCGCCATGGCGGGTCCTGCGGTGACTGCGAGTGCGCCGGTGGCAAGCAGCATGGCTCCCAGCAGGCGCGGCTTGATGTGTGGTCTCCTGTTCATGGGACCAGGCTCCCAGCGCGCGGCGGCGGGGTCAGTGTGGCGGGCAGGCGTCCGGTCCTTCGGCGCAGCGAAGGTCAGCCGCTCAGGAAGGCGAGCACGGCGAGCACGCGGCGGTGCTCGTTCCCGGTGACGGGCAGCTCGAGCTTCCCGAAGATGCTGGTCACGTGGTACTCCACCGCGCGCTCGGTCACGTCGAGATCGCCCGCGATGGCGCGGTTCGAGAGGCCCTCGGCCATTCGCTCCAGCACCTCGCGCTCGCGCGGGGTGAGGGCTGCGAGCGGGTCGTCGGAGCGCCGGCCGACCATGTGCGAGACCACCTCGGGATCCAGCGCCGAGCCGCCCTCGGCCACGCGCCGCACCGCGTCGGTAAAGCGGTCGACCTCGCCCACGCGCTCCTTCAGCAGGTAACCGATGCCCTCGGCGCCGTCCTCGAGCAGCTGCATCACGTAGTGCTCGTCCACGTACTGAGAGAGCACGAGCAGGCCGATGTCCGGCAGCTCGGAGCGGATCTGGCGGGCCGCCACCAGGCCGTCGTCGGCTCCACGGGGAGGCATGCGGATGTCGATCACGGCGACCTCCGGCTTGAGCGAGCGCACCGCTTCAAGGAGCTCGTCGGCGTCGCCCACCTCCGCCACCACGTCGAAGCCTGCATTGGTGAGCACGCGCGCGATGCCCTCGCGCACGAGCACCGTGTCCTCCCCGATCACTACGCGCACGGGATGCTGGCGCGCACGAGGGTTCCCTCGCCGGCCGGACTCACCACCTCGAGCTCGCCGTCGAGCGCCGCCATGCGATCCGCGAGCCCGCGCAGCCCCGAGCCCTGGTCCGGATCGGCGCCGCCCCGGCCGTCGTCGCGAACCTCCACCAGCAGGTTCCCATCCGCAGCCGTCACGCTCACCGTGGCCTTGGTCGCCTTCGCGTAGCGGGCCACGTTCGTCAGCGCTTCGGCCACCAGGAAGTAGGCCGCGCTCTCCACTCGCGGCGGGAAGCGCTCGTCGGGCGCCGCGAGCAGCTCGACCGGCAGCTTCGAGGTGGCGACAAGCCCCCCGAGCGCGGGACCGAGCCCGCCGTCGCTCAGCACCGCGGGATGGAGGCCGCGCGCCAGCTCGCGCAGCTCGGCGGTGGCCTTGGCCAGGTCCTCCATAGCGTCGTCAAGGAGCTGTCGCGCCCCCGCGGGGTCCGCGTCCATTTGACCGCGGGCCAGGCGCAGGCCCAGGCCCAGGTTCACGAGCCACTGCTGGGCGCCGTCGTGGAGGTCGCGCTCCAGCCGCCGCCGTGCGTCGTCGCCCGCCTCGACGATGCGCCGGCGCGATGCGCGCAGCTCCGCCTCCGAGCGCCGGCGCTCGGTGATGTCGCGCACGAAGCCCGTGAAGCGCGGCGGCCCGGGCAGCCTCACGCGCGTGATCGTCAGCTCCACCGGGAACTCGCTGCCGTCGGCGCGCATGCCGGTGATCTCGATGCGCCTGCCGAGCAGGTTGCCGCGGCCGGTCTTGGTGCAGCCGGCCAGGCCGTCGCGGTGGCGCTCGCGCAGGGAGGGCGGCACGATCAACTCGGCCATCTCGCGGCCGATCGCCTCGTCGGCCCGATAGCCGAAGGTCTGCTCAGCGGCGGGGTTGAACTCGAGCACCCTGCCCTGGTCGTCGATCGTGACGATGCAGTCGAGCGCCGCCTCCACGGTCGCGCGCTGGTGCTCGCTTGCCTCGCGCGCCCGCGTCTCCGCGCGCCGCCGCTCCACCAGCTGCCCGATCTGGCTGCCCAGGCTGGCCATCGTCTCGAGCATCTCGGGGTCGGGATCGCGCCGCTCCGAGGTGAAGAACTCGATCGCCCCGAGGATCCCGTTCGGGCTCCGGATCGGGAAGCACGCGGCCGAGCCGACTCCCGCGAGGGCGGCGCGTTGCGCGCGCGGGAAGTCGTCGTGCGTCGCGAACTCCACGATCCAGGCGGGCTCGCCGCTCGACAGCACCCGCCCGGGCAGGCCCTCCGCCGGTCCGAGCAGCGCCTTGCGAGTGGCCTCCGCGAACTCCGGGGCGCCCGCCCACGCGACCGGGGCGCACCACACCTCCAGGCAGCCGAGCACGTCGGCGCCGGGCAGCAACTCCCACATGGCGCCCAGCTCCCAGGCGAGCGACTCGCCCACGGCCGCGAGCACGCGCGCGTAGAGCGCGTGCTCCGAGTCGCTCTCGGCGAGGATGCGCGCGACCTCCTGGTCGGCCCGCAGGATCTGGGTCCGCTCGCTCATTCGATCAGGGCGCCGATAGCGCGGCCGGAGAGCTCGGCCTTCGGCACGAAGCCACGTGCCCCGCTCGACTCCACCATGCCCTCCACGTCGGCGCGGTCGAGGGTGGAGGTGATCACGATCGCCGCGTCCGGGCGTTCCTCGGCCAGGCGCGGTGCCAGCTCGAAGCCGGTGCAGTCCGGCAGGTGCACGTCCAGCAGCACCACATCGGGCTCGAGCTCGCGCGCGGCGCGCAGCGCCGAGTCACCGTCCTGAGCCTCGCCCACCACCTCGTAGCCGTCCGACTCGAGCACGAGCCGGGCCAGCCTCCGGAAGCGGTCCTCGTCGTCCACGATGAGGATCGTCTTGGCCACGTGGGTTGATTCTCACCGCCGGGGGCGACGGGGGCAAGCCGCCCTGCTCAGCTGCCGAACGGCGAGGGCGCGATCTCGCCGCGACCCGCCTGCTGCAGATCGGCCGGCAGCTGCACGCCGAGCCCCGCCGCCACCACCTCGAGGCGCGTCCGCCAGGCGATCACCGCAGCCCGCTGGGCGTCCTGGGTCTTGGGCAGGTCGGCGAACTTGCGCTCGGGAATCGCCGCCGTGAGGGCGCTCAGATACGAGTCCTCCAGGACGAAGGTGTGCGCGTAGGCATCCTGCGCCGCGCGCATCGACGCCGGCACGGGCGCCACCTCGGCGATCCCAACCGTGTAGCCGGCGAAGCGGCGCTCGAGCGCGTCCATCCGGCTTTCCGCCTGCTTCGCGGTCAGGCGATGGTCGTGGTAGCCGGACAGGATCGGGTCGGCCGTGTCGAGCAGCTCGTTCACGCTGAGGCGGATCGGCTCCACCTGGGTGAGGTAGGCCCGCAGCTCCGTGGCGGGATCTGGGGCGCGCGGTGCGCGATGGTGGTCCCCGCAGCCGGCGAGGGCCAGCACGATCGTGACTCCGGCCACCCAGACGCCCCGGGTCATGTGCAGATGATGACCTCCTGGCTAGCGAATAACGTTCGGAACATGAGGCATCAGCTGCGCCCCCTGTTCGACCAGGTGGTGATCAAGGAGCTCGAGCCCGATCGGGTTCGCCGCTCGGGGCTCGTCGTGCCGCCCGGCTCGCACGAGCCGCCGCCACAGCACGGCATCGTGCTGAACGTCGGCCCCGGGCTCGACTGGTGGGTGGGCGCCGGCGTGCTGATGCCGGTCAGGAGGGGCGACCACGTGGTGTTCCCCGCTTCCGCCGGCGCCTGGGTGGAGGTGGATGAGGAGCGCCTGCTCGTCTGCCGCGTCGGCGAGCTGCTCGGAGTGCTCGAGCAGGTCAAGGACTGCCCGCACTGCTCCGACATCCCGCTCGCACCCGGCGACAGCTGCCCGGTCTGCGGTCGCCTCGGCCCCGCGCCGTCCGAGGCCTTCGGCGGCTCCGACTCCGACTAGCTAGCTGGCTGGCCGCCTCTTCCCAGATGTTCACGCCGGCGTCCACGGCGTACTCGTCGATCGCCCGCAGCTCCTCATCCGAGAAGTCGAGCTTGTCGAGAGCGGCCAGGCTGTTCTCGAGCTGACTCACGTTCCTGACCCCGATCAGCGCGGAGGTCACGCGCGGGTCGCGCAGCACCCAGGCGATCGCCATCTGGGCTAGCGATCTGACCGCGCTTCGAGGCGATCTCGTTGAGCGCCCGGATGTTGGCCAGTGTCTCGTCGGTGAGGAAGCTCCGCTTGAGGAAGCGGCCCCGCGCGGCGCGGGAGTCCTCGGGGATCCCGTTCAGGTACTTGTCCGTGAGCATGCCCTGCGCGAGCGGCGAGAACACGATCGCGCCGACGCCCTCGCGCCCGAGCACGTCCAGCAGGTCCTCCTCGACCCAGCGGTTCAGCATGGAGTAGGAGGGCTGGTGGATGAGCAGCGGCGTGCCCAGTTCGCGGAAGATCCGCACGGCCTCTTCCGTGTTCGCGCCCGAGTAGGAGGAGATGCCCGCGTAGAGCGCCTTGCCCTGGCGCACCGCCGTGTCGACCGCCCCGAGCGTCTCCTCCAGCGGCGTGTCCGGGATCGAAGCGGTGCGAGTAGAAGATGTCGACGTAGTCGAGCCCCATGCGCGAGCAGGCTCTGGTCGAGGCTGGCCAGCAGGTACTTGCGCGAGCCCCACTCGCCGTAGGGGCCGGGCCACATGTCGTAGCCCGCCTTCGTGGAGATGATCAGCTCGTCGCGGTAGGGGCGCGAAGTCCTCGCGCAGGATGTGGCCGAAGTTCAGCTCCGCCGAGCCCGCCGGCGGGCCGTAGTTGTTGGCGAGGTCGAAGTGGGTGACGCCCAGGTCGAAGGCGCGCCGGAGGATCGGCGCGCTGGGTCTCGAGCGGCTGGTCGTCCCCGAAGTTGTTCCACAGGCCCACCGAGATCGTGGGCAGCCGAACGCCGCTGCGACCACAGCGGCGGTAGGGCATCAGCGAGTCGTAGCGGTTGGGGGCGGCGGCGTAGATCATGCCCCGCACTATTTCAAGCGGGGCATGATCCGGTCCGCCGGTCAGGCGTCAGTAGGCGTAGCCGCCACCGCCGCTGCTGCTCGACGACGAGCTCGAGGACGCCGGAGCGGTGACCTGCTTGCCCGAGCTGTCGAGCACGTACCACTTGGCGCCGAACGCGTTCACGTCCTGGCCGGTGGCGTCGCCGGCCGCCATGTCGCCCGCGAAGTAGTAGAGCGGGTGGCCGTCGAAGGTCACCTGCAGCGAGCCGTCGCTGCGCTTGGTGGTCTTCACCGCCGAGGCGGACAGTCCGCCGGACACCTGCGGGTCGCCCTTGGTGGTGAGCGGCGGCCAGCCTGCGGCGCAGGCGCCGTTGCAGGTGCTGGTGGAGCCGGTGTCCTTCGCGAACATGTAGAGCGTCTTGCCCTGGCCGTCCACGAGGATGGTGCCGAGCGACGAGTTCTTGGCCGTGCCGACCACGGCGCCGCCGCTCGAGTTGGTCGCCGCCGGAGCGGAGGCGGCCGTTGCGTTACTCGATCCGCCGCCGCCGCACCCTGCGATGAGCAGGGCCGCGGTTACGGCGGCGGATCCGATGATGGTTGGTAAGGCGAGCTTCATTTTTCCAGGTCCCTTCTGCGGGTTGAGAAGTCTTGTACCTGGAAAGACGCGCCGTTCCAGGCGCTTCTTCTGCCTGAGTCTTAAGCCTTCGTAAGGCCCACCGGGCAGGACACGCCGGTTCCGCCCAGCCCGCAGTACCCGTTGGGGTTCTTCGCGAGGTACTGCTGGTGGTAGTCCTCGGCGTAGTAGAAGTCGCCCGCGTCGGCGATCTCAGTGCTGATCTCGCCGTAGCCCTCAGCGGCCAGTCGCTCCTGATAGCGGTCGCGAGAGGCCAGTGCGGCCTCGCGCTGCGCGTCGGAGCTCGTGTAGATCGCCGAGCGGTACTGGGTGCCCACGTCGTTGCCCTGTCGCATTCCCTGGGTCGGGTCGTGGCCCTCCCAGAACGTGCGCAGCACCTCGTCGTAGCTCACCTTCTCGGGGTCGAAGACCACGAGCACGGCCTCGGTGTGGCCGGTGCGCCCGCGGCAGACCTCCTCGTACGTGGGGTTGGGCGTGTAGCCACCCGCGTAGCCGACGGCGGTGGTGTACACCCCGGGGAGCTCCCAGAACAGACGCTCCGCTCCCCAGAAGCAGCCGAGGCCCACGACGGCAACCTCATAGCCCTCCGGGAAGGGCGGCTCGAGCGGCGTGTCGAGCACGTAATGGCGCTCGGGAACCCGCATCTTCTCCGGGCGGCCGGGGAGCGCGTCCTCGGGGGCCGGCATGGATGTCTTGCGATGCAACTGGAACACGGGCAGCTCCTCGAATGGGATCGTTTTCAACTCTAATCAACAGTCCGCCGTGCTATGCGGACGTTACGTAGATCGTGGGCTCCCGAGGCAGGGCGGCGGGATCGAAACGGGCGATCAGATCAGCCGCCGCGGGGCGCTCCCCGGCCTCCGCCAGCCCCAGACTCGCGGCCATCCATGCGAGTGCGTCAGCGGGCCCCTCGCCGAGTGCCGCCAGATCCGCGAGCGTGACCGCCCCGTGGCGCTTCGCCAGCCGCTGCCAGTCCGGCCCGACCACCAACGGGACGTGCGCGTAGGCCGGCTCCGGCAGGCCCAACAGCCGCGCGAGCAGGAGCTGGCGCGGTGCGGAGTCGAGCAGGTCGTCCCCGCGCACCACCTCGTCCACCCCCTGGTCGGCGTCGTCCACCACCACCGCGAGCTGGTAGGCCGGCGTGTCGTCCCCTCGCCACAGCACGAAGTCGTCCACCGCGCCGGACAGATCGCCGTGCAGCCGGTCGTGGAACGCGATCTCGGCGGAGCCCGCGTCCAGGCGAAGGGCGGCCGGACGACCGCTCCGCTCGCGTTCCGCCCGCTCGGCGGCGTCCAGAATCCGGCACGTGCCGGGGTAGGCGCCCTCCGGCAGCGGCCCGTGCGGCGCCTCGCCTGCAGCCCTGATCTCCGCCCGCGTGCACCAGCAGGGATAGACGCGGCCGTCGCTCTCGAGCCGCTCGAGCGCGGCGCGGTAGAGCTCCGTGCGCTCGGACTGGCGCACCACGGGGCCGTCCCAGTCGAGCCCGATCGCGCGCAGATCGGCGATCTGCCCCCGCTCGTGCTCGAGGCGGGAGCGGCCCGGGTCCAGGTCCTCGATCCGCAGCAGGAAGCGGCCGCCCTCGGAGCGCGCGAACAGCCAGGCCAGCAGCGCCGTGCGCAGGTTGCCCAGGTGGAGCGGCCCGCTGGGGCTCGGTGCGAAGCGGCCGGTGGGCATGCGGCTGAAGGATCCAGGATCGCGTGGATCACTAGGCTGAGCGCCCATGGCGGACCCGCTGCTCGACGACCTGCTGGACTGGCTGCGCATCCCCTCGATCTCCACCGGGGGCGGCAAGCCGGAGGACCTCGCGCGTGCGGCCGAGTGGGTGTGTGAGCGGGTGGTGGCCGCCGGCGGCACCGCCGAGGCCGACCAGACCCACGGCGGCCATCCGCTGGCGGTCGGCGAGCTGCGCGCGTCGTCGCCGGATGCGCCCACGGTGCTGATCTACGGCCACTACGACGTGCAGAGCGTGGGCGATGAGAGCGCGTGGGCGAGTCCGCCGTTCGAGCCCGAGATCCGCGATGGCCGCATCTACGCGCGCGGCGCCGCGGACGACAAGGGCAACTTCCTGCCGCTCCTCCACGTGGCGTGCGCGCTGGCGCGCGAGGGCTCGCTGCCGGTGAACGTGCGCGTGCTGGTGGAGGGCGAGGAGGAGGCGGGCAGCGAGGCCGTGGCCAAGTGGATCCATGCCGACGAGCGCGGGGCCGACTGCGCGATCGTGTTCGATGGCGGCATGGCGGACGAGCGCACGCCCGCCGTCACGGTGGGCCTGCGCGGGATCGCGATGGCCCAGATCGAGGTACGCACCGCCGTGCGCGACCTGCACTCCGGGATGTACGGCGGCAGCGTGCTGAACGCGCTCCACGTGCTCCACGCGATGCTCGCTCAGGTGCTTCCCGGTCCCGACGGGCTGGTGAGGGAGGAGCTGCGCGCGGGCATCGAGCCGCCGTCACCCACGGAGATTGAGTCTTGGAAGCTGCTGACACCCGGCGCCGAGGTGATCGCAGAGGTGGGCGGCCGGCCGGTGGCGGCCGGCGTGGGCGACGACTTCTACCGCCGCAACGGCGCCGACGCCTCGTTCGAGATCAACGAGCTCGTGGGTGGCGAGCCGCGCACGCTGGTGCCCGCCACGGCGCGGGCCACGATCAGCCTGAGGCTCGCCCCGCGGCAGGACCCGGAGGCCATGCGCGAGGAGCTGGAGTGCCTGATGCTCTCGGCCGTGCCCGAGGGCGCAGAGGTGGACATGAGCTGGCATCTCGCGGCCCCGGCGCTGTCGGATCCGGAGTCGGCCCCGATCAGGCTGGCGGTGGAGGCGCTCGACCGCGCCTGCGCGATGAAGACGGCGGTGGTGCGCTCCGGCGGGTCGATCCCGGCGGTGGCCGAGCTGATGGGTCACGGGATCCCCACGATCGTCAGCGGCTTCACTCTTCCCGACGACGCCTTCCACGCGCCGAACGAGTCCTACCGCGTGGAGAGCCTCCGCCTTGGCGAACGCGCCGCGCGCGAGTTGTACGTCGCGCTCGCCGCCCTCTAGCGGCTTGGCAGACTCGGCTGGGAGAACCCGTACATTCGTCGAGCTTGTGTGTAGGTCGCCGCTTGTCAGGGCACATACAGAGCGGCGACCGATGCAAGACCTGGCCCTTTCAGAAGATGCCGCCGTAGTCCTGGCCCTTGCCGGGACGGCGATCCCTTTCTCGGACTCGACTGAGTCCGAGGCGGAGCACTGGCTCCGCATCCTCCGCATGCACGGAGACGTGGGCTCGGCAATGCAGGCGCTGGGGGTCGGTGAGAGCCCGCTCGCCGGTGAGCGCCATCCGGGCGAGGGTACGCAGCGGTTCCGCCGCGGCGGCGAGAACGTTGTGGACCTGGTCACCGCCCGCGCGGTGCACATCGCGGTCGCCCGCGAGGCAAAGCGGGTCTCGACCACGGACGTCTTCGAGGCGGTGCGGGACATCTACGGCGGCTACTTCGACGAGGTCCTCTACTCGCACGGGGCCACGGCGGAGGAGCTGGTGGAGCGGCTCGCGTCGAACGAGGAGCGCTCCGCCGCAAGCGGCCGCTAGC
The DNA here is from genome assembly GCA_963770325.1 of uncultured Thermoleophilaceae bacterium. Classification (GTDB taxonomy): domain Bacteria; phylum Actinomycetota; class Thermoleophilia; order Solirubrobacterales; family Thermoleophilaceae; genus JAICJR01. The sequence continues at coordinate 794,840 of CAVYPF010000001.1, read as the reverse complement.
CGGGGTCGGCCCGGCCGGCGGCCACGAGCGGCGACGAACTAGGCGCGGCTGCGCGGGCGCGCCGCCGCGGTCTTCCGCGTGCTGGTCTTCCGCGCAGTGCTCTTCCGCGCAGTAGCGCTCTTGCGCGCGGTGCTCCTGCTCGCGGTCGTCCTGCTGCGTGCAGGACGCCTACGCGCCGCGCTCGGGCGGCGGCCGTTCGAGCGCTGCGACGACGGGATCTCCGCGGTGGCGACCGCCCTCGACAGCTGCGGGATCAGCTTGGCGAGGTAGCTCGCCATGCGCTCCTCCTCGCGGCGGATCGTGCGCGCGAGCTTGGCCGTCTCCTTGTCGCCGACTGACTCGGCGATGGCCTCGATCGCCGTGTAGGTGGCGATCTCCTCGGCCTCGTCTGAATAACCGGTCTTGGCGTTCTTCAGCTGCTTCTCGGGCTCGCTCGTGCCGCGCACCGCGTGGATCGGCCCCTTCGAGAGGGCCGCCGCCTTGCGCGCCGCGGCCTGCACCGCGCCGGCCGCCTCGGTCACCCGCTCGCCTCCGGGCAGCTTCAAGCCGTCGGCGGTCCCGCCGAGCTTCTTGATCCGGCGCTCGACCTCCCGCGCGTGCGCCTTCGTCTCTTTCAGGTGGTCCTTGAGGCGCTTCTTGTACGGGGCGCGCGTGGTCATCGCAATCTGCGACTCGAGCGCAATCTCCAGTTGCTTCTCCTTGCCGTACGCCTCGTTGAGGTACTGCACGAGCTTGGTGTCGCGCTCGTTGAGCTCAGCCATCGTTCCGATCGTCTCCCTGCCTTGTTCGGGTCTGTCCAGTCGGCTTACCCGAAAACCCGCAACCTGCACATGGGCGCGCGTCAGACGCTGAGCGTGCCGTCGATCACCGGCACCACCGAGCCACCCACGCGCACGCGATCGTCCTCCAGGTGCGCCTTCAGCACGCTCGGGCGGCCCATCTGCACTCCCTGGGAGATCGTCAACTCGCTGACACCGGTGCGCTCGGCGAGGTACGCGCACAGGGGTCCGGCGGCCGAGCCCGTGGCGGGATCCTCGGCCACCTTCGCGCTGCCGGTGAACGCGCGGGCCTCGGCGCTCCCGACGCCGCCGATGGCGAACGGATAGACGCAGGTGGCGCCGATCGGCGCGAGCAGCGCGGCGATCGCGTCGTAGTCGGGCTCCACGGCGGCGAGCTCCTCGGCGGAGCGCAGCGGGAGCATCAGGTGCTTGAGCCCGGTGGACACCGCCTGGGGCGGCAGCTCGGGATGGGCGGCCCCCGGCTCGAGACCCAGCGCTCGCAGCGCGCCGGCCGTCTCGAGCTCCTCGAAGAACTCCGCCGGCTCCTGCAGCATCGACGCCTCCCAGGCATCGCCCGTGCGGCGCACGTCCACGGGCTGGACGCCTGCCGGCGTCTGCTGGCGATAGGTGGCCTCGTCCTCCCCGCGGGCGCGCGCGACGGCCACGGCCGTGCCGAGCGACGGATGGCCCGCGAACGGCAGCTCGCCGGTCATCATCCAGATGCGGTTGCGGTAGTCGGCGCCATCGGCGGTGGCCGTCTGCACGAAGGTGGTCTCCGACAGCCGCGCCTCGATCGCGAAGCGCTGCATCAGCTCGTCGTCCAGGTCGTCCGCGTCGTGCACCACCGCGAGGCCATTGCCCTCGAGCGGGATGGCGGTGAACACGTCGAGCAGCGTGTACGGGAAGGACGGCATGCGCGCAGTCCTAGGAGAGTTTCACGATCGCGATGACGACCGCGGCCAACACGCAGACGATGATCACGATCTGCATCGCGATCCAGAAGCGTGGCATCGGGTTCAGCGGAGATCCGCCTGGCTTCAGTCGATCAGCGACTGCCGCAGCGCGATGGCCACCGCATGAGTGCGGGTGTCGGCCTGGAGCTTCGCGATCACGCGCTTGGTGTCCGACTTCACCGTCTCGACGCTGAGCCCGATCCGGCGGGCGATCTCCTCGGTGTGGTAGCCCTCTGCCAGGAGCTGGAGGATCTCGCGCTCGCGCTCGCTGAGCGGCTGCTCGGCGCTGGAGGCGTTCGTCATCAGCAGCGCCGGCGAGAGCGACGGGTCCACGAACGGCTTGCCCTCGGCCACGGTGCGGATCGCGCGCAGCAGGTCCTCGGGCGGCGAGCCCTTCATCACGTAGCCGCGCGCCCCCGCGGCGATGGCGTCTGACAGGAGGCGCTTGTCCCCGTAGGCGGAGAAGACGACGAACTGCACGCTGGGCGCGGCCTCGTGGATCCGCTTCACGGCGGAGATGCCGTCGATGCCCGGCAGCCGGACGTCGATCAGGACGATCTGCGGCTGGAGCCGCACGACAGCGTCGAGCGCCTCCTCGCCGGTCTCAACCGTGCCGACGAGTTCGAGATCATCGAGATGCCCGAAAAGGAGATCAAGCCCCTGCCGTACCACGGGATGATCGTCCACGCCCAGGCAGCGAGTCCGAGCGGCCATTGGTGCGATGTTAACGCCTTTGAAACCGGGCAGGCAAGGTTTTCAGCCATATGATGGCCGCGCGATGCTCGCCAGGTACGTGGAAGGAGAGGGATGTTCGCTTCGATCGTGGTAGGAACGGACGGCTCCGACACGGCCCAGGAGGCGGTCCGCCAGGCCACCGAGCTGGCGCAGACGGTGGACGCCCAGCTGAACGTGGTGAGCGCCTACGAGCCGGTGCCCGAGGGGCGCCTGCGAAATGAGCGCAAGGACGCGCCGGCCGAGCTCGAATGGTCGATAAACCCGCGCGAGGACGTGGAGGCCACGCTTGCCAAGGCCGCCGAGGGCGTGGAGGCCGCCGGCGTGAAGGTTCAGACCTTCGCGCGCGAGGGCGACCCCGCCGACGCCATCCTCGACGTGGCCGAGGAGCAGAACGCCGACCTCATCGTCGTCGGGAACAAGGGCATGACGGGCGCGAAGCGCTTCCTGCTCGGGAGCGTGCCGAACAAGGTCTCGCACCACGCACCCTGCTCGGTGCTGATCATCCGCACGACGTAGCGCAACGGAAGTAGCGAAGTACGGAGTACGGAAGTACGGAACTGCCGTTCTCCGTACCTCCGTACTTCTGTACCTCCGTACTTCCTAAGTCAGGATCGACTTCTGACCGCGGTGCAACTTGACGTGATAATCGGCCGTTGCCGGCAGCGTTGTTTTTGAGTGCTGCTTGATCGTTGCCATTCGGACCAGCTCGCAGTCGAAGCTGGTCTGCGTGGCCTTGACCCTGCCGAATCCGTGGTGGTCGAAGTCGGCGGCCTTCACCCAGGGATTGATGCTCCGCAGGGTCGCGATCAGCGCGGGGTCCGTGTGCGGGTTCTGGTCGTTGCCCTGGATCACCACGCCCTGGCCGGCGTCCAGGTTGGTCTCGCCGAGGCCCTGGGAGGTCACCGACCCGCCCACGAACTCGATCGCCACGGTGTCTCCGGCGCCCATGTTCGTCTTCACGTCACCCGTGATGAAGGTGTGGATGTCGCCGGTGACGAACACCACGTCCTCGATCTTCTTGTCCTTGATGAAGCTGAGCAGCTGCTCGCGCTCCTGCGGGTAGCCGTCCCAGTTGTCGTAGCCGAAGTAGGAGCCACCGAGCACCTTCGTCGGCATGATCGTGACCTCGTTGGCCATCACCTTCCAGGCGGCCTTCGACTTGCGCAGCTGCTGTGTCACGTAGCTCATCTGCTTCTGCCCGAGGAAGTCGCGCGGCTCGTTCCAGTCGGCGCAGGGCGGGGCCACCGCGTCGCCACACGGCTGGTTGGCCCGGTAACGGCGCTGGTCCATGATCACGAGGTCCACGGTCTTGCCGAAGTTGAGCGTGCGGTACTGGCGGGTGCCGTCCACGTACGCCGGCATCGACTGGTAGAAGGCCTTGTAGGCCGCGGCCTTGCGGGCGGCGGTGTAGCGCAGCGCAGGCGGCAGGCCGCCGTCGGCCTCCTTGCCCGCGTAGTTGTCCTGCACCTCGTGGTCGTCCCACAACATCACCATCGGGAACTTGGCGTGGACGGCCCGTAGCGCCGGGTCGGAGCGGTACAGCGAGTACTTGTCCAGGTAGTCCTGGTAGGTCGTCGCCTCGCGCACGATGCCCGGGTTGCCGGGGTTCACGCTGCCGATGTTGTCGTCGCGGACGCCGGTGCCGTCGGCCTTCGAGTGGTAGGCCTCGGCGTAGATGTAGTCGCCGAGGCAGACCACGAAGTCGTAGTCGTCCTTGACCATCACGTCGTAGGCGTTGTAGTAGCCGTGCGTGTAGTCCTGGCAGGACCAGAACGCGAAGCTGACCGGCTGCTTCGAGTCCGCCGGCAGCGCGGTCCGGAAGCGGCCGATCTCGGAGTGGGTGTGCGCCGTGGAGAAGCGGTAGTAGTACTGCTCGTGGGGCTTGAGGTGCCCGACGCGCGCCTTCACCGAGTGGTTGAGCGCCTTGTTGGTGCCGATCTCCTGGCGCGCCACCACGTGGCGGAAGGACTTGTCGCGCGCCACCTCGAGCTCCACCCGTCCCGGCGCGTCGATGCCCGCGACGCGCGTCCAGAGGGTGATGCCGTGCGGCGTGGGATCGCCGGAGACCAGCCCGTCGGTGAACTTGCCGCTGCGCAGAACGGGCGCTCTGCGGGACGTTGTCAGTCCCTGGGCGAGGGCCTGTGGCGCGAACACGCTGGCAGCAGCGAAGGTGCCGGCCGCGGTGATGAACTGACGGCGAGTGTGCAAGGAAGCCCCCTTATAAGCGCTGGCGGTTCGGCAACCCTAGAGCGCGCCCCGGGCGCCCGCAAGCGGTCTTTAGGGAGCCATGGCGACCGCGGGCTGAACCAGCCCGTAGCCGTAGCGGGTGTCGTAGCCCGGCGGGCCCAGGTCGCGGGCGGTCTGCTCGAGCCGCGCCTCGACCGCGTTCGGCGAGGGATTCGAGCCGAGCCGCTTGCTCGCGATCAGCAGCGCGGCGGCGGCCGCAACGTGCGGGCTGGCCATCGACGTGCCCTCGTACTCGGGGCCGCGGAGGGCGAACGTGCGCACGCTGCCGTCGCGGGCGAAGGTCTCCTGGAAGATCGGCGGCTCGTCCACCCCCGGGTGGCAGTTCGCGATGTCGGCAGCGTTGTCGGCGTTGGGGGCGTCGGAGCCGCCGCCGGGCGCCATGAGCTTGAGTCCCGGCCCGCCGTTCGAGTAGTCGGCCTGGCAGCCGTCCAGCGTCGTCGCGCCGACAGAGATCACGTGCATCGTGTGCGCGGGATAGGCCACGGCGGTGTCCGCCTCGTTGCCGGCCGCCGCAACCAGCACAGAGCCCTTGGCGTGCGCGTGGCGCACGGCCGAGACGATCTCGGGGATCTGCGACGCGGTGACGCTGGTGTCGAACTCCAGGCTCATGTTGATCACCTTCGCGCCGTGGTCGGCGGCGTAGCGGATGGCGCGGGAGATCGCGACGGCGTCGCCGGCGCCCTCCGAGTCGAGCACCCGCAGCGGCATGATCTTCACCCCGTATGCGAGGCCGGTGAGGCCGAAGCCGTTGTTGGTGGCCTCGGCGATCGTCATGCTCACGTGGGTGCCATGGCCGTTCTCGTCGTTCGGATGGGTGTCGTTGTCGACGAAGTCGTAGCCGCGCGTGATGTGGTTGCGCTGTATGTCCGGCGCCTTGCGGTAGCGGCCGCGGTTCTCGTAGGCCAGGCCGGTGTCGAGCACCGCCACGGTCACGCCGCGTCCGCCCGGCGCGCCGGCGGCGGCCACCTCGGCCCAGGCGTCAGGCGCGTCCACGCCGAAGGGCCCGACCAGGTCCCACTGCACCTGGGTCCAGCCCGTCGGGGTGGTGCCCGGGCCGGGATCGTTGGGGTAGAAGCCGGCCGCGATGTGGGCGATGTAGTCGGGCACGGCCCACTCGACGTTGCTGTGCCGGCGCAGGGCCGCCACGGTCTCGGGCACCGAGCGGTCCCCCCTTACCGACAGGACCCGCGTGCCGCCGGGAAGCTTCCGGGCGAAGCCGGTGTTGGTGCGGCGCTGCACCACGGCGCGCACGATGCGTGGCGCGTGATCGCGGTACTTGACGAGGACCTTTCCGGGCACGTAGTCGGATGCCCGGGCCCCAGAGGGCGCAAGCATCAGAAAGGCCGCTGCGAAAGCGGCCAGGGCTAGAACGGAGCGGCGCATGGCTACGGTGAGTGGAACAGCAAGTCTATGTCTGCACGAACAACCATTTCTACGCGAAGTTGTTACGTGAAAGTTGTCCGTCGTGCCCCTTTCTGGACTCGCACTGACTCTTGATGTCGATCTTCTTCCCCCGAGACGAGTACTTCATGCGTCTGGCCCTGCGCGAGGCGGAGCGAGCGCTGGAGCACGACGATGTCCCCGTGGGCTGCGTGATCGCGCGCGATCAGGAGCTGATCGCCGCCGCCCCGAACGAGCGCGAGCTGCGCGGCGATCCCACTGCCCATGCGGAGATCCTGGCCCTCCGCGAGGCGTCGGCGGCGATCGGAAGTTGGCGCCTTACCGATGCTGTCGTGTATGTCACCCTCGAGCCGTGCGCCATGTGCGCGGGCGCGCTGGTCCTCGCGCGTGTCCCCCGCGTGGTGTACGGAGCCATTGACCCAAAGGCCGGCGCCGCCGGCAGCGTGCTGAACGTCCTGGGGGAGCCGCGCCTGAACCACCGGCCCGAGGTGGCCGGAGGTCTGCTCGCGGAGGAGTCCGCGACGCTCCTCCGCGAGTTCTTCGCCACCAGGCGCTAGCCTTCCGGGGCCTTCGGAGGGGTGCCGGAGTGGTTGAACGGGGCGGTCTCGAAAACCGTTAACGGCGGTTTCGTCGTTCGAGGGTTCGAATCCCTCCCCCTCCGTCTCGGATGCGCATCGCCTGGCGGCGTCATCGGGGTCCTCGTGTGCGTTGCACACGTCGGACCCCTCTTCCTTGCCAGGCGGGCGCCCCGAAACGGAGGGGGAGGGATTTTCATCCCTCCCCCTCGTCTAGATCTTCGCTGGCTCACACCGCCTCGCCCGCGAGGATCAGGGCCTGCAGGCGGGACATCTCGGACGACGGCTCAACCCCGAGGTCGGTGACCAGGGCGCGACGGCATTCGAGGAACTGGCGCAGCGCCTGGCTCGTGCGGCCGGTCCGCGCGTAGGCCAGCATCAGCTCGCGGTGGGCGCGCTCGTCGAGCGGGTCGAGCTCGAGCAGGCGGCTCGCCGCACGGATGGCGTGGTGGTGCTCGCCGGAGGCCACGTAGTTCTCCACGAGCGCGGTGAGCACGTGCGAGTAGGTGTGGACCAGGCGCTCGCGCCAGGGGTCCGACCAAGGCGAGTAGCGGTCCTCCGGGAGCGGCTCGCCGGTCCAGAGTGCGGCGGCCCCCTCGAGCGCCGCGCGGCGCTCGCGCCCCTCCCCGGCAAGCGCGGCTGCCGCCGCCGTCTCGAACTCGTCGACGTCCACCGTGTCGCGCCCGCGCAGCCTGAGCCGGTAGGTGCGCTCCTTCGCCTCGATCACGCTCCGCTCGGCGTCCGGCAGGTCGAGCACCTTGCGCGCGCGAGAGACGGCCACGGCAAGGTGCTGGCGAGCGGCGTCGGCCGGCCGGTCGGACCAGAAGGCGTCGAAGAGGGCGTCCTCGGGCACGCCGCTCGAGCCCTGGATCAGGAGGAAGCGCACGATGCGCGCGGCCATCGGGCGCTGCCAGGCGGCCTCGTCGAGCTCCCATCCCGCCCGGCTCACGCGGAAGCCGCCGAGCAGCTCGAACCTGAGCGGTGGAGGCTGGTCGCGCAGCCGCTGGCGAGTGGCCGCAGCGGCCGCCGCCACCTGCGGGTCGGAGTCGTCGCCGAGCGCGCCGAGCCGGGCCAGCACCGCCGGGTGGCCGGCGGCCAGCGCGGCGAGGACGGCCGCCCGCCGGACCTCCGCGACGGGATGGTCGACCATTGCCATGAGCGCCTCGCCGTCAGGGAACGCGTCCTGGAGCGCGGTGAGGACGGCCTCCGTGGTCACGTCTCCCTCGGCAAGCGCGTGCCACAGCACGGGCCTGATCGCCGGCCAGTGCGCCCGCACCATCAGCCCGGCCTCGTCGCCGGCCGCGCGCCACGACATGCCCATGCTCTCGAGGGCGGCCTCCGGCTCGCCGGTCCTGTACTCGAGGCAGGCGCGCGCGGCCAGCAGCCAGGCGCGATGGTGGCGACCGTACTGCCCGGGCATGCGCTCGTCGAGGTCGGCCAGCGTGGCCTCGATCGCGCTGCGCGCGGCTCCGGGCGATCCGGCGTCCACGAGTACCCCGGCGAGCTCCACTGTGGCCACCACGCCCCAGGCGAACGGTCCGCCCTCGATGCTCTTGAACGCGCGCTGGGCGGCGGCGGGCTGGCGCCTGCCCCAGCTCGTCCGTGTGCCTCGGGCTGGCCGCGCTCTCCCACCTCCTCCAGGTACTCGCGCGGGATCGCGATCGCGCCCGCGTCCTGGTCGAGGCGACTCCACTCGCTCGCGAGCGAGGCCACCTCGGCGTTCACGGTCCTGCCGCGCGCAGCGTGAGCAGCCCTCGCACTCGCTCGCGGTGGCTCCGTCGGAGGGGCCGAAGAACTCGACGAACGCCGCCGGCGATCCGGGCCAGACCTACCGCTGTTGCCGCCATGGGAGCCGATCCTACGCGCCCGTCAAGGATCCGTTCAAGGCCTCGACTTACGGTCGCCCGACTATGAGACCCCCACTTTTCCTACTGCCAGACGCCGTCGCGCCGTCCCCGCCCCGGGACGAGTCCGAACAGCTGCGACGCGCCAACCCCCAACCCAGGAGATCCCGAATGAGGACGACCGCGATCACCGTCCTCGTGATCGTGGCCGCCGTGCTGGTGCCGGTGGCCGTGGCCAACGCAGGGACCAAGATCGACACCACGGGCGGTGGCGACGGCGGCCGAGGCTACGTGCCGGGCCAGCTGATCGTCAAGTTCCGCGCGGGGCGGGGAACGACGGCGCGGAGCGCCGCGCTGCACGCCCACGGCGCCCGAGTGGCAAGCTCGGTGACCAAGGGCGGCGCCGTGCTGGTGGACCTGCCGGACGGCGCGAACGTGCGACAGGCCGCGACCGCGATGAGGCGCGATCCCAGCGTGGCCTGGGCCCAGCCGAACTACTACCAGCACGGCGGTGGCATGCCCAATGACGCGCTGTTCGCGCAGCAATGGGCGCTTCACAACACGGGCCAGGTCGTGCACGGCATCGCCGGCACGGCCGGCGCGGACATCCACGCGCCCGAGGCGTGGGACAGGACCACTGGCTCGACCGCGGTGAAGGTGGCCGTGGTGGACTCCGGGATCACCTTCGGCCAGCCCGACTTGGCCCCGAATATCTGGCACAACCCGGGCGAGACCGGAAACGGTCGCGAGAGCAACGGCGTGGACGACGACGGCGACGGCTTCGTGGACGACTGGCAGGGCTGGGACTTCGTCCAGCAGGACAACAACCCCACTGACAACTACGGCCACGGGACCGAGATCGCCTCGATCCTCGGCGCCCGCGGCGGCAACGGTATCGGCGTGTCGGGCGTGGCACAGCAGGTCTCGATCCTCCCCGTGCGCGTGCTCGACAACTTCAACATCACCAGCTGCGCCGAAGGCGCCAAGGGCCTCGCCTACGCGGTGAAGGCCGGCGCCCGGGTGGTGAACTTCAGCGTTGGCTCGAGCGATCCGTGCCAGCCCCAGCGCGACGTGATCGACGGCGCCCCGAACGTGCTGTTCGTGGTCTCGTCGATGAACGAGGGGGCGAACGTGGACCAGTCGCCGCAGTACCCGTGCTCGTACCCCGAGGCCAACATCGTCTGCGTTGGAGCAACCGACGCGAAGGACCAGCTGTGGCAGGACTCCAACTACGGGGCGCAGAGCGTGGACCTGGCCGCGCCCGGGGTGAACGTCCTTGGCGCCGCCCCGATCGCGGGCACGCGCGAGACCATCTACGAGGACGGCTTCGAGAACCCACTGTTCGGCCACTGGCTGCCGGACAACCTGAACGGGGGCTGGGACCGCACTCAGAAGTTGGCCCACACCGGCAGCTGGTCGCTGACCGATTCCCCGAACGGCAACTACGCGAACAACACCAACAGCTCCGTGTACCTGATGGAGCAGCTCAACCTCGTCGGCAAGAGCGACTGCTACGCCAAGGTCTGGGTGAAGCGCAACTTCAGCCCGTTCCCGGCCTCCTGGCCCGGGGGCGACGACGCGATCCTTGCCGAGTCCTCGCCCGACTACCGGACCTGGGGCAGGCGACTCGCCGGCCGCCTGGGCTCATCCGACTGGGAGGAATGGGACATCGACCTCTCCGAGCTGGAGGGCCGGTCGTCGCTCGGAGCATTCCGCTTCCGGCTTCAGACCGACGAGGTCGGCGCCTTCGACGGCGTTTACCTCGACGACTTCACCGTGCGCTGCCTCCCCATGGTGTCGGCCTACTCGGGCGCACCCGGCGAGTTCGACGTGGTGGACGGCACCTCCTACGCGGCCCCGCAGGTCACGGGAGTGGCGGCGCTACTGCTCTCGCTCAACCCGAGCCTGTCCGCGGTCGATCTCAAGCAGCGGCTGCTCAGCAGCGCCGACCCGCTGCCGGCGCTCGCGGGCAAGACCGTGACGGGCGGCAGGCTGAACGCGGCCAAGGCCGTGGCCACGATCCCGCCGGCGAAGAGCGCTCCCGGCAAGCCGGACGCGGTGGCCTCGGCGCTGTCGGCGAACCTGCGGGCGCTCGCCAGGCGGTTGCGGATCGGCCCGTTGCTGGCCCGCTCGGGCTTCCGCATGAAGATGCCGGTGGCCGGACGCCTCAGCGTCGCGCTTAGGGGAGCAGATGGCCGCGCGGTCGCCGGCGGGACCTGCTCCGCCAAGCGGCCGGGCCGCTGCGCGCTGCGGGTGAAGCTGACCCGCCACGGCCGCTCGCTGCTGCGGCATAGGAGGCAGCTCCACGTGACCCTCGTGCTCCGCTACAAGCCGGGCACGGGCCAAGCGCAGGTGCAGCGAACGTCGCTGACCCTGCGCTAGCCAAGAGCAAGGGTGGGAGCGGCCGCGAGCGGGCGGCCGCTCCCCCCTGGGGGGTCAGCTGACGCTCGGCGAGCCGATTCCGGTCGAGTCGCGGCGACGGCGGAGGAGGAGAGTCGCGCCGCCGGCGCACACCAGCAGCACGCCGATGGCCGCTCCGGCGCCGGTGAAGGCGTTGGCCCAGGAGAAGCTGGTGTCCTTCACCACCACGCGGGTAGCCGGTGTGGTTGGCTGGGCGGCGATCGGGGCGACGCCCTTGGTCGCGTCGACGCAGTACTCGCCGGTCGCCGAGTTCTTGCTGTAGTCCGTGCCGCACTTGAGCGCGACGGCGTTGGGCGACGGATTTCCGCCCGCGGCGTCGATCGTCCGCGCTGCCGCGCCGGCCGGGACGATCAGGCTGCCGGCCACCGCGATCAGGGCCAGGTGACGTGTGTTGAGCCTCATGTCTGCTCCTCTCGAGGGCGAGTCCGGTGGGGCTTCGCCGTGGAATGACTGAACGAGTGCGATCCTCTTCCTCGTCGCTACCGATCGGCTGCCGAGCGGCTACCGTGGCGCCGTGACCACCGAGTTCGGCATCCTCGGCCCGCTCGAGGCCCGCCGCGACGGCGAGGAGCTCGCCCTGGGTGGGCGCAACCAGCGGGCGGTGCTGGCGCTGCTCCTGCTGCAGGCCAACCAGGTGGTCTCGATCGAGCGCCTGGCGGAGGAGCTGTACGGCGAGGCCACGCCGGTGAGCGCGGTCACCCAGGTGCACCGGCAGGTGTCGGAGCTACGCCGGGTGATCGACCAGGGGGAGAGCTCGGTGATCGAGACGCGCCCGCCCGGTTACCTGATCCGCGTGGCGCCCGGGACGCTCGACCTGCAGCGCTTCGAGGGGCTGGCCGAGCTGGCGGCCGCCGCGATGGACGCCGGCGACCCGCGCGCGGCCGCCGACTCCCTGCGCGGGGCGCTGTCGCTGTGGCGCGGCGGCGCGCTGGCGGACCTGGCGTACGAGTCGTTCGCACAGGCTCCGATCGCCCGGCTCGAGGAGCTGCGGGTGGCCGCCGTCGAAGCCCGGATCGAGGCCGAGCTGGCGCTGGGGCGCGACGCCGCGGTGGTGCCGGAGCTGCGCGAGCTGGCCGACGCGCACCCGCTGCGCGAGCGGCTGCGCGAGCTGTTGATGGTGGCGCTCTACCGCTCCGGGCGCCAGGTGGAGGCGCTCGACCTCTACCGCGAGACGCGCGCTCAGCTGGTGGAGACCTTCGGCGTGGAGCCCGGCCCCGGCCTGCAGCAGCTCGAGCAGGCGATCCTGCGGCAGGACCCCGAGCTGGGGCCGCCCGCGCGCGGCTCGCTGGGGCCGGGCTCGGTGATCCTCGCCGGCCGCGACCCTGCGCTGCTCGAGGCCGCAGCTGGCTCTGGCCGCGCCGCTGGCGCGCCGCCCGGCGCGGGAGCTGATCGTGGCGCTGATCGTGGAGGACGAGTCGCACCTGGGGGAGGCCACGGCAGCGCTGTCAGCGCTTCGCCCCGCGCTCGGGCCCTCCACGCGCACGGCGGCGTTCGTCGCCTCACCGGATGGCGACGACGTCCTGCACCTCGCTCGCTCGCACGATGCCGACCTGATCCTGCTGGGCGCCGAGCCCGCGTTGGCCGAGGCGGGCGCGCTGCCGGCGGCCCTGGCGGAGGTGCTCGACGGAAGCTCGGCCGACGTGGGGCTGCTGTTCGCGCCGCGTGCCGCCGCGACGGCCGGCGAAGGCGTGCTCGTGCCCTTCGGCGGCGGCGAGCACGACTGGGCCGCGGTGGAGCTGGGGGCGTGGCTGGCGGCGGCGACCGGAGAGCCGCTGCGGCTCGCCGGCACGCGCGCGGGCGCCGGGCGCGGTGGTCGCGACGCGAGCCGCCTGCTGGCCGACGCGTCGCTGGCGGTCCAGCGGCTGGCGGGGGTGACCGCTGAGCCGATCCTCGCCGACGCGGGCCCGGACGGTCTCGCCGCCGCCGCTGCCGAGGCGGCCGCCGTGGTGGTGGGCCTTTCGCCGCGCTGGCGCGACGAGGGCCTCGGCGAGGCCCGCGCCGCCCTCGTGCGCGACTCGGGCCGGCCGGTGCTGGTGGTCCGGCGCGGGCTGCGGCCGAGCGGGATCGCGCCGCGCGAGAGCGCGACGCGCTTCACGTGGTCGATCGGCGGGAGCTAGACCTACCCGCGCCTGAGGCAGAGCGCCCCGAGGTCGATCTTCTCGTACGCGCCCTGCACGAGCCGGCAGCCCAGACGCGCGGAGAGGAACTCGGGCTCGGTGAACGCCCCGAAGGGCGCGTAGGGGGCGTCGCCGCGCAACAGCTCGTCCTCGAGCCGCGCGTACTCGGCCAGACGGGCGTCCCCGCTCAGCCGGCGGGCAGCGTCGAGCTGCGCGTGGAAGGCCGGATCGTCGTAGGTCACGGGACCCGCGCCCCCGAACGAATTGGTGAGGCCCACCGTCGCGTCCATGAAGGGCGCTGGATCGAGCTCCGCGTTGGCCCGAGTGAACAGGAGGATGTCCGCCTGCCGCGCCTTCGGGTCGGGACCGTGCAGGCAGCCGAGCGACTGGATGATCGACACGTCGATGCCGAGCGGCCGCAGGTTGGTGCGCACGCGCTGCGCGATGCGCACGTTCACCGGCTCGCCACAGGTGTAGACGCTCGCGTGCCGCCTGCGGGTGTCCGGCATCAGCCGCTTTGCGGCCGCCAGGTCGGGGGAGAGCGGATAGACGGGTGCGCCGCGCGGCATCGGCACGGCGGGCGGGACGAGGCGGTCGGTGGGCGGCTCGTGGTAGATCCCGGCCAGAGCCCTGCGATCGATCGCGTAGTTCACGGCACGCCGCAGCCGCGGATCCTTGAACAGCGGGCGGCGCGTGTTGAAAGCGAGCATGTCCACACCGGGAGTCGCCCCCGCGTGGTACCGCGGCGAGCCGTCTCGTTTCGCCGCCGCGGGATCGTTCCCGAACCGCTGGTCGAGCGCACCTCCCGGAGCCAGCGGCCCCTGCAGGTCGAAGTCCCAGGTCACGAGGTCCACCTCGCCCGCGCCGGCGAGCGCCACCGCCCGCGCGGTCGGCATCCCGGTGAGGTAGATGATGCGCGCCGGACGCCGCGGGCGCGTGCCGCGGTAGTTCGGGTTGCGGTCGAGCACGGTCTCCGCGGCGGTCTGGGAGCGGATGTAATACGGGCCCGCCGACGCGATCGGGCCCGGACACCGAGCCGGGGTCGGGCGTGCCGACGGGCACCGCGCAGAAGAGCGGCAGCGCGAGCCGCGAGAGCAGGTCGCCGTCGGGCCGCGAGTCAGCGTGATCGTGAGCTGGTCGCCGCGAGCGACGATCCCGCTGACGTGGCGCGCGCGCCCGGCGTGGAACGCGCGCGCGCCCACGATGTCGTCGACCACGTGCAGGCCCACCGGGTCGGGGCCGGCCTTGGGCGACAGCGTGCGCTCGATGGTGCGCCGGAACGTGTCGGCGGTCAGCTCCTCCCCGGACGGCGGTGAGAAGCGGATCCCGGGGCGGATCTGGAACGTGTAGGTGCGCCCGTCGGGCGACACCGTGGGCAGCGCGCGTGGCGGCCTCCGGCACCAGCCTGCTCGCCCGCCGCTCCGGCGGCGTCGGGGTAGTTCACGAGCTTCACGCACGTCGAGTAGAGGAGCTGGTTGAGCCACGGCGGGACGCCCGGTGGCCGGATCGGCGTCGATCGAGTCGTCACCGAGGGCCACCCGCACGACCGGGCCCTGCGTGGTCGGGGCGAGCGCGGGCGGCGCCGGCTCGGCCACCGTCCACAGCACGCCGCCGCGCGCGCGGACGAGCTCCGGGGATCCACTGAGCGGGATCGACGTGCGCGCCCCGGAGCGCGTGTCGATGCCGGTCAGCGCGCGGCCGCGCGAGTTGGCCACCCAGAGCTTGCCCGGCGCGCCGTCGAGGCTCTCCGGCCCGGCCCCGGCCGGCACGGTCTGCACCACGCTCGCGTCGTCCTCGTTGAGACGGAACACCACGTCGTCGGGCGTCACGGCGGCCCACACCGACCCGTTCGCCGACCGTCAGCGCGTTGATCCAGCCGTGCAGCGTCGCGCGGGCGGCGATCTGGTTGAGCTCTGGATCGATCTTCTCCACCACGCCGTTCTCGCTGCTCGCGGCCCAGATGTTCGCCGTCGGCGAACGTGAGCAGCGTGGCGGTCACCGGCAGCGCGAAGCGGTGCTGCACGCGCCCGGTGGCTGCGTTCACGCGCACCACCTCGGCGCCGCTCGCCACCCAGACCGATCCCGCCCCGGCGGCGATGCCGGTCGGGTTCGGACGTGCCGGGGCCGTGCGTGTCCACCGTCCAGCGGTCGGCGATCCTGCGCGTGCCGGCGTCGATCCGCACCAGCCCGGGGCCGCCCTCCTCGGTGACGAACACCGAGTCGCCCGCGGCGGCCACGCCGCCGGGCACGAACGGCAGCGCCACCGAGCCCACCTGCCTGCGCCGCGCCACGTCGATCTCGGCGAGCCGCTGCATGGACCCGAGCAGGGCCCACGCCGAGCCTCCGCTGAACACGAGGTCGGACGGCCGCTCGGCGAGCGGCACCCGCGCCTCGACCCGGCGGTTGCTCGCGTTCGACCAGCGCGACGCCCGGGCCGCCCACGGCCAGCCTCGGCACCGGCGGGCGCGGCGGCGGCCGCCGCCGTCTCCGCCTCCGCCTCCCGCCACGGCAACGATCACGCCGGCGATCACCGCCAGGCCGGCCAGGATCGCGACGATCCCCCCGACCCGCCGGCGCCGTGCCAGCCGCTCCCCCGCGAGCGCCCTGCGCGCTGCGTGCACCATCTCCGTACAGCTCTCGAAGCGGTCCGCCGGCTCCTTCGCCGTGGCCACCGCGGACCACGTCGTCGAGGCCGGCCGGCAGCTCGGGCCGCGTCTCCGTGAGCCGCGGGGTGCGCTCGTTCAGGTGCGCGTAGACCACGGCCAGCTCGCTCTCGCGCTCGAACGGCGGCTCGCCGGCGAGGCACTCGTAGAGCACGCAGCCGAGCGAGTAGACGTCGCTGCGGCCGTCGACCTCCTCGCCCTTGATCTGCTCCGGCGAGACGTACGCGATCGTGCCGACGAACGAGTGGTCGCCGGTCAGGTTGCTCGCCGAGGACACGTGCTTGGCGAACCCGAAGTCCCCCAGGTAGGCCTGCTCGCCCTCCACGAGGATGTTCGCCGGCTTCACGTCGCGGTGCACGAGCCCGCGCGCGTGTGCCTCGTCGAGCGCCCCCGCCACCTGTCCGAGCAGGTCGAGCGCGCGCTCCGGATCCAGCGGCCCCTCGGCGGCCAGCAGCTCGCGCAGGTCGCTGCCGTCCACGAAGCGCATCGCCAGGTAGAGCACGCCGTCGGCCTCGCCGAAGTCGACGATCGGCACGACGTGCGGATGGTCGAGGCTCGCCGCGATCGTCGACTCGCGCAGCATCCGCTGGCGGAAGCGCTCGTCGCGAGCCAGCTCCGGGTCGAGCAGCTTCAGCGCGACGCGCTCGCCCGTGCCCTCGCGCTCGGCGAGGTAGACGGCGCCGGTCGCGCCCGTGCCCACCAGAGAGATCAGCCGATATCCGGCGACGACCGATCCGATGGGCGGTCTACCAGCCATGCCGGGCGAGCCTAACCCGGTCCGGTGCGCCGGGGCGGCAGAAGGCGTCCGAAAAACTGGGGATCCTCCTGATGTCTCGGCGATCGCGCCGGTCGAGCTTGGCGCCGCTACCGACCAACGAACAAGGAGGACCGGATGCAGCTCTACACGAGCCTGCGCCGAGCGGCGGCGCGCGCCCGAAGAGCTCCAGGAGGCCGCCGGGCGCTCGAAGCAGGTCGCCGACGAGCACATGGGCGACGCTCCGGCGCTCGTGATCGGCTGCGTGCTCGGTCACGCTCCCGAGGGTCCGTCGTCGCGGCACGCGGCGCTGCTGGGCAGCGTGATGCCGGGCATGTGGTCGTTCATGCTCGCGGCGCGGCTGCGCGGGCTGGGCACCGCCTGGACGGGGCTGCACCTGCTGAAGGAGCAGGAGGTCTGTGAGCTGCTGGGCATCCCGGGCGACGAGGTCACCCAGGTCTGCCTCACGCCCGTGGCCTA
The DNA here is from genome assembly GCA_963770325.1 of uncultured Thermoleophilaceae bacterium. Lineage (GTDB taxonomy): Bacteria > Actinomycetota > Thermoleophilia > Solirubrobacterales > Thermoleophilaceae > JAICJR01. The sequence goes on along the minus strand of CAVYPF010000001.1, from coordinate 777,871 downwards.
CACGCTCGGCACAGACTTCAAGCCGGCCATGCGCCCGGAGCCCGACGAGGTCATCCACTGGGACCGCTGGACCGAGCGGGCCGGGCAGAAGCGCAAGGTCCTGTAGCTCAAGTCATCACAGGAGGAGGTTCGATGTACAAGCTCTACGCCTACTGGTCGGCCCCGAAGCCCGAGGACGTCGACGCGTTCGAGGAGTACTACAAGTCCACGCACGTGCCACGCGCCGAGGCGGTGCCGCACCTGCAGCGCATCATCACCACGCGCACGACCGACGGCTTCGAGGGCGCCGAGCCCGACCATTACCGTGTGGCCGAGATGGTGTTCGCCTCCAGAGAGGACATGGCGAAGAGCGCCGGGTCGGAGGAGTGGAAGGCGATGCGCGAGTGCTCGGGAGACATCATCGCTCGCTTCGGCGTGACCCTCAGGGTCGAGGCCGGCGACGAGGTGTTCAACGACCTCAGCTGATCCACCCGTGACCATGCCGCTCACGCTCTCGCACGTGCTGCGGCGCATTGGCACGGTTCACCGCCGCAGCGAGGTGGTCACGCTGCTGGACGACTCGCGACGAGCGCTCGCGTGCGAGCTTCGGCGAGGTGGCGGAGCGCGCCGGTCGGCTGGCCGCGGCGCTTCACCGTCTCGGCGTGCGACCCGGGGGACCGGGTGGGCAGCTACGCCTGGAACACCCAGCAGCACCTCGAGGCCTACTACGCGGTGCCGTGCATGGGCGCCGTCCTGCACACGCTGAACCTGCGGCTGTTCCCGGAGCAGGTGGCCTACACCGCCAACCACGCGCGCGACCGGGTGATCATCCTCGACGCCTCGCTGGTCGAGCAGATCGAGGCAGGTGGTGCCGCTGCCTCGAGACCGTGGAGCAGTTCGTGGTGATCGGCGACGGGGACACCGGCAGGCTGCCGAACGTGCACCGCTACGAGGAGCTGCTGGCCGCGGAGGCGGACGGACTACGACTGGCCCGAGCTCGACGAGCGTACGGCCGCGGCCCTCTGTTACACGTCGGGCACCACCGGCAACCCCAAGGGCGTCCTCTACTCGCACCGGGCGCTGGCGGTGCACGCGCTGACCATGGCGGGCCACGACGTCTACCGCGTAGCGGGGGCGCGACCGGGTGCTCTGCATCGTGCCGATGTTCCACGCGATGGGCTGGAACCTGCCGTTCGTCGCCGGGCTGAACGGCGCCGACCTGGTGATGCCCGGCCGCTTCCTCCAGTCGCCCTACCTCGCCCGGCTGATCGAGGAGGAGCGGGTGACCTACACGGCGCGGCGTGCCCACGATCTTCATGGACCTGCTGCGCCACGCCGAGCGAGCACGGCTCCGACCTGAGCAGCCTGCGGATCGCGATCTGCGGCGGCACCCAGGTGCCGCGCGTGCTGATGGAGGAGTTCGAGCGCCGCCACGGGGTCGCGGTCATCCAGGGCTGGGGGATGACCGAGACGCCTGCCGGGCGCCGCGGTGGCGCACGATCCCGCCGGGCGCCGGCGACGCCGAGCGCTGGGCGCACCGCGACATGGCCGGGCGCATCAGCCCCTTCTACGAGATCCGCGCTGTCGACGACGACGGCAACGTGCTGCCCTGGGACGGCGAGTCCACGGGCGAGATCGAGATGCGCGGGCCCTGCGTGGCCGGCGAGTACTACCTCGACCCGGAGGCGAGCGCCGAGAAGGTCCGCGAGGGCGGCTGGCTGCGCACCGGCGACGTCGGCTCGATCGACCACGACGGCTGGCTGCGGATCACCGACCGCGCCAAGGACGTGATCAAGTCCGGCGGCGAGTGGATCTCCTCGGTGGACCTCGAGTCGGCGCTGATGGCTCACCCGGCGGTCCGCGAGGCGGCGGTGATCGCGCGGCCCGACGAGCGCTGGAGCGAGCGCCCGCTGGCCTGCGTCGTCGCTCGACGGGGACGCCGAGCCCGGCGGAGCTCGAGCTGCACCTCGCCGGCCGCGTGGCGAAGTGGTGGCTGCCGGACGACTTCGCCTTCATCGACGAGATCCCGAAGACGAGCGTCGGCAAGTTCGACAAGAAGCTGCTGCGCGGCGCAGCTCGAGCGAGGCGAGCTCGAGCTGCGCCCGGTCGAGCGCCCTAGCGCTTCGGCTGGTAGGTGAGGATCACCACGTCGGCGCTGACCTTCGAGTCGACGAGCTGGAGCGCCCTCGTCTCACCGCCCGCCGCGAACAGCGGCTTGCCGCCGCCCAGCACCACGGGGAACAGCATCAGCCGGTACTCGTCGACCAGGTCCTGCTCGGCCAGCGCGTTCACCAGCCGCACGCTGCCGTTCACCAGGATGTCGCCCGCCGTGTCCGCCTTGAGCTTGGTCACGGCCTGGGCGAGGTCGCCGGCGATCACCGTCGAGTTGTTCCACTCCGGGTCGGACAGCGAGGTGGATACGACGTACTTGGGCATGTTGTTGAACTTGTCGGCGAACTCGCCGCTGCGCGACGGCCATGCCTCGGCGAAGCCGAGATAGGTCACGCGTCCGAGCAGCAGGGCATCGGCCGCCATCAGCTCGTCCAGCTTGAACTTGTCGCCGTCGGGGCCGCGGTCGAACTGGAACGCCCAGCCGCCGCGCTCGAAGCCCTCGGATCCGCCCGGATCCTCCACCACGCCGTCCAGCGTCACGAACTGCGATACCACGACGTTGCCCATGGTTCAGCTCCTCCCAGTCAGCGGTCCATGTAGTGGCGCATCAGCAGGTTGTGCCCGTTCAGCTCGTCGCTCCATGAGCTGAAGTCGAGCTTCTCGTACAGCGCCAGCGCCGCCTCGTTGTTCTCGTTCACGTCGAGCTCGACGCGCCGGCAGCCGCGCTCCGTGGCCCGCTCGATCGCGGCCGCCACCAGCGCCTCGCCCGCGCCGTGGCGGCGCGCATCCTCCTCGACGTACAGATCCTCGAGGCCGCAGTCGGGCGCGTCCTGCCAGAGGCTGTGCCGGTAGCGCAGCACGGTCACACCGCACGGCGGCGCGTCGTCCACGGAGGCGAGCAGGAAGTCGGTGTTCTCGTCGGCCAGCAGCCGCTCCACGCCGCGCTCCCAGGCCGCGTCCTCGGGCCAGTCGCGGTCCCAGAAGTCGCGGAAGAGCAGCATCAGCCTCACCACGTCCCCGTGGTCGGCCGCCGAGGCGACCCGTATGTGGACGCTCTGGCTCAGTCGTCGTCGGGCCAGCGCCCGTGGCGGTCGAAGTAGTCGCGCGCGGCTTCCTCTGCCATGCCGTCCGGCTTGCGCGCGACGACGCCGACCGTGATGAGGTAGCCGATCAGCACAAAGACGGCGATGATGGCTGCCCCGAACTCGACGGTCTGCACGCCGTCGAACGGTAGCGAGGTGGGCGTCTAGGCGAGGGCGCCGAGCTCGCCGCCCGCGCGCTTGGCCTCGTACATGGCCTGGTCGGCCCTGTTGAAGAGCCCGCCGGGGGTCACGCCCTGGTCCGGGCAGACCGCCACGCCGAAGCTCGCGCACAGCCGGCCGAGCTGCTCGTCCTCGTTCTGCCCCAGCGCGCCGGCGATCCGCTCCACCACGTCCTCGACCTCTGACTGCCCGGCCTCCACGAGGATCAGGCCGAACTCGTCGCCGCCGAGGCGGTAGGCGGCGTCCGAGCCGCGCACCACGTCGCGCATCACGTCCGCCACGTGCTCCAGGGCCACGTCGCCCGCGAGATGACCGAAGCGGTCGTTCAGGTCCTTGAAGCCGTCGAGGTCGCAGACCACGAGCGCGAACGAGGTCCCGTACCGCAGCGAGCGCGACGTCTCCAGCTCGAGCCGTGCCATGAACGCGCGCCGGTTGCCCAGGCGGGTGAGCGGATCGTGGTCGGCGAGGAAGCGCATCTCCTCGAACTGCGCGATCGACTCCAGCGCGGTGGTGGCCTGGTTGGCGAACATGCGCAGCGCCTGGAGGCGCTCCCGGGAGGGGATCAGCCGATCGTCCGGGTCGTCCGCCCAGATCATGCCGCTCACGTCGCCCTGGCGGTCGTACAGGGGCACGAGCAGCCAGTGGTGGTTCCATGCCCGCGGGCCGCGGCCGTTCATCACCGACGAGTAGCTGCCGTGGCCCCTGCGCAGCAGGCGGCGGGCCTCGTCGCCCGGCACGAGGTAGCAGCCCTCGATCTCGAAGCGCGGGTCGAGCAGCGGGCGGATGTCGATCAGTGCGGTCGGGGAGGTCACGGCGTCGTCGTCCACGTCCCATCCCACCGCGGCGCGGGCGCGCAGCCTGCCGCTGTCCGGCTCCGGCAGGTCGATCGAGACCTTCTGAAAGCCCAGCGCGCTGCTGATGCCGTCGCAGACCGAGTCCAGGGTCGATTCGATCGAGCCCGACTCGCTGAGCGGGGCCGACACGCGCATGAGCTGCTCGAGCGCGTCGCGGTGGCGAGCCGCCCGCACTCCCTCCTGCGCCGCCTCCACGGCCAGCGCGGCGTGCGCGGCCACGGCCACCAGCACGTCGAGCTCCTCGTCGGTGGGCTTGCGGCCGGATGCCGGCTCGTCCACTGAGAGCATTCCGAGCAGCTGCTCGTCGGAGCGCTGCAGGGGCACGATCAGCGCATCCTCCGGATGCCAGGCGTCCGGATCGTCGCTGGCCGCGAGATCGGGCACGAAGCTGGCCTGGTCGATCGAGTCCCAGTCGAAGCGGTCGTGCTCGATCAGGTATGCGCCGCGGCGCATGAAGCGCTCGTCCAGCAGGGTCGCCCAGTCCTTCCAGCTGCGCACGGCTCCCATCAGCACCTCGCGGGCCGCCTCGCTCCCGTGCACGGAGGTCACGGCGAAGTCGTTCCAGGCCGGCCGGTAGAGCGTGATCACCACCGTGGCGAAGCCGAGCGACTCGGACACCGTGCGCGCGATCGCGTCCAGCAGGCTGTCCAGGTCCTCGTCGGCGCGCAGCAGCCGCGTGACCTCCAACAGCCCGCGGAGGTGTGCAACGGAAGATGCATGGCCTCGTTGGGCTATTGGCTGGTCGTTCGTTGGGTTACTCTTCATCCGGCGCCGGTGGGGGCTCTGCGTGAGCTACTTGGTTAGATCGACCCCGCCCACGGCCGACTTGAATCGGCGACCCCCCCGGTGTTGTCATCGCGTGGTCTATTCGTCGAGCCCGCCATCGACTGGTCGATTTAGCTAGTGCACATGGGACTTTTCTCTTCGCAAATCGGAGCCCGCGACATGGCCATCGACCTGGGCACGGCCAACACGCTCGTGTACGTGCGCGGGCGCGGCATCGTGGTCTCGGAGCCGTCGGTGGTGGCGATGGACACCTACACGGGCGAGGTGCACGCCGTGGGCAGCGAGGCCAAGCGCATGATCGGCCGCACGCCCGCGTCGATCTCGGCGATCCGCCCGCTCCGCCACGGGGTGATCGCGGACTTCGAGGTCACCGAGCAGATGCTGCGCTACTTCATCCGCAAGGTGCATCAGAGCCGCTTCGCGCACCCGCGGCTCGTGATGTGCGCTCCCTCCGGCGTCACCGACGTGGAGAAGCGGGCCGTGATCGAGGCGTCGCTGTCCGCCGGCGCGCGCCGCGTGCACCTGATCGAGGAGCCGATCGCCGCCGCCATCGGCGCCGGCCTGGAGATCGGCGAGCCGGTGGGCAACATGGTGGTGGACATCGGCGGCGGCACCACCGAGGTGGCCGTGATCTCGCTCGGGGGCATCGTGGTGGCGGAGTCGATCCGCATCGGCGGCTACGAGCTGGACGAGGCGATCGCCAACTACATCAAGCGCGAGCACGGCCTGGCCATCGGCCAGCAGACCTCGGAGGACATCAAGCTGTCGGTGGGCAGCGCCTGCCCGATCCCGGGTGAGGGCGTGGCCGAGGTGCGCGGCCGCGACCTGGTGTCGGGCCTGCCCAAGACCGTCTCGCTCACCGCCGAGGAGGTGCGCGGGGCGCTGGCGCCGGCGCTCGAGGAGATCGTCGACGCCGTGAAGGACACGCTGGAGCGCACCCCGCCCGAGCTCGCATCCGACATCGCCGAGCGCGGGATCCTCCTGGCGGGCGGCGGCGCGCTGCTCCAGGGCTTCGATCAGCGCCTGCGCGAGGAGACCGGGATGCCGACCAACCTCGCCGACTCGCCGCTGACCTGCGTGGTGGTGGGATCAGGCCGCTCGCTCGAGGAGTTCGAGACGATCTCCCGCAGTGGCAGCGACGGCGCGCGCCGCACGGGTGCCCGCCGCCTGGCCGACCGCGTGCGCTCCTAGCTCGACGGCCGCGGCAGCGAGCTGGTGTCCACGGCCTCGAAGTCGCTGCCCTTCACCTGCCCGAGCGTGTGCAGGTCGTCGTTGTTCCAGCCGCGATTCGGGGCGCCGCTGATGTACCAGGGCGAGCCGTTGTCGGCCACGATCATCCCGTAGGTCTTGAGCGCCTGGAGCACGATCCGCGCCTGGCGCGGGTAGTGCGAGATGTCGAAGCTCTTCTTCAGGCGGAAGCGCTGGCCCATCGCGGGCAGGCTCGGGTCGCTCGAGCTCGACGCGGCGTGCCGCGCCGGGTAGATGAACGTGTTGCGCGTCTGCGAGACCGTGAAGCGCAGCGCGTGGTCGATCGAGCCCTTCTTCACCTCGTCGTAGCGCGCGAGCCCCGGCAGGATCGGCAGGCCGGCGGCGTCGGCCGAGGTCCAGGTCTTGGGACGCAGCTTGTTCGAGCGCAGGCTCCAGATCGCGCCCGAGCCGGCCGTCCAGCCCTTGCCGCCCGACGGCGGGTAGAGCGCGAACAGCTCGTAGAGCTTGCAGTGGGTGCGGTCGACGATGATCGCGTGACGGTCGCCGCTCGAGTTGCGCCCGCCCTCGATCGGCACCTTGGACGGGATCGGGTACGGGCCGCGGTTGGACTCGTCCGAGTACTGGAAGCGCACGCGCACCTTGTGCTGGTGGGACGAGACGGTGGTGTACGGGATCCCGATCGGCCCGCCGTTGTAGTTGCCCGAGCCGAAGTCCGGATGCACGGAGGCGTCGCTGCCGATGCTCCGCACCAGCGTGTCCGAGTCGCTCGCCAGCGGCAGCTTGTCCACCGGCAGGTTCCACTGGTTGTTCGCCGGGAAGACGGGGCAGCGCGATGCCGAGGGCAACGCGTGGCCAGAGGCCAGCTGGCTCCCGGCCACACCCGCGGCTGCCAGCAGCGCGAGCGCTCCCAGGGCTGCGTTCCTACGCATCGCAAGGAGGCTACAGATGGCCTCCGCCGACCCTGCTTGACCTCTTACCCTTTTGGAGTACCATCCCTTGCTCTACGGGGTAGCCGCGCGAGACCTCGTCTGGAACGGGCAAGGGAGGACGATGGAACTGGACCGCGACGACGCGAGGGGCGCTCGACGCTACCTCGAACATGACGGCGGCCTCGTGCTGCGCTCGACGCGAAGGGGCGCGCTGGTGTTCCGCACCGACAACGCCCGGCGCATGATGCGCTCGCTGCGCGAGCTGCCGCAGGCGCCAGCCGAGCCGGGCCGAGCGCCGAGCGACAGGCCGGACGCCGCTCCCGCGGCGTAGAGGAAGCGCGACCCGCGGGTCGCGCGGGCGCCCGCCCGTCGGGCGGCGTCCTACGCTTGTCGGGCGATGAAGGAGGAACTCCGCCCCGCTCTCAAGGCCGCCGCGATCACCGCGTTCGTGGTGGGCACGGTGATGGTCTTCCTCAATCCGCCGTCGCTGTCCGGCGCCCCGGGGCTGCTGGCCCTGATCGTCGCGGCGCTCGCGCTGGTGCTCGTCACGGCCTGGATCACCGTGGGGCTGATGGGCCGCGACGTGATGAGCGAAGAGGAGTTCGAGCAGGTCGTCAGGCGCACGGAGGAGCTGGCCCGGCAGCCCGAGCTCGCGCACCAGGCCACCGAGTTCGAGCTGCTGGTCGCGGACGCGATCGACACGCTGCCCGACGAGTTCAGGGAGCTGCTCGAGCGCGTGCCCGTGGTGGTGTCCCAGCGCGGCGCTGAGGTGGGCGCGTACGGCCACTACTTCGGCGACACCGTGGCCGGCGGTCGCTACGAGGATCGCATCGTGATCTACCAGGACACCCTGCTGCGCGACTTCGGCCACGACCCCGACCTGCTGGCCGCCCAGGTCGAGCGCGTGCTTCGCCACGAGGTGGCCCATCACCTGGGCTGGAACGAGTCCGGGGTGCGCGGGTTGGGGCTCTAGCGGCGGCTACCCTGTAGCACGCCTGGAGAGGTGTCCGAGTGGCTTAAGGAGCGCGACTGGAAATCGCGTGGGCGGGGTCAACCTGCCTCGAGGGTTCGAATCCCTCCCTCTCCGCTCCGGATGCGCATCGCCTGGCGGCGTCATCGGGGCGCTCGCGTGCGATGCACGCGTCGCGACCCTCTTCCTTGCCAGGCGGGCGCCCCGAAACGGAGAGGGAGGGATTTCATCCCGCTCCGGATGCGCATCGCCTGGCGGCGTGATCGGGGTGCTTGCGTGCGTTGCACGCATCGCACCCCCTCTTCCTTGCCAGGCGGGCGCCCCGAAACGGAGAGGGAGGGATTTCATCCCGCTCCGGATGCGCATCGCCTGGCGACGTCATCGGGGTGCTTGCGTGCGTTGCACGCATCGCACCCCCTCTTCCTTGCCAGGCGGGCGCCCCGAAACCGAGAGGGAGGGATTTCGTCCCTCCCCGGATGCGACCGCCCCCGAAACGGAGTAGGAGGGATTTCATCCCTCCCTAGGTCAGGCCAGCGCTGCAGCTTCGGCGGAGGCCGAGGGCTCGATGTCCGGTAGGCGAATCATGCGGCCTGAGTTGAACAACCCGAGGAGACCCGCGAGGATCGGCACGAGCAGCGCCACCCGAAGCGCGAGGTTCGTTGCGTCGGTGTTGATGCTGAGGACCTCCTCCCTGACGGCCGGGCGCTCGCGGACCAGAAGCTCTTCGAGCTGGGTGTTGCTTACGACCTGCGCGTCATCCTCCAGCGTCTGCGCGATCTGGTGCTGCTGCGAGGAGGGGATCACGGAGCTCGCGTTCGTCATGTTGGTGAACGCCAGAGAGAGGGTCGCCAGCAGAACGCCGCCGGCCACCGCCAGGCCGAACGACAGCCCGAACGACCCCGCCGCCGAGTTCACCCCGGCCGCCTCACTGATTCGTTCCTCATCGATCGGGGCCAGTGTGTAGTTGTTGAGCTGGGACACCAGCAGACCGAGCCCCGCCCCCGCGATCACGAGCGGGATGACGAGATACCAGCCCGAGTGCGCCCTGGGCACGATCGGGATGATCAGCGCCAGCCCCAGCGCGCTCAGCGCGAACCCCGCCCGAATGATCTTGGCGGGGCGGCGCGTGCCAGATCTCCGTCCAGCGAGGATTGCCACGGCGAACATGGTCAGTGAGAGTGGGGCGATCGACAGCCCCGTCTGCAGAGCGTCGTATTCGAGCCTGATCTGCAGGAAGATCGGCAGCGCGATCATCGCCCCGCCGAGCGTCACGTTCTGCAGCAGCTGGCCAGTGACCCCGACCCTGAAGTGCGGCAGCCGAAACAGGTCCGGATCGAGCACCGTCACCTTGCCATCGCGATGGCGCCGCACGAGCCAACGGGCGAGCGTCCAAAGCGCGAGCGCTCCGATCGCGATCAGCAGCACCACGTAATCGCCGCCCTCCTGCCACACCAGGATGCCGAGCACAACGCCGCCCATCCCCAGTACGGACAGGACTGCGCCCACCACGTCGATCTGCCGGTCGCCCGTGTACGGGACGTCCTTGACCAGCCCGATCTGCGACAGCACCACCGCGATGACGACGACCTCCAGCAAGAAGCCGACACGCCAGGACAGGTAGGTGGTGACGAACCCTCCAAGGAGCGGTCCGACGGCGGCCGCGATCGCAGCCGCCGCTCCGACGAGCGCATAGGTCTTCTTCTGCGCGGCGCCCTCGAAGTTGCCATGGATCAGCGACTGCATCGCGGGCAGCAAGAGCGACGCGCCGAGGCCGCCGATGATCGCCCAGAAGATGATGATCGCCGTCAAGCTCTGGGCGAGGGTCATTGCCAGAGCGCCGATCGCGTACGCCACAAGACCCACCACGTACGCCTTCTTGCGGCCGAACAGGTCGCCCATCTTGCTGCTGATCAGGATGAACGCGGCGGAGATCAGCGCCTCAAGCGCGATCGCACTCTGAACGGCGCTCACCGTCGTGTGGAGATCGTTGACGACCGCCGAGATCGACACGTTCATCAGCGATGTGTCGACCACGAGCACGAACATCGCGGCCGCGAGCAGAAGCGACAGCCGCGTGTTCCCGCCCCCGTCTTTCGGACCGCTTATCGCGGTGTCGCCAGCCATCGGATCCGGCAACCCTACCCCCGGATTGATCTGCCGCCTCGGCTGCCACCGCTCGCCTCCCGTTTGCAACAGAGTCTGCGAAGGCGGGTACGGACTTCTCGAAAACCGTTCCGCGCTACCCCATTCGGTGTACAGTGCCCCCGCTCGCACACCACCACCCACGGAGATCTCAACATGCCGCCACTGGCCTCGCGCGCCCGCCGGGTGCTGTCCGCTCTTGTCGTCGGGGGAGCCATGCTGGCCACGGCCGCTTCGGCGTCCGCGGCCACGCCGGGCAGCTGGACCCAGCTGCCGCAATCGACGCGCTCGCCGCTGCTCGCTGCAGCCCTGGCCGCTGCGCCTGAGCGACGGCTCGCTCGAGGTTGCGTACGAGGCCAAGAATCCCGACGGCAGCAGCTCCGACATCCTCAGCGCGCAGATCGCGCCCACGGGCGGGGTCGCTGCAAAGCCGGCGATCGCGACGGCCTGGGCCACCCTGAGCGCCCCTGCGCTCGTTGCCCAGCCCGGCGGCATCGCCGCGTTCTTCGGCGGGCTGCACAGCACCGACCAGAACGACCCCAACCAGGATCTGAACTACGCCAGCTCTGCCGGTCCTGACGGTCCCTGGACCGTGGCGCCCGGCACGGCTTCCGCCACCGACGGCGTGAACGACGACCAGGCCTACGGGTCTGACGTCAGCGCGGCGACGCTCCCCGACGGGACGCCGTTCGAGGCGTGGGCGCACACGCTGGGTGTGACGGTGCATCGCGGTATCGGTTCCGCGCTTCCCAACCAGGACTTCCAGGCTCAGCTCGCCGGCTGCTGCGGCTACAACGTGATGCTCGCCGTCGACGGGGTCAGCGGGCAGCCCGCCATCGCGTGGTTCTCCAACGCGACCGGGCACACCGGCTACTACGAGCAGGCGGTCGACCCCGCCACGGGTGCTCCGGTGGGCACGCCCACGCTCCTGCCCGCCTCGCAGGTCGGCGGCAACTCGATCCAGCCTGGCAACCGCGTGGCGTTCACCGGCCGTCCCGGGCAGGCCGGGCTCTACGCGGCGTACGGCGCCGGCTACCCGTCGCAGACGCGCGTCCTGGTCTGGAAGGTGGGAGCGACGGCGCCGATCGTGATCTCCAGCGGCGACCGGGGGATCCGCAACGTCGCGATCGCAGCCGACCCGACGGGCCGGCTGTGGGTGGTGTGGACGAGCCAGTCCGGCGGAGACCTGCAGCTGTTCGCATCGCGCTCGAACGCCGACGGCACCGTCTTCGACCAGCCGATCATGGTGCCCATCCCCTCCGGAGCCAACGACTCGTTCGCGCTCGCCGCGAGCGCGCAGGCTCAGGTGCTCGACATTCTGGGCACCTTCGGGCCCGGGCCGAGCGGAGCGGAGGTGGCCATCTCGTCGACCCAGCTGCAGCCCGGCGCGGACGTGCAGGTGGCCTCACTCACCGTCACGCCCACCAAGCAGGCGGTGGCCACGGTCAAGGTGGCCGATGCAGGCAAGCCGCTGTCTGGTGCGACGGTGACGAGGATCACCGGCAAGGGCTCGAGCGCCGCCGCCAAGCACAAGGTGAAGGCTCCTCGCGCGCGCACTAACCGCAAGGGCGTCGCCAAGCTGAAGCTGGGCACTTTCAAGCGCAGCACGAAGGTGCGACTGAAGATCACGAAGAAGGGCTACACCACCCGCATCGTGACCTTGAAGATCAAGGTCAAGAAGCACTAGCGCCGGGCGGGCGCTAGACCGCTGTTCGATCCGATGCAGGAGCTGCGCCGACGGTTCGGCGCAGCTCGTAGGCCCCGGGGTCGAAGGCGCTGAGCGCCCTCTCGAACTGCCACGTGTATCCGGGCCAGATGACCGACGTCCCGCCGTCGGCGTCGAGGTACCAGCTGCCACAGCCGCCCGAGGTCCAGACGGTGCCCTTCAGCCGCTGACGCAGATCCCTGTTGAACGCGGCCTGCACCTCGTCCCGCACGTCGAGCGAGTCGAGGCCGTTGCGCTCGAGATGCTCGAGGCAGCTCATCACGTACTCGATCTGCGCCTCGGCGTAGAGCAGCGCCGAGGTGTGGCCCGTCGCGGTGTTCGGGCCGATCAGCATGAAGTAGTTGGGGTAGCCGGCCACCGTCGTGCCGAGGTACGCCTCGCGGCGCTCGGCCCAGCGCTCGGCCAGCGCGACTCCGCCGCGGCCGCGCAGCGGGTCGGCCACGCAGATGGGGCGGAAACCGGTCGCGAGGATGATCGCGTCGACGGCATGCTCCTCGCCGTCCTCCATGACGATCGACTGGGGCCGGACCTCCCGGATCGAGCTCGTTACCAGCTCGACGTTCGCGCGCGTGAGGGTCGGGTGGTAATCGTCGGAGACGATGATGCGCTTGCAGCCGATCCGGTAGCTCGGCGTGACCTTCTCGCGCAGCTCGGGATCCGGGATCTGCCGGCGCAGCCGCGCTCGAGCGATCTTCTCGAGCAGGACCGCCCGCTGCGGCCGCTGAAGGAGGACCGCCAGGGTCTCGCGGTACCAGTACTGGCGGGCGCGCACGAACGCGCTGGAATGCCGGGGTAGCGCCGGTAGAGCGCGCGCTCTACCGGGGTGATGCGGCGGTTCATGCGCGGGAAGGTCCAGGGTGGCGTGCGCTGGAACACGAGCAGCTTGGCCACCTTCGGCTGGATCTCAGGGACGAGCTGGGCGGCCGAGGCGCCGGTCCCGATGACCGCGACGCGCTTGCCGGCCAGGTCGTAGTCGTGGTCCCACGCCGCCGAGTGGAAGCGCGCGCCCTCGAAGGTGTCGAGGCCGGGGATGTCCGGCAGCGAGCGGTCGCTGAGCGGCCCCATCGCGGAGATCAGGAACTGCGCCTCGACCGGGCCGGCCGAGGTCTCGATGAGCCAGCGCTGCCGCGTCTCGTCCCAGTCGGCGCCGAGCACCTCGTGCCCGAAGCGCACGTGGTCGTTGACGCCGAACTCGTCCGCGCAGCGGCGGATGTAGCTCCAGATCTCCTCCTGGGGCGCGTAGACGCGGCTCCAGTCCGGATTCGGCGCGAACGAGTACGAGTACAGGTGCGACTGAACGTCGACGGCGCAGCCCGGGTAGCTGTTGTCGCGCCAGGTGCCGCCGATGCTGTCCGCGCGCTCCAGGATCGCGAAGTCCTCGATGCCGGCCTGGCGCAGCCTGATGCCCATGCCGAGCCCGGCGAAGCCACTTCCGATGATCGCGATGCGAGGCACCGGCTGGAAGCGTAATGGACTTGACAGGTGACCAAATGGTCACCTATGATCCCGGCCATGGACGAGGTGTTCAGGGCGCTCGCCGACCCGACCCGCCGGAGCCTGCTCGACGAGCTGTTCAGGGAGGACGGGCAGACGCTCGAGCGCGCTCGAGCAGCGGCTGCCGATGACGCGCTTCGGCGTCATGAAGCACCTGCGGGTGCTCGAGGAGGCGGGTCTCGTGACCACGCAAGCGGCGCGGCCGCGAGAAGCTCCACTTCCTGAACCCCGTCCCGATCCGGCTCGTCCACGACCGGTGGGTGAGCAAATACGCCGAGCCCTGGGCCGCGACGCTCAGCGGAGCTCAAGAACGAACTCGAGGAGAGACGATGGAGAAGGTGTTCGAGATCTACATCAAGACGACGCCGGAGCGCCTCTGGGAGGCGATCACCGACCCCGAGCTGCGGCAGAAGTACAACTTCGGCGTGGGCGTCGGAGTCCGACTGGACGCCCGGCTCGACCTACGAGGCCGTGCACCCGCGGCGCCGGCATGCCGATCGGCGAGGGCGAGAACCTCGAGGTCGATCCGCCGCGCCGGCTCGTCCAGAGCTTCACCGCGCTCTGGGGCGACGACGTCAAGAGCGAGGGGACCTCGCGCGTGACCTGGGAGATCGAGCCGGTCGGCGACTCGTGCCGCCTGACCGTCACCCACGACCAGCTGCGCGAGGGCGCGAACGACCAGCTCTACGGCGGCTGGCCGATGATCCTCTCCGGCCTGAAGACGCTGCTCGAGACCGGCGAGCCGCTCACCACGCCCGGCTCGCTGCGCTACGCGACCGCGTAAATCTCGCCGCCGTGCCGCCCAGGGGCCGCCCGCCGGGCCCCTGGGCGGCGCAGCGCCCGTTTCTGGGCGCCAAAAAATTGAGCCAGGCGGCGCTTACGCGGCCAGCTCGTGCGCGCTGCGCTCGGTGATGAGCGCGGCGAGCGCCTCGACCACTGCGTCGAACTGCGTCCGGCGAGCGCTCGACCACTGCGGGGTCGAACTGCGCTCCGGCGCAGCGCTCGATCTCGCGCAGCGCGGCGTCGGCGGGAACGACGTCCCGATAGGGCCGGTCGGACACCATCGCCTGGAACGCGTCGCACACGGCCACGATCCGCGCTCCGAGCGGGATCGAGGGGCCCGCGAGCCCGTCGGGATAGCCGTCGCCGTCCCAGCGCTCGTGGCTCGAGCGCACCAGCCTGGCCACGCCCTCCAGCGCCGGCGCCCTGCGTACGATGCGCTCGCCGATCAGGGTGTGACGGTGGATGAAGTCCAGCTCGTCCTCCTCGAGGGGCCCGGGCTTCGTGAGGATCGTGTCGGGCACGCCCACCTTGCCGATGTCGTGTAGCTGCGCGGCGTGCGCCACCTCGTCGGCGTCGTCGGGACCGAGCCCGAGCCGCATTGTGGCCTGGCTTCGCGCGGATCGTGCGGGCACGCCCACCTTGCCGATGTCGTGTAGCTGGGCGACGTGCGACATCTCTTCGGCGCGTCGAGACCCAGCTCGATCCGACGTTCCCGTCGATCGACGACGCCTTCTACCTGGCCGTCACCCGCCGGCGTGCTCGCCCGAGCTTCTCGTGCGCTCGCGCACCTGACCTCGCCCAGCAGCGGCTCACGGGATCACGGCGCTCTGGCGGTGGCCGCCGTTCCGGCCGCGTCGTCTTCCAGGCGGTGCTCTCGAGCGTCGCGGGTTCCAGCCCCGCCGCGGTGGCCACCAACCTCGCCTACCCGCTGGCGGACCTGCGCTGATCGGCGTGCTTGAGCACCTCGGCGGAGGTCTGGGCCTGGCGCGGAACGACCGCGCCCGTCGGGGCTTGATGGCGAGCGGCCGACGCTCCGGTGAACGAGCATCTACCTCGGCCAGTCCGCCACCGGGACCCGTGGACGGCGGCATCCTGGACGCAGGCTGGCTCGCCGCCGCCTCGTCTCGCTCGGCGGCGCAACCCGCTCCGCGGCCACGGCCGCGTGCGACGAGCGCGGCGGATGCAGGGTGTCGGCCGTCGCGGCCGGGTGGCCGTAGGTGTCGTTGTAGAGCTTGAAGCACGTCCAGGTCGAACGCGCGAGGGCTGCGGAGCGACGGTCGAAGAGCGCGTCGTCGAGGTCGGCCACGGGCCGACCTGCGGTTCGCCATCCCTGCGGTGATCGAGCGAGTCGGTGGAGGCCTCCTCGCGACTCGCCTCGATCATGGCGTACCGAAGGTCAGCCCGATGCGCGGATCGCCGACGACGCGCTCGCCGACCGCGAGCCCCCGCGCCCGCGCGTTGATCCGTGGAAGGGTTCAAGCTCCACAAGACAGCCTACGGTCACCGCGGGCGACGGCCGGCTCGGCCGCCTGCGCCAGCTCTCGTCGCGCGCGGTGGCCCGGGGCGGTCGCGCCACCAGCCACGGCGAAGACGAGTTCTGCAGGCGGCGAGACGCCACGCCCGGCGTCGAGGATTGCGCCGAGGCCCTCACCGAGGTACGGCCCCGGTCTGCGATCGAGGCCTCGACGGCGCGGTCGTGCTGTCCGCGTGAGGTTCAGCCTCCGCGAAGCAGCTGAGGCCGCCGTCGCATGTATCATCAGAGCGCCCAGAGTCGGCCGGTCCACCCGCCAGCCGCTGGGCGTGGCGCGAGCGTGACGAGCAGCGCGGCGAGCAGCCGCGGCGTCGCGCAGCGGCGTGGGCGAGGTTGTGCGGCCACCGCCGCGAGACGCCGACGAGGTGCCGCACGCTCGCGCAGCACACGACCTCGGCAAGGTGGACGTGCCCGACGGCGATCCTACGAAGCCGACCGCTCAGAGACGCGCCGGACTGCATCCCGTCAAGCCAGCTGATGGCGCGCGCAACGTGCGAGGTGCGCGAGCGCGAGCGTGGCCAAGCTAGGCCGATCGAGCCACGTAGCGCGGGACGGGGACGGCCACCTCGATGGGGTCGCGGGCCCCTCGATCCCGCTCGGAGCGGGATCGTGGCCGTCTGCGACGCCTTCCAGGCGATGGTGTCCGACCGGCCCTACCGGGATGTCGTCCCCGCCGACGCCGCGCTGCGCGAGATCGAGCGCTGCGCCGGCAGCG
Organism: uncultured Thermoleophilaceae bacterium; assembly: GCA_963770325.1. Classification (GTDB taxonomy): domain Bacteria; phylum Actinomycetota; class Thermoleophilia; order Solirubrobacterales; family Thermoleophilaceae; genus JAICJR01. Next base: position 761,379 of record CAVYPF010000001.1, on the reverse strand, counting down.
CAGTTCGACCGGGCGTGAGTCGAGGCGCAGCGCCGCGCTCATCACCGAGCGCAGCGCCCACGAGCCGGCCGTTGAAGCGCCGGCATCGAAGTCGTCGACGCTGCAGCCGCTACCGGCGGGGTGCAGCACGTAGATGGCGAACACCAGCCACAGCGCGCCAGGGTCGCGCCGTGCGAGGGGCCGATTCGATTCCCGCCTTCACATTGTTTGTATCGGCCGAAAGCGCGCCGAGAATACTGATGCGTTTTTGAGACCCGCAGCCCCGCGCTCGCAGGTGCCCGATGATGCCGGGCGGGCGCGGCTAGCGGCGCGCGGCGGAGAGCAGCTCGATCGTCGGGAGGACGATCGAGACGCGTGGGTAGCCGTCGCTCAGCGAGACGCGGACGATCGCTCCGCCGTAGTCCTCGGCGCGGGCTTCGCTCTCGCGCACGAGCGCGTCGATCTCGCCGGACGGGACGCCGCAGGCATCCAGGAAGCGGCGCAGGTCGGTCTCGCCGTCCTCGCGCAGCTCGAGCTCCTCGATGCGGCTGGGTCGCGCGTCGGCGAGCGTGATCACGGGGCGCAGGATGCAGGCGGCCATGTCGTCGGGCGTGTGGGTCACGTCGCGGCGCACGCGCTCGAGCAGCTGGGCGGCCGTGGGCTCGTCGCCGAGGTCGGCCAGCATCTCGACGAGGCGGCCGCGGCCGAGCAGGTTGCCCGACACGCGCGCCTCGGCGAGTCCGTCCGTGAAGAAGCAGGCCACCGATCCGGCCGGCAGGACGACCGTGGTCTGGCGGTCGCCGGTGCGCTCGCCCACGCCGATCGGCGGGGCGGAGCAGACGGTGACCGGATCGTGGCCGGCCGGGCCGAGCAGGATGGGCGGCGGGTGGCCGGCGCAGGAGTAGGTGAGCGTGCCGGACGCGGGGTCATAGATGGCGACGACCGCGGTGGCGAAGCTGGCGAGGTTGTGGTCGAGCGTCTCGCCGCCGAGTCGCAGGGTGGAGCGGGGCTCGAGGCCGGTCTCGAGGTAGGCGCGCAGCGTGTAGCGCAGCAGCGCGGTGCGGGCGAGCGCCTCGCGGCCGTGGCCCGCCACGTCGCCGAGCACTACACCGATGCGGCCGTCCTCCATCTCGAAGACGTCGTAGAAGTCACCACCGGCGGCCGGGCCATCGGCAGGGCGGTAGGCGGCGGAGGCCGCGAGCGGGCCAAGGCGCTCGGGAACTTCGGGGAGCAGCGCGGCCTGCAGCAGCCCCACCTCGGCCAGCAGCTCGCGCCGCTGGCGCTTCAGGTGGCGGGCGCGGAGCATCACGGCGATCCAGCCGGCCAGCGCGGCGAGCAGCAGCGCGGCCATGCCGGCGAGAATGGCCTTGAGGGGAGCCGGGATCACCTTCACGATGTCGTGCACGGTGCGGGTGACCACCGAGGTCCGCGGCGCGGTCGAGCCTTCCTTGCCGCTGCGGTGCGTGGTCTTGTGCTTGGCGGCGGCGGGCTTCGTCGCGGCGGCGACAGGCAGCACCACCGGCGCGGCCAAGCGCGCCACGCCGCGGGTGCCGTTTGAGGAGCGGCTTGAGCGCTTCGATGACCTGTGCTTGGCGCGGTGCTTCGTCTTCGACCCTGCGGTGGGGGTCGTGGGCGTGGTGGCCACCGGGGCGGCCGGCGCCGCGGGGGTGGCGGGCGGCGTCACGGTGGTCGTTGCGGCGGCGCTGGTGTCGGCGCTGTCGGCGCTCTTCTTGCCGCGGTCCACGGTGACCGCGTTCCGCCGCCTCGTGACCGACTGCTGCTGGCTGGTGCCCGGCGCCGGGGTGGCGGGGGTGGGCGTGGTGGCCGTCGGATCGACCGCCGAGTAGGGGGACTTCTTCACCGGTTCGGGGTTCTGATTCCCGAAGCCGGAGATGCCCGTCGGGTTGGTTGCGCCGGGGGGTTGCTTCTGTGCCTGGGCGGGGGCCGTTACGGCGAGCGCACAGGCGGCCAGTATTGCGAGCCGGAGCGGGACGGACGGCATACGAGGACCATCGCTCGCGCGTGGGGATGCGCTTAGCGTTGCTCCGGGGGCTGGACATTTGTTCTAGAGGGGCAAAAAACGGCTCAAGCAGCGATTTTGCGGGGACGACCCGTCACCCAAGGTCGACCACCCGCTCGGGGTAAGGCAGTTGCCCCCAATGGGCCGACCGCTGTACCTTTGCGCCCATGGATCGCAGCGCTGCAGTGGCCGCAATTTTCGAGCCGGTCCAGCCGCCGACCACCTTCGAGGAGACCGTCGAGCGGCTGGGCACGGCCATCAAGGTCGGTTTGCTGCCCGCCGGCACGCGCCTTCCGCCCGAGCGCGACCTCGCCGACGAGCTGGGAATCTCGCGCTCCACGCTCCGTCAGGCGCTGACCACCCTTGTGCAGAGCGGGCTGCTCGTGGCGCAGCGCGGGAGAGGCGGCGGCACGTTCGTGGCGGACTCGCCACCGCTCACCGTGGCTCCCAACCGGCCCGACGACGAGTGGATGCGCTCGGTGCTCGACTACCGGGTTGCCGTCGAGACGGGCGCCGCGATGCTGGCGGCGGAACGCGCCGGCGAGGAGCACCTCGCGGCGATGACCGCGCTCGTGGACACGATGGCGCTCCAATCCGGGCCGCCGTTCGAGCCATACCGGCGCGCGGACATCCGCTTCCACATCGCCCTCGCCGAGGCGTCCTGCTCGCCGCGGCTGGTGGCGGCGATGACCGAGGTGCAGGGGCAGATGAGCGAGCTGATCGGCCTCATCCCGCACCCCGAGGAGGTCCTGACCCGCGCGAACGACCAGCACCGGCAGCTCGTCACGGCGCTCGCCCGTTCCGACGGAGCGGCCGCCGCCAAGATCGTGCGCGACCATCTGGCGGGCACGGAGCACATCCTCGCCGGGCTGATGCCGGCGGGTCGTTGACCGCGTGATTGACACGCATCCAGGCCCCGGCTTATGGTGTGCGCGCCCAACCATTGAGACGGGTCCAACCGCCGCCGCTTGAAGCTCGACGACCTGAAAAAAGCCCACGGGAACGGCACGGTGGACACCGTGCTGCTGGCCATTGCCGACATGGAGGGGCGCATCCAGGGCAAGCGCCTCACGAGCGCGCATTTCCTCGACGAGGTGGCCGAGCACGGCGCCGAGGGCTGCAACTACCTGCTCGCGGTCGACGTGGACATGAACACGGTCGACGGCTACGCGATGTCGGCCTGGGATCTGGGCTACGGCGACTTCGTGATGAAGCCGGATCTGGACACGCTGCGGCCGATCCCCTGGCACGAGGGCACCGTGCTGCTGATGGCCGACCTCGAATGGGGGGACGGCACCGATGTGGTGGCCTCGCCGCGGCAGATCCTGCGCCGCCAGCTCGCCCGGCTGGCCGAGCGCGGCTGGACCGCCATGGCCGGCACGGAGCTCGAGTTCATCGTCTTCCGTGACACCTACGAGGACGCGTGGAACAAGGGCTACCGCGGGCTCGAGCCGGCCAACCAATACAACGTGGACTACTCGATGATCGGCACCGCCCGGCTCGAGCCGCTGATCCGCCGCATCCGCAACTCGATGATGGGCGCGGGCATGGCGGTCGAGAACTCGAAGGGCGAGTGCAACTTCGGCCAGCACGAGATCAACTTCCGCTTCTCGGACGCCCTCTCGACCGCCGACGACCACGTGATCTACAAGACCGGGGCGAAGGAGATCGCGGCCCAGGAGGGCTACGCGATCACGTTCATCTCGAAGTACAACGAGCGCGAGGGCAACTCGTGCCACATCCACCTCTCGCTCGCGGACGGCGACGGCCGCAACGTGTTCGGCGACGACGAGACGGCCTTCAAGGCGTTCGTGGCGGGCCAGCTCGCCGGCATGCGGGACCTGACGCTGATGTTCGCTCCGCACATCAACTCCTACAAGCGCTTCGCGAAGGGGTCGTTCGCGCCCACCGCGGTGGCCTGGGGCAACGACAACCGCACCTGCTCGATGCGCGTGGTCGGGCACGGGCAGTCGCGGCGCTTCGAGAACCGGCTGCCGGGCGCCGACGTGAACCCCTACCTCGCCATCGCGGCGATGATCGCCGCCGGCCTCCACGGCATCGACAACGGGCTCGAGCTGGAGCCCGCTTTCGAGGGCAACGCCTACGAGTCCGACAAGCCGCGCGTGCCCACCAACATGTACGAGGCGCGCGACCTGCTCGCGGGCAGCGAGCTCGCGCGCGAGGCGTTCGGGCAGGAGGTGGTGGACCACTACCTGAACCGCGCGCGGGTGGAGCTCGAGGCGTTCGAGTCGTCGGTCACAGACTGGGAGCTGTTCAGGGGGTTTGAGCGCTTGTGAGTCGGCGGCCTGTCATCGGTCTCGTCACTCCCATTGAGGCCGCCAGCTGGTCGGCGTGGCGGGACTTTCCGATCGCCCTCATGGGCTGGTCTTATGTCGCTGCGGTGCAGCGCGCTGGGGGGCTGGCGGTGCTGCTGCCGCCCGACGAGGGCGCGGATCCGGACGAGGTGCTCGCGCTGATCGACGGGCTGCTGCTGGTGGGGGGTACCGACGTCGATCCCGCCTCCTACGGGGCCGAGCGTGAACCCGCGACCACGCACACCACGCCGGCGCGCGACGAGTTCGAGATCGCCCTCGCGCGACGGGCGCTCGAGCTGGACATGCCGCTGCTCGGCGTCTGCCGCGGCATGCAGGTGATGAACGTGGCCGCCGGGGGCACGCTGACCCAGGACGTGGAGAACGTGGACGTGCACCGCCACACGCCGGGCGTGTTCGGCGACCACGAGGTGGAGGTCGACCCCGGCACGCTCGCCGAGCGCGCCGCCGGCGAGCCGCGCCACGCGGTGAAGTCCCATCACCACCAGGGAATCGGCCGCATCGGCGCCGGCCTGGTGGTCAGCGCGCGCGCCGACGACGGCGAGGTGGAGGCGCTGGAGGTGCCCGACAAGCGCTTCGCGCTCGGCGTGCTCTGGCATCCCGAGGAGGACGAGGCCAGCGGGTTGATAGCGGCCTTCGTCGACGAGGTGCGCACGAGCCTGGCGAGGGCCGCATGATCGCGGTCATCGAGCCGGCCACCGAGCAGGTCCTTGCGGAGATCCCGCGCGCCGGCCTGGAGGAGACCGATGCCGCGGTGGCGCGCGCGAAGGCCGCCTTCCCAGCGTGGCGGGCGGTGAGCCCGGGCGACCGCGCGACGCTGCTCCACCGAGTGGCCGACATCCTCGAGGAGCACGGCGAGGAGCTGGCCCAGCTCGAGGCCCGCAACGCGGGCAAGCCGATCGCCGACGCCCGCGGCGAGATGGGCATGTCGGCGGCGACCTTCCGCTACTACGCCGGCGCGCCTGAGCGCCTCCTGGGGGACACGATCCCGGTCGCCGGCGGGGTGGACATGACCTTCCGCGAGCCGCTCGGCGTGGTGGGGCTGATCGTGCCGTGGAACTTCCCGCTGACGATCGCCTGCTGGAAGATGGCCCCGGCCCTGGCGGCCGGCAACACGCTGGTGCTGAAGCCGGCCGAGCTGACCCCGCTCACCGCGCTCGAGTTCGAGAAGCTCGTGCTGGAGGCGGGGTTGCCGGAGGGAGTGGTGAACGTGGTTGCCGGTCCCGGCAGCGTCTGCGGCCAGCGGCTCGTGGAGCATCCGGACGTGGCGAAGGTGGCCTTCACCGGCTCCACCGAGGTGGGCCGGCGGATCGCGGCGGACGCCGCGGCCACGATCAAGCGGGTCACGCTCGAGCTCGGCGGCAAGTCGGCCAGCATCGTGTTCGCGGACGCGGACCTCGAGAAGGCCGCAGCGGCTGCCCCCTTTGCCGTGTTCGGCAACGCCGGGCAGGACTGCTGCGCGCGCTCGCGCATCCTCGTGGAGCGCTCCGCGCTCGACCGCTTCATGGACTCGCTGGAGGACGCCGTCGAGGCCCTGCGCGTGGGCGACCCGCTCGACCCCGACACCCAGATGGGCCCGCTGATCTCGGCGGGCCAGCGCGAGGCCGTGTCCTCGTTCGTGCCGGACGACGCCCCGGTGGCCATCCGCGGCAGCGCCCCGGATGGGCCCGGCTACTGGTTCCCGCCCACGGTGCTGTGCCCGGTCACGAACGAGGATCGCGCCGCGCGTGAGGAGATCTTCGGGCCGGTGGCGTGCGTGATCCCGTTCAACGGCGAGGAGGACGCCGTCCGGCTCGCGAACGACACGATCTACGGGCTGTCCGGCTCGATCTGGACCCGCGACGGCGCCAAGGCGCTCCGGGTGGCCCGGGCGGTGGAGACCGGAGTGCTGTCGATCAACTCGAACAGCTCCGTGCGCGTGTCCACGCCGTTCGGCGGCTTCAAGCAATCGGGGGTGGGTCGGGAGCTCGGCCCGCACGCGCTCGAGCACTACAGCGAGCTCAAGAACGTCTACTACGCGACGGAGTGAGGATGGGCCGACTCGACGGGAAGGTGTGCGTGATCACGGGGGCCGCGGGCGGCATCGGCGCCGAGACCGCGCGGCTGTTCCAGGCCGAGGGAGCGAAGGTGGTGGGGGTGGACCTGGCGGCGGACGCCGTCGGCGATCTCTCGCTGCAGGCCGACGTGACCGACGAGCAGCAGGTCATCGACATGTACGCCCGCACGCGCGACGAACTGGGCGGCATCGACGTGCTGTTCAACAACGCCGGCATCTCGCCGAACGACGACGCCTCCGTGCTCGACACCTCGTTCGAGGCCTGGCAGCGCGTGCAGGACGTGAACCTGAAGAGCGTCTTCTTCTGCTGCAAGCACGGCATCCCGCACCTGCTCGAGCGCGGCGGTGGGTCCGTGATCAACACGGCCTCGTTCGTGGCGGTGATGGGCGCGGCGACCTCGCAGATCTCCTACACGGCGTCGAAGGGCGGCGTGCTGGCCTTGTCGCGCGAGCTGGGCGTGGAGTTCGCCCGCCGAGGCGTGCGCGTGAACGCCCTCTGCCCGGGCCCGGTGGACACGCCCCTGTTGCGCGAGCTTTACGCGAACGACCCGGAGCAGGCCGCTCGCCGCCTCGTCCATCTGCCGATAGGCCGTTTCGCGCACGCACGCGAGATAGCCAATGGGGCGCTGTTTTTGGCGAGTGATGAGTCGACGTATGTGACTGCGTCGACGTTTTTGGTCGACGGGGGGTTGTCGGGGGCGTATGTGACGCCTGAGTAGTTGGCAGTTGGCAGTTGGCAGTTGGCAGTTCGCCGGCTGCGCCGGCTGGCAGTTGGCAACTGCATCCGTGCCCGGGCGCTAACTGCAAACTGCAGCCGGCGAAGCCGGCGAACTGCCAACCGGAATTACTCCTGAGCAGTAGTCGGTGCGATCAAGCCTGATGTGCCTGCGAGCGACCATGAGAAAAGCCACCTGCTGGACCTCATTGGGCGCGTCCAGTGCCGTGAGCGTCGCATCCTGAATCGAGAAGAACTCCCTATCGCGCTGGTTGACGAAGTCTGAGAGCCGGCTGCGGTAGCCCTCGCGCGGGAGGGTCAGGTGGCCCTCGATCCGCCAGCGGTCCGTTTCCAGGACGATCTGCTCGAGGCGGTGGTCCAAGGTGGGGCACTCTACCCAGCGCGCGCCGCCGTCACGTTTCGCCTCCCACGGCTGGGGTAGGCCACGTCTCTCAAGGCCAATCTTCGATGGAGGTGCCAGATGCCCCCGCGTGGAGTGAAGAAGGGCACGAAGCGTGCCCGTCAGTACGAGCACATCAAGAAGAGCGAGAAGAAGCAGGGCCGCTCGGAGGGCCGGGCCGAGGAGATCGCGGCGCGGACGGTGAACAAGGAGAAGGCACGAGCGGGCGAGTCGCGCGAGAGCTCGACGCACGTCCACCAAGGACATCTCGTCGGGCCGTCGCGGTGGCCTGCGCTCGGGCACCAACCGAGCCAAGGGACGCACCCGCGCGCAGCTCTACAACGAGGCGAAGAAGCTGGGCATCGAGGGCCGCTCGAACATGAACAAGGAGCAGCTCCAGCACGCCGTGGCGGGCGCCAGCAAGTAGCTCCCCGGGCGCCAACTTGCGCGCCTTGACTTTCCTCCGGAGCCGCGACTAGTCTGCGCTCGGCTTTAAAGGTGCACTCACCGTACCAAGGAGGAAAAGGTGGAGGGAACGACTCCGGGGGCCGCCGTCGTGAAGGGCGACGAGGAACGGTTGGCCGAGCTCGGCTACAAGCAGGACCTGAACCGCAGGATGAGCGGGTTCCAGAACTTCGCCATCTCGTTCACGATCATCTCGGTTCTCTCCGGCGCACTCACGCTGTACGGCACCGGCATCAACTACGGCGGGCCGATGCAGCAGGCGATCGGCTGGCCGATCGTGTCCTTCTTCGTCATCGTCGTGGCCCTCTGCATGGCAGAGCTGGCCTCAGCATTCCCGACGGCCGGCGGTCTCTACTGGTGGGCGTCGCGGCTCGGCAGCCCGGCCTGGGGCTGGTTCACCGGTTGGTTCAACCTGATCGGCCAGGTGGCGATCACGGCGGGCATCGACTACGGCGCCGCGATCTTCAGCACCACGCTGCTCAACCTGCTGTTCGGGTACGGCAACGACAGCCACCACATCATGTACGCGTACGTCGTGATCCTGGTGCTGCACGCCAGCCTGAACATCCTCAACGTCAGGCTCGTCGGGCTCCTGAACCACGTCTCGGCCTACTGGCACGTGGTCGGCGTCGCGGTGATCGCCCTGGTCCTGATCATCTTCCCGGACCACCACCAGAGCGTCTCGTGGGTGTTCACGAAGACACTCAACAACTCCGGCCTCAGCGGGGTGAGCTTCTTCTTCATCTTCCTGCTCGGCTTCCTGCAGGCCCAGTACACGTTCACGGGTTACGACGCCTCCGCCCATATGTCGGAGGAGACGCGCGAGGCGTCCCGGACGGCGGCGAAGGGCGTGGTCAACTCGGTGATCGTGTCCGCGATCGCCGGCTGGGTCCTGATCCTCGCGCTGACGTTCGCGATCAAGGATCTCAACAAGGTCGCGGCAAGCGGCCAGTTCGCCGTCACCACGCTGCTCGAGCAGGCGCTCGGCAAGGGCGGGGCGGAGTTCCTGCTCTTCATCGCGGTGATCGGTCAGCTGTTCTGCGGCATGTCCGCCATCACCGCGGCGTCGCGGATGCTGTTCGCGTTCTCGCGCGACCGCGCGGTGCCGGGCTGGCGCATCTGGTCGAGGCTGAACGCGAGCCACGTCCCGGCGTACGGCGTCGTGCTGATCGCGTTCCTGGCGTTCTGTCTGGCCGCGCCGGCGTGGAGCGGCAACACGTTCTTCGTCTACGCGGCGGTCACGTCGGTGGCGACGATCGGCCTGTACATCGCCTACATCCTGCCGGTGATCCTGCGCCTGCGGGCCGGCGACAAGTTCGAGCCGGGCCCCTGGTCGCTGGGCCGCTGGTACAAGCCCCTGAACGTCATCGCGATCCTGTGGGTGATCTTCATCTCGGTGCTGTTCATCATGCCGACCACCGATACCGCCGTCTGGTGGAACTCGGACTTCGACTACAAGACGGCGAACTACGCGCCGATCGCGATCGGGGTCGTGATCATCGCCGTGGGGATCTGGTGGCTGGTGTCCGCGAGGCACTGGTTCAAGGGCCCGATCCGCACGATCGACGAGGAGTTCGAGGCTGCCGAGGCGGGCGAGCCGCCGGTGCAGCCGCCGGACGCTCCGTTGGCGGGCGCCCCGGCTTAGGCCGTTCGGCCCACAGGTGATCGGCTGACCGTGGGACGAGTCGAGGGCAGAGCCTGCGTCGTGACCGGCGCGGGCTCTGGCATCGGCCGCGCGATCGCGGTGCGCCTGGCCGAGGAGGGTGGGCGCGTGCTGTGCGCGGACGTGAACGGGGGTGCGGCGGAAGAGACCGCGGCGTCGATCGACGCGGACGCGCTGACCACCGACGTGTCCGACCCGGCGCAGGTGGACGCGATGATCGCCCGCTGCGTGGAGCTGTATGGCACGGTGGACGTGCTGGTGAACAACGCGGGCGTGAACATCCCGGGCGTGCTGCACGAGGTGCCCGACGAGGTGATCGACCGCACCCTCGCCGTGAACGTGAAGGGCACGATCTACGGCTGCCGGGCCGCGATCCCGCACATGCTGGAGAACGGTGGCGGCTCGATCGTGAACATCTCGAGCGTGAACGGCATCGTGTCCGAGCCGTACCTGGCGGTGTACTCCGCCTCCAAGGGCGCGGTGGTGATGCTCACGAAGGGCGTGGCGCTCGATTACGCCAAGCAGGGGATCCGCTGCAACGCGATCTGCCCCGGCTGGGTGGATACGCCGATCAACTACGCGCACGCCGAGATGCTCGGCGGGCTCCAGCAGGTCTACGACACGATCGACTCGTTCCAGCCGATCGGCCGCCCCGGGCGGCCCGAGGAGATCGCGCACGTGGCGCTCTTCCTCGCCTCCGACGAGGCGTCGTTCATGACCGGCGCGATCGTCTCCGCCGACGGTGGCATGACGGCGCAATAGCGAGAGGGCCCGCTGGAGCGGGCCCTCTCACGCCTGCCTGGAACTCCGGCTCGCCTACGCGCGCGCCGGACCGGCCTTCACCTCGTGCTCGAGCCGGATCCGCGGAAGCCACTGGAGGCGCTTCGGCAGGTACCAGTTCCAGTCGCCGAGGAGCTTCATCGAGGCCGGCAGCAGCACCGCCCTGACGATCGTCGCGTCGATGAACACCGCCACGGCCAGGCCCACGCCCAGCTCCTTCAGCATCAGCGCGCCGAGCGTGGCGAAGATGCTGAACACGGCGACCATCACGATCGCGGCGCTCGTCACCACGCTGGCGGTGGACTTGATGCCCTGCTCCACCGCCTCGTCCGTCGTCATCCCGCGATCGAACGCCTCGCGGATCCGGCTGACGATGAACACGTGGTAGTCCATCGAGAGCCCGAACAGGACCACGAACAGGAACACCGGCAGCCATGACTCGATTGCGCCGGTCGACTTGAAGCCGAGCAGCGACTCGAACCAGCCCTTCTGGAACACCAGCACGAGCACGCCGTAGGCGGCGCCGACCGACAGCAGGTTCAGCACGATGGCCTTCACCGGGATCACGATCGAGCGGAACGTGACCAGCAGCACCAGGAAGGCAACGGCCAGCACGAAGGCGAACACGATCGGCACGCGCGCCCCCATCAGGTCGTTGAAGTCCTTCGACTGAGCGGTGAGCCCGGACACGTTCGCCGTCACGCCCTCCACGCTGCCGACCGTCTGCGGCACGAGCTGACCCCGCAGGGTGGCCAGCGCCGCGTTCGAGGCGTGGTCGGTCCCGTTCCCGGCGCTGATCGGCATCGACACCACCGCGGCGGTGCCGGCCTCGTTGACGTCCACCGTCATCGGGTTGTTGAAGCGGCCGCTGGCGAGCGCACCGCGCTCGAGCCGCTTGATCGCGGTCTGGACCTCCGGGGCCTTCACCCGCGGGGCCTGGATGACGACCTGCGCGGGCACGCCGTCGCCCGGGAACGCGGCCTGAGCGTGCTTCAGGGTCTTCGTGATCGCCAGGCCCTGGGGGAGCCCGTTGATGCCCGAGTTGCCCGTCTTCATGCCGAGCGCCGGGATCGTCAGGGCGATAAGCACCGCCACCGAGGCCACGGTGGAGATCCCCGGGTGACGCAGCACGGGGCCGAGGACCGCGGACCAGAAGCGCGACTCCGTGCCCGATTCGCGCCGGCGGCCGATGATCGGCACGCGGCCCTTCATCACGTTGTCGCCGAGCTTGGAGAGGATCGCGGGCAGCACGGTCAGCGAGCCGAGCACGGCCACCGCCACCACCAGGATCCCACCCGTCGCGTAGGACTCGAACGTCTTGTCGCCCGTGAAGTACATGCCGGCCATCGCCGTCATCACGGTCAGCCCGGAGACCAGCACCGAGCGGCCCGACGTTGCGGCCGCCGCGTCGAGCGCGGCGTCGGCGTCCTTACCCGCCGCCCGTTCCTCCCGCTCGCGCCGGAGGTAGAACAGCGCGTAGTCCACCCCGACGGCCATGCCCAGCAGCAGGATCACCTCCGCCACGGCGGCGTCCACCGGTGCGAAATGGCTCGGGATCGCGATCAGACCGGACGTGGCTATGACGGCTGTCACGGCCAGCAGCACCGGCACGCCCGCGGCGGCGAGCGCCCCGAACGCGAGCACCAGGATCACCAGCGTGATCGGAAGCGACAGCTTCTGCGCCTTCGCCAGGTCGTCGCTGATCGACTTGTTCACGGCCTTCTGCACGCTCGCGTCGCCGAACTGCTCGATGCGCAGCGCCGGATGTGCCCTGCTCGCCGCGGCCGTGGCGGCCAGCAGCGGGTCCACCTTGTCGATCTTCGTGTTCTGCTCGTCGCCGGCGGTGCCCTTGACCTCGAACGTCACGAGCGCGGAGCGCCCGCCCTGGGAGAGCTGACCGGAGTTGCCGGGCGTGAGCGGCGAGCGGATGTTCGTCGCTTCGCCCGTGGCCTGGAGTCGCTGGACCACATCGCCGACGCCACGGGAGACGTCCTTGGCGGCGGCGCCCGTGCGGGCCTGTACGAGCACCTGCTCGGAGTAGTTGCGCTTGAAGGTGGAGCGCAGCACGGCGTCCGCGCGGCCGGACTCACCGGTCCGCGAGGTCTGCGAGCTGCCGAGGTGATTGGTCCCGATCCCCTTGCCGATCAGGACCGCGACGATCACGAATGCGAGCCATCCGAAGATGGCGATCTTGCGGTGCTGAGCGCTCCAGCGCCCGGCCCGCGCGGCGATGTTCTTCGTAGTCCTCATGCGCCCTCCAAGTGCTCGATGACGATGGAGTGACGCTAAGTCCGCGGCCTCCCGCGGTCATCGTCGGGAGGCCGCATTCGAGCTGAGACCAGCGGAGGACTTTGCCTCCTACTCAGGTAGGAGGCGACGCGATCATTCGCGCATGAGCATGAGCGCCGCCTCGCGCTCCATGTCGATGTAGCTGTCGCCGCTGACGTCGATCGCGACCCGGTCGATCGTGCCTCCGGAGAACGCGTGCGGCGGCGCACCGGGGAAGTCGTCGGTGAGCGGCTCGCCCGCGTGCCGGCCGACGTAGAGGCCGGATCCGGCGATGGCGAACGCGCCCAGCTGGGTCTTGATCGGCCCTTCCCCGACCTTCTCCTCACCGTGGAAGAGCGACAGCGTGCCGGTGGTGGCGCCGGCCGCCAGCTCCTCCTTCTCGAACGAGGCGGACAGGATGATCTGCTTGCCCGTGGGCAGATCCTTGGAGCCGACGACCTTGTGCTCCTCGATGCCCAGGTAGTTGCTCACGTAGTGCAGCCGGTTGTCCTTGACATAGAGGCCGTGGCCTCCGAAGCGTGTGCCCATGGCGAACAGCACCCCTTCGACGTCACCACCCGGGAGGTCCACCACAGCCCCGATCACGAACGACCTGCCGCGCGTGCTCACCGCCTGCCATTCGGGCACCGGAGCCGTTCCGGGGAAGTACGCGTAGCGGGTGCGTGGCGCCGTGAGCTGGGGACGCGGGGTGTTGAGGATCTCCAGCGCCGAGCGGTCGTCGAGCGGGAAGGCCCCGTTGTCGCCGGCCTCTGCGAACCAGATGTTCACGAGCTCGCGGACCTTGTCCGGCCGCTCGTCCGCGAGGTTGTTCACCTCGGCGCGGTCGACGTCGGTGTTGTAGAGCTCCCAGGTGTCGTCGTTGAAGTGGCCCCAGCCGCTGATCGTCGGGTGGGTGGTCACGGCCTTCCAGCCCTCGTGCCAGATCGAGCGAGAGCCGAGCATCGCGTAGAACTGGGTCTTCCTCGCCGAGGGGGCGCTTGCGTCATCGATCGTCTCGCGCATGCTGACGCCATCGAAGGGCGTCTGGACGTGGCCCTTGATCGTCTCCGGCGCGCTCACGCCGAGCATGTCGAGGAGCGTCGGCACGATGTCGATCGCGTGGTGGTACTGATCGCGGATCTCTCCACGCGCCTTCGTGCCCGCAGGCCACGAGAGGATGCACGGGTCCGACGTGCCTCCGTTGAACTCGTAGCGCTTCCACATCTTGAACGGCGTGTTGAACGCCATCGCCCAGCCGTTCGGGTAGTGGTTATAGGTCTTCCAGCTCCCGAGCTCGTCGATCTGCGCGAGGTTCGCCTCCATGGTGTCCTCCACGCCGTTGGCGAACTTCATCTCGTTCACCGAGCCGTTCGGGCCGCCCTCGCCGCTGGCGCCGTTGTCCGACACCACCACGACGACCGTGTTGTCGATCTGATCGGTCTGCTCCAGGTAGTCGAGCAGACGCCCGATCTGCTCGTCGGCGTGCCCGAGGAAGCCGGCGTACACCTCGGCCATGCGGCAGAACAGGCGCTTGGCGTCATCGTCCAGCGAGTTCCACGGCTGGGTGTAGTCGAGGGGCGGGAAGGGCGCGCCGTCTGGGCCCGTCCTGTCGTCCGGGGTGCCGATCGGGTTGATGGGCGGCAGCTCGGTGTCGGCGGGCACGATGCCCAGCTCCTTCTGCTTGGCAAGCGTCTGCTCGCGGATCGCCTCGTAGCCCAGGTCGAACCTGCCCTTGAACTTGTCGATCCACTCCTTGGGGGCGTGGTGCGGAGCGTGACACGCGCCAGGCGCGTAGTAGAGGAAGAACGGCTTGTCCGGCGCGATCGCCTTCGCGTCCCTGATGAACTCGAGGGCCTTGTCGGTGAGGTCCTCGGTCAGGTGGTAGCCGTCATCTGGCAGGCTCGGCTGGTCGACCGGGTGGTTGTCGTAGACGAGGTCTGGATACCACTGGTTCGTCTCGGCCCCCAGGAACCCGTACCAGCGCTCGAAGCCCCGGCCAGTCGGCCAGTTGCGGCGGGTGGATGCGAGGTGCATCTCGTCGGTCGGGCAGAGGTGCCACTTCCCCACCATGTAGGTGTTCCAGCCGCGCTCACCGAGGATCTCCGGGAGCATCCCGTTCTCCGGGGGCACGGTGCCGCTGGCGTTGGGGAAGCCGATGGCCGCCTCGGTGATGCAGGCCATGCTGTTGCGCGTGTGGTTGCGGCCGGTGAGCAGGCAGGAACGGGTCGGCGAGCAGAGAGCGGTGGTGTGCCACTGCGTGTAGCGCGCTCCGGCGGACGCGATGCGATCGATGTTGGGCGTCTCGATCGGGCCGCCGTAGCTGCCCATGGCAGAGAAGCCCACGTCGTCGAGCACGATGTACACCACGTTCGGCGCGCCGTCGGGCGCCTTGGGCGGCTCGAACGGAGACCAATCCGGCTCCGAGTCGCGGATGTCGACGTTGATCGTTCCCTTGAACTGCTCTGCCATCGAAGGGCTCCTCTGCTCGGATTGGGCGGACACTCAGCCAGCCGCTCGTCGCGGCGTATCCCGTGCCCACAGAGTGAGCCCGACCGTGCGTCAGTACCTCACCCGAAGGGGATGAAGCGATCTAACCGCGGCCGAACAGGCGCTTGATCCGTTCCCAGAGCACCGAGAAGAACAGCGAGAGCCCCTTTACGGGCGGTGCCTGAGCGGGCGGCGGGGGCGAGACGGGGGCGGCCGGAGCCGCCTCGGTCCCTGCGGGCGCGGACGCCTCCGCCGCGGGCGCCTGCTCGCTGCCCAGCCGCTGCTCGAGGCAGGCGGCGAAGTCGCGCAGCAGGCGGTTCGCGATGTCCTGCATCATGCCGCCGCGCCCGAAGCGCGCGAGGCGTGCCGGTGATCGTGAAGTCCGTGACCACCTCCACGTGCGTGCCCTCCGGGATCTCGCTGAGCGAGCTCACGATCGTGGCGTTGGCCGAGCCCTGCCCGCGCTTGTCCTGACCCCTCGCCTTCATCGTGGCCACGTGGGCGGCCTCGTCGAGCGACTCCATCTCGAGGTGGCCGCGGTAGGAGGCGGTGGTGGGACCGATCTTCACCTGGAAGTTGCCCTGGTAGACGCCATCCTCGGAGCCCGTGATCTCGGCGCCGGGCAGGCAGGGCGCCACCCGCTCCACGTCGATCAGCGTGGCCCACACGGTCTCCACCGGAGCCTTCACGTCGAATTCCTGCTCGAGCTTCATCTGCGCAGTCCCTCCAGGTCCGCGGGGGTGTCCACATCGGCCGCGCTGGCGAGATGCCCCGCCTCCACCTCCAGCGCGCCGGCCTCGTCGAGCAGCACCCGCGCGCCCACGTCTCCCTCGAGCGCGATCACCCTCGGGATCATCCACCCTGGGAGCACGACGGGGTGTCCCGGCTTGGCCCCGTAGACGGTGCGCACCGGCCGCTTGCCGTCGAAGCTCTCGAGCGCGAGGGCGATCACCTCCGGCGTGATGCGTGGCTGGTCGCCCAGCGTGATCACCGCGGCGTCCACCTCGCCGAGCCGTTCGAGCCCCGTGCGCAGCGACGCCGCCTGGCCCTCGTCCCAGCTCGCGCACACCACCGGCTCCGCCCCGTGCAGGTCCACCTCGGCGCGGATCTCGTCCGCCCGCGCGCCCAGCACCACCACCACGCGCTCGATCGCCGGCACGGCGGCGATCGCCGCCAGGGCGTGCTCGAGCAGCGGGCGGCCGTCGAGCTCGGCGAGCTGCTTCGGCCCGCCGAAGCGCGCGCCCTCACCGGCGGCCAGCACCAGGCCGGCGATCAACGCAGCTCGCCTTCGAGCAGGTCGGCCAGCTCGGCGAGCGACGCGATCGAGTTGCCCGCCAGGAAATGGTCCACGTACGGCAGCGCGGCCTGCATGCCGCGCGTGAGCGGCTCGTAGCCGGTGTGCGCCTTCAGCGGGTTGAGCCAGACGAGCTCGTGAGCGCAGCGCGACAGCCTCGCCATCTCCGCCGCGAGCTCCTCCGGCTCCCCTCGATCCCAGCCGTCGGAGAGGATCACCACCACCGAGCCACGCCCGATGCGGCGGCCGTGGGTGCGGTTCAGCTCTGCCAGCGCCGCCCCGATGCGCGTGCCGCCCGACCAGTCGCTGGCGGTGGCGGCCACGCGGGCCAGGGCGGCGTCGTGCTCGCGGCTGGCCAGCTCGCGCGTGACGCGCGTCAGCCGCGTCCCGAATACGAACGCCTCCACGCGCCGGCGGGCCACCACGTAGGCGTGCAGGTACTGCAGCAGCATGCGCGCGTACGGCTCCATCGACCCGGACACGTCGCACACGAGCACGAGCGGGCGCGGCTTGCGCGAGGGCTCGCGCCAGCGCCGCTCGATCGGCTCGCCGCCGTAGCGCAGCGACGCCCGCAGGGTCCGGCGCAGGTCCGGGGTGGCGGCCGCTCCGTGTGCGCCGCGCAGACGCGACGGGCGCAGGCGGCGGCTGCGACGGGTGGGCCCGCGAAGGGCCAGGCGCGCCATCAGGCGTCGAGCCAGCTCGCGCTCGGAGTCGGTGTAGTCGGCGAAGTCCTTGTGGCGCAGGATCTCCATGTCGCTCCACGCGGCGGGCAGCGGGCGCGGGTCGGTCATCTCGGGCGCCGGCTGCGAGCTGTCGCCCGGCACCACCACGCGCGGGAGCACCAGCCCGGCGACCTCCAGGTCGAGCTCAGCGTCGGTGGTCGGCCCGGCGGGCCGGCCGAAGCAGGCGTTGAACGCGGCGTCGAAGAGCTCGAGATCCGAGTGGCGCGAGCAGAGAGCGGCCCGCAGCGCGTTGTACGAGTCGGTGCGCGACGAGGCGTCGACCGCCGCCAGCGCGCGATGGCCGGTCAGCACATCGCCCACGCCCACGTGGACTCCCTCCGCTCGCAGCGTGGCCGCGAGGCGGCCGAGCTGGGCGGTCAGCGCGCCGCCCAGCTCGTCAGACACCCTCGAGCACCCCCAGCTCGCGCACGCGCTCGATGTCCTCGCGGACCTTCAGCGCGACGCCCAGTGACTGGTCGAGATCGTCGTCGCCGAGCGCGAGCAGCGCGCGCGCCCAGTTGATCGTCTCGCCCACTCCCGGCAGCTTGTAGAGCTCCTCGCCGCGCAGCCTGGCCACGGCCGCGCACACGCGCAGCGCGATCTCGTCGGGCACGCCGGGCAGGCGCGCGCGCACGATCTCGGCCTCGCGCTCGGGCGTGGGGTAGTCGATCCAGTGGTAGAGGCAGCGGCGCTTCAGCGCGTCGTGCAGCTCGCGCGTGCGGTTCGAGGTGACGACCACGAGCGGGTGCCCGCGCGCCTCGACCGTGCCCAGCTCCGGGATCGTGACCTGGAAGTCGGAGAGGAACTCGAGCAGGAAGGCCTCGAACTCGTCGTCGGCGCGGTCGATCTCGTCGATCAGGAGCACCACCGGCGACTCCTCCTCCAGTGCGTCGAGCAGCGGGCGCTTGAGCAGGAACTCGCGGCTGAAGAGCCGGCCCTCGGGAGCGTCTGACCCCTCGCCGCGCGCCTCGGCCGCGCGAATCGCGAGCAGCTGGCGCTGGTAGTCCCAGTCATACAGCGCCTGGTGCAGGTCGATGCCCTCGTGGCACTGGAGCCGGATCAGCCTGGCGCCGGTCGCACCCGCCAGCGCCTTGGCCACCTCGGTCTTACCGACCCCAGCCTCCCCCTCGACCAGGAGGGGCTGTTGGAGGGCGATGCTGAGGAACACCGACGTCGCGAGGGCGCGGTCGGCTAGGTAGTGCTGGGAGCGCAGCGCGGTTTCGACGTTGTCGATTGAGTCAAGCATGGTTGGGAGTACGGAAGTACAGAAGTACGGAGTACGGAGTTTGGCAGTCCGGATCCCGTACTTCCGTACTTCCGTACCTCCGGCCTAGGCGTCGATGCCGGCGGCGCTGCTGAGCGCCCGGCGCGTGAGCACACGCGCCAGATGCCTCTTGTACTCCGGCGTCGCGTTCAGATCCCCCGGTGGGTCTGTGTTGTCGCCGGCGTGCTCCGCTGCCTTGGCTATCGATGCGGCGTCCAGGGGCTGGCCTCGCAGGGCGTCCTCCACGGCGGTGGCGCGGAGGGGGACCGAGCCCATGTGGGTCAGGCCCACGCGCACGTCCTCGCAGGTGCCGCCGTTCGACTTCACGAGCGCGCACGCTCCCACCATCGCCCAGTCCTCGGCGCGGCGGGTGAACTTCTCGTACCCGTGGCCGTAGCCGTCGAGGGCGGGCAGGTTGATGCGCGTGACCACCTCCGCGGGCTCGACGGCGGTGGTGAGGTAGTCCTGGAACAGGTCGGACGCGGCGATCTCGCGCTCGCCCGAGGGGCCCTGCGCCGTGACCGAGCCCTCGAAGGCAAGAACAACGGCCGGGAGGTCGGAGGCGGGGTCGCCGTGCACCAGCGAGCCGCCGATCGTGCCGCGATTTCGCACCTGCTGGTCCGCCACCGAGCCGGCGGCCACCGCCACCAGGCCCAGGTCGTCGCGCGCGGAGAGCTCCGAATGGCGGCTCATCGCGCCGATCCGCCAGCCGCCGTTCTGGCGCTCGGCACCGCCGAGTCCCGGCACCTTCCGCAGGTCGATCAGCAGCGTCGGCGCCGCCAGCCGCAGCTTCATCAGCGGCAGGAGCGAGTGGCCGCCCGCCAGCAGCTTGGCGTCCTCGCCGCCCTCGCCGAGCAGCCGAATGGCATCCTCGATCGAGTCGGCGACCACGTAGTCGAACTCAGCCGGAATCACGACGCACCTCCTTCTCCGTTCGCGGCTTGGATCGCGTTCCACACGCGCATCGGCGTCAACGGCATGTCGATGTATGTGACGCCGAGCGGACGCAGCGCGTCCACCACGGCGTTGACCAGCGTGGGGGTGGCGGCGATCGTGCCCGCCTCGCCCACTCCCTTCACGCCGAGCGAGTTGACCGGCGAAGGCGTCTCCGTGCGGTCGGTCTCGAAGCTCGGCACCTCGGCCGCGGTGGGCAACGCGTAGTCCACGAACGTGCCGGTCACGAGCTGACCGGTCTCGTCGTAGACCACCTGCTCGTAGAGCGCCTGGCCGATCGCGTGCGTGATGCCTCCATGCACCTGGCCCTCGATCAGCATCGGGTTGATCGCGCGGCCGCAGTCGTCGACCGCCACGTAGCGGACCACCTTCACCTTGCCGGTGTCGGCGTCCACGTCGACTATCGCCGCGTGTGCGCCGAAGGGCCAGACGAAGTTCTCCGGGTCGTAGAACGCCGTCTCCTCCAGCCCGGGCTCCATCCCCTCCGGGATGCCCTCGGGCACGTAGGCCGCACCCGAGATGTCGGCGAGCGTGAGGCCCTTGTCGGGAGAGCCGCGCACCTGGTACTTGCCGTCGGCGATCTCGATGTCCTCTGGCGCCGCCTCCAGCATGTGAGCCGCGAGCCGCTTGGCCTTGTGAGCGACCTTGTCGGCCGCCAGCGCCATCGCCTCGCCGCCCACCGACAGCGTGCGTGAGCCGTAGGTGCCCATGCCGAACGGGCCGGCGCCCGTGTCGCCGTGGATCACCTCGACCTGGATCGGATCGATGCCGATCCGGTCCGCCACGATCTGCGCGAAGCCGGTCTCGTGGCCCTGCCCGTGCGGCGAGCTGCCGGTGTAGACGGTGGCCGAGCCCGACGGGTGCACGCGCACGATGGCGGACTCCCAGAAGCCGCCCTGCAGCCCAACGCCGCTCGGGCCCACCACGCGCGACGGCGCCACGCCGCAGATCTCCACGTAGGTGGAGAAGCCGATGCCGCGGTGCACGCCACGTTCGCGCAACTCGGCCTGCTCCTTGCGGAAGGCATCGAGGTCCACGTGCTCGAGCAGCCGGTCGAGCGTGCCGTGGTAGTCGCCGGAGTCGTAGATCACGCCGATCGCGACCTCGGCCGGGAAGTCCTCCTTGGGGATGAAGTTCTTCCGCCGCATCTCCACGCGGTCGATGCCGAGCTCCGCGGCGGCCTGGTCGAGCATCACCTCGATCAGGTGGGTGGCCTCGGGCCTGCCGGCGCCGCGTACCGCGTCGGTGGCGAACTTGTTCGTGAAGACGCCCACGATGTCCGTCTGGACGGCCGGGATCTTGTAGCAACCGCTCATCACGAACGCGGCGAACGACGGGATGAACGGCGTGAGCAGCTGGTAGTAGGCGCCCAGGTCGGCCACGATCCGCACGTGCAGGCCGGTGATCGTGCCGTCCTTCTTCGCCCCCAGCTTGGCGTAGCTCAGGAGGTCGCGGCCGTGCGTCGTCGTGGTCATGTTCTCGGAGCGCGTCTCGATCCACTTCACGGGACGCTGCAGCTGACGCGACAGCACGCAGGCGAGCACCTCCTCGCCGTAGTGGTTCAGCTTGCTGCCGAAGCCGCCGCCCACCTCGGGCGCCACCACGCGGAT
The DNA here is from genome assembly GCA_963770325.1 of uncultured Thermoleophilaceae bacterium. Taxonomy (GTDB): domain Bacteria; phylum Actinomycetota; class Thermoleophilia; order Solirubrobacterales; family Thermoleophilaceae; genus JAICJR01. The sequence goes on along the minus strand of CAVYPF010000001.1, from coordinate 740,369 downwards.
GCGCTCCTCGGACAGCCCGAGCTCGCCGGCGAGGAACAGCCGCACGAGGTGGGGGATCTGCGTGGAGGTCCAGAGGGTGAGCGAGCCGGCGCGCCACTCGGCCAGCACGCCACGGGGCTCAATTGCAGCGCCGGTGGTGCGGTGGTTCACGATGCGCCGCTCCACCACCACGTCTGCGTCGCGGAAGGCGGCCTCCATGTCGCCGCCGCCCAGCGACCACTCGTGCGTCTGGTTGGTGCCGAACTCGTCCCAGACGAGCGGCGAGCCGTCCTCGAGCGCGGCCTCCGGATCGACCACCGCGGGGAGCGGGTCGTACTCCACGATCACGTCCTCGGCGGCATCGACCACGGCGTACTTGTCCTCGCCCACCACCACTGCCACCGGGTCGCCCACGTGCTTCACCGCGCCGCGCGCGAGTGGCCAGTGCTCGGGAGTCTTGACCTCCACTCCCGGCGGCACCCAGGCCATGGGTAGCGGGGCGCCGAGGTCGAGGTCCTCGCCGGTGAGCACGGCCTGCACGCCGGGGCGCGCGAGCGCCGCTGAGGAGTCGATCGAGATGATGCGGGCGTGCGCCTCGGGCGAGCGCACGATCGCCATGTGCAGCGTGCCCGGCAGCACGAAGTCGTCCACGTACTGGCCCCTGCCGGTGATCAGCCGGGCGTCCTCCTTGCGACGCATCCGGCCGCCGAGCGGGGCGCTTGCGAGCGTCGGTTCCTCGACGGTGCTCACGCGCCCACCTCCTCACGCCCGGACATCTTCTCCCCGGCTGCCATCACCGCCTTGACGATGTTGTGGTAGCCGGTGCAGCGGCAGAGGTTCCCCTCCAGGCCGTGGCGCACCTCGTCCTCGGTCGGGTTCGGGTTCCGCTCGAGCAGGTCGGCCGCCGCCATGATCATCCCCGGCGTGCAGTAGCCGCACTGGAGGCCGTGGTGCTCCCAGAAGGCCTCCTGAAGCGGATGGAGCGCGCCGTCCGCGCCCGGATCCGCCATGCCCTCGATCGTGACCACGTTGGCGCCGTCGGCCTGCGCGGCCAGCACGGTGCAGCTCTTCACGGATTCGCCGTCGAGCAGGACGGTGCACGCCCCGCAGTTGCTCGTGTCGCAGCCGATGTGCGTGCCGGTGAGGGCGAGCGTGTCGCGCAGGTAGTGCACGAGCAGCAGCCGCGGCTCGACTTCGGAGTCACGGGATTGGCCGTTCACCGTGACGTTCACCCGAACGTTCTTCGCCATATCTCCTCCTGTGGTGAGTTGGGCCTAACTCGGTGCGCCATGCTACTCCTGATTCCCAGGGCGCCCGGCTCTAACCTTGCGCGCATGGGCAAGCGCTCACGCCGCCGCGGCCGCGACGCGCCAGACGCGAGCACCAGCGACTACACGGACGCCGAGGGCAACGTGCTCACGCTGCGCGACGAGCTGTCCGCCGGCAGCGTGAAGCAGGTGCGCGAGCTCGACTCCACTCCGGCCGCCTCGGGCGAGGACCGCTGGCAGCGGAGGGGTGAGCTGCTGTTCGAGCGGCTGGCCGTGCGCTGGACGATCGCCGGGCTGCCGCTCGAGGGGCAGAAGGAGCTGCTCGGCCGCTACCGCATGGCCGACGGCGACACGCGCCGCTGGATCCGCGACACGATCGATCGCCACCTGGGGGAGAAGCAGCCCGAGCTGAGCGGCTGAGCGAGCTCAGGCCGCCGCCACCTCATCGCGGGCCCGCAGCTGCGCGGGTGCACCGTCGGGGCGGACGAGCAGTGAGCCGTCGCCGCGGATGCCGAGGGCGCGCGCGCTGATCACGTCCAGGCGGCGGACGGTGACGGGCGGGCCGCCGGCCGGCTCGGCCTCTCCTGCGGCTGATTCGGGTCCGGTGAACAGCGTCAGCCCGGGGCTCACCAGGTCGAGCGTGGACACGCGACCCTCATCCGTCTGAACCCACAGATGTGGGATGCGCCCGCCGAGGTCCACGTGCAGCTCGTCGGCGGCGTCGCGCACGGAGCCAGCGGGATCGGCGGAGCGGGCCACGTTGTGGGCGGCGACCGGCCGCCGCTCGGCCTCGTAGGTGTCCAGCAGCCCGGGTCCGGCCCAGTCGCGCAGCACCCAGCCGAGCTTCCAGCCCAGGTCGTGGCCGCTGGCGATCGCGGTGTTCATCCCAGTGCCGCCGCGCGGGGTCACGCGGTGGGCGGCGTCGCCCGCGAGAAAGACGTTGCCGGCGCGGAAGCGCTCGGCCAGCTGGGCCGCGAAGCTGAACGCGCCCGTGCGCTCGATCGAGACCTCGAGGTCGTCGATGCCGGCGCCCGCGCGGATGCGTTGCACGAACCGCTCAGGCGTGTAGTCCGCGATCTCCCGTGCGTCCACCCTGCTTGCGTACACCCAGCGGTCACCGGGTCCCGCGGGCAGGAAGGTGCCCGGGCCACCCGGGTCGGCCACCGTGTAGATGCCGTAGCGATGGTCGCCCAGGAGCGGCCACAACGGCGCGCGAAAGACCGCCGTCACGGCGTGGGCGAGCCCGTCGGCCCCGTGCATGGCGATGCCCAGCGCCGTCCGGATCCGGCTGCGCGCCCCGTCGGCCGCGACCAGGTAGCGGGCACGGACGCTGCGGACCTCGCCGCTCGGGATGTCGCGGACGGCCACCTCCACGCCGCCGGGCCGCTGAGCGACGCTCACCACCTCGCTGTGGAGCAGCACCCGAGTGGCGCCCAGCGAGCGCAGCCGCTCGAGCAACACGGGCTCGAGGTGGTCCTGTGGAACGCAGGCGGGCGCGGTCGGGCTGAGGGCGGCCGCCTGCTCGCGGGTCGGGATGCCGGTGGGCCACATCGCTCCGGCGGCGACGGTCGCCAGCGTGTCCGACTGCCAGCCGTGCCACTCCACGTCGACCCCGCCCGCGAGGACGGCGTCCTCCACGCCCCAGGAGCGGATCAGCTCCATCGAGCGAAGGCTCACGACGGTCGCGCGCGGTAGGGAGGACAGCTCGGCTCGGCGCTCCACGAGCATCGTCTCGATGCCGAGCCGGGCGAGCGACAGCGCTGCGGCCAGTCCCGCTGGCCCGGCTCCGGCGATCAGCACGGGCAGGTGTTCGCGTTTCATGGGTTCCTCTCTCATTTCGTCGGACAGCATGTCTTCTATAAGACAGGATGTCAAATGAATATTCTGTGACGATGGCCACACGGCGGTACGAACAGCGGCTGCGGGCGCAGATGGCGGACGAGACCCGTCGGCGCGTGCTCGACGCGGTGTACGACGAGCTGCACGCGACGCCCGCCCAACCCGTCAGCGTCGACCGCATCGCGCAAGCCGCCGGGGTCGCGCGTTCCACCGTCTACGTGATCTTCGGCTCCAGGGCCGGGCTCTTCGACGCGTTCACCGCCGACCTGCTGGAGCGTGGTGGCATCCAGCGCGTGCTCGACGCCGTGGCCGATCCCGACCCGCGTGTGCACCTCCGTGACGGAATCACCGGCGGCGTGCACACCTTCGCCGCCCATCGCGACGTCTTCCGCGCCCTGATCTCGATGACGGCGCTGGACCCGGAGGCCGTGGGCGGCGCAATGGAGCGCAGCGAGGAGCGGCGGGCCAAGGGAATGATGCGGCTCGGCCGGCGACTGGCCAGGAACGGACTCCTCCGCGAGGGCCTCTCGGCGAAGAAGGCCGCGGACCAGCTATGGGTCGTGACCAGCTTCGACGCCTTCGACCTGCTCTACGACGGGCGCGGCCTGTCGGCGAACGAGGTCGCTCGGGTCCTCGTGAGCGTCGCCGAGCGCAGCATCCTCGCCGACCAGGGCAGCTGACCGAATCATCCTTTCGGTCGATGCGGGGGGTGAGCCGCCCCGCGTACGTTCAGCCCGTGCTCTTAGCGCGAAAGCGAAAGGGGCAGTCCCGCGAGGGGGATTTGCCGTGGGTCTACGGCGCGGCTCTGCGAGCGGCGTCCAGCGAGGAATCCGCTGCGGAGGCCACGCTGGCGGCGATGAGCTGTGTCCCCTCCAGTGAGGCTCGCTCGGACGGGGAGGAGCGACGGAGGGCGCTGATGGCTCGAGCGGTCGCCTCCGCCCTACGCTCCTCCCCACGCGAGCCGCTCTCGGCGCTGCCGCTGGGCGAGCGCGAGGCGATCGGCCTGGCGCGCATCGTGGGGATGAACGTGGAGGAGATCGCCCGCTTCACAGGCAGCGACGCAAGCGCCGTGAAGGCGCGGATGCGATCCGGCCTGGAGCACCTGGTCACGGGCCTGCACGCGGCGAGCACCGCCTAATGCAGATGGCGCGCCGCGAACGCCGCGGCCTCCGCCCGGTTGCGGAAGCGCAGCTTCTCGAGAACGTGGCGGACGTGCGTCTTCACCGTCGGCTCGCTGATCACCAGGCGCTCGGCGATCTCGCGGTTGCGCAGCCCCGCCGACAGCAGCGACAGCACCTCGCGCTCGCGGTCGCTCAGCACGGCCAGCGGGTCGTCGGAGCCGGCGGGGTCGCCGTCCTCGAGCTCGGCCAGCATGCGGCTGGCCATGCCCGGCGCGATGCGCGGCTCGCCGCGCCCCGCCTCGAGCACCGCCTCGATCAGCTCCCCTGGCGGCATGTCCTTCAGCAGGTATCCCGCGGCGCCCAGGCGCAGCGCCGCGTAGAGGTCCTCCTCGCGCTCGGAGGCCGTGAGGATCATCACCTGGATGTCCGGGAAGCGCTCGCGCAGGATCGCGCAGGCCTCGATGCCGTTTAGGCGCGGCATCGCCAGGTCGAGCAGGGCCACGTCGGGCGAGCGTCGCTCGGCCAGCGCCACCGCCTCGGAGCCGTCGGCCGCCAAGCCCACCACCTCGATGCGCTCGTCCAGGCGCAGAAGCGCGGCCGTGCCCTCGCGCATCAGCCGATGGTCCTCGGCTATCAGCACGCGCGTGAGCGAATCCTCCCGGCCCATCTCTCCGGACGCAGTATGGTGATTTCTCGAGTGCTGGACGAGGATCGAGGCACCTGCGCGAGCGGAGGGCTCGCCGGCCGTCTGCCGCCTGAGGTGGCCGCCGGCCTCGGGGCTCTGAGCCGAGTGGCGCGCGCGCTCAACGCGCCCGGCACGCTCGACGAACTGGGTGCCCACGCGCTCGAGGAGATGCGCTCCGCCCTCGGCCTGGCCGCGGCGGTGCTGTACCTGCCCGACTCACATGGCAGGCCGGTTCTGCGCCGCTACCTGGAGGACATCCCCGCCGACTCCGGAGTGGCCACGCGCGAGGAGCTCGTGTTCGAGGAGGAGGCGTGGAGCCTGGCGGTCACGGGCGCGCATCCGCTCGTCTTCCAGGAGTCGGGCAGCTGGGTGGTGGCCAACCCCTTCGAGCCGCAGGCGCGGCACTGGCTGGCGCTGCCGATGGTGGCGGCGGGCGAGCTGCTGGGCGTGGTGATCGCCTCGAGCTCGGTGCCGATCAACCTCGATCCCACCACGCTCACGGTGCTCACGCTGCTGGGCGACCAGCTCACCGCCGGCATCGCCACCGCGCGCCTGCGCCAGCAGCTCCAGCACGCGGAGCTCGAGCGCGAGCGCATGCGGCTTGCGGCCGAGGTGCACGACGGGCTGGCACAGGACCTGGCGCTGGCGATGCGTGAGCTGGCCCTGCTCGAGTCGGATCCGCCGCCCGAGGCGGCGCGCGCCAGCCAGGAACGGCTGCGCGAGGCCGTGGCCGCGGCGCACCGTCTCGTGCGCGCGCGCCTGATCGACCTCTCCACCACCGCGCCGCTCGGTGGTCTGCGGACCGCGCTGGAGGACGTCTGCGACCGCTTTGTGCGCCGCGGGCTGAGCGTGGAGATCGAGGCACCGGACGCCCCCTTCGAGGTCGCGCCCGCCACCACCGCGGTGGTGATCCGCGTGGTCAACGAGGCGCTGACCAACGCCGAGAAGCACGCGCAGGCGGAGCACGTGGGCGTGAGCGTGACGCGCTCGAACGGCTGGCTCGAGCTGTGCGTGCGGGACGACGGCAGCGGCTTCGAGGCGGGCAGCGTGCCGGCTGGCGAGGGCCACCTGGGCATCGACCTCATGCGCCGGCGCGCCGAGGACGCAGGCGGCACGCTCGACCTGCGCTCGGTCCCCGGCGAGGGCACATCGGTGACGCTGCGCGTGACCACTGAGCGGGGTTAGGGTTGTGTCGATGCATGGAGCGCCTCCCAGCGCAGGCCTGAAGGCGATCGAGCTGGAGCAGCCGGTGGCCGACGCGATCGGCGACGCCGGCTGCCCGCACATGGCCATCCTGCTCGACACGGTCGAGGAGGTCGCCCCGGCGCTGGCGTCGTTCTACAGCCTCGGCCTGCGCCGCAACGGCTGGCTCTTCCACCGCTCGCTGCCCGGCAAGGCCGACGAGGACCGCCAGGCGCTGGCGGCCGCCGGCCTCGACGTGGAGGCGTTGGAACGCGAGGGCCGGCTCCAGGTCCGCGCCCTGGAGCTGGGCGGCTCGCCCGAGGCGTTCGCGAAGCCCCTGATCCCGATCGTGGACCGCGAGCTCGAGCGCGGCTACGACGCCGTCTGGTGGTCGCGGTTCCCGGTCGGCCCGGACGACGACATGTTCCGGGTCGCGCTCCAGTACGACCGCTATTGGGACGACTGCTTCCGTGGGCGCAGCGCGGTCTCCCTGTGCGTCTACATCGTCGGCGGGCTGCCTCGCGAGGCGCGCGAGCAGCGCGTGAGCGATCTGCGCTCGATGCACGACGCGACGATGACGCTCGGGGCAGACCGCCGGGTCAGCGCCTCCCCGCGCGACTCAGCCGGCTGAGTGGGGGCGGCCGCGCGCCGCCGCCCAACTGTGCAATTCTCGGCCGATCGAGGCACGTGCGCATCCCGAGGCAGTGACCGTGGGCGAGCGCCGCCTCGCGGTGATCGATCTGGGCTCGAACTCCTTCCGCCTCGTGGTCTTCACCTGGGTGCCCAACGCGTGGTGGAAGCGCACCGACGAGATCTACGAGAGCGTGCGCGTGGGCGAGGGCCTGGACGCCTCGGGCGCGCTCCAGCCGGAGCCGATGGAGCGGGCGCTCGAGACGATCGAGATGTTCGCCCACTTCTGCCGCGCGACCGGCATCCACGACATTCGCCCCGTTGCCACATCGGCGATCCGCGACGCCACCAATCGCGAGGAGCTGCTGACCCAGGCGTACAAGCGCGGAGGCCTGCAGCTCGAGGTGCTCTCGCCCGAGGAGGAGGCGCGCTACGGGTTTCTCGCGGTGGTCAACTCCACCTCGATCCGCGATGGCGTGGCGCTCGACCTCGGCGGCGGCTCGCTCCAGCTGGTGCAGGTGGCGGAGCGTCACGCGCGCGACTCGCGCTCCTGGCCGCTGGGCGCCGTGCGCATGACGGAGCGCTTCCTGCCCGACACGAAGGCGAAGTCCAAGCAGCTGAAGGAGTTGCGCGCCCACGTGCTCGCGGAGCTCGGCTCCGCCGGCTGGCTCGAGGGCGCGGCCGAGCGCGACGGCAAGCTCGCCGGCATCGGCGGCACGCTGCGCAACCTGGCCACCGCCGCGCAGCTGGCCGCGGGCCTGCCCTCCTACGGCGTGCAGGGGTTCGAGCTCAGCCGCGACGCGCTGGGGGAGCTGGTGGAGCGGCTCGCCGCCCTGCCGGCGTCCGAGCGCGGCGACGTGCCGGGCGTCAAGCGCGAGCGCGGCGACCTGATCCTGGCGGGGGCGGTGGTGATCGAGGAGGTGATGAACGCGGGCGGCTTCGAGGCGATCGAGACCACCGAGGAGGGCCTGCGCGAGGGCGTCTTCTTCGCCACGCTGCTCGAGGGGCACGACCCGCCGTTGTTCGAGGACGTGCGGCGCGAGAGCGTTCTCAACCTCGCCCGCCAGTACCACCCCGAGCCGGCGCACACGCACCACGTCGCTAGGCTCGCGGTGGGGGTCTGGGATGAGCTGGCCGCGGCGGGCCTGCACGCGGCGGAGCCGACCGAGCGCGAGCTGCTGTGGGCGGCCGCGATGCTGCACGACATCGGCACGGCGATCGACTACGACGACCACCACAAGCACTCCCGCTACCTCGTCCTGAACGCCGGGCTGCCGGGCTTCTCCTCGCGCGAGACCGCGCTGATCGCCCAGATCGTGCGCTACCACCGGAAGGGCACGCCCTCGATGGGCGAGTTCGCCGCCCTCACCCGCCCGGGCGACGACGACCTGCTGATGCGCTGCTCCGCGGTGCTCCGCCTGGCCGAGCAGTTCGAACGCGCCCGCGATCAGGCCGTGCGCTCCACTCGCGTGTCGCTCGACAACGGCGTGGTGGACCTCACGCTCGAGGCCAACGAGGACGTGACGGTGGCCCAGTGGGCGGCCGAGCGCCAGTCCGACGTGTTCGAGCGCGCATTCGGCAAGCGCCTGCGCGTGCACGGCCCAGGTTAAGCCCCGGCAGATCTGGAAGGACCGCGGCTGCGTATACCGAAACGGGAGCTGCGGTATGGGAAACGGCACGATCTACGAACACACGGACATCCCGCCAGGGATGACCTGCGGCGAGTACCGGCGGATGCTGCATGAGGGCAGGGCGCGCGAGAGCAGGAGCCGCGCGTTCCTTCGCCGGCTGCTCAGGCTGGCCACGCGCTAGACCGCTGGTCGAGGTGGGGCGGGCGGATTTCCGCCCGCAGGTCGGTACTGGGGCGCGACACCCCAGGGCATACTCGATCCATCGGCGATTCACGGTTGTCAAGGGAATCGCTGCGCTCCACTCCTCCCAGTAGCGCTTGCAAGGGCCTCGGTCCGCGCGAGTTCCGATCGAGTAGGCGCGACGTGGCCGCGTAGCCGGCGCGGTGACGGCTGCCTCTGGGGAGAGCCCCGCTTCGGCGGAGCTCTCCCCACGATCGGGCCCCCCAAATTCCCCATGTCAAGGCTCTCCGCTCTCGACGCCTCGTTCCTGCGACTGGAGACCCCGGCCGCGCACATGCACGTGGGCTGGCTCGCGACGCTCGAGCTGCCGGCTGGCCAGGACGTGCTCGACGTGGACGCGCTCGCGGAGCGGATCGGCGCCCGGCTTCACCTGGCGCCGCGCTTCCGCCAGCGGGTGATGGGGGCGCCACTGGGCTTCGGCGAGGCGATCTGGAAGGACGATCCGGAGTTCGACCTGCGCCGACACGTGCGCTGCCATGACGCGCGACAGCCGATGAACCCGGCCGGACTGCAGCGGCTCGCGGGCGAGTTCTTCTCCGAGCAGCTCGACCGCGAGCGGCCGCTGTGGCAGATCCTGCTCGTGCCGAGCCTTCGCGGCCGCCGTGCGGCGCTGCTCGGCAAGGTCCACCACGCGATGGTGGACGGCATCGCGGCGGTGGAGCTCGGCATGGTGCTGTTCGATCTCGCGCCGGACGCCGACCTTCCGCGGGCGCTCGAGTGGGCGCCCGACGCCGGGCCCGTGGGACTGCGCCTTGCGGTGGAGTCGGTGGCCGACGGCTGCCTCGAGCAGTTCCGCAACGCGCGCCGGGCGGCGACGCTCGGAATGTCGCCCCGCCGCACGCTGCGGGTGGCCGAGACGATGCGCCGGGCCGCGCTCTCGCTGGCCGAGGACGCGCTCCGCCCCGCGCCGCCGTCCTACCTGAACGCGCCCATCGGACCGCGGCGCACCGTGGTGACCCACCGCATCTCCATGCGCCGCCTGACCGCCGTGAAGCAGCGCTGCGCAGTGAAGCTGAACGACGTGGCACTGGCGGTGGTGGCGGGCGCCCTGCGGCGGCTCGCGCTCCGGCGCGGCGAGGAGCCGAAGGACCTGCGCGTGATGGTGCCGGTCAGCGTGCGCTCGAGCGACGAGGCGGGCACGGTGGCAGGCAATCGCATCACGTTCGCGTTCCTCGACCTGCCGGTGTCAGAGCCGGACGCCTTCCGGCGCCTGCTCGCTATCCGGGCGCAGACGCTCGCCCTCAAGGACTCCGGCCGCATCGAGGGCAGCGACCTGCTCCTGCGCTCGGTCGCCCTCCTGCCGGAGCCGGTGAAGGAGAAGGCGGCTCGGCTGGCGGCCAGCCCGCGCATGTACAACCTCACGGTCTCGAACGTGCCGGGGCCGCGGGTGCCGCTCTACGCCGCCGGGGCGAAGGTGCTCTCGATCTACCCGATCATCCCGATCCCGGAGGAGCATGCGCTCTCGATCGGGGTGCTGAGCTACGGCGATCACCTGCACGTGAGCGCGTACGCGGATCCCGAGGCCCTGCCGGGGCTCAGCCCCCTCGCGACGCTGCTCGAGGACTCGCTGGCCGAGCTCGAGATCGTCACGCGGCCGCGGCTACAGCGGCTGAAGCAGCCAGATCGTGAGGCGCTCCCCGGCCCAGCCAGGCTCGACGAACGACGCCGCCTCGTACGTCCGGCCGGCGACTGAGACCCGCCCGGAGCGAGGCAGTCTCGCGTGCGTGGCCGCCGCCAGCGAGGCGAGCGCGTGGCCGCTCGAGCCCCGCACCACCACCTCGGTGCCGGTCACGCGGTGCACGAGCGAGACGTAGCCGAGCACGTCCTGGATCGAGACCTGCGCCTCGGCGCCGGGCACGGCGCGCAGGGGGCGCGGCTTGCCCGCCACCACGAACGGGAGCGACACGTTCGCGAGCTGGCGACCGGCCCTCAGGATCCGGATGCCCGTGATGTGGCTCGCCGCCGCCATCAGCCTCGCCGCCTGGGACCGCGCCGTTGCGGCGTCCCCGAGCGCGACCGCATGGACGAGCATGCGATCGCGCTCGAGGGCCCGCACGGGCGCCTGGTCGACGGTGCCGCGCGACTCCTCGTTGTAGATGCGGAGGGCCACTGCGGCGAGGGTGGCGAGCTGAGGCTCGACCCTGACCGTTGCGGGCGGCGCGCCGGCCTTCACCGTCCGCGTGACCGTGGCGGTCACGCTCTTCGTGGCGCCACAGCCGGCGGCGATCAGCGGGAACGCGATCAGGAGCCAGAGGCGGTTCAGGTGTGCGTGCACGCCGCACTGGACACTTGCGCGCTGGCAGTTAAGCGGGGCTAAGAGGCGGTGTTCGCCGCGTTACCCGGCAGCGGCACCAGCACGGCGCAGGCCTCGCGCTCGAGACCGGCGCGCAGGTCGGCCGCCGCAGAGCCGGGCGGCAATGTCCCCACGATCGCCCCGCCCGAGCCCGCGTAGTTCGCGCTCGCGCCCAGCGAGCGGGCCAGCTCGATCATCCCGACGTGCTCGGGCTCGAGTGGACCCATCGAGCGGCGCTCGTCGAAGCTGCCGTCGAGGCAGCGGCCGAACTCGGCCGCGTCGCCCGCCAGCAGCGCGTCCCTGGCGGCGCTTGCCAGCGCGGCGAGGCGGCCCATGCAGTCGTGCAGCGCGGGGTCGCCCTCGGCGTGGCGACGGCGCAGCTCACGGTGGTAGTCGCCCGAGTGGGTCGCGGTGTCGCGCCGCCAGGCCACGAACAGCGGCGGCAGGAGCTCCGGCTCGAGCCGCTCCACGCTCCAGGGCGCGCCCGACGGGGGCGCGAAGTCCATCATCACGAGGCCGCCATGCGCCTGCACCACGCGGTCCTGGGGCCCGGCGGCGATGCCCAGCTCCTCGGTCTCCGCCTCCAGCGCGGCGGCGGCCAGCTCGTCCGGTCCGAGGCCGACGCCGAACGCCGCGTCGAGCGCGCGCAGGGCGGCCACCACCAGCGCGCTCGAGCCTGCGAGGCCGACCTCGCCCGGCACGTCGGAGGCGAAGCGCAGGCCGAAGCCGCGGTCCGCCAGAGGAGCGATCCGCGCCAGCCGGCGCAGCGCGGCCGCCATCAGGGCCGGCTCGCGGCCGGCGGCGATGGCCACGTGGAGCTCGGCGGTGCTGCGGAGCCTCAGCGGGCCGAGCTCGACCCCGTCGGCCTTGAACACCTCCACCCGCGCCTCCAGCTCGGGGAGCGCGAGCGCAAGCGTGCGCCCTCCGTAGCCGTCCGAGGGGTTGCCGGCCAGGGCGGCGCGGGCCGGGGCGCTGGCGCTGGCGGGTCGCACGAGCTGAGCATTCCAGTTCGGCCGGGCGCACTCCCGGCCGGCGGTTGACCGTACCTGCGCTCGGGTGCTGGCTCTGTCGATTCGCCGTCGGCCGGGTCCTACCGTTAGGAGCATGCTCCTCATCGACAACCCCATCTACGAGTACACGGACATTCCCGCCGGGATGACCTGTGACGAGTACCGCCGTCGTCGCCTGCTCGCCGAGCACCGCCACACGCGGAAGAGCCTCTTCACCCGCATCCGGCGCGCCCGCGCGTAACTCGGTCCGATCGCCGGGCTAGCTTCTCGGCCCGTGCGTCTGGTCGTAGCTCGCTGCGAGGTCCGTTACTCGGGCCGCCTCTCCGCCGTCCTCCCGGAGGCCCTCCGGCTGCTGATGTTCAAGTCGGACGGCTCCGTGATGGTCCACTCGGACACCGGTGGCTTCAAGCCCGAGAACTGGATGACCGCCCCGACGATCATCGAGGAGAGCGACTCCGAGATCGTGGTGCGCAAGGTCGGGGCCGAGGACCGGCTCGACATCCGTCTCGCCGAGGTCGTCTCCGACACGAGTCACGACATGGGCGAGGCGGCCGCGCTCCAGAAGGCCGGGGTCGAGCGCGAGCTGCAGGAACTGCTCGCGGACTCCCCCGAGACCTGCGGCGAGGGCTTCCGCCTCGTGCGGCGCGAGTGGCCCACCGACATCGGCCCGGTCGACCTCATGTGCCGCGACGCCGACGAGGACTGGATCGCCGTGGAGATCAAGCGGGTGGGCACGATCTCGGCCGTGGATCAGCTCACCCGCTATCTCGACCGCATCCGGCTCGACCCCTCGATGGGCTCCTGCCGCGGCGTGCTGGCGGCCCAGTCGATCAAGCCGCAGGCGCGCGTGCTGGCCGAGTCGCGCGGGATCGACTGCGTCGAGGTGGACATCGCGGTGCTGCGAGGCGAGCGCGAGCCGGACCTCACGCTGTTCGCCTGACCCACGCGGCGACCGCTCAAGGCCCCTTGTGGTCCTGAATACGCTCTAAGGGTGATCTCACCGAGGATGGCCCGCTACGAATTGGGCGCGGGCGGCGGCAGGAATGGGGGCAGGCCAGACGAGCTGCTGCCTCCTGGGCCCCCCGTTTCGCTGCGCCGTGTGGCGCGGCTGTTCGTGCCCTACCGCCGCCGCCTCGTCGTCCTGATGGCGCTGATCGGGATAGCCGCGGCCGTGGGCGTGGTCAGCCCGTTCCTGCTGCGAGCGGTACTCGACACCGCGATCCCGAACGGCGACACGACGCTGCTCACGCTGCTCGTGCTCGGCATGGTCGCGGTGGCGGTGCTGAGCGGCGCGATCGGCGTGGTGCAGACGTGGCTCTCCAACAACATCGGCCAACGCGTGATGCACGACCTGCGCTCCGCGGTCTACGGCCACCTCCAGCGCATGTCGCTCGCGTTCTTCACTCGCACGCACACGGGCGAGGTGCAGTCGCGCATCGCCAACGACATCGGCGGGATCGACAGCGTGGTCACGAGCACCGCCACCTCGATCATGTCGAACGTCACCACCGTGCTGGCCACGCTCGTGGCGATGGTCCTGCTCAGCTGGCAGCTGGCCATCTTCTCCCTCTTCCTGCTGCCGTTCTTCCTCTGGCTCACGCGCCGCGTGGGCGAGGAGCGCAAGCGCATCACCTCGGTGCGCCAGGGCCGGCTGGCCGACATGTCCACGCTGGTGGAGGAGTCGCTGTCGGTGTCGGGCATCCTGCTCGGCAAGACGATGGGCCGCGGCCCGGAGCTGGTCCGCCGCTTCTCGACCGAGTCGGAGGAGCTGGCCGAGCTCGAGGTGCGCAGCCGCATGGCCGGCCGCTGGCGCATGGCGTCGATACAGATGAGCTTCGCGATCATGCCCGCGGCGGTCTACTGGTTCGCAGGCCAGAGCATCGCGCACGGCGGCCACGCCCTGTCGATCGGCACCGTGGTGGCCTTCACCACGCTCCAGACGCGCCTGCTCTTCCCGCTCCAGTCGCTGCTGTCGGTTGGCCTCGACGTGCAGACCTCGCTGGCGATGTTCGCGCGCATCTTCGAGTACCTCGACCTGCCGGTCGACATCGCGGAGGACCCCAACCCGGTCGAGCTGCACGACGTCCGCGGCGACGTGGTCTTCGAGGATGTCTGCTTCAGCTACGACCCCGAGTCCCCGCTGACGCTCGCGCACATCGACGCGACGATCCCGGCCGGCACCACCACGGCGATCGTCGGGGAGACCGGGTCGGGCAAGACCACGATGGCGTATCTGGTGGCGCGCCTGTATGAGCCCACCGAGGGCAGGGTGACCATCGACGGCGTGGACGTGGCGCACGCCAGCCTGGCGTCGCTGGCCTCCACCGTGGGGCTCGTGTCCCAGGAGACCTATCTGTTCCACGCCAGCATCCGCGAGAACCTGCGCTTCGCGCGCCCGGAGGCGACCGACGAGGAGATCGAGGCCGCGGCGCGCGCCGCCCAGATCCACGAGCTGATCGCGGCGCTCCCCGAGGGCTACGAGACGATGGTCGGGGAGCGCGGCTACCGCTTCTCGGGCGGCGAGAAGCAGCGCATCGCGATCGCCCGCACCGTGCTTCGCAACCCGCCCGTGCTGGTGCTGGACGAGGCCACGAGCGCGCTCGACAACGAGACCGAGCGTGCCCTCCAGGGCGCCCTGGACGAGCTGGCGCGCGGGCGCACGACGATCGCGATCGCGCACCGGCTGTCCACGATCCGCGACGCCGACCAGATCCTCGTCCTCGATCGCGGCCGGATCGCGGAGCGGGGCACGCATGCCGAGCTGATGGCCCTCGGCGGTCGCTACGCCGACCTGGCCCAGGGCGCTGCCGCCGGGGACGAGGAGTCCTCGGTGGCGGCCGTCTAGCGCCTCAGAGCGCGGCCTTCTCCAGATCCTTCGGCCGAACGAACGCCTCCAGCCGCGCGGCGCCCGGACCGAGCGCGTCCCAGTCCCCGTCGAACGCGAGCGTGACCAGCGCGCCGGTGGGGAACTTCTCGTGCAGCTGGGCCAGCCCCTCGCCCTCCCCGGCGAGCAGCAGCGCCAGCTCCTGCATCCCTGGGTTGTGGCCGATCAGCATCGCCGACTCCACGTGTGAGGGCAGCAGGCGGACGCGCGCGAGGAGATCGTGCTCCTCCGCTCCGTAGAGGTCGCCCTCGATCCGCAGCTCGCCCTCCGGCGCGACTCGCTCGAGCGTCTCCCGGGCGCGCACCGCGGACGAGCAGAGCACGAGCGACGGCGCGATCCCCGCGCTGCTCAGGTACTCGCGCATCAGCTCCGCCGCGTGGCGGCCGCGGGCAGCGAGCGGGCGGTCGTGATCGCTCAGCTCCGGGTCGTCCCAGCTGGACTTGGCGTGGCGGAGTAGGAACAGGCGAGGCATCCCCGCATATTCAAGCGCGCCGGTCGGCTGGCTAGGCGGCGGGGGCGAGCCCGTGGGACAGCAGCTCTGGCTGCTCGCGCGTATTCACCTCGTAGGGCTCGATCCGCTTGTCAGAGGGATCGAAGCCCACGCGCACGAGCGGCAGCTCGAGGCAGTCCTGCGGCACAGAGACGACCACGCCGCGCCGGCCGTCGGCAGCACGATCTCGCAGCCGGGCGGGAACGGGGCCACCACCTGGCGGAAGCTGTCGACGATCAGCGGGTCGAAACCGCGGCCGCTGCCCTCCACGATCGCGCGCACGCCCACGTGAGGCGGGGCGGCGCGCGCGTAGGGACGCTCGCTCGTGATCGCGTCGAACACGTCCGCCACCGCGGCGATGCGGGCGAACTCGGAGATGTCCGTGCCGGCCATCCCGTTCGGGTAGCCGCTGCCGTCGAAGTGCTCGTGGTGCGAGCGCACCACCGACTTGGCCAGCGGCCCGATCACGTCGCCGGGAAGCAGCTCGAGCCCCACCAGCGGGTGGGTGCGCATGATCGCCAGCTCCGCGTCGTCGGCGTCGGCCAGGTCGGATGAGATGCGGGCGGCCACGTCGGCCAGCTCGCTGATCGCCGTGTCCGGCAGCGTGCGCCCGTCGGCCAGCAGTGCCGGCGCGCCGTTGAACGAGCGCACGAGCGCCTTCGTCGCGTGCTCGCGCGTGGACTGGCTGAGCGCCTGGGTCACCTCGATGCCCGCGCCGAGCTCGTCCTCGACGTAGACCGCGTGGATCCCGGCGTCGAGCAGCGCCTGGCGGTAGCGCGCGTCGAGCGGGACGCCGGCCCGGAGCAGCGGGACCCGGCCGTGCACGTCGGTGAGGACGTCCCGTCCGAGCAGCATGCCCGGCTCCAGCCGGTTGGTGGCGACGAGACGCATTTACGCGAAGTGATCGGCCCAGCGGCGCCTGTCTTGACCTGGGCCGATGGCGCGTCACTAGACTGGCGCCGCGTGGCCACCACCACGATCTTCACCACGATGACCGCGCTGGCTGAGAGCACCGGCGCGATCAACCTCGGGCAGGGCTTCCCGGACGAGGACGGGCCCTCGGTGGTGGTCGATGCCGCGGTGGAGGCGCTGCGGGCCGGCCACAACCAGTACGCGCCGCTGCCCGGCATCCCGGCGCTGCGCGCGGCCGTCGCCGCCCACCAGCTGCGCTACGGGATCGAGCTCGATCCGGACACCCAGGTGCAGGTCACCTTCGGCGCCACCGAGGCACTGGCCTCGGCCCTGCTGGCGCTGGTCTCGCCCGGCGACGAGGTGGCGATGCTCGACCCCTCCTACGACTCGTACGGCGCCGTGGTCGAGCTGGCCGGCGGCGTGCCGCGGCCGATCCCGCTGCAGCCGCCGGGCTGGCGCGTGGACGCCGACGCCGTGGCGAGCGTGGTGGGGGAGCGCACGCGCGTGCTGCTCGTGAACTCGCCGCACAACCCCACCGGGCACGTGCTGGACGCCGAGGAGCTCGACCTGCTGGCCGACGCCTGCCGCCGCCACGACGTGATCGCGCTCACCGACGAGGTCTACGAGCACCTGATCTACGACGGCGAGCACATCCCGCTGTCCACGCGGCCGGGAATGGCCGAGCGCACGATCACGGTGTCGTCGCTCGGGAAGAGCTACGGGTTCACGGGCTGGAAGATCGGCTGGGCGACCGGGCCGGCTGAGCTGGTGGCGGCCGTGCGCGGCGTCAAGCAGTTCCTCACCTTCGCCGGCGGCACGCCGCTCCAGCACGCGGCCGCTCACGCGCTCGATCGCGCGGCCGACGAGCCGCAGGCGCTCGCGGCCTCGCTGGCCGGCAAGCGCGATCTGCTGGCCGCGGGACTGGGGGAGGCGGGCTTCGACGTGCTCCACACCTCCGGCACCTACTTCCTCACCGCCGACGCGCGTCCGCTGGGCTTCGACGACGCGGTGGCGCTGTGCGAGCGGCTGCCGCTGGAGGCGGGCGTGGTGGCGATCCCACTGTCCGCCTTCACCGCCGACCCGATCGACCGCACCCGCTCGCTGGTGCGCTTCGCGTTCTGCAAGAAGCGCGAGGTACTGGAGGACGCGGTGGAGCGCCTGGGGGCGTGGAGGGGCCGGGCCACGTAGCGAACACGCGCCTGGCGGCCCCCTTTTCGCAAGCGTCCTGCTTTGACAACCGTATGCGTTGTCAAGTCAGGACGCTTCGAAGAAAAGGCTCCTCCTCGGGCCGCCCTTATTGCTTCTGTAAGCGCCCGTCGCCTCAGGCCGGCCTGATCAGCCCCGTGGCTCGCGCCCACTCCACGGTGCGGCGCAGCGTCTCGCGCGGGTCCGTGTAGCGCAGGCCCAGCTCGCGCTCGGCGCGCGAGCCGTCGTAGCGGTGGCCGTGCAGCAGCGTGCGCACCATCTCGCGGCAGAAGGGCGGGTGGCGGCGGACCAGCTTGAACCCGCCCTCCACGAGGAAGGCGCCGGCGGTGGCGACCGGGCGCGGAAGGAGGCGCGGGCTGCGCTCCACGCCCGCCACCTCGGCGGCCAGCTCGAGCGCCTCGGTCATCGTCAGCGCGATCCCGCTGAGCAGGTAGCGCTCGCCGGCCACGCCGCGCTCGGCGGCCAGCACGTGGCCCTCGGCGCAGTCGTCGATGTCCACCAGGCTGATGTTGGTCTGGACGAACACCTTCAGCCGGCCGTCGAGGAACGCCAACAGGAAGCGCCCGGTGCCGCTCGACGCGCCCCGGTCCCTGCACCGACGACGGGTTCACGGCCACCACGTCCACGCCGGCGTCGCGCCCGGCCTGGAACGCCGCCCGCTCGCCCTCGGTCTTCGAGCGCTCGTACACGGACAGGTACGAGCCCCGGTGCGGCGAGTCCTCGCGGCCGATCGTCGCCCGTCGCCTCGCCGATCGTCGCGGACGACGAGGTGTGGACCACCGCGCCACGCCGGCGCGCGCCGCGGCCCGGATCGACCGCCGGGGGTCCCTCCACGTTCGCGCGCAGCATCGGACGCGGGTCCGCCACGCAGAGCGAGTTCACGCCCGCCACGTGGAAGACCGTGGCGCAGCCGTGCATGCCGCGGCCGAGGGCGTCGTCGTCGAAGATGTCGCCGCGCACGACCGTCGCGGCGCCCGCGGCGGACAGCTTGGCCTCGGCCTCGGGCGAGCGCGCCAGGGCCACGACCTCGTCGCCGCGTGCCACCAGCCGCTCCACGAGCGAACCGCCCACCACCCCGCTGCCGCCTGTGACGAAGACCCGGCTCACGTACCGCGCGCGCAGCGCGGATGAGAAGCGCACGAAGTAGTCGCACGCCCGACCACACGGTCACGATCGCGGCGATCACGAGCACCCACTGGTCGAGGTAGGCGCCGGCGATGATCACGTCGGGCCGGATCATCGCGAGCGCCAGCGCGACGAACTGGACCGTGGCCTTCCACTTGCCCAGCATCGAGGGGTCGAGGTGCTGCGCCGGTGGACGCCACCACCGCGCGCAGGCCGAGCAGGGTGAACTCGCGCCCGATGATGATCATCGCGATCCACGGCGATGCCCGCTGGACGCTGACGAGGGCGACCAGGACGCCGGAGACGAGCAGCTTGTCGGCCGTCGTGTCGAGGAACGAGCCGAGCTTCGTGGTCACGTTCCAGCGCCGCGCGAGCCGGCCGTCGAACCAGTCGGTGGACGACGCCACCAGGAAGACGATCGCCGCCGCGGTGAACGACTCGCTGATCACGAGCGCCATCACGATCGGCACGGCGACGATCCTCACGCTCGTGCCGGCGATGAGAAGAGCCGTGGCCCGCTCGGGACCCGTGCGCAGCGCCCTCAGCGCGCCAGCCTCCATTGCGGCGATCCTACCAATGCCGCGGTCCCGGATTTCGTGCCTACTCCACCCAATCGAAGGTCCGCTCGACGGCCTTCTTCCACAACCGGAGGGCCTCCTCGCGCGCCGAGGCGTCGAGCGTCGGCTCCCAGCGCCGGTCCTCGGCCCAGTTCTCGCGCAGCTCTCCGAGCTCTGACCAGAAGCCGCTCGCCAGCCCGGCCGCGTAGGCGGCGCCGAGCGCGGTGGTCTCGGGCACCTTCGGGCGGATCACCGGCACGCCGAGCACGTCGGCCTGGAACTGCATCAGCGTCTCGTTCACCACCATGCCGCCGTCCACCTTCAGCGACTCGAGCCGCACGCCCGAGTCCGCGTTCATCGCGTCGACCACCTCGCGGCTCTGGAAGGCCGTCGCCTCGAGCGCGGCGCGCGCGATGTGGCCGCTGTTCACGTAGCGCGTCAGCCCGACGAGCACGCCGCGCGCGCTCGACTGCCAGTACGGCGCGAACAGCCCCGAGAAGGCCGGCACGAAGTAGCAGCCGCCGTTGTCGTCCACGCTCGTCGCCAGCTCCTCGACCTCCTCGGCCGAGCGGATGATCTTCAGGTTGTCGCGCAGCCACTGCACCAGCGCGCCGGTGATCGCGATCGAGCCCTCGAGGCAGTAGACGGGCGGGTCGTCGCCGAGCTTGTAGCCGACCGTCGTGATCAGCCCGTTCTTCGACTGCACCGCCGTCTCGCCGGTGTTCAGCAGCAGGAAGTTGCCGGTGCCGTAGGTGTTCTTGGCCTCGCCGGCCGCGAAGCAGGCCTGGCCGAAGGTGGCCGCCTGCTGGTCGCCGAGGTCGCCCGCCACCTGCACGCCCGCGAACGCGCCCTCGCGCACCTCGCCGTAGACCGCGCTGGAGGGCCGGATCTCCGGCAGCATCGAGCGCGGCACGCCGATCGCGTCGAGCAGCTCGTCGTCCCAGTCGAGCGTGTCGAGGTCCATCAGCATCGTGCGGCTGGCGTTGGTCGGCGTCGGTCACGTGGACGCGCCGCCGGTGAGCTTCCAGATCAGCCAGCTGTCGATCGTGCCGAAGCACAGCTCGCCCGCCTCCGCCCGCTCGCGCGCGCCGTCCACGTTGTCGAGGATCCAGCGCACCTTCGGGCCCGAGAAGTAGGTCGCCAGCGGCAGCCCGGTCTTCGCCCTGAAGCGATCCTGGCCGCCCTCGCGCTCCAGCTCGGCGCAGATCGCGTCGGTGCGCGTGTCCTGCCAGACGATCGCGTTGTGCAGCGGCTCGCCGGTGGCGCGATCCCACACGACGGTCGTCTCGCGCTGGTTGGTGATGCCGAGCGCGGCGATGTCGCTCGCGCTCGCCCCGGCCTTCTCCAGCGCGCCGTCCAGCACCTGCCGGGTGCGCTGCCAGATCTCGCGCGGGTCGTGCTCCACCCAGCCCGGCCGTGGATAGATCTGCTCGTGCTCGAGCTGCTCCACCGCCACCACGCCGCCGGCATGGTCGAAGATCATGCAGCGGGTGCTGGTGGTGCCCTGGTCGAGTGCCGCCGCGTAGTCCGCCATCGCCTCAGGGGAGACTCGCAGCTTCGGTCAGGCCGCCGTGCGTCCTCCGCTGGTGAAGCGGCCGGCGCGCGGAGTGGTGCGCTCCTTGCCGTCCTTGGAGGTGAAGAAGCGGGCAAGGCTCTCGACCACGGTGGTCGAGTCATTGCCCGGCTCGATCGGCTTGCCGAACGAGACCTCCACCGCATGGCGCCGCGAGTAGAAGAGGCCCTGGATCCGCTTGGGCCAGATGCGTCCCGGGGGCATCACGTCGCGGGTGCCCGACACCAGGATCGGCACGATCGGCAGGTTGTGGCGTTCGGCCAGCACCGCCGCCCCGCGCCGCACCCGGCCGGGATCGCCGCTGCGCGAGCGCGTGCCCTCCGGGTAGAGCAGCAGGCTCCAGCCCGAATCGAGCAGCCGGTCCACGTGGTCGGTCGCCTTCCTGTCGGCGCCGCCGCCCTTGCGGTCCATCGGCACGGTGTTGAAGACGAACGACACGAGCAGCGCCACGAGCTTGTAGCGATAGAAGTAGTCCGCGGCGGCGGCCACGACCGTGCGCCGGCGCAGCCGTCGCGGCAGCGCGGCGAGGATCACCGGCGTGTCCACGTGGCTGCGGTGGTTGGCCACGAGGATCACGGGCCCCTTCACGTCCGCGATCTTCTCGCGCCCGGTGGAGCGCCGGCGCAGGTAGAACTCCATCAGCGGCTCGAGGATCAGCCGCTGGAACAGCTCGCGGCCCGTGGTGGCGTACCAGGAGCGGGCCCACGGCATGTCGAGCTGGGAGGCGGCCTTCTTGCGCATCTCCCGGCCGCTCTCCTTCATCCGATCGGCCAGGGTGCGCTTGCGCCGGAAACGACGGAGGAGCACGGGTGTTGCTACTCCCTGATGTGACGGTTGTTACACGCCGGGTTGGCAGTTGGCAGTTGGCAGTTCGCAAACTGCAGCCGGCGGAGCCGGCGAACTGCCAACCGGTACCTTTGCCAGCGTGAGCGCCCCAGCACCTCAAGGCGGTCTACAAGCGCGAATTCTTGAACTGCTCGCCGTCAGTCGAGAACGGCGAGGTGAGCGCTAGCGCCGCCTTCGAGCAATTGGGCAGCCTGCCCTACGACGATCTCGGCTTCGCGCGCGTGGACACCCACCGCGAGTTGCGCCAGGGCGCGCCCGAGGCGATGCTGGCGGAGGGCAAGAGCCCGCCGAGGTCGAGGCGATCGTGCGCTCCCTGCTCGACGGCGGCGCGGGCAGCGTGCTCGTCACCCGCGCGGACGCCGAGGCGCGTGCCGCGGTGCGCCGTGCGGCGGACGACGCCGAGGAGCACCCGCGCGCGCGGCTGGCCTGGGTGGCCCGCTCGCTGCCGGCCACCTGCGGCCGGGTGACGATCGTGTCCGGCGGCACCTCAGACACGCCCGTGGTGCACGAGGCGCGCGTGCGCGCCGAGCTGCTGGGCGCCGCGGTGGTGGTGCACGAGGACGCGGGCGTGGCGGGGCTGCACCGGCTGGCGCCCGCGCTCGAGGATCTGCGCGAGGCCGACTGCGTGATCGTGGTGGCCGGGCAGGACGCGGCGCTGGCCTCGGTGGTGGGCGGCCTGGTGTCCGCGCCCGTGATCGGCGTGCCCACCAGCACGGGCTACGGCGCCTCGTTCGCGCGGCGTGTCGGCGCTGCTCTCGATGCTCACCTCCTGCGCCGCGGGCGTGGCGGTGGTGAACATCGACGACGGCTTCGGCGCCGGCACGATCGCGGCGCGCATCGCTCGCGCCGCGGGTGGCGCGCGATGACCCGGCTGCTGTACGTCGACTGCCTCGCCGGCGTGGCGGGCGACATGCTGCTGGGCGCGCTGCTGGACGCGGGCGCGGACGAGGGCGCCGTGCGCACGGCGCTGGCGGGGCTCGGGGTGCCGGGACTCGACCTCGAGGTGGGCGGCGTCAGCCGCCACTCGATCGCCGCACGGCGCGTGAGCGTGGTGTCCGAGGAGCAGCACGCCGAGCGGAACTGGGGCGACGATACGCGAGCTGATCGACGCGGCCAGCGGGCTTCCCGAGCGCGCGAGGGAGCGCGCGCAGGCGGTGTTCGCGCGGCTGGCCGAGGCCGAGGGCCGCGTCCACGGCATCCGGCTCAGGAGGTGCACTTCCACGAGGTCGGCGCGGTCGACGCGATCGGCGACATCTGCGGCGTCGCGGTGGCCCTGGAGAGCCTCGGCATCGACGAGATCGTCTGCTCGCCGCTGCCCCTCGGCCGCGGCTTCGCGAAGACCGCGCACGGCACGCTGCCGCTGCCCGCCCCGGCCATGCTCGAGCTGCTGCGAGGCGCCCCGCTGCTCGGCGTCGACCTCGACGCCGAGCTGGTCACGCCGACCGGCGCCGCGCTGGTGGCCGCCCTGGCGAGCGAGTTCGGGCCGGTACCGGCGATGCGGCTGAGCTCCCTGGGCTACGGCGCCGGCACGCGCGACCTCAGCGAGCTGCCGAACGTGGTCCGCGTGCTGGTGGGGGAGGCCGCCGAGGGCCAGGGCCGGGCGCACGACGTCTCGCTGATCGAGACCAACCTCGACGACCTCTCGCCCGAGCTCGTGCCCGACGCGGTGGAGGCGTGCTTCGCGGCGGGCGCGCTCGACGTGTGGGTCACGCCCACGCAGATGAAGAAGGGCCGCCCGGGCTTCGTGCTGTCCGCGCTGGCCCGGCCGGACGAGGAGCAGGCCGTGGCGGAGGCGATGCTGCGCGAGACGAGCACGCTCGGCGTGCGCGTCGCGCACCGTCAGGCGCTGGGAGCTGGAGCGCCGCTGGCGCACGGTCGAGGTGGCGGGGCGGCAGGTGCGCGTGAAGATCGGCAGCCTGAACGGGCGCGCGCTGAGCCTGGCGCCCGAGCACGACGACTGCGCGCGCCGTGGCGAAGGAGACGGGCGGCTCCGCACAGGCGGTCTGGCACGCGGCCCTGGCCGCCGCGCAGGAGGAACTCGAGCGATGATCCAGGAGCTCGAGGATCGGATCCGCGGCCTGGGCTCCGCGATCGTCGCCTTCTCCGGTGGCGTGGACTCCTCGCTCGTCGCGGCACTCGCCGCGCGTGCGCTTGGGCGAGCGCGCGCTCGCCATCACCGCCGTCTCGCCCGCGCTGGCGGAGGGCGAGCTCGACGGCGCGCGGGCGGTGGCCGAGCACGGTCGGCATCGCGCACGAGACGATCTCCACCGACGAGCTGGCCCGCGACGGCTACCGGCGCAACGACCGCTTCCGCTGCTTCCTCTGCAAGACCGAGCTGTACGACACGCTCGCGGCGATCGCACGCGAACGCGGCTACGCGGCCGTGCTGTCCGGCGCCAACGCCGACGACGCCGGCGACTGGCGCCCCGGCCTGCGCGCCGCGGCCGAGCACGGCGTGCTGCACCCGCTGCTCGAGGCAGGGCTGACGAAGCACGACGTGCGGGCGCTCGCCGAGCGGCTGGGCGTGCCCAGCGCGAGCAAGCCGGCGAGCCCTGCCTGGCCTCGCGCATCCCCTACGGCACGCCGGTCGAGCCGGGCACGCTGCGACGGATCGACGCCGCCGAGCGCGCCGTGAAGGCGCTCGGCGTCCGAGCGCTGCGGGTCCGCCACCACGGCGATCTGGGCAGGCTCGAGCTGCCGGAGCACGACCTGGAGCGGGGCCGGCGCGAGCTCGCGCGAATCGAGCGGGCGATCGTCTCGGCCGGCTACAGCCGCGCGGTGATCGATCCGAAGCCGTTCCGCTCCGGCTCGCTCAACGCCTCATCCAGCTGGATCCAGCGCCGGCCGCAGCATCGCGGTGAGTGCGTGACGGTGCCGGTGCACCGCGGCAGGTGAGAGCGGGTCCTCGCCCACCAGCCGCGCGCGGAAGCCGGCGTCGGAGAAGTACGTCAACACCGCGCCGTAGACGAGCTGCATCAGCTCGAGCGGATCGTGCGGGCGCAGCCGCCCGGCCGCGACCTCGCGCTCGAGGAAGGCCACCGCGCGATCGAGGAACGGCCGCATGTGCTCGGCCATCATCTCCTCCAGCCGCCCGCCGCCCTCGATCGCCTCGCGCCGCCGATGACGCACGAAGTCGTGGTGCGTGGCGAAGAACGCCGAAGCCGGCGTCGACCAGCGCCGCCACCCGGTCGAAGCCGCTCAGCCCGGCCGACGCCGCGGCCTCGGTGTCCCTCGCCCAGTCCTCCATCGCCGCTCGATCACCGCCGCGTAGAGGTCCTCCTTGGAACTGAAGTGGTAGAGCAGCGTGGGGTGGGTGAGGCCGGCGCGCCCGGCGATGTCCTGCAGCCGCGCGCCGCGGAACCCGTGCTCGGCGAACTCCTCGCGGGCCGCCTCGAGGATCCGCTCCGGGAACTCGCGCGGGGGGTCTGGGGAGCGTGCTCACGCGCCGATGATAAGCGCATGAGGGGGACTACTGACACGTTAGTAGAGCGGGATCGTCACGGTGCGCCGTGCCCCGAGACCTTGCACAGCCCAGCATCGCGGAGCAGCTGGCCGGGCGCACGCTCCTGCTGACCGGAGCCTCCGGCTTCCTCGGCAAGGCCGTGCTCGCCGCCTGTCTGCGGGTGCTGCCCGACATCGGCGCCATCCGGGTGCTGCTGCGCGCGCGACGACGACGGCGCGCGTGACCGCCTGGCGCGCACGTGCTCACCGCCACCGCGTTCGAGGGCCTCGGTCCCGCGGAGCTCGCGCTGGCGATGGAGACCGGTCGGCTCAGCGCGTTCGCGGGCGATCTGCTCGCGCCGACCTCGGCCGCAGCGAGCTGTCGCCGCTCGAGGGCGTCGACGTCGTCATCCACTGCGCGGCGTCGGTCTCGTTCGAGCAGCCGCTCGACGAGATGCTCGAGCTCAACGTGCTCGGCCCGGCGCGACCTGGTGCGAGGCGCTGCGCGAAGACGGGGCCGACCGTCGAACTTCGTCCACGTCTCCACCGCGTACGCCGCCGGCCAGCCGCACCGGCCTGGTGCTCGAGCGGCCCTCGGGCACCGCGCCGGCGCGAGCCCGACCTCGACCTCGAGGCCGAGCTCGACGCGGCCCGCGCCTGGCGCCGCGACCTCGAGTCCGAGTCGCGCCTGCCCGACCACCAGCACCGCTTCGTCGCGAGGCCCGCGCGGAGATCGGCCCCGCCGGCGGCCCCGGCGGTCGGCGCCCGCGCCGAGCAGCTGCGCCGCGACTGGGTCACCGACGAGCTGGTCGAGCGCGGCCGCGAGCGCGCGCGCGCGCTCGGCTGGACCGACGCCTACGGGCTCTCGAAGGCGATCGGCGAGCGCATGCTGCATGGCCGCAGCGGCCCGCGGCGCTGACGATCGTGCGCCCGACGATCGTCGAGTCCGCGCTGCACACGCCCTACCCCGGCTGGATCGAGGCGCTGAAGGTCGCCGACCCGATCATCCTCGGCCTACGGCGCCGGGCATGATCCCGGCCGCTTCCCGGCCAACCGCTCGATCCGCATGGACATCGTCCCGGTCGACCTGGTCGCCAACGCCTGCCTCGCCGCCGCGGCGCATCCGCCGAGCGACGGCGTGCGCACGTTCAACGTGGCCAGCGGCAGCGCGCAACCCGCTGACGATCGACGAGATCGCCGAGATCGATCACGCGAGTACTTCCGCGAGCGCCCGCTCGCCGGACGAGGACGGCCTGCCGGTCGACGTGCCGGAGTGGCGGCTCTCGAGCTCCAGCGGCCGCGTGCTGCCGGCGCTCGACCGCGGCCGAGCGCGCTGCTCGAGCTGGGCCGCGACCTGCTCGACCGCGTCGCCGCTCCCGCGCGTGCGACGACGTCGAGCTGCGCCTGCACAAGGACCAGCGCCGGCTCGACCGCCTGCGCCGGCTGACCGAGATCTACGGGCCCTACGGCGAGCTCGACTGCGTGTTCGACGACCGCGACGCGCGCGAGCTGCTCGACTCGCTGCACCCCGACGACCGCGAGCGCTTCGACTTCGACGTCGACGCGATCGACTGGGACCACTACCTCGGCGACGTCCACCTGCCCGCGCTGCGCGCGCTCGTCGTCCCGCCCGCGCCAGGCCCGCCGACGGCGCGCCGCGAGCCGGCCGACGCCGGGCTGCCGGAGGGCCCGCCCGCGCTGGCCGATCTTCGACGTCGAGGGCGTCGTGCTCGACGCCACCGTCGCGCACTTCTACGCCTGGCTGCGCACGCGCGACATGCCGCGAGCTGGACCGAGCGCTGTGGACGCGCCGGCATCGCCGCGCGGGTGCCCGGCTGGATCATGGCCGACCGCCGCTCGCGCGCGGCTTCAACCGCACCTTCTACCGCGTCTACCACGGACCTGCCGGCGCGCGAGCTGCGCGCGCAGGCCCACGACGCGCTGCCGGACTTCATCCAGCCGCGCGATCCAGCACGAGGCGGTGCGCCGGATCCGCGCGCACAGCGCCGCGGCGACCGCGTGGTCCTCGTCACCGGCGCGCTGGACTTCCTCGTCGAGCCGCTGCGCGCACCTCGGCGACGAGCTGATCGCCGCGCGGCTGGTGGAGCGCGCCGGCGCGCTTCACCGGCGAGCTCGCCGAGCCGCCGCTGACCGCCGACGGCCGCGCGTCGCTGGCCGCGCGGCTGGCCGCCGAGCACGGCGTCGACCTGGCGCGACTGCCACGCCTACGGCGACAGCCTCGCCGACCTGCCGCTGCTCGAGCTGGTCGGCCACCCGCACGCCGATCAACCCGGACTTCCGGCTCGCGCGCGAGGCGCGCCGGCGCGCGCTGGCCGCTCGACTGGAGCGTGGAGCCGAGCGCCGCACGCGGCCGCCGGCGCTCACTGAGGTGGCGCTCACGCTACGCGCTCGACGATCGGCCAACGCTGCCGCGCTACCTGGCCGCGCGGGCGGTGCCGAGCCGGCCGGGCGCGCTGCACGCTCGAGCGAGCTCCGCCCGCCGCGCCTCCCGGCCCCGGACTGGGTGCCGCTGCGCGCCGCGCCTGAGCGGCATCTGCGGCTCCGACCAGGCGCTGCTCGACGGCAAGGCGTCGCTGCACCTGGCGTCGCTCACCTCGCACGCCGTTCGTGCCCGGCCACGAGATCGTCGGCGAGATCGGCGCCGGCGCCGCGCCGGGCGAGCGCGTCGTGCGTCCAGCCGGCGCTCGGCTGCGCGGCGCGCGGGCATCGACGCCGCTGCCCCGAGTGCGCGCAGGGCCTGCGCCGCGCTCTGCCGCACACGTCACCGACGGCGTCGGTCGGCGCGGGCCTGCAGATCGGCTTCTGCCGCGAGACCGGCGGCGGCTGGAGCGAGGGCCTCGTCGCCCACGCGCTCGCAGCTGCACACCGTGCCCGACGACCTGTCCGACGAGGACGCGGTGCTGGTCGAGCCGCTCGCCTGCGCGCTGCACGCGGCGCGCCGGTCGCCGACGTCCAGCCGGGCGAGACCGTCGCGTGATCGGCGCGGGCACGATCGGGCTGCTCACGCTGGCCGCCGCTGCGCGACCGCGCATCCCGAGCGCCACGATCCTCGCGTGGCCAAGCACCGCGGGCCAGGAGACTGCGCGGCGCGCCGCTTCGGCGCCGACGACGTCTGCGCGCCCGATCGCCTGCACCTCGAGGGCGCGCGCATCACCGGCGCCCGGCGCCTGGTCGGCCATCGGCGGCCGCGAGCTGCTGCTCGGCGGCTTCGACCGGTGCTCGACTGCGTGGGCTCCGGCGCGTCGCTCGAGCAGGCGATCACGATCACGCGCCCGCGCGGCCGCGTGGTGCTCGTCGGCATGCCCGGCGAGCTCAAGGCCGACCTCGCCGCGGCCTGGCTGCGCGAGCTCGAGCATCCGCGGCGCCTACGGCTACGAGGACGACTTCCCGGCGGCGCTCGAGTTGGCCGCCCGGCTGCAGCCCGGCCGGCTCGTCGACGCACGGCTGGCCGCTGCGCGACTTCCGCCGCGCGCTCGAGGAGTCGCGCCGCGCGCCGCACGCGCCGGGCGCGTGAAGACCGTGTTCGAGCTGCGCAGGGCGGCATGAGCACGATCTCCCGCCGCAACGTCCCCGCGCCCGCCCATGATCGAGCGCTCCAGCGCCGTCACCGCGCCGCGGCCGAGCGCGAGGCGTGCGTCGTCGAGGTGCACGAGAACTCGCCGCCGACGCTGTTCCACGCCGGCGAGTCGTTCCGGCTGGAGCGGCTGCCGGTCGGCTCGCGGATCGTCTATCCGCCGCCGCCGCTGAAGGGCCTGACCGACGTCGACGCGGCGATCGCCGCCGCGCTCGACACCCCGCTCGGGCATGGACCCGCTCGACGCGCTGCTGCGCCCGGGCATGAGGCTGACGATCGCCTTCGACGACATCAGCCTGCCGCTGCCGCCGATGCGCGACGCCGGACATCCGCGAGCAGGTGATCGAGCAGGTGCTCGAGCGCGCCTACCGCGCGGGCGTCGACGACATCCACCTGATCGCCGCGCTCGCGCTGCACCGCCGGATGACGCCGGCCGAGCTGCGCGCGCCGTCGGCCCGCGCGTGTTCGACGAGTTCTATCCCGACCGCCTCTACAACCACGACGCCGAGGACCCGGACGGCGATCGTCGAGCTCGGCGAGACGCGCCACGGCGAGGCGGTCGAGCTGTCCAAGCGCGCCGCCGAGTCGGACCTGCTCGTCTACGTGAACATCAACCTCGTCACGATGGACGGCGGCCACAAGTCGGTCGCCGGTCGGCCTCGGCACCTACCGCGTCGATGCGCGCCCACCACAACGTGCACACGATGCGCCACTCGCAGCTCGTTCATGGACCCGTCGAAGTCAGCGAGCTGCACCACTCGCGCCGGCCGCCAGGGCGAGATCGTCGAGGCCGCCGTCCCGATCTTCCACATCGAGACGACGCTCAACAACGACATGTTCGACGGGCCGCTGTCGCTTCCTCGGCCAAGCCCGAGGCGCGCTGGACGCGCGCGCGAGCAGGCGACGTTCGCCGCGCTCAAGCGCACGACCGACCGCATGCCGCCGAAGGCGCGCCGCGCGCTCTTCCACAGCATCGTCGCGCCCTACGCGGTCACCGGCGTGACCGCCGGCGCGGTCGACGCCGTGCACGAGGTGACGCTCGAGCGCTGCGCCGACCAGCAGGCCGTGCAGGTGCGACGGGCCAGGCCGACGTCGTCACCGCCGGGCTGCCCTACGTCTGCCCCTACAACGTCAACTCGATCATGAACCCGGTGCTCGTGATGTGCATGGGGCTCGGCTACTTCTTCAACCTCTACCAGGGCGTGCCGCTGGTGCGCGAGGGCGGCGTGATGATCTTCACGCACCCGGTCGACGCGCGAGTTCCACCCGGTCCACCACCCCTCGCTACGTCGACTTCTACGAGGAGGTGCTGACGCGAGACGACCGACCCGGTGGAGATCGAGCAGCGCTTCGAGAAGCCCTACGCCGAGGACGAGTGGTACCGCCACCTGTACCGGACCTCGCTACGCCTACCACGGCGTCCACCCGCTCTACATGTGGTACTGGGGCGCGCACGCGCTGCAGCACCTCGGCGACGTGATCTTCGTCGGCGGCGACCCGGAGGCCTGCCGCCGGATGGGCTTCCGCCGCGCGGACACGATGCGCGACGCGCTGGAGATGGCCGAGCAGGTCGTCGGCCGCGACCCGTCGCTCACGCACTTCCACTGCCCGCCGCTGTTCTACGGCGAGGTCGAGCGTGAGGCTCGCGAGCGGCGGCGCGCGCTCGAGCAGCTCGCCGGCGGCGCCCGCCACTCCAGCGGGCCGAGCGTGCCGCGGCGCTGGCGCACGGTCAGCGTCGGCAGCGATCCCGTGGGCGCGCAGCGCACCGCGCGCAGGACGAGGCGTGGCTGCGCGAGCCCCGGCCGGCGCTGGTCGCGCGAGACGCGCCCAGCAGGCGCTGCTCTTCCCGCCGCGCGCACCGTCGCGCGCCGACGCGTGATCGGCGCCGACGACCTCATGCACGCGCCGCAGCCGGCGATCCTCGCGCCCAACCACGAGAGCGACATCGACACGCCGCTGTCCTCGCTCGCGCTGCCGCACGCCTGGCGCACGCCGCACCGTCGTCGGCGCCGCGTGCGACCGCTTCTACCGCAAGCGCGGCTACGCGATCGCCGCCGGCTTCTGGATCAACACCTTCCCGTTCGACCGCGGCGGCGGCCAGCGGCGCGGCCTGGCGCAGCGCGGCCGCAGCTCTGCGCGAGCGGCCGCAACGTGCTGCTCTTCCCGCAGGGCACGCGCGGCGGCGGGCCAGATCGAGGGCTTCCGCGCCGGCGTCGCCGAGCTGGCGCTCGCCACCGCCGCGCCGCTCGTGCCCGATCCACGTCGGGGGCAGCGCGCTGATCATGCCGAAGAGCCGCGGCCTGATCCAGCGCGGCCGCACGACCGTCACCTTCGGCCGCCCGCTCTACCCGCTGGCGGACGAGGACCCGCGCGAGCTGATGGACCGCGTGCAGTCGGCGATCGCCGCGCTGAGCCGCAGGCGCCCGGGCCGGCGCTACTAGCCGCGGTCGCGGCTGACTTCGAGCGCCGCTCGGCTCTCGGCGCTTACGGCTTGCAATGAGGGCGGCCCGAGGCGGGATGCACTAGGCGACTTCAGCCCGACTTCGCCCGGAAGCTGATCCGCGGGGTCGCGCAGGCGGTGACCCGGGTGCCGTGCTGGTCGCTCACCGTCGCGGTGAGCATCAGCGTGCCTGCGGCGCTGCCGTCGCGGCGCAGGTGGCCGCTGACGCTGCCGCGGATCTGCGCGGAGTAGCCGCTGCCGTCCTGGAACACGGCGCTGTAGGCGCCGGCGCTGGAGAAGCTGTGCTGCTTGGTCAGCGCGATGTGGCGGAGCCTGGTATCCGAGCTGAAGGTCTGGCCGTTGTCACAGCGCGCGCTCCAGAGGGCCACGAAGTTGGTGGCGGCGCGGCCGCCGCGCTTCAGGCGGAAGGTCACGGGCTGGGGCTTGCCGCTCGCGTCGAGCTGCGAGGTGGTGCCCGCAAATCGCCCGGCCTTGATCGGGTTGGTGGCAGAGTGGGCGGCGGCGGCGCCCACGGCGCCGATGAGGGCGGAGGCGCTGAGCACTGCGAGGGCGCGGCGGGTGGGCTTGAACGGCATGCTCCATCCTGTTCCACGTCCGGCCGGCGCGCAAGCGTTGACAGGCGCCACGGGCTGGCTTTCAATGGGTCTCGTGTCAGGCGGCCCGATCAGCGTTCACGGCAGCGCCAGGCGGCCCGCCCGCGCCACCACGATCCAGATCGTGCTGGCCGTGGCGGTCGTGGCCGTTCTCTGGGGCGGCTACCACGCGCACTGGTCGTGGACCGGCATCAACGGCAGCACGGCCACGCTCTGGGACTGGATCAACCTGCTGCTCGTGCCGGTCACGGTGGCCACGCTCCCGATCTGGGTGGCCAAGCGCGACAAGCTCGACCGCACCCACCTGACCGCCGCCGCCCTCGTGCTCGCCCTATTCGTCGCGTTCGTGGTGGCGGGCTACGCGGTGCCATGGGCGTGGACCGGGTTCGAGGGCAACAAGCTGTGGGACTGGATCAGCCTGCTGCTCCTGCCGCTCGTGATCGCCACCTTCCCCATCTGGCCGCAGATCCGCCAGGACCTGCGCCTGCACCACCGGGTGGTCCTGGCCGCGCTGCTCGTCGCGTTCGTGGTGGCGGCGGTGGGCGGCTACGTGTGGGGCTGGGGCTGGACGGGCTTCCAGGGCAACACCCTGTGGGACTGGCTTCACCTGCTGCTCCTCCCGATAGCGATCCCGGTGATCCTGCTGCCGGCGGCACTGGCGATCACCACGGGGGCGCTGCAGGACGCGCCCGAGCCGGAACAGCGCGCGTAGGTGGGCGACCGGCGGCCTCGGATAGGCTCGCCACCCATGCCGACCTCGAACGAGAGCCTCATCGATCGCTTCTACGCAGCCTTCGCGGAGAGCGACGGCGCCGGGATGGCCGCCTCCTACGCGCCGGACGTGGAGTTCTCGGATCCGGTCTTCACCGATCTTCATGGACCCGAGGCCGGCGCCATGTGGCGGATGCTCACCGGCCAGGCCCGCGACCTGCGGGTCGAGTTGCTCGAGCGGGAGGCCGACGGTGAGCGCGGTTCGGCTCGCTGGCGCGCCCACTACACGTTCTCGCGCACCGGACGCCCGGTCGTGAACGACGTGCGCGCGTCGTTCCGCTTCGCCGACGGTCTGATCGCCGAGCACCGTGACGAGTTCGACTTCCACCGCTGGGCGCGCCAGGCGCTCGGGACGCCTGGCCTGCTGCTGGGCTGGACCCCGATGCTGCGGTCCAAGGTGAGGAAGCAGGCCCGAGCGGGCCTCGACGAGTTCATGAGCCGGGAAGCCGCGGCATCCACATAGAGGAGGGCGCAGCTTCACCGCGCCCGCGCAAGGAGGAGCAATGGGAGCACCACCCAGCACGATCACCGGCCGTTGCCTGTGCGGCAACGTGACCTACTCCTGCAGCGCCGAGCCGGCGCTGACCGCTATCTGCCACTGCACGGACTGCCAGCGCCAGACCGGCACCGCGTTCTCAATCGTCCTCGGCGTTCCGGCCGGCGAGCTCTCGGTGGAGGGCGACACGCTTGCGTCGTTCACGACGATCGGAGAGGACCACCAGACGCCCACGAAGCGGGAGTTCTGCTCCGGCTGCGGCTCGCCGATCGTCAGCCGCATCGAGGCGATCCCGGAGCTCGCGTTCCTGAAGGCCGGCACGCTCGACGACGCGTCGTGGCTCGAGCCGTCGGTGGAGGTCTGGTGCCGGTCGGCCCAGCCCTGGACGCCGCACCTCGCCGACGCGCCGCAGCTCGAGCGCAGTCCCGCCGCCTAAACGGCTGCGCGGAGTGCGTCGATGAGCGCCCTGCCGCTGGCCATCCCCGGATCCTTCTCCGGGTTGTAACAGGCGAGCGTCATGCCGATCAGGCGCGGCGAGGCCGTCACCGGGATCAGCACGCCGAGCAGCTCGTCCCAGGTCATGCCGCCCGGCATCAGGTAGTCGGTGGCGGGGAAGACCTGCTCGTCGAGCACGTCCACGTCGAGGTGCAGCCAGAACGGCGTGTCGGTGGCGGCCACGCGCTCGCCCACCGCGCGCGTGCCCTGCGCGCGAACCTCGTCCAGCGACAGATGGGTCAGCGCCGGATCGAGCCGCTCGGGATGCAGGTCCGCGCACTCCTCGGGGTCCCGGTAGCCCACGATCCTCGTGTCCCGAAGCGTCAGCGAGGGACCGCCGGCCTCCTCCACCCAGCGCGCGGGGCCCAGGCCGAGCGCCACGGAAACGGGCATGTCCGCCCCCTCGCCGGTGGGAGAGGTCACGCCGTCGTAGAGGTCGAGATGGCCGTCGAGGTGCACCAGGCCAACGCGACCAAGGGCGTCCCGCGCGCCAGCCAGCGCCCCCGGCAGACCCGCGCAGCAGCCGCCGCCGAGGAACGGTCGCGCTCCTGCGGCGATCAGCTCGCCGATCGCGATGCGCACCGTCGCCGTGGTGGCCATCACGTCGGGGCTGCCTACGATGCCCGTTTCCGGGTCGCGCTCCTCGCCCCGGATCCGCACGTTGAGGTCCCCGGCGTCGAGGCCCTCAAGCAGCGAGAGGATGCCGAGCTCGCGTAGCGCGGCCGGCGCGAACTCGGTTCCGCCTGCCCGGCCCACCGAGTCGATCGGCAGCCCCACGAACGTCATCCCATGCATGGCGGCAATCTAGGGCTTCGACGCCTGCCAAGCTTGGGTGGCGTGCCCGGACCGATCGGGGCATGCTGGAGGGAAGCGTGTTCAACCGAATCGAATCGCTGTTCGAGGCGGGGCAGCAGGCCCTGCGACTGATCCTGGACCGTGCGGTCTCGATCGACCCGTGGTGGCTGGCTGCCGGTGTGGTGCTCTACGGGCTGGCCCAGGTCGTGCGGAGCCGCGGCTGGTTCAACATCCTCCGCTCCGCCTACCCGGACGCCACCGAGTTGCGAGGCCGCGACGTGACCGGCGCCTACCTCGCGGGGGTGGGCCTCAACTCCGTGCTGCCCGCCCGCGGCGGCGACTTCCTCAAGCTGTTCATGGTCCACCGCCGAGTGCGCGGCGCCAGCTACCCCACCCTCATAGCCACGTTCGTCCCGGAGACGCTGTTCGAGAGCCTCTTTGGCGCGGCCCTCGTGGTCTGGGCACTCGCGCACGGCTTCCTGCCTGTCCCGGTGGGCCCGAACGATCTGCCCGAGATCGACGTCTCGTTCATCATCGTCCATCCGGTGATCTCGGCGGTGGCGGTTGCCGTGCTGGGTACCGCGGCCGCGTTCATCGTTCGCTGGATACGCCGCCGCGCACGCGGAGTCGTGGCCCGTCTGCGGCAGGGGCTGGCGATCCTGCGCTCGCCGCGCGACTTCCTGCTCGGCGTGGCGAGCTGGCAGGCGCTCAGCCGGCTTGTTCGCCTCGGCGGCCTGGCGTGCTTCATGGCAGCCTTTCAGCTGCCGGTCACGGTCGACACCGTCGTCCTGGTGATGGCAGCCGAGGGCGCGGGGAGGATCATCCCCCTGGCGCCGGTGAGCGCCGGGCTGCGTGTGGCGATGCTCGCGTACGGCTTCCCCGCGGTCACCGACAGCCCGGTGGACATCGCCAGCATCACCAGCTTCTGGTTCGCGATGGGAGCCGTCCACCTGATCGCCAGCGTCCTCATCGGGCTCGTGGTGGTGGGCTTCACGTTCCGGACGCTGTCGCCGCGGCGTGCGGTTGCGTCGATCCGCGAAGGCAGCCGCAAGCCGGATCCCGCGCTGATAACGCCGCTGCCCAGCACCGCCGGCGACGCCTGACCGCGGAGTTCAGTGCCGCGCGGACCAGCGCGCCATGCGCACGAACAGCTCGGGGATCGGCGCCGGCTCGCGCGCCGGGTCGAACCCGCGGTAGGCCGTCTCCACGTTCACCGCGATCCGCTCGCTGTCGCCCCAGCCGGCGAAGTCTGAGATGTCGATGTCGTCCGCCGCGTCCACGGCGCTCATGCCCGCCTCGAAGCGCTTGCGCGACTCCTCCCGCACGTACTCGAAGTAGCGCATCACCTCGCGCACGCCCGCGGCGTCGGTCACCGGCCCGTGGCCCGGCACGAGCGTGTGCGCTCCCAGCGCGAGTATCCGCTCGCAGGCGTCGAGCCAGTTCTGGATCGGCCCCTGCCAGGCGATCGGCGTGCCCTCGATGAACAGCAGGTCGCCCGTGAACACCACGCCCGCGTCCGGCACGTGCACGATCGAGTCGCTGCCGGTGTGCGCCGGCCCCAGCTCGATGAAGGACACCTCGCGCTCTCCCACGCGCAGGTCGAGCCGTCCCTCGTAGGTCTCGGTCGGCAGCTCGCAGCTCGATGCCCTCGAAGTCGAACGGGCCGAAGCTCTCGAGCGCCCACTCGACGAACACCGGGTCCTTGCGCTCGTCCGGCACCTTGAACAGCCAGTGGACGAGCGCCGGCGGCGCGGCCTGCATCTCCTCCACCGCCGTCTTCGCGCCGTAGAGCGACACGCCGGCGGGCAGCAGCTGGTTGCCGAAGCAGTGGTCTCCGTTCGCATGGGTGTTCACCGCGGCGTCGATCGGGCTCGTGTCCGTGATCGCCTTCATCGCGTCGAGCATCTCCTGCGTGAGGCGGAGGTCGAAGAGCGTGTCCACCAGCAGCGAGGTGTCGCCCGAGGACACGAGGCCCGCGTTGCTCCAGCCCCAGCCGCCGTCCGGCTGCAGATACGCGTACGTCCCGTCGCCGAGCTCGTGCAACCTCTTCTCGTACGGCACCTTCATGCGCGCCGAAATCTAACCGGCGCGGCCACCGGGGTTAGACTGGCCGCCGTGGACGCCAAGCCCGTACAGCTCGACTACGACTGGCACGAGGAGTACGCGATCAGCCAGGCCTTCCGGGTCGGCGACGTGATCTACACCTCGGGCCAGGCCGCGATCGCGGAGGACGGGTCCCTCGTGGGGGTGGGGGACTTCGCCGCCCAGGCCGAGCAGACGATGGCGAACCTGGCCGGCGTGCTGGAGGCGGCCGGCTCGGGCCTCGACCGCATCTTCAAGGTCAACATCTACCTCACCGACATGGCGAACTTCCCCGCGATCGTGGAGCTGCGCAAGCGCTACTTCTCCCCGCCGTGGCCGGCGGACACGATCGTGCAGGTGGCGTCCCTGGCGCTGCCAGAGCTGCTGATCGAGATCGAGGCGCAGGCCACCGTCGCAAGCTGACCCGGCAATCGTCGCCAGGCTGCGGGCCGCCGGCTGCGTCTTCGCCGAGGACGAGGCTCGCCTGCTGGTCTCGGCGGCAGCCACCCCGGCCGAGCTCGACGCCATGGTCGAGAAGCGCGCGGCCGGCCTCCCGCTTGAGCACGTGCTGGGCTGGGCGGAGTTCTGCGGGCTGCGGATAGCCGTGGAACCGGGCGTCTTCGTGCCCCGGCCCCGCAGCGAGTTCCTCGTCGAGCAGGCGGCCGCGCTGGCCCGGCCGGGAGCCGTGGTTGTCGACCTCTGCTGCGGCTCGGGCGCGCTCGGCGTGGCGCTGGCCGCCGCCGTGGGCGGAGTGGAGCTGCACGCCGCTGATCTCGACCCCACGGCCGTCGGCTGTGCGCGGCGCAACGTGAGCGGCCACGTCTACCAGGGCGATCTCTACGCGCCGCTGCCGGAGTCGCTGCGCGGACGCGTGGACATCCTGCTGGCCAACGTGCCCTACGTCCCGACCGAGTCGATCGCGCTGATGCCCTCGGAGGCGCGCCTGTACGAGCCCAGGCTTGCCCTCGACGGCGGCGGGGACGGGCTCGACGTGCTGCGCCGGGTGGCGGATGGGGCGCCGGAGTGGCTGGCCGCGGGGGGCTCGCTGCTGGTCGAGACCAGCGAGGATCAGTCGCCGAAGGCGCTCGAGGCCTTCGCCCGCGCCGGACTCGCTGCCCGGGTGGCCCGCTCTGACGAGCTCGACGCCACCGTCGTGATCGGGACGGCGCCCGCTAGCGCTTGAGCAGCGGCCGCAGATCGTCCAGGCGCTCGAACAGGTGCCAGACGTAGTTGGCCGCCCCGCGCTCGCGGTGGGGGTGGAGATCGGCCAGCGCGGGGTCGTCGCGATAGCTCTCGAACGCGGCCCGCGACTCCCACTCGACCAGGATCATCACCTGGCGCGGCTCGATCTCGCCGACCACCGCGTCCTCGAAGCGGCCGAGCGCGATCACGCGGCCGCCGTGCTTCGCGACCTCCTCGGGCGAGCGCCGGGAGTAGGCCAGGTACTCGTCGGGATCGGCCAGGTCGAACAGGTTGAGCGCGTAGACGGGTGGGTCCTGGGTGGTCACGGGCGGCGGTCCTCTCTGTCGTTGGTGCGGGCTGAGCGCCATACTGCACGGCTATGGATTTCGGCGTCGTCCTTCAGACCGATCCGCCCGCCTCGCGCGTGATCGAACTCGCCAAGCGCGCCGAGACCTACGGCTTCTCACACGCGTGGACGTTCGATTCCCACCTGCTGTGGGAGGAGCCGTTCGTGATCTACAGCCGGATCCTCAACGAGACGCACAAGCTCACCGTGGGCCCGATGGTCACGAACCCGGCCACGCGCGATTGGACGGTCACCGCCTCGCTGTTCGCCACGCTGAACGAGATGTACGGCAACCGCACCGTGTGCGGGATCGGGCGCGGCGACTCGGCGGTGCGCGTGATCAACGGCAAGCCGGTGAACCTGTCCGTGCTGCGCGAGTCGATCGGCGTGATCCGCGGCCTGGCCAACGGCGAGGCGGTGAGCTACAAGGACAGCACGCTGCGACTGTCGTGGAACCCGGACAGCCGCCTCGAGGTATGGGTCGCCGCCTACGGTCCAAAGGCCCTCGCGCTCGCCGGCGAGGTGGGTGACGGCTTCATCCTGCAGCTGGCGGACCCGGACATCACCGAGTGGTCGATCGCCGCGGTGCGCCGCGCCGCCGAGGCCGCCGGCCGCGATCCCGAGGTCGTCACGATCTGCGTGGCCGCGCCGGCCTACGTCACAGACGGCAGCGACGAGGGCCTCGCCCACGGGCGCGACCAATGCCGCTGGTTCGGCGGGATGGTGGGCAACCACGTCGCCGACATCGTCGCCCGCTACGGCGGGGACGGCGCCGCCGTGCCCGAGGCGCTGACCAGCTACATCGCCGGCCGCCAGGGCTACGACTACAACGAGCACGGGCGCGCGGGCAACACGCACACCGACTTCGTGCCCGATGAGATCGTCGACCGCTTCTGCCTGATCGGGCCGCCCGAGGCACAGGTGGCCCGCCTGAACGAGCTGGCCGACCTCGGCGTGGACCAGTTCGCCCTATACCTCCAGCACGACGACAGGGACGGCACGCTGCGCAGCTACGGCGAGCACGTGATCCCGTCCGTCAACCAGCGCGAGGCCGCGAAGGTCTGACTGCTCAGAGGTGTGAGCCGTCGGCCTTGACGCGCTGCACGGTCATCGACTCGGACAGCATCCAGGTGATCGGGATGCCAGGGTGGTCGCCGCTCGAGGGCACGCTGCCTGACCCGGAGAACGTGAAGGTCACCGGGTTTCCGCTGAGCAGGTCGTCGGCCGGGACGCTGGCAGATAGCGGCTGCGCCTCGCCGCTGTCGCTCGCGCCGCACTTGTCCTCGATCACGTCGCCCACCTCGGGGATCGCTCCTGCCCCGGCCGTGGCCGGAGCCGTCCCATCCGGATCGAACGCCACCGCCTGGCGGAGCGGGTTCTGGATGGAGCTCGTCCCGTAGTCGAAGGCTCCTCCCGGACACCCGAACGGGCTCGCCGTCCCGGTTACGTGGCCGGTGAACACACTCGTGACCTTGCCCTCGAGGACGAACGCCTTCACGCAGTTCGGCGGGTTGGTGCACTCCGGCAGCTTTGCCACCGGCCCGGGGCCGCCGAAGAGCGTGTCCGCGGCGGTCCGCTGGCCGTGTGAGGTGTTGCTCTGCTCGCTGCGCGTGTAGCCGACGATGCGGAAGTACAGGTCGTCGGGCTCGCAGATGATCTTGGCCAGCTGGCGCGCGATCCCCCCGGAGGCGGTGATCCAGCCGCTGCCCGTGCCCGTGCGCCCGGACACCGTCCCCTTGACCCTTCCGTTGCGCGTGTTCACCACGCGCAGGCTGTAGGAGACGTCATCGCCGCCGTGGGGCACGAGGGTGCCGCGCACCACCAGCGTCGGCTGGAGGAGCTGGCCGGGCCGCACCCGCGTGGCCGGATCGAAGAACTTTGTCTGCTGGAGGCGGATCTCGCGGATGATCGCGTCGCGCTTCTGCAGCTCCAGCACCGTGAAAGCGCAGGGCGGGCCCCCGTTCACCGCCACGAGGTCGGTCACGATCATCGCCGCCAGGCCCCGGTTCTGGTACGGCGCCCCGCCGCTGAAGTCCGGCACTCCGACGCGGCGAGAGAGCGCGGAACCGGCGCTTGCCGCTCCGCGCGCCCGCCGAAGCGAGAGCGGCAACCGCCGCGACTTGCCGGAGCGCGCCCGCAGCGCCCCCAGCAGCTTCACCGTCGGCAGGCCGCGCTTGAAGAACACGGAGCCGCCCACCAGGGCGTAGGGACCGGGCGGCACCTTCATCGAGAAGCGCCCGCGCCGGTCCAGGTAGTCGGACGCGGCGATCGAGCCGTCGCCGACGTTGAACGCCTGCACGAGCGAGGCCCCGGCCGCGGGCTTCGGGAGCCGGGCGCCGCTCAGCGTGCCCGACAGCTTCACGGAGGCGGCCTGCGAGGCGGGAACGGCGGCGGCAGCGAGGAAGACCACTGACGCGGCCACGCCAAGCCGGATCGCGCGCACTCGGTTCACCGAAGTTCGCCCGCGGCGAGCATCCCACCGCCGGTTCGGCGAGTCAATGCGCCCGGCCGCCACGAAGCGGTCTCTAGCAGGCGATGTGGGCCCGCACAGAGGACGCGCAGCCCGACAGATCGGGCGGCTGAGTCACCTGGACGCCCGCGACGGCCACGTTGTTCCTGAGGCGGCTCTCGACCGCTCCTGAGCCGACGACCGCGAAGTTCCGCGTGGTCCCCGGCGCCGTGAGGCGCAGCCTTACGTGCACGCTCGCCTGCCCACCGGCGGGGATGGTGCCAAGCCGGCACACGACCGGGAGCCGCTCGTTGCAGCTTCCCTGGCTTGGCCGAGCGGAGACCAGGTCCGCGTTTGAGGCGGGCTGGTCCGCGACTACCACGTTCTCGGCTGCGGCAGCGCCGGTGTTCCCGACAACGAGGTCGTAGCTCACAACGTCGCCAACCTCTGCCCGGGAGCGTGCCGCTTGCTTGCTGAGCACCAGGTTGGGCTGGAGGTCGCCCGGAACCACCGGGATCACATCGGGCGGCAGCGGCGGGGGATCTGTGCCGTGCGTCAGGACGCTCGTGAACGTGCAGACTGCTCTGGGATGGTGACTCGTGAGCCGCACCACCGCGCGGCCCTGAGCGAACGGCACGAGACGGCCGTTGCAGCTGACGGTGGTCAGAGTCCACGTGGCAGGTGGATCGGAAGCCGTATCGGTCTGCGTGATCATGTACAGGCCGAACGGGATTCCGCGGGTGGAATCGCCACGTGCAAGGCTCGCGGAGCCTGGGCTCGTGGTCGTCGCCACCTTGCGGTACTGCGTGTCCGGTTGGCCCAGCCGCTCAATCACAAAACCGGTTGTCCCGACGCCACCCAGGGTGACTTGTCGGACCGCGAGCCCACTCGCCTGATGGAGCTTGTTCGTGAACGTACAGACCGAGCCCCGCAGGGACCTGATGCTCACAATGCCGCTGCTCCGACGCCCGTTGCAGGTGATCCCCTCGAGCGTCCAGTGTTGTCGTGGCGGCGTCTGCGGGAGCGTCTCCGTGATCCGGTAGCGCCCGGGGTCCAGCTTGATCGGGCGGGCCAGGGCGGGGATGCCCCGGACACGCGTCGAGATCGAACGACTCGCCTGGAAGATGTCGCTGAGCGAACGGACCTCGAACCCAAACGTGCCCACGCCGTTCTTCGAGATCTTGCGCAGGAGCAATGCGCCCGCGGTGGGCCGCAGCGTGTCCGTGTAGGTGCAGGTGACGGTGTCCCCGGCAGCAAGTCGGATGGTGGCCTGGGCATCCGCGCGGTTTGTGGTCACCACGCTGGCGCCGTGCGTACAGCTGAGGCCGGTCAGGGCCCAGCCCGAAGGGACCTGTTCCTGGATCGTCCAGGGCGGCCGCACGCCCGTGGTTGCGGCCCGGAAGAAGGTCTCCTCGGCAGGCTGCCCGTTGCGAACGTCGAGGGAGAAGGTACCGCTCGGGTTGTACGAGACGTTGCCGCCCATCACGAACGACTCGTTGGCGTCGGGCGCGCCGCGCACGACCTTGCGCACTATGAGTGTCCCGCTGCTCGGCGGGGGCACGACGTAGTAGGCGTAACAGAAGACGTGCCGGGAGCCGGTTGGGATCTGGATGAACTCGACGTTGTCACCGTTCAGGTTGTCGATCGCGCAACGCAGCGCGCCGAAGCCATAGGCGCCCGGGAATGTCTGGTCGAGCACGGGATCGGTGGGCGTGCCACCCTGGATCCAGAGGTCGTGCCTCGCGGCGAGGTCCGCCTGTTGCCGTGTCAGCTCGAAGGTGGTGGCGCCTTGGATCACGCTCCCAGGCACCGGTCGGCCCTGGTCGTCGAGCATCGGCGTCTGCAGCTGGGTCACGATGTCGTCTGGCATAGCGCCGCTGACGTAGGAGAGTGAGCCCCATGTGCCCTCCACGGTGCCCCCGATCCCGGTCCCGAGCGTGAAGCGCCAGTTGCGCAGCGGCGAGCACCTGGGCTGGTTGTCCGCCTCGTTGGTCGGGTTGATCGGCTCGCCCGGGGAGTAGGCCGTGTTCGCGCCGAGGTCGCGCAGGCTCTCCTGGATGTTGTTACGTGCGAGGTTGGCGGTGATCGCGTCGTACGTGGGACAGCTCCGCGCCGCGACCGTGACCAAGAGGTCGGTGCCCCCCAGGCTGCGGATGGTCTTTGCGGAAGCGACGCCGGGTCCGACAAGTACGACAAGGGCCCCGATCAGGCATCCTGCCAAAAGGCCCGGGCGGCGCCATATCAGGCGCATGGCGCAGCAGTCTGACCACGGGTCGGCTCGATTCAACGGTCACGACCCGAGTGGGGTGACTTCGCGAGCGAACGCAGCGCAAAGCTGTTGCTCGCATGTGGGTTACACGCCGAGCGATCTCTGTCTGCAAGGACCAGTGCAACGGGCACGGACCCCGAGAAGAGCTGCTGACGGCTGCCGTACCCCGCTGGGCACGGCAGCCGCCGAGTCGCTGACTACCTGAGTCGCGCTACGCCGGGCAGATCGCCTGCACGTAGAAGGGCTCGTCGGTCACGGTGTTGGTGGGGGCTCTCGTGAATACCTGCAGCGTGTTTGCGTCGGCCACCCCGACCGCAACGAAGGCGACCTCCGGTCCCGTGTTGTTCGCTGCGGCGGCTGAGATCGTGCAGCCGGCAATCGACCGGTTGAAGCTCACGCGGTAGGTACCCAGGGCCGTCCTGCTGGAAGTCGCCCCGGCGGGGATCGAGCCGAGCATCGAGCCGTCGGCCTGGACGTTCGCGGACAAGAGGTTCGACGCGATCTTGGCGGTGTTTGCGCTGGTCGCGGTCGTTGCGGACTTTGCACTGAGAACGGAGAGCTTCGGAGCCAGCTTCTGGATCTCGGCATCCGCGATCTTCTTCACGCTCGAGCTCGTCAGCGTGTGGCTCTTCTTTTTCTTCTTGGCGGCGGCGTTGCCATCGTGGGAAGGCGCCTGTCCCGTGGCCGCGTACCCCGTTCCGCCAAGCGCCACGACAAGAGCTACGAAAGCCAGCCCCGTCCCTGGTGAAAACCATCCTCTGAAACGCCTCATGAAGAGACTCCTTTCGGTAGATCCTCGCTCGGAGCGCGACCCTAACCGGTCTGCTGAGGCCCAGCCGTCCTACATCTGTGCGCCGCGGCCGACTCGATCGCCTCGCGGATGCGCGGGTAGGTGCCGCAGCGGCAGACGTTGCGGATCGTGTCGAGGTCGGCGTCGGTGATCGCGCGGCCGGCCGCCTTCGCGTCCTCCACGAGCGCGACCGCGGCCATGATCTGGCCCGGCTGGCAGTAGCCGCACTGGGCGACGTCGACGTCGAGCCAGGCCTCCTGCATCGGGTGGAGGTCCTTCCCGACGGTCGCCGGCAGGCCCTCGATCGTCGTGATCTGGTCCGTGCGCTTGATGTCCGAGACCGGCACCGAGCACGGGTTGAAGGCCTTGCCGTTGATGTGGCAGGTGCAGGCCTTGCAGACGTCGAGGCCGCAGCCGTACTTCGGCCCGTGCACGCCGAGCAGGTCGCGCAGCACCCACAGCAGGCGCACGTCGTCGGCGCAGTCCACGGTCACCTGCTTGCCGTTGAGGATGAAGGTGTGAGTCGGCATCAGAGCACCTCGCTGAGACCGTCGGTTGGCGACTGCGGAATCGGCGGGACCGTCGGGAAGGGGCGTGAACCCGAGCGGCTGGTTGTGGTTGATCGGGAAGCTGGTCGGCAGCTTGCCGGTGGCACGCGCGTAGGCGTTCGCCACGGCGGCCATCGCGGCGGCGACGCCGAACTCGCCGGCGCCGCCCGGGTCGCTCGTGGTCGGCGGCATCACGATCACCTGCACGTCGAACGGCGTGTTCCACTGACGCGTGTAGTACGCGTTGTCCCAGCTGCCCTCGAGGAAGTGCCCGTCCTTCAGGTGCAGGCTGTAGGTCAGCGCCTGGGCGATCCCGTCCATCACCCCGCCCATCATCTGCGCCTCAAGGCCCGAGCGGGTTGATCGGCAGCCCGACGTCGACGGCGAAGACGACCTTCGTCACGCGCGGCCCGGTGTAGCCGTCCTTCGACCTGCCGGTTGACCGTCTGGGACCTGCAGTCGATCTCCACGATGCACGCCGCGTA
Source organism: uncultured Thermoleophilaceae bacterium (assembly GCA_963770325.1). Classification (GTDB taxonomy): domain Bacteria; phylum Actinomycetota; class Thermoleophilia; order Solirubrobacterales; family Thermoleophilaceae; genus JAICJR01. The sequence continues at coordinate 696,100 of CAVYPF010000001.1, read as the reverse complement.
GCCCTTGTACTCGTGGTGGATCGCGATCCCCTGGGCGGTGCCCGCCGGCATCGGGCGTCCCCAGCCGGCGGCCTTGGCGGCGGCGTCGAGCACCGCCTTCATCCGGTCGTCCCGCGCGAACGCGCGCCGGAACCGATACGGATCCTGACCCATCGCCCGAGCGGCCTGATCGACCATCAGCTCCGTCGCGGCGGTCACCTCGGGGCTGTAGATGTTGCGCACGCTGGAGGTGTTGAACGTGTTGTAGTCGTAGACCTCGTTCAGCAGCTGGGTGACCGCGCCGAAGTTGTACGGCACGTTCGCGGTCAGCGTGAAGATGCTCTGCGAGTAGGCCAGGAAGTCGCCCTCGGGGATGTTCCCCACGGTGGCCGACAAGAGCTCCCCGAGCCCATGGGTGAAGTCCGTCGCCACGCTGGTGTGGCGCTGGTCGAACGCCAGCACGTTGCCCGCCAGATACGTGATCCGCACGCGCGAGGTGCACATCGGGTGCACGCGGCCCTGGCGGAAGTTGTCCGTTCGATGCCACATCAGCTTCACCGGCTTGCCGAGCGCCTTCGAGATGGCCGCCGCCTCGAACGCGGCGTCGGCGAAGAGGTGGCGGCCGAACGACCCGCCGCCCTGGGTCACGTGCACCGTCACGCTGTTCAGCGGGAGTCCCAAGAGCTCGCGCGAGCTGCTCCTTGACCCAGGCGGGCGACTTGAGACACGACCAGATCTCGGCGCGGTCGGGCCGCACGTCGGCGACGGCGCAGTTGGTCTCGAGCGGGTCGCCCGGGCGGAAGTAGAAGGTGAAGCGCTGGTCGATCGACTGGGCCGAGCGCGGGCGTCATCGGCAGCTCCGCGGCCTTTAGGTCCGCGAGCACGTCCGCGTCGGACTTGCCGTCCACCGAGCCGGGCCCCCACACCACGTCGAGCGCGCGGACCGCGTCGATGCACTGCCCGAACGTCGGCGCGCGCACGGCGACGCCGCCGGCGACGAAGTTCGTGTGCGGGATGATCGCCACGTCGGTGACGCCGGGCATCGCCTTCACCGCGGCCGCGTTCTTGACCGACAGCGCCGTGGCGTTGATCGTCGGCGGCCGGCAGAGCATCGTCGGCAGCGCGCCGGGGACCTCGAGGTCCATCGCGAACTGCTTGCGGCCCGTGACGATCTCGAGCGCGTCGATCCGCCGCTGCGGGGTGCCGACCAGGGTGAGCTGGGACTGCGGCTTCAGCTGCGCGACCACCGCGGCGGTCTTCGCGGCCGCCGCCGCGCCGGTGAGCGATCCGTAGCTGGCCGCCCTTCCGTCCGGTCCCACGAACATCCCGCCCCTCGACTGGAGCTGCGAGGGCGGGGTGTCCAAGGCCTTGGCGGCCGCCTGCGTGAGCCTGCCCTTGGCGATCGCCGCGGCCACCCGCACCTGGTTGTAGAGCGAGTGCATCGAGTTCGATCCGCCCGTGAGCTGGTTGAACATCAGCTCCGGCCGCGCGTCGGCGAGCGTCATGTCGACCTTGTCCAGCGGCAGGTCCATCTCGTCGGCGATCACCATCGCGATCGCGGTGGTGATTCCCTGGCCGACCTCGGCGCGCGGCAGGGCAAACGACACGGTGCCGTCGGGGTTGACGGTCACGGTGATCAGGCTGGCCGTCGCCAGTGCGGCATCCGTCAGGAGATCGCTCAGGTCGAACAGGTCGACGGCCTGAACGGTCGGGATCGCCGCCTGGGCCGGTGCGGCCGCACGCAGGTCCGCGGCCGCGACCAGCACCGGCGCCGCCATCACGTAGCCGAGGAAGCGACGGCGAGAGACGCCGCCGGCGGGGCGTTCAACCTCCTCGCTCGGGTGAGGCTCGATAGGCGCGCTCGACCGGCCCGACCGTCGGGAGCGTTCCCTGGAATTGACGAACATCGACATCGCCTCCCCCTGCTCAACCGGCCACCCGCTGGCCGGACCCTGAAGCGCGCTGCATAGTACGCCCCGCCCGTCGTGGGCGTGTCATGTGCCCGGGGGCTAGCCCTTCATCAGAGCCCGGCCGCCGGCGTCGGCGTGATCGCGTCGTTCGTCGCGGGCGCGCTCTCCGCGCCGCCCATGTCCAGGCGGAACGGCGGGTACTCGTCGGTCATCAGCGTCGCGTAGGCGATGACCCGGAACACCCAGCGGTTCAGCCCCATGACGAACTCGAAGATGCCGCGCGGGTAGCGGCTGGTGAACAGCAGGACGACGGCCGCGATCAGGACGAGCAGGCCGATCAGCCCACCTCCGGAGCTCCATCCGCCGTGGTGGTCGGCCGCGTTCACGCCGGCCAGCGTGCCGCCGGCGAAGACGCCGACGACGAGGTACTGCGGCAGCGCGAGCAGCCACCACTTCACGAGGACGAGGCCGCGCGAGAGCTGCTGCGGGTACTCGACGTCGAGCCGCGCCGGGTAGTCGGGCACGTCGGCGAGCGTGAACGGCGGATAGCGGTCGGTGCCGAGCGCGCTGTAGGAGTAGAACGCCACGCGCCAGGACCAGCGCAGCACGCCGACCTTGAAGTCGAAGAGCCCCCGCGGGTGGCGGCCGGTGAACAGGATTGCGAAGAACGCGATGACGGTCGAGACGACGAACGCGATCCACAGGAAGACGAGCACGATGAAGTGCGGGATCGCGAGGAGCCACTTGACGAGCCACAGCCCGCGGCTGAGGTGGCCATCGTCGAGCTTGCCTTCGAGCTGAAGCGGATACGCAGGTGAACCCATCGGGTTCCTTTCACTTGGGTGTACGGTGTACACGTCTGGCTGGGCACTGTAACGTGTACGGCGTACACCTGTCAACCCCCGTGACGAAACAGACGACATCCCGGCGCACACCGCTGAGCAGACCTCGCGTGCTCGAGGCCGCCGTCGCGCGCGCGGACGAGGACGGGCTCGACGCGTTCAGCATGCGCCGGCTCGCTCAGGAGCTCGGCGTCGTGCCGATGGCGCTCTACAAGCACTTCGCGAACAAGGACGAGCTCCTCGACGGCATGGTCGACATCGTCTTCGCCGAGATCGAGTCTCCGGCTATCGGCCCCGACTGGAGGTCGGAGATGCGGGGGCGGGCGATCTCGGCGCGCGAGGCGCTGAAGCGCCACGGCTGGGCGATCGGCCTGATGGAGACGCGAAAGCCCGGGCCGGCCAACCTGCGCAACCACAACGCCGTGATGGGCTGCCTGCGCGAGGCCGGCTTCTCGTTCGAGGAGGCGATCCACGCCTACTCGGTCCAGGACGCCTACATCTACGGCTTCGCCCTACAGGAGAAGACGCTCGGGTTCGAGACGCCGCAGGACGCCGGCGAAGCTGCCAAGCGACGAGCCGCAGGCGAACGACGCGCTCCACGAGTACCCATACCTCGCCGAGATCGTGACGAAGCTCCCCGAGTCCGGCTACGACAACGCGCTCGAGTTCGCCTGGGGACTGGATCTCGTCCTCGACGGCCTCGAACGACTTCGAACGGCTGGAGACTGACCGCCGTCACACGACATTGTCGGTGGCCGGCGTGAAAGGCTAAGCGGGTGTTCTTCAAAGAGCGCCTGACTACCGGCGATCTCCTGCGAGGGGTGGCCAACGTGATCCCGTCTGCCGTGGCGACTCAGGCCGTCGCGGCGGCCGGAATCGACTTCGTCATGATCGATCGCGAACACGGGCCGATCGGCCGCGAGAGCCTGCATGCCATGGTCGCGTCCACGGCCGGCACCGACTGCGCGCCGCTCGTGCGCGTGCCCACGATTGACGAGGGAGAGGTCAAGTTCGCATTGGACGCGGGTGCCGAGGGCATCGTGTTTCCGCGGGTGCGGACGCCGGACGATGCCGAGCGGTGCGTCGCTCTCGTGAACTACCCCCCGAGCGGGGGCAGGGGATGGGGCCCGTTCGTCGCCCATTCGCGCCACAAGACGCCGCTCTTCGACTATCTGGAGGACGTCGGCCCTCAGATGACCTGCTGCCTGCTCATCGAGACGGCCGAAGCCGTGGAGCAGATCGAAGCCATCCTCGACGTTCCCGGGGTCGATCTGGCGATCGTGGCGCAATTCGACTTGAGTACCGCGCTCGGCGTTCACGGCGAATTCGATTCCCCCGCCTTCGGCGAAGCCCTCCTCGCCATCGAAGGGGCCGCCGCCGCGAGAGGGATGCCGCTCGGCGGGGTCGCGATGACCCCCGACCGGAGCGCGGCACTCATCGCCAAGGGATACCGCGTCCTGGTCCACGGCTTCGACGTGCTGATGCTGAAGAACCAGATCGCCAGCTTCAAGACCTGGACCTGATCCCGACGCTGGGCGGCGGATGCTCGACGCGGCGTTGATGAGGGTCGGGCGGGCGATCGTGCGGGGCGACCACGCGGAGGTGTCGGCCCTCCTCGTCGGCGCACCCGAGCTCGCGACGGCACGCCTCGCGGTCGGCGCCTCCCGGCGCGGCGGCGAGGGCTATTTCCTCGAGGAGATCGACCATCACCTGTACGCCGGCGACACCGCTCTGCACATCGCCGCGGCCGCCTACGAAGCCGGGGTCGCTCGCGAGTTGGTCAAGGCGGGCGCGGAAGTCGGGGCAGCGAATCGCCGCGGCGCCCAGCCGCTGCACTACGCGGTCGATGGCATCCCTGGTTGCGCGCGCTGGAACCCGGCCGCCCAGCGGGACACGGTTCGGTTCCTGATCGAGCTCGGGGCGGACGCGAACGCCGTCGACAAGAACGGCACGACGCCGCTGCACCGCGCCGTGCGCAATCGATGCGCTACGGCCGTCGAGGCGCTGCTCGCCCTGGGCGCAGATCCTCAGGCCACCAACCGCCGCGGATCCACGCCCCGGCAGCTCGCGCACTGGACGACCGGACGAGGAGGAAGCGGGTCAGCCGACGCGAGGGCACAACAGCAGGAGATCCTGCGACTCCTGGGCGGCTAGTCCAGCGCGGCGACCGCCGCCTCGAAGCAGGCCATCGGCGGTGAGGTCAGGCCGAAGCCGACGGCGCCGCGGCCGCGCTCGTGGTGGACCATCACGATGTCGATGACCGGTCGTCGGCCGGTGGCGACCACGCGCCGGGCATCGACGCCTGCGGGCGCGGGGGCGTCATCAAGCAGCGGCACCTTGTAGCTCTCGTGCTCGCCGAGAGCGAGCTCCTGTGCGCCGGCGAACAGCTCGCGGGCCCGTGCCTCGTCGGCGCCGATCATCGACCAGAGCGCCGGGGCGGCGGCGAGCACGGCGGCGCCCAGCCCGTAGCACTCGACCAGGAACGAGTCGCCGCAGGCCCGGCCCGCGTCGTCGGGCGTGAAGCCGTCGAACAGCACGCCGGCGGGGATCTCGGCGGGCGCCGTGAACCACTGGCCTGGCAGCCCCGACACGCGCAGGCCGGCCTCGGTGCCGTTGGACCCGCACGCGGTGACCAGGCCGGAGCCGGGCACGCCGTCAGCGGCGTCGCAGGCCAGCCGTGACACGGCGAGCGAGGCCGCGACGAAGAACTGGGGGTTGGTGCGCAGGAACTCCGAGGCCCGCTCCAGCGTCGCAGGCTGCGCCGCCGCCGCGGCGAGCCCCGGGCCGAGCAGCTCAGTGAGCATCGATGAGGCGGCCGCGTTGCGGTTGTGCAGCTCATCGCCCCGGCGCAGCGCCTCGGCGATCAGAGCCCCGGCGTCGATGCCGCCGACGGCACGAACCGCCGCATCGAGCATCGGGGCCAGCTCCTCGCGCATCCAGCGCAGGCGCTCGAGCACCGCGGGTGTGTACATGCCGAGCACGAGGGCCTCGCCGGTGAGCCCCTCCATGACCGGATGAAAGGCCTCGCGGCCCGTCGCCTCGTCGCGCACCACGACGACGGGCGTCGAGCTTGCGATCGACCCGACGCCACCGGCCATCGCCGCGTGGTCCTGGGCGGCGCCGAAGCGGATCTCTCCGCTGGCGGCCAGCGCCGCGGCGTCCTCGGGCGTGGTGGCCAGGCCCTCGGCCAGGGCAGCGCCGACCATGCCGCCGCGCAGCAGCTCGGACATCTCCTCCCACGGCTGCGGCGGGGCTGCGTGCAACACGAGCCCGGGCTCCAGGCCCGGCACGACCTCGCCCGCGGGGCGGACCGCAACGACCCGCGGCTGAACCGCGAGCATCCGCTCGATGGCGGTCGCATCGGGCGAGCCGGGAGGAGGGGGCCGGACGGCGATCCGCGCAAAGTACACGAACCTTCGCGTCGCTAGATTCCGAGACGACCTTCCGCACGCTCGCAGGCGTAACATCGATGCCCGGGAGGGGCTTCGTGGCTTCTGACGTCGACACTCACCGATCCGATATGCAATCTGGCCGCCGCGACCTCCTTCGCGCGGTCGCGGAGGGAACCGCAGGCGCGGTCGGAGACGAGTTCCTTCGCTGCCTGGTCCATCACGTCGCGCTGGCGTTCGACGCGAAGTTCGCCTTCGTCGCAGAGGCCCGTGATCCCACCGGAGACCATGTGCGGGTGTTGAGCGGCTGGTTCGACGACGACTGGATCGACGAGCCGTTCGAGTACGACACGCGCGGCAAGCCCTGCGCGCTCCTGGTGGAGAAGTCCGTCGTCGCGTTCCCGGAGGAGCTGACGAAGCTCTTCCCCGAGGCGAAGCCGGCGATCGACATGGGCCTCGAGAGCTACTTCGCGATCTGCCTGCGCGCGGCCGATGGAACGCACCTGGGCCACATGGGCGTGATGGACGCGGGGCCGTTGGCGGCCGAGGACGACGACGTCGATGCGATGCGGATCTTCGCCTCGCGGGCCGCCGCCGAGCTTGAGCGCCGCCATCAGGCGGACGCACTGCGGCGTTCGCGCGCGCGCGTGATCGAGGCCGCCGATTCCGAGCGCCGGCGGGTGGGACGAGACCTGCACGACGGCGCGCAGCAGCGGCTCGCGGCGGTGGCGAACCTGCTCAAGGTGGCTCAGCGCCAGCTGGACAGCGGCGATCAGGCAGTTGACGTGCTGCGGCTCGCGAGCGACGAGCTCGAGTCGGCTCAGATCGAGGTGCGTGACCTCGCGCGCGGGCTGCATCCGGTGGCCCTGTCAGAGCGCGGGCTGCGCGATGCGCTCGAATCGCTGACGGTCGGACACGACGTACCGGTCGAGCTGGAGATAGCCGTGGGCGAATTGCCGGACGACGTCGAGCTTGCCGCCTACTTTCTGGTCTGCGAGTCGCTCATGAACGCGCGCAAGTACGCCGACGCCGATGCCGTCCGCGTCCGCATCGTCCCCGTGGCCGATGACCTGCTCGTGGAGGTCGTGGATGACGGCTCGGGTGGTGCCGAGCCGGAATCCGGGACGGGCCTGCGCGGGCTGGCCGACCGGGTCAGTTCGCTTGGCGGCCGGATCGAGGTCCACAGTCCGCCCGGCGCGGGAACCCGCGTCAGCGCGCGCTTGCCCCTTCGGTCCCCCGGCTGAACGGCCCGCCTTCCGCGGCTCAGACGGCGCCGAGCAGCTGCGGGGCGACCTGCTTCTTGCGGCTGACCACGCCCGGCAGAGAGATCACGCCGTCGGTCATCGGCTCGCCGAAGGCGCGTTCGACCGGGGCCTTGTCGCCGGCCACGAGCAGCTGCGTCTCCTCGCGGAGGATGTCGGTGACCATGAGCGCGTAGAAGGGATATCCCTGGCGCTCCCGCTCGGCGCCCATCGCGGCAAGCAGCTCGTCCTTGCGGTCGAGCAGCGGGTTGCCGATCGTCTCGACCTGGGCGATCCCGATCAGCTGGCCGCCCGCCGCCTGGTACTCCTTGACGTCTCGGGTCACGAGCTGGTCGGCGGGAATTCCAGAGGTGTCGGAGCTCTCCCCGAACATCCGGCGGCCGAACTCCGTGGCGTCGATCTCGAGCGCGCGCTCGAAGTAGTCCACCGCGCTGCGGTCGCGCTCGGTCGTGGTCGGCGAGCGCAGGATCACCGTGTCGGAGAGCACCGCCGCCAGCAACATCATCGCCGCCGGGCGGCTCGGCTCGAGCCCGGCCTGCCGGTAGCGCTGGGCCACGAGCGTGGCGGTCGAGCCGACCGGATCGAAAGTGGCGGTCACCGGTATGCGCGTCTCGATCGACCCAATGTGGTGGTGGTCGAGGATCTCGACGATCTCCGCCTCCTCGATACCGCGCACGCTCTGGGCTGCCTCCGCATGGTCCACGAGCAGCACGCGGCGAGGCGGCGGCCCGACCAGGTCGGAGCGGGTCACGATGCCGATCGGGCGGCGCCCCGTGTCGACGGCCACGGCGGCACGGTAGTGCACGTCCTTGACCTGCTCGGCGATCTCGCCAACGAGGTCGTCGGGGCCGACCGTGAGCGGCTCGGCGTCCATCAGCCCACGGCAGGGTGCGGCAAGCGTGACCATGCGCGCGGACACATAGGTGTCTAGCGGCGAGGAAACCACCGCGGTCCCCCGCTGCTCGGCCAGTGCCAGGATCTCCTCCCCCGGCGCGCTGCCGTTGCTCGTGATCAGGAGCGCCGCGCCGTTCTCGATCGCGAGCCGCTGAGCGTCGGGGCGGTCGCCGACCACCACCACGTCCCCCTCGGAGATGCGGCTTGCCGCGCTGGGGTCCATCGACTGGGCCCACACCCGCCCGGCGACGGTGCGGTCCTCGCCCGCCACCCGCCTGCCCTCCAGCACGCTGACCACCGCGCTCACGCTGGTCGGCGTGTCCACGAGGCTCGACACCTCGCGCGACTCGCGTATATAGCGGCGCGCCAATGCCCGCTCGGTCATCACACCGGCGAGCGCCCCGTCGCCGTCGACGACCGGCATGAGGTCCAGATCGCCCGCGGCCATCGCCAGTCCCACCGCTCGGACCGGCTCGTCCACGCCCGCGGTGGGGAAGTCGGTGCGCATCACGTCGCGTACGCGAAGGAACACGTGCGGCAGGTACTCGGGCGCGATCGCCCCGCTGAACTCGAGCGCCCAGCGGGTCTGGGTGTTCAGCTCGCCCAGGCGCACGGGCACGTATTGCGTGCCCGGGTCGATTCGCCCCTTCAACTCCGCGTAGCCGATCGCGGACGCGATCGAGTCCGTGTCCGGGTTTCGGTGGCCGGTGACGTAGACCACCCGCGCCGCCTCGTCGTCGGTGCGGGGAAACGACCACTGCCCCGTCAAGGCGCGTTCGATGCTCACCGCCGCGAATGATCGCGCACCTATGGGTGCCGCGTTCACGGACGCGTGAGCGCCTCCAGGTGCGCAACGCCGATGTCGGGTCCGGGCATGGCGGCGATCTCGCCGGCGACCCGCTGTGCGCCGGCGCGCAGTCGGGCGTCGCCGAGCAGCGTGTCGATGGCGCGCGCGATAGCGGCGCTCGTGGCCTGCGGAGGTGCGAGGCTCAGTCCGGCGCCGGCAGCGACGACGCGCTCTGCGTTGAAGTGCTGGTCGGCGCCTTGAGGCAGGAGTAGCAGCGGGAGGCCGTGCGCGAGCGCTCCGAGCATGGTCCCCGCGCCGCCATGGGCGATCACGGCATCGCAGCGCGGCAGCAGCTCGGCCTGCGGGATGAAGCGGTGCACGTGGACGTTTTCGGGCTGAGCGCCGAGCGCGGCGGGATCGCCGTCGACACCGAGCGTGACGACGACGTCGACCGGGTGCGCGGCGAGGGCCGCGAGGACCACTCGGAAGGCGTCGAGGTCACGGTTCCACAGGGTGCCGAAGGTGACATAGACCGTCGGTGGATGGGCACTGGCGGAGGGCGCCGTCGGCAGCGGCGTCACGCGCACCGGGACCGCCGGCACGTCGCGGATCTCTGCCAGTTGCAGCGCCGGCGGGCAGGGGTCGAAGTAGAGATGCTCGTAGAGCCCGCCGCGCGGATGCGGCGCAAGGCCCGCGGCACGCCAGTGCGGCGCGGCCGCTCGACCGACCTGCGCCGCGATCGCGGGCGAGCAGCAACGGCCCAAAGCCACTGGTCACATAGGGCAGACCGGCCGCGGCGGCCGCAATCGGGGCGGCCGGCTCGGCGACTTCATGGACGATCACATCCGGCGTCCAGCGCTCGATGATCGCCCTGAGGTCACGAAGGCGCGGCGCCAGTTCGACTCCGACGAACAGCTGCGTGAAGAACAGCGCGCGATGCTCCTCCGGCGAGAGCGCGCGGAGATCCGGAAGGTTCCGCACGAACGCCTCGCGAGCCTCCTTCCCCTGTCCCGCCGAAAACGCCGCGAAGCCATCACGCCGTGCATCCGACAGCGCAGGTTCGGCCGTCGCGAAGGCGACCTCGTGACCAGCCGCCGCCGCGGCCTGAGCGAGCGGCACCAGCGGATACAGGTGACCGGTCAGCGGTCGGCAGGAAAACAGAACCCGCACGCGATCGATCATCCCGGAATCACTCGAGAGCCCGCTCGCATCGCGATACGATGCGGTGCGAGTCGGAACCCATCCTCCAATTGGCCGAAAGGAGGCGGTCTCGTGGCTCACTCTGACGAGGCCATTCCGCTGGACGGAACCGTCGGCAGCTTCGATCAGCTCGAGGCAAAGGTTCCCTTCGCGACGTCCGAGGACGTCCCGATTCGGATCTCTGTCGCTGGTGACGCTGTCTCGGATCCCGCTGCCATGGGCTTGGCCGAAGACCTCGCGCTGCTCGTTGACGGATTTATGCGGCGTCGGGCTTCCGCCAGCGAAGAGAAGACACGGACCCAAGCGCCCCGGGATTCCGGCGGTGACTCAGACATTCAAGTGGCCTTACACGGGCTTCAGCTCGACTCGGACGCGGAGCAGGAGCTGCACCATCTCATTCGAGAGTTCGTTCGGGAGCGCATGGCGCCCAGGGAGGCTGCGAAGTGACCGTCTGCGTTACCACCAATTACCTCGATCCCAGCAGCGTCTACCCCGTTCTCGACCCCCGTCGGACGCCCGGACCGGGGCCATACAGATATGGATACGCGCTCGCATGGGACGGGATCATGATCACCGTCGCACGCACTCCCGCCCTCTCCAGCTGCCAGATGACGATCGTGTTCTCCTCGACCCTGACCGAGGGCAAGGAGATCCAAGCCTGGAACATCTTCAACAACTCGTTTGCGGACAGGATCGGCAGCGCCGGCCTCGGCCTGGCGTCGTCGATGAACATCCGTAGAGCGTGGGGGCCAGGACGGGCTTGTGGCGCCGGCACGGATACGTTGGTGCTGTGCAGATATTTCGCCTGGCCGCGGGGGAGAACGGCCCTCTACAGCTTCCCGCCCCAGGACTTCTGGGACTTCTGGGGCGGCTGCACGGTGACGTTCTCGTGGTTTTCGGACACGGCCGGCAGCGGCCGGTGGGGGAACCAGACTCCCGAACCGGTCTATCCGCTCGTCGCATTTCCTGACCGCACTCTCATGCGAGACGGCGCGGGCTTTCGTGTCGTCTTCGGAGGAACGGACTTCGTCGCGGATGACTTACTCGTCATCAACGGCATCCGCTACTTGGATGCGTTCGATCCCATCGCCGCCGTTCCCTTCGCCCAACTTCCCTCCACCCCGGTGGACGGCACGGCGCTACGCGAATGGAACCGTCCCGAGGTGTACGTCGTCTACGGAGGTGCGAAGTTCTGGATTCCCGACCCGCCGACGCTCTTCGAACTTGGGTTCGACTGGAGTCATGTCGGTGTCGATTCCCCCGGGTGGCACAGCAAAGCTCGGCACGGTTCCGATAGACGGAACGCTCATCAAGGAGCAGCACGACCCAAAGATCTATCTCGTCCAGAACCAGCAACTGAGATGGGTCACGAGCCCGGCGGCCATGGACTCGCAATGCCTTTCCTGGCGCCACGTGCGCACCGTCCCGGACAACTCGCTGGCCATGTTGCCGCGTGGCGCTGACCTGGGTCCATGACGCTGCGGTAGGCGGCCGATAACTTCGGGTTACCGCTGTCCATGTCGTGGTCCGGTCAGGTCGGCGGCTCGCGCGTGCGCGGCCTCGCGGACGAGGTGGTCGCGCTCGGCGACGTTCGTGGCGCGGCGGGCGGCCTCGGCGTACGCTGAGGCGGCGGCGGAAAGGTTGCCGTCGAGCTCGTGCAGGTGCCCGCGCACGGCGTGCCACCGGTGCCGCTCGCCGATCACCTCGCGCAGCCGGTCCGTCTCGCGTAGCCCGGCGGCGGCACCGCGGACATGGCCCACCGCGACCGCTCGGCCGAGCACCGCCGCGGGGTCCTGGCGCACGGGGTCCTCGGTCAGCGCGACGAGGTCGTCGTACCAGGCGAGGATCTGCGGCCAGTCGGTCTCCTCGGCGCTCGCCGCGTCGTCGTGCAGAGCCGCGATCGCAGCCTCGATCTGGTAGCGGCCCGGGGGCCGCTCCTCCGTCTGCCTGGCGAGCGCCGACTGCAGGACGCGCACGCCCTCGGCGATCTCGCGCGTGTCCCACCGGCTGCGGTCCTGCCGGTCCAGCGTGACTATCCGGCCCTCGGAGTCGAGCCGCGCCAGGAGCCGGGCGTGGTTGAGGAGCATCAGCGCCAGCAGCCCGCGCGCCTCGGGCTCCTGCGTGGCGAGGGTGAGCTGGCGGGCGAGCCGGATCGCCTCGCCGGCGAGGTCCACCCGGGCGGGCGGCCCAATATGCCCGGCCGTGTAGACGAGGTACAGCACGCGCATCACCACGGCGAGGTCGCCTGGCTGGTCCAGACGGCGCCCGCGCAGGGTGCGCTTGGCGCGGCTGATCCGCTGCGCCATCGTCGCCTCGGGGACGTAGAAGGCGTCGGCGATCTCCGCGGTCGTGAGGCCGCCGACGGCGCGCAGGGTGAGCGCCACCTGGGACGCGGGCGCGAGGTCGGGGTGACAGCAGCAGAACAGCAGGAAGAGGGTGTCGTCGCCCTCCTCGGTGGTGGCCGGCCGCGGCTCCGCGTGCTCCGTCTCCTCGCGGCGGTGCCGGGCGGACTCGCTGCGGCGGGCGTCGACCAGCCGCCGAGTTGCGACCGTGGTCAGCCAGGCGCGCGGGTCGTCCGGCGGGTGCTCTGGCCAGACCCGGAGCGCCTCCAGCAGCGCCTCCTGGAGCGCGTCCTCGGCGGCGTCGAAGTCCTCGCCGCGGCGGGTCAGGCTCGCGAGCACCCGCGGGACGAGAGCGCGCAGCGCGCCCTCGTCCAGCCGTTGCACCGGCTCGTCGATCACGCCGCGTCAGCCGTCCGAGGGCGCCCCGGAAGACATGATCTCCCGGACGTCGATCCACTCGTGCAGCGGCCCGCCGCCCGGCCCGGGCTCGGAGGAGATGTAGGCCGCGATCTCGACCGCGCGCTCGTACGACTCCACGTCGACCATGTACCAACCCGCCACGAGATCGCTCGTCTCGGGCAGCGGGCCGTCGGTGGTGACCGGCGCCGCGTCCGGGCCGCCGTAGCGCACCCACGTCTGCGCCGGCGTCAGCGCCTGCACGCCGATGAGCTCGCCGTTCTCCTCCAACAGCGCGCTGACGTTCCGGAGGAAGGCCATGTGCGCCTCCACGTCCTCGGGCGCCCACTGGTCCATCGGGGGGAACGGATGGTGCGGCTCCGGGCCGCCGCGGTAGTGCTTGAGGAGCAGGTACTTGGGCATCGTGATCTCCTGGTGTCGGTGGGCCACGCCTGCCGCGGCCCTTCACCTGTTGAGCGGAGCCAGCCGGCGTTTCTCGACATGGAATCACTCGAAACCGCGGACGAGGCTCACCCGGCTGAGCGACGCCGCCGGCGTCTACAGCATCAATAACGGCAGCCGAATCGGGGTGGGTGCACTTTCCCGCGTATATCACCGGAAACTGCACGCAGGTCGGCATGTCAGCCGTTGCCGCTGTTTACGCCTGTCAACCGCTCACCCTGCCTCGCGAGACCGTCAACGCATCAGCGCCGGACGGCCCTCGACGACGAAAGCCCTGCGGACGCCGGGCTTCGGAGTGGGCGCGGCTGGTTTCGAACCAGCGACCTCTCGCGTGTGAAGCGAGCGCTCTCCCACTGAGCTACGCGCCCGGGAGAGTCCGCAAGTCTAGGACCTACGAACGGTTCTCGGATAGAAGAACGCGGCTAGTGGGTATAGCCCCGAAATGGAACGGGAGCTGCCAGAGGGGCCGTCCGCCAACCCCGCGTCGCTGTACCTCGCGATGCTGCGTGCAGCGAGGGAGTTCGGGCTGGCCCACACAGAGATACAGGCGATCGTGCGTCGCTTCCCGACGCCGAAGCCGTCCGATGAGCTTGCCGGTGCGCTCGCTGAGGCGATCGCCAGCGGCTGGGCCATCTAGAAAGCGAGCTGGTCCCAGCGCCCGCGCGGCGCTAGGCTTCGCCACGGACCGTGCTAGGCGGGGAGGTAGCGGTGCCCTGCACTCGCAATCCGCTCTAGCGAGGCTGAATTCCCCTTGGAGGGGTTGAGCCTTCGGGGTCAGTACGCCGGACGAGGGCGTCGATGGCCAGGTCCCGTGCGGTGGACGGCTGTGAACCAGGTCAGGTCCGGAAGGAAGCAGCCTTAAGCGGTACCGCCCATGCGCCACGGGGAAGCCTGGCAGGAGTCCGAGACCGGCGGGCACGCCCGGAGACCGATTTCGAAGAGGGGTGCACGGTCCATTTACTTACGCCGGGCGGCAAGTCGGCCCGGCGTACAGCAGCCACGAGCGGTTGCGGCTCACCACTCGGTAGCCGGCCGGGGCGCGCAGGTCGAGCGGGATCGGCTCGTGTGGGTCGAGGATCGACAGCTTCTGCACCTCGGCGTTGGCGGGCAGCACCACCACGCCGCCGCGATCCCCCGCGGCGGGCTGGCGGGTGGCGATCGACTGCGGCCTGATGTCCGCCCAGTAGGCGAGCAGCGGCACCGGGCGGTGGTTCGGCACGAACACCGGACCGCAGGCGCGCAGCACGGCCTTGGCCTGGGTGGTCTGGGCGACCTTGCGCAGGTCCGACTGCACGCGGTCGCGGTTGCGGATGTCGGTGCGCAGCGCGGTGAGCCGGTGGACCTGCTGGGCGGGGAAGAACACCACGATGCCGGCGCAGCGCCACAAGCCCCACCACCCGCCACAGCGAGCGCCCCTGAGCGCCCACCGGGAGCTCCATCCAGCCGAGGCACGCCACCGCGGTGAAGAGCGCGAGCATCGCGCCCGCGAGGAACAGGTAGCGGCCGAGCAGCGAGAGCCCCGCGATGCCAAAGGCGCAGAAGGCCAGCCCGTTCAGAACGACCACGGCCGCGGGCAACGCCGCCCGGCGCCGCAGCCAGAGCAGGCTGAACACGAACCCGACGACGGCGGCCGAGGAGCTCGGGCAGGCGCAGGATCTCCCCGAGCCGTCGCGGCGCCGTCTTCACCACGTTCACCAGCCCGGTCTGCCGCTCCAGCTCGGACGCCAGGTCGTGGGTGCCGTGCAGCGACCAGAGGAAGTCGCCGGTGATCGCCAGGTCGCTGAAGCCCCAGGCGAGCGGCGCGGCCGCCACCAGCAGCGCCAGCTTGATTCGGGCGGGCCAGTCGCGCGAGGGGAACAGCCAGAGCCAGTACGCGCCCGCGTAGAGCCACGCCTCCGGCCGCAGCAGCCCGGCCAGGCCGAGCAGCACGAGCACCGGCCAGCCGCGCCGCGGACGCCGCGCCTCGAGCACCCCCGCCCACACCACCAGCGCGATCTCCACCAGGTCCACGTAGCCGCGGATCCCGTAGTTGAGGAACGGCTGGCGGGTGGCCACGATCAGCGCGGCGAGCAGCCCCACCTGCCAGGAGAACAGCTGCTGGCCGAGGCGGAAGATCCCCAGCACCAGCGCGCCGATCCCCAGGATCACGATCGCCAGCATCACGCCCTCGCCCGCGTTCCCGAACAGCGACGCCGGGATGCCCACCAGCATCGCCAGCGGATGCGGGGTGGGCGCGAACGGCACCCGGTAGTCGGGCGTGCGCCCGTTCGCGAGATCCCCGCCCCAGAGCAGCGAGTAGAACGTGTCGTAGTTCAGGAACGCCCGCCCGAAGAAGGCGAAGATGAGCAGCCCGACGAGCCCGGCGGCGATTGGGTCGAGCAGATGGCGCCGGCGGACCATGGCCGGGGAACCTAGAGCAGTTGGCAGTTGGCAGTTGGCAACTGCCCACGATCTGAGCCTGCCTCTAGGATGAAGCGCCGATGCTCTCTCTGTACCGCCGCCACCGCCCCCGCACGTTCGAGGACGTCGTGGGGCAGGAGCACATCGTTCGCACGCTCCGGAACGCGATCGAGCTCGACAAGGTGCACCACGCCTACCTGTTCGTGGGCTCGCGCGGCACCGGCAAGACCAGCATGGCCAAGCTGCTGGCCTGCGCGCTGAACTCGCAGGGGGGCCCGCGAACCGACTTCTCGCCGGACGATCCGGCCTGTCTGGCGATCGCCCGCGGCACCTCGCTCGACGTCGTGGAGATGGACGCCGCCTCGAACAACTCCGTCGACGACATCCGCGAGCTGCGCGAGAACGTGGCGCTCGCGCCGATGGGCGGCGCCCGGCGCGTCTACATCCTGGACGAGGCCCACATGCTCTCGCCGTCGGCCTGGAACGCGTTCCTGAAGACGCTCGAGGAGCCGCCGGCGCACGTGGTCTTCGTGCTCGCCACCACCGAGGCCCACAAGGTGCCCGCCACGATCGTGGACCGCTGCCACCGCTTCGACTTCCACCGCCCGTCGCTGCAGCAGATCGCCGAGGTGCTGCGCAAGGTGGCGGCCGAGGAGGACATCGAGATCCCCGATCCGGCGGTCACGATGATCGCCCGCTCCGCCACCGGCAGCTTCCGCGACGCGCTCGGCACGCTCGAGCAGCTCGTGACCTACGGCGGCCAGCAGGTGAAGCTCGAGGACGTGCTCGAGGTGCTGGGCGTGGCGGATGCCGAGTTGATCCTCGACGCCGCCGAGGCGCTGGCCGACCACGACGCGAAGGCCGCCCTGATGACCGTCGAGCGCCTGTCGGCCTCGGGCCGGGACCTCACCCAGTTCATGCGCGAGCTGGCCGCTCACCTGCGCCACCTGTTCGTCGTGCAGACACTCGGGGACGTGCCGGAGTCGTTCGCGGTCACGGCCGAGCACACCGATCGCCTGCAGTCGCAGGCCGAGCGGATCTCCCAGGCAGAGGTGCTGCGGGCGATCGACCTGCTGGCAGCCGCGCTGAGCGCGGTGAAGGACGGGTCCGACCCTCGCATCCAGCTCGAGATCGCGCTGCTGAAGGCCACCCAACCCCAGTCAGACGGCTCGCTTCAGGCCCTGATGGCACGCGTGGAACGGCTCGAGCAGTCGGCCGGCGGACGTGCCCCCGCGCGGCCCCAGCCCCAGACGCCGCCCGAGGTTGCGCCCCAGCCGGAGCGCCGGACCGAGCCCGAGGCGGCCGCGCCCGAGCCCCCGCGGGCGGCGGCAACGCCTCCCGAGCGCGCCGCGGCGCGCGCCGAAGCGGCCGCCACGGCGTCCGTCGCGTCCACGGCGGTGGTGGAGCCCGAGCCCGAGTCACAGCCGCAGCCCGATCCCGCTGCCGCGCCGCCGATCGACCTGGAGCAGGTGCGGACCCTCTGGCCCACGGCCGTGGAGACCGTGCGCACGGAGAACGGGATGGTGGGCGCCCTGCTGGCGGACGCGCGTCCCATCGAGCTGGAGGGCGAGCGCCTGACGGTGGCCTTCGCCGAGGGCGCTGCGTTCTCGAAGAAGAAGGCGGAGGCCAACCGCGGCCTGCTCGCCACCGCGCTGCGCGGCCTCACCGGCCACTCGCTCGAGCTGGTCTACGAGCTGCGCGACGGCGAGGGCGGCGAGGAAGCCGATCAGGACCTGTCCGGCCTCAGCGAGGAAGAGCTGCTCGAGCGGCTCACGCAGGACTTCGGGGCCACCGAGGTTCTCGACCACGAGGAGTGAGCGCGATGCCCAAGCAGCCGAACATGAACCAGATGATGCGCCAGGTGCAGCAGATGCAGGCCGACATGGCGAAGGCGCAGGAGGCACTGAAGTCCGAGCTGGTCGAGGCCAGCGCGGGCGGCGGGATGGTGACCGTGAAGATCACCGGTGCGCTGGAGCTGAAGGAGGTCGTGATCGACCCCCAGGCCGTCGATCCCGAGGACGTGGAGCTGCTCCAGGACATGGTGCTGGCCGCCACCAACGAGGCCATCCGCTCCGCCCAGGAGCTTCAGGAGAGCCGTCTCGGCGGCGCCATGGGCGGTCTCGATGCCCTTGGCGGCCTGGGCGGGCTCGGCCTGCCCGGCCTCTAGACCCCCAGGCAGGATCACGCCGCGCGCGGGCGAATTACACTGCCGCGTATGGGGTGGGTCGTTTTCTTCTTCGGCTGCTTGGTCACGATCCCGGTCGGGTGGCTGCTGTTCTCGCGCACGAGGGCGGACCGCCTCCTGTCTGCGATCGCTCTCGTTCTGCTGCCGCCCACGATCTGGTCGGCCGCGCTGGGGCTGAGCATCGGGCCCTGCAACACCGGCTCCTGCGTCACGCACAAGCAGCACAGCCTCCTGGCCCTCGCCGTCGCCGGGCTCGTCCTGCTGGTGCTGGCGGTCGTGGCGCTGGCGCTCTCACACACGATTCCCGCGGCCGTTCTGATGGCGGTGTCCAGCGTGCTGACGCTCGTGTCCGTGGTGAAGATCGACACCGTCACCGCGATCATGTTCGGGCTGCTCGCCGCCGCGGTGGTGGTCTACCTGATCCTCGCGCTGCTGCCGGCCCGGTCACGCCCGGCGCCCGGGTTACCCGGCGCCGCCGGCTGACGCGGGCCCGCGCCCGCATGGGCGTCCCATGCTGATCCGGCTCGAGGACGACGGCTCGGCGATCGCGATCGGCCAGGCCTCCCATGCCTGGCTGTCCGGGCAGCTGGCCCGCGCCTGGGGCAACGAGCGCTTCGGGGCGGTGGAGCCGTGGGAGGAGGTCTGCCTCGGCGCCGAGCAGCACGACATCGGCTGGGCGATGTGGGACACGCGGCCCAGCCTCAACCCCGACACGGGGCTGCCCTACACCTTCCTGGAGCTGGCGATCGAGCCGAAGCTCGAGCTCTGGTCGGGCGCCGCGACCCGCATGTACGCCCAGAGCCGCTACGCCGCGCTGCTGGTGTCGATGCACGGCACGGCGCTCTACGAGCGCTTCTGGCCCGAGGGGGCGGACCCCGCCCTCAAGCGGGCGTTCATGGACACCCAGCACGCCCTTCAGGAGGAGCTGATCGCATCGCTCGGAGCCGACCGCGACGAGGTGCGCCGCAACCAACAACTGATCTGGGCCTGGGACAGCCTCTCGCTGGGCCTCTGCCTCGCCTGGCCGGCCACCGAGCTGCAGGACGTCCCGGTCGCGAGCGGCCTCGCGAGCATCGAGCTGCGGCCGCTGGGCGACGGGCGCGCCGAGCTTGACCCGTGGCCGTTCGAGGTCGAGAGCGTGCGCGTGCGCGCCGAGGGGCGACGCCTGAGCGCCCGCTACGGGGACGACGACGAGCTGCATGCCGCGCTGGCGCGCGCGCCCTGGGTGACGCTCGAGTTCGAGCTCACCGGCCGCACGCGCGGCTAACCTCACCGTCCTTGTTCGCACCACCCGTCAACAGGCTCATCACCGAGCTCGGGCGCCTGCCCGGCATCGGCCAGCGCACCGCGCAGCGGCTGGCCTTCCACGTGCTGCGCGCCTCGGACGAGGAGGCGCTGGCGCTGGCCGACGCCATCCGCGAGGTGAAGGCGACCGTCGGGCTCTGCGAGACCTGCTTCAACCTCGCGGTGGGGCCGCGCTGTCGCATCTGCGAGGACGAGCGCCGCGACGGCGCGCTGATCTGCGTCGTGGAGGAGCCGAGCGACGTGATCCCGATCGAGCGCACGAACGAGTTCCACGGCCGCTACCACGTCCTAGGCGGCGCGCTCTCGCCGATCGACGGCGTGGACCCCGAGGACATCCACGTGGCCGAGCTGTTCGGGCGCGTGGAGGGCGGCGGGGTGCGCGAGGTGGTGGTGGCCACCAACTCGACCACCACCGGCGAGGCCACGGCGCTCTACATCGCGGAGGAGCTGCGCGGGCGCGTGCCGGACGTTGCGGTCACGAGGCTCGCCAGCGGGCTACCCGTGGGCGCCGACCTCGAGTACGCCGACGAGATCACGCTGGGCAAGGCCCTGCGCGGCCGGCGCGAGCTCTAGCGCGCTACCTGATCAGCCCGAGCGCCCGCTTCACGGACAGGATGCGCAGCACGGCCTGGTCGATCCGGGCGGCCGGGATCTGCCCGCTGCGGGCCGCGGTCAGCACCGCGTTGTAGGCGGCGCTCTGGTCGGCGCGCGGACCCGAGATGTAGAGCATGTCCGCACCGGCCTTCAGTGAGGCCACGGCGGCGTCCGCCGCCGGTTGCGTGTCGTTGATGGCGGACGCCTCGAGATCGTCGGTCACGGCTATCCCGCGGAAGCGGAGATTGTCGCGGAGCAGGGCGGTGGCCAGCGCGCTCGACTGCGACGCGGGCGTGGAGAACTGGTCGCTGGCGTAGAGCCCATGGCCGAGCAGCACACCCTGGGAGCCGGCGTCGAGGGCGGCCTTGAACGGCACGAGGTCGCGGGTTGCGAGCGCGTCCAGCGGGAGCCCGACCTCCGCCGCGCCGTCGTCGGTGGACTGCGTCGCGGCCCCGAGGCCGGGGAAGTGCTTCACCACGGTGAGCATCTTCTGCCGCTCGAAGGCGCGTACGGTCGCCACGCCGAAGGCGCCCACCTCGTTCGGGTCGGACGAGTAGGCCACGTCGGTGTACGGGCCGCCCGGATCGGTGTCCACGTCCAGATCGGGTCCCAGCACGCCGTTGATCCCCAGCGCGTGCAGCGAACGCGCTGCCTGCGTGGCCTCGCTGCGGGCCTGCGTCACCGAGGTCAGGTCCCCGGGCGAGTCAGCCGGCGGCAGGCCGCGCAGCGCGGAGAACCTGCCTCCATCCTGGATCGTCAGGAGCCAGAGCGGCACGTGCCCGTGCCGCCGTGACACCTGGGTGGCGAGGGCGGTGAGCCCCGCAAGCTGCTGCGGACCCGTGTAGTTGCCGGACTGGAACACAAGGCCGCCCAGGTCGAGCTGCGCCAGGTCGCCGAACACCGGCGCTCCGGTGCCGGTGCCTGAGAAGCCGACCAAGAACAGCTGGGCCACCTTGCGCTCGATCGACATGCGCTGCTCGAGCTTGGTCACGCTGCTCGGCACCACGGGGCCGCCACTCTGCGCAGACGGTGCCGGCACCACGCGTGCGAGGAAGGAGTGCTGCCCCGGCCCGCCCGTGGTCGCGATCGCCGCCGGCTGCTGCACCGTGGACGACGAGCTCGAATCGCGCGTCACGCGCTTCACCGCCGACACCACCGCCGCCGCGATAACAAGCATGACGAGCACGGCCACCACCCGGCGCCGGCGGTAGTTCGGTCTCCCCAAGAGGCGAAAGCTATCTTTCAGCGGCCATGCGCGACCCCGCTCCAGCACTCGCCGAGACCGTGGTGATGAAGTTCGGCGGCACCTCCGTGGCGGACGCCGAGCGCATCAAGCGAGCCGCCCGCCGGATCGTCGCCGCCCGCGAGGAGGGCCGCCGCGTGGTGGCCGTCCTGTCCGCCCGCGGCAAGACCACCGACGAGCTGGTGGCGATGGCCCACGAGGTCTCTGAGCGCCCGCACCCGCGCGAGATGGACATGCTGCTCTCCACCGGCGAGCGCATCTCCTGCGCGCTGGCGGCGATGGTGATCAACGACCTCGGCCACGAGGCCATCTCGCTCACCGGCTCCCAGGCGGGCATCGTCACCGACACCTCGCACACCAAGGCGCGCATCATCGAGGTGAAGGCCGACCGCATCCGCAGCGCGCTCGACGACGACAAGGTCGTGCTCGTGGCGGGCTTCCAGGGCGTCTCGAAGGGCGCCTCGGACGTGACGACGCTCGGCCGCGGCGGCTCCGACACCACGGCGGTCGCACTGGCCGCAGCGCTCGAGCGCCGACCTGTGCGAGATCTACACCGACGTGTCGGGCGTCTACACGGCCGACCCGCGCATCGTGCCGGAAGCGCGCAAGCTCAGCGTCGTCTCGTTCGAGGAGATGCTCGAGATGGCGTCGTCGGGCGCGAAGGTGTTACAGCTACGCTCCGTCGAGTACGCACGCAACCACGGCGTGCGAATCCACTGCAGATCAAGCTTCGAGGACGGACCGGGAACCTACGTGCTCACCGAACAGGAGACCATGGAGAGGCCGCTGGTCACAGCGGTCACGCATTCCACCGACGAGGCACGCGTGACGCTCACGGGCCTGCCCGACATCCCGGGCGTCGCCGGCCGCGTGTTCACCGCGCTGGCCGAGTCGAACGTCAACGTCGACCTGATCATCCAGAACGAGCCCGAGAGCGAGGGGCACGGCGCGGACATGTCGTTCACGGTCCCGCGCGCCGACCTCATACTCGCCCGCGAGCGACTCGACGCGATCAAGGCCGACCTCGGGTTCGGCGACATCGTCACCGACCCCGCGATGGGGCAGGTCTCGCTGGTCGGCGCTGGAATGAAGAGTCATCCGGGCGTCGCCGCGAAGACGTTCACCGTGCTCGGCGAAGCCGGGATCAACATCGAGATGATCGTCACCTCCCCGATCAAGATCTCCTGCGTCATCCGCGAGGACGACGTCGTCGACGGCGGTCCGGCAGCTCGCAGCCGCTTTCGGCCTGGACGACGGGGCCGGGCGTCATGAGGGTCGCCGTGGTGGGCGCCACCGGCGCCGTGGGCTCCACGATGCTCGGCATCATGCGCGAGCGCTCGTTCCCCGCCAGCGAGGTCGTGGCCTTCGCCTCCGAGCGCTCCGCCGGGCGCAAGATCGACTGGGGCGAGCAGGAGCTCGTGGTCCAGCCGCTCACCCCGGAGTCGATCCGTGGCTTCGACATCGCGCTCTTCTCGGCCGGCTCCGGAACCAGCGAGGAATGGGGGCCGCGGTTCGCGGAGGCCGGCGCCATCGTGGTGGACAACTCCTCCTTCTGGCGCATGTACGACCACGTGCCGCTCGTCGTCTCCGAGGTCAACCCCGAGGCGCTCGAGGGCCATCGCGGGATCGTCGCCAACCCGAACTGCTCGACGATGCAGATGGTCGTCGCGCTCAAGCCGATCCTCGACGCGGTCGGCATCGAGCGGCTCGTCATCTCCACCTACCAGTCGGTGTCGGGCACCGGCCAGCGCGCGGTCGAGGAGCTGCACGACCAGGCGCGGGCGATCCTGGAGGCAGACGAGCTGAAGCCGCCGAGCGTCTACCCGCACCAGATCGCCTTCAACGTGCTGCCGCAGGTGGAGAAGTTCAAGGACGGCGACGACTACACCACCGAGGAGCGCAAGATGATGGCCGAGACGCGCAAGATCCTCGGCACCGATGACATCGGCATCTCCGCCACCTGCGTGCGCGTGCCCGTGTACACGGGTCACTCGGAGTCGATCAACGTGCAGACCCGCGCGGCGCTGTCGCCGGACGAGTGCCGCGAGCTGCTGGCCTCCGCGCCCGGCCTCGTGGTGATCGACGACCCGGCGAACGGCCTCTACCCGCTCGCGATCGACGCCGCCGGCCGCGACGACGTGCTCGTCGGCCGCATCCGCCGCGACCCCTCGCACGAGCGCTGCCTCAACCTCTGGGTGGTGGGCGACAACCTGCGCAAGGGAGCGGCCACGAACGCGGTGCAGGTGGCGGAGCTGCTTCACAAGCGCAATCTGCTGGGCGGCAGTTCGCAGTTGGCAGTTGGCAGCGGAAGACCAGCCGCCGCCGAGTAACAGAGCGGCCTGCGGGCCAACTGCAAACTGCCAACTGCTAGCTCGCCGCTATCGGCGCGCCGCGCTCAGTGACGCCAAGTCGCGGCGAGACGAGATACCGAGCTTGCGGTAGATGTTGCGCGCGTGCGTGCGCACGGTCTCGACCCCGATCGAGAGCGTGTGGGCGATCTCGGCGTTGGTGCGGCCCTCCTGCAGCAGCTCGAGCACGTTCGCCTCGCGCGTAGTCAGCAGATCGGGTCCCGGGCGGGCCATGCCGCCCTGATTCATCATCCCCTCGGCCGCCGAGCGCGGCAGCACGTGCATCCCGCGCGAGGCCAGGTGGATCGCGTTGATGATGTCGCGCCCCTGCGTCTCCTTCGAGATGCAGGCCGTGGCGCCGAAGGACAGCATCTGGTTGCACTCGGCGGCGGTCGGGCGGTTGGCCAGCACCACGATCCGCGTGTCCGGGTGGCGCTCGTGCAGCTGGTGCACGGTGGCCGGTGAGGGCAGCGAGCCGAAGTTGAGCAGCACCACCGCGGGCGAGTGCTGCTCCACGGCCTCGCTGAGCTCTGTCGAGCGGAACCTCCGCCGCCACGAGGTCGAGGTTCGGATCCTCGGTGATGAACTGGCGCAGGCCCACCTGCACCAGGTCCTCGAATTCCCCTGCCACGACCTTTACCCCCGCAGGCATCTCCGGCAGTGTACCGATCAGGGGGGATAGCGGGTGAGGTGTTCCTCCCCCCTCGACTCCCCCCGCTCCTACCTCGTTCGTTCCCCCTCCACTACCTCGAAAGATCACCCGTAAATCACTCGTCCGAGGGGATGTAGAAAACGGGTTAGGCGGGCACCATTCAGTCACGCAGTCAAGGACGAACTGCACAGCAGGGAGCTAGGGACAAAGACTTTCACAGGGCGGAATTGGGGTACGCCTAGCAAAGCGAGAAGCCGACCGGCCCACCCGGTCGGTTTTCTCGTTCTGGAGGTCTTTTCGGTCACGCCGCCACATAGGATGCGCGGCGTGACCGATCCCAAGGACGCCGCGCGCCGAGCCGCGGCAGCGGCGGCCGCCGAGCGGGTCGAGCCCGGCACCACGATCGGTCTGGGCTCGGGGCGAGCGGTCTGGAAGGTGATCGAGGCGCTGCGCGAGCGCTGGCCCGGCGAGCTGCCGCTGAGGGTGGTGGCCGCCTCCACGCGCACCGAGGAGCTGGTGGTCGAGGCGGGCATCGAGCTCGTTCGGCTCGACGACGCCGGCACGCTGGACCTGGCGATCGACGGCGCCGACGAGGTGGATGGCGACCTCGGGCTGATCAAGGGCGGCGGCGGAGCGCTCCTGCGCGAGAAGCTCGTGGTGGCCGCGGCGCGCCGCTTCGTGGTGGTTGCCGAGACCGACAAGCGCGTGGAGCGGCTGGGGGAGACGCGTGGCGTCCCGGTCGAGGTGGTGCGCTTCGGCTGGCGCTCCACCGCCGCGCGCCTGCTGAACGGCCTGGTGGCCCAGGCCGACCTGCGCACTCGCGACGACGGCGAGCCCTTCGTGACCGACGAGGGTCACCTGATCCTCGACTGCGCGCTGCCAGCCGAGGGCGACCTCACCGCGTTCGGCGCCGCCCTCAAGGCGCAGACCGGCGTGGTCGAGCACGGCCTGTTCCTCGGGATGGCGAGCGAGGCACTGCTCGGCGCCCCGGACGGGACGCTCGTCACGCTGCTGCCGAGCTAGACGGCGGCCGCGAGCGCGGCGACCTTGCGCTGCACGTCGTTCGTGTCCACGACGTGCTTGGTCATCCCGAGCTCCTTCGGCTCCAGCCCGAGGGCCAGGCCGACGAGCTGCGGCAGGTGCAGCACCGGCAGGCCGAGATCGCGCTCGACGTACTTCGCGGCGTCCGGCTGCTGCAGGTCCAGGTTCAGGTGGCAGAGCGGGCACGGCGTGACCATGCAGTCGGCGGCGGCGTCGATCGCGTCCGCCATGTGGCGGCCCGCCTGGCGCAGCGAGGTGGTCCTGTTCATCGTGATCAGCGGGAAGCCGCAGCACTTGTGCTTGCCCGCGTAGTCCACCGACGTGGCGCCGAGCGCCTCGATGACCATCTCGAGGTAGCGGTCGCGCTCCGGATGCTGGTCGTAGCCGAGGCGTGACTGGTCGGGCGCACGATGTAGCAGCCGTAGAAGGGGGCCACGCGCAGGCCGTCGAGCGGCCGCACGACGCGCTCGCGCAGGGCGTCGAGGCCCGATCTCCTCGACCAGCAGCCACAGGAAGTTCTTGTTCCACCAGTCCGCCGTCCTTGCTCGTAGCGGAGGTCCTCGGGCGCGAGGTGGGTGTTGATGTGCTCGCGGTAGGCGGTCGTCCGCGTCGAGGCGCTCGCTGGCACTCTGACTGGGCGCCCTGGCACGTCGAGCAGATGTTCATCATGCCGAGCGCGCCGTCCACCTCCTGGGCCATCGCGAAGGTGCGCGCGTTCAGCGCTGTCCACGAGCTCCTGGTTGTGCTCGGCGATCACGCCGGCGCCGCAGCAGTTGGCGCGGTCGAGCTCGACCATCTCGATGTCGAGCTTGGGCGCGACCTCGCCATCGAGCCGTGCAGCTCGGGGGTGAAGCCGCGCGAGACGCAGCCCGGCCAGTAGGCGACCTTCATGCTCACTCGTCCTCCTTCGGCCTCGGCCTCGCTCGCCTTCGCCGACGATGTACAGGTTCAGCTCGAGCCGCTCGTCCTTGCGACTCGATCTCGTGGAAGATCCGCCGCACCTGATCCTGGTCGGGCAGCTTGTGGTGGATCAGCGCCTTGACCGGCGAGACCTTGCCGGTCTTCAGCCCGTTGATGACCGTCGGGCAGCGCGGCCGCGTCAGCTGCTTGAGCGACGTGCGGGCTTGATCTGCGACCTGATCAGCGCTGCCCTCGCCGAACGAGCGCGGCAGCAGCTGCGACTCGTGCAGCGTGCCGTACTTCTCGATCAGGTTCACGAACGCGTGCTCGTGGCCGTAGCCGTTGTTGCCGTCCTTGATGCCGTAGTCGCTCGTGGCGCGGCGGCGCAGCCGCATGATCTGGTTCATCGGCGCGACGTCCTTGGGGCAGACCTCGACGCAGGCGAAGCAGTGGGTGCAGTCGTAGATGCCGTGCGGGTCCTCGGCGAGGTCGAGCAGCCGCTCCTCGTGGTGGGCGTCGCGCGGGTCGCCGACGAAGCGGTAGGCCTTGGCCAGCGCGGCCGGGCCGACGAACTCGGGATCGACCTCGAGCGAGAGGCAGGCCGACACGCAGGCGCCGCAGTGGATGCAGGCCATCGACTGCGTGACGTCGATCATCGACTCGGCGGGCACGATGTACTCGCGCTCCGGCGGCTCGCCGGCTCGGGCAGGAGCCACGGCACCACGCGCTGGACCTTCTTCCAGTGCACGGCGTCCATGTCCACGATCAGGTCCTTGATCACGGGCATGTTGCCCATCGGCTCGACCACGATGGCGCCGGTGCCGCGCTTCTCGGCCGTCTCGGCGGCCTCGCCGATCTTGGTGTTGCAGGCCAGGCGCGGACTTGCCGTTGATGCGCACGCCGCAGGAGCCGCAGATGGCCGCCTGACACGAGCAGCGAATGCCGATCGAGCCGTCCTGGTCGTTGCGGGCCTGGAGGATGCCGTCGAGGACCGAGCGCTCGGGCGCGAGCTCGACCGTGAAGTCCTCCCAGTAGGCGCGTCTGCGCGGACTCCGGGTCGTAGCGGCGGATGCTTCAGCGTGTAGTCGGGCATGCTCTACTCAGTACTGTCCTTTCCTCGGGCTGCCAGTGTGTGATCGTCACCTCTGAGTAGGAGATCTCCGGTCGCGTCCTCGGTGTAGGTGAGATCGATGTGCTTCAGCCACTCGTCGTCGTTGCGCTCGCGGATAGTCGGTGCGGAACTGGGCGCCGCGGCTCTCCTTGCGCTCGATCGCGCCGACGATCACGCACTCCGCGTTGTCGAGCATGTAGCCCAGCTCGAGCGCGCCGAAGCAGATCCTGGTTGAAGACCGTGCCCTTGTCGTCGATGGCCACCGTCTTGCGCCTCCTCCTTGAGGCGGCGGACGATCTCGAGGCCCTGGGTCAGCCCGTCCTCGTCGCGGAACACGGCTGCGTACTTGTCCATCGTCGAGCCGAGCTCGGCCTTGATCTCAGACACGCGGCGGCCGGTGCGCTCGCGACCGACGAGCTCGCGGATCTTGCGGTCCTCGTCCTCGAGCTGGCGAGCGGGCGGCCACGGGGTGGGCCATGGCCCGGGCGCGATGCGCCGCGTGCTCGCCGGAGCGCGGCCGAAGATGAGCGTGTCGAGCAGCGAGTTCGCGCCGAGCCGGTTGCCGCCGTGGACGGACACGCAGGCCACCTCGCCGGCGGCGTAGAGGCCGGGGATCGAGGTCTGGCCGTCCACGTCGGTCTTGACGCCGCCCATCGTGTAGTGGTTGCCGGGCTTGATGTGGATCGGCTCGCTGCGTGATGTCCACGCCGGCGAAGTCGCGGCCGACGTTCACGATCTCGCGCAGCGCCTCGTGGATGCGCTTGCGCGGCACCACCGTGATGTCGAGCGCGACCGTGCCGTCGGGGAAGCCGCGGCCCTCGTTGATCTCGGTCTGCTCGGCGCGCGAGACCACGTCGCGGGAGGCCAGCTCCATCTTGTTGGGCGCGTACTTCTCCATGAAGCGCTCGCCCTAGCGCGTTGTAGAGGTGGGCGCCCTCGCCGCGCGCTCCCTCGGTGATCAGCAGGCCGTTGCCCGGCGAGCGTGGTGGGGTGGTACTGGACCATCTCCATGTCCATCAGCGGGGCGCCGGCGCGGTAGGCCAGCGCGATGCCGTCGCCCGTGCAGATGAGCGCGTTCGTGGTGGGGTTGTACATCTGGCCGTTGCCGCCGCGAGGCGAGGATCACGGCCTTGGCGCCGAACAGCTCGAGCGCGCCGTCGCGCATGTTGCGCGCCACCACGCCGGCGATCTGGCCGTCTTCGTCTCGCACGAGAGCGGTGTTGAACCACTCCTCGTAGCGGATCACCTCGTCGTGCTTCATCAACTGCTCGTAGAGCACGTGGAGGATCGCCTGGCCGGTGATGTCCGCCACGTAGTAGGTGCGGGCCGCGGACGCGCCGCCGAACGCGCGGGTGCCGAGCTTGCCCTCCTCGTTGCGATGGAAGGTCACGCCGAGGTGCTCGAGGTCGAGGATCTCCTGCGGCGCCGCGCGGCACATGATCTCGATCGCGTCCTGGTCGCCCAGGTAGTCGGAGCCCTTCACCGTGTCGAAAGCGTGCGACTCCCAGGTGTCCTCGGGGTTGAGGGCCGCGTTGATCCCGCCCTGCGCCGCGTTGGAGTGCGAGCGCACCGGATGGACCTTCGAGAGGATCCCGACGGATGCACCGGCCTGCGCCGCCGCGAGGGCGGCACGCTGACCGGCGAGGCCGGCTCCGATTACGAGCACGTCGTGCTGGGGCATGCGGGCGGCGATTCTATGCAATGACCTGCGGATTACGGAGTACGGACGTACGGAGTACGGATTCCATGGCGCGAACGGCCCCGTACTTCTGTACTTCCGTACTTCCGTACCTCCGACTAAGTCGGCGCCGGGATTTGGAGCGCGCGCCGAACCTGTTCCAGCGTCACCACTCCGCGCAACACGCCCTCCGAGTCGACGGCCATCAGCGCTCCCAGCGTGCGGAGGCCCTCGGAGCCCAGCAGCACCTCCAGGGGAGCGTCGGTGCGCACGCGCAGCGAGCCCGCGGCGTCGCGGCTCACCACCTCGTCCACGGTCCGGTCGTGGCGCTGATCCTCGGGCACCTCGTCCACGTTCTCCCTGAGCACGAGGCCGAGGAACCTGCCGGCGCGGTCGATCACCGGGAACCACTGCCAGCGGTAGCGCAGGAAGAACTCGTCGAGCGCGCGATCGAGCCTGGTCTCGCTGGGCACGGCCACCGGCTCGTGGTCCATCACGTCCGCCACGCTCAGCCCGTCGAGGTGCGAGGTGATGCGCGTCTGCATCTCCGTGCTGCGCGCGGCCTGGGCCAGGAAGTTGCCCATGATGATGAACCAGATGCCGCCGATGATCGACGACCACTGGATGATCACGTACACGCCCGCCGCCACGATCAGGTAGCCGAACACGCGTCCCAGCCGAGCGGCGATTCGCGTGCCGCGGAGCCGGTCGCCCGGTGCGCCACCAGGCCACCGCTCGGACGATGTTGCCGCCGTCGAGCGGGAACGCCGGAAGCAGGTTGAACACGAGCAGCAGCGTGTTGATGAAGGCCAGGTAGCCGAACAGCACCTCCACCGAGCTGTAGCCGAAGCGCTCGTCCAGCACCACCGAGTGCCAGAAGGGGTGGAGTCCCCAGCCGGCGATCCCGATCAGCCAGCAGGCGCCGGCGATCAGGGCGGTGACGATCGGGCCCGCCGCTGTGATGCGGAAGGCGGCGCCGGGCGTCTGCGGCTCGTCGGCCATCGTGGCGATGCCGCCGAACAGCCAGAGCTCGATGCCGATGATGCGGATCCGGTTGCGCATGGCCACCAGCGCGTGCCCCAGCTCGTGCAGGATCACGCAGAAGAACAGCAGCAGCGCGCTGACCGTGGCGAGCACGAACGACTTGCTGTCGTGCCCCGGGAAGGCGCCCTTGTACTGGTCCGAGAGGGACCAGATGATGAGGAACAGGACGATGAACCAGCTCGGGTTCACGCCGATGCGAATCCCGAAGATCCGGGCCAGCTGAATCGAGCGGCCGCCTAGCACCTGCTCATCGTCTCACAGGGCGTTTGGGCCGGTTTTGGGGCGGGCACGCGATAATGCGCCCCCCTTACCGTCCAAGCGAAGTCGAAAGGAAGCCGCCCAGTGGCGCACCGAGTGACGTTCATTCCCGGCGATGGCACCGGGCCAGAAATCTCAGAGGCAGTACGCCGAGTGCTCGAGGGCACCGGCGTGGAGTTCGAGTGGGACTGGCAGGACGCCGGTGCCGACGTGTACGAGGAGGAGGGCACGCCGCTGCCCGATCGCGTGCTCGAGTCGATCCGCGAGCGCGGCCTGGCCATCAAGGGCCCGATCACCACACCCGTGGGCTCCGGCTTCCGGTCGATCAACGTGGCCCTGCGCCAGGAGCTCGACCTGTACGCCTGCCTGCGCCCATGCAAGGCCTACGAGGGCGTGCGCACCCGTTTCCCCGAGACGGACATCGTGATCGTCCGGGAGAACCACGAGGACCTCTATGCGGGCATCGAGTTCGAGATCGGCGACGAGAAGACCGAGAAGCTGCGCAAGTTCATCGAGGAGACCGAGGGCACCAAGCTCCGCGAGGACGTGGGCATCTCGATCAAGCCGATCTCCATCTTCGGCACCCAGAGGATCGTGCGCGAGGCGTTCGAGTACGCGAAGGCCTACGGGCGCAAGAAGGTGACCCTGGCGCACAAGGCCAACATCATGAAACACACCGACGGCCTGTTCCTTCGGGTGGGGCGCGAGGTTGCCGAGACCGAGTATCCGGAGATCGAGTTCGAGGACCGGATCATCGACAACCTCTGTAACCAGCTCGTGTCACGTCCCGAGGAGTACGACGTGGTGGTGCTGCCGAACCTGTACGGCGACATCGTGTCCGATCTCTGCGCCGGCATGAGCGGCGGCCTGGGCCTGGCGCCCGGCGCCAACATCGGCGACGACTACGCCGTGTTCGAGGCCACGCACGGCTCGGCCCCCAAGTACAAGGGGCAGAACAAGGTGAACCCGATGGCGCTCATGCTGTCCGGCGTGATGCTGCTGCGGCACGTGAAGGAGACCGAGGCCGCGGACCGGCTCGAGACGGCGATCGCCGACATCATCCGCGAGGGCGAATCCGTGACCTACGACATGAAGCCCTCGCGCGACGACCCGACGGCGGTCGGCACCTCCGAGGTGGCCGACGCGATCATCGCCAAGATGGAGAAGGCCGTGGCGGCCTAGGGCTAAGTTGCTACGTAGCCCCGTCCTTCCTTCTTCACCGCGCCATCCGCCTGGAGCGTTGCCATCACCCGGTACAGGTAGTTGGGTGGGCTGATGCTCATCAGGCGGGCAAGCTCGCTGACGGACACGCCGGGGTTCTGCCGCACGAGCTCGAGCGCCTGGTCGCCACGCGTGCTGCTGCTACGGCGGCGACGGCGGCGCTTGGCGGGCGTGCCGGTGGAGGAAGAGCCGCGGGGGCGTCCGGGTCCGCGGCGGGGGCCATCCAGGCCATCGAGCGCCGCCTTGGCGCGTTCGAGCTTGAGGTATTCCTCGTGAAGGGGGCGAAGCTCTTTGAGACGGGTTTCTATCTCGCCCCTCTTCTCGGCAAGGAAATCAGTCATCTGTCACTCCTTTAACAGAGAAAAGGTGAGTTAATGCGAAACAAGGTTACAGTAGTCGGCGCGGGCAACGTAGGCGCCACCACCGCTCAGCGTCTGGCAGAACGGGACTATGCAGACGTCGTCCTGGTGGACATCCTCGAGGGCATGCCGCAGGGCAAGGCGCTTGACCTTAATCAATCTGGACCGGTCATAGGTTATGAAGCAAACATGGTCGGGACTAACGGTTACGAGGAGACGGCAGGGTCTGACATCGTCGTTATCACCTCCGGTTTTCCCCGCCAGCCGGGGATGAGCCGGGACGACCTCCTCGCCAAGAACAAGGAGATCGTGGGCGGCGTGTCCAAGGAGGTGGCCGAGCGCTCTCCCGACGCGATCGTCATCGTGGTCACCAACCCGCTCGACGCGATGTGCCACGTCGCAGCCGACGTCACGCAGTTCCCGCGGCAGCGCCTGATCGGCATGGCGGGCATCCTCGACTCGGCCCGCTTCCGCACCTTCCTCGCCTGGGAGCTTGGCGTCTCCGTGCGCGACGTGACCGGCTTCGTGCTCGGCGGCCACGGCGACACGATGGTGCCCGTGGTGAGCTACACCAACGTCGCGGGCATCCCCATCCGCCAGAAGATCGCCGACGACCGGCTCGAGGAGATCGTCCAGCGCACCCGCGACGGCGGCGCCGAGGTGGTCAAGCTGCTCCAGCGCGGCTCCGCCTTCTACGCGCCCTCCGCGGCAGTGGCCGAGATGGTCGACGCGATCATCTACGACAAGAAGCGCGTGCTTCCCTGCGCCGCGCTCTGCCAGGGCGAGTTCGGCATCGACGGGCTGTTCGTGGGAGTGCCGGTGCGCCTCGGCAAGGAGGGCGTGGAGGAGATCATCGAGATCGACATCGACGCCGACGAGCAGGCGCAGCTCAAGGCATCGGCCGCCGCGGTGAAGGAGTTGGTGGACGCGATGGCCAGCCTCTGAGAGAGTCCGCGGGACAGACCCGGGCGGTCTGGCCCTCCGGGTCGCAAGAGGAAGGAGTCGGCGCATGGCCGACAGCGTGCTTTTCATCGCCTGGGGCGAGAACATCCACGGTCGTGAGGTTCGTGGCCTAGAGGTGTTCAACGAGGCCATTGGCCTTTATGGCCGCATGCAGCAGGAGGGTCGCATCGAGTCGTTCAACGTGGTGCTGCTCTCGCCGAACGGCGAGTTGGGCGGATACATAGAGGTGAGCGGCTCGGTCGAACAGCTGAACGCCGTTCGCCAGGACGACGAGTACCGCCGCAACCTGATCGCCGCCTCGCTGGTGGTCCAGGGTATGCGCGTGCTGGAGGGGTCGACCAACGAGGGCATCGCCCGCGACATGGCGCTCTACCAGGAGGCGATCGACAAGGTGCCGCAGAGCGCCTAGCACCCAACTGGGCTCGGACGGCGCCCCGCAACGGGGGCGCCGTCTCGGCCAGGTGGCTCGTACAGCGCTTCAGGTCCGTACCCTTTGGACCGATTTAGGGGGTACGGCCATGGACGACCGCAGGGATCAGCGCGAGGTCGTCGCCTCGCACATCGAAGCGCTAGCCACCGGGGGACACGGCGAGGCCATGCAACTCGCGCTGCGCATCCGCGGGCGCTGCTGGCCGGGCGGGTCGCACGACCGCACCGAGCCCGGTGCGCTCGATTGGGTGCGCCGCTGGGGCCCGAAGGGCCTCGCGCCGGCTCAGCCCGGCTGCTCGTGCGAGCTCGGCCGCTGCGCGATGTGCAACTGAGTAGCCGCTACTCGGCTACGAAGTTCAGCCGCAGCGTCCGCGACACGAGCGCCGAAGCCTGCTCGACGGCCGCGGTCCAGGATCCGCAGGCCTTCTCGATCGTGGTGTCGCGCGGCAGGCCGACGTGCGGGTGCTGGGCGCGGATGTCCACGTAGCGCTCCTGGGTCAGCTCGACGAGCGCGCACTGCTCGAGGTCGCGCGCCCGCAGCACGGCTTCGGCGGCCGCCTTGCAGTCACGCCAAGGCGGGCGCGCGAACGGCGACCAGCGTTCGTCGGACGGGAGGGGCACTAGAGCCCTCTTCCCCACTGGCACGGGAGCGCAAACCCATTCATGACTCGAGCAGTCCCTTCAAGCGCTCGAGCGTCTTCTCGGACTCGCGCTCGGCGGTGCCGCGCAGCGCGCCGCCGGCGATGCGGCCGAGTGGTCCACCCGGAAGGCTGTACTCGTTCACGTAGGAGAAGGCTGTCTTGTCGTGGTCGTTCGGGTGGATGTCGTAAACAACTTTCGCCCGCGAATGCACGGGTCCTCTTCCTTCCCAGACGACCCTCTTGGGGCGGTCCGCCTCGACCACGTCCCAATGGACGTCGAAGCGACGCCCCGCGAGCTTCAGGCTCTGAACGAGTTCGGATCCTCGCTCGAGTTCGCCGGAGGGCGCCGACTTCAAGCCGACGTGGATCGTAACCCAGTCCTCCAGACGGTGCGGGTCCATGACCACGTCGTAGATCCGATCGGCCGGCGCGTCGATCTCGATGCTGCGCTCGACCCTCATCGCGCCGCCAGGGGCTCGCGGGATTCCCATTCGGCAAGCGCATGCTCCACGGCGCGGTCGAACGAACGTGGCCGCAGGCCGTAGATCTCCGGGGCTTCGTCGCTGCGCGGCAGCAGGTCGTGCTCGAGGCTGTACATCAGCGGCCGCACGAGCTCGAGCGGCTGGTCCGACCAGGGCGCTCACCATGGCGCTCGCCATCGGCGTGGCCGAGGCGCCCAGGCGAAGCGGTGTGCGGCCGACGCCCATCAGCTCGGCGATCCGCTCGATCATCCGGCCGTAGGACAGCAGGTCGGCCCCAGCGATGTCGAGCGACCTGCCCTCGGCGCCGGGGGTCGAGGGAGTGCGTGCCAGATACTCCACCGCGTCCCGCTCGTCGATCGGCTGCGTGCGCTTCTCGGTCCAGCCGGGGAAGGGCAGCACGCGCAGGCGCTCCACCAGCCGCACGAGGATGCGGAACGAGGACGAGCACGCCCCGATCACGATCGACGCCCTGAGCGCGGTGGAGCGCGGCACGGCCCTCGAGCAGGATGCGCTCGACCTCGAGCCGTGAGCCGAGGTGTTCCGACGGCCCGGCGTCCGTGGGAAGGATCCCGCCGAGGTAGACGATGCGCTCCACCCCGGCCGCCTGCGCGGCGCCCACGAAGTTCTCGGCGGCGCGGCGATCGCGGGACGCGAAGTCGGCGTCGGCGCCCGCCGCCGGCTCCATCGAGTGCACCAGGTAGTAGGCGGTCGAGCAGCCGTCGAGGGCGCGCTCGAGACCGTCGCCCTCCACCAGGTCGCCCTTCACCACCTC
Organism: uncultured Thermoleophilaceae bacterium; assembly: GCA_963770325.1. Classification (GTDB taxonomy): domain Bacteria; phylum Actinomycetota; class Thermoleophilia; order Solirubrobacterales; family Thermoleophilaceae; genus JAICJR01. The sequence continues at coordinate 661,011 of CAVYPF010000001.1, read as the reverse complement.
CACCCCGAGGGCGCGCCCGTCGAGCCGGGAAGGGTCGCGCGCGAGCGCGCGCACTGAGCGCCCCTCGCCGCTGAGGCGCTCCACCAGCCGCCCGCCCACGTAGCCGGTCGCCCCGGTGACTAGCTCGGTGCCGAAGGTCACGGGGCGAAACCTACGCAAAGAGCGGCGGCTTCTGGGGGGCGCCGGGAAAACCCTGCAAATTCGAGGCAAAAGAAAACATCGCCATTTGCGAAATGCGGCCTCGCGCCGGGGGGCGAACTTGTTAATGATGCGTTGCGACAGCACTGGCCCGATGGATGAAGGAGCGTGACGGGGGAGAGATGGCGAAGCGCGTGACCTGCGGAGATTGCTACTTCCACAAGAACCAGCTGTGCGCGCTCAAGCTGCAGGAGCCCTGCCCCACGTTCCGTCCGGCTGAGCGCGGCCTCGCGCCCGAGCAGCAGCTCACGTTCGTGTTCCGGACGGAGCGCACGCGCTGTGCGTACGCCTTCCCCCAGCCGCAGTAGCGGTCACCCGATGCGTCGCCCGCGGCGGTCGGGCGGGATAGAGTTCGCCGCCGGATGCGGCTCACGGTATTGGGGAAGTCGCCGTCCTGGCAGGACGCCGGCGGCGCCTGCTCGGGATACCTGATCGAGGACGGGAACTCGACGGTCCTGCTCGACTGCGGCAACGGGGTCTTCTCGAAGCTGCGGCTCTACCGCGACTACACGTGCGTGGACGCGGTGCTCGTGTCGCACCTGCACGCGGACCACTTTCTCGACCTGGTCCCGTACTCGTATGCGCTCACCTACGCGCCGCGCCAGCAGCCCGTGCCGGTGGACCGCTGGCCCGGCACCGACTCGCCTGCGCACCCCCGGCTGATCGCGCCGCCGCGGGCCAGGGAGACCTTCCGCCGCGTGGTCGGCGCCTGGGGCAACGAGGACCTGATCGAGAACGCGTTCGCGCTCGAGGAGTACGAGGAGAGCTCGGTGCCGGAGGTCGGGTCGCTCCGCTTCCACTTCCGCACCGTGCCCCACTTCCAGGAGACGTTCGCGATCCGCGTGGAGTCCTCGAACGGAGGCGGCAGCCTCGTGTTCGGGGCCGACTGCCGGCCCACCGGCGAGCTGATCGACTTCGCACGCGGGGCTGACCTGCTGCTGATCGAGGCCACCCTGCCGCGCCCGGAGCGCAGCGGCGAGCGCGGCCACCTCACCCCTCGCGAGGCGGGCGAGCACGGGCGCGACTCCGGCGCCGGGCGACTGGTGCTGACGCACATCTCCGACGAGCTGGATCACCTCTGGGCCCGTAAGGAGGCCCTGTCGGTGTTCGACGGCCCGGTGGAGATCGCCACCGAGGGCGCCGTCTACCAGCTCTGATCCCCGCCGGCTTATTACCCTGTCTCTGATGTCCCTCGGCCAGGATCCCTTCGCGAACTTCGAGCGCATGCGCCGGGAGATCGACGAGCTGTTCGGCGACGTGTTCGATCGCAGCGGCTTCGCGCCCCGGCGCGGCTTCTCCCCGCGGGTCGACGTCTACTACTGCGGCAACCCGCCGCGAGCCGTGGTCGAACGTGGATCTCGCCGGCGTGGACATCGAGGCCGTGGCGCCTCGAGATCCGTGGCCGTCAGCTGCTGATCGCGGCGAGCGGGCGACCCAGGAGGCCGAGGGCCGGCTCTACCAGCAGATCGAAATCGAGCAGGGCCCCTTCCGCCGCGTGGTCGAGCTCGGCGCCGACGTGGACTCCGAGCGCGCCCAGGCCACCTACGAGGACGGCATCCTGCGCATCGACATCCCGCTCGTCCGCCAGGAGGAGGCCGTGCGCCGGGTGCCGATCGAGGGCGGGCGCGGCCACGGTCCCGGCGGGCCGGGGATCCCCGAGTGACGATCCAGCTTCCCGCAGGTCGGACCGGACGGCACCGGCGCTGAGTCCCTGCCGTCGGCGCTGCCGGTGCTCCCGCTCAGGGACGCCGTCACGTTCCCCGACACGCTGACCCCGCTGGCCGTCGGGCAGGAGCGCTCGGTCCGCCTGATCAACGACGTGCTCGGCGGCAACCGCATGCTCGTCATGGTGGCCTCGAAGGACCCGGAGCGTCGAGGAGCCCGGTCCCGACGACCTCTACGACGTCGGCGTGGTCGGCGTGGTGGCGCGCATGCTGAAGGTGCCGGACGGCACGCTGCGGATCCTCGTGCAGGGCACTCAGCGCGTTGCGCTGACGGGCTTCGTCGCCACCGAGCCCTACCTGATCGCCCAGATCGAGGAGGCCCCCGACATCCTCGTGCCCTCGCCGGAGCTCGAGGCGCTCACCCGCAACGTCCAGACCACCTTCTCCCAGATCATCGAGCAGACGCCCTACCTGCCCGAGGAGCTGCGGTGGCGGTGGCCAACATCGACGATCCCGTCGGAGCTCGCGCACCTGATCGCCGGGGCCCTGCGGATCAAGGTCGAGGAGAAGCAGGAGCTGCTCGAGGAGCGCGACGTCGCAAAGCGGCTGCGGCGCCTGTCGCGAGCTGCTCGCTCGCGAGCTCGAGCTGATCTCGCTCGGATCGAAGATCCAGTCGCAGGTCCAGTCCGAGATGGACAAGACCCAGCGCGAGTACTTCCTGCGCCAGCAGATGAAGGCGATCCAGGAGCGAGCTGGGCGAGGTCGACGAGCACGCAGGCCGAGGTCAACGAGCTGCGCGAGCAGGTGGAGGCCGCGGACCTGCCGGAGCACGTGCGCGAGGTGGCCGACCGCGAGCTTGCGCGCTTCGAGCGCCTGCCGCCGCAGTCGCCCGAGCACGGCGTGATCCGCAGCTACCTGGAGTGGATCCTGTCGCTGCCGTGGTCGACGTCGACCGAGGACGACCTCGACCTGAAGAAGGCGCGGCAGGTGCTCGACCGCGACCACTACGACATCGAGAAGGTCAAGGACCGCATCCTCGAGTTCCTGGCGGTGCGCAAGCTCAAGCCGGACGCGCGCTCCTCGATCCTCTGCTTCGTCGGGCCCGCCGGGCGTCGGCAAGACCTCGCTCGGGCGCTCGATCGCCGCGGCGATGGGCCGCAAGTTCGAGCGCATCTCGGTCGGCGGCGTGCGCGACGAGTCGGAGATCCGCGGCCACCGCCGCACCTACGTCGGCGCGCTGCCGGGAACGATCATCCGCGCGCTGCGCGACGCCGGCTCGAACAACCCGGTCCTGATGATCGACGAGATCGACAAGATGGGCGCGGACTTCCGCGGCGACCCGGCCAGCGCGATGCTCGAGGTGCTCGACCCCGAGCAGAACGCCACCTTCCGCGACCACTACCTGGACCTGCCGTTCGACCTCTCGAACGTCCTCTTCATCACCACGGCCAATCAGCTCGACCCGATCCCCGGCCCGCTGCGCGACCGCATGGAGATCATCGAGCTGTCCGGCTACACCGAGGAGGAGAAGCTCGAGATCGCCAAGCGCTACCTCGTGCCGCGCCAGATCGAGCGCAACGGCCTCTCCGACGCGCGCATCGAGTTCGCCGACGACGCGCTGAGCGCGATCATCGACGGCTACACGCGCGAGGCGGGCGTGCGCAACCTCGAGCGCGAGATCGGCTCGATCTGCCGCAAGGTCGCCCGCGGGTACGCCGACGGCACGCGCACCCGCAAGCGGACGATCCGCGCCCGCCAGGTGCGCGAGCTGCTCGGCAAGCGCCGCTTCCACCACGAGGTCGCGCAGCGCACGAGCCAGCCGGGCGTGGCCACCGGGCTGGCGGTGACGGCGGTCGGCGGCGAGGTGCTCTTCATCGAGGCGGCCGCCTACGCCGGCGACGGCCGGCTGCAGATCACCGGCCAGCTCGGAGACGTGATGAAGGAGTCCGCCGCGGCCGCGCTCTCGTGGGTGAAGGGGCACGTGAGCAAGTGGGGCGCGGAGAACCCGGAGCAGTGGCTGCGCGAGCACGACATCCACGTGCACCTGCCGGCGGGGGCGATCCCCAAGGACGGACCGAGCGCCGGCGTCGCGCTCGCCACCGCGCTGGTCTCGCTGATCACCGGCCGCCCGGTGCGCTCCGACGTGGCGATGACCGGCGAGATCACGCTCACGGGCCAGGTGCTGCCGATCGGCGGCCTGAAGGAGAAGGCCCTCGCGGCGCAGCGCGCGGGCATCAAGTGCGTGATCGCGCCGAAGCAGAACGAGCCCGACCTCGACGATCTGCCCGCCCACCTCAAGAAGGGGATCGAGTTCAAGTTCGTCAGCCGCATCGACCAGGCCCTGCTGGTGGCGCTCGAGCCCGAGAAGAAGCCGCGCCCCCGCGCCCGGGCGCGCTAGGCCCGCCGCGGATGGCCGACTGGGCGACGATCTCGTCGATCGCCACCGCCGGCGGCACACTGGTGCTGGCCTTCGCCACCTACTCCGCCGTGCGCTCCTCGAACCGCTCCGCGCGCATCGCCGAACGTTCGCTGCTCTTGGGCCTGCGCCCCGTGCTCATCTCCTCGCGCCCGGAGGACCCCACCGAGGAGGTCCGCTGGGGAGGTGGTCACGCGACCGCCGTGCCGGGCGGCACCGCCCACCTGGCGGTGGAGGACGGCGTGGTGTACCTGGCGATCGCCGTGCGCAACGTGGGCACCGGGCTCGCGGTGCTCCAGGCTTGGCATGTGTTGATCGGGCGCTCGACGGGCGACGAGGGCCACCCCGACCCCGACGACTTCCGGCGCCAGCGGCGTGATCTCTACATCCCCGCCGGGGGCACGGGCTTCTGGCAGGCGGCGCTGCGCGATCCCGAAGAGGAGCTGGCGAAGCGGGTCACGGCGGCGATTGCGGAGCACGGGGAGCTCACCGTGTTCGTCATGTACGGCGATCACGAGGGCGGACAGCTCACGATCAGCCTGTTCGGCATCCTGCCTCAGGAGGACGGCAGCTGGATCGCCGAGGTGGGCCGCCACTGGACGCTCGGCATCCCCGATCCACGCCTGCGCCCGGATTAGGCGCGGCGTGCCCTGTTCCCCACTGGCCCGTCCGGGTATCCTCGCCACTACATCCTGATCCCGAGGAGAGCTATGGCATCTAATAAGAAGCGGAGCGCGAAGGCTGGAGCCGGCGCCGTGGCCGCTGGGAAGGCAGTGCGGGAGAACCCGTACGTGCAGCGTCTCGCTGAGGATGAGGAGCTGCGTGAGAACCTTCGGACGGCCTTTGAGTCGGCTCGCAAGGTCTACGGCCGCATGTCGAACGGCAAGGGCCCGGTGAAGGCTCTCACCGACGACAAGAAGACACAGAAGCAGCTCAGGGAGGCGGCCAAGTCTCTGCAGAGTGCGGCCAACTCGCTACGGGGTGCCAAGCCCTCGCGCAAGCGCAGGCGTCGCAGCGGACTCCTGGTGCTGCTGGTAGGCATCGGGCTGGCTCTCGCTCTGAGCGAGGGGCTGCGGTCCAAGGTGCTGGATGCGCTGTTCGGCTCCGAAGAGGAGTTCGAGTACACGTCCACCACCACGCCTGATTCGAGCGCCACCAACGCCGCGCCGGTGGGCAGCACGTCCTAGCTGGGTCGGGACGCATCGGCTTTGAGAGGGGCGCCCGGCGGGCGCCCTTTTCATTGCCCGCTGAGAGGACGGACTGGGCGGGCTGCTTCGCCCGCCCGTCCCGCCTGCCTTAACAACTTGTCAGAGCTCGGGTACGCCCTATTGACTTGTCTATTTGAGCCTAGGTGCGGGGGGCTCAGAGTCAATACCGCAAACCGGCCTACTCGAACAGCTCGGCCAGGGGCCGACCGAGGCCGAGCCCGAGCACAACGCGGACGCGCGCCTTCCAGGGCGACGGGCGACCCGCGAGGATCACGCCGCGCGCGGCGAGGTCGGTCTCCGAGCCGGTGAAGCCGTACGTGCGCTCGAGCGTGCCGCCGTGCTCGGGGCGCGCGCACGCGATCACGGGCAGGCCGGCGGCAAGCGCGCGGTCGATCCCGGGCAGCATCGGCTCGGGCACGTGACCGGCGCCGAGCGCGATCACCACGATGGCGTCGGCGCCCTGCTCGCGCACGGCGTCGAGCGGCCGCGAGTCGATCCCCGCCGCCGCGGCGACGATCGGCACATAGGCGTCGAGCGCCAGCGCCGCCGCCTCGGCGGGCGACGCGAGCGGCGGACGGCGGGGCGCCGGGGGCTGGAGGAGCCGCAGCTCGCCCTCTCTCACATGGCCGAGCGGCGCCTCGGACGAGAACGCGCCGCTGCGCCAGCTATGGGACTTCACCGCCTCGCCTCCGAGGTGCACCGTGCCGTCGAAGACCACCAGCGCGCCCGTCCCTCGGGCGCCCGGGGAAGCCGCCACGCGGACGGCGTCGAGCAGGTTCAGGGGCCCGTCGGCGCTCACAGCGCCGCCCGCGCGGATCGCCCCGGTCACCACCAGCGGCGCGTCGTCAGACCAGATCAGCGCGGCCAGCTCGGCGGTCTCCTCGATCGTGTCGGTGCCCTGTGTGATCACAGCCCCGGCGGCTCCCGCCTCCACACCCGCGGCCGCCGACGCGATCGCCCGCGCCGCGGCGGGCGGCGCCAGCGCCACCCCCGGCACGTTCGAGAAGTCCTCGACCTCCAGCTCCGCGACGTCGGCGATCGACGGCACTGCCGCAAGCAGCTCCTTCGCGCCGACGGCGGGCCGCGCGGGCGACCCCGTCATCGCGATCGTGCCGCCGGTGGCGACGAGCTTTACCCGGGGGAGCGGCATGCCGCGGCGAGGGTATCGTTTGAGTCGAGTTCGGGTCTGGCCTCTGGCTGGCCAGCCAGCTAGACTCGCGCCGGATGGAGGCATCTGCGAGCGAGGCTCTCCGCGAGCGCAAGCTCGAGAGCGAGAAGGCGCAGCGCATCGTCGCGGCCATGCGCGAGTGCGTCGGCACGCGCGGCGCGGAAGGCGCGACCTTCGATCGCGTGGCCAAGGTCGCCGGTGTCTCGCGCGGCCTCCTGCACTACTACTTCGGCTCGAAGGAGCGCCTGCTCGTCGAGGTCGTCCGCCAGGACACCGAGCTGCGCGTTGCGGCGCTGGAGCGCAACCTCGCCCCGGCAGGCTCGCTCGACGCCGTGGTGGAGGTGCTCGTCAGCCAGGTGCGCGCCTTCCTCGCAGAGGACCCGGCGTCGCAGGCCGTGATCTACGAGATGTTCAGCGCCTCGAGGCACAACGAGGAGCTGCGGCTGGAGATGGCGCAGCTCTACCGCCAGACGCGCGACCACATCGCCGCCGCCCTGAGCGAGAAGCACGATGCCGGCGTGGTCAAGCTGCGCGACGCGCCGGAGAACGTGGCCTCCGTCCTGCTCGGCCTCGGCGACGGCATCACGATGCAGCTGATCTCGGACCCGGACTGGGACAGCGACGCGGCGTTCGCGCTGGGGATCCAGACGGCGCGGTTCTTGCTCGGCGCCGACTCATAGCGCCTCAGGCGAGCGGCAGGAGCCGGCGCAGCTCGGCCATCATCAGCTCGGGACTCTCGAAGACGTCGCCATAGGTGTAGCGGCGGAACTCATCGCCCCTCGCGCGGGCCTCGCGTTCGCGGCGGCGATCCTGCTCCCAGGCGTGTCGTGAGTGGTGGTAGGTGTAGCTGTCGAGCTCCACCGTCAGGCGCAGCTCAGGCCAGCGGCAATCCACGCGCCGCCCCCCGGCTACCCGGTTGGTCTGCGGGAGCACCAGCCCGGCCTCGCGCAGCAACGCGAGAAAGCGCCGCTCGAGTTCGCTGAGCGAGACCCGGACCTCGCCGCGCAGCACGCTCCGCAACGTCGTCGCCCCCTTAGCCCGGGGACGCCGGGCCAGCACGGCCTCCACCTGGGCGGGCGTGGTGCGGTGCCTGACGCCAGCCTCGTGACAGGCGAGCGCCAGCTCATCGCGCGAGAGCTCGGCCGCCAGGTCCACGATCGTGCGCGCCACGGTGGTCACCGAGATCCCGTGCCAGACCGTTGCCTCCCGCCGGTCCATCCCGGCGCGCGCTCGCCTCGTGATCACGCCCGAGACTCGCCTCTGTGTGGGGGCGGTGACCTCGGGCGGTGGCGCCTTCCCTTTCACGATGCCGAGCAGATACCCGGCCGCCCGACCGCTGAGCACCGCCCCGGCCCGCACGCTCGCACTGCCGCCAGATAGCGCGCCTCGACGCTGGGTGCCTGGTGACCCACGCGGTAGACGCCGCGATGCTGAACGAGCAGCGCGCCGCTCTCGCACCGCAGCTGGATCTCCCGCGCGGTGATGCCCGCCGCCAGCAGCTGCCTGTGTGTAACGACCCCGTGGGCGGAGCTTGCCAGCCGGGCGAGGATTTCCTCAACCGTCCTGCTTTGACAACGCATACGGTTGTCAAAGCAGGACGCTTCGACAATTCGCCCCGCCTGGTGTCGGGTCGCGACTCTGGCAAGCTCGCCCAACGATGCGAAAGCTTCAGACCGAAGGCGTCCACCACATCACCCTCGTCGGCGCGGACCGGCAGACCTCGATCGACTTCTGGGAGGGGCTGCTCGGCATGCCGTTCGTCTTCGAGCAGCCGAACCTCGACAACGAGTCCGAGAGCCACCTCTACTTCGACCCCGGCGACGGGCGCCTGATCACGATCTTCACGAACGAGGAGCGCAAGGGCGACCCGAGCCGGACGCCCACCGACCCGGGCTGCGTGCACCACATCGCGTTCGCGGTCTCGAACGCCACCTTCCGCCAGGCCGTCGAGCGCCTCGACGAGCGCGGGATCTGGAACACCGGCGTGAAGGACCGCGGCTTCATGGACTCGATCTACTTCGACGATCCGCTCGGGCTCCGGATCGAGCTGGCGAGCTACCGCTTCGAGCCGCCGTTCGGCTTCACGCACGCCGACGTGCTGCTCGAGGCCCACAAGCTGAGGGTCGAGCGCGGTGACCACAACATCGACCCGATCCACCTCGCGGACGCGATCGAGATCCTCGTGGTGCGCTCGCGCGAGTCGCTCTCGGGCGACGACCGCTCGCCCAAGGACCCCTACCGCGCGGGCTAGGCGGCCTTGGCGTCGCCCAGCTTGGGCGACTGCCACGGCGCGGCCAGGCGCCCGGTGAGCTCGTCGGCGAGCGCGGCGATCGCGATGCGGTCCTGGGTCAGGGAGTCGCGATCCCGCAGCGTGACCGTCTGGTCCTCCATCGTCTGGTGGTCCACGGTCACGCCCCAAGGCGTTCCGATCTCGTCCTGGCGGCGGTAGCGCTTGCCGATCGACCCGCCGGTGTCGTACTCCGCGGGCATGAGCACGCGCGAGCTCCTCGTAGATCTTGCGCGCGAGCTCCGGCTGGCCGTCCTTGTTCACGAGCGGCAGCACCGCGACCTTCACCGGCGCGAGGCGCGGGTGCAGGCGCAGCAGCACTCGCTCGCGACCCTCCACCTGCTCCTCGTCGTAGGCATCCACCATGAAGGCGAGCGTGCCGCGGTCGGCGCCGGCGGACGGCTCGATCACGTGCGGCACGTAACGGTCGCCCGTCGCGCTGTCCACGTACTCGAGCTTCTCGCCCGAGTACTTCGTGTGCTGGGTGAGGTCGAAGTCGCCGCGGTTGGCGATGCCCTCGAGCTCGGACCAGCCCATCGGGAACAGGTACTCGATGTCGGCCGTCGCGCTCGAGTAGTGCGACAGCTCGTCGGCATCGTGCTCGCGGATGTGCAGGTGATCGGGCCGGATGCCGAGCGTCACGTACCACTCGAGCCGCCACTTGCGCCAACGCTGGTACCAGTCCGGCGCCTCGGCGGGCGGCACGAAGTACTCGATCTCCATCTGCTCGAACTCGCGCGTGCGGAAGATGAAGTTCTGCGGCGTGATCTCGTTGCGGAACGACTTGCCCACCTGCGCGATCCCGAAGGGCGGCCGCTTGCGGGAGAACTGGAGCACGTTCTTGAAGTTGACGAAGATGCCCTGGGCGGTCTCGGGCCGCAGGTAGACGGTGGAGCCCTCGTCGGCGACCGGGCCCATGTGGGTCTCGAACATCAGGTTGAACTGGCGCGGCTCGGACAGGTCGCCGCCGCAGACCGGGCACTTCAGCTCGCCCTCCGGCTGCGCCTCGCGCAGGTGGTCCTCGCGGAAGCGCTGCTTGCAATCGCCGAGGCACTGCACGAGCGGGTCGCTGAAGCCCGCCAGATGGCCGGACGCCTCCCAGACCTTCGGATGCATGAGGATCGCGGCGTCGAGGGCCACCATGTCGTCGCGTTCCTGCAGCACCGAGCGCCACCACTCGTTCTTCACGTTCTGCTTCAGCAGCACGCCGTAGTGGCCGTAGTCGTACGTCGAGGCCAGCCCTCCGTAGATCTCGGAGGACTGGAAGATGAAGCCCCTGCGCTTGCAGAGGGCGACGATCTTCTCCATCGTGACGACGTCGTCCGGCATGGTCGCTGAACCCTAGCGACGAGGCCGGTCTGGCCCGGCCGTGGCTGCCGACGCGCCAGCTTTCTTGTAGGAACCCCGCATCCTCCGGCGAGCCGGGAGTTACGTCGCCGGGGCCGACGGGTAACTTGACGCGATGGTCACCGTCGCGTTGCGGGCGCCATTCCGAGCCACCGGCCACGTGGCCGCCTGGCTCGTGTGGCACTCGATGCGGATCTCGCTGCTCAGCGACCTCGACGCACCCCAGCCGCCGGGCCAGGATCTCGCCCAAGAGGCGGCCTGACAGCGCCATCGGGAGCGCTCGGCGCGCCCGCCGCCGGGGTCAGCACTCCTATACTCAGAGTGCCATGCCGACCTACGAGTACCGCTGCGACAACGGCCACACCTTCGAGGTGATGCAGCGCATGAGCGACGATCCGCTGACGGAGTGCACCGTCTGCGGAGCGCCGGTGCAACGCGTTTTTCACCCCGTGGCCGTGCATTTCAAGGGCTCGGGCTTCTACACGACCGACTACGGCTCCAAGAAGCGCCCGGCCGGCGGCAGCGCCAGCGACTCGTCGTCCTCCGACGGCGGCTCGTCCAAGAAGGACGACTCGAAGAAGAAGACCGAGACCAAGTCCTCGTCCTCTTCGTCGTCCTCGTCGTCGTCCTCTTCGTCGAGCAGCTCGGACAGCTAGCCGGCTACTGACCGAGTAGCTCCTTCGCCGCCGCCTGACGCTCGGCGGGGGAGATGATGAGGCTGGTGCCCGGGCCGACGCCCGACGGCTTGAGCACGTGCGTGGAGCCGGAGCCGCCCGTCACCAGGTCGCCGATCAGCGCGCCCATGCCGATGCCTCCCAGGTCGGTGCGAACCGCCCGCGGCGCATCCCAGGCGACCCAGGGGAGACGGAAGAAGGTGGTCGGGGACAGCGCCTTGGCGCGTATGCGCTGGAGCACGAGCTGCTGTCGCTCGGCCCGCTGGATGTCTGTCTCGTTCGGGGCGCACTTGTTCTCGCGGATGCGCGAGAACTCGAGTGCCTGCTTCCCGCTCAGGTGATGGGTGCCGCGTGGAAGGCGGAACACGTCGCCGTTCTCGAACACGTTGCGCGACACCACGCAGCGCTTCAGCGTCACGTCGATGCCGCCCAGCGCGTCGATCAGCTTGGGGAAGTCGTTGAAGCTCACCTCCACCACGTGGTTGATCTTCACGCCGTTGCCGAGGAAGCCCTCGACCGTCTTCGCCGCCAGGCCCGCGCCCCCGATCGCGAACGCGGCGTTGATCTTCTGGGACCCGTGGCCAGGGATCTCGGCGTAGGAGTCGCGCGGTATCGACAACCGGCGCACGCTGCCGAACGCGGAGTGGAGCAGCAGGATGCTGTCGGAGCGTCCGGGACCGGAGGCGCCCGGCTCGTGCTCCCCCGCTGGCCGCTGGTCTGAGCCCAGCACCAGCACGGTGCTGCCGGTGAGCAGGTTGCCGCCGTGGGAGAGGGACGCGGTGGCGCTCTTGGGCAGACCCTTGTTCAGCTGCGCGCTGATGAAGAACAGCACCACCGACAGGAGCACCCACGCCACGGCGGCCAGCACGATCCACTTGATCGTGCGCTTGATCCAGAAGGCGCGCCCCCGCCGCGGCGCGTCTGACGGCCGCCGCTTGCGCTCGCCGACCAGCCGCTCCCAGCGGTCGCCGGGAGAGCTGAAACGGTCGCGCAGGCGCCGCCTCGACTTGTAGACCTTGTATTCGGGCTGGGGTGCCTGCTCGGCGCGGCCGCCGTCATCGGGCGGGGGGCCGAATTCGGGCGGGCCGCCCGGATCTCCGTCCGTCACCAGGTTGTGTATAGCGTTCGGGCATGCCGCCGCGGCGCGTCATCGGTATCGACGCTGGTGGCACCAAGCTGCTCGGCGGCGTCGTGGACGAGACGCTGGCGGTGCATCATCGGGTGCACCGGCGGATCCTCGGGCTCGATCAGCGAGAGCTGCTCGACGCCCTCCTGGACGCCGTCGAGGAGGCGCGCGCGGTGGCGCCCGACGCGACCATCGTGGGCTTCGGGATCCCCGCGCTGGTGCGGCCCGGCACCGGCTCCGTAATGGTCTCGAACCACCTGCCGCTCGACGGCCTGCCGTTTCGCGACCTGATGAGCGAGCGCCTCGGGCTGCCCGTCCGGGTGGACAACGACTCGAACGTGGCCGTCCTCGCCGAGCATCGTGCCGGCGCCGCCCGCGGGGTCGACGACGCCGTGCTGATCACGCTCGGCACCGGCATCGGCGGTGGGCTGCTGCTGAACGGCGAGGTCTACCGCGGCTCCGAGGGCGCGGCGGCTGAGCTCGGCCACATCGTGGTGGACCCGGACGGACCCAAGTGCCCCGGCGACTGCCCAGGCCACGGCTGCCTCGAGGCCTACGCCTCCGGCACGGCAATCGGGCGCACGGGCACCGAGGCGGCGCGGGCCAACCCGGGCTCGGCCCTCGGCCGCGCGCTGGCGAGCGGGCGCGAGGTCACCGGGCCCGCTCGTCACGGAGCTGGCCCACGACGGCGACCCGGTCGCGCGCGAGGTGCTTGCCACCGCGGGCCGCTGGCTGGGCCTCGGCATGGTCACGCTCGTGAACATCTTCAACCCCGAGCTGGTGCTGGTCGGCGGCTGGGCGTCCGCCGCCGGCGACCTGATGCTCGGCCCCGCGCGCGAGGTGCTGGCGGAGCGAGCTCTGCCGCCCAACCGCGACTTCGCTCGCGTGGCGCTCGCGCACTTCGGCAGCGAAGCGGGGATGATCGGCGCCGCGATGCTCGCGCTCGACGCCCTCACGCCGGTGGGACAGGAGGCCGCGACCGAATGAGCGGCCGGCTGGTGGTCTGCCCGACTCCGATCGGGAACCTCGAGGACGTGACGCTGCGCGTGCTCTCCGCCCTGCGCGAGGCCGACCTTGTGGCCTGCGAGGACACGCGCCGCACGCGCACGCTGCTCGACCGCTACGGGGTCAGCGCGAAGCTCGTCTCCTACCACGAGCACAACGAGGAGAAGCGGGCCGCGGAGCTGGTCGAGAAGATGCGAGCGGGCGCGACGGTGGCGCTCGTCTCCGACGCCGGGATGCCGCTGGTGTCCGATCCCGGATACGTGCTGGTGCGCTCCTGCGTGGCCGCCGGCCTGCCGGTGGAGGTGCTGCCTGGACCGTCCGCGGCGATCGCCGCGCTGGTGGCCTCCGCGCTGCCGTCGGACCGCTGGCGCTTCGCCGGCTTCCTTCCGCGCAAGCGGGGCGAGCTACGCCGCGTGCTGTCGGAGCCGGGCGGAACGCTGGTGGCGTTCGAGGCGCCAGGCCGCGTGCCGGCCACGCTGAAAGTGCTCGCTGAGATCGACCCCGAGCGCCAGGTGGCAGTCTGCCGCGAGCTCACGAAGGTCCACGAGGAGGTCGTGCGCGGCAGCGCGGCCGAGCTGGCCGAGCGCTATGCGGACAAGCCGCCCAAGGGCGAGGTGGTGCTGGTGATCGCGCCGGTGCCGGAGAGCAGCGGCGGCGGCGTGGACCAGACAGCGCTGGACGCCCTCACGCGCCTCGTGGAGGCGGGCGCCAAGCCGCGCGCGGCGGCCACGGTGGTGGCAGAGCTCACGGACGGGAGCGCGAACGCGCTCTATCGCGCGTTCATCGACTGAGGCGCTGCCAGTACGTCGCGAGTCCGCCCGCACTGACCGCCCCGTCAGTAGCATCGGCTGGGCATGTCCTTCTACATCACCACCCCGATCTACTACGTGAACGCGGAGCCCCATCTCGGGCACGCGTACACCACGATCGCCGCCGACATCCTGGCCCGCCACATGCGCCAGCGCGGCGAGGACGTGTTCTTCCTCACGGGCACCGACGAGCACGGCGAGCCGGTGGCCCAGGCCGCCGAGCGGCTGGGGGTCACGCCGCGCGAGCTGGCGGACGAGAACTCGGTGAAGTTCCGCGACCTGGTGGGCCGCATCAACGCCACCAACGACTTCTTCATCCGCACGAGCGACCCGGAGCACGAGGCGGCGGTGCAAGAGGTGGTCCAGCGGATCTACGACAACGGCTACGTCTTCGAGGGCACCTACGAGGGCTACTACTGCCCACGCTGCGCCGACTTCAAGTCGGACGGGGAGCTGGTGGACGGCAACAAGTGCCCGATCCACCTGATCGTGCTCGAGCGCGAGAAGGAGGACAACTGGTTCTTCCAGCTGTCGGCCTTCCAGGAGCCGCTCGAGAAGCTGTACGCCGACCGGCCCGAGTGGGTGACGCCTCGCAACCGTTACAACGAGGCGCTGTCCTTCATCAAGCAGGGGCTGAACGACGTGTCGCTGTCGCGTGCCCGGCTGCGCTGGGGCGTGCCCGTGCCGTGGGACGAGAGCCAGGTGATCTACGTCTGGATCGACGCGCTCCTCAACTACTACACGGCGCTTCGCTACGCCCGACCCGGCGAGGACCTGACCGATCGCTACTGGCCCGCTCGCCACCTGATCGCCAAGGACATCCTCAAGTTCCACGCGGTGATCTGGCCCGCGATGCTGATGGCGGCGGGCATCGAGGTGCCGCGCAGCCTCTTCATCCACGGCTTCCTGCTGATGGACGAGCACAAGATGTCGAAGTCGATCGGCAACGTGATCGACCCGTTCGAGATCATCGACCGGTTCGGGGCCGACGCGCTGCGCTTCTACCTCTTCCGCGAGGTGAACTTCGGCAGCGACGGTTCGCTGTCCGCTGCGGGCTTCGAGACGAGCTACAACAGCGAGCTGGCCAACGAGTACGGCAACCTCGCCAGCCGCACGCTGTCGATGATCGGGCGCTACCGCGACGGCGTCGGTGCCCGAGGGCGAGCCTGACGCCGAGCTGGCGGCGGAGTTCGACGGCCTCGACCGAGCGCGTCGTGCGAGAAGCTCGACGCGGTGGACATCACGGGCGCGCTCGAGGAGATCTGGCACGCCGTGCGGCGGCTCAACCGCTTCGTGCAGGACGAGGAGCCGTGGAAGCTCGCCAAGGACGAGGGCGCCGCCGAGCGGCTCGACCAGGTGCTCTACTCGCTCGCCGAGGGCCTGCGCGTCGGTCTCGGTCCTCCTGCATCCGTACATGCCGGAGTCGGCCGAGCGGCTGCTTGGCGCGCTCGGTCAGGAGGAGCTGTCGATGGAGGCGGGGGCCTTCGGCTCGCGCCCGGGCGGGGCCACCACGGAGCAGCTCTCGCCGCTCTTCCCGCGCATCGAGCCGGCAGCGGCGTAGTGGTCGACACTCACTGCCACCTCGACGCCTGCGACCCGCCGGACGCGGAGCTGGTGGCGAACGCCCGAGCGGTCGGCGTCAACCGGATCGCCACGGTCGGGATGAACGACGCAGTCGATCGAGCGCGCGATCGCCGCCGCTCGATGAGTACGACTGCGTGGTGCGCGATCGTCGGCCGCCACCCGCACGACAGCGAGGGCTGGAGCGACAGCGACATCGAGCCGATCGAGCGCGCCGCCGCCGACCCACGCGCCCGCGCGATCGGCGAGACCGGCCTCGACTACTTCCGCGACCGCGCCCCGCACGCCGACCAGCGGCGCGCGTTCGAGGCGCACATCGATCTCGCCACGCGCAGCGGGCTGCCGCTCGTGGTCCACACGCGCGAGGCGGAGGACGACACGTTCGACGATCCTGCGCGATCGCGCCGCGGGCCTCACGGTGGTCCTCCACTGCTTCTCGGCGCCCGCCCGCCTGGAGGAGTGCGTCGAGCGCGGCTACATGTGCTCGTTCGCGGGCAACGTCACCTACACGAAGGCCACGGACCTGCAGGCCGCCGCGCGCGACCTGCCCGACGAGCTGCTGCTGATCGAGACCGACTCGCCCTACCTCGCGCCGCAGCCCGTGCGCGGCAAGCCGAACGAGCCGGCGAACGTGGTCACCACCGCGGAGATCGTCGCGGACCTGCGCGGCATCTCCTACGCGGACCTCGACGCCGCTGGTCGAGCGCAACTCCGCGCGGGTGTTCGCGTGGTAACCGAGGAGCAGCGCAGCGGGCAGGCCAGCCTCCGGCGCATCCGCGAGTTCGGCGTGCGGCCCAACCGCGAGCTGGGCCAGAACTTCCTGATCGACGACAACATCCTGGGCGTGATCGGGCGCGCCGCCGAGCTCGATCCGGCCGACGTGGTGCTCGAGGTGGGCGGAGGCGTGGGCGTGCTGTCGGAGTACCTCGCCCCGCGCGTCGGCCATCTGCACGTGGTGGAGATCGACCGCTCGCTCGAGCCGGCGCTGCAGGACGCCCTGGCGCCGTTCCACAACGCCACGCTGCACTTCGCCGACGCCGTCTCGCTCGACCTCGCCGGGCTCGAGCCGTCGCCCGACAAGGTCGTGGCCAACCTCCCCTACGGCGTGGCCGCCACCGTGATCCTGCGCGCGCTCGAGGACCTGCCCGGAGGTGCGCCTGGTAGTGGCCATGGTGCAGCGCGAGGTGGGCGAGCGGCTGGCGGCCCGGCCCGGCTCGAAGACCTACGGCGCCACCTCCGTCATCGCGCAGCTCGCCTCCGAGGTCAAGGTGGTGAGGAAGATCTCGCCGAACGTCTTCCACCCAGTGCCGAACGTGAGCTCAGCGCTGGTGGTGCTGCGCCGCACCGCGCCGCCGCCGCCGCGAGAGGTGGTGGACCTGGTACACGCCGCCTTCGCCCACCGGCGCAAGGCGCTGGCCGGCTCGCTCGCCCTCGCCCCGGGAGCGCCCGACGGGGTGCGGGAGCGCTCGCGCGCGGCGCTGGAAGGGATGGGCCAGCCCGCCGACGCCAGGGCCGAGCGGCTCTCCGCGGCCGACTTCGTGACGCTCGCCGAGCGCCTCTCGGAGCGATGATCCGCGAGCGCGCCCCGGCCAAGGTCAACCTCATCCTCCAGGTCGGCCCGCGCCGCGCCGACGGCCTGCACGACATCTGCTCCCTGTTCGCCTCGCTCGACCTCGCTGACGAGCTGACGCTGCTTGCCAGCGACACGGGCGCCGACCGGGTGCGCTGCGAGGGAGTCAACCGGCGAGAACCTCGTCGAGTCCGCGCTGCGCGCCTTCCGGGAGCGCGTTGACCCCCAGCTTCCCCCGCTCGACGTGCTGATCGAGAAGCGGATCCCGCTGGCAGGCGGCCTCGGCGGGGGCAGCGCCGACGCCGCCGCCGCCCTGCGCGCCGCCAACGAGCTCGCCGGCGGACCGCTCGACGTGGCTGCGCTGCGCGAGCTCGCGGCCGGGGTGGGGGCCGACGTGCCGAGCCAGATCGAGCCCCGCCACGCGCTGGTGACCGGTGCGGGCGAGCGAGTCGAGCCGCTGGCGCTGCCGGACATGGGACTGGCGCTGCTGCCCAGCCGGCACGGGCTGTCCACGGCCGAGGTGTACGGCGAGGCCGACCGAATCGGCTCCACCCGCGAGCAGCTCGAGCCCGACCGCCTGCGCGAGCTGGCTGCGGGCCCGCTCGAGGCGCTTGCCGCCGCCCTCGCCAACGATCTCCAGCCCGCCGCCCTCTCGCTGCGGCCGGAGCTTCAGGACGGCATCGCCGGGCTGCTCGAGGCGGGCGCGCTGGCCGCC
Organism: uncultured Thermoleophilaceae bacterium; assembly: GCA_963770325.1. Classification (GTDB taxonomy): domain Bacteria; phylum Actinomycetota; class Thermoleophilia; order Solirubrobacterales; family Thermoleophilaceae; genus JAICJR01. The sequence goes on along the minus strand of CAVYPF010000001.1, from coordinate 643,243 downwards.
GGGCTGAGCGGCTCCGGTCCGACGGTCTTCGGCGTCTTCTCCGGGCCGGCCGAGGCCGAGCGGGCGGCCTCCACCGTGATGGGCGCGGTCGCCACTAGGCTCAGGGCCTTGTGAGGCTCGCAGCAGGATGAGCCCGGGACGAATCTTCGCTCTCGTCCTGGCAGCGCTGATCGTCGTCGGCGCCCTCCTGCGCCGCCGCCGGTTGGGCAACGAGCGCTTCGCGCTCGCGCTCCTGGCGGCCGCCGCCCTCACCGTCTACGGCAGCCACGTGCTCGCGCACGTGGACATCCAGAAGGGGATCGAGAACCTCGCCAACGCGCTCGGCAAGTGGACCTATGCGCTGGTCGGAGCGATGGCGTTCCTCGAGACCGGCGCGTTCGTTGGACTGATCGCGCCCGGCGAGTTCACCGTGCTGCTCGGCGGCGTGATCGCCGGGCAGGGCGAGATCGACATCTGGGTGCTGATCCCGCTGGTCTGGGCCTGCACCCTGGCCGGAGACTCGATCAGCTTCTTCCTCGGCAGACGGCTTGGACGCAACTTCCTGTTGAAGCACGGCCCGAAGGTGCGCATCACGCCCGAGCGGCTCGCGCAGGTGGACGAGCACTTCCGCCGCCGCGGCGGGGCCACCGTGCTGGTCGGGCGGTTCATCGGCTTCGTCCGCCCGATCGCGCCGTTCATCGCCGGCACCACGCACATGCGCTACCGGCGCTTCCTCCCCTACAGCGTCGTGGGCACCGGCATCTGGGGACCGGGTCTGTGCGTGATCGGCTACGTCTCCTACCGCTCGTTCTCGAAGGTCTCGAAGATCGCCGGGCAGGCCACGCTGGCGTTCGGTGTATTGGTCGCGCTGGTCGTCGGCATCGTCTACGCGCAAAAGCGGCTGAAGGATCCTGAGGAGCGCGCCAGGCTGGCGGCCTGGTTCGAGCGCCAGGGAGAGCGCCCGCTGCTGCGTCCGCTCGCCAAGGTGGTGCGGCCACTCTGGCGCGCGGTGTTCAGGCCCTTGTGGACCGTCGCGCTACCGCGGCTGCGCTTCCTCTGGCGCCGCCTGACCCCCGGGGGTCTGGGCATCGAGTTCACCAGCGCCGTGGCAGTGGCGGCAGTGGGCCTCTACGCGTTCGTCGCCTACGCCGTCACGGTCGCGAGCCACCCAGGGCCCACGCGCGCGGACCGCGCCTTCATGGACCTGGCGGACGACACCCGGGTGAATGGCCTGGTGGACGTGGTGAAGGTCCTCACTCACGTGGGCTCGCTGCCTGTGGTGGGGGTGTTCATCCTGACCTCGGCCGTCCTGCTCATGCGGCGCCATCGTCCGGTTGAGCTGGTGGCCCTTGTGGCCGCCTTCCTGCTCGTGATCCTCGGCGTGCACCTGACGAAGGCCGGCGTGGACCGCGCGCGCCCCAGCAACTCGCTCGTCAACACGCTTGGCTCCTCCTACCCGAGTGGCCATACCGCCTACTCCACCGCCTACGTGGCGATGGCGGTGATCGCCTCGCGCGTGTTCCGCGGCCTCGGCAGCCGCGTCTCGCTCGTGTTCGTCGCGATCCTGGTGAGTGTCGCCGTGGGGATGTCGCGCATCTACCTGCGTGCGCACTACTGGTCGGACGTGGTGGGGGGCTGGGGCCTGGGCTTCGGGATCTTCGGCCTCTGCGCCGCCGTTGCGCTTGTCGTCGTGCACTTGCGCAACACTTGGCAGGCCGAACGTGTCTAGCTTGTCCCCCACAACCTGGGCCCTGATAGGCGCGGGCGCCGTGACGCTCGTGGGCTACTGCGCCTTCATCCTCGTCCCCGCCTGGGGCTCCTACGGCCGTGTCTGGGAACGCATCGCCGCGAGCTTCCTCACCATCTTCATGCTCGTGACCCTGCTGGGCATCGGAACGGGCATCGGCTTCGCAATAGTGTGGTTTTACGATCAATATGCGGGCTGAGCGGTCAGAAGCTCGGCGTTTGCGCTGAGCTCCACCCCTAGACTTCACAGATGCCGCCTGCTGAGCAGCGTGCCGAAAGCGCTGCAAATCCGGACTTTCTGGACTCGTTCGCCGCGGTCTCTGAGGCGGTGGAGTCCGGCGCCGGCCTGCCCGAGGTGACGCGGGCGGTCGCGCGGGCGCTCGGCGCCAGCGTGGCCGTGGTCGACTCGTCCGCGAGCGTGCTGGCGGTGGCGTGCGCGTCGCCGGAGGACGAGCGCGTGGTGCTGTCGCAGGGCGAGGTGCTCGAGCTGCGCGTGGCCGACACGAGCGTGGGCCAGCTGCGCTATCGGGCTCGTGGCGAAGAGCCGCCCGCTTCGATGCTCCGGCTTGTGGGCACGATGATCGCCCAGGAGGTCGAGCGCTCGCTGGCGCCCAGCCGCGCCAGCGTCGCCGCGGCCTCGGCGCTCCTCTCCGACCTGCTCGGGCGGCGCGCCACGGACCGCGACGTGATCGTCGACCGTGGCCGCGAGCTCGGCATCGACCTGTCGAACGGTGGCAGCGTGATCGTGATCAGGGCGTTCCCGCTCCAGCCCACGGAGGGCGACTGGCGCGCCCGTGTGCTCACGCTGGTCGAGCGCGGGGCGCGGGCGCTGGCCCGCGACTCGCTGGCGGGCACGGTGGAGCTGTCGAGCGCCGGCACCCAGGACGTCGAGCTGGTCATCCTCGTCCCGGGAGTGGACGCCGAGCTGGCCCGCCGCGTGGCCGAGTCCGTGCACCGCGAGCTCGACATGAGCCTGTCGGGCTTCCTCGTGGCGGTGGCTCGCAGCCGCCCGACGGCCGACCCCGCTGACATCTACCGCGCCGGGTCGGAGGGCTTCCTCGCCGCCAACGTGGCCGTGGCGCAGGGCTCGTCGGAGCTCGCGTTCGAGGAGACGGGCGCCTACCGGCTGCTACTCCCGGCCATGGTCGAGGACCCGGAGGAGTTGCGCCGCTTCCACGACGAGACGGTTGCTCCGCTGCTGATCTACGACGAGCAGTACGAGACCGAGCTGGTCAAGACGCTCGAGACCTTCCTCGACGCCGACGGCAACGTGGCCCAGACCGCCCAGCGCCTCTTCACCCACCGCCACACCGTGCGCTACCGGCTCGAGCGCGTGCGCGAGCTCACCGGGCTCGACGTGAGCTCCACCGACGGCCGTGAGCGCCTCGGCCTCGGCCTCAAGTCCATGCGCGTGCTCGGCATCCTGGCCCCTCACGGACCCGCCACGGAACACGGCGCCGAGGGCGGCCGGGTGCCCCGCGGCGAGAAGGATCGCTAGGGCCCGGATTCGGGTAGCGCGACTTCTGTCGCCGTAATCGGTTATCAATTCCGATACCACCTCGCTGAACCGTCCTTGCTGCTCAGGCGGCAACGACGGCCGGGGGACCCAGTTTGTCGGGGCGAATCGCCGCAAGGCGTAGCGCGACTCTTTCCGCGCGAGCCCGTCAGCTAACCCCGGAAGCGCTGACGAAAGAGAGATGGCGAATGAGAGCTGCCCATAACGGGCGTGCGCTTCTGGCGTGCGCCGCCACGGCCTTGCTGATGCTCGTAGCCGCGCCGGTCGCGCTGGCTCAGTTCGGCACGAGCACCCTGCGCAAGGGATCGCACGGCCATGACGTGCGCGTGCTCCAGTCCTGGCTCACCAAGCTCGGCTACAAGACGTCCGTGGACGGCTCGTTTGGGGCCGGGACCCTGCGCTCGGTGAGGCGCTTCGAGAAGCACGAGGGGCTGAGGGTGGACGGCATCATGCGCCCCTCCGACGAGCAGCTCATGCGCAAGCGGCTCAGCGGTAGCGGCACCGACGGCACGAACGGAACGGGCACCGACGGCAGCGGCAGCGGAACGAGCAACGGTGGCAGCGACACCAGCGGCTCGGACCCCACCGGCACCCAGCCGCTCGTCACCACACCGGGTCCCAAGGCGCGTATCTCGAGCGACGGCCACACCGCGGTCGCGCCCGCCGGCGCTCCCGTCGCCGTGCAGCAGGTGATCGCCGCCGCGAACGAGATCACGCACACCGGCTACCGCTTCGGCGGCGGCCACGGCAGCTTCGAGGACAGCGCGTACGACTGCTCGGGGGCGGTCAGCCATGCGCTCCACGGCGCGAACCTGGTGAAGAGCCCGCTCGACTCCACCGACTTCGAGAGCTGGGGAGCCCGCGGGAGAGGCCAGTGGATCACGGTCTACGCGAACTCCGGCCACGCCTACGTGGTTGTGGCGGGCCTGCGCTTCGACACCTCCGGCAGCGGCGAGAAGGGCCCCCGCTGGCGCAGCGCCGCGCGCTCGAGCAGCGGCTACGTGGCGCGGCATCCAAGCGGCCTGTAGAGGCTGGGGGGGAGGGACTCGAACCCCCGCTGCCGGGACCAAAACCCGGTGTCCTACCAGCTAGACGACCCCCCAGGGCTGAGCTGAGCATAGGGCCTTGGGCGGCCTCCCCAGCCGCTAGTCTGCGTGCCCTTATGGCCAAGCAGCCCACCGTGCTGATCATGGCCGCCGGCCAGGGCACGCGTATGCGCTCTTCGCTTGCGAAGGTGCTCCACCCGGTCTGTGGCCGCCCGATGCTCCACTGGGCGATCGAGGCCGCCCGTGAGGCGGACGCCGGGCGCATCGTCTGCGTGACCCGGCCGGGCGAGGGCGTGGCCGAGGCGCTGCCGGACGGCGTGGAGAACGCGGAGCAGCGGAGCGGCGAGGGCACCGGCGCCGCCGTGCTCGCCGCGCGCGACCACATAGACCCCGACAGCACCGTGGTGGTGCTCTCGGGCGACCATCCCCTGATCGCGGCGGACCTGATCGAGGGCCTGGCCGAGCAGCACGCTCGGGACGGCGTGGTGGCCACGCTCGTGAGCACCGACAAGCTCGACCCGGCCGGCTACGGCCGCATCATCCGCGCCGGCGACGGCTCGGTGGAGCGCATCGTCGAGACCAAGAACACCGGCGGCGTGCCGGCCGACGTGCTCGCCATCCGCGAGATCAATGTCGGCACCTACGCGTTCACCGCCGGCGAGCTGTTCGACGCGCTCGATGCGGTGCCCGAGGTGGACGGTGAGCGCTACCTCACCGGCGTGTTCGCCGTCCTGCGCGAGCGCCAGCGCACGGTGGCCGCCTATCCCACCGACGACGTGCTGAGCGCCATGGGCGTGAACACCCGCGCCGACCTGATGAGCGCCGAGCTCCACCTCACGCGGCGCCTGGTGGAGCAGCACGCCCTGGCCGGGGTCACGTTCCTGTCACCCGAGACCACGACGATCGAGGCGGGCGTGGAGATCGGCGAGGACACGGTGATCGCCCAGGGGGTCACGCTCCAGGCGGGCACCCGCATCGGCTCGAGCTGCGAGATCGGGCCGCACACCACGCTGATCGGCACGCGACTCGGCGACGGCGTTTGGGTGGCCCACTCCTACGCGGTGGAGGCCGAGGTCGAGGACGGGGGGCGCATCGGTCCGTTCGCCTACCTGCGTCCCGGGACCGTCGTCCGCGAGGGCGCGAAGATCGGCACGTTCGTGGAGGTGAAGAACTCCGATATCGGCGCGGGCACGAAGGTCCCGCACCTCTCCTACCTCGGCGACGCGGACGTCGGCGAGCAGAGCAACATCGGCGCCGGCAACGTCACCGCCAACTACAACGGCAAGACCGGGGCGAAGAACCGCACGAAGATCGGTAAGCGCGTGAAAACCAGCGTCGACACGACCTTCGTCGCCCCGGTGAGCGTCGGCGATGACGCGTACACTGGTGCCGGGTCGGTCATCACGGATGACGTCCCGGATGGCGCGCTTGGCATAGCGCGCGCTCGCCAGCGCAACGTCGAGGGATACGCCGACAAGAAGGGGAAGGACGCCTCCGATGAGCACCCTGGAGACTGAGCCGGGACCGATGCCGACCAGCCTTCCGTTCGGCGCCGACAAGCGCCTCATGATCACCGCCGGCCGGGCCAGTCGCGAGCTGGGCGCCAGCATCGCGGACAAGATGGGCGTCGAGCTCACGGTCGCCGGGCTCAAGACCTTCTCCGACGGCGAGGTCTACTGCCGCTACAAGGAGTCGATCCGCGGGGCGGACCTCTTCATCGTCCAGTCGATCTGCGGCAACGAGAAGGAGGGCCTGACCGTCAACGACGCCCTCATGGAGCTGCTCGTGATGATCGACGCCGCGGTGGGCGCCTCGGCGCACCGCGTGGTCGCGGTCACCCCCTGGTACGGCTACTCGCGCCAGGACAAGAAGTCCGCGCCGCGCGAGCCGATCACGGCGCGCCTCGTGGCCCGCATGCTCGAGGCGGCCGGCATGGACCGGATCGTGACGATGGACCTCCACGCCGGCCAGTTGCAGGGCTTCTTCCAGAAGCCGGTGGATCACATGACCGCGATGAACGTGCTGTCGCAGTACGTCAAGGACCAGCTCGGCCCGCCGTCGGACCTCGTGATCATCGCGCCCGACGCCGGCCGGGTGAAGCTCACGCGCAAGTTCGCCGAGAAGGTGGGCACCGAGTACGCCCTGCTCGAGAAGGAGCGCCCGGCGCAGCAGGTGGCGGAGATCGGCTACGTGATCGGCGTCGAGAACGTGCGCGGGCGCCGTGCCGTGATCGTCGACGACATCATCGACACCGGCGGCACCCTCGCCGCCGGCGCGCGCACCGTGATGGAAGCGGGCGCCAGCGAGGTGTACGCGGTCGCCACCCACGGCATCTTCTCCGGCAAGGCCTACGAGACGCTGGCCAGCTCGCCGCTCTCCGGCATCCTGGTCACGGACACGATCCCGCTGCGCGAGGGCGCGCCGCCCGACCTCATCCGCGTGCTCACGAGCTCGGACATCCTCACGGACTCGGTGCGGCAGATCTTCACGGACGGCTCGGTCTCGGAGATCTTCGCCGGCGAGAATCAGCTGTTCTGATCGGAGCCGAGAGTGCAGCTTTTTCCGTGCTATAGCACGGACAATCGCCCATTTTCGAGGTCTCACCCTCGCTTCGGGCCGCTCTTATTGCCAGTCGTCTAGGTAGCCCTGGCACCGAACTTCCGCACCCGCTTCTCGCCCTTCGACTCGAAGTAGGCCCACTCCTCGCGGCCCAGCTCGGTCTCGGGCTCGTCGGCGAACCACCACTCGCGGCCGATGCGGTGCCAGTTGCGCGTGGCGGTGAGCTGGCCGAGCACCGCCAGCACGCCGGCCTCCATGCGGCGGCCCATCATCTCGTTGGCGGGCAGGTTCTCGCGGCGCATGAGGTCGAAGAACTCCGAGCGAGGGTCGGAGGCGGCGGCGATCGCGCGCATCACCACGTCGGAGTCGATCGTGTACTCGCGGTCCTCCATGTACCAGCCGCCCACGGCCTTGACGTGCTCGAGCAGGCGCTCGGCGTCGATCCGCTTCGGGTTGTTCACGAAGCCCAGGTCCTGCAGCGCGCGCCGCAGCCGCTCGGGATCGTTGTCGAAGGCCGCCTCGAGCGCCGCGATCTCGAGCTCGATCTGCTCCTTGTCGAGCTGCTTGGTCATGCCGTAGTCGAGGAACGCGACCTTGCCGTCGTCCATCAGCAGGTAGTTGCCCGGGTGCGGATCCGCGCTGAAGTGCTGGAGGTGGTAGATCGAGCCGTAGTAGAAGCGGAAGACGATCTCGGCCATGCGGTCCTTCTCCTCCTGCGGAAGCTGCTTGACCTCCTCGAAGCCGATGCCGTCGACCCACTCGGTCACCAGCACCCGCCGGCGCGACAGCCGGGTGACCACGTCCGGCACGTATATGAACGGGTGGCCGCGGTAGGCACGGGCGAAGTCGCGCTGGTTCTGGGCCTCGTACTCGTAGTCGAGCTCCTCCATCACCCGCTCGCGCAGCTCCTTGGCCGCGGCGCCGGCGTCCAGGCCCGGAGCGATCGCCTTGGCCAGGCGCAGGATCATGCCGGCGTTCTGCATGTCGGCCTCGAGCGCGCGGGCGATCTTCGGGTACTGGATCTTCACCGCCACGCGTCTGCCGTCGGGCAGCGTGGCGCGGTGCACCTGGCCGATCGAGGCGGCGGCGGCCGCCTCCTCGTCGAAGTCGTCGAACAGCTCCTCGACCGGGTCCTCCAGCTCCTCCTCGAGCACCGAGCGCACGTCCTTCCAGGGCATCGCCGGCGCGTGGTCGCGCAGCTTGCTCAGCTTCTCCTGGTACAGCTCGCGGTACTCGGGCGGGAGGAAGTCCGTGTCGATGAAGGACGCGAACTGGCCGATCTTCATCGCGGCGCCCTTCATGTTCCCGAGCGCATCCACCATCCGCTCGGCCGTCTCCATGTGTGCGCGCTCGAGTTCCTCGTCCTTGCGATCCTGGCTGCGACCCACGCTGCGGGCGCGCGCGCCGGCGTACCCGGCACCGCTCGTGCCGATCACCTGGGCCACCTTCGCGGTACGTCGGATACGCCCGGTGGGGATCTCGTTGTCGCCCTTGGCCATCCGGCCCAGGTTATAGGGGCGTGCCCTGCTCGCTAGACTGGCCGACTGCATGGCCGACGGAAAGCGCCCATCCCTGGTTGTCGAGGAACGTCCCGAACGCGGGACGCGTGCCACCAAGCGTCTGCGCAATGCGGGCTTCGTGCCCGGCGTGGTCTACGGAGGTAGCGACGACAGCATCTCGTTCAAGGTGAACTCGCGCGTCCTGCGCGCGGCGCTCCACGACGGCTCCGCGCTGATCGACCTGAAGATCGGCGACAGCACTCCGCGCCCGGTGATCATCAAGGCGGAGCAGCGTCACCCGGTGCGCGGGCAGATCGTGCACATCGACCTGCTCGAGGTTCGCCTCGACGAGAAGATCCACTCCACCGTCGCGGTCGAGCTCGAGGGCGTCGAGGACGCTCCCGGCGTGAAGGAGGGCGGCGTGCTCGAGCAGGCCAATCGCGAGCTCAACATCGAGGCCCTGCCCACGGACATCCCCGAGCGGATCCTCGTGGACGTGTCCGGCATGGAGATCGCGGCCGTGATGCACCTCTCTGAGATCTCCGCGCCCGCCGGCGTGACCTTCCTCGACGACCCCGAGGAGACGATCATCGCCACGATCACGGTGCCAAGCCAGGTGGTCGAGCCGGACATCGAGGAGGAGACCGAGCTCGTCGGCGAGGAGGCCGCAGCGGCCGAGGAGGCCGAGGGCGAGGCGCCCGCAGGCGGCGACGAGGCAGAGGCTGCCGCCGATGGCGGCGGCGACGAGTCCTGAGTCTCTTCCGGCGTCGCCGCGACGGTGAGGGCGGCAGGGTCGACTGGCTCGTGGTGGGGCTCGGCAATCCGGGTGACAGTTACAAGGGCACCCGCCACAACCTGGGCTTCGAGGTGGCGAACACGCTCGCCACGCGCTGGGAGCTGCCACGCGCGAAGAAGAAGTACGCCGGTCTCTACAGCGAGGGTCGCGCGGGAGTCGGCGGCCCGCGGGTGGCGATGCTGCTGCCCCAGACCTACATGAACGACGCCGGCAAGTCGGTGGGCCCGGCCCGCGGCGCCCTCGGCGTGCCGCTCGACCGCGTGCTGGTGGTGCACGACGAGATCGATCTTCCCTTCGGTCGCATCGAGAGCCGCGTGGGCGGCGGGCTGGCGGGCCACAACGGACTCAAGGCCGTCAAGCAGGGCCTCGGCAGCCCGGACTTCAGCCGCATCCGCGCGGGCGTGGGCCGGCCGGACTCCACCGACCCGGAGATCGTCTCCGCATGGGTGCTTGGGGAAGTTCCGCGAGCCGCCCGGCGAGGTGCGGGATCTGATCGAGCGAGCGGCTGACGAGGCGGAGCGTTTGCTATCCCAAGGAGAAGAATGAACATCACACTCGGCAACGAACTCACCGTGAACCGGTTCGGCTTCGGCGCGATGCGCATCACCGGAGAAGACATCTGGGGCGAGCCCGAGGACCGGCCCGAGGCGCTCGCCGTGCTGCGGCGAGCCGTCGAGCTCGGCGTGAACCTGATCGACACCGCCGACTCCTACGGCCCGAACGTCAGCGAGGAGATCATCGCCGAGGCGCTGTACCCGTATCCCGACGGCGTCGTGATCGCCACCAAGGGCGGCCTCACGCGACCGGGCAAGGGGCTGGAGTGGGATCCCGACGGTAGGCCCGAGTACCTGCGCGCGGCCTGCGAGGGCAGCCTGCGGCGGCTGAGGTTGGAGCAGATCGACCTCTACCAGCTGCACAGGCCCGACCCGAAGGTCCCCTACGCGGAATCGGTCGGCGCGCTCAAGGAGCTCCAGGACGAGGGCAAGATCCGCCTGGTCGGCGTCTCGAACGTGGATCTCGACCAGCTCGCCACGGCCCGCTCGATCGTCGACGTGGTGTCGGTGCAGAACCTCTACAACCTGACCGACCGCCATTCCGAGGACGTGCTCGACGCCTGCGAGGCCGACGGGATCGCCTTCATCCCCTGGTTCCCGCTGGCCGTGGGCAAGCTCGCCACGCCGGGCGGCGCGCTCGATGAGATCGCCGCGGCTCACGACGCCGCGCCCGGGCCAGATCGCCCTCGCGTGGCTGCTCGGCCACTCGCCGGTGATGCTCCCGATCCCCGGCACCTCGTCCGTCGCGCACCTCGAGGAGAACGTGGCGGCGGCAGCGATCGAGCTGTCCGAGGACGAGCTGGCCACGCTTTCTAGAATCAGCGCCTAGAGCCGCGCGGCGTGTCCGGGCGGCCGTTTCGCTTGCCCGTGTCCCTTCGCCAGCTCCTCACATACGCCCACGAGGACGTCGCCGTGACGGCGCTCGCCGACTCCGCTCGGAAGGAGCCGCAGCGCGCCTTCGTGTCGGCGAGCCTCCGCCCGTACCTGATCGCGGCGCTGGTGGACACGGACCCGAAGCGGCCCGCGCTGATCGTGGCCGGTGACGATCGCGCGGCGCGCGACCTGGCCGCCGACCTCAAGGCGTTCCTGGCGCCCCGGCTGGTGCGCTTCTACCCCGCCCGCGGCGTCCGCTACGAGTCCCATCTCGCGCCGCCGCCGCACCTCGTGGGCCTGCGCGTGGCCGCCCTCGATGCGCTGATCGACGGCGACGGCGCCGTGGTGGTGGCCAGCGCGGCGGCGCTCGCCGAGAAGGTGCCCGATCCGGAGCTGCGCCCGCACGGGTTCACGATCGAGAAGGGCGGCCTGATCGATCTCGACGAGGCCGCCGAGCAGCTCGTGGCCTGCGGCTACGAGCGCGTCGATCAGGTGGAGGACCGCGGCCAGTTCGCCATCCGCGGGGACATCCTCGACGTCTATCCCGCCACCGAGGAGCGCGCCGTGCGGTGCGAGCTGTTCGACGTGGAGGTGGAGCGGCTCACGTTCTTCTCGACCTTCACCCAGCGCTCGCTGGAGGAGGCCGAGCGAATCGAGATCGCGCCTGCGGCGGAGCTGGCCCCGGAGCACCGCGAGCTGGCCGAGATCGCGGCCGCCGAGGCCGAGGAGGAGCAGCGTCCCGACATCGCGGAGATCCTCCCGGTGGACCGCTTCCGCGACCTGCTCTCGCTGGTGCCGGACGAGGCCCTCGTGGCCGTCGCCGCCGAGGAGGAGCTGCCGCCCGCGCTTGCCGACCTCTGGCAGGACGTGACCACGAGCTTCCACGACGCGGACGCCCACCACCTGTACGTCTCGCCGGAGGAGCTCGAGGCCACGCTCGCGGCCCGCACCGAGCTGAGCCTCTCGGCCATCTCGGGGGACCAGCCGCACGTCTTCCGCGCCCAGGGCGCCGACAGCGCCGCCAGGTCGCTGAAGGAGGCCGAGCCCGAGCTGGAGAAGCTGGTGCGCTCGGGCTACCGGACCGTGGTGGCGTGGGCGCGTCAGGGCGAGGGCGAGCGCGCCCGCTACAACCTGGCCCGGCTGCGCGCCGAGTTCCTCGACGGTGGGCCGGCGCCCTCCGAGCCGGGCGTGACCTTCGCCACCGCGAACCTGCGCGAGGGCTTCCTCGCACCCACGCTCAAGCTGGCGCTGCTGCCCGAGCACCGGCTGCTGCGCCGCCGCCGGGCCCAGCGGCCGGAGGGCCCGCGCACCGGCGCGGGGGCGATCGCCTCGTTCATGGACCTGCGCAGCGGCGACGCCGTGGTGCACGAGGACCACGGCATCGCGCGCTTCACCGGCTTCGAGACGAAGACCGTGGGCGGGGTGACGCGCGACTACCTGGAGCTGGAGTACAAGGACGGCGACCGCGTCTTCGTGCCGAGCGACCAGCTCCACAAGATCAGCCGCTACGTGGGCGCGGACGCCGGCAACCCGCCGCTCTCGAAGCTCGGCGGCAAGCTGTGGGAGCAGATGAAGCTGCGCGCCCGCCGCGCCGCCCAGGCGCTCGCCGGCGAGCTGATCAACCTCTACGCCGAGCGCCGCCGCCGCGCGGGCAACGCGTTCCCGCAGGACGGCGAGTGGCAGATCGAGTTCGAGCAGGCCTTCCCCTACACGGAGACGCCCGACCAGCTCGACGCGATCGAGGCGGTGAAGGCGGACATGGAGGAGGCCCGCCCCATGGACCGGCTGATCTGCGGCGACGTGGGCTACGGCAAGACCGAGGTGGCCCTGCGGGCGGCGTTCAAGGCCGCGGCCGACGGCAAGCAGGTCCTCTTCCTCGTGCCCACCACCGTGCTCGCCCAGCAGCATTTCGGCACCTTCACCGAGCGCCTGCGCGACTACCCCTTCCAGATCGAGATGGCCTCGCGCTTCCGCTCGCAGAAGGAGGTGAAGGAGGCGCTGGACAAGTTCCGCGAGGGCAAGGTGGACATCCTGATCGGCACCCACCGCGTGCTCTCGCGCGACGTGCGGCCGAAGGAGCTCGGACTGCTGATCGTGGACGAGGAGCAGCGCTTCGGCGTGAAGCAGAAGGAGCTGTTGCGACAGCTCAAGCTGCGGGTGGACGTCCTGTCGCTGTCCGCAACACCGATCCCGCGCACCCTGCAGATGTCCCTGGCCGGGCTGCGCGACATCTCGGTGATCGAGACGCCGCCGGAGGGCCGGCGGCCGGTCCGCACCTACGTGGGCGAGTACGACGAGGAGCTCGTGACCCAGGCGATCGAGCGCGAGCTGCAGCGCGGCGGCCAGACCTTCTTCCTGCACAACCGCGTGGACACGATCGACGAGACCGCCGAGCGCGTGCGAGCGATCGCTCCGACCGCGCGCGTGTCGGTGGCCCACGGGCAGATGGACGAGAAGCAGCTCGAGAACGTGATGCTCGAGTTCCTGCGCGGCGACGCGGACGTGCTGGTGTGCACGACGATCGTGGAAGCCGGGCTCGACATCCCCACCGCCAACACGCTGATCGTCGAGCGCTCGGACGCCCTCGGCCTTGCCCAGCTGTACCAGATCAGGGGCCGCGTGGGCCGCTCTCGCGATCGCGCCTACGCCTATCTCTTCTACCCCTCCCACGCTGCGCTCACCGAGGACGCGCAGAAGCGGCTGTCCACGCTCTCCGACTACACGGAGCTCGGCTCGGGCTTCAAGATCGCGATGCGCGACCTGGAGATCCGCGGCGCGGGCAACCTGCTCGGCGACGAGCAGTCCGGCCACGTGGCGGCGGTGGGGTTCGAGCTCTACGTGGCGATGCTGGACGAGGCCGTGGCCGCGCTCGCCGGCACCAGCGCGGACGAGACGCCCGAGCCGGTGCGGCTGGACATCCCCGTCGACGCGTTCGTGCCCGGCGACTACGTGCCCTACGAGGCCGCCAAGATCGAGATCCACCGCCGGGTGGCCGGCGCGAAGGAGATCGCCACTCTGATCGTGCTCCGCGAGGAGCTGGAGGACCGCTTCGGGCCGATCCCCGCCCCGCTCGAGAATCTCATCCGTCTGCAGGATGCGCGCATCAAGCTGGGACGGGCCGGGGCACTGGACGTGGGCTTCCGCTCGGGGCAGCTCACCGTGTCCCCGATCGAGCTCGACTCGCGCGGCTCGAAGGCGCTCCGGGAGGCGCTTCCGGGCGCGATATACGAGTCTGGGCGCAGCACCGTGAGGGTGCGCGTGCCCGACGATCCGGCGGCCCGTTTCCCGGCGGTCGTGGCCGCAGCGGAGGCGATTCTCCACGTCGCAACTGAACCTAGAACTAATGAATAGCCGCTACCATCACGCTTCGTGCGGGCGCCGCACCTGGGAGGCGTTCTTCAGACTCGCCCCATTGCACACCCGGGTCTGCGCGCGCTCTCTTCGGCCTGTTTCCAACATCACCCTTCTCTTATGACAAAGAAGCTGCTTGCCGCCGTAATCGCCGTTGCCGTCCTCGCCGTCGTAGTGACCGGTTGTGGATCGGGTGGCGGGGTCCCCGACGACTCGGTCGCCACGATCGACGGCACCTCGATCAAGAAGACCGACTTCGACCACTGGATGACGATTGCCGCCAAGCAGCAGGCCACGCCGGGCGCGACCGCCACGGCGCCGGATCCGCCCACCTACGCGAAGTGCGTCGCGGCGCTCCAGAAGCAGCCGGTCGCGAAGGGGCAGGCGAAGCCCACCGTGGCGGCGCTCAAGGCCCAGTGCGCGCAGCAGTACGACGGCCTGAAGACGCAGGTGATGCAGTTCCTCATTCAGTCCCAGTGGCTGCTCCAGGAGGCGAGCGCTCGCAAGCTCACCGCCAAGCCGGCGACCGTGCAGAAGCAGCTCGACGACCAGATCAAGCAGTCGTTCCCCAAGCAGGCCGACTTCCAGAACTTCCTCAAGAGCTCGGGGATGTCGATGCAGGATCTGCTCTTCCGTGTGAAGATCGACGTGCTCACCCAGCAGGTGCGCCAGAAGATCGTGGCCGGCAACGCCAAGGTCTCCGACGCCGCGATCCAGGCCTACTACACGAAGAATCAGGCGCGCTTCTCGCAGCCCGAGCGCCGTGATCTGCTCGTCGTGCTCACCAAGACCGAGGCCGCGGCCAACAAGGCCAAGGCAGCGCTCAAGAGCGGCACGCCGTGGGCCACGGTGGCCAAGAAGTACTCGATCGACCAGGCCTCGAAGTCACAGGGCGGCAAGCTTCCGGGCGTGGCCAAGGGCCAGCAGGAGAAGTCGTTCGACAGCGCCATCTTCGGCGCCAAGAAGGGCGTGGTCGTGGGTCCCGTGAAGACCCAGTTCGGCTACTACGTCTTCAAGGTCACGGCGATCACCAAGGCCTCGCAGCAGACTGCGGCCCAGGCGCATGACACGATCCTCAACATCATCCGCTCCCAGCAGGAGCAGAACACGCTGAACAAGTTCGTCACGCAGTACCAGAAGGACTACACAAAGAAGACGGACTGCGCGAAGGACTACGTCATCGCCAGCTGCAAGAACGCCCCGAAGCCGAAGAACGGCGCCACCGGTGCCACCGGTGCCACCGGTGCCGGCTAGCGGGCAGCCCGCCGGTTCGCTTCTCGCGCTCGACGAGATCACCCGCCGCCTGCGTCGCGACTGCCCCTGGGACCGCGAGCAGGACGAGCGCTCGATCGTGCCGCACACGGTGGAGGAGGCGTACGAGCTCGCGGACGCCGCGAACTCGGGTGACGACGCCAAGCTGCTCGACGAGCTGGGCGACGTGCTGTTTCAGGTCTACTTCCTGTCGCTCCTGCTCGAGGAGCGCGGCCAGGGCGACCTCGCCGCGGTGGCGGATCACTGCCGCCGCAAGCTGATCCACCGCCACCCGCACGTGTTCGGCGACGCCGAGGCCGACGACGCGGCCACCGTGCTGCGCAACTGGGACCAGATCAAGCGCACCGAGCCGGGGCGCGACGGCGAGGAGATCTTCCACGACGTGCCCGAGAACCTGCCCTCGCTGCTCTACGCCCGCAAGCTGATGCGGCGGGCCGCGTCCGGATCCGGCTACGAGCACCCCGGCGCGGAGGAAGTCCAGGCCCGCCTGCGCGAACGCCTTGAGGCCTTCGACGGGAGCTTCGACGCTCTCGGCGATCTGCTGTTCGACTGCGTGGCGCTCGCCCGCGAGGCCCGGGTGGATCCCGAGCTCGCCCTGCGCGCGTCCGCCGACAGGTTCAGAAAGGGAATCGAGTGAGCGAGATCAAGCAGGTCCACGCCCGCCAGGTGATCGACAGCCGGGGCAATCCCACCGTGGAGGTCGAGGTCGGGCTCGAGTCCGGCGCCGCCGGCCGCGCCGCGGTGCCCTCGGGCGCGTCCACCGGCGAGTTCGAGGCCGTGGAGCTGCGCGACGGCGGCGAACCGTTCGGCGGCAAGGGCGTCACGCGGGCGGTGCAGAACGTCCGCGGCGAGATCGCCGACGCCGTGAACGGACTCGACGCCGCCGACCAGGCGGCGCTCGACCGGGCGATGATCGAGCTCGACGGCACTCCGAACAAGGCGCGACTGGGCGCCAACGCGATCCTGGGCGTATCGCTGGCCGCCGCGAAGGCGATGGCGATGGAGCAGGGTCTCCCGCTCTGGCGCCACCTCGGCGGCGACGCCGCCGGCGTGCTGCCGGTACCGATGATGAACGTGGTGAACGGCGGCGCGCACGCCGACAACAAGGTCGATTTCCAGGAGTTCATGGTCGTGCCGGTGGGCTTCTCGACCTACTCCGACGCGCTGCGGGCCGGCTGCGAGGTGTTCCACTCGCTGAAGCAGACGCTGCACGACCGCGGCCTCGGCACCACCGTCGGCGACGAGGGGGGCTTCGCGCCCGACCTCGAGTCGAACGAGCAGGCGCTCGAGATGCTGATGGAGGGGATCCAGGCGTCGGGTTACAAGCCCGGCGAGCAGATCGGCATCGCGCTCGACCCTGCCACCAGCGAGATCTTCAAGGGCGGCTCCTACGAGCTCGAGCACGAGGGCCGCACGCTCTCCTCGAGCGAGCTGGCCGACTACTGGGCCGACCTGGCCTCCCGCTACCCGATCCTCTCGATCGAGGACGGCATGGACGAGGAGGACTGGGATGGCTGGAAGCAGCTCACCGAGCGCGTTGGCGAGCGCGTGCAGCTCGTGGGCGACGACCTGTTCGTGACCAACACCGAGCGCCTCTCGCGCGGCATCGAGGCCGGCGTGGCCAACTCGATCCTCGTGAAGGTGAACCAGATCGGCACGCTCACCGAGACGCTGGAGGCGATCGCCATGGCCCGCGAGGCCGGCTACACGGCGGTGATGTCGCATCGCTCTGGAGAGACCGAGGACGTGACGATCGCCGACCTGGCGGTGGCCACCGGCTGCGGCCAGATCAAGACCGGCGCCCCCTCCCGCACGGATCGCGTGGCGAAGTACAACCAGCTGCTGCGGATCGAGGAGGCCCTCGGCCCGGACGCGACCTACCCCGGCCGCTCGGTCTTCCGCTCCTGATTCGGCCGAGTGCAGGGTTTTACCCCCTATGGGGTAAAAAGCTGCAATGGGCGAAGAAAACGCCCGGGCCGACCCTCATTGCAGGCAGTAAGCGATCAACCTGCGGAGCCCTTAGGAGGAACCCCGCCCAGAGGGGCGAAGGGCTCATGGATGGCACAGGCGGTATCTGCGAGCGCACAGCGGGCGGCGGCGCGAAGGCGCCAGCGACAGACCGCTCCACGACCCCCGAAGGGGCGCTCCGGCATCCGCTGGGACCGGGTTGCGCGCGCGGCGCTGCTCGCCACGCTCGGCATCGTCCTGTTGCTCTACGTCTCACCGCTCGAGCGCTGGATGACCCAGCGCCAGGCCGCCTCGCAGCAGCAGTCCGACCTGCGCGACCTGCAGAGTCAGAACCTGAAGCTGAGGACGCAGATCAAGACGCTTCATTCGCCCTCCGCCCTCGAGCTGGAAGCGCGCAAGCTCGGGATGATCAAGCGCGGCGAGCGGGCGTTCGTGGTCGAGAATCCTCCCAAGAACTAGACGGCCCCCGCTAACGTCGTGCCGATGTCGTACGCCGTCGAGAACGCCCTCTTCCAGTGGGAGGAGGGGGAGCGCCGTCTACGGGACACGCCGGAGCCCGCCCGCAGCGACCTCGAGCGCGCCGTGCGCGTGGTGCTCGACGAGCTGAGGCGACGTCTCGGATCGTCCTTCTCGGTCCACGAGCTGGCGGCCTTCTACGCCCGCGATGTGGACTGGGCCTCGGAGCTCGCCCAGCGACAGGCCGCGGGCACCGACTCGCCCTGGGTCGTCGACGCGTCCTTCCACCGCTACGCGCGCGAGGCGATCGATTACGCGGGCGGCAGGGCGCGCGACATGCCGGCGCGCCCGCAGCAACCGCCCCGCTAGGCGCAGCTACTCGTCGTCGGAGTCCGACTCGTCATCGTCGCCGGCGTCCCCGCCGGTCCGCTTGATGACGATGCGGTCGGGCTCGACCGAGACCACCACGGAACGGTGGCCGGCCCAGTGCTCGGCGTAGACGGGATCGTCCTGGATCGCCGGGTCGAGCCAGAGGCCGTAGCCCTCGTCGCCGTGGTCGAAGGTGCCCTCGAGGTCGCGCTTGCGCTCGCGCCCGCCACCTCGGCGGCCGCGGCCTCCCCGGCGTCCCCGACGGCGGCGCTTGGGGCCGTCGCCGTCCCCGTCCTCGCCGTTCTCGTCGGAGTCGTCCTCGTCGTCGTCCTCGTCCGGCTCCGCTTCCAGAGCGGCCGCCACGAGGGCGTCATCCTCCGCGCGCAGGTCGAGCTCGTCGTCGGCTCCGGGGGCCCAGTCGGTGGCGTCGCCGCCGTCGGCGGCCAGCGCGTGCTCGCGCTTGAACGCCTCGATGTCCTTGACGCTGACGTCGAGCTGGTGGGCTATCCAGGCGTCCGTTCGGCCTTGTCGGACCCAGCCGCGGATCTGGTTGAGTTGCGCTTTAAGCGATCTACGTGCCAAAGAGGCGGCAAGACTAGCAACCAAATCTCGCTTAGACTGGCCATGTCCCCTCGCCGAACCTCTGCGCTCTTCAACAGGTGGGTCAACTGGATCGGGATGGGGCCTCCGATCTATACACTGAGCCACGGAGGCGCTCTTGCTGGTTACGACCAGAAGTTCGCTTAGACGGGCCACCCGCGAATTCGACCGGCAGGGAGGCGCAGATGCTCGTTCTGACGCGTAAGTCCAACCAGAGCATCATGATCGGGGACGAGATCGAAATCTCGGTTTTGGCGATCATGGGGGAGAAGGTAAGGATCGGAATCGAGGCGCCGCGCCAGGTGCCGGTGTTCCGCAAAGAGGTCTACCTCGAGATTCAGCAGGAACGCTCGGGCGAGGACCGCCAGGCCGAGCGCGACCACGTGGACAAGGCGCTCGAGAAGCTGAAGACGAACGACTAGCGGGCGGGGCCGCTAGCCGCCGACGAGCAGCGACAGCGTCTGGAACATCGCGAAGGTGACCACCACGGTGGTCACCAGGATGGCGACCACGAGCACGATGAAGTTGTGGTTGCCGCGCTTCGAGATGCGCTGCGCGCGGCGCACGCGAGCACGCTCTGCCGCCTCGCGGCGGAGCCGTTCTCGGCGCTGGCGCTCATCGACGGTCTCCTCACGGAAGGCCGCCTCAAACTGCGCAAGCGACTGCCTCATCCGCATCGCCACGACGGGAAAGGCTACATCACCTACGCCAGTGCCGCGGACTCACTCTGCTGGTAGACGGACACGAAACGCAGGTAGTTTTCGCCGATCTGACGCGCCGCGTCGTCGCGCGGAAGTGAGCCGTCGAGGAAGCCCTTGAGCGGGTCGCCCCAGATGCTGCGGCCGATCGCGAAGCCCACGAAGCCGTCCACGGGCGCCGCCTGCGTGAGCCAGTGGTCCACCTTCTCGTCGCTAGCGCCGCGGCCGAGCAGCACGCACACCACGCCATCGCGGCCGCCCGCGCGGGTCTGCTGGGCCAGCATCTCGGCGTCGGAGCGCTCGTCCACGCCCTCGATCTTCCAGATGTCCACCTCGATGCCGAAGTCCTGGATGTCCGCGATCGCGCGCTTCATCAGCTCGGGACGCAGCTCCGCGTCGTAGCGGTCGCCGTCGCCGCCGACCTGCTCGAGCTGGGCATCGGTGGCGGGCACCAGCAGCTCGAAGAGGAACTTGCGCTCGTTCTCGTGCAGCCAGTCGGCCAGGCGCTTGAGGCGGCCGAGCTGACGCTCGTTCATCTCGGTGTCGGGGTCGTCCGGGTTGTAGCGGACGAGGACCTTCGAGAAGTCGGGGTCGTAGTCCAGGATGTGCTCGCCGAACTGCTCGCCGTACTCGAAGTCGAACTCGTTCTGGCCGCTCTTCTCGACGGGCATGGCGAGCTTGAGGCCGCGTGCCTTCGCCTGGGCGGGGATGTCGGTCGGGGTGCCGAACTGCTCGTCCACCAGCGCACCGGTGATGCTCGGCCTCGGCGCCGCCCTCCAGCGCGTGCAGAAGCCCCTCGAAAACAACGTGCTTGCCGTCCGAGATGCGCTCGACGTCCTCGGGTGTGGGGTCGCCCGTCAGGCCGAACCACTTCTTCTGGAAGGAGCCGCGATGGTCGAACGCGAGGATGAACAGCTTGCCGTCGTAACCGAGTGCCATTGGGGTTTCTTCCGCCTCCTAGGTTGTGTGCGGGGGAGGATACGATGCCCGGGTGGAGCACCGATTCACGGGGCCCCCGTACACGATCGGCATCGAGGAGGAGCTCATGATCCTCAATGCCGAGACCCTCGAGCTCTCGAACTCCATCGAGACGATGCTGGAGGCCGTGTCCGGGGCCGACGGCCAGGTGAAGCCCGAGCTGATGGAGTCGGTGCTCGAGGTTGCGACTACCCCCTGCCGCAACGTCTCCGAGGCGGGCGCCGAGCTGCGCGAGCTGCGGGCCAGGGTCGCGGCCACCGCCGCCGAGCGCGGGCTGGCGATCGGCTCGGCCGGCACGCATCCGTTCGCGATGTGGGAGGACCAGCGGATCGTCGCGCGCCCGCGCTACCGCGACCTCGTCGCGGCGCTGCGCTTCGTGGCCCGGCAGGAGCTGATCTTCGGGGTGCACGTGCACATCGGGCTAGACGACCCCGACAAGGCCATCCACGTGGCGAACGGGATGCGCGTGCACGTGCCGATGCTGCTCGCGCTGTCGGCCAACTCGCCCTTCTGGCGCGCCGACGCCACCGGCCTGCTCTCCACCCGCACGCCGATCTTCAGGGCCTTCCCCCGAGTTGGGATCCCGCCCCGCTACGACGACTTCGAGGACTACTCGCGCCGGGTCGCGTTCATGGTCGAGTCGCGCGCGATCGAGGACTACACCTACCTCTGGTACGACGTGCGCCCGCATCCCAACTTCGGCACGGTCGAGGTGCGGGCGATGGATGCCCAGACGAGGGTCGAGCACACGCTGGCCATCGCCGCGCTCGTGCAGTGCCTCGTGAAGGAGCTCGCCGAGCACTTCGACGCCGGCAAGAAGCTCTCCCACTACCCCTACGAGATGCTCGACGAGAACAAGTGGCTGGCGGCCCGCCACGGGCTGGAGGGCGAGTTGGTGGACCTCCCGAAGACCAAGCGGGTGCCCACCCGCGAGCTGGTTCGGCGGGTCGCGAAGCGGGTCCGCCCGCACGCCGAGGACCTCGGCGCCCTGGAGCAGCTCGACTATCTGGAGGACCTGCTCGAGCGCGGCAACGGGGCCGCCCGGCAGGTGGTGGTGTACGAGGCGAACCACGACCTGCGCGAGGTGATGCGGGAGATCGTGGAGGCCACCATCGCCTGAGGGCCGGTCGTGGCGCAGGTTGGCCCTTTTTGCGCTGCCTCCGCGAAGGTATCCTCGCTGTAGTGAGCGAGCCCGAGCTCTTCGTAATCTGCAAGAACTGCAGCGCCGAGGTCAGCCCCTACGTGACCGAGTGCCCCTACTGCGGGCAGCGAGTGCGCAAGCGCGCGCCGAAGCTCGATCGCAGCCCGCAGCCGGAATCCCAGCGCAAGCGCCGCTCCGCGGCCAAGATGCCCTCGCTCCCGCGTCTGCGCCGCGACGAGATCCCGGGGATCGCCCCGGACACGCGTCCGTACGCCACCGGGGTCCTGGTCATCATCGCGCTCGCCGCCTGGGTGACCGTCGCCACGAGCCACGTGACGCTGTCGGACCTGGGGGCCGTCTACTTCAAGCCGGTGTCGGGCGAGTGGTGGCGGGTGGCCGCCACGCCGTTCCTCCACAACAACGGCGTCTACCTGTTCGTGGCGATGGTGGCGGTGGCCATCTTCGGCACCCATCTCGAGCGGCGCTTCGGCTTGCTCACCCCGGTGATCGTGTTCCTGCTGGCAGGCGCAGGTGGCGCCGCGCTGTCGGTCGTGATCGATCCCAACCAGGCGGCGCTCGGCGCCAACGGGGCCGCGCTTGGCCTGCTCTGCGCCTGGCTGGTCGACGATCGGCTGGCCTTCCGCCGCGGGGACGACCGCGGCAACGACCTGATCGGCGTCTACGTCTTCGCCGTCGTGCTCCTGCTGCTGGCGGTGGCCTGGCCGGACGCCAGCATCTACGCGGCGGTGGGCGGCGCGGCGATCGGCGGCCTGAGCGGACTGGTGCTCAGCACGTTCAGGCGCTGACGGCGATAGCGCCGGCAGGGCCCTCCAGCAGGCGTCCGATCCTGACGCCGGGGGCGCCCGACTCGGGCGCCGCCGCCACCAGCAGCCCGCCCGAGGTCATCGCGTCGCACAGGAGCCAGCGCAGCTCCTCGGGCACGTCCTCCGACCACTCCACGTAGGGCTCCACCCAGTCGCGGTTGCGGCGGGTGCCGCCCGCCACGGGCGGCTCGTCGGAGCGCAGCAGGTCGAGCACGCCGGCGATGGCGGGAACCGCACTTGCTTCCACCTCGGCCGCCACGCCGCTGGCCTTGGCCAGCTCGTGCAGGTGGCCCAGCAGGCCGAAGCCGGTCACGTCGGTCATCGCGCTGAGGTCGGAGTCGAGCGCCTCGGCGGCGGCGTCGCGGTTCAGCGTGGTCATCACGTCGATCGTCCGGGCCACCAGCGAGTCGGGCGCGAGGCCGCGCTTGGCGGCGGTCGAGACCACGCCTCCTCCCACCGGCTTGGTCAGGTGCAGGTCGTGGCCGGCGAGCGCCGTGGAGTTGCGCACGATGCGGTCGGGATGCGCGCGGCCGGTCACCGCCATGCCGTACTTCGGCTCGGCGTCGTCGATCGAGTGGCCGCCCACCACCGCCACGCCGGCGGCGGCCGCCGCGTCGTGGCCGCCGCGCAGGATCTCGCGCAGCACGTCGGGGCCCAGCTCGTCCAGCGAGTAGGCCACCAGGTTGAGCGCGGTGAGCGGCTCGCCGCCCATCGCGTAGATGTCCGACAGCGCGTTGGTGGCGGCTATCCGGCCGAAGTCGTAGGGGTCGTCGACGATCGGCGTGAAGAAGTCGACGGTGGTGAGGATCGCGAGCTCGGGCGAGACCAGGAAGGCCGCGGCGTCGTCGGCGGTGTCCGACCCCACCAGCACGCGCGGATCGTCCTGGCGCGGGCAGCTCGTCGAGCAGGGGATGCAGCTCCGCCGGGGACAGCTTGCAGGCGCAGCCCGCCCCGTGGGAGAGCGCGGTGAGCTTCACGATTTCCATCTACCTATTATCCGCCGCGTGCCCGAGCGCCAGTTCACGGACGCGGAGGTGGACGCCGCACTCGAGGCTCTCAGCGATCCGCAGCGCTTCAGCGCGGCCGAGGGCCGCGTCTCGCGCATCGCCCCCCAGCTGCAGCGCATCCTCGCGGACGCATTGCACTCGGGCGGCTGGCTCGAGGCCCACGAGTCGGAGGTCCTGAAGGCCGCGACCACGCCGGACGACGAGGCACGGCTCACGGCCGTGCGCACCCTGCTCGCCGAGGAAACGCGACTCGGCGATGCTCGTGGGAGTTGCGGTGGGATGGGAGCTGGCCCGGGAACTCGAAGGTTTGAACGCAGACGACACAGAAGGAGACTGACATGGACATCCGCTTTCTCGGGCACGCATGCTTCGAGCTCAGCGACGGCGACACGCGAGTACTTGTGGACCCCTTCCTCACCGGCAATCCGAAGGCGCCGATCGGGGCGGACGATGTGAACCCGACCCACATCTTCCTCACGCACGGTCACGTGGACCACTGGGGCGACATCGTCGACCTCGCCAAGCGGACCAGCGCCCACTGCGTGGCGATCGTCGAGCTGGCAAACGAGCTGGGGGAGCAGGGTGTGGAGAACGTCTCCGACCCGAACGTCGGCGGCACCGTGGAGTTCGACGGCGGCTGGGTGCGGCTCACGCCCGCCTGGCATACGTCCACCTCGCCCGGAGGCACGGTGACGATCCCCGCCGGCCTCGTGATCAACCTCGGCGGCAAGACCGTCTACCACCTGGGCGACACCGGTCTGTTCTCCGATCTCCAGCTGGTAAAGGCGCGCGATCACGTGGACGTCGCGCTGATCCCGATCGGCGGCCACTACACGATGGATCGCCATGACGCTGTGACCGCCGCGGACCTCGTCGGCGCCGACACGGTGATCCCCTGTCACTACAACACGTTCCCGCCGATCGAGACCGACGCCCAGGCGTACAAGTCGGACGTCGAGTCCAAGACCTCGTCGAAGGTCGTCATTCTGGAGCCGGGAGAGACGCACTCTGTCTAGGCGTCTCCTTCTCCTCGGCGTTATCGCGCTGACCGCCCTCGCCGGCTGCGGCGGGGGCGGGAAGAAGGCGGCGTCGACGACGGTTGCCACCCAGTCTGCGCCCCCGGTGACCACGACCGAGACGGCCACCTCCGCGTCTTCGACGGGCGAGCTCTCGACCAGCACGACGACCAGCCGGACCAGCACCAGTGCCTCCCCCGAGTCCCAGCAGGGCGGGGCCGGCGACGAGACACCGATCGCCACTCAGGCGCTCTTCACGGGTCGCGGCGGCAAGCTGTCGCCGTCGAGGGTCCGGGTGCCGCCGTTCATAGCGGTCAGCGTCGTGCTGCACTCGGCGGACGGCGGCAGCTACGCGATCGCGGTGGACGGCAAGACGCTGACGGTCGACTCCGGACACCACGGGGCGGCCGTCAAGCTGCCCGGGCTGAGGCCGCAGGCTCGCTACGTGGTGACGAACAAGACGGGCTCTCCGAGCCGCCTGACGATCGTCGCCTCGGCCGAGCCCGGCCCATAGTTGGCCAGCCAGCCAATCTCCGGTACGCTTGCCCGACCGAGCCACCGCACCGCAGGAGGGGAGCCGCGAATGAGCGATACCGCGACGAGCAGGACCGACCGCGAGGACTTCCAGGCGACCAGTGATCCGGCCGTCCTCGAGTCGGCCGACCGCGGCGAGGTGAAGCTGCTCGGGTACCAGGAGCTCTACGAGCTGTGGGAGCGCCAGCAGTGGCGCACGCAGGACCTCGACTTCACCCAGGACAAGCTCGACTGGGAGAGCTTCCCCGACGACGAGAAGTTCCAGCGCATGTACGGGCTGTCGTCGTTCTTCATCGGCGAGCAGCGCGTGGCGGAGGAGCTCGGGCCGATGATGCGCGCCGCGCCCACCGAGGAGATGCGCATCTTCCTCTGCACCCAGATCGCCGACGAGGCGCGTCACGTCGCGTTCTTCAACCGCTTCTACGAGGAGGTCGGCGTGCTCGAGTCGGACAACCTCCAGGACCGGTTGAAGGAGACGAGCGCCCACCTCAACCCGAAGTTCCACGACCTCTTCGACGAGATGCTCTCCAGCCGCGTCGACAAGCTCGCGCGCGACCCCAGCGACCTCGAGACGCTCGTCGAGGCCATCACGCTCTACCACATGGTGATCGAGGGGATGCTGGCGCTCACCGGCCAGCACTTCATCATCAGCTACAACGAGGAGCAGGGCGTGCTGCCCGGCTTCGTGGAGGGCTTCAACAACGTCGCCCGCGACGAGCACCGCCACGTGGCCTTCGGCGCGCGCTTCCTGCGCGAGATGGCGCAGTCCGATCCGAAGTACATGGAGGCGATCCAGCGCATGCTGATCGAGTCGGCGCCGGCCGCCGACGGCGTGCTGCAGCCGCCCTGGTACGAGGAGGGCATGGACCTCTTCGGCGTCAGCCTCGAGGAGACGCGCGAGTTCGCCATGAAGGCGCTCCAGCGGCGCCTGAAGGTGATCGGGCTCGCGCCGGTCGCCGGCTAGGTCAATTCGCTAGCTTCCCGGGCGTGAGGCGGGAGGTGTCTTTCGCGGGCGATGGTGGGCGGCTGACGCTCAACGTCGTCCGCTACGAGTTCCGCGACGACGCGAGCGGCACCGAGGCCAACTGGCTCACCGGTGGGGTCAAGGTCGAGCTGAGCGCCACCGGCGCCTTCCGCTGCTCCTGCCCGGTGCTGTTCATGGCCGACGAGCTGAGCTTCTTCCGCGACGACCTCGGCCGCATCCTCGCGCGCCAGAAGGGCACCGCCGCCCTGGAGACCGAGGAGGACCGCGTGAGCATCACCGTCGAGCTCGACAGGGGCGAGGGCCGGCTGGGCGGCTACGTGAAGGTGGGCGGCTTCGCGAAGCTGGAGTTCAGCGACATCCCAACGGACGAGGCGTCGCTGCGGAAGTCGCACGGGGAGCTGGTGGAGTTGGTGCGCGAGTTTCCGGTTCGCGCGAGTTCGTAGCGGACTGACCAGCGCCTACGGCAGCAATTAGGGCCAGGTCCGGATGGAGCGGTTTCCTTCAACGTCCTGCTTTGACAACCGTATGCGTATTCAAAGCAGGACGGTTCCGGTACTACCGACTACCCGATCCGGTCTCCGACCTGGCACTCCTGATCCGGCCGCAGCAGCACCACGCCCTTCTGCTCGTCGAGCGCGCCCAGCACCAGCACCTCTGAGGCGAAGCCGGCTATGCGTCGGGGTGGGAAGTTCACGACGCCTATGACCAGCGTCCCCTCCAGCTCGTGGCGCGAGTAGTGCGTGATCTGCGCCGAGGAGCGCTTGACGCCGACCTCGGGGCCGAAGTCGATCTCCAGCTTCCAGGCCGGGTTGCGCGCCTCGGGGAACTCCTCGACCGAGAGCACGCGCCCGACGCGCATGTCGATCTGCTGGAACTCCTCGAAGGTCGCCAACTAGCCGGCCGGCGGCGGAGGGTCCTGGGTGCTGCTGCCGTCGCCGTCATCGGGCGGCGGCGCGCTGTCCGGATCGTCGATCGGCCCGGTGGTGCCGCCGTCCGGGCCGGTGGTGCCGAGGCCCTGGCTGCCGGTCGTGCCGACGACCGCTGGATCGGAGCTCGTTACCGGCGGCGCGGGAGTGACGATGGGGGTGGGTGCCGGGGCGACGCCGGGGGCGGTCGGGTCGGCGTCGGTGGCTCCCTCAGGGGTCTGGCCCGGCTGCTGTGGAAGCGTGACGGTGGAGCCGCCCTGGTCGGTGGTGCCGAGTTGCGGCTGGCCGGCCACGGGCTCGGCGGGCGTGGCCGCCGGCGTGTCGGTGACGGGCTTGGTGGCTGATGCCTCGTGCTTGGCCTTCGCCAAGTGGTGGCGGGCGCGCTCCGCGGCCGTGGGCTGAGGCTGGGACGAGACGACCTGCGGGACGGGCTGCGGGGCCACGGCGACCCTCGCGTGGCTCACGGGAACCACCGGGTGCCGGTGCGCCTGCTTGACCTCCACGGCGCCGGCCGTGACGATCGCCGCCGCTGCAAGCCCGGCCGCGGCCTTGGTGGCCACGGTGCCGATGCCCGCGGAGACCAACCCGCTGGCGGTGACCCCGCCGGCCACGGCGCCAGTGCCGGCAGCCGCCGCGCCGCCGGTCGCCGCGGCGCCTCCGCCGGCAGCGGCCGCGCTGCTGCCGGCCGCTGCGCTGCCCACGGCGCCCAGCTTGGCCAGCACGAACTTCTTGACCACGACCAGCAGGCCGATCGGATACACGGCGGCCAGCGCGCGGCTGGTGTTGCGCAGCTCGCGGCGGAAGAGGGTGCAGCGGTCGCAGGTGCGCAGGTGGCGGCGAACCGGGGGCGAGGTGCGGACGAGGCCCTCGGCCACCTGGCCGAGCTCGATGCGGACCTCCTCGCAGGTGAGCAGCCGCGCCTCGGCCGCCTCCGCGAGCGACACGCGCGCACGCACGAGGAGCGACTTCACGCTCGGCACCGTGGTGTCCATCGCCTCGGCGATCTGCTCATAGGAGAGCGCGTCGATCTCCCTCAGGAGCAGCGCGCTGCGCTGCGACTCCGGCAGCTGCTGAACGTCTGTGACGATCTGGCGGAACTCCTCACGCGTGTGAACCGTGTCCGCGGTGGTGGCGCCGCCGTCGCGCTCGAAGATGTCCATCGAATCCTGCCCGGCGTGCTGGGGACGGCGCAGGTGGTTGAGGCAGCGGTTGCGGGCGATGCGGTAGAGCCACGGGCGCGCGTTGATCGGGCGCTCGTCGGCGCAGATCGCGTTGAAGGCCGCGGTGAAGACCTCCTGCAGCACGTCCTCCGCGTCCTCGGTGTTGCCGAGCATGTGGCGGCAGAAGGCGAGGAGGCGCGAGTTGTAGCGGTTGACCAGCGCCTCGAAGGCGCCGTGGTGCCCGCGACGGATCAGAGCCACGAGTTTCTCGTCACTCTGAAGCCGCAAGAGCGGCGAGCGTCCAGCGAGCGCCGGAGCGCCCGCTACATGTCTAACGGCAGAAGCTTCCATCAGAAAACCGCGGTTCCCCTGTAAAGACAGGCTAGCGGCGCAGAAGTTGCGGCTATGCAAGTCCGCCGTCGGTGGTACGTGGACCGTCGACTGTCGACTGACGTGCCCGGGGTGGGATTCGAACCCACAAACCCTCTCGGGCCAGGGCTTTTAAGGCCCCTCTGTCTGCCAGTTCCAGCACCCGGGCGCTCGCGGCCAAGTCTAAGTGCGCTCCGGGCGCCCCGGGTATACGGTTCAGGGCTATGAAGAAGCTGTTTTTCGCGCCCTTCAGCATCGTCAGCGGCATCCTCGCGGGGTTCGTGGGCAAGCGCCTGTTCGATCACGTCTGGAGCCTGGTCGATGCAGAGCAGCCGCCCGACGGGTCGGTGCACCGCACCACCCTGCCGAAGCTGATCCTCGCGACCGCGATCGAGGGAGCCGTCTTCCGCGCCACCAAAGCGGTGGTGGATCGCGGCGCCCGCACGAGCTTCTTCCGCCTCACCGGCTCTTGGCCGGGCGACGAAGAGCCCAAGCCCGAGTAGCCGAATCGGGTCTGAATACCTGCCGTAGGGGGTAAATAACCACCGTCGTGGGACCGGCGCGGGGCCCACGAGGGGTTGTTAACCTGCGCGATTCGCCGGTACGGGGTTATCCGCCAAGGGGGGCGGAACCGGCGTGAAGACGGGAGTGGAGTTGAATGCGATCGGTTAGCGGGGTCGGCCGTGTGGCCGCCGTTGCGGCGGTGTTCGTCGCTGCCCTGCTGGTGGGGATCTTCCTGTTCGGCAACGCCGGTGGCGGTGGCTACTCGGTGAAGGCCGACTTCCTGAACGCCGGTCAGCTCGTGAAGGGCAACCTCGTGGAGGTCGCCGGCGTGAAGGCCGGCAGCGTGAAGGGCATCAGCATCACGCCCGACGGCCAGGCGCGGATCACGATGGGGATCGACGGCGGCTACAAGCCGCTGCCGGCCGGCACGCGGGCCGTGATCCGGATGGCGTCCCAGACGGGCATCGCCAACCGCTACATCGAGCTCGACATGCCCGGCGGCCCCAAGAAGGCCACGATCCCGAACGGCGGCCACATCCCGAGCGACGCGACCACCACCGCGGTCGACCTCGATCAGCTCTTCAACACGCTCGACCCGCCCACGCGCAAGGCGCTCCAGGAGTTCTTCAAGGGCTCGGCCGCCCAGTTCCAGAACGTCACGCAGCAGGCGAACGTCGGCTTCCAGTACCTGAACCCGGCGCTGTCCACCTCGAGCCGGCTGTTCAACGAGCTGAACCGGGACACCCCGGTGCTCCAGCACTTCATCGGCGACAGCGCGCACCTCGTCACTGCGGTGGCCCAGAAGAGCAACGACCTCTCGGCGCTGGTGTCGAACCTGAACACCACCACCCACGCGATCGGCAGCCAGAAGGCGTCGCTCGCCGACGCGATCGGCCGGCTGCCCGACTTCATGCGCCAGGCCAACACCACGTTCGTGAACCTGCGCAGCACGCTCGACGACGTGAACCCGCTGGTGAACGCGTCGAAGCCGGTGGCCAAGAAGCTGAAGCCGTTCCTCGCCCAGGTCCAGCCGCTCGCGCATGACGCCAGGCCGACGGTGGCCGCGCTCAACACGGTGATCAGCCGCACCGGCGCCAACAACGACCTGATCGACCTCACCCGCTCGCTCACCCCGCTGTCGCAGATCGCCGTGGACACAGCGGAGCGCAACGGCGCCAGCCGCCTGGGCTCGTTCCCCGAGACCACCAAGGCGCTGACGGACAGCTCGCCGATCATCGCCCAGGGGCGGCCGTACACGCCCGACCTCTTCGGCTGGTTCGACGACTTCTCGACCACCGGCGGCTACGACGCCCTCGGCAGCATCTCGCGGACGCAGGCCTCGTTCAACGCGCTCTCGCCGGACCTCGGCGGCGCGCTGAGCCTGCCTGGCGGGATCACGGTCGGGCCGAACACGCTCATCAACATCACGCAGCCCGGCCAGACCCCGCTGCCCACGCAGGCCGCGGGTGAGCTGTTCAAGGCGCTGACCAGGACCGGTCAGTTCCGGCGCTGCCCGGGCGGTGCCGACGTGGTGGCGCCGGACAAGTCCAACGTTCTATCCCCGAGCCAGCAGCAGGCGCTCGGGTGCACCGAGGCCGACCGCGCGGCAGGCAACTACGCGGCGGGCGGATGAAGCGCGTCATCTCCACACTGATCGTGGTCGGGGCCTGCGCGGGCGCCGTGGTGCTGATGGGCGCCAAGTCGAACAGCGGCCCGCAGACGAAGACGGTGAAGATCGTCTTCGACAACGCCTTCGGCCTGACGAGCGGCGGCGACCTGAAGATCGCCGGCGTGCGCGCCGGCAAGACCACCGGCTTCAGCGTGACGAACACGCTGCCGCCGAAGGCGGTCGTCACGGCGAGCCTCACCCAGAAGGGGTTCCAGTCCTTCCGCAAGGACGCGAGCTGCTCGATCCGCCCGCAGTCGCTGATCGGCGAGTACTACGTGGACTGCCAGCCGGGCACGTCGGAGGCAGCCGCTGCCGAACGACACCGTGCCCGTCACGCAGACCTCCTCCACCATCCCGCAGGACCTGATCCAGGACATCATGCGCCAGCCCGAGCGCGACCGGCTGCGCCTGCTCATCAACGAGCTCGGCACCGGGCTGGCGGGGCGCCCGCAGGACCTGAACGACGTGATCCGCCGCGCCGACCCGGCGCTGAAGCAGACCAGCCAGGTCCTGAAGATCCTCGGTGACCAGAACCAGGTCATCCAGAACTTCATCGTCAACTCCGACACGGTCATGAAACAACTCGAGGCGCGCAAGAAGGACGTGGCGCGCTGGGTGGTGGAGGCGGCCAAGACGGCGCAGATCTCGGCCTCGAGGCGCCAGGCGCTCCAGTCGCAATTCCAGAAGCTCCCAACGTTCCTGGGCGAGCTCCAGCCCACCATGGCAAAGCTCGGCGACCTTGCGGATCAGCAGACCCCGCTGCTCCGCGACCTCCAGCGCGCCGCGCCCGACCTGAACACCTTCTTCACCCAGCTCGGCCCGTTCACGAAGGCCTCGCGCCCGGCGTTCCGCTCGCTCGGGCAGACCTCGATCACCGGCAAGAAGGCCCTCAACGACAGCCGCCGTGACGTGGACCAGCTGGCCGCGCTCGCCGCCGACGCCCCGCGCGTGGGCAAGCCGCTGCGCCAGTTCCTGCAGACGCTCGACACCCGCGCCCGCACCACCGAGCCGGACGTCAGGGCCAAGGCCAGCGCCCCGCCCGCGCCCGACCCGACCGCGTACACGTCGAGCAAGCAGGGCTTCACCGGCTTCGAGGCCTTCTGGAACTACGCCTACTGGCAGACGCTGGCGATCAACCCGATGGACGAGGTGGGCCACGTGCTGCGCGGCCTCTTCATCCTCGCGTCGCCCTGCGCCAACTACCAGACGGGCGCGGGTTACAAGAGCGACCCGAAGGTCAAGGCGCTGTTCGACAAGTGCAACTCCTGGCTCGGGCCCTACCAGCCGGGCGTCAACGCCAAGGATCCGACGGGCGAGGTCGACAGCAAGGGCCAGACCGTTGACGACAAGAAGCTGACCGGCGACGGTGGCCGCGGCCAGCAGGAGGCCAAGCCCACGCCCGGCCAGCCGGACCTCTCGAAGCCGCAGATCACGCTGCCGCCCGAGGTGCAGCAGCTGCTCGACACCCTCAAGGTGCCAGGCACCGCGCCCTCGCTGCCGCAGCTTCCCGGCGGCCTTCCGCAGCTGCCGCAGGACGTGATCAAGCAGCTCACCGACAGCCTCGGCGCGACCGGCGCCACCGGTCCGGTCGGACCCGCAGGCTCGGTGCCGACCGACCCGACCCAGCTCCTCAACTACCTGCTCGGGAAATGAGAAAGAAGACGCGACGCGCAACAGGCTCGATAGTCGCCTCCCCGGTGCTGGTGGGGGCGGTCACGGTGCTGATCATCCTGGTGGCCGTCTTCCTGGCCTACAACGCCAACAACGGCCTGCCGTTCGTGCCCACCTACGACGTCTGGGCGCAGCTTCCCGGCGGCGCCAACCTGGTGAAGAGCAACGAGGTGCGCGTCGGCGGCTTCCGCGTGGGGGTGGTGGACAAGATCGTGCCCGAGTACGACCCGGCGCTCCACAAGACGATCGCGAAGGTCCACTTGAAGCTCGACAAGTCGATCGAGCCGCTCGCGAAGAACTCCACGCTGATCGTGCGCCAGCGCTCGGCGCTCGGGCTCAAGTACGTCCAGATCACGCCGGGTAACGCCAAGGCCACCTACCGCGCGGGCGACACGATCCCGCTCAAGTTCGCCGGCCAGCCGGTGGAGTTCGACGACCTCTTCAACACGTTCGACCCGAAGACGCGGCAGGCCTCGCAGCAGTCGCTGATCGGCTACGGCGACGCGCTGGCGGGTCGCGGTCAATCGATCAACCTGGCGATCGAGGCGCTCAACCCGTTCCTCCAGCACCTCACGCCGGTGATGAAGAACCTGTCGGACCCGTCCACGCAGCTGAGCGAGTTCTTCAAGGAGATCGGCAAGGCGTCCGCCGAGGTCGCGCCGGTGGCCCGGGTCCAGGCCGCGCTGTTCACGAACATGGCGGACACCTTCCACGCCATCGATCACAGCCCGACCAACCTCCAGCAGGCGATCGAGAAGGCGCCCCCGACGCTCGACACGGCGATCTCGAGCTTCAAGACCCAGCAGCCGTTCCTGGCTGACTTCGCCGACCTGTCGCGGCGCCTGCGGCCGGTGGCCGCCACGCTGCCGCACACGCTGCCCGCGCTGAACGGCGCGCTCGAGGCCGGCCAGCCGGTGCTGCCTCAGACCGTGGACCTGAACCAGCGCACGCAGCGGGTGCTCGCCGCGCTCGACGACCTGGCGGGCAACCCGAACACGTTCCTGGCGCTCAAGGACCTGAGCACCACGGTGGCGGTCACCGCGCCGATGCTCCAGTACGTCGCGCCCTACCAGACGGTCTGCAACTACACGAACTACTTCCTCACGGGCCTCAGCAGCCACATGTCCGAGGACGTGAAGGGCGGCACGATCGAGCGCATCCTCGTGCGCATGGACCAGACGCTGATGGAGCCGGGCAAATCCGGTGACAGCGCCAACTCACGCCCGGCGGACGTCCCCTCGAACGTGAATCCGAAGACGACCAAGGACCCCACGGGCAACTACTTCCAGGCGATCCACGCCCAGCCGTACGGACCGGCGATCGACGCCCAGGGCAACGCCGACTGCCAGACCGGCCAGACCGGTTACCTCACGGGCCCGTTCCCGGGGCCGAACACACCCGCGGCCGGCCGCTACCCGCCCGCGTCGGAGAAGAACTTCAACCCCGATTCGCCCACCTACCTGACGGACGGCTTCTACCAGAACCAGGCGGGTGGCAGCCACGTTGTGGTGGCGCCGAACACGCCAGGCGACGCGGGCTCGACCTACACCGGAGTCCCCAACCTGAGGAGCGTGCCGTAGCCATGGCATTGCGACGCAGGCGCAAGAAGAAGGATCCACGCGACCCCGGCATGTCGCCCTTCAAGGCAGGGCTGATCGCGATCGCCGTGCTCGCCCTCCTGAGCTACGAGGGCTTCACGAGGGCCAACCCGTTCGCCCACCCGTACAGGTTCTCCGCGGTCTTCCAGAACGTGAACAACCTGCAGACGAAGTCGCCCGTGCGGATCGCCGGGGTGGCGGTGGGCAAGGTCGACTCGGTGACGGGCCTGCCGGGCGGCCGCGGCGCGGCGCGGGTGACGATGGAGGTCAGCAAGTCCGGACTGCCGCTCCACACCGACGCCCAGCTGAAGATCCGCCCGCGCGTGTTCCTCGAGGGCAACGAGTTCGTGGACCTCCAGCCCGGCTCGCCGGACGCGCCGAAGCTGAAGTCGGGCGGCACGATCCCGATCAACCAGACCTCCGTCTCGGTCCAGTTCGGTCAGGTGCTCACCACGCTCCAGTCCGACACGCGCAAGAACCTCCAGGACTTCCTCAAGGAGTACTCACAGGGCCTGGCCGACGGCGGCGCCGAGGGCTTCAACAAGGCCGTGAAGGAGTGGCCGCCCGCCTACCGCTACGGGTCGCTCACCAACGAGGCCGCGCTGGGCACCCAGCCGCACGACCTCTCGACCGTCGAGCAGGGCCAGGCCAAGGTCTTCCGCGCGCTCGACGTTCACGAGTCGAGCCTGAAGAGCCTGATCACGAACTTCAACACCACCGCGGCGGCCTTCGCCCGCGAGGACCAGCCGCTCCAGCAGGCCATCCCCGCGCTCGACGCCGTCCTGCGGGTGGGCACCCCCGCGCTCCAGCGGCTGAACGGCACCCTGCCCGCGCTGCGCTCCTTCGCGGTCGACGCGCTTCCGGGCGTGAAGTCGTCCGGGCCCACGATCGACGCCTCGATGCCGTTCGTCACCCAGGCGCGGCGGCTGGTCAGCCAGGCGGAGCTGAAGGGCCTCACCGAGGACCTGATGGTCACGATCCCGCCGCTCGCACAGCTCAACCACGACGC
Organism: uncultured Thermoleophilaceae bacterium; assembly: GCA_963770325.1. Taxonomy (GTDB): domain Bacteria; phylum Actinomycetota; class Thermoleophilia; order Solirubrobacterales; family Thermoleophilaceae; genus JAICJR01. The sequence goes on along the minus strand of CAVYPF010000001.1, from coordinate 608,570 downwards.
GATCCCGCTGCTCGGCGAGACGCGCCAGCTCAGCTCCTGCACGGACAACGTGCTGCTGCCGTTCGCGAACACGAAGATCCCCGATCCGGACTTCCCGCAGAACTCGGACCTCTTCTACAAGCAGGCGCCGCGCGCGCTCGTGGGCCTGGCGAGCGAGAGCCGCATCAACGATGCGAACTCGGGGATGTTCCACGTGGAGGTCGGCGCGGGTCCGTTCACCGTCGCCCAGACCGACGGCGCGGGCGAGCAGATCTTCGGCCAGTCGGCCTACCCGCTCGAGGCCACGCGGCCGGCCAAGCCGGACTCGCGGCCGGTGGACCGGCCGGGCGTGCCCTGCGAGACGCAGCTGCCGCCGGATCTCCATGCGCCCACGCAGAAGGCGTCCAGCGGCCTGGTCGACCTGACCAGCCAGACGCCGCTCGCGTCCACCAGCGCGATGGCGCCCGACATCGCGAAGCTGCACGAGAACGGCCTGCTCATCGCCCAGCGGCTCCAGACCGTTCAGCAGCGCCAGGCCAAGGGCCTGCCGATCGTCGACCCGCTGGTGAACCCCGACTTCAAGCAGCAGGACCAGCTCGCCAAAGCCCTGGGCCTGAAGTGGGACGGCCCGAACCTGCTCGACCTTAGGACGGCCAAGTGAAGACAGCGGTCCGCAAGCACCTCGGCGACTTCATGGCGATCATCGCGCTGTGCGTGCTCGCGCTCGGCGTGACGGGCTACATCCTCTCCCACGAGCGCTTCCGCTTCCCGTTCCAAGCGGCGCCCTTCCCCGTCAAGGCTGAGTTCTCCACGGCCCAGGCGGTCATTCCCGGCCAGGGCCAGACCGTGCGGATGGCGGGCATCCGCGTGGGCGACATCGGCGGCGTGCACCTCCAGAACGGCCGCGCCGTGGTGACGATGGAGATCGACAAGAAGTACCGCAAGCTGATCCACGCCGACGCCTCGGCGCTGCTGCGCCCGAAGACCGGGCTGAAGGACATGTTCATCGAGCTCGACCCGGGCACAGCCGCCGCGCCGGCGATGCAGAAGGACGGCACGATCGGCGTCCAGAACACGGCCCCGGACATCAACCAGGACGAGATCCTGTCGTCGCTCGACAGCGACACGCGCTCCTACCTGCAGCTGCTGATCAACGGGCTGGGCAACGGCCTGCGCGGTCGCTCCACCGACCTGCGCAACGTCTTCAAGCAGCTCGGGCCGACGCACCAGGACCTGGCGCGCGTGTCGAAGGCGATCGCCGAGCGGCGCACGAACCTGGCGCGCCTCGTGCACAACTACGGCCAGCTGACGGCGACGCTCGCCGACAAGGACCACCAGATCACGACCCTGGTGGACGCCGGCAACGCCGTGCTCCAGTCGTTCGCAAACGAGAACCAGAACATCTCAACGGCCGTCGCGAAGCTGCCGGGCGCCCTCAACCAGACGCAGTCCACGCTGGGCAAGGTGAGCACGCTGGCGAGCGTGCTCGGCCCGAGCCTGAACTCGTTGCGCCCGGCGGTGCGCAAGCTCAACACCGCCAACCACCAGGTGCTGCCGTTCGTGAAGGAGGCGGCGCCGATCACCCGCAACCAGATCCGCCCGTTCGTCACCACGGCGCGCCCGTACGTGAGCAAGAGCCTCGAGCCCGCCTCGATCAACCTCGCGCGCGCGGTGCCGGACCTGAACACCGCCTTCCACGAGCTGAACCGCTTCTTCAACATCGGCGCCTACAACCCGGCCGGCGCGCAGAAGATCAGCAACAACTGCGAGACCAACGGCGAGTGCTCCAAGTCCGAGCTGAACCGGCAGTCGAGCTATCTCTACTGGCTCGCCTGGGTGATCGAGAACAGCAACTCGGTCTTCTCCACCTCCGACGCCGAGGGCTCGTTCCGGCGCGCGGTGTTCGAGATGAGCTGCAACAGCATCCACGCGATCCTCGACCAGACCAACGGCGCGGCGGACGCGCTCTACGGCCCGCTGTCGAGCGTGCTCACCGACCAGAAGTTCTGCGGGGGGCTGAGCAAGTGAACAAGCAAGCGCCCAGCGTCGGCCGGATCCTCGCGATGGTGGTGTTCTCGTTCTCCTGCCTCGGGATCCTGCTGTTCCTGTGGACGTCGTTCGGCGGCCCGATCCCGCTGCGGCCGAAGGGCTACGAGTTCAAGGTCGCCTTCCCGGAGGCCACCACGCTGCCCGACCAGGCCGACGTCCGCATCGCCGGCGTCAGCGTGGGCAAGGTCGTGAAGCTGTCGCTCGACAAGGGCGGGGCGCGCACGCTTGCCACGATCGACGTGAAGAAGGGCTTCGCGCCGATCCCCAAGGACACGAAGGCGATCCTGCGCCAGAAGACGCTGCTCGGCGAGACCTACGTGGAGCTCACGCCGGGCAACCCGAAGGACGGCTCGCTGCCCGACGGCGCGCGCCTGGCTGACACGCAGGTGGAGCCGACGGTCGAGCTTGACGAGATCCTCAGCGCGTTCGACCCCTCCACGCGCAAGGCGTTCCGGCAGTGGATCCAGCAGTCCGCGCAGACCATCCAGGGAGGCCGCGGCCAGGACCTGAACGACGCGCTCGGCAACCTCCAGGGCTTCGCCCAGGACGGCGCAGACGTGCTCGGCGTGCTTGACCAGCAGAGCGCCGACCTGCACAACTTCGTGAAGAACACGGGCGTGGTGTTCCACGCGCTGACGGTGCGCGACGGCGCAGCTGCGCTCGCTCGTCACGAACTCGAACGACGTCTTCTCGGCCACCGCCTCCGAGCAGAACGCGCTCTCGCGGACGTTCGACATCCTGCCCACCTTCGAGGACGAGTCGAAGGCCACGCTGGCGAAGCTGCAGGGCTTCTCGTCCAACGCGGACCCGGTAGTCAACGACCTGAAGCCGGTCGCCGACAAGCTCCAGCCCACCGTGAAGGACCTGTCCGTGCTCGCGCCGAGCCTCGAGACCCTGTTCAAGAAGCGGCTGCCGCCGCTGATCAGCGCCGCCAAGCCGAACCTGCCCAACGGCGAGCGCATCCTGCGAGGCGCCTCGCCGCTCATGAACGGGCTGCACACGTTCTTCCCGCAGCTCAACCCGATCCTGTCGTTCTCGAACTACTACCAGGGGGTCCTCGCCAACTTCCTGAGCATCGGCGGCTCGGCCACGCACTACCACGTCGATCCGCCGATCGATGGCGCTCCGCTCGACGCCCTGAGCCAGTTCGGCATCATCAACCAGCGCTCGCTGGGGATCCAGACCACGCTGCCTAGCTACGACCGCGGCAACGCCTACCTGTCGCCAAACGCCTACACGCGCGCGACGAAGTTCGGCGTGATCGAGAGCCTGAGCTGCGCGAACACGCGCGGCCACGGCGAGCAGAAGAATCCGGACCCGGCCAACAACGAGCTGCCCTGCTACACGCAGCCGCCGTTGCTGTTCGACAACAAGGACTTCCCGCAGCTGCAGGAGGGTGTGGCTCCCGTGAAGGGCGCGCCCGGTCCGTACGACGGGAGCAAGCCGGCGCGACCGTAGCTCCGGCGGGACATGGAGCGCGCCTACGGATGGCTGTACCGCCGGCTCGGCCGGCACTACCCCGCGTTCGTGGTGGCGATCGAGCTGCTGGCCGCGCTCCTGGTCACGCTCGGCACGCTGGGCCTGCTGCGGCTGTACATCGACGCGTCGAATGCCGAGTTCCTGCGCCTCGCCGCGGTCGCCGAGGGGTGCGTCGTGGTGGCGGTGGTGCTCGCGGTGGCCAGGATCCGGCCCCGCGTCCGGCCGCTCGTGCGCTGGGTGAGCGGTGAGCGCGACGGGCTCGATCCCGCGCTGGTCTGGCGCACCGCGGTGGCGCTGCCGCTCGAGATCGTGCGGCGCTCCGGGAAGGCGGGCGTGGCGCTCGTGGCGCTACCGGCGTCGGTGTTCGCGACCGTGGAGCTGGGCCTCCCCCTCTACAGCGCTGTCTTCTTCCTGGCCGCCAGCATGGTCGCGATCGCCTACACGGCGATGCTCCACTTCTTCGCCTCGGAGCTGGCGCTCGGCCCGGTGGTGCGGGAGCTCTCGGATCGCCTCCCCGGCGACTTCCCGGCGCAGCAGGTGGGCGTGCCGTTGCGCTGGAAGCTGCTCGGCGCGATCCCGCTGATCAACGTGATCACCGGGGTCGTGGTCAGCGGACTGTCCACCAGCCAGCGCCACTCGGTCGAGGACATCGGCGTGAGCGTGCTCGTCGCGCTGATCGTCGCGTTCACGATCTCGCTGGAGCTGACCCTGCTGGTGTCGCGCTCGGTGCTCCGTCCGGTGCGCGACCTGCTCGAGGCCACCGAGCGCGTGAAGAGGGGCGATCTCTCCGTGCGGGTGCCCGTGACCTCGGGCGACGAGCTCGGGCACGCTCGCGCTCGGCTTCAACCAGATGATGAGCGGCCTGTCAGAGCGCCAGGCGCTCCACGAGGCGTTCGGCAGCTACGTGGATCCGCAGGTGGCGGCGCGGGTGCTGGAGGAGGGCGCACGGCTTCCCGGCCAGGAGCTGGAAGTGACCGTGGTGTTCGTGGACGTGCGCGACTTCACGAGCTTCGCCGAGCGAGCCGGGGCGCACGAGATCGTGGCCTACGTGAACGAGTTCCTCGAGCTGGTGGTGCCGACCCTGACGAGGCACGGCGGGCACGCGAACAAGTTCGTCGGCGACGGGGTGCTGGGCGTATTCGGGGCGCCCGTCGAGCTCCCCGACCACGCCGATCGCGCGCTGGCGGCCGCGTCGGAGCTGGCCGCCGCGGCCGAGGAGCGCTTCGGCGAGCGACTGCAGATCGGCGTGGGAATCAACTCGGGCGAGGTGATCGCGGGCACGATCGGCGGCGGCGGGAAGCTCGAGTTCACGGTGATCGGGGACCCGGTGAACGTGGCCGCGCGGGTGGAGCACATGACGCGCGAGACTGGCGATACGGTGTTGCTCACGGAGGCCACTCGCAGCCTGCTGTCGGGGCAGCCGGAGCTCGAGTCGCGTGGCGCGATAGCCCTCAAGGGCAGAGCGGAGCCGGTGCCGGTATTCGCACTGGTGGCCTCCAAGTGCGAGATAGTGCAAACTGCAGTGAATACGGGGCAAGGGATGTCCGAACGGGGGATGAACTGAAACTGATTCGCCGCCTAGCGGTGGCCTTGGCCTGCGCCGGGCTCGGCGTTGCGGTGGTGCCTCTCGTGGCGTCATCCGACAGCCCGCGCGCCCTTGGCCTGCCCACCACCGTCGCGGTGCCTACCACCATCAGCCTGGGCAACACCACGGTCACGGCGCCCTCGCTGCCCACCTCCGTGAAGCCTCCCGCGGTCACCGTGCCGAACGTGACCAGCACGGTCAGCAGGGTCACGAGCACCCTCGGCAAGGTCACCAGCACCGTGGGCAAGGTCACGAGCACCGTCAACCAGGTGGTGTCGAGCGTCCCGAAGGTCACCACGGTTCCGAAACTCCCGGTCGGAGGGGGGAACACGACCACCAGCGGCGCGACGCCGCCCCCCGTCACCACGCCAGGCGTGGTGGCTCCGATCCTCGACACCGTCCACCGCACGGTCACCAACCTGACCGGGGGTGGCAATCCGCTGTCGCCGGTCGGCGGTGGCGGCTCCGGGTCGGGCGGCGGCTCCGGCAACGCGGGCGCCAGCGCCTCGAGCTCCAGCCCGCTCGGCTCGGGCCTGGGCTCGCTCTCGGGGGGCGGCGGTGGCGGTGGTGGCTCGGCCTCGTCCGCCGGCGGCGGTGGCGGCGCGGGCGGCGGCCCGGGCGCAATTCCCGTCGCGGGCACGCTCGCCGCGGCCACCGGTGTGGCAGCCGCCGGCGGTGGCGACAACGGCTCCGGCGACAACGGCTCGTCGGGCGGCGGCGAGAAGCACCGCAGCTTCATCAACCGCACCATCCACAACTTCACGAAGGACATCCCGGGCTGGTTGAAGCCGCTGCTCGCGGCGCTCGCCTTCGTGATCGTCGGGCTTGGCGTGAACTCGATCGTCACCACCCGGCGCGCCGCGCGACTGCGGCGCCAGCGGGAGCAGCTGATCGAGGAGGTCGGCCTGCTCCAGGCGGCGATCCTGCCGGACGTGCCGAAGAAGCTGGCGGGCCTGGACCTCTCGGTCGCCTACATGCCCGCGGAGGGACCGGCGGCGGGCGGGGACTTCTACGACGTCTTCCCGCTCGACGATCACCGCGCCGGGATCATCGTGGGCGACGTCTCGGGCCACGGCAAGAAGGCGCTCGAGCACACCAGCCTGATGCGCTACACGCTGCGCGCCTACCTCGACGCCGACCTGGAGCCGCGGCGGGCGCTGCAGGTGGCGGGCCGCACGCTCGACGACGACCTCAACGGGGACTTCGCGACGGTCGTCGTGTGCGTGTTCGACAAGGAGGCCGGCACGCTGACCTTCGCCTCGGCCGGTCACCCGCCGCCGATCGTGATCGGTCCTGGCGAGTACGAGCCCGTCACGGCCTGCTCCTCGCCGCCCATCGGCCTCTCGTCGCGCACCGGCATGCGCCAGACCACGGTCACGCTGCCGCGGGGCACCCGGCTCACCTTCTTCACCGACGGCGTGGTCGAGGCACGCAAGAACGGCAACATGCTCGGCCGCGCGCGGCTCACCGAGATGGTGCGCGAGCTGAAGGCGAACGACGAGGCCGTCGTGCTGCTCAAGCGGGCGGTGGAGGAGAGCGACGAGGCCAGCGATGACATGGCGGTCTGCACCGCGCTCGTGGAGTCGCGCACCGCCGTGCGCCCGTTCCGCCTCGAGGAGCTCGAGCTGAACCGCGACGAGCTCGAGACGAACGCGCCCGTCCGCTTCATGGCCGCCTGCGGGCTCGTGCCGGACCAGGCCACCGAGGCGATGCGCTCCCTGCGCGCGACGGCCGGGGAGTTCGGCGCCGCGATCGTGAAGGTGCGCATCGACGCGGGCGGGGAGCCCAGCGTCACGATCGCCTCCAGCACCGTCTCGAACGGGCACGTGCCCTCGCTGAACGGCCACGCGCGGGCAGTCGCGCCGGTCGATCTGTAAGTAATAGGCAGCGCCGCAACCATCGTCCGGCTCGGTTGTTTCCTGGTCCGGCGCCCCGCCACGCCCGAATGGGACCCTTCGCACGACACAAGCTGCCCCGCCGCCGAGCCGCGCTCGCGCTGGCGGCCGTCGCCTGTGCGCTGCTCGCCGTCCCGCTGAGCGCCCACGCCCAGATGTTCCAGTTCCTCGACTCGTTCGGCTCGGCCACGCACGCGAACGGCCGCTTCGGCGACGCCGAAGGGGTCGCGACCGACTCGGGCGGGCGCGTGTACGTGGTCGACACGGCCGCCGCCCAGGTCGAGATCTACGACAACGCGGCGAACGGCAACAGGTTCCTGCGCACGCTGGGAACCGGTCTGTTGGTCAAGCCCACCGGCATCGCCATCGACGATCGCGACCACATCTACGTGGCCGATGCCGCCCGCAACGTGGTCACGATGTTCGACACCTACGCCGAGAACATGGTCGTGATCCGCGAGTTCGGCGGCACCGGGCAGGGGATCGGCCAGATGGCCAACCCGCGCCAGCTGACCACCGACCTGCTCGCGCCGCAGGTGTTCGTGGTGGAGCGCGACAACGCGCGGGTGCAGTGGTGGAAGCCGGGCGGCAGCAACACCCAGGCTCCGGTGGGGGCCTTCGGGGTCACCGACCCGCCCACGTTCAACAACCCCGAGGGCATCGCGGTCGACTCGACCGGGCGCATCTTCGTGTCCAACGACAGCGCGACCGACGGCGCCGTCCGCTACTACGACCCGCGCGGCCTGTTCCAAGGCACGGTCGCGACCCAGGGCACGGCCCCGGGGGCGGTCAAGAGCCCCACGGGTCTCGAGCGGGATCCGTTCGATCGCCTGATCGTGGTGGACTCGGGCAACGGGCGGCTCGACCTGTTCGCGCCCGCGGCGCAGGGCAACCTGTTCATGGAGTCGATCGGGAAGACGGGCTCTGCGGCCGGCCAGTTCAACGACCCCACCAGCGCCGCGCTGGCTCCCGGCGCGATGCTCTACGTGACCGACACCGGCAACGGCCGCGTGGTCAGGCTGCGCTACGACGACGCGGACGCCGATGGCGTGCTCGACGATCGCGACAACTGCAAGGGGCTGGCGAACCCCGACCAGACGGACACCGACCGCGACGGCCTGGGCGACGCCTGCGATCCCGACATCGACAACGACGGCGTGCCGAACGCGCAGGATCGCTGTCCGCTGACCCACCGCGGATCCGACTCGAACCACGACGGCTGCGGCGATCCGCGCAGCCGCATCTCGGTGCCGCGGTCACGCGGGGCCTACGCGGCCCGGCTCGCGCCCGCCACGCTCAGCGGCACGGCCACGGGCGACACCCTGGGCGTGGACGAGGTGCGGGTGGCGGTCGCGCGCGTGGCGCACGGCAGGTGCCGCTGGCTGGGGTCGAAGGGCCGCCTCAGCGGCGCGACCTCCTGCAGCAAGCCGCGCTTCATGCGTGCGAAGGGCACCACGCGCTGGACGCTGCGCGTGAAGATCCGCGGCCGCGGCAGCTGGCGCGCCGTGAGCCGCGCCGTGCAGAAGGGCGGTCTGCAGGAGGCCGTGGCCAACAGCCTCAACGGCGTGAACTTCAGAATTCGCTAGGCCCGGTTACCCTTCCGGCCGTGGCCACCCGCCTTCCGCGACCGTTGCTCCGTGGCCCCCTCGGCGCGGTGGCCTGCGGGCACCCGCTTGCTGCGTCCGTGGGCACGGCTGTCATTCGGGACGGCGGCGGGGCAGTGGACGCTGCCATTGCTGCGGCCGCCGCGCTTGCCGTGCTGAAGCCCGAGGCCTGCGGGCTGGGGGGCGACGCCTTCTTCCTGATCCACACGCCGGACGGCGAGGTGACCGCGATCAACGGCAGCGGCGCCGCGGGCGCAGCCGTGAAGACGCCCATCCCGCCGGACGGTGCGGCATCCGCCGCCGTGCCCGGCTTCGTCGCCGCGCTCGACGACGCCCAGCAGCGCTTCGGCCGTCTGCCGCTCGAGCGCCTGCTCGAGCCGGCGGTGTCGCTGGCGGGTGCCGGGTTCCCTCTGCACGACGACCTGTTCGACGACGCCCAGCAGTATCGCGCCATGCTCGAGCGCGGCGCTCCCGGCTTCGCGCTGCTCGACCCCGAGCTGCGACCCGGCTCCCTGCTGCGCCAGCCCGAGCTCGCCGGCCTGCTCCAGCGGATCGGGCGCACGGGCGCCGAGGCCTTCTATGAAGGCGGCAACGCGGAGGCGGTGGAGCGCGCCGTCGGCGCGGGCGGTGGCTCGCTGGCGACGGCGGATTTGGCAGCGCACACCACCGTGGTCCGCGCTCCATCCCGCGGCTCCTACCGCGGCTTCGAGCTCAACATGCAGCCGCCCGTCTCGCAGGCGCTGATCGCGGCCAGGGTGCTCGCGGCGATCGAGCGCAGCGGGGCAGAGGGGCGCGCCGACCGCATGCACGTGGCGGTGGAGGGCATCGAGGCGGCCTTTCAGGACAAGCACGAGATCGTGAGCGACGGGGGCGAGGAGAGACTGCTGTCGGAGCCGCTCGAGGTCGACACGGAGCGCGCGCAGCGTCGCGGCGGGCCGGAGGGTGGACTTCACACCACCGCCGTCACGGCCGCGGACTCGGAGGGCGTGGTGGTCTCGGGGCTGATCAGCGTGTTCGGCTTCTTCGGCTCCGGCGTGCTGGTCCCGGAGGGCGGCTTCCTGCTGAACAACCGGCTCAGCCGCGCCTCGACCGACCCCGACTCGCCCAACTTCCCCGTCGGGGGCAAGCGGCCGCTGCACACGCTGTCGCCGTCGCTCGTCGTGGATGGGGAGCGAGTCTTCGCGCTTTCGACGCCCGGGGCCGACGGTCAGGTGCAGACGCTCGTGCAGACGATCGACGCGATCGCCACCGACGGCGACAGCCTCCCGGAGGCCCTCGACCGCCCCCGCTGGCGCTCGAACGAGGGCTCGCTGCTGATCGAGGACGACTACGACCCGGACGTGGCCGCCGAGCTCGAGCGCCGGGGCCACGAGCTCATGCGCCTGCCGGCGGGCTCGGCCACCTTCGGCGCGGCGGTGTCGGCGGGGATCGACCGCTCCACGGGCACGCCGTTCGCCGCCAGCGACCCGCGCAACGGCGCGTGGGCCGCCGCGTGCTGAGCTAGAGGCCCGAGACGAAGTCGTCGATCGCCTCGGCCACCTCGTCCGGGCGATCCTCGACGAGGTAGTGGGCCGCGTCCAGCTCCACCGCGTCGCTGTCCGGGAAGAGCATCTGCCACTGCTCGATGAAGGCGGCGACGAACACGTGGTCGCGCATCCCCCAGATGATCCGCAGTGGCAGCTCGAGGTCCGGTAGCGACTCGTGGATCTGGCCCATCAGCGGCGCGCTCGCATCGTTCTCGGTTAGGGGCACGTCGCGGACGAAAGCCAGCGTGCCCAGGCGCGACCAGTAGTCCGGGAACGGCGCCCGGTAGGCGTCCATCATCACCGGGTCCACCTCCCGCTTGGCCATTCCGCCCGGGATCGACTCCACCGACATGTTGCCCCCGAGCGCCAGGATCTCGCCCAGCCCGTCGGTGCGGAACTGGCGCAGGAAGCCGGGCAGGAAGCTCGGTAGCTCCCAGGCCCAGGTGTTCATGGCCACCAGCGCCCGTATCCGGTCGCGCCGCTCCAGCGCCGCGCCGAGACCGATCGGGCCGCCCCAGTCGTGCATCACCAGCGTGACCTCGCGCAGGTCGAGCGCGTCGATCAGCGCGACCGCGTTGGCCACGTGGTTGGCGAGCACGTAGCGGCGCGGCTCGGCCGGCTTGTCGGAGCGGCCGAAGCCCATGTGGTCGAAGGCCACGCAGCGATGCCCGCGAGCGCTCAGCAGCTCGATCGGACGGCGGTACATGTAGCTCCAGGTTGGATTGCCGTGGAGCATCAGAAGTGGGGGAGCGTCGCGCGGCCCCTCGTCCACATAGTGAAGCCGGACGTCTCCGGCCTGGGCGTATCGGGCCTCGTAGGGAAACGTCCCGCCAAAGCTCCCGGTCAACTCAGACGGCATCCAGCGCCGGGTTATACCCGTTCGGGTACCCTGCCGGGCCGGGCATGTCCACGGAGGCGCAGGCACCAGGCGGTACACGGGTTCACGGCGGGCGGATCGTGGCCGCGCGCCTTGCTGCGCACGGGGTCAAAAAGCTGTTCACGCTCTCCGGCGGCCACCTCTTCTCGATCTACGACGGCTGCCGCGAGGAGGGCATCGACATCGTGGACGTGCGCCACGAGCAGGCCGCGGCGTTCGCCGCCGAGGGCTGGGCGAAGGCCACACGCGAACCGGGGGTCTGCGCCGTCACGGCCGGCCCCGGGGTGACCAACACGATGAGCGCGATGGCCGGCGCCTCTCAGAGCAACTCGCCGATGGTCGTGCTCGGCGGCCGCGCCCCAGCGATGCGCTGGGGGCAGGGCTCGCTCCAGGAGATCGACCACGTGCCGTTCGTCGCCCCCGTGGCCAAGACCGCGCGCACCGTGGGGCTCACCGCGGAGATCGCCGGCATGGTGGACGACGCGCTGCACGTCAGCATCCAGCCGCCCGGCGGCCCGACCTTCCTCGACTTCCCGATGGACCAGGTGTTCATGGAGGCGGAGGCACCGGACGGCACGCCGTCATCGCTGCCCGACCCGGCGCTGCTGCCGGCGGCCGACGGCGACGCGATCGAGCGCGCCGTGGCTCTCCTCCGGGGCGCGGAGCGTCCCGCCGTCATGGCCGGCAGCGGCCTCTACTGGGGACACGGCGAGCACGCCCTGCAGCGTCTCTGCGACGAGCTCCGGGTGCCCGTGGCCCTGAACGGGCTCGCGCGAGGATGCGTCCCGCCCGATCACGACTGTTACGTCTCCCGGGCGCGCGGGGCCGCGCTGAAGGGCGCCGACGTGGCGATCGTGATCGGCGTGCCGATGGACTTCCGGCTCGGCTTCGGGGCCGTCTTCGGAGAGGACACGAAGCTCATCGTGCTCTCCGCCGCGCCGCCCTCGAATCCGTACCCGCGCGAGATCGCGGTGGAGCTCTACGGCGGCATCCCCCTCACGCTCGACGCCCTGCGCGAGGGCGCCGCCGGCGGCCCGGACCGGTCGGGCTGGATCGCCTCGCTCCGCGAGGTGGAGCGGGAGCGGCGCGCCGAGGAGCAGACGGAGCTGGCGGACTCCCGCTCGCCGCTGCATCCGATGCGCGTCTACGGCGAGCTGCAGCAGGTGATCGACCGCGACACGATCGTCATCGGGGACGGCGGCGACTTCGTGTCCTACGCCGGCCGCCTGATCGAGACCCACCAGCCCGGCTGCTGGATGGATCCGGGCCCGTACGGCTGCCTCGGCAGCGGGCCGGGCTACGCCATCGCCGCCGCTCTCGCACGGCCGGATCGGCGCACGCTCCTGCTCATAGGCGACGGCGCATTCGGCTTCTCCGGGCTCGAGTTCGACACGATGGTGCGTCACAACCTGCCGGTCGTGGCCGTGATGGGCAACAACGGCATCTGGGGGCTCGAGAAGCACCCGATGGAGTTCCTCTACGGCTACTCCGTCGCGGCCGACCTGCAGCCAGGACTGCGCTACGACAAGGTCGTCGAGGACCTCGGCGGGCACGGCGAGCTGGTGGAGCGGCCGGAGGACCTGAAGCCGGCGGTGGAGCGGGCGTTCAGCTCCGGCAAGCCCGCCCTCGTGAACGTGCTCACCGATCCGTCGGTGCCGTACCCGCGCCGCTCGAACCTGGCGTAGGGGCGAGCGGCCGCGGCGCCGAGCGCCACGGCCGCACCCGCCTAGAGCTGCAGGGCCACCGCGCGGCCCACGTACTCCATGAGCTCGGCGTCGATGCTGCCCTGCGAGGCACGCTCCGGCCCCTCCTCCTGGAACATCGTCTTCAGCGAACCGAGCAGGCCCTCGTCACCGCCGGTGAAGAGGTCGATCAGCTCGCGCCACTTGGTGGCGATCTCCTGCATCCGCGGGTCAGACGGGTCGGTGCCCTTCTCCTTCTCGACCTTGGCGGCCGCGATCAGCTCCTCCCAGTCGCGGTGGTACTGGAGGTGCTGCTCCTCGCTGTGCTGCTCCTTCAGCTTCTCGAGCTGCTGGAGCTGCTCCGGCGTGTAGTACCTGTCGAGCATCGTCATGGCTTGAATGGCCTCCATGTAGTCCTTCCCCGACGCGGGCTCGCCGCCGCCGAGGATGTTCTTGAGAAGCAACTGGAGCCGGCGCTCACGCTCGAGGGTCTGCTCGATCCGCTCGAGGTGGCGTGTCAGCGTGAGCCGCACGTCGCCGCCGAGCGCATCCGGGATCTCGCCGAGCGGGATGCCCAGATCGCGCAGGGCGCGGATCTCATAGAGCCTCTCGACGTCCTGCTCGCCATAGAGCCGGTAGCCCGCCTGCGTGCGCTCCGACGGGGTCAGCAAGCCGATCTCGTCGTAGTGATGGAGCGTCCGCACGGTGAGTCCCGTGGCCTTGGCAAGCTCGCCGATCTTCCAGAGCTTCTCTTCCATAGGGGCCACCGTAAACCCTCACGTTACGTGAGAGTCAAGCCTCAGGGTCGCGTCGAAAAAAGAAACCGCCGGCACAAGGCCGGCGGTTTCAAATTGGCCCCATCAGGACGGGCAGGGGTACGTGCCATGAAAGGGCCTCAGCGGTTCGAGCGGCGGGAGGCGCCGATACGATGCGGCTTCGCCCGAACCTATGTGCCGAATCTTACGGTCACGTACCGAGGCACGATGACCCAACCCGGCCTGGGCAGTATAACCACACCGGGGTACGTAAGGCAAGCTAGAACATGCGTCGATTCGTACTCCAAGCTGGCCAATCAGAGGGCCGCTTCTAGGGCCGCGCCGTAGAGGATGTCGTGCTCTCCGACCTGGATCGATTCCAGGCCAAATGCGCGCATCGACTCGACCAGAATTACCGCTCCGGCCACGATCGTGGGGGCGCGCTCTGGGTGCAGGCCGGTGACCTCGCGCCGCTCCGCGTCGGGTAGGGCGGCGAGCATGCGCTCGATGCGCTCGCAGGTCGCAAGGGAGAGCCTGTACCTATGCACGCGGGAGGAGTCGTAGGGCTCGAGCCGCTGGTCGATCGCGGCCATCGACGTGGGCGTGCCCGCCACCGCCACCCCGTCCGTCACGCTGCGCCGCACGTCCTGCGGTACCGAGCTCTCCACGATGCCGTGGATCTCGAGGCGTAGCTCCTCCAGCTCGGGCTCGCTGGGCGGGTCCGCGTGAAGGTGACGCTCGGTCTGGCGCACCGAGCCGGCCTGGGTCGAGACGTGGAAGCTGGGATCCTCGCCCGGCCGCCCGACCACGAACTCGGTGCTGCCGCCGCCGATGTCGAGCACGAGCAGCGGCTCGCCGCCCGGCTCCCGCTCGAGCGTCGCCCCGGCGAACGTCAGCCGCGCCTCCTCGTCGCCGGTGATGATGCGTGCCTCGATCCCGCAGCGCTCGAGCAGGGCGTGCCGGAACTGCTCGCCGTTCTCCGCGTCGCGGACCGCGCTCGTGGCCACGGCGATCACGCGCTCCACGCCGAGCTCGTCGATCGCGCGTCGGTACTCGCCCACCACCGCGAGCACGCGCTCCATCGCGCCGTCGAGCAGGCGGTTGCCGGAGTCCACCCCCTCGCCGAGGCGCGTGATGGCGTTGCGGCGCTCGACCTCCGTCACCCGCCGGTCGTCCACGTCGGCGACGAGCAGGCGGGTGGTGTTGGTCCCCAGATCGACGACGGCCACGCGCATGTGAAGCGGGCATCCTACGTCGGCATGTAGCCTGCCCCGGGTGCGGAGGATTCTGGGGACGGCGGGGAAGCGTCAGGAGACGCGCGCGCCGGAGGATGCGAGCGAGCTGGCGGGGATCGTCGTGAAGGATCTCGACGGCGCCGACGTGCGCCTGGGCTCGCTGTGGGAGGACGGACCCGCGGTGGTCGTCTTCCTACGCCACTACGGCTGAACGTTCTGCCGAGCACACGCGGTGCAGTTGCACCGCGACCGTGAGCAGTTCGACGCCAGCGGTGCGCGCCTGGTGGTGATCGGTCAGGGCACTCCCGAGCAGGGCGCCGCCTTCCTGGCCTCTCAGAAGGTCGAGCTGCCGCTGTACGTGGACAAGGGCCGGGAGTCGTACAAGGTGGCCGGCACGAAGATCGGGACCTTCGGCGAGCTGCTGGGACCGCGGATGGTCACGAAAGGGGCGGCGGCGATGGCCAAGCTCGGGATCCACCAGGGCATGACGGTCGGCCATCCGGCCCAGCTGGGCGGCGTGCTGGTGATCCGGCCGGGCGACGAGATCGTCTACGCCCACCTGTCGGACGACGTGAGCGACATTCCCGCAAACAGCGAGGTTCTGGCCGCCGCGCGGGCGGCGGCGTCACCTTGACGCCCGCGAACGGCCATTGCTACATTCAGTGGCCACGCCGCGGGGTGGAGCAGTCAGGTAGCTCGTCGGGCTCATAACCCGAAGGTCGCGGGTTCGAATCCCGCCCCCGCTATGTCCCTGTGAGCGACGCTTGAGACCTCCTCTGGGAGGTCTTTCGCGTTCTCGAGGACCTGGGCGACGCGCCTCGGTGATGGTCGGCGGAGATCTCGATGCGGTGTTCGACCTTGTCGTAGGTGATGGTGAGCTCGAAGGCGTCGAACACCTGGCGCTTTAGCTCGGCCGGCGCGCGTGCAGGGCTTGGCTGAGGTCGGGGAGCCGCGCGAGCAGCGCCGACGCTTCCTCGGAGGGCATCCGATCGGTCGGGCTGGGCTCCAGGGCCCGAAGTTCGATCTCGGCCTTCTCCTTGTCCTCGCGGAGCTTGGCGATGTGGATCGCCTGGTTGGTGGCCTCCCGCGTCAGCACGATCGCAAACGTCGGCGGAGCGACGACGTCGTCGTAGCCGAGTGCGCGCGCCGCCTCCGGATCCCGGTACACCGGGTTGGGGTCGTTGACGGCATCGGCGAACTCGCGGATCTTCTCCCGGCTGACCAGATACGGCCGCGTCCACGGTACACCCGTCCGACGAAGGACGGATCGACTGGCATCCCCTAGCGCAGCGGCATGGCAATCGGGCGCGCCGGCGCGCCGGTCGCACCGCGGATCGGCATGGGCGTCGCGACAAAGGCGAACTCGTAGAGCTGCGCCTCGGAGAGGTCCTCGAGGTTGGCGATCTCCAGCATCGGAACTCCTGCCTCGGCCAGCAGATACGTGTGAACGACCTGGCAGTTCTCAGGGTCTGCCGAGGGGATCTGCTCCACGGCGATGTTGTCCGCGCCGATGACCATCGCGCCGGCCTTGGCCAGGTACTCCGCGCCTTCGCGGTTCAGTCCCGGCTCGTTGACCGTGTACGCCTGCGGATCCGGCCAGAGCCGCATCCTTCCGGTCCGCACGAGCACGACATCACCCACCTGAAGCCGGGTGCCCTGACGGTCGAGGGCCATCCGCAGGTCGTCCTCTCCGATCCCGTAGGACGGGGAGAGCACCTCGACTCCCAGGGCCGCTGCCACGTCTATGAGGACGCCCCTGGCGATGATCGGGGGCATGAGCTCAGCGCCGCAGACCGCCCAATGACGGCTGCCGAGGTCGCGATCCGCACGGTATCCGTTCCAGATCTCGCCGCAGTACCCGAAGTGATTGAGCGTGTCGAGGTGGGTGCCGCAGTGCGTGTACATGGAGATAACGTCGCCCGAGTAGCTCACCAGGCGGGTCTGCTCCGGCCCCATGCCCATCGCGTCGTCCACGATGTTGCCGGCGGGGCTGTGCGTCAGGTTGATCTGGAACGGAGGATCGCCCGCGTCGGTGAACGACGGCATACCGACGAAGTAGTCGACGCTGAGGTCGAACACTCGGGTCCAGTCAGCCTCGGACAACACGCGGCTGCGCGTGGCAGGCGTCATCAGATTCAACATGCCGATCTGATCCTCAGGCCCAAACGGGCTCGTGGAGGGCCGCCGGAATGTGGCCGTGCGCGCAGCAATTACCTCGTCGTGGTTCATACGCGTCTCCTTTGTCGCGACCTTGCGTGCGGTCCGTCGAGCTCCGCCGACCCGGGCATTATCGGCGACAGTTGCGGGGGCACGATTGGAAGAGTCATTCCGCTGGCGCGACCCCCGGGAAAGTGCACAGAGCACAAGCTGGTAGGCGACAGCCACCCAACCCGGGCGGCTGTCAGCCGCCGCCGGCGAGGTTCAAGCTTGCGGCCGAGTGGATTTGGGCGCCTCGGGTGTTGGGGCCTGGCGTGCCGTGAGCCTGACGTTCTGGGCGAATCGGTGTGCTGCTTCGCCGCTGTTGGGGTTCAGGCGGAGGGTGTAGGCCCAGTCGGGCCCGTCGATGATCAGGTAGAGCTCGCAGTGGTCGTGCATGCGGTCCTTGGCGTTGCCGAAGATGAACACTCCGCCAGGTACGAGCGCTCCGCCGATGGCCTTGGCTGACAGGTTGCGTCCGCGCGTCACCGACACCTTGCCGGCCGCCTCGCTGCACGATCCGTGCGTCGCTCTGCCGGACGAATCGGGCCCCCGCTATGTCCACGTGAGCGACGCTTGAGACCTCCTCTGGGAGCTCTTTCGCGTTCTCGAGGGTCTGCGCGAATCGTGGCTGCGGCGCGCTTCCGCCTGGGCTCGGGGTTGACAGCCTGACTCTCGAAAGGCGAAGATCACCTCTTCGGACGCTGCAGAGGGAGTTTGCGATGTCCTGGAAGCTGAAGGGAAGCTACGCCGAGACTTGCTCGTGCGAGCTGATGTGTCCCTGCAACCTCACGTTCGACCACGGGGCGACGTATGACTATTGCCGCGCGACGCTCGCGTTCCTGATCCGCGAGGGCGAGATCGACGGCACCGACGTGGCCGGCCTGGCGGTCGTCACAATCATCGATACGCCAAAAGTCATGACTGACGGCAACTGGCGCCTCGGGATGTTCATCGACGAGCGCGCCAGCGACGAGCAGGCCGACAAGCTTGGCAAGGTTTTCGGCGGCCAGCTTGGCGGTCCGATGGCGGGCCTGGCGCCGCTCGTCGGCGAGGTGGTCGGCGTGGAGCGAGCGCCGATCGAGATCCGCGACGATGGGCTGCGGCACGCCGTGCGCGTCGGCGACGCGATCGACTTCGAGATCGAGGACATCGTGCCGCTCGGGGTCGAGACGGGTGAGCCGGTCCGCTTCTCCGGCATGTTCCATCCCGCCGGGTCGGACCTAACGATGGCCGAGGCGCAGCGCTCCGAGATCGACGCCTTCGGGATAGCGTACGAGGGCAAGACCGGGCTCTCGTCGGCCGAGTTCTCCTGGGCCGCTTAGCCCTGTGATCGCGTCCGCGCAGGAGCGCCCGCGCGGCGGCGCGGGTCTCGCCCCGGCCTTCGCGGCCGCACGCGCGCGGCTCGGCCTCATCGCTCTCCTGCTCGTCCTTGCCGGCGCGAGCTGGTGGTGGACGATCGACCGGATGCGGGGCATGGACGAGGGGCCCTGGACCGCTCTGGGCGCGCTGGGCTGGTTCATCGGCGTGTGGGTCGTGATGATGGCCGCGATGATGTTGCCGTCGATTGCGCCGACGGTGGCGCTCTATGCGCGCATGACCAGGGAGCGATCTCCGCTTTCGCCGCTGCTGTTCGCGGCGGGCTATCTCGTGACGTGGTCCGTGGCCGGCGTGGTCGCCTTTGCCATCGCGGTCGCGGGAAGTCGGATCGCGGGTGACGTACTCGCGTGGGATCGCGCCGGTCGGTGGGTCGCAGCGGCGACACTCGTCTCGGCGGCCGTCTACGAGCTGACGCCGCTCAAGGACGCCTGCCTGGGGAAATGCCGCAGCCCGCTCGGCTTCCTGCTCGGCGCCTGGCGCGAAGGCTGGTCGGGCTCGCTGCAGATGGGCGCGAAAAATGGCGCCTGGTGTGTCGGCTGTTGCTGGGCGCTGATGGCCTCGCTCTTTGCGCTGGGGATCATGAGCATCGCCTGGATGGCCTTCGTCGCCGCTCTGATCGCCGTCGAGAAGACGCTCCCGTGGCATCGCGTCGCGACCTACGGGACGGCGGCGATCCTCCTCGGCTTGGGCGTGCTCCTGCTCGCAGCGCCCGGCGCGATCCCGGCCCTCACGATCCCCGGGAGCGACTCGATGAATCACATGGATGGGATGGGAACCTAAGGGTCGACCCTCGCTGTGCGCCCGTGACGCCGCGCCGCGCCGCACTGTCGTTCGACCGCCGTTCTACAGTCGGGCGCAGGTGAGTTGGCGGGACTTCACAAGGCCGAGTGGCAGAGCCGTGGGGCACTGCGCGGCCTCGAGGCCGCGCAGGCCCGCAACCCGGCCCCTCGCCGAACCACATCAAGGAGTAAATAGACCCCCGATGGATCCGGGGGCCTATTGGTTTTGGAACCCCGCTTGCCTTGGCCCGCAGGCAACGCCTTCGACTCACTCACACCCAGAGGAAACGGGGAACGGGAAGACTATCTCTAATACCTCAATAGTGGTAGAGGGACCAACAGTCGGATCTCGCAAACACATGCGCCCCGGGCTGGCTCAGCCGGCGCCCGGTGAGCTAATCGCGGTCGTGCGTTCCGCAGGTGCGCGCCGCGGCCTCAGGACTGGGTAAGGTCCTGCCTGGCGGTCGAATTGGTATGCGGACCCGGCTCATGCAAGGCTCGGGGACGATCGGCGAGGCGGCCGCTTTCCGCTAGCGGGGCGGTATGGGCGAACTTGGCGCAGCGGTGCGCGAAGATGCGCTAGCGTTGATGACGGCCGATTCGTTCGTCAGGTCTCACTCTCTCTCTTCCTTTCGTGCGGCCCCCCACAGAGGGACTGAAAGGTCGAGGACCATGGCAAGCAGCGAACGCGACCGCGCAGAGCAGTGGCTCGAGGCGGCGCTGGTCGAGCAGGGCCGGCTGGGCGAGCGCTTTGACGCCGCCGTCGGCACGTCGAGCGAGTTCGGAGCCTACGTCCGGCTCCGCGCCGCGGGCGATCAGGTCACAGCGCGGGAGGCCTGGCTCAACTGGGTCGACGACGAGGGCTATCGAGGGCTCAACGCGGGCCCGTTTGAACTGCTCGCCGAGAGCCGCGCAATAGAGGACCGGAAGGGTGAGAGCATGACGGGCACAGAGCGACATTCCCCGGCAACAGGGCCCGCACAACGGAGGGGCGAGCTGCACCGGGCCACTGGCGACCGCAGAGTTGGGCAGGCAGTAACCCCGCGGCGTTACCCGGGTCCCGTCCGACTCGGCGGTGCCTGGATCAGCGGCAGCGCGGTCGGGGGCGCGGATCACCCGCGCTATGTACATCTGGCCAGGCCGGGCAACTAGGCGCCGGCCACCCATGCCTGCTCCGTTGCGCACAGCTACCGATAGAGCAGCCGTGCGGCACGGCTAGCGCAAGTCGGCCGCCCGCTTGCCACCAGGAGTACGCTTGTAAGAGCTGGCCCTGCGGCCAACAATCCCGGCCCACGAGCGGTGGTACGCCGAAGCGCGAGCAACGCGCCGTGGCAACACACTCATAGGCGGACGGGATCGACTGTGGGGCCAGTTGTCTGCCCACGGAGGCCTTCCTCCTCGCGGCGTCAGCCGTCTCGGTCAGAGTCCTGACGTCGCTGAGACCTCCAGGCGCTCTTGCCACGCCGGCCGGAGAATTCGAGTCGTTGGCGGCTGCGGTCTGTGGGTGATCCACCAAGGCCGTTGCAAGGGAGCCTCGGAAACGAAAAGAGGATCGGAAGAAGGACGAGCGGACGAGAGCGGTCGCGTCGAGCGCACCCGCGCCGCGCTGCCGCGGTGGTGGCCCCGGCGGTTTACGTCCACCGTCTTGGCTGGGTCTACGGCCCGGACTCGTCGGCGACGGCGCTCGCGCGGGCGCTCCGGAGGCCCCTCGACGGTCTCCAGACGGACTGCTGCTGACCGCCGACGGCGGGCTCGTGCTGCTGCACGACCCGATAGGTTCAAGGCGTTGCTGATCCCCACCGTGATCGAGCGCAGCGCCCGCGGTGAGCGCGAGTACGACATCTACTCGCGCCTGCTCAACGACCGCATCATCTTCCTGGGCTCCCCCGTCGATGACCAGATCGCCAACTTGGTCGTCGCTCAGCTACTGCACCTCGAGTCCGTCGATCCCGACAAGGACATCTCGATCTACATCAACTCGCCGGGCGGCTCGATTTACGCCGGGCTGGCGATCTACGACACGATGCAGTTCATCAAGCCCGACGTGTTGACGATCTGCTGCGGGGTCGCACTGTCGATGGGCTCGGTGCTGCTGGCGGGCGGGGCGGCGGGCAAGCGCACGTCGCTGCCCAACAGCTGCATTCTCATCCACCAGCCCTCCGCCGGGTTTGAGGGGATGGCGACCGACATCGAGATTCACGCGCGCGAGATCATGAAGACGCGCGAGCGGGTCGAGCACATCTACGCCCACCACACCGGCAGGACCGTCGAGGAGGTCCACCGCGACCTGGAGCGCGACCGCTTCTTCAGACCCGAGGAGGCGCTCGCGTACGGGCTGATCGACAAGGTGATCGCGAGCCACTGAGGCCGCGGACCGGCGAGAGCGCGACGCTCCCCGGATCGACTCCTGTGCAAGCCACCGGCACGTGGCGGCTTGATCCGACGCGTTCGAGCGTCGAGTTCCGCGACACGCACCGGACCGCGATGGTCCGCGAGATCGACGGCGAGCTGGAGATCGACGCCAGCATCCTCGCCGACCAGCGCGAGCTGGGCATGACCTGGAGCCCGCTCGGTATCTTGCGCGCCCCCAGCACGCTCATCGTCCGCGGCCGCCTCGTGCGTCCGTAAAGGAGCCCCAGCACATGCGAGCCATCGCTCTCACTGCAGCCGACACGCTGCCCGCGCCGATCGACCTGCCCGCCCCGGCTCCGGCCGAGGGCGAGGTCCTCGTGCGCGTGCACGCGTCCTCGGTCAACCCGGTCGACAACGCGATCGCCGCCGGGATGCTGCTAGGCATGGGCATCGAGCACGAGTTCCCCGTCATCCTCGGCCGCGACTACGCCGGCGTCGTCGAACAGGTCGGCGCCCACGTCACCGACTACGCCCCCGGCGACCAGGTCTACGGCTTCATCCTGCACGCCAACCCGACCGTCCACGACGGCGCCTGGGCCGAGCTCGTCACCGTCCCCGACCACATCTCAATCGGACCCGCGCCCGACGGCGTCGACCTCGACACCGCCGGCGCCGCACCGCTAGCCGGCATCACCGCCGTCACGGCGATCGACGCACTCGAACTCTCCGACACCGACGTGCTGCTCGTCGTCGGCGCCACCGGCGGTGTCGGCAGTCTCTCCGTCCAGCTCGCCGCGCGCGCCGGCGCCACCGTCATCGCCGCAGCGCTACCCCAGGACGAGGAATACCTGCGCGACCTCGGGGTCAGCGAGACCGTGCCGCGCGGCGGCGACCTCGCCGAGCTCGTGCGCAAGCGCCACCCCCAAGGTGTCGACGCGCTGCTGGACCTCGTCTCCTACGCCCCCGGCACGTTCGACGGCGCGCTCAAGCCCGACGCCCGCGTCGCCTCACCCAACGGCGCCGCCGGGGAGGGCCCCGGCCGCACCAACGTGATGGCCTCACCCACCCCCGAGAACCTGCAACGCCTCGCAGCGCTGCTCGCCGACGGCAACCTGCGCATCCCGGTGCAAGCGCCCTACGACCTCGCACAAGCGCCCGAGGCGCTCACAGCGCTCGCCGGCACGCACACCCAGGGCAAGCTAGCGATCCAGGTCCACTGAGCACCGGAGCCCGGCGCCACCTCCGTAGCAACCTCAGCTGACCCGCACACGGACCCGGCCAGTCGCAACCTCGATCAATTCTGCGTGATCCGCGCGTCGCTCCGTGGGACGAATCGGGCCCCCGCTATGACACAAAGGGCCTGCACAGCACACCCTTTGTCGTTCGGGCTACTGGCTCCCCTGCGCGTGTGCCGCCGCCACGGGCCGGTGCGCGAGCATCGGCGCGAGGATGACGAGCGCGACGCCGCCGACCGCGAACGCCATGCCGGCGAGCACCACGGTCGTCGGCGGGTTACCTCGCACGGCCTCGATCACCACCGCGACGACCGGGACGAGGATCTGCGACGAGGAGACCACCGTCGCCGGGAGACGCTTGAGCGCGGCGTAGAACCCCAGCACCGCGATCACCCCGGCGCCGATCGCAAGGAAGGCGATTGCACGCCAGAACTCACCCGACGACCAGCTGGTGCCGTCCGTGCCGTCGATCGTGAACGCCAGCACGACAAGCAGCCCGCCGCCGACCAGGTACTGCCCGGCCGTCAGGCCCGTGATGTCTAGATCCGGGTCCCGTTCGGCCAGCCACTTGACGATCAGTGTGCCGACAGCCCAGCTTGCGCCCGCAACGAGGGCCACCGCCATGCCGAGCGCGAGGCTGCTGCCGTGGCCGCCGCCGAGCTGCGACCAGACCATCAGCACGATCCCGACGAAGCCGCACACCAGCCCCAGCGCGCCCACCCACGGCATCCGCTCGCCCAGGAACAGGCGAGCGAACACAAGCACGAACAGCGGCGAGGTGCTCGCCAGCACCGACGCGTTCCCCGCACCCGCACGGATGACCCCTTCGGCGAACCCTTCGAAGTAGATCGTCACCATCAACAGGCCGGTGACCACCGTCCAGAACGCCAGCCGGCCGCGCGGCAGCCGCGCGTGCAGCGGGCGCAGCAGGGCGATCAGCAGCAGCGCCGCGATCGCACAACGCAGCGCGTTCTGCATCAACGCCGAGCTGTAGGAACCGGCGATTGCCGACGCCCGGTAGGACCCGCCCCAGCCGAGTACCGGCGCAAGCAAGAAGAGATACCCCGCAGCTACGCCAGAGCGCCGCACGCCCGCCGATGCTAACGGAAGAGCCGCGCGACGCTCGATCAGCGCGTGGGCGCTTAGAGTCTCCGCCCATGGGCGGTCCCGAATCCGAGCGACTGTCCCCCACCTACCGTGCGGTCGTGGGGTCCGGCTCGCTTGTCGTCCGCGCGTGGGGCAGGCTCTCAGTCGAGGGGCTTGAGCACGTGCCCCCGGAAGGGCCAGTACTGATGGCCGGCAACCACGATTCTTATTGGGATCCATTGACCGTCGGCGCGGCGGCGCTGCCTCGGCGGCAGATTCGGGCGCTCGCGAAGTCGTCGCTGTGGAAAATCCGGGGGGCTGGTCACGTCCTGGACGGTATGGGTCAGATCCCGATCGACCGCGGTAAGGGCGATCAGGCCGCCCTCGGGCGCGCGATCGAAGCGCTGCGCGATGGAGGGTGCATAGGCGTCTTCCCCGAGGGCACCCGTAGCCTTGGCCGGGAGTTGCGCGCGCGGAGCGGCATCGGGCGTCTCGCCGAGGCCGTGCCCGAGGCCAGGATCGTGTGCGTTGCGGTGTCGGGGACGGTCGACTTCGCCCGGTTCCCGAAACGTCCGCGTATCCGAGTGCGGTTCTTCGTCCCGGCGGGCGGCGGCCTCGTCCCCGGGGAGGATCCGCCTGCTTTCGCCTCGCGGCTGCTCGCAGAAATCCGCGCAAGCGCGCCGATCACTGCGGCCGGGCGCCGTCCCAAACCGACACCGTGACGGCGATATGCCTGCCAGAATGAAGCGCCATGCGTACTGCGCCTCTTTCGAGTGACGACGCCCTGATTGCGCGACTCCAGGCGCCGCCCGATCTACGCGACGGGACCGAGGCACTGGCGTACTGGCGAGATCGGCGGCAGCGACTGCCCTGGTATCGAGTTGGCGCTCGGCGCGAGGCGGCCCGGATGACGGTCGTGTGGGAGAGACGCGTCCGCGCAGCTCTGCTCCGCCAGCGCGGGTTGCCGGCAGTGGCGCGCCTTCAAGCTGCGCGGCTGGTTGGGGCCATCTGGTTTCGGCGCTCCACACGACGGCTGGTGCTCGGGCTGACTTTCGCCAGCGCGGTCGTTTTGGTCGTTGCTCCTGCCGCTCTCGTAGTGGCGTTGCTCCTGCAGGCGTTCTGATCTACTGCCGCAGCCCCGCGGCCTTGAGCGCTTCGGCGCGGTCGAGGAAGAACTCGAGCCTCGTGATCGCCTGCTCCCGGACCGTATAGACGATGGCCATGGAGATTTCGGCCTGCGCACCGCTCGCTCTTCCTCGGCCGCTCCACCGGACAAGCGCAACGACCTTGTCGTCCACGGAGATCAGGTCCTCGGTCCGCTGGTCGAAGTCCAACGTGTCCATCCGGTCGAGGATCACCTCCCGGACCTGCTCGATGCCCCGGTAGTTCGCCGAGTCAGGCCACGCCGGATCTTCCCGCCATTCCACGTCCGGATGGGCAGCTTCCAGAAAGACCGGAAAAGCGGCCGCGAAGCCCTCGCTGTCCATCACATCGGTGAGTCGCCGAACCACCTCGACGTTTTTGTCAGACATCGCCCGTTCGCCCTCCATCTCAGCTCGACGACATCGTGACCATCACGACGCCGGCCACGACCATCACGACGCCGATCCCGCGCCTCAGCGTCAGCTTCTCCGAGAGGAACAGCGCCGACAGGATCAGCGTCACCGCCGGGTAGGCCGCCGAGATCGGCACGACCTTGCTGGCCTCGCCCGACGACAGGGCGACGTAGAGCGCGATCAGCCCGGTGCAGGCGACCAGTGCGGTGACGACTGTCATGGGCGTGCCGGGTGAGCGGCTTGGCCTCGCGACGCCGGTGACCGTCAGGGCGATGACCGAGCCGAGGTGGCCGATGCCCAGCCACAGCACGAGGTCCTGCCAGTGCAGGTGCTTGAGCGCGAGCTTGCTCGTCACGCCCACCGCGCCGAGCGCGGCGACGTAGATCATCACGGGCACGAGCCACTTCGCCGTGTCGCCGCGCATGCGCTTGGCGATGGGCGGGGGAGGGATCGGGGCGGCCATCTCGTCAGTCCGACGTCGTGAGGACGATGACGCCGGCGATCACCACGGCCACGCCGAGGGCCTTGACCACCGTGACCCCCTCGGACAGGAAGATCGCGGCGAGGATGAGCGTGACCGCCGGGTAGGCCGCCGAGATCGAGACGACCTGCGCGACCTCGCCCGTGGTCAGCGCGACGAAGAACATGTACAGCGCGACGACCACGGCGATCGTCCCGAGCAGCGCCCAGCCGGTGCCGGACACGAACTGGAGCTTTGCCTGGCCGGTGATCAACATCACGATCCCGGCGCCGACGTAGACGATCCCGCACCACAGCACCAACTCTGGCCACCGCATCCGGCGCAGCGCCACCTTGCTCATCACGCCGAGGGTGCCGCTCGCGCCGATGTAGACGAGCGTCGGGATCAGCCATTTGACGCTCAGCTCTACGCTCCGATCCGTCGGCGGGTCATGACATGGACTCCCTGTCCAGGCCTCCCAGCCGGGGCGCGATTCTCTCAGAAGCGGGAAAAGGGTCAATGTCTGACTTCCGCCCTGCGGGTGGAGATCGAACAGTAAAGTCGCGGCCATGTCCTTCACGCTCAGGAACCTCAAAGAGGACCTGGACGACGTCGGGTCCAACTTCGACGGCCCGCCGGACCTGGAGTTTCGCCTCGCAACCGATGCGCTCGAGCTCGAGCAGTCCGGCCTGTGCTACCAGCGCGTTCCGCCCGGCTACCGCTTCCCGATCGGCCACACGCACAAGAAGCAGGAGGAGCTCTATGTGGTCGTGCGCGGCGGCGGCCGGATGAAGCTCGACGACGAGATCGTCGAACTCAAGGAGTGGGATGTGGTGCGCGTCCCGCCCGGTATGTGGCGAGGCTACGAGGCCGGACCGGAGGGCCTCGAGATCCTTGTCTTCGGCGCGCCCAGTCTCGGCGAGGGTCGGCGCGAAGACGTCGAGGGTGCGCGCGGCTGGTGGGCTGACTAGCCCTCCCCTGATTGCCGGGCGATGAGTTTGCGCGACGTCGGTCGTTTGACGTGGTGCCAGACGCAAACCCATCGAAGGAGACGCAACGATGTTCTCGGCAATCGCAGACAAGACGGTGCTGGTGACCGGGGCCAATCGCGGCCTGGGCCGGGCCCTGGTCGACGAAGCCCTGCGGAGGGGCGCGAAGCGGGTGTACGCCGGCTCGCGTCAACCGATCGCGTTCACGGATGAGCGCGTCGTGCCCGTGATCTTGGACGTGACCGACCCAGCGCAGATCCAGGCGGCGGTCGACCAGGTCGAGTCGCTCGACATCCTGATCAACAACGCCGGCGTCTCGGTGCCCGATGACTTGAGCGATCGTTCCGCCGTTCGACCAGCACCTGGCGGTCAACCTGTACGGGACCCTGGATGTCACCCAGGCGTTCCTGCCGTCGCTGACTCGTAGCCACGGAGCCGTGGTCAACGTCGTGTCGCTCGGTGCGGTGGCCGCGGTGCCGGTGCTCCCGGCGTATTCGGTCTCCAAGGCAGCCTC
Organism: uncultured Thermoleophilaceae bacterium; assembly: GCA_963770325.1. Taxonomy (GTDB): domain Bacteria; phylum Actinomycetota; class Thermoleophilia; order Solirubrobacterales; family Thermoleophilaceae; genus JAICJR01. The sequence continues at coordinate 581,357 of CAVYPF010000001.1, read as the reverse complement.
GCTGTCGGTCACCCAGTCGCTGCGCGCGCTGCTGGCCGGCCAGGGCGTGAGCGTGTACGCGGTCATGCCCGGTCCGATCGATACCGACATGGTGCGGGCTCTTGACATCCCGAAGACGCCGCCCGAGGACGTGGCGCGGGCCACGCTGGACGGCCTGGAGCGGGGCGAGGAGGAGATCTTCCCGGACCCGATGTCCCAGTTGGTGGCGGACGGCTGGCGCGCGGGCGTGGCGAAGCAGCTCGAGCGCCAGAACGCCGCGCTGGTCCAGGCCGAGCCGATCGCCGCGTGAACGGGCGGACTGAACGATGGAGACGACGATGATCACCCATGAGGTCGCCTCGCGTGAGGAGTGGCTCGCGGCACGCGCCGCGCTGCTGGAGCGCGAGAAGGAGCACACCCGGATGGGCGACGAACTGGCTCAGGAGCGCCGCGAGCTTCCCTGGGTACCGGTCGAGAAGCAGTACACGCTCCAGACGGCGGGTGGCCCGAAGACGCTCGCGGAGCTGTTCGATGGCCGTTCCCAGCTGCTGATCTACCACTTCATGTTCGGCCCGAGCTACGAGGCCGGCTGTCCGGTGAACTCCTCGATCGCCGACTCGTTCGACAGTCTGATCCCGCACCTGAAGGCTCGGGACGTGACGTTGATCGCGGTCTCCGGGGCGCCGATCGAGAAGCTGCTGGCCTATCGCGAGCGGATGGGGTGGAGCTTCGACTGGGCGTCGAGCTACGAGAGCGACTTCAACGCCGACCTCGGTTTCTCGAGCAGCTCCGAGCAGACGCGGGCGGCGATCGAGCCGGTTCTCGACCAGCTGCCTCCCGTCGCGTTCCGCAACGCCAAGGTCGCCGGCACGGACATCTACGGTTACCTGACCGAGCTGTTCGGCTTCACCGCGTTCGCCCTCGAGGACGGGATCGTCTACCAGACGTACTCGACGACCGGTCGAGGGGTCGAGTTCCTGATGCCGTACTACGGGTTCCTCGACCGGGCGCCGAAGGGCCGCGATGAGGGCAAGGAATGGCAGCTCTGGATCCGTCGCCACGACGAGTACGACACCGAATGAGCGATGAGCAGCGTTTCCTGCTGGCCTGCGCTCAGGCCGGGGATGAGCGGGCGTTCCGCCGGCTGGTCGAGCCGTACCGGCACGCGCTCGAGGTGCATTGCTACCGGATGCTCGGGTCCCTGCAGGACGCCGAGGACCTGGTGCAGGAGACGCTGCTGCGGGCGTGGCGGGCGCTGGAGCGCTTTGAGCCCAGAGCGCAGTTCCAGACGTGGCTCTATCGGATCGCCACGAACGCGTGCCTGGACGAGCTGGAGCGCCGTCCGCGCCGACCTGAGCCAATCGACCCGTTCCCGGACCGGCCGTCGGACGAGACGACTGAACCGACGTATGACCCTGCCGCGCGTTACGCGATCCGGGAAGGGATGGAGCTGGCGCTTCTGCGCGCGATCCAGGAGCTGCCGGGACGCCAGCGCGCGGTGTTGATCTTCCGCGACGTGCTCGGCTGGACCGCCCCCGAGGTCGCTGAGCTCTTGGAGTCAACGGTCGCGTCGGTCAACAGCGCGCTGCAGCGCGCGCGTGCGACCATCGACAGGTACCTATCTGAGCCGGCGCCCACCGCTGCGGATCCGACCGAGCGCGAGCTCCTCAACCGTTATGTGGCCGCGTTCGAGCACGCGGACATGGACGGGCTGGTGGCGCTGCTACGCGAGGACGCGACGCTGCGGATGCCGCCGCAGCCGTCGCTGCGGGGTGGTCTCCAGATCGCGCTCTTCTTCCTCGACACCGTCGCCCATGGCGACCTGACACGGATTCGACACCAGCCGACCTGGGCCAATGGCCGTCCCGCGGTGACGATCGAAGTGCGAGCCGAAGACGGCACGTGGATCCCGCACGGGATCAGCATGCTCGAGATCGAGGAGGGCCAGATCGTCGGGATCGACGCGTTTCTCGATCCTGGGCTGCTGCCGCGGTTCGGAGTCCCGGCCGTCAGGACAGATCGAACCGGTCCAGGTTCATCACCTTGACCCACGCCGCTATGAAGTCGTGCGCGAACTTCTCCCGCGCATCGTCGCTCGCGTAGACCTCCGCGAGCGCGCGCAGCTCCGAGTTCGAGCCGAACACGAGGTCGACGCGGCTGCCCGTCCACTTGAGCTCACCCGTGGTGGCGTCGTGGCCCTCATAGGTGTCCGGATCGGCTGACTTCGGCTTCCAGGTGGTGCCCATAGCGAGCAGGTTCACGAAGAAGTCATTGGTCAGCGATCCGGGCGTGGCGGTGAAGGCACCCAGCGACGACTGCTTGAAGTTCGCGCCCAGGACGCGCAGCCCGCCGACGAGGACGGTCATCTCCGGGGCGCTCAGGGTCAGCAGGTTGGCCCTGTCGACCAGCAGGTACTCGGCAGGCGCCCGGTTGCCCGGACGGAGGTAGTTGCGGAACCCATCCGCCCGCGGCTCGATCACCGCGAACGAGTCCACATCGGTCTGCTCCTGCAGCGCGTCGGCGCGGCCGGGCGCGAAGGGCACCTCGATGTCGTGGCCCGCGTTCCGTGCAGCCTGCTCGACCCCCACGCCGCCGGCGAGGACGATCAGGTCGGCGAGCGAGATCCGCTTGCTTCCTGATGCGGAGGCGTTGAACGACTCCTGGATCCCCTCCAGGGTGCTGAGGACGGTCGCGAGCTGGTCGGGCTCGTTCACCTCCCACCCGCGCTGCGGCTCGAGGCGGATGCGCGCGCCGTTGGCGCCCCCGCGCTTGTCGCCACCGCGGAACGTGGAGGCGGACGCCCACGCCGTCGACACCAACTGCGAGACGCTGAGTCCCGACGCGGCGATCTGGCCCTTGAGGACGGAGATGTCGTCCCCGTCGACGAGCTCGTGCTCGACCGGCGGCAGTGGGTCCTGCCAGATCTGGACCTCGGATGGGACCTCGGGCCCGAGGTAGCGCACAACCGGTCCCATGTCGCGATGCGTGAGCTTGAACCAGGCGCGGGCGAATGCATCCGCGAGCTCCTCCGGGTGCTCGTGGAAGCGGCGCGAGATCTTCTCGTATGCCGGATCGACGCGCAGCGAGAGGTCCGTGGTGAGCATCGTCGGGGTGCGGCGCTCGGAGCCGGCCGTGGGACCCGGCACGGTACCCGCCCCGGCGTCGTCCTTCGCCTTCCACTGGTACGCGCCGGCCGGGCTCTTGGTCAGCTCCCATTCGTAGCCGAACAGGTGCGCGAAGAAGTCGCCCGACCACTTCGTGGGCGTCGTCGTCCAGGTGACCTCGGGGCCGCCGGTGATGGCGTCCGCTCCCGTGCCGCTTCCGTACGAGCTCGTCCACCCGAAGCCCTGCTCCTCGATCGCCGCCGCCTCCGGCTCGGGCCCGACGCTGTCAGCCGGGCCTGCGCCGTGCGTCTTGCCGAACGTGTGGCCCCCGGCGATCAGCGCGACCGTCTCCTCGTCGTTCATCGCCATGCGGCGGAAGGTCTCGCGGATGTCCCTGGCCGCGGCGAGCGGATCGGGGTCGCCGTTCGGCCCCTCCGGGTTCACGTAGATCAGGCCCATCTGCACGGCGGCCAGCGGCTCCTCGAGCTCCCGGTCGCCGCTGTAGCGCTCGTCGTCCAGCCAGACTGTCTCGGGGCCCCAGTAGACGTCCTCGTCCGGCTCCCACACGTCCTCGCGGCCGCCGGCGAAGCCGAATGTCTCGAAGCCCATCGACTCGAGCGCGACGTTGCCGGCGAGGATCATCAGGTCGGCCCACGAGATGCTCTGGCCGTACTTCTGCTTGACCGGCCACAGCAGCCGCCGTGCCTTGTCGAGGTTCGCGTTGTCCGGCCAGCTGTTGAGAGGAGCGAAGCGCTGCTGGCCCGCTCCGGCGCCCCCGCGGCCGTCGTTGATGCGATAGGTGCCAGCGCTGTGCCAGGCCATCCGGATGATCAGCGGGCCGTAGTGCCCGAAGTCGGCGGGCCACCAGTCCTGCGAGGTGGTCATCACCTCTGCGAGATCCCGCTTGACGGCTGAGAGATCGAGCGACCTGAACGCCTCGGCATAGTCGAACTCCTCGCCCAGCGGGTTGGCCACCGCCGGGTTCTGGGCGAGGATCCTCAGGTTCAGCCGGTTCGGCCACCAGCCCTTGTTCCCCGAGCCCTCGACCGGGTACGGGGTGCGGCCGTTGCCGTTCGCGTGCGGGCAGTCGCCTCCGCTGGTCTCGTTGGTCGGGGCGACTGGGGCGTCGGAGGTCTCAGACACGGAACATCCTTTCGAAGGGATCAGTGGGCCTTGGCGTCAACGGTCGAGCAGCTGGGGCACAAGCCCCAGTAGATGACCTCGGCTTCGTCGATCGCAAAACCTTGGTCGTCGGAAGTGGCCACGCACGGCGCGCTGCCGACGGCGCAGTCGACATCGGCCATCACGCCGCACGACCGGCACACGATGTGATGGTGGTTGTCGCCGACCCGCGACTCGTAGCGGGCCACGGAGCCGGATGGCTGGATGCGACGCACGAGGCCCGCGTCGGTCAGGACCTTCAGCACGTCGTACACGGCCTGGTGGGAGACCTCGCCGAGGTCCTCGCGCACGAAACCGATGATCGAGCCGGTGTCCGAGTGGGGGTGATCCTGCACCGCGGTCAACACCGCGATGCGAGGACGCGTGACGCGGAGGGCCGCGCTGCGCAGCGTGTGCTCCAGGTCAGAGGTCGGCGGCACGCGATGCAGTCTCCCTCATATTCTGGAATCGATCAAGTCCAGCTGCCCAGCACCAGCCCGCTGGATCTCGCCTGACGCTCGAAGGAGTAGTCGCCGTGATCTCCGTCCGGCTGCACCCATCTCGATTCCTCCTTCGGTCACCGCTTGACCGCGTAGTTGTCGAGGCTCTCGCCGAGGGTAGATAGCGCCTTCACCGCCTGTGCCCGCACCCGGCGGGCCAGCTGCGGGTTCCGCACGCCGGCGAGGATCTGCCGGCGCGTGTAGCCGAGCAGCGCTCGGTGCACGCCCATCATCGCGTTGGCCGCGACCCACGGCTCGATGTCATCGGGCTTGGCGCCGGTCTCCTCGCGCAGGAGCTCGGCCAGCGAGTCGGTGAAGCCGGTGAGGATCTTCTGCTCGCGGGCGAGGAGCGCGGGGCTGCCCTCGATCACGCGGGTGGTCGCCGCCTGCCGCTCGATCGTCTCAGGGTCCTTGGCGGCGAGGAGGCCGCGGGGCTCGGTGATGAAGCGAGCGAAGGCAGCCAACGCCGATTCGCCGCTGGGACGGTCGCGGATCGCGGAGAGGAGGTTTTCCTCGAAGACCTCGAGGCCGCTGTAGAACAGGTCCTCCTTGCTCGGGAAGTAGTTGAAGACGGTCGCCTCGGAAACCTCGGCCGCCGCCGCCACCGCGGCGACGGTCACGGCCTCGAAGCCGCGTTCGCCGAACAGGCGTCTGGCGGTTTCGGCGATCTGCCGCCGGGTGCGCTCCTTCTTGCGCTCGCGCAGTCCTGGCTCTTGCATCATGGTCGCATCAATGTTAGAGTGACTCGAAATTTAAGTCCACTGCAAATTCAGCGACCGGATTGGAGACTGAAGATGCGCCTTCGCAATGTATCTATCCCGTTTGCCGCGATCGTCCTGGCGATGTTGCCCGCGGTCCTCGACCAGACGATCCTCGCAACTGCCCTGCCGACCATCGCCAGCGACCTCGGCACCCTCGCCGACGTCTCCTGGCTGGTGGCCGCCTACGTCGTCGCCTCTGCCGCGACGATCCCGGTCTGGGGCAAGCTCGGAGACCGCGTCGGCCGCAAGACCGTGCTCGAGTTCGCGCTCGCCCTCTTCCTCGCCGCGTCCGCCGTCTGCGGCGTGGCCGGTGACCTCACCACGCTGATCTTCGCCCGCGCGGTGCAGGGGGCGGCCGCGGGCGGGCTGATGACGCTGGCAATGGCCGCCGTCGGGGACCTCGTCTCGCCACGGGAGCGCGCCCGCTACCAGGGCTATATCGCCGCGACCTTTGCGCTTGCCACCGTCGCCGGGCCCCTCATCGGCGGCCTATTGACCGAACAGGTGAGCTGGCGCTGGGTGTTCTACGTCAACCTGCCGGTTGGGCTGCTCGCCCTGGCCGGTTTGCGCCTGCGCTTCCCGGCGGTCGCGGGCGAGCGACCGGACACCCGCTTCGACGTCGCAGGTGCGCTGCTGCTCGCCGCCGCGACCTGCAGCCTGATGCTGGTCTGCATCTGGGGCGGCAGCCGCTTCGCCTGGGATTCGCCGCAGATCCTCGGCCTCATCGTGGCGCTGCTCGCCGCGGCAGCGGCGCTGGGATGGCGCGAGCGGCGCGCCGCCGACCCGGTGGTGGCGCTCGACCTCCTGCGGCTGCCGACGGTGGCGATCTCAAGCGCGGCCTTCTTCCTCACCACGGCGAGCCTCTTCTCCGTGACGGTGTTCGTGCCGCTCTACCTGCAGGCGGTGACCGGCGCGACCCCGACCGGCGCCGGCCTGCTGCTGGTTGCGATGATGGTTGGGGTCACCGCCTCGACCAACTTCGCCGGCCGGAGGATCGCCCGCAGCGGTCGCTACAAGCGCTATCCGCTGGTTGGCCTGGCGCTGATGGCGGTGGCCCTGACGGGCCTTGCCGCGCTCGTCGGCGAGCGCTCGCAGGTGGCGATCGCTCTCTGCCTTGGCGTCTTCGGCCTCGGCTTCGGGATGGTCGGCCAGGTGCTGACGGTGATCGTCCAGAACGGCGTCGAGCGCACGCGCCTCGGCACCGCGATGGCGACGACCACCTTCTTCCGCGCCCTCGGCGGCGCGGTTGGAGCGGCGGTCCTGGGAGCGGTGTTCGCCTCCCAGGGAAGCGTCGTGGAGGGCGTCCGGCTCGTTTTCGCCATCGCCGCGCCGCTGGCACTGCTGGCGCTGGCGCTGGTCTGGCGGCTCTCGGAGACCAGGCTGGAGGAGGGCGCGCCGGCGCAGGACAGACCGGCGAGCGCTCCCGCCCGCCCGGCAATCGGAGCGGCACGATGAGCCCGGCGCAGGCTCGGTACCAAGGTCCTGCTCCGCTCCGAGGAGAGCGGCGGCGTGATCTCGATGATGGAGACCTCGGTGCCCGGTCGCTGGACCGGACCACCGCTCCACCGCCACGACTTCGACGAGGGGTTCCACGTGCTGGAGGGCGAGCTGACCTTCCGGCTGGGGGACGAGCTCAGCACGGCCGGGCCGGGGGAGCTGGTCTTCGCCCCCCGCGGGGCCGTGCACACGCTCGCCAACCGCTCGGAGCGCCCGGCCCGCTATCTACTGATCTGCACCCCGGCCGGGTTCGAGCGCACCCTGGCTCGCCGTGCCGCCGAACGGGCCGGTGAGGACCCGCCCGAGTGGGCGCTCGGCGAGACCCCGGACGTCGAGATCCTCGGGCCGCCGATCGACCTCGACCCAACAGAGGAGTGAAGAGCGATGTCACGACTGACCAACTCGACCTACATCACGATCGACGGAGTGGTGGAGAACCCACACCTCTGGCCCTCGGGCCGGCACGACGACGACGGGCAGGCGCAGGAGATCCAGGCCGCACTGCTTCTGAGCTGCGAGGCGGTTCTCATGGGGAGGCGGACCTACGAAGGGTTCGCGCCGGTCTGGTCGGCCAGATCGGGCGATCCCTACAGCGATCACATCAACGCGATGGAGAAGCTGGTGGCCTCGCGGTCGCTGCGCGAAGCGGAGTGGACCAACAGCACGGTGATCTCCGATGACCTCGTCGGCGAGATCTCCAGGCGCAAGGAGTCGGGCGGCGACATCGTCCAGTACGGGTTCGGCGACGTGTCACGGGCGCTGCTCGAGGCCGGCCTGTTCGACGAGCTCCGGTTCTGGGTTCACCCGCTGCTGCTCGGTGGCGGTCACCCCGGCGACCTTCTGTTCCGCGACGGCACGGCGGCGCAGTTCGACCTCGCCGACGTGACCCGCCTTGCCTCCGGGATCGTGATCCTGTCCTACAGCGTCTAGCAACGAGGAGGAGGAACAGGTGTCCTCGACAGTGCTCTACATGTCGATGTCACTCGACGGGTTCGTCGCCGGGCCCAACGAGCGACCCGACAACGGTCTCGGCGACGGCGGCGCTCCGCCTGCACGAGTGGATCTTCGCCGGCGCCCCCACCGACCACGCGGGAGTGCCCGGACGTCCGGCGAACGTCAACGGCGAGGTCATGGACGCGCTCATGTCGACCGGGGCGGTGCTGGCCGGCAGGGGGACAGTCGAGCCTGCGGACTACTGGGGCGGCGACCACCACGACGGCGTGCCGATCTTCATCCTCAGCCGCACGCTCGGCCCGGAGGCATCGCGATGGCCGCTCGTGACCTACGTGAGCGACGTCGAGACCGCGGTGGCGCTCGCCAAGGAGGCCGCCGGAGAGAAGGACGTGCTGGTCCACGGCGTGGGCACCGCCCAGGTGGCGCTCGCCGCCGGTGTCCTCGACGAGCTGCAGATCCACCTGATCCCGGTCCTGCTCGGCGAAGGCCGCAGGCTGTTCGAGCACCTCGGCGCCGACCACATCGAGCTCGAGCCGATCCGGGTCGTCGACGGTCCCGGCGTCACCCACCTGCGCTATCGCGTCTGCCGCTGAGGGCGTCCCAGCGGTTACGGTAGGGCCGGCCACGGACTCGGAGGCAAGGCATGAACCCGAACAAGGCGCTTTGGGAGAAGGGCGACTTCACCCGCCTCGCGGCGACGATGCGAGAGAGCGGCGAGGCGCTCGTGCAGGAGCTGGGGATCACCGAGGGCCTGGAGGTGCTGGACCTCGGATGTGGCGACGGGACCACGGCCGTGCCGGCGGCGACGCCGGGCGCGAACGTGCTCGGCGTCGACATCGCGAGCAACCTCGTCGCGGCCGGCAACGCGCGGGCGCAGAGCCTTGGCCTGACGAACCTCAGCTTTCAGGAGGGCGACGCGACCGATCTGCACGAGCTCGAGGACGATCGCTTCGACCTCGTCGTCAGCATCTTCGGGGCGATGTTCGCGCCGAAGCCGTTCGACGTGGCCAAGGAGGTCGTCCGCGTGACGCGCCCCGGCGGTCGGATCGTGATGGGCAACTGGATCCCGAACGACCCGACGCTCGTCGCCCAGATCCTGAAGATCAGCGCCGCCTACTCACCGCCGCCGCCCGAAGGGTTCATCAGCCCGATGACGTGGGGCATGGAGGAGCAGGTGACCGAGCGCTTTGTCGCCGCGGGCGTGCCCGAGGGAAACGTCGACTTCGAGAGGGCCACCTACACCTTCAACTTCCCGGGCACTCCAACCGAATTCGTGGCGGAGTTCAAGACGTACTACGGGCCCACGATGAACGCGTTCGAGGCTGCCGCCGCGAACGGCCGCGAAACCGAGCTCCAGGAGGAGCTGGAAACCCTCTTCAACGCGCACAACGGCGGGAGCGAGGCTCCGACCTCGATTCCGGCCAGCTACCTGCGCGTTACCGTGTCGGTCTGACGAGCACGAAACGCGAGCGGACATGAGGCAGCTCGACGTCCGATTACTCGGACGCTTCGAAGTCTTCGTCGACTCGCGACCCGTCCCCGCGGATGCGTGGGCGCAACGGCGGGCCGCGGATCTCGTGAAGCTGCTGGCGCTCGCTCCGAGCCACCGCGTGCCGCGCGACGAGGTGCTGGAGATGCTCTGGCCGAAGCTGGGCGCCGATGCCGCCGCGTCCAACCTGCACAAGGCCGCGAGCTACGCGCGTCGCGCGCTCGGCGAGCGTGGCGCAGTGGTGCTTCGCGGCGGAATGGTCGAGCTCGCGCCGGACGCCGAGGTGACCACCGACGTCGAGCGCTTCGAGCGCGGCGACGACTCCGCATACGGTGGGGAGCTCCTGCCCGACGACCCGTACGAGCGATTGGACTCTCGCCTCGCGCGCGCGGCTGCGGGAGCGTCGGCTCGCGCTGATGCGCACGGAGGGCCGCTGGGAGGAGGTCCTGCGCGAGGACGCCGCCGACGAGGAGGCTCACCTGGCGCTGATGCGCCGCCACGTGGCGAGCGGCGACCGGCCGGCCGCGGCGCGCCAGTTCCGCCTGCTGCGCGACGAGCTCTCGCGGCTTGGCGCGGAGCCCTCGGAGGAGACGCTGGCCCTCCAGCGCGAGCTCACGCGCGGCCCCGCGGTTCGAGCAGCGCGCGTCCTCCACGCCCCCATCGAAGGGCGCGAGCGCGACCTCGCGCTCGGCGTCGGGTGCGCTGCAGCATGCCGCGGCCGACCGCGGCGGCGCGCTGCTCGTCACGGGCCCGCTCGGGATCGGCAAGACCCGCGTCGTCGAGGCCGTGCTCGCCGAGGCGGAGGGGCTCGGATTTCACACGCTGCGCGGGGCTGCCCACGAGGAGGAGGGCCGGGCGCCGTACGCGCCGCTCGTGGAGGCGCTCGACCCGCTCGCCGAGCGGCGCCCCGAGCTGGTCGGCGCTCTGAGCGACAGCGCCCAGGCCGCCCTCGCCCGACTGCTGCCCTCGGTGCGCCGACCCGCGGCGGCGGCCGAAGAGCCCGTGGATCGCCATCGCGTCTTCTCGGCGGTCGCCCAGCTGCTGGAGCAGGCTGCGGTCGGAGCGCGGCGTGGTGCTCGTGGTCGACGATCTGAACGCGGCCGACGAGGCGACCCTGTCGCTCGTGCACCACCTCGCGCGCAGCGCCGCCGGCGAGCGCCTGCTCGTGGTCGCCGGTATGCGCGACCCGGCGCTCCCCAAGGCGCCCGCGCTGCTGCGCTCGACCCTGCTCGAGCGCGGCGCAGCGGTGGAGGTGGCGCTCGGTCCCCTTGACCGGCCCGCGCTGGCCGCAATCGCGAAGCGTGCAGCGGGTCGACCGCTGGCGGCCGGCACGCTGGCCGTCATCGAGCGCTCGTCGGCCGGCAACCCGTTCTTCGCGGAGGAGCTTGCGGCGTCGGTGGACGCCTCCGGCGAGGTGACGGTGCCGCCACGACTGCGCGAGATCGTGGCGCGCCGGCTCGAGCGGCTCGACCACCTCGGCGACCGGCTGCTGGCCGCGCTCGCCGTGATCGACGACGGCTTCACGGGCGAGGAGTTCACGGCGCTGGCCGGCGCTGACGGCGCCGACGAGGCGCTCAGCGCGGCCGAGGCGGCCGGCGTGCTCGAGAGCGCACGCGGCCGCTACCGCTTCCGGCACGCACTCGTGCGCGAGGAGCTGGCCGCCCGGCTGCCCGAAGAGACGCTGCGCCGTACCCACGCCGATGCCGCCGCACTCCTCGCGGCGGAGCGACGCGCCTCCTGAGCGGATCGCCCATCACCTTCTACGGGCCGGCCGCGCGCCGGACGCCGTCCCGCTCCTCACGCGGGCGGCCGAGTGGGCCGCGGGCGTGGGCGCCTACCGCGACGGTGCCGAGTGGGCCGAGCTGGCGCTCGCGCACGCCGACGAGAGCGAGCGTCCGGCCCTGCTTGCGCTGCGTGCGCAGCTCCTCCATGGGGCGGGCGAGCCCCACGCCTCCGTCGCCTATGCCGAGGCGATCGAGGTCGCGCCCGCGGAGCGCGTGCCCGCGCTGCGAGCGCAACAGGCGCGCGCCTGCCTGGCGGCCGGAGACATCCCGGGCGCCAAGACCGCGCTCGAAGGGGTGCGAGGCCGAGCGTCCCGAGGACGTCGGCGACCTGATCCTGCTGCGTGGAATGGTCGCGTGGCACACGGGCGACTGGGAGGGCGCGCGCCGGCTGGCCGCCGAGGCGGACGGCGTCGGCTCCCGATCCGGCTGAGCTCGCGGACCTGAAGGGCATGATCGCCCACCTCGACGGTGGCTGGGAGCAGCACGCCCGGCGCCAGCTCACGCACGTCTGGGACTCGCCCGAGCTCGCGGGCCGCGTCTTCGACGCCCACCTGTGCGTGACCGAGTACGTGCTCACGGCGGGTGACCCCTACGACCGCGTCGCCGCCTTCGCGAAGCGCCTGCGCGCGCAGGCGCACCAGGCGGGCGCTCGCCGCGGCGAGGCGTTCGCCGCCACGGTGCTGGGCGAGACGGAGCTCTTCACCGACAACCTCGAGGCCGCCCGCGCGCACCTGGTCGACGCCGCGCGGCTCAGTCGCGAGGTGGGCGCGGTCGGGGGCGAGTCGCTCGCGCGCATGCGTCTGGGCGAGGCGCTGCTTCAGCTGGGCGACCGCGCCGGCGCGCGGGCGCAGCTCGAGGAGGCGCTCGAGCTCGCGCACATCTCGCCGCTCGCCCAGCACCTGCTGTTCCTCGTCTACGGCGTGCTGCTGCAGGTGCCCGAAGAAGACGCCGAGGCGCTCGCCCTGATCGAGCGTGCCGAGACGCTGTTCGACCCGCGCTGGGTCTGCCCGTTCTGCCCGACCGGCTACCACGTGGCCGCCGCGACGGTCTGCGCGCGCGCCGGCCAGCTCGAGCGCGGCCGCGAGTTCCTGGCGCGGGCCGAGCACGGCGCGGGGCTGGCGGCGGCCCGTGGTCGGCGGCGGTGGCGGAGGCGCGCGCCGAGCTGCTGCTCGCCGATGGCGACGCAGCGCGCCGCCGCGGACGCCCTGCGCCGCGCCGCCGAGGGCTACGCCGCGGCGGGGCAGCTGCTCAACGAGCGGCGGGCGCGCGAGTCGCTGGAACGGCTCGCCAGAGCGGAGATCGGCGCCTAGGAAGGTTTCGGGAAGGCGTGCCGGCGACGCTGCCGGCATGCGACACCCATACGACAGACCCCAGGTCCCTCGGTCCGATCGGCCGACTCGGCCGCTACACCGCGACCCACTTCCGCGTCGTGCTGATCGCGTGGCTGCTGATCGCGGTCGTCCTCGGGTTCTTCGCGCCGCGCGTCGAGACCGCCCTGTCCGGCGCCGGTTGGGAGAGCACCGGCTCGCAGTCGGTGCAGGCACGGCAGCTGATCGAGCGCAACTTCCACGGCCTCTCCAGCTACGGCCTGATGACCGTGATCAGCTCGCCCACGCAAGACGGTCGAGCGACCCGCCGTTCCGGGCGCGCGATCGCCGGCGTCGAGCGCACGCTGCGCGCCGACCGGCGCGGTCAGCACCGTGGTCGCCGCCGACCGCCGGCGTGTCGATCTCCCGCGACGGGCACACCGCGATCGTGCAGGCCGGCGCCGCGCGCGACTCGAACGCGATGGTCCGGGCCGCCGATCGCCTGAAGGGCAAGCTCGCGCGCGCTGGCATCCGCCGGCGTGCGAGGTGAACCTGACCGGCGCGCCGGCGATGTGGTCGGACTTCAACGCCGCGAACCGCTCGGCGATGCTGAAGTCGGAGGTGATCTCGTGGCCGGTGACGCTCGCTGATCCTGCTGCTCGCGTTCGGCTCGCTGGTCGCGGCCGGGCTGCCGCTGATGCTGACGATGGTCGGTCTGGTCGCGGCCGCCGGGTCGCTGTACCTCGGCACGCAGGTGCATGCCGATCTCGATCTGGGCGATGAACTTCGCGCTGATGTTCGCGCTCGCGCTCGGCATCGACTACGCGCTGTTCATCGTGCACCGCTTCCGCGGCGCGCTCTTCGGCTCGCGGCTGTCGCCGGCGGAGGCGACCGCGGTGACGATGGACACCGCCGGCAAGGCCGTCCTGTTCTCCGGGCGTGACCGTGCTGATCTCGCTGAGCGCGGTGATGCTCGTCCCGAGCCCCGCGTTCCGCTCGACGAGCCTCGGGATCATGCTCGCGGTCATCTTCGTCCTCGCCGCGACGCTGACGCTGCTGCCCGCCGTGCTCGGCGAAGCTCGGCCCGAGGGTCGACAGGCTCGCGCTGCCGTGGGCGCACTCCGGCGAGCACCGCTCGCCGCGCTTCGCCGCGCTGGGGCGAGCGACTCTGGCGGCGCCCGTTCGCCTACGGCGCGCTCGCGCTCGCCGTGCTCGTCGCGCTCGCGCTCCCCGTGCTCGCAGCTGAAGACCGGCGATGCCGTCGATCAAGGTCGTCCCGACCGGCGACTCCTCGCGCGTCGGCTACGAGCAGGTGCAGGCCGCGTTCGGCCCCGGCGCGACCGGGCCGCTGCAGATCGTCGCGCCCGCGGCCGAGGCCGCCGCGGTCGCGCAGGTCGCCCGGCGCGACCCCGGCATCGCCGCGCTGCTGCCGACCCAGACCGAGCGGCGGCTACGCGCTCGTGACAGGCGATCCCCAAGCAGGACCCCTCCGACCCCGCCGTCGGCGCGACGATCGACCGGCTGCGCGCGCGCGCTCCCGGCCGGCATCGCTGGTCGGCGGCGCGGTCGCCGAGAACCACGACCTCGCAGACCGCGCTCGCGGCCAAGACGCCGCTCGTGATCGGCGTCGTGCTCGGCGCTCGGCTTCCTGCTGCTGCTGATCGCGCTGCAGGCGCCGCTGATCGCGGCCGTCGGCGTGCTCACCAACCTGCTCGCCACCGGCGCCGCGTTCGGCGTCGCCCAGCTGGATCTTCCAGGACGGCGCGCTGCACTCGCTGCTGGGCTTCCAGTCGCAGGGCTTCCTCGACGCCTGGGGACCGGTGTTCTTCTTCGCGATGATCTTCGCGATCTCGATGGACTACACCGTGTTCCTGCTCTCCAGCGCCAAGGAGCACTGGGACCGCACGCCACGACCCGCAAGGAGGCGATGATCGGCGGCCTCGCGCACTCCGGGCGCGTGATCTTCGCCGCCGGCGCCGTGATGGTCGCCGTGTTCTTCACCTTCGCGCTCTCCGGGCCGCTGCCGCCCAAGGAGATGGGCATCATCCTCGGCGTCGCCGTCCTGCTCGACGCGGTGCTGGTCCGGCTGCTGCTGCTCCCGGTGCTGCTGCGGCTGATGGGCCGCTGGGCCTGGTACCTGCCGCGCTGGGCGCACCGCGTCCTGCCCGCGGTCTCCTTCGGAGCACGCCTGAGCCCTGGGAAGGTTTTGGGAAGGCCGCCGGGACGCTGCCGGCATGCAACCGACACCACAATCCCCCCTCGGGAGGTCGATCCCCAGGAGCTCGAGCGCCACATCGCCGAGATGTACCGCGACGTGGCGAACGAGGCCGGGCGACCTGCACTTCCCGACCGGCCGGCCGCTCGCCGAGGCGCTCGGCTACCCGCCGAGCTGCTCGACCGGCTGCCGGCCAGGCCGTGAACTCGTTCGCCGGCGTCGGCCACCCCTCGGTCTCGCGTGCCTGCTCCGGTGAGACGTGCTCGATCTCGGCAGCGGCTCCGGCATGGACGTGTTCGCGGCCGCGGCGCAGGTGGGCCGCGGCGGCTCCGTCATCGGCGTGGACATCACGCCCGAGCAGCTCGCCAAGGCCGAGCGCCTGCGCCGCGACGAGCACGTGAGCTTCCGCGCGCGCGCGCATCGAGGAGCTGCCCTTCGAGGACGGCTCGTTCGACGCCGTGATCTCCAACGGCGTGGTCAACCTCTCGGCCGACAAGCGCCGCGTGTTCGCCGAGGCGGCGCGCGTGCTCCGGCCGGGCGGACGGCTCGCGCTCGCCGACATCGTCACCGAGCGTGAGATCGCCGAACGCACCTCGCGCCAGGCCGACCTCTGGGCGGCCTGCATCGCCGGAGCGAGCCAGCTCGACCGCTACCTGGAGCAGATCGCGGACGCCGGCCTCGAGCTGCGCGTGATCCACGCCAACCCGGCCTACCGCTTCGCCAGCGAGCGGGCGCAGCGCACGAGCGACAAGTACGGCGCCCACAGCGTCTCCCTGCTCGCCCTCAAGCCCGTCCATCCACCCACCGCAGCACGACGACCCAGGAGGTCTCGAAATGACCGTAGTCACCGACACACGATCCGCAACGGCGTGGACACCGAGAAGATGTTCGCGACGCTGGACCTGATCAAGGCGCAGCCGGAGCTGGCGAAGTTCCAGTTCCGCGCCACCAACCGCTGGATCGACGGCTCCCACAACCGCTCGACGATCAAGGACTTCTACGCCGCGGGCGGCGAGGACACCACCCGCAGCGAGGCGTTCGCAGATCGACGCCGGCGAGCCGGCGATCCTGCTCGGCACCGACACCGGCGCCAACCCGGCCGAGTACCTGCTGCACGCGCTCGCCGCCTGCCTGACGACGTCGATCGTCTACGTGGCCGCGGCGCGCAAGGTGGAGCTCACGTCCGTCGAGTCGACGCTCACCGGCGACATGGACGTGCGCGGCGCGCTCGGCGTCGACGACGAGCCCCGCAACGGGTTCGAGCGCATCGGCGTGTCGTTCCGCGTGACGGGCAACGCGCCGGAGGAGAAGCTCCGCGAGGTCGTGGAGCGCGCCCAGGAGCGCTCGGCCGTCTACGACATGGTCACCAACGGCGTGCCCGTCGCCGTCGAGGTGACGACCGACTAAGTCTCGCATGCGGCCCGTGGCCGGAGCCGCGCTCCGGCCACGGGTCCATGACGAGCGGATCGGAGACATTCGCGATGCCCATCGAACTCACCGCCCATACCGACGCCGGCGCCCGCCTCGTGGCGATCGCCGAGACGCTCTCGCAGGAGCTCGCCACCCGCGCGGCCGAGCACGACCGCGACGGCACGCTACCCCTTCGAGGCGATCGACGCGCTCAAGGCCGCCGGCTACTTCGCGGCGCCCGATCCCCGTCGAGCTCGGCGGCCTCGGCGTCTCGTCCGCGCACGACCTCGTCGTGGCGTCGAGCCGCCTGGCGCGCGGCGACGCCTCCGTCGCGATCGGCGTGAACATGCACCTCGTCGCGGTGCTCAACATGGAGCGCCGTCGCGCAGGTCGCGGTCGCGGCCGGCGAGGAGCGCCGCGCCCGCGGCTTCGCCGCGTCGCTCGAGCAGATCGCCCGCGACGGCGTCGTGCTGGCCGCCGCGATCAGCGAGCGCGGCCAGGACCTCACCCGGCCGGGCACGCGTCGCCACCCGCACCGAGTCCGGCTGGCGGATCGACGGCCGCAAGATGTTCTGCACGATGTCCCCCGCCGCCACCGATCTCTACGTGGCCGTCACCTACGCCGACGACGAGCGGCGCCGAGCGCTACGCGTACGCCATGGTGCCCACCGACGCGCCCGGCGTCGTCGTGCACGACGACTGGGACGCGCTCGGGATGCGCGCCTCCGGCAGCAACTCGATCTCGCTCGAGGGCGTCGAGCTGCCCGAGTCCGCGCGTGCGAGGCGGCTTCCGCGCCGGCGACCCGCTGCCGTACATGGAGCGCAACCTGGTGGCCGGGCTGTTCCACGCCGCGGCCTCGCTCGGCATCGCCGAGTCGGCCGACGCGATCGCCCGCCGCGGCATCGCCGGGCGCATCAACGGCGACGCGCGCCCGCGCATGCAGGTGGCCGACAACGCCGTCGACCTCGCTGCCTCGCGCGGCGTCCTGTCGCGCGCGGCCGCGCTGATCGACGAGCACCGCGCCGCCAACCCGGCGTCCGACGGCAGCGCCGAGCGAGCTCGGCGCGCTGTTCGCCGAGGCCCAGGCCGCCAAGGCGTTCGTCAACGAGGCGGCCGCCCGCATCGTGGACCGCGCGCTCGCCCTCTCAGGCGGCGCCGGCTACGTCAACGGCAGCCCGCTCGCGCGCGCCTACCGCGACGTCAAGGCCGGCTCCTTCATGCACCCGCTCGGCGCCAACCGCGCCTACGACTACCTCGGCCACGTCGCGCTCGGCGAGGAGACCGTCGCTCCACTGAGGCGTTACGCCGTGTTCAGCGCGATAGCGGCGCGAATCAGCGCCTTGAAGGCCTTTTCATCGATCTTCTCGCCCTCCTGAAAATCGATGGCACGCCGGGTGTTGCCTTCGAGGCTGGAGTTGAAGAGGCCCGAGGGATCGTCCAACGAGGCGCCCTTGGCGAAGGTCACCTTCACCACCTTCTTGTACGTCTCGCCGGTGCAGATCATTCCGTCGTGGTACCAGGTTGGAACCCCTCTCCACTTCCACTCCTCGACCACCTCGGGGTCGGCCTGCTTGATGAGAGCTCGGATCTGAGCGAGCGTCTCGCCGCGCCAATCGCCCAGCTCCTCGATGCGCGCGTCTATCAGCTGAGAGGGAGAACTCGTCTCCCTTGCTCTTCGGCATGGCTTGTTCGCTTTCGTGTCGCTCGACCGTCGCTTGAGTATCCCGCGCCGTCGGCGCTAGGTCCCAGCGGGCGAGGCGCCACCGGTCCGGGCGTTCGGGAACTCGCGCGCCGTCTGCCGGCGCAACACCTCGATGCCGAACACGAGTAGCGCCGCGATCAACAGAATCGGAACGAGCTGCCGGAACGCGGGTGTCGGCCCCCACAGGAGCACGAGCAGGTAGACGCACGCGGCGACGCCGTAGACCAGCAGACCGCGGTCGCGCAGCGAGGGCGCAAGGAAGAGCCGGACCCTGGTCGCAGGGCGGGAGGGGCCGGCCAGCCACGCCATCGCGACGACGAGCAGGCCGTAGATCAGGAAGGCAGCGCCGAGGTCGTAGAGCAGAGAGGTCGCGATCGACCAGGCGTCGTGCGCCGCCGGTTTCACCGAGGTCGTCTTCACCAGCGGATCGATCACGCGGTTGCCGATCACCCGCCGCATCAGCAGCGTGGCCACGCCGAGTCCGAACAGGCACCAGCCGGTGGTGCGAAGCGCGAGGCGGCGCCGTCCCCTGGCGAGCCAGACCGCCAGCGCGAACAGCGCCAGCGACACGAGGGTGAACACGATCGACAGGTGCCGGATCGCCTTGGTGATGTTCTGCGCGGTCTTGAGCTGCTTCGAGCGCAGGATCACGAGCTGCCCCGCGGTGGGCGGCAGCTTGTCGCCGAGCTTCGCCTGGACGCCGGCCACCTGCTGTTCGACCCCGACCTGACCGGCCAGCTGCGTGACGAGGTTGTGCAGATCGAGCGTGACCACGCCGTTGTTGGTGGACACCACGTTGGTGCCGCCGTTCAGGACCGCGAGCAGCTGCTTGTGGGCAGCGCGGTTGGCCGTCCGCCAGGCGTCCTGCACGCGCGGACGGGCCAGCAGCTCGGGCGCGGCGCGGTCCGCCAGCCCGCGCAGACCCGCGGCCACCGGGCCGGCGAGGCTCTGCGTCTGGGGTGGCAGCGCGCTGCGAAGCTCGCCCTCGACGTCGACGTTCGTGAACAGCTGATCGACCATGTAGGCGCCGAGCGCGTTCTGGATTTTCCGATCGTCGAGCAGCCTGGTGCTCGTGGTAACCCAGTTGTTCGTGTCGAGCGCCTGGCGCTTGACCCAGGTCGACAGGATGGCCAGGAAGCCGATGATCACCGCAAGGGTGAGCAGCACCGCGACCAGGACGCGATGGCTCGACGGCTTGGATTCGGGAACGGATTCGGGAACGGCTGCGGAGGCGGACTCGGCCACGGTTTGCTGAACCTAGGCTGCCGAGGGGTGAGCCCGCCTCACCCTGTAAGGATGAAATCCACAGTTCGTGCCTCAGAAGACCTCGGGCGGCAGCTCGAGGTCCGCAAGGCTCGCGAGCGACAACACTTCCCCGGGGTCATGGCCACACTCGGCCAGGAAGGCCAGCAGTTGGCGGTAGTGAAAGGCCACGTGCCAGCGCTGCGAGGCAAGCAGGTTGCGATAGCTGATCAGCCCACGCGGCGAGCGGACCTCGGGGTCGCGCCCAGGCAGGTCGGTTTCGCGCTCCATCAGCCAGTCCTGCCAAGCGTGGTGCCGGCGCGCAGCGTATGCCACCACCGCTGCCGCGTCCGGCAGTCCGGCCTCGCGCTCCTCGTCCAGGTCGGGGTCCCAGTCGAAGTCGCCGGTGTCGAACGCGCCCGGGAGCAGCTCGAATGGGTGGAAGACGTTGACGGTGAGGTTGCGCAGCGAGCGGCCGCGCGAGGGCGTGGGGGCCGTGAGCGTGTCGAAGTCGAGCTGCCCGATCAGCTCGACCCAGGCGCCGAGCACGGCAGCGGCGTCCCAGGCGAGCCGTGTGACCTCCAGCTGGGCAGGCGCCTCAAGTCCCAGCATCGACGCGACCTGGGACACGTGCAGGATGGGCGATGCCACGCCGTCGACGAGCAGGGACGGGACGACTGGCTTACCCGCAGCCGCCCAGAGTTCAGCCCCGTCCGGCTCGCGGATGTTTGCCGCGTCGAACGCGATGCCCTGGTCGCCAAGGAACTCCTTGGCCGCTCGGCAGGACGCTCAGGCGGGCTGCCAGAAGAGCACGGGATGCTCAGCCATGCAGCCAATCTACCGGGCCGTGTCGAGCGGGCGGCGCGCGGTACGGTCTCGGCCTCAGCGGCAGTAATTCCGGCAGGCACGGGTAAGAAAGGAAGTACACGTGAGCGTGAACCCGAAGAGCAAGTCGACCGCGACGAAGGAGAACGCCCTCGACGCGCAGGAGGTCGACGACTTCCTTGCGATCCGCCAGGACGGCCGACTCGGATCCAATCGCGGCGACGGCTGGTGGCACGTCACCCCCATCTGGTACCTGTGGGAGGACGGTCGCTTCTTCCACACCCTTGGTGCGGGCCGGCGCCATCTGCGCAACTTCCGGGCCGACGAGCACGCCACGCTCTGCGTCGACGAGGACCCCAGGCTCACCGAGGGCCTCGACGCCGGGGCGCGGTCGGTGGTCTGCTTCGCCACGGCCGAGCTCTCCACCGACGAGGATCTGATCCGCAGCGTGACCGGGAAGATCCTCGTCCGCTACCTCGGTCCCGAGGCCGGCGCCTACGTGGATCCGATCATGGCCGAGGGCCGGACGATCGTGACGCTGACCCCGTCACACTGGTTGACCTGGGACTACACGAAGGACTAGCTTCCAGAGAGTTCAGATGAGCGGGCTCAACCTTCCAGGACTGCTCTACCTCGTGATCCTCTTGGGCGTGGTGTTCCTGCCCATGGTGCTCCGCCGCGGCGGCCCGTCACCGGGGCAATCCGACTCGGACTCGGACGACGGCGGCGGAGGCGGCCCGCGGCCCCCGCAGACCCCGCCAAGCAGCCCGGGTGGCGGCGCCCCGCTCGACCATGCCGAGCCCAGCCGAGTGCGACTGCGGGACCACGGCCGGCTGGCGGATCGGCTGCCTTCCAGGCCCCGGCGACCAGCTCCGGACAGGGATCCCAGACCGGCCCGAACCCCCGCGCGAAACTAGCGCCGGCGCGGCCGAAAACCCCCGTTTTCTCGTCTTCGCAATTTGCGAACTTGGCAAATGGGGTCTTTAGGGGACACCCGTTATAGGGGACTGCACGATCCCCCGCTTCTCGCTACTCTGCCCCGCTCGTCGTGCCCCTCCCTTCCGCACATGCGCGTGCTGTTGCGCGCCTATTCGCCCTTGTTCTCGGCCTCGCACTGCTGCTTCCAGCGGGCAGTTCGGCCGGTTCCGGAGCGGCCACACCGGCCGACGCCGCGACCTCCCACGCCAAGAAGAAGAAGCGCAAGCACAAGCGCCGCCACTGCGCCCACTACCGCAAGGTCCGCGTCAAGCGAGGGGGTCACTACCGCACCGTCCGCCACTGCGTGCGGCCCCGCAAGCGCCGCGCGCCGGCGCCGCCGGCCGGCACCGGCTTCACCGTGGGGATGGTCTCCGGCCCAGCGGTCACCTGGGAGGCCGGGATGACCTTCGCCGGGAACCTGCACCCGAAGGTCGTGCGGGTACCGCTGCAAATCGGCGCTTCGGTCTCCACGGTTCAGACCCAGGTCGCGGGCCTGGCGGCGAAGGGCGAGCAGGCGCTGCTGATGGCCGAGTTCTACGGCTCGATCCCCAGCACCTCGCAGGCGCAGAGCCTGGCGACCTGGGCACGCGCCTTCGGCCCGGGCGGCACGTTCTGGCAGGGCCGCTCCGACGGCAACCTGGCTGTTCGCTACATCGAGTTCGGCAACGAGACCAACGAGAGCTACCAGTTCGGCGGGGTCGGCTCAGGCTCGAGCTACATCGCGAGGGCTCAGAACTACGCGCGCAGGGCCAAAGACGCCGTCGACGCGATCCACTACTACGGGAACGTGAACGTGGGCCTGCTGGTGCAGGGTGACAACGGCGGCTGCGGCTGCTCGCAGTGGGTCGACGGCATGTTCAGCGCGGTGCCCGATCTGAACAAGCGCATCGCCGGCTGGACCATCCACCCCTACGGGCCGAAGACCCGCTACGGGCCGATCATGGACCAGACGGTGCGCGACACGGCGAAGCACGGCGACACCACGCTGCCGTTCTTCATCACCGAATACGGCATCTCGACCAACAACGGCCAGTGCCTCGACTCGAACTACCAGTGGCCGACCTGCCTCACCTACCAACAGGCGGCGGACTCCCTTCACGGGGCGATCGCCGACCTGCACCAGACCTACGGCAGGCGTCTCGCGGAGCTGTACATCTTCGAGCAGCGGGGCATGGGTAGCGCTCCCTCGAGTCGCGAGGACAACTTCGGAGCCCTGAAGAGCGACGGCACGCCGAAGGGCGCTTTCACCGACGAGATCCGCAACGAGCTGAACGCCTGGCGCGGCTAGGAGGTCGTGACGATCACGACTCCCGCGATCACGAGGAGCACCCCGATCACGCGGGTCACGGACAGGCGCTCCCTGAGGAACAGCGCCGACAGAATGAGTGTCATCGCGGGGTAGGCGCCGGAGATCGGCACCACCTTGCTGGCCTCTCCGCTGGACAGGGCGATGAACAGGGACACAAGCCCGACGACCGCGCAGACGGCCGTCGCGGCGCCCCACGCGGCTCCACGGTCGAAGCTGAGCCTGGCATGGCGGCGGGCCAGCAACACGCTGACCACCAGCGCGTAGCCGGCCGTCTGCCACAGCACCAGATCCTCCCAGTCGAGGTGCTTCAGGGCGAGCTTGCTCGTGATCCCCGACGCACCGAGCAAGACGACGTAGAGCAGCGTGGGCACCAGCCACTGGGCGGTCTGCCCGTGAGCCTCGGTCCGGCTGGTCCCCTCTGGAATCGGTGACGATGACATGCGACTAGTCCGCCGTCGTGAGGACGACCACGCCTCCGACCACGACCAGGACGCCCACCGCCTTGCCCACGGTGATTGCCTCCGACAGGAACAGCGCCGCGAGGATGAGGGTGACCACCGGGTAGGCGGCCGTGATCGGCACCACCTTGCCGACCTCACCCGTGGACAGCGCCACGAAGAACATGAACAGGGACGTGATGATCACGACCGTGCCGAACGCGGCCCAGCCACTGCCCGAGACGAACTCCACCTGGGTCTTGCCGATCGCCAGGAGAAAGAGCCCCGCGAGCACGTAGGCGAGACCCGTCCACACGACGAGGTCGGTCCAGCGGATGTAGCGGAGCGCGACCTTGCTGAGCACGCCGAGCGCGCCTGCCGCGAAGATGTAGACCACCGTGGGGACAAGCCACTTGGCGGTCACGGGCGTCACTCTATAGGACCCGTTCGGCCCCCCAAGCCCAGGAGATCGCGATGACTTGCCAGACCACACGACGGCCCGCGTGACAGTTCAGAAGGTCAAGGATGGCCTGCGGGCGGGAGCGTGGACCGGCGTCGCATCGGGCTTCGTGGCGATCTCCTACGGGGTGCTCGCACGACCCGTGCTCGGCGGCGCGGCCACCATCGTGTCGTCGATCCTGATCTTCGCGGGCTCGGCCCAGTTCGCGATGCTGGCGGTGCTGGCGGCGGGCGGCAGCGTGACCGCCGCGGTGGTCGCGGGCGTGCTTCTGAACCTCCGCTTCGTGCCGATGGGGCTCGCGCTCGCGCCGTGGGTGCGGGGCAGCCGCGCGCGCAGGGCGGCCACCGGCTGGATCATGGTCGACGTCTCGTGGGCGATGGCGGTGCGGGCCGGCGGGCGCTTCGACGTGCCGTTCATGATCGGCGTCTCGCTGACGAACTTCCCGGCCTGGGTCCTCGGGACGGTGATCGGCGTGCTGGCCGGCTCGCACATCGGAGACCCGCGCAAGCTCGGTCTCGATGCCCTCTTCCCAGCGTTCTTCCTCGCCCTGCTGATGGCGGAGACGCGCGGCTCGCATCAGCGGCGCGTGGTGGCTCTCGCGGGCGGCATCATCGCCCTGGTGCTGACGCCGATCACGCCCCCAGGCGTGCCGGTCGTCGTGGCCGCGCTGGCGGCGTGCGCGGGACTGGAGCGCCGGTGACCTCCGTGTGGGTGGCCATCGGCGCCCTGGCCGCCGCGAACGTGGTGGTGAAGGGCGGCCCCCCGTTGCTCCTCGGGGGGCGCGAGCTGCCGCCGCGGCTCCTCGGCGTGGTGGCGCTCCTCGCCTCGGCGCTGCTGGGAGCACTGGTGGTGGTGGAGACGGTGACCAACGGGCATTCGATCCACCCCGATGCGCGGCTGGCAGGGGTGGGCGCGGCGGCGCTTGTGCTCACCTGGCGGAAGAACGCGGTGCTGCCCGCCGTGCTGATCGCGGCTGCCGTGACCGCGCTACTGCGCGCCGTGACCTAGGGGTACGATCGCCGCGCGCACCAGCGGCCCACGAGCGCGAGGGCCGGGAGCCAGCGAGAGGAGGAGAAGATGTCCGATCGGGTGTTGACGAGCCACGCGGGCAGCCTGCCGCGACCCGACGACCTGCGGGACCTCAACCAGAGGCGTGCGGAGGGCGAGGCAGTCGACGAGCAGGAGTACGCGGACAAGCTCGCGCAGGCCACGGCCGACGTGGTGGCGCGCCAGCGCGAGATCGGCGTCGATCTGGTGAACGACGGCGAGTACGGCCACGCGATGGGCCATCTCTACGACTACGGCTCCTGGTGGACCTACGTCTTTCAGCGTCTCGGCGGCCTCGAGCTGGTGCAGGCGCGCGTGCTCGAGGTGCCGCAGCCGAAGCCGAAGCCGGGCGAAATAGGCCTGGCGACCTTCGCCGAGCGGCGCGACTGGAACGAGTTCGCGGAGGCCTACGGCGACCCGAGCTCCGGCGCGGCGCTGCCCACCCCGCCCGAGATCGCCCCGATGTGCCGCGGGCCGATCACCTACGAGGGCCACGACGCGGTGCAGCGCGACATCGCGAACTTCAAGGCGGCGATGGAGGCCGCGGGCGTGGAGGACGGGTTCCTGAACTCGGTCGCGCCCGGCAGCTGCATGCGCTTCGGCAACGAGTTCTACGACAACGACGAGGAGATGATGTACGCCTGCGCCGACGCGATGCGCGAGGAGTACAAGGCGATCATCGACGCGGGCCTGATGCTGCAGCTCGACGATCCCGCCATCGCGGAGAACTGGGATCAGATCAACCCGGCGCCGAGCGTCGAGGACTACCAGCGCTTCACGATGGTGCGCGTGGAGGCGCTGAACCATGCGATCCGCGATCTGCCCACCGACCGCATCCGCTTCCACCTCTGCTGGGGGAGCTGGCACGGCCCGCACGTCACCGACATCCCGATGGCGGACATCGTGGACGTGATGCTGGCGATCAACGCGGGCTCCTACTCGTTCGAGGCGGCCAACGTGCGCCACGAGCACGAGTGGAAGGTCTGGCAGGACGTGAAGCTGCCCGACGGCAAGCGGATCCTCCCCGGCGTGGTCAGCCACTCCACCAACGTCGTGGAGCACCCCGAGCTGGTGGCAGAGCGGATCGGCCGCTTCGCCGAGCGGCGTGGGGGCCGAGAACGTGGTGGCGTCCACGGACTGCGGCCTCGGCGGGCGCGTGCATCCGCAGATCGCGTGGGCGAAGCTCCAGTCGCTGGTGGAGGGCGCGAAGCTGGCGTCGGGTTAGGAGTCCAGCAGCGCCAGCGGCCTGACCGGCGCTCCGGTGGCGCCGACGAGCGGCAGCGGGTTCACCACCAGCGTGAACTCGCTGACCCCGAGGTCGAGCAGGTCGTGGAGTCGCATCGTCTCCAGGATGTTGATCCCGGAGTCCACCAGCATGGTGGTGTGGACAGGCAGCGCCGCGAGGCCGCGGCCGGGCGCCAGATACTCGAAGGCGATCGTCTCGCCGCCGACCATCGACGGCGAGAGCGAGGCCAGCCAGCGCCCAGCCTCGGCGCCCGGACCCGGAGCGCCGTCGCTGACCCCGGTGAAGTCCAGGTCCTCCTCCCACAGGCGGGACCAGCCGGTGCCGATCAGCAGGGCGTCGCCGGGCCGCACCTGCACCCCGGCGCGCTTGCGCGCCTCCTCCAGGTCGCCGACGCTGATCTCGTAGTCCGCCGGCAGGTGAGGCGTGCCGTGCAGCGCCGCCACGTCCAGGAGCACGGCCCGGCCCACGAAGGGAGGGAACTCCTCCACGCCCAGGCGCGTGAACCCCTGCGCGGTCTCCACGTCCGCGGCCGGCACATCGCCGTGCAGCATCCCGTGGTGTGAGATGTGCGCCAGCGCGTCGATGTGCGTGCCCACGTGGCCGCCGGTGAAGATGATCTCGCTGGACATCGATCCGCCATCCGCCTTGGGCTGCTCGCGGTGGCGGCGCTCCAGCGTGAGCCGGAACTGGGGCGCGTTCGGCGACTGCGGCATCCCGCGCTGGAACGGCTGCGCCAGGTCGACCACCCGCGCGCCCTCCAGCCGCTCCCAGATCGGCGCCCTGGTCATTCGGCCTCCGGGGTGCTCTTCGGGTAGGCGGCGGAGACGGCCTTGGCGATCGTGTTCTTCAGGACCTCGCTCGAGCCCCCGGCGATCTCATAGGTCTTCGCGTCACGCAGGTAACGCCCGAAGCTCGCGCTCATCATGGTCCCGCGCGCGCCGCAGACCTGCACCGCCATCGCCGCGATCTCCGTGGCCACCTCGCTCGCGAACAGCTTGGCCTCGCTCGAGGAGCGGGCGATCTCGCGACCCTCGTCGAGGTCGCGCGCCGCCTGGTAGATCAAGAGCCGCGCGGCGTCGAGCTTGGCCAGCGCCTCGGCCAGGTACCACTGGATGCCCTGCATCTCCATCAGCTGCTTGCCGAAGACCTCGCGCTCGGCGGCGAACGCCGCGGCTCCGTCGAACGCGGCCCGCGCGATGCCCAGGCTGATCGCCCCCGCCAGCGTTCGCGAGTTCGAGAGCGTGAACATCGCCTGCCTCAGCCCCTTGCCCTCCTCGCCGATCAGGTGGTCGTCGGGGAGTTGCACGTCGTCCAGCACGAGGTTGAGATGCGGGCCGTTGCGGAGCCCGAACGTCTCGGCGTCGGCGGTCGCGTACGTGGACACGCCGGGCGTCTCCGCGGGCACGGCGAAGGTCGTGACGCCCACATCGGTCTCCGCCAGCACGACGAAGAGGTCGGCGGCCGAGCCCGAGGTGATGAACGCCTTCTCGCCCTTCAGCGACCAGCCGTCCGCGCTTCGCCGCGCCTTCGTATCGAGGCTGCGGATGTCGCTCCCGTGGGCGGTCTCGGTAAGCGCGTAGGAGGTCCGCAGGCCCTGCTCGTAGCGCGGCAGGAAGGCCTGCTTGAGGCTCTCCTGGCCGAACGCCTCGATGATCTTCTGGGTCTGGAAGATCGTGATCAGGCTGACGCCCAGCGCCGCGCTGCCATAGGACAGCTCCTCCATCATGCAGGCCGCGTGGCTCATGCTGGTCTCGCCCCCGCCATAGCGGCGCGGGAGGGTCAGCGTGTTGTAGCCGCGCTCGGCCGTCTTCTGGACCAGCTCGGTGGGGTAGAGGTCCTCGGCGTCCAGACGGTCGGCAACCGGCACGACCTCCTCGAGGCAGAACTGGCGCACGCCGTCCGCGAACTCGGGGTCGACGTGGTGGCGCCAGAACCCCGGCGCCGCAGCCGTCACGCCGCGGCCCCGGCCAGCGCCGGCATGATCTCCGCGGCCACGCGATCCATCTGGTCGAGCTGCCCGTTCCAGTAGGCGATCGAGATCTCGTCGGCGCCCAGCGCCACGAGCTCCTCGATGCGCGCGATGCACCTCGAGGGAGGCCCCGTGATCGCGAAGTCGTCGACGTGCTCCGAGGTCAGGTAGTCGAGCTGGCCGGCGGAGGCGTCGAGGTGCTTGGTGTAGTCGTACTCGCGGTCGCGCATGAACTCGTCGCGGTCTCGGATCAGGCGCACCATCGGCTCCGGCATCCCGTGATCGGGCACGTTCTTCGCCACGTCGGCGATGTGGTTCGCCGCCGATGCCGGCGCCCACTTGCAGGCCTCCCACGCAGCCTCCTGGTCCTCGGCGATGCGGCAGGCGCAGAGCACCGCGATGGCCACCTCGCCGGGATCGCGTCCCGCGTCGGCCGCACCCGCCCGGACCTGCTCGATTCCCCACGCCACCGACTCGGGGTTCACGCCCACCTGCAGCATCGCGCGATCTGCCAGGGCGCCGGCCAGGCGCAGGTTGCGCGGCCCCGTGGCCCCCATCATCAGCGGCACCGCGGAGCCCTCGCGGCGCCACGGCAGGGTCACGTCGGTGTCGTTCAGCCGCACGGCGCGGCCCGCCAGCAGCTCGCGCAGGAGCGGCACGATCTCGGCCAGCTCCCTGGTCGGGGCCGGACGCATGCCCATCGCCCGCACCGCGCTGTCGCCGCGACCGATGCCGAGCGCAACGCGTCCGGGGTACAGCTTGTCGAGCGTGCCGTACGTGCAGGCGATCCCGGTCACGTGGCGGGTGCGGGGGTTGGTCACCGCGACGCCCATCGCTATCCGCTCGGTGATGGCCAGCGCCCTGGCCATGTAGATCGCGGGGTCCTCCCACAGCACCTGCGACTCGATCGTCCAGACGCACTCGAAGCCGGCCTGCTCGGCCTTCGCGACCGACGCCAGGTACTCGTCGAAGTCCTGCGGCATGAGGTGAACGCCGAATCTCATACCGGCTGGGTGGCGACCCCGGACGCGATCTTCGAGAGCGTCTCGTCGGTGGTCCACACCTGTCCCCAGCGGAAGATGAACTGCTTCATCGTGGCGTCGTGCGAGGCCTGGTCGAAATCGGCCATGGCGTCGTCCACCAGCGCCACCTGAAATGCCCGGTCCGACGCGTCCCGCGCCGTCGTCTCGATGCAGGAGCAGGTCATCACGCCCGTCATCACCAGGGTGTCGATCCCCAGGTTGTGGAGCTTGCGCTCGAAGCTGGTGGAGTTGAACGCCCCGCGTGAGGTCTTGTTGATCACGAGCTCGTTCGGCAGCGGCTCGAGCTCGGGCAGGATCTGATGCTCGAAGGTGCCCTTGTAGTGGAACTGCGAGGCGAGCGCCGGCGCGTCCCCGCGGCGGGCCGGGAGGAAGTCCCCGCCGTCCGGCAGCTCGGGTCCGACGGTGAAGTGGATCACGCGCATCCCCGCCGCGCGGAACGCGTCGAGGATCCGCCGCGTGTTGGGAATCACGAGCTGCTCGACCTGTGTGAAGTAGAAGTCCCAGAGCTCCGGGTGGGTGCTCTTCAGGCTGGCGCCGAGCGCGTAGTCGCGGTGAGCGTCCACGTACTGCATGTCCACGATCACGAGCGCGGTCGATGTGGGGTTCACGCCAAACGGCGGCGGCGCCAGGTTCGGCAGCTGCGCTGCTTCCTCGCGCCAGCTCATTCCGGCGCCGACCGATCATGAAGGCGCTTGAGCGACGGGCTATCGGCGGCTTGGGTCGGTCGTATACCGTCGTATGCTAACCCGCGATGAGCTGCCGTGACGTCGCATGAGCGCGCCGATCAGCGCGTCCCTGGAGCGGCACGCCCGTAGCCGGCGGGACGACCCGTTCCTGGTCACCGTCGACCGCACCCTGTCGTACGGCGAGGCGGCGGCGATCGTCGACTCGCTGCGCCACGAGCTGCGCGCGACGGGCATCGCGGCGGGCGAGCGTGTGCTGCTGCTGGCGCACAACGGCCCCGAGTTCGTGTTCGGCTGGCTGGCGCTCGCCGGCCTGGACGCCACCATGGTCCCGCTGCATCGCGGCCTCACTGCCGACGGTCGTGCTCGCGTCGAGGCCGACGTGGGGGCGAGGTTCCTCCTCGGCAGCTCCGTGTCGATGGAGGGCCATCGCGATTGGACCAGCGTCGAGCCCTCGAACTGCCTTGTGCTGGACGAACACGTGCTGGGTCCGGGCCAGTCTGCGCTCGCGGGTGTCGAGAGCGCGGAGCACCCCTGCTCGATCCTCTACACGTCGGGCACGACCGGCCCACCGAAGGGCGCGGTGCTGTCCCACACGGCGTACGTCGCGGCCGCGAGCCGGATGGCCGAGGGACTCGGAGTCGGCCCCTCTGACCGCATCCTCACCGCGCTCCCGCTCTTCCACGCCAACCCGCAGTTCTACGCGGTGGCCACGGCGCTGGCAGCGGGCGCGTCAGTGGCGCTCCTCGACGGCTTCTCGGCGGCCACCTTCATGGACGATGCCGCTCGTCTCGGGGCAACCGGCTTCACCTACGTGGGCACGATCCTCGCGATGCTGCTCAGGGCCGGCGGGGGAGACCCAGCCCATCCCGTGAGGTACTGCGTCGGCGGCGGCGTTCCGCACGACCGCTGGGAGGAGCTCGAGGAGCGCTGGGGCATGCGCATTCATGAGCTCTACGGGTCCACGGAGACCGGCAGCTTCGTCACCGTGAACACCAACGCGGAGTACAGGCGAGGCAGTTGCGGCCGGGTGCGCGCCGACATGGAGGCCGCGATCTTCGACGAGCACGATCTGCCGGTCCCGACCGGTGAGCTCGGCGAGATTGTGGTCCGGCCCTCCGTGCCCTCGGTGATCTACGACGGCTACTACGGGCGACCGGAGGTGACCGCGGCCAGGAGCCGCAACCTGTGGTTCCACACCGGCGACCTGGCCCGCTTCGACGAGGACGGCTACCTGTACTTCGCGGGGCGCGTGGATGATCGCATCCGGCGCGCGGGGGAGAACATCGACCCGCGCAGCGTCGAGGAGGCGCTGGTCCTGCACCCGGCGATCCGCGAGGTGGCGGTGGTCGGCGTCGCCGACGACGTGATGGGGCAGGAGGTGAAGGCTGTGATCGTGGCCGACGAGTCGTTCGAGCCCCGCTCCCTTCCGGACGTCCTCGAGGGGAAGCTGCCGCGGCTCGCGTGGCCGCGCTTCGTGGAGGTGAGGGCCGAGCTGCCCAGGACGGCCACCCAGAAGATCGCGATCGGCGAGCTGCGTGAGGCCCAGCCATCGATGGTGGATCTACGCGCGCCAGCCGGCTGAGTTGACTCGTCGCACCCTGGGTGACAGAGTGCATACGCTTGTATACGGTCGAGCCAGGCCACGAAAGGACCATCGCAATGCTGATCAATGCCGTCCCTCGCGAAGACATGAGCGAGGACCTGCAGTCGGTATACGACCACCTCGCCGCAACAGCCGGTGACACGAAGTTCGCCCAGGCCGGCGCCAATTCGCCCGGGGTGTTCGACTGGTGGACCAACAGCTTCTACGAGCAGCTCTATCGCAGCGGCCGCGTGGACCCGCGCATCAACGAGATCGTGCGCATGCGCCTCTCGAAGGCTCACGGCTGCGCCCTCTGCAACCGCTTGAACACCTACGACTCACTGGCCATCGGCATCGATCAGGCGACGATCGACGCGATCGGAATCTGGCCCGACGAGCCCGACTCGGAGATGCTCACCGAGCGTGAGCTCGCGGCGATCGCCTACGCCGACCAGATGATCATCCAGAACATGGAGGGGCACCTGGACCCGGAGCTCTACGAGGAGCTGCGCCGGCACTTCGACGACGGTCAGATCTTCGAGCTCGGGCTCGTGATGGGGATCCTCACGGGCGTGGCGAAGTTCCTCTTCGTCACCGACATGGTGCCGCGGGAAGAGAACTGCCCGATCCCGGCGCAGGCCTGAGGCCGCCCGGCTGAGCGCCTGGGCGCTCGTCAAGACGTTCGTGGAAACAGCCAATGGGCCGCGGTCCTCGCGCCCGATCGGCCCCTGCCCGCTGGAAAGATGCGTCTCCTGCCGACCGATCAGGACAGGAGACGAGAGATGGCCTACAAGATCTACGCGCTCTGGAGCCCGCCGAAGCAGGAGGACGCCGAGGACTTCGAGCGGGCGTACCGGGTCCACGCCGAGCTGGCCGCGAAGCTGCCGGGCATGCGCGCCTTCACGACCACGCGCACCAGCGACGGCCTCGACTTCGACCCGAACGGCCCGCCCGTGTACCGCATCGCCGAGCTCGAGTGGGACAGCCCGGAGGCGCTCAGGCAGTGCGAGCAGTCACCCGAGTGGGAGACGCTGCTGGCCGATGGCGCGCAGATGGTGGAGCGCTTCGGGGTGACGCTCGGCAACGCCGCGGGGCATCCCGATCGCAGCTGGCTCGGCTAGGGGGCGGGGGTACGCTTCGCGCGTGTCGACCCCCGCGGCCACAGCGAGCAGGATCAGGCTCGCGTTCGTCCCCGCCAGCCTCCTGGCGCTGGTCGTCGCAGGGGCCTTCTTCGCTCAGCTGAACTGGGCCACCACGCTCTGGCCCTGGCCGGCGGCCCCGCTCTCCTACGTCTTCATCGGCTCGATCCTGGCGGCGATCGCGATCCCCATGCTCTGGATCGCGGTGAGCGGCGAGACGGCGGCGATCCAGGCGGGGGCGATCGATCTCACCGTGATGTACGGAGGCATGTTCGTCTACGTCCTCACGCTGCTCGGCGATCCGGGGGAGCCGCAGCTCTGGCCCTACGCGATCGTGTTCGGCGTCGCGTGCGCCGGATCGGCCGCCGCCTTCGCGCTCTCACGGGGTCTCAGCTGGAGGGACGAGCGGGCGATGCCCGCGCCGGTCCGCGGCTCGTTCGCCGCGTTCGCGGCGATCCTGATCGCCGTCGGCATTGCGCTGCTCTTCCACGCCGACATCTTTCCCTGGCGGCTGGGGAAGGAGTCGTCGGTGATGTTCGGCCTCGTCTACCTCGGCGCCGCGGTCTACTTCATCCACGGCGTGCTCGTGCCGCGCTGGAGCAACGCGGCCGGGCAGCTGGCGGGCTTCCTCGCGTACGACGTGATCCTGCTCGCGCCGTTCCTCGCCCACTTCAGCGTGGTCCACGGCGGCGCGCTCACCAGCCTGATCATCTACGTGGCCTTCCTGGTCTACAGCGGGTCGCTCGGCGCCTATTACCTCTTCGTGGCCGAGCCGACCAGGCTCGGAACCGGCCGCACCTAGTCATGGGCGACTGGCGTGCCGACCTCTGCCGCGAGTCGTACGCGATCTTCCAGCGGCTGGATGCCGAGGCCGCCGTGCGCCTCCACGACCCGGACTGCGAGTGGGACGTGGGCGTTGCCGGCGCCGCGCTGGGCGTGACCACGTACAGGGGTCACGCGGGGGTCAGGAAGCTGATCGCCGACATCGGCGAGGTGTTTCCCGACTGGCACCCCGTGATCGAGGAGCTGCGCCTGGGCGAGGACGGCGCGCTGCTGGTCCGCAGCAGGGTGGAGGCGACCGCACGCGACAGCCAGATGCCGCTCGAGATACCCGTGATGGGGCAGGTGATCGAGTTTCGCGACCGCCTCATCCTGCGCGTGGTGCAGACCAGCTTCCCGCCTCCCGGCTGGCAGGAAGCCGCGGAGCTCGAGTAGCGAAGGAGCCGGCTGCGCAATGTCCGAGGAGAACATCGAGGTCGTGCGACGGGTGCACGAGAGCCGCGCTGAATGGAACGGATCCAGCGGCGCTGCGCTGCTTCGCGAGCTGTTTGACCCCGACGTACGCCTGGACATGTCCCGGCGGGTCTTCAACCCCGTCGTCTACGAGGGCTACGCGGGGCTCGCTCAGTGGGCGAGGGACATCACCGAGGTCTGGGCCAGCTTCGAGGCCACCGTCGAGCGCTTCGCCGACGCGGGGGACCTGGTCGTTGCGATCGTGAGACGCCGGGGCATCGGAAGGGAGAGCGGCATCGCAGTGGAGGATCACTCGGCGTCGATCTGGACGCTCCGAGACGGGAGGGTCGTGGAGATAAGAACGGAGTTCGAACCGGCCGAAGCGCTGGCAGAGATCGGCCTCTCAGAATAGTTAAGCGTTACCTTGACTATCAGCCGTTCCCCGCTTACACTAAAGCGGATGCTTAACCAAGGCGCCACACTCGATCGCGTGTTCCAGGCGCTCGCCGATCCCAGCCGCAGGGGCATGGTGGAGCGGTTGAGCCGCGGACCGGCATCGGTCAGCGAGCTCGCCCGTCCCTTCGCCATGACCCTGCCGGCGGTGGTCCAGCACGTTCAGGTGCTGGAGGCGAGCGGGTTGATCCGCTCCGAGAAGGTCGGACGGGTGAGGACCTGCACGATCGTGCCGGCGGCGCTGCGCACGGCCGAGGAGTGGATCGGCGACCGGCGGACGAGCTGGGAAGAGCGGCTCGACCGCCTCGGCGACTACCTGGCCGAGAACCCCGACGAACCGAAGAAAGGAAGCGACCAATGACCGAACGATCCGTCACTCACGCCACCTTCTCCATCGAGCGCACCTACGAGGCCACGCCCGCGCGGGTGTTCGCTGCCTGGGCCGATGCCGACGCCAAGTCCCGTTGGTTCGGGGCCAAGGACCCGCACCTCGAGCTGGACTTCCGGGTCGGCGGCCGCGAGCACAGCGAGGGCGGGACGCCCGACGGCAGCGTCTACCGCTACGACGCCGTCTACCAGGACATCGTCCAGGACGAGCGGATCGTCTACAGCTACGACATGCACCTGGGCGACGAGCGCATCTCGGTGTCGCTGTCCACGGTCGAGTTCAGGCCGGCGGGGGAGGGCACCCAGCTCGTCTACACCGAGCAGGGCGCGTTCCTCGACGGCCTCGACAAGCCCGAGATGCGCGAGCACGGCACGGGCATTCTGCTGGACACCCTGGGCGAGCAGCTGCGCAGCGAACTCGCCAACGCCTGACCGGCGCTAGCGGTTCCAGTCCGGGCTGAAGGCGTGACGCTTGACGACCTTCGTGGCGCCGCCGATGTAGGGAGCCGTGATCACGTTCTCGAGATTCGGCTCCTCGGCGGCGCCGCCCGTGTAGCCGAGGATGGTCGAGCCGTCGCGCGACAGCCCGGTGCCGACGATGCCCTGCGAGGCCTTGCCCACGATCCGCTCGCGGCCGGTGGCCGGGTTCACCGTGACGGCGTAGGTGGTGTCCTGGCCGCCGAACTGGGTCAGCAGGCGGGTGCCGTTCGCCGACCACGCGGTGGGCACGAGGCCGGTGAGCAGGAACGGCACGCGGTCGTGCGTGAGCTGGTGGCGGCCGCTGCCATCGGGTGAGATCAGCCAGAGGTTGTACTTCGGCCCGTCCTCGTGGCGGTGCCTGCCGGTGGGGCGCGAGTAACGGACGTAGGCGATCTGGCTCGGGCCCCAGACCGGATAGAGGCTGTGGCCGTCGCTGGTCAGCGTATGCGAGACACCGCCCGCCACCGGCGCTATGACGAGGTTGGAGCGCGGGAAGATCACGCGGTCGCTCGACACCCTCGCGTAGATCAGCTGATCGCTGGTCGGTGAGAACGACGCGCCCGAGAAGAAGCCCGTCGCCACGGTCCTGGACGTGCCCGTGGTGCGATCGATCAGCACGATTCGCTGGGCGCCGTTCAGCGGCCCGCTCTGGGCGGCGATGTAGCGGCTGTCCGGCGACCAGGCGAAGACGCCATAGCGCCAGCGGGTCAGGATCGTCTTGGCCGGGCCGCCGGCCACGGGCATCTCGCGCAGTGACGGGTTGTCACCGTCGATGCCCGTGATGAAGGTCACCGCCTGCCCGTCGGGCGAGAGGTGCGGGAGCGCGCCCGCCGTGAGCCGCCTCGCGCCGCTGCCGTCGTCGTTCGACGTCCAGATGTAGCTCTTGTTCAGCCCACTCTGGTAGACGAGCGTGGCGTGCGCCAGCGCGGGCAGTGCGAGCGCGCCGACCAGCGCAGCGAGCAGGGCGAATCGGATCCGTACCGCCATCGACGGGCGATGGTAATGCGTGCTCGGGTCGGAGCGGCTGAGGGTCAGGCGGCCGCGCGCGACTCGAGCGCCGCGGGGCGCCAGAGGGCGTCGTCGCCGAGCTCGGTGCGCTCGGCCGCGCCGCTCGCCACCAGCGCGAGCAGCGACTCGATCGTGCCGGCGTCGTCCGGCTCGTCGTTGCGCTCCGACATCGCGAGCGAGATCTCGCGGGTGGTGAGCCCATAGGGCAGCTCGCGCAGCAGCTCGGCGGGGTCGGTCGGTCCCTGCCGGCAGCTGAGGGTCGGCTCCAGGTTCGCCACGATCACGTCGTAGGCGTCGACCGTCTGCCAGCCGCCCGCCACGAGCCGTTGGTCGCCGTAATCGAAGATCAGCGACGGGGCGGTGAAGCGCTCTGCGCCGTCCGTGTTGGCGGTCTTGCCCTGGAGGGAAGCGGCGGTGCCGGCGGCGGTGCGGGCCTCCGCGCGGTCGCGCTGGTAGGCCTCTTCAACCTCGGCGCTGTCTATGCGCGACATGATCGCCTGCGCGTCGAGCTCGGGCGCGAACGAGAGCGCCTCCGTGATCGCGTCGTCCTCGTCCATCTGCAGGTTGGTGGTGAACCACGCGAAGCGCAGCGCCCGGACGGCTATCTCGGCGGTCTCGAGCGAGTCGAGCCCGGCCGACACCACCGCGCGACAGGCGCGGCCCGTGCCGGGCACGCGCTCGCGGACCTTGGAGGCGAAGGGCATCCCGAAGCGCTTGAAGCGGGTGCCGAGCTGCGATTGACGCTCGGGTGTGTAGCCGCGCTTCTCATACACGGAGCCTTCCTCCGCGAGCCCGATCATCACGAGCCGCCACTCGAGCTGGTCGCCGTAGCGCCAGCGCAGCGTGGTCACGGCCGGCTCGATCGAGTACGCCCACGGGCAACCCGGATCGGTGATGTGCGTTACGCGAATCGACGGCACTTACGGGAGATTAGCGAGGCGGGGCGCCGGACGCTCTTACGCCTCCAGCGCCTCCTCCCGAATCTCGGCGACCCGTGCGGATAGGTCCACCGCTTCGAGCAACCGGGGGTCCTCGGTGTGCGCGGCGAGGTTGATGCCGGCCAGGCCCGCGGCGGCGGTGCAGGCGGCCTCCGCGAGGACCACCCCCGTGAGGGCGTCTCCCCTCAATGCCTCCTTGCCCGTGCGCGCCACCTCGGCGCCCAGCTCCGCGACCTCGGCGGCGGCGCGCGCAATCGCCAGCGGGGGCTCGGCGGCCTGGGACAGGGCGCTCGCCACATCGCCGACGGTGCGCTTCGCCTCCAGCACCGGCTCGTAGGCATGCAGCTCCTCCTCGGCAAGCTCGAGCGCACGCGCGCGCAGCTCGGCGGCGCGCGCGGCGAGCTCGTCGTGTGCGGCGAACCTCGCGCTCATCTCCACCAGGCCGGCCGCGAGCGCCAGCGTCCAGCCCGCCGCCGTGCCCCCGCCGGGGGCCGGGGTCTTGGCCGCCAGCTCCTCCAGCAGCTCGTCGAACGGCCTACCGGCGGTCGTCGTCGCGTTCCTTCGGATGCACGTGCTCGAACCCGAAGCGGCCCTTCACGCAGAGGTTGCCCCGGGTGACGTCATGGTCGTCGGGCGAGTTCACGCGGATGATCTCGTTGTCCTGCACAACCAGCTCGAGGTTGCAGCCGACGCCGCAGTAGGGGCAGATCGTCTGCGTGACGGTCTGGCTCTCCTCGTCCCAGTGGCCGCTCTCGCGCAGCTCGTACTCGCGCGTGGGCATCAGCGCGCCAGTGGGGCAGACCGCGATGCAGTTGCCGCAGTACACGCAAGCGGAATCCGGCAGCTCCACGGCGAACTCGGTGGAGATGCGGGCGTCGAAGCCGCGGCCGGCCACCGTGATCGCGAACGTGTTCTGGTACTGCTCGCCGCAGGCGTCGACGCACTTGTAACAGAGGATGCACTTCGAGTAGTCGCGCACGTAGAGCTCGTTGTCCACCTTGATCGGCGCGTGCACGGTGGCCGCGGTCTGGCCGTCGGGTTCCTCGTGGTGGCCGGCGCGCTTGCTGTCGCGATCCGGGTCGGGCGGCGCGGGCGGCCCGTAGCGCTCGGTGTCGGCGCCGTACTGCTTCACGTACAGCTGCGCCTCCGGGGCGGTGGAGAGGTCCACGCTCGAGCCGAGGAACTCCATCACCATGCGCCGCGAGTGGCGCACGCGCTCGGAGTCGGTGAGCACCTTCATGCCATCCTCGGCCACGCGCGAGCAGGCCGGGGCGAGCACGCGCGCCCCCTCCAGCTCCACCACGCAGATGCGGCAGACGTTGGCCGGCCTCAGCGTCTCGCCGTAGCAGAGCGTGGGCGTGTCGACGCCCGCCCGGCGGCAGGCGTCGAGGATCGTCGAGCCCTCCGGCACGGTGACCGGATTGCCGTCGACCTGGAGCTCGACCGTCCGGAGTGTGCCGTTCTCGCTCACGCCGCTCCGTTCTCAGAGAAGACGCCGAGCTGCACCGCCGAGCGCAACGCGCTGTAGGCGGTCTGACCGAGGCCGCAGATCGACGCGTCGGTCATGCAGCCACCGATCTCGTCGAGCAGCGCGAGCTCGTCGGCGACGCTGCCGCGGGTGCGGCCGGACAGGAGCCGGGCGAGAGCTTCCTCCTGGCGCACGGTGCCGACCCGGCAGGGCACGCATTGCCCGCACGACTCGTCTCTGAAGAAGGCTGCGATCCGCATCAGCATCCGCTGCAGGTCCACGGTGTCGTCGAACAGCATCACCACCCCCGAGCCAAGCGTCGCACCGCGCTCGCGCGTCGCCTCCATCGTCAGCTCGAGGTCGAGCGAGTCGGGGCCGACGAACCCCCCGGCTGCGCCGCCGAGAAGGATCGACTGGAGCGGGCGGCCGCCGGCGACCCCGCCGGCGAGCTCGATCAGGTCGCTGAGTCGCGTGCCGAACGGCACCTCGTACACGCCCGGCCGCTCCACGCAGCCGGACAGGCAGAACAGGCGCGGCCCGCGCGAGATGCCCGAGCCGGTCTCCGCGAAGGCGGGGCCGCCCTCGAGCACGATCTGAGGCACGTTGGCCAGCGTCTCCACGTTGTTCACCACGGTGGGCTTGCCGAACAGACCTGACACGACCGGGAACGGCGGCTTGCTGCGCGGCTCGCCGCGGAAGCCCTCGATCGAGTTGAAGATCGCGGTCTCCTCGCCGCAGATGTAGGCCCCGGCGCCGGACCGCACCTCTACCTCGAACGCGAAGCCGCGGCCGAGCACGTCGGGTCCCAGGAAGCCGTGGGCGCCCGCGGTCTCGATCGCCTCGTTCAGGATCGCGTGCGCCTGCGGGTACTCGCCCCGCAGGTAGATGTAGCCCTTCTCGCAGGCGGTGGCGTAGGCGGCGATCGTCATCGACTCGAGCACCGCGTAGGGATCTCCCTCCAGCAACGCGCGGTCCTTGAACGTGCCGGGCTCGGACTCGTCGGCGTTGCAGACGAGGTAGTGCGGCGTGACGGCCTGCTGGGCCACGGCCTCCCACTTCACGCCGGTGGGAAAGGCGGCGCCGCCGCGGCCCACGAGGCCCGAGTCCTTCACCTCGCGGATCACGCCCTCCGGGCCGAGCTCGAGCGCCCTGCGCAGAGCGGCGTAGCCGCCGTGCGAGCGGTAGTCGTCGATGCTCGTGGGGTGGACGCGGCCCACGCGTCGCAGCAGGCGCAGCTCGTCGGAGCTCTCCTGGGGCACGCGCGCGGGCGGGTCCCAGTCGGTGCCCTCGCCGTGCAGCGCGCCGATCGCGCTCCGGACCTCCACCGGCGCCAGCACGTGCTCCTCGGGCGTCTCGCCCGCGATCGTGAGCAGAGCGGCCGGAGCCCGGTCGCATTGGCCGAGGCAGGGGCTGCGCAGCCAGGTGACCCCGCTCGGGTCGTCCGAGTTCTCCGGGCCGAGGCGCTGCTCGAGCTCCGCGATCAGCTCCTCCGAGCCCAAGCAGCGACAGGCGAGGTCCTCGCACACGTGGAGCACACGCGGCGGGCGCGGCTCCACGCTGAGGAGGCCATAGAAAGTGGCCACGCCGTAGACGTCCGCGTGCGGCACCGTCAGGCGCTCGCTGATGTGCTCGAGCGCGCCCTCGCTGATCCAGCCCACTCGCTGCTGCACGGCCAGGAGCACGGGCAGCAAGAGGTGGCGGCGCTCGCGCGCCTCGTGGCCGCCGCGAGCGATGTGACCCTCGATCTCGAGGCCGCGCTCACCGCCCTCCCAGCGTGAGAACGCTGGTCCCAGCAGCGAGGCCACGGCGTCCCGCTCCGCCTCCGTGGCGCCGATCGTCCCCTGTCTGAGGTCCATCAGCTCCCGTCCACCGCAACCGCCTCCGTCTCTGCCATGCGCTGCACGGGGATCTTCTCCACGCGTATGGCGGCCGCCTTGAACTCGGC
The DNA here is from genome assembly GCA_963770325.1 of uncultured Thermoleophilaceae bacterium. Classification (GTDB taxonomy): domain Bacteria; phylum Actinomycetota; class Thermoleophilia; order Solirubrobacterales; family Thermoleophilaceae; genus JAICJR01. Next base: position 541,618 of record CAVYPF010000001.1, on the reverse strand, counting down.
GGTGCCGGAGCGCGGGTCGGTGGCGTCGATGGTCAGCTGGTTGGTGTCCACCTGGTCGGGGAAGTGGAGCGTCATGAACGCGAGGCCGGGGCGCAGCGAGCGGTCCACCCGCACCGGCGCCTCCACCGAGCCGCGCCGGGAGCTGATGCGCACGATCTCGCCCTCCTCGAGCTCCATCTGCTCCACGTCCTCGGGCGAGAGGTCGAGCGACTCGCCTCGGTGGAGCGGCGAGTTGTAGAGGTTCGACTGCACGCCGGTGTTGTACGACTCGAGGCGGCGGCCGGTGGTCAGGCGGATCGGGAAGTCGGCATCGAGGGCCTCGACCGGCGGATCGTTGACCACCACGCTGAACGGCGCCGGCGGCCCCTCGAGCGGCTCGGCCCAGAGCCGGCCGTGCAGGAACGGCGAGCCGGGATGGTCCTCGTCCGGGCACGGCCACTGGATGCCGCCCATCTCCTCGAGCCGCGAGAAGGACATGCCGCCGTGCATCGGGCTGAGCGTGCGCAGCTCTTCCCAGGCCTGCTCGGCCGTGACCTCGCCCCAGTCGCGCCCGAGACGGCGCGCCAGCTCGGAGATGATCCAGATGTCGTCGCGCGCCTCGCCGGGCGGGTCGAGCGCCTTGCGCACACGCTGCACGCGCCGCTCGGAGCTGGTGACCGTGCCCTCCGCCTCGCACCAGGAGGCGGTGGACGGGAACACGATGTCGGCCATCGCCGCGGTCTTGGTGAAGATGATGTCCTGCACGATCAGCATGTCCAGCCCGCGCAGCAGCTCGCGCGTGTGGTTGATGTCCGCCTCCGACTGCGCCGGGTTCTCGCCGATCACGTAGAGCGTGCGCAGCTCGCCGCGCCCCATGGCCTCGAACATGTCGGTGAGGTGCCAGCCGTACTGCGGGGGGATCGGCGCGTCCCAGGCCGTCTCGAAGCGGGCCCGCGCCTCGTGATCCTGCTCGATGTCCTGGAAGCCCGGGAGCTTGTTCGGGATCGCGCCCATGTCGCCGCCGCCCTGCACGTTGTTCTGCCCCCGGAGCGGGTTGAGGCCTGCGCCCCAGCGGCCCACGTGCCCACACAGGAGGCCGAGGTTGATCAGCGACACCACGTTGTCAACCGCGTTGTGGTGCTCGGTGATCCCCAGCGTCCAGCAGATCATCCCGCGGTCCGCCCGCGCAAACGCGTGCGCGGCCTCGCGGATGCCCTTGGCCGGGATGCCCGTGAGGCGCTCGCCCTCCTTCAGCGTGGTGGACTCGACCGACGCGGCGTACTCCTCGAAGCCCGTCGTGGCGTGCTCGATGAAGGCCCGGTTGTGGAGGTCGGAGTGGATGATCTCGCGCGCCATCGCGTTCGAGAGGGCGATGTCCGAACCAACATCGAGCCCGAGCCAGAGGTCGGCCCACTGGGCGGAGGAGGTGCGGCGCGGATCGACCGAGATCAGGCGCGCGCCGTTGTGCACCCCCTTGAGGAGGTGGTGAAAGAAGATCGGATGCGTCTCCCGGGCGTTCGAGCCCCAGAGCATCACCACGTCGGTCTCCTCAACCTCTTTGTAGGACGACGTACCGCCGCCCGCTCCGAATACCGCCGCCAGACCGACGACGCTGGGAGCGTGTCAAGTTCGGTTGCAGGAATCGATGTTGTTCGTCCCCATCACCTGGCGCGCGAACTTCTGCGCTACGAAGTTCATCTCGTTGGTCGCCTTCGAGCACGAGAACATGCCGAAGGACGACCGCGCGTCGGCGGCGCGAGCTCGCTCGAGCCCCGTGGCGGCGCGCGCCAGCGCGTCCTCCCACGAGGTCTCACGGAGCTCCCCGTCGCCGTCCCGGACTAGGGGAGCGGTCAGTCTCATCTTGGGCTTCATCTCTCACCTCCTCCCGGCCGATCGAAGCGATTGCACAAATTAGTGCATAAGTGCGTCGGCATCACAAGGCAAGGAGACCCTGTATCCACATTCAGGTTAGCCCGCTGAGCGGCCCGTCAAGGTGGCGTAGTGTTGCCAAGATGACCTCCATCGACGGCGACCTCGAGAAGACCCTCGTCGTAGAGCGCGAATCGTGGGCGAGCGGACCTCCGCACGAGTTGTTTGCACAGCTTCGCGGCGGCTGCCCGATCCACTGGACCACGCACATCCCCGAGTACCCGGACGAGGCGGGGTACTGGTCGGTGACCAAGGCCGACGACATCCACGACGTGAGCCGCGACTGGCGGACCTACTCGTCCGAGCGTGACGGCATCACGCTTGCGGGCGGCGTGTTCCCGATCGAGCTCGTGCGGGCGATGTTCATCGGCATGGATCCGCCGAAGCACGACCGCCTCAAGGCGCTGTTCCAGGCGGGCTTCACGCCCAAGCGGATCGCCGATCACGAGGACGCGATCCGCGCGATCACGATAGGCGTGCTCGACCGCCTCGAGGCGACCGAGACGTGCGACCTCGTAAACGACGTGGCGCAGCCGGTCGTCTCGCGCGTGATCGGCAGCTTCATGGGCATCCCGCCGGAGGACGACGCGATCTGGGCCAGCCTGATGAACGCGGCGCTCGCGGCCGGCGATCCCGACCTGAACCCGCGAGGCATCGAGAGCATCGTGCAGAACGAGATCCCGGAGATCTTCGAGCGCTGCGGCCGGCTGATCGCCGAGCGCCGGGAGCACCCCACCGACGACCTGACGAGCGTGCTCGTGCACGCCGAGGTGGACGGCGAGAAGCTCGAGGAGCACGAGATCGTGATGGGCTTCTTCCTGCTCGTCGCCGCGGGCAACGACAGCACCAAGGCCACCTACTGCAGCGGCATGCGGGCGCTGATGAAGAACCCGGACCAGCGCCGGCTGCTGCTGGACGACCCGTCGCTGATCCCCGCCGCAGTGGAGGAGTCGCTGCGGATGTTCCCCGCCTTCGCGCACTTCCGCCGCACCGCCACGCGCGACGTCGAGCTCGGAGGCCGGCAGATTCGCGAGGGCGACAAGGTGGTGCTCTGGTACGTGTCCTCGAATCGCGACGAGTCGCGCTACGAGGACCCCGATCGCTTCGACGTGACGCGCAACCCGGAGCACCAGGCGTTCGGGGCCGGCGGCCGGCACTTCTGCCTGGGCACCGCGCTGGCGCGGCTGGAGCTGCGCATCCTGTTCGAGGAGACGCTCAAGCGCTTCCCGGCGATGGAGCAGGCGGGGCGGACGTCCTTCGTCGAGTCGCCCTTCCTCAACCAGCTGAAGACTCTCCCGGTTCGGCTGGCGCCGTAGGGGTCGCGGTGGGCGACGGCGTGCCGACCGTGTACGAGTGGGCCGGAGGCCAGGATGCCTTCGAGCGCCTCACGGTCGCCTTCTACGCGCGCGTTCGCGAGGACGAGCTGCTGGCGCCGGTGTTCGCGGACATGCCCGACGATCACCCGCACAACGTGGCGGTGTGGCTGGCGGAGGTCTTCGGGGGCCCGAGCGCCTACACCGAGGAGCACGGCGGCTACCACCACATGATGACCAAGCACCTGGGCCTGGCGATCACCGAGGAGCGGCGCGCCCGCTGGGCTCAGCTGATCGGGATCGCCGCCGACGACGCCGGGCCTGCCGTCCGACCCGGAGTTCCGCTCGGCGTTCATGGCCTACATCGAGTGGGGCACGCGCATCGCCCTTGCCAACTCCCAACCCGGCGCCGAGCCGCCGCCCGAGGCGCCGGTGCCGCGCTGGGGCTGGGGCGAGGCGCCTCCGTGGCAGGGCTAGCCTCCGGCTGGTGGCAGCCGCGAAGCGCAGCGCCGGGATCCTGCTCTACCGCCTGAGCGCCGGCGGCGCCCGAGGTCCTGTTGGTCCACCCGGGCGGGCCGTTCTGGGAGAAACGCGACGCGGGCGCCTGGTCGATCCCCAAGGGCGAGTACGGCGAGGACGAGGACCCGCAGGACTGCGCGCGGCGCGAGTTCGCGGAGGAGACCGGCACGGAGCTGCCGCCAGGCGCGCTGGCCGACCTGGGCAGCGTGCGGCTGCGCAGCGGCAAGCAGGTGAGGGGCTACGCGGCCGAGGGCGACCTCGACGCCGAGGCGATCCTCAGCAACGACTTCGAGATGGAGTGGCCCCCGCGCTCGGGGCGCAGGGAGGCATTTCCCGAGGTGGATCGCGCCGGCTGGTTCGGGCTCGACGCGGCGCGGGAGAAGCTGAACCCGGCTCAAAGCGCGTTCATCGACCGGCTGGTGGAGCTGCTCGAAGGCTGATCGCGGCCGCAGCGAGGGACGTGGTCGATCTTGCCCATGACTATCAAGGTCAAAACCAACCAGGTCACGTCTTCGTCGGCGGCGGCCGCTCCCTCCGGCCCACCCTTGTTGCCGCCGTAAGCGCTGGTCAAGCTGAGGCCCAGGGGGAACAGTCCGAGGGCATTGTCCACTTTATCCCTCGACAATTAGGGGAAAGATGGTAATGTCCGAATCCTGACCTGGTTTCAGGTAATTACGGACTCGCGAAAGGACCCCCTCCACCCATGAATCTCAAGAGGCTCGCCGTGGCCGGCGTGACGACTGCTGCGGTCGCCGCGGTGCCCGCCGCTGCCAGCGCCCAGACCCTGATCGGATCCGGCTCGATCGCCGCGCAGCCATACCTCCAGCCCCTGTTCAAGCAGTACCACAAGCTTCATCCGAAGATCAAGTTCGTCTACACGGCCAACGGCGGCAACGCCGGGGTAAAGGACGTGCAGCAGGGGAAGAGCCAGTTCGCCGCACAGGCGCGGCCGCCGCTGCCGAGCGACGTCGGGCACCACCTACGTGAAGCTCTTCCTCGACGGCCTCTGCATCGACGTCAACCCGAAGAACAAGCTGAAGAACCTCTCGATCAGCCAGCTTCGGGACATCTACGAGGGTGTTCAGACCAGCTGGACCGCGTTCCCCACGTCGGGCCTCGCGAGCACGATCGCAGCGATCGGGCGTGACACCAACGGGGGGACGTACAACTTCTTCTCGAGCTCGGTGCTGAACAACAAGGCGCCGGCATCGATCGTCACGCCGCTGTTCTCAGACGGCCTTGTCGCGAACGCGGTGAAGAAGAACGTGGACGCGATCGGATACGTGGGCCTCGCCTACCAGGGTCCGAAGAGCGGCCTCAAGCGGATCACGCTGAACGGTGTTCCCTGCTCGGCGAAGGCCGTGAAGAAGCAGCGCTACCCGCTGACCCGCTACATCTGGCTGGTGCTGCCGAGCGCGAACTCGAGCACCCAGGTGGAGAAGTTCGCGGACTGGGTCAGGTCCAGCTTCGCGGCGGGCCAGATCATCACCAAGGCCGGCGGCGTGCCTGCCTTCAACAGCAAGAAGTAGGTCTCACCCGGAATGGAGGACGTCCTCCACTACGAGGAGACCCCGCATTGGTGGTCCGACCGGCGCGCCGAGCTCATGCTCGGCGCGCTGGCGTGCGTGGTGCTTGCGCTCGTGGTCGCGATGCTCGCCTTCGTGTTCGTCCAGGCGTGGCCGTCGTTCGCGCACAACGGGCTGCACTGGTTCGGCGCCGGCGGCAGCGTCGACGAGCAGATCCGGAACATCTCGCTCTCGGGCGACCTGGCGGGAAAGTCCGTCTACACGTTCCACGCCTGGCCGCTGCTCTGGAGCACGATCCTGATCACCGGGCGCGGCGGTGATCGTCAGCTTCGTCTGCGCGGTGTTCGTGGCGGTGTTCATCGTCGAGTTCGCGCCCGACCGGATGCGCGGCGTGCTGCGGCCGGTGGTGCGCCTGCTGGCGAGCGTGCCGTCGGTGATCTACGGGCTGCTCGGCGTGCTCGTGCTCGTGCCGTTCATCGGCAACCACCTGATCAGCGAGCACGAGAAGCAGTCGGTGGCGTACACGATCTCGCTGACCGGCTACAGCCTGATCGCGGCGGTGCTGATCCTCACCGTGATGATCGCCCCGCTGATGACGGCGATCTTCGTCGAGGGGCTGCGCTCGGTGCCGCGCACATGGATCGAGGGCTCGCTGGCCCTCGGCGTGAACCGCTGGCGCACGTTCTGGAAGATCGCGGCGAAGACGGCGCGCCCGGCGCTTGTCGCGGGCACTGTGCTCGCCACGGCCCGCGCCTTGGGCGAGGCCGTGATGCTCGCGATGGTGTCGGGCTCGGTGGGCTTCGCGCCCAACCCGCGCGACGGGCTCATCTTCCTGTTCGAGCCGTCACGGACGCTGGCGGCGACGATCATCACGAACTCCGAGGAGCTCAGCTCCCCGCCGATGAAGCACACGCTGTACGCGATCGCCGCCGTGCTGCTGTTCTCGGCCGCGACGCTCTCGCTGGTGGGCTGGGCCGCCAAGTGGCCGATGCGCAAGTACGCGGTGCGCACTGATGGACGCGAGCGCGCTTCCCGCGCCGCGCCCGCGGCCGCTCGGCTCCGGACCCGCCTGGCGGCTGTCGGACCGGATCGGCATCGGCATCTGCTGGGCGCTCGGGCTCCTGTTCTGCGCGATCGCCGCCGCGATCGTGATCTTCATGCTCGTCCAGGGGATCAAGTACGTGCGCCCGAACCTGCTCGTCACGCACCCGAGCGCCGGCTTCAACGAGGCCGACAGCGGCGGCTTCCTCGACCCGCTGCTCGGCACCGTGATCGTCGCCGGGATCGCGATCGCGATCGCCCTGCCGCTGGGCGTGGCGATCGCCGTATGGCTCACCGAGTACGGCCGCCCGTTCGGCGCTGGCGCGGGCCACCGAGTCGGCCATCGAGATGATCGCGGGCACGCCGTCGATCGTGCTCGCGCTGTTCGGCACGCGTGATCTTCGCGAGCCCCGCGCTCGGCTTCCTCAGCCGCGAGTCGGGGGGAGTTGTGTTCGGCCGCTCGTTCTTCGCCGCCGGCGCGATGCTGTCGCTGGTGGCGCTGCCGCTGGTGGTGGCCAGCACGCGCGAGGGCCTTCTGGCCATCCCCTCGCATCTCCGCGAGGCGTCCTACGCGGTGGGCAAGACGAAGTTCGCCACAATGCGCCGGATCCTGCTTCCGAGCGCGCGGCCGTCGGTGGTCACCGGCGCGATGCTCGGGCTCGGCCGCGTGATCGGCGACACGGCGATCATCGTGATCCTGCTCGGAGCCACGCTGCGCTTCGACGAGTCGGGGAGCGTCCCCGGCCTGAGCGTGCTCAAGGGCACGGGCAGCACGCTGACGAGCTACGTCTACCAGAACTCCCCGAGCGGGGAGGGCAACCAGCCGACCAAGGCCTACGCGGCGGCGTTCGTGCTGCTGTTGATCGTGCTGTCGCTGAACGCAGCGGTGGAAGTGGTGGGCCGGCGCTCGCAGGCCGGTGGGTGGGCACCGTGAGCCCGGACCCGCGCAGGGAGTTCGTGGTGGCGACCGCCGACACGAATGGGCACGCCGGTCCCGACTCGTTCGTGAGCGCGCCGCGCCGGCGCGTCACGCAATCGCAGTTCTCGATCGACCGCATGCAGGTCGACGACGTATCGATCGCCTACGCCGGCAAGCCCGCCGTGAAGTCGGTGAGCCTGCCGATCCGCCAGGGCGAGGTGCTCGCGCTGATCGGCCCCTCGGGCTGCGGCAAGACCACGCTGCTGCGCTCGCTGAACCGGCTCACCGAGCTCTCGCGCGGCGCGTCGTTCAGCGGCCGGATCACGCTCGACGGCCAGGACATCGCCGCGATGGAGCCGACGCTGCTGCGGCGGCGGGTGACGATGGTGTTCCAGCAGCCGAACCCGTTCCCGATGAGCGTCTTCGACAACATCGCCTACGTGCTGCGCGAGCAGGGCTCGCGGCGGCGCCCGCGCCGCCAGGCGCTCGACGGCCCGGTGCGCGACGCGCTGGCCCGGGCCGGGCTGCTCGACGAGGTGGAGGACAACCTCGACACCCCGCGCTGAGGCTCTCGGGCGGCCAGCAGCAGCGGCTCTGCATCGCGCGGGCGCTCGCGGCCCAGCCCGAGGTGCTGCTGCTCGACGAGCCGTGCTCGGCGCTCGACCCGCAGTCCACGCAGGTGATCGAGGACCTGATCGTGAAGCTGCGCGACGACGTGGCGGTCGTGATCGTCACGCACAACCTCCAGCAGGCCTACCGCGTCGCGGACCACGTGGCCTTCATGTACCTCGGCGAGCTCGTCGAGTACGGCAGCGGGCGCACGATCTTCCGCTCGCCGCGCGAGCAGCGGACGACGGACTACATCAGCGGTGCGTTCGGCTAGATGGACATGCGCCCTGGTCGCGGTGGTGGCGCTCGTGGCCACTGGCTGCGACACCACCCAGCAGAAGAGCGCGCGCGCGAAGCTGCAGGCGCAGCGCATCCTGGCCACGCGCGTGCGGGTGCTGGTCACGCGGGCGAACCCGAGCGTGGCGGTGGCGCCGGGTCACGCTGGTGCGCGGCCGCGGCCGCGGGGCGATCGTGGTGGCGCTCCGCAACACGGGCGCGCGTCCGGCGATCGACCTTCCCATCTCGGTGGGGGTGCGCCGCACGGGACACGCCGCGGAGTACCTGAACCGCCGCAAGGGACTCGCGTACTTCCAGACGCATGCGCCGGCGATCGCCCCGGGCGGAACGGCCACCTGGGTCTTCACCCTGCCGCGCGGGCGCACGCCATCCGGACGTCCCTTCGCGCTGGTGGGCCTCGGCTCGTCGCCGGCCGCGCCGCTCGGCTCGCGGCTGCCATCGCTCGCGCTGTCCGCGCTGGGAGCGCCGTCGCGGACCGTCACCGCCACGGTGAGGAACTCGTCGAGCGTGCCGCAGTACGGCCTCGATGTCTACGCGTATGCGGAGCGCGACGGTCGCTTCGTGGCCGCCGGCCGGGCCTCGATCGCCGCGCTCGGCGGCGGCCACGCCACCACCGTGCAGGTGCCGCTGACGGGCGATGCCCGCGGCGCCCAGATCCACCTCGAGACCTCCCCGACGATCTTCAAATGAGGACATGACCACGCACACGCCGCCCACCGACGTCTCACCGCTGAAGCCGCCCGCGCCGCCCGCGCCGGAGCACGCGTGCGAGGAGTGCCAGGCGCCGCTCGAGGTGCAGCAGCGCTACTGCGTGGTCTGCGGAGCGCGCAATCGCAACGCCGCCAGCCCCGCCGCGGAGTACTTCAGCTCGGCCGGACGGCGGCGAAGGGTGAGTGCACCGCCGGCCCGCCAGAAGCGCGGCTGGCTCGCCGGCAACGCTCCACTGCTGTTGTTCGCGATCCTGCCCGTGGCGGTGGCCATCGGCGTGCTGGTGGGGAAGAGCGGTGGCGGCTCGGGCGACGAGTCCAAGGTGCTTGCTGCCCTGCGCAACATCTCGCCGGCCGCCGCCACCGCGAACGGATCGGGGACGGACGCGACCGTGGCCAGCACGGCCATCACCAGCGACTTCTCGCTGAGCAAGGGCTACACCGTGAAGCTGAGCAGCCTGCCCGCGAAGGGCGCCACCAGCGCCGCCGTGTCGGGCGCGGAGAAGGCGGCGCGGGCGAAGGGCGCCGGCGCGGTGGGCGTGATCGCCCCGGCCGACTTCAAGACCAACCCCAGCCAGGGCTCGCGCTACGTGATCTACTCGGGCGAGTTCAAGACGCGCGCGGCCGCGACGAAGGCGCTCGGCAAGCTGAAGAGGAGCTTCCCGCACGCGCAGGTGATCCAGGTGACCGCCACCGGCTCGAGCGACACGTCGGGCAAGGCGCTCTCCAGGACGAAGTTCGGCACCGCCCACCAGGTGGAGGGCTCGAAGGCCACCAAGCAGCAGGTGCAGCAGGACACGAACCTGGTCAAGAAGCTGAGCCAGCAGACCGGCAAGAGCTACGTGCAGCAGCAGCAGAGCCTGCCGGACAAGGTGACCATCGGCGGCTCCGGTGACGGATCGCCCGCCCCGACGAACGCAGGCGATTGAGCACCGAGCCCACAGCAACACCGGATCCGGCGGCCGACGCCGAGCTCCGCGCCAAGCGCGAGCGGCTGGTGGAGCGCTTCACCGTGATGCAGTCCGACCTCGGCGGCCTCCTCTACGAGATGCTCGTGCGCGACGCGCTGGCGCTCGATGTGCTGAAGCGCAAGGTGGCCGAGCTGCAGAAGGTGGACGCGGAGCTCGGTCACGTGGAGCACGTCCTGCGCTCCGAGGATTCCGGCGTGGCGGGCGAATGCCCCTCCTGCGGCGTGTCGTATAGCCGCGGCGCGACGTTCTGCTGGCGCTGCGGGCAGGCACTGGCCGCGATCGAGGTAGTCGAGCCGGGCGCGTGAACCGCCGCCTGCTGCTGATCGCGACCGTATCGCTGACGGCCACCGGCCTCGTCATCGGAAGCGCCCTACGCGGCCACGACACGAGCGCCCTCACCGCCTACGCGCTCGCCCGCGCGGAGGCGGCCCGCGCGGTTCCTCACGCTGCGGCGACGACCACGGAGACCACACCGACGCCACAACCGAGCCCGACGCCGGCGGAGACCGACGACGCCACGAGCCCTGCATCCGGCACCCCGACACCCGAGCCGGCGAGCCCAGCCCCGACACCCGACACCCGACACCCGACACCCAAGGAGAAACCAACCCCGACCACGGCCTCAAAGATCCGCCACGTCTTCGTGATCACCCTCTCGAGCCCCGGCTACGACGCCACCTTCGGCCCCACGTCCCCAGCGACCTACCTCAACCAAGAGCTGCGGCCGAACGGACGGCTGCTCACTGACTACTACGCCGTAGGGCACGGCGACCTGCCCAACTACATCGCGATGGTCAGCGGCCAGCCCCCGAACTACGCCACCGGCTTCGGCTGCACCAGCTACAGCGATTTCGCCACGGGCGCCGAGCCCGATCCGAAGAGCGGCATCGTGCCGGGCAACGGCTGCGTCTACCCGGTGGACACGCTCACGCTGGCCGACCAGTTGGGCGGCAAGGGTAAGAGCTGGCGGGCGTACTTGCAGGGCATGGACGCGCCAGGTCAGCCCGCCACCTGCCGCCATCCCGATCCGGGCGCCGCCGACGACACCCAGCAGGGGCGCCCCGGCGACGAGTACGCCGCCCGCCACAACCCGTTCGTCTACTTCCACTCGCTGCTCGACCTCGGCGACTGCGCGACCAACGATGTCGGGCTCGACAAGCTCAGCGCGGATCTCGCCTCCGCGGCCAAGACGCCGGACTACAGCTTCATCGCGCCCGATCTCTGCCACGACGGCTCCGAGCCCACCTGCGCCGACGGCAGCTCGGGCGGGCTGCCGGCGGCGGACGCGTTTCTCGCCCAATGGGTGCCGCAGATCCTCGCCTCACCGGCCTACAGGAAGGATGGCCTGCTCATGATCACGTTCGGCGACGGCCCGGCGAGCGACTCGAGCGGATGCTGCGGCCAGACGGTCGGGGGCGGGAAGACGGGCACGCTGCTGCTCTCGCGCTACCTGAAGGCGGGCACCTCCGACGCCACGTCGTACAACGCCTACTCGCTGCTCAGGACCGTGGAGGACGTCTTCGGCGTGAGCCACCTGGCCGAGGCGGCTGGCCGCCACGTACACCCGTTCGGCGGCGGTCTCGTGAGCGGCAGCGGGATCTGACGATCTCCGGTAGGCTGCGTTTCGTCACGCAACTTACATCTGGTCCGGAGGTCAAACGCATGCCGCTGCTCGACGCCTACATCCCCGCCGCTGCGCTCGAGCCAGACGCGGAGGAGAAGCTCCTCGCCCGGCTCACCGATCTGCTGCTCGAGCACGAGGGGGCGGATCCCACCAACCCCGTTGCGCGCGCGATCGCGTGGGTGTTCCTGCACCGTCCCGAGGCCGTGTTCGTCGCCGGCGAGCGGGCCGCGCTGCCGCGCTACCGGATCGTGGCCTCGGTGCCCGAGGGCCAGTTCGACGACGAGCGCCGTCAGGCGATGGTGGCGGCGGTGACCGAGGCGGTGCTGGACGCCGAGCCCGCCGGCCGCGACCGCGACCCCATGCGCGTCTGGGTGTTCGCCACGAGCGTGCCCGACGGCACCTGGGGCGGGGGCGGAAACATCGTGCGGCTGGGCGACATCGCCGGTCTCGTGATGGGCGACGCCGAGCGCGGCCGCGAGTACGCCGAGCGGCGGCTGGCCGAGGTTCGCGGTACGGGCGTGCCCGCCTGAGAGCGGACTACGCCTCGATGATCTGGGTGCCCTGGGCCGACACCAGGCGCCAGCGATCGCCGAGGCGTACCCACACGTGCGTGTAGCGGCTTTGCGCCGCGAACGACTGGCCGCCGTAGGTACCCGACATCGAGGTGCGACCGATGCTCACCGCCGTGTCGCCGTAGAAGCGCACGAGCGCCTCGTCGGGAGCAGGCTCGAGCCGGTCGAACTCGAGCTCGCCGGAGCCGACCACCGCGAGGAACGCGTCCCTCGGCGCGGGCGTGCCGGTCATCACGTCGACGATCGTGAAGTCATCGCCGACGATCTGCTCCAGCCGCTCCACGTCGCCGGCGACGAGGCTGGCGAAGAATTCGCTCTCCGCACCGATGATCTCGTCGGAACTAGGCACGCTGCGAGTCTAGAACGCGAAAGCGGACGCTCGCCGAGCGCCCGCTGTCCGCTTTCTGCTTTCCGCTTCTCTGCTTTCAGGCAACAGCCTCGAGAAACCCCGTAACCGCCTCGAGCCGCCCATCCTCGGCCACCACGCCGAAGTCCACGCCCCCCGCAACTGGGCCGTCGCCGTTCAGCAGCTGCCAGGCGAAGCGGACGCGGTCGTGGTGCAGGTCGGGTCCGCTCGAGAGCTCGAAGCGGTGGCCCGGGTACGCGGCCTGGGCGCCGGCGATCATCGCGTCGATGCCGTCGGGCCCGTCGCCCGACATCAGCGGGTCGAGGTAGGTCGCGTCCTCGGTCCAGGTCTCGGCGATCAGGGCGCGGCGGCGCTCGGGATCGGTCTCGTTCCAGGTCGCGATGTAGTCATCGACCACCTTCTGGATGTCTGCCATCTCTGCCTCCTTGGGAGCTTGATCGTGGCGGCATCGTGGCCGGAGGAGGTCGTGGAGTCGATTACCTCCGGGGTAGGCGCCACGGGGCGGCGACGGCGCTATCTTCGCCGTCGATGACAGTGCTGCTCGACCAACCGAACGTGGGCGCACTGCTGCGCGACTGGCGCCGCCGGCGCCGTCTCAGCCAACTCGACCTGGCGCTCGACGCGGGCGTGTCCGCGCGACACCTGAGCTTCCTGGAGACCGGCCGCGCGCGGCCCAGCTCGGACATGGTGCTGCACCTCGCGGAGCAGCTCGAGGTGCCGCTGCGCGAGCGCAACCAGATGCTCCTGGCGGCCGGTTACGCGCCGGTCTACGGGCAGCGAACGCTCGACGACCCGGAGATGCAGCCGGTGCGCGAGGCGATCGAGCTGGTGCTGCGCGGGCACGAGCCCTACCCGGCGGCGGTGGTGGACCAGCAGTGGGAGCTGCTCGCCGGAAACCGCGGCGTGGCGCTGCTCACCGAGGGCGTGGCGCCGCACCTGCTGGAGCCGCCCGTGAACGCCCTGCGCGTGACGCTCCATCCCGAGGGCATGGCCCCGCGCATCCTCAACCTGGCGGAGTGGCGCGAGCACCTCCTCGCGCGGCTCGAGCGGCAGATGGCCGTGACCGGCAATCCGGCGCTGGCCACGCTGTACGAGGAGCTGAGCGGCTACCCGGCGCCGCCGCTGCGCCAGGCGAGCCGCGGCCTGGCCGACGAGATCGTGGTGTCGCTGCGGATGCTGGCCGGCGACCGCGAGCTGTCCTTCTTCAGCACGATCACCACGTTCGGCACGGCCGTGGACATCACCGTCGCGGAGCTCGCGATCGAGGCCTTCTTCCCGGCCGACGCGGCCACGGCCGAGCACCTGCGCGCTTACCTCTGAGCGCGCTCAGTCCTTGTCGTGCCGGTGCCGGCGCTCGTCGATCTGTACCCGCAGCGTGTCCCAGCGCGAGCGCGCCTCAGCGGTGATCTCGTCCCATTGGCGGCGGACCTCGTCCTCGGCCGGACGTTCGCCGCGCCGGATGCGGTCGAGCTCGTCGTGCACCTCACGGCCGGCCGCGGCCGAGCCAACGGTCACGACCATCACGCAGAAGAGCGCCGAGATCATGGCGAAGACCGCACCGATCACGCCGTAGCGGGTGGCGTACGTGCTGAAGAGGTGAGGGACGTAGACCTGCGCGCCGACCGAGTACACGGCGAGCAGGCCCGCGCCGATGATGGCGAAGGGTAAGAGTGCGCGGGGCGAGATCCGCTTGGCGCTCAGCACCCAGCCGCTCCAGACCAAGAAGGCCAGCGACACCGGGATATCGACCACCGTGGCCGCGAGTTCGAGCTTGCTGCGCCCCAGGAGGGCATGGAGGACGGCGCTCAGGCCGAGGTACAGCGTGAGCCCGCCGATCCAGAGCAGCCCGTTGAACGTGTTGCGGACGCTCAGCGAGTCGAGCTCCCAGGTCTGCTCGAACAGGCGCTGCACGGAGCGGGAGAAGCTCAGGACCGCGATCAGGAGGAAGAGCAACCCGGTGATGCCGAGGCTCGTGCTCGAGCCCGAGGGCGGCGAGAAGATGTCCTTCACCGCCTCCGCGCCGCCCCCGGTCAGGTCGTAGCGGTCGATGATGTGCTGCGCCGTGTCCTTGCCGCCGAGGTGCGACGAGATGGAGCTGGCGAAGATCGCCAGCGGGATCGTGGCGGTGAGAGCGCCGGAGGCCAGGGCGATCGAGCGGTCGAAGCCCGCGATCTTCTGAAAGCGGTTGAGGACGCGGAGTAGGAATTCCGGCCGCAGCCAGAACGTCAGCGTTCGCAGGACGCGCTCGCGCCGCACGCGCTGTTCCCTGCCGTCGTGCGGCTCGGTGGTCGCCATGGCCAGGTCGCAGCGACTTTACTGCCGCCCCGCCGCCGAGATGCCCCCGGGGGAAGTGTCACGAGCTTGACAGTCCTTGTGCCGCGCGCGTGATCGTGGGGCGGGCGGCTGGAATTCAGCATTGGGATCGAGGTTTTCAACCACCACAAAGGAGTCTCAAAATGACCACCTCGCTCCTCATCTCAACCACTCGCAGGTTCTTCTCGATGGCCATCGCTCTCGTTGTGGCGGTGGTCGGCCTCATGGCTTTCGCACATTCGGCGATGGCCCTCAAGCCGGTCGATCCGAACACCGGCAACGGCGGCAACAACATCCCTCCCCATCCCGAGCCGGTCGCGAAGTTCACGATCACCCCCAACCCGGTCGTCGTCAACGGCGGCGTCCTCGACATCGGCAACATCGGCGGGACCGGCGTGATCCAGCCGGTCAAGGCCGCAGCGGTTCCGTCCGCCCTGGTCCGCGGCGTGAAGTTCGACGCCTCCAGCTCGTACAGCCCGAGCGGGGCGATGGACTACAAGTGGGACCTCGACGGCAACGGCAGCTACGAGACCACTACCTCAAGCCCCATCGTCTACCGGAAGTACGCGATCGCCGGCCACTACACGATCGGCCTGAAGATCGTCGACGCCGACAACAGCGGTCTCACCGACACGGTCGCCCACGACCTGTCCGTGTACAACGCGCCGCGCGCCGTGCTGGCCGCGTCGCCGGCCCTGGCTCTGCCGGGCCAGCAGGTCACCTACAGCGCGGCCGGCTCGACCGGCGACGGTGGCGTGACCAAGTACGACTGGGACCTCGACGGTGACGGTACCTACGAGACCCACACCACCACCCCAAGCACCACGCAGGCCTACCAGTCGCTCGGCGAGCGCACGATCAGGCTGCGCGTGACCGACTCGCACGGCACCACCGGCACGACGTCGCTCAGGGAGACCGTGACGCGCGCCCCGTCGGCAGCGTTCACCTTCGCTCCGAGCCCCGCCGTGATCAACGAGACCGTGAAGTTCGACGGCTCACAGTCCAGCGACGACAGCAAGGTCGCCGACTACGCATGGGACCTCGACGGCAACGGCACGTTCGAGACCGACACCCACGCCAACCCCAAGACGACGATGAAGTACACGGCCGTCGGCACCGTCAACGTGCGCCTGCGCGTGACCGATGACAACGGCCTGCAGGACATCGTCGCTCACCCGGTGCAGGTGCTGGCCGCTCCCCCGGCCGACACCAAGGCGCCGCTCATGAGCATCTCCCGTCACTCGGTGAAGATGAGCCGCAAGGGCGTCGTGTCGATGCGGATCACCTGCCCGGCGGGCGAGCGCTCCTGCACCGGCCGGCTCGCACTGACCTCGCTGCTGCGCCACGCTCGCGGCAGCAGCCTCGGCGGAGCCGCGTTCCAGCTCGGCGGTGGACAGAGCAGCACGGTGAAGATCCACCTCTCGCGCAAGAACCAGCGCCTGGTGAAGCAGCTCCACAAGCTGAGCACCAAGGCGACCGCCACGGCCAAGGACGCCGCTGGCAACTCCGGTACCAGCAGCGCCCGCCTGACGATCAAGCGCTAAGCGTCAGGAGGAGAGGTTGAAGTGCCCGCGGGGCCGGCGAGATCGCCGGCCCCGCTCGCGTTCGCCAGGGTCCAGGCCTTCAGCCTCGCCGTGCGGCCGCGCACCTCGAGCTCTCCCACGTAGGCCAGGCTCGGGCCGCCGTCGCGCATGGCGGCCTTCGTCGAGTCTGCGATCAGCACGGCGGTCCCGCTGTCCTTGGTCATCGCCTGGAGGCGGGAGGCGGTGTTGGTGGTGTCGCCCACGGCGGTGTACTCCAGCCGCCTGGTCGAGCCCACGTTGCCCGACATCACCGGCCCGCTGTTCAGGCCCACGCCCATGCGGAACGGCTCCGCGAGCCCGGCCTCTCGGGCCAAGTCGTTGAAGCGCCCGAGCCGCACGTCGAGCATCTCGCGCGCGGCCGCCACGGCGCGATCGGCGTGATCGTCCTGGGGGAGCGGGGCGCCGAACACCGCCATGATCCCGTCGCCCATGTACGAGACGACGGTGCCGCCGTGCTCGAGGATGGCGTCGCTCATCTCGGTGAGGTAGCCGTTCAGCAGCTCGATCACCTGCTCCGCGGAGAGCTGCTCCGCCACGCTGGTGAAGCCGCGCAGGTCGCAGAACATCACCGTGCTCTCCAGGCGCTTGCCGCCGAGGCGCAGGTCGTCGTCGGCCTGCGCCACCACCTCGTCCACGACCTGGGGCGGCACGAAGCGGGCGAAGCTCGCCCGCAGCCGGCGGCGCTCGCGGATGTCGGTCCAGTACGCGACGGACAGCGTGCCCAGGAAGCTCAGGACCAGCGCGAGGCCCGGCGCGATCACCGGCAGGATCGTGCCCGCCGTTGAAGGCCAGCTGGGCGGCAACGGGGATGGCCAGCGCGACCACGAGCGGTACCGGCAGCCAGCGCAGCCCGTTCAGGCGCAGGGCAGCGGCGGGCGTGGCGATCCCGGCCAGGACGATCATCAGCACCGACAGCCAGCCGGCGGAGTCCCGCAGCGGAAAACCGCGCAGGATCGTGGCGATGGCGTTGGCGTGGATCTCCGGCCCGGGCATTCCTTCGCCCGCGGAGGTGGCGTGAACGTCCTGAAGGATCGGGTCGGTCGGCCCGACCACCACCACCTTGCCGCGGAACACCCCGGCGGGGACCTTCCCGGCCACCACGTCCGCGAGGGGGACCGTCTTCACCGTCCCGGCCGGGCCCGCGAAGTCGATCCAGGCGCCGTCGCCCGAGAACTGCGAGCGGTCCACCGGGTGGCCCATCGCCCGCTCGGCCGCCACCACCGCCAGCGTGCGCAGGCCGCGGTCGGAGTAGGGCAGACGCCGGAAAACGCCCCCGCGCGCGGCGGACTTCGGGAAGTTGATGCTCGCCGCGACGGCGTGGACGCGGCGCAGGTTCTCGTCGCCACCCAGGATCGGGGTGCTCCCGTTGGCTCCCACCGTCGCGGTGGCGAGGACCACCCCGTTCGCGCGGCCGACCGCCTCGAAGAGGGCGTTGTCGTCGGTCGGGTCCGTTTCGTTCTCGAACTGGAAGTCGTAGGCGATCACGCGGGCGCCGTCGCGCCGCAGCGTGTCGATCACCTTGGCGTGGTAGCGGCGCGGGATGGGCGCGTGGCCGTTACCCAGCTTCTGCAGCGACCTGGCATCGAGCCCGACGACCACGACATCACGGGGCGGCCGCTGCTTCCCGCGCACCGAGAAGCGCGCGTCCACGCTCGCGAGCTCCGGCCGCCGCAGCACGCTGCGTCGCGTAACCGGCGATCCCCAGGCCCGCCGCCACCAGACCGACCGCCACCAGCAGCAGGGCCCGCTGTCGGTGACGCCGTGCGCGCACAGGCGCAAGCGTAATGCGCGATCCGACCGTCAAGGCGGTTACACAACCAGCGTCGCGCGCGCGAATGAGCGCACCCCGTAGCGCAGCTAATGTCGCGCCAGAGGGTTGATCAGATGCCAAGGTCCAGATGACAACGCGCCGCCGCATCTCCGCCGCAATCGCAGTCGTGGCCGCCACGCTGGCCGTCGCGGCCCCGTCGGCGCTCGCGCGTGCCACCGACGGCACCATCTCCGGCATCGCCGGCACCACCGCGGGCTTCGCGGGCGACGGCGGCCCGGCCAACCAGGCCAAGCTCGACGCCCCGAGCGACGTCGCCTTCGTGGCGACGAACAGCTACCTGATCGCGGACTTCAACAACAACCGCATCCGGCAGGTGATGCCGAACGGCAACATCCTCACCGTGGCGGGCTCCGACCCGGGCTCGTTCGGTGACGGCGGCCCCGCGATCGCCGCCGGCCTCGACCACCCCGAGGGCGTGACCTCGCTCGGCGGAGGCGCCTACCTGATCGCGGACACGCGCAACCACGAGATCCGCCGCGTGGGGGCCGACGGGATCATCACCACCTTCGCGGGCACCGACCAGGGCCTGGCGGGCGACGGCGGCCCCGCCACCGCGGCACGGCTGTCGCTGCCCAGCGACACCGCCCTGCTGGCCGACGGCTCGGTGGCGATCGCCGACACGGGCAACGACCGCATCCGCAGGGTCGCGCCGAACGGGATCATCAGCACGATCGCGGGCACCAGCCGCGGCTTCAGCGGCGACGGCGGACCGGCCACCGCGGCGCAGCTCAACCAGCCGCGCGACCTCACGGTGGCCAGCGACGGCTCGATCCTGATCGCCGACACCGGCAACAACCGCATCCGCCGCATCGCGCCCAACGGGATCATCAGCACCGTGGCGGGGGCCGGTCTCGGCTTCGGCGGCGACGGCGATCCGGCGCAGGGCGCGCGGCTCGACGCGCCGACGAGCATCGTCGCGCTCGCCCACGGCGGCTACCTCGTGGCCGACTCGGCGAACAACCGCATCCGCCGCATCACCCCGCTCGGCGCGATCTTCACCGTGGCCGGCTCCGCCCCGGGCAACGCCGGCAACGGCGGCCTGGCAAAGGGCGCCGAGCTGAACGATCCGGGAGCGATCACGGCCGACCCGAACGGCGGCTTCCTGGTGGCAGACACGGCGAACGCCACCGTGCGCCGCGTGAGCGACGTCGGCGCGGTGCCTCCGGCCGTGGTGGGCCACTCGATCGCCGTCGCGCCCACGGCGTCCGGCGTCACGGTGAAGCCCAGCGGCATGGCCGGGTTCCTGCCGCTCCAGGAGGAGGACCTCGTGCCGGTGGGCTCACAGGTGGATGCCGTCGAAGGGCCAGATCGCCATCACCGTGGCGCGCGACTCGCGCGGGTTGCAGCAGACGGCGCAGCTCTTCTCCGGTCCCTTCACCATGACCCAGAACGCCGGTTTCGCGCCCACGGCGCAGTTCAAGCTGCCGCCGCTCACGGGCTGCACCAAGGCGTCCAAGGCCTCGGTCGCGCCCCGCGCGTTCGCGGACACGAAGAAGAAAAAGAAGAAGCCGAAGAAGAAGCAGCCGCAGCGGCGCCTCTGGGTGTCCGAGAACGGCGGCAACTGGAAGACAGCCACGGGCTCGGTCTCGGCGGGCGCCATCGGCACCGAATGGCTGACCACCTCGCTCTGCGACGGCACGCGGATCACCGTGCGCCGAGGCATCGTGCGGGTGCGCGATCACCGCAAGCGGATCACGCTGCACGCCGGCGAGAGCTACCGCACGCGCTCCCGTTAGCGGCCGCGGCGCGCCAGCTCGTCCGGCGTCCAGCACGGTGGTGCGCCCGCGGCCCAGCTTGAGGGTGCCGCGGGCCTCCTCCTCGCGCAGCACCCGGTTCACGGTGGCGCGCGAGGTGCCGGCCAGGCTCGCGAGGTCCTCCTGCGTGAGCGGAACGAGCGTGCCGTTCTGCGCCTGTCCGTCCGCGAAGATCGCGGCCATCTCCACCAGCCGGCGCAGCACGCGCTTGTCCGCCGACACGTACAGCGCCTCCACGAGGTGCCCGGAGAGCCGTCGCACCTGCGAGGAGAGGATCGCGATCAGCACCTGACTCGTCTGCGGGTTGCGCGAGTGCAGGCGCTCGAAGTCGATCCGGTGCACCGAGCGGGTCTCCCCGGCGTCGAGCGCAGCCACGGTGGCGCTGCGGCGGGCGTCGCCGAGCAGCGCCAGCTCGCCGAACATCTCGCCGGGTCCGAGCACCGAGAAGATCGCGGTGTCGCCGAGCGAGGTGGTGATGCGCACCACGAAGCGGCCCTTCGAGATCAGGTGCAGGGTGTCCGCCGGATCGTCCTGGTGGAACACCACCTCGCCGCGCTCGAACCTGCGCCGCCGCGCGATGCCCAGCACGGCCTGCACGTCCTCATCCGGGACCCCCGCGAGCAGTGGCCACTCCATGCGGCGGAGCCTACCCCCGCCGCCGACGGCGTCTTAGCGGAAGACCGGGCTGGCGGTGATCTTGCCGTCGCAGGGCGCGAAGGTCACGTCCTTCAGGGACACCGTCAGCGTGCTGAAGTCGTTCGGCGGCGTGACCTCGAGGCGAGCCGCCTGCGGGCAGCTCGCGGGCGAGCCGCCGGTCTCGTTGTTGTCGGACCAGCCGAACGAGAAGCGGGCCGACTCGCCCGGCCGTAGCACCACCGTGGTCGGCTTCCTCGAGCTGTCCGGGAAGAAGTTGCCGCCGCGGATCACGACCGTCTTCAGCGTATCGCCGCCGCTCGACACCATCTGGGCGCCCGGGTAGCCGAACAGCCGGCACACCGAGCTCGAGCTGTTCGTGAACGCGAACAGCGCCTGGAGGTGACCGGCGGCGCCCTCGGTCGAGACCAGCTTCAGCGTGAGCTGGGACGGCGCGCAGGTGGGCGGAAGCGACGAGGTGGCCGCGCTGGTCGTCGTGTGGGCGCCGCGGCCGCGGTGGTGGTCACCGTCGCCGGCGACGTCGGCGACGAGCTCGAGTGCCCACCACCGCAGGCGGCGAGGGCGAGCGCGCAGGCGAGCAGAAGGGCCGGCCGCATCGTGATCTGCACGATAGGAGCCGGGTCAGACCTAAGCTTTGGAGCAGCGATGGCGGACTCGATCGTCAGCGGCACTCCAGTCCAGGCCCGCTACGGGCGCGAGGTGAAGACCCTGGGTCACGCGTGGCGCGAGTTCCGCCACAAGCAGTCGCCGTGGGTGATCGCGTCGGCCATCGTCGGGCTGGCGATCGTGCGCGCTCTGGTGGGCGACTTCAGCTGGCGCGACGGCGCGGCCGTGGCGGCGATGCTCGTGATCTATCCGTTCGGCGAATGGGCGATCCACGTCTATCTCCTGCACGCGCGGCCGTTCGTGTTGCGCGGACGGCGGGTCGACCTGGCGAGCGCGCAGGCGCACCGCGAGCACCACGAGGCGCCCAACGACCTCGGGCTGATCCTGCTCGCGCCGCTCGAGGCGGCCGCGCTGCTGTTCCTTGCCGTGCCCGCGATCCCGGCGCTCGCGGCCGTCGTCACCGCGCTCCTGCCCGGCCCGGTGCCGTGGGCCGCGCTCCTCACCGCGGTGCTGACCGGCTTCGTGCTGGTCGGCCTCTACGAGTGGACCCACTTCCTGATCCACACCGCCTACCGCCCGCACACCCGCTACTACCGCTCGATCTGGCGCACCCACCGCCTCCACCACTTCAAGAACGAGCACTACTGGCACGGGATCACGAACACCGTTGGCGATCGGTTGCTGGGGACCAACCCGGATCAGGCGGATGTGCCCAAGTCGGAGACGGCGCGGACGCTTGACCCAGGCACTCCCGTGTAAACGGGCTGAGAACTTTCCCAACCCCTTAACCGGATCGGCGGGCGCAGGCCGAAGCCTGTGCCGAGAGAGCTCGCTTGATGCGCCGAAACGTCAACACCTGGGCGTCGCTCGCCCCGCTCGCGCTACCCGACCTGCCAGAGGACGTCCGCAGGCGCCTGGTGGAGGAGCACCTTCTCGATCCGCGCCGCTACCGCGTGCACACCGGTATCCCATCGGTGGCGCTCGAGGAGCGCAGCTTCAAACCGGGCTTCGACCGCTTCCGCTGCTGGCGGGGTCCCGCCTGGATGACCACTGCCTGGTTCCTCGTACCACCCCTGCGTGAACTCGGATACGAGGAGGATGCGGAGCGGATCGTGGGCTCGCTGGCCGAGGCGGTGGAGCGCGATGGCTTTCGCGAGTACTACAACCCCCTCACCGGCGCGGGTCTAGCCGCCAAGCGGTTCGGCATGTCGACCCTGCTCGTCGAGCTGCTGGACTAAGTCAGACGCTGCTCCGCGTGGCACACTGAAGTCTCCGTGAGTGGCGCCCAGTACCTGCTACCGGATGGACTCCGGGTCGGTGCGGCGAAGGAGGCACTCGCCGCGCACCTCGGCATGCTGGAGGACGACAGGCGCGCGCGGGTTCAGCGCACCTTCTACGACACCTTCGACGGCCGCCTGCACGAGGCCGGTCTCGCACTGGTGCACGCCGACGGGCGGCTCGCGCTAGTCGACGCCGACGCCTACGGCGAGCGCGCCGCGGCGCCGCTCGAGGAGTCGCCCGCCCGCCTGTTCGCGGCGGACCTCCCGGAGGGTCGCCTGCGGGACCAGGTGAGCCCGATCGTGGAGATGCGGGCGCTGACCCCGATCGCGCGCACGCGCAGCCAGCTGCTCACCCTGCGCGTGCTGAACGGCGACTCGAAGACGGTCGTGCGGCTCGTGCTGGAGTCGTCCACCGCGCAGGGGCCGGCTCGCTCGCACAAGCAGTTGCGCACGCGTGTGCACGTCGTGCCCGTGCGCGGCTACGAGAAGGCCGCGGAGCGGATGCGGCAGAAGCTCGAGTCCGACGTGGGGCTGACCCCCGCGCCCGCCCCGCTGCACGACGAGGCGGTTGCCGTTGCCGGCGGTGTGCCGGGCGGCGTGCCCGGGCGGCTCGACATCCCGCTGCGGCCCGACCAGCACGCGGACGCCGCGGCCGTTCAGGTGCTTGGCAAGCTCGTGCTGGCGATCGAGGCCAACCTGCCCGGCACGCTCGCCGACACCGACAGCGAGTTCCTCCACGACCTGCGCGTGGCCGTGCGGCGCACGCGCGCTCTGCAGCGTGAGCTGAAGGGCGTGTTCGAGCGGGAGTCGCTCGAGCACTTCCGCGACGGCTTTCGCTGGCTGCAGGCGGTCACGGGCCCCACGCGCGACCTCGACGTCTACCTGCTCGACTTCGACCGTTTCCGCGTCGCGCTCCCTGCGAACGTGGCGCGCGATCTCGATCCGCTGGAGGAGCTGCTGGCCGAGGAGCGCCGGCGGGCTCAGCGGCGGATGGCGCGCGCACTGCGCTCCGAGAAGGCCACCCGCCTCCTCGCCGACTGGGCCATGCTCGTGGAGGGCCTGGTCGAATCGCCCGAGGAAGAGCGGCCCGACGCCCAGGCGCCGATCGGCGGGCTGGCCGCCGGCCGCATCGGGAAGGTCTACCGGCGCATGGTGAAGCGGGGGCGCGCGATCGACGAGTCGTCACCGCCCGAGGCACTCCACGAGCTGCGCAAGCAGGGCAAGGAGCTGCGCTACCTGCTCGAGTTCTTCGCCAGCCTGTACCCGCCCGAGGTGGTGCGCCCGATGGTGAAGACGCTCAAGGCGCTCCAGGACACGCTCGGACGCTTCCAGGACGCCGAGGTGCAGGCGGCGATGCTGCACACCTACCGCGAGTCGGTCGGCTCGCGCGAGCGCGGCGCCGCCGCGCTGATGGCGATGGGCCTGCTCGTGGATCGGCTCGAACAGGACCGGGCCGAGGCCCGTGCGCGCTTCGCCGAGCGCTTCGAGGCGTTCGCGTCGCAGCGCCAGCGCGAGCTCGTGGAGGAGACGTTCGGGTGACCCGCGTCCTCGCCACCTACAACATCAAGGGCGGGGTGGGGAAGACCTCCGCCGCCGTGAACCTCGCCTATCTCGCCGCCCGCGAGAACGCTCACGTGCTGCTCTGGGACCTCGATCCGCAGGGGGCGAGCACCTACCTCTTCCGCGTGAAGCCGAAGGTGAAGGGCGGCGGCCGCAAGCTGGTGCGCGGCAAGAGCGAGGTGGAGGGGCTGATCAAGGGCACCGACCACGACCGGCTCGACCTGCTGCCGGCCGACTTCTCCTACCGCCACATGGACCTCGCGCTGGACGCCACCAAGAAGCCCCACCAAGCGGCTGTCGAAGGTGCTCGCGCCGCTCGCCGGCGAGTACGACTACGTGTTCCTCGACTGCCCGCCGAGCATCTCGCTGGTGTCGGAGAGCGTGTTCGAGGCGGCCGACGCCCTGCTCGTGCCGCTGATCCCGGCCACGCTGTCGTCGCGCACCTTCGAGCAGCTGCGGCGGGTCGTACGCCAGAACGGCGCCGCCAGGCCCAGCCTGCTGGCGTTCTTCTCGATGTTCGACCGCCGCAAGCGCATGCACCGCGAGGTGATGGACGGCCTCTGGGAGAAGCATCGCGGCGTGCTGCGAGCCGCCATCCCCGCGGCGGCCGACGTGGAGCGCATGGGCGCGCAGCGCACCGCCGTGGCGGAGTTCGCTCCCCGCAGCCGCGCCGCGCTGGCCTACGAGGAGCTCTGGGACGAGGTGCGCGAGCGCCTCGATGGCGGGAGCCCCCGCCGAGGCTGATCAGCCGGCCGCGCGCTCGAGCGCGGCCAAGAGCCGGTCCACGTCCTCGTCGTCGTTGTAGTGCACCACGCCGGCGCGGATGCCGCCGTCCGGCTCGAGGCCCAGCAGGGTGGAGAGCTCGAGCGCGTAGTTGTTGCCGTGCCAGACGGCCACCTGGTCGCGCGCGAGGTCGCGCGCCACGTCCTGCGGCGCGCGGCCTTCCACGGACAGCATGAGCGTGGGCACGCGGTCGCGCGGGGCGCCGTGCAGCGTCAGGCCGTCGATCGCCGACAGGCCCTCGACCATGCGCGCGAACAGCGCCTCCTCGTGCGCACGGATCGCGTCGAAGCCGGTCTCGTCCAGGTAGCGCGCGGCCGCGACCAGGCCTGCGAGGCTCTCGAACGCCGGCGTGCCGGTCTCCCAGCGCTCGGGCACCACATCCGGGGACGGCTTCAGCTTGTCGGGCCGCAGCTCCTCGAGCAGCTCCGGTCGCGCCCACAGGATCGACTGGTGCGGGCCGAACCACTTGTACGCCGAGCAGACGATGGCGTCGCAGCCGAGCGCGGCGGCGTCGAGCTTCCGGTGCGGGGCGGCGTGCACGGCGTCCACGTACGCACGCGCGCCCGCCTCGTGGGCCGCCGCCACGATCGCATCGAGCTCCGGCACGACTCCGATCGCGTTGCTGGCGGCCGTCACGGCCACCCAGCGCGTGCGCTCGCTCAGCACAGCCTCCACGGCCGAGACGGGCAACTCCAGCGTGCCGGGTTCCGGCTCGGCGAAGCGCACGGTCGCGCCGGCACGCTCGGCGGCGATCGTCCAGGGGCGCACGTTGCCGTCGTGGTCGAGCCGCGTGCAGACGATCTCGTCGCCCGGCCCGAGCGTGCGGCCCACGGCGGCGCTGAAGGCGAGCGTGAGCGTGGTCATGCTCGGCCCGAACACCACGCCGCGCGGCTCCCCGCCCACGAACCTGCCGGCGGCCGCCCGCGCCTCGGTCATCAGCTCGTCGATCCGCTCGCCGGCCGCGAACAGGCCGTGCTGGTTGGCCATCGCCCCCGAGCGCATGAAGTCCGCCATCGCCTCGATCACCGAGTCCACGGGCTGCGCGCCCGCGGGGGCGTCGAAGCGCGCCCAGCCGTCGGCCAGGCCCGGGAAGCGGTCGCGATTCACGCCGCCAGGGTAGCCCACGCCACGCGCCCGGCGGCGATCGTCGCGGCGATCAGCGGCACGCCGGGCCGATAGACCAGGTGGGCGTGGGAGGGGGCGTCGAGCAGCACGGCGTCGGCGCGCGCGCCCGGGCTCAGTCGGCCGATGTCATCCCGCCGCAGGGCCCGCGCGCCGCCGAGCGTGGCCGCCTGGAGCGCCTCGTCGGCGGTCATCCGCAGGTCGCGCACCGCCAGCGCGATGCAGAAGCTCATCGAGGTGGTGTAGCTCGAGCCGGGGTTCGTGTTGGTGGCGATCGCCACCGCGGCGCCCGCCTCGATCACCCGCCGCGCGTCGGGGTAGGGCTGGCGCGTGGAGAAGTCGGTGGCCGGCAGGAAGGTGGCCACGGTGTCGCTGCCGGCGAGCGCCTCAACGTCGGCGTCCGAGAGGTACGTGCAGTGGTCGGCCGACGCCGCGCCCATCTCCACGGCGAGCTGCACGCCCGCTCCCTCGCCCAGCTGGTTGGCGTGGACGCGCAGGCCCAGGCCCGCGTCGCGGCCGGCGCTCAACACGGCCCGCGACTGGTCCGCGTCGAACGCGCCCTCCTCGCAGAACACGTCGATCCAGCGCGCGTGTGGCGCGCAGGCGCTCAGCATCTCGCCGCAGACGAGCGCGACGTAGTCGTCGGCGCGGCCCTCGTACTCGGCCGGCACCAGGTGGGCGCCGAGGAACGTCACGTCGTCCGTCAGCCGCCCGGCGACCTCGCACAGCCGCGCCTCGCTGTCCGTGTCCAGGCCGTAGCCCGACTTGATCTCCTGGTGCGTGATGCCCGCGCGCAGCGCCTCGTCGCGGCGGGCCCGCGCGAGCGCGAGGAGCTCGTCGGACGAGGCGGCGCGCGTGGCGTCGGTGGTCACCTGGATGCCGCCCGCGGCGTACGGCGCGCCGGCCATGCGCGCCACGAACTCCTCGGAGCGGTCGCCCGCGAACACGAGGTGCGTGTGGCTGTCCACGAAGCCGGGGATCACGCAGCGCCCGGCGGCATCGATGCGCTCGTCGGCCGCGGCGCCCACGCGCTCGATCGCCGCCACGCGCTCGCCGTCCAGCACCAGCGCGGCGTCGCGTACGAGGCCGAGCGGACCCTCGCCCAGCTCCGGGTCGTTCGTCACGAGCAGGCCGATGTCGTCGATGACGAGCGTGCTCATCCCGGCAGGGCGGCGGCCAGCGCGGCCGCCACGTCGATGCGCGCGTGCGCGCCGTCGCGCACCACCCACTCGCCTCCCACCATCACGTGCCGCACGTCGCCGGCGCCGCCTGCGAACACCACCGACTCGAGCGCGTGCCGTGCCGGTGTGCCGGCCAGGCGCACGCCGTCGAGCGAGATCGTGGTGAGGTCGGCCAGCGCGCCCTCCTCGATGCGGCCGCCCTCTGGCCAGCCGAGGCTCAGGTAGCCGCCCTCGGTCGCCGCGCGGAGGAGGTCGGGCGGCTTGTGCTGACCGCGCACACCGGTCGCCAGGCGCTCGTCCAGCTCCACCGCGCGCGCCTCCTCCAGCGGGTCGATCACCGCCTGCGAGTCGCTGCCCAGCGCGAGCCGAGCGCCAGCCTCGCGCAGCCGGCGCGCCGGGCCGATGCCGTCCGCCAGGTCGCGCTCGGTGGTGGGGCAGAGGCAGCACGTGGCTCCCACGCCGCCCAGCAGGGCCACGTCGCCGTCGCTCACATGCGTGGCATGCACGGCGCTGAAGCGCTCGGACAGCGCGCCGGCCTCCGACAGGATCTGGGTGGGCGTGGCGCCGTAGGCGGCGAAGCACTCCTCGTTCTCCGCCGGCTGCTCCGACAGGTGCGCGTGCAGCGGCAGCGAGCGCTCCGCCGCCCAGGCGGCCACGATGCGCGCCGAGTCCGGGTCGACGGCCCGGACGCTGTGGATAGCCGCCCCGATGCGCGCCCGCTCGCTCGTCTCCAGCGCGCTCACGCGCTTCACCCAGGCGTCCGCGTCGCGGTCGGTGAAGCGCAGCTGGCCCTCGCCGGGCTGCTTGCCGATGCCCCCGTGCAGGTAGCAGGCGTCGAGCAGCGTGATGCGGATGCCGGCCTGCGCCGCGGCCTCGATCACGGCGCTGCCCATCGCGTTGGCGTCGATGTAGGGAGCGCCGCCCGGCCCGCGGTGGAGGTAGTGGAACTCGCCCACGAGAGTGATGCCGGCCAGCGCCATCTCCGCGAAGGTCGCGCGGGCCAGCTCGAGGTACTCCTCCGGCTCGATCCTCGCGGCGGCCGCGTACATCTGCTCGCGCCAGGTCCAGAACGAGCCCTGGCCGCCGTGGGTGCGGCCGCGCAGCACGCGCTGGAAGGCGTGCGAGTGGGCGTTCGCGAAGCCCGGGATCGTGAGACCGGCGAGCCGCTCCGCCTCGGCCGGCGGCGTGCCGACCCCGCGGGTCAACGACTCGATGCGCCCGTCGGCCACCTCCAGCACCAGGCCCGGCTCCGCGCGCTCGGCGCCCAGCCACGCCAGCTCGCACCAGTAGCTCGTCACGCGTCCCCCTCCGTCATCGGTATCCGCACGCCCCGCTCCGCCGCCACGGTCAGCGCATCCTCGTAGCCGGCGTCGGCGTGGCGCATCACGCCGGTGCCCGGGTCCGAGGTGAGCACGCGCTCGAGCTTCTGGGCGGCCAGCTCGGTGCCGTCGGCCACGCACACCATGCCCGCGTGGATCGAGCGGCCGATGCCCACGCCGCCGCCGTGGTGGATGCTCACCCACGTGGCCCCGGAGGCCGTGTTCACGAGCGCGTTCAGCAGCGGCCAGTCGGCGATCGCGTCGGAGCCGTCGCGCATGTCCTCGGTCTCGCGATAGGGGGAGGCGACCGAGCCCGAGTCGAGGTGGTCGCGCCCGATCACGATCGGCGCGGACAGCTCGCCGCTGCGCACCATCTCGTTGAAGCGCAGGCCGAGGCGCGCGCGCTCGCCGTAGCCCAGCCAGCAGATGCGCGCGGGCAGCCCCTGGAAGGCGATCTTCTCGCCGGCGTGGCGGATCCAGCGGGCCAGACCCTCGTCGCTCGGGAACTCGTCCAGCACGGCGCGGTCGGTGGCGGCGATGTCCGCCGGGTCGCCCGAGAGCGCCGCCCAGCGGAAGGGGCCCTTGCCCTCGGCGAACAGCGGGCGGATGTAGGCGGGCACGAAGCCCGGATAGGCGAACGCCCGCTCGAAGCCGCCGAGCTGTGCCTCGATCCGCAGGCTGTTGCCGTAGTCGAACACCTCGGCGCCGCGGTCGAGGAAGCCCACCATCGCGGCGCAGTGGGCGGCGGCGGCGCGGCGGGCGCGCTCCACGTAGCTCTCGGGATCGCTGGCCCGCAGATCGAGCGCCTCCTCCAGCGTCATCAGGTTCGGCACGTAGCCCTGGAGCGGGTCGTGGGCGCTCGTCTGGTCGGTGACGATGTCGGCCTCGAAGCCCATCTCCAGCAGCGCTGGGATCGCGTCGGCGGCGTTGGCCTCGAGCCCCACCGACAGCGGGCGGCGCTCCGACTTCGCGGCGCGGCAGCGCTCCACCGCGTCCTCGAGCGAGTCCGCCTGCTCGTCGAGGTAGCGCGTCTCCAGGCGGCGCCGGATGCGCTCCGGGTCCACGTCCACGCAGAGGGCCACGCCGCCGTTCATCGTCACCGCCAGCGGCTGGGCGCCGCCCATGCCGCCCAGGCCGCCGGTCAGCGTGATCGTGCCGGCCAGCGAGCCGTCGTAGCGGCGCCGCGCGATCTCGGCGAAGCACTCGTAGGTGCCCTGCACGATGCCCTGGGTGCCGATGTAGATCCAGGAGCCGGCGGTCATCTGCCCGTACATCGTCAGGCCGAGTTGCTCGAGCCGCCGGAACTCGTCCCAGGTGGCCCAGTCCGGCACCAGGTTCGAGTTCGCGATCAAGACCCGCGGCGCCCACTCGTGCGTGCGGAACACGCCCACGGGCTTGCCGGACTGGACGAGCAGCGTCTCGTCGCCCTCCAGGGTGCGCAGCGTGCGGACGATCGCGTCGAAGGCCTCCCAGGAGCGCGCCGCCTTGCCGGTGCCGCCGTAGACCACCAGCTCGGCCGGGTTCTCCGCCACGTCCGGGTCGAGGTTGTTCATCAGCATCCGCATGGCCGCCTCCTGCGGCCAGCCGCGGCAGGACAGCTCGCCGCCGCGCGGGGCGCGCACCTCCCTCATGCGAGCTCCCCGATGGCCGACTCCACCGCGCGCACCAGCTCCCCCGACACCACCAGCTGCTCGGCGGCCGCGAGGTCGGGTGCCAGCCAGCGGTCGGGACCCGGGCCGGCCACGCGCCGCCGCACGGCGTCAAGCGCGGCCTTCGTGCCGGGCCCGGGACCGAGCGGTGCGCGCAGATCGAGCCCGTGCGCGGCCGCCACCAGCTCCACCGCCAGGATCCGCCCGAGGTTGCCCAGCGCGGCGCGCAGCTTGCGCGCGGCGCCCCAGCCCATCGACACGTGGTCCTCCTGCATCGCGCTCGTGGGCAGCGAGTCCACGCTGGCGGGAGCGGCCAGCCGCCGGTTCTCGGCCACCATCGCCGCCTGCGTGTAGTGGCCGATCATCAGACCGGAGTTCACGCCCGCGTCGCCGGTGAGGAACGGCGGCAGCCCGTGCGAGCGGGACGCGTCGAGCAGGCGGTCGGTCCGCCGCTCGGCGATCGCGCCCAACTCCGCCGCGGCGATCGCGAGGAAGTCGCAGGCGAACGCCACCGGCTCGCCGTGGAAGTTGCCGCACGACTCCACGCGGCCGTCGGGCATCACCATCGGGTTGTCGATCGCCGACACCAGCTCGGCGGCCGCCACCCGCTCGGCGTGCGCGAGCGTGTCGCGCGCGGCGCCCGCCACCTGCGGCGCGCAGCGCAGCGAATAGGCGTCCTGCACGCGCGGATCCCCGTAGCGGTGGCTCGCCACGATCTCCGAGCCGGCCAGCAGCCGCCGCAGGTTCGCCGCGCTGTCGGCCTGGCCGGGCTGCGGGCGCAGCGCGATCAGGTCCTCGGCGTAGGCGCGGTCGGTGCCCAGCAGCGCCTCCACCGACATCGCGGCGGTCACGTCTGCCACTCGCAGCAGCAGCGCGAGGTCGTTCATCGCCAAGCAGCAGCATCCCGAGCATGCCGTCGGTGCCGTTGATCAGCGCGAGGCCCTCCTTGGGGCCCAGCTCGATCGGCTCGATGCCCGCCCGGCTCAGCGCGCCGGCCGCGGGCAGCGGCGCGCCGTCGTCGCCCAGCAGCGAGCCTTCGCCGATCAGCACCAGCGCGCAGTGGGCGAGCGGCGCCAGGTCCCCGCTTGCCCCGAGCGAGCCGTGCTCGGGCACGAGCGGGGTCAGCCCCGCGTTGAGCAACGCGAGCATCGTGTCCGCCACCAGGGGGCGGGCGCCCGAGCGGCCCATCGCCAGCGTCCGGGCCCGCAGCAGGATCATCGCCCGCACCACCTCGCGCTCCACAGGCGCTCCCATCCCGGCGGCGTGCGAGCGCACCAGCGCGCGCTGCAGCTCGGCCCGGCGCTCGGCCGGGATCGCGACAGCCGCCAGCGATCCGAAGCCGGTCGACACCCCGTACGCGGGCTCGGGCGAGTCCGCGAGCTGCGCCACCAGGTCGGCGCTCTCCTGCATGGTCCGCCTGGCCTCCTCGCCAAGCTCCACGCGAGCGTCCCGGCGCGCCACGGCCACCACGTCGGCCGGCGTCAGCCCCGTGCCGGAGAGCTCGACGAGGCCCTGTTCGCGAGTTCCCATCTCTGGCCCGCACGATAACGGCGGCCACCCCGGCCACTTGACTTAGAGCGCGCTCCAGGTCCTATCGTGACCGGCCACAGTCAGAACCCCGAAGGATTGAGCCAAATCATGGAACAGCGCAAGCTTGGACAACTGACCGTCCCCGCGATGGGCCTCGGCTGCATGGGCATGTCGGCCTTCTACGGCAGCACCGACGAGGGCGAGTCGACCGCGACCATCCATCGCGCGATCGAGATCGGCGTGAACTTCCTCGATACCGCCGAGATCTACGGCCCGTACAAGAACGAGGAGCTGATCGGCCGCGCGATCGCCGGTCGCCGCGACGAGGTGATCATCGCCACCAAGTTCGGCAACCGGCCGGCGCCGACCGACGAGAACCCGCTGGCCCGCGTGATCGACGGCTCGCCCGCGAACGTGCGCCGTTCGATCGAGGGCTCGCTCAAGCGCCTCGACACCGACCACGTGGACCTCTACTACCAGCACCGCATCGACCCGAACACGCCGATCGAGGAGACGGTGGGTGCCCTCGCCGAGCTGGTGCAGGAGGGCAAGATCCTGCCACATCGGCCTGAGCGAGGCAGCCCCGGAGACGATCCGGCGCGCGCACGCCGTGCACCCGATCGCGGCGGTGCAGACCGAGTACTCGATCTGGACGCGCGACCCCGAGGCCGAGGTGCTGCCCACCTGCCGCGAGCTCGGCATCGGCTTCGTGCCCTACTCGCCGCTCGGCCGTGGCTTCCTGTCGGGCCGCTTCTCGTCCCCCGACGACATCGAGGACGGGGACTTCCGCAAGAACAACCCGCGCTTCACGGTCGAGGCGTTCGAGGCCAACCTGGTGATCCTCGACAAGGTCAAGGAGATCGCCGCCGAGAAGGACATCACCCCCAGCCAGCTGGCCCTCGCATGGGTGCTGGCCCAGGGAGACGACATCGTCCCGATCCCGGGCACGAAGCGCCGCACCTACCTCGAGGAGAACGCGGCGGCGGCCGACGTGAAGCTCACAGCCGACGACCTGGCGCGTATCGATGCCGAGTTCCCGGCCGTGGTTGGGGAGCGGTACGACGCGGCAGGGATGGCAGCGCTCGGGCACTGATGGGTCGCAGGCCGCAGGTCGCAGTGTCGCAGGGGTCCGAGCCCACAGCCCTGCGACACCCGACTCCGACACTGCGCACTCTCACGAGCACCTTCGACAGGAACGCCCGCGTCCGCTCGTCTGCGCGGGTTGCTGAGCACGTCCTTCGGCGGTCCTGATCTCGACGACGACGCCGTCGTCCATGAAGACGACGGTGTCGCCGACCTCGCGGGCGAAGCCCATCTCGTGGGTGACGACGATCATCGTCATGCCGTCGCGCGGCGAGGTCGCGCATGACGTCGAGCACGTCGCCGACGAGCTCGGGGTCGAGCGCCGAGGTCGGCTCGTCGAAGAGCATCAGCTTCGGCTCCATGGCCAGCGCCCGGGCGATCGCGACCCGCTGCTGCTGGCCGCCCGAGAGCTGCGCCGGGTAGCTGTCGACCTTGTCGCGCGAGCCCGACGCGCTCGAGCAGCTGCCTGGCCTCGCGCCGCGCGCCGTCGGCCTTGGCCACGCCCTTGACCCGGATCGGCGCCTCGATCACGTTGTCGAGCGCCGTCATGTGCGGGAACAGGTTGAAGCGCTGGAAGACCATGCCGATCTCCGGCGCGCTTGCGGCGCGACCTCGCGAGTCGCGCAGCTCGTACAGCTTGTCGCCCGTGCTGGCGGTAGCCGACGAGCTCGCCGTCGACCGAGAGCCGGCCGGCGTTGATCTTCTCGAGGTGGTTGATGCAGCGCAGGAAGGTCGACTTGCCCGAGCCGGACGGGCCGAGCAGGCACATGACCTCGCCGGGCTGCACCTCGAGCGAGATGCCCTTCAGCACCTCGAGCCGGCCGAAGCGCTTGTGGACCGCCTCGGCCTGGACCATCGGCTGCGCTCATCGGCGCCCGCGCGGCTGAGTCGCGCCGGACGCGAGCAGGCACGTCGGCCATGATCCGCTGGAAGGCGCGGGTCGCGCCGGCGCGAGCCGCGGCCGAAGCGGCGCTCGAGGTAGTACTGGCCGATCGACAGCACCGTGGTCATGAACAGGTACCAGATGCTCGCCACGAGCAGCAGCGGGATCGTCTGGAAGTTGACCGACGTAGATCAGCTGGGCCGAGTAGAGCAGCTCGGTGTAGGCGATCACGCTGACGAGCGAGCGTCGTCTTCAGCATCGAGATCGTCTCGTTGCCGGTCGGCGGGATGATCACCCGCATCGCCTGCGGCAGCACGATCCGCCGCATCGTCTGCAGGCGCGTCATGCCGAGCGCGTGCGCCGCCTCGGTCTGGCCCTCGTCGACCGACAGGATGCCGGCGCGCACGATCTCGGCCATGTAGGCGCCCTCGTTCAGGCCGAGCGCGAGGATCGCCGCGACGAACGGCGTGATCAGCGTGTTGGCGTCGCGCGTGGACGAACGCCGGCCGCCGAACGGGATGCCGATCGAGATCTTCGGGTAGAGCGCCGCGATGTAGTTCCAGAACAGGATCTGGACGAGCACCGGCGTGCCGCGGAAGAACCAGATGTAGAGCCAGCTGACGCCCGACGACGAGCGGGTTCGGCGACAGCCGCATCACCGCCAGCACGACGCCGAGCACGATCCCGATCACCATCGACGACGACGGTCAGCTCGAGCGTGACCACGCACGCCGTGCAGGATCGCGCGGGTCGAACAGGAAGTGCGCCGACGACGCCCCACTCGAAGCGCGGGTTCGTGGCGATCGAGTGGATCGCCACGCGCGAGCAGGAACAGCACGATCAGCGCCGCGACCCAGCGGCCCGGGTGTCGCACCGGGACGGCCTGGATCTCGTCGGGCCGGATGGCTCTCGGCTGCGCCGGGTCGCCGTGGAGCTGGTCCAGCGACGCGATCCGTCCCTAGCTCGTGGCGCCGTTGATCGCCGGGTTGGTCGATCGCGCCGTCCGCGATGCCCCACTTGGTCGAGGATCGTCTTGTACTGCCCGTTCGGCCATGAGTTGCTTGAGCGCGGCGAGGATCGGCTTCGGCATCCCGCTGTCCTTGGGGATCGCGATCCCGTAGGGCGCGGTGCCGTAGGGCGTGCCGACGAGCTTGAACTGGCCGCTCGACTGCTTGACCTGGTAGTCGGCGACCGGCGAGTCGGCCATGCCGACCTCGGCGCGCCCGCTCGAGAGCGCGAGGTTGGCGCCGTTCTGGTCGGGGAAGGTCAGCACCTTGACGGCCGTCTTCCCGGCCGCGGTGCACTTCTTGCTCTGCGCGGTGGCGTCGTCCTGCTGCGTCGTGCCCTTCTCGACGGCGACCGTGTAGCCGCAGAGGCTCGGCGAGCGTCGGTGACCGCCGGGCCGCCGCGCCTTCACGTAGAACGAGGTGCCGGCCGAGAAGTAGGTCACGAAGTCGACGGTCTTCTCGCGCTCCTTCGTGTCGGTGAAGGACGACATGCCGAGGTCGTACTTGCCCGCGGCGAGGCCGGGGATGATGCTGTCGAAGGTCGCGTTGACGACCTTCGCCTTCAGGCCGAGCGGCCTGGGTCAGCGCGACCGCGAGGTCGGCGTCCATGCCCTCGACCGTCTTCCCGTCCTTGCCGATGAACTCGTTCGGCGCGTAGGTCGCGTCGGCGGCGACCGTGAGCGTGCCCTTCGACTTGATCGCGGCCGGAACCTCGGCGGCGAGGCTGGCGCTGGCGCCGCCGGTGGTCGCCGCCGGGGCCGTGGAGGCCGGGGCCGGGGTGCTCGAGCTGCTGCTGTTGCTGCTGCTTCCGCAGCCGCTCACGAGAGCGGCGGCGATCACTGCGGTGATCAGCCCGGCACACAGCCGGGGTGCGTTAAGAGTCATATGCGAGTTCCCTCCTCGGGGTGGGCGCCGCCGACGTTAGACACGCCGCGCTCTCTCTGCGCCGGACACATATGGTGGCAAAAAAAATCACCAGCGCCGAGGGGAGGGCGCCGTGGTGCTCGCGCCGCCGGTCTGACCCGGAGCGCGCTACAGGCCGTATCGTGCCCGGCGAGAGTCAGAACCCCGAAGGATTGAGCCAAATCATGGAGCAGCGGAAGCTTGGACAACTGACCGTCCCCGCGATGGGCCTCGGCTGCATGGGCATGTCGATCTTCTACGGGAGCGCCGACGACGAGGAGTCGATCGCGACGATTCAGCGCGCGATCGAGATCGGGGTCAACCTGCTCGATACCGCCGAGCTGTACGGCCCGTACAAGAACGAGGAGCTGATCGGCCGCGCGATCGCCGGCCGCCGCGACGAGGTGATCATCGCCACCAAGTTCGGGAACTTGCTGAGGCCGACGGAGGACAACCCGATGCATTGTGTGATCGACGGCTCCCCCGCGAACGTGCGCCGTTCGATCGAGGGCTCGCTGAAGCGTCTCGACACCGACTACGTGGACCTCTACTACCAGCACCGCATCGACCCGAACACGCCGATCGAGGAGACCGTGGGCGCGCTCGCCGAGCTGGTGCAGGAGGGCAAGATCCTGCACATCGGCCTGAGCGAGGCCGCCCCCGACACGATCCGGCGGGCGCACGCCGTGCACCCGATCGCCGCGGTGCAGACCGAGTACTCGATCTGGACGCGCGACGTCGAGGCCGAGGTGCTGCCCACCTGCCGCGAGCTGGGCATCGGCTTCGTGTCCTACTCGCCGCTCGGGCGTGGCTTCCTCTCGGGCCGCTTCTCCTCGCAGGCCGAAATTGGCGAAGGCGATTCACGGCGACACAGTCCGCGCTTCATGGGCGACGCGTTCGAGGCCAACCTGGCGATCCTCGAGAAGCTGAAGGAGATCGCCGCCGGGAAGGGCATCACGCCTGGCCAGCTCGCGCTGGCCTGGGTGCTGGCCCAGGGGGAGGACATCGTGGCGATCCCCGGCACCAAGCGCCGCAGCTATCTCGAGGAGAATGCGGCGGCGGCCGACGTGAAGCTCACTGCCGACGACCTGGCGCGCATCGATGCCGAGCTACCGCCGGTGGTGGGGGAGCGGTACAACGCCGCGGCAATGGCGTTGGTGGGCCACTGACAGGAGTGCCTGATGCCTGGAGCCCAGGCTCCAGGCACCCGTTGGCGGGAGGCCGCTAAGCGGTGACGGTCGCCGGCTCGGCGAACGGCAGCGCGACGCCGCGGGGCACGGCGAGCACCGGGGAGCCGGCCGTGTCGATCGCGTATTCGGCGAGCGCGGTGAGCAGCACGTGGCCGTGCTGGGCCTCGGCGCGCGAGCCAATCACGAGCAGATCGACGTGCCCCTCGTCGGTCGAGACGATGGCGCCCCAGCGAGCGGCGAGTGCACGCGCCGTGTCCTGGGCGCTCGTGTCGTCGCTGCTGGGAATCACGCCGATCGTGACGATGCCCTGGTCGTTGTCGCGGAAGCCCGCTGGGGCGATCGCGATCGCGGCCGGGCCGCCGTCTAGAAGTCGCTTCGCCGACGGGAGCGTGGAGATCGATCCCGGCGCCGTGTGGTAGTCGGAGCCGAACACCACGATGTCGGCGCCCTCCTGCTCGGCGAGCGCCCAGAGGCCCTCGGCGGTTGACGCGTTCAGCACGACGTGCCGCTGGGCGTCGAGGTCTCCGAGCAGGCTCGCGCCGTGGTGCAGGAGCTCCCGAGCGTCGCGCTCCTCGCGCTGCTCCTCGTCGCGATCGGTCTCGCGCGAATGGCGCACGTAGGCGAGGGAGACGGTTGCGCCCGCCTCGCGGAGGCGGCGGCCGAGAGCGACGGCGTCCTGGTCGTTCGGCGTGTCGTCGTAGGAAACGATCACCTTCGGGGGCATGACTCTGCTCCTATCGAGGCTTGGTAGGGCCAGTCCGTGGTTCTGCGGCGAGAATCGCATTCCCGCTATATCACTGCCAATGAAGTTCCTGATAGTTAGAATCACCGCTGCTTATGCTGAACGTGCAGCGTCTGAGGGTGCTCCGGGAGGTGGCCGCGCGCGGCTCCTTCTCGGCGGCGGCCGACTCGCTCAGCTACACGCAGTCGGCGGTCTCGCAGGCCGTCGCCACGCTGGAGGCCGAGACCGGCGCGAAGCTGATCGAGCGCGATCGCAGGGGCGTGCGCCCGACCGCCGCCGGCGCGACGCTGGTGGTGCACGCCGAGGCGATCCTGTCGCGCATCGAGGCCGCCGAGGCCGAGCTCGCTTCGATTCTCGGGGTGCGCGGCGGACTGTTGCGGATGGCCTCGTTCCCGACCGCCGGCAACACCCTCATGCCGCTCGCGATCGCCAACTTCAGGACCGCGCATCCCGAGGTCGAGCTGACGCTGGCGGAGGGTGAGCCCGAGGAGATCGTGCCGCGCCTGCGGGCGGGCGAGTTCGACCTCGCGCTGCTGTTCGAGTTCCGCGACGTCGGCGAGTCGCTCGGCCCAGGCCTGCACAGCGTGGAGCTGCTCGAGGATCCGATGCACGTCGCGCTTCCCGGCGGCCACCCGCTGGCGGGCAAGAGCAAGCTCAGGCTCGAGGACCTCCAGGAGGAAGCGTGGGTGCAGACATCGGCCTCGAGCGCCTGCGCCCGCCACGTGGTCCGCCTCTGCCACACGGCCGGGTTCGAGCCGATCGTGTCGTTCGAGAGCGACGACTACCAGACGGTGCAGGGCCTGGTGGCCGCGGGGGTGGGGGTGGCGCTGATCCCCGAGCTGGCCCTCACGAGCGTCCGCGACGACATCACGGTGAGGGGACTCTCGCCGCGGGCGCCGATGCGCCGCGTGGTGGCGGCGACCTCACGCAGCGCGGGCGTCTCGCCGGCGGCCGGCGTGATGCTCGAGCTGCTCCAGGCGGCAGCCGCCGGCTACACCTCGGGATAGTCGCGGTCGCTCACCAGGATCGTGGTGGCGTGCATGCGGATCAGCCCGCAGTGGTTGCAGAACGCCACTGCGACCTCCACCCCCTCACCCGGCACGATCGCCCCGGTGGGCTGGAGCGCCTGGAGCAGGAACTGGTTCTGGCTGACGACCCACTCGTCGTGGTTGCAGGCCTCGCACTTGTTGTCCGCGCCCTTCTGGGCGATGGCGTCGCGGTGGAACTCGCGCGACCATGCGCGATCGTCCGGCAGGTCGGGCGGCGGCTCGTTGGTCTCGCTCATGGCCTCTGAGTTTGTCAACTACGGCGAGGAGCCCCCGCGAACGAGGGCTCCTCTGACCGTTTGATCTGGGGCGGCGGGTCTCAGCCGCTCGGCGCCGGGGCCGTGCCCCCGGTGGTCGCCGGCGCCACGGGAGTCGCCGCGGTCCCTGACGGGTAGCCGAGCGAGGGCACGTCCGAGGGGTAGACCTCGTGACCGTGCACCGCCAGGTCGCCCGTCTCCATGTCCTTCTCGGTCATTCGCAGGGGCACGAAGATGCCCACGAGCTTGAGCAGGATGAACGTGCCGATCGCGGAGAACCCGATCACCCAGGCTCCCGCGAAGAGCTGCTCCTTGAGCAGGTGACCACCGTCGCCGTGGATCAGGCCCTTGGCGAAGATGTCCGACGCGCCGCCGCCGGTGCCGAACGCGAGGATCATCTTCGGGTCCGCGAAGATGCCCACGAGCAAGCCGCCGGCGAGCCCCGCGAAGCCGTGCGTGTAGACCACGCCGAGCGTGTCGTCCACCCTCCGGAATGGATTCAGGCGGCTGACGTAGTTCAGTGCGAAGTACACGATCGTGGTGCCGATCAGGCCGATCGCGAGCGCGCCCCAGCCGTTCACGAAGCCGGCGCCCGGGGTGATCGCCACGAGGCCGGTGATCATGCCGTTCACGCTGCCGATGAGGCTCGGCTTGCGACCGGTGATGTAGTCCCACGCGACCCAGCCCAGGAACGCCGCCGCGCAGGCCAGGTTCGTGTTCAGGATGGCCGCGGCCGAATCGGCGCCCGCCGAGTACGGATCGCCGCCGTTGAAGCCGTTCCAGCCGAGCCACAGGAGACCGGCGCCCACCGCGACCATCGCCAGGTTGTTCGGAGCGTCCACCTCACGGTCGCGCTGGAGGCGCGGACCGATCACCGCAGCCGCCACGAAGCCCGACACACCCGCGGCGAGATGGATCACGTAACCACCCGAGAAGTCCACCGCGCCGTGCTGGGAGAAGTAGCCGCCGCCCCAGATCAGGAACGCGTTGACGGTGTAGATGAGGCTCGACCACAGGATCACGAACGGGATCCACGCCTTGAAGTTGATGCGGCCGAGGACCGAGCCGAGCATCAGGATCGGCGTGATCGCCGCGAACACGATCTGGAAGTACGCGAGCGTGGAGGTCGGGAACGCGAACGCCGGTCCCGTCGTGATCGATGGGATCACCGCCTGCCCCTGCTCGCCGACCGAGCTGAGGATCGACCCCGGCTTGCCCCACATGTTCGCGAAGAAGCTGCCGCCCTTCGCGCCGAAGATGTGCATCGGCTCCCCGAAGCCCATCTTGAACGCGTAGAGCGCCCAGATCACGAGCACGAGGGCGAACGCGACGAACGCGAGCATCATCGAGTTCACCGACCAGCGCTTCTGCATCACGCCGCCGTAGAGCACGACCAGACCCGGGATGCTCATGAGCCCCACCAAGGTGGCCGCGGTCATCTGCCAGGCGTTGTCGCCGGGGCTCAACCATTTCGGATACGACGACCACGTGGGCGCGGCCGCGAGGATGGAATGCAGCATGTGGCGGGTGCCTCCTTGGATGTCGTCGGCCGCCTCCGCTCGCCAAGGCGGCTTCGCTGGGCGGGCGGCTCAGTACTCGTGATCTTGCTCGCGGGCCCCTGTCGCCAATATGGACGCCGGTCCAAACTGCCGCCGCGAACCTTGTACTCGCGGTACAGGGCCGGCCTGCGGCACGACCTTAAAATCGCCCCATGCCGCTGGAAGGCCACTGGGAGCGCCAGCACACCCCGCTGATGGCGGGCAGCGCGCGCGAGCGGCGGAGCGTCGTGATCGTCGCGCTCGTGCTCGTGCTGGCCACCGCCGCGATCCTCGCGTTCGCGCTCACCAGGTCCAGCACCGCCAGCGCCGGCTGCGTGGACATCGAGGTGCCCGGTGTGATGGGCGCCACCCAGATGCACGCGTGCGGGGACTCCGCGGCGCGGCTCTGCGAGTCCCAGGCTGGCGGCAGCCAGAGCGACCCGTTCGTGCGGGCCGCCGAGAAGAGCTGCGGGCGCTCCGGCTTCGCCGCGTCGGCCGCGCGCTAGGACGCCGCGCGCCGCAGGGGCTCGCGGGCCGGCAGCGGGTGCACCTCCGCCAGCTTGTCCGGGACCGGCGGCGTGGCCAGGCTCACCTCATCGAGCCGAGCCAGCAGGTAGCGGCGGATGCCCTCGTCCTGGTGGCTGACCTGGATCAATCCGAGACGCCTTATGCGCGGGTTCTGTTGCATGCCAGAAGGATCGCCACCCCGCGGGCGCGTGCCAATGGACGCAGGGCCAAAAAGCGGGACCTCCGCTCCTACCCGCTGGCCGGGCGGGTGGCCCACCGCTCGCCCACATGTCGAGCCGGACGTGCTCGGGTTTGGACAAGCGGCCATGGAGTGGACGCCCACCGGCCGAGTTGAATGCCGGGCGCCATGGCTCTCAAGGTCATCGTCTCCTACGACGGCACGGACAACGATCGCGACGCGCTCGCGCTCGGACGGCTGCTTGCCGACGCCGGCGCCTCCCTGGAACTGGCGTACGTGCGCCACTCCTCCGAGCAGCGGGCCGATCGGGAGGCGCTCGCGCAGGCAGACGCCGAGGCGCTGCTCGCCGAGGGCGCGAACTCGCTCGGCCATCCGGACCTGCCGCGGCACGTGGTGCTGAACGCCTCGACCGGGGAGGGCCTGTCGGCGCTCGCGGTGGCGGAGGGCGCCGACGTGGTGGTCTTCGGGTCTGAGTACCGGACGCCGGCAGGTCACCTCCAGCCCGGCACGTCGGCGCAGCGCATGCTCGAGGGCGGCCCGGCGGCGGTGGCCATCGCCCCCGCGGGGATGCACGAGCGCAGGGACTTCAAGGTCGCGCTGGTGGGCGCCATCGGGGAGGTGGGCGATCGCAGCGCGGACGAGACCGCGGGGTCGCTCGCCGAACGCCTGGGGGCGGAGCTGGCCCCGAAGGCGGACGTCGAGGCCGATCTCCTGGTGGTGGGCTCGCAGCCGCTTGCCGCTCCCGGCCGGGTGGCGGTGACCGCTGCGGCGCAGTACGTGCTCGAGACCGCCCGCTGCCCGGTGCTGGTCCTCCCGCGCGGCACCACGCTGCGCTTCTGAGCCCCGACCCGAAGTCGAAGCCGGGCCGGGGATCTTTGGACGTGCGTCCAAAGTCCTGTGGGCCGAGGGCTCCCAGAATCGGCTGATGAGTTGGCAGAGGGCTCGCGGCTGCGAGTGACCCATCGAGCGATGACCACCGAAGAAGCCGGCGCCGAGCGGATCGTGCCCGGGCCCGGCGCTGACGCGGGGGCCACGGAGGCCGACGCGGTGGCGTTCATCCGCGACCTTCACCTGCGCATGGTCGGGGCAGTGATCTCCGGCGGCGGGCTGGAGCGGCTGGCCGAGCTGGCGCGTGCCGAGCTCGGCTCGCCGGTGGCGATCATCGTGCCGCGCGTGGGCGAGGCGATCGCCGGCGGCTCGTACGACCTCACGCGCCTGCGCGGCTACGTCCGCGACAGGCTCGCCCGGCGGACGATCGAGGTGCCCGAGATGGTGATCGCCGAGGTCCCGGTCACGAGCGGCGGCGAGCCGATGGGGGCCGTGCTGCTGCTGGACGGCCAGGGCGGCGAGGCGCCCCCGCGTGCGCTCGACGTCCTCAACGTGGTGGCGATTGCGATCCTCACGGAGTTGGCGGTGGCCGACGT
The DNA here is from genome assembly GCA_963770325.1 of uncultured Thermoleophilaceae bacterium. GTDB lineage: Bacteria > Actinomycetota > Thermoleophilia > Solirubrobacterales > Thermoleophilaceae > JAICJR01. Next base: position 499,301 of record CAVYPF010000001.1, on the reverse strand, counting down.
CCGCGAGGAGACCGAGCAGGCCATGCGCAGCTCGCTGATCGACCTGATCCGCGGGAACCCGGAGCTATCCGACGAGGATCTGCTGCGTCGCGCCTACCGGGTCGGGAGCGACCTGAGCCGGGGCGCGGTGGCGCTCTGCGCGGAGATCACCAGCGATCGCTCGCACTATGTGATGACGCTGATCGCAGACCGCGCGCCGCAGGCACTCGCCGAGCAGCTGGGCGAGCGCGTGTACGTGCTGATCCCGCCCAAGGACGGCGAGGACCCGGCGCGGGTCGCCCTCGCCGGCACGCGCGAGATAGCGAACGCGATAGCGCCCTACTCGGTGGCCGCCTTCTCCTCGTTCTGCTCGCAGCCGCGCTTCTTCCACCGGGCCATCCAGGAGGCGGAGCTGGTGCTCGACGTGCTGCTCCAGGAGGAGGGCGAGCCCAGCGAGGCGATCGACTCCGACACCTACCGCCTGCTGGTGCGCACGCTCGCCTCGCACCCCGACGAGGTGATGCGGTTCTACGAGGACACGGTGGCCCCGATCGTGCTCTATGACGAGCAGTACGGCACCGATCTGGTGGGCACGCTCGAGGCCTACCTGGCCCACAACTGCAACATGAACGCCACGGCGGCCGGGATCTACGCACATCGCCACACGGTGGCCTACCGGCTGGACCGCGTGCGCGAGCTCACGACCCTCGACCCGAACTTCTCCGAGGGCCGCGAGCGGCTGGGCCTCGGCCTCAAGGCCTACCGGCTGCTCAGCCCGCGGCTCCAGCGCTAGACGCCCGCGTCGGTAGATTCTGGGCCGTGGACGCACCCGGCCGCACGGCCCTCGGCAGCTGGAGCGGAGGCCGCTTCATGCACTTCGGCGAGCCGCTCGACGACGAGCGGCTGGTGGCGCTGCTGCGGCCCGGCGGCGGGATCGACACGGTCCTGACCGCCGACGTCTACGGCAGCGGCGAGGCGGACCGGGTGGTGGGGCGGGCGCTGGCGGGCCTGCCGCGCGACTCCTACTTCCTGGTCGGCGCGGTGGGTCACGACTTCTACGAGGGCGAGCGCGAGGGCGCAAAGGGCTTCCCGCGCTTCACCGACCCGGCGCTGCGCGGCGAGGACGGCTACGCGGACTACCTGCGCATGGCGACCGAGCGCAGCCTGGAGCGCTGCGGGGTGGACGCCTTCGACCTGCTGCTGCTCCACAACCCCGACCGCACCGGCTTCTCGAGCCAGGCCGTCTGGGACGGGCTGGAGCAGTTGCGCGCCGACGGCCTGACCCGCCTGCTCGGCGTCGCGCCGGGCCCGGCGAACGGCTTCACGCTCGACCTGATCGGCTGCTTCGAGCGCTTCGGCGACTCGATCGACTGGGCGATGATCATCCTCAACCCGCTGGAGCCGTGGCCGGGCGAGCTCGTTCTGCCCGCGGCCGCGCGCGCACGACGTGAGCCTGATCGCGCGGGTGGTGGACTACGGCGGGCTGTTCTGGGACGACGTCGAGCCGGGACATACGTTCCGGGACCATGACCACCGCAACTTCCGGCCGGCGGGCTGGGTCGAGGCGGGGCGCGAACGGCTCGAGCGCATGCGGCCGATCGCCGGCCGACATGGGCTCACGCCGCTGCAGCTGGCCTGCCAGTGGGACCTCGCGCAGTCGCCGGTGGCGTGCGTCGCGCCCACGCTGATCCAGGAGGCCGGCGCCGGCGCCCGCCCGGTGGAGGACAAGCGCGCGGAGCTGGCCGCGCTGCCCGCCGAGCGGCTGCTCTCGGACGACGAGCTGGACGAGATCCGGGCGATCGGCGACAACACGGGCTGCATGGCGCTGAAGGGTGGCTCGCCCGATCACGAGGGTGCCTCGCGGGCCGACCGCTGGAGCATCACCGGCGAGCTCGCCGAGGTGGCTGCCCGCTGGGAGATCGAACCCGAGCGGGACCTCAGCCAAGCTGCCTCGGCGGCCTAGCTCCGCAACTCGCGTCCTCCCCGGTGTTGTCGAGAACGTGCGGCTGAGCCTGCATCTGGCCCTGGCGGTCGTCGTCCTGGCGCTCGCCTCGCCGGCCTTCGCGGCCGGTCCGCGGGTGGCCGAATTCGGCATGAAGGTGCCTCCGTCTGCCACCGCCCACACGGCGTCGGGCCGGGTCGTCACGCGCGCGCTGCGCGCGCCGCACCGCTACGACATGGTCGGGGCGGAGTGGAAGCGCGGCAGCGCCGACGTCTGGCTGCGCGGCCGGCGCTCCGGCGGGCGCTGGAGCCGCTGGGCTCGGCTCGACCCCAGCGAGCAGCCCATGGCCCACGGCGCGGGCACCGAGCCGATCTGGGCGGGCGGCTACGACTACGTGCAGCTGCGCACCTCGCGGCCGCTTGCTGGACTGCGGCTCAGCTTCGTGAGGATCCGCGAGGGGGCGAGGGCCGCGCGCGCTCCGCGCACGGTCTCGCTGCCGATGCCCACCGCGCAGGGAGGCACGCTCAACGTCATCCCGCGGGCGGCGTGGGGCGCCTCACGCTGCAAGCCGCGCGCAACGGCGGGCTACGGCCGGGTGGACTTCGCGCTGGTCCACCACACCACCACGATCAACTCCTACCGCGCCTCCCAGTCCGCCGCAATCGTGCTGGGAGTCTGCCTCTTCCACCGCGACGTGAACGGCTGGAACGACATTGGCTACAACATGCTGGTCGACAAGTACGGCCAGGTCTTCGAAGGTCGGCAGGGGGGCATCGACGAGCCCGTGATCGGCGCCCAGGCGGGCGGCTTCAACACGGAGTCCACGGGCGTGGCCACGATCGGCAACTTCAGCTCCACTCATCTCTCGGACGCCGGCGTGAACGCGCTCGCGCACGTGCTCGCGTGGAAGCTGTCGCTCCACGGCGTCCCGGCCCTGGGGCAGACCACGGTGACCTCGAACGGCGGACCCGACACGCCCTTCCGGCTGGGCGCCCAGGTCACGGTCAACCGCATCTCGGGCCACCGCGACGTGGACTCCACCGCCTGCCCCGGCAGCGCGCTGTACGGGCAGCTGCCCGGCCTGCGCCAGCTCGTGGCGGGCCTGGAGGGCCCGGTGGCCCACCTCAACCTGACCACGCCAACCGGCACGCTCCTCTTCCCCAGCAGGTCTCGCTGAGCGGACGGCTGGCGCTGCCGGCGGGACTCAGCGTGCCGCCGGGGGCGAGCGTGCAGATTCAGGACCGGCTCGCGGCGGGCGGGCGGACCCTCACCAACCTCCCGCTGGCGCCCGACGGCGCCTTCAGCGGCTCGCTGCTGATCGCGCACAACGACGTGCTGCGGGCCCAGTTCGCCGGCGGCGGCGGGGTGCCGCACGTGGTGTCCACTCCGATTGGCGTGACGATCGTGCCCACGCTCACGCTCCAGGCGAGCGCGCCAAGCGTGCCGGCCGGATCGGCGGTCACCCTGGCCGGCACGGTGAAGCCGGCCAAACGGCGCCTCGTGATCGAGGAGCAGCAGTCGAAGCATGGCGTCTTCAAGCGCGTGCGCCTGATCCGCGTCGCGACGGCGAACGGGGCCTTCAACACCTCCGTCACCCTCGCGCGCGCAGGCACCTACCGCTTCATCGCCCACTCGCCGGCGGATCGCCTCACCGCCGCCGCGGCGTCGGCGCCGGTCGTGGTCGGCGTTCAGCCGCCCTCGAGCCCAGCCAGCTCCTCGTAGAGCCCCTCCACGGCGCGCTTCGCGTCCTCGTGGCGGCGGGTCGACGCGGCCGACCGCTCGGGCGTGGACCACGCGGAGGGATCGCCCAGCTCGTCCTCGAGCTTGGCCAGCGCGCTCTCGGCCGACTGGATGTCGCCCTCCACCGCGGCCATGCGGCGCTTGCGGCCCTTGGACAGCTCCGCCTTGGGCTGCTGCGACTCGCGCCGCTTGCCGTTGCTGGCGGCCTTGCCGCGCGTCTTCGCCGCCTCGGCCGCCTTCCTCTCCTCGCGCACGCGCACGTAGTCGGCCCAGCCGCCCTGGTGGCTGTGCAGGGTGCCGTCCTCGATGGCCAGCGTGCGCGCTGCCCACGGCGTCGAGCAGCGCCCGGTCGTGCGAGACCAGGATCAGCGAGCCCTGGAACGCGAGCAGCGCGTCCTCCAGCGCCTCGCGGCTCTCGAGGTCGAGGTGGTTCGTGGGCTCGTCGAGGATCAGCAGGTTGGCGCCCGACTGGACGAGGATCGCCAGCGACAGCCGGCGCCGCTCGCCTCCCGAAAGGCCGGCCACCGGCTTCTCGGCGTCCGCGCCGGAGAACAGGAAGCGCCCGAGCAGGGCGCGGGCCTTGCCGGGGGTGAGCCCGGTGGCGCGCTGGGCCGCCTCCAGCACGGTGCCCTGCTGGCCCACCTCCTCCGCGTGCTGCGAGAGGTAGCCCAGCTCCACGTTGTGACCCGTGCGCAGCTTGCCGTGCTCGAGCGGCCGCTGGCCCGCCAGGGTCTCGATCAGCGTGGTCTTGCCGGCCCCGTTCGGGCCCACGAGCGTCACGTGCTCGCCGCGCTCGAGCCACAGCTCGGCCTTGTCGAGCAGCAGCTTGTCGCCGGCGGACAGCGTCGCGCCCTCCAGCTCCAGCACCACGCGACCGCTGCGGGAGGGCTTGTCGAACCCGAAGCCCAGCTCGCGCCCGTCGCGCGGTGCGCGCTCGATCCGGTCCATCTTGTCGAGCCTCTTGGCCCGCGACTGCGCCTGACGCGAGCGCGTGCCGGCGCGGAAGCGGGTCACGAAGCGCTCGAGCCGCTCGATCTCCGCCTGCTGGCGCTCGATGGCGCGCCCGAGCGCCAGCTCGCGCGCCGCCTGCTCCTTGCGCCAGGCGTGCCAGGGTCCGGGGAAGTAGCGCGACCGCCCGGCCTCGAGCTCCAGCACCGCGGTGCCCACCGACTCGAGGAACCAGCGGTCGTGCGCCACGAGGATCACCGCCGCGTCCACCGACGTGAGTCGCTGCTCGAGCCATTCGAGCGAGGCGATGTCGAGGTGGTTGGTGGGCTCGTCCAGCAGCAGCAGGTCGGGGTCGCCCGCGAGCGTGCGAGCCAGCGAGGCACGGGTGAGCTCGCCGCCCGAGAAGGTGTTGAGCGGACGGTCGAGGTCGCGCTCGTGGAAACCCAGCCCGCGCACGGTGGCCATCGCTCGCTCGCGCCAGGTGTAGCCGCCCGCGTGCTCGAGCCTTGCCTGGGCGCCGGCGTAGCGGTCGAGCGTGCCGGCGTCCGAGGCGCCGCCCGCCATCCCCTGCTCGAGGTCCGCCAGCTCCCGCTCCAGCGCCAGCAGGTCGCCGCAGCCTTCAAGCACGTAGTCACGCAGGGACAGCTCGCGCTCGCGCGGCGGGCGCTGGTCGTGCAGCGCGATGCGCGTGCCCTTCGCCAGAACGAGCTCGCCGAAGTCCACCGAGGTCTCGCCGGCGAGCATGCGCAGCAGCGTGGTCTTCCCGGAGCCGTTGCGACCGGAGAGCGTCAGGCGGTCACGGCGCTCGACCTTGAACGAGACGCCGCGCAGGAGCGGCTCGCCCGCCATGTCCTTCCCGAGATCTGATGCGATCGCTACGGCCATCCGCTCATGGTAGGTAAGCCGGGACCGCCGCCTCGTCCCGTTTCTAGCTATTTTCGTGCGATTGCTGGGGAGCCCGGAGGGATCGTGGGGGAGCTTGTGAGGTCGAATTCGACTGGCCATATGCAGGGGATCCACCCGGATGGGGGGTCTGGCCAAACGTTGCCGGTATCACTAGGGTCCAGTACCAGCATGGCCAGCTCCCCTGCCTCCCTTCGCACGCAGGCGCCCGAAGGGACGCACAGCGGTGTTGGCGCACCGCCGCTCGGAATCCCGGACGCCGAGGCCGTGATGCGCAAGGCCGGCCTGGAGAACTTCCGCGTGGCCAGCCGCGCCCTGCCGGCCGACCTCCGCGGCGACCTCTACGCCCTCTACGGCTTCGCCAGGTTGGTGGACGACCTCGGGGACGAGGCCCGGGGCGATCGTGACGCGCTGCTCGACTGGCTCGAGCAGGACCTCGACGCGCTGTACGCCGGCCATCCCCGGCACGAGCTGATGCGCCGGCTGCTGCCCACCGTGCTCGCGCACTCGATCCCGCCGGAGCCGTTCCGGCGACTGATCGCCGCGAACCGCCAGGACCAGGAGGTGTCGCGCTACGAGAGCTTCGACGAGCTGGCGGCCTACTGCCGCCTGTCGGCCGATCCGGTCGGTCACCTCGTGCTCTACGTCTTCGACCGCGCCACACCCGAGCGCATGAGCCTGGCCGACCGCATCTGCACGGGCCTTCAGCTCGTGGAGCACCTCCAGGACGTGGGAGAGGACCTCGCCCGCGGGCGGGTGTACCTGCCGCAGGACGACATGAGCCGCTTCGGCTGCAGCGACGCCGACCTCGGGCGGCGCCCCGCCTCCGAGCCGGTCCGTGCGCTGGTGGCCTTCGAGGCCACACGCGCTCGCGGGCTGCTGCAGGAGGGCGCGCCGCTGGCGCGCACGCTGCCGTGGCGTGCCGGCCTGGCTGTGACGGGCTTCGTCTCCGGCGGCCTGGCGGCGCTTGGCGCCATCGAGAAGGCCGGCTTCGACGTCCTCGGCCAGCCGCCGCGCGCGTCCCGCCCGCGCCGCGCCGCAGCGCTTCTGACCACTGTCACACGCCTCGCGAGGAGCTGAGTGGAAGAGCTGGCCGTCGCATATCGCCATTGCGAGCGCGTCACGCGGCAGCGCGCGGGCAACTTCTTCTACGGGATCCGTCTGCTGCCGCCGGCCAAGCGGCGCGCGATGTGCGCCGTGTACGCCTTCGCGCGCGAGGTGGATGACGTGGGGGACGGCGACCTCTCGGCGGAGAGCAAGCTGGCCGCGCTGGACGGGATCCAGCGGCGGCTCGAGGCCACGAGCGGAGAGCTGCGTCAGCCGATGAACCTGGCGCTGGACGACTCGGTGGCGCGCTTCGGACTGCCGGTGGACGCGCTGCACGACCTGATCGAGGGCGTGCGCATGGACGTGAACCCCGAGGACTACGAGTCGTTCGACGAGCTGGTGATCTACTGCCGCCGGGTGGCCGGCTCGATCGGCCGCCTCTGCCTCGCCATCTTCGGCTCGGCCGACCCGCGCCACGCCTCCGAGCTGGCCGACGACCTCGGCGTGGCGATGCAGCTCACCAACATCCTGCGCGATGTCCGCGAGGACCACGAGAACGGGCGCCTCTACCTGCCGCGCGAGGACCTCGTGCGCTTCGGCTGCGAGAGCTTCCCGAACGGCTCCGAGGAGGGCGTCTCGGCCATGATCGCCTTCGAGGCGGATCGCGCACGTGAGTGGTTCGAGCGCGGCCTGGGGCTCGTGCCGCTGCTCGACACCCGCAGCGCGTCGTGCGTGCTCGCGATGACCGGGATCTACCGGCGCCTGCTCGAGCGGATCGACGAGTCGCCCGAGCTGGTCATGCGGGAACGGGTGTCCCTGCCTGGCTGGGAGAAGGCCTGGGTCGCGGCCCGCAGCCTGATGGAGGCGGCAGCGTGAGCCGCCGCACCGCGATCGTGGTGGGCGGCGGGCTGGCCGGCATAACGGCCGCCCTCGACCTGGCAGATGCCGGCGTGCGGGTCACGCTGCTGGAGGTGCGCCCGCGGCTCGGCGGCGCCGCCTACTCGTTCGAGCGCGGCGACCTCGAGGTGGACAACGGCCAGCACGTCTTCCTGCGCTGCTGCACCGACTACAGGGCGCTGCTGCGCCGGCTCGGCGTGGAGGGCGACACGGTGCTGCAGGAGCGGCTCTCGATCCCGGTGCTGGCGCCGGACGGCACCCGTGGGGAGCTCAGCCGCAACGGCCTGAAGGCCCCCCTGCACCTGGCGGCCTCGCTTGCCACCTATGCCTTCCTGACGCCCGCCGAGCGGCTGCGCGCCGTGCGCGTGGCGCTCGCCCTCTCGCGCCTCGATCTCGAGGACCGGGCACTCGACGACGTGAGCTTCGGCGACTGGCTCGAGCAGCGGGGCGAGAGTCCGGCGGCGGTGGACGCGCTCTGGAACCTGATCGCCCTGCCCACGCTCAACCTGCCCGCCAGAGAGGCCTCGCTGGCGCTCGCCGCGATGGTGTTCCAGACCGGGCTGTTGTCGAGCTCCGACGCGGGCGACGTGGGCTACGCGCGTGTGCCGCTCTCCCACCTGCACGGCGACGCTGCCGAGCGCGCGCTCCGCGACGCCGGCGTGGAGGTGCGCACCCGCGCCCGTGCCCGCGATCTCGCGCCGGTGCCTGCCGGCGGTGTGACCGTGGACAGCGACGCCGGCACGCTGGAGGCCGACGTGGCCGTGCTGGCGGTGCCGCACGTGCGCGCGGCGGGGCTGCTGCCCGAGGGCGCCGTCGGCGAGCGGGTGGAGGAGCTGGGCAGCTCGCCGATCGTGAACCTGCACGTGGTGTACGACCGCCGCGTGCTCGACGTTCCCTTCGCCGCCGGCGTGCGAACGCCGGTGCAGTGGGTCTTCGACCGCACGGAGTCCTCGGGCCTGGGGCGCGGCCAGCACCTGGCCGTGTCGCTGTCGGGCGCCGAGCGCGAGATGGACAAGACGAACGGCGAGCTGCGCGAGGAGTTCGTGCCCGCGCTGGCCGATCTGCTGCCGGCCGCGCGCGGCGCGCGCGTGGAGGACTTCTTCGTGGTGCGCGAGAACGCCGCCACGTTCCGTGCCGCTCCCGGCGCGGGGCGCCTTCGCCCAGGCCCCCGCACGCGCATGAAGGGCCTGTTCCTGGCGGGCGCCTGGACCGACACGGGCTGGCCCGCCACGATGGAGGGCGCCGTTCGCAGCGGCCACGCCGCCGCCGTGGCGGCGCTCAGCGAGCCGGTGCGCGACCCGAGGCCGATGGCGGAGGTCGCATGAGGGCCGAGGCGCGCACGGACGATCTCGATCCGGGCCTGGTCGTGATGGCCCCGATCCCGCTGAACGCCCGCGTCGCGCGCTGGGGCGCGGATCGCGCCCGCGTGGTGCACAGCGGCATGGGCGCGCGCGCCTCGCGCCGCGCCGCCGCTCGCGCCCTGCGCGTGCCTGGCTCGGCCGTGGCGGTCACCGGCGTCTGCGTGGCCATCGACCCCGACCTGCGCGCCGGCGACCTCGTGCTCGCCAGTGAGATCCGCTACCCGCACGGCACGGTGAAGATCCCCGCCGCGGGCATCCTCGCGGGAGCGCTGCGCCGGGCAGGCATCCCGGTGCACGTGGGCCCGATCGTCTCGCGGCCGCAGGGGCTGTTGCGCAGCGAGCGCGCCCGCCTGCGCGGCTCGGGCGCGATCGCGGCGGACACCGGCTCGGGCTGGCTGGCCTCCGGCGCCGGGGGACGGCCGTTCGCCGTGCTGCGCGCCGTGGTCCGCAGTGGCCAGCACCAGATCGGTCGCCCGCTCGTGGCAGCAGCCAGCGGCGCCCGCGCGCACCGCGCTCTCGCCGAGGCGGCCTGGGTGCTCGACCGCTGGGCCGAGACGATCGCGCCGCGCCACGTGGCGCTGGCCGGGCCGCGCGCGTCGTGCGCGGGGGTGGAGCGCGCCATCGAGGTGGTGGAGCGCGCGCTCGAGCTGCACGGAGCGCCCGTCTACGTGCGCCGTCAGATCGTTCACAACCGGCACGTGGTGGAGGACCTCGAGGGGCGCGGGGCGGTATTCGTGGAGGAGCTCGAGGAGGTGCCGCAGGGCGCCACCACCGTGCTGTCCGCACACGGCGTGGCCCCAAGCGTGCGCGAGGAGGCGGTGGACCGCGAGCTCGCGCTGATCGACGCCACCTGCCCGCTTGTCGCCAAGGTCCATCGCGAGGCGCGCCAGTTCGCCGACGCCGGCTACACGATCGTGCTGGTCGGCCACGCGGGCCACGACGAGGTGGAGGGCACCGTCGGCCACGCGCCCGACCGGATCCGCCTCGTGGCGAGCGTGGAGGAGGCCGAGCAGGTCGAGGTCGACGACCCCGAGCGGGTCGCGTACCTGACGCAGACCACGCTGGCCGTGGACGAGACGCGTGAGGTGGTGGACGCGCTCGAGCGGCGCTTCCCCAACCTCGTCGGGCCGCGCTCGGACGACATCTGTTACGCCACCCAGAACCGCCAGGACGCCGTGCGCGCGGTCGCGCAGGTGTCGGACGTGGTGCTCGTGATCGGCTCCACCAACTCGTCGAACTCCCAGCGCCTCGTGGAGGTCTCGGAGCGCGCGGGCACGCCCGCCCACCTGATCGACGACGAGGAGGGCATCGAGCTCGAATGGCTGGAGGGAGTGCGCACGATCGGCCTCGCAGCCGGCGCCTCCGCCCCGGAGCGCATCGTGCGCCGGGTGTTGGACGCGCTCGCCGGCCTCGGGCCCGTGGAGGTCGAGGAGCGCGCAGTGGCCGTCGAGAGCGTGCGCTTCGGGTTGCCGCGCGAGCTGGGGGCGCCGGCCGGTGACTGACACCAGCGTCGGGCCCGCCACCGCCGAATCGGCGGCGCGCGGGGCGCTCGAACGCGCCCGCGAGCACCTGCTCGGACTCCAGCAGCCGAGCGGCTTCTGGCGAGGCAAGCTGTCGAGCAACGTCTCGATGGACGCGGAGGACCTGCTGCTGCGGGAGTTCCTCGGCATCCGCGAGGAGCGCCGCAGCCAGCTCAGCGCCAACTGGATCCGCTCCCAGCAGCGCGCGGACGGCAGCTGGTCGAACTTCTACGGCGGCACGGCGGACCTGTCCACCACGGTGGAGTCCTACGCCGCGCTGCGGCTGTGCGGCGACACGCCCGACGCCGAGCACATGGTGCGCGCCCGCGAGCACATCCTCGGCGCCGGCGGTGTGGAGAAGGCGCGCGTGTTCACGCACATCTGGATGGCGCTGTTCGGCCTCTGGTCATGGGACGACCTGCCGCCGCTCGCGCCCGAGATCATGCTGCTGCCCAGCAGCGTGCCGCTCAACATCTACGACTTCGCCTGCTGGGGGCGTCAGACGGTCGCGGCGCTCACGGTGGTCGCGGCCTACCGCCCGGCCCGCCCGCTGCCCTTCCGCCTGGACGAGCTCCACAGCGGCGCGGCCGCGCCCCCGCGCGCCGCGCTCACCACCAAGCGCGGCTGGTTCGAGCTGTTCGACCGGGTGGGCCACGCCTACGGCCGGCACGCGCCGCGCTTGGTGCGGCGGCTCGCGCTCGAGCGCGCCGAGCGCTGGATCATCGCGCGGCAGGAGGCCGACGGCTCCTGGGGCGGGATCCAGCCGCCCTGGGTGTACTCGCTGATGGCGCTGCATCTGCGCGGCTACCCGATCGACCACCCGCTGATGCGCGCCGGCCTGGAGGGGCTCGAGTCCTTCACCGTGTACGAGGACGACCACTGCTGGCTCGAGGCCTGCCAGTCGCCGGTCTGGGACACGGCGCTGGCGGTCATCGCCCTGCGCGACGCGGGCGTGGACGCGGACGATCCCGCGCTCGTGCGGGCCGCCGGCTGGCTGCTGGACGAGGAGGTCCGCGTGCCCGGCGACTGGACCGTGCGCCGCCCGCGGCTCGCGCCCGGCGGCTGGGCGTTCGAGTTCGAGAACGACAACTACCCCGACATCGACGACACGGCCGAGGTGGCGATCGCGCTGCGTCGCGTGGACCATCCCGACCGCGCCCGGGTGGACGCTGCCGTGCGCCGCGGGGTCGATTGGCTGATCGGCATGCAGAGCTCGGACCACGGCTGGGGCGCCTTCGACGCCGACAACACCAGCGCGCTGATCGCCGAGCTGCCGTTCTGCGACTTCGGGGAGGTCACCGACCCGCCGAGCGCGGACGTCACCGCTCACGCGGTCGAGATGCTCGCCCACGAGGGCCTCGGTTCCGGCGATCCCGCCCGCACCGGCCTCGACTGGCTGCTGCGGGAGCAGGAGGCCGACGGCTCCTGGTTCGGCCGCTGGGGCGTGAACCACGTCTACGGCACCGCGGCGGTGCTGCCGGCGCTGAAGGCGATGGGCATCGGCGGAGACGATCCGCGCGTGAGGCGCGCGGTGGACTGGCTGCGCGCGCATCAGAACGCCGACGGCGGCTGGGGCGAGGACTGCCGCTCCTACGTGGACCCGGCCTGGATCGGCCGCGGGGACAGCACCGCCTCGCAGACCGCCTGGGCGCTGATCGCCCTGCACGCGGCGGAGGTGGACCGCGACAGCGAGGCCGTGCAGCGCGGCCTGGCCTGGCTCGCCGAGACCCAGCGCCCCGACGGCACCTGGGACGAGCCGCAGTTCACCGGCACCGGCTTCCCCGGCGACTTCTACATCAACTACCACCTCTACCGGCTCGTCTTCCCGGTGTCGGCGCTCGGCCGCTGGCTCGGGGACGACTCGCAATGAGCGAGCCCGGCCTGCTCGTGCTCGCGCCCCTGCGTATCGAGTGCCGCGCCGCCCGCCGCGGCGCCCCGCGCGCCAGCGTGCTGCGCACCGGCGCCGGCCGCCGCAGGGCCAGCGAGGCCGCGCTCGTGGCCAGCCGCCGGCCCGCCCGCGCGGTGGCCGTGCTGGGCTTCTGCGGCGCCCTCGACCCGGAGCTCGAGCCCGGGGCCGTGGTGGTGGCGGACGAGCTGCGCGGCGCGAACGGCGCGTTCGCCTGCGACGGCGCCGAGGCCGTGGCCGGTGCGCTGGAGCGGGCAGGGATACAGACACGCCGGGGCCCGCTCCTGTCGGTCGAGCAGATCGTGCGCGGGGCGAAACGGGGCGAGCTGGCCGCCGGCGGCGCGATCGCCGTGGACATGGAGTCGGCCTGGCTGGCATCCGCGGCTGCGGGCCGCCCGTTCGCCGCGCTGCGCGCCGTGGTCGATACGCCTTCGCACGAGCTGTTGCGCGTCGGAACCGTGGCGGGCGGAATTAAGGCGTATCGTGCTCTCGGACAGGCGGCTGGGGCCTTGTCCAGTTGGATGGAATCGCTATCGGCAGAGGAGACGAAGGGCTGACATGGCCGTACCCCTGAGGCAAACCGTGCGCGTCGGCACGTACCTGATGAAGCAGCGCCTGACCCGCACGGAGAAGTTCCCCCTGCTCGTCGAGCTCGAGCCGCTCTTCCAGTGCAACCTCGAGTGCGCGGGCTGCGGCAAGATCCAGCACCCGGAGGCCACGCTGCGCCGCCGCATGCCGGTCGAGCAGGCCGTCGCGGCGATCGAGGAGAGCGGGGCGCCGATGGTGTCGATCGCGGGCGGAGAGCCGCTGATCCACCCGGAGATCCACGTGATCGCGTCCGAGCTGATGAAGCGCAAGAAGTTCGTGATCCTCTGCACAAACGCCATCCTGATGAAGAAGAAGCTCGATGACTTCAAGCCGTCGCCGTACTTCTCCTGGGCCGTGCACATGGACGGGATGCGCGAGCGCCACGACGCGTCGGTCTGCCGCGAGGGCGTGTTCGACAAGGCGGTCGAGGCGATCAAGGAGGCCAAGAAGCGCGGCTTCCGGGTCACCACCAACACCACGGTCTTCACCCACGACTCGCCCGACGACGTGCGTCAGGTGCTCGACTACCTGAACGACGAGCTCGAGGTCGACGAGATGATGATCGCGCCGGCCTACGCCTACGAGAAGGCGCCCGACCAGGAGCACTTCCTGGGCGTGAAGCAAACGCGCGAGCTGTTCTCGAAGACCTTCGCCGACGGCCGGCGCAAGAAGTGGCGCCTCAACCACACGCCGCTCTACCTCGACTTCCTCGAGGGCAAGGTCGACTACCAGTGCACCCCCTGGGGGATCCCGAGCTACTCGCTGTTCGGCTGGCAGCGGCCCTGCTACCTGATGTCCGACGGCTACGCGAAGACCTACAAGGAGCTTCTCGAGACCACGGATTGGGACCAGTACGGTCGCGGCGCCGACCCGCGCTGCGAGAACTGCATGGCCCACTGCGGCTATGAGCCCACGGCAGTGATGGCTACCAGCCGCTCGCTCAAAGAGTCGCTGCGCGCAGCTGCGCGGAACTAGCGTCCCGCGCGGCAGTTGGCAGTTCGCCGGCTGCGCCGGCTGCAGTTGGCAGGTGACAAACACGGACGTTTTCGACTCTGTATAGTGGGGAACGCAGGGGTACACCGTCCAGTTCGAGGAGAGTCGATGTCCAGCACCAATGGGTCCGTCCAATCTCTTCCGCAGCACGTGCGGGTCTGCATCGCCGGCACCGGCTTCTCCGGGATCGGCATGGCCATCCGGCTGAAGCAGGACGGGATCCAGGACTTCGTGCTGCTGGAGCGCGCCGACGACCTCGGTGGCACCTGGCGCGACAACACCTACCCCGGCTGCGCCTGCGACGTGCCCTCGCACCTCTACTCGTACTCCTTCGAGCCAAACCCCGGCTGGAGCCGCACCTTCTCGCCCCAGCCCGAGATCTGGGACTACCTGCGCCGGGTCGCCGAGAAGCACGGGATCGTGTCCCACATGCGCTTCGGCCACGAGCTGGTCGAGGCGGCCTGGGACGATGAGGGCCAGGTCTGGAACGTCGAGACCTCGCAGGGCACGCTCACGGCCGACGTGCTGGTCTCAGGCGTCGGCGGGCTGAGCGAGCCCCGGCTGCCGGACATCCCGGGCATCGAGAGCTTCGAGGGCGCGGCCTTCCACTCGGCGCAGTGGGATCACGACGTCGACCTCGAGGGCAAGCGCGTCGCGGTGATCGGCACCGGCGCCTCCTCGATCCAGATCGTCCCCCGGATCCAGCCCAAGGTGGGCAAGCTGAAGCTCTTCCAGCGCACCCCGCCGTGGATCGTGCCGCAGCGCGATCGGCCGATGAGCCGCGCAGAGCGCGCCCTCTACCGCCTGTTCCCGCCCGCCCAGCTGGCGATGCGGGCGCTGATCTACTGGGCGCGCGAGCTGTTCGTGCTGGGCTTCATGAAGCCGCGCCCGGGCAGCCCAGGCGAGCGCATGTCCCTCCACCACCTGCACAAGCAGGTGCCCGCGGGCGAACTGCGCGACAAGCTCACGCCGAGGTACCGCATGGGCTGCAAGCGCGTGCTGGTCTCCGATCACTACTACCCCGCCGTCCAGCGGCCGAACGTCGAGCTGGTCACGGACTCGATCGCCGAGATCACCCCGAAGGGGGTCCGCACCGCCGACGGCACGGAGCACGAGCTCGACGCGATCGTGTTCGGCACCGGCTTCCACGTCACCGACATGCCGATCGCCCAGCGGGTGCGCGGCGCCGACGGGCGCCTCCTCGACGAGGTCTGGGAGGGCAGCCCGCAGGCCTACCTGGGCATCACGGTCAGCGGCTTCCCGAACCTGTTCATGCTGCTCGGGCCGAACACCGCACTCGGGCACAACTCCGTCGTCTTCATGACCGAGGCGCAGGTCACCTACGTGATGCAGTCGCTGCGCTTCATGGAACGGCACGGCGTGGCGTCGCTTCAGGTGCGGCCGGAGGTGCAGGTGGCCTACAACGACGGCATCCAGCAGCGCCTTCAGGGCACGGTCTGGAACTCCGGCGGCTGCGTGAGCTGGTACCTCGACGCGAAGGGCCGGAACACCACCATCTGGCCTGGCTTCACCTGGCCCTACCGCCAGCGGACGAGCGAGTTCGAGCCCGCGGACTACGCGCTATCGACTCACGCGGGAGCGCGCGAAGCCGCTACGGCGGCGTAGCCCCTTCCGGGGGCCGCCGGGCTCACCGGCGAGCAGTCGCTCGCGGGCCTCGGACAGGAAGGCGTCGACGCGGTCCACGTACCCGTTCCAGCCGAACGCCCGGGCGCGCACGTACGCGCGGTCGGCGCGCTGGGCCGCCTCCTCGGGCTCGCGCAGGGTGCGGGCCAGGGCCTCGACGCACGCATCCACGTCGCCCTTCGGGAAGAACAGCGCCTCCTGGCCGTCGCGCAGGATCTCTGGCATGCCGCCGCTGAGGGAGGCCACCACGGGCACACGGGCGAGACCTGCCTCCACGCACACGAGGCCGAGCGGCTCCTCCCAGACATAGGGCAGCAGCACCACGTGAGCGGACGAGAGCACGTCGCCCAGATCGCTTGGCGGGAGGAAGCCGCGCAGCTCGACCCCGCGGGCCACGCCCAGCGAGCGGGCAAGCGCCTCGATCGACTTCGCCATGGCCGGCTCCACCGAGCCGCACATCACGAGCCGGGCCACGATCCCGTACTTGCGCTCGAGTCCCGCCAGCGCGTGCACGGCGATGTCGGGGCCCTTCTCGGGCTCGAGGCGACCCACGAACGCGATCGTGGGCACCGCGCCGGGCGCACGCTCGAGGGACGAGTAGAGCTCCTCGTGCCGGGTGCCCGGGTAGATGACCCGCTCCAGCACCGGAAGGGTGGTGGGCGGCACCGGAATGAAGGTGCGCATGATCTCGGTGTTCCACATCACCGCCGCCGGCACCGCCTCGTCGAGGTCGATCTGCAGCGAGGGGTGATGGCGGTTGAGCTGTCGCATGCCGCTGGCCCAGACGCCGCGCAGGCCACGCTCTCCGAGGTAGAGGTGGCGCGTGAACTGGTCGTGGCGGTAGATGCCCGTGAACCAGTGCTCGCCCACGCTCCACACCACCGGCACGCCCGTGAGCTCGAGCACGCGCAGCGCCGACCGCGGCACGCCGGCGCCGTTGAAGATGAAGATCAGGTCGGGATCGGCCTGCTCGAGCGCCTCTCTGGTGGCGCGCACCGCGCCGACGGCCAGCCGCGCGGCTCGCAGCGAGTCGCCCTTCGTCTGGCGTATGAATGGGAGCGTGCGCAGCACGCCCTCCTCCGCCCGCGCGACGTGCTCCTGGCCCGTGCTGGACGTGAGCACCGTGATCTCGTGACGGTCGCTCAGCGCGTCCACGAGTCCCGCGCAGCGCAGCTCGTAGCCGCCGACCGCGACCGGTGGATAAAGATTGGATACGACGAGGATGCGCAGGGTGGCCTCCAGCCGGTTCAGACGTCGATCGCCAATGCCGCCCCGCGCCCATCCATCCCTGGATACTCGGGCGTCATCGTTCCAACATACCCCGGAACGGGGACCTCGTCTATGGGGTCCGCGCGGGCCCGTGAAAGGCGCGCTCGGGCCGCCGGGGCGGCCTCCGGCCCAGCGGCGCCGGTTGGCACAGAAACCTCCCAGAACGTTGATTCATCAACTAAACTTGAGGAGTGAAAACAACAGCTAGAAACGGTCTGGAGGGAGTCGCCCTCGAGGCGTGGCGCGGATATCTCCTCAGCCACGCAGCCATCCGTCGCGTCCTTGACGCCGACCTGCTGGCGCACCACGGTCTGACCGCTCGCGACTATGAGGTGCTGCTGTTCCTCGCGCAGGAACCTGACCATCAGCTTGCCATGTCGGCCCTCGCGGAGCGCACGATGCTCACGCGCTCGGGCGTCACGCGGCTGATCGACGGCCTGCAGCAGACGGGCCTCGTGGAGAGGGTCGCCTGCCCCGAGGACCTGCGCATGTCGTATGCACAGCTCACCCCGCTCGGTTTCGACCGTCTGCGCGAGGCCAGCCGCACCCACATCGACGGCGTGCACGCCACGTTCCTCGATCACTTCTCGGAGTCGGAGGTCGAGCTGCTCGCGGAGTTGCTCGGCCGCCTGCCGAAGGCGCCGGGCGCGGGCTCCTGCACGGTGGAGTAACGGTGCCGATCGACCCGGCCACGCACGTCGGCGCGGTCCGGCTGCGCGTGAACGACCTCGCTCAGGCGAAGAGCTTCTACGAGCGTGTGATCGGCCTCCGAGAGCTGGAGGGCGACGGAGAGACGGTCCGGCTGGGGCCCGAGGGCGGCCCCTCGCTGGTCGAGCTGATCGGCGACCCCGACGCCCCGCGGCGTCCGGCCGGCAGCACCGGCCTCTTCCATCTGGCCCTGCTGGTGCCGAGCCGAGTCGAGCTCGCCCAGGCGCTGCGTCGCGTGATGAACGGCGGCTGGCAGTTCACGGGCGCATCGGATCACCTCGTGAGCGAGGCCCTCTATCTGCGCGATCCGGAGTACAACGGCATCGAGATCTACCGCGACCGCCCCCGCGAGGAGTGGTCGGTCGTGGACGGCCAGATCCAGATGGCCACGTTGCCGCTCGACCTCCAGGGCATCGCCGGTCTGGCGGACGACGCCGATGACGGCATGCCCCGCGGCACGACCATGGGCCACGTCCACCTGCAGGTGGCCGGGCTCGCGCCCGCCGACAGCTTCTACCACCGCCTGCTCGGCATGGACGTGACGGTCCGCAGCTACCCCGGAGCCCTCTTCATGTCGGCCGGCGGCTACCACCACCACATCGGCGCGAACACCTGGGAGAGCCACGGCGGCCCAGCGCCCCCGCCCGGCTCAGCGGGCCTGGACTCCTTCGAGCTGGTGCTCCCGAGCGACGAAGCGGTCAACGCCCTCGCCCAGGCAGCCGAGACCGCCGGCTCAGCTCCAAAGCAGGAGAACGGCGCCGTGGCGCTGGCGGAGCCCTCGGGCGCCCGGGTCCTGCTGACGTCAAAGCAGCAATAACGGCGACGCTCCTCGCCGGCGGTGGGTCTGGGCGTCACCGGCCAGGAGCTCCCGGCGGCGCAAGCCGCCGGCCTGGACGGGGATGCCCAGACCCACCACCGGCGCCACCACCACCGCCGACCCACCCCGTAGCCTGCTCCTGCAGGCGGTGACCGACAACAAGGCGGACATACTCGATTCCGAGGACCCGATACGCGGGGTCGAGCTCCGCGTCCCCTGCTACACGCAGATCGACGAGCAGAAGATCCGCCGTCAGCTGGAGGAGGACAGCTTCTTCTGGCTCGACCTGAACGACCCGAGCGAGGAGGACGTCGCCACCCTCGGCCGCATCTTCCACTTCCACCCGCTGGCCCTCGAGGACGTTCGCAAGTTCCGGCAGCGCCCGAAGATCGACGACTACGGCAACTACGCCTTCCTGGTCTTCTACGGAGCTCACGAGCGGACGGCCGATGACGACGACCAGCTCAGCGAGGTGCACCTGTTTGTCTCAGGCCAGTACCTGATCTCGATCCGCCGCGAGGACCTGCCGGCCCTCGACGCGCAGCGCAGCCAGATCGAGGGGCGGGTGTTGCACAGCGAGCAATTCCTGATCTACCGCGTGCTGGACGCGCTCACCGACAGCTTCTTCCCGGTGCTGTCCAGCATCGATGACGAGATCGACCAGCTCGAGGACGCGCTGATCGTGAAGCCCACCAACGAGCAGCTTCTGCAGATCTTCGCCCTCAAGCGCGATCTCGTGACGATGCGCAAGGTGGTCACGCCGCAGCGCGACATCTTCGCCCGCTCGATCGACCAGCTCGCCGAGTTGCCCGGGCTGACCATGGACGAGCGGGACTACTTCCGCGACGTCTACGACCACCTGATCAGGATCTCCGAGCTGATCGACTCCTACCGGGATCTGCTGAGCGGGGTCACCGACGTCTACCTCACCACGGTGGCGAACCGTCAGAACGAGGTGACGAAGCAGCTGACGGTGATCGCCACCATATTCCTTCCGCTGAGCTTCATCACCGGCTTCTTCGGGCAGAACTTCGGCTGGCTCGTGGCGAACGTGATCAGAGGCGAGGCGTCGTTCTTCATCCTCGGGTTGGGCAGCCTGCTGGTGTCGTGCGTGGTGCTGTGGATCTACTTCAAGCGCAAGGGCTGGACGTAGCGCCTACTTGTCGAGGACGCGGCTGAAGCGCTTCTCGGCTTCGTCGGTCATCGTCTGCTGGAAGGCCGCGAGCAGCGCGTCGCTGGCCAGCGGGCGCAGCCGCTCGAGCGCGTCGCGCAGGCGCACCCACTCGGCCGAGGAGTCGCCGCCACCGGGCGCCGGCAGCGGGCCCAGCACGTCATCCACGAACACCCGCACGAACGACTGGGCGACCGCGCGTGAGTGGCGCAGCACCTGCTCGGCGACGGCGAGCACGTGGTCGATGTCCACGCCGAGGCTGACGAGCTCCTCGCCCGCGCGCAGCAGGGTGGGGCTCGGCACCTCGAAGCGCCCGTCGCCGAGCGGGCGCAAGAGCTGGAGCTTCAGCGCCTTGCGCAGCACCTTGTCCTCGAACGGGCCCTTGAAGCGCTCGTCGAGCTCCTCCTGCGTGAGGTACTCGGGCTGCTCGTCCCCGAACGGCGCCAGCAGCGCGCGCTTGAAGCCGAGTGCCTCCTCCACCGCCCCGGTGGCGCCGTGCACAAGCCGCTCGATGGCCTTGAGGTTGTAGCCCTCGGCCTGCATCTCCTGGATCAGCTTGATGCGAGCGAGGTGATCGGCCCCGTAGTAGCCGGTCCGTGCGCGCACGGAGGGCGGGGGCAGCAGCCCGCGCGACTGGTGAGCACGGATGTTGCGTACCGTCATGCCGGTGCGCTGCGCGAGCTGGTCGATCGTGAGCTGCTCGTCGCCGTTCGTGCTCTTGTCCTCCGCCATCAAGGTCATGGTACGGAGTGAGAGTACCATCAATCCGTGTAACATCGACCGATGTCAGGAGTAGTCCGGCCCATGAAATCGAGTCCGATACGACAAGAGGCGATGCAGCTCCACGGGCACTCCGTGAGCTACCGCATCGGGGGCGAGGGGCCGGCCATCCTGCTGATCCACGGGGTCACCGGCAGCTCGGGGCAGTGGGAGCCCGCGATGCAGCTGTTGGCCGACCACTACACGGTGATCGCGCCCGACCTGCTCGGCCACGGCCTGTCGGCCAAGCCGCGCGGCGACTACTCGCTCGGCGCCTATGCCTCCGGGGTGCGCGACCTCACGGTCGCCCTCGGCATCACGAGCGCGACCGTGGTCGGCCACTCACTGGGCGGGGGCATCGCGCTCCAGTTCGCCTACCAGTTCCCCGAGCGTGTCGACCGGCTCGCGCTGGTGTCGAGCGGGGGGCTCGGTCGGGACGTGCACCTGCTGCTGCGGGCGGCCACGCTGCCCGGCTCCGAGTTCGTGCTGCCGCTGATCTCGAACGAGCGGGTGCTGGGCGCCGGCGCCGCCGTGTCGGGTTTCCTCGGCAAGTTCGGCCTGCGCGCCGGCCCGGACATCGCGGAGTTCGCCCGCGGCTACGCCACGCTCGCGGACGGCGACTCGCGGCGGGCCTTTCTCCACACCTTGCGAGCCGTGATCGATCCCAGCGGCCAGCGCGTGGACGCCACCGACCGGCTCTACCTGGCCGAGGACGTGCCGAGCCTGATCGTATGGGGGCGGCGCGACCCGATCATCCCGGTCCGGCACGCCGGCGCCGCCCAGCGCGGCATGCCCGGCAGCCGGCTCGAGGTCTTCGACGACGCGGGTCACTTCCCGCAGCTGGACGAGCCCGCCCGCTTCGCGCGGACCCTCGCCGACTTCGTCGAGACCACCGAGCCGGCCGAGGCGGACGCGGATCTGATGCGCGCCCGCCTCGTCGGTAGCTAGGAGTCGTCGCCCTCCGCAGCGCCGATTGCGCTCCTGGAGTGAGTTTGGGCCGCTCTCCGGGTGGGGATAAGCAGGGCGGACTGCGGAGTGCGGGGTACGCGCCGCCGTCCGGGGTGCCTAGTCCATTCCTATAGGGAGACTTCGAATGATCGCTGGTCGTATGCCCGCGCCGAGGCGGCTGGTTGCCGTACTCGGCGCGGCGATCGCAGCCCTAGCGCTGCCCACCGCGGCCTCCGCCGCCACCTCCGCGCAGCTGCGCGGCCTCGCGCCGGTGCTGCTGCACGGCCGGACCGACACCGGCGCGCTGCCGGCGCGGCAGCTCCACTTCACGCTCGCCCTCGCTCCTCGCAACCGCGCGAGCCTGGCCAGGGCGGCTCGCCATCACTCGCTCGCGGCCAGGGCCGCCGAGTTCAACTCCGAGTTCGCGCCCTCTCAGGCGACGGTGGACGCCGTGCGCTCGTGGGCGAAGTCGAACGGCCTGACGGTCGACTCGGTGTCCTCCAACCGCCTGTTGGTGCGGCTGAGCGGCTCGTCGGCGGACGTGGCCGGCGCCTTCGGCACCTCGCTGCAGCGCTACCGCGACGCGAGCGGCTCCAGCTACTTCACGCCCAGCTCCACCGCGATGCTGCCGAGCAGCATCTCCTCGAACGTGGCGGCCGTGGTGGGCCTCTCGAGCGTGGGCAAGGTCAGCCTGCCTCCGATCCGCACGCCGGGCAACACCGCGCCCGCGGCGGGGTCGTCGGTCTCGTACCCGGCGAGCTACGGCCCGCAGGATCTGTGGTCGCTCTACAACGCGCCCGCCTCGGCGACCGGCGCGGGCCAGACGGTGGCGGTGATCGCCGAGGGCGACCTCAGCCAGCCGAAAAAGGACCTCGTGACCTTCGAGCAGCAGTTCGGGCTCCCACAGGTCGCGGTGACCCAGACGAACGTGGGCACGCCGTCCACCGACACCGCCGGCAGTGACGAGTGGGACCTCGACACGCAGTATTCGACCGGCATGGCGCCGAACGTCACGGGCCTGCACCTCTACGTGGGGCCGTCGCTCTCCGACGACGACATCCTCGCCACGATCAACCGCTGGGTCACGGACAACACCAGCAAGCAGGCGAGCTTCTCGGCCGGTGAATGCGAGGTGCTCGCGCAGGTGAGCGGCTTCGAGACGGCGCTCGACGCCGTGCTCCAGCAGGCGGCCGCGCAGGGCCAGACGCTGTTCACCTCGAGCGGCGACACTGGCTCGTTCTGCCCGGCCGTGGTGGGCGTGAACGGGGTCCCGGCCGGCCTGCCCAGCCCCAACTACCCGGCGGCGTCGCCGTTCGCCATCGGCGTGGGCGGCACCACGGTGCTCGGCTCCGGGCCGAACGAGATCGCCTGGTACGCGGGCGGCGGCGGCATCTCCGGCTTCGACGCCACCCCGGCCTACCAGTCGAACGCCGGCGGCAGCTTCCTCGGCGTGAACCGGGGAGTGCCGGACGTTGCCCTCGACGCCGACCCGAACAGCGGCTACCGCGTGATCGTGGACGGCGCCGAGCAGACGATCGGCGGCACCAGCGCGAGCGCTCCGGCCTGGCAGGGCATCTGGGCGCGCGCCCAGGGCGCCCACGGCGGCGGCCTCGGCTTCGCCGGCCCGGTGATCTACAACACGGAGCCCGCCTCGGCGTTCCACGACATCACGCTCGGGACGATCGGGGCGTTCGTGGCCACGCCCGGCTGGGACTACACCACCGGACGCGGAACGCCGGACATCACGGCGTTTGTGAACGGCGCCTGATCGCGAGGGAACTGCGCCAAGCCCCCGGTGAGTTTTCTCATCGGGGGCTTACGCGCGCTTTAGGCCGCGACCCGACGATCGATCCAGGGCTGGGGTTTTTGACTTGCTGAAGATCGAACGCCATGCGCTCGGCCCTCGCCTCTACGTGCTGGGGCGCCGGGTGCACGAATGCCATGCCGGGATCGCGCTGATTGCCGCGGTCGCGATCCTGCTCGCGCTGGGGGTGGGGCTCCCGGCGTCGGCCGCCGTTCCGCTGCTGCTCGTGGGAGCCTGGCTCGTCTGGAAGGACTGGCACGACCTCTTCCCACACATGCGGGACAGCACCGCCTGGGGTCTGGGCGCGCACCGGGCGCCGCGTCCGCTCCGCGAGCAGCGCCGGGCGGCCTGGCTGCCCCCGCTGGCGGGCGTCGCCGCCACCGGCATGGGGCTGGTGAACATCGCATCGGCGCTCACGCCGAGCTTCTCCTCGCGCATGCACCTGCTGCTGCGGGTTGTGCCACGGGAGGTGCCGGTGGCCGCGCACGCGCTGGCGCTGTCGGCGGGGCTGGCGCTGGTGATCCTCGGCCTCTATCTCGCCCGCCGCCGGCGCCGCGCCTGGGGGCTCGCCGTTGTGGTGCTCGTGGCCGCGGGGGTGCTGAACGTGCTGAAGGGGCTCGATCTCGAGGAGGCGCTGGCCAGCTGGGCGCTGGCGGCCGGGCTGGTGTGGGGACGGGAGAGCTTTCACGTGCTTCACGACGGCGACGACTTCCGTGTGGCGCTCACCCGCAGCGCCGCGGTGTTGCTCGGCTCGGTGGCCGCGGCGGCGGTGGCCGTGGTCGCGGCAGCGCACTGGGCCACGCCCGAGCTCACGCCCGGCCGCCTGATCGGAGAGCTCACGAACTCGCTCACCCTCACCGCCGGTCCGATCAGCTTCCGCGATCCCTTCGACTGGCTGCCCGCCGGGCTCGACGTGCTCTGGGCCTCGGCGGCCCTCACGATGGGGTGGCTCCTGTTCCGCCCGCTGGCCTCGCACGCGCGGCGCGAGGACACCACCCGCGTGGCGCGCGAGCTGGTGCGCCGCCACGGCGAGGACACGCTCAGCTTCTTCCAGCTCCGCGACGACAAGCAGCACTTCATCGACACCACGCGCAGCGCGTTCGTGGGCTACCGGATCGAGAACGGGGTGCTGCTCGTGTCGGGCGACCCGGTGGGCCCGAGCGAGGCGCTTCCAGGGCTGCTGCGCGAGCTGTGCGCCTTCGCCGAGATGCGCGGGCTCCCGCTTGGCGTGGTGGGGGCCAGCGAGCAGTTCGCGGAGCTGGCAGTGGGAGCCGGGCTCAAGTCCTTCTACATCGGCGACGAGGCGATCGTCGAGCTCTCGTCCTTCTCACTCGAGGGACGCGCGATCCGCAAGGTGCGCCAGTCCGTGACCCGCTCGCGCAAGGCGGGGCTGACCGCGACCGTGCGCGAGCTGGGCGACCTGAGCGAGGCGGAGCTGTCCGAACTCGAGGCGGTGTCGGAGCGCTGGCGCGGCAATGCGCCGGAGCGCGGCTTCTCGATGGCGATCGACACGCTGCGCGGCGACCACCTGGGGGAGAGCGTGGTGGTGGTGGCGCGCGCGCCGGACGGCGAGGCCTGCGGCTTCCTGCACTTCGTGCCCTGCTACGGGCGCGCCGCGATGTCGCTCGGCCTGATGCGCCGCGAACGCGACAGCGTGAACGGCCTGATGGAGTTCCTGATCGTCAGCTCGATCGAGTTGCTGGGCGAGCGTGGGGTGGAGGAGCTGTCGCTCAACTTCGCCGCCTTCGCGCGTCTGATGCACAGCCCGGCGGGCGCGTTCGAGCGGCTGCTGGCGCGGATCGTGGCGCTCGGCAACCCGTTCTTCCAGATCGAGAGCCTCTACCGCTTCAACGCGAAGTTCTCGCCGCGCTGGCAGCCGCGCTACCTGCTCTACGAGGCGCGGCCGCTCGGTTTCGCGCGGACCGGCCTGGCGGCGATGTGGGCGGAGGGACAGCTGCCCAAGCCGCGCCTTCGCTCCGCGGCCTGAGCCCCTCGCGGGGCAGGCGGCCGGGTGGCAGGATGGCCTGATGGAGCTTGCCGCCAGCGATGTGGGGAGCGGCCCGCGCGTCGTGGTGCTGCTGCACGGCCAGCCGGGCAGCGGAGCCGATCTCGGTGCGCTCGCGGACGCGCTCGCCCCGCAGATGCGGGTGATCGTTCCCGACCGGCCGGGCTACGGGCGCAGCGGCGGCCAGGCGGTGGGCTTCGAGGAGAACGCCCGCCGCGTGGTCGGCCTGCTGGACGGGCTCGGCGTTGCGCGGGCGACTCTGGCCGGGCACAGCTGGGGCGCCGGGGTGGCGCTTGCCGCCGCGCGACTGGCGCCCGAGCGCGTGGAGGCGCTGGCGCTGATCTCGCCGGTCACTCCGGGCGGGCGGCTCGGGCTGGTCGACCGCGTGCTCGCCAACCCGCTGCTCGGGCCGTCTCTGCTCCGAGCCGGCTTCGGGCTGGTGGGCCACAGCCTCTCGCTGCGGCCGGTGCGCCGGCTCGCCGCCGCCGCGCTGCCCGGCCTTCGTTACGAGGACGTGCTGGCCACCGCGGCCCAGTGGCGCACGGCGCCCGTCTGGCGCAGCTTCTTCACCGAGCAGCGGGCGCTGGTGGAGGAGCTGCCCGCGCTGGCTCCGGCGCTCGGGTCGATCGACGTGCCGGCCACGGTCGTGACCGGCACCCGCGACCGGATCGCGCCCCCGCGCAACGCGGCGGAGCTGGCACGACGCGCTGCCGCGGGGCACGCTGGTGGAGGTGGAGGGGGCGGGCCACCTGCTGCCCCAGCAACGCCCGGGCATGGTGGCCAGGGCGATCCTGGATCTAGGCACCAGGCACTAGGCACCCACGGCCGTCTCCGGGCGCCCGTCGGCACGCATGAGCCCCCGATGCATCACCGCCGTGTTGAACGGCATCGCCACGTTGCCCCAGGAATCCACCGCGATCATCCCGGCCTCCGCCCCCAGCGGCTCGAGGCCCTCGCGCATCACCACGGCGCAGGCCTCCGCGAGACTGAGCCCGCGGTGGCGCATGAGCGCCGACACCTCATGCGCGGCGACGGTTCGGATCATCGCCTCGCCGGTGCCGGTGGCCGAGATCGCGCAGCTGGCGTCGTCGGCGTAGGTGCCTGCGCCGATCAGCGGCGAGTCGCCCACGCGTCCCGGCAGCTGGTCGCGCATGCCACCGGTCGACGTCGCGGCGGCGAGCCCGCCGTCCGCGCCGAGCGCCACGGCTCCCACCGTGCCCTTGGAGGCGAGCCAGCGCTCGTGCTGGCGCTCGGTGACGAACCAGGACGGCTCGCACAGCTCGAGCCCACGCTCCTCAGCCAGCCGCTCGGCCCCGGGGCCGGCGATGAGCACGTGGCTCGTCTCCTCCATCACCACGCGGGCCAGCGCCACCGCGTGGCGCACGCGCGTCACGGCCGCCACGGCGCCGGCGCGGTGGCCGGAGCCGACCATCACCGCTGCATCCATCTCCACCTTGCCCTCATTGGTCAGCGCCGAGCCGCGGCCGGCGTTGAAGAGCGGGCAGTCCTCGAGCGACTCCACGGCCGCCTGCACCCCGTCGAGCGCCGTGCCGGTCCGAAGCGCAGCCCAGCCGGCGGCGAGCGCCTCCTCGAGGGCGCGGTGGTAGGAGGGCTCGTCGCGGACGCTCCCGCTGCGCGGATTTCCGCAACCGCCGTGCACGAGGATGACGGGATCGGCCACAGCGCGGCAAGCTACCCGCATGACGCGCCTCGTGCTCTGGGACATCGACGGCACCCTGGTGGACTCCGCCGGCCTCGGCCGCGACGCCTTCATCGAGGCCTTCGAGCAGGTCACCGGCGTGCCGCCCGACCGGCTCGTGCCGTTCGCGGGCCGCACCGACCTCGAGATCGCGCTCGACCTGCTCGAGACGGCGGGCGTGGAGAACGGCGAGGGGCTGCTCGAGGACTTCGACGAGGCGCTGGCCACGGCGATGGCCGTACGGGCCGATCAGGTCCGCGAGCAGGGGCGCGCGCTGCCCGGCACGCACGCCACGCTGAGGCGGCTGAGCGGCGAGCCGGACGTGGTCCAGTCGCTCCTCACCGGCAACATCGAGCCGAACGCGAAGGTGAAGTTGTCGGCCTTCGGCCTCGACCAGCACCTGGACTTCGAGATCGGCGCGTACGGCTCGGACCACCGCCGCCGGGGCGAGCTGGTGGCCGTGGCGCTGCGCAAGGCCCGCGAGCGCCGCGGCCTGCACCTCCAGCCGGCGGACGCCGTGCTGATCGGCGACACGCCGCTCGACGTGGCGGCCGCGCTGCAGGGCGGCGCGCGGGCGGTGGCCGTTGCGACCGGCCCGTACGACGAGCCGGAGCTGCGCAAGGCCGGAGCCCATGCCGTGCTCGCCGACCTGACCGACGTGGACGCCGTGCTCGACGCGGTGCTGTCGGGCTAGTCGGAAAGGGGCCCGACCCCCGCCTGGGGGAGGGCGGGGGCCGGAAAGTCAGTCGTTGTTGAGGGCGCTAGGGGATGAAGCGCTGAGCACGGCCACGGAGACGCGAGGGTCCAACCCTGGGGGCCTTCGAACTTCTGGTTCGCGTCTGGCGATCGAGCATGTTGGAAGGTTCTCAGTCAGGAGAGGCCGCTCCTAGGCGGCTGGCCTGCGTCTGCTGGTGCGGTACGCCACCCAGTAGGGGTGTGGTTAACCCCACGTCTCGCTGGGTCAGCACACCCCGCCCGGTGGTATTAGGCGCGCGGCGGGCCCCGGCTCGACCGTCACGGCGCGCGCCGGCAGCCCCGAGCCGGGCGGGAACAGCCCGAGCACCGAGCCGCCGAAGCCGCCTCCGATCATCCGCGCGCCGGCCGCGCCCGCGTCCCTCATCGCGCGGACGGCGATCTCCAGCTCGGGCACGGACACGTCGTAGAGGTCGCGCAGGCTGGCGTGCGAGGCGTCGAGCAGATCGCCCAGCTCGGACATGTCGCCGCTGCCGAGCGCGCCCACGGCCGCGTCCACGCGCGCGTTCTCGCCGACCACGTGCCGCAGCCGCCGGTCGAGCGGGTCGGGAAGCCGCGCCGCGTCGTCGAGCGTGGCCTCGCGCAGCGACGCCAGCCCGAGCAGTTCCGCTGCGCGGGCACACTCCTCACGGCGCTCGTTGTACCCCGAGGCGGCGTTGTCGTGCCGGGTGCCGGAGTCCAGCACCGCGAAGGTCCAGCCGCCGAGGTCGAGCGGCACGTGCGTCAGCTCGAGCGAGGCGATGTCGATCCGCAGCGCCGAGCCCGCGCGGCAGAGGAGCGCGGCGAGCTGGTCGAGCAGCCCGGTGCGCGCCCCCACCCACTCGTTCTCCACCCGCGAGCAGAGCCGCGCCAGCTCGAGGCGGTCGGCCTGCTCGGCCTCTCCCGTCAGCCCCAGCAGCGCGAGGCAGAGGGCGGTCTCCAGCGCGGCCGACGAGGACAGCCCGGCACCGTGCGGCAGGTCGCCCTCGATCTCGATCCGCGCCGCCGGCACGGCGTGTCCCGCCGTCCGCAGTTCGGCCACGATGCCGCGCGCGAACGCGCGCCAGCCGCTCGCGGGTCCGGGTGCGGTCAGCTCGAAGCGGTCCTCTTCGCCGAGGTCGCGGGCCACCACGATCACCTCGCCGCCGGTGCGCGTCTCCGCGCTCACCGTGACCCCGCGGGCGATCGCGAACGGCAGGCAGAGGCCGTCGTTGTAGTCGGTGTGCTCGCCGATCAGGTTCACCCGGCCGGGTCCGTGGGCTCGCGCCTTCACGCGTCGGGGTATACCCGAGCGGTTAGGTTGTCGGTGCCATGGAGCTCCGTGCCCGAAAGGTCTCGCTCAACCTCGCCGAGACGTTCACGATCTCGCGGCAGTCGCGCGACGTCGAGGAGGTCGTGCACGTGGAGCTCGAGCACGACGGCGTGGTGGGCTACGGCGAGGGCGCGCCGGTCGACTACTGGGGCGAGACGCCCGACACGCTGCTGGCGTTCCTCGAGCGACGAGGCGCCCACCCTGATCGGCGACGACCTGTTCGCGCTCGAGTACATCGACCAGCGGCTCGCGCTGCGCGAGGGCGAGCAGGGCGCGAAGATGGCGCTGGACGGCGCGCTCCACGACTGGCTGGGCAAACGGCTCGGTCAGCCGGTCTGGCGGCTGCTGGGGCTCTCGCCCACCAGCCCGCCGACGTCCTACACGATCGGGATCGACTCGCGTCGAGGGCACGGTCGACCGCACGCGCCGGGCGACCGGCTACGAGGTGCTCAAGATCAAGGTCGGCGGCCCGGACGATCTCGAGCGCGTCTGCGAGGCCGTGCGCGAGAACACAAGCGCGCGCATCCGGATCGACGGCAACGAGGGCTGGGACGCTCGAGACCGCGCGCGAGCTGACGCCGCGGCTGCTCGAGCTGGGCGTCGAGTTCGTCGAGCAGCCGTTCCCGGTCGGCGACGACCGCAGCTACACGCGCTACCGCGAGCTCTCGCCGCGCCTGCCGGTGATCATCGACGAGGGCTGCCGTGACCTCGCGGACGTGGCGCCCGATCGCCGCCTACGCCGACGGGATCGTGAACATCAAGCTGGCCAAGTGCGGCGGCATTCGCGAGGCGCTGCGGATGATCCACGCCGCCCGCGCGCTCGGCCTGCAGGTGATGCTCGGCTGCATGATCGAGTCCGAGCTGGGCATCTCGCAGGCGGCGCAGCTCGGATCGCTGGTCGACCACATCGACCTCGACGGGCACCTGCTGATCTCGAGCAGACCGTTCGCGGGGCTCGGCTTCCGGGACGGCGGCGTGGTGGCCTCGGCCGAGCCCGGCCTGGGGGTAAGCGCTCAATGAGCGACGCCCGCCTGGCGATCCTCACCGAGGGGCTGTTCGACGACCACCACGCGAAGACCGCTCACGGCGTGATCCGCTACGGCACGCGCGAGGTGGTCGCGGTGGTCGACTCGACCCAGGCGGGCCGCACGGCGTCGGAGGTCGTGCCGTACTGCCAGCGGCCGGTGCCGATCGTGGCCACGCTGGCGGAGGCGGCCGAGCGCGGCGCCGACACCTGCTGATCGGCGTCGCGCCGTTCGGGGGCAAGCTCGACTCCGCCTGGCGCGCGCTGGTGCTCGAGGCGATCGAGCTGGGCCTGAACGTCGAGGCCGGGCTGCACACGGTCCTCGTCGGAGGACCCGGAGTTCAGCGCCGCGGCAGAGCGGCGCGGCGTGACGCTGCGCGACCTGCGCGCTCGCCGCCCGACGACCTCGGCGTGCCGCGCGGCCCGAACGGCCGCCCCCCGGACGCTGCGCGTCGTGCACACGCGTCGGCTCGGACTGCGCGATCGGCAAGATGTCGGTGACGCTCGAGCTGGACATGGCCGCGCGCGGGCGCGGGATCGGCGTCGGTCGTTCGTGGCCACCGGCCAGACCGGGATCGCGATCGCCGGCTGGGGCATCGCCGTCGACCACGTGATCTCGGACTTCGTCGCGGGCGCGGCCGCGCGGCTGGTCGACGAGGGCGCGGAGCGCGGCGACGCTGCTGTTCGTCGAGGGCCAGGGCATCGCTGGGCCACCCCGCCTACTCCGGCGTCACGCTCGGGCTGCTGCACGGCTGTCCGCCCGACGTGCTCGTGCTCGCGCACCGGGCGGGGGCCACGCGGCTCGAGGGCTACGACGTTGAGCTCCCGCCGCTGGCAGAGCTGATCGCCACCTACGAGGCGGTCTGCCGCCCGTTGCGCCCGGCACCGGTCGTCGCCGTGGCGCTCAACACCGCCGAGCTGGACGACGACGCCGCTCGTGCCGCGGTGGCGGACACCGAGGACGCGACCGGCCTCGTGGCGGACGACCTGGTGCGCTTCGGTCCGGACCGGATCCTGGACGCCGTGCTGGCCCAGCTGGATTCAGTCGGCTAGGGCCCCTACTCTGTTGGCATGCGATCGCTGGGTCTCGACCCGGCCGCCACGCTGCCGGGTCCCGCACGAGAGATCACCGTGGAGCCGATCGAGCTGCCGCGCAGGGAGCCCGTGCCGCTCCCCGAGCCCGAGCCACGGCCGGAACCCGCTCCCGAACCAGAGAGGGAGCCGGAGAAGGTGCCTGCTTGACCGCGTCGGCGCCCGACCTGATCGAGGCCGTCGTCGGCTTCCGGAAGTGGACGCTGAAGCGCAACCGGCTCAGCTCGCCGTTCATCCCGATGCGCTGGGAGCACGCCGAGGTGCAGGCGCAGTGCTTCCCCGCCAACCGCACGCTGCTGTTCGGCAAGGGCTGGATCGACGGCCCCCATCAGGCTCCGCATCCCGACTGCAAGTGCGGGATCTACGCCTACCACCGCCCGCCCAAGCGCGGCCCGGTGCCGTACGTGGACCGCATCACCGGGGTCGTCGCCCTCTGGGGCAAGATCGAGGTGCACCGCGACGGGATGCGCGCCGAGCGCGCCCGGATCGGGGCGCTGGCCTACATCAAGGACCTGGGCCGCGACCACGAGCTGCGCGTGCGGGAGATCGCGGACGAGCTGGGAGTGGACGTGGTTGAGCAGTCCGAGCTCGCCCTGGCGGCGGCCGCCTATGGCAAGCGGCTGCCGCACGAGATGATTCCCTGACGCGCGAGCCGCCGCCGGGGCGCGCCGACCTGTCAGATTTCGCACGTGGCCGGCTACGTTCGCGTCGAGCAGCATGAGGATGTGGCGCTCGTCCACGTGGACCGGCCGCCTGCGAACGCCCTCGATGCCGAGCTGATGGAGGAGGTGCGGGCCTCGGCCGAGGAGCTGGCGGCCGCGGGACCCGGCGCGGTGGTGCTCACGGGGCGGGAGAAGTTCTTCTCCGCCGGCGTGGACCTCAAGATCGTGCCCACGCTGGACGCCGACGGCGAGAAGGCGATGATCGACGGGATCAACCGGATGGCCGCGAGCTGGTACTCGTTCCCGCGGCCGGTGATCTGTGCCGTGAACGGGCACGCGATCGCGGGTGGGATGGTCATGGCGCTCTGCGGCGACTATCGCGTGGGCTGCACGCGCGGCAAGCTGGGCTTCACCGAGCTGCGCGCCGGGGTGCCCTACCCGGCCGTGCCGATGGCGATCGTGAAGGCGGAGTTGAGCAGGCCCGCCGCACGGGTGCTCACGCTTCGCTCCAACCTCGTCGATCCCGAGGAGGCCCTGGCGCTCGGCCTCGTGGACGAGCTGACCTCACCCGAGGACGTGGTGGCGCGCGCGCTGGTGGTGGCGGGCGAGATGGCCAAGCTGCCGGCGCGGGCCTACGCGAACACCAAGCGCGAACTGCGCGGCGAGACCATCGCGGCGATCGAGCGGGTGCTGGAGGAGGGCGACCCGGTTGTCGGGGCGTGGCTGGCGGCCGGCGACGCTGGCGCGGGTGTTGCGCTGCTGCGGGGCGACGCTGACGCGTAGCCAGCCGGCAGTTGGCGGGTTTGCAGTTGGCAACTACGCCGGAGCCCGGACGCAGTTGCCAACTGCAAACTGCCAACTGCCAACCCGGCCTCCATACTTCGCCTCGAAATGATGGTCGTGATGACCCCCCAGGCCAGCCAGGCCGAGATCGACGCGGTGGTGCGTCGGCTCGAGGCGGTTGGGGTTCACGCGGCTGTGATGCCCGGCGAGCTGACCACGGCGATCGGCGCCATCGGGGATCCCGAGGGCGTGCGCTCGCTTGCGCTCGAGGGCATGGCCGGGGTGGACCAGGTGATCCCGATCAGCCGCCCCTACAAGCTCGCCTCGAGCGAGCTGAGCCACCACGAGCCCACGATCGTCAGCGTCGACGGCCGCTCGGTAGGCGGCGAGCGAGACGTTCTGCCTTATCGCCGGCCCCTGCACCGTGGAGACGCGCGAGCAGACGCTCGCGGTCGCGCGTGCGGTGAAGCAGGCCGGGGCGTCGATGCTGCGCGGCGGGGCCTTCAAGCCGCGCACCTCGCCGTTCTCGTTCCAGGGCCTGGGCCAGCCCGCGCTCGAGGTGCTCGCCGAGGCGCGCGAGGAGACCGGCCTGCCGGTGGTCAGCGAGCTCACCGACGCCGCTCACGCCGAGGCGATGGCCGAGGTGGTGGACGTGATCCAGGTCGGCGCGCGCAACATGCAGAACTACGGGCTGCTCGAGGTCGTGGGAAAGCTCGGCAAGCCGGTGCTGCTGAAGCGCGGCCTGTCGTCCACCGTGGACGAGCTGCTGATGGCCGCCGACTACGTGCTGAAGGAGGGCAACGGCGACGTGATCCTCTGCGAGCGCGGCATTCGCACGTTCGAGACCGCCACGCGCTTCACGCTCGACCTGGGCGCAGTGCCCTACCTGAAGCTGCACACGCATCTGCCGGTGATCGTGGACCCCTCGCACGCCTCGGGCGATCGCCGCCTGGTGGAGCCGCTCTCCCGCGCCGCGGCGGCGGTGGGCGCGGACGGCATCATCGTGGAGGTGGCGATGGATCCTGAGGCCGCCCTCTGCGACGGCCCGCAGCAGCTGTACGCGAGCGACTTCCAGCGCTTCGCGCAGTCGGTGGCCGGCCACGCCTCGCTCGTCGGCCGGCGTCTGGCCTAGCGTCGCGTGTCGTCCGCGATCGTGATCGGGGCGGGGGTGTTCGGCGCGTCGCTGGCGCACCGGCTGGCCGGCGACGACTGGGACGTGCTGCTGGTGGACCGCGAGGAGCCAGGCCATCCGCGCGCCGAGTCCGCGGGCGAGTCGCGCCTGATCCGCTGCTCTCACGGGCCCGACCGCTGGTACACGCGCTCGGCGCGGCGGGCGTGCGAGCTGTGGCGGGAGCTCGAGGAGGAGACCGGCAGGCGGCTGTTCGTGGACGCGGGCCTGGTCTGGCTCGCACACCGCGAGGACGGCTGGGAGAGCGAGAGCGAGCGGGTCCTGACGGAGGAGGGGATCCCGGTGGAGCGTCTGGGCCCCGACGGTCTCGCCGATCTCTACCCGAGCATCCGCACGGACGACCTGGCCTTCGGCCTCTACGAGCCGCAGGCGGGCGTCATGCGGGCGCGCGAGGCCACCCGTGCGCTGGCCGACGCCGCCGTGGCTCGCGGAGCCCGGCTGGAGCTGGCCGACGCGCTGCCCGACGGCGCCGGCGTGAGGCTGGGGGAGCGCCGCCTGGAGGCCGACCTCGTGGTGTGGGCCTGCGGCGCCTGGCTCGGCCGTCTGTTCCCGGACCTGCTGGAGCTCCGGGTCACCGAGCAGGCGCTGTTCTTCGTGGACGTGCCGCCAACCTGGTCCACGCCGCCGCTGCCCGCATTCGTGGACTACGACGGCGCCGCCTACGGCCTCGGCGCGCTCGACGGGAACGGCATGAAGGTGGGCTCGGACCTGGACGGCCCCGCGTTCGATCCCGACACCTGGCCGCGCACGCCGCCGCGCGACAGCGAGCGCATGGCGCGCGAGTTCCTGGGCCTCCGCTTCCCGGCTCTGGGGGACGCCCCCTTCCGGTCGAGCGCAAGCTGCCACTACAGCCTCACCTGGGACACGCACTTCGTCGCCGCGCCGCACCCCGAGCACGACACGGTCTGGATTCTCGGCGGCGGCTCTGGGCACGGCTTCAAGCACGGCCCGGCGATGGCGGAGTGGCTGGGCGATCAGTTCCAGGGCCGCGCCGACCCGGATCCGCGCTTCGCGCTCGGCCCGCGCCGGCCGGACCGCAGCCTGCGCACCGCCGGCGGCGGAGCGGGCCGCTAGCCACGCCCGGGCGCCTTGCCCGCTCAGGGCCTCCCGAGTAAGGTCGGGGCCGGTGGTCGGCCCCCTCGATCGCGCGCTGTACCAGGAGCTTCGTCTGGCGCTCGTCTTCAACGGAGGGGTCAGCCTCGCGGTGTGGATGGGCGGCGTGGCGAAGGAGCTCGACCGCTTCCGCTGCGCGCTGGCCCGCGACGGCGAGGAGCTTGGGCCCTACCGAGACCTGCTCGACGCGCTGCGCTCGGAGCTGGTCACGGACGTGATCGCCGGCACGAGCGCCGGAGGGATCAACGGGGCACTGCTGGCCTACGTGGTGGCCAACGGCAAGTCGCTCGAATGCGCCGGCGCGAACGCGATCCGGGACACCTGGCGCGAGATCGGCTCGATCCAGAACCTGCTGGCCGAGGAGGGCGAGGCGCGCTCCGCGTTCAACGACAGGGTCCTGTTCCGCGGCTGCGCCAAGGTGTTCGGACAGTTGAAGGCCGCCAAGCCCGATCTCGGCGCGGAGGCCTCGCGGCGCGTGCGGTTGACCGTGACCGCGACCGACTCCTACGGCTACCCGGTCAGCGTGGACGAGGTGGCGGGACGCGATCACCGCCTGGCGATGCCCTTTCGCCACGTCGAGCGGCCCAGCGGCGACGATCTGCGCCTGAGCGGCGACCTGGTCGCGGCGGTTGCGCGGGTGGCCGGTCCGTCCGCCCCCGGCGCTTGGCCCTTCCCTGCCGCTCCCTCGCCGCGCGACCTGGACGGCGAGGCTGCGCCGGCACTCCTGGCCCGCGCGGCGCGGACCACCGCGTCGTTCCCGATCGCCTTCGGGCCCAGCACGCTGCCGCTCGACTGGACCACCGACGCGTTGAGCGACGATCCCGGCGGGCTCACCGCCACACCGCGCATGGACGGGGTGCTCGAGACGCGCAGCGGCAAGCCGTTCGATCCTGAACCCGGCCCGAAGTCCAGCCGCTTCGCGATCGACGGCGGCCTCTGGGACAACTCGCCCTTCTCGGCCGTGCTGAGGGCGATCGACCGCACGCCGTCCGACCGCGACGTGGCCCGGCGCGTGACCTACGTCGTGGCCACCAGCGACCCACCTCCCAAGGCGGCGGCCCAGCAGGCGCCCGGCCTCGTCGCCTCCGTCACGCAGGCGGTCGCGCTGCCCGCCAACGTGGCCTTCGCGAACGACCTCGAGCGGATCGAGGCGGACCTCGGCCAGCAGGAGAGGCGGCGCGAGATCGTGCCGCGGCTCCTGGGGGAGGGCCCGCCGGATCTGTTCGTGCTGGCCGCCGAGCTGTATCCCCTCTATCGCGAGCGGCTGATCGAGGATGGCGAGGTGGGGGCGGCTCCGATCGACTCGCTGCCCGGACCGGAGGCGTCGCCTGCCGACTGGGCGGCGACCAGCGCGGACTGGCGCTGGGGGATCCAACCCGTGCGCGTCGCCATCCAGGAGGCGCGCCGGCTGCTGCGAGAGGTGCTGCGCGAGCTGGCCGCGGACGCCGCGCCGGACCCCAGCACGGTCACGAGTCTGCTCGCGGCCCGGGAGCTGCTGTCCCAGCTGGCCTGGATCGTGGACGACCTGAAGGACAGCCTGCAGGGCCCGGCGCTCAGCGACCCGGGCAGGGTGGTCTGCGGCCAGGCGATGCACGACTTCGCTGTCGCGATGACGACGCTCCAAGCGCCGCTGGCGGCGCGGGCGGCGGAGCAACCCCCCGCCAGCGAGGTCCTGCGCGCCGCGATCGCG
The DNA here is from genome assembly GCA_963770325.1 of uncultured Thermoleophilaceae bacterium. Taxonomy (GTDB): domain Bacteria; phylum Actinomycetota; class Thermoleophilia; order Solirubrobacterales; family Thermoleophilaceae; genus JAICJR01. Next base: position 463,056 of record CAVYPF010000001.1, on the reverse strand, counting down.
CTGAGCGTGGGCGGCAGCGAGATGGTGGTGAAGCGCGCGCTGGCGGTGGAGATGGTGCTTCATGCCCTCACGGCGGACCGGCGCCCTCACAAGGTCGACTACGGGCTGGCGACGATCCGGCCCGACGCCAGGTGGCCGCTGCGGGCGAGCGACCACGACGGTCCGGACCACCGGCCGCCGCTGGCCGGCGCGAGCCTGCACCACTTCGGCGGCTTCATGCGCGCGTCGTGGCGACTGCACGACTGGATGTGGGGACGGCTCGATGGCGCCAGGCGCGTGGTCGACATGCTGCTCGATTCCGAGCAGCTCGAGCGGCTCGCGGGTGGCGCCAACCCGGACCAGGCCGTGGCGTCGCTCGCCGAGCGCCTGGCGCGGGTCTGCGTGCCGGGGGGACCTCAGCCGGGCTACGGGCTCAGCCGCGAGCTGGCGGCGGAGGCCTACATCGCCCGGCAGATCCCCGACGGCGAGCACGGTCCCGGCTCGGCAGGGGCCAAGGACGCGTCACCAGAGGCCGGTGCGGAGCTGATCCCGGGCTGGCAGGACACGCTGGCGGCGCGCTACGCGCTCGAGATCCAGGCCGCCCTGAGCGCCGCATCTGACGACGGTCTCGAGCCGCTCCGCGCCGATCTACGCCGCCGCTTCCTGCTGCCGATCCTCGACGAGGAGGTGCCGGAGCTAGTCGCGGCCAGCGCGGCCGAGGGCGGCCCGAAACTGGACACCGCCGAGCTCCTGCGCCGGCCCGACCGGGGGCTGCGCCTGCTCACCCACGACCGGCTGGGCCCGACGCCCGGGACGCTCGAGCTGTTGCAGGACGCCGAGAGCGCCGCGGCCAACGCGCTCGAGGCGCTCGGGCACAAGGTCGCTGGTCCGGGCGTCCGGGGCCTCGCCACCGCGACCAGCAAGTGGCGGGCCCTCTGGCGTACCGGGCGGGCGGCGTGGCGCTACGTCGCCCACCGCCACGGATAGCTAGAAGATGGTTGACCCCACGGCCGCGTGTGGTCGGGGGCGGGTCAGATCAAGCTGATCAAGGACGCAGGGTCGAAGGCTTGCTAGCGGCAAGCCGAGACCCGAGGACGCCGAGCAGCGCCGATATGGCGCGTCATCCGGACGTGCGGGGTCGTGGGGTCAACCATCTAGGCAGCGACCGCCTCGACCTCGCCCCGCTGGGCCGCCAGCGCGTGCTGGCGGCTCTCGCTAGACGAGATCATGAGCTGGGCGAGGATCGCCGCGAAGGCGGCAAACCCGGCTGCCACCAGGAAGGCCAGCCGGAAGCCCGAGGTCAGCGCCACCCCGGCGTTGTGCTCGCCGCCCGCGAGCACGTGCGCGGTGCGCGAGTTGGCCACGGCGGCGAGGATCGCCAGGCCCAGCGCCCCGCCCACCTGCTGGGAGGTGTTGATGAGGCCAGAGGCAAGGCCGGCCTCGTCGGGCCGCGTGCCGGAGACCGCCGCGATCGTGACCGACACGAACGCGAAGCCCAGCCCGGCGCCCACCAGGACCGACGGGAACAGCACGTCGCCCAGGTAGTCGCCGCCCGCGGACACGCGGCTGAACCAGTACAGCGCGCCGGCGATCATCACGAGCCCGGCCACGAGCGGCATCTTGAAGCCCACCCTGGTGGTGAGCTGGGAGGCCGCACCCGCCGAGAAGATGATCGCGAAGGCGAGCGGCAGATATGAGAGGCCGGTCTTCAGCGCGTCGTAACCGAGCACCTGCTGCAGGTAGAGCGAGATGAAGAAGAACATCGAGAACAGCGACATGCCGATCAGGAGGCCGATCACGTTCGCGCCGCGCAGCGTGCGCAGGCGGAAGATCGAGAACGGCATCAGCGGGTGGCTGGTGCGGCTTTCGACCACGAGGAACGCGCCGATCAGACCGAGCGAGGCGGCGCCGATCCCGAGCGTGTGAGCTGAGCCCCAGCCGTAGCGCGGCGCCTCGACCAGTGCGTACACCAGCCCGGACAGGCCGGCCGTGACGAGCACCGCGCCCGTGACGTCGAACACGCGCTTGCCCTCCTGGTGGCTCTCCGGCAGGAGGCGCGGCGCCACGGCCGCCGCGGCGATCCCGATCGGGACGTTGACGAACAGGACCCACTCCCAGCCCGCCCATTGCGTGAGCATTCCGCCGAGCAGCACGCCGGCGGCGCCGCCGGAGCCGGCCACCGCGCCCCAGACCCCCAGCGCGCGGTTGCGCTCCGCGCCCTCGCTGAAGATCGTGGTGACGAGCGACAGCGCGGCCGGCGAGACCAGCGCAGCGCCGAGGCCCTGCGCGGCCCGCGCGATGATCAGCCAGGTGTCGGACTGTGCGAGGCCGCCAAGCAGCGACGCAATCGCGAACACCACGAGCCCGATCATGAACACCCTGCGGCGGCCCAAGAGGTCAGCCAGGCGGCCGCCGAGCAGCAGGAAGCCGCCGAAGAAGAGCGTGTAGGCGTTCACCACCCAGGACAGGTTGTCCTGCGAGAAGTCGAGCGCACGGCCGATGGACGGCAGCGCGACGTTCACGATCGACGCGTCGAGCACGATCACGAACTGGGTGAGTGCGAGAAGCGCGAGCGCGTAGCCCTTCTTGCTGGGTGTGCTGGTGGTGGTCATCTACTGCTCTCCTGGGATTTGGAAGTCGAGCTCCGGTTCCGTTTATACTCTGCTGGAGAATAGGAACCGAGGTTCCGTTTGTCAAGTAGACTGGCCAACAGAGTGGAAACGACAGCGCCTCTCGGGGAGCGTCCGCTGCGGGCGGACGCGAGACGCAACCGCGAACGCATCCTGCGTGCTGCCACGGAGGTGTTCGCCGCGAAGGGCCAGGAGGCCCAGATGGACGACGTCGCCGCGCAGGCGGAGGTCGGCGTCGGGACCGTCTACCGGCACTTCCCCACCAAGGACGCGCTGATGGGCGCGCTGGTGGCGCAGAAGTTCGCGGAGTTCGCCGCGAACGCGCGCGAGGCACTCGAGGTGGAGGACCCGTGGGAGGCGTTCGCCAGCTCCTTCCGCCGCAACGCGGAGCTGATGGCCAGCGACGCGGGCGTCCGCTACGCGCTCATGAGCACGGGCGCCGTGGTCGAGTACATCGCTCCCGAGAAGCAGGAGCTGCACGACGCCATGAGCAAGCTGATCGCGCGCGCCAAGCGCGCCGGGGTGCTGCGCAAGGACTTCAAGGTCGACGACATGGGCATGCTCATGTGCGGCCTCTGCTCGACCATGAGCGGCGACCCGATTCCGTTCGACTGGCGCCGCCACCTCGAGATCATGCTGGACGGGCTTCGCCCCCGTCCGTAAAGCCGATCGGACCCTGGGCGCTAAAAGCGGGTTTCGCTGCTACCTTCCCGGATGTAGGGCCGGGCACGAAGGCCCGGCGCCAAAAGTAGTGCAGGCGTCGCTGGACAACCTCCGCGTAGCTCAGCACACAAAAGCCGTGGAGGTACACACATGGCAAACGGGACAGTCAAGTGGTTCAGCGACGAGAAGGGCTTTGGCTTCATCACGCCCGATGACGGCGGCCAGGACCTTTTCGTGCACCACACCGGAATCGTCGGCGAGGGCTACCGCTCGCTCGCCGAGGGGACGAAGGTCACCTACGAGTCCGAGAGTGGCGACAAGGGACCCAAGGCCGTTAACGTGAAGGCCGTCTAGGCGCTCACAAGGCTTTGAAGTAGCCGAGGGCCCGCCAATGGCGGGCCCTCGGCGTTAAGGCGACTCGGGCCTTAAGGGTGCATATTTCTAGCTGCAGCCCGCAATACCTGTAGCTAGACCGCTTCTCGGATCTCGAGCTCTACCTCGCCCACCTGCAGCTCGCCCGAGCGGACCAGCTCGACCATCCGCAGGGCCACCAGCGGATCGAACTGGCTGCCCGCGCTTTCGGCCAGCTCGGTGAGCGCTTCGTCAAGGTCCAGCGCCGGTCGGTAGACGCGCGCCCAGGTCATCGCCTCGAGCGCGTCGGCCACCGCCAGGATGCGGCTCTCGAGCGGGATCTGCTCGCCCGCGAGGCCCATCGGATAGCCGCGGCCGTCGACACGCTCGTGCAGGTGACAGACCCAGTCGGCGATCTCGCTCATGCCGGCTCCCGCGATGATGTCGCGGCCGAGCTCCGAGTGCCGGCGCATCTCCACGAACTCCTCCTCGTCGAGCTTGCCGGCCTTCAACAGGATGCGGTCGGGAATGCCGATCTTGCCCACGTCGTGCAGCACGCCCGCGGTGCGGATCATCTCGACCCGCTCGGGGTCCAGCTCGAGGCTGACCGCCAGCGTGGCCCCGTAGAACGCCACGCGCTGCGAGTGGAGGTGCGTGTAGCCGTCCTTCGCGTCCACCGCGCGCGCGAGCGCGTGGACCGTGCGCACCAGGCTCGACCGCTGTGCGTGCTCGGCCTTCTCCTCGGGGGACAGCGCCTCGCCCGTGTCCGGCGAGTAGACCGACACGCGGTCGCGGCCGCTCGACTTCGACCAGTACATGGCGCCGTCGGCGAAGCGCATGAGGTCGGTCTGGTACTCGGCGGCGCGCGGGTACATCGCGATGCCGGCGCTGATCGTGAGCGTTTCGCGCGTGGGCCCGATCGAGGTCGAGGCCAGCGCGTCGCGCAGCCGCGCCACCACCTCCTGGGCGTCCCCGACGGTGGTGCCGTGCAGCGCGATCATGAACTCGTCGCCGCCCACCCGGCCCGCGATGTCGCTGGCGCGCATCGAGGTGGAGATCGTGCGGGCGCACGCGCGCAGGGCGTCGTCGCCCACCGCGTGACCGCAGCGATCGTTGATCGGCTTGAAGTGGTCGATGTCGAGCGCCACCAGAGCCACCTCGTAGCCCTCTCGGCGCGCGCGAGCGAGCTCCGAGCCGAGCCGCTCCTGGAAGGCGCGGTGGTTCAGCAACCCCGTGAGCGGATCGCAGATCGCCTGCTCGATCTTGTCGCGGTAGTCGCGCGCGTTCTGGAGGGCGATCGCGAGCTGGTCCGCCAGCGTGCGCAGCAGCTTGAGCTCGGCGACGTCGGCGTGGTCGGCGGCCGGGCGCAGCAGCGTGACCCTGCCGATGCGGTGGCCGCGCGCCTCGAGCGGCAGCCGCACGACCTGGCGCTCACGGCGCAGCTCCACGCCGCTGCGGCTGGCGGGGTCGCCCGCGAGCGCGCTCTCGGTCTCCCAGTCGCCGGTGGTTCCCGCGAGCACCAGCTCGCCGTCGTACTCGAGGTAGAGGGCCGAGCTCGTGGTGCGCGCGGCGAGCCGCAACACGTCGAGGCCGCGCTCGATGATCGGCTCCTGCTCGAGCCGCTCGGTCATCGTGGTGGCGAGCCCCGTGAGCGCCTCCAGCTCCTCGTTGCGACGCATCACCTGGAGGCTGAGCCGGCGCTCGCGCGTGATCGCCAGGCGGTTGTCGAACATCAGATAGGCCTGGCGGCTGAACGCGAGGACCATGGCGAACAGGAAGAAGAAGAGGAAGTAGGCGCCGTTCCAGGCGTTCAGGTCGCCGCGTGCCCAGATCAGCGCCTCGACGGCCGGGATCGCCATCACCGCGCAGAGCGGCACCACCACGCGCGCGAGCATCCAGCGGCGGCCGGATTCCTCGGCGCGGGGCGAGTTCGCAACGGCCGGGTCGTCGGCGTCCGCGGCGGCCGCGATCGCCGCGCTCGCGAAGGCCCACAGGGCCGCGGTCAGCGCTACCAGCGAGCGCACCTCGCCGGCGGCGGCGGCTGCGGCCAGGCCGTCTCCCACCGCGGCCACGCCGCAGGCGGCCACGAGCCACCAGCCCACCTGCCGGTCGCGGCGATCGCTGCCGGCCAGCGTGGCGAAGGCGGCGATCAGCAGCGCCGCGAGGTCGGTGGCGAAGACCACCGTCAGCACGGAATCGCCGTGGTCGAAGCCTGGGATCACCACGAAGTAGAGGCCCACCGCCACGATCAGCGTGGCGAGCAGGGCGGTGTCGCTCATGCCGACCACCCGAGCCCCGCGGATGCGTCCGCTGGCCCACAGTCCCACGCCCGCGAGCAGCGCCGCCGAGGCCGCGAACCCCACGTCGAACGCCACCGTGGCGCCGACTCCCGCGGCCGAGACGACGATGCCCAGTCCGGCGGCGACCGCGGCGAGCAGGGTCGCCAGCGAGAGCATCATCCAGTTGCCCCGCCGTTCCGGGTTGCGCCGCGCGGCTGAGGCGCAGCGCAGGGAGGCGAATGCGCACACCGCGAGCGCGAGGCCCCACACCACGGGGTCGAGCCCCACGCCAAGTAGGCGAACCAGGGCAGGGACGGCCGCAAGCAGCAGGTACTTACGGCTGGCCATAACCCTGCTATCGGCCGTAGCAGCGCGGAAATTGAGCCCCGGTCGGGAGCAGGCGCTAGGCTGCGCCCCGCATGGCCCGTATGGAGCTGCAACCTGGCGAGAACGTGATCTTCACCGGCCACCCGTCGTGGCGGTCGATCCTCGACTACTACTTCAAGGGGCTCGCGGTTGTGATCCTCGCCGGCGCGATCGCCGCGCTCGTGACCCGCATCACGGCGCACCACGTGCAGTTCGGCTGGGTGGCCGCTGCCGCCGTGGCGCTCCTGGTCATCGTCTTCATAGTCGGGCTGATCAGGCGCATCACCACCACCTACACGATCACCGACCGCCGGCTGCACATTCGGAAAGGCATCTTCACCCGCACGACGCACGACACCCGCCTCGAACGCGTCCAGAACGTGAACACGCGCCAGTCGTTCAGCGAGCGGGTGCTCCGCGTCGGCACCGTCGACTTCGACACCGCTGGCACGGACGACTCGGACTTCGCCTTTGTCGGCGTGGCCAACCCGCGCAAGGTCGTCGAGGCCGTGGACCTCGCGCAGCGCCGGCAGGCCGCCGCCGGTATCGAGCCCGAAACCGCGCTTTAACTTCTCGGCGCCCGCCGCGCGCTTAAGATGCCGCGCGTGACTCGCGAGTCCGGCATGAGTCGCCGCACGCTGCTGCGCACCGGCGCAGCGGCTGGGCTCACCCTCGCCGCCGCCAGCTCAGGCCTGCCGGCCTGGGCGCGGCCGATCGCCGACTACGGCCGCGTCCGCAAGCCCGGGTCCAAGCCGTTCCCGCACCTCCCGGAGGGCGAGGACACGCTCCCGCAGATCGACCACATCGTGGTGCTGATGATGGAGAACCACTCGTTCGACAACCTCCTCGGGATGCTGCCTCACAGGGTGAAGTCGCGGCGGGGAGTCGACGGGCTGCCGGTCAGCCGCAGCGGCAGGCAGCTGGCCACCAACCCGGACGCCACCGGCAAGCCCGTGCGCGCGAGCCTCGCGCCGTCGGTCTGCCAGATCAGCGGCCACCCCAACCAGGACTGGAACGCGAGCCACGTGTCCTACGGCGGCGGGCGCAACGACGGCTTCGTGAAGGCCTGCACCGATGTGGCGATGTGGTTCTGGGACGACCGCGCGATGCCATTCACCTACTCGCTCGCCAGCGTCTTCCCGGTCGGCGAGCGCTTCTTCGGCTCCACGCTCTGCCAGACCTACCCCAACCGCCGCTACCTGATGTCCGGCACCTCCGACGGCGTGATCTCCACGAGCATCGCCAACTTCTCGGTGCCGGCGAAGAACGGCTCGATCTTCGACCGGCTCGACACGCACAAGATCAGCTGGCGCAACTACTACACCGACCAGCCCGCCACGCTGATCGTCCCGGGCCCGTTCACGCCCGAGCGCCGGGCGAAGCTCGTGAAGATCGACCAGTTCTACACGGACGCGAAGCGGGGCAAGCTGCCGGCGGTGAGCTTCGTGGACCCGCACTTCGAGATCCAGTCCGAGGAGAACCCGCAGGACATCCAGTTCGGCGAGCAGTTCGTGGCCAAGGTGATCAGGGCGGTGATGAAGTCGCCGAACTGGAAGAACACCGCGCTCTTCCTGACCTACGACGAGCACGGCGGCTACTACGACCACGTGCCGCCGCCGCGGGCGATCAAGCCCGACTCCACGCCCCCGCTGCTGAAGCCGGGCGACGTTCCTGGCTCGTTCGACCGCTACGGCTTCCGCGTGCCGACCGTGGTGGTCTCGCCGTACGCGAGGCCGGACTACGTCTCGCGCGTGGTGCAGGACCACACCTCGATCCTGCGCTTCATCGAGCGCAAGTGGAACATCGGTGCGCTGACCTTCCGCGACGCCAACGCCGCGGACATGACCGACTACTTCGACTTCAAGCGCAAGCCGGCCTTCCTGAGGCCGCCGCACCTCGCGGCCGCACCGCGGATCGGCCCGGGTCTCGACGGCTGTCACGCGATCGGTCTGCACCCGCCCGGCGAGCCCGGGGTGCCGGTCTCGAGCTCCTAGCCGCGCCGTCTTTAACGTTTCCACAACCTTCGGGGGCGATCATGGGCCGCTGCAATGGTGCTGCTGACCCTCTTCGCGCTCGTCGCAGGCGCCGCGACGGCCTTGACTCCGTGCGTCCTGCCCGTCCTGCCGGCGCTCCTGTCTGCCAGCGCCACCGGGGGCCGGCGCCGCCCGCTCGGCATCGTCCTCGGGCTGGCGCTCACCTTCACGATCACGGTCGTGGCGCTCGCCTCGCTCGTGAAGGGCGTGGGCCTTGCGGGCAATGGCGTGAGGGTCGCTGGCCGAGGTCGTGCTGATCGTGTTCGGGCTCACGCTGATCGTGCCCGGCGCGGCGGCGTGGCTCGAGAAGCCGCTCGCGGGGCTCTCGCGCTTCGGGCCGCGCTCGCGCGGCACCGGCTTCTGGAGCGGGCTGGGGGTGGGCGCCGCGCTGGGCTTCGCCTACACGCCCTGCGCCGGCCCGATCCTGGCGGCGGTCATCTCCGTCAGCGCATCCGAGGGCACGTCGGCGCGGCTCGTCACGGTGGCGGTGGCCTACGCCGCGGGCTCCGCTGCGGTGCTGCTCGCGCTGGCGCTCGGCGGCCAGTGGGTGGGGGACCGGATCAAGCGCGCCGGCCACGGGCTGGCCCTCCAGCGCTCCCTCGGCGTGGTGATGATCGCGACGGCCGTGGCCCTGTCCACGCAGCTCGACGTGCGCTTCGAGAAGGTGCTGGCCGACAACCTGCCCGCGTTCGCGATCGACCCGACCCACGGGCTCGAGCGCTCGCACGCGGTCGCCACTCGCCTCGCCGGGCTGCGCGGCAAGCCGCGCTTCGGCCCCGATAGCGCCCAGGCGGCGGCACCCAAGCGCAGCGACGGCCTTCAGGACTACGGCCCGGCGCCGCCGTTCACCGACAACCAGCGCTGGTTCAACACCCCGGGCGACAAGCCGCTGACCCTGGCCGGGCTGCGCGGCCGCGTGGTGCTGGTGGACTTCTGGACCTACACCTGCATCAACTGCATCCGCACCCTGCCGCACCTCGAGGCCTGGGACGCCAGCTACCGCAAGGACGGTCTCACGATCGTGGGCGTCCACTCGCCGGAGTTCCCCTTCGAGCACGATGCCGGCAACGTGCAGAGCGCGATCCACGCGGAGGGCATCAAGTATCCGGTCGCGCAGGACAACAACCTCGGCACCTGGAACGCCTACGGCAACCAGTACTGGCCGGCCGAGTACCTGATCGACGCGACGGGGCACGTGCGCTACGCGCATTTCGGCGAGGGCGACTACGCGCAGGACGAGCACGCCATCCGCACCCTGCTGGCCGAGGCAGGGGCGAAGCGGCTCGGGTCGACCACCCACGTGAACGCGGAGAATCCGCCGCGCCTGGCCACGCCTGAGACCTACGTGGGGCTCTCCCGCGCGCAGGGCTACGTCCAGGCGCCGATGCCGGGGCCGTTCACCTACCCGCCGCCGCCCGCATCGCTGAAGCAGAACGAGTTCGCGCTGAGCGGCACCTGGACCGAGCGGCCCGAGGAAGGCGTGGCCGGCGCGGGCGCCGGCATCGACCTCAGTTTCGTCGCCAAGCGCGTGTACATCGTGCTCGGCACCTCCGACGGCCGCCCGCGTAACGTGCGGGTGCTGCTCGACGGTCGGCCGATCCAGCCCGCCGACGCGGGCACGGACGTGCACGGCGGCCTGCTCACCGTGCGCGGGCAGCGCCTCTACAACGTGGCGGCCCTGCCGGCGTCAGGGTCGGGGCGGCTCAGCCTCCGCTTCGACAGCGGGATCTCCGCCTACTCGTTTACGTTCGGGTAACGCCGCGACTGGTGGTCGACTGCCGCCCGGGTTATAAAGGGCGCATGGACGAACCCACTGCAGCTGCAGCCTCAGGCCTCGCCGACTATCCGCTACGCCTGGACATCGATCACCAGGAGCAGTACAGCCGCTTCATGCCGCTCGTGAAGTGGTTCCTGCTGATTCCCCACTACATCGCGCTCATCGTGCTCAGCTTCGTGGCGGTGCTCGCGGTCATTGTCGCGTGGTTCGCGGTGCTGATCACGGGCCGCTATCCACGCGCGCTGTTCGACTTCGTGCTGGGAGTCGGGCGCTGGCGGATGCGCGTGACCGGGTATCTGTACCTGCTGGTGGACGGGTATCCGCCCTTCTCGCTCGAGCACGACCCGGACTACCCGGTGCGCTTCCAGATCGTGTATCCCGAGGACGGGGTGGCCCGCTGGCGCCCTCTCGTGGCCTGGCTGCTGGTGATTCCCTACCTCTTCGTGGCGAACATCATCCAATACCTGGGTCATCTGATGGTGTTCTTCGGGTTCTTCACGATCCTGTTCACCCGCAAGTTCCCGAAGGGCATGTTCGACATCGTGCTGGTGTCCCTGCGCTGGCTGGAGCGGGGCTACGCGTACCTGCTCTGGATGACCACGAAGTACCCGCCATTCGTCTGGGACTGAGACAGCCCGCTAAACCCGCCGCTGGACGAATGTACGGCTGCGGGACTCATATTCCGGCCTATCTTTTGGAGTTCGCCTAGACGCGTGAGGCCAGCGTGCCGAAGCGTCCCCCAGAACGGACTCCGGGAGTTGGGCTGCGATGGACCGCATGCATGGACGTAGAGGAAGGCCGGCGTGAGCACTCACGTTCACGACGCCTACACCCAGGAGCCCTACGGGGGCGAGGGGTCGGACGCGCCCCCCGCCGAGCACACGCTCGCGCCGCTGGTCGGGTCCGGGCTCATGTCCGTCGACTCCGGCGGCCTGATCACGGCCTGGACCGCGCAGGCCGAACGCACCTTTGGATGGCGCCGCGGCGAGGTGATCGGGCACCCGCTCGTGGCCACGATCGTCGCTCCGCAGCAGCGCCAGCGCGGCGAGCGCGATCTGGAGCGCGTCCTGGCCGGCGAGGCGCCGAGCGAGGAGCGGCGCTTCGAGGTGGTCACCCGCCACCGGGATGGCCGCGAGTTCACGATCGAGCTCGCCCTCGTGCCCGTGCCGCTCGGCCGCGGCTCGGAGTTCAGCGCCTTCCTCGACGACATCGGCTCACGCGACTGGACCGCCGACGAGCTAGGCCGCCTGCGGCTCCGGCATGGTGGGGTGCTCGAAGCCGCCGCCGCGGCGTTCCGCGCCGAGGGCGACGACGAGCCCGAGCCGGAGCGCCTGGCCGGTGCGCTCGTGCTGTTCCACGAGCCGGAGCTCGAGGAGGAGGGGCGGAGCGCCGACTACGGAGAGGCAGAGGCTGAGTCGCAGCCCGAACCAGAGCATCAGCCTGAGCCCGAGTACCAGCCTCAGCCCGAGTACCAGCCTCAGCCCGAGCCGGACCCCGCGCCGGCGTGGGAGCCCCCACCGGCGGCGGAGTACGGCGAGCCCGCTGAGGCCGCACAGCCCCAGTACGAGCCGGAGCCGGAGCCCACGCCCGAGCCCGCACCAGACCCGGAGCCCGCACCCCAGCCGGAGCCCGTGCCGCACGAGGCACCGCTGGCCGTCTATCAGGCGCCGGTGGAGGCGCCGGCGCCGATCTCCAGCGAGCGGCTGCGCCAGACGCTCGACGAGGAGGGCTTCATCGTCTCCTGTCAGCCCGCGCTCGACCTGCGCACGAACGAGGTGGCGCACTTCGAGCTGCTGCTGCGGATGAGCGACGAGAACGGGCGGCTGGTCCTGCCCCAGGCGTTCCTGGGCGTGGCCGAGCGCGCCGGGCTGATGCGCGGGATCGACCACTGGCTGGTGCGCCAGGCGATCGGGCTGATCGCCGAGCAGGAGCAGAAGGGCCGCTACGTCCGACTCGAGCTGAGCCTGTCCGCCCACTCGCTGGACGACCATGAGCTGCCCTTCGCCATCGAGCAGTGGCTTGCCGCCACCGGCGCCGATCCGAGCCGCCTCGTGCTCGGGGTGACCGAGGAGGTGGCGGTGGCCGCGGTGGACGTGACCTCGGAGCTGGCCGCGAAGCTGAAGAGCATCGGCTGCCGCTTCGCCCTGCGCGACTTCGGCTCGAGCTTCGGCGCCATGCGCCACCTGAAGAAGCTGCCGCTCGATTACCTGAAGCTCGAGGGCGGCCTGATCTCGACGCTGGCCGACAGCCGCACCGACCAGCTCGTACTGCAGGCGATCGTGGACATCGCTCACGGCATGGGAGCGGAGACCGTGGCGGAGCTCGTCTCCGACGAGCAGACGCTGGTGCTCCTGCGCCAGGCGGGGGTCTCGTACGCCCAGGGTTACCATGTGGGACCGCCGCGCCGGGTATCTGAGGCGTGGTCGGCTCTCGGTCACTCGTAACCCAATGAAGAGCACCCTGCTCGCCGTCATCCTGGCCGCTGCATGCCTGGCGACACCCGCGCTGGCGGCGAAGCGTCCCCACGGCTGGCCCTCGCACCGGGTCCAGCTCGGCCTGACCGACCCCCCAGGCGGTGCGGCAGCCCTGCACCGCAGCGCGCCCTTCGGCTTCCGCTACCAGTACCTGGCCGGCGGCGTGAACACCGGGGCCGGCTGGTCCACCTGGAACCCCGACGGCAGCTTCGTGAGCATGTACGCGCGCGAGTCGCTGGCGCACCACACCACGCCCGTCTTCACCTACTACCTGATTCGCCAGTCGCTGCCAGGCAAGAACGACTCGGACGAGCAGCGCGCGGATCTCGGCAACCTCCAGAACGCCGCGACCATGAAGGCCTACTACCAGGACCTGGAGCTCTTCTTCCGGCGCGCCAACGAGTCTGGCCGCACGGAGGTGCTGCACGTGGAGCCCGACCTCTGGGGTTACGTCGAGCACGTGGCCCGCGGCGACGACGCCGCAACGGTGCCCGCGCAGGTCTCCGCCACCGGGCTGCCCGAGCTGGCCGGGCTGCCGAACGATGTAGCGGGCTTCGCTCAGGCCGTGGTGCGGCTTCGCGACAGCCTGGCGCCGCATGTTCTGCTCGCCTACAACCTGAGCATTTGGGGCACCGGCGTGGACATCCAGTACTCGGATCCGCCCAAGCGGGACATCGACCGCCTCGCCGCCAAGGCGGCTGCCTACTATCGCTCGCTGCACGCGCATTTCGACGTGACCTTCAGCGAGTTCTCGGACCGCGACGCCGGCTTCAAGCAGGTGATCTACGGCGACGGCGGCGCCTCCTGGTGGAAGGCCGCCGACTTCGGTCGGAACGTCCGCTTCCTCGGCCGCTACTCCCGGGCATCGCATCAGGCGATCGCGATCTGGCAGATCCCGCTGGGGAACACCGAGATGCGCGCGGAGAACAACACCTTCGGCCACTTCCAGGACAACCGCGTGCAGTGGCTGCTTGGCAAGGGCGGCGAGCGGCACCTGCGCCAATACCGCGCGGCGGGGGTGATCGCGTACCTGTTTGGCGGTGGCGCCGACGGCACCACCTGCGCCTGTGACGCTCGCCACGACGGCATCACCGATCCGCCGGCGATCAACGGGAACAGCAGGCGCTCACTCAGCGCCGACGACGACGGCGGGCTCTTCCGCGAGCTCGCCCGGCGCTTCTACCACCGGCGCGCGCTGGGCATCTGAGGCCGGCTACATCGGGTCGCGTTCCATCCCGCGGCGGTGGAAGAAGGCTCCGAACGAGCCCGCCAGCGCGGTGACCGCCGTGATCGCCCACAGCTCCAGCACGAGATCGATGATCTTGCCGCCCGTGGTGACCGGGTTCGGCATCTGAGAGGACACCGTGAGCAGCTGCGCCGTGGTCCAGAAGACGGCGTCCCCGAAGGTGTGGATGCCGTTCAGGGTCCTGCCGCGCTCGAGGAAGTAGATGGCCACCGCCGCGATCACGTCGAGCGTGACCGTGACCGTCACGATCGCGGTGATGCGCTCCCTGAGGTGAAGGTGCGTGGGCGTGTCGGCGCGGAAGATCGCCCGCACCTCGCTCCCCGCCCTGTGCATCACCATTGGGATCACCGCTGGCCGCCAGGGTAATGACGGGTGCGGCGGTACCGGCTAGCGCGAAGAGTCGTACGCCGCGTCGAGCAGCTTCGTGCGATCCGAGACGCCGAGCCGCTCGGCGAGGTAGCGATCGGTCTCCTCGCGGGGGGCGCCGTTGGCCGCCATGTTGAGCGCGACGAGACGGGCACGGCGCTCGATGTCCGTGCCGTTCAGCGCCGGGGCGGTGGCCACGCCGAGCTGGGCGCGCGCCGTGTCGAGCTGCCGCTCGAGCCGGTCGGCCGCACCGCGCAGCCCGGACACGAGCTCGGACAGCTCGTCGAGGGCGGCGAGCGCCTCGCGCTCGGTCTCGTGCCTGATGGTCTCCGCCGCCTTCTCGGTGGCGGCGAGCAGCGCCTCTACCTCTTCTGCGACGGCATCGGCAAGGACCACATCGCCGTTGCCGTGAGCGCTCAGACTGCTCAGATCTCCCCCCTTCTTGAAGAGGCTGCGAATGTACCACTGCCGGCCCCGGCACGAGTGAGGTGTGATTTGGGCCGGCAGGTTAGCCTTCCGCCCGTGCTCGACATCCCTCGTGAGCATCAGTCCACCAACCCGCCGAGCGACGCGCACGAGCTCGAGGACGTCGTGCTCGAGGACCACGAGGGGCGCCCGGTCCGGCTCGGGGACCTCTGGCGCGAGCGGCCGGCCGTGCTGGCCTTCATCCGCCACTACGGCTGCGTCTTCTGCCGCGACCAGGCGGTCCAGCTTCACAAGCTGCGCGACGACTTCGACGCGGCCGGCGTGAACCTCGTGATGATCGGCCAGGGCACGCCGGAGATGGCGGCGTCGTTCCGTCGCGCACAGGGCGTGGACGTGACCGTGCTCGTGGACCCCGACCGGCGGATCTACGCGATGGTGGGGGCGAAGCTGGGCACGCTCGGCGAGCTTGTGGGGCCGCGGCAGATCCTGGCCACGCTGAGGGCGACGGTCTCGTCACGCATCGGCCAGGGCAGCGTGGCGGTGCATCAGGGCCGGATCATCGGGCATGCCGCCCAGCTCGGCGGCGTCCTCGTGGTCGCTCCAGACGGCTCCCTGCGCTACGTGCACCTGTCGGAGCACTCGAGCGACTACCCGCCCGCGCGCGAGGTGCTCGCCGCGGCGCGCGCCATCCGGCCGCATCTGAACAGCGGCTAGCGGCGCGGCCTGTTGCCCAGGCCCGGATCCGTCAGGGTGCCGCCGTGCGAGCGGCGGATGAGGTAGACGATCGCCGTGGAGCAGGCGACGGCGACGATCATGTTCCACGCCTGCCGGCCGGAGATCAGCGACGTGAGAAAGCCGCCGATGAACGAGCCGGCCAGGCCGATCAGGATCGTCTGGCCGATGCCCATCGGGTCGGGACCCGGGAGCGCAAGGCGCCCGAGCGCGCCGACGACGAGGCCGAGCACGGCCAGAGAGATGAGAAAAGCGATCAGCCCCATGCCCATTCAAGGGTACTTCCGGCTGAGCGGTACCGTGCGACCTGCATGAAGGTCGCTGTGGTGGGTCACGTGGAGTGGATCGAGTTCGCGCGGGTGGAGCGCGTGCCCGTGGCCGGCGAGATCGTGCACGCCGAGGAGTGGTGGGAGGAGGCGGCCGGGGGAGGGGCGGTGTCGGTGGTCCAGCTCGCGAAGCTGGCCGGCTCGGCGCTCCTCTTCACCGCGCTGGGGGACGATCCGCTCGGCCGCGCCGCCAAGGAGCAGCTGCAGGCCCGTGACGTGCGGGTGGAGGCCACCTTCCGCGAGCTGCCGCAGCGGCGCGGCTTCACCTACCTCGACTCCGACGGGGAGCGCACGATCACCACGATCCACGAGCGCTACGGGCCGAGCGGCCAGGACCCGCTCCCCTGGGGCGAGTTCGCGGACGTGGACGCCGTCTACTTCGTGAGCGGCGATGCGGCGGCCCTTCGCGCCGCGCGCACCGCGCGCGTGCTTGTGGCCACGGCGCGCTCGCTGCCCACGCTGGCGGAGGCCGGGGTGGCGCTCGACGCTCTGGTCCACTCGGCCAACGACGCCGGTGAGCGCTACGCCGCGGGCGCCCTCGACCCGGCTCCGCGGCTCGTGGTGTCGACCGCGGGGGCCGAGGGCGGGACCTGGACGGCGGAGGAGGGACGCAGCGGCAAATTCGCCGCCGCGGAGCTTCCCGGGCCGGTGGCCGACAGCTACGGAGCGGGCGATTGCTTCGCCGCCGGACTGACCTTTGCGCTGGGCGCCCGGATGGACGTGGAGGCCGCGCTGGCGCTCGCCTCACGCTGCGGCGCCGCCGCGATCACCGGCCGCGGCGCGTACGGCGGCCAGCTTCGCGCGGCCGACCTCTAGGCGGGTCGCTCACACCGATAAGGTGCCGCTGTGAGCGCCATGGACCCGACGCTGCTCCGCAACCGGCTGGTGATCGCGACCTCGATGTGGCGGGAGGCCACCGGGGATCCGCTGCCACGTCTCGAGCCTGCCGACCCGGCCACCCAGATCCAGGAATTCGAGATCAAGCTCGTGCAGATGATCGGCAGCAAGGCCACCCGCGAGAACGCCAGCGAGGCCGCTGAGAAGACATGGGACCTGGTGCACGACCGCCCGGACGAGGACCCGGTGAAGGTCGCGGTGGTGGAGGTTCACGAGGCGCTCGCCCGCCTGTCCGCGCAGCGGGATTAGCGCGTGAGCGACGAGCCGCGCCCGCGCCGACCGGCGACCCTTGACGAGGAGCTGCTCGGCGCCGAGCTGCGCTCGATCGTCTCGACCCAGTCGGACACGGCGCGCCTCCAGCGGATCGAGGCGGAGCTGGCGATGGGCTTCGAGGCGCTCGCCAAGGTGGGTGCCGCCGTCTCGATCTTCGGCTCCGCGCGGACCCCCGAGGACCACCCCGAGTACGAGCTCGCCCGCACGGTGGCGCGCACGCTGGGTGAGGCGGGCTTCGCGATCATCACGGGTGGCGGCCCGGGCATCATGGCGGCGGCGAATCGCGGCGCCCGCGACAGCGGGGCCCACTCGATCGGGCTGAACATCGACCTGCCGTTCGAGGCGTCGATGAACACGTACGTCGACCTCCCGCTGCAGTTCCATTACTTCTTCACGCGCAAGGTCATGTTCGTCCGTTACGCGAGCTCGTTCGTGGTCTTTCCGGGCGGCTTCGGCACGCTCGACGAGCTGTTCGAGGCCCTGACCCTGATCCAGACCGGGAAGATCCGCTACTTCCCAGTGCTGCTCGTGGGGACCGCCTACTGGGAGGGGCTGGTCGACTGGATACGGGAGCGGCTGGCAGGCGAGGGGAAGATCTCGCCCGGGGATCTCGACCTGTTCCAGGTCACCGACGAGCCGGCCCGCGTGCTCGAGGTGGTGCGCAGCGCCGCGCACCGACAGGCTCGAGTCGTCGCCTAGAGGTCCTCGGGCCGCGGCCGTCCGCGAGCGCGCTTCAGATCGCCGCGGCGGCGCTTCGAGTCGAGCCGCTTGGCACGGGAGGAGGCCGTGGGCTTGGTGGCGTGGCGCGCGCGGGGCACCGCTAGGGCGGTGGCCAGCCGCGAACGCAGCCGCTCGAGCGCCAGCTCGCGGTTGCGGGCCTGGCTGCGGGAGTCCTGCGCCACGGCGGTCAGGCGCGGGCCCACGCGGCCCATCACCCGGCGGCGTTGGTCCTCGTTGAGCGAGCGCGAGGCCGCGACGTCGAACACCGCCTCCACCCGCGAGGCGGTGACGTTGGCGTGCTGTCCGCCCGGCCCGGACGAGCGGCTCACGCGCAACTCGACCTCTGACAGCGGCACCTCCACACCGCGCGCCACCCGCATTGGATCTTCCATCGCGCGGATATAAGCGCACCGCCGCTGATCCGGGAGGGCCGCTGCCGCGAACAAGCGTCAAATGCTGACCCAGGCAGAGCTCGCACCGGACCCGCTCGAGCCCACCTCAGCCGAGGTGGAGCGCTACGTGAACGCCCTCCAAGAGCAGGGAGATGACCTCGCCCGCCGCGAGGTCTGGGACCAGATCCGCCTCGCGGGCGCCCGCGCCGGCCGCGCGTCAGCGTCTCGTTCTTCGCACCCGCCTCGGGGCAGCTGCGCCCGGACGAGCCCGCGCCGCAGCTGGCGGGCAGCCTGCTCGGTGAGATCAGGTCAGCTGTGCCGCCCGCGCCCGCCGGCCGGAGCACTTGACCGCACGGCGCGAGAGGGGTAGAAGTGGCGTGCCCTGCATGCCTCATAGCGAAAAGGAGTGACCATGGGTCGCTACTTCGTCGACTGTCGTTCCGTACCCAGCGAGAGCAACTGCTCGCTCTACATCTCGGGCACCAAGGACGAGGTCATCAACGCCGCCGCGGAGCACGCCGTCTCCGTGCACCAGCACGAGGACAACGCTGAGCTCCGCGAGATGCTGGCCGGTGTGGTGCAGGAAGAGGCACAGCCGGTCGGAACTGCGCTGGTCTAGCCGAACTCAACGCTCAGCCCGCGAGCGCTCCGGAGACGAGGATGGGGGGCGCGTGCCAGACCCCTGCATTCGTGCGCTGCGGGGCGCCGGCGGGCTTCTCGTACAGGATGTCCGGCCCTGGTCGGGGGCCCATCCCGGAATGGAGAGATCCCGTGGCCGCGCCGGCGGGCGAAGCCGGCGCTGGCACTGCCTGCGTCCCAAGAAGCAGTCGTACAGACACGTTGAAGCCCCCCACCTCGTCTCCCGCGAGGCAAGATAACGAGCGCGCCGGGGCCGGGCGCCGGTTCGCCCATCTCTACGATCTAGAAATGACCGACACGCTTGCTCGAGACACCCGCACCGTCGCTTCGATAGTCGACGGCCGCCCCGAGACCGACGCCCCCGGCGGGCGGCTCGTCTCCACCAACCCGGCCGACAGCTCGGACGTGGTGGCCGAGGCCCTGCTCGGCGACGCCTCCACCTTCGTGGCCGCCTGCAGCGCGGCCCGCGCTGCCCAGCAGGGCTGGGCCGAGGTGCCCGCCCCCGTGCGCGGCCGCGCGATCCAGCAGATCGGCCGCCTCGTGGAGGACAACAAGGAGGCGCTGGCCCGGCTCGTCACGCGCGAGATCGGCAAGCCGTACGCGGAGTCGCTCGGCGAGGTCCAGGAGATCGTCGACACCTGCAACTTCTTCGTATCCGAGGGCCGTCGCCTGTATGGGCAGACGGTGCCGTCGGAGATGTCCGACAAGCAGCTGTTCACGTTCCGCAACCCCGTGGGAGTCGCCGCGATCATCACCGCCGGCAATTTCCCGGTGGCCGTGCCGTCCTGGTACCTCGTGCCGGCCTTGCTGTGCGGCAACTCGGTGGTCTGGAAGCCCGCCGAGTACGCGCCGGCGCTCGGCGAGGCGCTGGCGGAGCTGTTCCTTCACGGTGGCCTGCCAGAGGGCGTGCTGAACCTCGTGCAGTGCGATGGGCCGACCGCGTTCGAGGGGCTCGAGCAGGCGCTGGAGGCGGGCCTCGTGGACAAGGTCGGCTTCACCGGCTCGAGCGGCGTGGGCCGCCGGCTCGGCGAGCTCTGTGGCCGTCATCTCCAGTCGCCGTGCCTCGAGCTCGGCGGCAAGAACCCGCTGGTGGTGATGCCCGACGCGCAGCTCGAGCTGGCGGTGGAGGGTGCGCTCTTCAGCGGCTTCGGCACCGCCGGTCAGCGCTGCACCTCGCTCGGCACGGTGATCGTCCACGAGTCGGTGCACGACGAGTTCATGGCGCAGTTCGCGCGCGCCGTTGAGGAGGCGCCGGTGGGCGATCCCACGCAGGACGTGGTCTACGGGCCGATGATCAACGAGCGCTTCCTCGAGCGCTTCCTCGGCTGGCTCGGGCTGATCCGCGATCACCACACCGTGCACGGCTCGACCGCCACGGGGCGCATCCGCTCCGACAACCCGCGCAGCGGCTTCGTAGGCGACCCCGAAATCGGTCTCTACTGCCATCCCACGATCGTCGACGGCGTGCGCCGCGACGACGAGCTCTACTCGACGGAGACCTTCGGCCCGATCGTGGGCGTGATGACGTTCTCGGACTTCGACGAGGCCGTGGAGCTCGCGAACGGTCACGGCTACGGCCTTTCGGCCGCGATCTACACCACCGACGCGAAGAGCGCGTTCGAGTTCCGTCGCCGCGTGAGCGCCGGCATGGTGAGCGTGAACAACTCGACCTCCGGCGCCGAGGCGCACCTGCCCTTCGGCGGCAACGGCAAGTCGGGCAACGGCGCGCGCCAGTCCGGCATCTGGGTGCTCGACCAGTTCACGCGCTGGCAGGCGCTCAACTGGGACTACGCCGGCAAGCTCCAGAAGGCGCAGATGGACGTGGCCGACGTGTCCGCCGACCTCGACTTCCGCCTTCCCGGCTAGAACGGGTCTAACGCACCAGCCGCTCGAGGCCCGCGAGGTCCCGGACGGTGATGTCGCGGCGGGCTGTCTCGATCAGACCGAGGTCGCGCAGCTCGTGAAGCGCCTTCGCGGTGGACTCGCGCGAGGCTCCCGCCCAGCCGGCCAGCTCCTCCTGGCTGATCGGGAGGGTGATCCGTACGCCGCCGTCGGTCTCCTCTCCGAAGCGCTCCGCCAGCTCCACCAGCCGGCGCGCCACGCGGCCGAGCGTCTGGTAGGCGGCGAACTCGACCTGCTGGCGGTCTGCGTCGCGCAGCCGCGCGATCACCACCCTGAGGATCACCAGGGCCACGCGCGGGTGGGTCTCGAGGAAGAAGTCGAAGTCCCCGGCGGGAATCGCGAGCGCGTCGAGCGGCTCCAGCGCTCGCACGCTGGCCAGACGCGGCTCGCCGCCGAGCGCTGACAGCTCGCCGAGCAGGTCGCCTGGGCCTCGGAAGGCGAGCACCACCTCCGCGCCGTCCTCGGTAATCGCGGTGATCTTCGCGCGCCCGCGCTCGATCACGATCACGCGCCCGGGCGCCTCGCCCTGATGGAGGATCGTGGCGTCGCGCGCGAAGCTGCGGACGATCGCGCGTGCGCGCAGATCGGCCAGCTCATCGGCCGCGAGCTGGGCGAGGAAGGGCTCCTGCCGGCCGGTGTCGGATGAGTGCATGGCGAGTCCCGGCACCAGCATGCCAGCCGAGGGGCCCGGAGTCCACGGGCGAGTGTGTCGAAGTACGCGCTCGGGCGCGCGGAAATGCGTGGAAGCGAGGCCCCTGCCGCCATACCTTGGCTCCCGTATCCCATACCCCCGTCGCGGCCGGCGCCAACCGGGTCGCGAAAGCCCAAGGAGGCACCATGAAGGCCAACAGGAAGCGAATCAGGTTGATGCGAAGTGTGGCGATTGCCAGCTGCGTGGCTGGTCTTGCCGCCCCGAGCATGGCCGGTGCGATGCCGCTGCCCCCCGATCCGCACTCGAGCGCCTCGAACCCGGCGCCCGCCTCCACCGCGCCCGTCACCGGTGGCCGCACGATCGCCGTGAGCCACGAGAACGGCGCGACGGTCCGCGTCGCCAAGTCGACGGACTTCGGTGCCGACTCCGTGTCGTCGCAGTCGAAGACGATCAGCAGCGCCTCCGGCCCCGCCATGACCCCCGCCGGAAGCAAGTACGCCCAGGCGTGGGCGGCTTACACCCGCAACCAGTCGAGCGCGGCCTACGTCCTGCCGGCGACCCACACGACCGACGTTCAGTCCTCACCGCCGGGTAGCACCCCGGTGGCAGCTCCCTCAGAAGTCGTTCGCGAGGTTCACACGGTGACGAACGACAACGAGCACACGCTTGCCATCGTGCTCGCTGCCGCGGCGCTCGGAATTGCGCTGCTCGGCACCGGATACGCCCTTACACGCGTCGCGCTGGTTCAGCGTCGCATGATCGGCAGCAGCTCCTAGGGCTGCCTGGGGTACCGCTCCCCGCAAGGGGATCGAGGAATGGAGCGCCGGAAGCGATTCCGGCGCTCCGTTTCGTTTTGGAGGAACGGTGTTCGCTCGATTGTCACGCCGAGTTTTCAGAATGAGCGACAGCCGACTCCACACCTTCTTGTTCGCGGACATCTCGGGCTACTCGGCCCTCACCGAGCAGGACGGCGACGAGGCCGCGGCCGAGCTCGCGCTCTTCTTCGCGTCCGAGGTCTCCCGCCTGGCGGCCGAGCACGGCGCCGAACTGGTGAAGACGATCGGCGACGCCGTGGAGGTCCACTGCCTGGACGCCGCCGAGGCGATCGCCCTGGGACTGCGCCTTCAGTCCGACATGGTCGGCCTGCCGCCGCTCCACATCGGCATCCACACCGGCCCCGCGCTCCAGCGCGGCGGTGACTGGTGGGGCGCGACCGTGAACGTCGCGGCGCGGGTCACCGCGTCGGCCGGCGCGGGTCAGCTACTGATCACCGAGGCCACGAAGCGCGCCGCCGGGAGCCTGGCCCGCACGCTGCACGGCCTCGGCCCGCTCACGATGAAGAACATCTCCGCCCCGCTCTGGGTGTACTCGCCCTACCGCCACGAGGCGGCCAGGAGCGCGGAGCTGCTGCTCGAGCCGGCGGCCTAGGGGCCGGGATCGGGCTCCTCCGGCTCGGTCGCGTCGGGCTCGGGCGGCGGCTCCGCATGGATTACGTCCGCCTCGTCGTCTGGCAGCGGCTCCAGCGCATCCGGCGGCAAGGCCTGGGTAGCGTCCGCGGCCGCCGCAGGGAAGCGCGCCTCGGCCTCCTCGGCAAACCGCGCCAGTTGCTCGGCGATGTTCCGCACGTCCTCCATCAGCCGGTGGCGCTCGTTCCAGATCGCCTCCACGTCGGAGTCGAGCTGGCGCACCTGTGACTCGGCCTCCTCGCGCAGGCGTGCAGCCTCGCGCTCGGCCTCCTGCACGCGATCATCGGCACGCGCACGCGAGCGCGCCGTGATCTCATCTGCGGCCTCGTGGGCGCGCTCCAGGATCCCACGCGTCTCGTCGGTCACCTGGGCCACCGCGTTCTTCACCGCGGCCTCCGGCGAGCGGCTCACCTCGAACTCCGCGATCACGCGGTGGACCTGCTCCACGTACTCGTCCACCGCCGCGCGGTCGTAGCCGCGCAACGCCATCGGGAACGAGGCCGCGCGCAGCTCCTCGACCATCAACTCCTGCTCTCGGTGGGAAATCATTCCCCAGTGATACCCAAACGGGCGCCCGGTTACTTGCGGCGGCGATACCAGCGGGGCGAGCTGGTGGGGGGCGGCTCCAGCCCCGCACGCGCCACCAGCACGGTGGGAGAGCTGTTCGCGACGTGCCTGGCGAGTGCCTCTGAGAAGTCGTCACCCAGCCCTTCGACCGTCTCGGTCTCGATGCCGAACGCCCCCGCGAGCGCCCCGAAGTCGGGGCTCTGGAGGTCCACGCCGAAGATCGGATCGCCCGACTGGCGCTGGTCGAAGCGAAGCATCCCGTAGCCGCTGTCGTCCACGATCACCGTGGTGAGCGGGATGCGCTCCTGGGCGACGGTCGCCAGCTCGCCGCAGCCGTAGAGGAAGCCCCCGTCGCCGCAGACGCACACGGTCGGGCCGTCGCCGCCCAGCGCCGCCCCGACCGCGAGCGGGAGGCCGAAGCCCAGCGTGCCCCAGCCCATCGGGTAGGCGAGCTTGCGCGGGGCCGGCACCGGGTGAAGCGCGGCCAGCCAGTAGCCCGCGATGCACATGTCGGCCACCACCAGCGTGTCCTTGGGAACTGCGGACGCGAACGCGTCGAGGAAGCGCATCTCGTCCGGGAACTCGGCCGCGAGCCTGGCCCGCGCGCTGGAGCGCAGCTCGGCCAGGCGCGCGCTCAGCTCGTCCAGGCCGTCGCGCTGCGGCAGGCGCTCGGCCAGCGCAGCGCCCACCGCGGCGGCGTCGCCGGTCAGGGCCAGCTCGGGCTCGTAGTTCTTGGCGGCGTCGACCGGGTCGACGTTGATCGTGACCAGATGGGCCGGCGCGGGCTGGGCCCAGTTCTGGGTCATCATGCCGTCGAAGTCGCTGCCGATCGCCAGCACGGCGTCGGCCTCGTCCCAGAGCGCGCCCGCCTCGGGGAGGTGCGGCGGCAGGCCCACCGCGCAGGGGTGATCCGCTCCCAGCAGGCCGCGGGCCATGTACGTGGTGATCACCGGCGCGGCCAGCCTCTCGGCAATTGCGCCCACCGCCTCGGCAGCGCCCGAGCGCAGCGCGCCGCCGCCCGCCCATACCAGCGGCCGCTTGGCCGCCGCGAGGATCTCGACGGCTCGCTCGAGCTCCTCCTCTGACGGCTCGGGCAGCGGCCCGGCGGCGGGCGGCCCGGGCTGCTCCTCGGTCTCCGCTCCCAGCAGGTCGGTGGGCACCTCGACGTACACCGGGCGGCTGGGGGGAGCCAGCGCCGTCTCGAGCGCCCACCTCACCGCGTGCTCGAGGTCGCCGGCGTGGGTCACGCGGATCGTGTCCTTGGTCACCGGCGCGAACATCGCCGCCTGGTCCGTGGTCTCGTGCAGCACGCCGCGGTAGACGCCCTCGCGCCGCAGCGTGGTGGGGATGTCGGTGGCGATCACCACGACCGGCGCGCCCGAGGCCCAGGCCTCGCCGGTGGCGCCGAGCGTGTTCGCCGCGCCGGGGCCGGTGGTGGTGATTGCCACGCCCGGCCGGCCGCTCGCCCGCGCGTAGCCGTCGGCCGCGTAGACCGCGGTCTGCTCGTGCCGCACGCCCACCAGGCGGATGTGGGAGCTGGCCAGCGCCTTCCACGCCGCGAGGTTGTGGACGCCTGGCAGGCCGAAGACGACGGGGACGTCCGCGGACTCGATTCCGCGGACCAGCAGCTGGGCGCCGGTGGGACTCACGCGGCGGTTTCTACAGGTCAGGCGATGCGAGCGTCGGCCAGAGCGGGTGCCGAGACCTCGATCACGAGCGCGTCGACCACGTCGGGGTCGAACTGAGAGCCCGCTCCGGCGCGCAGCTCACGTACCGCGGCGCGGATCGTCATCGCCCGCCGGTAGGGGCGGTCGGAGACCATCGCGTCGAAGGCGTCACAGGCGCAGATCACCCTGGCGCCGAGCGGGATCTTGTCGCCCGCGAGGCCGTCCGGGTAGCCGCGGCCGTCGTAGCGCTCGTGTGACCAGCGCACCAGCGGGTGCACGTTCGCGAAGAAGGGAACACGCTCGACCATGCGCGCGCCGCCGGCCGCGTGAGCCTTGATCTCCTCGAACTCCGCATCGGTGAGAGCGCCGGGCTTGCGCAGCACCTCGTCGCGGACCTCGATCTTCCCCACGTCGTGGAGCAGCGCGGCCCAGCGCAGGGCGCGCAGGTGCTGGCCGAACAGGCCCAGGCGGGCGCCGACGCGCTCGGCCAGGTCCGCCACCTTGCGGGAGTGGAGGGCCGTATCGGCGTCCTTGCGCACAAGCGCCTCCGAGAGAGCGAGGAGCTGGGTCACAGCAGGGTTTCTTCAACGCCGCTGGGGTTGGTCCTTCAAGCGGGCGAGGCCGTGCGGAGTACGGAAGTACGGAGGTACGGAAGGCTGTTCTCCGTACTCCGTACCTCCGCACCTCCGTACTTCTAACTGGGCAATTCGAACTCCAAGCGCGCCCCGCCCTCCGGCGACTCCCCGGCCCTGATGCTCCCCCCATGCGCCTCCACGATCGCGCGGGCGATGGCCAGGCCCAGGCCGCTGCCGCCGTCGCTGCGGGCGCGCGAGTAGTCGGTGCGGTGGAAGCGGTCGAACACGCGGTCGCGCTCCGCGGGCGGGATGCCCGGCCCGTCGTCGTCCACGGAGAAGACGACCAGCCGCCCGTTCGCCGCCACGGACAGGCGCACCAGCCCGCCCGGGCGAGTGTGCGCCACGGCGTTCTGGGTGAGGTTGTGCAGGACCTGCGAGATGCGGTCCGGGTCGATCGCGACCGTGGTGTCGCTCACCGCCCCGAGCTCGAAGCGGCGGTCGGCGCTCAGGCTGAGCCCATCGAACAGCTCGCGCAGGTAGGGCCGCAGCTCGACGTCGCGTCGCTCGAGCGGCCAGCCCTCCTCCGTCTTGGCGAGCGCCAGCAGCTCGCCCACGAGCCGCTCCATGCGCTCGATCTCCGTGCCCACCAGGCGCGTGACCCGCTGCACGTCCTCGCGCGAGATCTCTGGCTGGCGGGCGAGCACCTCGAGCTGCCCGCGCACCACGGTCAGCGGCGTGCGCAGCTCGTGGGACGCATCGGAGACGAACGAGCGCTGGCGCACGAAGGCGTCGTCGAGGCGGTCGAGCATGTTGTCGAAGGCCTCCGCCAGCACGAGGATCTCCCCGTGAAGGCCGTCGGCGCCGATGCGGGGCGAGATCGAGCCCGCGCTGACGGTGGCCGCCGTGCCGGCCATCCGGCGCAGCGGCTGGGACACGCGCGAGGCCACCGCGAAGCCGGCCAGGGCGGCGGCCGCCAGGGCGAAGAGCCCCGCCACGAGGAAGGTGCGCGCCACGCCGTGCTGCGCACGCGTGACCGGCTCGAGCGACTCGCCCACCCCGATCATCGCCACCTGGTGTCCCCGCCGGATCACCGGCACCACGTAGACCCGCAGGTTGCCGACGTCCGGCGCCCCGACCGTGGACAGCCCTGCCGGTGCGTTGCTCAGGCCGCGGGCCTGCTCGGCCTCTTCCTCCTGCGTGCCGGGCGACTCCGTCGGATCCTGGGCGCCGGAGAGCCCGAGCAGCTCCGGCTCGTTGGTCACGGTGGGTCCGTTCACGAGCTTGGCGTACAGCAGTTCGGACGACGCCTTGAACGGCTGGTGGGTCACGTAGCGGCGGGCGCTCGCCTCCAACTCGCTGCGATCGTCGGGGTCACGCGGGAGCGACTCCGCGAAGGCGGTCGCCCGCCCGTGCAGCTCGCTGTCGAGCTGTGAACGCAGTTGCCGCCCGGTGCCGCTGTAGATCGCGATGAAGCTCGCTCCCACCGCCAGCACCAGGATCACCGCGATCCAGATCGTCAGCCGGGCGCGCAGCCCTCGCGGTCGGGGCAGCCTAGGCACGGTCGGAGAGGCGATAGCCGACCGAGCGCAGCGTCTCGATCGGCGCGGGGCTGCCGGACAGCGCCAGCTTGCGCCGCAGGTAGCCCACATAGACCTCGACCACGTTCGTGCCGGGATCGAAGTCGTAGCCCCAGACGGCGCTCAAGATCTGCTGCCTCGACAGCACCTGGCCCGGGTGGCGCATGAAGTAGGCCAGCAGGTCGAACTCGCGGGCGGAGAGGTTGAGCTCGTGCCCCTCGCGCTGCACCCGCCGGGTGAGCAGGTCCAGGGCGAGACTGCCCACGGCGAGTTGGGTGGTGCGACCCTGGTCGGGCATGCGCAGGTGAGCCCGAACCCGCGCCGCCAGCTCGTCGAAGGAGAACGGCTTGGTCACGTAGTCCGTGGCGCCGGCGTCCAGAGCGGCGACCTTGTCGGTCACCTCGCCGCGGGCGGTCAGCATGATCACCGGCAGCGCGGGCTTGCGCTGGCGGATCGTGTCGAGCACGCCCATGCCGTCCTGTCCCGGGAGCATCACGTCGAGGATCACCAGGTCCACGTCGCCGCCGAGCGCGCGGCGCTCGCCCTCCTCGCCGTCGGGAGCGCAGTCCACGACGTAGCCCTCGGCCTGGAGGCCGCGGCGTATGAAATCCGCTATCGCGGGCTCGTCTTCGACAACCAGGATGCGCAAGGCCCTCTGATGCTAGGCCTCACGCAGGCGTTTTACAGCGCTACGAGCTCGTCGAACGGGCTGTGATCGGGGCGTGGGGCGCGGAGATGGTCGTCCGACTCCACCCAGCGCAGCCACTTGTCGCAGGCGGCCACGTGCTCGCTCGCCTGGCGCAGGCGCATGTAGGCGCCGAGCTCGCAGCTCGTGCCCATCCTGTCCTCGTAGCGCCGCCTGCACCTGTCTCGCTCGGCGAACGCGTCTTCCAGCCGTGCGCGGGCTCGTTCCCGCTCGTCCGCTCCCGTCCTGGGGCGGTCCTGAGTCGTGTGAGCCATGTCTCCTCCGGGGAGGGTCGGGTGCTCTTGGGGGGCCGGCTCGCGCCCGGGCCTCTGGCAGGGGAGGGCTTGCTGAAAGGCCCGGGCGCGGGGGAGAGTGCCGGCGCAGTCGCAGCCTGACCGGGCGCCCTAAAGCAGGCGTAAACGAGTCGTGAGGATCGGGTTAAAGGGCTGGTAGCCCGCTTCTCGTTCGACGGAGTCGGGCCCGGTAGGAGACAATCCCCGAATGACGGAGGGGTCAGCATGAGGGTGGGACTCGTGCTCGGGGCCGGCGGTGTGCTGGGCGGCGCCTGGCTGACCGGCGGGCTCGAGGCGCTCGCGCGCGAGACCGGCTGGGACCCGGGCAGCGCCGATCACGTCGTCGGCACCTCGGCGGGCTCGATGGTCGGCTCGCTGTGTGCCGCGGGCGTGCCCCCGTGGTTCATGGTGGCCCACTCCGCCGGCGAGACGTTCGAGGGCCTGGTGGACGCAGACGGGGCGGCCCGCGGCGCAGGCCGATCGCTCGGCTGGGGCGGTCTACAGGCTGGAGCGCGCTCTCCCGCCGATCGGGCCCGGCTCGTGGTCCCTCGCCGTGAGGAGCCTCGTCAAGCCCCACCGGCACACGCCGGCAACGGTGGTGGCGGGCTGGCTGCCGCGCGGGGCGGTCTCCACGGAGCCGCTCAAGCAGACGATCCGGCGCGTGGTGCCATCGGGCTGGGCCGACCACCCGGGTCTCTGGATGGTGGCCTGCGACTACGCGACGGGCCGCCGCGTGGCCTTCGGCCGTGAGGGGTCGCCGCCCGCCGATCTGGCCGACGCCGTTGCGGCGTCCTGCGCGATCCCGGGCTTCTACCACCCGGTGACGATCGCCGGCCGTCGCTACGTGGACGGCGGGCTCTACTCGAACTCCAACCTCGACCTGCTGCGAGCCGCCGAGCTCGACCTCGTGATCTGCCTCAACCCGACCTCCAGCCTCAACCCGATGCGCGCCTGGAATCCGCTGGAGCGCGCGGCCGAGCACGCACGCCGGGCGGCTGGCCGCAGGTTGGGGAGCGAGGCGAAGAAGTTGCGGGCCGCGGGCACCGAGGTGGTTCTGATCCAGCCGACCGGGAAAGACCTCGAGGTCATGGGCCCGAACCTGATGAGCCGGAGGCGCCGCCACGACGTGATCCGCACCGCGATCGAGACGGTGGGCGCCAGGCTGCGCGAGCCGGAGGTGGCGGAGCTCCTGAGCGGCCTGCCGCAGGGGGCACCGGAGCGCCTGAGCCGCCCGCCGGGGCCGCCGTCCACGTGGCCCCTGCTTCGAGACCGCCTGAGCGAGGCATCGTGAGCGACATCGCAGCGGGCGAGCGCGCGGCGAGCAACGGCGCGGGTAGCCGTTCCGATCTCGCCGACGTGGCCGCACGGCTGGGAGCCGCGATCAAGGACGAGCTGTCGCGGCGCATCCCCCGAGCGGACCTCGACGAGCGCGACCCGGACTACATCCGCGAGAGCCTGCCGGGCCTCTGGATGCTCGCCACGATCTGGTTCCGGGGCGAGGTGCGCGGGCTCGAGAACATCCCCGAGGAGGGGCCGGTGCTGCTGGTCGGCAACCACTCGGGGGGCAACGTGACGCCCGACACCACGGTGTTCACGCTGGCCTTCAACACCTACTTCGGTGTCGAGCGGCGCTTCTTCCAGCTCGCCCACAACCTCGTGCTGGCGATGCCGGGCCTCGGCTACCTGCGCAAGTACGGAACGGTGGCCGCATCCCCCGAGAACGCCGAAAAGGCGCTGTCCTCGGGGGCCGCCCTGCTGGTCTACCCGGGTGGCGACTGGGAGGTGCACCGGCCGACCTGGGAGGGCCACAAGGTGGACTTCGGCGGCCGCAAGGGCTTCATCCGGCTGGCGCTCTCGAAGGACGTGCCGATCGTGCCCGTGGTGGCGATCGGCGGCCAGGAGACGGCGCTGTTCCTGAGCCGCGGCGACCGGCTCGCGCGCCTACTGCGGGCTCGACAGGCTGTTTCGGCTCAAGGTGCTGCCGATCTCGCTTGCGCTCCCGTGGGGGCTCAACATCGGCGACATGCTGGGCCACCTCCCGCTGCCGGCGAAGATCACGATCCAGGTGCTGCCGCCGATCGACCTGCGCGAGGAGTTCGGCCCCGACCCCGATCTCGACGAGGTCTACGACGAGGTGGTCGGGCGCATGCAGCGGACGCTCGACGGGCTCGCGGAGGAGCGCCGCCTGCCGGTGATCGGCTGATGCGCATCGAGGAGTGCATCACGGTGGCGGCTCCGCCGGAGCGGGTCTGGAAGCTGCTCGACGACCCGGACGCCTACACGCGCTTCTGAAGGGCGTGACCCGCTGGAGGGTGGAGGGCCGCAAGCGCAGCGGGCTGGGCGCGCGCTACTCGATGCTCATGCAGGTGGGCTCGGCGCAGGTCGGCGGCCTGATCGAGATCGTGGAGTACGAGGCGCCGCGCGAGCTCGCCTGGACCAGCGTCACCGGGATCGACCAGCGCGGGCGCTGGCGCGTCCGCGTGCAGGACGACGGCAGCACCAAGGTCACGCTGCGGCTGAGCTACCACGCGCCGGGCGGCGTGTTGGCCGCGCTGTCGGACCGGCTCTCGGCGCGCATCGTCGGGGAGAACATCAAGGAGTCGCTGCGGCGGCTCCGGGCTGAGGTGGAGGGAGAACGCTTGAGCGACAACGAGACACAGGTCGGCATGCTCACGATGGCCGGCAACAAGCTGCACACGGCACGCACGCTGGCCACGGCGGGCTTCATCCGGCCCGAGCGCCCGGATCGCATCCTGCGCACGCTGGGGCTGATGCGCCGCTGGGGACCCACCCCCGCGGCGGGCTTCGCAGCGTCCGCGATCCGCTTCCCGCACGACACGGCGATCATCGACGAGCTGGGCACGCTCACGTTCGAGGAGGTCCACCGGCGCTCGAACGCGCTCGCCTCCTCGCTCTCGGACGCCGGCGTGCTGGAGGGCCACAACGTCGGGGTGATGGTCCGCAACCACCGCGGCTTCATCGAGACCGGTCGCGGCGCTCTCCAAGCTCGGCGCCCACGGGCTCTACCTGAACACCGCCTTCGCGGGCCCGCAGCTCACCGAGGTCGTGAAGCGCGAGAAGCCCGTGGCGCTCATCTTCGACGAGGAGTTCTACGGCCTGCTCGAGGATGCCGGCCACCGGCGCAAGCGCTTCGTGGCCTGGCACGACGAGGAGAAGGCGGCCGACCCGACGCTGGACGAGCTGATCGAGGCCGGGGATCCATCCGACCTGGTGCCGCCCGAGAAGCCCGGTCGCACCATGATCCTCACGTCGGGCACCACCGGCACGCCGAAGGGCGCCGCCCGCAGCCAGCCGGAGACGCTCGATCCAGCCGCGGCGCTGCTGTCCAAGATCCCGCTGAGGACGCGGGAGAACTGGCTGATCGCGGCCCCGCTGTTCCACTCGTGGGGCTTCGCGCACTTCACCCTCGGGATGCTGCTGTCGGCCACCTACGTGCTGCAGCGCAAGTTCGATCCTGAGGACACGCTCGCGGGCGATCGCCCAGCACCAGGTCACCTCGATCCCGATGGTGCCGGTGATGGTGCAGCGCATCATGGAGCTGCCGGAGGAGACGCGGCGCAAGTACGACCTGTCGTCCCTGAAGTGCGTGCCGCTGAGCGGCTCGGCGCTGCCGGGCGAGCTGGCCAACAACTTCATGGACGAGTTCGGCGACGTCGTCTACAACCTCTACGGCTCGACCGAGGTGGCGTGGGCCACGATCGCCACGCCCGCGCGACCTGCGCGCCGCGCCCGGCACCGCCGGCAAGGCTCCCGCGCGGCACGATCGTGAAGATCTACGACGAGAACGGGAACGAGCTGCCCAGCGGCCAGGTCGGCCGCATCTTCGTCGGCAACGAGATGCTGTTCGAGGGCTACACCGGCGGCGGCTCGAAGGACATGATCGACGGCCTGATGAGCACCGGCGACGTCGGCCACCTCGACGACCAGGCTCGCCTGTTCGTGGTGGGTCGCGACGACGAGATGATCGTCTCGGGCGGCGAGAACGTCTTCCCCCACGAGGTCGAGGACCTGCTCGCGAAGCACGAGAAGATCGCCGAGGTCGCCGTGATCGGCGTGACGGACGAGCAGTTCGGCCAGCGCCTGAAGGCGTTCGTCGTGTGCGCTCGGGCAGCGAGCCGAGCGACGAAGAGGTCAAGGACTACGTGAAGTCGAACCTCGCCCGCTACAAGGTGCCGCGCGAGGTGGAGTTCCTCGAGGAGCTGCCGCGCAACGCCACCGGCAAGGTGCTGAAGCGCGAGCTGAAGGAGATGGACTCAAGTAAGCAGGTGTCTTAGGCGGTTCACGACTGTTTCTGGTTTTTTCGTCAGCTGGCGCCAGGTGATGCGGACTACTCGGTAACCGGCGAGTAGGAGGACTGCGTCGCGTTCGCGGTCTGCCTCGAATGCTTTGCGGGTGCCGTGGGTCTCGTAGCCGTCCAGCTCCACGATGAGGCGGTGGTCCGGCCAGTAGGCGTCCACCTCGAAGCCTTCCACCAGCGTGTTGATCAGTGGCCTTGGCAGGCCGGCGTGGTGGATTACTTGTTGGAAGCGCCATTCCAGCTCTTCGCGGCTGGCGGGTTCGATGGGTACGGCATCGGTGAGGATCGAGCGAAGTGGACGTTGGCCTCGGTGGCCGGGGCTGCGCTGGAGGAGGTGCTCGAGCGCCCGTCGGTCGAAGATGCGTTTGCGCTCGGCCTGCTGGATTGCCTTGGCGACGTGGTCTCTGGGGCTGACGGCGGCGAGGTCGAGCAGCGTCCTGGGAAGGCTGGTGACAGGGATCCCGTCGATGACCGTGAGGTCGCTGGGATCGAGGGCGCGGGCGCGGTGCACGTCGATCCCCCGACGAGGCCGCCGACCGCTGCCCGTGACCATGACGTCGACCGCGCCTCTGGAGTCGGGGCGGATGCCCCACAACCTCGCCGCGCTGCGGTGGCTGAGCACGGCGCCCGGCCCACAGGCGAGTACTGCAGCCATCAGGACACCACGCCAGGTCGAGCAGTCGGTGGCCCACCGCGTACACCCCTCGATGAACACGATGTAGCCGGCCAATGGCCAGCCGATGCTCGATCGCCGGCCTCCCGAACCCAAGCTCGAGCGCCTGCCGCATCGCGATCACACCGTGCTGGCGACCGGCCAGAACGGCCAGCTCGCGATCACCTGGATGCAGTTTCCCCTGTATATCGCTGGAAACTGCACGCACGTCGGGCATGGAGCCCACGCTCGCAGCAATTCCGCAAACGGACCGTCAGCCAGGTGACGAATCCGCGGCCAACTCGTTACGAGTCCTCACCCTCCGGGGAGCGTGACAGCGCGTGCCTTACGTCGCCCATGCTCAGCTCGTCGTACTCCGACCAGTGGGGCTCGTCGCTGTCCCGGCTGCGCTGCGGGCCGGGGCGCTCGATCGGGTCGGCCTCGTCCAGCTCCTCGCGGATGAACGCGTCGGTGAGCTTGAGGATCTCGTGGCGCAGCCACATGAGCATCCGTTCCTCGTCGCCGCGGATGTCGGCGGCGAGGTGGGCGGTGTCGTGGTCCCCGGCGCTGGTGGCCAGGGTCTCGATCGCGATGTAGGTGGCGATCACCAGCCCCTCGGTCGCGCAGCCGTGCTTCGCTCCGCGCATCAGCCGCTCCTCGGGCGAGGCGCGGCGCACGGCGTTCAGCGGGCCGCGGCCCCAGGCCACCAGGCTCCCGCCCGCGTTCTTCAGCGAGCTCACGCCCGAGCGCAGGGCACCGTCGCCCGCCCCGAGCTCTCCTAGCCGGCGCTCGAGCCGGCGGGCGTGCTCACGAGTCTCGTGCAGGTAGCCCTCCAGGCCGGTGCGGTACGGGCCGCGCGGCGCCACCGCGATGTGCGAGCGCAGGGTCCGGGCCAGGGACAGCTCGTCGCCCCGCGCCTCGCGCAGGTAGTGGACCACCTTGTCCCGGGCTGCCCCCGCTGGCATGCGGGGGCAGAGTACCTAACGGCCTGTCGTCTACTTCCTGTGCCCGTTGAAGCTGATGACCTGCTGGATGCCGGACGGCCGGTTCGTATACCGGATCGTGGTCGGCAGCAGGCCGGGCGCGAAGGTGATCCGCTCCGCCGCTGCGTCCGCGCGCCAGGCCGCCGGGTTGGCTCCCTGCGCGGCTTGCAGCGTGTTGCCGGCAGTGTCGAGAGCGCTCCAGAGCGCGCTCGCGCACGCGGCCACGTTCCCGTTGCCGCAGAAGTGGAAGTGGAACTTCCCCTTCACCGGGTCCCCGAGCAGGGTGCGCAGGTCCTTGTTGATGTAGGAGACCCAGCCGCCCTCGAAGTCCCCGTCCGTGCCGGAGTCCTTGCCGAGGATGTTGGAGCTCAGCTGGGCGGCCTGCGGGCCGAGCACCGGGTCCATCACCGCGTCCGAGAGCAGCGGCCCGAACGCGTCCATGATCGCCGCGCCCGGATCGTCCACCTTGCCGTCGAGGTTGCGGTCGAGCACGCTGCCGCCCTTCGAGCGCCACTGGAGCAGCAGCTGGAGCATCTGGGCGTCACGCGCGCTCGGCGCAGTGCCCTTCTGCATAACCCGCGCCACCAGGGGCATCAGGTAGACGTCACGGAAGTCCGTGGTCGCCGCCTGGTTCATCGAGCTGACGACCTCCGCCAGGTCGAGCTTCTTGTGCTTGGCGAGGCCGGCAGCCAGCATCTGCGAGCGGAACATCGGGCCGTAGGCGAATTGATCGTCGGCGGCAGGGAAGCCCTTCGCCGGCTTGTTGTTCCAGTTCACCAGCACGCCGCTCTTCGAGTTGATCGCCTGCGGGTGCAGCTTCGCCGGGGCGAAGCCCTTCCACTCGAAGCTGCCGTTGCCGTTGGTGGGCAGGTCGCCATCCACGCCCTTGGGCCGCAGCGGGTAGAAGCCCGTGGAGTACATGGCAATGTTGCGGTCGTCCGCGTAGCCCGAGTTGAAGGTGAACGGCGACTGCTCCATCGACTTCATGAACTGCTTGGCGTTGTGCACGCGGCCCACCGTCAGGTCCTCGAAGGGGAGCTGCCAGAGCACGTCCTTCCCGTAGCTCGAGCGCTTCTGAGAGATGGCGACCCGCACGCCCTTCACCGTGGCGTAGCCGATCACCGGGCCGTGCACGGTCTGGTGGAAGGTCACCGGCTGGTCGGGCGTGCCCTTGATCACGCCCGCGTTCACGAAGCCCATGTCGAGGCACTTGCCCTTGTACATGTACTTGGTGTCGCTACCGCCGCAGAGCGTCTCCACGTAGTCGTCGATCACGTCCGAGCCGGCGGAGGTGAGGCTCCACGAGTAGTCGGGGCCGCGGCCGATCAGCATCGTGCCAGGGAAGCCCGGGGCGCTGATGCCGCGGGACTCGATGCCCGGCGCCTTGAGGTCCTCCTCGAGTGTCAGGCCGGGGTAGTAGTACCCGATCTGCGGACCCGCGACGAACAGCGGGTGGTGGTTGGTGGAGCGCTTGGCGGCGACCATCAGGAAATTGCTCGCGTGCGCCACCTTGTGCGCGGTAGTGGCCCCCGGAACCGGGGTCGGCACGAAACTGCCGTTGTCGACGATCTCGTTGCCCGCGCCGAGCGTCTTCGGTGTTGGGTCGTAGGGGAAGCTGCCGTCTGCGGTCACGACAGCCTCGGGGTCGGTGCGCTCGCGCAGGTCGTTCCAGAGCAGCGTGCCCTGGCTCGCGCCGAGCCGCTGGTCGAGCGCGCTCAGGAGCATCGAGCTCTGCACCTCGTTGCCCCCGCCTCGGCCGAACAGCTGGCCGGCGAGCGCGTTCACCGCGTAGACGTCGTTACGGCCGAACGGCGGGTTGGCCGGCGTGCCGTTGTGCTTGTACCAGGCGTTCAAGCCCTGGGCGTACAGGTCGGTGTTGTGGAGCACCTCGCGGCCGTGGGAACCGGCGTGCTGAAGAGCCTTGGTCTGCCGCGCGACGATCCCCTCGGTCTGCGCGCTCGGGACGAACGTCTTCAGACCCTTCACCAGCCCGAAGGCGTCGACCCCCGGCACGTCGAGCGCCGCTATGCGGGCGTCACCGCGAGCCTGGTCGATCAGCAGGTGCCGGTCCTCGCCGGCCACATAGCCGGTGGCCCAGGTGAGCAGGTCGTGAGTCTTCGCGGTGATGTGCGGCACGTCGTAGCGGTCGCGCACGATGGTCACTCCCTTGCGCGGCCGCTCGACCCGGAGCTTCCCCTGCCCCTTGGTGCCGAAGTGCTCGGACTTGAAGTACTTGAAGAGATCGGCCGTGGTCACGCTGCCGAACAGCGGCGTCAGACCGTCGTACATCTTCGCCTGGCTATCTGCGCCCGGCGGGATGGGGACGTCGCCGTACTGTCCCGACGGGATGATGTTCAGCGCCGTCGAGGCGTAGTCCTTCGCGAGCGCCGATGCGGGCAACAGCAACGCAGCGCAGGACACCACCAACGCGAGTCTCTTCACGTCTCACTCCCCAGTCGATTACCCGGAATCGACGCCTCTCCCTCGGCGCGGCACAGTAACAGACCTGGCTAGCTGGCCAGCTAGTGCTTAGAAGTTCTTAACTTCCTCAGCGACGTGCTGGATCGACTCCTTCGCGTCGCCGAACAGCATCGAGGTGTTCTCTTTGTAGAAGAGCGGGTTGTCGATGCCGGCGAAGCCGGTGTTCATGCTGCGCTTGAGCACGATCACCGAGTGCGCCTTGTCCACGTCGAGGATCGGCATGCCGTAGATCGGGCTGTCGGTCTGCTCGCGGGCGGCGGGGTTGGTGACGTCGTTGGCGCCGATCACGAGCGCGACGTCGGTCTGGGGGAAGAGCGGGTTGATGTCGTCCATCTCCCTGAGCTGGTCGTACGGCACGTCGGCCTCGGCCAGCAGCACGTTCATGTGCCCGGGCATCCGTCCCGCCACCGGGTGGATCGCGAAGCTCACGTCCACGCCGCGCTTCTCGAGCTCGCGAGTGAGCTCGCGCACCGCGTGCTGGGCCTGGGCGACGGCCATGCCGTAGCCGGGCACGATCACCACGCGGTTGGCGTAGGAGAGCTGGATCGCCACGTCGTCGGCGGTGGTGGAGCGCACGGTGCGGTCCTCGTCGCCCTCCGCGGCCGCCGCCACGGTGCCGCCGCCGCCGAAGCCGCCCGCCACGATCGCGGGGATCGAGCGGTTCATCGCCTCGGCCATCAGGTTGGTGAGGATCGTGCCCGAGGCGCCCACGAGCATGCCGGCCACGATCATCGCGATGTTGTCGAGCGCGATACCGGCGGCCGCCGCCGAGAGGCCGGTGAAGGCGTTCAGCAGCGAGATCACCACCGGCATGTCGGCGCCGCCGATCGGCAGCACGATCGCGTTGCCGAGGATGGCCGCGAGCACCAGGATGAGGATGAACAGGCCCTCCGAGTCGTTGCCCGCCGCGATCACGATCGCGAGCACGACGCAGGCCAGCGCGAGCGCCGCGTTCAGGAGCGGCTGCAGCCGGCCGGGCAGCATGATCGGCCTGCCGGGGATGATCTCCTGGAGCTTCCCGAAGGCGATGTTCGAGCCCCAGAACGAGACCGAGCCGATGATCGCCGCGAACAGGATCGGGATCAGGTGCTTCGAGCTGAGGTCGCCGCCGAAATGCCGGAACTCCGCCCACGAGATCAATGCCACCGCGCCGCCGCCCACGCCGTTGAACAGCGCGACCATCTGCGGCATCGCGGTCATCTTCACGCTGCGCGCCGCGGGGACTCCCACCGCCGTGCCGATCGCCACGCCGAGCACGATCAGCCCCCACTTGCCGATGCCTGGGCGCAGCAGCGTGTCCACCACGGCGATCGCCATGCCGGTCGCCGCCACCATGTTGCCCTTGCGCGCCGTGGCCGGCTTGGTCATGAACTGCAGGCCCACGATGAACATCGAGAAGGCAACGATGTAGCCGTAGTCGAGGAACGTCACGTTCCTCAGGAAGATCCCGCTGACCAGCATCTAGCTGTCGTCCTCGTCGCTAGTCGGCGCGGGGCGCTTCTTGAACATGTGGAGCATCCGGTCGGTGACGAGGAAGCCGCCGACCACGTTGATCGTCCCGAAGGCGATCGCGATCACCAGGATGAAGTCGTTGAAGGTGCCGCTCACCTGCCCGATCACGATCAGGCCACCGAGCAGCACGATGCCGTGGATCGCGTTGGTGCCGGACATCAGCGGCGTGTGCAGCGTGTTCGGGATCTTCGAGATCACAGCGAAGCCGACGAACGCGGCCAGCACGAGGATCGCTATCTCGGTTACGAGGCTCATCAGGCTCCTTGGCTCGTGGCGGCGCCGGCCGCGGCCCTGGCGCCCTCGTGGACGATCTCGCCGTCGCGCGTGATGCACGCGCCCGGCGATCACCTCATCGTCGAAGTTCAGCTCGAGCTGCGCCGTCGTCGCCCGTGAGCAGCTCGAGCAGCGCCAGGACGTTGCGCGCGTAGAGCTGGGAGGCGTGCTCGGGCATCGTGGCGGGCAGGTTGAGCGGACCGATGATCGTGACGTCGTGCTCCACCACGGTCTCGCCCGGCTGCGTCAGCTCGCAGTTGCCGCCGGCCTCGGCCGCGAGGTCGACGATCACCGAGCCCGGGCGCATGTTCTTCACCGCCGCGCGCCGTGACGAGCCGCGGCGCCGGCCGCCCGGGGATCAGCGCGGTGGTGATCACGACGTCGAACCGCCGCCATCGCCTCGTCGAGCGCGTCCTGCTGGCGCTGCTGCTCCTCCTCGGTGAGCTCGCGCGCGTAGCCGCCCGCGGCCTCGGCGTCCTCGCCGATGTCGAGCTCCAGGAACTTCGCGCCGAGCGACTCGACCTGCTCCTTCACCGCCGAGCGCACGTCGAAGGCGGTGACGACGGCGCCGAGGCGGCGCGCGGTGGCGATCGCCTGCAGGCCCGCCACGCCGGCGCCGAGCACCAGCACCTTCGCCGGCGGGATCGTGCCGGCCGCCGTGGTGAGCATCGGGAAGAAGCGGCCGATGCTCGTGGCGCCGCGATCAGCACGGCGCGGTAGCCGCTCGACGGTGGCCTGCGAGGACAGCGCGTCCATCGACTGGGCGCGCGTGATGCGCGGGATCGCCTCCATCGCGAAGGCGGTCACGCCCGCCGCCGCCAGCGCGCGCGCTGGTCTCGGCGACGGTGAGCGGCGCGAGGAAGCCGATCAGGATCGACCCGTCGGGCAGTTGCCCGATCTCCTCGGCGCGAGGCGGCGTGACGCGCACCACCGCGTTGGCGCCCTCGAGCGCTCGTCGGCGCCGCTGGCGATCCGCGCGCCGGCCTCCTCGAAGACGGAATCGGGCAGCTGGGCGCCCGCGCCCGCGCCGGACTCGACCACGACCTCGTGGCCCTTCGACGCCAGTCGCTTGACACATCCGGCACCATCGCAACGCGCTGTTCTCCGCCATGCGACTCGTTCGGCACGGCGACTCTCATCGTCCATAGCCCCGCATTTGAGGGTCGGGAGAGTAGCGAGGCGGCGCCAATTGTGTGGCAAAGCACGCCGGTCCCGTCCGCCGCGCAAACGAAGATGGACCCCCGTTTGGACCTTTTCTACAAATGCGTCCCAACGGTCGCGCGATGCCCGTCGACAATCCGCACCTACCCCAAGTAAGCGCCTCTGGTCGGCGCTTCCCTATGACAAAGGCCGTTCAAGCCAGAGAGAGCGAGTAGTCGTCCGCTTCGCGGGCGACTCAGGCGACGGCATGCAGCTTGTCGGCAGCCGCTTCACGGATGCCACGGCGATGATCGGGAACGACCTCGCCACGCTGCCGGACTTCCCGGCTGAGATCCGCGCCCCGGCCGGCACGCTCGACGGCGTATCGGCCTTCCAGATCCACTTCGCCTCGCGCGACATCCTCACGCCGGGCGATCAGCCCCAACGTGCTCGTGGCGATGAACCCCGCGGCGCTGAAGACGAACCTCAAGGCGCTCGAGAAGGGCGGCGCGATCATCGCGAACGAGGACGCCTTCGAGAAGAACAACCTGCGCAAGGCGGGCTACGAGACGAACCCGCTCGACGACGGCTCGCTCGAGGACTACCAGGTCTTCCGCGTGCCGATGACCTCGCTCACGGTGCGCGCCATCGAGGGCATCGAGGGCATCATGGCCAAGGACGCCCAGCGCACGAAGAACCTCTTCGCGCTCGGCCTGCTGTCGTGGATGTACGGCCGGCCCACAGAGATCACGGTCGAGTGGATCGACAAGAAGTTCGCCGGCAAGCCCGGCATCCGCGACGCCAACCTGGCGGCCTTCCGCGCGGGCTACAACTTCGGCGAGACGGCCGAGATCCTGGCGGTCGCACTACGAGGTGAAGGCGGCGCCCGCCGAGCCCGGCACGCTACCGCAACGTGAACGGCACCAGCGCGACGGCGATGGGGCTGATCGCCGCGAGCGTGAAGAGCGGGCTGCCGCTGTTCCTCGCCAGCTACCCGATCACGCCCGCGTCCGAGCTGCTCCACGAGCTGTCTCGCCACAAGAAGTTCGGCGTGCGCACGCTTCAGGCTGAGGACGAGATCGCCGCCGCCAACATGGTGCTCGGCGCCGCCTTCGGCGGCAGCCTCGGCGTCACGGCCTCGAGCGGTCCCGGGCATCGACCTCAAGGCGGAGACGATCGGCCTCGCCGTGATGCTCGAGCTGCCGATGGTGATCGTGGACGTGCAGCGCGCCGGGCCCTCGACCGGCATGCCCACGAAGACCGAGCAGGGCGACCTGATGCTCGCGATGTACGGCCGCCACGGCGAGTCGCCGCTGCCGATCGTCGCGGCCTACACGCCCGGCCAGTGCTTCGACGCCGCGATCGAGGCCGTGCGGATCGCCGTGAAGTACCGCACCCCGGTGATCCTGCTCACCGACACCTTCCTGGCCAACTCCTCCGAGCCGTGGCGGCTGCCCGACGTCACCACGCTGCCGACAGATCGACCCGGGCTTCGCCACCGAGCCGAACGGCCCCGACGGCAGCTTCCTCCCGTACGCCCGCGACGAGAACCTCGCGCGCCCGTGGGCGATCCCGGGCACGCCCGGGCCTGCGCCACCGCATCGGCGGGCTGGAGAAGGAGGACGGCACGCGGCAACATCAGCTACGACCCCACCAACCACGCCCTGATGACTCGCCTGCGGGCCGAGAAGGTCGCCAAGGTGGCCGACGAGATCCCGCCGCTCGACGTGGATCACGAGGACGGCGCCGAGGTGCTGGTGCTCGGCTGGGGATCGAGCTACGGCACGATCCGGGCCGCCGTGCGCCGCGTGCGGCTGAAGGGCAAGAAGGTGGCCTCGGCTCACATGTTCCACCTCAACCCGATGCCGTCGAACACCGGCGAGGTGCTGCGCTCCTACCGCAAGGTCGTCATCCCCGAGATGAACATGGGCCAGCTTGTGAAGATCATCCGCGCCGAGTTCCTGGTGGACGCCGACAGCGTCACCAAGGCTGAGGGAGTGCCCTTCTTTGCGGAAGAGCTCGAGGCCGAGCTGCTGGAGAGGATCGGATGACCTCCGAGAACGGACACGGCAACGGCAACGGCAGCGCCCTGCCGATGCTGACCAAGAAGGACTTCTCCTCCGACCAGGAGACGCGCTGGTGCCCGGGCTGCGGGGACTACGCGATCCTGGCCACCGTCCAGTCGCTGATGCCTGAGCTGGGCGTGCCGCCGGAGAAGACGGTGTTCGTGTCGGGCATCGGCTGCGCCGGGCGCTTCGTCTACTACATGGACACGTACGGCGTGCACGGGATCCACGGCCGCGCGCCCGCGCTGGCGACCGGTCTCGCGACCGCGCGACCCGACCTCTCGATCTGGGTCGTCTCGGGCGACGGCGACTCGCTCTCGATCGGCGGCAACCACCTGATCCACTCGCTGCGGCGCAACGTGCCGATCAAGATCCTGCTCTTCAACAACCAGATCTACGGGCTGACCAAGGGCCAGTACTCGCCCACCAGCGAGCAGGGCAAGGTCACGAAGTCCACGCCGTTCGGCTCCCAGGACCATCCGTTCAACCCGCTCGCGCTCGCGCTCGGGGCGGAGGCCAGCTTCGTCGCGCGCACCGTGGACACCGACCGCACTCACGTGGCCGGCGTGCTGCGGGAGGCCGCCGAGCACAAGGGCTCGGCCTTCGTCGAGATCTACCAGAACTGCAACGTCTTCAACGACGGCGCGTTCGACGCCGTGCGCGAGAAGGGCCTCAAGGACGCCAACCAGATCCGGCTCGAGCACGGAGAGCCGATCCGCTTCGGCCGCGAGGGTGAGCGCGGCGTGGTGTGGCAGTCCGACGGCTCCCTGGCCCTTGCCGACGTGGCGGAGGTGGGGGAGGACGCGCTCGTGGTGCACGACGCCGAGCGCCACGACCCCAGCCTCGCGTTCGCGCTCTCCCACCTGGCCGAGCGGCCCACCGGCCCCACGCCAGTGGGCGTGTTCCGCAAGGTCAGCCGTCCCACCTACGCGCAGGGGCTCCACGAGGAGCTCGAGGCCGCGCGTGCCACCGCGGGCGACGAGGAGCTGGCCGAGCTGCTCAGCTCCGGCGGCGCCTGGACCGTCTCCTAGCGGCCCTCCGCAAGCTGAGCGATCCGAGCGGCGCCGCGTAGCGCGGGCGCTTACGGCATCAATAAGGGCAGCCCGGAGTGCCGCCGCCCCTCGATTGCAGCATTTACCGTGCTCGGGCACGGGAAAAGCTGCAATTTGATCCGCTCCCCGCCCTCGGGCCGCCGTTATTGCCTCCGTAGACGCTCCGAGCGGGCGTAGCCCGGGCGCTTACGGCATCAATAAGGCGGCCCGGGGTGGGAATCTCGCCTCGTGCAGCTTTTGGTCCCCTATGGGGGCTACAAAGCTGCACGGAGCAGACGAGACCGCCTCGGTCTGAAACCGCCCCGCCCGGGTATGTCGGTAGCTGGCGCGCGGTCTTCGCCACGCTGTTATGTTACATCGATCGATGTCACGATCCATCCGAGTTGAGTGAGTAGCCAGGTGGCCGAGCAGGGGGCTCGCCCAAAGGTCTCGAGAACCCGCAGGCGGATACTCGATGCCGCCCGGGCCTTCACGAACCCGCTGCTCCCGGACGACTATCTGGAGCTGATCAACCCGCTCTGGTCCACGCGCGAGCTGCGCGGCAGGGTCGGAGCGGATCGCCCGCGAGGCCGGCCGAGCCGCGACCCTGGAGATTCGCCCCGGGCACCGCTGGTCCGGCCACCTGCCGGGGCAGTACGTGCGGGTGGGCTTCGACGTGGACGGCGTGCGCCACTGGCGCGCGTACTCGCTCACCTCGGACCCGGACCGCCCCGACGGCTTCATCTCGATCACGCCGAAGCTGGTGGAGGAGGGCAAGGTCACGCCGTTCATCCACGGCAAGCTTCAGCCCGGCGCGCTCGTGTTCCTGAGCGA
This sequence comes from uncultured Thermoleophilaceae bacterium, assembly GCA_963770325.1. Taxonomy (GTDB): domain Bacteria; phylum Actinomycetota; class Thermoleophilia; order Solirubrobacterales; family Thermoleophilaceae; genus JAICJR01. Next base: position 419,813 of record CAVYPF010000001.1, on the reverse strand, counting down.
CGTCGAGGGTCAGTTCGTGCTGCCGGATCCGCTGCCGCGAGCGCCTCCTGTTCATCAGCGCGGGCAGCGGCATCACGCCGATCATGAGCATGCTGCGCAGCCTCCACACCCGGAACGCGCTGTCCGACGTGGTGCACCTGCACTCCTCGCGCACGCCGGACGAGGTGACCTTCGGCAGGGAGCTGCGCGGCCTCGCTGCGAGCCACGACGGGTTCGACCTGCACGAGCAGCACACCGGGGCTGCCGGCCGCATGAGCCCGGGCGACCTCGACCGGCTCTGTCCAGACTGGCGCGAGCGCGAGACCTTCGCCTCCGGCCCCGGCGGACATGCTCGACGCGCTGGCCCAGCACTGGGATCGCCAGGGCGATCCGGAGCGCTTCCACCTGGAGCGCTTTCAGCCCGTGATCGGGGGCTCGGACGCTGCCGGCGAGGGAGGCACGATCAGCTTCGTGAACAGCGGCTGCGAGACGCACGCGGACGGCGGCACCCCGATCCTCGCCGCCGGCGAGGCCGCGGGCCTCGAGCTGCCGTTCGGCTGCCGCATGGGCATCTGCCACACCTGCGTGGCGCGCTTCAGGTCGGGCAGGGTGCGCGACCTGCGCAGCGGCGAGGTGAGCGACGCCGAGGGGCTCGTGTGCCGGACCTGCGTGAACGCACCCGAGGGACCCGTGGAGATCGAGCTGTGAGAGTCGACAGGAAAGGACCGATCGCATGACCGTGGCCAGCGAGCCCATGCCCGAAATCGAGAGCCCGCTGAGCGGCCTCACCCCGGAGCAGATCGAGCAGCTCGGCGAGGAGTTCCAGGCGATCCACGACGAGGTGTTCGCCAGCCTCGGCGAGCGCGACTCCACCTACATCCGCTCGATCATCGCGCTCCAGCGGCGCCTGGCGCTGCTCGGCCGCGCGCTGCTGTTCGGATCGCGCTACCGGCCGAGCTGGATCGCCGGCACGGCCACCCTGTCGATGGCCAAGATCCTCGAGAACATGGAGATCGGCCACAACGTGATGCACGGCCAGTGGGACTGGATGAACGACCCGTACATCCACTCCTCGACCTGGGACTGGGACACCGCGTCCACCAAGGAGGCCTGGAAGCACTCCCACAACTACGTGCACCACACGTACACGAACATCCGCGGCAAGGACAAGGACCTCGGCTACGAGATCATGCGGATCGACCCGCACCAGCGCTGGCACCCGGTCTACCTGCTCCAGCCGCTCTACAACCTCGTGCTGATGGCGTTCTTCGAGTGGGGCGTGGCCTTCCACGACATGGACCTCGAGGCCGTGCGCAAGGGGGAGAAGAGCGCGGCCGAGGTGCGCCACGACCTGAAGGGCATCGCCGGCAAGGCGCGCACCCAGATCGTGAAGGACTACGTGGCGTGGCCGCTCGTCTCGAGCCGCGCTGTCGGGCGCCATCGCGTGGCTGGCCGGCCCCACGCTCGAGGAACGACGCGGCGGGCGCACGGACAAGGTGCGGCGGCGGGCGGGGCGGGCACTGCGCCGCGCGCGGCGCAAGCCGGCGAGCGGAAGGGAGGCGCATGCTCTGCGTGCCGCCGCCGCGACCTATCGCTCCACCGCCTGGGCCAACTTCGTGGCGAACATCGTGCGCAACGTGTGGGCCCACTCGATCATCTTCTGCGGGCACTTCCCGGATCAGACCTACACGTTCGGCGAGGACGAGGTGGCCGACGAGAGCCGCGGCGGCTGGTACGTGCGCCAGCTCCTCGGTGCGGCCAACATCGAGGGCGGGCCGCTCTTCCACGTGATCAGCGGCAACCTCGGCTATCAGGTGGAGCACCACCTCTACCCGGACATGCCGAGCACGCGCTACGGCGAGATCGCGCCGCGCGTGCGCGACATCTGCGAGCGCTACGAGCTGCCGTACAACTCGGGCCCGTTCAGCACGCAGCTGGGGATGGTTCACCGCACGATCCTGCGCCTGGCCTTCCCGGGCGGCAGGCCGCGCCCGAAGCCGGGTCCCTACCGGGGTGGGATCGAGGACTCCGCCAGCACGGCGGCGATCGAGTCCTCGTAGGGCGCTCGCAGCACGCCCGCCTCGGTCACGATCGAGCTGACCAGCTCGGCCGGGGTCACGTCGAAGGCGTAGTTCAGAGCCGGGGCGTGAACGCTGACCTCAGCGGGATCGCGCTCCTCGATCGGAATGCCGTCGCCGTTCGGCGTCCGCGGATCGATCGTGGACAGCGGCGCCACCACGTGGAAGGGCACGCCGTGGTGGTCGGCGAGCACCGCCAGCGAGTAGGTGCCGATCTTGTTGGCCACGTCGCCGTTGGCGGCGATGCGGTCGGCGCCAACGGCCACCGCGTCCACCAGGCCGCGCGCCATCAGGGCCCCGGCGCTCGAGTCGGTGACCACCCGCAGCGGCACGCCGGCGCGGCCGAGCTCCCAGGCGGTGAGCCGCGCGCCCTGCAGCAGCGGGCGCGTCTCGCCCACCCAGACCTGGCTGACGAGACCCTCTCGCCAGGCGGCCTCGATGGCACCGCCGGCGCTGCCCAGGCCGGCTGTGGCCAGCGCGCCCGTGTTGCAGTGTGTGTAGATGCGGGTGCCGGGTGTGAGCAGCGAAGCGGCGTTCACGGCCATCCGCCCATCGGCCTCGAGTTGGTCGCGCGCCACGTCGTTCGCCCACTCGAGCAGCGCCTCGGCGGGGTCGCGGCCGTCTTCCAGAGCCAGCTCGAAAGTCGCCCGCCCGCGTTCGATCGCCCAGCCCAGGTTCACCGCGGTGGGACGCGTGCCGCCGAGTAGCGCGGCCACCTCCTCGAAGCGGGCGCGCGGGTCGGGCGGGTTGCCGGCCAGGCCGAGCGCGAGCCCATAGGCGGCCGCCACGCCGATGGCGGGCGCGCCGCGCACGGCCAGTCGGCGGATCGCGTCGGCGAGCTGCTCGGGCCGCTCGCAGCGCAGCCACAGCTCCTCCGCCGGCAGGCGCGTCTGGTCGAGCAGCTCCAGGGCGCCGTCGGCCCACCGCAGCGGCCCGTCGGCCATCGTCAGTCGACCACGAAGCCCACGGTGACCACCGACACGTGCCCGAGCTTCGACATCAAGAACACGGTGACCCGGCGGCCGGGCGAGAAGTTGCCGACGTGGCAGGTGCGCACGTCGGCGATTGTGTCGCAGCGCGAGTGTGAGACCTTCGACTGCACGTCGTTCTCCGTCGAGCCCACACCGACCCCGCGGACGGTGCGCTCGCTGCGCCCGCGCGTGGAGATGCCGGTCACGCGCGTATTGCCCTGGAACGTGATCGTGATCGAGCGCGGATAGGCGAACTGGGTGTAGGCGCCGAAGTCGTTCACGCCCTCCTTCACGCTCTTGGGCTCACCCATCGCGGCCCGCATCTGGCCCTGGGTCATGTTGAGGCGAACCCCGGCCATCCCCCTCTGCGGGCGGATGGTGGCCTGGGCGGGCGCGGCGCAAAGAATCAGGGCGGCGGTGGGCGCCAAAACGCCTAGTACCCATCTGGGCATAGCCGCACCGTACTCCAGCACCGCGCCTGAGCCAAGCGGCCCCGGCACCGCCGCGATCGGGCGGCGCCGGGGTCGAGGCGGTTAGCGCATCAGCGGTCCGACCGGCAGGACCGTGCGGCCGAAGGTCGAGTTCGTGACCGAGGCGAACGACGCATACCACGCCGCCACTGCCGTGACGATGCCGAGCCAGCCGCCGAGGTGAATGATGTTCGTGTTGTCGTTGGCGTTGCCGATGCCGAGCACGAAGAACGTGGCGGCCAGCAGGATGAACACCACGCTGATCGCGATCGTGGTGCGCAGCGACGCGATCCACATGTACGCGGTGAAGATGCCCCAGGCGATCAGGAACAGCCCGACCGTGGTGCCCGTGGCCGACGCCGGTACCTCCTTGGCGAAGAACTGCTCGTAGGCCCAGAACGACAGCCAGAACGCCCCGTACGACGTGAACGCGGTGGCGCCGAACGTGTTGCCCGCCCGGAACTCCCACATGCCGGCCAGGAGCTGCGCGAGCCCGCCGTAGGCGAGGGCGAGTCCGAGCACGATCGGGGTGCTCTTGCCGCCCACCAGATTCGCGTTGACCATGCTGAGAACGAACGTGGTGAGGGCGAATGCCGCCAGTCCGAGCGGACCAGGATCGGCCGTCGCCGGCGCTACTGGTGCCCTATCGCGGGCAGTTTCCCCGCGAAGCGGCTCGCGTGCAGTACCTGCTTCCATCGATGGTTCCTCCCTTCAGGGCTTGACCCATTCGGCCCCAGGGAGGAAGGCCTCTCTGGCGCCTCACCGCTCAATTACCCGAGGCACGTCCCTGGAAACGGGAAGCTCAGGAGTCGCTGCGCGCGCGGCGGGCCAGCTCCTCCGCGAGCTCGCTGCGGGCGCGCTCCACCTCCGCGGAGTCGGCCGTCTCGGGCTCCGGAGGGGTTGGCGCAACGGCGGTGGGCGCGGGTGCGGGCGGCGCCGGGGGTGCCGGCGTGGATCTCATCGCGGTCACGCGCCGGGCCAGCACCCCGGCGGCTGCCAGCGCGAGACCCGCCACGGCGTTGCGGGTGCCCGGGCGGCTCATGCCGGGGCGCGCCTGCGGCTCTGGCCGAGGCGCTCGGCGCGCCCATCGCTCCGCCTCCGCGGCTCGTTCACGCGCATGACGAGCACCGCCAGGTCGTCGCGGTTCGCGTGATCCTGGAACTCGAGCACCCGCTGCTCGATCTGCTCGGCGATGTTCGAGGCACCCTGGTGGACGCACTCGCGCAGCAGGGCGATCAGCCGCTCCTCACCGAACAGGCCGTCCTCCTCAGAACGGGCCTCGGAGACGCCGTCGGTGTAGAGGATCAGCGACTCGCCGGGGTGGAGGTCCACCGTGTCGTCGACGATGTCGGGGTCTGGCACCAGGCCGATCAGCGTACCGGGGCTGCCCACGCGCTCGACCGTGCCGTCGCGGCGCAGCAGGAGCGGGAGCGGGTGACCACCCACGCCGAGCTTCATGCTCACGCCGCCGCGCGGGTTCGGCTCGATCGACGCATACGCCACCGTGCAGAAGCGGTCGTCCGAGCGCTGGCGCAGCATCGCCTCGTTGAGGGTGGCGAGGATACGGCTCGGGGTCGTCTCGCTGAGCGAGGCGGCGCGGAGGGTGTAGCGCGTCAGCGCGGTGACCGCAGCGGCTCGGGGCCCCTTGCCGCGCACGTCGCCGATCGCCAGCCCCCAGGTGGACTCGCCCGCGCGGTAGATGTCGTAGAAGTCGCCTCCCACCTCGGCACCCTCACCGGCGGCCAGGTAGCGCGCGGCCAGCTCCACGCCCGGGATCGCCGGCAGGTTCTCGGGCATCAGGCTCTGCTGCAGCGTGCTGGCGATGTAGCTGCGCTCGCCGTACAGGCGCGCGTTGTCCATCGCGATCGCGGCGCGGCTGGCCAGGTCCTCGGCAAGGGCGAGGTCCTCCTCGTCGAACAGGCGCGCCGACTCCGCGGACAGGAAGGTGATCGCGCCGATCGCCTTGTCGCGACCCTTCAGCGGGACGATCATCGCCGAGCGCAGTCCGAGCTCCCGCAGGATCGCCAGGTGCTTGTCGTCCTGCGCTGCCCGGGTGAGCGCCTCCTCGGGCACCTCGCGTACGAGCTGTGACTCGCCGGTGAGCACGGCACGCAGCGCGCCGCGCTCGGGATCGGACTCGGTCGCGTAGCGGCTCTGGACCTCGCGCGCAAAGGCCTCCCGGTCCGGATCGGCATTCGCCAGCGCCACGCGCGAGAGCTTGCCGTCCTGCCCCATCACGTCCACCAGGCACCAGTCGGCCATGTACGGAACTGACAGCCGGGCGAGGTTCTCCAGCGTGGTGCTGTAGTCGAGCGACGAGCTGAGGAAGGCCTGCGCCTCGGCCAGGAAGGACGCTCGGCGCTCGGCCTGCTGCATCCGCACCCGGCTCTCCTGCTCCATCTTCAGCAGGCGCACGCGCTGCTCCTCGACCCGCTTGCGCTCGCTGTTGTCGTGCACGATCGCCGATGCGCCGACGATCGTGCCGTCGGCATCCTTGATCGGCGAGACGGACATCTCGACGTCCACGAAGTGGCCGTCCTTGTGCACGCGCTGGGTCTCGTGATGCTCGATGCGCTCGTCGCCCAGGATGCGCTCGAGCAGGCCGCGCTCCTCGCCGATGCGGTCGCTCGGCACGAGGATGTGGAGCATCTTCCCGATCGCCTCCTCAGCGGTGTAGCCGTAGAGGTGCTCGGCGCCGCTGTTCCAGCTCGTGATCCTCCCGTCGCGGTCAGCGCTCAGGATCGCGTCCTCGGAGGACTCGACGATCAGGGCCAGCTGGCGCTGAAGCTCCTCCGCGCGTCTGCGCTCGGTGAGGTCGCGGATGTAGCCGGCGACCATCGGCGGGTCTGTGGAGATCGCCGTCAGGGTGACCTCAACCGGCAACTCGCTGCCGTCCTTGCGCATGCCGGTGAGCTCAAGCCGCTGGTCGAGGATCGTGCCCTCGCCGGTCTCCAGGTAGCGCTGTAGTCCCTCGCGGTGGCGCTCGCGCAGAGACGGAGGCACGATCAGCTCGGCGAGCTCCGACCCCACCGCCTCCTCAGCGGTGTAGCCGAAGGTGGCCTCGGCGGCCGGGTTGAACTCCACCACGCGTCCTTCGTGGTCGATCGTGATCACGCAGTCGAGCGCGGCGTCGAGGATCGCGCGCTTGCGTGCCTCGCTGTCCAGCATCGCCTGCTCGGCGCGCTTGCGCTCGATGTACTCGCCGATCTGGCCGCCGAGCGCGTCCATCAGGTCGAGCAGGTGGCGGTCCGGCCGGCGCTCGCTGGAGGCGAAGAACTCGATCGCCCCGACGATGCCGCTCGAGCTGCGCACCGGGAAGCAGAAGCCTGAGCGGAGTCCGGCCTCGAGCGCAGGGCCCGGGCGCGTGAACACCTCGTCCGTGGCCAGGTCGAGCGCCCACTGCGGCTGTCCGCTCTGCCAGACCTTGCCCGGAAGTCCCCGCCCGCGCTCCAGGGCCAGGCCGCGAGTGGCAGTCGCGAACGCCTCGGCCTTGACCCCCTCCGCCCACCAGACCTCCTCGCAGACGATCGCCCGCAGGCGGCGCCGGACCCTCCAGAGGGCGCCCAGCTCCCAGTCGAGCGTCTCGCCGATGGCCTCGAGGATGAGCGGGCTCGCCGCCGCCAGCGTGTCCGACGAGGTGAGGATGCGCGCGACTGCCGCCTGGGCCGTGAGCAGCTCCGCGGTGCGCTCGCGCGACTGGCGGATGCTGGCGGTCCAGATCGCAATCAGGCCGCCCGCGGCGACGACCGACATGCGCAGGAAATGGTTCCCATTGCCGAACACATGGGCCGGCAGGCCGAGCAGCGCCGAAAGGATGAGCGCCCAGATGGTCACCGCCAGCACGCCCCGCGGCGAGCTGCGCGCCGATGCCACGAGGGGACCGATCACCAGGAAGCCGATCAGGATGGCGTTCTGGGTGACCAGCGCCTCGATGAGGGCCAGGGCAGCGGTGATGCCGGCGCTCATGAGCGTCCAGCGCTGATCGCGGCCGCGCGCGAGCCTCCCCAGGGAGGCATCGCTCAACGGACCGAGCGCCCCTCCACGTCTTAGCGCGCTTCTGGCCAATTCGGATTCCCCTGACGCCCCCCGTGGCGGGCGTCCCAAACGCGATGGTACTGGCCCCGGCTACGCCGGGTGGCTCACTTCCTCGCCGCCGTCGCCCGATCGGGCCACGGGCAGGCCGCGCCCGCACCACTCGCTCCACGAGCCCGGGTAGAGCCGGGCGCTGCGGCCCGCCAGCGCCGCGGCCAGCACCACCGTGCACGCGGTCACGCCCGAGCCGCAGTAGGCCACCAGCTCGCGCTCGCCGGCGCCCAGCCGCTCTGTCAGCTCTTCCGGCGCCAGAAAGCGGCCGTCCGGCACCAGCTCAACGAAGGGCGTGTTGATCGCGCCCGGGATGTGCCCGGCCACCGGATCGATCGGCTCCTCGAGCCCGGCGTAGCGCGCGGGCGCGCGGGCATCCAGCAGCGTCAGGCGCTCGTCCTCGAGCCGGCCGGCGATCTCGTCGGCGTCGGCGACGTCGTCGCCGCGCGTGCGCGCCTCGAAGCTGCCCGGCTCGATCGCCTCCGGCCCCGCGCGCAGAGGGCCACCTCCGGCGCGCCAGGAGGCCAGGCCGCCGTCGAGCACCGCCACGTCGTCGTGGCCGTGATGGCGCAGCAGCCACCAGAGGCGCGTCGCGCCGCCGTCGAGGGCCTCGTCGTAGGCCACCACGCGTGTGCCCGCGGAGATGCCCGCGCGCCGGGCGGCGGCCTCGAACACGCCGGGCGACGGAAGTGGGTGGCGGCCGGCGGTTCCGGGCGGTGAGGAGAGGTCGCGGTCGAGGTCGAGAAAGGCCGCGCCCGGAATGTGCCCGGCCTGCCACTCGAGTTCGCCCTCGCCGGGCTGGCCGAGCCGCCAGCGGCAGTCCACCACGCGCAGGTCGGGGTCGCCCAGGTTCCGGCCGAGCCACGCGCTGTCCACCAGAGGTCCGAAGCTCATCCGCGCCATCATTGCGCGAGTGAGGGCGATGGTGCTCGACGGCCAGGGCGGCCGGCTCACGCCGGCGGAGCTCCCTCGGCCCGAGCCCGGGCCCGGCGAGCTGCTCATCGAGGTGTCCGTGTGCGGGGTGTGCCGGACGGACCTGCACGTGGTGGACGGCGAGCTGCCCGATCCGAAGCTGCCGCTCGTGCCCGGTCATCAGATCGTGGGCCGGGTGGCGGCGCTCGGCGAGGGAGCGTCGCGGCACGCGCTCGGCGACCGGGTGGGGGTGCCCTGGCTCGGCTACACGGACGGGACCTGCCGCTACTGCACGAGCGGCCGCGAGAACCTCTGCGATGCAGCCCTCTTCACCGGATACCAGATCGACGGCGGCTACGCCGAGTACGCCGCTGCGCGCGAGGACTTCTGCTTCCCGATCCCGGAGGACTATCCCGACCTTCAGGCCGCGCCGCTGCTGTGTGCTGGGCTGATCGGCTACCGCTCACTGCGCATGGCGGGCGACCCAGAGCGCCTCGGCCTGTACGGCTTCGGCGCCTCCGCCCACATCATCTGCCAGGTGGCGCGCCACGAGGGGCGGCGCGTGTTCGCCTTCACGCGTGGGGACGACGAGCCGGCGCAGCGCTTGGCCCTCGATCTGGGGGCCGAATGGGCGGGCGATTCGCTCGGCCCCGCCCCCGAGGAGCTGGACGCGGCAATCCTGTTCGCGCCGGTCGGCGCGCTGGTGCCGGCAGCGCTGAGAGCGACCGCGAAGGGCGGCGTCGTGGTTTGTGCCGGCATCCACATGAGCGACATCCCGAGCTTTCCGTACGAGATCCTCTGGGGCGAGCGGGTGGTGCGCTCCGTGGCCAACCTCACGCGGCGCGACGGCGAGGAGTTCCTGCAGCTGGCCCCGCGCGTGCCGGTCCGCGTGCGAGGTCGAGGAGTTCGAGCTGGAGCAGGCGAACGAGGCGCTCGACAGCATGCGCCGGGGCCAGATCACCGGCGCGGCGGTGCTGCGGGTCAGGCGCTCCTAGGCCGCTTGCCTGAGATGCGCCGCGCGCCCTGCCGGGGCGCGGCGGAAGCGCTCGAGTGCCGCGGCGATCGCCACGTAGGTGGCGGCGTTCGCCGCCATGCCACAGTGGCTGGCGCGGACCTCGACACACTCGGCGTCCGGATCGAGACAGGCGCGCCAGTCCACCACGCCGTCGCTGCGCGAGTAGACCGACACGTAGCCCACGTTTGCCGGGAAGTCTGCGCGCAGGTCCTCCCAGAAGCGCTCGCAGCAGCGGCCCCTGTGACACGAGTGCCTGAAGCAGCCGGGCGCGCCCAGCGTGCCGAGCGCGCCCACGGCCACCACCTGGAGCGCGATGAACGGATGGATGGCAAGCGGGTTCAACTGCGGCGAACCCAGCGCGACGATGCCCGACACGAGGTCCGGGCGGCGCGCCGCGATCACCTTCGCGAGGTTGCCTCCGCGGCTCTGGCCGATCAGCGCGACCCTCTGCTCGTGACACTCCGCGAGCACCTCCACGCGCTCCTCTAGCCGCACGGCCGCGGCCTCGGAGCAGTCCACGTTCGACCGTATCCCCGCCTTGCGCGTGTGGTGGCCAGTGCGGCGCAGCCAGCGCGTCATCAGGCCCAGCGAGTCGTCGCCCGCGAGGAAGCCCGGGATCAGCAGCACGGGCTGCCCGCCCGCATCCTGCATGCCCTCGCCGCGGAAGATCGGGTGTCGAAGAAGGGCTGCCGCCTCCAGTCCGATGCGCCCCTCGCGCCAGATCGGAGGTTGTGACAAAAGTGACAGGACCTTCATGTGCCTGCAGCCTCCCCGCCTGCCAGGCATTCCAAACCGAACGGTTGGCGACCCTAGCGAGGCCATCGGCGGGAAAGGGCCCGGCCATCTAGCATGCCCGCCCATGCGTGCCGTGACCGTGTCCGACGGGAATCTGAGCGTGGAGGAACGTCCCGACCCGGTTCCCGGGAAGGGCGAGCTGCTCGTGGCCGTGCACGCCGCAGGGCTCAACGGAGCGGACATGATGCAGCGCAGGGGCCGCTATCCGGCGCCCCCCGACGCACCGGCGGACATCCCCGGTCTCGAGCTGGCCGGCGAGGTGGTTGAGCTGGGGCCGGGCGCGTCGCGCTTCGCGCCCGGCGATCGCGTGATGGCGGTGGTGGGCGGCGGCGGGCAGGCCGAGCTTGCGGTGGTGCACGAGCGTGGGGCGATGCCGGTGCCGGAGCGCCTCGACTGGCCCGAGGCCGGCGCCGTGCCCGAGGTCTTCACCACGGCCCATGACGCGCTATTCACGCAGGCTGACCTCGGCTCCGGCGAGCGGCTGCTGGTGCACGGTGGCGCGGGCGGGGTGGGCAGCGCCGCGGTGCAGCTCGGCCGCGCGACCGGTGCGACCGTGGTGGCCACCGTCCGCGATGAGACCTGCCGCACCGAGGTGGAGAAGCTCGGCGCGACGGCCGTCGCGCCCGACGACTTCGAGGAGCACGGGCCCTTCGACGTGATCCTCGAGCTGGTGGGAGCGCCGAACCTCGAGCGCAACCTCGCCTCGCTCGCCATGCTCGGGCGGATCGTGGTGATCGGCGTGGGTGGGGGCGCGAAGAGCGAGATCAACCTGCTCGCCCTGATGGGCAAGCGCGGCCGCATCTCCGGGTCGATGCTGCGCTCCCGGCCGCTCGAGGACAAGGCCGCCGCCATGCGCGCCGTGGAGCGCCACGTGTTGCCGCTGCTGGAGAGCGGCGAGGTGCGGGTGCCGATCGCCGCCACCTTCCCGCTCGAGCAGGCGGAAGCTGCCTACGACCGCTTCGCGGCGGGCGCGAAGTTCGGCAATATCGTCCTGCTGACGCGCTAGCGCGGGCTACGCGTGCGTGGCCAGCACTTCGAGCACTGAGCCGAGCTGGTAGCTGATGATGCGCGCCCGGTTGATCTCGCCGCGCGTCCACGGCCGCTCGCGGGTGCTGTAGGCCTCGAACAGGCCGAGGCGCTCGCCCCGGCACACCACCGGGACCATCAGGAGCGACTGGAAGCCGAGCTTGCCCAGGAGCGAGACCTCGCCGAGGTCGGCGCCGGGGTCTGAGGCCAGCACCTGCACCGCCTCGCCGGTGTCGAGCACGTGCGCCGTGGAGGGGTAGTTGGTCAGGCTGTAGCGCGCGCCCGGCTCGGCGTCGGGGGTGGTGTCCACGATCGTCTCCACGCAGTAGTCCTCGCGCAGCCAGCGGGAGAAACAGACGCCGTCGGCGCCCAGCTCCTCGCCGATCAGGGCGATCACCTCTTCGAGCTCGTCCACGCTGCCGATGCGCGACAGCCGCGAGCTGACGTACTCGAGCCGCTGGTCGCCGCTGTTCGGCATGCCCTCCTTCGAGGCCACGCGGAGGCTGTTGCGCAGCAGCGTGTCGGAGACCGAGGCAGACACGCCGCCCCACTCCTCGGCCGGGCGGGCGAGCACGAAGCCCTGCCCATAGCTCACGTCGAGGTCGGCCAGCAGGCTCAGCTCCTCCAGCGTCTCGATCCCCTCCGCCAGCACCGACGCGCCGGTTCGGCGGGCGAAGCGCACGAACGAGTCGATCAGGGCCTCCTTGGCTGGGTCCTGGTCCACGCCCTGGACGAGCGAGCGGTCGAGCTTGATGATGTCGGGCTGTACGCGCATCACCTGCTGGAGCCCGGAGTAGCCGGCGCCGGCGTCGTCGAGGGCGATGCGCGCGCCGCGTTCGCGAAGCGACGCCAGCTGGGCCGACAGGGCGTCGAGGTCGTCCGCCAGTTCCTGTTCGGTGATCTCCATCACCAGGCCGGTCAGGTCCGCGGGCAGCGCGGCCTGCAGCTCGTGGGAGGCCAGCGCGCTGGGGCTGACGTTCAGCGACAGGAAGGTGCCCGCCGGGCGACCGGGGCGCGCCAGCGCGGCCCGCAGCGCCACGGCCTCTAGCCGGGGGCCCATGCCGACGCGAGAGGCCTGAGAGAACCAGGAGTCAGGTGCCCGGCCGGGAGGATCGGGGAAGCGCGACAGCGCCTCGTAGCCCAGCACGCGGCCGGTGGAGAGCGAGACCAGGGGCTGGAAGACGGGGTAGAGCGGCCGCTCGCGCTCCAACAGGCCCTCGAGCTCGGCGCGCTCCTCCTCGTCGGTGGGCAGCGAGATCTCCTTCGGGTCGTAGCGACGGCTGGTGTCGTGGCCGCTGCGCTTGGCCCAGTCGAGCGCGCCGGTGGCGAGCTGCAGCAGAGTGGACCCGTCGCTCGCGTCCTCGGGGTAGCAGGCCACCCCGGCCGAGCAGACAAGCTGCTGGCTGCTCGTCGAGCCGCTCGCCACGATGTTCCGCGCGCGCTCGGCGATGGCCAGCGACAACCGTGTGTCGGCCCCGGGCAGGATCAGCGCGAAGTCGTCAGCTCCCAGCCGCGCGAGCACGTCGGTCGCGCGCATCACCCGCCGCAGCCTGCGGGCGACGAGCTTCAGCGTCTCGTCTCCGAAGGGACGGCCGTGAGCATCGTTGATCGAGCCGAAGCCATCGAGGTCGATCAACACGAGCCCCACGGGCTTGCCCTCGCGCTGCGCGCGCTTCAGCTCGATCCCGAGCGACTCGTGGAACTGCTGCCCGTTGATGGCGCCGGTGAGCGGGTCGATCGCGGCGGCGTCGCGCAGGCGGTCGCTCTGTTCGATCAGGGTCTCGAACATCGCGTTCAGGTTGTTGGCGGCCCGGCGCAGCTCGGCGGGGCCCTTCACCTCCGCGCGCGCGGACTGATCCCCGGCCATGTGGCCGTCGATGGCGTCGCCGAGGGCGGTCAGCGGACCGGCGAGGCGCCGGTCGAAGAGGGCGAGGATGAACGAGACGAGAATCAGCAGAACTCCCGTGCCGATGCCCAGACCCATCTCGATCGCCGTGCGCGTGGCGTGCGCGATCGGCGCGCTCGAGACCGTGACGAGCAGCCGGCGATTGCGGCCCAGGGTGTAGGCGTACGTGCGCGAGGCGCCCGTGGGGCCTCTTATGGCAACCGCGGCGCCAGGCACCGCTACGCCGACTCCAAGCGCGTGGTTCGTCTCGGCCGCGGCGCTCGCGAGGCGCGCGCGGGTGGTGGCTGAAGAGCGGCCTCGCGGCGACTCCTGCGCGAGCGTCTGGCGGAACAGCATTCTTGCCGCGCCGGCGTGGGCCTGGAGCCGGTCCCGTGCCACCTGGCGAGCGGCCAGCACCCCGCCCGCGGCCACTGCCAGGACCACCACTGCGATCGCGAGCGAAACCGGCACGCCAAGCTGGCGCCGAACGGACCAAGAACGGATGCGAGAGTTGAGGCGATTCACCCGAGGGCGTATCGACCTGACAATTGGGTTGCTTTAGGCGCGCCTAGCCCTTGACCCGCAACCGAGCGCCTTGTAGAAGACCCTGATGCAACCAGCCACCGCGCCTGCCGCCGGCAGTGGTCGCCGCGAGGAGCTGAAGGCGCAGAATCGCGCCAAGCTCCTGGCCGCCGCCCGCAAGGTGTTCGCCGAGAAGGGCCTGGGCGAGGCCACGGCCCGCGACATCGTGCGCGAGACAGATCTCGCCAGCGGCACGTTCTACAACTACTTCGAGGACAAGAACGACGTCTTTCGGGCGTTGCTGAGCGAGCACGCGGAGAAGGCGCGCCGGATCGCGCGCGTGCAGCGCCGGCAGCCCGGCCGGACCGTCGAGGAGCGCGTTCAGGGCGCCTACCGGGCGTACTTCGAGCTGGTTCTCGACGACCGGGAGATGTTCCGTGTGCTGCGCCGCAACGCCGGCGCCGTCAGCGTGGTGGCGGACGAGGAGCTGTTCGAGCCCGCAATCCGCGAGCTCGTGGAGGACCTGGCGGAGTGGGCCGAGGCGGGGGACCTGCCCCAGCTCGACCTCGACTACCTCGGCACGGCCATGGCGGGCGTGGCCTTCCAGGTGGCCACCCACCTGGCCGAGCGCGAGCCGCCCGACGTGGAGGCCGCAGCCAGCTTCTGCACCAAGCTGTTCCTGGGCGGGATCAGGGACCTGAGCGAGTAGCGGCTACTTCAGCCGCTCGACGATCATGGCCATGCCCTGGCCGCCGGCCACGCACATCGTCTCGAGGCCGATCTGCTTGTCGTCGGTCTCGAGGTCGTTCAGCAGCGTGGTCATGATGCGGGCGCCCGTCATGCCGAAGGGGTGACCCAGGGCGATCGCGCCGCCGTGCGGGTTCATCTTCTCCAGCGGGATGTTGCACTCGTCCATGATCGGCAGCACCTGGGCGGCGAAGGCCTCGTTCAGCTCCACCACGTCCACGTCGTCGATCGTCATCTTGGCGCGCGCCAGCACGTTCCTGATCGCGCCGATCGGGGCCACGCCCATGATCTCCGGCTCGAGGCCGCTGGTGGCCGAGGCGATCACGCGCGCGCGAGGCTTCAGGCCGAGCTCCTTCGCGCGCGTGTCCGACATCACCAGCACGGCGGCCGCGCCGTCGTTCAGCGGGCACGAGTTGCCGGCCGTCACACGGCCGTCCTCGCGGAAGGCTGGCTTGAGCGACGCCGAGCCGCTCGAGCGTCGAGTCCGGCTCGCGGGCCGTCGTCCTTCGCCACGCTGCTGCCGTCGGGCAGCTCGATCGCCACGATCTCCCGGTCGAAGAAGCCGTCGCCCTCGGACTTCACGGCCAGCTCCTGTGAGCGCTGGGCGTAGACGTCCATGTCCTCGCGCTTCACGTCGTACTTGTCGGCCACGTTCTCGGCCGTCAGCCCCATGTCGATGTAGGCGTTGGTGCGGCCGTCCTGGCCGTTCAGCTTCTCGTTGTGGAGGTTGGGCTGCGGGATCTGCACGCCCTCCGGCGCCTGCTGCTGGAGCGCGCCCATGAGCTGCGGCAGCCCGTTCTCGCTCCACATCCCCACGCGGCTCACGTGCTCCACGCCGGCGGCGATGAAGGCGTCGCCCTCGCCCGCCATCACGGCGTGGGCGGCGATCCTGATCGCCTGGAGGCTCGACGCGCAGTAGCGGTTCACGGTCGTGCCGGTCACCGAGTCGGGCAGGCGCGACAGGAGCGCGATGATGCGGCCGATGTTGAAGGACTGCTCGCCCTGGGGCAGGCCGCAGCCGCAGATCAGGTCCTCGATCGAGTCGGGCGCCACCTCGGGGTTGCGCTCCAGCAGCTGGTCGACCACGTAGGCGCCCAGGTCATCGGGGCGGATCGAGGTCAGCGAGCCCTTGAACGCGCGTCCGATGGGGGAGCGAACGGCATCGACGATCACTGCTTCTGGCATTGGCGGCGGCCTCCTGAAGGGTTCGTGTGCGGGCGGCCCGAGCGGGCGGCAGAGTGAGAAATACTACGGTACATCGCCCGGGGCAAGCACCAGTTTGCACCCCGGCGAGCCGTCCTGACGCTCCCACGCCTCCGCCACCTGGGCGAGCGGAGCCAGCTCGTAGTCCACGGTCAGCTCGCCGGCCGCGGCGTGGCGCAGCATCTGCTCGAACGCGTTCCGGCGCGCCTCGGCGGGCACCGCGAAGTTGGTGTGGCCGAGGATCGCCAGCATGCGGCCGCGGACCGCGCCGGAGTCGATCGTGGACTCGTTGGAGGCCGAGCGCCCGACCTGCACGAGGCGGCCCCTGAAGGCGCTCGCCCGGATCGCGGCGGCGGCGGGCTCGCCCCACAGCGGGTCGATCGTGAGGTTGATCGGACCGCCGGCCGCCTGCGTGAACGCCTCGGCGAGGTCCCCTCCCTGATCGAGCCGCACGGTCGAGTCGGCGCCGAGCCGGCGCGCGCGCTCGAGTCCCTCCTCGCTACGTGCGGCGGCCAGCACGTGCCCCGCGCCCATCAGCTTGGCGCCCTGCACCGCGATCGAGCCCACGGGGCCGCTCGCGCCGAGCACCAGCACGGTCTCGCCCTCGCGCAGGTCGCCCCGCCATTCGAGCGCGAGCCAGGCCGCCAGCCCGGCGATGCCGAAGCAGCCCGCCAGCGCGTCCTCCACACCCTCGGGGATCTCCACCAGCTCCTCGTCGGGCGCCACCATGCGCTCGGCCAGGCCGCCGGACCCTCCGTCGGCGTACACGCGCGTGCCCGCCTCGAGCGGTGTCGGACTCCAGCACGCGGCCCACGGCCTCGCGTCCGGCCACGTACGGCACGTCCGGGGTGCCCGCGTGATGGCCACCGGCCGCAATCAGGAGGTCGACCGGGTTGAGCGGCGCGGCCGTGACCTCGATCAGCGACTGCCCGGGTCCCCGCTCGGGCTCGTCGGCATCGGTGTAGACAGGCGGCTGACCGAGCCCCTCGATCACCGCCGCCTTCATCGCGGCGCCATCCGAAGCGCGCCGTCGAGGCGGATCGTCTCTCCGTTCAGCATCCCGTTCTCGGCGATGTGGCAGGCCAGCCGCGCATACTCCTCGGGCCGCCCGAGGCGCGGGGGGAAGGGGATCGAGGCGCCGAGCGCCTCCCGGGCCGACTCTGGCAGCGCGGCGAGCAGCGGGGTATCGAAGAGGCCCGGCGCGATCGTGCAGACGCGAATGCCGCTGCGGGCGAGGTCCCTGGCCGCCGGCAGGGTCAGGCCGACGATGCCGCCCTTCGACGCCGAGTAGGCGGCCTGCCCCATCTGGCCGTCGAAGGCGGCGACCGAGGCGGTCATCACCACGGCCCCACGCTCGCCGTCGGCGTCCGGCTCGCCGGCGGCGATCGCCGCGGCCGACAGGCGCAGCACGTTGAAGGTGCCGATCAGGTTCACGCGCACCACGGTCTCGAACGGCGTCAGCTGGGCCGGCCCGTCGCGCCCGAGCACCTTCTCCGCCCAGCCAACTCCCGCGCACGAGACCGCGAGCCGTAGGCCGCCGAAGGCCTCCACGGCTCCGTTCACCGCGTCCTGAACCTCGCCCTCATCGGTCACGTCCGCCTTGAACGAGATCGCGTCCTGGCCGAGCTCGCCGGCCAGCTCCGAAGCGAGGTCGCCGTTGAGGTCGACGATGGCCACCCTGGCGCCCCGCTCGACCAGCGCCCGAGCCGTGGCGGCGCCGAGGCCTGAGGCACCTCCGGCGACGAGAGCAGTTGCACCGTCGAGCTTCACCGCCGGGAAGATATCCGGGGCGATGGCTCCCGCGACCTGCGACCCGCGACCCGCGACCTACTCGGGCGCCGCCAGCGTCAACCCGAAGTAACCGTCCACATCCGTGAAAAACGCCTCAATCCTCATCCCCGCCCGCCCCAGCTCCGCCTCGAGCCGCTCGCGCGTGAACTTCGTGCTGATCTCCGTGCGGATCTCCTCGCCGTCGGCGAGCGTCAGGTCGACGTCGGCGCCGGGGATGCTCACCCGCTGCTCGCCGTTCGCCCGCAGGCGCATCTCGATCCAGGACTCGGCCTCGTCGAAGAACGCCACGTGCTCGAAGGCGTCCGGGTCGAAGTCGGCGTCGAGCTCGCGGTTGATCGCGTGCAGCACGTTGCGGTTGAACTCGGCGGTCACGCCGGCAGAGTCGTTGTAGGCGGCCTCCAGGATCTCGGTCTCCTTGGCGAGGTCGGTGCCGAGCAGCAGGCGGCCCTCGTCGCCCAGCAGCTCGCGCGTACGCGAGAGGAAGTCGGCGCGCGCCGCCGGGTAGAAGTTGCCGATCGTCCCGCCCAGGAAGGCCACCAGCGGCCGGTCGCCCACCGGCACGTGGCGCATGTGCTGCTCGAAGTCGCCCACCACGCCGTGCACCCGGAGGCCGGGGTAGATCTCCACGAGCTCCTCGGCCGAGCGCTCCACCACCGACTCGGAGACGTCCACCGGCAGGTAGCGCTCGAGCATCCCGGCGCCCGCCATCGCGAACAGCAGCGCACGCGTCTTCGAGGCCGACCCCGAGCCCAGCTCCACCAGCTCGGTCGACCCGGCGAGGTCCACGATCACCGGCGCGCGCCGGTTGAGGATGGCCCGCTCGCAGCGCGTGGGGTAGTACTCGGGCAGCTCCGTGATGCGGTCGAACAGGATCGGACCCGCGCTCGTCGTAGAAGTACTTGGGCGGCAGCTCCTTCAGCTCGCGCGCCAGCCCCTCGCGGACATCCTCCGCCATCGAATCGAGCGCGGAGCCATCCAGGTAGGAGTCGATCGTGATGGCCCCCTCGGTGAGGGTCTCGCCGGTCATGCCGCGCACCGGAAGCCGCAGAAGATCTGACGGCGCTGCGGGTAGTCCCAGTTGCGGAAGGTCGTGCTGGCCACGTCAGTCCGTGTTGCCCAGGAACCGCCGCGCAGAACCTTGTACGCGCCGTCGAAGAAGATCTCGGAGTACTCGGGATAGGGGAAGGCCTCGAAGCCCGAGTAGGGGCGGAAGTCGCTCGCCGTCCATTCCCAGGCGTCGCCGAGCATGCCCAGTGCGCCGCACGGAGAGGCACCCGCGGGGTACGCCCCGGCCCGCGCGGGCCCGAACGCGGTCTGGTCGAGGTTGGCGTGGCGGTCGCTCGGGCGCGCGTCTCCCCACGGGAAGCGGCGCGACTGGCCGCTCGCCTCGTCCCAGGCGGCCGCCTTCTCCCACTCGGCCTCGGTGGGCAGGCGCTTGCCTATCGAGCGGGCGTACGCATCGGCCTCGAACCACGACACGTGCATCACGGGCAGCCGCGGGTCGAGCGGCGCGGTGCGGTCGAAGTCCCGTAGCTCGCCGTCGGCGGTCCAGTAGAGCGGCCGCTCGATGTCCTCGGACTCGCGCCACGCCCAGCCGGCGTCCGACCACCACTCACGGCGGCGGTAGCCGCCCGACTCCACGAAGCGCGCGAAGTCGGCGTTGGTCACGGGCAGTCGGTCGATCTCGAAGCTGGGCAGCTCGCGCACATGGCGCGGCCGCTCGTTGTCATACGCGAAGTCGTCGTCGCTCGCTCCCATCTGGAACTCGCCGCCGTCCACGCTGACCATGTCCGGCCCAGCGGCTTGGAAGGGAGGAGTCGGCAGCGGCCGCGCGCGCGGGGAGTAGACGCCCGCCTCCGCGTGGTGGAGCGCCTGGAGCATCGTCTCGTTGTGCTGCTGCTCGTGGCGGACGATCATGTCCCAGACGAAGCCGCGTGCGTTCAGCTCGTCGCCGTCGGGCGAGAGGTCCGCGCCCTCCAGCACCTCGAGCGCCCGCCGCCGGACCGCGTCCATGTAGGCGCGGGCGTCGTCGTTTGGCAGGTAGCTCAGCTCACCGCGCTCGGCGCGCGGGGTGAGCGTGGCGTCGTAGACGTCGGCCAGGTCGTCGCGCAGGAGCGCGAGCCCGCCCGCCTGCTGGCACAGCCACAGGTCCTCGAACGCCGCGATGTGCCCGAGGTCCCACACCAGCGGGCTGAGCAGCGGCGTGTGCACGCGGTCGAGATCGGCGAGCGAGACGGGCTCGACGAGCCACAGCGTGCGCGCCCTCGTCTTTTCGAGCAGGCCGCGGTACTGCTCCTTGAGCAGGCCCTTGGCCCCTCCTTGGGGCCCTGTCTGCGTTTGTTGAGGACGCACAGGCGGCTAAAAGATCGTAGGGAACGGTCGCGCGATTCGTCGGGCTCCAGTCCCTTTGGTCTCTGTTTCGTTACATGACGCCGTGCGGATCAGAATTCTGCCCGGACGCCCGCCACGCGAGCGCCCGGGCAGAGCGATCAGTTACTCGCTGACGCGCTCGATGAGGAAGGCGACGCGCACGTGCGCCCGCCACTCGTCGAGGTTGTCGCCACGCAGGCCCGTGGATACGACGTCCACGGCCTTGATGTTGCGGAGCGTCTGTCGGGCATCGGCAAGGGCGGCCTGAACCGCCGCGTCCGAGCTCTCCGTGGAGCTCCCAACGAGCTCGATGATCTTGACGACAGCCATCTGCTCTCCTCTCCTCCGGGATCGGGGCAGGATCACCCTACCCCTCTGCGCAGGGTCAGCCGCGGCTGAGGTAGGGTCAGCGGCGGTGGGGTTCCCTCCTCCTCTGCTGCTCGACCGGTCGCCTCTGGCGCGGGTGGCGCTGGCGTTGGTCGTGCCCTCGGCCTACGGCTTCCTGAGCGGCGTCTTCCTCGACAAGTCGAAGGGCGTCTACATCGCGCTCTTGATTCTCGCCGCGATCGGCGGGGTGCTCGCCGGCTTCGAGATGTACGGGCCTCGGCAGGGAGCGCTGCGCGGGCTGGTGGGCGGCGCCCTGTACGGCGGGTTCATACTGATCGCGCACGCGCTGGTGAGCGGCGACGCCACGGTGAAGCTGCCCGACCCTGCGGTGCTGTATCTGGTGTTCACGATCGTGCCGGGCATCGCGCTCGGCGCCTGGGGAGGACAGATGCGCCTCAGCCATGAGCAGCGCCCGGCGGACGCACCGGCGGCCTTCGATCTGAGCCGACTGAATGCGGGCGAGTTCATCGGCTTCGGCGGCGCGGCGCTCTTGTTCGTCTCCCTCTTCATGCCCTGGTTCTCCACCAGCTGCGACGCCAACCGGCAGCCGGCCGGCTGCAACGTGAACTCCACGCTTCACGGGCAGCGCGGGAGCTTCACCGCCTGGCAGACGTTCTCCAAGCTCGACATCCTGCTCACGCTCGCCTGCATCGCGCCGTTCGTGCTCGCCTGGATCGTGGTGCGCGGGCACGCGCTCACCTGGCGACCGGGCGAGGTCACGATGATCGTGGGGATGATCGCCGTGGCGCTGATCCTCCTGAACGGCATCGTGCTGGGCAAGCCGGGCGGATCGTCGGCCGTCGGGATCTCGTTCGAGTACGGCTGGTTCGTCGGCCTCGTGGGAGCCATCGGGATCCTCACGGGAGGGCTGCTCCGCCAGGCGATCGGGGCGCGTACGAGGAAGCCTCCCGGGGTAATCTGACCGCGCATGGCGACCCACAGCACGCAGATCACCGACGACCCGGGGGCCGCGGGCCGCCCGGACCGCAACCTGGCCCTCGAGCTCGTGCGCGTGACCGAGGCCGCCGCGCTCGCGGCCGCGCGCTGGGTGGGAATGGGCGAGAAGGAGTCGGCCGACCAGGCGGCGGTCGACGCGATGCGCCTCGTGCTCGACACCGTGCGCATGGACGGCCTAGTGGTGATCGGCGAGGGTGAGAAGGACGAGGCCCCGATGCTCTACAACGGCGAGCAGATCGGCGACGGCTCGTCGCCTGCGGTGGACATCGCGGTGGATCCGCTGGAGGGCACGCGCCTCACCGCCCTCGGCTACCCCAGCGCGCTGGCCGTGATCGCCATGTCAGAGCGAGGCACGATGTTCGACCCGGGCCCGTGCGTGTACATGGAGAAGATGGCGGGCTCCGAGGAGATAGCCGACCTGCTCGACCTCGACCGCCCGCTCGGCGAGACGCTCGCGCTGATCGCCAAGCGCAAGAGCTGCGACATCCGCGACCTGATGGTGGTGATGCTCGACCGCGAGCGCCACGAGGGTGCGGTCAAGGAGATCCGCGAGGCGGGCGCGCGCATCCGCTTCATCCTCGACGGCGACGTCTCCGCCGCGCTCCTCGCGGTCACCGAGCGCACCCCCGTGGACCTGCTCTGGGGCATCGGCGGCACGCCGGAGGGCGTGATCTCCGCAGCGGCCATCAAGTGCATCGGCGGCCAGATCGTGGGCCGGCTCTGGCCGCGCAACGACGAGGAGCGCCAGGCCGCCATCGACGCCGGCTACGACCTCGACGAGGTGCTCGACCGCGATCGCCTCGTCGGCGGCAACGACTGCTTCTTCGCCGCCACCGGCGTGACCGACGGCGACGTGCTCCAGGGCGTCCGCTACGAGGGCGCTCGCGGCGCCACCACGGAATCCCTCGTAATGCGCTCGCGCTCAGGCACCGTCCGCAGGGTGCAGGCGAGGCACGATCGCGCGAAGCTGCGAGAAATTACGGGGGAGCGGTACGGGTAGAGGTGCCTTGTGCCTGGTTCGCTACGTGCCTGGAACCTTGGTCCCGAAGTTCCAGGCACCGGCTCTAGGCACCAGGCACTCGTCACCCCATCCGCGTAAGGGACCCAGGCGGCGCTTTAAGCGACCCCACCACCGACGGCGCCAGATCAAGCACCGCGAGCGACCGTAGGAAAGCGTTCGTCACGATCACGTGGATCCGCAACTGCGTGGCCCTGTAGATCACCCGCCCGATCTTCCCGAACCAGCCCCAGCCGGCAACCATCGGGTAGAAGCTGGCTATCTCCGCGGTCACGCGGATGGTCGTGAAGTCGTCGTGCGTGGACGCCGGGTCGTCGGGCAGGAGCGACTCCTGCGGGCGCGTGACCGAGATGCGCAGATAGCCCTTCCCGCGTCCGGCGGGCGCCACGAGCAGCCCGCCGTCGATCTGCCAGGTCACGATGCCGCAGTCCGCGGTGGCGTCGTACTCGGGCGCATGGAAGCGCAGCAGCACCAGCGGGCGGCCCAGCACGACCACCTCGCGCGAGTCCGCGGTGTAGCGCACGCGAAGGATCCCGAGTGACACCCGTGTGAGGAAGCGCCAGTAGGTTCGCGCGAGCCGCTCGAGGTACTCCGGCGTCCAGATCCGATCGAGCTCGGTGCGCGGCAGGGTCACGTTGGCGCTCTGCCGGCTGGCCACCGGACCGCCGGGCAGCGACTTCGATTCCGGCTCTGACACCACGTGCACGCGAGCCCGCGCCTCGCGCCGGCGTTGCAGCGACTGGCGTGGATGAGGCGTCGTCCGCACGGCCAAACGGTAACGCGCTAGAAGATCAGCTCGATCGGTACCCGCTCGCCGGCGGGCACCTGGCCCTCGCCGGCGACCACCAGGGCGAACGCGGAGGCGCCCAGCATCGAGCTGAGCACGTGCGACTCCTGCGCCTTGGTCGGCTCCACGTGCCAGCCGTCGTCGCGTGCGCTCAGCCGGCAGCGCAGCACCTGGTCGCGCTCGGGATTGCGGTCCACTGGCGCGTCGAGCATGGCGCTGGCGCGAATGTCGTCGGGGTCGCCCCCGGCCAGCGCCCGCAGCGCCGGGCGCGCGAACAGGTGGAAGGTGACCATCGCCGACACGGGATTGCCCGGCAGCCCGAAGACGAGCGTGTCGCCGCGCGTGCCGAACCAGGTGGGCTTGCCGGGCTTGAGCGCGACGCCCCAGAAGCGCTCCTCCACGCCCAGCGAGCGCAGCGCGGGCTTCACGTGGTCGTGCGGCCCCACGGAGACCCCGCCCGACACGCACACCACGTCGGCTCCCTCCAGGGCGCTGGCGAGCGCCGCGCTGGTGCCCTCGAGATCGTCGCGCACCACCTCGCGCCCCAGCACCTCCGCACCCGCTCGTTCCGCCAGAGCGCCCAGCGCCGTGGTGTTCGAGTCGCGGATCTGTCCTGGCCCGAGCGCCACGCCAGGCCCCACCAGCTCGTCGCCGGTCACCAGCACCGCCACGCGCGGGCGGCGTCCGCAGGCCAGCCGATCGCGCCCCACCGACGCCGCCACCGCCAGCTCGGCCGGGCCGAGCGTGCTGCCCGCGCGCAGCACCACGTCGCCGGCATGCACGTCCTCGCCCGAGTGCCGCACGTGGTTGCCCATCGGCGTGTCCGGCACCGACACCCGCCCATCGTGCAGCTCCACCCGCTCCACCGGCACCACCGCGTCGGCGCCATCCGGGATCTGCGCGCCGGTGGAGATCGCGATGGCCTCACCGCTCGCGAGCACACGCCCTGCCGGATGGCCGGCGCGCGACTCGCCCACGAGCGAGAGCTCGCTCGCGGGTCCCGCCACCACGGCGTAGCCGTCCATCGCCGAGGAGTCGAACGGCGGCAGGTCCTCGCCGGCAGTCACGTCCTCGGCCAGCACGCGCCCGAGCGCGGCCCACAGCTCCACCTGCTGGCTCGCGAGCGGGCTCACCTCGGCCAGCACGCGCTCACGCGCCGTGGCGATGTCGATCAGCTTGGAGGCCATCGCGGAATGTTCCCAGCGGACGGGCCGGGAGGGTCGCGCGCCTAGGAGTACTCGGGGTACAGCGGGGTGACCGAGCCGGGCTCGGGGGCGGCACCCAGGGAGCGGCGGCCTGGCTCGTGCTCGGAGAGCTGTCGCAGCTGCTCACGCGCCACGGATACGAGGGCCTCGGGCGTGCCGCCGTCCTGCGGGCAGGAGGCGCGAGCCGCGCTCGGCAGGCGGCCCTGACAGCCGGTCGCGCTCCACGCGAGCGCTCGCAGCCGGTCAACGGCCGAATCAGCCTCGCCCGGCGTGACCCCGGGCAGAATCACGGCAGCGATACCGTCTCCGGCATCCACCACCCGCGTCCCATCCTCAGCAGCCTCTGACAACGCGCGTCGCCAACCGGACGGATCCCCGCTCGGCGCTCCCAGCAGCGCCAGCGTGAACGGCACCCCGATCGAACTGTGGCGCTCGATCGCCTCCGCCAGTTCCTCGTGGAGCAGCCCGCCGGTCACGACCGGGGCCGAGCGCAGCTCCAGCACGGCGGCGTCGAACAGCTCCTCGAGCTCGCGCAGCCTCGCGCTGAGTGGCCGCTCGCTGAGGTCGCTGACCGTCGCGCGCTCAACCTCCATGCCCAGCCAGCGCCTCAGGACCGCGTCGCGACGGCGGGCGAGCGCGGAGCCCGGATCGGACCCGCTTTCGGGGTTCGGGCTTTCAGATAGGCTGGACATGTCCACAGCCGCCTTTCGCGGATATGGGCCTCAATCCTTCAGTTGCAGCCTGCCATGCCGAACCGCCGCCCGGCGCAGATGTTGTAACCCATTCAGTGCTTGCGGGTTCGAGCAGGGTCGGGTTAGCATCGGGAAACGAGGCCTATTCAAGGACGATTGAGTGCCCGACCCACCTGTTCGCCGCCTTCACGCAGTTCTCGATGCACCTCTCGCGCGTCTCCAGGAGTCGCGCGATGAATTGGCGAAGGCATGGCTTTTGCGGGTGCTCGAGCGCGCGCCGCTGAGCGATATCGAGCGCATCCCCACCGAGCGGATCGTCCGTGAGCTCCCGGATCTGATCACCGACATCGTCCGCGCCGTCGGCCGCGGCACCTCCGGTCCCGCCACCGAGCTGCTCACTGCCGACGCCGAGGAGCGTGCCAGCCGCCTGGCCAGCCTGTCGGGCCGCGACGCCCACGCTCCCGCCGACCTTGCGCGCGACATCGCCGCCCTTCACTCCGTGATGATCGGGGCGCTCGGGCGCGAGCTGCAGAGCGAGGAGGCGCGCGTGCTGGTGGACGCGGCCGAGCGCTTCGCCACGGTCTTCGGCGCGATCCAGGCCGCCGCCGCGGAGGAGCTCGTGCGCGAGCGCTCGCGCGAGCTCGAGTGGCTGGCCAACACGGACGCGCTCACCGGCCTCTACAACCTGCGCTACCTGCAGCAGCACATCCGCCACCTCGTCGGCATCCAGCAGCGCTACGGCCACGCCTTCGCCGTCCTGGTGCTCGACATCAACGGGCTCAAGCGGATCAACGACGCCCACGGCCACGCCGCCGGCGACCGCATGCTGATGGGCGTGGCCGCCGCGATCCGCGCCACCGTGCGCACGATCGACACGCCGGTGCGGATGGGCGGCGACGAGTTCTGCGTGCTCGCCCCGCACCAGACCGCGTCCGGCGGCAAGATCCTCGCCTACCGCGTGGGCGCCGCGGTGGAGCAGATCGAGACGCCGGACAAGTCGAAGGTGGGCGTATCGATCGGCGTGGCCGCCTGTCCCCAGCACGGCAGCGATCCCGAGCTGCTGCTCGAGATGTCCGACGCCGCGATGTACCGGGCGAAGGCGTCCGGAGAGCGCGTCGAGGTGGCCTCGATCGACGCCGCGCCGCCGCTCGCCGAGGGCGACTCGCGCGAGAACCTGAACTAGCTGCGCGGCCGCGCGCTACTCGATCAGCCCGGAGCGAATGCCGATGGCAACGGCCTGCGTGCGCGTGCCCGCGCTCAGCTTCGCCAGGATTCGCTTCGTGTGCGTGCGCACGGTCTCCGTGGACAGGCCGAGCTGACGCGCGACCTCCTCGGTGTGCATCCCGTCGGCCAGCATCTGCAGGATCTCGCGCTGGCGCGCGGTGAGGGTGCGCTCACCCTCCTCCAACAGGAGCGAGGACGACAGGGCCGGGTCCACGTAGAACTCGCCGTTGCGGGCGGCCTGTATCGCGCGGATCAGGTCCTCGGGCGGCGAGTCCTTGCGCACGTAGCCCTTCACGCCGGCCTTCAGTGCCTCGGCCAGCATGCGCGGACCGCCGTCGGCCGTGAACACGACGATCGGGGACTTGAGCTTGTCCTGGAGGTGCGTGACCGCCTCCTGCACGTCGCCGCTGACGCGGCGCAGGTCGATCACGACGACGTCCGGCTTGGTGGTGCCGGCCTCCTGCAGCGCGGCATCGGCCGTCGCCGCGGTGGAGACCTCCACCCCGTCCAGCTCCCGCTCGAGCAGCGCCCTGATCCCCTGCCGCACGACCGGATGGTCATCGACCACCAGGCAACGCAACGTGCTCACCCCGGCGCTAGGCATCGACGAAACACAATACTCCGAATCGGGGACAAGCTCATAGCGCTGGGGGATCGAGCGACAGGCTCATGGGAACGATCCCGACGCGGCTGGTGACCTTCACTCCGAGCTGCTTGGCGGCCGCCGCCGTCAGGTCCCACTGGATCCCGTGCGCGAAGGGCCCGCGATCGATCACCGGCACGATCAGCGACTTCCCCTTGTAGGCCACGGACACCTGGGTGCCGCAGGGCAGCCGCCGGTTGGCGATGCCAAGCGTCGTGCGTCGCAGCCGCTGCCCGCACGCGGTTCGCTTGCCGTAGAAGCCCGGGCCGTACCAGCTGGCCCGCGCGGTCTTGTAGACCAGGACCGTGCGCGACGCCGACGCCGTGGTGGTGTCCGACGCCTGGGCGCCGCGGATCGCGGCCCGCAGGACGTACTCGCCCGAGGTCTGGGGCTGCCAGCCCGTGGTGAAGCTGC
This sequence comes from uncultured Thermoleophilaceae bacterium, assembly GCA_963770325.1. Taxonomy (GTDB): domain Bacteria; phylum Actinomycetota; class Thermoleophilia; order Solirubrobacterales; family Thermoleophilaceae; genus JAICJR01. Next base: position 392,639 of record CAVYPF010000001.1, on the reverse strand, counting down.
CGTTGCGATCCGCGGTGGCGATCGCGACCGGCTCCCAGAGGCCGCTGGCATCGCGGCTCTGAATGTCGACCTCGCGGTTGGCGGCATTCGCCGCCACGCCGCTGATCTCGAGGATGCCCCCGACGTAGAGCGAGCCGCGCGTGATCAACAGGAACGAGGGATCGACCGTGCCGTTGGTGCCGCCCGGCATGGGCGCGGGGGCGCCGCCGGTTCCGGCGGCAGCGATTCCGGGCAGCGCAAGGATCGCGCTCAACAGCCCGACCACGAGCCCGCTTATGCGGATCCTGGGATTCATGTGAGTGTGTAGGTGCCGGCGGGGTGAGCTGACGGGCTCGCGCCAACTGATGGCGCTAGGGATGCGGCGGTGCGTCCCATTCGCCCCGTGCCGGAAACTCCGGCAAGTGGGTCCCCCGCTCGCCCGGACTGCCCCGGGCGATTAGGCGCGGCCACTATACAGAGGTCGGCGAGCGCCGGGAACAGCACTCACTGCTTGCGAATGGTGAGTTCTCCGGTCTCGTAGATCTCGAAGCGCATCGCGTTGATCACGGCGGCGCCGAGCATGATGAGCGCGATTGCGTAGAACCAGATCAGCACGATCACGATGAACACGAGCGACGTGCCCAGGCGCGCGATCGTGGAGATGTGGCTGAGGTAGAGCGGGAAGGTCAGGTCGACCGCTCCGATGGCCACCGTCGCGGCCAGCGCGCCCGGCCAGAGGGCCCGCCATGGCACACGCCGGTTGGGCACGGTCCAGAAGATCACGCAGAGGATCGCGAACAGGATGATCAACCCGGCCACGAAGCTGGCGATGTAGACGACGTCGTGCACGTGCTCGAGGCCGAAGGGCAGGTTCGTGGCGCCGCCCACGATGATGCTCTGGATCGCCGGCAATGAGACCGTGGCGGCCATGAACAGCAGCACGACCACGAGCATCACGAGCGCGAAGCGCTTCTGCGCGACCCAGCTGCGGCAGTCGACGTGGTAGATGCGGCAAAAGGCCGTGTCCATCGCGCCCCAGAACGAGGAGCCGATCCAGATGCTCGACACGAGCGCGCCGATTCCGAGCCCGGCGGATGAGTTGCGCACCCGGTTCAGGACGTCGGCGAGCGTGTGCTCCGCCGTGCTCGGGAACAGATGTTGGAGGTCCTTGAGCACGCTGTTCTCGAGCTCCTGGCTGCCGAGGATCTTGCCCGCGATGAACAGCGCGAGCAGCGCCAGCGGGAAGACGGAGAGCAGGAGGTTGTAGGCGACCATCGCCGAGAGGCCGGTGAGGTTGTCCTCATAGGCCTTCCAATAGAAGTCCTTGACCGCCGGCCTGAAACCGCGCCTAGGTGCGGCGCGCGCGGGGAGGCGCGAGGAGACGATGGCCACCTCTCACGGCCGCGGGAGTCGGCGCAAGACTCCGACGGCCACCTTGGCGACGACCTTGATGCCGGTCTCTGCGACGTCGCCCACCAGGTGCACGGCCTGCTCCACGGGATCGCGGGAGGGAGCCGCCTTCGGAGCGGGAGGGGGCTTAGGCGCCGCGGCCTTCGCCGCCGGCGCCCGCGTGGCGCGCGGCTTCGCGGCGGGCTGCTTGGGGGTCGCAGCCGGGGGCTTCGGGGTTGCCCCGCCGCCTGCCCGCTTGTCGCTGCGCACCCCCGGGCGCGAGCGCGGGAGGTTGCCCAGGATGCCGTCCGGATTCTCGTTCACTGACGCGTCGTGAGTCGATATCGCAACAACCCGAAAGCGGCACGATACAGTTGGAGGCGGTCGGGCCGAAACGAACTTCGGCGCGGCCAAATAGAAGCCGACGCGAGCAACCAACCGCGGACAACCAAGTTCTTTGGCTTGGACCCCGTCGATTAGGGGTAAAAACGCTTGGGCGAGGCGCCCGAAACGGGTTCGCGCGCGTTGACTTCACAAAATGTAGTTCTAGACTTCCGATGGATGTTTGAATGGCTTTCTGCGCGCGCGGTGGCCGTTCTCGAAACGAAAGAAACGGGATGTCAGTAGCTGAACTTCAGGAACTGGAGGAGGTCAAGCTCCTCGTCACGAAGGGACAGGCGGCCGGTGTACTGACGTACGGCGAGGTCGCCACGGCGCTCGCCGAAGTCGATCTCGACGAGAGCGACATCGAGGACCTCCACGGGTTCCTCGAGAAGTCCGAGATCGAGCTGGTGGACGAGGTCGATCCGGCGCAGGCCAACCAGGAGGAGCCGCCCGACCGCACCAGCCGTCGGCGCAAGGTCAAGGCGCAGCTGGACCTGCGGCCGGACATGACCACCGACTCGCTGCAGCTCTTCCTCAAGGACATCGGCAAGGTCCGCCTGCTGACCGCGCAGGAGGAGGTCGACCTCGCCAAGCGCATCGAGCGCGGCGACCTCGACGCGAAGCAGAAGATGGTGGAGTCCAACCTCCGCCTGGTCGTCTCGATCGCCAAGAACTACCGCAACCAGGGGCTGCCCTTCCTCGACCTGATCCAGGAAGGCACGCTGGGCCTCGTGCGGGCGGCCGAGAAGTTCGACTACCGCAAGGGCTTCAAGTTCTCGACCTACGCCACCTGGTGGATCCGCCAGGCGATCGCGCGCGCGCTCGCCGACAAGGCACGAACGATCCGCATCCCGGTGCACGTCGTCGAGAAGCTGAACAAGATCGGCCGTGCCGAGCGGAAGCTCGTCACCGAGCTGGGCCGCGAGCCCACCCCGGAGGAGATCGCCGAGGTCACGGGCATCGAGCCCGAGGAGGTCGACTCGATCAAGCGCTCGGCGCAGGCGCCGGTGTCGCTCGAGAAGCCCGTTGGCGACGAGGAGGAGTCCGAGTTCGGCCAGTTCATCGCCGACGAGCGGGCCGAGTCCCCGTACGAGCGGGCTGCCGAGATCCTCACCAAGGAGGCGCTGCGCGAGGCGCTCGAGAACCTGTCCTACCGCGAGCGCCGTGTGCTGGAGCTCCGCTACGGGCTGGGCGGAGAGCACCCGCGGACGCTCGATGAGGTTGGACGCACGTTCAACGTCACGCGCGAGCGCATCCGCCAGATCGAGAACCAGTCGCTGAAGAAGCTGCAGTCGCTGGCCGAGGCTCAGAAGCTGCGCGACGTCGCGTAGCGAGCCGGGCGGGCGCCGCTCGCCGGCGCCACGGTGACGTTCAGCAGTTCTCAAGCCTCGCGGCTGGCGTACCGATAGGGATCGAGATGTTCGATCTCCAGGCGGCATTGCACCGTGTAATCGAGACGGAGGGCTCCGACCTCCACTCTGAAGGTCCCCTCCCGGCCTCTGATCAGGACGCATGGCGACCTCGAGCCGATCCCCGGCTCCGAGCCGCTCAGTCCCGAGGAGACCGAGGGCGTCTTCGGCGAGATGCTCAAGGAGGACCAGAAGATCAGGGAATTCGCCGAGGAGAACGAGGTCGACTTCTCCTACGCCGTTCCCGGCCTGGCCCGCTTCCGCGTCAACGCCTTCCGCCAGCGAGGCGTCATCTCGCTCGTCTGCCGCGCGATCCCTCACACGATTCGCACGGTCGAAGAGCTCAGTCTTCCCCCGGTGATCGCCGAGCTGGCCAAGGAAGAGCGCGGGATCATCCTCGTCACCGGCACCACCGGCTCCGGCAAGTCCACCACGCTCGCCGCGATGATCGACGAGATCAACCGCGCCCACTCGAAGCACATCGTCACGATCGAGGACCCGATCGAGTTCCTGCACCGCGACAAGTTCTCGATCATCAACCAGCGTGAGGTGGGCAGCGACACCGTCTCCTTCAAGCGGGCCCTGAGGCGCGTGCTGCGCCAGGACCCGGACGTGATCCTCGTCGGCGAGATGCGAGACGAGGAGACCGTGAGCACCGCCCTGTCAGCGGCGGAGACGGGTCACCTCGTCTTCTCGACGCTTCACACCGTGGACGCTCCCGAGACCGTGAACCGCATCGTGGACTTCTTCCCGCCCCACCAGCAGCAGCAGGCGCGGGCGATGATCGCCGGCACGCTGAAGGGCGTGATCTCCCAGCGGCTCGTCCGCACGCCGGACGGCAAGGGTCGCGTGGCCACCTGCGAGATCCTGCGCATGACCGGTCGCGTGCGGGACATGATCATGAACCCGGAGGAGACCGGCCGCCTGATCGAGGTCATCACCGAGGGCGAGTACTACGGCATGCAGACGTTCGACCAGGCCCTGTTCAAGCACGTGCAGGCCGGCCGGGTGTCGATGGAGGAGGCGCTGCGCGCCGCCACGCATCCGCACGACTTCAAGCTGCTCGTATCGGCCGACGGACAGCGTTCCACGTCGATCGACCACGTCTACGCCTCGGCTCCCAACGGCGGCTAGTCCCCCCGGCGACCCGGCCGCTCGCATACTTCAGTTGGTGAAGTATCGCGCTAGAATCGGGTTGCGATGAGGTCTGAACGTTTGGATACCTGCCCGGTCTGCGCTACCGCGGACCTGATCTGCGGCAAGTGGACGATCCTCATCATCCGCGACCTCGCTGAGGGCCGCAGCCGCTTCTGCGAGCTGGAGCGCTCGCTCAGCGGCATCAGCCCCCGCACCCTCTCGCTGCGCCTGCGGGCGCTCGAGGAGGAGGGCATCCTCGTGCGCAAGACGTTCCCCGAGGTGCCGCCGCGGGTGGAGTACTCGCTCACGACCAAGGGCCACGCCCTGCTGCCGCTGATCGAGGACATGCGCAGCTACGGGCGCGAGTGGCTGGCCGCCGACTGCGAGACGCAGCCGGCCGCTGCCGTCACGGCCGTCGCCTAACTCTCCTCCGCAGGAACACGGGCGCGCGTGGCGAAACGCCCGCCTATGCGAAACCGGACTCTGCACGACGCCCTCCGCGACTTTGCGCTTGAGGTGGCGGCGCTCCTGCAGGAGGAGGTGCGGTCCGGGGCTGAGGTGGCCTTCGAGCTGGACGAGGAGCCCGGGTCCGGCGGCGTGCTGTATCGCTACCGCGCGCTCACGACCGAGTTCATCGATGCGCGCTGGGAGCAGTTGCGCGCGTTGCCGAGTTGCGGACCGGCCGCCGAGGCGCTGGGCAGCGGGGCGGCGAGCTACCTGAGGCTGCGCGGCGTGCCAGGGGTGGACGCCGAGCCCGCCCTGCGGGCGATGCTCGACCGCATCTACACCGAGGTCACGAGCTTCGAGTTCCCGGAGGAGCGCTTCGAGACGGTCTACGCCGAGGTGGAGCGGACGCTCTACGACGGCACCCTGCCGGCATCGGTGGTCGCCTCGCTGCCCGGCCTCGTGCTGGAGCGCGACCGCGTGGAGCTGGGCGACGGCCTGGCGCTCGTGGCGGGAGACCTGGTCGAGGTCCCACCTGAGGCCGTCTGGTCCGACACGCGCGAGCGCAGCGGCGAGCCGTACGTGCTCTGCGTGCTCGAGCGCGACATCCGCACCGACATGCCGCTGCCCATCACGGAGGCGCGCATCCGCTTCCGTCGCGTGCTCACCGCGCTGCGACTCTTCAAGCCCGGAGGCGTGACCCTCGGGCCGTTCGGCTGGGCGCGCGCCGACGAGGGCGCCTGGCAGTCCTTCGCATTGGGCGGGGCCGGTCATCTGCGCGGCGAGTCGTGGACGCTTGGGAGGGACGAGGAGAGCGACTTCGGCGAGCTGATCGAGCTGCTGGCGCGCTCGCGCCATTCCGGCACGATCTCCTGGGCCCTGACCCGCTTCGAGATGGGCTGCGAGCGCGCCCTCGATACCGAGGGGCTGTCGGACTACCTCCTGGCCCTGCGTGCGCTGCTGGACGGCCTGGACGACACGGGCCGCGCCAGCCTCCCGCTCAGGCTCGCTGCGCTGTGCGCCGACGAGGCGGACCGACGCCCGCTCCAGCGCCGAGTAGAGCTGGCGTTCGCGCTCGAGCGCTTCGTGATCGGCGGCGGCAGCGGCGAGGCCTACCTGGACGAGATCGGCTCCGACTCGCCGGGCGACCTGGTGATGGAGATGGAGGACAGCCTGCGCGCGCTGCTACGCGACGTGCTGTGCGGCTATCTGGATCCGGAGCTGAAGCACTCCGCCGACGACATCCTGCTGCGCAGCGCCGAGCCGGTCGAGATCTCGGCGCGCGACACGCGGCGCTGGCCGCCGCGGGAGGAAGAGGCGATGGAGGCCGAGGCGTGGGATCTGCCGGGGGCGCTGGAGCGCGAGGAGACCCAGGGCGAGGCGACGTCGGAGGTGGCGAGTCACGGGTCGCGGAAGGCCGACCCCGTGACCTCGCAGGACACCCAGGCCTGGGAGCCGCCAGGCATGGAGCCGCTGCCCGAGTTCGAACACGACGAGCCCGAGCCAAGAACCGAATCCGGGGAGTCCGAGCCGCAGGCCTACGAGCCTGAGGAGGTCGATGAGGACCTCGCGAGCGGCGTCACTCCCTCCGCCGACTGGGGAATGGACGAGGACCCGGAGAGCTACTCCGCGCCCGTGTAGGTGTTCAATCGCGGTGTGAGGTACACCGCGATTGCCGCCGCCGTTCTCGTGCTCGCCGCGCTTGCGGGCTGCGGCGGGGGCGGTTCGAAGCAGCAGGCGAGCGCGCCGGCGCAGTCGGCGCCGGCGGCGACCGTGACCACCGTGGCGCCCGCGCGCACCACCACCCCCGCCGAGCGGGCGACCACCACCACCCGGGCCGCCGCGCCCCGGCGCGTGTCCTCCAGCTCCGCCCCGCTGCGGGTGGCCGCGCCCTACACCTGCCAGGGCAAGCCGCTGCGGGCGATCGCCGCTGACGGGCCCGTGACGGTGGATCCTGCGATCGTCAAGCCCGGCCAGGCGTTCACGGTCACCGTCACCGACCGCAGCGTGAAGGTGGCGGACGTGTCGCTGACAGGCGTCTCGTCCACGCCCATCACCGCCCACGGGGTGGGCGCGGACGACGGGCTGGCCGCGCGCCTGAGGATGCCGCGCGGCGCGAGCTGCGGCAACAAGCTGCTCGAGGTCGAGGGCGACCTGAGCGCCGAGGCCTACGTGGGCGTCAGCCGCTAGCCCGCGGGCACGGCCTCTGCCGCGAACAGGTACTGGTTCAGCTCGATCAGCCCGCGGATGTCGTGCACGTCGTCCTCGAGCTCGGGCACGAGGATCGGCCCTGAGCCGCCCCGCAGCTCGCGGGTGAGCCGCTTCACGTTCTGCTGGTCGCGCGCAGCGAGCGCCTCGTACTCGTCGAGGTTGCCGGCCACCTTCAATCCCAGCTCATCGCCGAGCAGCTCTGCGAGCTCGCGCTCGTCGGGGTCCTCGCCCTCCACCGCCAGCGTGTTCATGCGGTTCACCACCGCGCCTCCGAACGGCATCCCGCGCTCGCGCAGGCGGCGGTGGAAGAAGATCGCCTCGTCCACGGCGGTGCGCCGGGGCGAGGTCACGAGCACGAAGGTGGTGCGGCGGTCGCCGAGCAGGTCGTGCACGCGCTCCGCGCGTTCGCGGAAGCCCTCTGACATGTCGCCGAAGCTCTGGAAGAACTCCGACAGGTCCTGGAGCATGTCCACGCCGGTCACTCGCTTGAGCACCGAGAACAGCACGCCGGTGCCGCGCCCGAACACCTTCAGGCCGAGCTTGCCCGGCCGCATGAAGAGCTGGAGCGAGCGCGAGTCCACGAAGCGCGACAGCCGCTCCGGAGCATCGAGGAAGTCGAGCGCGTTGCGGGTGGGCGGCGTGTCGAGCACGAGCAGGTCGTAGCGCTCCTCCTGGTACAGCTCGTAGAGCTTCTCCATCGCCATGTACTCCTGCGAGCCGGACACGGCGTTCGACAGCTCCTGGTAGATCCGGTTCGAGAGCACGGCATCGCGGGTGCGCTCGTCCGACGCGTTGCGCTCGATCAGCTCGTCGAAGGTGCGCTTCGGGTCGAGCATCATCGCCCACAGCTCGCCCCGCATCTCGAGGCCGTGCGCGGCGAACCGCTCCGGGTCCACACGGCGTTCCTCGTTGCCGAGCTCGGCGAGCCCGAGCGAGTTGGCGAGGCGCTTGGCCGGGTCGATCGTGAGCACGGCCACCTTGAGCCCCTGAGCGGCCATCCCCATCGCGATCGCCGCGGACGCGGTGGTCTTGCCCACCCCGCCCGCGCCGGCGCAGATGCAGATCTCCTTCTTGTCGAGCAGCCGCTCGATGCTCACAGCACGCGCTCCAGCTCCGCGCTCAACGTCTCGAAGGACGCGAGGTCGAGCTCCGGCTCGAACAGGAAGGGCAGCGCCAGGGGCGAGCGGCCGAGCTCCTTGCGCAGGCGCGCGAGCTCCTCGCGCTGGCTGCCGGCACGGTGGTGCTCGGACAGCGCGGCCCGCAGCGCCGCGCGCACGCCCGGCGATCCGTTCGAGCTCACGGCCTGCTCGATCCGCTCCGCCTCCCCCTCCGAGAAGCGCTCCGGGTAGAGCGCGTTCATCACCACCACGTCGATCTCCATCCCCATCTGGTCGGCCAGGTCGCGCTTGAGGTCGAGCGTCTCGTTCACCGCCATCTCCTCGGGCAGCGCGACCGTGAGCACCCCGGTGAGCGTCGGCGTCCTTGATGAACGAGTCGATCCGCTCGCCCTGGCGGCGGATCGGGCCGACGCCGGCGGCGTCGCGGAAGGTGCCCGGCGTGCGCAGCATCGCGAGACCGTGGCCGGTGGACGGGCAGTCGACGATCACGAGGTCGTAGGGCGAGGCGTCGGCATTGCGGCGCTCGAGCTGGGCGAGCTCCCAGATCTTCCCGATCGTGGCCAGCTCGCGCATGCCCGGGGCGGCCGCGGCGAAGTACTGGAACAGCCTGTTGTCGAACAGGAGCGTGTACAGCGGCGACTTCACCTGGCTGCGCAGGTACTCCTCGAGCGACTGCTGCGGGTCGATCGAGATCGCGTACAGGCGCCGCGCCAGCTCGCTCTCGCTGTGGCCCGACGCCCTCGCGCCGGAAGACCTGCGACATGCGCTCCTGCTGGGCGACCTCACAGACGATCGTCCGCTTGCCCGCGCGCGCAGCGGCGAGGCCGAGGGCGACCGACACGGTCGTCTTGCCGACGCCGCCCTTTCCGATCACGAAGACCAGACGCTTGTCGAAGATGCTCGGGCTTCCCATCCGGGCGGCCCGCAACACTACGGCTTGCCCGGGCAGGCAGGGAGGAATCCCCACCGTACGTCCGAATACGCACTGCGATGGGTCTCTTCGACCGCAAGCCGGCCACCGTTCCCGATGGGGGCACAGATGAGAGATCGGAGCCCGCAGTGACGCCGGATCCCGAGCAAGCCAAGGTAATCGCCTTCGCCAACCAGAAGGGCGGGGTCGCCAAGACGACCACGACCCTGAACCTGGCGGCCGCGTTCGCCGAGAAGGGCCACCGCGTGCTGTGCGTGGACATGGATCCGCAGGGAAACCTGACCATGAGCCAGGGCATCGATCCCGACTCGCTCGAGATGTCGATGTACGACGTCCTCGTGCACGGCACCTCGATCCGCGAGGTCATCCGCCGGCGCGAGGTGGACGTGGCCTGCGCGTCGATCGACCTCGCCGGGGCCGAGATCGCGATGTCCACGCAGATCGGCCGCGAGCGCTCGCTTCAGAAGGCGCTGAAGCCGATCATGGGCGACTACGACTTCATCTGCATCGACACGCCGCCCAGCCTCGGGCTGCTCACGATCAACGCGCTGACGGCCGCCAACAAGGTGATCGTCCCCGTGCAGTGCGAGTATCTGTCGATGCGTGGCCTGATCCAGCTGCAGAACACGCTGTCCATGATCAGAGAGAACCTGAACCCCGACGTGGAGATCGAGGGCATCCTGCCCACGCTCGTGGACACCCGCACGGTCCACGCCAAGGAGGCGATCGAGATCCTCGAGGAGAACTTCGGCGATCGCGTCTTCGCGTCGCGCATCAACAAGACGGTGCGCTTCGCAGAGGCCCCGGTGAAGGGGATGTCGGTGTTGAAATACGACCCGGACGGCAAGGCGGCGTTCGCCTACCGCCAGCTGGCGAAGGAGGTCCTCGAGCATGGCCGGTAACCCGAAGCGAGCGAGCATGCGCGAAGGGCCGCTTGCGGCGTTGTTCCGGAAGACCGAGGAGGAGGGGCTCCACGGGGAGGAGCAAGTCCCCGAGGAGGGTTCGCAGCCCGAGGTCGCGGGTCGCGGGTCGCAGGAAGAGCCCCAGAGCGGGCAGGAGCTTCGGCCCGCGCCGCCATCAGCGCGTGGCGCTGAGGGTTCGCGGCGCGCCGACGGACTGCGCGACGAGGTCGAGCCCGAGCGTCGCATCCCGACGCCCGAGGAGCGACTGCGCAACGTCTTCTCGTCAGACATCCCCGAGAACATGATGGATCGCCCGCGCACCTCGCGGCGCTACGCGATGGAGCCCGCTCCGGCGCCGGATCCGATGCGCGGACCCGTGCTGCGCGTGGTGGGCGTTGGCGGCGGCGGCGTGAACGCGGTCAACCGGATGATCGAGGCCGGCGTGGAGGGCGTCGACTTCATCGCCGTGAACACCGACGTCCAGTCGCTCGAGCAGTCCAGCGCGACGTCGATCGTGCACATCGGCGCGGACGTCACCCGCGGGCTCGGCTCGGGCTCCAACCCCGAGCTCGGCCGCAAGGCCGCCCTCGAGGACTACGACTACCTGAAGGGCCTCCTGAAGGGGTCGGACATGGTCTTCATCGCCGCCGGCTCCGGTGGCGGCACCGGCACGGGCGCGGCGCCCGTGGTCGCGCGCATCGCCCGCGAGGTGGGCGCGCTCACGGTGGGCATCGTCACCAAGCCGTTCTCGTTCGAGGGCACGCGGCGCAGCGAGCAGGCCGAGCAGGGCATCGACGAGCTGTCGCAGGAGGTGGACACGCTCATCGTGATCCCGAACTCGCGCCTGCTGAGCGTCCTCGACAAGCAGACCTCGATGGTCGACGCCTTCCGCGTGGCCGACGACGTGCTGCGCCAGGGCGTGCAGGGCATCTCGGATCTCGTCACGCTGCCGGGGCTGATCAACCTCGACTTCGCGGACGTGCGCACGATCATGTCGAAGGCTGGCACGGCGCTGCTCGGCATCGGCATGTCCACCGGCGAGCACCGGGCGCTGGAGGCGGCGCAGCATGCCGTCGCCTCGCCGCTGCTCGAGACCTCGGTGGAGGGCGCGCGCTCGATCCTGCTGTCGATCACCGGCGGCTCCGACCTCTCGCTGTGGGAGGTCAACGAGGCGGCGAAGGCCGTCTCAGAGGCCGCCCACCCCGACGCCAACATCATCTTCGGCGCCATGATCGACGAGAAGGTCTCGGATCAGGTGTGGGTCACGGTCGTGGCCACCGGCTACGGCGACCGCCCCGTGCGGCGCTCCCGCCCGAGCTCCGAGCGCGAGGGCGAGCGCGAGTCGGGCGTCCGCGCAGCCGACCGCGAGCCGCGGGTCACGCGGGTGCGGGAGTCGCTGGGCGATCTCGAAGTGCCTGAATTCATTCCGCGAGCCTGAGCTCAGTCGACAGTCGACAGTCGACAGTCGACAGGGCCCGAGTCGTTTCTGTCGACTGTGGACTGTCGACTGCTCAGCGCCTCGGCTCTCCGTACGGGGCGTCGTCAGGCGGGAACTCCGCCTCGGGGAGTCCGTCGCCCGCCGGCGCCATTCGCAGCCACCACTGGAAGCCGCGGATCTCCGGCGGGGTCGCGTCGAAGATCGTCAGCCCCGCTTCGCGCGCCTGCTCGACCAGCCAATCGCGGTCGTAGAGCACGGCCGCCGGGAGGTAGCGGTTGTCGCCGTAGAGCGCGTGACGGTCGTCCGGCAGCATCGGGAACTCTCGGCGCTCGAAGAGGAACCAGGTCGACACGAAGGCGCCGCCGGGCTCGAGGATCCGCGCGATCTCAGCCAGGTAGGGCGCGACCTGGTCCTCGGTCAGGTGCGTGAAGACCGACCACGCCAGGACGAGCGTGAACGAGCTGTCGGCGGCCGGGAAGGGGGCCGTCGCGCGGCTGGCGCCCGGGTTCCTCCGTGGATCCGCGACGTCGTGGTGGTGGAACTCGAAGCCCGGCGCCCGCAGGTTGCGCTGGCACCACGCGATCAGGTCCGGGTGCAGGTCGATGCCGACGTAGCGCTCCGGCGGTGTCTTCTGCTGCAGCAGCCGGCGCGCGACCCGCCCGCAGCCGCAGCCGAAATCGAAGACGCGGCGATGCCGATCGGGGCCGAGCACCGGGTCGAGCAGTACGCCGTCCGGATTGTCGTACGCCGCCGGGTCGGTGGGCCCGACCAGCGCGCGCATCTCGGGCGGCGGGAGCGGCAGCCTCCCAGTCATCCGCCTCCAGGTTCGCCTGGCTCGCTCGGTACCCCTCACCGCTGGAACCGTATCGTCCGGACTCGGTCCAGCCAACTGCAAACTGCCAACTGCCAACCCGCGCGTCAGCGCGAGTTGCGCTGACTCAGCCGCCAGCACGTTCTTCAACAGCCCACCTAGACGCGGCACCCCAAATCCCGTGACGTAGTCCCAGCCCGGTCTGGGCCGGGTTGAGCCCGTTCGTTCCGGTGGTGATGTCGTAGAACGACTCCGCGTAGCGCTTCGGGTCCTTGCCGATCGCGTAGATGGTGGGGTTGGCGAAGCCCACGCCCTTGCGGCCCGGCGAGGCGCCGACGACGCGCGCCCACATCCCGGCCCAGAGCGGCGACGAGAGGCTGCGTGCCGCCGCCCTCGGAGTCGGCGCCGTCGGAGACGATCGTGTAGCCGTTGCTGATCACGTCGCCCGAGATCGCGGCCACGTCGGGCACGCCGCGGCAGAGCTGGCCGGAGTTGGTCTGGCCGCCGCTCGGGTCGCTGATGCAGGTGCGGTTGAGGTTGGTCACGCCCTTCTGGTAGCTGGGCGCGCGTGATGAACGGGCTCGCGTTGCCGCCCGAGTGCGTCCATGCGTACTCGAAGGTGCGCGCGGCCGGGTTGCCGCCGTCCGAGTAGAGCACCGTGCCGCCGACCCCGACCGTGTAGGGGCTGTCGGCGGGGTCCTCGGTGAGCGGCACCCCGTAGTTGCCGATCCCGTTGGTGCCGGGGTAGATGGTGGTGCACGAGGAGCCGGAGTCGCCGGATGAGGCGAACAGCGTGCGCCCCTCGATCACCGCCTGCCGCAGGATCTGTGTCTGCGCCGGCTCGGAGGAGTTCGCGAGACCCTGGCTGACCGGCAGCGCGCTCGGGTTCTCGTTGCCGTTCACCGGGTCGAGCGCCGCGTTGTTGAGCACCGGGTTGAGCGGCGTGACCTCGCACTCGCCAAGCGACGCGTTCATGATCGGCGGCCCGTTCTTGTCGTTGACCCAGGCGGCCGTGCTGGCCACGAGGTCGGTGTCCGCCAGCGTCGGCGCGAAGTAGAGGACCTCCTTGGAGATCCCCGGCGCCATGCCGTGGATCGCCTGCATGTCGATGTTCCACTCCTCGTTGCCGCTGGTGTCGGAGAAGTCCCCGTTCGGCGGCGTGTGGACCACCTGGACGGGCACCTGGGGGAGGCCGTTCTCGGTGTCGAACTGGTGCAGGTCCTTGATCACGCTGTCGGTGGCGCCGTTGCCGAGGATCGCGACGGGCACGCCCTTGCCGGTCTGGCTGGGCGGCTGCTGGTAGATCGACCAGAGGTCCTTCGGCCCCTGCGCGCCGACGTTCGGCGCCCCGGCCGCCGGCAGGTTCGCGACCGCCCGGCCCTCCTGCAGCGCGGTGTGGAAGCGCTGGTAGGTGTTGAGGCCGATGATCTGGAGCACGTGCAGGCCGGCGGGCACCTGTGGTGCGCCGGCGTTGGCGAGGAAGCTCTGCCCCGCGAACGTGTACGAGCCCATCCGGGTGTGCGTGAGGCGCTCGACCTCGTCCACCGTGCCCGTGGCCACGTAGTAGTCGCGCGCGCCGGACACGTAGTCCAGGCGCAGCCCGCTGGAGGCGAGCCACGAGCGCACCGCGGCCGACGCGTCCTTCGAGACGCCGAAGGCGCTCGCGTAGCGCGCGGGCGTGAGGAAGCTGTGGAAGTTCGCGCTCGAGGGGTTGTAGAGACGGCGCACGGCAGCGTTCTCCGCGCTCCCGTGCGGGTGGGCGATGACCACCCCGATCCGCATCGGGCGCGAGTCACGCGCCTGGCCGACCGGCGTGGCCTTGCCGAGGCTCGGCAGCACGTTGCCGGGGAGCGTCTGCACGCCCTTCCCCACGCTCGGAGCCTGAACCGGCAGCTTCACCGGGAGGTCCAGCGCCGAAGCCGTTCCCGCGGCCAGCATCCCTGCAGCAGCACCGCAAGCGAGCAGCGTCAAAACCCTACGCCTCATGCGTTCCCCCGTCTCTGGTTCCCGAACTACGCGTGAGGAGGCGCCTCCCAGGCATCTCCCATCGGCACTTCAGGGTACAGAGGCGCACATTTGGACTGCGCCGGTCCAGGCGCCCATTAGCATCGCCTGCATGAGAGGAGTGGTGGCGGCCGGGCACCCGCTGACGGCCGAGGCCGGCGCCCGGGTCCTACGCGACGGCGGCAACGCCGTGGACGCGGCAGTGGGGGCCGTGCTGATGTCGTTCATTGCCGAGTCGCCGCTCACCGGGCCCGGCGCCGGCGGCTTCATGCTGCTGCACACGGCCTCGGGCGAGGACCACCTGCTCGACTTCTTCGTCGGCGCCCCCGGCCGCGGGCTGGATCGGCTCGATCCGGCGCCGCTCACGCCGGTCCGCATCCACTGGCACGACGACGCCTTCCAGCTCTTCAACATCGGCCCGTCGTCGTGCGGGGTCTACGGGACGCCGAAGGGGTTGGCGGAGGCGCTCCGGCGCTTCGGGTCGATGCCGCTGTCGGCGCTGGTGGGCGCTCCGGCGCGCGCCGCCCGCGAGGGGGTGGCGGTGAGCCAGGTGCAGGAGTACCTGTTCCAGATCCTCGACCCGATCATGGCCGCCGAGCCCGAGGGGCGTGCGATCTACCGGGTGGACGGGCGGCCGGTGCGGGCGGGCGACGTGATCCGGCTGCCGGAGGTGGGCGACCTGCTCGACCGCCTGGGGGCCGAGGGCCCCGACTTCCTCTACACGGGCGACGTGGCCGCGGCGGTGAGCGACTGGGTGCTGGAGCGCGGGGGCCTGCTGACGCGGGACGACCTGGCCTCGTACGAGGTGGTCGAGCGCGAGCCGGCGCGCGCCTGGTATCGGGGGCGCGAGGTGATCACCAACCCGCCGCCGTCGTCGGGCGGCATCCTGATCGCCTACGCGCTCGACCTGCTCGAGCGGCTGGGTCGGCCCTGCGACGTGCGCGCGCTCGTGGAGGTGATGGACAGCGTGAACCGGGCGCGCACGGACGAGTTCGTGCTCGGACTGCACTCGGAGGGCTACCTCGAGCGCTTCCTGGCGAAGGAGGCGATCGAGTCGGCTGCCGGCGAGCTGCACTCGCGCCTCGGCTCCACCACGCACGTGGCGGTGCTCGACGCGGACGGGGCCTGTGCCAGCGTGACCTGCTCGAACGGCTCCTGCTCCGGCGTGATCGTGCCGGGCACGGGCATCCACCTGAACAACATGCTCGGCGAGCAGGACCTGAACCCGAGCGGCTACCACCGCCACACCCCCGGCCGCAGGATCCCGAGCATGATGGCGCCGACGGTGGTGTTGCGCGACGGCATGCCCGAGGTGGTGCTCGGCTCGGCCGGCTCGAACCGGATTCGCTCCGCGATCCTCCAGACGTTGCTGAACGTGGTGGACGGTGGCATGCCCGCGCGCGAGGCCGTGGAGCGGCCGCGCGTGCACTTCGAGAACGGACAGGTGGACGCGGAGCCGGGGATCGACCCGGACGCGCTCGAGTCGCTCGAGCGCGACGGCTGGAAGATCGAGCGCTGGGCGGACCGCAACCTCTACTTCGGCGGCGTGCAGGCAGTGGCGCGCGATCCGGAGACGGGCGAGCTCTCCGGTGGGGGAGACCCCCGCCGCGGCGGCGTGGCGGTTCTTGTGGAATAGGGTCCGGAGTTCCCGGAAATTCCGTGCATTACTCAGGGAGGGGGGTGTGCGGTACCTCGCTATTACGGAAGACTTCCGATCCTTGGCCCCTTGCAGGTGAAGTTCCCCGATGGGAGGGGGGAAATGCGAACCAGGCTCCGTCCACTCGACGGCTCTTTTCTACGTGTCGAAACTCCCAACGCGCACATGCACGTGGGCTGGAGTGCCCTATTCGCCCCGCATCCCGAGCGCAGCAGGCCCAGCGCCGAATCCCTGAGCGAGAGCATCGCCGGCCGCCTGCACCTGGCGCCGCGCTTCCGCCAGCGGCTGGCGTTCCCACCGCCGCCGTTCAGCGAGCCGTTCTGGGTCGACGACGCGGGCTTCGACCTGTCGCGCCACGTGATCGCCCTCACGGGGCCGGACGAGCCGGTCAGCCTCCCCAGCTTCCACGCCCTCACCGACGCCGCCCTCTCCA
This sequence comes from uncultured Thermoleophilaceae bacterium, assembly GCA_963770325.1. Lineage (GTDB taxonomy): Bacteria > Actinomycetota > Thermoleophilia > Solirubrobacterales > Thermoleophilaceae > JAICJR01. Next base: position 376,392 of record CAVYPF010000001.1, on the reverse strand, counting down.
CGCCGCTCTGCCGCGAGCGCCCGCTGTGGCAGATCCTGCTCGTGCCCCGGCTCGAGGACGGCGGCGTGGGCATGATCGCGAAGCTCCACCACGCGATGGTGGACGGGCTCGCCGCGGTGGACATGGCGCTGCTCCTGTTCGACTCCACGCCGGAAGCCCCGGAGGGCGCGCCGATCGTCGAATGGGAGCCGGACCCGCATCCGGGACGCATCCAGCTCGCGCTCGAGGCGGCGGTTGACAGCAGCGGCGACGTGCTGCGGATGGCGCGCGGCGCGATGGAGCTCGCGCTCTCGCCGCGCCGTCAGGCCACGAAGGTGGCGGAAACCGTCCGCCGGGTGAGCGCCGTGGTGCGCGAGGACATCCTTACCGTGGCCCCGCGATCGCCGATGAACGTCCCGATCGGCCCGCAGCGCACGCTGGTGCGCCACCGCGCGCGCATGGCCGACATCAGCCGCGCCAAGCGGCGCCCGCAGCTGGTGGCGGACCAACCGCACGAGCGGGTGACCGTGAACGACGTCTACCTCGCCGCCATGGCCGGCGCGCTGCGCACGCTGGCGCTCAGGCGAGGCGAGGTCCCGCAGTCGCTGAAGATCATGGTGCCGGTGAACCTGCGCAGCGACGAGGAGCACGACGGCAGCGGCGGCAACCGCATCTCGTTCTGCTTCATCGAGCTGCCGGTCCAGGTGTCCACGCCCGAGGCGAGGCTGCGGAGGGTCCAGCAGGCCACCGCGGCCTTCAAGAACGCTCACCGCTCGGACGGGAGCAACATGGTGCTGACCGCGCTCGGCGTGCTGCCCGCCCCGCTGAAGAGCCTGGCCGCAAGGATGGCGGCCAGCCCGCGCACCTACAACGTCACCATCTCGAACATCCCGGGCCCCACCGAGCCGCTCTACATGCTCGGCGCCCGGCTCGAGGAGGCGTATCCCGTGGTGCCCCTGTCCGAGGACCACGCCCTCTCGGTAGGCGTGTTCGGCTACGAGGAGCACGCCCACTTCGGCTTCTACGCGGATCCGGGCGCGCTGCCGGACGTGCGCGAGCTGCCCGCGGCGATCGAGGCGGAGATCAGCGCGCTGGCGGGGCCGCGCAAGCGGCAGCGCTTCGCCGCGGTGGCGAACGGCGACTCCGAGCCGCAGCCCGCATCGGTCACGCCCCTGCGCTGAGCGCGGACTTCCGCAGCACGAACTCGATCCAGCCCTCCCGCTCGAGCTGCTCGTAGGCGTGGCCCTCCTCGGCCGCCCAGGCGGCCAGATCGATCGGCGCCTCGCGGTCGGTGGCCAGCACGAGCAGCGTCTCTCCAGCTCCCAGCTCCGCCATCCGGCGCTTGGCCATCGTGAGCGGTAGCGGGCAGGCGAGGCCCCGTGCGTCCACGGTCGTCACAATCGGATTGTGACTCCGCCCGCCTACACACTTGCCGCCGTTGTCTCGACCGGCGATCTCGAGCGCTTCTACTCGGGCCTGTCGGTGCTGGTCTCGACCGCGGCCGACGGCGAGCCGTGCGCCGCGCTGGCCGCCTTCAGCGGCCTGGCGGCGATGCTGGACGACGAGCTCTTCCGTCGCGCCCAGGAGCCCGAGGCAACTCCGGCGCTCTCCTGGGCGGGCCGCGAGACGTTCGCCGACTCCCTGGTGGAGCTGCGTGACACCGCGCTCGCCATGGAGTCGCTGTCGGTGTTCGCCTGCTCGGCGTCGGTCGAGTCGATGAGCATCACGCCGGCCGCGGTGGAGGAGCGGCTCGCAGGCGTGATGTCGACCCCGCGCTTCCTGCGCGAGTCGCGCGGGGCGACGCTCCTCTTCGTATGAGGAGAGCCCTGCTCGCGGCCGCCGCCGCATCCGCGTCCGCGTGTCTGCTCGCCGGCTGCGGCGGCAACCCGGGCGACCTGCTCGGGATGCAGATCTCCGGTGGTCCTGTGCGGGGTGTCGAGCAGATGCACGTGACCGAGGACGGCCGCACGAGCTGCAACAAGGGCGGCCTGCACCAGCTCGGGAGCCAGACGATCCTCGACGCCCGCAACATCGAGCGCCTGGCGAAGCCGCTGATCGAGCAGGGAGCGAACTACCCGTCCGCCCCGGCGGGGCGGCGGACGTTCCAGCTGAAGACGCCCGACGGCAGCCTGAACTGGGCCGAGGGCGACAGCGGGCTGCCGACCCTGCTGCCGCAGGCGGAGCTGCTGGCCCTGCGGCTCGAGCGCTTCTGCCCGAAACCGGGCTAGAAGCGCACCTTGCCGTTGGTCTGGGCGCGCTCGTTGGCGCGCTCCACGAGGTCGAGCCGCTTCATCGTGGTGACGAACAGCTCGCCGATCATGCGCATCCGCTCGTCCTCGGAGCGGGCCTCGAGCAGGGCCTGCTTGGCGTCGAGCGCGAAGTCGATCGTCGCGGCCATCCCGTAGGCCCCCAGCCCGGAGAGCTGCTCGACATCGGGCCGCGAGTCGGTGAGCCGCTGCACCAGTTCGGCGTAGCGCTCGCGCGCCTCCTCGGCCACGCCGGGGTCGGCCTCCGCGGACTCCTCGTCGAGCAGCTCGATGTCGCCGGCCGGGTAGGGCAGCTCTTCGATCCGTCGCACCAGCCGGAAGGGCGTGGCGCCCCGCACGAGGATGTTCATGCGGCCGTCGTCCATCTGCTCGAGCAGCTGCGCGATCTGGGCCGTGCAGCCGATCTCCTTGAGCCCGTCGTCTGAGAGCCAGACGATTCCGAACTCCCGCTCCTCGTCGAGGCACTCGCCGATCATGCGCTTGTACCGGTCCTCGAAGATGTGCAGCGGCACGACCTCCTCGGGCAGCAGCACGAGGCCGAGCGGGAAGAGGGGGAAGCGTTCGATCGTGTCGCCCACGTTGTTCCTTAGGCTACCCCGATGCCTTTTCGACGGGTGGTCATGCAGCTCGAGCCGTACCGTCCCCAGCGGCCGATGCGCGAACTGCAGGAGGAGCTCGGGCTCGAGCGGATCGTGAAGCTGTCCTCGAACGAAGGCGCATTCGGTCCGCTGCCCGCCGCGGTGGCCGCCTTCGAGGCTGCGGCCGCGGAGCTGAACCGGTATCCGGACGGCAGCGGGCGGCTGCTGCGCGAGCAGCTGGCCGCCCACCATGGTCTGCCGCTCGAGCAGGTGGTGCTGGGCAACGGCGCCGACGAGCTGATCCGCCTCTGCGCGGTGGCGACCATCGACCCTGGCGATCGCGGCGTGTACCCGTGGCCGTCGTTCCCGAGCTACGGCACATCGATCGTGTGCTGCGGCGGTGAGCCCGTCCCGGTGCCGCCGGCCGGGCGCGCCACCGATCTCGACGCGGTGCTGGCCGCGGTGGAGAACGGCGGGGCACGCGCGAAGCTGGTCTGCCTGGCCAACCCGAACAACCCGGTCGGGAACGTGATCGACCCCGGCGAGCTGCGGCGCTTCCTCGAGCAGCTCCCGGAGAGCGTGCTGTGCGTGCTGGACGAGGCCTACGCCGACTACGCGGATGCCGAGCCGGAGGGCATCGCGCTCGTGCGCGAGGGCGTGCCGCGCCTGGCGGTGCTGCGCACGTTCTCGAAGGTCTATGGGCTGGCCTCGCTGCGGGTGGGCTACGCGCTGGCGTCGGCCGAGGTTGCGGACGCGCTCGACCGTGTGCGCCCGATGTTCAACGTGAGCCAGCCGGCGCAGGAGGCGGCCCGGGCCTCGCTGCACGAGCGCGAGGCGGTGGCGCAGCGGATTGAGCACGCCCGGCGCGCCCGCGGCGAGCTGGCGAGCGCGCTGGCGGGCGCCGGGCTGGATCCGGAGCCGTCGCAGACCAACTTCGTCTACGCCGACGTGCCGGGCGGAGACGGCGCCGGGCTGACCGCCGCTCTCCTGCGCGAGGGCGTGATGGTGCGCGCTCTGGCGGGCTTCGGGGCGCCGCAGGCCGTGCGCGTGACCGTGGGCACCGACGAGGAGAACGCCTTCTTCGCCCACGCCCTCGGGCAGGTGCGCGCCGCCTGACTGATCCTGGCGCGCCTCCGCTTCGTAGAGCGGTTCATGCGCGCCACGTGCGGCTACCCACACCTCGGCTCACAGGCTGCCCCGCCTGGTAACGAATCGCACCCACTGGCAGTCTGCAGAGCTATGTGGGGCCGACGCAAAATTGCACTAGTCGCTCTGGCCGCCGGCACCGCGGGCGTCGCCACGTTCTTCCTGCTGCCCAAGCTCAGCCACCTCGGCGAGACGTGGACGCGGGTCAGCTCGGGCCGCCCGGGCTGGCTGCTGATCGCCGTCGGCTTCGAGATCCTCTCCTTCGCCGGCTACGTGGGCCTCTTCCGCGCCGTGTTCGTGCGCAGCGGATCGCGAATCGGCTGGAGCGAGAGCTACGAGATCACGATGGCCGGCCTGGCCGCCACCCGCCTTCTGGCCGCGGGTGGCGCCGGCGGCGTCGCGCTGACCGCCTGGGCGCTGAGGCGCTCGGGCATGGACGGCCGCACCGTGGCCCGCCGCATGACCTCCTTCCTCGTGATCCTCTACGGCATCTACATGGCCGCGCTGCTGGTCTTCGGCATCGGCCTCTGGAGCGGGCTCTTCTCTGGCAGCGCGCCGGTCGGCCTCACGCTCGTGCCGGCCGCCTTCGGCACCCTCGTGATCGTCGGCGCGCTCTCGCTGTCGCGGCTGCGCGCGGTCACCGGCGTTGCCGGCGAGGAGAGCTCGCGCCCGCTCGTGCGCAAGGCTCGCTGGTTCGGCCACTCGGTCGCCGGCGGCGTGCGCGGATCCATCGGCCTGCTGCGCGCCGGCGAGCCCGGGCTGCTGGGTGGGGTCGCCTGGTGGGGCTTCGACATCGCCGTGCTCTGGGCCGCGTTCCACGCCTTCGGCGAGGTGCCGCCCGTCGCGATCATCGTGATGGCCTACTTCGTGGGCACGCTCGCCAACACGCTGCCGCTGCCCGGCGGCATCGGCGGGGTGGACGGCGGCATGATCGGCGCCTTCCTGGCCTTCGGCATCGACCCGGGCACGGCCGTGATCGCCGTGCTCACCTACCGCGCCATCGCGTTCTGGCTGCCCACGCTCCCTGGAGCGATCGCCTACTTCCAGCTGCGCCGCACGATGGGCGAGTGGAAGGCCGAGGAGGCCGAGGCAGCTCCCGCCGCCGCGCCCGCCCCGGCGCGCATCGCGGTTGCCTAGTCCAGACCCGCCGCCTCGAGCGCGTCCTCCCAGGTGAAGTAGAAGCGCGCCTCGCCGATCGTCCCGTCGCGGAAGTCGGCGTAGACAACGCCCATCTTCTGGCGCACCTCCTCGTCGGAGCCCTTCACCTTCCCCAGCTGCCAGACCAGCACCACCACGCGCTCCTCGGCCTCGCGGAGCTCCGCGATCTCGGCCCGGTAGTCGTCAAACGTGTCCGACCAGACCGCCATGGCGCGCCGCACCCCGTCGTAGCCGCGGTACTCGCGCTCCTCCACCCAGCCGGGCGGCGAGTACCAGACCACGTCCTCCGGGACGAACGGCAGAACGGCGTCGGCGCTGTTCGCGCCCCCCGCCTCGAACGCGCGGCGGACCAACTCGACGTTCTCCCGAGACATCCCCACGAGTATTCCCGATCGGCCAGTACGCTGACCTGATGGACCTGGGCCTCACCGACAGGGTCGCCGTCGTCACCGGTGCGGGCAAGGGCATCGGTCTGGCGGCCACCAAGGCGCTCGCCGCCGAGGGGGCTCTCGTGGTCGCGGGCTCGCGGACCGTGGACACGCTCGAGGGGCTCGAGCGGGTCACGCCGCTGGCCGTGGACCTCGCCGCCTCCGACGGTGCGGCGCGCCTGATTCAGGCCGCGCTCGACCAGCACGGTCGTGTGGACGTGCTCGTGAACAACGTCGGCGCGGTCCGCATCCGCACGGAGGGCTTTCTCGGCACGAGCGACGAGGAGTTCGAGTGGGCGATGCAGATGAACTTCTTCATCGCGCTGCGGGCCACGCGCGCCGCCATCACCGCGATGGTCGACCAGGGCGGTGGCGCGATCGTGAACGTGGCCTCGGTGAACGCCTTCTTCGAGCCCGACGCCGGCACGATCGACTATGGCGCCGCCAAGGCAGCGCTGCTGAACCTGAGCAAGTCGCTGGCGCAGGAGTTCGGCTCGAAGGGCATCCGCGTGAACTGCGTGTCGCCCGGGCCGGTGGGCACCGACCTCTGGCTCGGCGAGCACGGCGTGGCGGAGACCGTGGCGGCGGCCACCGGCACCGATGCGGATACCGCCCGCGCGGAGATCATCGCGGGCATCGGCGGCTTCGCCACCGGTCGCTTCACCACGCCCGAGGAGGTCGCGACCCTGATCACGCTGCTCGCCTCCGAGCGGCTCGGCAACGTCACCGGATCGAACTACGTGATCGACGGCGGCCTCATAAAGACGACCTAGCCATCGACTCCGCCATGGCCCTCAAGAGCACCGCTGGTCGCTGGGTACTGGCGGTGGCCGTGCTCGGCTCTGGCATGGCGTTCCTCGACGGCACCGTGGTGAACGTGGCGCTGCCGAAGATCGGCAGCGACCTGCACGCGTCCACCAGCACGTTGCAATGGATCCTCAACGGCTACCTGCTCACGCTCGCGTCGCTGATCCTGCTCGGCGGCTCGCTCGGCGACCGCTACGGGCGCCGGCGCGTGTTCGTGATCGGGGTGGCCCTGCTTCACCGTCGCCTCGCTGCTGTGCGCGATCTCCCCGAGCGCGACGGCCCTCGTGTTCGCGCGCATGCTGCAGGGGGTCGGCGGCGCGCTGCTCACCCCCGGCAGCCTGGCGATGATCGAGGCCAGCTTCCGGCCCTCGGACCGCGCGGCCGCGATCGGCGCCTGGTCGGGCCTCGGCGGTGTCGTGACCGCGCTCGGGCCGCTGCTCGGCGGCTTTCTGGTCGGCGCATGGTCGTGGCGCGCGATCTTCCTGATCAACCTCCCGATCGGGGTGGTGGTGGCGATCATGGCCACCCGCCACGTGCCGGAGACGCGCGACCCGACCGCCAGCGGTCATCTCGACTACGCCGGGTCGATCCTCGCCGCGATCGGCCTCGGGGGCTCCACCTACGCCCTGATCGAGGCGCCGTCCAAGGGAGCGACCCCGCTGGTCCTCTTTGCGGGGATAGCGGGGGTGATCGCGCTGGTCGCGTTCGTGCTGGCCGAGCGCCGCAGTGCCAACCCGATGATGCCGCTCGGGATGTTCTCCTCCCGCCAGTTCAGCGCCGCGAACCTGGTCACGTTCGTCGTCTACGCCGCTCTCGGCGGCGTCTTCTTCCTGCTCGTCGCGTTTCTCCAGATCTCGCTCCGCTACACCCCGATCGAGGCCGGGGCGGTGCTGCTCCCGGTCACCGCGCTGATGCTCGTGTTCTCCGCGCGCGCCGGCGCGCTCGCGCAGCGCATCGGGGCTCGGATCCCGCTCACGGTCGGCCCGCTCGTGATCGCGGCGGGCCTGCTGCTGATGACGCAGATCCGCCCTGGCGACGACTACCTGACGAGCGTGCTCCCGGCCGTGCTCGTGTTCGGCGGCGGCCTGACGCTGGTGGTGGCGCCGGTCACCGCCACGGTCCTCGCTGCTGCGGACTCCCGCCACTCCGGAATCGCGTCCGGGATCAACAACGCGGTGTCGAGGGTCGCCGGCCTGCTGGCGATCGCGGTCCTGCCGATCGTCGCAGGCCTCACGGGCGATGACTTCTACAACCCGGTGAAGATGGTCCACGGCTTCCACATGGCGATGGTCGTGTGCGCCGCGCTGGCCGTGTTCGGCGGGATCCTGGCCTGGCTGACGATCAGCTCGGAGGTGCTCGCCGCGGAGCCCGACCAGCCGGCGGAGGCGGTGGACCGGGCCTGCACCGACTTCTCGTGCGGCGTGGCGGGCACGCCGCTCGTGGCCGGGGCGGAGTCCGGCGCCGCGCAACCGCCGGTCGGGGCGAGGGCCTGAGATGGCCCCGCGTACGCGTGTCTGGGCCTATGGATCGGTTGTCGCGGTGATGATCGTCGGCGTGCTCTTCCGCGTGCTGCTCGGCGGCTTCACGGGCGAGATCATCGCCGTCACCCTGCTCTCGCTCGGGGCTGGGGCGATCCTGCTCCTGGTGTTCCTCGAGGTCGGCCTAAGCGAGGATCACGAGCGAGCCGAGGAGGAGGACAAGCGCCGCCGCCGCGCCGCCCTTCGTCATTCCCCACGCACGCGCTCGCGGCCGCGGCGGCCGAGCTGAGGGAGTACGGAGGTACGGAAGTACGGAAGTACGGGGGCGAAGGTTCTTCTTGCGGGGCTTGGCCTCGTATGGCTGGAGACTTTCGTCGGCTGGAGGTGTACCGGCGGGCGGTCGCGTTGGCAGGAGATCTCTATCTGGCTGTTGCGCGATGGCCGAGTCTGGACCAATGGTCAGTTGGCTTGCAGATCATTCGGGCGGCCGACTCGGTTGGGGCCAACATCGCCGAGGCCAACGGGCGCTGGCATGACAAGGACCGCAGGCGCCCGCTCTGGGTGGCGCGCGGCTAGCTCGCCCCCTGAACGGTCTGATCAAAAAGGGACGCCCCTAGCCCGTACCTCCGACTCCTCCCGTACTTCCGTACTTCCGTACTTCCGTAGTTCAGGCCGGCTTCGTCGCCGAGATCAGCAGGTTGTAGAAGATCGCCGCGGGCAGCCGTGGCTCGAGCAGACGCCGGTCGAGCTCCTGAAGAGCGAGGTAGCCCCGGAACGCGTACTGGCGCCAGGCCCAGGGCACGCCCTCCGGCTCGGCCGTCGACTCGAGCGTGCGGTTCAGCCAGCCGAACCAGCTGGCCGCCAGCTCCTCGCCGGTCACGCGCACATCCTCGAAGCCGGCTCCCCGGCGCCAGCTCGGTGAGCTGCGCGGGCGTGAACGCGTGGACGTCCACGGAGCCCTCGAGGTGATGATGCTCAAGCACCTGCTGGCTCGTGTGGCCGTTCTGGCGCTCGTCCACCCGCATCAACGCCCGCCACAGCGGCGCGGTGCGCAGGCCCGCTCGCTTCGGATACGCGGCCAGCCGGTCCCCGTAGCGCGAGGGCTCGCCGCAGAAGGCGATCACGCCTCCGGGGCGCAGGACCCGGTACAGCTCGGCGAACGAGGCCCCCAGATCGGGCAGGTGATGCAGCACCGCGTGCCCGAAGACGAGGTCGAACGAGGCATCGGGGAACGGCAGCCGCTCGGCCTCGGCGCGCACGGTCTCGACCTCCAGGCCGAGCCGGTCGGAGCTGGCCGCGAGCGAGTCGAGCATCCCCTGGGAGATGTCGCTGGCCACGGCGTTCTCGATCAGCCCCGCGCGCAGCAGGTTCAGCGTGAAGTAGCCCGTGCCCGCGCCGATCTCGAGCGTCCGGCCGAACGGCCCAGGCTCGCTGCCAAGCGCCTTTCGCAGCTTGCCGAGCACCTGGCGACCGGCCTCGGGGCCGAAATCAATGCCCCACTTGGTGTCGTAGTCGCGCGCGGCGACATCGTGGTAGCGGACGTTTGCGTCCTTGATCTGGTCCGCTCCGGCAGCCGGCATGCGGCGGCGGACTATAGCCCCCTCGACGGTATGCTCGCCGCCGTTTTGGCCGCTCTCGCAGACCATGTGCAGAAGGACCAGCCGGAAGGGGTCCCGCCGCTCGAGCTCACCGGCGAGCGCACCCTGCCCGACGTGCCGGCGGAGAACTACTGGTTCCGGCGACACCTCGCCGTTTACGAATGGGTGGCCCAGCGCTGCGACGGGCTCGACGTGGTGGACATGGCCTGTGGCGAGGGTTACGGCACGGACGTGCTGGCCCGCCGCGCCGCCCACGTGACCGGCGTGGACGCCAATCCGGAGGCTCACGAGCACGCCCGCCTCAAGTACACGCGGCCCGGCGTGCGCTTCGTCCGCGATCTGGTGGAGACCTACGCGGAGCCCTGCGACGCGGTCGTCTTCTGCCAGACGATCGAGCACGTGCACGACCCGAAGGCCGTGCTCGACCACTTCCGCTCGCTGCTGCGCCCGCGGGGCACCGCGTACGTGAGCACCCCGAACGTGCTCACCCTCGCGCCGCAGGGCGCCGAGCGCTCGGGCAACCCGTGGCACCTGAAGGAGTACCGGGCCGAGGAGTTCAGGGCGCTCTGCGAGGCCAGCTTCGGCTCGGTCGAGCTGCTCGGCCTCTTCCACGCCCGCAAGCTGCGCGCCCACGAGCTGGCGCTCAAAGCCGGTTGGGACTCCCTGCACAAGCGCCTGGGGATCACCAAGCCCTTCTACGATCGCTTCGTCCCGGCGATCTCCGCGTCCGACTTCACCCTCCGCGAGGCCCCGCTGGACAAGGCGCTGGACTTCCTGGCCATCTGTCGGTGACCGACACCCGACACCCGACACCCGACACCCGCGGTGCACTGGCAATCGTGCTGCACAGCCACATGCCCTACGTCGAAGGCTTCGGCACCTGGCCCTTCGGCGAGGAATGGCTGTGGGAGGCGCTGGCCACCGTGTACCTGCCGCTGCTCGAGGTGCTGCGCGGGCAGCCGGTCACGCTGGGCCTGACACCGGTCCTGTGTGACCAGCTGGAGACCCTGACCGGCGAGGCGGGCGAGCGCTTCGTTGCCTTCCTGAGCGATATCCGCACGGCCGTGCACGAGCTCGACGCCGACGAGCTCGAGCGCGCCGGAGAGCCGCTGCTGGCCGCCGAGCTGCGCCGTGCGGCGGGCGACTACACGCGCGCCCAGGCGACGTTCGAGGCGCTGGGCGGGGACCTGATCGGCGCGTTCCGCACGCTCGAGGGTGTGGAGCTGTGGACGAGCGCGGCCACCCACGCGCTGCTGCCGCTGCTGGCCTCGGACGGCGGGCGGCGGCTGCAGATCGGCGTGGGGACAGCCTCACACGGGCGGCGCTTCGAGACCTGGGGCGGCGGCTTCTGGCTGCCCGAGTGCGGTTACGAGCCGGGCCTCGAGCGCGAGCTGGCCAGGCACGGCGTGCGCTGCTTCTGCGTGGACCAGACCGATTCGCTCGGGCTTGGCTCGCTCGACCAGCTCACGCCGGTGGCCACCGAGGCGGGCCCGGTGGCCGTGCCGATCGACTGGCAGACGATCGAGCTGATCTGGGGCGCCGACGGCTACCCGGCCCATTCCGGCTACCGCGACTACCACCGCCGCACCTCGCACGACCTGAGACCGTGGAACAACGGCGGCGAGCCCTACGACCACGAGGCGGCGCTGGCCCTCGTGCGCGAGCACGCGCGTGCCTTCGTGGCGAGCGTGATCGGCCGCCTGGACGCCCACCGCGCCGAGCGCGGTCGGCCGGGGCTCGTGTGCTGCGCGCTCGACACCGAGCTGATGGGCCACTGGTGGTACGAGGGCCCGGCCTTTCTGGCGGCGCTGCTCGAAGCGGCCCCCGCGGCGGGTCTCGAGCTGGCCACGCTGCCGGCCGCTCTCGACCTGGTCGCCCCGCACGAGCGCCCGCTCGAGCTGTCGAGCTGGGGCCGGCCGAAGGACCTCAGCACCTGGGACTCGCCACAGGTGGCGGAGCTGGTCTTCGCCGCTCGAGGCGCCGAGCTGCGCACCGTCGCGGCCGCCGCGAGCGACGGCTCCGGCGCCGCTCTGGAGCGCGCCGCCCGCGAGCTGCTCGCGCTGCAGGCCAGCGATTGGGCCTTCATCGCCAGTCGCGGCCTCGCCGGCGACTACCCACGGGAGCGTGCGCAGGGCCACCTGGCGGCACTCGACGCCGCGCTGGGCGGGCAGGGGGAGCCGGGGCTTCGCAACCTGGCCCCCGAGCTGGACCTCTCGCTGCTCGTCGCGCCCTGAGGCGGCTAGCGCTTCTTCTTGCGCCGGCGTTGGAGGTCGAGCTCGATGCCGTCGAGCAGGATCGCCAGGCCGCGCTCGAAGCGGTCCTCGCCCTGCATCATCTCGGCGATGTTGTCCACGGCCGCCTGGGTCCCACCGTCTCCGATCATCTCGCGCACGTGGGGGAACTCTCCGGTGGCGAGCTGGGCGTCGATGTATGCGGCCACCGAATCGGTCCACTCCGTTGCAATCGCTGCTCTGCCGTCGGGGGCCGGGGAGAGGTAGGTGTCGCGTAGCGCGAAGCCGAGCACCCACTCGTCCACGAGGGCGATGATCTCGAACTGCCCCGCCGTGTCGAGCCCCAGGTTGGCCACCGCCGCGAGCGACTGGTCGAAATGTCGCAGGGCGTTCGGGCCGATCGACGCCCCCGGCGGAGCATCCTTCGCCCAGGGATGCCGCGCCCACGCGCCGCGTGAGCGGCGCGCGATGGCCGTGAGTGCCTCGCGCCAGTCCGACGGCATCTCGTCGTCGGGCACGATCAGCTCGCTCATCATCGCGTCGTCCATCAGCTCCACCAGCTCGTCCTTGTTGCGGACGTAGTGGTAGAGAGTCATCGTGCCGGCGCCGAGCTCGGACGCCACCCGGCGCATCGACACCGCCTCGAAGCCCTCGGCGTCCGCGATCGCGAGTGCGGTGCGGGCGAGCTGCTCCCGCGTGTAGCCCGCTCGCCGGGCGCCCGGCTCGGGACGGCTCCAGATCGGGTCCACCGCCCCCTCACGGCCCACGCGCCCGGCCTCGCGCGCCGCCTCGTGCCTCTCGCGGGCCAGCTGGCGTGCCTCTTCCCGCACGTCCTTGACCATCCGACGGGCGTCCGCTCGCACCTCGCGCCCGGCCTGACGAGCCTGCTCACGCACCTCACGCTTCGTGCGCTGCTTCCCGTTTGACATCTCGTACAGTGTACTGCTAGTGTGCCCGTACAATGTACGAACACACCATACATAGTACGAACAACGCCGTCGTGGCCGAGGGACTCGGCAAGCGCTACGGCGACCTGTGGGCCCTCCAGGACGTAGATCTCGAGGTGCCAAGCGGTTCCATCGTCGGCCTCCTGGGCCACAACGGCGCCGGCAAGACCACCGCCATCCGGATCCTCACCACGCTCGCCAGGCCCACGACCGGACGGGCCAGCGTGGCGGGACTCGACGTGGTGACCGACGCCCAGCGCGTGCGCGCCCAGATCGGGCTCGCGGGCCAGTCCGCCACGGTCGACGGGCTGATGTCCGCCCGCGCCAACCTCGAGATGATCGGGCGGCTCTACCACCTGCCGAAGAGCGTGGCCCGCGAGCGGGCCGCCGAGCTGCTCGAGCGGCTGTCCCTGACCGACGCCGCCGACCGGCTCGTGCGCACCTTCTCCGGCGGAATGCGCCGCCGACTGGACCTGGCGGCGAGCCTGGTGGTCGCTCCGCCGGTGCTGTTCCTGGACGAGCCCACCACGGGGCTCGACCCGCAGAGCCGCAACGACCTCTGGGAGCTGCTGCGCGAGCTCGTGCGCGATGGCGCCACGCTCGTCCTCACCACCCAGTACCTGGAGGAGGCGGACAGGCTGGCCGACGACATCGTGGTGCTGAACCAGGGCCACGTGGTGGCCAGCGGCTCGCCGTCGAAGCTGAAGGCTCAGGTCGGCGGAGAGCGCATCGCCGTGACCGTCGGAGCCGTGGAGGCACTTCAGAATGCCGCGGCCGCGCTCGAGCCGTTCACCGACGGCGCCCCGGCGCTCGAGCCGGATGAGCGGCAGGTCGTCGCGGCCGTGTACCCGGGCACGCGGCTCGTCGAGGTGGTCCGCGCGCTCGACTTGGCGGGCGTCGACGCCGTGGACGTGCAGCGGCGCGACGCAACGCTTGATGACGTCTTTCTCACCCTCACCAACCGACCCGTACAGGCGCTGGAGGTCGCCGCCTGATGACGAGCATCGCCCTTCCCCCCAACCCCAGCCTCGCCGCGCGTCTGCGCTGGCAACTTTCGGACAGCCTGGTGCTGGCGCGGCGGAACCTCGCCCACATCCGCCAGATCCCGGAGAAGCTGCTCGATGTAACGCTGCAGCCGATCATGTTCGTGCTGCTGTTCGCCTTCGTCTTCGGCGGTGTGATCCACGTGTCGGGCGGGAACTACCGCGAGTACCTGATCGGCGGCATCCTCGTCCAGACGCTCGCGTTCGGGATCATGGGACCCGGCACGTCGATTGCGACCGATCTCGGTGAGGGCATCGTGGATCGCTTCCGCTCGCTGCCGATATCGCGCTCGGCCTACCTGCTTGGGCATCTGATCGCGGAGTTCGCGGCGTCCGCGCTGGCGATCACCGTGCTCACGCTCAGCGGGCTGATCATCGGCTGGCGCATCCACGCGGACGTGCCGCACGCGATCGCGGCCTTCGCCCTGCTGATGCTCTTCGCCCTCGCGATGCTGTGGATCGGCACGCTGGTGGGCATCCTCGTGCGCTCGCCCGACGCGGTGGCCGGCTTCGTGTTCATGATCGCGTTCCCGCTCACGTTCGTGGCCAACACGTTCGTGCCGGCCGACGGGCTGCCCGCCGGATTGCGGGAGGTCGCCGGCTGGAACCCGATCAGCGCGATGGCGGCCGCCGTCAGGACGCTGTTCGGCAACCCCACGGCCACGCCCGCTCACGCGCCGCTGCCCCTCCAGCATCCGGTGCTCAGCGCACTGGTCTGGTGCCTCGCCCTGCTGGCGATCGCGGTGCCGCTGACCCTGTGGCGTTACCGGGCGCGTACGACCGGGTGAGCTACTCCCAGCGCATCTGCCGCGGCGCCTTGCGCATCCTGATGAGGCGCGCCGGCACCCCGCCAACCACCGCGTTGGCGGGGACGTCGCTGGTGACCACCGCTCCGGTCCCGATGATCGCGTTGTCGCCCACGGTCACGCCGCGCAGGACGCAGGCGCCGTAGCCGATCCAGACGTTGTTGCCCACGCGCGTGTCGCGCTTGTAGATGCCCTGGAGCCGGATCGGCCGCTCGACCTCCACCACCCCGTGGTCGAAGTCGATCAGCATCACGCGGTCGGCGATCACGCACTCGCGGCCGATCGACACGTGCTGGAAGGCCGAGATCGTGCACTCCTGGCCCATCACGGTCTTGGCCCCGATCGAGACGACGCCCTCGTGGCAGCGGATCTTCGTGCCGTGGCCCAGCCAGGACCAGCGGCCCAGCTCGACGCTGGCGGTCTTGCCGATCTGGAGCGTGACGCGCGGGCCGATGAAGCAGAGGCCGTCGAGCTTCAGGCGCCGGCCGTAGGGGGTCAGAAAGCGCTTGCGCAGCAGCCTCACGATCAGCCGCGCGTAGCCGAAGCTGAGCATCCCGTTGCGACGCATGAACCGCAGCAGCGCCCACGGACCGCCATGAAGCGGTGCGGGCGCGCCGCGCACGGCTTTCGGCACGCCGGTCGGCGCCGGGCCCAGCAGCTCGGTCGATCTGAGGGCTTCCACCGCGAGGATGATAAGTCGAGCGGGTGGGGGAGCCGGCGTCGGGTAACCGGCTAAGCCGCTTCGGCGGCTAGCCCAGCGCCTCCCGGAAGCCCTGCCGCCAGCTCGGGTAGCGCAGCCCCAGCCCGAGCTCGCGCTTGGCCTTCTCGTTGCTGGCGCCCTCGGTGCGCGTCATGTACTGCACGCCGAAGCTGCCCCCGAACATCCGTGCCAGAAATACCGGCAGCCGCTTCGGCCTCGGTGCTCCCAGCACCTCGGCGAGGTAGGGCAGCCACTCGTTCACGGCGGCGGGTTCGTCGTCCACGATGTTGTAGATCCCGGGCGCGCCTTGGTCGAGCGCCCGCACGGTTGCGGCCGCGGCGTCGTCGATGTGGACGAACGAGAACACCCCTTCGCTCTTCCCGACGAGCGGGAAGCGCCGCCGGCGGACGAGCTCGGATTGCGCCCCGTTCGCGGCGAAGCTCGTGCCGGGCCCGTAGAAGTAGCCGTACCGGAGCACGATGCCGTCGATCCCGTCGGTCTGGGTGACCGCCTGCTCGAGGTCCAGGAGCGCGCTCACCGTGTCGCCGAAGGGACCTGGACTGTCCAGGGCGAGCGGATCGTCCTCGAAGTGGATGCGGCCCGTCTGGGCGTACGCGAACGAGATGCTCTGAGCGATGAGTCGCGTCGCGCCCGCCGCGCGGGCGGCCTCGCACAGGTTGCGTGTGCCCTGGCTGCGCAGGCGGTTGTTCTCCTCGAACTGCTCGGCGAAGCGCTTCGGGTCCACCGCCTTCGGAATGCTCGTGAGCTGGTGGATCACGGCCTCGGGCCGCGCGTCCGCCAGCGCGCTGGTCAACGCGGTGGCGTCGAAGGCGTCGACCACGACCGGCTCGCCGCCGAGGTCCCGGATCAGGCCCGCCCGCTCCTCTGAGCGGGTGCTGCCGGTGACCTCATGGCCCGCCGCCCGCAGCATGGGAAGCAGCCTCCTGCCGATCGCGCCCGCGGCTCCCGCGACGAAGACCCTCACGCCGGCCGATGCTACCGCGCACCAGGATTGACGGGGCGGACTCGTACACTTGCCGACCCATGGCGGCCCCCGCACGAACAGCAGCCGACCTCGTAGAGCCGCTGCTCGCGGGCGACAAGCGGGCGCTCGCGCGCGCGATCTCGCTGGTCGAGAACGACGACCCGGAGGGTTGGGCGCTGGTCCGCGAGGTCTACCCGCAGACGGGCAAGGCGGCCGTGGTGGGCTTCACCGGTCCGCCGGGCGTGGGCAAGTCAACGCTGATCGGGGCGCTCGTGAAGAACGCCCGCGAACGCGATCGCGAGGTGGCGGTGCTGTCGATAGACCCCTCCTCGCCGTTCACCCACGGCGCGCTGCTCGGCGATCGCATCCGGCTCTCGGAACACTTCCTCGACCCGGGGGTATTCATCCGCTCGATGGCCAGCCGTGGCTCGCTCGGCGGGCTGTCCGAGGCCACGCTGCAGGCCGCGCTGCTGATGGACGCTGCCGGCAAGGACGACGTCTTCCTCGAGACCGTGGGTGTGGGCCAGGCCGAGGTGGACATCATCGACCACGCCGACACCGTGGTGCTCGTGCTGATGCCGGGCTCCGGCGACTCGATCCAGGCGCTCAAGGCCGGGGTGATGGAGATCCCCGACATCATCGTGGTGAACAAGGCCGACCACCCGCTCACGGACACGATGGTGCGCGAGATCCGCGGCGTGCTCTCGCTGGGGCCGCGGGTGGACTGGCGCGTCCCGATCCTCCAGACCGAGGCCGCCCGCGGCGAGGGCGTGAACGAGGTGGCGGAGCGGATCGCGGAGCATCGCGAGCACATCCGCGAGCAGGGCACGCTCGAGGAGCGCCGCCGGCGCAACCTGATGAACGAGGTGATGGCGCTGGCCGCGGTGCGCCTGCGCCGCCGGCTCGAGGAGTCGGTGAGCGCCGACGAGTCCGTGCAGGCGCTGCTCGACGAGGTCGTGGCCCGCAGGCTCGACCCGGCGAGCGCCGCCGCAAAGCTGCTCGAGCGCGAGTTCTAGAGCGCGCCCAGCACCTCGGCCGCCGCGCGTTCACCCGAGCGCACGGCGCCGTCCATGTAGCCGTTCCAGAACGTCGAGGTCTCCGTGCCGGCCCAGTGGATGCGATCGGTGTGCGGGCGCAGGTGCCAGCCGTAGGAGGTGTAGACCCCCGGCGCGGCCAGCGCCACCGGGCAGCCCCGGTTCCAGGCCTCCTTCGACCAGTTCATCTCGAAGTAGTCGATCGGGCTGAGCGCCGCGTCGCCGAAGTAGGTGGCGAAGCTCCTCAGGATCGCCTTGCGGCGGGCGTCGTCCGGCTGACGCGACCACTGGCGCAGGTTGTCACCCCCGATGAACGAGAACAGCACGCCCGGGCTGCCGTCCGGCGGCGTGTTGTCGAACGTCAGGTAGGCGGGGCCCTGGGTGCTCACGGTCGTGCCCGTGAGGCCCTGCTTGCGCCAGAAGCGGCTCGCTGTAGATTGCCTCGGCCTTCATCAGCGTGCCGTTCGGCAGGCGCTGGAGCAGCTGGTCCTTGTCCACGGGCAGACCCGGCTCGTAGTGGATGCGCGTGGCCAGCGCGGGCGGGACGGCGACGATCACGCGCTTGGCGTGCACCGTCAGCTTGTCGGAGACCACCGTCACGCTGCCCAAGGACTGCGAGATCGAGCGCACGGGACTGCCGAGCAGTACGTGGCTGAGCTTGTGCGCCATGCGCTGGGAGATCAGCTGCGAGCCGCCCAGGAAGCGGTCCTGCTGCGCGCCGCCGCGGGTGTTGATCAGCCGCTCGAAGTTGCCCGGGTTCGACTCGTTCCCGGCGGCGGCGATGTAGTAGAGGGTGAACAGGAGCGACACCTCGCGCGGCTCCGCCCCGAAGACCGCCTGCATCGCGGCGGCGGCGAGCGCCTTCGTGTTGGGCGTGATCGCGTTCGTGTCGAGCCAGGTCTGGAGCGTCTCCTTGTCCCAGTTGCCGGCCTGGTCCGCGTTCCAGGGAGCGGTGACGTCGATCTGCGACGCCATCAGATCGAGCTCCTCGACCACCGCCACCACGTCGCCCGCCAGCGGGTCGGGCGGCGCCGTGCCGAGCGGGCTCGTGTCGCTGTAGGTGCGGCGGATCCCGTTCGCGTAGTAGACGTTGTCGCCGTCGTCGTAGGCGGGGAAGGTGCCGACCCCCATCTCCTTGGCCAGCGCCAGGATGTGGTCCTGGGTGGGTCCGACGTACTCGCCGCCCGCCTCGACCACCTTGCCGTTCCCGATCGAGTGGTTGAGCGTGCGGCCGCCCACCCGGTCGCGCGCCTCGAGCACCACCACCGAGTGACCGGCTGCCTGGACGAGCCTCGCGGCGGTCAGGCCCGCCAGCCCGGCTCCGACCACCACCACGTCGGCCTTGTGCGTCTTCGCCCGACGCGCCCTTCGATGCTTCGTCTGCCGGCGCGCCTCGGCGCCGGGCACGTTCGCAAGGGCGCTCCCGAGCGCCCCGGCCGCAGCCCCAGCGACCAGCCTTCTACGAGTAACCCTGCCCTCTTCCACGTGCGCCTCCCCAGGTGACGTGAGCGTTTCAGCGGGGGAATGGTGACAGTGGCGTATCGGGACTTGCGGCAGTTGGCAGTTTGCAGTTTGCAGCGAGAGACCAGCGCGGCCTGGTTCCCCGCACGGACGGCGGGCCAACTGCAAACTGCCAACTGCCAACCCGCGATCGCTACCCCCGCCGCGCCGCGGGTCGCCCCAACGCGACTACCTGCCGCCACCTCCGGACGTCCCACCAGACCAGCGCTGCCAGCAGCAGGCCGATGATGATCGCGACGGTGTTCGGGTAGGTCGAGCCGTCGAAGCGGGGGAAGACGTGGGTTAGGGGTCCCCAGGGGGCGTCGGGCCGGTCGGTCGCCAGGCCCCAGTGGCCGAGCCGCACGGCCAGATAGAGCCAGACAGAGGCGGCGATGCCGATCACCGACAGCACCAGCCCCGTGCGCGGCATGTGGCGGATGCCCAAAGCCACGAGCGGGATCGATAGGGGGAGCACCGCAACGAGCTGGAAGCCGGGGAACCAGAAGCCGCTCATCGTGGGGGCGAGGAACGCCGCCACGAGGTACTGAGCGCCCACCACCGCCAGGCACAGCCCGGCGGCGGCGGCGATGGTGCGGTAGCCCGGCACCCCACGGGCGAGCCGCTCGCGGTGGCCGCGCCACAGGAGCCAGGCCCCGACGAACGCCATCGCCAGCACCGGGGCCCAGCGCAGCAGGCCGAAGTCGCGGTCGATCAGAAGGCCCGCAAGCCGCGGCGCGCGGTCCACGTAGCCGCTCAACGAGCTGGCGCCGGTCGCCGCGGTTCCCGGTGGCAGGGCCGAATAGGGCGTCAGCCCGCCGTAGAAGCCCTCGTTCAGCGCGATGTAGAGAGCCGCGCTGAAGCCCACGATCTCGCAGCCCACGAACGCGAGCAGCCCGTGGCGCTGCCGGCGCAGGCGTGAGACCAGGTAGACGGTGATCACCAGTCCCGCCGGGATCAGGCGGGTGGCGAGCCAGGGCACGAGGGCGAGCAGCGAGAAGCAGGCCACCGCCAGCCGCCGCGTCGGGCGTTCGGCCGCCGTGAGGGCGAGCAGCGCCGCGCCGGCGAGCGCCGCGCCGGCGGCCAGCTCCGGATAGACCGCCGTGCTGTACGCCAGCAGGGGAGGGGAGAGCCCCACCGCCAGGCTGGCGCCGAGCGCCCACGGGTCGGGTGCGACCCGCAGCGCGAGCAGATATGCCAGCGCCACCGCGAGTGCGGCCAGGGCTGCGAGGAACAGCTGAACGCCGGCGGCGCCCGCCACGCGGTAGGCGGGCGCGATCAGCAGCGGAAAGCCGATCCCGCCGGGGTCGTAGAGCGTGGAGTGGGCCGGGTCGGACGTACCGCGCGGCGCGAGCTCATACGGATAGAAGCCGCGGTAGGCCTTTTCGCGGTACTCGTCGAATACGTTCAGGTCGCCGCTCTGGGCGAGCGATCTAGCGGTCAGCAGGTAGCGCGGCTCATCGCCGGCGTACTGCGAGCGGCCCACGGCACGCAGACCCAAAGTGCCTGCATAGACGGCAAAAAGCAGCAGCCAGACCAGCGCCGCACGCCGCGTCACGCGCAGCATTCGTTGCAGGTGACCATAAGCACGGAGCCTAAGAGGAGCCGCGGCGAAGGGCTAGAAGGCCGACCTCCAAGCCCACAGACGACTTTTACGGGAGGCCGTCTTGAAGCCCCACCGCATTTTCATCGTTTCGCTCATAGCCACGCTGGCCATCGCGGCGCCCGCCAGCGCCGGCGTCGATCACATCGTGAAGCCCGGCGAGACCCTCTGGTCGATCGCCAATTCGAACAACTTCACCACGCGCTCGCTCGCGGCGGCCAACGGGCTCAACGAGAACTCGCAGGTGGTGCTGGGCGAGACCATCCAGATACCCACGGTCGCCGAGGCCGCCGCCGCGATGCAGAAGATGGGCATCGGGGCGGGATCGCCGGGCAGTTCGAGCGGGCCCGGTCCGCTCGGCTCGTACGTGGTGCGCCCGGGCGACACTCTCGCCGCGATCGCGGCCCGCAGTGGGGTGACCCTCGACGCGGTGGCGTTCATGAACGGCATCGATCCGAAGGACCTGTTGCTGATCGGCACGGTGCTCAAGCTGCCGACCGGCGCGAACGTGTCTTCGTCAAGCCCGGCTCCGAGCCAGCGCGAGGTGCCCAACGCGCCGCCATTTCCGACACCGGAGCGGGTGAGCGCGGCTCAGATCGGGCAGGTCGCTGCCGCGCACGGGGTGCCCGCCTCGCTGGCGGAGGCGATCGCCTGGCAGGAGAGTGGCTTCAACAACAACCTCGTCTCCGACGCGAACGCCCGTGGCGTGATGCAGATCCTGCCCGGCACCTGGTCCTGGATCAACAGCAACCTCGCGCTCTCGCCGCTGAGCGCGAGCTCGGCGCAGGACAACGTCCACGCGGGCGTTCTCTACCTCGGCCAGCTGCTGCACGACACCGGCGGGAGCCTCCGCGAGACGGTCGCCGCCTACTACCAGGGGCTGTCGTCCGTCCGCCAGGAAGGAATGCTGCCGTCGACGCGTCAATACGTGGACGACGTGCTCGCGTTGCGATCCCGCTTCGGGGGTACTTAAGGCGCTCTAGAGGGCGACTTGCGCACGGGACAGTCGGGGCGTACCCTGACTTCCAGATCCGATCAGAACGGTCCACACAACGGCCGCAGGGGGTGTCGGGGTCGTGAACCGGGCAAGGAGATCCACATGGGCGGCGCCCAGAAGGACGACGCCGAGGCGTTCGGGAGACGCGCAGGACCGGTGAAGAGGGCGGGTCGGTTTGAGAAGGAGCAGTCAGACCCGGTGGTAAGCGCCCTGTTTCTGGCGGAGCCCGAGTCCGCGCCGCGCGCTCGCAAGTCACTCGACGTTCTCGAGGCGCTGATGTCGCTGCCGACCTTCGCCGATCTTCGGCTGCTCGTGAGCGAGCTCGTGGCCAACAGCGTCGAGCATTCCGGCGCCCAGAAGGATCAGCTGATCGGGCTCGACGTATACGCGATCGAGGAGGGCGTGCGGGTGGAGGTGAGCGACCCGGGTCCCGGGTTCGACCCGCCGCACACGCCCACCCACCAGCCCTGGGAGGCCGAGTACGGCCGGGGGCTGTTGATCGTCGACTCGGTGGCGGATTCGTGGGGCGTTTCGCACGGCGAGCGCTCCTCGGTCTGGTTCGAGCTTGCCGTGCCCGGTCTGGTGCCCGCGTAGATCGACTATCGGAATGGGCCTCGCCTGCCGATAACAGGGGAGTCAGGCCCGCCTTCCCTTCGTTTTGTTCGCACTCGCATCGCTTCTTATAGTCACGCCGTTCGTGAGCGGCGCCCTGCTGGGCTCGTCGCCGCGTGCCCGTAGGCTGGCGAGCCGGCACTACCGGCCGCTGATCTGCGCCGGCTGGTTCGGCGTCCTGCTGGTGCTGCTCGGGGCCGTGGTGCTGCCGCACCCGCAGTCGCTGCTGGCGCTCGCCGTCGGCGGCCCGCTCTCGGGGCTCAGCTTCTGGTCGCGCCGCGAGGGTGGCGAGGACGATGGCGGAGGCGGCGGCGAGGATGGCGGCGACGATTCGGGGCCGCCGCCCCCGGACGGCGAATGGGAGCGGATCGTGGAGGAGTTCGAGCGACAGCTCGATGGCCACGACGGATCATCCGACCCCGCGCCCCGCCGCCGACGCCGGCGCGAGCGCACGCCCGGCCCGGTCAGCCCCGCCGAGGTCTAAATGATTGATTCCACGGGCAAGCGTGCCCGGGGGCGCGTCAGATCAAGCTGATCAAGGACGCAGGGTCGAAGGCTTGCTAGTGGCAAGCCGAGACCCGAGGACGCCGAGCAGCGCAGATATGGCGCGTCATCCGGGCCGGAAGGTCTCGATCGTGACCGAGGCCGTGACGGTGGCCGGCTCGGCCAGCTCCTCGAGCCCCCGCTCGAGCTCGTCCGGATCGACGTGACGGGCGCTCGGCCCCATCGCCACCAGACGTCGGACGTCGTCCCGGGGCAGCTCCAGCCGTAGTTCCAGCTCGCGCCGTGCCGCCGAGGCGAGCGACGACGACAGGGCGGCTTGGACCCGCTCGTCCTTGCGCTCGTCCACGCGCAGCATTCCGGGGAGCGCGGCCAGCTCCTGGAGATGGCGCGGCGTGGGCGTGACCACGATCAGCACCCCCTCGGGCGCAAGGACGCGCGCGATCTCGCCACCGTTGCGTGGGGCGAACACGTTCAGGGCGAGGTCCGCGGCTCCGTCCTGCAGCGGCAGCTCGCCCCAGACGTCGCAGGCCACTGCCGCCATCCGGGGATGGGCGCGCGCGGCTCGGCGCAGTGCCGGCGCGGAGGCGTCGAGCGCGACGCCCCACCAGGCCGGCAGCGAGTCGAGCAGCCTCGCCAGCTGGTAGCCGGTGCCTGCGCCCAGGTCCAGGGCGAAGCCGGGCGTAGCGGCTCGCTCGCCGATCGCCTCGAGCGCCGCGGCGGCCGCCGCGTCCGCGATCGGCTCGAAATGACCCGCGCCCAGGAACTCGTCGCGCGCGGCCACCATCTCGGCCGAGTCGCCGCGGTGGGGGCGCCGGCGCGGCTGCGCGAGCGAGACGTAGCCCTGCCGGGCGACGTCGTAGCTGTGGCCGTTCGCACAGGTCAGCGAGCCGCCTGCGAGGGCGAGCGCCGCGTGGCAGTGAGGGCAGCGAAGACGATCGAGGGCGGCGGCGAGCGCGGGCGTCGCTACGCCCCCAGGGCGCGTGCGATCACCAGCTGCTGGACCTCGTCCGTGCCCTCGCCGATCGTGAGGATCTTGGCGTCGCGGTAGAAGCGGCACACGGGGTACTCCTCGATGTAGCCGTAGCCGCCATGGATCTGCACCGCCTCCTCGGAGGCCCGCACCGCAAGGCGCCCGGTCTTCAGCTTCGCCTGCGCGGCGATGAGGCTGAAGTTCCTGCCCTGGTCCTTCAGCACGGCAGCCTTCCAGGTCAACAGGCGCGCGGCCTCGATCTCGGTGGCCATGTCTGCCAGCTTGATCTGGATCGCCTGGAACTGGGAGATCGTCTTGCCGAACGCCCGGCGCTCCTTGGCGTAGGCGAGGGCCTCGTCGAGCGCGCCCTGCGCGAGGCCCACTCCCATCGCGGCGACCCCGATGCGGCCGCCGTCGAGGGTCTGGAGGAACTGCCTGAAGCCCATCCCGCGCGGGCCGAGCAGGTTCTCCTCCGGCACGCGGCAGTCGTTGAACGCCAGCGGCCGCGTGTCCGAGGCGTTCCAGCCCATCTTGCGGTAGGGCGGCTCGATCTCGTAGCCGGGCGTTCCGGTGGGCACGATGATGTTGGAGATCTCGCCCTCGCCGGTCAGCGCCGTGATCGTCACGCAACCGGAGATGCTGGTGCCGGCGTTGGTGATGAACTGCTTGGCGCCGTCGATCACCCACTCGCCCTCGTCGAGGCGCGCCCGGGTGCGCGTGTTGCCGGCGTCCGAGCCGGCCTCCGGCTCCGTGAGCCCGAACGCCGCCAGCCGCTGGCCGCTGCAGAGCTGCGGCAGCCATTCGCGCTTCTGCTCCTCCGAGCCGAACGCGAAGATCGGCCAGGTGCCGAGCGACTGATGTGCGGCCATCGTGATCGCCACCGAGGAGTCCACGCGGGCGAGCTCCTCCACGGCGATCGCGTAGGAGAGGTTGTCGGTGCCGCTGCCGCCGTACTCCTGCGGGAACGGCATGCCCATCAGGCCGAGCCCGGCGAGCTTCTCAACGATCTCGTACGGGAAGCGGTGCTCGCGGTCGAGCTCCTCCGCCACCGGCCGCACCTCCTGGTCGGCGAACTCCCGCACCAGGCGCTGGATGTCGCTCTGCTCGTCTGTGAGATCGAAGTTCACGAGGCGGGCAGTGTATTCGGGCCTTCCCGCCGGTTAGGATCGCGTCGCTGCGCCTGGCGGTGGATTTTCCTAGGAGAGAGGTGCTCATGGCGGTAATGGCTGGAGTCTTCAACGAGACACAGCGGCGGACGCTCGAGGCGTTCTGCGACACGATCGTCCCCGCCGTGGAGTACGACGGCAGCGACGAGGCCATGAGGGCCTTCATGTCCCGCTCGGCCGCCGACATGGCGATCGCCGCGCAGATCGAGGGCCTGATGGCCCAGGCGCTGATGCCAGAGGACATCGCCGGCTTCGCCGCCCTCCTGGACGCGCTCGCGGGGAACGACTTCGCCTCGCTCCCGCTCGAGGTGCGCACCGCCGTGCTTGGGCAGGTGTCCGCCTCGGGACCCGAGGGCAAGCTCGGCGTGAAGATGCTGAAGAACCTCACGCTGCTGTTCTTCTACGCGCTTCCGGACGAGCAGGGCCGCAACCCGAACTGGGAGGCGGTCGGCTACCCAGGCCCGATCTCCGCACCGCCGTCCGCGAGCGACGCCCCGAAGACGATCACCGTCGAGGAGGTCAGCGGCGCCGAGGCCACCATCGTTGCGGACGTCTGCGTGGTGGGCTCCGGCGCCGGCGGCGGGGTGTGCGCGGCCGAGCTGCAGAAGGCCGGCAAGTCGGTGGTGGTGCTCGAGCAGGGCGGCTACCGCAACGAGCAGGACTTCAAGCAGCTCGAGCTGCCCGGCTCGCTCGAGCTGTACCTGGCGGGTGGGCTGCTCGCATCCGAGGACGGGTCGATCTCCGTGCTCGCGGGCGCGACGCTCGGCGGCGGCACCGTGGTGAACTACATGAACTGCATCCGCACGCCCGAGCACATCCGGCGGGAGTGGGCGGAGCACGGCGTCATCGGGATCGACGATCCCGGCTACGAGTCGCACATCGACGCGGTCTGGGAGCGGCTGTCGGTGAACTCCGAAGCGACCTCTCAGAACCGCTCGCACCGCAAGATGATCGAGGGGCTTGAGAGCTCCGGCTTCCCCTGGAAGACGATCACGCGCAACGCCGACCGCGAGTGCGACGACCCGCAGGTGTGCGGTTACTGCTACACGGGCTGCCAGCGCGGCTGCAAGCAGTCGACGATGAAGACCTACCTGCAGGACGCCGCGGACGCGGGCGCGCGCTTCGTCGTGGGGGCCCGCGCCGAGCGGATCCTGGCCGACGACGGTCGCGCGACCGGCGTACAGGCCACCGTGACGCACGCGGATGGGTCAACCACCAGGCTCACGGTGGAGGCCTCGACGGTCGTCGTGGCCGCCGGCGCGGTGGAATCCCCGGCGCTGCTGCTCCGCAGCGGCATCGGCGGGCCTGCCGCCGGCAAGCACCTACGTCTGCATCCCGCGTGCCTGGTCAGCGGGATCTACGAGGAGCCGATCGAGGGCTGGATCGGCCAGGCGCAGTCGGCCGTTTCGTACCAGTTCGCCGAGCAGGAGGGTGATTGGGGCTTCCTGATCGAGAGCGTGCCGATGGCGCCCGCCCTGGTGGCCACCGGCATGCCGTGGGTCGACGGGGCCGATCACAAGCGGCGCTACTCGGCCGGCCTCAGGCACATGGCACCGTTCATCAGCGTGGCCCGCGACCACGGCGAGGGCGAGGTGGCGATCGACCAGTACGGACGCGCGGTGGTGCGCTGGTCGCTCGACGACGAGGTGGACCGCCGCCTGGTGGTGAGCGCCAACGTGGAGCTGGCCAAGCTGCACAAGGCCGCGGGAGCGAAGGAGATCTACACGCTCCACGCCGACCCCGTGCGTTGGAGCGAGGGCGACGACTTCGCCGAGTTCCTCGAGCGGATCGAGAACGCGGCCTACGACGCCAACGACCTGCCGATCTACACCGCCCACCAGCTCTGCTCGTGCCGCATGGGGAGCGATCCGGCGGAGTCGGTGGCGGACGGCCATGGCCAGCTGCACGACACCAAGGGCGTGTGGGTCGGCGACGCGTCCGCCTTCCCCACCGCCCCTGGCGTGAACCCGATGATCTCGATCATGTCGCTCGCCCACCGCACGGCCGCGGAGATCGTCGCGGCGGGCTAGCGATCGGCTGACCTACCAGCTGCCGCCCTTGCAACCACCGGCCGTGCCGGTGCAGGAGCGGCTGACCGCGCCGCCCGGGGAGCTCTTGATGATCGTGAAGGTGTCGGCGGAGCTCGAATAAGCGGTGACGGTGTAGCCGCCGGTGGTGGCGTTCGAGACCTGCACCTGGCCGGCACCTGTGCCGATCGTGAGGCCGGTGTTCGACGACAGGCAGCTGCCACCCGCTCCGCCGCCGGCGTAGGTGTTGGCGTCGGTGAAGCAGGACTCGAGCAGGCTGACCATGTTGCGAGCGTCGGACTTTGCGCTGGCGTCCTGGCCCTTCGAGCGCTGGCCGAGGAAGTTCGGCAGTGCGATTCCGGCAAGGATGCCGATGATGAGAACGACGATCAGCAGCTCGATCAAAGTGAAACCGCCCTCGTCCGATCCAACGCGCTTCCGCAGCTTTTCCATGTCGCTCTCCTCCTTGAGGCGGCTGTCCTGGGGTCTGGAGCCACTGTGCGCCCGATTGGACGAAAGGGGGAGGATGCAGCGATTTTGCGCTGGTTTCGGCGGTGAAGCCCGCTTGCAGCCTGCGCTGGCCGTCCTGGCGAAGGCAGCCTAGGCTGGTGAAATGATCATCGAGAACCGCGTCTTCCGGCTTCCGCGAGCAGACGACGAGCGCTGGCTGCAGGCGGTCGGGCGCTCCTTCGCCGAGGCGCTTCCCGAGCGCGCATACCCGCTGCGCTTCTCGGTCGTGGAGGCCGGGGAGGACGAGCTGGTGGTGGAGGCGACGCTGCTCCACTACGAGGTGGGGAGTCCCTACGAGGCGTCCCTGAGCCAGATCGAGCTGCTCGACCCGCGCCCGAAGACGCGCCAGGCGGGCCCCTTCTGCGCCGTGCAGATCATCCCCACCGGTGTGGGCTGCGAGTTCGGCGGCTACGCCGGTGACGCCTGCCCCGTGACCAACCTGCTCGCCTCCACCGTGGACTACGTCGTCACGCACCCGAACGCCGTCAACGCGTCGGAGCTGAACGAGATGGCGCCGAACGTCCTCTACGTCGAGGGCAAGAGCCTCGACGACTTCCTGCTCGGCCACGTGGGCCTGCTGCCGGTCGCGAGCAACCGCATCGGCACCTTCGTGGATCCCACCGGCAGCGACTACCTGGACGACGTGCTGAACACGCTCGGCGCCGCGCGCGCGGCCGCGGGCATCGACTGCCCGGTCTACACGCTGCTGAGCGAGGAGCTGGGCGTGCGCATCGAGTGGTCGCCGAGCGGCTGCGCCGTGGGCCTCGTGCTGCGGCCCGAGGTGATCGCCGAGGCGGTGCAGGAGCTGCTCGCCGACGGCGTGGACGCCATCGGGGGCGTGTCCGTGATCCACGGCGTGACCACCGAGATGTTCGAGCGCCACCAGCGCGGCGAGATCCCGAACCCGTCCGGCGGCGTCGAGGCGATCATCACCCACCTGATCTCGAAGCTGTTCCGCGTGCCGACGGCGCACGCGCCGCTGCCCTACTACCAGGACGTCAAGCCGCGCACGCGCGAGAACCCGCGCGTGGCCGCCGAGCTGATCTCGACGCCCCACTACTTCAGCGTGCTGAAGGGGCTGGCGCGCGCGCCGCGGATCGTGCCGACGGCGTCGCCGGCCGAGGCGCCGGATGGGGTGCTCACGCTGGACAACGTGGCCGCCGTGGTGGCGCCCGCCTCGTGCCTGGGAGGCGTGCCCGCGCTGGCCGCCGAGTTCAGCGCGATCCCGCTGATCGCCGTGCGCGAGAACGCGACGGTGCTCGACGTGTCGAACGAGTCGATGCGGATGGCGAACGTGATCGAGGTGGAGTCCTACCTCGAGGCGGCGGGCGTGCTGACCGCGCTGCGGGCGGGAATCGCCCTCGAGAGCCTGCGGCGGCCGATCCGCGGCCCGCGCGAGCTGGGGCTGCCGGCGGATGCTGCTCTTCCTGGTCGCGTGTAACGCGTCGGAGGACGTCCGCGAGCGCGCGCCCGAGGCGCTCCGGCGTGCCGCGGGGTTCGTGGCGAACCTCGACCTGGACGACCTGACGAGCTGCACCTCGCCCTCCCGGCGCACGCTCGTGCTCGCCCTCGGTCATCCGCAGCCGCTGGCCACACCGCGGCGGTACCTGGCCGAGCGCCCCGGCCGCGACCTGGTCCTCTTCGACGGCCTGCCGCTGTATCCGGACGGCGGCCTGGTGCTGGACGCCGAGCGGCTGCGCGAGCGCTGGGAGGACGCCCGGCGCCTCGAGGGCCCCGGGGCCGCGCTGCGGGCCGACCTCGTCCGCGACGAGGTGGAGCTCGTCACCGGTCCCCTCGGGCTGCTGCCGGTCTTCGCGTGCGACTCCCCGAGCGGCGGCCGGCTGCTGAGCAACTCGGTGCTGGCACTGCGGCTGCTGGCCGGGCTCGACGAGCCGGACCCGCTGGGCGTCAGCTCGCTGCTCGCGCTCGGCTGGACGGTGGCCGACAGCACGCTCACCGCGGGCATCCGCGCGCTCCCGGGCGGCAGCCGGATCACGGCGTCGGCCGACGGGTTGGCGATCGAGCAGCGCGTGGGGCCGGCGACCCTGGCCGCCCGCAACGGCGGCGCTCCCGACGCGCGCGTGCTGGCCGAGCAGCTCGTGGAGAGCGCCCGCGGGCTGAGCGTCCTCGGCCGCGTGGAGTGCCCGCTGACCGCAGGCCGCGACTCGCGCCTCTGCCTCGCCGTGCTGCGCGCCGCCGGCGTGGAGGCCAGCTACTACACGCTCACGTCCACCGGCGGCGCTGACGTGCAGGTGGCAAGCGACATCGCCGCCGGCTGGGGGTTGCCGCACTCGGTCGACGCAAGCGACGCGCTCTGGCGCGCGGACGCGCACGACCTCGCGCGCGGGTTCGTGTTCCAGAACGACGGGCTGACGACCTTCGAGCAGATCGCGGACCACCCCTCGCAGCTCTTGTCGGTGCAGGCGCTCGGGGCGAAGGTCTCGGGCATCGGCGGCGAGATGGCGCGCGCCGGTGTCGCGCCGATCATGGGGCCTGCCGCCGCCACGCACCCGCTCTCGGACCTCCACCGTCTCCAGCGGCGACTGCTCGCGCTGAAGGCGCACGCGCCGAGGGGCGCGGTCAGGCCGGAGGCCGTCGCGCGCACGCGCTCCTACCTGCGCGCGTTCGTGGACGCCCGCCGGGAGGAGGGCTGGCCGCCGAGCGCCACCGGCCAGACGTTCTACGCGTTCGAGCGGATGGGGCGCTGGGGAGCGACGGG
The DNA here is from genome assembly GCA_963770325.1 of uncultured Thermoleophilaceae bacterium. Lineage (GTDB taxonomy): Bacteria > Actinomycetota > Thermoleophilia > Solirubrobacterales > Thermoleophilaceae > JAICJR01. The sequence continues at coordinate 346,602 of CAVYPF010000001.1, read as the reverse complement.
CGTCCGGCGCACGGCCGCGACGGCCGATCTCTTCAGCCCCTTCTTCTCGGGCGCGTTCCTCACCGCGGCCTGCTCGCAGAGCGGTGGCGACTGGGTCCTGGAGCGGCTGCACCACCGTCTGATGAGCGAGCTCGAGCCGGCGCTGCGCGACGCCCCCTACGCCGATCCCTGGCCGCCGCAACGACCGCGGCTGGCCGGCGCCTACGCGGCCGCCGGCAGCGTCCGGGCGGTGACGGACCGGCTGCGCGAGCTGCGCCCGGGAGGCGCCGGGCTGCGGCCGGACACGGTCGGCACGACCGCGTGCGACTGGGTGGCCCGGCACGGCCCCATGCATCTCGAGGTGGTCGAGCGCGCGGCGGGCACGAGCATCGAGGAGTACATCGACCTGGCGGCGCTGAGGCGGCTGCTCTCGGACGGGCGGGCGCCGGACACCTCAGCGCTGCGCGCGCTGAGCGCCGTCTGGTGGTTCCACGGCCTCGACTAGGAGGCCACGCGGTCGAGCGGGCGCTCGTCCTCGAGCGGCGCGTCGGCGTCGATGCGCGCGCGCTTCAGGCCCTCGCGCTGCCGGACCTCCTGGCGCTCGGGGCTGATCGTGATCACGTTCCGCGCCAGGCCCACCCTCTGCATCCCGAGGATCAGCCAGCCGGAGAGGTCGATCTCGTACCAGCGCAGGCCGTGGAAGGCCGAGCGCGGGAAGGCGTGGTGGTTGTGGTGCCATGACTCGCCGAGCGAGGGCAGGGCGAGCCAGAAGACGTTGGTCGAGTGGTCGTCGGTCTGGAAGCGCCGCTTGCCGAAGAAGTGGCAGACGGAGTTGATGCTCCAGGTGACGTGGTGGAGCAGGAAGAGGCGCACCAGGCCGCCCCAGAGGAGGCCGGTGAGGGCGCCGTGGAGGGTGCCGGTGAGCGCGAAGCCGAGCGCGGCCGGGAGCGCGAGCCCGGCCAGGACGATCCACGGGAACGAGCGGTTGATCCGGCGCACCACGGGATCCTCGAGCAGGTCCGGCGCGAAGCGGCGCTTCTGTGCCTGGCCCTGCGTGACGGCGAGCCAGCCCATGTGCGCGTAGAACAGGCCCTTCACGGCGCCGCTGAAGCCAGAGCCGTGGCCGTGGGGCGAGTGCGGGTCGCCCTCGTCGTCGGAGAACGCGTGGTGCTTGCGGTGGTCGGCCACCCAGTCGATCACCGGGCCCTGCACGGCCATCGACCCGAGCACGGCGAGGCCGTAGCGGACGGGAGCCACCGCGTCGAACGCCCGGTGGGTGTACAGGCGGTGGTAGCCGATCGTGATTCCGATCGCGCAGAAGAAGTACAGGAAGGCGAGAATCGCCAGGTCGGTCCAACCGACGAAGCTGTTCCAGAGCACGACGATGGCGACGAGGAAGCCGAGGAAGGGAAGCACGACGGCGACGAGGTTGACGTACCGCTCTAGTCTTGTCATGGATTTGAGCTTACGGAGATGTTCTGAGGCCTTCTACCGCCATTGAACACACCTGATATGGCAAAACTTGAGCAATCGCACGAAAGAGCGCGCGCTCCGTGGGAGGGGCTCGAGCCCGCCGTCGCCGAGGCGCTGAAGCCCGCCATCCCCGGCCTCGTGGACGAGGTGATCGCGGCCGTGGGCGCGGCCGTGCCCGAGTACGAGGGGCAGCTCGACGCGAACGTGCGCCGCGGCGTGCACCAGGGCCTGGAGGGGTTCCTGGAGCTGCTGGCTGGCGGCGACCAGGCGCGCCTGCCGGGGCGCGACGTGTACGTGGCCTTCGGGCGCGGGGAGGCGCGCGCGGGCCGCTCCCTCGAGGCGCTGCTGGCCGCCTACCGCGCCGGCGCCCAGGTGGCCTGGCGCGAGCTGGCCGCCACCGGGGACCGCAACGGAGTCCCGCCGCGCACGCTCTACACGCTCGCCGAGGCCATCTTCGCGTACATCGACGACCTCTCCGCGGCGTCCGCCGAGGGCTTCGCCCAGCAGCAGTCGGCGGCCGCCAGCGAGCTGCACGACCGCCGCCGCCGGCTGCTCGAGCTGCTGCTCGGCGAGCCGGCCGAGAACCCCGCCGCGGTGGAGCAGGCGGCGCTCGAGGCCGACTGGAAGCTGCCGCGCCGGCTCGCCGCGCTCGCCTTCGACTCCGCGGAGCCGGATCGCGTGGCGCGCCGCCTGCCGGCCGCGCTGGTGGCCCCGTTCCAAGGCGTCAGCTGGGCGCTGGTGCCCGACCCGGATGCGCCGCGCAGGCGCGCCGAGGTGGAGGCCGCCGTGGGCGGCGCCGCCGGGGCGCTGGGACCCACGGTGGCCTGGCGCGACACGCCCGAGTCGGCGCGCCGCGCCGGGCTCACCCTCACGCTGGTGCGCGACGGCGGCTTCGCGATCGCCGACGAGCGCCTGCTCGACCTCCTGCTCGCAGGCGACCCCGCGCTGGCGGCCGACCTGGCCCGCCGCGCGCTCGCCCCCCTCGACGCGCTCTCGCCCGGCGCTCGCGAGCGCCTGCGCGACACGCTCGCCGCCTGGCTCGACGCCCAGGGCCACGCGCGCAGCGCGGCCGACGCTCTGCACATCCACGTCCAGACGCTGCGCTACCGCCTGGGCCGCCTGCGCGAGGTCTTCGGCGACGCGCTCGACGATCCGCAGCGGCGCCTCGAGCTGGCGCTGGCGCTGCGCATCGACAGCTGAATCAGCCGAGCGCGAACCGCAGCCGGATGCCCGGTCCGAAGCGCGTGGGCACGGTTCCCTGTTGCACGAAGCCGGCCCGCTCGTAGAACGCCAGCGCGTTGGGGTTCCCCACCACCGCGATCGAGCGGATGCCGCGCTCGCGGCCGAGCCGCGCCAGGTCGTCCACCAGCAGCGCGCCGATTCCCCCGCGCATCCGTGCGGGCTCCACGAACAGCCCCTCGAGCTCCCACTCCTCGGCCGAGCTCGCGGACCACTCGGAGAAGCCCGCCAGCTCGCCGTCCACGGTCGCCACCCGGACCCGCTGCTCCTCGATCGCCGCGGGGCTGAGGGCGATCGCGTCCGGGTTGGCCTCGAGGTCGGCCCGGTATTCGTCCCAGATCAGCGATGCCCGCAGCTGCAGCGCCTCGAGCGCTCTCCGCTCCGCCGGCAGCGCGGGGCGGATGACCGCGTTCATCCCCGCTTGGGCTCGAACAGCTCCACGGGATTGCCCGACGGGTCGTCGACCATGATCTGCTTGCTGCCCACCCCGGTCACGACCTCGTTGCGGAAGTGAGCACCCGCCGCCCGCAGCTTCTCGACCGTGTCCTCGAGATCGGAGACCTCGAGCATGAAGCGGTTCCAGCCGCCCGGCTCCTGCTGGGTGCCGTCGGGCATCGGCCTCGACCCACCGCCGTGGTGGTCCGCCGGCACCGGTGACGCCAGCAGCAGTCGCAGATCGCCGCGGGTGAGCATCGCGAAGGCCGGATCGGGGTGCATCAGCTCGTCGAAGCCGAGCTGGTCGCAGTAGAAGCCGATCGCGGCATCGACGTCGTCGACGATGTAGCGGACGCTGACCGTGCTCATCTGACCATCCTCCTGAGCTCGCGTTGGAGCTCTGGGTGTATCAGACGGGAGCGGTCTGGACCGGGCGGGGCAGCTCCACGCTCTCGGACGGGGCGTTGCAGCGGTCGAGCCACGTGAGCAGCTGCTCCTGTGGCATCGGCCTGCTGACGAGGAAGCCCTGCACCAGGTCGCAGCCGAGCGCGGCGAGCTTGTTGTAGGCGGCCTCGGTCTCGACGCCCTCGGCGATCACCGCGAGGCCGAGGTTGTGCGCCAGGTCCACGGTCGAGCGCACGATCGTGCCGCTGTCGGCGTCGCCGCGGTCCATCGCCGCGACGAACGACTTGTCCACCTTCAGCGCGCTGACCGGGAGCCGCTGGAGGTAGGCGAGCGATGAGTAGCCGGTGCCGAAGTCGTCCACCGTCAGGCGGAAGCCGTGCCTGCGCAGGCTCGTGCAGACGCGCATGACGCGCTCGGGATCCGACATCAGCATGCTCTCGGTGATCTCGAGCTCGAGGCATCCCGGCGTGAGGCCGAGCTTGCGCACGAGGGAGTTCAGCTCCGCGGGGAGCTGCGAGTCGAGCAGGTTGCGGATCGACAGGTTCACCGCCACGGTCAGCTCGTGACCGCGGGCCCGCCAGGCCCCGCAGTCGCGCAGGGCCGTCTCGACCAGGTAGAGCGTGACCTGGCGCAGGAGGCTCGACTGCTCGAGCAGCGGGATGAACTCGTCGGGAGCCAGGAGGCCGCCGCGCTGGTGCTTCCAGCGCACGAGGGCCTCGACCCCCGCCACGCGGCCGTCGGGCAGCTCCACCTTCGGCTGGTAGTAGAGGATCAGCTCGCGGCGCTCGAGCGCCCCGCGCAGCTCGCCGATGAGCGTGAGCCGCTTGCCGCCGTCGTCGGTCCGGTCGGACGCGGGGCTGAAGAAGGTGTAGCCGGCGAGCGTCTCCTTGCCCACGTACATCGCCACGTCGGCGGCGCGCAGGAGCTTGGCCACGCGATCGCCGTGCTCGGGGAACAGCGCGATGCCGATCGCCGCGTCTACCTCGAGCGCGAGCCCCGCGGTCACGAACGGCTCCTCGAGCGCCCTCAGGATCCGCTCGGCCACGGTCACGACCTCGCTCTGGTCGTTGAACGCGGGCACGAGGATGGCGAACTCGTCGCCACCCAGCCGCGCGATCGTCTCGTTCTCGCGCAGGACGCTGCGGAGTCGGTTCGCCAGCTGCTGCAGCACGCGGTCGCCGTTGTGGTGGCCGAGCGTGTCGTTGATCTCCTTGAAGCCGTTGAGGTCCATCAGCATCAGCGCCACGCGCGCGTCGCTGCGCCGTGAGGACACGATCGCCTGGTGCACGAGCTCCTGGAGCGCCTCGCGATTTGGGAGCCCGGTGAGCGGATCGCGGTTGCCGGCGGCCTCGGTTCGAACGAGCTGTCTGCGCATCCGGCGCGACGCGTGCGCCCCGATCGCGCCGAGCGCGATGAACAAGAGCAGGAGGGAGCCGAAGACGATCAGCCGCATGTGGTTTGTCCGCGCGCTGACCCCGGCCGCGATCGGACCGTAGGGCAGCGAGACCACGATGATGTCGCCGGCTCGCGCAGGCCTCGGCGCGAAGGTGAAGGTGAGGTCGGTCCCGCGCCCACCGGCGCTCGGCACGATCAGCCCGGCGCCGCCGTCGGCCGCGGCGACCGCCGTCAGCGTTCGCGGGAGCCGCTGGCCGGAGATCACCGAGACGGGATAGAGCATTCGCCCGCTGGAGTCGGCGATCGTGATCGTCGCCTCCTCCGGGGGCACGGCGCGGTGCACCGCAGCTGGGAGCCGTGCGGGCGAGCTCGCTGTCAGCGGGACGGCGCCACGCTCCACGCGCGCGGCGATCTGGGCTGCCTTCGTGCGTGCGTCGGCCGTCGCCTGATCGCGGACTGCGCTGCCGGCAGCGCGCGCGATGACCACGCCGGCGAGAGCGACGAGGCAGAGCACAACGGCCATGGATACCCCAAACGCGAGGGCCAGCTTATTGGGGGACCCGATTCTGGCGCGCACGGGCATACGGCACTGGTCGGCAGGATCAGGATGGGCCTTTAGCGGACGGGACGTAGCGCCCGGATCTGTCCAGTCAAGGCGGTTTTCGCGTGCTCAGGCGCCGACTTCCACGGCCGAGCCGATCGGCAGCCAGTGGATACGCGTGCGAACGTCCTCGGGCGCCCGCGCGAACTCCTCCTCGATCGCCTCCCGGCCCTGCCGGAAGTGCTTCCAGCCCTCATAGTGGATCGGGATCGCGGTGTGCGGTGTCATCAAGCCGACAAGCTCCACCGCCTCACGGGCGGTCATCGTGTACCGGAGCGGCCCCGACACCGGGAACTGCACGCCACCGAGGTGCAGGAGGGCCGTGCCCACCCGCAGGCGGTTGGGGATCTCGCGCACGCCGTCGTAGAGCACGGTGTCGCCCGAGATCCAGAGCTGGCCGTGCTCCAGGCCGTCCCAGTTCAGCGCGAAGCCGATGACGTCGCCCACGATTGGGTGGCTCAGGGGCGGCCCGTGCCTGCACGGTGTGGCGGTCACCTCGATCGGCGCCCGGTTCGGCGCCTCCAAGCTGGTCGTCTGCCACGCCGTCAGGCCGCGGGTGGAGCCCCCGAGCCGCTTGGCGCCGGACGCGGTTGTGATCACCACGCCGGCCGACGGAAGCAGGGCGCGTCCCGCCGGATCGAGGTTGTCCTCGTGGTGATCGTGACTGAGGAGGACCGCGTCGATGGTGCCGAGGTCGGTGGCCGCCATTGCCGGCCCTGCCAGCTTCTTCGAGCCGGTGCCCCAGCCGAAGCGATAGCTCCCGCCGGCGGGATCGAAGGTCGGATCCGTGAGGAGCCGCCAGCCGCCGACCTCGATCAGCACCGTCGGGCCGCCGATGTGGGTGATGCGGACGGCGCTCATGCCGGCTGATCATCTCCGAACGGCCGCCCGCGTGCTCGATCGCGTCCGGGCGGCTGATCGCGAGCGTCGCCGGAACGCCGAGTTGACGCAGCCGTCGCCAGGTCCTCACGCGCGTGACCCACGTGTCACGCGCGGCGCCGTAGCGTCGCGGCATGGTGAGTCAGCGTGGCCAGGCGACCGTCGAGTGGGTCGGCCTCGTGCTGCTGGTCGCGCTCGCCCTGAGCGGTCTGCTGCTCGTCGGGCTGCACGTCGACGGTCGCTCCTACGGCGGCTTCCTGGCGCGCCGGATCCTGTGCTCGTTCCGCGGCGGCTGTGACGACGGCCGGGACGGGCTGGTCGTCGCCTACGGCGAGCGCGATGCGCAACTGGTGCGCGACTACGCCCCGAACGTGGTCTACGAGCCGGGGGAGAAAGAGATCCCGATCGACTACCGCAGCTGCCGCACGACCCGGTGCGGTGACGCTCCCGACGACCGCTCCCTCGACGTCAGCCGGACGAACACCGGTCTGCCCGCCACGGCGTTCACCCACGTGGTGCGCGAGGGCGGCTCGACCTTCCTCCAGTACTGGTTCTACTACCCGGACTCGAATACGAGCTGGGCCGGGTCGGACAAGATCTACAACATCGCCACGGCGCCCCTGCGCCTGGGTCACAAGCTGTGGTCGAAGCAGCCCGCCCCGCCGCGCTACCCGGGCTTTCACGAGGACGACTGGGAGGGCTACCAGGTCCGGATCGACGCGAGCGGCGAGGCATTCGTGCGCGCCACGGCGCACCAGGGCTACCAGTGGTGCAAGCAGCGGCAGTGCAAGAACCAGTGGGGCGCCTGGACCGGGTGGACGCGCGTCTCGCGCGGCAGTCACGCCGGTCACATCCCGCTGCGCACGAGCCTGCGCGGGGTGAGGCTAGAGGGCGCGCTGCCGTACGGGAGCTACAAGGTGCGCGGCCCGGCCTATCCCGGCGTGGACATCCACGAGCGCACCACGGCCGGGCCCGACCTGCGCCTCGTGCCGCTCGAGACGCTGGACCAGCGCGCGGCGCCCGAGTTCGACGGCATCTCGCCGCCGTGGGGGAAGGGGGTGTACCGCCACCCGCTCAGCAATGGAACCTGAGGACGCGCCATATCGGCGCTGCTCGGCGTCCTCGGGTCTCGGCTTGCCACTAGCAAGCCTTCGACCTTGCGTCCTTGATCAGCTTGATCTGGCGCGCCCCCGACCACGCGCGGCCGTGGAACTAACCGTCTAACGCCCGACGCTGTCGGCGAGCTCGATGAACGTGCGGGTGCCGAAGCCCGTTGCGCCGCTGCCCACGTAGGACAATGCGGTGCTCCAGGCGGTGCCCGCGATGTCCATGTGGACCCAGGGCCGGTCGTCCACGAACTGGCGCAGGAACTCCGCCGCGTAGCTGGAGGGCGCCTTGCGCTGGTCGGACGAGTTGGTCAGGTCGGCGTACTGGCCCTTGGTCAGCTCGAAGTACTCCTGATGGAGCGGCATCCGCCAGCCGAGCTCCCCAACGGCGTTGCCGGCGGCCTCGACCTGCGCGTACCAGTCGTCGTCGTTCGAGAACAGGCCGCAGTAGGTCGAGCCGAGCGCGACCACGATCGCGCCCGTCAGCGTGGCGATGTCGACGATCCGCTCGGCGCCCTGTTCGACCGCGTAGCAGAGGGCGTCGGCCAGGATCAGGCGCCCCTCGGCGTCGGTGTTGTTGATCTCGATCGTCTTGCCGTTCATCGCGCTGACGATGTCGCCCGGCTTCATCGCGCTGCCGCTGGGCATGTTCTCCGTGGACGGCACGACGGCGGTGACCTGCGCAGGCAGCCCCAGCGTCGCGATCGCGTCCATGGCCTCGATCACCGCGGCGCCGCCGGACATGTCGAACTTCATCTCCTGCATCTTCGCCCGCGGGCTTGATCGAGATTCCGCCGGTGTCGAAGGTCACGGCCTTGCCCACCAGCGAGAGGTGCGGGCCCGAGCCGCCGCCCTTGTAACGGAGAACCATCAGCTGCGGCTCCACGACGGTGCCCTGGGCGACCGCCGACAGCGCGCCCATGCTCATGCCCTCGATCGCGTCGCGCCCGAAGACCTCGAAGGCCATCGAGTCGTGGGCGTCGGCCACCGCGCGGGCGCGCTCGGCCAGGAACCCGGGGGTGGCCACGTTGCCGGGAAGGTTCTGAAGGTCGCGGGTGCGGTTCTGGGCCTCCGCGCCGATGCGGGCCCGGGACACCGCCTCGGCCACGTCGGCGTCGGGGGATGAGATCTCGAGCGACTCGATGCCGTTGTCGCCCTCGTCCGAGTCGTCCTTCTTCGACTTGAAGCGGTCGAACTTGTAGAGCTTGAGCAGCGTTCCCTCCACCAGCGCGCCCGCCACGTCCGCGCTCGGCGTGGCCCAGGACAGGGAGCGGGCGCCGATCTCGCCGGCCCGGCCCGCGGCAGCCGCCGCGGCCACGCGCGCCTTCTCGCCGTCGAGCTCGTCGCGCTTGCCCAGGCCGGCGACGATCACCCGCTTCGAGTCCACGTGCGTGACGGCAACCTTCTTGAGCCCGGCCTTCGCCTCGCCGGAGTCCACCAGCGCCTGCAGCTCGGGCTCGTCGAGCGACTCGCCCTCGAACACGGGGACCACGCGCGTGTCCGCGTCCGTGTCCCCGGGCGCCCCTCGGCGCACTGTCACCCCGACCACTGGCATCGGTGCCGCAGTCTATGGAACACGAGGCCGTGGGTAGAGTTCGAGGCCGCCAACGACCAGGAGACAGAGCACCAAATGCCCAAGACAGTGATCCTCGGAGCCGCCCGTACACCGTTCGGGAAGATGGGTGGCGCGCTAGCGAGTCTCGACGCCACCGAGCTGGGTGGCACCGCGATAAAGGCGGCGCTCGAGCGGTCCGAGGTAGGGTCCGACCAGGTCCAGCACGTGGTGTTCGGCCAGGTGCTTCAGGCGGGGCAGGGGCAGATCCCGAGCCGCCAGGCCCAGATCAAGGCCGGCATCCCCAAGGAGGTCACCAGCGAGACCGTGAACAAGGTCTGCGCCTCCAGCCTGCGCGCGGCGGGGATCATCGACCAGGCCGTGCGGGCGGGCGACCTCGACGTGGCCGTGGCCGGTGGCATGGAGTCGATGTCGAAGGCCCCCTACCTGCTCCAGGACGCGCGCTTCGGCTACCGGATGGGCGACGCCAAGGCGCTCGACGCGATGGTGCACGACGGCCTGACCAACCCCTTCACCGGCAAGCAGATGTTCGCCGAGGCCACCGAGATCGGCGACGAGCTCGAGATCACGCGCCCCGACCTCGACAGGTTCGCGCTGCGCAGCCACGAGCTTGCGATCGAGGCCACCGATGACGGGCGCCTGCCCGAGGAGATCGTGCCGATCACGATCAGCTCGAGGAAGGGCGACACGGTGGTGGAGGTCGACGAGGCGCCGCGCCGCGGGTCCACGCTCGAGACGCTCGCGAAGCTCCCCGGTCTGGTGGGCAAGGAGGGCAGCCACACCGCCGGCAATTCGCCCGGAGTGAACGACGGCGCGGCCGCGCTCGTGCTGTCGAGCGACGAGTGGGCCAAGGCCAACGGCCGCCAGGCGCTCGCCACGATCGTGGCCCAGGCCGCCGTGGCCGACGACTTCGCCTATCTCGCGCGCACCCCGGCGAACGCCACCAAGCTGGCGCTCGAGAAGGCGGGCCTGTCGGTTGACGACATCGATCTGTTCGAGATCAACGAGGCGTTCGCGTCGGTCGCCGTCAACTCGATCCGCATGCTGGGCGCCGACGAGTCGAAGGTGAACGTGAACGGCGGGGCGATCGCGCTCGGCCACCCGATCGGGGCCAGCGGCGCCCGCATCCTGCTGACGCTCGTGAACGAGCTGCGCCGCCGCGGCGGCGGGCTCGGCGTGGCGGCGATCTGCTCTGGCGGCGGCCAGGGCGACGCCGTGATCGTCGAGGTCAACGGCGGCTGACTGATCGCGTGATGGCCGAGGACGGCAGCGCCGCGTTCTTCGACCTCGACAAGACGCTGATGGAGGGGTCGAGCGCGTTCCAGTTCGGTCGCGCGGCCTACCGGCGCGGCATGATGAGCCGCAGGCAGCTCGCCCGCGACGTCTGGGCGAACCTGAAGTTCCGCCTGCAGGGCTCGACCGACGAGGGCACCGCGGCGTTGCGCGACCGCGTGCTCGACCACATCGCAGGCCAGCGCGTGACCGACCTGGCGCGCCTTACCCCTGACGTGCTGGCGGGAGTCCTGCCGCGGCTCTACCCGCAGATGCTGCACGTGGCGTGGGAGCATCAGGACGCGGGCCGGCCGGTGTTCATCGTCACGGCGGCGTCGCAGGAGATGGCCGAGATGCTGGCCCACGTCCTGCACTTCGATGGCGGCATAGGCACCCGCTCCGAGGTGAAGGACGGCATCTACACCGGCAAGCCGGCGGGCCCGTTCACCTACCGCGAGGGCAAGGCCGAGGCGATGCGTCAGGTGGCGGCCGAGCACGGGATCGACCTCGTCAGGTCCTACGCCTACTCGGACTCCGAGTCCGACCTTCCGATGATGCGCGCGGTGGGCTACCCGGTGGCGGTGAACCCCGACGCCGCCCTCCAGCGCGTGGCCCGCGAGGAGGGCTGGCAGATCATGCGCTTCGAGAAACTCGGGCGGCGTCTGCGCATCGGCGCGCTGGCGGCCGGACTCGCACTGGTCGGCGGCAGCAGCGGCTACGCCGTGGCCCGGCTGCGGCCGCGCCGTCGCTTCCCGCGCCTTCGCTGAGCGAGCGCGCTGGCCCGGCACCCAGGAGGAGGGGTGCCGGGCCTAACGTGCTAGAGCGCCGGAGGGCTGGGCGCCGGGAGGGCGGTACTGAGGTGGAGGGGCTGCTGTGCTGCGGTGGAGGGTGGTGCTGCGGAGAGATTCCTGGAGGGAGGAGCGTGCGCGGTGTCCCGCCCATGAAGAGTTCCGTGAAATGCCCCGCGTCAAACCGCTTCTGGACGCATGTACTACGCGTCCGAGCGGTCGGCGGCGCCGACCCACGCACCTAGACTGGAGGCATGGCAACTCAACCGCGCTCGATGACGGATGCGGAGCGTTGGTATCGGGAGCGGTTCCTGGCGTCGCCGGAGCGTGAGGCGTTGTTCACGTCGATTTCGGATGAGCGGATCGCGCCGCTGTACACGGCGGAGGATTTGCCGGCGGCCGGTCGGATCGGTTTCCCGGGCGAGTTTCCGTATACGCGTGGTGTGTATGCGTCGATGTATCGGGGGCGGTTGTGGACGATGCGTCAGTTCGCCGGGTTCGGGACGGCGGAGGAGACGAACGAGCGCTTCCGGTATCTGCTCGGTCACGGGCAGACGGGGTTGTCGACGGCGTTTGACATGCCGTCGTTGATGGGCCACGACTCCGATCACGCGCGCTCGTTGGGCGAGGTGGGTCGCGAGGGTGTCGCGATCGACACGCTGGATGACATGGAGACGCTGTTTCGGGGGATCCCGCTGGGTGAGGTGTCGACGTCGATGACGATCAACGCGCCGGCGGCGATCATGCTGGCGTTCTACGTCGTCGCGGCGGAGAACCAGGGCGTGGCGCCGGAGGATCTGGCGGGGACGATCCAGACGGACATCCTGAAGGAGTACATCGCGCAGAAGGAGTGGTGCTTCCCGATCGACCCCGCGATGCGCCTGGTGACGGACATGGTGGAGTACTGCTCTGAGCGGATGCCGCGCTGGCACCCGATCTCGATCTCCGGCTACCACATCCGCGAGGCCGGGTCGACGGCGCAGCAGGAGCTGGCGTTCACGCTCGAAGGACGGGTTCACCTACATCGAATGGGCGCTCGAGCGCGGTTTGGACATCGACGACTTCGCGCCGCGCCTGAGCTTCTTCTTCAACGCGCACATCGATTTCTTCGAGGAGATCGCGAAGTACCGCGCCGCGCGGCGCATCTGGGCGCGCGAGCTCCGCGACACCTACGGCGCCAAGAGCGAGCGCTCGCTGCTGATGCGCTTCCACTCGCAGACCGCCGGCGTGTCGCTGACGGCGCAGCAGCCGTTGAACAACATCGTCCGCACCGCCGTCGAGGCCTTGGCCGCGGTGCTCGGCGGGACGCAGTCGTTGCACACCAACTCCTACGACGAGGCGCTCGCGCTGCCGACCGAGGAGGCGGTGCGGATCGCGCTGCGGACGCAGCAGGTCATCGCGCACGAAACCGGGGTCACGAACACGATCGACCCCCTGGGCGGCAGCTACTTCATCGAGGCGCTGACCGACAACATGGAAACCGCGGCCTACGACTACTTCGCAAGGATCGACCAATTGGGCGGGATGGTCGAAGCGGTCAAGCTCAACTTCCCGCAGCGCGAGATCGCCGACGCCGCCTTCCGCTACCAAGAACAAGTCGACGACCACCAACGCATCGTCGTCGGCGTCAACCACTACCAAGAGAACGACGAACAGCCGCTCGACATCCTGCGCATCGACCCCACCCTCGAACAAAAACAGATCGACCGCGTCAAAACCGTCCGCGCCCAACGCGACACAAGCGCCGTCGAAACCGCGCTCACCCAACTCAAAACAGCCGCCGCCAGCGACCAAAACCTCATGCACCCCCTGCTCGACGCCGCCCGCGCACACGTAAGCGAGGGCGAAATCGTCCAAGCCCTACAGACCGTCTTCGGAACTTATACGGAGACGCCGGTTTTCTAGGCAGCAGGCACTAGGTACCAGGCACTAGTCCAGCTCCCCAACCGGTCCATGACGAAAGGATCTCTTCCTCCATGCGCAAGCTGCTGGTAACCCTCGCTGCCGTATCCGTGCTCGCCGGACTCGGCGCCGCTCATGCCTTCGCCGGCACGAAGAGCGTCACGCTGCACGACAACTACTTCTCCACGAGCTCGGTGACGATCCGCAAGGGCAGCAAGGTCACCTGGCGCTGGTCGCACACCGAGAACAAGCACAACGTCAGCTCGAAGGGCCACTTCCACTCGCGCAGCTCCACGAGCGGCAGCTTCTCGGCGACCTTCAACAAGCGCGGCACCTACACGGTCATCTGCACGCTTCACCCCGCGCAGATGACGATGAAGGTGCGCGTGAAATAGCCGGGAGCGCCCGACGGAATAGACTCCCGGGCCGCTTGGAGGGCAGCCCACAGACAGCAGCGCGAGCCCCCGGTGGCGGGCGCAAGATCCGCGTGGTCGTGGCCAAGCCCGGCCTCGACGGACACGACCGCGGCGCGAAGATCATCGCCCGGGCGCTCCGCGACGCCGGGATGGAGGTCATCTACACCGGCCTGCACCAGACGCCGGAGCAGATCGTCGCCACCGTCGTTCAGGAGGACGCCGACGCGATCGGCCTCTCGATCCTCTCGGGGGCGCACATGACGCTCGTGCCGCGGGTGGTGGAGCTGCTCAAGCAGGAGGGTCTCGACGACATCGTCATCACCGTCGGCGGCACCATCCCATCGGACGACATCCCAGAGCTGAAGCAACTCGGCGTGTCCGAGGTGTTCACCCCGGGGGCGTCGACCCAGGAGATCATCGACTTCATCCGCAACGCGGTGTCGCCAGGCGATTGACTCGTCAGTCAACCGGGTAACATCCGTCGGCGGGCAGGTAGCAGCACCGATACAAGGAGCCAGACTTGAAGATTTGCGTCCTCGTCAAAGAGGTTCCGGACGCAGCCGTCGAGAAGCGCATGGACCAAGGCAGCAAGCGCCTCGACCGCAGCGGCGAGAAGAACCTGAACCCCTTTGACACTCACGCCATCGAGGCGGCCATGCAGATCCGCGAGGGCGGATCGGTGGACGTCGAGGAGATCGTCGCCGTAACGATGGGGCCGGAGAGCGCCGTGCGCGCCCTCCACAAGGCCGTCTCCCTCGGCGCCGACCGCTCTGTCCACCTCACCGACGCGGCCCTCGCCGGCTCGGACGTCTGCGCCACCGGCTACGCCCTCGGCCAGGTCCTGAAGAGCGAGAGCCCCGACCTGGTCCTGCTCGGCCAGCAGTCGGACGACGGCGAGTGCTACACCGTCGGCGCCGTCGTGGCCGACCACCTGCAGATGCCTTCGCTCACGCAGGTGATCAAGATCGACGTCTCGGACGGCAAGCTCCGCTGCGAGCGCCAGGCCGAGTACGGCTACGACACCGTCGACGTCGAGCTCCCGGCCGTGATCTCGGTCGGCGACGCGATCAACGAGCCGCGCTACCCGTCGCTCAAGGCGATCATGGGCGCGAAGAAGAAGCAGCTCGACACCAAGGGCGCGGGCGACGTGGACATCGACGCCGGCAAGGTCGGCGAGGAGGGTTCGCGCACCGCCGTGCTCGCGATCAACCCGCCGCCGGAGAAGCAGTCGGGCGAGATCATCGAGGACGAGGACACCGACGAGACGGTCCAGAAGATCGTCGCGTGGCTTGACGAAAGGAAGCTGTTGGCATGAGCGGGATCCTCACCTACGCACTCCATTACGAGGGCGAGATCAACAAGAACTCGCTCGGCGCCGTCTCCGAGGCCGCCAAGCTCGGCAAGGAGCTCGGCCAGGACGCCCACGTGGTCGTGGTCGGAGGCGACGACCTGACGGACGAGCTCTGCGCGTCCATCGGCAACTACGGCGCCACCAAGGTCTGGCGCGCGAAGGCGCCCGAGGGCCTTGCCCAGCCGGTGGTCGACGTGATGGCCAAGCTGATCGAGGACAACGGCTACAGCTACGCCCTGTTCGGCGGCGGCCTGCTCGGCTTCGAGATCGGCGCGGGCCTCACCGCGCGCCTCGGCGCCGGCGTGACCATGGAGGTCACGGCCGTGAAGGTGCAGGACGGCAAGCTGATCGCCGAGCGGCCCGATCCTCCAGGACTCGGCAATCGTGGACGTGGACTACGTCGGCGACACCGGCATCATCATCGGCCGCCTGAACGCGTTCGAGATCCAGGAGGCCGGCAACGGCGCCTCCGCGGAGGTGGCCGACGTGGACGTCGAGCTGTCGCCGTGGTCCACCAAGGCCACGATCGTCCAGCGCGGCGAGCAGCGCGGCGCCGACGTGAACATCGAGGACGCCGACCTGCTGGTCGGCGGCGGCCGCGGGCTCGGCAAGGCCGAGGGGTTCAAGCTGGCGGAGGACCTCGCCGGCGCTCTCGGCGGAGCCGTCGCGGCCACCCGTGCCGTCGTGGACGCCGGCTGGTACCCGTACGCGGCCCAGATCGGCCAGACCGGCAAGACGGTGGCGCCCAAGCTCTACCTCGCGGTGGGCATCTCCGGCGCCATCCAGCACAAGGTCGGGATGCAGAACTCGGAGAACATCGTCGCGATCAACAAGGACCCGAACGCGCCGATCTTCGAGTTCTCGGACCTCGGCGTGGTCGGCGACCTCAACAAGATCGTCCCCAAGCTCACGGAGGCGATCAAGGCGAAGAAGGGCGGCTGACCCGACGATGTCGATCGCCCCGATCGAATACCCGCCGGAGGTCGACTCCGCTCACGAGTTCGTAGGCCCGCCCACCGATCCGGAGGACGAGCGGATCGAGGTCGGCGTGGTGATCGTCGGCGGCGGTCCGGCGGGCCTCGCCTGCGCGATCCGGTTGACCCAGCTGCTCGAGGGCGACCCGCAGCTCGCGGAGAGCCTCGGCGAGGTGCCGGTGGCGCTGGTGGAGAAGGGCAAGACCCCGGGGTCGCACCTGCTCTCCGGCGGGATCATGCGCCCGTCGGCCTTCCAGAAGCTGTACCCGGACCTCGACGAGTCCGACTGGCCGACGTTCGGATCGGTGGAGAAGGAGGCCGTCTACCTGATGGCCGGCAAGAACCGGGCGATTCGCATCCCCACGCCGCCGCCGTTCCGCAACCACGGCAGCCACGTGGTGTCGATCGCGCAGCTCGGCCGCTGGCTCTCCGGCAAGGCCGAGGAGGCGGGCGTCTACATCCTGCCGGAGACGACCGGGGCCAAGCTGATCGTCGAGAACGGCCAGGTGACCGGCGTCCGCACCGGCGACAAGGGGCGCGGCCGCGATGGCGACCCGCTGTCCAACTTCGAGCCCGGCTCGGACGTGATGGCCAAGGCCACGGTGCTCGCGGAGGGCACGGCCGGCCACCTCACCGGCGCCGCGCTCGGCTACTTCGACCTCGCCGCCGGCGACCCACCGCAGTGGGAGCTGGGCGTGAAGGAGGTCTGGGAGGTGCCGAAGCCGCTCGACAAGGTCGTCCACACCATGGGCTGGCCGCTGCGGCCGCAGGCGAAGTACCGCGAGTTCGGCGGCAGCTTCATCTACCCGATGGGCGAGGACAAGGTGTCGCTCGGCTTCGTGGTGGGCCTCGACTACCGCGACGCGACGTTCTCCTGCCACGACGTGCTGCAGGAGCTGAAGGACTCGAAGCTGGTGCGCGGCATCCTCGAGGGCGGCAAGCGCGTGGGCTGGGGCGCGAAGACGATTCCGTCGGGCGGCTACTGGGCGATGCCCGACCGCCTCTGGGCGCCCGGGCTGTGCATCGCCGGCGACGGCGCGAGCATGGTGAACGTGCCGCAGCTGAAGGGCATCCACTACGCGATGCACGCCGGCATGTTCGCCGCCGAGGCGATCTTCGAGGGCCTGAAGAAGGGCTCCACCGAGGACCTGTCGCAGTACGAGAACCTCGTGCGCGGCTCCGAGATCGAGACCGACATGTACCGCTCGCGGAACATGCGCCAGCCGTTCGCCAAGGGCTTCCTCGTGGGTGGCGCCGTCGCCAACGTGATGGAGGCCTCGGGCGGGCGCCTGCCCCCGGGCCACTGGAAGACGCACGACGACGCCGGGGTGGACGTCTTCATCGGCAAGCGCGACAAGAAGTACCCGAAGCCCGACGGCAAGTACATCTTCGACAAGCTGTCGTCGGTGTTCGCGAGCGGCAACGCAACCCGCGACGACGCGCCGAACCACATCCGCATCCAGAAGAACGTCCCGCTGGCGCTCGCCACGATGTGGGAGCACATGTGCCCGGCGCAGGTCTACTCGGTGCCCGACGAGGTCAAGGACCGTATGAAGAACGGCGAGGCCTCCGAGGACGAGCTGGTGGACCTGGAGATCACCCCCTCGAACTGCGTGCAGTGCGGGGCGATCACCGCAAAGGGTGGCCGGTTGACTCCGCCCGAGGGCGGGGATGGGCCGAATTATCAGCTGACGTAGGTCGCGGGCTGCCGCGATACTGCGGCAGATGTCCCAGGCCAACGTCGATACGTTCCTCGGCTCGGTCGACGCCTCCAACCGCGGTGACACCGAGGCGGCACTTGAGGGCGTCTCCGAGGACGTCGTCTTCCTCCCGGCCCGGAGCGCCTTCGAGGGCGGTTACCACGGCCACGACGGCGTGCGGCGGTTCTGGGCGGACACCGCCGAGAGCTTCGAGGTCTTCCAGGCGGAGTTCACCGACGTTCGCGACCTCGGCGATCGAGTGCTCGCCATCGGCACGGTCCACATCCGAGGCAGGGGCGGGGGCGTGGACATGGACATCCCCGCGGCGGCGGTGGCCACCTTCGAGGACGGCAAGATGACCCGCTGGGAGGACTTCCGCGAGCGCGCTCTCGCCCTCGAGGCGGTCGGCCTGCGCGAGTAGGATGCCCGCCTTGCGCCGCCTGGCCCTCCTAGCGCTGCTGTTCACCCTCGCCCTCGCCGGTTCCGCGCACGCGGCCGGCTCGTGGGTGGCGGTGAAGGGCGCGAAGGGCGCCGGGCCCGCCAGGTACGACGTCACGCACGTGCGGGTCTACGGCCCGGCATCGGCCAAGCGGGTGCTGATCCTCGTGCCCGGCTACGTCAGCGGCGCCGGCGACTTCGCCGCGATCGGGCCGGACATCGTGAAGCGCGTGCCCAACCTGCAGGTCTGGGCCTGGGACCGGCGCTCGAATGCGTTCGAGGACACCTCGGTGTTCGCGAAGGGCGACCCCGATCAGGCCTTCAGCTACTACCTGAACGGCGGAACCGTGGACGGCAAGACGTTCAAGCCGGTGGCGGGCGCCAGCGTGCCGTTCGTGCGCCAGTGGGGGTTGAAGCTGGAGCTCGAGGACCTGCGCAACGTCGTGCTGAAGGCGCGCGACGGGGGACGGCGGCAGGTGATCCTCGGCGGCCACTCGCTGGGCGGCTCCACCACGGTGGCCTATGCGTCCTGGGACTTCGGCGGTCACCCGGGCTACAAGGACCTCTCCGGCCTGGTGCTGATCGATGGCGGCCTGCTGGGCAGCTTCTCCACCCCGTCCCTGGCCACGGTCAAGAAGCGGCTCGCGACGTTGAAGAAGGGCGACCCGTTCGTGGACCTGCTGGGCCTCGGGATCCCGTGGGCGGCGGGCGCGTTCGCGGAGACCGCGTCCCTCTACGCGGAGAAGAAGCCGAACGAGCCGGCGGTGCTTCAGCAATACCCGCTCATCCCCACCGACCTGCGCCCGCCCGTGCCTGCCACCAACGAGGCCGCGCTGGGCTACGCGTTCGACGCGTCCACCTCGCCAGCGGCGCTGTCGCTGATCCAGGTGCACGCCGGGCAGCTCGCCGCCACAGGCGACCCGCGGCCCTGGCAGGCCGGTGAGCTCACGCCGCTCTCGCGGCTCGAGGAGGGGTTCACCAGCGAGCCCGGCAACGCGGTGGAGTGGTACTTCCCCGCGAAGCTCACGCTCGACGTGGACGGGGCGAACCTGCTCAGCAGGAACCCCACCAGCGACTTCCTCGGACTGCGCGAGTTCGATCGCGCGCAGGTGGACGTCCCGCTCTACGCGTTCGAGACGGGGCTCACCCACGGGCGCGTGCTGCGCGGCGCGCGCCGCTTCGTGAAGGGCTCGAAGGTGCCGCGCTCGACGCTCGTGGCCGACCACGGCCAGAGCCACCTCGACCCACTCTTCGCCGCCCCGTCGAAGAACCGCTTCCTCCAGACGGTGGTGCCGTTCCTGAAGGGCCTCCGCTGACCCGCGCGTCTGGACGTATGTACTAGAGCGCGTTCGCTCTTTCCGGGGTCCAATGGACCGTATGGAGGAGGTGGAACGCATGCGCGTGACCTGGAGCTGAGGAGCGATTACCCCCTTGTCGGCCTCGCTAGACTCAAATACATGAAGACGGAGATCCATCCCGAGTACGTCGAGTCCCACGTGACCTGCACGTGCGGCAACGAGTTCACCACGCGCTCCACGAAGCCGGAGCTGCACGTCGAGATCTGCTCGAACTGCCACCCGTTCTACACGGGGCGCCAGAAGCTCGTCGACACCGGCGGGCGCGTCGAGCGCTTCCGCCGTCGCGCTGCCAAGCGCCAGGCCGGCTGACCCGCCGCCGAAACTAAAGCCCGGCGGCGCTGTTTTCTCTAGACAATGCGCCGCATAGCCACAGTTTTCTCAGCGCTGGCTGTTGCCGGCGCATGCGCCACGGGAGCGCTGGCCGACCCGCCCGCGCCGGCGACGATGGGTATGGCGCAGGGCGCAGTGATCGTCGCCGCCTGCCATCCCTCTGACGACGTGACCACGCGCTTCGCCACCTTCGTGGGCGAGATGCGCGCCCTGCCGGGCAGCGCGCGCATGGCCATGCGCTTCACCCTGCTCCAGCGGCTTGGGACGCCCGACTTCACGGCGGTCGGCCTGCCGGATCTGCGCCCCTGGCGGCGCTCGAAGAAGGGTGTGTCGAGCTTCATCTACACGCAGCGCGTCACCGCCCTGCGCGACGGCGGCACCTACCGCATGCGCGTGCAGATGCGCTGGTACGGGAGCGACGGCAAGCTGATGAAGGTGCGCACGATGCGCTCGGGCGCATGCAAGCAGCCCGCCCCCCTGCCGAACCTGCGCATCAGCTCGATCGGCACGTCGCCGGGAGCCGTGAGCGGCACCACCAGCTACATGGTCACCGTTCAGAACGACGGCGTCGGCGACGCGGGCCCCGTGGTCGTCGGGCTGAGGGTGGACGGCGGCCCGCTGAGCACCGCACGCGTGCCCACGCTGGCGGCGGGTCAGGCGGCCAGCGTCAGGCTCACCGGACCGGCCTGCACCGCCACCCTGCGCGCCGTCGCCGACCCTGGGAACGCGATCAGGGAGACGAGCGAGACGGACAACGCGTTGGTCGAGGCATGTCCCAGCTAGTTCCTGGTGCCTAGTTCCTCGTGCCTGGAACTGTGGACAAAAGCTCTAGGCACCAGGCTCCAGGCACCAGGCACTCACGGCGTGCCTGATTCGCGCCGATAGCATGGGCGGATGGGTCAGCCCGCCTTCAGTGCATCCGTGAACGGCAGCGGGGAGGTCGAACCGCTCGAGCCGCTGCGCGCCGTGAGGGACGCTCCGGTGGGCGGTCAGGCCGTGCTGGAGGGCGTGATGATGCGCGGCGTCTCCACCTGGGCGGTGGCCGTGCGCAAGCCCGACGGTGAGATCGAGGTCAGCTCGCAGCCGCTCGTCTCGATGCTCAAGCGCCACCGCTTCTATCGCCTGCCGCTGGTCCGCGGGGTGGTCGCTCTCGTCGAGTCGCTGAAGATCGGCCTGCAGGCGCTCGGCATCTCCACCAACGCCCAGCTCGAGGAGGAGGACCAGCAGATCTCGAGCGGCGCGTGGGGCGGCACCGTGGCGTTCTCGCTGATCCTGGCCGTCGGCGTCTTCTTCCTGCTGCCGGTCGGCATCACCAGCCTCTTCAGGCACTCGATCCCGAACTCGATCGAGTTCGTGCTGATCGAGAAGGCGATCCGCATCTCGATCTTCGTCGGCTACCTGTATGCGATCTCGCGTATCGCGGAGCTCCAGCGCGTGTTCGAGTACCACGGCGCCGAGCACAAGACGATCTCCTGTTACGAGGCCGACCTGCCGCTGACGCCCGAGAACGCGCAGCGCTTCTCCCGCCTTCACCCGCGCTGCGGCACCAGCTTCCTTCTCATCGTGATGATCGTGGCGCTGTTCGTGTTCGCGCCGCTCGGCCGGCCCGCCTGGTACTGGCTGTTCGCCTCGCGCATCCTCGGCATCCCGCTGGTGGCCGGCATCGCGTTCGAGATCATCAAGATCTTCGGGAAGAACCGCTCGAAGCGCTGGGCGCAGGTGCTGATGTGGCCCGGCATGCAGCTTCAGAAGCTCACCACCCGGGCCCCGAGCCTCACTCAGCTCGCGGTGGCGATCGCGGCGCTCGAGGCCGTGTTGGCCGTCGAGAACCCCGAGGACGCCGACGCCGAGGATCGGCTCGGCATGGAGGTAGTGGCCTAGCTCGACATCGGGGGACAGCTAACCTCGTCCCCGAGATGATCGAGAAGCTGGTCGAGCAGATCGAGAGCCGCTTCGGCGAGCTCTCAGAGCAGATGTCGGACCCCGCCGTGATCTCCGATCGCGAGCGCTACGCGGAGGTCGGTCGCGCCTACAGCCAGCTCGAGCCGGCCCACGAGCTCGCGCGGGAATACAGGCAGGCCGCCGATGACGCCGCGGGCGCGCGCGAGCTGCTCTCCGAGGACGGCGACGACGCCGAGCTGCGCGAGCTGCTCGAGACCTCCGAGGCGCGCATCGCCGAGCTGGACGAGGAGATCCGGCTGGCGATGGTCGAGCGCGACCCCAACGACGACAAGAACGTGATCGTCGAGATCCGCGCGGGCACGGGCGGGGAGGAGGCCGGCCTGTTCGCCGGCGACCTCTACCGGATGCTCACGCGCTACGCGGAGCGCCGCGGCTTCAAGACCGAACCGCTGTCGGTGGCCGACGGCGCGTACACCCTCTCCGTGAAGGGCAACGGCGCCTACAGCGTGTTCAAGTACGAGGGGGGTACCCACCGGGTCCAGCGCGTGCCGGAGACCGAGTCGCAGGGCCGCATCCACACCTCCACGGCCACCGTGGCCGTGCTGCCCGAGGCCGAGGAGGTGGACGTCCAGATCAACCCGAACGACCTCCAGGTGGACGTCTACCGCTCGTCCGGCCCGGGCGGTCAGTCCGTGAACACCACGGACTCCGCGGTGCGCATCACCCACAAGCCGAGCGGCCTGGTGGTGTCGATGCAGGACGAGAAGTCGCAGCTGCAGAACCGCGAGAAGGCGATGCGAGTGCTGCGCGCCCGGCTCTACGAGCAGGAGCTGGCTCGCCAGCAGGCTGAGCTGTCCGCCGACCGCCGCTCGCAGGTGGGAAGCGGCGAGCGGGCCGAGAAGATCCGCACCTACAACTTCCCGCAGGACCGCGTGACCGACCACCGCGTCGGCCTCACCAAGAACAACATGCCGAGCATCCTGGCCGGCGAGCTCGAGGACTTCACGGCCGCTCTCGAGGCGGACGAGAAGCGGCGCAAGCTCGAGAGCAGCTCGCTCGTCCAGAGCTGATGCCGCCCGCGATCTCGGTGTCGAGCGTGCGCGACGCGCTCGCCGCGGCCGAGGACTCGCTGCGCGCCGCCGGTTGCGACACGCCGCGGCTCGACGCCGAACTGCTGCTGGCTCACGCGCTCGGCGTGTCGCGCGAGTCGCTCGTCACCGGCTCGGACGGCGGCGTGCCGCCGGCGGCCGCGAGGCGGGCGATGGAGCTGATCCGCCGCCGCGCGCAGCGCGAGCCGGTGGCGTACATCCTGGGCTCGAAGGGGTTCCGCTACATCGACCTGCTGGTGGATCCGCGCGTGCTGATCCCGCGGCCGGAGACCGAGCTGCTCGTGGAGATCGCGCTCGACCTCCCGGCCGGCGCGCGCGTGCACGACGTGGGCACGGGGTCGGGGGCCGTCGCGCTCGCGCTCAAGCAGGAGCGGCCGGACCTGGTGGTCAGCGCATCCGATGCCTCGGCGGGCGCCGTGGAGGTGGCGCGGGCCAACGCGGCGGCGCTCGGCCTCGACGTGGAGGTGGAGCTGCTCAGCGGGCTGCCCGCCGGCGAATACGACCTCGTGCTGGCCAACCTGCCCTACGTGCGCGAGGACGAATGGGCTCGGCTTCAGCCGGAGATCGCGCGCTACGAGCCGCGCGAGGCGCTGGTCTCGGGCGCCGACGGGCTGGACGCGATCCGCGCGCTGGTGGCGCAGGCCCCGGGGGGCACGCGGCTCGCGCTCGAGCATGCGCCCGCGCAGGCCGAGGCGGTGCGCGAGCTGCTGCGGGAGGCCGGCACGCTGACGGACCTCGCCGGGCGTGAGCGCGTGACCGCCGGCCGCGCGCCGTGAACGTCGCGGCGTTCGAGGCCTGCGTGGCCGATGGGGGCGTGGTGCTGTTCCCTGCCGACACCGTCTATGGGTTGGCGACGAACGCGGAGTCGGCCGCCGGGGTCGAGCGCCTGTACGAGATCAAGGGCCGGCCCCAGGACCGGCCGGCTGCCGTGATGCTGTTCCGCCTCGACGACGCCCTGGCGGCGCTGCCCGAGCTCGGGCAGCGCACGCGCGCCGCGCTCGAGCGGCTGCTGCCGGGCCCGGTCACGGTGGTGGTGCCGAATCCGGAGCGGCGCTTTCCGCTGGCCTGCGGGCCGTCGCCCGAGCGCCTCGGGCTGAGGGTGCCGGACATGCCGGCGTTCGCTCAGGTGCGCACGCCGCTGCTCCAGTCGAGCGCCAACCCGAGTGGCGAGGCCGAGGCGCGCCGCCTCGCGGACGTCGACCCCGGCATCCGCGCGGCCGTGGACCTCGAGCTGGACGGCGGGGAGCTGCCCGGCACGCCCTCCACGGTGGTGGACCTCACGCGCCTCGACGATCGGGGCGAGTACGAGATCCTGCGCCAGGGCGCGCTGCCGGCCGAGGCGCTAGCCGGCCTGTAGCTCGGCGAGCCGCTTCAGGTTCAGCAGCTGCCGGCGGGCCATCACCAGGTCGCCCACCGCGAGCACCTGCCGTGCCAGGGGGAGTCGCGGCGGCCCCCACGCCAGGCGCATAACCAGGCGGCAGCTGCGCTCGCTCACGGGGTTCGCCTGGTAGCTCACGGCCACGTGGCCGAGCAGGCGCGAGCGCTGCCGGATCGTGATGCGCCGGCCCTGCTCGAACTCCACGAGCCGGAACAGCGCCACGAAGCGCTGGCCCGCCTCGAGGCGCTCGAGCCCGGGAGTCAGCTCCTGCGGGCTGCGGCGACCCAGGTTGTCGATCAGGTCGTAGCTGTAGGGCGCCACGCGAAGCTGGCAGAGCCAGCGGAAGACCACCTCGGCGGGCGCCGCCACGTCCACCGCTCGCATCAGAACCAGGCCGCCCGGCACGAGCCCGTCGCAGGGCAGCGGGGTGGCCCGCTCCGCGGACGTCGAGCCCCAGCCCCTGATCGCGTCTCCCAGGCCCATCGGCTCCAGTTTTGCACTGGCCAGGCCTCCGGGACCGCTGATACCTTCAGTTGAGGCGCCGGCGAACAGAGGAGCACGCAGTGACGGACCTGAGTCCCGACTACTTCAGCAAGCCCGTTTCGGAGGTCGATCCCGAGATCGCCGAGGTGCTCGAGAACGAGCTCCGGCGTCAGGAGACCACGCTCGAGATGATCGCCTCGGAGAACTTCGTGCCGCAGGCCGTGCTCGAGTGCCAGGGATCGGTGCTCACGAACAAGTACGCCGAGGGCTACCCGGGTCGGCGCTACTACGGCGGCTGCGAGTTCGTCGACGTGGCGGAGCAGCTCGCGATCGACCGCGCAAAGGAGCTCTTCGGCGCAGAGCACGCCAACGTGCAGCCCCACGCGGGCGCGCAGACGAACACCTCCGTGTACTTCGCGCTGCTCGAGCCGGGCGACAAGTTCCTCGGCATGAAGCTCGATCAGGGCGGCCACCTCTCGCACGGGATGAAGATCAACGTCTCGGGCAAGCTCTACGAGCCAATCGCATACGGAGTGCGCCGAGAGGACCACCTCGTGGACATGGACGAGGTCGCCCGCCTGGCGGAGGAACACCAGCCGAAGATGATCGTGGCCGGCTGGTCGGCCTATCCGCGCCAGCTCGACTTCAAGCTCTTCAGGGAGATCGCGGACTCGGTGGGCGCCTACCTCCTGGTGGACATGGCGCACTTCGCCGGGCTCGTGGCGGCCGGCGAGCATCCGAGCCCGGTGCCGTACGCGGACGTGGTCACCACCACGATCCACAAGACGATCGGCGGCGCGCGCGGCGGGATGATCCTCTGCAAGGAGGAGTACGCCAAGAAGATCGACTCGGCCGTGTTCCCGGGTCAGCAGGGCGGGCCCCTGATGCACATCATCGCCGGCAAGGCGGTGTCGCTCAAGATCGCCCAATCCGAGGTCTTCCGCGAGCGCCAGCGGCGCACGCGGGCGGGCGCGGCGGCGCTGGCAGAGGAGATGCTGTCGGCCGGCGTGGACGTGCTCACGGGCGGCACCGACGTGCACCTCGTGCTGGCCGACCTGCGCGACTCCGAGCTCGACGGCAAGCAGGCCGAGGACCGGCTGCACGAGATCGGCATCACCGTGAACCGCAACTCAGTGCCCTTCGACCCGCGGCCGCCGGCCGTCTCGTCGGGCCTGCGGATCGGCACGCCGGCGCTGGCCACGCGCGGCTTCCAGCTCGACGACTTCCACGAGGTGGGCCGGATCATCGGCGAGGCGCTCACGTCCGCCGAGTGGGGCGACTCCCAGCGCTCGGAGCTGGGCGAGCGAGCGCGCGCCCTCGGCGAGCGCTACCCGCTGTACCCGCACCTGGCCGCAGCGGCCGTCTGAACTGAACGCAGCGGCCATCCCACCGGAGGGCGGGCGGTGGGGGCTGCTGGGCCGCAATCCCGCCTTCCGTGCGCTCTGGAGCGCGCGCTTCGTCTCCTACGTGGGGGACGGGATCGCGACGGTCACGCTCGTGCTGCTGGTCTCGCACGGGCGGCCGGCCACGGCCGTGGGCGGGCTGCTGCTGGCCGAGGTGGTGCCGGCGTTCGTCGCTCCCCTGCTCGGCGCGGTGGCCGACCGCAGGGACCGCCGGCGGGTGATGATCCAGTGCGAGGCGGGGCAGGCGGCGGTCTACGCCGCGATCGCGATCTGGCTGCCGCCCTACGCGGGGCTGCTCCTCCTGGTGGCGGCGGCGACGCTGCTCTCGCGCACGTTCTCGGCGGCCAGCAAGGGCTCGATACCGGCGCTCGTCAAGCGGGACGAGCTGATGTCCGCGAACGCCCTGATGAACACGGTGTTCAACCTCCAGGTCGCGCTGGGGCCGGCGCTCGGCGGCCTGCTGGTGGCGCTCGGCGGCTCGCGCCTGGCGCTGACGATCGACGCCGCGTCGTTCCTCGTGTCCGCCGCGATCATGCTCACGCTCCCGCCGATCCCGCCGGTGAGAGAGGGCGAGGAGGGCAGCTCGCTGTGGGCAGAAACGCGCGAGGGCCTGGCCTACGTCTGGCACCAGCCGCTGCTGCGCGTGCTCGCGCTGAGCATGTTCGCGTTCGTGGGCTTCGCGTCGCTCGACAACGTCGCGGTGGTGTTCCTGGTGCGCGACGTGCTCGGCGGCGGCTCCTTCGCCTACGGCGCGGCGGTGTCCGCCTTCGGCCTGGGCATGATCCTGGGCGCGGTGGGGCTGGTGCGGCGCTGGTCGAGCGTGCACCCGGCAACGGTCGTGAGCGTGGGGATGATCTTCACCGGCGCGGGCAACCTGCTCGTGGGCGCGGCGCCCGTGATAGGGCTGGTCGTCGCCTTTCAGCTGCTCGGCGGCGTGGGCAACGGCCTGGGGCTCGTCGGCGAGGACACGCTGATCCAGCGCTACGTGCCCGGCCACCTGCTCGGCCGCGTGTTCAGCGCGATCGCGACGGCGATCTTCCTCGGCAACGCGATCGCCTACGCGCTCGGCGGGGTGTTCGTGGACGTCACGTCGCCGCGCACCGCGCTGATCGCCTCGGGAATCGCGGTCTTCGCCGTGGCCGGAGCCACCTGGCCGGCCCTGCGGAGGGCGGCCCGGAGCGACCGCGCGGGGCCCACCTGACCGCCTGGCCGTACGCGGAATTGCGTATTGACTTGCCCCCGGGCAGCGACTTGAGTTCTCGCGCACCCACAAAACGGACCGGGGAGATGACATGGCCAAGAAGGACGCTGATGGTCGGGCACGCGCGAAGAAGGGCCGCGCCGGCGTCCGCCGGGTCCTGATCCCCGTTGCCGCCGTGCTGGTGCTGCTCGTGGCTGCGGCCGCCGTGCGCGCGTTCGTGAACCTTCCGGCGAGCGGCTCGCGCGTGGACAACGACGCCGCGTCCGGCATCAGCCCTCGCAAGGACGCGGGCGCGGTCGATGCCGTGAGCGGCTCGCTGCTGGCCGGCGGCCCCGCTGTGCCGTGGGCCATCTTCGAGAAGCAGACGAGCGGCGAGCAGCAGGTGTTCGTGCGCGCCTTCAAGGGCGGCGCCTGGGTGACCCAGGGCGTGGGCACCGTGAACGGCGCGTCCAGCGCCAGCCCGACCTTCCGCGGCTCGCTCAACTTCGATCAGACCAAGGAGGCCGAGGCCCCGTCGATCGACTTCGCCGGTGCTGGGCGCACGGTGCCGTGGACCACCTGGTACGAGGACAACACCGCCCCGTTCGGCCGCGAGGAGATCTTCGCCAGCCGCTTCGATCAGACCACGCAGAAGTGGGTGTTCGCGGGTCAGGGGCGGCCCGGTAACGGCGGCCCCCCGTCGCTCAACATCGACGTGACCAAGAACGCGGAGAACCCGCAGGTGGCCGGCGGCGCAGCCGTGGCGGGCGCCAACCCGGGCCCGTGGGTCGTGTGGCAGGAGCAGGGCCCGACCAGGGACCAGATCTTCGTGGTGAAGCCGATCGGTCCCGGCACGGTCACCTGCCCGCCCGGCACGAAGCCCACGGGCGGCGCCCCGGTGGGCGGCTTCTGCTGGCAGCAGGTTGGCGTCGAGCGCGCGCCGGTCGGCGCGCCGACCCTGCCGTCGGTGAATGTCGACCCGAGCCGCAACGGCATCGAGCCCGACATCGCCTTCACCGGCCCCTCCGACACGGTGCCGTGGGTGGTCTGGTACGAGACCGAGCCCGGGGCGTTCGGCGTGAAGAACGAGCGCGTCTTCGCGGCCAAGGCCGTGAACACCGGCACGGTGTCGGGCGTGGTCGACGGTGGCTTCCACTGGGCCGCGGTGGGCAAGGGCACCGGCGCCGCTCAGCCGCTCGACACGTCGGTGACCGGCGCGGGGCCGTGCCTCGCGTCGAAGGCCACCGAGAACCTCTGCACGCTCAACCACAGCTCCGCGGCCGACGCCGAGGATCCGAGCGTGGCGGCGGGGACGATGAGCGCCGGCGTGCCCACGGTTCCGTGGGTCGTCTGGTCCGAGCAGGTGCACAAGGTCTTCCAGATCTTCGCCGCCCGGCTCGTGAACGGCACGCACTTCCAGATCGTCAACGGTGGCAAGCCGCTGTCGAAGGGCAAGACCAACGCGGTCCTGCCCGACATCGGCTTCGCCAAGCTCACGCCCTACGTCACATGGCACCAGCGCGTGGGCCACACCGTGAAGCTGTTCGTAGGACACCTCAAGGGCGCCGCGAATCCCAAGTTCGTGCTTGACAGCCCGGGCGGGATCTCCCGCTCGAAGGCAGGATTGACGCTCGGCGCAGCATCGCCGATCTCATCCGACTGCACGGCGAACCCCTTCAATGGGGACGGCAGCGCCTGCCAAGGTGGAGCGCCTGGCACTCCCTTCTTCCTGTTCAACGACGGGGCCAAGGGCAAGCGCCAGATCTTCGCCGAGCAGGTGAAGGGTGGCACCCGCCGGAAGGGCCGCGGCCGCTAGAGGTGAAGTGCCAGCACGCCCGCGGCGGCGGCCACGGCCGCCGTGCGCGTGCTGACGCCGAGCTTGGCGTTGATCCGCTCGAGGTGCTTCTGGACCGTGCGCGGGCTGATGCCCAGCTCCAGTCCGAGCTGCTTGTTGGTGCCCCCGTAGGCGGCCAGCCGCAGCACCTCGAGCTCGCGCTCGGTCAGGCCCGACGCGCCCACCTCGCCCGGCGCGGCACCCGCGGCGAGGGCGTCGCGCAGCCCCGCCTCCGCCTCGGCCGCGATCAGCTGCGGCCGCAGCAGGGCGAGAAGGTCGCGCTCGGAGTCGGAGAACTCCGCTCGCGAGCGGCCCAGCGAGAGGCAGCCGGGTAGATCCAATAAGTAGCGAGTCTCGGGCGAGCGCTCGCCGAACGTGACCACCTCGCAGGGGATCAGGTCCGGCAGCGTCCGCTCCACGTGCAGTCGCAGCTCATGGACGCTGCGTTCGGCGTGCAGCCCTTCGACGAAGGCCAGCGCGCGCCGAAGCTCGGGTGATTCCAGCCCTGACATGACGGGTCCGACCGCCCAGCATACGCCGCTTCAGGGTGCGTGGTGCGCTCAGTTGCGGACGACCGGGAACAGGCGCAGCAGGCGTGCCACCGCCCTGCGGCTGCCGTCGATCCGCAGCTGTCCGGACCGCAGCGCGTCGTCGAGCGCCCGGCCGTGCCACAACAGCGCTGTGAGCGTGGCGGGATCGGTCTCGATCACGGCGGCGGGGGTGCCGGCGCCCCCGCGGACCAGGTTCAGCTCGGCGCCGCTGATGTGGGCCCGGAAGCGGTCCTCGCCGAGCCGCAGCTCGTACTCGGCGTCGAGTCCCGCGGCGGCGGCTGGGTCGAACGTGGTCTTGAGGGCGATCATCAGCGCGTCGGCGCTCAGCTCCCCGTGCTCGGCTGGGAAGGGGGCGCTGCTGCCCCAGCGGCCGAGCTGGATCACCACGGCCTCGAGCTCGCGGCCGCGCTCGGTCAGCTCGTAGACGCGGGCGCCGGCCGGCGGGGCGAGCTTGCGACGGCTCACGATGCCGGCCTGTTCGAGCTCGCGCAGCCGCTGGGCGAGCACGTCCGGGCTCAGCTGCGGGAGGCCCGCGCGGAGGTCGGTGAAGCGCTTCGGGCCGAGGATCAGCTCGCGCACCACGAGGAGCGCCCAGCGCTCGCCCACGAGGTCCAGGGCGCGCGCGATTCCGCACGGGTCGCGGTAGCTGCGCATCGTGGCCACGGCTGGCAGTCTAATGGTCAATCCGGATTGCCAATCGAGTAGTTGGACTTTCCAACTATTTGTTACCATGCCTCGGCCAGCGAACCAGGAGAGAACGTGAACCTTCCCGAAGTCGTTTCACAGACCGAGTGGCAGGCCGCCCACGAGGAGCTGCTGGCCAAGGAGAAGGCCGCGATGCGGGCGAACGACGCACTCGCCGCCGAGCGCCGCAGGCAGCCGATGGTGCGGATCGACAAGGACTACGTGTTCGAGGGGCCGGACGGGGACGTCAGCCTGCTGGACCTGTTCGAGGGCCGACGGCAGCTGATCGTCTACCACTTCATGTTCGGCCCCGGCGCCCACGGCTGGCCGGACGCGGGTTGCCCAGGCTGCTCGATGTACGTGGACAACCTCGGCAACATCGCTCACCTGGAGGCCCGCGACACCTCGTTCGCCCTGATCTCGATCGCGCCGCTCGAGAAGATCGAGGCGTACCGGGAGCGAATGGGGTGGGACCTGCCCTGGGTGTCCTCGGCCGGCAGCGACTTCAACCAGGACTTCGGCCGGACTACCGACAGGGGCGAGATGTTCGGCCTCAGCGTGTTCCTCCGTGACGGCGACAGCATCTTCCGCACCTACTTCACGAGCTGGCGCGGCGTGGAGGCGCTCGGCACCATCTGGTCGCTGCTCGACATCACGCCGTTCGGCCGTCAGGAGGCGTGGGAGGACTCACCGGAGGGCCGTCCCCAGAGTCCGCCCTATGAGTGGTGGCGCCGCCACGACGAGTACGAGCCGGCGCAATGAGCAGGCGCGACGGATACGAGCCAGGCGTTCCCTGCCGCGTGGCCAGCGTCCACGCGGACCCCGCCCACGCGCTCGAGTTCTACCGCGAGCTGTTCGGCTGGGAGGCCACCAGCCTGATGCCCGCAGGGTCGGACGGCGAATACTTCCGCTGCACCCTCGACGGAAGGGACGTGGCCGCAATCGTCTCCCCGCACGGCGCGCCGCCACCCCCGTCCGCCACCTGGGGCACGCACGTGTGGGTGGAGAGCGCCGACGAGGCGACCGCCAGGGTGCGCGAATCCGGTGGCAGCGTGATCGGAGAGCCCTTCGACTCGCCGGGCGGAGGCCGGATGGCGGTGCTGGCCGATCCGGCCGGCGCGGTGTTCTGCGTCTGGCAGCCGCGCGAGCACCGCGGCGCCCAGGTGGTGAACGAGCCGGGTGCGTGGGCGATGAGCGCGCTGCTCACGCCCGACCCCGAGGGCGCCAAGGCCTTCTACGGTGCCGTGTTCGGCTGGCAGAGCGACAGCTTCGAGGCCGGCGACCTCCAGGTCACGCTGTTCCGCCTGCCCGGCTTCGTGGGCGGCGAGCCCGAGCAACCCGTGCCGCGCGACCTGGTGGCCACGATGGCTCCCCACGGTGGCGACTCGGTGCCGCCCCACTGGAGCGTGGACTTCTGGGTCCACGACGTGAGCGACACCGCCGCGCGGGCGGCGGAGCTCGGTGGCAGCGTGATGACGCCTCCCTACGAGGTCATGCCCGGCTTCATGCAGGCCGTGCTGGCCGACCCGGAGGGCGCAACCTTCACCGTGAGCAAGGTGGCCCGCGCGGCCTGAGGCGCTAGTCGCGCCGCTCGGCCGTTTGCGCCGGGGGCGTGAGCAGGCCCGGCCGCTGCATCGCCTCGAGCCACACGGCCCGTGCCTCCTCGCGCCCGCCGGTGGCGGGCAGCCGCTCGGCCACCCAAGCCGGGCCGGCCGTGGAGATCTCCCCATGGATCGGCGCGATGCCCTGATGGCGCTCCTCGCCGAGCTCTTCGCCAGGCGCGGTCAGCACCTCGGAGAGCGTCTCGCCGCGCCGGATGCCCACCAGGTCGATGTCCGGCGCGCCCTCGCGGCCCGCGCCGGTCCAGATGCGGTCGGCCAGCTCGCCCACCGTGAGCATCGCCGGGTCGGAGGGTCCCGCCAGCAGCGTGCCCTCGCCGGCCAGCAGCGCGCCGTGGGCGGCCAGCGCGCCGGCGTGGGCCATCGAGATCCAGTAGCGCACCATGCCGGTGTCGGTGACCGTGAGCGGCACGCCGGCCCGCGCCTGGCGCAGGAACAGGTCGGAGGCGCTCCCGGCGCTGCCCAGCACGTTCACGAAGCGGACGGCGGCGCGCCGCGCCCCGGCCCGGCGCGCGGCGTACGCGGTGAGCTGCTCCATGAAGCGCTTGGTGCGGCCGTAGAAGCTGGCGGCGAGCGCCGCCTTGTCGGTGGACGCCACCACCACGGTGTCCACGCCGGCCTTCTCGGCCGCGCGCAGGACGTTCCAGCTGCCGTGCAGGTTGTTGTCCACGAACTCCTCGGGGTAGACCTCGGCCCAGTCCACGTGCTTGTAGGCGGCCAGATGGAAGACCACGTCGGGGTTCGCGCGGCCGAACTCCACCTCCAGCCGGCCGGCGTCGCGGATGTCGCAGAGCACGTGCGCCATGCGCTCGAGCGCGAGCGGGTCGCGCGAGCGGCGGTCCGCGGTGAGCGCGGCCTCGTGGCCGTCGAGCAGCGTGAGCGCCTCGGGGCGGAAGCCGCCGAGCAGCGTGGCGAGCGAGCCGCCGATCGATCCCCCGCCGCCGGTGATCAACACGCGCCGGCCGCCGAACAGCTCCTGCAGCTCGAGCACCGATGGCACCGGGTCGCGCCGCTGCAGCACGCGCTGCCAGTCGAAGGTCTCCTTGCGCAGGCGGCGCGGCGGCCGAACCGCGGGGCCGACCGGCGGCAGCGCGAACACGCGCTCCAGCTCGTGATAGCCCGCCTTCATCTCCGGCGAGCGCGCGGGATCCGGCTCGTTGATCTCCGCCACCACGTACGGCACCAGCTCGCCGATGCGGCGCACCACCGGGTCGAGCCCGGTCAGCTCGCCGCTGCCGTAGGGCAGACCCTCGCCGAGCAGCCCGTGCGCGTCGGAGACGTGTGCGACCTCGCTGGCCGGTCCCAGCTCCTCCACGTAGCGCTCCAGCTCGAGCTCGTCGTCGGAGTCGAGCCCGAACAGCGACGGGTAGCTGGCCGCGAAGTTGCGGAACAGGGCCGCGTGAGAGGTGTCGAGCGTGAAGCCCAGCTCGGGCACGCGCCGGCGCCACTCGAGCAGGTCGCGCCAGTGGCCGCCGACGGGCGAGAGGTACACGCCGCCGGTGCGCATCCGAAGCACGGGCGGGACGTTCTCGATCAGCGGCATCACGTCCCGGTCGAGGCAGGCGTCGGCAAAGAAGCGCAGGAAGCGCTCGATCTCGCGCTCGTCGAGGCCGTCTGGGTTGGCGCGGTACTCCTCCGGCGACATCGGGGTGAAGAGGTGGATCGTGAGCACGGGCGACCCGATGCCGGCCGCGAACTCCACGCTGCGCTCGATGCCGCGCCGTGCCTCGTCGTCGAGGCGGTCGACGCGCACGAACGCCCCGCTCGGCCAGGCGACCGGGGACTCCGCGGTGACCACCAGATCGCCGGCGCCGATGCGCGTGACCTCGATCGCCTGGGCGCAGCGACGACTCGTCCGCCACGTGGGGCGGCATCAGCGCCAGCTCGAGCCCCTGCCACGGCCCGCCCGCGAGGCGGTCCGCGACCTGGTCAGGCTCGGGTGCGGCCTTGAGCAGCGGGATGGCGGCGAAGCCAGTCGACATAGAGCTGTGACGGCGGTGTCGAGCGGCCGGGTTTCGAGGATCAACCCGGCGCCGGTGTCGTAGACTCTCGTTCTCGCCGGCGAGCAAGATCCCCTCCCGGGGTCTCGATCGGAGATGACGAGCCTACCGTCGCCCGGACCAGCTCCGCCGCCTCTAGCAGAGGGGTGTCGAGGCCGCTTCCGAGCGTGACCGTCTGGTTCCAGCGCCCCTGCTCGACGATCTGGACCAGCCCGCCGATCATGTCGTCCACGTAGACGAAGTCGCGCGTGCGGCGCGGGTCGCCGGGGATCACGATCGGCTCGTCCGCCAGGGCACGCGCCGCGAACGCCGCGATTGCGCCGGTCGCGCCCTCCCAGGTCACCTGCCCGGGGCCGAACACCGACGTCAGCCGCACGATCGTGGCGTTGGCGGGGTGGAAGCGGCAGGCGTTCTCGCCGAGGCGCTTCGACATCGCGTAGGGATCCGGCGGCGGGTCCTGGGCCGCGCGCACGCTGGAGGGGTAGATCAGCCCGGCGCCGTGCTGGGCGCAGCCCTCGAGCAGGTTGAGCGTGGTGCCCGCGTTCTCGCGCACCGCTCGCGCCGGGTCGTGGCGCGCGCCCGCAGGATCGGGCACGCCGGCGAAGTGCAGCACCGCGTCGCGGCCCGCGATGAGGTCGCGGGCGGCCGGGTCGCCGGCATCCATCCGCACCGGGTCGAGCTCCGCGGACGCCGCGCGTGGGGCGCTGCCCGGGCGCGAGAGCGCGAGCACGTCGTGGCCCTCCTCGCGCGAGCAGCGTGCAGGCCCGCCAGCCCAGGAAGCCGGTGGCCCCGGTCACGAGCACCCTCATCGCAGGTACTCCGCCAGGCTGTGCTCGTAGCGGAACGGGGTGGCGAAGCTGTGCGTCGGCGCCGCCCGGCGGCTGCTCGCCGCGGGCCAGCGCCGCAACGTCGGCCACCGTGACCGTCTCCGCCGCCACGTTGGCGGCCGTGATCCCCGGCCCGGCGGGCGACTCCAGGGCGATCCGGGCGACGTCGTCCACGTGGACCACGCCGATGGTGGCCCGGCCGCCGCCGTCCAGCGTCAGCTCCTCGCCGGCCGCCGCGAGGCGGCGAAACTTGTCCACCACGGTCTGCGACTCCGGGCGGTCGTGCTCCACGGGGCTCGGGCCGTAGACGATCCCGAGCCGCAGCAAGGTGAGGTCGAAGCCGTGCCTGCGCGCGTACAGCTCGAGGCACAGCTCCGCGTAGATCTTCGAGAGGTGGGCCAGGTCGCCCTGCGGCCCATAGGGCTGTTCGGGCCCGACCTCGCCGCTCAGCTTCGGCCCGTACACGTGCAGCGAGCTGGCGTAGACGAGCGCCCGCGAGCCGTTGGCCGCCACCGCCTCCGCCACGTGCCGCGCCCCGGTGAGGTTGGTCTGCTCCGTGTACTCGGGCTCGCTCTCGGACAGCGGCCGGCTGGCCTGCGCGGCGGTGAGGTACACGCGCTCGGGGCGCAGCCCCTCGAACATCGGCCGCAGCTCCTCGGCGCGGCGTATGTCGGCGGTCTCAAGTCGGGCGCCGCGGCGCTGGAGCCCCTCCAGCTGCGAAGCGTCGGTGGCGTACCAGTTGTCCACCAGCGTGACCTGGTGGCCCGCGTCGAGGGCCAGCTCCCCGAGGCGGGCGCCGATATAGCCCGCCCCCAGCACCAGGATGGAGGACGGCAACTAGATCGACCTGACGTTCGGCCCTGCGGGCACCACGTTGCGCGTATCAACGATCAGCCGTGCCTGGTCCCAGTACGGCGTCTGGAGGAACTGCCGGTGGGCGGTGAGCACCACCACGCAGTCCGCCGCGCGCACCTCGTCGGGCGTCCACTCCACGCTCCGATGCAGCTCCCCGTCGAGCTCGAGCTCGTCCACCCAGGGGTCGCAGTAGCGGAGCTCGCCGCCTCGCAGCAAGAGCTGGCGCAGCACCTCCAGGCTGGGCGACTCGCGGATGTCGTGCACGTCGGCCTTGTAGGCCATGCCGAGCAGCAGGAGGCGCGAGCCTTTGATCGGCTTGCCGGCCTCGTTGAGGGCGTCGGACACCTTCGCCACCACGTGCGCCGGCATGTTGGCGTTGATCTCGTGCGCGGCGTCGATCAGCTGCGCCGAGTAGCCGTACTCACGCAGCCGCGAGGCCAGGAAGTGGGGCACCACCGGGATGCAGTCGCCGCCGAGGCCGGGGCCCGGGTAGTGCGGCAGGAAGCCGAACGGCTTCGAGCTGGCGGCCTCGATCACCTCCCAGGCGGAGACCCCGAGCCGGTCGCACATCAGGGCCAGCTCGTTGGCCAGCGCGATGTTCACCGCGCGGAACGTGTTCTCGTGCAGCTTCGCGACCTCGGCCACCATCGTGCTCGAGACCGGGATCACCTCCTCCACCACCTGGCGGTAGAGCAGCTCGGTGCGGCGCAGGCACTCGGGAGTGACGCCGGCGACCAGCTTCGGGGTGTTGCGGATCGAGTAGTGCTTGTTGCCGGGGTCGACGCGCTCGGGCGCGTAGCCCAGGAAGAAGTCCTCGCCCACCTTGCCGCCGCTCTGCTCGAGGATCGGCAGGACGATGTCCTGCGTGGTGCCGGGCGAGGTGGTGGACTGGAGCACCACGAGCTGGCCGGGGCGCAGGTTCGCCGCCAGCGACTCGGCCGCCGACACGATGTAGGAGAGATCGGGCGTGCGCGTCTTCGACAGCGGCGTGGGCACGCAGATCGTG
Source organism: uncultured Thermoleophilaceae bacterium (assembly GCA_963770325.1). Lineage (GTDB taxonomy): Bacteria > Actinomycetota > Thermoleophilia > Solirubrobacterales > Thermoleophilaceae > JAICJR01. Next base: position 310,157 of record CAVYPF010000001.1, on the reverse strand, counting down.
ACGGCGTCCAGGTCGCGCACCGCCGCGTAGTCCGTGGTGGCGACCATCCGGCCGTCGAGATGGTCCAGCCGCTCGGCCGGCACGTCCACGAGATAGGACCGCCGCTCGGTCACCGCGCGCACGCGTTGCTCGTTCACATCGACGCCGGTCACGTGGAACCCGGCCTCCGCGAACACCATCGCGAGCGGCAGGCCCGCGTAGCCGAGGCCGACGATCCCGACCGCCGCCTCACGCGTGGCTATCCGCTCGTCAAACGCCTGTGCTGACGAGACAACCTCACTCACGCTGGTCAAGGCTACTGCCAGCGCGGGCGTCCGCCCGTCATTTCCTTCGTCACCCTGCGCTATAACCACCTGGATATGTCCTTGTGGGACTCCCTGCGCGCCCTCGTCGAGGACGGCTCGGTGGCGTGGGGCTTCATCTTGGCCGGGGTGATCGTGCTGGTGTTCACCCCGATCACCGCGTGGCTGGCCCCCAAGATCGGCGGGGTCGACACCGGCGGTGACCGCCCGCGCGTCCACAAGGGGCCCGTGCCGCGTATCGGCGGGTTGGCGATCGTCATCGGCATCCTCGTGCCGGCGCTCCTGTTCGTCGATCTCGACGGCCCCTACCCCGGGATCCTGATCGGCACCGCGCGCGGTCGCCGCGGTGGGCCTGCTCGACGACACGCGCGGCCTGCGACCCGGTCCCAAGCTGCGTCTCGGTGCTCGCGATCGCGGCGATCCCGGTGCTCGGCTGGCACCTGCGCATGGATCACCTGAACCTGCCGGTGATCGGGTCGATCGACCTGGGCTGGGCCTCGATCCCGCTCACGATCATCTGGATCGCGTTCTTCGCGAACCTGGTCAACCTGATCGACGGGCTGGACGGGCTTGCCGCCGGCATCGTCGCGATCGCCGCCGGCGCCTTCGCGCTGCTCGCGGTCTCCTTCGGCCGCGCCGACGCCGCGGCGCTGGCCGCCATCGTCTGCGGCTCCACGCTGGCGTTCCTGCGCAGCAACTACCACCCGGCGAAGATCTTCATGGGCGACTGCGGGGCGCTCGCGCTCGGCTACCTGCTGGCGGCGATCGCCGTGCAGGGCGTCTTGAAGACCGCCGCCACGATTGCGCTCGCCGGCCCGCTGCTCGTGATGGCGGTGCCGATCCTCGACACGTCCTTCGTCGTGCTCAAGCGGCTCAAGTACAAGCGCGCGCCCTGGGGCGCCGATCACAACCACTTCTACCACCGCTTCATGCGCATCGGCTTCTCGCAGCGGCGCACCGCGGCGTACCTGCACGTGTGGGCGCTGCTGCTGGCGGCCTACGGGATCATGCTGCGCTTCGTGCCGCCGCGGCCGGGGGGCGACTGGAACGGCACCCACTCGCTGATCGCCGCCGTGGTGGGGCTAGGCGTGCTCGGCGCGTCGGTCTGGATGGTCTACACGCTCGAGATCCTCAAGGGCCGCCACCTGCGCGCGATCGGGCTGGGGCGCTTCGTGCGCGACGAGCCTCCGCCTCCCGCCGACGGCCTCGTGAGCGCCGAGAAGACCGGCGACGCGGTGGAGAGCGCCGTGACCACCAGCGGCCTCTAGGGCTTAAGCCAGGGCAGGGCGAGCCGGAGCAGCTCGCGCGGGTCGCGCCTCACCCGCTGCTCGTAGGCGCGCGCCGCGCGCTTCTCCACCTTCACCTCGGCCGGATCGGTGAGGAAGCGCAGGCGGCCCTCGCGGGCTAATTGCTCGTCGACCGCTCCCATGCGGCCCTCGAACATCGACCAGACCGGCGTGCCGAGCACGGCGGCCTCGCGGTTCATGGTGCCCCCGGCCGACACCAGGGCGTCGGCGAACGCCACCAGGCTGCTGCCGTCCACGGCCCGCTCCGGCACGATCACGCGCTCGAGACCGAGCGCGTTCACGGCCTGGCGCTGCTCGGGCGTGCGGGCGAGCACGACGGTCTGGGCGCGCTCGGTCTCCGATAGGTGGCGCAGCAGCCGCGGCAGCAGCTCGTTCTCCGAGCCGCCGAGGTAGAGCGCGTAGGACGGAGCGGTGCGGACCACGCACAGCGGCTGCGCCGGGTCCACGCCGAGCTGGCGCAGCACGGCCTCGTCCGGCTCGAAGTCCGCCAGGTAGTACTCCTCCTTCAGGCCGGGGTAGCGGATCAGTTTCTTGCCGCGGGCTCCGTAGCGACGCAGGCGCTCGGCCGGGATCGCGTCCGGCACGAGCACGCGGTTTGCCAGCCGGCAGATCACGTTGTGCTGCAGCACCGCCCACTCGTAGTCGAACATCGTCGAGTTGGGGATGCGCAGCAGCCGCGAGGCCACGGGCAGGTCGGTGGAGCCGTGGGCCAGCGCGCACCCGAAGCCCTTGCCGCGGCCGAAGCTCACCATGTCCGCCACGCGGCCGGCCGCCGCGCGCGCCTTGCCGGCGCGCGACGCGCCCCCGTGGTGCCCGAGCGTGGTGTGCGGATGGCCCCAGTCCTCGAGCAGCTCGAGCGTGTGGGAGAGCGGCCGCGCGGTGATCTCCACCTCGTGGCCGTCGCTCTCGAGCAGCTCCACGAGCGGCCTCAGCACCAGCACGTGAGCCGTGTTGGTCAGGTCGACCCAGACGCGCATGCGCTCAGCCCGGCTCGCCGCGGCGGTCCTCGAGCTCGAGCAGCTGCTCGCAGGTGGTCTGGAGCGTGGTGTGCTCGATTCCGAAGCGCTCCTGCAGCACGTGCTCGACCGCGTGGCGGACCTCGTCGCGGTCGTGCTCCGGGGCCACCCGCAGGTGGGCGGCCAGTGCCGGGAAGCCCGAGGTGACCGTCCAGACGTGCAGGTCGTGCACCTCGCGCACGCCCTTCCACCGCCGCCATCGCGATGCCGATCTCCTGCACGTCGACGCCCTCGGGCGCCGCCTCCATCAGCACGTCGATCGGCTCCTTGATGAGCCGCCAGGAGCTGAGCAGGATCAGCACCCCGATCACCATGCCCGCGATCGGGTCGGCCCGGTCCCAGCCGAAGGCGAGCACGAGCGCGCCCGAGACGACCACGCCCAGCGAGCCGAGGGCGTCCCCCGCCGAGTGCCGCAGAACGGCCTCGAGGTTGATGTCCTCCCGGTCGCCGCCTGCAAGCGCCACGGTGGCGCCCACGTTCCCCACCAGGCCCACCACGCCGATGATCAGCACGCCGAGCCCGTCGACGTTCGACGGGCTGGACAGCCTCATCACGCCCTCGACGAAGACGAGCACGGCGACGAGCACGAGGATCAGGCCGTTGGCGAGCGCCGCGAGGATCTCCGTGCGGTAGAAGCCGAACGTGCGGCGGCCGGACGCCGGGCGGGCGGCCATCGCGGCGGCGAACATCGCCAGCGCGATCGCGCCGACGTCCGACAGGATGTGGCCGGCGTCGGCGAACAGGGCAAGCGACTTGAACGCCACCGTGCCGATCACCCCGGCCACGACGAGCGCCAGGTTGATCACCAGCGCGATCGTCAGCCGGTTGCGGTTCGTCTCCCTGCTTGGCGCGTGCGAGTGGCCGTGATGGAGGCCCGCGTGCGCATGTCCAGGATGCATTAAGGCCTTTTACCGGGTATGGGAGACACATGTCTCCGTCTGAGCGCGGGAGGCGCGCGGCCGGCCTTGACGGCCTGCGCGGCCTCGCGGCCCTGTCAGTTGTCTGCTTTCACGTCTGGTTGTACCGCTTCCCGGACCCCACGCACGTCCGCCGCAGCCAGCCGCTCGACTACGCCCTGTCGGACTTCCGGCTGGGCCTGATCCTGTTTTTCGTGCTGTCCGGGTTCCTGCTCTATCGCGGCTTCGCGCGCGCGGCGCTTAGTCGTAAGGGATTCGTGGACGTGCGGATGTACCTGCGCCGGCGCGTGGCTCGCGTGGTGCCCGCCTACTACCTGGCGATGCTCGGCACGTTCGCGCTGCTCTGGGGCGCCCGCGGCACGCCCGGGGTGCGGCTGCCGGCTCAAGGCAGTGACCTCGCGCTGTTCGCGTTCTTCGCCCAGAACTACTCGTCGCACACGCTGCTCACGTTCAACCCGGTCACGTGGACGCTCTCGCTCGAGGTCGTCTTCTACGCGCTGCTGCCCGTGCTGGGGCTGCTCGTCTATCGCTGGAGCGGTGGGCGCGCAGGGCGGCAGGCGGTGGCCCTCGTGGGGCTGATCGTGCTGGGGCTGGGCTGGAACGCGGGCGTCTACCTGCTGGGCGGGAACATGGTGGCGTCCAAGGCGCTGCCGGCGTACCTGCCCTACTTCGCGCTCGGGATGCTGTTGGCCCTATGGGTGGAGCGGGCGGCCGCCGTTCGCGGCGAGCGCCCGCGGCTCGGGTCTGCGGCGACGATGGGCCTGGTCGGGCTGGGCGTACTCGGCGTGGTCGGAAACGCGGTCTGGCACTCGTCCGGCGGCGCCGACGCCGTACCCCTCCTGGGCGCCACGCTTCAGAACCTGCCCGCGGGGATCGGCTTCGCGGCGCTCGTTGCCGCCGTGGTGGCCGGCCGCGGGCCGGCGACCGCCTGGATCCACGCTCGGCCGCTGGCGCAGATCGGGCTGGTGTCGTACGGGCTCTACCTCTGGCACCTGCCGCTGATGCTGTTCGGCGAGCGCCTGGGGCTGCTCCCGCACGCCTTCTTGCCGCGGCTGGCCGTGGTGTTGGTGCCGGCCCTGGCGATCGGGACCGCCAGCTGGCTGCTCGTGGAGCGCACGCTGCTGGCACTCGCCACGCGCGGCGGGCGCTCACGTGTGCGAGTGGGCGCGCAGCTCGAGGCGCGCACGGCGCCCTAGCTCGCGGCGCGCTCGGACCGCGAGCGCGGATCGTCGCCGTTCTGATGCTCGGCGCCGTCCGCGGTGAGCTCGCTGATGGCCGCCAGGATCTCGTCCGCGAGCTGGGGGCCGTCGGAGCCCGACTCGGGCGTGGCCGCAATCCTGACCACCACCTCGTCGGCCTCCACCTCCTCCAGGCCGATGTGCGGCTTCGAGCGCGTGGGCACCGACACCGCGTGCTCCAGCAGGTCCTGGACCGAGCTTGGCTTCACGCCGCCGGGGAGGCGAGCGCGCAGGTCGACGGCGGCGGGCTCGCGCAGCGGCACCACCGCGGCGCTCAGCACCATGCTGTTGGGGACCATGATCTCGTCCTCGCCCTGGGACAGCGTGGTGTAGAGCAGGCCGAGCGACATCACGACGCCCTCGATCTGCCCGCCGAGCGCGCCGGCCTGAAAGCGGACGCGGTCGCTCACCCTGAAGGGCCGGGCGCTGAGGAGCACGGTGCCCGCGATCAGGTTGCCGAGCGTCTGCTGCGCGGCGAGACCGAAGATCACCGCGGTGAACGCCCCACCGACGGCCAGCGTCTGCGGGTTGAACCCCGCGACCCGCAGCGCCATCAGCACCGCGAACGCGAGCGCTGTGAGCCGGATCAGGAAGCCGAGCGTGCCCGCCGTGCCGGGCTCGACCCGGCGCATGAGCACGGGACCCACCGCGCGGCCAAGCGAACGCGCGAACGCCCAGCCGAGGATGACGAGCGCGACGACCGAGGCGATGCGCACCGGCAGGTCGACCCCGAACAGCTCCTTGCGGTGGCTGTAGGCCCACAGCACGGCCGCCAGGGCGGGTGCGAGCAGAACCACCTCCCAGCGCGCGCGCCGCGCCTGCCGCACCGCCTGGATGCGGAGCTGGCGCGCGAGCGGAGATGGCCGCAGCAGCGGCTTGGAAGCTTTGGCACGTACCCAGCGCATGGAGAAGCGACGGCCTGCCGCCGTCTCTCTTGCCTTCACCGAACCGGCGAGCCGTCAAACATCGCCTCCGGCTTTGCACGGGAAACGCCCGCTCGCTCAGAACAGCGCGGCCTGCCTGGGCTCGGGCGGACCCGGGCCCCTCTCAGGCCGCTTCGCGGCGGGACCGGCCAGGTCGCGGTCGCGCAGATAGCGTCGCGGCGAGGACGGGCGGCCGGGTGGGGCGGCGAGGTCCTGCAGTCGCTGGCGCTCGGCCGGCGGGGCGTAGGCCCCGCGGCTGTAGAGCTGCTCGTAGCGCGGAACCAGGTCGGGGCGCTGGGAGCGCAGCCAGTCGAAGAAGACCTCGCGCACCTCGCCGCGCAGGTGCAGCGCGATGCCGCCGATGTGCGTGGCGCCGGCTTCGGTCGCCAGGTCGAGGATGCGCTCGACCTGCTCCGGCGAATCGTTGATCCCGGGCATCAGCGGTGCGATCAGAACGCCGGTGGGGATGCCGGCGCGGTTGAGCTCCGCCACCGCCTCGAGCCGCGCGCGCGGATTCGGCGTGTGCGGCTCGGTGGCGCGCCAGGCCTTCTCGTCGAGCGTGGGCACCGACAGGTTGGCGGTGACCGGCGCCACCTCGGCGATCTCTCGCAGCAGCGGAAGATCGCGCAGCAGGAGCGGCGACTTGGTGAGCACCGAGCAGGGGTTGGCGAAGTCCCGGAACGCCTCCCAGATTCCCGGCATCAGCTTGTAGCGGCCCTCGACCCACTGGTACGGATCGGTGTTCGTCCCGAGCGCCACGTGCTCGCCCTTCCAGGACGGCCGCGCCAGCTCGGTGCGCAGCACCTCCGGCACGTTGACCTTCACGACGATCTCGCGCTCGAAGTCGCGGCCAGCGTCGAAGCCGAGGTAGGTGTGGGTGGGGCGGGCGAAGCAGTAGGTGCACGCATGACTGCATCCCCTGTACGGGTTGATCGTCCAGCGGAAGGGCATCCGGGACGCCGCCGGCACCTTGTTGAGCGCCGACTTCGAGCGCACCTCGTAGAAACGGGTGTCGAGCGCCTCGGGGGCGTCGAAGCGGCGGATGACCGCCGGATCGCGGTAGCCCGGCAGCTGGTGCGCCTCCTCTTCTCCGACCTTCAGGTTGTCCCAACGCATCGAACGTATGTTCGCATACATCGAGGACGGACCTAGCGCTCGTCACCCCACACCGTCAGCGTCAGCGAGCGCGGCCCGGCCGAGTCGCGGTGCTCGCAGAGGTAGATGCCCTGCCAGGTGCCGAGCGCCAGCCGGCCGTCGGAGACGGGGATCGTCAGCGACGAGTCGAGCAGGGCCGACTTGATGTGCGCGGGCATGTCGTCGGGTCCCTCGAGCGTGTGCGAGAAGTAGGGGGCGCCGTCGGGCACCGCCCGGTCGAACCAGGTCGCGAAGTCGCGCAGCACGTCGCGGCTCGCGTTCTCGTTGAGCGTCAGCGAGGCCGAGGTGTGGCGGATGAAGACGTGGGCCACGCCCACCCCGATCTGCGCCAGCTCGGGCATGCCCTGCTCCACCTCGCGGGTCACGAGATGGAAACCACGGGGAAGGGGAGAGAGGCGAATCTGCCGCTGCGCCCAGATCACGACGGCGAGGTTAGCCGCGCGACGCAGGTCCACCCGGGCCGCCCTCCGCTAAAGACATCGCGCCAGATACCGATTCGACCTTGATGGCCAAAACCCTCCGCCAGTGGCTGCTTGCCGGCGCCACCCTCACCGCCCTGCTCGTCTGTGCCGCCCCGGCCGCTGCCGTGACCAAGGCGAGCTGGGACCGCAAGCAGCAGAGCCAGGTGGTCCGTGCCGGCCTGATGGCCAAGCTGCCCGGTGGGTTCCACGGCGAGCGCCCGCTCACGAGCGCCCAGCTACGCCTGGCCTTCACAGCGATCAGCGCCAAGAACGGCACTCCCACGGCGCAGGTCTCCTCCGCTCCGATCTCTGTCACTCGCTTCGACTCGCTGCTCGCAGGCCAGCTCGGCCTCTCCGCCTCTGCCCAGACGTTCCAGGCCGAGGCCCAGCGCGTGGGCCTCAAGCCGCCGTCCTACTTCGGCACCGAGGTGGTGGCGCGCCTGCTCGGGCTCCACTTCGATCACCCCTCGGGCACCGACCAGCTCGAGCTCTACCCGTGGGACCGCATCACCCGCGCCGAGGCTGCCTACTCGCTCGCCAAGGTGCTCCAGTTCGGGGGGTGGGAGGCCGGCTACGTGCAGTCGGTTGCCGCTCGCTTCCAGCTTCCCAACTACACCTCCGCGCAGCTCGCCCCGCTCCAGCTCGCGGTGTCGAAGATCGGCATGCCCTACGTCTGGGGCGGCGAGACCGACGGTCCGTCATACGGCCAGGTCCACGGCGGCTACGACTGCTCGGGCTTCGTCTGGCGCGTGTTCAAGGTGTCGGGCAATCCCGCGGGCGCGGCGATCGGCGGCCGCACCGCGGCGCAGCAGGCGGGCGAGATCCCGAAGTCGCAGCGCGTGGCGCTTGACGACGTCCAGCCCGCCGACCTCCTCTTCTTCGGCAGCGCCGGCTTCCGCTCCAAGGCGACCGAGTCGAACGTGACCCACGAGGGGATCGCGCTGAGCAAGGACTTCGTCATCCACTCGTCGGGCCAGGGCGTGTACGTCCTGCCGCTCTATCAGGGTTGGCTGCGCGATGAATTCGCCTGGGCGCGGCGTGTAGTGCCTGGTTCCTAGTGCCTGGTGCCTAGAGCTTTGGTCAACAGTTCTAGGCACTAAGCACTAGGCACTAGGCACTTGCTCCGCCCAGGGCCGCGCCCGCTCGATCTGCGCGGCCAGCGCGAGCAGCACGTGCTCCTCGTTGGCCCGGCTGACCATCTGCACGGCGAGCGGCAGGCCGTCGTCGGTGAAGCCCGCCGGCACTGACGCCGCCGGCTGGCCGGTGAGGTTCCAGACCGGGTTGAAGGGCACGAACGCGCTCACCCCGAGGACGGTCCAGGGCGCGCCGCGACCCTCCCAGCGCCCGACCCTCACCGGCGGCTTGGCGAGCGCCGGGGTGAGCAGCACGTCGTAGCTGTCGAAGGTGCCGCGCAGGCGCTCGATCAGCCCGGTCTGCCCGCCGCGCACGCGCGTCACGAGACCGTCGCTCACGAGACCGCCCGCCGCGGCCATCTGCCTCGTGCGGCGCTCGAGCTGGCCGGCATCGGCGACAAGAGCGTTGGCGTCGTCGTGGATGCCGCGCAGCCAGAGCGGGATGAACAGGTGGCGGAACTCGCCGTAGCTCGGCTCGTGCTCGCTCACGTCGTGGCCCAGCGAGCGCAGCAGCTCTGCGAGCTCGCGCACCGGACGCCGCACGGCCTCGCTGACCGGCGTGGGCACGGGCGGCTTGAGCGACACAGCGATACGCAGCCTGCCGGGATCGGCGCCGCGGGCCGCCTCGACGTAGGGGCGCTCGGGCGAGGGCGGCTGGTCGGCGTCGCCGGACACCGCTCCGGCCACCGCGTCGAGGAACAGCGCGGCGTCCAGCACGGTGCGGGTCAGCGGCCCGAAGGTGGTGAGCCCGCACCAGTGCTCGGGCTGCGGCGCCAGCGAGATCCGGCCCCGCTGGGGCTTGATGCCGAACAGGTGGCAGCAGGCCGCGGGGATGCGGATCGAGCCGCCGCCGTCGGAGCCCAGGGCGCCGGCCGCCAGTCCGGCGGCGACCGCCGCGGCCGACCCGGCGCTCGAGCCGCCCGTCGTTCGATCCGCACGCCACGGGTTGAGCGTCGTGCCCCATGCGGCGGTCTCGCCGAACGGGAAGATCGCGAGCTCCGACAGGTGCGTCTTGCCCAGCAGCACCGCGCCGGCCGCACGCAGCCTGCGCACCACCTCGGAGTCCGCGCCGGCGCGCGGGCCGGGGGAGCGGGTGCCGTAGGCGGTCACGTCGCCCGCCACGTCCACGTTGTCCTTCACGGCCAGCGGCACCCCAAGCAGCGGCCGGTCGTCACCCGCGCGCAGCCGCGCATCCGCCTGGGCTGCCTCGGCCAGCGCGCGCTCCCTGTAGACGACGCGGAAGGCGTTTAGCCGCGGCTCGATCTCCTCGATGCGGCGCAGGTAGCCCTCGACCAGGGCGGTGGAGGTGACCGAGCCCTCTCTGAGCAGCTCGGCCTGCCGCGCCATGCCTGCGAATGCGAGCTCTGCGTCCAAAGGTTGTCGAACCCTAGATCAGAACTTCATGTCCCTGACGGGTGCGGTCGACACGGATGCCGAACTCGCAGCCCTCAACCCTCAGGAGCACCATGAACACTCGCCTCCGGCGCTCAGTCGCCGTCGTCCTCGCGATGGCGACTACGCTCGGCGCGTCCGCGACCGCCCATGCCGCCCCCGGCATGGAGGTCGGCCTCCAGGACGACGCCGTCTTCCTCTACCAGAACTACTACAACCGCGATCTCGCGCTCCAGCAGGCGCGCCAGCTCGGGGTTACGCGCCTGCGGGTGAACATCCTGTGGAACCGCATCGCAGCCGCCCAGGCCGGCCAGACGGTCCCACCCAGCCAGGTGACCTACAACTGGGCGCCCTACGACTCGCTCGTGGACGCAGCGGCCGCATACGGGATCAAGGTGCAGTTCTCGCTCACCGGGCCCGCGCCGGCATGGGCCAACGCCAAGCACCGCAACGACGCTCACTCCGGCGCCTACAAGCCGAACGCCTTCTACTACGGCCTCTTCGCGCACTCCGTGGCGCAGCATTTCGCGGGCCGGGTGGACCGCTACTCGATCTGGAACGAGCCGAACTGGGGCGGCTGGCTTGCGCCGCTGAAGGACGGGCCGAAGCTGTACGCCAAGCTCTACAAGGCCGGCTACACCGGCGTGAAGACGGCGGACTGGAACGCCAAGGTGTTGTTCGGCGAGCTGGCTCCGCAGGAGCACCGCGGGGCGTCGACCGCGCCGCTCACGTTCGTCCAGCAGGCGACCGCTCACAGTCGCTTCGTTGCCGACGGCTTCGCCCACCACCCCTATGCGTTCACGGTCGCGCCGGGCTCGACGAAGGGCGGCCCGAACGACGCGACCCTGGGCACGCTCGGCAGGCTGACGAAGCTGCTTCACGGGCTCGCCAAGCAGCACAAGCTGCGCACTCCGACCGGGGGCACGTTGCCGCTCTACCTGACGGAGTACGGCTACTTCGCCCGCGGCCCCCGCTCGCTCGGGGAGGGGCGTCGCTCCGCCTACCTGTTGAAGGGCTTTCAGATGGCGCTGCTCAACCCGGCGGTGAAGGAGATGGTCCAGTACACGCTGGTCGCACCTCCGGGCGACGTCGCCTGGGACACGAGCCTCATACAGGCCGATGGGGTGCTGGACCCGGTGTTCGGCTCGCTGCACACGTGGGCGCTGAATGCGCTGGGGGCCGGCCGCATCGCGCAGCTGCCTCCGTTGAACGTCGGGGGTGTCCCCGCGGCGTAGGTGTCGGGTGTCGGAGATGTACACCCCGACACCCGACACCCCACACCCGACACCCCTTTTTCAGATCGGCGCCGTCCGTGCGCCGACCGCGAAGCCGACCAGGTTGATCAGCATGTGCACCGCCGCGACTACGACGAACGCGATCGCCGCCTGCCCGACCGACATCGTCCAGATCGGCAACAGCAGCAGCCAGACGACGGGCACGAAGTCGGCCTGGTCGAAGATCGAGAGCGCGATGCCGGCCGCGCCGCGCCGCTGGGATCCGGGCTCGATGTCGAGCTGGCGCTTGAGGAAGCTGTTCGGCAGCTCGCCCAGCACCACGCCGAGCCCCAGCAGCAGCCCGTAGACCCACGGCCCGGCGTCGCGGATCCCGTCCGGGAGCTTGTGCCAGTACCAGGGCCATAGCGACAGCAGCGCGGCGGCCGCCACCACGCCAGTCGTCATGAACAGCGCGCCGCGCCAGGTCTTGTTGTCGCCGAACACGCGCCGGCCGCGCACGGTCGCGCCGAAGTCGAGCGGGCGCTTGAGCGACGTGAAGAGGTCGAACGCCAGCACCGGTCCGTGCAGCGCCGCGGCCCCCAGCACCGGCACGAACACCCATAGCGCGCTCACGCGCCGTTCACAGCGCCCCGCCGATGGTGCGCCCAAGCGCCACGGCTCCAAGCCCGAGCGCGAGGCTGAGCAGCACGTTCACGATCGCGGGCGGGAGCCTCCGCGCCTCGCCCAGCCGGTAGGTCTCGAGCATCCAGGTGGAGAAGGTGGTGTACGAGCCGAGCAGCGAGGTGCCGACGAGCAGCAGCGCGTCGCCGTGCAGCGCGAGCCCGGCCACCAACCCCAGGGCGAACGCCCCGCTGATGTTCACCGCGAGCGTGCCGAAGGGGAACTCCGAGTCAGCGCGCAGCGATACCGCGCTGTCGAGCGCGAAGCGCAGCAGTGCGCCGACGCCCCCGAGGCCGGCCACGCCAGCCCACACGAGCACCCTCACGCGGGCGCCGCCGTCCTGCGCACCATCGTGGACGCGGCGGCCACGGCGAGGAGGCCCAGCACGATGCTCGCGGTCGCGTAGCCGGCGGCCAGCCCGTCGCGCCCGTGGTCGAGCATCCGCAACAGCTCGAGCTGCAGCGTGGAGAAGGTGGTGAGCGCCCCGCAGAAGCCGCTGCCGATCAGCGGGCGCCAGTGCTCCCACGCCGGCGGGCGCACCTGGAGGCGCGTGGCCAGGTAGCCGAGGATGAACGCCCCCACCAGGTTCACGGTGAACGTGGCCCATGGCCAGCTCGTGGCGGAGTGCGTCAAACCCTCCGCCACGCCGGCGCGCGCGAGTGCGCCAACGGCGCCGCCGGCGAAGATTGCCAGGAGCTCACGGACGTCGTAACGGGGCATCGTCGGGCGCGAGGCTACCGGCGCAATCACCCGGCATCTCACCCGGGGGTGGCCAATCCGCCCGGTACATTCCGCCGATGGCCCAGGTGGCAGACGGCGTGCATCGCTTCGGCACACGCTTCGTGAACTGGTACGTGGTGGAGGAGGGCGACCGGCTCACGCTGATCGATGCCGGGCTGCCGTCCTACTGGAGTCAGCTCGACCCGGCGCTCGAGTCGATCGGCCGCACGCGCGCCGACGTCGCCGCCGTGGTGCTCACCCATTCGCACTCCGACCACACCGGCTTCGCGGAGAAGCTGCGCGAGTCGAACGGCACGCGCGTGTACATCCACGAGTCTGATGCCGAGCTGGCGCGCAGTGGCAGGCCGACCCGTCCCGAGGTGAGCCCGCTGCCGTACCTGCGCCACGCCACGGCGCTGCGCTTCCTCGCGCATCTGGCGAGGAACGGCATGGCCAAGCCCGTGCGCATCCGCGACCTGACGACCTTCCGTGACGGCGACGTGCTCGACGTGCCCGGGCACCCGCGAGCGATCCAGCTGCCGGGCCATACGCTCGGCCTGTCCGGCTTGCTGGTCGAGTCGTCTGGCACGCTCTTCGCGGGAGACGAACTCTGCAACGGCAACCCGTTCACGGGCCGGTCCGGCGTCCAGATCATGCCCCGCTGCTCGAACGTGAGCAGCGAGCAGGCGCTCGACTCGCTCGGCAAGCTGGACGGCGTCGAGGCCGCGACGATCGTGTTCGGCCACGGCGATCCCTGGACGGGCGGCGTGGCCGACGCGGTGGCCCGCGCCAGAGAGGCGGGCCCGAGTTGAGGCTCGCCGCCACGATCGCGCTGATCGCGCTGGCCGTGAGTGCGGCGCCCGCCCTCGGCGCCGGCACCTCGATCTCGGTGACCCCGCACAGCGTGCAGGCCGGCAAGCGGGTGGTGGTGAGTGGATCCGCGGGCGACTGTCCCAAGGGCGAGCGGGTGACCCTCCTGTCGCGGGCCTTCTCGCACCGCCACGACTTCGCCGGCGTGCCGGCGGTGTTCGCCCGGGTGAGGAGCGGGGGCCGTTTCGGCCACTCGGTGAGGATCCCCGCCGGCATCGCCCCAGGGCGCTATTCGATCAGCGCTCGCTGCGGCGGCGGGAACCTTGGCGCGACGGCCCAAGTGCGCGTGACCCGTTCCTCGGCCGCGCCCGTTCGTTGAGCAGGCGACCGGCCTCGGCTTAGACTGCGCGCGATGTCGTCACCTGTCACGCACGTCGAGGCCGGCGCGCTCGTATCCGAGCGCAGCTATCTGCGCCAGGTCTTCTCGTGGATGATCCTCGCGCTTGCGATCACCACCGGCGTGGCCGTGTGGTTCGCGGCGAGCAGCAACGTCGTCGACTACTTCGACTCCCACGGGGCGATCTTCTTCATCGTCCTGGGCCTCCAGCTCGCGATGGTCTTCGGGCTGGTCGGGGCGATCAACCGCATCTCCGCCCAGGTGGCGGCGATCCTCTTCTGCGTCTACGCCGCCCTCACGGGCCTGACGTTCTCGATCCTGCTCGAGACCTACACCACCGCGTCGGTGGTCGGCGCCTTCGCCGGAGCGACCGGCGTCTTCGCCGGGATGGCGTTCTACGGCTACGTCACCGAGCGCGACCTGTCGGGCTGGGGCGCGATCCTGTTCGGCGCGCTGATCGGGCTGATCGCCGCGTCGATCGTCTTCATCTTCGTCGGCGGCGGCGCCTTCAACTTCATCCTGGGTTGCGCCGGCGTGGTGATCTTCGCCGGGCTGACCGCCTACGACATGCAGAAGCTGAAGCAGATCGGCGCGCAGGGCTTATCGGGGGACACCGAGCAAAAGGTGGCGATCTTCGGCGCGCTGTCGCTCTACCTCGACTTCATCAATCTGTTCATCTCGCTGCTGCGGATCTTCGGCTCGCGCAACTAGCCCGATGACCCCTCCGACGCCCCGCCTGCGCGCCTCCAGCGCGCGCGAGTCACTTGTCACAAAGTTGTTACAAAGTGTTAGCTCGTGTACTCTGCCGTGGCCCGCTGGGAGCCGCCGCCAGCAGTTTCTCCCGCAGCAGTGAAACCGTCCTATATGGAGAGAGAGAAACAGCAGCATGCCCGACCGATCACGCGATGCCGCGTTGGCGGGCTTCTTGCTGGTCGTCACCGCTGTGCTGATCGGGGGAGTCGGTCTCGGCCTCGGGTTGGCGGTCGGCGCGCCGGCGCTGCTGGGGATTCTCGGCCTGTTCATCGGATTCGGCGTGGGGTTCGCGCTTGTCTACACACGCTTTAAGGACATCTGAGATGCCCGTCGGCCTGCGGGTTCTGAAGAACCTCGACATCGTCTTCCTCGTCTGCGCGCTGCCGATCTTCATCGGCGCGGACCTGCCGCTGCTCGGCTGGGTCGGTGGCACCGCCGCCTATGTGAGCCAGCGGCTGATCGGCGAGCTGCTGAAGCGCAGCGCCGCCAAGGCCGACGACATGGTCGGCTTCCTGGGGGTGATGGTGGGTGGCGTGATCGCGCGCGGCTTCTTCGTCGCGCTGTCGCTCTTCGGCGTCGGGCTGATCAACGGCGACGCGGGTGCGGCGGCCGGCTTCCTGTTCCTGGCCGCGTTCACGATCTACCTCACGATGACCCTCGTGCTCCAGCCGCACGAGAAGAAGGGCAGCGGCAAGTGACGCGCCGTTTGGTCTTCACGATCTTCGGCGGGCTCATGCTGGCGCTCACCATCGGCCTGTTCGCGATCTTCGGCAGCGAGGGCCAGAACCTGGACTACCAGCCGCAGAACGAGTTCAAGCTCGACAACTGGATCCCGATCCACATCGGCAAGCTGGACATGAGCATCAACAAGGCCGTGCTCTACGTATGGCTGGCCACCGCGATCACCGTGGGGACGCTCCTCTACGTGGCCAGGCGGATGAAGCAGCGTCCGAACCGCGTCCAGACCGCGGTCGAGGCGTCCTACAACCTCACCTTCCGCAACATCACCCGCGGCAACATGGACGACGCGATGGCGAAGAAGTGGTTCCCGTTCATCGGCACGCTCTTCCTCTGGATCCTCTTCTCGAACCTGATCGGGTACATCCCGTTGCCCACCAACACGATCGAGAAGTTCAACGTGTTCGGCGTGGAGATACCGGGCTTCGCGATCTACGCCGCCACCGCCAACATCTCGATCCCGCTGGTGCTGACGGTGATCGTCTGGATCAGCTACCACACCGAGGGAATCCGGGCCAAGGGCTTCATCGGCTACCTGAAGAGCTGGATCCCGGCCGGGGTGCCGAAGGCCGCCCGCGCGCCGCTGTTCTTCATCGAGGTGATCTCCCACTTCGTGCGGCTGATCTCGCTCACCGTTCGACTGTTCGCGAACATCCTCGCCGGGCACCTGCTGATCCTGTTCATGGGCGGCGGCCTGGTGGTGCTGCTCGGTCTGGCCGCGGTCGGCCCCATCACGTTGCTGGTGGCCGTCGCCTTCTTCCTGTTCGAGGTCGTGCTGATCGCCGGCCTGCAGGCATTCATCTTCGCCACTCTCACAGCCATCTACCTCGGCGGCGCGGTCGCCGAGTCGCACTGATCGAAGGAGGATCAATGGTCCTAACGGCAATTACGCACGTGATCGCCGCAGGAAATGTCGGTAAGCCGATCGCACTTGGCGTCGGTGCCGGCCTGGGCACGATCGGCCCCGGCATCGGCGTCGGCTACATCTTCGGCAAGGTGATCGAGTCGGTCACCCGCCAGCCGGAGATGAAGGATGAGATCACGAGCATCCAGTGGCTCGGCTTCGCACTCACCGAGGCGATCATCTTCTACGCATTCGTGTTCGGCCTGATCGCGTTCTTCCTGGCCAAGGACTGATGGGCACGGGCGTCATCGCCGCCGACAGTGGCGGCAACTTCCTCGTAACCCCCAACGTGGGGTTGATGATCTGGACGCTGATCGCGTTCGCCATCGCGCTGTACGTGCTCAAGCGGCTGGCGTTTCCTGCGATCGGCGAGGCGCTCGACAAGCGGCAGAAGGCGATCGAGGAGTCGATCGACGCTGCCGAGCACACACGCCAGGAGGCCGACGAACTGCTCGAGGAGTACCGCGCCCGGTTGCGCGAGGCCCGCGAGCAGGCCGAGGAGATCGTCTCCCGCTCGCGCAGGGCGTCGGAGCGGCTCCAGGAGGACTCGCTCGTGGAGGCCAAGCAGCAGCGCGAGGAGCTGATGGAGCGCACCAGGCGCGAGATCGAGCAGGAGACGCGGCGCGCGCTCGAGGACATCCGCAAGGAGGTCGCGAACCTCACGGTGCTCGCCACGGAGAAGCTCACGCGCAAGTCGCTCGACGGCGAGGATCAGCGGCGGCTCGTGCAGGAGGCGCTGTCGGAGATCGACTTCTCCCAGCTCGCTCCCGAGGGCGTGGCCAACGGGGGCTCGGAGAACTAAGAGATGGAAGAGATCGCCGAGGTCTACGCCCGTTCGCTGTTCGAGGTCTCGCAGGAGCACGACGCTCTTGACGAGATCCACGAGCAGCTCGGCCAGTTCGCCGACGTGCTGTCGGATAACCGCCAGCTGCAGGTGTTCTTCTTCTCGCCCTACTTCTCGTCGGGAGAGAAGAAGGACGGCGTGACCAAGGTGATCGAGGGCGGCAACGAGTACTTCGTGCGCTTCCTCGAGGTGCTCGCCGAGAAGCATCGCCTGCCGGTGCTGTTCCGGATCAGGCGCGAGTTCGATGTGCTGTGGGCGAAGGAGCACCGTCTGCTGGAGGTCTCGGTGACCAGCGCCGTGGACCTCGACGAGGAGACGGTGAAGCTGATCGGAGCGAAGATCGAGGAGCAGACCGGACGTACGGTGGAGCTCACCTCCAAGGTGGACGCCGACCTGATCGGGGGCCTCGTGATCCGCGTCGGCAACATGGTGCTGGACGCAAGCGTGCGCAACCGGCTCGAACGACTCAGGCGCTCGGTGGCAACCGCCGCCTAAAGACAGAGAAAGGCAAGTTTCCGACACATGCAGATCAACCCCGACGAGATCACCAGCATCCTCAAGGCCCGCATCGAAGGACTCGATGAGGGCGAGGCGGACCTGTCCGAGGTCGGCACGGTCCTCTCCATCGCCGACGGCATCGCCCGTGTCCACGGGCTCGACAACTGCATGTCGCTCGAGCTGCTCGAGCTGCCGCACGGCGTCACCGGCCTCGCGCTGAACCTCGAGTCCGACAACGTCGGCACCGTGCTGTTCGGCGAGTGGGACAGGATCGAGGAGGGCGACACGGTGAAGCGCACCGGCCGCCTGCTCGAGATCCCGGTCGGCGAGGGACTGCTCGGCCGCATCGTCGACCCGCTCGGCAACCCGCTCGACGGCAAGGGCGAGGTGCACACGACCGAGACCCGTCCCGCCGAGTTCAAGGCGCCCGGCGTGGTGGCACGTCAGCCGGTGACCGAGCCGATGCTGACCGGCATCAAGGCCATCGACGCCATGATCCCGATCGGCCGTGGCCAGCGCGAGCTGATCATCGGCGATCGCCAGACCGGCAAGACGGCGATCGCGCTCGACACGATCATCAACAACAAGGACAAGGACCTGATCTGCATCTACGTCGCGATCGGGCAGAAGATGTCCAAGGTCGTGGACGCGGCCGCGGTGCTCGAGGAGCACGGCGCCCTCGAGAACACGATCATCGTCGCGGCCCCCGCCAACGAGGCGGCGCCGATCAAGTACATGGCTCCCTACGCCGGCGCGGCGATGGGCGAGTACTTCCTCTACAAGGGCCAGCACGCGCTCTGCGTTTACGACGACCTGACGAAGCACGCCTACGCCTACCGCCAGATGTCGCTGCTGCTGCGCCGCCCGCCGGGCCGTGAGGCCTACCCGGGCGACGTCTTCTACCTGCACTCGCGCCTTCTGGAGCGCGCGGTGAAGCTGAACGACGAGCTCGGCGGCGGCTCGCTCACGGCGTTGCCCGTGATCGAGACCCAGGCGGGCGACGTGTCGGCCTACATCCCCACCAACGTCATCTCGATCACCGACGGCCAGATCTTCCTCGAGGGCGACCTGTTCCGCTCGGGCGTGCGGCCGGCCATCAACGTGGGCATCTCGGTGTCACGCGTGGGCGGCAACGCGCAGACCAAGCCGATGAAGCGCGTGGCCGGCAGGCTGCGGCTCGAGCTGTCCCAGTTCCGCGACCTCGAGGCGTTCGCCCAGTTCGGGTCGGACCTCGACGCCGAGACCCAGGCGGCGCTCGGCCGCGGCGAGCGGCTGGTCGAGGCGCTGAACCAGGACGAGCTGAAGCCGTGGAGCGTTGCCGACGAGGTGGCCGCGGTCTACTCGGGCACCGGCGGCTACCTGGACCGGATCAAGGTCGACCGCGTCTCCGAGTTCCACGAGATGATGCTCGCCGAGCTGCACTCGTCCTCCGACGAGCTGATGCGCAAGATCGCAGACGGCGAGTGGGACGACGACATCGAGCAGCAGCTAGGCGCCGCGATCAACGAAGCCCTGGGCGACTTCGGCCCGGACTTCGACGAAGAGGGACAGCCGCTTGAGGAAGCAGGCGCTGCAGCGTGCAAGCGCCGAGTGCCTCGACCTTCAGTGCCTGGAGCTGTGGACCAAAGTTCTACGGCACCCTGCACTAGGCCAACCAGCGCACTCAACCGTCCCGATCGAGCACTGACCATGGCCAGCCAGAAAGACATCAAAAGCCGAATCAGTTCGGTGAAGAACATCCAGAAGATCACCCGCGCCATGGAGATGGTCTCTGCGGCGCGGCTGCGGCGCGCGGAGCAGCGGATCGAGCATCTGCGCCCGTACGCGGAGGGCATCCGGAAGATGACCCGGCGTGCGGCGGATGCGGCCGAGAGCATCCCGAGCCTGCCGGTGCTCCAGGAGCGCGACCCGATCAACACGGTCGGCCTCCTGCTGATCACGAGCGACCGCGGGCTGGCGGGCGCCTTCAACTCGCAGATCAACCGCGCCGGCATCGCGCGCTCGCGCGAGGTCGAGGCCGAGGGCAAGACCGTCAAGTGGTACGCCTCCGGCCGCCGCGGGGTGTCCTCGCTCCAGTTCCGCGGGTTCGAGCTGTCCGGCTCCTACACGGGGTTCACCGATCGCCCGTCCTACTCCGATGCGCGCACGATGGCCCACGACGGGGTCGCGGCCTACGTGGACGGTGAGATCGACCGGCTGGAGATCATCTACAACCATTACGTCTCGCCGCTGACGCAGACCGTCAGCCACGAGACGCTGCTCCCCCTCCAGCAGGCCGACATCCTCGGCGAAGAGGAGGAGGCCGAGGAGGAGCAGAGCCAGGAGTCGCCCCACCCGCACGCTCTCTGGATCTACGAGCCCGAGCCCGAGGAGATCCTCGCGCGGCTCGTGCCGGATTACGTCGAGATTTCGATTTACAGGGCCCTGCTCGAGTCGACAGCCTCCGAGCACGGCGCCCGCATGACCGCCATGCGCAGCGCTTCGGACAACGCGTCCGACCTGATCGAGCAGTACACGCTCGAGATGAACCGCCAGCGCCAGGCTGAAATCACCCAGGAGATCATGGAAGTCGTCGCCGGGGCCGAGGGGCTCCGCTGAATAGGAGCTAACGCGTGGAATCGAGCACAGTCAGCGGTACGGAGGAGCGCCAGGACGGGGCGGTCAACGTCGGGCGCGTGGAGGAGGTGGCCGGCGTCGTCATCGAGGCCGTCTTCCCCGACGCGCTGCCCGAGATCTACAACGCGGTCGAGATCGACATCCCGGGAACCGACGGCGAGACGACCAAGCTGGTCTGCGAGGTGCAGCAGCATCTCGGCGACGATCGCGTGCGCGCGGTGGCCATGGACGCCACCGACGGCATCTCGCGCGGCACCGAGGTGCGGGACACCGGCGGGCCGATCACGGTACCCGTGGGCCGCGCCACGCTCGGCCGCATCTTCAACCTGCTCGGCGAGGCGATCGACGAGGGCCCGGAGGTGAAGGTCGAGGAGCGCTGGCCGATCCACCGGCCCGCGCCGAACGTCGAGGACCTGACGCCGACGCGCGAGATCTTCGTCACCGGCATCAAGGTGATCGACCTGCTCGCGCCGTACGCGCGTGGCGGCAAGGTCGGCCTGTTCGGCGGCGCCGGCGTGGGCAAGACCGTGCTGATCCAGGAGCTGATCCACAACATCGCCCAGGAGCACGGCGGCCTGTCCGCGTTCTGCGGCGTGGGCGAGCGCTCGCGCGAGGGCAACGACCTCTGGCTCGAGATGAAGGAATCGGGCGTGCTCGACAAGACCATGCTCGTGTTCGGCCAGATGAACGAGCCCCCGGGCGCCCGCATGCGCGTGGCCCTGTCCGGCCTGACGATGGCCGAGTACTTCCGCGAGCAGGGTCAGGACGTGCTGCTGTTCATCGACAACATCTTCCGCTTCGTGCAGGCGGGCTCGGAGGTGTCGGCGCTGCTCGGCCGGATGCCCTCACAGGTGGGCTACCAGCCCACGCTGGAGACCGAGATGGGTGAGCTTCAGGAGCGGATCACGTCCACTCGCGAGGGCTCGGTCACCTCGGTGCAGGCCATCTACGTGCCGGCCGACGACCTCACCGACCCGGCGCCCGCGTCGGTGTTCGCCCACCTGAACGCGACCACCACGCTGTCGCGCTCGATCTCGGAGAAGGGCATCTACCCCGCGGTCGATCCGCTCGACTCCACCTCCACGATCCTCAAGCCGGACATCGTCGGCGAGGAGCACTACCGCGTGGCCACGCAGGTGCAGGAGATCCTCCAGCGCTACAAGGAGCTGCAGGACATCATCGCCATCCTCGGCATCGACGAGCTCTCGGACGAGGACAAGCTCACGGTGCAGCGCGCTCGCAAGATCGAGCGCTTCCTCTCGCAGCCGTTCTTCGTGGCCGAGCAGTTCACCGGCCTCGAGGGCAAGTACGTGCCGATCGAGGAGACCGTGCGCTCCTTCGCCGAGATCATCGAGGGCAAGCACGACGAGCTGCCCGAGCGCGCCTTCTACATGAAGGGCTCGATCGACGAGGCCGTGGCGGCTGAGCGCGGTAGCGGGTCGGGACGCTCGAGTGGTGGCGCCGCCGAGTCTGAGGCCAGCGAGGCGGAGGCCGCGGACGCGGAGGCCGTCGACGCCGAGGCCACAGAGGAGGAGACCAGCGCGGAGGCCGCGGAAGAGGCCCGGGCCGAAGAGGCCGAGGCCGACGTCGAGGCCACGACCGAGACCACGGAGGAGTAGGTGGCGCGGACCAAGTTCCCGGTCGAGGTCCTCACCCCCGAGGGGAAGGTCTTCGACGAGGAGGTGGAGATGCTCTCCACCCGCACCAGCGTCGGGTCGATCGGCATCCTCGCCAATCACGCGCCGCTGATGGCGATGCTCGAGCCCACCGAGCTGCGGCTGTACAGGTCGGAGTCGGACATCGTGCGCTTCGCCCAGGGTGAGGGCTACCTCCAGGTCGTGAACAACAGTGCGCTGGTGCTGGTCGAGGACGCCGAGGACTCGGGCAACCTCGACACCTCGGCGCTCGAGTCGCGCCTGCGTGAGGCCCGCGAGGGGCTCGAGCAGGCCGAGGCCGGCAGCGAGGAAGAGCGTCGCTACAAGCGCGACATCCACCGCTACGAGGTCTTCCTGACCCTCGCCGGCGGCGGCTCCGCCTCCTAGCTACTCGAACGGCAGGTCGCGGGCGCGCACCGCGGACTTGAAGCCCTCGCGCATCGCCTGCTGCTGGAACGCGTAGCCCTCCGGCGTGTGCCGCGCGCTGCCGTCGAGCAGCGTGCCCAGGACCTGCGTGGCCTGCACGCCCTGCTGGAGCAGCGACTGGTTCACGAGCAGCTTCATCATCACCAGCTGGTTCACCGGCAGCAGCGCGATGCGCTCCACCAGCGCCTCGAAGCGCGCATCGAGGTCGGCGGCCGCGGGCGCCTCTATCGCCAGGCCCCAGTCCAGCGCCTCGGCCCCCGTGATCAGGTCGCCCGTGAACAGCAGCCGCTTGGCGCGCTGCGGGCCCAGGCGGTGGGCCCACATCGCGGTGGTCGGGACTCCCCACACGCGGGCGGGCGGGTAGCCGATGCGCGCGCTCTCCTCGATCACCAGCAGGTCCGAGCACAGCGCCATGTCGGTGCCACCGGCCACGCAGAAGCCGTGCACCTTGCAGATCACGGGCTTGTTCGCGTGGAACAGGCTCATGAAGCCGCGCACATTGCGGCTCATCATCGAGTAGTCGACCATCGGGTCCCAGGGCTCGCTGGGGTCGTGGTTCGGGATCGTGGTCTCTGCCGCTTCCACGAGGTCGTAGCCGCCGCAGAAGCCCTTGCCGTTGCCTGCCAGTGCGATCACGTGCACGGCAGGATCGAGGTCCGCGCGCTCCACGCACTCGGTCAGCTCGCGCGGCATCGCGAGCGTGATTCCGTTGCCGCGCTCGGGCCGGTTGAGCGTGATCCGCGCGACGCGCCCGCTGACCTCGTAGGTGAGCGTCTCCACTGGCGGGCGATCGTAGGGCCGCGATCGGCCGTTCCCGCGTAGATTTGCGGGCGATGGCGCCGAAGATGCAGCTCGACCACGTGGTGATCGCGGTCTCCGACTGGGAGCGCTCGAACGCGTTCTACCGCGACGTGCTGGGGGTCGAGCTGATCGAGCGCGGCCCCGGCTACGCCTACCGGCTGGGCACCCAGCAGCTGAACGTGCACGGCCCGGGCATGGATCCGCACCCGGTGGCGCGCGATCGGGTGCGCCCCGGCAACAGCGACCTCTGCTTCGTCTGGCCGGGCTCCCCGGAGGAGGCCGTCGCGCATCTGCAGAGCCACGGCGTGGAGATCGAGGAGGGCCCGGTGCCCCGAGAGGGTGCCCGCGGCGCCGCGGTCAGCGTCTACTTCCGCGATCCCGACGGGTCGCTGCTCGAGTTCATGTCCTACCAGGAGGGCTAGCCATGGAGATCACGCGCACGCGTCCCGACACCCGGCGCGCGCCCGCCGACTGGTTCACGGGCGAGGTCTGGATGGACCACATCGCCTCGCCGCCGGCGCCGGCCCGCATGCGCGCGATCAGCGTGCACTTCACCCCGGGCGCCCGCACCGCGTGGCACAAGCATCCCTTCGGCCAGGTGATCCACGTGACCGAGGGAGTGGGCCGGGCGCAGCGGCGCGGCGGGCCGCTCGAGGTCATCCGCGCGGGGGACAGCGTGCACTTCGAGCCCGGCGAAGAGCACTGGCACGGAGCCGGGCCGCAGTCGTTCATGACCCACCTGGCGCTGCAGGAGGCCGACGAGAACGGGGAGACCGCCTTCTGGAGCGAGAAGGTCAGCGACGAGGACTACCTGGCCGAGCCGGCCGCAGGCTGATCCGCCGCGGCCCCTGGCGCGAACAAGCCTCAGGACTCTGGCCCAACCTTCTGAGGAGGACACATGTCGAACGACAACGTCGAGCGTTTGAACGGCGTCTACGAGGCCTTCGGGCGCGGCGACATGGCGACCGTGATGGCCGCCTTCGCCGAGGACATCGAGTGGAACTCACCCGCGGTGCTCCCCCACGGCGTGCAGGTTCGCGGCAGGGACGAGGTGGGTGCCTTCTTCGGCACGCTCGCCTCGACCTGGGAGGACTTCGGCATCGAGATCGACGCCGTGTTCGGCTCCGGCGACCGGGTCTGCGCGACCGGGCACGCCGCGGGATCCCTGAACGGGACTCGGGCGAGCTACGGCTTCGTGCACGCGTGGACGCTGAGCGACGGCATCTGCGTTCGCTTCGACGAGTACGTGGACCCCTCGCCCGAGGTCATCTCCGCGGCCGCGCAGCGGCTCGCCGCCGCCAGCGCCTGACCCACAGTCCTGTCTACCCTCCCTGCCTCAACGAGACAGGGAGGGAGACATGGATCGCCTCGAGCTGGCCCGCGACGCCTACCGCGCCTACGAGTCCGGCGACCGCAGCGTGATGGAGCGGCTGCTGGCCCCCGGCTTCACCTTCTACAGCCCTGCGGACGTGGGCATCGACCGCGACGCCTACTTCGAGCGTTGCTGGCCGAACGCCGACCACATCCGCTCGTACGAGTTCACGCGGATGCTCGAGCAGGGCGACGAGGTGGTGGTCACCTACGCGGCCACCAGGACCGACGACAGCCGCTTCTGCAACACCGAGGTGCTCACCTTCGAGGGCGACCAGATGGTGAAGACCGAGGTCTACTTCGGCTGGAACTTGACCAACGTGTAGGGCGCTGCCTGGCATGGAGATCGATAATCCTCGGCTCAAGCTGGGGATGTGTGCTGGCTTGGCGTGGGCGCGGCGCCGAAGGTGCGCAGGACGTGTTCCAGCGTCGAGGCGAGCAGCTCGTGTGTCGCCTCGCGGGTGGCGTCGCCGTTGCAGCCAGCGTCGCGTCGCGGCGCGGTTCAGCCCGGTCCAGCACTCGAGCGCGTAGCGCAGCCGCGGCGTGTCCTCGGCGATGTCGGCGTGATGAGCGGCGAGCAGCGCGACGGCGCGGCGTACGAGGTCGGCGACGACGCGCCTGACGTCGGGGTCGGCGATGTCCTCGCCGGGCGCGATCGTGGCGAGCCAGATCGTGCGGTTCGCCTCGGTCCAGTCGAGCCAGCGCGAGACGGTGTCGCGCCACGCGCGCGCGAGCGCTGCGGCCCACGGGCGGCGGGAGTTGTTCCTCGCGCTGGGCGCCGAGCCGCTCGAGCAGCCCGATGTAGACCTCCTTGCGACCGCCGAAGTAGTGGTGCACGAGCCCGCGGGTGACGCCGGCGGCGCTCGCGATGTCCTCGATCGAGACCTCGTCGTAGCCGCGCTCGGCGAACAGCGCGTTGGCGGCGTCGAGGATCTGTTCGCGCCGCTGCCCGGGATCGAGGCGGCTGTACTTCGGGGTCGTGCTCATAAGGGGAGCTCTAAATGTTGTTGGCGATTTGTCAAGAACTGTATTAGCATTTCGCCAACAACGTCGGTCCCTTCACAAGCCGCTCAGCGGGGCCGAGCAACAAGGCTGCATCGGAGTACTGCAAGACCGTCCGCCGAGCACGTCCAGAGGTTCGCCCCGCTGACAGTGGCGGAAAACCGCCGAATCCCCTCGGGGGATGGGTGATGTGTGTCACCCCTGATGACTCCATCCGGAGGCTGTCAGCAGCTCACGCAAGGAGCAGTAATGCGGAAATTCATCATCGCCGGCATGGCCGTCGCCATGCTCGCCGTTCCCGCCATCGCGTCGGCGGACGTGCAGCGCTACCAGTCGCAGACGGCGACGTTCACGATCAACCAGTCCAAGGACTACGACGAGTCAGTTCAGCAACGTGTGGCGTCACGACCTCAAGGTCACGGTCAACCCGTGCGACGGCACGTTCACCGGCACCGACCGACGTTCGACAACGCGCTCGGCGCCCACCTGAACCGAGCACGTCACCGGCTGTTCGGTCAACGGCACCGACATCAGTTTCGTCGCCGATCCTATCCGTAGCGGCGACGTTCGTGGGCATGAACGCCTCTGCGGCACGAGGTGCCCGATCGTGACCACGTGGACGGCCCGAGGTCACGACGATCGCGTCGGCCCCGTCGTTCACCAACACGTACCAACTACAAGAACCACGGCGAGTTCGTCAAGCCGTCGGCCGACAAGAACGACGCGGCTCACTCCTGCATCGGAATGCCGGTCAACAGCAGCAAGTAGCAACCCGACCCCCCGGCGAGTCACGTCGCTCGGGGCGTCCTGAAGTGCCCACCACCACCCAAGGAGTCACGCATGGCCTTAGCTGAGCGCCACCTCCTTCGGCCTCCCCTCGATGCGTCCGCGCCCACGTCGAACCCGAGCACCCCGTAGGTAGGTCGGATGACGCGCCCTCCGACCCAGGTCGCATTTAGGCGGCCAGCGCCCGCTCCACGATCGCCGGGGCCGTCCACGCCCGTCGGCAGCGTGCCGTAGACGCGGCCGCGCTCCTCGAGCCGGCCGGCGCAGAACGCGTCGGCGACCGCGGCCGGGGCGTTGCGCACCAGCAGCGAGGCCTGGAAGGCGACCGCGAGGTCCTCGACGATCGCGCGGCGCGCGAGCCACTGGGCGTCGTCGGGGTCGAGCGCCGCAAGGTCCGCCTTGAGCGCGTCCAGATGGGCGTCGAGCCGGGCGTCGGCGCCGCGCGCCAGCTCGCACTCGGCGAGGAACGCCGGCAGCGCCCTCGGGCTCGCGCGCCAGCGCGCGCAGGACGTCGAGCGCGCATGACGTTGCCCGAGCCCTCCCAGATCGCGTTCAGCGGCGCGTCGCGTAGCAGCCGCGGCATCGGCGACTCCTCGACGTAGCCGTTGCCGCCGAGGCACTCGAGCGCCTCGGCGGCGTGCGGCGTCGCGCGCTTGCAGACCCAGTACTTCGAGCACCGCGGTGGCGAAGCGGCGGAAGCGCGTGTCGCCCTCGTCGTAGGCGCGCGCGAGCCGCAGCGCGGTCGCGGTGGCGGCCTCGGACTCGATCGCCAGGTCGGCCAGCACGTTGAGCATCGCCGGCTGGTCGACCAGCGGCGCGCCGAACGCCGAGCGGTGGCGGGCGTGCTGGACGCCTCGGCCACGCCGCGGCGCATGCCCGGCGGCGCGCCGATCACGCAGTCGAGCCGGGTGTGGGTGACCATCTCGATGATCGTCGGCACGCCGCGCCCCTCCTCGCCGAGCAGGCGCGCCGGCGCGCCGCGGAACTCGACCTCGGACGACGGCAGCGAGCGCGTGCCGAGCTTGTCCTTCAGGCGCTGGAACTCGATGCCCGGGCCCGCGCTCGACGCAGGAAGCAGGACAGGCCCGCCGGGCGCCTGGGCGAGCACGAGGAAGACGTCGCACGGCGGATAGGAGCAGAACCACTTGTGGCCGGTGAGCTCGTACGCGCCGTCGCCGACCGGCTCGGCGCGCGTGGTGTTGGCGCGCACGTCGGAGCCGCCCTGCTTCTCGGTCATCGCCATGCCCGCACAGCGCGCCGCGCTCGTAGTCGGGCAGCGTCAGCCGCGGCTCCCACTCGGCCGCCAGCTCGGGTCGACGCCGCAGCGCGGGCACGGCGGAGTAGGTCATCGAGATCGGGCACATCACGCCGGCGTTGGCCTGCGTCCAGAGCAGACATCAGCGCCGCCGCGCGCCACGTGCGCGCCCGGCTGCGGGTCGCGCCACGGCAGCGCGTGGATCTCGCGCTCGACCGCGCCGCGCAGCAGCCAGTGCCAGGACGGGTCGAGCTCGACCTGGTCGATGCGGTGGCCGTAGCGGTCGTGGGTGAGCAGCCGCGGCTCGTTGCGCTCGGCGCGGCGGCCGTGCTCCTGCGCCTCGGCCGAGCCGGCCACGGCGCCGGTGTCGCGCGCGCGGTCGACGCGCCCAGCCGCCGCCCTCGCGCTCGAGCGCCTCGCGCAGCGCGAGGTCGGCCTCGAACAGGTCGACGTCGCTCGAACGGACGGACCTGGTTGAGGACCTCGTGGGTGCTGTCGAGCGACGCGACATGGTGCGCCTCCTTCGTGGTGGTGACGGCATTCAGGCAGAACTGGACGAGGTTGGCCACGAGCGCCTCGTGGTGGCGAGCCCGCCGCCGTTCGCGCTGGCGAGAGCGGGCCGACGAGCGCCTCGGCGAGCGCCCCGACGATCGCCGCGGCCACGACCTGCGAGTCGAGCTCGCGCAGCTCGCCGGCGGCGACGCCGTCGTCGAGCGCCGCGGCGAACACGTCGCGGTAGCCGCGGCGGAACGTCGAGCCGCTCGGCCTCCACGGCGGGTCGACCGGCTCGGCGATCAGCGCGTAGGCGAGCACGGGCGCGGCCAGCGCGCGTCGCGCGAAGGCCTCCGCCGCCGCCGCGATGCGCTCGGGCGCGGGCAGCGAGCGGTCGGCCGTCAGCCGGATGACGAGATCGAGCTCTGCGCTGCGAGGCGCGCCGGAAGACCTCCGCGAACAGGTCGGCCTTGGACGCGAAGTGGCGGTACACGCTGCCGGTGGCCACCCCTGCGCGCGCGGCGACGACCTGCACGCTGGCCGAGGCGTAGCCGCCCTCGGCGACCTGGTCGCGGGCTGCGAGCACGATCCGCTCGCGCGTGGCGGCGCGGCGAGCCTCGGTGCGCTCGGTGGGACGGTAGGCCACGAAAAGAAGTGAATCACGGTTCAGAGCTTGCCGCAACCCCTGCGACCCGCGACCTGCGACCTGGAATCCGAGTGCCCTTCCGGCTACCCTCGGACCTGGTTCGCAATGGCAACGCTCGGACGCTGGCTCACCTGCCTCTTCGCCCTGCTTGCGCTGGTGCTGTTCGCCACGCTCGCCGTGATCTTCGGCGTCGTCACGGTGGACCAGTTCGGCACCAAGCAGTACGTCACCGACAACCTCAGCGGGCTCCCGCCGGTGTACGTGCTCAGCGCGCTGCTGGTGGTGCCCTGCCTGGCGTTCGTGTTCGCGTTCTGGATGCTCTTCATGGACGCCTTCAAGACCTCCCCGCGCAGCACCCCGCCGGGTCCGCCGCAGGTCGAGCTGCCGCGCTCGCTGCTCGGCCGCCTGCGCGTCTGGCGCCGCGCCCACTAGGGCAGCAGGCGCGCCGGAGAGTCCGCAGGCGTCCTAGGCGACTGACTCAGCGGAGGCGGATTCGGAGGCGCTCGCTCGTGTGAGCGGGCGCTCGCGCATCCAGCGCTCGAACTCGGCGGCGGGCAAAGGCCGGCCGAGGTGGAAGCCCTGGGCGAAGTCGCAGCCGAGGTCGCGCAGCTCGTTCACCACGTCCTCGCTCTCCACGCCCTCCGCGACGACGCGCATGCCGAGGTTGCGTCCCAGCGCGATCGTGGAGCGGACGATCACCGCGTCGTCCTCGTTCGACTCCATCGCCATCACGAAGGAGCGGTCCACCTTCAGGGTCGTGATCGGGAGCTGCTTGAGGTAGCCGAGCGACGAGGAGCCGGTGCCGAAGTCGTCCACGGCCAGCCAGACGCTCATCGCGTCGAGGCGCGCCAGCGCGTCCTTCACCCGCTTCCGGTCGGACATGATCGTGTCCTCGGTGATCTCCAGCTCGAGCAGGTTGCCGGGCAGGCCGCGCTCCTCGAGGAGGTGGTTGATCAGGCGTGGAAGGTCGGGGTCGGCCACGTTGCGCGGCGACAGGTTCACGGACACGCCGAGATCGAGGCCGCCGGCGCGCCAGGCGGCGCACTGGTCGAGTGCCTTGCTCAGCACCTGGACGGTGAGCGGCCGGATCAGGCCGGTGTGCTCCGCGAGCGGGACGAAGCGGTCGGGGGCGAGCAGCCCGTGCTCGGGATGGCTCCAGCGCACGAGCGCCTCGACGCCGACCACGGTGTTGTCGCTGAGCCGGACCTTGGGCTGGTAGTGCAACTCGAGGTCGCCGTTCGCGATCCCGTTGCGGAGCTCGGCCACCAGGCGCAGGCGGCTGGGGGAGAACTCGTCCCGGGCCGCCGCGTAGAGCTCGTGGCCCGCGTGGGACTGCTTGGCGTTGTACATCGCCACCTCGGCGTGCTGGAGCAGCAGCTCCGGGTCCTCGCCGTGGTCTGGGTAGAGGGCGATGCCGGCGGTGGCAGCCATCTCCACGTCGAGATCGTCGACCTTGAACGGCGCGGCCAGGGCCTCGCGGACCTTGGTGGCCGCTGCGGCGGCGGAAAGATCGTCGTCGACCTCGGGCAGGAGCACCGCGAACTCGTCGCTGCCGAGGCGTCCCACGGTGTCGCTCACGCGCAGGGTGTCGATCAGACGGCGGGCGATCTCGAAGAGCACGAGGTCACCGGTCTGGTGACCCAGCGAGTCGTTGATCTCCTTGAAGTGGTCGACGTCCAGCAGCATCACCGCGGAGCGGGTGCCGGTCCGGCGCGCGGCGAGGATGGCCTGGTGCACGCGGTCCTGGAAGAGCAGGCGGTTGGGCAGCTCGGTGAGCGGATCGTGCAACGCGGCGAACTCGTTGTCGCTCACCTGCTCCCGCAGCGTCGCGATCGCGAGCATGCTGGACACGATCAGCACCAGGCTGGAGATGCTGAGCACGACGAGGGCGAGCTGGTACTGGCCCCCGGCCCAGAGCAGCCCGACGATCACGGCCACAATCGCGATCGCGACCGCCGGCTTCTTGTAGCGACTCCGGTTCTTCGTCTCCATCTACCCCTACCTTCGGCATCTGGGCCTGACTCATTTAGTGATCCGGCCCTCGACGCCACGCTCTAGGATCCTCCCGTGACCCGATTGGCGCGCGGAGACCGCTTTCCGGCCCTCACCCTGCAGAGCACGGATGGGCCCGTGGAGTTGCGCCTGTACTGGGAAAAGGGCCCGCTTGTACTGGCGTTCATGCGCCATTTCGGGTGACCCTCGTGCCGCGAGCACCTCGCCCAGTTGGGTGAGGCCCACGAGGAGATCCTGGCGCTGGGAGGGAGCGTGGTGGCCGTCTTCCAGTACCGCGCCGAGCCGAGCTTCAACTTCTGCCGCCGCCGTCACGTCGCGTTCGACTGCCTCGGCGACCCCAAGCGCGAGGCCTACCGGGCGGTGAGCCTCGAGAGCGGCGGCCCGCTGGAGTACCTGGGCCCGAGGGCGGCGCTCGGCTGGGTGAAGGCCGCGCTGCACGGCAACTTCGGCGGCCTGCCCAAGGGCGACGTCGCGCAGCGGCCGGGCACGTTCGTGGTCGCGCCCGGTGGCAGGGTCGAGCTTGCCCACTACAACCGCAATTCGGCGGACAACCCGGGCAACGAGCAGCTGCTCGAGGCCGTACGCGCCGCGGCTACGCCGGGGTGAGCTCGGCCGGCCGGGCCGGCACGATGCCGCGCCCGCGCTGCATGCGCCGGCGGCCCGCCTTGCGCTCGGCGGCCAGCTCGCGCAGGTAGGGATAGAAGTCCACCTGGATCGTGTGCCGCGTGGACTCCACGTAGCGCTGGCGCAGGGTCTCGCGCCGCCGGCGGATCTCCTTCCACATCGCGTCCCGGGTGGGTAGGGCGGAGTCGCCCGCCAGCAGTTCGGCCACCCACTCCGACTGCGCCTCCGCGAGCGGCATCATGGCCCCCAGCGGCTGCAGCAGCGCGATGAAGTAGAGGCCGTCCAGGTCCGGCGGCACCACCATCCGGTAGAGCGGCAGCTCGTTGTCCTTCGGCTCGAGCACCTCCGGCGGCAGGAACGGGAAGCTGATCCGGTAGCCCGTGCAGTAGACGATCGTGTCGATCGGCTCCACGCTGCCGTCGGCGAAGCGCACCTCGTGGCCCTCGAGGCTCTGCACGACCGGCTTCGGCTTCACCCGCCCGTGGCCGATCGCGGGCAGGAGCTCGTAGGAGATGGTGGGGTGGGCCTCGCCGAGCCGGTGATCGGGCTTGGGCAGGCCGTAGTCCTCCATCGAGCCCTGGGCCTGCTTCAAGAGGCGCATCAGCATGATGCGCGTGAACCAGAACGGCAGGCGGCTGTTGGCGGGCGTGACCAGCTCGTCCACCGGCACGCCCTTCAGGTACTTGGGCACCACGTGCGCGCCGCGGCGCGTGGAGAGGAAGACCTGACGGGCCACGCGGGCGGTGTCGCAGGCGATGTCGACGGCCGAGTTGCCGAAGCCCACCACCAGCACGTTCTTGCCCTCGAAGCCGTCGTTCGTGCGGTAGTCGTGCGAGTGCATCGTGTCGCCCGCGAACTCGCCGGGGAAGTCGGGCCACTTCGGATCCCAGTGGTGGCCGTTGGCCACCATCACGGCGCGGTAGCGGTGCGTCTGGCCGCGGTCGGTCGTCACGTCCCAGCCGCCGCCGTCGGCCGGCTTCACCTCGGTCACGCCGGTGCGGAAGCGGATGTGCTCGCGGAGGCCGAAGTGGTCCACGTAGTCGTCGAAGTAGTCGGCGATCTGCGTGTGGTGCGGGTAGTCCGGGTAGTCGGCCGGCATCGGGTAGGCCCGGTACTCCATGACCTTGCGCGAGGTGTTGATGTAGAGCGAGCGGTAGGCCGAGGAGAGCCCGCTGTCGTTCTCGTAGCGCCACAGGCCCCCGACGTTCGAGCCCTTCTCGAAGCAGTCGAACTCGATCCCGCGTGCCTTCAGGACCTGGCAGGAGGAGATGCCGGAGGAGCCCGCGCCGACGATGCAGACGTCGCTCATCGCGGCCGTATCTAACAGCTGGGTGACGCGGGCGTCAACCAGCAAGGGGATTACCGTCGGCTCAGGTCCGCGTAGCTGCCGAGCGGGCGCTCTGCCAGCGCGCCCGCCCAGTCTGAGCCGAGCAGGACGGTCCGCTCGTCCTCCCAGCCTGGGTGCGACATCACCTCGACCGAGTGTCGGCTGGCCAGGTCGAGACGTTGCTCGAGTCCGCGGCCTCCGAGGGCGGGGTGGAGGTCGCGGATCGAGAAGAAGTAGCGCGGTGTTACGAAGCGCATGCGTAGCACCCGATTGAGCAGCGCCCGCGCGCAACGGTTCGGAGCGGACTTCTCCCCCCGCATGAAGGTGAACGAGGGCCTCACCTTCACCCCGTTCGGGAGGCTGCGGGAGAGGATCACCCCAAGCGATTGCTGAACGTGATGGTGTCCGTCGACGTGGGTCGGGTCGCGACCATAGAGCTCCCTGAAGGCTTCGAGCTGGTCGCCGACCGAACGCTTGATCTCGCCGAACAGGCGCGGATCGCAGCCAGGCAGCCGGGAGGTCGGCCTCGAGAACTGGCGGATGAGCCGATCGTGCCGGCGTCTCACCAGCTCCGGGCAGCGCGGGTCGGTGAAAGGGGTCGTCAGGTTCAGATGGAGGCCGACCGGGCCCACCGGAAGCGTCGCGGCGCGCGCCGAATCGCCCATGTGCACCATCGCACTGACGGAGGTCACGGCGCCGGCGGCGAGGCACTCGTGGATGGCGTTCGTGGTGGCGGTGTCGAGTCCCCAGTCGTCGGCGTTGACTATGAGGAGCCCCCGCTCGCGCTCAGCAGCCGCCGCGCGGCGGGGCATCACGCGGACGAGGCCCGAGCGTGCTGCGGGTCCGGCGTGCCGCCATACCCGTGGTAGCCGTCTGCGCCACTCGCGCCGTTGATCACGATTCCGAGCGTCGAGGCCCCGAGCAGCGCGAGCTGGTCCCGCAGCCGCGAGACGGCCTGACGGGTGGTCTCGCCGAGTCGGCTCACCACGATTACCCCGCTCACGCGCTTCACGAGCGGGATCGCGTCGGAGACGACACCCATCGGGGAGCTGTCTACCACCACGAAGTCGTACTCTCGCTCGCTCTGCTCGATGAGGTGCTCCATGCGCGCCGACCCCAACAGATCTGCGGGATTCGGCGGGACCGGTCCCGCGGGGATTACGTCCATTAGACGACGGCTCGGCCCGGCGCTGTTGGCACGTTCCTGCACGACCACCTGCTGGATGACGTCGTGCAACTCGGCATGACCCGCGAGCATGTCGCTCAGGCCAGGCTGGGCCGCTCCCGGAAGCACTCGGGCCATGCTGGGGCTGCGAAGGTCGGCCTCGATAAGGAGCACGCGGCCACCTGCGCTTGCCGCCACTACCCCCAGGTTCCAGGCGACTGTGGTCTTTCCATCCCCGGGCGAGGGGGACGTGATCAGTACCGAGCGCAATCTTGAGTCGACGTCGAAGTAGAGAAGGTTGGCGCGAAGCGTGCGAAATGCCTCGGCCGGCGCAGCAGAGAGCTGCCGCGGCTTGCGCGCCGCCCTGGCGATCGATCGGCTCTTCGGAATCGTGCCGAGCACCGGGCTGCCCAAGAGCTGGACCAGCTCTCGGGGCTCGCGCACGCGACGGTCCAGGCGCTCGAAGAAGATCACCCCTGCGATTCCCAGCAGAAGCCCAAGCACCGCTCCCGCCACAGCGTTACGGACCGTCTTCGGCGACGACGGGGAGCTCGGCCGCTCGGCCGCCTGAGTCAGCTCTGCGTTGCCGGTCTGCACGGACGCGAGCGTCTGAAGCTTGTCCAACTGCTGCTGAAGGCCGCGGCCCCGCGGCCCGGCGCGCTCGCTGGGCGTGAGCGTCTGGTAATCCTGCTCCAGCAGGGCCTCACCCTGCGCGAGCTTCGCCCGGTCGGCGGTCTGCCGCAGGGAGATGAACTGGCGGGCATAGGTGTTGGCTATATCCGCCGCGAGCTGCGGATCCTCGTCCGTCGCGGCGATCGACACTACGTCCGACTGGTCCTCGGCGCTGGCGCTGACCTTCCCTGCGACCTCAGCTCCGGTCAGCCCCTTCCCGATTGCCTTGGCGGTGGCGTCGGCCACCACGCGCTGACTGACCAGCTTCACGTTGGTCGCGGCGTCCCGCGTCGGGTCATTGCTAGGGCTGAGCACAGCCGACCCAAACAGCGCCTCAGAGAACCCCGGATCGCGGAACAGGAGTGCCGCCGTCGCGGTGTACTCCTTGTCGAGCCGCTTCGAGTAGACGACGGCGGCGGCGGGCACCAAGACCACGCACAGCAGGAACACCGGTAGATGTCGTCGGAGTACTCTGAACCCGGCGATGGCGGCCGGTGCCTGTGCGCTCCGCTGCTCAGTCATTTGCCAGACCTCGGTGGCGCCTCTCACCACGCGACAGGTGTCCCCCGCCCGGAGGCTGGGCAATACCCAATCTACGGTGGATTGAGCCAGTCCGCAAGCCGCTTCGGGCGGCGCCGGGCGTCCAGCCTGCGCCGCGGGTGCTAATGCTGGCGGGCCGGCGGTCGATTACGCCCAAAGCGTTGCCGATCCGGCCAGGTGGGTAAAACTCCCCAGGAGCACTTGCCAGATGACACGAAGGTTCTACGCCGCAGGAGCGCTCCTCGTCACAGCGCTCCTACTCTTCGCGACGTCGACGGCCGGGGCCGCAACGCGTAGCAGCAGCGGTGCGGTCGTTGCTTCCCGCTGTCACAAGGTCCACGGCCACCGCAAGTGCGCCAAGCCCCATCGGCGAGCCCGGTGCAGGCGGGTCCACTCTCGCCGTACACGGGGCTCCAAGCGCGTGAAGCGCTGCAGGAGGGTTGTCAAGCACCATTCGAAGCCGAAGCGCCCGTCGGCGACTCCGGGACTGCCTACTGGTGTCGCGCCGCCGTCGCTGCCGGGTGGCTCGAGCCAGCCGGTGACCTCGTGGGCGCCGCCCGGATCGCCGCCGCTCAGCGACAGCGCGGCAGCGAGCCAGGTGACCCACCGGCCTGAGAACCGACCGGGGAACGTCGCCGCCAACTCGGTACCGGCCGACCGACGCCGAACTTGCCGCCTTCCATGCCTACGACTCCCAGTCGACCCAGGCCAGTTCACTGCGACGCTACGTCACCGGCCGCCCCGGGCTTGTCAACCCGTCCACCGACGACCTGATCCAGTGGGTGGCGCACAAGTGGGGGATCCCAGAGGATTGGATTCGGGCTCAGATGGTCGTCGAGTCCCACTGGGACGGCCAGATGGGTTGGAATCAGAGCTCACTAGGGGATCGGACGGCGGTGTCATCGACCTGGTATTCGCAATATCCGGCGCAGGCTCGCGTGAGCGGCACGGGCGACGTCTACGAGTCGATGGGGCTCTCCTCGCTCAAGTGGCGCCCGGACCAATCGATCAACCCCGGCACGGAGCCGCTCCGCTGGAAGAGCACCGCTTTCAACCTCGATCTCTACGCTGCCGACATCCGCTACTTCTACGACGGCGACTGCATCTGGTGTGGGGACGGCTACGGCCCGGGACAGGCGTGGAACTCGATCGGTGCCTGGTATGAGCCCTACCCGTGGGGGAACGGGCAGGCGGCGACCTACATCGGCTGGGTGAAGCAGGCGCTCGACAGCAGAGCGTGGGAGCAACCCGGTTTCTAGGCGCGCCAGCGACGCCGAACCTGCTAGCTGTTCCCGTGCATGCGCGACAAGATTCCGCTCCCCCTGCGCCTCGCCCTGTATGAGGTGTCGCCTGGCCGCCGCGTTCGCTGGCGGCGGTTCCCGGGCCTCGAGTCTCTCGATACTGCAGCCGGCAGGGTGGTTCTGACCTTCGACGACGGTCCGACCGAGTCCACCCCGGCTCTGCTCGAGGCGCTGCGCGAGCACGGCCTCGGAGCCACCTTCTTCGTGCTGGGGGAGCAGCTGGAGCGCTGGCCGGACCTGGGCCGCGCCATCGTCGACGACGGCCACGAGCTGGCGCTGCACGGATACCGCCACTTCCGGCACGACAAGGCCGCCGCCGGCGCCTCACGGACAGACATCGAACGCGGGCTGCAGAGCATTCAGGACGTGGCCGGCGTCAGCCCGCGCTGGTACCGCGCACCCCACGGCAAGTTCTCGGAGGAAGGGTTCGCCACCTGCCGGTCGCTCGGTCTGAGCCCGGTGTACTGGTCCGCGTGGGGGCATGACTGGGAGCCCGTCAGCGAGGACCACATCCGCAGGGTCGTGCGGCGCGACTCTGGGGGACGGGACGATCGTGCTCCTGCACGATTCGGTGGCTTCGGCGACCGTCCGGGCGATCCCCCTTCTCGCCGCAGACCTCGGCGAGCGACGGCTGGCGGCAGTCACGCTCGATCACGCCGCCCCGGCGTGAGTTGACGGTCATCGCTCGCACGATCGCCCCGATCGGCTGATACTTGCACCATGGGAACGGGTCCGTTCCGAGGCCGGTGACGGCCGCCGGCGCAATCCGCAGGACGATCGCGCTGGCATGCCTGGCTGCGCTGGCAGTCGGCCTCGGCCTGGCGCTGGACACGAATCCCAGGGCCGTGGCCGCACTGCTCATCGCAAGTGCGTTGCTGGTGTTTGTCCTCTACGGGGTCGGCAAGCCCACGGTGGTGTTCGCCGTGGCGACGGCGACGCTCGCCTTCGTGCCCGTATACGCATCCCCGCTGCTCCACAACTTCACCCCCAACATCAGCGCCCTCTTGCTCTGGCTCACCGCTCTCGCTGAGGTGCTGAGGCAAGGGGGCTGGCCACGGGCTCTACGAGCCAATCCCATCGACATCGCGGTGGGCCTGTTCTTCGCCACCATGCTGATACCGGTGTTCGCCTCCGTGCGCAGCGTGAACGACATCGGCACTCCACTCTTCCTCTGGGTCGGTCCCTACCTCGCAGCGCGCCTGGTCCTGAGCAGCGAGGAGCGGGTGTACAGCCTGCTCAAGCTCTTGGCTGTGGTCGCCACGGTCAGCATTCCGCTCATCCTGTGGGAGGCCGCCAGCGGCTCCAACCCGTTCACCCACCTCGACATCAACTCCCAGGAGTCGATCTGGGCGCACCCTCAGGTGCGGCTGGGCGCCACCCGGGTCGCGGGCGCATTCGGACACCCGCTGGCGCTGTCGATGTTCCTCGTCACCGCGTCGCTCATCTGCGTCGCGCTCTGGCTGCGAGCATCGACCCCGTCCGAGCGGAAGCGCTGGCTCGTGGCCGGCGTCGCGATCTTCGGCGCGCAGCTGCTGACCCTGTCGCGAACGGGGTGGATCATGGCCGCAGCCGGCATCGCGCTCTTCGCGATCATTCACTTCGGGCGCGACTCCAGGAGGCGCTTGGCAGGCGCCCTCGCTATCACCGGGGCGGTGCTCGTGGCCGCCCTGGCGGTGCTGCCGGCGGAACGTGCAGTGGTCACATCGATCTCGGAATCGGGATCGGGGCAACTGTCCGAGAACGCGACCTACCGGACCTCACTGGCTAGCCAGGCTCTGCGGCCCGGGGTGCTGAAGCTCGCCGGCAACCGCCAAAGCCCGTTCGTCGAGCAGACACTCACGCGCTTCGGCTATTACCAGGCCCAGAGCGCGTCGATCGACAACAACTACATCTACCTCGCGAACCAATACGGGTTGATCGTCCTCGCCGCGTTCGTCGCGGTCGTCGCCACGGTGGCGCGCCTCTTCGTCAAGCAGGTTCACAGTCCACTCGCCGTGCTGCCCGCGCTGGTGCTCGCGAACCTAGTGGCGCTCTACTTCCTGTCGTTCATCACCCAGCAGCAGATCTTGTTCTGGCTGCTGGTCGGTGCCTGCGGCGCGTTCGCCCAGATCGCCAGTCGAACGACACCGGGAGGCGAGCCGTCGCTCATGCGCTCCTGATCAGGCCCGCGAGTGTCCCGCCCATCTCGCCGCGCACGGCCTGGCGGATCCTGCGCCGCCCGATGTGGGACCGGAGCTCTTGGTAGATCACCGGCGCGGCGTGGCGCAGCGCGCTACGCCGCGTCTTGCCGAGGGCGAGTCTGTAGAACAGGACACGCGCCCGAGCGAACCGAAAGACCCGCTGGGGTGAGGACACGGACGTCCCCCACTCGTGCCTGAAAACGGCTGTGGGGACCGCCTCCAGCAGCCAGCCCGCGCGCCTCGCCCGCACGCTCCAGTCGGAGTCCTCGAAATACATCTCGTACCGCTCGTCGAATTGGCCGACAGACGTGAAGAGCTCGGCCCGCGCCAGGAACGCCTCGCCGGAGATGTAGCCGCTCTCACGCGGTTCTTTGGAAACCTGCTCGCGCGGCACCCCGTAGCCCACCCACGTCGGGTCTCCCCGGTCCAGGTCCATTGCGCAATGGGTGTGGAGGGCGAACCGCCCGGACAGGTCCAAGACCAGCGGCTGTACCGCTCCCACGAGCGGGTTCTCCTCGAGTCGCTTCACCAGCGCGGCAACTGCGCCGGGCTCGGCGACCGCGTCGTTGTTCATCACCAGGATGCCGTCGAAGCCCTCGCTCACCGCACTGGCGATGGCGGGGTTGTTGCCGGCCGCGTACCCCAGGTTGTGCGAATGTTGTGTGAGCGTCAGCGAGTGCTGCTCGGCGAAGCGGGCGAGCTGCCCGACGTCGTCGGCGCCTGACGCATTGTCCACAAGGATGACCTCGTCGACCTGGTCCATCACCGAGATCGCCGCCGCCTGGGTCAACTCGGCCCGGTTCCAGTTGAGGATGATCGCGGCGACTCGCATCGATTTTTTGTGGGCCAAATGCGTGCTCAGACCCGTTTCGGGCCTGCGCACCGGATGCTAGCCTGCCCCCGTGGCTGGTCCGCGCCCACTCGCCAAGCCGCGCAAGGGCAGGTCACTGACTCTCGGGCAGAACGCGTCGGTGAACCTCGCGGGCAGGGGTCTCAGCATGGTGCTGTCCCTCTTCGTGGCGTCGTACGTGGTCCACAGGCTGGGCCTGAGAGCGTTCGGCTTCTGGGCGGTCGTGTCCGCCGTCAGCCAGTACGCACAGCTCCTGGACTTTGGCGTTGGCCCGGCGTTGACTCGCTACGTCGCCCACTTCGACGAGCGCGAGGAGCATGGAGAACTCCATCGGCGCGCCGCCTCGGGCCTCTGGGGATCGGTGGCCTTCATGGCCTGCATCACGGCGCTGGCCGCCGGGATAGTGCTGGCGTTGCCGCACTCCGTCGTCGCCGGCTGGCCGTCCGGCTGGCAGGTCGCCGTGGTCTGCAATGCGGCGGCGCTCGGCCTCGCATCGATGAGCTCCGTGTTCCAGGCATTCCCAAACGGGATGGGTCGATGGGACCTGTCCAATGTGGCTCAGTTGGCCGGTCAGGTGACCTATAGCGCCGTGGCGGTTGCCCTGCTCTGGCACAGCGAGAGCCTCGCCGGCCTGGGCGTCGGCGCGCTCTGTGGTGCCTTGGTGACCTGTGGGGTGGCATATGTGTCCAGCCGCCGCCTCTGGCCGCTCGGGCTGTCGCCGCGTGTGGCCACCTGGCGGGACGCGAAGGAGGTTTGGCGCTACGGCACCAACGTTCAACTCGTGAACCTCGTGGTGCTGATCAACGCCCAGGCGGACAAGCCGATCCTGTTGTTGTTCGCACCGCTCAGCTTCGTCGGGCTGTACGAGCTGGGATCGAGGGTCGCGTACACGATCCGCACAATCCCCGTGACGGCCTTCGGCCCTCTCATAGCGGCGTCGGCCCGTGAGGCGGCGTCAGAAGACGCCGGGCGCCTGACCGCCTTCTACCTGCGCACCTACCGCATCGTGTTGGGACTGGGCGTGGCGCCGCTGATCGCGCTCTACGGTGCGAGCTACGCGCTGGTCATCGCCTGGCTCGGGGCGTCGTACAGCACCAGCGGGGTGATCGCGCTTGTGCTGGGGTTCGGATACACCGTCAACATCGCCACCGGCGCGGGGACGACGGTGGCGATGGGCGCAGGCCGCCCCGACATCGATCGCAACTACTCCTTGCTCGGGTTCGCGCTGAATCTCGCTCTCACTGTCCTTCTCGGCGTGGCCATCGGCCGCTGGGGGGTGATCGCAGCCACGTCGCTCGGGCTCGCGGTCTCGTCGCTCTGGCTGATCCGGAGCGTGGACCGCTGGCTGTCGACCGACGTGCTCTCGCTGCGCGGCATCGCCGGCTCGGTCGCAACCCGCGCCCTGTTGGCGTGGGGAGCCCTGGTCGGGGTCGCGTGTGCCTGGCTGGCGATTGCGCTGCCCGTACATAACCGTTTCTCCGCGCTGCTGCTCGGCGCCGCCGGAATCCTAGTGTTCGCCTGCGCGTGGCTGCCCGGCGTGATGAAGCTGGGGATCCTCGACGTTCGAGGGCTCTGGCCCGGCCGCGCCACGCCCGCCGACGCCGCACCACAGCCCTGATCTGACGGTTTGAGATGCACCTCTTCCTGATCGCGTGCGGCGTTCGCTCCGCGGAAGAGCGAGCCCTTCAGGAGGCTCTCGCGCTCGCCGCACGGCCGTTCGCCGGGCTTGCGGACGGCCCCTCTTGGTCGAGGGTCTCCGCCTCCGGCGCGACGCTGGCGTGCTCGATACGCCATCCCGAGCAGATCGCCGGCACGCGTTCGTACGTCGCCGAGGAGGCGGATGTCGCGGTGCTGTTCGACGGCCTGCCGCTGAGCGCGGAAGGAAGCTTCCCGGCGCACGAGGCGGAGTCCCTCCTGCGCCACTGGGATCGCCTGGACGAGGAGCTGGAGGGCCTGTTCGCGGCGGCGAGGGTCGACCTGCGTCGGGATGAGGTCGACCTGCTCACGGACACCCTCGGCGAGGGGCCGCTGTTCCATACGGCTCACGGCGGTGGCCGTCTGATCAGCAACAGTGTCGAGGCGATCCGGCGCCTCACGCAGTCGAGCAGCCCGGACCCGCTCGGGGTCAGCTCGTTCCTGTCGCTCGGGTGGGCGGTCGGCCGCTCCACACTCATCGAGGCCATCGAAGCCGTGCCAGGCGGCGCTCGCACTCGGGTCGCCGCGGGTCGGCTCGAGGAGCAGCGCCACTTTTCGTCCGCGACCGTCGCCCGCTCCCTGTCGCGGCATGACCAGGCGATCGAGGGACTGCGGTCGACCCTGACATCGCTGACCGCGTCGGCGGGCCGCGTCGGGGGCGGCATCAAGTTAGCCCTGACCGGCGGCCGGGACTCGAGATTGTTGCTTGCGCTCATCCGTGAGGCGGGCGTTCCCGAGGTGGCCTGCTACACCAATGGCCTGGCGGGCGAGCCAGACGTGGACATCGCGACGCTCGTCGCGAGCCACCTCGGGCTGTCCTACGTGGTCTGGCCGCCTCCCGAGCCGCAGGACATCGACGACTGGCAGGCGCTGACGCGCCTGTTCGTCTCGCAGACGGACGGGCTCTCGAGCCTCATTCAGATCCGCGACTACGTCGATCAGCTGTCGGGACACGGCCCGCTCGGGGTGAAGGCCGGCGGCCTCGGAGGAGAGATCGCGCGATCCGCGGCGGCGGCAATTCCCTATGCCGCGACCGTGCCGATTGTCACGCGCTCGGCCAGACTGCAGGCCCTTCTGTTGTCCCAGCCGGCCGAGCAGTTCGGGGACCTCTGGACCGCCGAGACGCTGGACGCGGCGCGCCGCTATGTGCGCGGCTTCGTGGCGGACCGCCTGGCCGAGGGCTGGCTGATGAACTCAGTCGCCGAGGCCTGGTACGCATTGAGCGAGTCGCTCGCTGGGGATCCTCCGGGCTGCGGCGAACCTCTGCCACCGACGACTTCTTCACCCCCTTCTGCTCGAGGGCCTACATCCGCTACTGCTTCTCGCTCGACGCCCGCGAGCGCTACGCCGAGGTCCCGCACCGTCGCCTGCTGAAGTTGATGGACCCGAGCCTGCTGGCCTTGCCATTCGACAAGCCCTGGCGAGTGTCCCACTCGCGCCTTGCAGCGCTGGACGCTTCCTGGGGCCTCGTGAGAACCGTGCTCGACCGCGAGCGGAGGCGTGGGAAGCCAAGGGACTCTTCGACCCGCAACGGCCGCCGTATTGGATGCGCTGGTTCGACGCCCACGCCGAAGGGCACCGAGAGCTGATGTCTGTCGATGCCGGGGTCGCCGCTGTGGCAGTGGATCGACCGCGCCGCTTTGGAGCGCGCGTTCGCTGCCCCTCCGGGAGAGCGAGCCGGGCAGCGGGAGGGGCTCGCGAGAGCGGTCACGCTGTTCTGGTACTTCCATGGACAGGGCGACCGAGGCCGTGTCTGACGCGCTCCTCTCGTTACGCGGCGGCCCCCTATCCGCTGAACAATGGCGCGCGCATCCGCGCACACCGTCTGCTCTCGGCCCTCAGCGAGTCCTTCGAGACCACGCTGCTGACGTTCGAGCATCACCCGCGCAGCGCTGACGGGCACCTCGCGCGTGAGGAGCTCGACGGGCTGTTTCCGAACGTCGAGGTCGTCACGGTCGAGGGCCTCGGCCCGCACAAGCGCCTGAGCCAGACCGCCTCGCTGGCCTCGCCGCGCGGCTTCTCGTGGACGTGGGGCCGCTACAGGAGGGCTGCTCTGCGGAGGCAATGCTGGAGATCGCGGCCCGGCGACGGCCGGCCGTGACACACCTGGACGAAGCTCGGGGTGGCGCTATGGGGGCCTGTTCCGGACAGCTTCTCGGTCTACGGGTCGCACAACGTCGACCAACGGGTGATCGCCGCTGAGGCGGAGGCGGCCTCGGGCTTGCGCCATTTGTTCGCCCGCGTGGACGCGCGGAAGGTCGCCCGTGAGGAGATCGAGGTCTGGCGGCGGATGCCTCTCTGCCTTGCGGTGTCTGACCTCGACGCGCGCACCATGCGGGACGCGGGGGCCAGGCGGGTGGAGGTCGTCCCCAACGGAACGGACGCCGTCGAGCCGCTCCCGATGAGGTACCGCGAAGACGACGAGCCGCTTCGGATCCTGTTCATCGGGTCCGGAAGCTACCGCCCGAACGAGCGCGGCATCGAGTGGTTCGTGGACGCCGTGCTGCCGGAGCTCCGGTCGCGGCTGCCGGTGAGGTTCGAGGTCGTCGGGAAGCCTCCGCAGCAGCCGCTGAGCGATCCCGATGTCACCTACGTCGGAACGGTGCCCTCGGTGCGACCGCACTACGAGCGCGCGCACGTGACGGTCGTGCCGTTGTTCCAGGGCTCGGGCACGAGGCTCAAGGTCGTCGAGACACTGGCGTTGGGGCGGCCGCTGGTATCGACGCCGATCGGGGCCGAGGGACTCGGCCTCGTGCCCGGCCGGCACTTCCTGGAGGGCCGCGACGCCGCTGGGTTCGTCCGTGCGCTCGAGGAGGTCGCCGAGGATCTCAGCCGCCGGAGCGGGCGGACCGACGCGATCGTCGCGGCGGGCATGGAGGCGGTCGCGACGTTGACCTGGGAGCGCATCGGCGCTCGGCTGGCGGATCTGTACCTGGCCGAGGCTCGCGCCGCGACTGCGGAGTCATCGCGATAGCCGGCGTCGCGTTAAGCCGGCTCGCGCAGCCTGGTCCACCGCGGCCAACAGGATCGGGACCTGACGCTGCCAGTCGAAGTGCTCGAGCACTCGACGTTGAGCGGCGGCGCCGAGACGCTCGGCCTGCTCTCGATCGTCGAGCAGCGACTCGATCGCATCGGCCAGCGCAACGGGATCGCCCTCGGCCGCGTAGAGGGTCGAGTCGCCGCAGACGCCAGCCATCTCCGGGAGCGGAAACTGGACCACCGGCCGCCCCATGGTCATGTAGTCGATGACCTTCGTCACGGTGGAGGCGTCGTTCATCGGGTTGCTCAGGTCGACGCTCACGCAGACGTCCGCCGTTGACAGGTAAGCGCGCAGGTCTTCTCCGTAGACCGGGCCGGGCAGTTCCACTCTCGCATCAAGCCCGCGCCGCCGGACGTCGGCGAGGACGGCCTCTCGGGCCTCCCCGGGGCCCACCAGGCTGAACGCGACGTCGTCGCGGCGCCGACCGATCTCCTGCGCAGCGTCAAGGAGCGCTTCGACACGCTCGCGCTGGGTGATCTGCCCCACCCACAGCACGAGCCACCTGCGCCCCCGTCGCAACTCGGGCCGAGGCGCGACCGGGAAGATCCTTTCCGGATCGACGCCGTGGCGGACTACGAACAGCCGATCGCGGCGAACGCCACCTCGCTCGCTGGCGATCTGCGCGTAGGAATCGTTCGGTTGCAGCACGACGTCCGCCGTGCGATACGCCGCGCGCTCGAGTGCCAGGAGTGCGCGCCAGACCACGCCGCGGCGGCCGAACTTCCGCGCGAACAGCTCCGGCGCCAGGTCGTGGTGGTCGAAGACGAGTCCCGCGCCTCGTCGAGCCG
The DNA here is from genome assembly GCA_963770325.1 of uncultured Thermoleophilaceae bacterium. Taxonomy (GTDB): domain Bacteria; phylum Actinomycetota; class Thermoleophilia; order Solirubrobacterales; family Thermoleophilaceae; genus JAICJR01. The sequence continues at coordinate 265,509 of CAVYPF010000001.1, read as the reverse complement.
CACCCCACCCGAGGAAGATCAGCAGGTCGGGCGGATTGCACGAGAAGACCACTTCCACCGTGCCCTCCTCGCGAACCCGTCGCAGAAGTCGGCTGATTCGCCAGAGGCTGACCGCGTATTCCCGCAGGTAACCGGCTGCGCCCACTCCACCGGGGGGCGCCCGGTATCGCAGCACGCGGACTCCGTCGAGCCGCTCGTCCGTCGCCCGCGTGCCGGGGCCGTCCGGGCTGATCACCGTGACCTTGGCTCCGCTCGCCACGAGTGCCTCGGCCTCGAGCACCACGCGGCGGTCGCGCGGGTACGACATGTTCTCGAGGAGGACGACGACGTGCCGGCTCAGCGCGTACCCTCGGCCCGCCGCCTGGTGGTGAGCAGGCGGCCCGCCGCGCGAGGCGACCCGCGTAGGTATCCCGCCGCGCGGCTGCGCATCTCGCGGCGGGCGAAGCGACGGAACGCCGGGTCGTCGACGCGCGGCTTTCGTAGAGCCCGGGCGTGAAGGTAGCCGGCGAAGAACGCCAATCCGGACACGATCCGCGGACGCGCGAACCCGACCTTGACCGCGCGCCCCAGGACCCAGTACAGCGGGTAATGGGTCATGTACGCGGCCGCGCCGTGCCTGGCCCGGCCGCGCACGATGCCCTGGGCGCCCCCGGTGGGACGGAGGTGGTTGGCTTCAAGATCGTGTAGGGAGTGGGTGGTGTAGCCGGCCATGCGAGCGTAGGTCTCGTCGATCGCATCCCAGCCAACCTGCTCGCGAACGCCGCCGATCGCTTCCAGGCATTCGCGCCTGTACACCTTCGTCGCTCCGTGGACGTGGAGGTCAGGGATCGGGATTGTCCGTGTATCACCGCCGATCTGTTCGATCAGGCGGCAGCCCACGATGCCGATCCCGGGGTTGTCGCCCAACGCGCCGACACACCGCTCGACGAACTCCGGAGGCAGCTCTATGTCGCCGTCGATCTTGGCGATGACATCGAACTGCTCTGGTCCCCCTACTGTCGCTAGGCCGAAGTTGAAGGCCCGCGGCGGCATGGCCCGTGCCAGGCGGTCGCCGCTCGAGGGCACACCAGCTGTCGAGCCGGACGGCGCGCATGTACGGCCGGCTCTCGGAGAGCCGGGGCAGCATGTCCGGAGTGCCGTCGGTCGAGCCGTTCTCGACCACGACCCACAGGTCTGGCCGCACAGTCTGGCGATCCATTGCCGCGGCCACGCGCTCGAAGTGGCCGGCCTCGTTGTGCAGCGGCGAGATCACCAGGATCCGCGTCACGACGCTCCTACCGTGGCCGGGCTCAGCATCTTGCAGTCAGCTCCCTCGCGACCTGCTCGATCTCGTCTTCCCTCAGGTGCTCGAACATCGGCAGGGAGAGCTCGGTCGCCGCCCAGCGCTCCGCGGCGGGGAAGCCGCCGCGAGAGCCGAAGGACTGCTGCGCCGGGACCGTGCGCGCGTAGTGGGTGCCAGTGGCGACGCCGGCAACGGCGAGGGCGCGTCCAATCTCGTCTCGATTTCCCACGCGGATGGGGAAGATGTGATGAACGGACGGGGTGGCCGGCCGCTCTGTGAGCATCTCGACCCTGTCCCCGAGCAGCTCGCGGTAGGTCGAAGCGTGCCTGCATCGAGCGGCATTCCAGTCGTCGAGGTGAGTGAGCTTCGCGCTTAGGAACGCTGCCTGGAGTCCGTCGAGCCTCTCGTTGTAACCCTTCAGCGCATGGTCACCTTTCGCGAATTGTCCAAGGTCTCTGAGTGCGCGTATCCGCCGCATCAGATCGGGGTCCGAGGTGCATACGGCGCCGCCGTCGCCGAGCGCACCGAGGTTCTTGCTCGGATAGAAGCTGAAGGCCGCGGCCGTACCGAGCGAACCGGCCCGCCGCCCGCGATGGGTCGCACCATGAGCCTGGGCCGCGTCCTCGACCACCGCAAGGCCGTGGCGAGTCGCGAGCTCGCCGATCGAGTCCATGTCACAGCATTGCCCGTACAGGTGGACCGGGAGCAGCGCGGCGGTGCGAGGGGTCACCACGGCAGCCGCGGCCTCCGGCGACATCAGACCGGTCTCCTGCTCGACGTCGCAGAAGACCGGCGTGGCTCCGGCGTGCACGACTGCCAGAGCGGAGGCGACGAAGGTGTTCGCCGGGACCACGACCTCGTCTCCGGCGCCGACGCCGAGGGCGTCGAGGGCCAGCGTTAGCGCGGCCGTGCCGGACGCGACCCCGATGCAGTGGCGCGCGCCACAGTAGGTCGGCAAACTCATTCTCGAAGCGCTCGACCTCCTCGCCGAGAACGAAGCTGCTGCTCGCGAAGACTCGGTCGAAGACCGCTCGAAGCTCGTCACGGAGGGGAGCGTGCTGCCGATCGAGGGCGACGAACGGGACCGTGGCTTGCCGCATCGGGTCGGCAAGCCTAGTCGAGCCGTGGGGGCGGGTGCGGTGCATGCACCTCAATCAAGCCCAGTTGTCGTGGCGCCGCTTCACGTCTGGAGCGCATCCCTCATAACGTTGGTACCCCTTGACCCAGTTGACCGGCGTCGCCCCAGCGTGCAGCACCCCGAGCGCCGACGCGATGAAGGTGTGCGCCGGGACGATTACCTCGTCCCCAGGGCCGATCCCCATCGCCTGGAGTGCGAGGGTGAGCGCCGCCGTGCCGAGCCCACGCCGACGCAGTGGCGCACGCCGCAGTAGGCCGCGAACTCGTCCTCGAAGCGCGCGACCTCCTCGCCGAGAACGAAGGCGCTGCTCGCGAGGACTCGGTCGAAGGCCGCTCGAAGCTCGTCGCGAAGGGGCGCGTGCTGGCGATCGAGGGCGACGAAGGGAACGGTGGCTCATCGCCGCCAGCTCGCGTTGGCGAGCGTACGAACGCCGCTGCCGTCAGGACCGTGTCCCTCATAACGCTTGTAGCCCCTCACCCAGCCGAGATGCACAAGATTGTCACAAGTTCGCTTGCCGAAATACCTCAAAAAGGTTAGGTTCGGTTAGAGGCCCGCTCGAACGGGGTGGTTGCAGGCCGCTACGCAAAGGCCCAGGGTCGCAACCTTCGGGAAGGGAAGCTCTTGTCATCCGGTCGGTTCAAGACGACTACGAATTCGATTCCAACCGGCCCGGTCCGGGTGGCGGTGGTCGGTCTCGGCTACTGGGGCCCGAACCTCCTGCGGGTCCTCTACGAGCAGGAGGACGTCGAGGTCCGTTACGTCTGCGATCTCGACCCCGCCCGTCTGGCGTCCGCGCTCGCGAGATATCCGAACGTCCAAGGCACGAGGAGCTTCAGCGATCTAGAGGACGATCACGAGCTCGACGCGATCGTGCTCGCCACCCCCGTGCACACCCATCATGAGCTGGCCCACCGGGCGCTCAGCGCCGGCAAGCACACGTTCGTGGAGAAGCCGCTTGCCTCATCGAGCGAGGAGGCCGACGCGCTGGTCCAGCTCGCCGAGGAGCGCGGGGTCAGCCTCATGTGCGGGCACACGTTCATCTACAGCCCGGCGGTACGAGCCGTCAAGAAGCTGATCGACGATGGCGAGCTCGGAGACATCTACTTCGTCTCCAGCAGCCGGGTGAACCTCGGGCTGCACCAGAGAGACGCGAGCGTGATCTGGGACCTCGCTCCGCACGACTTCGCGATCCTCCTGCACTGGCTGGGAGAGGCGCCCGAGTGGGTGAGCGCCATCGGGCGGGCGTCGGTGGTGGAAGACGTCACCGACATCGCGTTCATCGACCTCTCGTTCCCGTCCGGGGTCCTGGCGCACGTGGAACTGAGCTGGCTCGCTCCGAGCAAGCTGCGGCGGACCGTCGTCGTCGGGAGCAAGAAGATGGTCGTCTACGACGACACCAGCTCCGAGCCCGTCCGGATCTTCGACTCCGGCGTGACGTATCGGGATCCTCAGACCTTCGGCGAGTACCACCTGTCGTACCGCACCGGCGACATCGTCAGCCCGCATCTCGACAGCTCAGAGCCGCTCGCACTCGAGCTCGATGACTTCGTCGCCGGAATCCGCTCCGGAGATCCGCCGCTGTGGAACATGAAGCTCGCGCGCGACATCGTCGCGATCCTCGAGGCGACGGAGTCGTCGCTCCTCGCCCGTGGAGCACCGCGCACCCCGACGCTGACGGGCGTCGCCGCCGTTCCGTCATGAGGGGAAGCCCGCTCGAGCGCGGAACCGCGACCGCTGCTCCGAAGCTCGGCGCTCCCGGTGAGCGCCCAGGCTCACGTCCGGTCGATTCTCATTTCCTCGCGACCTCCCTCCCTCGACGGGACTACTGGCGCCGGAGGCTGCTTGCGACGGCCGACGTGTGCGCGCTCCTGGTCTCGTTCGAGGCGTCGGCGGCCCTCGTTCCCGGCGGCGAAGACGCCGAGCGGGCGTTCCTGTGGGCCCTCGCGCTCGTGCCGGTGTGGCTGCTCATCCTCAAGCTCTACGGGCTCTACGACCGCGATCTCAAGCGGGTCAGTCACTCGACCGTGGACGACATTCCCTGGCTGTTCCACGCCCTGATCACCGCGACGCTGGTCTCCTGGGTCTATTTCAGGTTCTCGCCGGCGGGCAAGCCGATTCTCGCGGAGGTGGCCGTGTTCTTCGCCATCGCGATGGTGGCGATGCTCGGGGCTCGCTCGGTTGTCAGGCGCGTGTCTCGCCGGGTGTTGGGGCCCGAGCGCGTCCTCCTCATCGGCGATGACGGGCTGACCGAGACCCTGGTGCGCAAGATGCGCGCGCATCGCGAGTACGGGCTGGAGCCGGTGGGCGTGCGTCGGCGTGGCTCGCTCAAGTGCCCGGCCGGCATCCCTGCCGGTGCTCGGAGGCATCGACCAGCTCGAGTCCGTGGTGAGGCGCTACGCCGTGAACCGAGTGCTGATATCCACCGGCTTCATCGGTGGAGGCAACGAGCAACTCGACCTCCTTCGCCGCTCGCGGGACCTGGGCCTGAAGGTCAGCCTGCTTCCCACGCCATTCGACGCGATGGGACCGTCGGTCGAAGTGGACGATCTCGAGGGCGTCACGGTTCTTGGGTTGAACCCCCCGGTGCTGTCGAGGTCATCGCGCTTCATCAAACGCAGCATGGACCTTGCGGGGGCCGGTGGCCTCCTGTTTCTGGTCGGTCCGTTGATGCTCATCATTGCGCTGGTGGTGAGGACGACGTCACCCGGGCCCGCGCTGTTTCGCCAGAGGCGGATCGGGCGCCACGGACAGGCATTCACCGTGTGGAAGTTCCGGACGATGCACGTCGATGCGGAGGATCGAGCGGAGGGATTGCGCGCTCTGAGCAAGGATCCGGACTGGCTCCACCTCGAGCACGACCCGCGCGTCACACCGGTGGGCAGGTTTCTCCGGCGTGTGAGCCTGGACGAGCTGCCTCAGCTGTGGAACGTCGTCAGGGGCGATATGAGCATCGTCGGGCCTCGACCGTTGATCGAGTCCGAGGATCAACGGGTCGAGCGATGGGGGAGGCGGCGCCTCGAGCTCACTCCCGGCATCACCGGCCTCTGGCAGGTGCTCGGGAGGACGAACATCCCGTTCGAGGAGATGGTCAAGCTCGACTATCTGTACGTCGCGAACTGGACGGTCTGGGGCGACGTGCGCCTGATCCTGCGAACCCTGCCGGTGCTCCTCTCGCGCCGCGGCGCGAACTAGCGCCGGCAGCTGGTCGCCACAGGTCCCTTCGAGCGGCAGCCCTCGATCTGAAGAGCGGTGCGCGTGAACGCGTTGTACGCCGGCTTCTTGACCAGGGTGTTGTTCGGCCCGACGGTCAGGAGGCCGGCGTAGTCGAAGGGCGCGGCCTTGCTCGTGTCGAAGCTGATCCAGCTGTACCAGTAGACGCGCTCGAGGTTGAACTGCTTGCGCGTGGCGGCCAGCAGCTCAAGCACGTCGCGCGCCTTGGTGGCCTGGCCGGCGCGGGTCACCTCGAAGCCGTACTTGGTGGTCGTCTTGCCGAGGGCCGAGGGCCAGCTCGTCTCGGTGATGAAGATCGGCTTCTTGGCGTCGTGGTACTTCGCCATCACCCGCCGGTCCTCTTTCAGGATCCGCGTGATGTTCGTCACCGGCAGGCTGAACGGGTGCACCGCGGCCACGTCGAAGGCGGTGCGTGCGCCCGCCTTGTAGAGGCGGGCGAGCGACACCCAGCTGCGGCTCGGGAAGCCCGCCAGCACGGTGCGCGCGCCCGGGTCCACGCCGCGCAGGGCCGTCCGGGCGGCCCTCAGCAGCGCCGTGTAGTCGGCCACGAAGGGCTGGTCGGACCAGTACTTGGTCGCGTCCGGCTCGTTCCAGATCTGCCAGTCGCGGATCGGCAGCTTGGGCAGCGTCGGGTTCGCCTTCCAGAAGGTCCCGTTCGGCCCGTAGCGCGCGGACAGCGCCGCCATGAAGCTGGCGTAGGGGGCGGTGCCGGCCGGCGGTGACGCGGGGTTGCCCGGATGGCGCGAGGCCCAGGCGGGCGCCTGCTGCACGTCCGGCAGCACGCTGATGCCGTGGCGCGCGGCGGTGCCCACGATCGTGTCGGTCACCGTGAAGTCGGTGGGGATGCCCCCGACGTCGGTGTAGCGCGGCACGTCGGAGGGCGCGATGAAGATGTAGCTAGAGACCGGCTGGGCCTGGCTCCAGTAGAAGGCGGGCCGGATCGACGTCACGCCCCCGCGCGCCATCGCGCCGAGCTGGGCGCCGAGGTTCACCTGGGGTGACAGCAGCGGTCCGTCGGCGTTCATGCCCACGAAGCCGTAGGGCACGGGCGGGATCGCCGGCTTGGCCGCGTGGGCGACCGGCGGAAGCGCCGCGAGGGCGAGCAGCGTGAGGAGTGTCAGCTTGCGCACGGGTTGGTGATTACAGCAGCCGCTCGATCGCCTGATCGGTGCGTTCCGCCGTTCGCTCCCAGGTGAAACCGGCCGCGTGGGCGATCGATTCGGCGCTCATCCGCGCCCGGAACGCATCGTCGGTCGCGAGTTTCACCAGTGCGTCGGCGAACCCTGCCGCGTCGCCGGGGTCCAGGAGGATCGCCGCCGGGCCGCAGGTCTCAGGCAGCGCACCCGCGCTCGATGCCACCACCGGCACGCCGCAGGCCATCGCCTCGAGGCAGGGGAGGCCGAAGCCCTCGTACAGCGACGGCATTGCCAGCGCCAGCGCGCCCGAGTAGAGGCCGGGTAGCTCGCTGTCGGGCACATAGCCGAGCGCCCGCAGGCCCGAGCCGTCCTCAGCTCGCATGTAGTCGCGCCCGGAGCCCGCGTGCACGAGCTCGACTCCGTGGTCGCCCAGGCGGCGCGCGGCCTCGGCGAGCACACCGAGGTTCTTGCGCGCGATGAGCGTGCCCACCGTCAGCACGTAGGGCTTCTCGAGCGCGGGCCCCGGGTCGGCCGCCGGCGTGAAGCGCTCGTCCACGCCGTTCGGCACCACCGCGATGCGCCCCGGATCCGCCCTCAGCACCTCCACGAGCTCTCCCTTGGAGAACTCGGAGACCGTGATCAGGAGGCGCGCCCGGCGCGCGATCGCCGGCAGCAGCGCACGCTGGTAGGCCACGTACGCGGGCCGGTACCACTCGGGGTGGCGCAGGGCGGCCACGTCGTGGATCACCACCGCGTTGCGGCGGCTGGCCAGCGGGGCCAGGTTCGCCGGCGAGTAGATCACGCTGGCGCCGCGGGCCAGCGCGGGCAGCGCGAGCTGCTCCCAGGCGTGGCCGGCGCGGTGCGCCAGCGCCTCGGGCGGGCGGATCACGCGGTAGCGCTCCGGGTTCAGGCGCGGCAGCCGCGCGGTCATCTCTCGCGCCAGCCGCTCCACGCCGCCGATCTCGCGGCGCACGGCGGCGCGCGCGTTGATCGCCACGGGAGCGCTCACCGGGCCCTCCGCAGCGCGCGCAACTGCTCACGTTCGCGCGAGGCGTCGCGGCGTGCCAGCGTCTTCAGCGCGATCCGGTCGGCGAAGGTGGCGGCCTGGAGCAGGTCGTCGCGCCGCGCCCGGCCGCTGCCGCGGCGCTGGGTGACCACCGCGCGGCGCTGGGTCGCCAGCAGGTCGAACGGCTCACCGCCGAACGCGCGGCCGCTGCTCCGGGCGCGGTGATGGAGCACGCGCGCGTCGGGCCGGAACCAGGTCTCCACGCCGGCATCGGCGGCGCGCAGGCCCAGGTCGAGGTCCTCGCCGTAGAGGAAGATGCTCTCGTCGAAGGGGCCGAGGCGACGCAGCGTGTCGGTGCGCGCGGCGATGCAGCAGCCCACGGCCCAGCCCACCCGCTTCGGCTGCTCCGCCGTCCACGGGCAGACCGCGTGGCGCAGCGGCCCGGGCATCAGGGCGGGGGGAGCGAGCGCGATCGCGGCGGCAGCCGCGCCACCCGGCTCGGCCTGCGCGGCATCCTGGCGCGAGCCGTCGGGCAGCAGCACCAGCGGCGCCAGCAGCCGCTCCGGCCCGCCCTCAGCCAACTCGGCTGCGAGCGTGGCCAGCGAGCCGTCGAGCAGCTCGACGTCCGGGTTCACCAGCACCACCACGTCCTCGGTCACGGCGGCGACGCCGGCGTTCGAGGCGCGCCCGTAGCCCACGTTCTCGCCCAGCTCGATCACCGTGGCGCCGTGCGAGCGCGCGAGGGCGGCGCTGCCGTCGCTCGAGCCCGAGTCCACCACCACCACGTGCGCGCCCCGCAGGTGGCGCTCCGCCGAGGACAGCAGCCCGTCCAGCTCGCGCTCGGAGTCGTGCGTAACGGTGAGGAGCGCGATCCCTTTGCCGGACGCGGCCGGCGCGGGCGGCGCCAGTTCCCTCACCAGCGCGCGGTAGCGCTCCCGCGCCTGGTCGAGGCCGAACAGGCGCTCGGCGCGGGCACGGCCCGCAGCGCCCAGCTCGGCGGCGTGGTCGAGCGCGTCGAGCAACGCCCGCGCCGCCGCCGCTGGGTCGCCGGGCGGGTAGAGGCGCGCGCAGTCCTCGTCGAGGATCTCGAGCGGACCGCAGGCCGCCGGCGCCACCACGGGTCGCCCCGCCGCGAGCGCCTCTGCGAGCGCGCGGCCGAACGGCTCGCGGTCGGCGCAGTGGAGCAGGCAGGAGGCGCGGCGCAGCGCGGCGGGCACGTCGTCGACCGCGCCGGCCAGGTCGACCCGGCCCGCCAGGTCCGCTTGCCCCGCCCGCAGCCGCAACAGCTCGAGCAGCTGCTCGCCCGCCTCGCCCAGCGGCGCGCCGGCCAGCCGCAGGCGCAGCTCCGGCCGCTCCCGTGAGGCCAGCGCGAATGTCTCCAGCGCCAGCTCGGGCCGCTTCCAGTCCACGATCGCGCCGAGCATGAGCACCTCCCTCGGGCCGTCGGGCGCTGGCCCCGGCGCGAAGCGCTCGAGGTCCACGCCGGGGTGGAGCACGCGCACGCCGAGCTCATCCGCCGGGTCGAGATCGCGCGCGATGCACTCGGACAGCGCCACCACCGCGTCCGCCCGGCGCGCGGCAGCGCGAACCGCGCGGGCCACTGCCGGACCCGGCAGGAGGTCGTTGTGCTGGAACACGAGCGGCGGTCGCTCGCTCCCCAGGGCCCCGGCTGCCAGCCCGGCGCGCATACCCCAGGCGAACACCAGCTCCGGCCGCAGCGCGGCCACGAGTCGGCGCAGGTCGCGTCCGAGCGCGGCGATGCGGAGTGGCGCGAGTGCGCGGTCGCGCGCGCTGGCCCGCAGCTCGAGTGGGCGCTCGGGCAGCGTCAGCACGTGCAGCCCGTCCGCCCGGGCGGCCGCGGCCAGCGGCCCCTCGGGGCAGGCGAGCGTGGGCGTCTCCTCGAGCGCCGTGGCCACCTCGAGGAGGATCTGCTCGGCCCCGCCGAGCAGGCCGGAGTAGCTCAGGAAGAGCGCCGGCACAGCGCTCAGGGCCGCACGTCGACTCCGTCGGAGCTGAGCATCTCCGCGCTTCCGAACTCCGTCGCGCCGCCCTCGGAGGCGGGGTGATTGCGCCGCGAGCGTGGCGGCGACACCAGATGCGCCCCGCCGCCGCTCAGCCGGCAGCGCACCAGCATCCGCAGCACGCGCAGCCCGTCCTTCGCCGTGAGCTTCTTCCCCTCCTCGGTGCTGCGGGCGCTGTAGCGGATCGGCACCTCGAAGATGCGCTCGCCCCGCTGGACCAGGCGAGCCATGATCTCCGGCTCGATGTCGAACCCCCGCGCGCTGAGCGGCAGGGCCTGGAACACCTCGGTCCGGATGGTCTTGTGGCAGGTCATGATGTCGCGCATGTAGACGTTGAAGAGGATGTTCGCGGCCAGGGTCACGCCCTTGTTCCCGAGCACGTAGAGGAACGAGTGGCTCGTGTAGCCGTCGAACGCGCGGACGCCGAACACCGCGTTCGTGCGGCCGTCGAGCAGGGCGGGGAGCAGGACTCCCAGGTCGGCCGGGTCGTACTCGAGGTCGGCGTCGAAGATCGCCGCGAACTCGCCCCGCGCGTGACCGAGCGCGGTCCGGACCGCAGCGCCCTTGCCCGCGTTGCGGTCGTGGTGGAAGACCCGCACCGCTGCGGGCCACTCGACGCGAGCGCAGCAGCTCCGCGCTGCCGTCGGTGGAGCCGTCGTCCACGACGATCAGCTCGATCTCGGTGGGCAGGTCGGTGCCCAGAACCTCCTCGATCGCCTGCTCGACCGTCTGAAGCTCGTTGTAGACGGGCATCAGGATCGAGAGCAACGCGAGCCCCTCAAACGAGACGCCTGATGAGGAACCCGGCGCCGATCAACGCCGCTCCCACCACCAGCACGGGCGCCACGGGGAAACCGGTGCGCGGCAGGGTGCCGGCGCTCTGCGCGGTGGCCGACTGCGAGGCACTCGCGGGCGCCGGCGTGGCCGCCGGAGCGGGGGTCGTAGCCGGGGTGGTGGCGGGCGTCGTTGCGGTGGTCTTCGGCGCCTTCGGCTTCGCCGGCGTGCTGCCGAGCGGGTCCTGGTACTGCTGGTCGCCGGCGCTGTCCGCGAACGCCGCGGCGGGCAATATGAGGGCGAGCGAGATCGCGAAGGCGGCGGTGCGCCGGGCACGAAGCATGGGACATTCGTACCAGAGGCAACCCGCTACGTGCCACAGGTGCCCTTCTCAGCGATCATTCGGCACGTGATCCAGCGCGTCCTCTTGGCCTGCCTCGCCGTCGCGGCGATCGTCGTGCTGGCGCTTTGGGTCCACTCGAGTCACCTCGACGCCGAGGGCGTGGCGTTCCGGCCCACGCCGGCGCATCCGGCCACGCAGGCGCAGATCGCCGCGGCGCTGAGCCACTTCGAGCAGGCCCGGAAGAACAACCCGGACACCAAGCCCGAGGTGGACGAGGCCACGATCCTGATCTTCCTCGGGCGCGACGCGCAGGCCGCGCGGCTGCTCGGCGAGGTGGTGCGCAAGGAGCCGCGCAACGCCACGGCCTGGGCGCGGCTGTCGCAGGCTACGAGCCGCTCGGATCCGCAGCTGTCTCAAGCGGCGGTGGCGCGGGTGCTCGCGCTGGCGCCTCCTCTGACGTCGCGCTGACCGCCGGAGCGCCGTCGCCCTGGGCTATCAGCGCGCCCGCCAGCGCGATCGCGATCAGCGACAGCGCGGGCATCTCCCAGTCCCAGTCGAGGCCGGCGTGCACGAGCCACACCGAGGCGCCCGCGATCCAGCCCGCCGTGAGCCCGGGGTTGCGCCCGAACGCGCGCCGGGCCGCGACCGCCGCCCCGCCGAGGAACAGCGCGAGCGCCGCCAGGCCCACCAGGCCGAGCTCCCCGGCGGTCTCGATGTAGAGCGAGTGGGCGTCCTGGGCGGCCTCGGGGATCTTGCGCCGCTGGAGCCACTCCACGCCGAAGCTGCCGGAGCCCTCGCCGCGCAGCGGGTGCGAGGCGAACATGTGACCCGGCCACCCGCCAGTAGGCGTAGCGGTTGCTCTCGATCGAGCCGAGACGGGCGGTGGTGGCGCCCCGCGCGGGCTCGGCGGTGGTCTTCTCGTGACCGCGCGCCACCACCAGCGCGGTGGCCACGAGCAGGACTCCCAGCGCCACCAGCAGGTGGACGCGCCGCAGCGCCGGCAGTCTTCCGGCCGGCTCCTCGCTCTGTTCCGAGCCGGCCGAGCGCCACACGAGCCACGCCGCGGCCGCGGCGATCAGCACCAGCAGCACGAGCATCAGCGCGCCCTGCTGCTCGCGCGTGGAAGCCGAGCCCTGCAGCGAGCGCACGCTGGACATCAGCCCGGCCGGCACGGAGGCGAGCACGCCGGCCGCGACGGTGATCGCGATCGCACGCAGCTGCGTGCGCCCGAAGGCGACGCAGGAGCAGCACCAGCAGTCCCGCGCCGAGCGCCGCCAGCGCGCCGCGCGAGAACGAGAGGTACACGCCCACTCCCAACGGCGCCGCGGCGGCGGCAGCGGCGGCGCGCATGGCGCGCTCCCGAGTCGGGTCGCCGGCGATGCGGGCGCACAGCACCACGCCGATCGCAGCGAGCGCTCCCGTGGCGTTCCAGTAGGTCAGCGGCTGCTCCAGCCTGCCGGCCGCGCTGAGGCTGTGGTCGAGGTGAATCAGGCCGGGCAGCACCCGCCCGGACAGCGCGTAGCCGATCACCACGAGCGTGCCGGCGGCGAGCGCGGGCTCCACCGCCCGGGTGGCGCCCCTGCCTCGCAGCAGCGCGGCGGCCGCCACGAGCGCCGCGAGGTAGAGCAGCAGCCGCTGCATGTCGTGGAACGCCGGGCCCGCGAGCGGAGCCCAGGAGATCGAGAGTGCGGTCCAGCCGGCCAGGGCCGCGAGTCCGGCGAGGGCCAGCCGCCCGGGCCAGCCAGCGGGCAGCGGCTGGTCGGACGCGAAGGCGGCGAGAAGAACCAGCGCGAACGCGCCCATTGCAGCCCACAGCCGCGCCTCGTCGAAATAGCCGCCCGAGAAGAACGCGAGCGCGGTCGGGCCGCCGAGGAGGACGACCACCCCGGCGGTGCGGGCGTAGGAGCGAGCCATGCGCGCCTCATTCTCGACCACAACGGAGACAGGGTGGCCCGTCCGGGTATAGGCTGAGGGCCGATGGAGGAGGGAAGCTCGCTCTGGCCCAGGGAGCGGAAAGTCGCGCTCGTGCACGACTTTCTTCTCGACGTGCGCGGCGCCGAACGCGTCTTCATGGCGATGTGCGACCTGTACCCGCAGGCCGACGTGTACACCGCCGTCTACGACGAGAACGGCACCGAGGGCCGCTTCCAGCACCGCGAGATACGCACCTCGTTCCTGCAGCGGACCCGCCCCAGCGCGCGCACGTTCCGCACGCTGCTGCCGCTCTATCCGGCGGCGATCGAGTCGTTCGACTTCTCCGACTACGACCTCGTGATCTCGAGCTCGAGCGCCTGGGCGCACGCGGTGATCTGCGACGAGCAGACCGTTCACGTCTCCTACTGCCACAACCCCTTCCGCTACGTGTGGAACGACCGCGACCACACGCTGGCGCAGCGCCGCGACCCGTTGTCGCGCGCCGCGCTGCGCGCCCTCTTCCGGCGCTGGCGCCAGTGGGACTGGATCGCGGCACAGCGGGTGGACAGCTACCTGGCCAACTCGCGCACCACCCAGGCGCGGATCAGCACCTACTTCGGGCGCGACTCCACGGTCGTCTACCCGCCGGTGGAGACGCATCGCTTCAGCCCCGGGCCGGTGCGCGACTACTACGTGGTGCTCTCGGAGCTGATGCCGCACAAGCGGATCGACCGCGCCGTGCGCGCCTTCAACCGGCTGCGCCTGCCGCTCGTGGTGGTGGGGGACGGTCCCGACGCCCGCCGGCTGCGTCACATGGCGGGACCGCTCGTGAGCTTCGCTGGGCGCGTGTCGGACGAGCGGGTGGCCGAGCTGCTGGCCGGCTGTCGTGCGCTGGTGCTGCCCTCGGTCGAGGAGTTCGGGATCGCGTCGGTGGAGGCGCCAGGCCGCCGGGCGGCCGGTGATCGCCGTCCGCGGGGGTGGGGCGCTCGAGACGGTCGAGGAGGGCGTGACCGGCGCCTTCTTCACCGGCGGGCCGGACGAGCTGGCCACCACGCTGCTCGAGTTCGACGACCGTGACGTGGATCCCGCCGCCTGCGTGGCCAACGCGGACCGCTTCAACCTCGAGGTGTTCCAGCAGTCGCTGCCGCGCGAGGTGGAGCGGGCGATGGCGGCGGCCCCGGGCGCGCTCGGGGCCGAGCGCTCCGTGCCGCGCGCGCGTCGCGGCCGGCGGGCGCTCACGCGGCGCCCGGCGTAGTCCTCGCTACGGCGAGCGCGGATGCCCGCCGGCGCGCGGGCCCCTGATCGGCCGCGCCGGGACCACCACCTCCACCGGCACCGCCGCCGAGCGTCGCAGCGAGCGCCGCTCGCGCAGCATCGCCGGCAGCAGCGGCAGCGCCGCCGCGGCGCCCCCGAGATGGGCGCGCAGGCGCCGCTCGCGCAGCGCGTGCCAGGCCCAGCCCAGCTGGCGGTACGCCACGAGCGGCAGCCAGCGCAGCGGGAAGGCCTTCGCCGTGAGCAGCAGCGTGTTGCGCTCCACCCAGGCGAGCGGCGGGCGCTCCAGCGCGCCCGACGAGCCCTCGCTGGCGTGCAGGGCCACCACCGGCTCGTAGCGGCAGCTCCAGCCGGCGAGCTGCAGTCGCAGGCCCAGGTCCACGTCCTCGAGGTAGGCGAAGAAGCGCTCGTCGAAGCCGCCGACGCCCAGGACCGCCTCGCGCCGGTACAGGGCCGCGCCGGCGCAGGCGGCGAACACCTCCCCGGGCTCGTCGTAGCGGCCGTCGTCGGCGCGGAAGCGCCCGCGCTGCTCGCAGACGCCGTCGCGGCGCAGCACGTCGCCGGCGTCGTAGAAGCGGCCGCGATCCGCCATGTCGAGCATCTTGCAGGCCACCGACGCCCGCCCGCGGCGCCTCCGACAGCGCGCCCGCCATCCGCTCCAGCCAGTCCGGCTCGAGCTCCACGTCCGTGTTCACGAGCGCCACCGCGTCGGCGGCCGCGGCCTCGATCCCGCGGTTGGCCGGCGAACGCGAAGCCCGTGTTGCGGCCCAGCTCGATCACGCGCACGTCCGGGTGCGCGATCGCGCAGCAGCTCGAGCGAGCCGTCGGTGGAGCCGTTGTCCACCACGATCAGCTCGGACGGCTGGGAGCGTCTGGGCGGCGAGCGACGCCAGGCAGCCGGGCAGCCAGCGCGCGCCCGTTCCAGCTCGGGATGACCACGGCGGGAGCGCTCACCCGGCGCGCCGAGGAGTGGCCACAGGGGGCGGCGGTGTGGACTCACGTCCGCCCGCCCGGCGGGAGAGGCGATGCCCGAGCCGGATCATGTGGCGCTCGAGCAGGTACCAGCTCGCCGCCGACGACCGCCACCGTGGCGGCGAAGCTCACGAGCGTGTAGCCGGTGCCGCCCAGCGAGGCGGGCAGCCCGGCGTCGGAGAGCTTGTCGAGGATCGCCAGGTGCCAGAGGTAGAACGCGTAGGAGATCAGGCCCGAGCCAGAGCAGCAGCCGGTTGGCGAGCAGCTTGCGCACCAGGCCGCGCTGCTGGTTGCCGAAGATCGCCGGCAGCAGCAGCCCGATTCCCACGATGGCCTTGAGGTAGTGCTGGTACATCAGCCGCGTGCCCCAGCCGTGGCCGAGCGGGCCCACCCTCGTCCCGAGCAGGTAGAACGCGAACGCACCGATCGCCCAGGGGAGCCACGGCGCGCGGTCGATCAGGCGTACCAGCGCCGGGCTGGCGATCGCGGCTCGCGATCACCACGCTGGCCACGGCCAGCGCCCATGCCGATCGCGAAGTAGTCGAGGAAGGCCGGCAGCGTGTACAGCACGGTGGGGAGCGTGAGGGCGTCGGGGCGGGTGTTGTGGATCGCGATCAGCTTCGACACGAACCCCACCGCGAACATCACCCCGAGCAGCACGCCCTCGCTGCGGACGAAGCCCGCCAGCGTGCGGTACGGGATCCGCCGCAGGAGCAGTCCCCACAACGGCAGCAGGCCGTAGAAGACGAGCTCGGTGTCGATCGACCACGCCTGCCCGATCCCGCCGGTGACGGTGGAGTGGCGGTAGACCTGGAAGAAGCCGTAGTAGGTGCCGATTCCCGCGGCGCTGAACACGTCGTCCTTCCCCAGCCAGAGCGCGGTGATCGTGAGCGCCACCCAGTAGGCGGGCACGATGCGAAACAGCCGCCGCAGCGCGTACGGCCCCGGCGCGGGCGACGCCTCGCGGCTGAAGCGAGCCTGCGCGAACGGGCGGTAGAGCAGGAAGCCCGAGATCAGGAAGAAGATCGGCACGCCCACGTTCAGCTGCGCCAGCCACGGCGACACCGCGCGGCCGCTGAACAGGTGCAGGACGAACGAGATGTGGAAGAAGAAGATCGACAGCGCGGCGATCGCGCGCAGCGAGTCGAACAGCGGGAAGCGGTGGGTGCGGGCGTCCACGGCGCTATTTCACCCGATACACGGTCGCGCACCCGAAGCGGCGCGGGGGATCGGTGAAGCCGGACACGATCGGCGCGATGTTCGCGCGCCCGTGGCAGTCCGAGTAGAGGAAGCGGGCGCCCGAGTCCCGAACCACCCTCTCCGCGGCGGCCGGCGACAGCTGGCCGGCGAACAGCTGCTCCGCGAGCTGCTGGCGCTGCGCGAAGTCGGGCGACCAGGAGCCGGCGCCCACCCAGGTCTCGCGCCCGGTGTAGGCGGGCACCAGCAGACCGCTGTAGACCGGCGCCAGCACCCCGCCGCGCTCCGGCTGGTGGTCCAGGTACGCGAGCGCGTCGTGCTCTCCCGGCGTGAGGAAGAAGGGCTGGAACCCCTTCGCCACCGCGTCGCGGATGTTGTCGGCGCGGTAGACGGTGCCCGGGATCACCAGCACGGCGGCGATCGCAACCGCGAGCAGCGCCGGCAGCGGCCGCTCTCCCAGCCACGAGCGCAGCGCCAGCATGGCCAGCACGGCCAGCGGCAGCGTCAGCCCCTGGATCGCGTGGAAGGGGAAGGTGCCGGCGGGCTGGTAGAAGATCACGAGGCCGGCCAGCGGCCAGACGCGCAGCGCCAGCGCGCCGAAGTCGGGCGCGGGCAGCCGGTAGGCGAACAGCGCGGGCACGGCCAGGGGCGCCAGCCCGAGCACGGTGACCCACCAGGGCCAGCGGCCGAAGTCGTTCACGGCGTCGGCGAGCTTCCAGGAGGCGTCCGACTTCGACAGCACGAAGTAGTAGATCAGCGGCGCGGCGGTTGCCGCGAGCGGCAGGGCCAGGTCGCGCGCCGCGGCGAGCAGCTCGTGCCTGCGCTTCACCACCTCGGCCACGAGGATCACCAGCGCGAACGTCGCCCCCTGCCAGGGCTGGAGCCAGGAGGCGAACAGCCCGGCGGCAGCGGCCCACCCGAGCCAGCGTGTCCCGCCGCCGCCTCGGCCGCGCTCGTAGGCCAGCAGCCCGAGCGGCACCAGCCCCACCGCGATGGCTGAGAAGAGGTAGCCCCAGAGGTAGGTGCCGGGCCACAGCTCGCCGCCGATGAAATCGAAGTTGAACTTCGTGCCCGCCGATCCGATGTGACCCCAGCCCACGATCGCCGAGACGGGCGAGGCCGTGAACAGCGCGAGCACCAGCGCCAGGATGCGGTCGGACGGGCGCTCGATGAAGCGGCGTACGTAGAGGAGCGAGCCGGCGAACAGCGCCGCCACCGCCACCGGCTTCCACACCATGTAGGCGGCGACGATGCCGAGCCCCGCCCGGTTGAGCAGCCCCGAGATCACCACTCCGGGATGCACGAACGAGTGCGGCCCGGGCGCGAGGTCGTAGAGGTTCGCCACCGCGATGTGATGGCCAGCCTGGCGCAGCCAGTTGAGGTACTGGAGCTGGTCCACCACCAGGTAGCCGTCCGAGCCGGTGACGAGCCCGCCGTGGATCCAGACGCGCACGAGCAGCCCGGCCAGCACGGCCATCGACAGGGCGAAGAGAGCGGCAAGGATGAGCAGATCGGCGCGCGTGAGGCGCGGCGAATTGGTGCTCAAGAAGGCTCGGCCGGCTCGGGCACCAGCCGATCGGGCGGGCTCGCCTGGCGCGCGGCCTCGTGGCTCACATGGCGCCGGGCGGCCACCAGCTCGCGCACCACCGGCACGAGCACGCGGCGCATCGACAGGCGCGACCCGGGCCGGTCGGCCCAGTGGATGCCGACCTCGCGGATCCGGTAGCCCAGCGCCCGCGCCATCGCGAGCGTCTCCGCGTCGAAGGTCCAGCCGTCGAGGAGCGAGCGGGAGTAGGCGGCCTCCGCCGCCTCGGCGCGCCAGAGCTTGAACCCGCAGAAGAGGTCGCGCGTGGGCTCGCGCAGGATCAGCCGGCAGAGGTCCACGAAGCTGCGCCCGACTATCCGCCGGGAGAGCGGCTGCCGCCGCCCCACCTGCGCGCCCGGCGCGAGGCGCGAGCCCACCACCACGTCCGCCTCCGCGATCAGCTCCAGCATCCGCTCGAGCGAGGGCAGCGAGGTGTAGCAGTCGGCATCGCAGTGGAGGCGCAGCTCGCCGGTGGCCGCGAGCATCCCGCGGCGCATCGAGTAGCCCTTTCCGCGGTTCGAGTCGTTCTGCAGGAGCTGCACCCGCGTGCCGTCCACGAGCGGCGCGACCACGCTCACGGTGGTGTCCTCGCTGGCGTTGTCCACCACGATGATCTCGTAGTCGAAATCGTGCTCCACGAGCCAGGCGCCGACGCGCTCGACGGCGATGGCGATGCCCTGCTCCTCGTTGTACGCAGGGATCACCACGGATATGGCCGGGCCAGTCACGTGGGTAGTTTAAGCGGCTATCTGTGGTTAAGCTGCACGCCGAATGAGCGTCCCGACTGAATGTCGGATCTGCTCGGGGCCGCTCTATCTGCGCTTTCGCGGTGGGGAGTCGGCCGCCGAGTCTGAGCGCCTCTCGCCCACCAATCACCGTCCGGGCGAGCACGGCGACCTGTACGCGTGCCGCGATTGCGGCACCGTCCAGCAGCCGTCGCTGCCGGCGGGCAGCGATCTGCACGACCTCTACCGCGGCGTGGACGACGAGGCCTATCTCGACGAGGAGGCCGGCCGCCGCGCCACCGCGCGCCGCCTGCTCGACCTGATCGGCCGCCGCGTTCCCGCCGGCCGCCTGCTGGACGTGGGCTGCGGCCACGGCCTGCTGCTCGACGAGGCGCGCAGGCGCGGCTACGAGGTCACCGGGCTGGAGCTGTCCGCCAGCTCGGCGGAATACGCCCGCGAGATCCTTGGCCTCGACGTGCACGAGCGCGCCCTGGCCGACTACTGGGACAGCGACGGCTTTGCCGTGATCGTGCTCGCCGACGTGCTCGAGCACCTCGACGACCCGGTGGAGGCGATCGACCGCTGCCAGAGCCTGCTCGCGCCCGGAGGCGTGCTGTGCGTGGTCACGCCCGACCCGTCGTCGCCCACCGCTCGGCTGGCCGGGCTCGCGCTGGTGGGGCTACCTGCCGGCGCACACCTACCTGCTGCCGCGCACCACCCTGCGCGAGCTGCTGAGCGCGCGCGGGCTGATCATCTCGGAGGACGTGCCGCTCGTGCGCTCGTTCGCGCTCAGCTACTGGGCCGACGGGCTGGCGCAGCGCAGCGAACGCGCCGCGCGCGCCGCCGGCTGGTTGCGGCGCAGCCGACTGGGCCAGGCGCACGTGTCGCTCTCGCTGGGCGACGAGCGCGTGGTGCTGGCCCACAACGTGCAGCCGATCACGCCGCCGGTGCCGCGCGTGTCGGACCGCGGCGGAGACCGCAAGGTGCACATCGTGCTGCCGGCCTACAACGCCGCGCTGACCATCCCGCTGGTGGCCGCGGCGCTGCCGCGCCACGCCGCCGACCGCGCGCTGCTGGTGGACGACGCGAGCCCGGACGAGACCGCCGCCGTGGCGCTGCGCGAGGGCTTCGACGTGCTGACCCATCCCGCCAACCGCGGCTACGGGGCGAACCAGAAGACCTGTTACACGCGCGCCGCGCTCGACGGCGCCGACATCGTGGTGATGGTGCACGCCGACAACCAGTACGACCCGGCGCTCGTTGCCGAGATGGTGCGGCCGATCGAGGAGGGCTTCGCCGACGTGGTGATCGGCTCGCGGCTGCTGGAGGACGAGACGATCGCGGGCGGCATGCCGCGCTGGAAGTGGATCGGCAACCGCCTGCTCACCTGGGTCGAGAACCGCGGGTTCCGGCGCCGCTTCTCGGAGTACCACACGGGCTACCGCGCCTTCTCGGTGGACTTCCTGCGCTCGATCCCGTTCCACCGCAACAGCGACGGCTTCGTGTTCGACCAGGAGATCTTCGCCCAGATCGTGGCCCGCGACGCCCGCGTGGTGGAGCTGGCGATCCCCACGCGCTACTTCCTAGAGGCCTCGAGCGTCTCCTTCCGAACCAGCGTGACCTACGGGCTGCGCACCCTCGGCGTGCTCGCCCGCTTCAGGATCGACGAGCGGAGGGGCAACTGGCCCCTCCTTCGGCCCCCGGCCGCTCAGCTCTCCGCGGCGGAATCGCCGGCGGGGGACGAGGCCGCGCTCGGGTCCTAGCCGCCGCCGTACCCGCGTGCGAAAGCGCGGGCGGCGCGCCAGTCGTCCAGCCGATCATCCAGCCCGTGATAGCCGACGCGGCTCAGCGCCATCGCGCCGGCGGCCTTGAGGTTCCCGACCGGCCGCATCCGCGGCGGCGGCTCGCGCAGCTCCGGCCACTTGGCGTGCAGCAGCGCCGCCGCGTGGCCGACCTCCTCCATCCGCTTCTCCGTCCGCTCCGGGGTCTCCACGCGGAAGTGGTGGCCCAGCGCGTCAGGGTCGTAGCGCAGCCTCAGGCCGCGCTTGCTCAGCCGGTAGGCCAGCTCGGTGTCCTCATAGATCGGCAGCTCGGTGTCGAACGGCTCGAGGAAGGAGCGCTTCAGCGAGACGTTCGCCGTGTAGAGCATCCGGAAGGGCACGTTGTCGGCGTCCGCGATCTCGTCGTAGGCGAACAACGGGCCGCCGCGCTCGAGCCAGCGCATGTGGCGCGTGATCTCGAGCTCGGGGGCCCAGGTCACATGGCCGAGCAGCGCCTCGGGCTGCTGCGGGTGCTCGGCGTGGAAGGCCGCGTGGCGGGCCACCAGCCCCGGGGTGGCGATCACGTCGTCGTCCATGAACAGCACCACGTCTCCGCTCGCGGCCTCGACCCCGGCGTTCTTCGCTGCCGAGCGGCCCAGGCCGCTCAGCCGAACGGAGCGGGCCCAGTCGTTGGCGGCGAGCAGGTCCGGCGTGCCGTCGAGCGAGCCGTCGTCGACCACCACCACCTCGTCCGGGCGCTCGCGCTCCAGCGCCGCGAGCGCGCGCTCGAGCACGTCGGCGCGGTCGCGGCTGGGGATCACCACCGAGAGCACGGCGCGAATCTAACGGCGCCTGGCGCGGGCGAGCGCGAGCCGCGCGCGCTCGAGACGGCCCGGCGCGAGTTCGACGGGTCGTGCGTCGGGCAGGGCGCGGGTCGCCTCCAGCTCCAGCCGTTCCACGCGCTCGCCCACCAGCGCCGCCACCGTCGCCCGTTGACCCCGCCGCGGCTGGCCCGGCGCGCCCAGCTCCCAGCTCGACGCGAAGCCCGCGTCGTGGAGCAGGGCGTGGAGCGACGTGCGGGTCAGCCAGAAGCTCTCGTCGTTGCCGATCGAGGAGAGGCGCGAGGGGTGCTCGCGGAAGTTCAGCCCGCAGTAGGGGCGGCCATCGGCCGAGGCCTCTTCCACAGGACCCCATGCCACCTCGGTGTCCACCAGCAGCAGCCGCCCGCACGCGGCCCGCATCGACCGCGCCAGCGCGAGCGTGTCCGCCAGGCCCAGGTGGTAGAGCAGCCCGCTGCACACGATCACGTCGAAGCTGCCGAGCGCCGCCCAGTCGAGTGCGCGCACGTCGGCCTCGATCACCTCGACGGCCACGCCGCGGTCAGCCGACAGCGCTCGGATGTCCGTCGCGTTCTCCGCCCGACCCTCCACCGCCACCACGCTCGCGCCGCGCAGCGCCAGCTCCACGGCGATCTCGCCGTCGCCCGCGCCGAGGTCGAGCGCGCGGGCCTCCGGCAATGCCACGCCAAGGTCGGAGATCGCCTGCACGAGCGCGCGGATGCGCGCCGCGCCCTCGTCGTTCACGCGGGCCCCGGCTCGGGGGTCAGGCGCGCTGCCGCCCTCAGCTCACGCATGAGCCCGCGCTCGGCCGCGAACGTGGCGGCCGCGTACACGACCAGGAACGCCACCAGCTCCCCGATCGCCTGCCCGAGCGAGCGATGGCCGCCCCAGAGCGCCAGGCGAATCGCCATCACGGCGGCGCCGGCCGGCAGGAGCGGCCACACCGCGCGCGCGGCCAGGCGCCCAAGCGGGACCCCCGGCAGGAGCTGGCGGATGTAGTGGGAGCGCACCACGAGGATGCAGCAGCCAGAGAGCGCGAGCGCGATCACGTACGCGGTCTTGCCCCAGATCGCGAGCGCCGGCACCGCGAGCACCAGGAAGCCGGCCAGCGCCACCACGGCCTCGAGCGCCGGCGGCCGCGTGCGGCCCATCCCGCGCGCGAAGGCGATCCACGAGAAGCCGAACTGGTACAGCGCGGCCGCCACCGCCATGCCCTGGAGCAGCACGGTGGCGCCCTCCCACTCGGAGCCCAGCGCGAACTGCACGAGGTCGGGGGTGAACAGCACGAACAGCCCGGCCAGCCCCAGCGCCCAGACCGCAGCGCTGCGGCTGGCCGCGGAGAAGATCTCCTCGAGCGTCTTGTGACGGTCGCGCACGGCGCAGATCGCCGGGTAGATGGCGGGCGAGATCACCTGGTCGGCGCGGTCTGTGTAGCGCGTGAGCGTCAGCGCGAGCGCGAGGAAGCCGGCCCCGGCCAGCCCGCCGTTCAGCTTCAGCGCGAGCACCTGGCCCTGGTTGATCACGAGGCCGCAGGCGGTGACCACGAGGATCGGCCACGAGAAGGCGATGTAGCGGCGGGTGGCCTCGCGGTCGAAGCGCAGCGCGAGCTTGTAGGGCGAGAGCCGGATCGACATCACCACCGACGCCGCGTTGCCCGCCAGCGCTCCGATCACCAGCGACCAGACGCCCACGTCCGCGAGCACCAGCGGCACGGTCACCACGAAGGTCACCACCGGCACCAGCGCCTGCAGCGCCCGCTGGCGCACGAAGTCCATGCGACGGAAGAAGATCCACAGCGGCGCCTGGAGCGCGAAGGCGATCGGCAGGTAGGAGAGCGCCATCGTGAGCAGCAGCAGGCGGTCGTCGTTGTAGACGGCCACCAGGATCGGCGCCGAGATGAGGATCACCACGCTGAACAGCGCCGACAGGATCAGCTCGAGCGTGAAGGCGCGCTGGAACTCCTCCTCCTGGTCGGCCTCGTCCTGCTGCACGTACGCCTCGTCGATTCCCACCTGCTTCAGGGCGATCAGCGTGAGCACCGTGATCGAGACGATCCCGTAGAGCCCGATCTCCGATCGGGCCGAGCACGCGGGCCACGATCAGCCCCTGCGCGAGCGACAGGCCCTCGACCAGGATCAGGAAGCCGCTGTTGATCGCCACGCCGCGCACGGTGCGCGTTCGCAGCTCGGAAAGGTCGAACGGAAGTCGCTCGCCGGCCGGCTCAAGAGAGAGGGCGCTCGCCTCGCGAGCGTCGGAAGTCTCAGCCGACACCGGCGCAACGTACTACTTTGCCCTACGTGAATCTGGCCGTTTCGCAGCGGGCGCCGCGCTCGCGTGCGGCGTCGTTCGCCGCGCGCATCGGGCTCGAGCCGCTCGAGCTAGCCGCGTTGGTGGTGCTCGCGGCCACCTCGCTCGCCGTCCTGCTGCCCCTGGTCACGCGCGGCCGGCCGCTGTCCGGCTCGGATGGCCTGTTCCCCGCCGACCAGCTCCAGTACTTCGCCTGGATCCGCGAGTCGGCCCACCACGTGCTGATCGGCAACCGCTTCGATCTCGCCCCCGGCAGCCGCCCCTTCTTCCACCCGGGCTTCTTCCTCTCCGGGCTGCTGCACGACGTCACCGGCATCTCGATCCCGCTCTCGTACCAGCTCTGGAAGCCGCTGGCCGTGGCGGTGACCTTCCTCGGCTCGCTGCTCTACGTGCGCCGCCTGCTGCCGCCCGGCGGGCAGCGGATCTCGGGCCTCGTGCTGGCGCTGTTCGCGGTGATGCCGGCGTCGGCGATCGTGGCCTGGACCCACTGGGGAGGGAACCCGCGCCAGTACACGTTCGACTTCATCTCGGGCGAGATGTGGAGCGGCCAGTACCTGTGGGGCTACCTGATGACCGCGATCGCGGTGTTCACGCTGCCGCTGGTGCTGCTGGCCTTCGAGCGCTGGCGCGACACCCAGCGCACGAGCACGATCTGGTGGGCTGCCGCGGGCGCGTTCCTGATCGCCTACCTCCAGCCCTGGCAGGGCACGGAACTGGCCGTGATCGTGGTCGCGGTGGCCGCCTTCCGTTGGTGGCGGCGCGCGGAGCGGCCGGAGCTGCTGGGGGTGCTGGTGCCGGTCGCGGCGCTGGTGCCGATCGCCTACTACGCCTGGCTGTCGGCCACCGACGCCTCCTGGAAGCTCGCCTCGAAGGCCAACGCCGCCGGCGCCCAGCCGCAGTGGCACTGGCCCTGGTGGGCGATGGCGCTCACGCTGCTGCCGCTGGCCGCACCGGCCGCGCTGGCCTACCGCCTCCCGGCGCCCTCGTGGCAGGAGCAGGCGGTGCGCATCTGGCCGTTCGCCGCGCTGCTCGTCTACCTCCAGCCGGTCGGCACCTTCCCGTACCACTCGTTCCAGGGGCTGGCGATCCCGCTCGGCGTGCTGGCCGTGCAGGGCGTCGCGTCCGTGTGGCGGCACCCGCGCCCGTGGATCGTGATTCTTGCGCTGGCCTTCATGGTCGTGCCCGGGTTCGCGCACAAGCTCCAGGTGGCGAAGAACAACGTGCACCTCGGAGCCGACCCGTACTTCATCTTCCCCGACGAGGAGCACGCGATCGCGAACGCTCGAGCACGACCCGCGGCCCGGCGGAGTGCTCGCGCCCACCTACTCGGGCTTCTTCATCCCGTACACGACAGGTCGCGAGACCTACGTGGGCGCGCTGTCCTGGTCGCCGGACTTCGAGCAGCGCCGCGACAAGGCGGACGCGCTGTTCGAGGGGCGCCTCAACGGCGCCGCGGCGCGCGCGTTCGTGCTCTCCACCCACGCCCGCTTCCTCTACTCGGACTGCCGCAAGCTGAAGGACCTGAGCGCGGAGCTGGCGCCGCTGCTCGAGCAGGTGCGCCGCTTCGGCTGCGCCACCGTCTACGTGCTGAAGGAGCGTCCGGGGATGACGGCGGCGGCCGGCAAGCCGGACGCGTAGGCGGTGCACCGGGGTCTACGACGGCAATAAGGGGTCGGCCGGAACGCAACCCGGCCTCCGCGGACCTGGCTGACTTTGTTCATCTATTCGATGGGTAAGTACATCCAGGTCGGTTCGGGCCGCCCTTATTGCTGTCGTGGAGGCCAGTCCACCTTCAACACCCGCCAGTTACCCGCCGAGGACAACTGCGTGAAGCTCGCCCCCAACGCCTGCAGCTGCGCGATCGCCGGCGGGTTGCCCTCTGCGAACAGCACGCCCGCCCGGCGGTCCGCCTTCTCCGCCACGCCGTTCAGCTTCACGTGCAGCTTCCACGCCAGTCCCGTCGCGTTCTTGTTGGGCGCGATGACAGGGTGAAGGGCCGCGAGCTCCGCACGCGGGCCGGCGCGATCGACCGAGCGCCAGAGGTCGCTGAGGTCGTTGGCGCGCTGGTTCGCGGCCGTCACCTGCTTGCCCAGCCCGATCGAGCGGGCCACAGCGAACGGCACGCAGACCGCCACCAGCAGGACGATCGCCGCGACGCGCGTCGGCCCCTCCGGAACCAACCGAGCGGCCATCACGAACCCGATCCCGGCGAGCACGCAGCAGACGGCCGCCGGCTCGACCAGGTAGCGCGGCACCGCCGGATAGCCGATCGCCTCGCCGCCGATCGTCACCACGAACCAGGACAGCGCGGTCACCGTCAGCGCCAGCGTGGTGCGATCCCTGGCCCGGCAGCCCAGCACGGCGCCCACCAGCGCGGCGATCCAGACCGGCGCCACCAGGATCCCCAGCGCGCCGCCCGTGAGCTTGGCCGCGGGATTCGACGAGTTGAGGATCTGCGTGGGCTCGCCCGACACCGTGGCCGAGTGGAAGGTGTGGAGGAACTGGCCCGACCCCGCCCAGTCGGGCACCACCCACAGCACGATCATCGCCGGGATGCCGACCAGCAGCGGCCACCACGAGCGCTCGTACCGCCACAGGTAGAGCGAGTAGATGCCCACGAGCGGCCAGATCTCCGGCCGCGCCAGGCCGCACAGCGCGCCCAGCGCGAAGGCCCAGCCGCGGCGCCTGGCGAGATGCAGCTCCACCGCGCCGAGCAGCAGCGCGACCGCCAGCGGCTCGATGTTCCCAGCGGCGATGTAGCGCAGCCAGTCCGCGCTGAACAGCAGCGCGAGCGCCGCCGCGACGCCTGCCACCACGCCGCCCGCGCGCCATGCCAGCCGGTAGGCGAGGGCGAGCGCGGCCAGGCCCGCCGCGCGCGGCACCAGCAGCCACAGGAACGGCGCCGCGCCGCCGAACAGGCCGAACGGCACCGTGAACAGCACGGCGAGCGGCTTCCAGCCCGTGTGCGCGAGCGTGCTGAACTGCAGGTGCGGGTCGCTGACCTCGCGGCCGAAGACGATCCAGGCCCAGGGGTCGTAGGTGGGTCGCCACGGGAGGGTCAGCGAGAGCGCGGCGAGCGCCAGGCATGCGCCGGCGACCACCAGCGCCGGGCGGGCCACGAGCGATCGGCGCAGCCGAGGGCTACGTCCTGCCACGGAAGCCATCCGCCCGCACTCTTGCACGCCTGCGCGGCGCGCGTGGTCAGTCGTCGGCGATCGGCCGTCCGACCGTCAGCGCGTCTCGCAGGTCCGGCTCGAGGTCCGCGTACCTGTGGTCCGCCTGGGCGCCGACGCCGTCGAGCGCCTTGCTGAAGAACGCACGCGCCGCCGCGGCCAGCACGACGTCGAAGATCTCGGCGTCGGAGAGGCCCAGGGAGCGCAGGCGGTCGAGGTCGGCCTCGGTCACGGACGTGGCGTCCGCGGCCACCTTCTCGGCGAGGTCCATCACGGCCACGTCGACCTCGTCCAGGCCGGCGGCGCGATGGTCGGAAATCAGCGCGCGCACCGCGTCCGGCCCGAGGAACCGGTCGGCGAGGATCGTGCCGTGGGCGAGGGCGCAGTAGCTCGATCGCAGACGGCTGGCCGCCGCCACCGTGGCCAGCTCGTAGCGGCGCAGATCCATCCCCGCCTTGATCGAGCCGTTGAGCTGCTTCCAGGCGGCGTAGACCTCGGGCCTTAGCGAGAACGCCCGAGCGAAGTTCGGGATGTGGCCGAACACCGCGCTGTCGGCCTCGTAGAGAGCCGCGACCGGCGGGGCGGCGGTCTCGGGCGGCACCGTCTCGATGTACGTCATGCGACTCCTCTCGCGTCGATCCGCGGATTATCTCGCCGGATCGGTGGAGAGAGGGCGGCTCAGCCGGCCTGGCCGCAGGCGGGCGCGAACTCGCGCGCCAGCTCCTCGACCAGGCCGGTAAGCCGCCTCGGGCCACGAGCGATCTCCAGCTGGCGTGCGGCAGACGGGGACCGCAGGAGCTCCGTGACTCCTACCAGCTCCGCCTCGCAGCCCAGGTCCTGAGCGTGAGGAAAGAGGAAGGGCATCAGGTCGTCGACTCGGTTCCGGACGGACATCCGGCGATCGTCATCGGTCGAGATCAGCCTCGCCTCCACGCCGTCCCGGGCCGCGAGGAAACGGTTCTCGTCTAGCACCTCCGGCGCGGCGAGCAGGCTGCTCGAGGCGTAGCCCTCCTCGCACTCGAGCCGGGCCAGGCACTGCACGAGGGCGACCAGCGGCAGCGTGCGGTCCACCGTCGTCTGCACGTCCATCACGCGCACCTCCACCGTGCCGTAGCGCGGCTGGGGGCGGATGTCCCACCAGAGGAAGGTGGGATCGGGAAGGGCGCCGCAGCGGATCAGCCGGTCCACCGACAGCACGTACTCGTCGTAGCTGCCGAACGCCCGCGGGATGCCCACGCGCGGGAACGCCTGCCAGACCGGGGTACGCACGGACGCGAGGCCGGTGTCGCGTCCCTGCCAGAAGGGCGAGTTGGCGGACAGAGCGAGGAGCAACGGCAGGTGCGCCCTCATGCGGTCGGCCGTTCGGATGGCCTCGTCGGGATCGCGCACGCCCACGTGCACGTGGAGGGCGAAGGTGGGCTCCCGCCGGGCCAGCTCACGCATCGAGAGGTACACCTGCTGATGACGGTCACCGCTCGAGACCACGGACTCGTGCCAGACGGTGAGGGGGTGGGTGCCGGCGGCCGCGGCCCGCAGGCCCAGCGGCGCCAGCTGAAGGTCCACCGAGCCGCGCAGCATGCGCAGGTCCCAGTCCACCCCCGCCAGCGAGGTGTGCACCTTGGTGCCGAGCTCCAGCGCGGCCTTGTGGGTCTCCGGGGTGAGGTGTTCCGTGAGGCTGGGGGGAAGGCTGCCGATCACCCGGTCGATCTGCTGCGCGAGCGACCAGTCGTGGGGGTTCAGCAGCATCACCTCCTCCTCCACGCCGAGCGTGTAGTCGCGGGAGGGATGTGGCTGCCAGTCGGACCAGTGCGCGGCTGTCGGGGCGTCCACGATCATCGGCGTGACCGTAAGCGGCGCCGCGACGCCCCGCATCGGGTGACTCCCTATTTCGAGATGGTTGATTCCACGACCCCGCACGTCCGGATGACGCGCCATATCTGCGCTGCTCGGCGTCCTCGGGTCTCGGCTTGCCGCTAGCAAGCCTTCGACCCTGCGTCCTTGATCAGCTTGATCTGTCGCGCCCCCGGCCACACGCGGCCGTGGAATCAACCATCTACGTCAGGAAGGCGGCGATCGACTCGGCTATCCAGTCGATCATCTCGTCGCTCAGCCCGGGGTAGACGCCCACCCACACGGAGGCCTCGGTGATGCGGTCGGCCGCCGTCAGCTCGCCCGCCACGCGGTGGGTCAGCCCCAGGTAGCCCGGCTGGCGGGTGAGGTTGCCGGCCAGCATCAGGCGGCTGTCGATGCGGCGCTCCTGAAGGTGGAGCTGGAGCCGCCGCCGCTCCTCGCCGCCGCCCTCGCGCAGCGTGAACGGATAGCCGAACCAGGACGGGTCGGCGCCCGGCAGCGCCCGCGGCAGCACAAGCCGGTCCTCGAGTGGCGCGAGCGCCGCGTGCAGGCGCGCGAAGTTGTGCCGCCGGGCCGCGCCGAAGCCGTCGAGGCGCTCCAGTTGCGCCAGGCCGAGAGCGGCCTGCATGTCGGTCATCTTGAAGTTGAACCCGAGGTGGCTGAAGACGTACTTGTGGTCGTAGCCCGCGGGCAGCTCCCCGAACTGGCCCTCGAAGCGGCGGCCGCAGGCGTCGTTCACGCCGGGCGGGCACCAGCAGTCGCGGCCCCACTCGCGCAGCGACCCGATCGCGCGCGCCCAGGCCGGGTCGTCGCTAGCCACCGCGCCACCCTCGCCGGTGGTCATGTGGTGAGCGGGATAGAACGAGTAGGCGGCGGCCTGGCCGAACGTGCCGAGCTGGCGGCCGCCGAGCGTGGAGCCGAGCGCGTCGCAGCAGTCCTCGATCAAGACGAGGTCGCGCTCGGCGCAGAGCTGCGCCAGACCCGCGGCATCGAAGGGGTTGCCCAGGCAGTGCGCGGCCACCACCGCGCGCGTGCGCTCGCCCACCGCGTCTGCGATCGCCTCGAGCGAGGGGTTGAAGGTCTCGAGCTCCACGTCCACGTAGACCGGGACGAGGCCGTTCTGGTAGAGCGGGTTGACCGTGGTGGGGAAGCCGATCGCCGGCGTGATCACCTCGTCGCCAGGCCGCAGCGGCCGCTCGTGCAGGTGCGACAGCGCGGCCGCCACCGCCAGCAGCGTGGCCTGCGAGCCCGAGCCGGTGAGCGCCACGTGCTCGCGGCCCACCGTGCGCCCGAACTCGGTGCGAAAGCGATCCGCGAAGCGGCCCTCGGTGAGCCAGCCGTCGAGCGACGCGTCCACCAGCGCGGCCAGCTCCGGCGCTCCGATCACGCGGCCGGCGACGGGCACCGGCGTCTCGCCCGGCACGAACGGCTGCGTTTCGAATGAGGCCTCGGCGTAGCGGCGCGCCGCGTCCAGCGCCTCGGCTCGGAGCGCGTCGAGGCGCCCCTCCTCGGGTGTCAAAGCCGGACGTGGGTGCTGGCCATGCGGTTACTCTAATCCCGTTGGAGAGCCAGCCCGCGATCCCGCGCCCGGTAATCGTGGGCCTCTTGTTCGCCGGAGCGGCGCTGCTGTCGGGGCTCACGATGCTGAACGGCATCCAGCCCAACGACGAGGGCCTGATGCTCCAGGCGGCCGCCCGGATCGCCCACGGCCAGGTGCCCTACCGCGACTTCTGGTGGTTCTACCCGCCGGGGCAGCCGTACCTGCTGGGCGGCCTGTGGGCGCTGTTCGGCCCCTCGCTTCTCACCTGGCGGATCGTGCGCGTGCTGACCGACGCCACCGTGGCCGTGCTGGCCTACTTCCTGGCGCTGCGGGCGGCGCCGCCCCGCCTCGCGCTCATCACCTGGTTCGCCACTGCCTGTGCGATGGCGTTCCCCAGCGGGCCGCACCCGTTCCCGATCGCGATCGCCTGCGTGCTCGGCGCGCTGCTCCTGTTCGAGCGCCGCCCCGTGCTCGCCGGCGTGCTGGTGGGGGTGTGCGCGGCGTGGCGGCTCGAGTTCGCGCTCTACGCGGCCGCGGGCATCCTGCTGTCGGACGCGATCCGTCCCGGGTCGGTCCGGCGGCGGCTGCGCCTGGTCGCGCGCTTCGCCCTGCCGGCGCTGGTGGTGGGGGCGGCCCTATACGCCCCGGTCGTGATCGCGGCGGGCTTCAGCCGCTCCTGGCACCTGATCGTCAGCTACCCGGCCACCACCTTCTCGAAGTACCAGAGCCTGCCGTTCCCGCTCCACTACAAGGGACCGCTCAACACCAGCGGCGTGCCCGGCTTCTTCACCGACAGCGCCGAGAACCTGCTCCACTTCTACCTCCCGCTGGCGCTGGTGGTGGGACTGGTGGCCACGCTGCTGGCGCTGGCCCTGCGCTCCGCGCGCAGTGCCTGGTGGCAGCTGGCCACGGCCGTGTTCGCCTGCGGCATGGCCCACTACCTGTCGATCCGCCCCGACCTCTTCCACACCGCGCCGCTCGAGGTGATGCTGTCGATCCTCGCCGCCTGGGCGCTGGCCGGGCTGCGGCCGTTCAAGCGCATCCGGCCTGCTCAGCTGGCCGTCACGGCGGTGGTGGCGCTGGCGCTGGTGTGGGTCGTCGCCGACGGGCTGGACCGACGCGTGCGCGGAGTGCAGGACCACGGCGTGGCGATCAACCTGCCGGTGGCCGACGGCGCGCGCGACCGCGCTGCACGCGTGCCGCCCCTCGAGCGCGCCGTGCACTTCGTGGACTCGGCCGTGCCGCGGGGGCAGCCGATCTACGTCACCACCCTGCGCTCGGACCTGGTGACCTCCGGCGATCCGCTCTTCTACGTCCTGGCCGACCGCCCCAACCCCACTCGCTACGACATCCCCGCGCCCGGGATCGTGACCAGCGCGCCGGTGCAGCGGGAGATCATCGGCGACCTGGAGCGCGCGCGTCCGCGGATGGTGGTGCGCTTCGCGGCGCCCATCACCGCGGCGCCGGAGCCGGACCGGGCGGGACAGTCCAGCGGCGTGCACCTCCTCGACCAGTACCTGGCTGCGAACTACCACCAGGTGGCCAAGTTCGCCTACTACGAGATCCTCGCCCGGAACGACTGATGCGCCTCACGTACGTGCTCGAGCGCTATCCCGAGCTGTCGCAGACGTTCGTGGAGGACGAGCTGCGCGAGCTCGAGCGGGTGGGCGACGGGGTGGAGGTGCTGGCGCTGGAGCCGGGCAGCCGGCCCGAGCTGAGCGACGCTCACTTCGAGCCCGCCTACCCGCCACGCGGGACCGAGCGGCTGGCCGCGCTGGCGGAGCTCGCCGCCAGGAGCCCCGGGCGTGTGGGCGGCTACCTCGCCCATCCCCAGCCCTGGCCCTCCGACGGCCGCCGCGCGCGCGGCATCGCGCGGGTCGCGCGGCTGGGTCGGGACCGCCCGCCGGGCCGATCACATCCACGCCCACTTCGCCACCGAGGCCGCCGACATGGCTGCGCTGCTCGGGCGCCTGAGCGGCCGCCCACACTCGTTCACCGGCCACTCCACCGACCTGTTCGCCGACCCGCCGGCTCTGCGTCGCCGGCTGGGTGACGCGGCGTTCGCCGTGCTCGTCTGCGACTACGACCGCCGCGAGGTGGAGCGGCTGGCCCCGGGCGCCGGCCGCCTCGAGGTGGTGCCGCTCGGCGTGGATCTCCAGCGGCTCACCCGCAGCACGCGGTACGACCCCGACGGGCCCGTCGTGGCCGTCGCGCGGCTGGTGGAGCACAAGGGACTCGGCGACCTGGTGGCGGTGGCCGGCGAGCTCGGGCGGCCGGTGGTGATCGCGGGGGAGGGGCCGTTGCGCGCGCAGCTCGACCAGGGTGCGGCCGAGCTGCGCGGCGCGCTGGCGCCGGCGGCCGCCGCGGCGCTGATCGAGAGCGCCTCGGTGCTGGTCGCACCGAGCGTGATCGCCGCGGACGGGTCGCGCGACGGCATCCCGATGGTGCTGAAGGAGGCGCTGGCGCTAGGCGTGCCCGTGGTGGCGAGCAACGCCGTGGGCAACCCCGAGGTGGTGGAGGACGCCTGGGGCGCCCTCTACCCGGCGGGCGACCAGAGAGCGCTTGCGGACGCGCTGCGCGCCCTGCTGGCGCGGCCCGACCGCGAGGCGATGGGACAGGCCGGCCGGGCCTTCGCCGAGCGCGAGCTGGACCTACGGCGTCAGACGGCGCGCCTGCGCGAGCTTTTCGCGGGATCT
The DNA here is from genome assembly GCA_963770325.1 of uncultured Thermoleophilaceae bacterium. Lineage (GTDB taxonomy): Bacteria > Actinomycetota > Thermoleophilia > Solirubrobacterales > Thermoleophilaceae > JAICJR01. The sequence goes on along the minus strand of CAVYPF010000001.1, from coordinate 232,747 downwards.
GCCTGACTCGACAGGGTCTCTTGCGCGGTCAAGAGAGTCCGCGTTACGGTGGCCTCAGGCCTGTCGATGGACTTGCGCTCCAGTGTCCGATGCCTGGCTCTCGCGGCAACACTTGCCGTGCTGGTGCTCGGCGTCAATCCAGCGACACGCGCACGCGCGCAGGCCCCCCGCTCACGCGAGTTGACGGTCGGTGAGGGCGCCTGGTCGTGGTTCGCCGACCCGCGGGCGGTCTACTACGCCGGGACTCACAGACGCACATACGTGGGATGGGTGGGAGACGGCGGCGACATTCGCGTGCTCGCCTATGACTACGACACCCACTCGATTGCGACCGCCGTGCTCCAGCGCTCCGTGCAGGCTGACGACCACGCGGACCCCGCGATCCTGATCCGCCCCGACCGCCGGCTGCAGGTCTTCTACTCGGCCCACAACGGCACCTTCATGTACTACCGGATCTCGACGAAGCCGGAGGACATCTCGTCTTGGGGGCCGATCCGGGTGATGCCCGCGGCAACGCCGGCCGACTACACGTATCCGAACCCGATCCACCTCACGCGGGAGCACACGACGTACCTGTTCTGGCGGGCCGGTGACGGCAGCCCAACCAAGTCGGCGCAGCTCTTCTCGACCGAACGCGACGGTACGGACCAGTGGTCGGCGCCGAAGACGGTGATCGGCGGGCAGAACGGGCGCGCCTACGTCAAGTACGACTCGTACAACGGCGACACGATCGGGATGGCGTTCACGAACGGCAACCCACTCGAGGTGACCGACACCAACGTCTACTACGCGTTTGCCCGCAATGGCCAGCTCTACTCGGCGGGTGGCGACAAGCTCGGCGCTCTCGGCGCGCCGCTGAACACGAGTCCGGGCGACGCGGTCTACAAGACCGGCACCAAGGCCTGGGTCCACGACGTCGCCTTTGACCGCTCTGGCCATCCGGTGATCGTGTTCGCAATCTTCCCGTCGAAGACCGACCACATCTACATGTACTCCCGCTGGGACGGCCACCGGTGGGTGACCCACCAGATCACGCACGCCGGCGGGTCGTTCGACCCTGATACCAAGATTCCGGAGCCCTACTACTCGGGCGGTCTGTCGCTGAATCACAGCGACCCGTCCGTCGTTTACCTGTCGAAGAAGTCGGGGTCCACGTTCGAGATCCAGAGCTGGCGCACCGCCGACCACGGTGCGAGCTGGTCGCACACCGATCTGACGTCGAATTCGACGAGCGGCAATTACCGGCCGGTGTCTCCTCGCGGGTTGCCACCCGGATCCGGCGGACTGAGCGTCATCTGGATGGGCGGCGCCTACAACGGCTACATCGGCTACGAGACGTCCATCAGGGCGCTGGATACGACGCCGGGGCCGGTGGCCGCCGACGACGCCTCGTCCAAGGAGAGCGGGACGTTCGCGCCGCTGCTCGGGGGTCGTGCCCCGGTAACGGTGGCCTTCGATGGCATGGCCTCGCTGAGTCCCGGGGAACGGATCGCGTCGTGGTCATGGAATTTCGGCGACGGCAGCACCGCCTCCGGTGAGCGGGTCTCCCACCGCTACACACAGATCGGAGACCACTTCGCGACGCTTACCGTCACCGACGATCGAGGCGACAAGAGCATGTTCATCAGCGACGTCGTGGTGGACAAATCGGTGCGCGGCGGAGGAACCAGCCCGCTCGTCACAGTCGGTCCGATCCTGCTGGCGCTGGCGGGTCTTCTCGCGGTGGGGTGGTGGAGTCGCGCCCGGCGTCGGCCGCGCCCGAGCTAGTTTCGACGCCGCACCAGGCGTGCGCGAGCTTTTCGCGGGATCCGCGGCCGGAACCTCCATCTAGCCGTTCCAAACTCGTACGTCCGTTCAGCCTTTCGTCCAGGCGCTTGAGATTCAGCCTGAGCTGTCGAGCCCAATCGTGTGGCTCGGGAGACGCATCTGTCTGTGGCGATGCGTGCAGCTGCGTTCGCAGCGCTGCTCGCCGTCTTCGTCCTGCCCGCCTCCGCGCGCGCGTCCTCGCCCTGCGCGCGCTCGCTCGGGAACGGCGTGGTGGCCCGCCTCTGCCAGCCCACGGTGGCGCAGACCAGCGCCCGCCACAAGGTGGTCATCCACGCCACCGGCTACCGCCTCGCCGCCAAGCGCGGCGCGGTGGAGCTGCGCGGCACGACCCCGCTGCGCACCGGCCTGCCGGTACGGGTCACCGCTCTGCGAATGAAGGGCACGAAGATCGAGCTCCTGTACGCGCACAACGGCGGCGAGTGGCTCGCTCGCTTCTCCAAGCTCAGGGGCCGTGGAGCACTGCGAGGCAAGGTGCTGAGCCACTGGACCGGCTCCCGGGTCCAGGTCCGCCTGCGCATCGGCCATCGCAGCCTGAGGCCGAGCAGCGTGAAGGCGATCAAGGCGATCGTCCCGCCGAAGCCGCCCACCACTCCGATCCCGCCGAGGGTGCCGCGCGTCCCGCAGGGGGGAGGCGGCTGTGCCGTGCCTGACCAGGCCTATGACGACTTCTTCCAGCGCAGCGGTCCGGGGTGGACGGGCGGTGACGGCACCTATTCGGTCAGCCTCCCCGACGGGCGCACGGCCTGGAGCTTCGGCGACAGCTTCCTCGGCACGATCTCACCCGATGGATCGCGTCCCATCAACTCTCCGATCGTGCACAACTCCATGCTGATCCAGACCGGCTTCGCCACCGCCACGCTCACCGGCGGCAGCGCGAACCAGCCGCAACCGCTCGTCAGCACCGGCGAGTCGAACACGTGGTACTGGCCAGGCGCCAGCGCAGTGGAGGGTGGAGCGCTGGTCCAGTTCCTCTCAAAGACGCGCCAGACGGGTTCGGGCCTGTGGGACTTCGCGTACAGCGGCAGCTACATGGCCACCTACTCCCTGCCCGGGCTGTCGGTGCAGAGCATCGTCCCGGTGCCTGCTTCGGACACGATCCAGTGGGGGACCTGGGTGCTCGACGACGGTGGCTACACCTACATCTACGGCATCGAGGACCGCGGCTGGGACAAGTACGTTCACGCGGCCCGCGTGCCCGCCGGAGCCGTCACGGGTCAGTGGCAGTACTACACGGGCAGCACCTGGTCCACGGATCCCGCCAGCTCGGCACGGCTGATGGACGGGGCCTCCAACCAGTTCAGCGTGGTGAAGATGGGCAGCCGCTACCAGCTCATCACCCAGGCGCCGCTCGGCAGCCAGATCTCCTCCTACAGCGCGACCTCCCCGGTCGGGCCCTTCGGGACCAAGACGGTCCTCTACACCACGCCGAGCTGGGGATCCGACACCTTCACGTACAACGCCGTCGCGCATCCCGATCTGAGCGGCGCCGGCGACATGCTCATCTCCTTCAACGTGAACACGAACCAGGGCTCGGACCTCTACTCGAACCCTGAGATCTACCGGCCCCGCTTCGTGCGGGCCGCCAGTTCCTGCTTCGGCTCCTAGCCGTCTGCTGCGCTCGCCAGGAGCGTTGGCCGTACGCGGAGGGCTGTGCGAGACTCGATCGAATGCTGGCCTCTCGCCGACGGTTCGGGCAGGCGCTCGCGCTCATCGCCGTCTGCGCGCTGGCGCTGCGCGTGTATTACACGGTCGTCTTCGCCCACAACCTGCAGGGGCCGGGGGACTTCTACTTCTACCACTGGTCGGCGAACCTGCTGGCCGACGGGCACGGGTACATCGACCCGTTCTCGCTGGCCTATCTGGGCATCACCCAACCCACGGCCATGCACCCGCCGTTGTGGTCCTTCCTGCTCTCGGTGGTGTCCTGGTTCGGGGGCTCGGGTGCGCCGTTCCCCCATTCCGGCGGACACGACTACTTCGCGCACCGTCTCACCGGCGGCGTCTGCGGAACCATCACCGTGGTGCTCATCGGGCTGCTGGGGCGGCGCGTGGGCGGTCCGAGGGTGGGCATCGTGGCCGCCGCCGCGGCGGCGATCTACCCGATCCTGATCGTCGCCGACGGGTCCCTGCTCAGCGAATCGCTCTACGGCGTGTTCATCGCCGCCTCGCTCCTGCTCGCGTACCGGCTGATCGACAGGCCCACGATTGGCTGGGCGGTGGCCCTGGGCGCCGCGGTCGGCCTGGCTGCGCTCACACGGGAGGAGGCCCTGCTGCTGGTGGTGCTCCTGTTCCTGCCGCTCGCCGGCATTCCCAGAGGGTTCTTCCGGCGCCGCGTCCCGCCGCGCCTGATGGGGGTGGCGTTCCTCGCCACCGTGGTGGTGGTGCTGCCGTGGGTCATCCGCAACACGGTGGTGTTCCACCGACCGGTGAGCGTGTCGACGGGAGCCGGCGCGGTTCTCGCCGGGGCGAACTGCCCCGCGACCTACCACGGCAAGTACGTGGGGTTCTGGGAGATCAACTGCATCCCACCGCGAGGGGCCGGCAACGAGGCCGTCTACACGGCCCGCTGGCGAAAGAAGGGCACCACCTATGCCAAGCACCACCTGGGTCGCCTGGCCGTCGTGGAGGTGGTGCGCGAGTTGAGGACATGGGGCCTCTATCAAGTTGGGAGCGACCCCGGCGAGCCCTCGGAGCCGCTGGCGGTGGCCATGTACCTGCTCCTACTCCCGTTGGCGATCGCCGGGGTGTTCGTGATGAGGCGCAAGCGCCAATCGGTCGCGATCCTGCTGGCGACGCCCGTGCTCGTGACGATCACCACCCTGACCGGATATGGCACCACTCGCTTTCGGCACGCCGCGGAGATCCCGCTGGTGGTCCTCGCGGCGGTGACGCTGGTCTACGCCTGGGACAACCGGCGCGATCTGGCCTCCCTGGGCGAGCCGCGGGAAGCCGCCTAGGTCCTGCGCCGCGCCCGCCGAGCGCCGAGCAACACGCCGCCCATCACGGCCAGCGAAGCCAGGCTGAGCACGACGCCGAACCAGAAGCCGCGGTGGCTCATCTGGAACTCCACGGTGTGGCTGCCCGGTGCGAGCGGCACGCCCATGGCCGCGTAGTTCGTGGCGCGCACCTTCACCGGGTGTCCGTCCACCTTGGCGCGCCACTGGGGCGAATAGGCATTTGCCAGCACGAGCCAGCCGCCCCCACCCCCAGCCACGCGCACGCGGACGTGATCGGCGCTGACCTCCGTGGCCTGCGCGGGCGCGAACGCTCGTCGGCCGGCGGGCAGCGCCGGGGTGCCCGCCGGCACCAGGGCGGTCTGCCGCGGGTCGATCCCGCCGCGGCTGAGCGTGCCGAGGGCGTCGCTGTCTGACTTGGCCTCGATCGACGGCACCACGTACGCCCGCGGCAGGGCATCCGGATCCTCGAAGACCGTCGCGTCCGGGCCCGAGTAGGCGGTGCGCAACGCCGGATTGGGGGAGGGGGCAGCGGGCTTCGCGATGTAGAAGCGCGTGTTCATCATGCGCAAGGCCGTGAGGCTGGGCCCGGTCGTTCGCGGCGCCGTGAGCAGTCGCTCGAGCGAGAGCCCCTGCTGTCCAAGCACGTCGCGCTGGAATAGCGCCCAGCGCTTCGATACCGGCGGATCGTGTCCCTCGATGCCTTCGAGGCCATAGGTGGCGGCGGCGTTCGGGAGGAACACGTCCATCGCGAAGCCCGCTCGCACGGCGCTCACCCGGAACAGGCCGGGCTGGCGCTGCAGGTACGAGATCGACGGTGGCTTGGGCGGATAGGCCTTGGCCGGCGGCAGCGAGACGTTGTAGCCCTGCAGGAACGCGAGATCGAGGACGCACACGGCCACCACGAGGAGAAGCGGCACGATGCCTCGTGCGCGGCCCAGCACCGCGAGGCAGACGATCCCCAGCGCGAAGAAAAGAGCGGCGCGCTCGATGGCCGAGACCTTCACGTGCGATGGAGCCACAAGCCGCCCCGAGGACTGCTCGACCAGCAGGAAGACGGAGATGATCACCACGCCCGCGATGGCGATGCGGGCGATCGTCTGCGCAGACATCTTCCGGCGCGAGAGCGACGTGAACGCGGCGCCGGCGCCCAGGGCGCCGGCCAGGGCGATGAACACGTAGATCCGCTGCACCACGATGCTGCTGAAGGGCGGCACGTGCTTGACGATCCAGCTGACCGGCGGCACGTCGAACAGCGCCATCGCAGCCACCAGCGCGAGCAGACCCAGCGCTTGGACGTCGGGACGATGCCGCCCCCGGGCGAGGGCGACCGCAGCCAGCAGCAGGGCGGCGATACCGAAGTAGCCCGCGATGCTCTGGTAGAACGGAAACGGGGTGTAGAGGTACACGTGCGGCTGACCGTCGCCGTAGATCGTCGGAACCGCGTAGAACAGGGCCAGGTGCGGTGAGAGGTACGACCCCGCCTGGAGATGGTGCTCCACCCGGTCGGCGCTCGGCCAGTACGCCTGGATGAAGGGAACCAGCGCGGCGCCGCTCGCCGCGATCCCCAGCGCCGTTGCTCCGACCCAGAGGCCGACGGTCCTGGCCCCTTCCCTCGCCCTGAGACGGACCGCCGGATCGCGCCAGGCCAAGACCAGTAGATAGAGCCCTGCCGCCGCGAACGCGAGAGCCGCGGACTCGGGGTGACCAGCCAGCACCGTCAGGAGCACGACCACCGCCAGCTGCACGAACCGGACCGCGTCCTGTCGCCGGTACAGCCGATCGGTGGTCAGCAAGAGCCACGGGCACCAGCCCGAAGACCGTGCCCTGGGGCGATTGGGCGAACACGATCGCGGGTGCAGAGAGCATGTACACCACGCCGGCCACGAGACCACCGCGGCGGCTTACCGAGAGCTGACGAGCGAGGGCGTAGGTGCCGAGGCCGGCCATCAGCAGCTTCAGGACCACGATCAGCCCCCAGGCGAACTTCAGCGGCAGGATCAGCGCGAGCCAGGTCAGGGGGAATAGAAGCGCGCTCTGCATGTCGCCCAGCAGCACCGTTCCCGCGTAGCTGTCTGGATTCCACAGCGGGATGTGCCCCGCGTGCACCTGCTCGCGAGCGAGTAGGAGCAGCGGATAGAACGTGTGGGCTGCGTCGCCCTCGGCACTACGAGTCAGGGCCTCGATGCCGGTCGGCTCGTTGTAGTGCCAGGGAACCTCCCCGAACAGGATGTGACTCTGCGCGAGCTGGCTCCCATCGAAGACGGCGATGAAGTAGAGGCCGAGAATCGCCCCGAGGAAGAGCGTCGCTGCGACGTACTCGTGCCGGTGAAGCCAATCGGCCAGGCCAGCAGTCCCATCGGATGAGCGCCGCGACGCGGCGGGGGAAGAGGGTGTGGCGCCCAAGCCCTAGGCCGGGTTCGACTCGTCGTCTGAACGTTGCTGGGCGACTCTCCTGAGGTACCAGGGGCGGCCCAGGATCCAGATGGCCGAGCCCGCACCGAGGATCACGAACACGGTTATCAGGAGGCCTGCCGAGTTGCTGCTGTGGGCCTTGGGGGTGGTGGTGGCGGCAGGGGTGGCCTTCCCCGGTGCGGCCGGCGTCGCACCCGCCACCGCGAAGGAGCTCGTCGCGAGATGAAGCTGGCTGTGAACGTAGATCCCGGCTGTCCAGTGACCAGAGGGGTCGGTCTTGAGCAGGAAGGATCCGTATCTGCCGACGATGTGCCGGTTGCCCACTCCGATCGTGGTCACCCAGGCCTCCAGCGAGAATCGCGTCGAGACGCCCAGCGGCGGGGTCGTCGGGACGATGACCGAGCCCTTGCTGCCGTTGAAGTCGGCGGCGAGGTTGTCGTCGTCGGTGATGAGCCCGTGCGCGCCTCGAGTCACCCCCGCCCTGTAGGTGCCGTTGCTCACTCCCTGGTGGTCCGCCGCGCGGGCGCCCGTGTCAGCCAGGCGCCAGTAGCTGACTAGGCCCGGGCTCGATTCCACGGTCTTGCTGTACACCGCATTGCCAGCCTGCCCCAGACCAACGTTGTAATGCCGCTTGACCTCGGATGGGGTCAAGGGGTCGCGATAGACGGCAACCTCGTCGATGGTGCCGTTCCAGATGCTGCCCCCGACCCAGGACCCGATCTCGATCGGGAAGTGGTTCAGGTCGGCGGCGCCGGTGACGGCGGTGGTCGCCGCCTGCTGGCCGTTGACGTAGAGACGAAGCGTGGAGCCGTCATAGGTGGCCACCACGTAGGCCCGCGGTGGCAACCCGCCACTTGGGGTCGCCGCCACGACTGACCCAGGATCGGACGCCTGCACGCCCGCGGCGACCGCCAGCGTGGCAATGGCGGCGCAGAGCCGTCGCGAAGATCTAGGGGCGAGCCAAGAACGGAGGGTCGACAAGGTAGTCCTTTACCAACGGGACGGTCTGGATAGTGGCCAACGTGCCGCGTCAATTGTGACCCGCGATGTGGCGGACCTGACACAACCCTCTCACGACCCAGTGCAATCTGGCGGGCAGATCCAAGTGGGCGCTATCTGAGCAGACCTGCTTTACGCTGGTTGCGGGCCCGCATTGCCACTCGATCGATCAAGCAAGCACGGCCTCCGTCCCCTGGGATGGAGCATCGCGCCGATCCTCGCGGCGTGCGCGTTCGCGGCTGCCTTCGCACAGCGTCCCGGGAAGACGTTCGCCGATTCGCGGGTGGAGTTGTCGGCAAACCCGAGCCTGTTCCTGCACCAGATCAGCCAGCTCTGGAGCTCGACCTCCGACCTCGGGCACGTTGGGAGCGCGCAGTTCGTGGGCTACCTGTTCCCGATGGCTCCCTGGTTCGCGTTCGCGCACGCGATCGGGATCTCGATGTGGGTCACGGAGCGCCTCTGGATGGGCGGCCTGCTCGCCCTTTCCGCCTGGGGCGTGGTGCTGCTCATGGACGACCTCTACGGCCGGCGCCGCGGCGTCGCCCACGTGGCTGCGGGCGTGCTGTTCACGATCAACCCGTATGTGGCCACGTTCGGGAGCCGCGCGACGGTGGCCCTCCTTGCCTACGTGGCCCTGCCTTGGCTGATGGTGGCTGCGCATCGCGGCCTGCGGCGGTCGAGGGGGTGGACTTGGCCGATCGTGTTCGCGCTGGTGCTGAGTGCCGGCGGGGGCGGCGTGAACGCCGCGTTCCTGCCGTGGGTGGTGGCGGCACCCGCGTTGCTCGTGCTCTACGAGGCCTTCGTACTGGAGCGGACGGGATCCGACGTCGTCTCGTTCGCCTGGCGCACCGCGTTGTGCAGCATCGTGGCGTCCGCCTGGTGGCTCGTCCCGGTCGCCCTGCAGTCCCGCTATGGAGGGAACTTCCTCTCGTTCTTGGAGCAGCCCGCCGCGATCTGGTCCACCACCAGCGTCTCGGAATCGCTACGGCTGCTCGGCTACTGGATCTTCTACTTCGCCACCGGCTACCAGGCGGCCGCCCAGCCGTCGGTGTCGGTCGCGTCGCCGTACCTCTTCAACGACGCGATTGTCATCGCCACGTTCGCCGTTCCGCTGCTTGCCGTGCTCGGGCTGGCGTGGAACCGCGGCTGGCGTTACGGGCCCTTTTTCGGCTTGATCGCCGTCCTCGGCGTGCTTGTGATGAGCACCGGCTTCCCGGAGGGCAAGCCGCTCGAGCGGGTGTTGGCCAACGCCTACTACAACGTCGGCTCGCTCCAGTTCCTGCGCACCACCTACAAGGCGGCGCCGGACGTGGCGATCGGCTTCGCGTGTCTGGTGGGCGCCGCCTGCGCGAGGCTCTACGCCGCCACGCGCCAGGGGTCGCTGCGCATTCTCCAGATGCGCGTGCCCAGCTGGGCTCTGCTCGTCCTCGTTCTCGTCCCCGTGGGTTACGCCCTGCCGTTCTTCAACGGCACCGCCATCGACAAGCGGCTGGATTACAAGGTGCCCGCCTACTGGCGGGCCGCGCTGGCCAACGCGGGACGCACCACTCCAGCCGACAAGCGAATCGCCATCATGCCGGGCCAGCTGTTCTCCTGGTACCGGTGGGGCGAGACCGTGGTGTCGGTTGCTCCCAGCCTGACCAAGCGCCCGGTCCTGATTCGCCAGGCCACGCTGTACGCCGACCCGCGCTCCAGCCAGCTGCAGACCGCCGTGGACGATCTCGTCCAGCAGGCCCGCCTCGTGCCGGGGCAGCTGCGGCCGCTGCTCGACCTCATGGCGGTGGGCCAGCTGGTGGTGCCCACGGACGGCGTCAGGGGCCAGAGCGGCGAGCCCGACCCGGCCACCGCCGCACGCGCGCTCAACAGCGACTTCCCGCCGCGCAGCGCCACGGCGACCTTCGGCGGATCGCACAGCTACGTGCCGGTGGCGGGGCGCGGGGGCTCTCCCGTGACGCTCCCCGATATCCGCAGCTATCGGATTCAGGGCGGGCCCGGAATCGTGCGCGTGCAGCCCACCGCGGGGGCGACCGTGATGGACGGCGACGCCGAGGGCCTCACCGAGCTCGCGGCCGTCAACGGACTGGACACGGCCCGGCCGATCTTCTACGCCGGTGACCTGAAGGTGCCCGCGCTGCAGGATCAGGTGCGCCAGGGCGCAAGCCTCGTGTTCACGGACTCGAACCGGCGCCAATTCGTGTCTGGATCGCTGACGACGCAGAACAAGAGCGCGACGCTGGGTCCGACCGATCCCATACCGCCGAGCCTTCCCTCGTTCGACCTCTTTCCCTCGCTCGGTAGCGACGATCAGACGGTCGCGGTCTACTCCGGCCTGAACTACCTGCGGACACCCCTGTTCCAGGGCCTCGGCCTCTCCCCGGAGGATCGACCGTACGCCGCGTTCGATGGCCATCTCGCCACCGCCTGGGTTGCGACGGTGCCCGACACGCACCTGCGCTACCTCCAGCTGGCTCTGCAGCGACCCAGGAACATCTCGTCGATTCGGGTCCATGCCCACGCCGACATCCTGGGCGGCACCGCCAGGCTCGGGGTGTCGGTCAACGGTGGACCCGAGACGCTCTATCCGCTCAACTTCGGCTGGACCACGCTCCCCTTGGAGAAGTCGAACGTCAAGACGCTGCGGCTGCGGATCGCCGGCGTGGTGCTGGGCGATGGATTGGGCGGGTTGGACGAGGTGCAGATACCGGGCCTGCGCGTGCGAGAGACGTTGCGCCTGCCGACGGCGCTGGCACGGGAGACGCAGAGCATGGATCTCTCACACAACCCGATCTCGGTGGTTCTGCAACGGACCACCGCCGACTTCCCGTACCGCGCCGGAGCCGACGTGGAGGCGGCGCAGGCTGGCAATCCCAACGACGAGGTCGATCCCGAGCCTGGCCTCGAGCGGGACGTGACCCTGCCGACCGCGCGCTCCTTCGACATCAACGGCTGGGCGAGCGTGAAACCGGGATCCTCGGACCTGCCGCTCGATCGACTCACCGGCATACCGGCGGGCTGGCGGTTCCTGTCCTCGGGTCGCTTCGAGGGCTGGCCCATCCACCGGGCCTCGTCCGCGTTCGACGGCGATCCGAAGACCGCCTGGGTGGGCAACTACCTCAAGCAGCAGTTCGCGTGGATCTCGGTGAAATCGCCGCACGACTTCGACGTGAGCAGCTTCCAGCTCCGTCCGCTGTCTAGCGACTTCGCGTTTCCCAGCCTGATCCAGGTACGCGCGTCCCACGGCTTCACGACTCAGGTCAAGGTCGCCGCGGATGGCACGGTGACGCTTCCCCAGTCCATCCGGACGAACTTCCTGCGGCTCAACATCCTCGGCCTGCGCGCGGCGTCCGGGCCTCGCGAGCTGCGCGCCGTGGCCATCTCGGAGGTGGAGATCCCCGGGCTGAACGCGCCGAGGCCTCGACGCCGGGGAACCTTCGCCACGCGCTGCGGCGAGCTGACGGTCACGAGCGGCTTCCAGGCCGCCAGCGCGGCGGTGAGCGGCACGATCGCCCAGCTGGACGCGGGCAAGCCGCTGTCGCTTCAGGGCTGCGAAGGCGCGACGCTCCCTCTGGCCGCCGGCCTGAACCACATCAGCGTGCCCCCGGGCGAGCTCATGCGAGCGGATCATGTGCGCCTGTCTTCCCCCGCGCCGGCGCCTCTGGCGGCGGCGGTGGCACCGCCCACCGCGACGGTCCTGAACCCAGGCGTGGGAAGCGACGGCAGTCGCCGAGGCGTTCGGTTGAACGTACCGACGGCGTCGTGGCTGGTGCTCGGCGAGAGCTACTCGCGCGGGTGGAAGGCTTGGTGCACCGTCTCGGGGGGTCACGAGACCAGCCTCGGCCGCCCGGTGCCGATCGATGGCTTCGCGAACGGATGGCTGGCCCCTGCCGGTTGCTCGGCGGCCAGGTTCTACTTCACGCCGCAGCACCTGGCCAACGCGGCCTACCTGTTTTCCGCCATCGGCGGCGGTGTGATGCTGCTCGTGCTCGCAGGTGGCCTGCTGCTGAGGCGTCGCGGCATGCGCCTGGCGCTGACTCCCCGACCGCTCATCCGTCCCGCCGAGCCGTCGATCTGGACGGATCCGACACCCTGGGCGATATCACCGGCCGATCCGACACGGCGAGTGGGCTTGAAGTGGGCCGCGCTAGCCGGGGTGGTGGCCGGGGTGTTAGGCGGCTTCCTGTTCGCGGTGCGGGCCGGAGTGGTCATCGGTCCCGTCACGTTCGTGCTGCTGGTCATCGGACTCAGCGCGCGCCGCCTGCTGCTCGCGACAGGGGTCGGGCTGGTGGCCGTGACGGCCGCTTACCTGGTCTCGCCCTCCCCGAACAACGGCGGCTTCTACTTCTACTACGCGTTGCACTTCATCACCGCGCACTGGATCGCCCTGGGTGCCGTGTTGGCGCTGGGGTGCGCGACGGGGCTCATGGCCTGGGAGGTCCGGACCGGGGGAGAGGGCCCTGTTGGGGACGGTCCGCGAAGCCCGATGGAGTCGATTCAGGCCGCTGCTCGACGCCTGCGCCTCGGCCGGCGCGCGGCACGATCCTGATCCGCGCTCGGCGCTAGAACGGCGAGCGCGAACAGCGATCGATCGTCCTGCTCCGGGCGATGCGGGTGAGCGGGTCCGAGGCGGTGCCGTAGCGAGCGTTCACTGCCGTCACGCAGCTCTGGTAGTGCTGCTCGCCGGCTATGCGGATGAGCGCGAAGGTGCTGATCAGCGCGAGCACCACGCCCAGCGCGACCACCCACACGGGCAAGGCCCAGCGCCGCCGGCCGGGAGTGTCGTCCCAGTCGTCGTCATTCCGGGGATCGGGCGGATCCGGAGCAGGCCACTCATCCTCCTTCGCCCGCGTCTCGTCCGGCTCGTCGGAGCCGTGTTCGCTCATCGTGTTCCCCTCTCCCAGCTCCGCATCACGCTGAAGCCATCTTCATCGCCCTCCCGGGGCCCGTCAATACGGCCACCCCTCACCGCCAGGGTCGAGCACCCGTTGCAGGGGCCGTATCCGCGCCACGGTCGCCAGCTTCAGCGCCACGTTGCGAGCGAACCAGCCCAGCTCGCGCGACTGTCGCAGCGCACTGGCCACGAGCTCGCCGGGGCTCAGGTCGGCGCGGCGGTACTCGGCCAGCGAGCGCTCCCGGCTCACGTAGCGAAAGCGAGGGTTGAAGAACAGGCAGCGGACGAGGGCAAGGGTCACGCCCACCGACGAGAACGAGTCGTGGATGAGGAGCACTCCGCCGGGCGCCACGCGCCTTCCCCAGGCCTGGATGTCGTCGCGGGCGAAGCGGTAGCGGTGGGCGCCGTCGATGTAGAGCAGATCGATGCCGCCCTGGACCTCCCCGAGCGCGTCGCCCGAGGGCAGCCGGACGTGGCGCACCTGCTGATCCACCCCGGCGCTGGCCAGGTTGGCCAGGAACGCCTGATGATCTGACTCCCCCTCGGCGCTCGTGCCGTGGATCTCCTGCGGGCCGCGGTCGTTGCCCGCGTGAGGGTCGATCGCTATCACGGTCGTGCCGGGCGGGCTCGCCGTTGCAAGCACGATCGCCGAGCGCCCGCGATAGGAGCCGATCTCCACCGCCTGGGCTCCCGCGGGCAGCTCTCGCGCCCGCTCCCACAGCCGGCGTGCCTGACCGTCGCTCAGCCAGCCCTCCACCGTCGCCACGCGCGCGAGCACGTCGTCGAACGAGACAGCGGCGGATGCGCCGGTCGCGCGCGAGTCGGGTGTGCGCTCGAGAGGGTCCAAGAGAGAGATCCGGGCGGACTGACCGGCGATTTCAACGCTACCAGCGGTTCCGCGGCTTCGCGCGCGCTTTCTCGATGCCGCAACGCCACTGTCCCCGCCCGCTCGAATCGCGTTTAGCCTAGGTCTTAGCCCATGCGCGCCGTTCGCTTGAAAACGCGGCGCAGTGCGATCCCTGCCGCGTTGGCGCTCGGCGCGTTCGCGCTTGCCTTCGTACAGAGACCCGGCAAGACAGTCTTCGACACACGGATCGAGCTGTCTGCCGACCCGTCGCTGTTCCTCCACCGCGTGGCCTCGCTGTGGAGCGCCACCGGCGACCTCGGTCACGTGCAAAGCGGCCAGTTCGTGGGCTACCTGTTCCCGATGGCCCCCTGGTTCGCATTCGTCCAGTGGGCGGGGATCCCGATGTGGATCGGTCAGCGCCTGTGGCTGGGCGCCCTGATCGCGCTCGCCGCCTGGGGCGTCGTGCGCCTGATGGACGACCTCTACGACCGCAGACGAGGGGCTGCCCACGTCACCGCCGGCGTGCTCTACGCCGCCAACCCGTACGTGGCGCTGTGGACCACGCGGGGATCCGTGGCGCTGCTCGCGTACGCGGCGGTGCCATGGCTCATGATCGCGGCGCACCGGGGCCTGCGCGAACCTCGCTCCTGGCGCTGGCCGGCCCTCGGCGGACTGCTCCTGGCGGCCAGCGGGGCGGGGGTGAACGCGGCGATCGTCGTCTGGGTGCTGCCCGCGCCGATCGCCCTCGTGCTGTACGAGGCGATCGTTCTGCGGGTGGGTTGGGCGTCGGTGCGTGCGCTTGCCTGGCGCGCCCTGGTCTGCGGGGTCGTCGGCGTGGCCTGGTGGGCGATCCCGCTGCTCCTGCAGGCAAGCTACGGCACTGACTTCCTCAGCTTCACCGAGTTGCCCAGCTCGGTATGGGCGACCACCAGCATGTCCGAGTCGCTGCGGCTCTTGGGCTACTGGATCGTGTACCTCGGGGTGGGCGGCATCCCGGTGGTCTCGCTCGCCTCCGCCTACCTCTTCAGCGCGCCGGTCATCGTGGCGACCTTCGCCGTGCCGCTGTTCGCCTTCGGCGGATTGCGCCTCACCCGCAGCTGGCCCTACGCGCCGTTCTTCTGCCTGCTCACGGTCGGCGCCCTGCTGGTGATGTTCGCTGGCTTCCCATCGGGCACGCCGCTGCGCGGCACGCTCACGTCGGCCTACTACGACCTCACGCCGCTGCGCTTCCTGCGCACGTCGTACAAGGCAGCCCCGCTCGTGGCGATCAGCCTCGCCTGCCTCAGCGGGCCGGCCCTCGCGCTGCTGGGGCGCCGGGCTCGGGCGCACGGGCTGGGCCGCCTGGGAGGCCGGGCCACCGCCCTGGGCCTGGCCGGGGTGGCGGCTGTCGTGGCGGTCCTTTTCGCGTTGCCGCTCTTCGACGGCAAGGCGATCGACAAGCCTCAGGTCTACGGGCAGATCCCGCCGGCCTGGCGCGCGGCGCTCACCGACGCCGCGCGCACCACGCCCGCCGACCACCGCATCATGCTGCTCCCCGGCGAGCTGTTCGGCTTCTATCGCTGGGGAGAGACGGTCAGCTCGGTCGCGCCCGCGCTGTCGAAGCGGCCGCTGCTCATCCGCGAGGTCGTTCCGTATGCGGATCCCCACGCGGCGGACCTGCAGAACTCGGTCGACGATCTGATCCAGCAGGGCCGGCTCGTTCCCGGCCAACTATCGCCGCTGCTCCAGCTGATGGGCGTGGGCCAGGTCGTGGTGGCCTCGGACTCGCTGCCCGTGCAGAGCGGCGGCCTGGATCCGGCGCGCCTGGCGCAGGCCCTGGCGACGCAGCCGGGCTTCCAGCGCCCGGCCGCCGGCTACGGCGCCGTCCGCACCTACGTGCCGCCGCCCGGGCGCAGCGGGGCGGCGGTGCGGCTCCCCGACCTCGCGCGCTACGACACCCCCGCGGCGTCCCCCGGGATCGTCCGGGTGCACCCGCAGAGCAACCCCGTGGTGCTCGACGGCGACGCGCAGGGCGTGGCCGAGCTGGCCGCCGACGGCGGCCTCGCCCCCCAGCGGGCGCTCTTCTACGCCGGGGACCTCGATCGCTCGACCCTGGCGGACCTCACGCGCAGTGGCGCGGCGCTGGTGTTCACGGATTCGAACAGGCGACGCGTGGTGGGCGCCGATCTGCTGCGGGCCAACCAGGGGCCGATCCTCGGCGCCGCCGATCCGATCCCGCGCGACTGGCCGAGCCACGACCTGTTCGGCTCTCGCGGCAGCGCCGCGCAGACCGTCGCGCAGTACACGGGCCTGCGCTATCTCCGCAGCCCGGTGGACCACTCGTACGCGCTGCTCCCGGAGCATCGCCCGTTTGCCGCTCTGGACGGCCGGCTCGACACGTCCTGGATCGCGACGCCGTTCTCGCCTCTCTCGCACCGCTACATCGAGCTGGGATTCAACCGCCCGCGCTCGATCCAAACGATTCGGGTCTACCCGGAGAGCGACTCGCTCGGCACGACCAACACGGTCGCCGTGACGGTGAACGGCGGGTCGGAGCGGAGCTTCGCCCTGCGGCCCGGATGGAACTCGCTGCGCCTCGACTCCCGCGGCGTCACCAGCCTGCGGGTGCGCGTGACGGGCGTCTCGCCGAGCACCGATCCGAGCGGCGGGATCGCCGAGCTGCAGGTTCCCGGCCTGCGCGTGAGCGAGTCCCTGAGGTTGCCTCAGGTGCTCGCCTCGGACGCCGGCGGGCTCGACCTGTCTCACAACGCGGTGTCGATCCTGCTCCAGCGAGCCACCGCCGACTTCCCCGACCGCGCCGGCGCGACCGCCCGGACGCCCCAGGCAGAGGATCCGGTGGACATGACGGACTCCGAGCCCGGCATCGAGCGCGAGGTGGCCCTGCCCGCGCCACGGACGTTCGGTATCGGCGGCTGGGCCAGCGTGAGCCCGGCGGCGGCCGACTCGAGCATCGACCGGCTGGCGGGGCTCGACCCCCGCTGGACGTTCGACTCCTCCGGTCGCTTCGAAGGCGTGCCGGGCCGGCGCGCATCCTCGGCGTTCGACGGCCAGGCGTCCACCGCGTGGATCGCGCCGCTCCTGCCGGGGCGGCAGCCCTGGCTGTCGGTCAGCGCGCCGCACAGCTTCTCGCTCGACGCTCTCAGGCTGTCGCCGGGACCGGCGGGCTACCGGTTCCCCACGCGCGTGCGGGTGTCTGCCGACGGCGGCTTCAGTCAGGACGCGCCGGTGGGCGCGGGCGGCGAGGTGCTCCTCGGCCGCGTCGTGCGCACCCAGGCGCTCCGGATCACGGTGCTGGCCACGGCACCGCGCCCGGCGGCCGCGGTCGCGCGCAACCTTGCGGCTGTGGCGATCGGCGAGGTGCGGATAGCGTCGCTCGATCCGCCCGCTCCGCGCCGCAGCGGCAGCTTCGCGTCGCCGTGCGGCGCGCTGACCGTCAGCGCGGCCGGAACCACGGCCACCGCGGCGGTGACGCGGCAGCATCCAGGCGCTCGACTCAGGCGCGCCTCTCAGGCTCGCGGGCTGCGGACCGCAGAACAGGCTCGCCCTGCCGGCGGGCGCGACGCACGTCAGCGCTCCGCCGGGCCCGGTCATGCGCGCCGATCACCTGGCGCTCTCCTCGCCGGCGCCCGGACCGCCCCCGGTCGTTCAGCCTCCCGGCACCGTCACGGCCACCGAGACGAGCAGCTCTGGGTCGGGCGAGCGCGTCCGCCTCGACCTCCACGCCCCGGCATGGCTCGTCTTCGGTGAGAGCTATTCGCGCGGCTGGCGGGCGTCGTGTCGAGGCAGCTCGGGTGGCTGGAAGGCACTGGGCGCCCCAGTGCCGATCGACGGCTTCGCCAATGGCTGGCGCGTGACGCCGGCCTGCCGCGAGGCGCGCTTCGAGTTCCGGCCGCAGCGCCTGGCCACGGCCGGATACGGGATCTCGGCTCTCGGCTGCCTGGCGATGCTGGCCGTGCTGCTGGTGCCGTTGCGCCGCCGGCGCGCGCGGTCGGCCCTGGCCGGTGACGGTGCGATCGCCGATGACGCCGTGGCCGGCGGGCCGTCGCTCCCGGATCCGATCGTCCGCCCAGGCTGGATCTGGGCGCTCGCCGTCGGCGTGGCGATTGCGCTGGTGGCTGGCTTCCTGTTCGGCCTGCGGGCGGGGGTGGCGCTCGGACCGCTCGCCGTTGTCCTGCTGATCGTGGGCATCAACGCCAGGCGGCTGATCCTGCTCGCCGCGGTGGCACTCGCCCTGATCCCGATCGTCTACCTGATCCATCCGGCTCCGCGGCTGAACAACCTCTCGTTCTCGTACGCAACCCACTACATCGCGGGCCATTGGGCGGCGGTGCTGGCGGTCTGGTGCATCGGCGGCGCGGCGCTGCTGGACGCCCACCGATTGAGGAAGCGCAAGGGGATGGATTAGGGTCGGTGGCGGTGACGAACGACGGCAACTCGCAACTGGTCGAGGACAGCCTCGCCCGGCCCGACATCCACGACGAGTGGGAGGGGCGCTACAGGGAGGCGGACATCAGGGCCTTCCAGGAGGAGACCCTTGCTCGGCTGATCGAGCTGGTGGCGCCGGCGCCGGGAGCGCGCTTCCTGGACGCCGGCTGCGGCACCGGCTACAACGCGATCCAGCTCGCGCGCCTGGGCTTCCCCGTGGTGGCCTGCGACTTCTCCGACGAGGTGCTCGCCCGCGCCCGGGAGAACGTTCGCGAGGCCGGCGTGGAGGAGAGCGTCGAGCTGCGCAGGGAGAACCTGCTGGAGCTGGGCCTGCCCGACGCGAGCGCCGACGTGGTCGTCTGCTGGGGAGTGCTGATGCACATCCCCGAGGTCGAGACTGCGATCTCGGAGCTTGCCCGGGTGCTCAGGCCGGGCGGCACGTTGATCGTCTGCGAGGGCAACGTTCACGCGCTCGACGAACTGGCCCTACGTGTGCTCGACCGGCTAGGCAGGACCGTGTCCCGCGAGCGTGTGCCCGCCGGCATGGAGCGCTGGAGGGAGACGCCGGCCGGGCCCCTGTTCGCCCGCCGCACCGACGTCCGCTGGCTGATCGGCGCGTTCGAGCGTCGCGGGCTCGTGTTGAAGCACCGGCTGGCCTGCCAGCTCACCGAGGCCTACATCTACACGCCTCCGGGCTCGCTGCCTCGCCGCGGGATCCAGGCGCTCAACCGCTTCTGGTTCAGGAGGGTGCGCAGCGGCCGTCTCGCGAGCGACAACTTCCTGATCTTCGCGAAGCCGGTCTAGCCCTTGGTCGCGTAGTAGACGCTGTCCTCGAACCCGTACGAGGGATCGCGGCTCGTGTCGACCCGAAGCACGCGCGCCCCGCGCGACTCGAGAAAGGCGATCACGTCCCCGCGTGGTAGGTGGCGCATCCTCATCGGGTGCAGGCCGAGCTTCCAGTAGAGGAACTTCGCGTGGAAGCCGAGCCGGCGCAGCAGCACGTACACCCGGCGCCGTGGCTGAAGCCGCAGGCTCAGCGGGATGGCGCTCGGAAGCTGGAACACGAGCAGGCCGTCGTCTCGGAGCGTCCGCAGGAACTCGTCCAGGTAGGCCTCGATCGCCGAGCGGCTCGGCTGATGCTGGAGGACGATCTGGGTGAAGATCAGATCGAAGGAGCCATCCTCGTAGCGCCGCAGATCCGGCTGGTCGTTCACCTCGAACCTGCAGCTCGGCGTGTCGGCATTCAGCTCACGCGCGCCGGCGATCATCGTCTCCGAGATGTCCAGTCCGAGGCAGCTCTCGAAGCGCTTCGACAGCGCCCTCGTGAGCCGTCCCACCCCGCAGCCGAAGTCGAGCGCCGCACCTCGGCCAGCCGGTCGGCCGAGCTCGCCGGCATGCGCCATCAGGCGCTCGATCTCCAGCTCGCCCGTACGGAAGAACGCGTCCCGGTCCCAGGCACCGAACTTGCGATCGGAGTACGACAGGATCGCCCACATGGCGTCCTGGCTGGCGATCTCCTCCCACTCGCGCTTCTGCTCGCCCAGAGCGCCCTGGGTCATCGAAAGGCGGCGGCGGCGTCCCCGTTACGCTCGGTGACCTCGCTGCCGTTGGCCGCGCTGCCGTTGGGGGCGGCGGGTATCCCTGGAGCCGGCACGACGTCCCCGTGCTCGGCTGCGAGCACGGCGAGCGTGGTCTCCGCGGAGCGGTCCCATGTCAGCGCCCGCGCCCGCTCGAGCGCCGCCTTGCCGAGTAGCTCCCTCAGCTCCGGGTCGTCCACCACGCGCTTGGTCATCACAGCGAGCTCCTTGCCGTCCTTGGCCAGCAGGCCGGTCTGCGCGTGCATGATCGACTCTTTGAGGCCGCCCTCGGCGATGCCCACGCTCGCAGTTGCACAGGCAGCCGCCTCCATCACGTTCAGGCCCCAGCCCTCGCGCGGCGAGGCGGTGACGTGCACCCAGGCGCGTTGGAGCAGCGCCACCTTGATCGGCTCGTCCACGTGCCCATGGAAGCGCACCCGGTCCGTCAGGCCACGCTCCGCCACCTCGGCCTCGAGCGCCCGCCGGTGGCCGCCGGCGCCGACGATGTCGAGCACGGCGTTCGGAATTGCATCGAGCACATCGAACAGCGTCTCGATCCGCTTGTAGCGCTTCAGGCGGCCGAGGTAGATCAGGGTCGGCTCATCCGCGCGCACGCCCGGGCCGAAGGCCTGGCTCTCCACGCCGTTGTAGCTCACGGCGATCTGCTCGGCCGGCACGCCGTGCGCGGCTATCGCGGCCGCGCTCGAGCGCGAGACCGTGACGAACTGCGAGCGCCGGTAGAGCGTGCGCAGCGGGACTGTCTCGAGCATGAACGCGGCGATCCTGCCCCGGAGACCGAGCTCGTCCGCATAGTGGGAGCGGTGGATGTGATGGATGAGCGAGACGTGTGGGATGCGCAGCCAGAGAGGAGTGAGGAAGGTGATTCCGTTGATCACCTCGAGTGCCACATCGGCATCCGGCACCAGGCCGCGGCGGACCCTCCAGATCGCCCTGGGGAACACGCTCAGGCGGCCGCCCATCCGATGGATCGTGAGGCCGCTCGATCTGCTCTTTCTCGATCGCGCCCGGATAGCTGCCCGCCACCACCGTCACCCGGTGCCCCTGCGCCAGCCAGCGCGACACGTGCCCGTAAAGATGAGTGCCCGTTCCGCCGCCCTGGGGGTGCGTCCAGTCGCGGTCCGTGAGGATCAGGATGTGCAGGCGGGGGGACTCCCGCTCGCGGGATCCTTCCCCCTGCCTGGCGGATGCCAGGGCTTGCTCGAACATGATGGGTTCCCAACCCAATCGCGGTACTAGCTGGACCCCGCGTTCGGGACAGGAAGTCACCCTATCCCGTGAGTCAAATTTGCGCTATGTCTCGCGGGAAAAGTTGGCGCGAGCTTGTGCAGGCGTGCCCGGGAGCTGTGCGGGATCCAACTCGGGAGCCCTCGTACGCAGTGCAATTGTGGTGACGAACACCGCGATGCAGAGTTGGAGCACCAGCAGGGCAACGGCGATCGCGGTGAGGTGCGCGCCGGCGATCGAGAGCAGGATCGGATCCAGCACGGCGCCTATCCCGAGGAAGATGATGAAGCGCGAGCGGTTCAGGGCCAGCAGGTATTGGGTGGCCAGGTAGGTGAAGGCCAGCGCGGTCATCGCGAGACCGAGGATCGGCAGCGCGGTGTCGGCCTCCGTGAGCTTCGCGCCGAAGACCTTCTCGAGCAGCAGGTGGCCCGCCCCGAAGTACACGAGCGTCATCGGCACCGCGGCCGCCGCCACGAGCGCGATGGTCCGGATCAGCACCGGCCGCGCGTCCTGGCCCAGGCTCCTGCGCCGCGAGGTCTCGGGCAGGAGGTACATCCCGACTCCCACGGCGATCCAGATGATCACCTTGGCCGCCACCACCGCGGCGGCGTAGGAGCCGGCGGTGTCGCCGCCGATGCGGTGCTTCACCACGATCACGTCCACGTTCTGGAGCACGCCGAAGCAGGCGAGCGCCAGCAGCGGCGCCCAGGCGCGCTTGACGAGCGCTCGGAGCCGCTCGTTCGCGGGAGGGGTGTGCCCCTCCGGCGCGTGGCCGAGCTCCTGGTGCAGCACGTAGCCGAGGAAGAGCGACATCGCGAGGATGGAAGCGGTGGTGCCGAGCAGGGCGCCCGTCACGTCGAGACCCGCGCCGACCAGGATCAGCGCGAACACGAGCCGGCTGAGCGACTCGCCGATCAGGCTGACGGCCACCAGCTTGTAACGGTGCAGCCCCTGGAGCACGCCGCGCTGCACGCACAGCGTCAGCCACAGCGCCCCCGTGGGCAGCACAGCGCCGGCGGCCCACTTGGTGTCCACGTGGATGATGTCGGCGGCCACGTCTCGCAACAGCAGCGAGAACACGATCACGCCCAGGGCGCCGATCGTGAGCACGCGCATCCAGCTGCGGATCGCTGGACCGGGCGGCTGCTTGCCCACCGCCAGCGCGGAGGACACCTCGCGGGCAACCGTCACCTGGAGCGCGGTGCCCGGGACCATCAGGATCAGGAAGGCGGCCAGCAGCGCGCTGAGCGATCCGTAGCCGCTGGCGCCGAGGATGTGCGCGAACGCGACCGTGAACACGAGCGCGAGCACGTTCTGCACCATCACGGCCACCGCCATGCCGGCCGCGCGGCCCACGTCGCTCGAGCCGAGTTCCTTCATCCCGGGCGGCATCGCCGCCGACAGGCGCTCGGTGACCGCCACACGACCGTCGCGTGGAGTCCCGTCGGGTTCTTCTGTCCTCTCGAGCAGGCGTTCCATGCGGAGCGGGCCGAGTCTCACTGTACCCCGGAATGGGGGCTGTCGGAACCGTTACCGCCGGTACCCTGCCGGTTCGGCCCACCCTCGCCGTTATCCTCACCCCGGTGCAGGAACACGCTCTCGCCGAGCGCCTGATCACCTACGACACGTCGAACCTCGAGGGGATTCAGAGCGCCGCCGGCTTCATCAAGGGATGGCTCGAGTCGCGCGACGTCGACGTCTCAGTGGGCAGCCACAACGGCCGTCCCGGTGATCGCCGCAACCGTCGGGGCTGCCGCCGGGGCCGGTCCCACCGTGATCCTCCACGGGCACGCGGACGTGGTGCCGGGCCGCCCGGAGCAGTTCGTCCCGCGCGTTGACGGCGACCGCCTCTACGGCCGCGGTGCCTACGACATGAAGGGCGGCCTGGCGGCCATGATGGTGGCCACGCGCGACCTGGTCGAGCAGAAGGCCGTGCGCGTGCACTTCGTCTGCGTCTGCGACGAGGAGTCCGACGAGGTCGCGCAGAGGGGTTCCGACTACCTGGTCGAACAGGGCTACACCGGCGATTTCGCCATCACCGGGGAGCCCACCGACCTGCACATCGGCGTGCAGGCCAAGGGCGTGCTCGCGCTGCGCATCGAGGTGCACCGGGAAAGCCGCACACGGATCCACCCCGTGGCTGGGCGACAACGCCGTGGTCAAGGCGGTCGACGTCTTCCGCGCACATCGAGTCGCTTCCGTTCGCGCGCGAGTCGTCGGAGTTCTTCGATCGCCCGTCGATCAGCCTCGGACGGATCATCGGCGGCGACGCGATCAACAAGGTGCCGGACCTGTGCGCGATCGACGTGGACATCCGCTACCTGCCGGGCCAGGACGCGGAGCAGATCCTGGCGGACGTCGAGCGCGATCCCCGACGTGACCGTCGTGAAGGTCCTCCGCCGGGCGCCCGCCATCGTCGAGCGCACCAACCCGTACGTGCAGCTGCTGGCCGAGGCGATCGCCGAGGGCACCCCCACCGAGCGCATCTCGGTGGGCCGCGACGGCACGTCCGATGCGATCAGCTTCATCGAGGCGGGCACCCCCGCGGTCGAGTTCGGACCCGAGGGCGCCGGCCACCACGGGCCGGAGGAGTGGGTATCGATTTCGTCCCTGCCGCGCTACAGCCGGGCGCATCGTGGAGTTCGTACACCTGATAGCCGCCCGCCAGACCACGGGACACCTTCGCATTGCCTGACGAGAAGCCACGCGGACACGGACTCTGGAAGCGCTTCCTGCTGGGAGCGTTCCTGATCGTCGTCGCCACCGCCGGGCCACCTCGGTGGCGGCCTTCCACGAGGTCAACCGCGTGGTGAAGGCGTTCACCCAGGGGCCGAAGATCAGCGTGGGCAACGAGCTGGCCACGGCCGGCGCCGGCAAGCCGCAGACGATCATGTTGCTCGGCTCGGACCAGCGCGCGAAGGACTCGCACGACTACCAGGGCACCGACGCGCGCTCCGACACGATCATCCTGATCCGACTCGACCCGTCGAAGAAGGCCACCGCGCTGCTTGTCGATCCCGCGCGACCTGAAGGTCGCGATCCCTGGCCACGGCGTCGAGAAGATCAACGCCGCCTACAGCTACGGCGGCGCGAAGCTCACGCTCGAGACCGTCAAGCAGCTCACCGGCCTGCGCATCAACCACGTCATCAACATCGACTTCAGCGGCTTCGTGAACGCGGTGAACGAGCTCGGCTGCGTCTACCTCGACATCGACCGCAAGTACTTCAACAGCGGCCTCGGCTTCGACAGTACGCCGCCATCAACCTCCAGCCCGGCTACCAGCGCCTCTGCGGGCGCAACGCGCTCTCGTTCGTGCGCTTCCGCCACACCGACTCGGACATCGTGCGCGCCGCCCGCCAGCAGGAGCTCCTGGCGCAGACGAAGCAGCAGGTCGGCATCGGCAAGCTCTTCAGCGAGCGCGCGAAGCTGCTCGACGATCTTCGGCAAGGCCACCCAGACCGACATCCGCAGCCAGGCTGCGGTGCTGCGGCTGCTCAAGCTGGTGCTCGCCTCCGCCGGCCACCCGTCGCAGGAGGTCCACGTGTCAGGGCCCAGGTCGTGAACCTGTCGTCCATCGGTCCCGACGGGGCGAGCTACGTGACCGTCACGCCCGAGACGATGCACGCGCTCGCGCGCGAGTTCATCGGCGTGCAGCCGATCGCGAGCTCCAACACCACCAAGCCGAAGAAGACGACACGCAGGCGCAGCCACCGGCGCCAGACCGCCGCCGACATCGGCCTGATCGACGCCTCGCAGACCGGCCACACCATGGCGCTCCAGCTCGTCTCCGGGTTCGCCAACCTGCACTCCAGCATCCCGATCTGGTACCCGCGCAAGGTCACGAGCGACGGCGGCGGCTTCATCGCGCCCCCGCGCGTGTACTACCTGCGCACCGGCGGCCACCACGCCTATCCCGCGTACCGCATCGTCGTGAAGGCGCACGATGTGGGCGAGTACTGGGGCGTGCAGGGCGCGGCCTGGAAGAACCCGCCGATCCTCAAGGGCAACCCCACGGTGAAGCACTACCGCGGGCGCACCTTCTACATCTACTTCGAGGGCGACGCCACGCGGCTCGTCGCCTGGAAGACGCCCCAGGCCGTCTACTGGGTCCGAACACGCTCTCGGCCGAGCTCACCGAGGACCAGATGATCTCCATCGCCGAGTCGACCACCCACCTATAGGCGTCTCCCGCTTCATGCCTGCCGAAAAGGAGCCGATAGGGGTCATCGGCGTGGGCTGGGTCGGCCTGGTCACCGGCGCCTGCTTCGCCGAGCTGGGTCACCAGGTCTACTGCGCGACATCCTCCAGGAGAAGGTCGACGCGCTCGCGCGCGGCGACGTGCCGATCTACGAGCCCGGCCTGTCGGAGCTCGTCGAGCGCGAACCGCGAGCGGCTCCACTTCACCACCGACATGGGCGACGTGCTCGAGAACGCCCAGCTCCTGTTCTGCTGCGTCGACACGCCGCCCACCTACTCGGGCGACGCCGACCTCTCGCGCGTCGAGCGCGTGGTCGAGGAGCTCGGCGACTCCACCGAGCACGCGATCGTGATGAAGAGCACCGTGCCGGTCGGCACCGGCCGCTCGATCAAGCGCCGCCGTGACGACCTCGGCTACGTCTCGAACCCGGAGTTCCTCAAGGAGGGCACGGCGATCGCAGGACTTCATGCACCCGGACCGCGTGGTGGTGGGCGCCGAGCGCCGACTCGCAGGCGTTCGTCGACCGCGTGGCAGCGCTGTACGAGCCGCTCGGCGGCCCGATCGTGCGCACCGACGTGGCCAGCGCCGAGATGATCAAGCTCGCCTCGAACGCCTTCCTCGCCACGAAGATCTCCTTCATCAACGAGATCGCGAACGTGTCCGAGGAGCTGGGCGCGGACGTGAACGAGGTGGCGCGCGGCATGGGCCTCGACTCCCGGATCGGCCCGCAGTTCCTGCGGGCGGGCATCGGCTACGGCGGCAGCTGCTTTCCCGAAGGATGTCTCCGCCCTCAAGCAGCTCGCCGGCAACACCGGCTACCACTTCCAGCTCCTCACCGCCGTCATCGAGGTCAACGAGCTGCAGAAGCGGCGCACGATCAGCAAGCTGAAGAAGCACCTGGGCACGCTCGTCGGCAAGGAGATCGCCCTGCTCGGCGTGGCCTTCAAGCCGGACACCGACGACATCCGCGAGGCCACCAGCCTGGTGCTCGCCGGACGGCTCCAGGGCGAGGGCGCGAACGTGCGCGCGTACGACCCGGTGGCTGGGCAGAGCGCGGGCAAGGTGCTCGGCGCCGGGGTGAAGATCTGCGACTCGGCGCTCGACGCCCTCCAGGACGCGGACGGTGCGGTGCTTGTGACGGAGTGGGCCGAGTTCAAGGAGCTCGACTGGGCGGCCGATGTGAAGCGGGCGATGAAGACCCCGCTGATCGTCGACGGCCGCAACTTCCTGGACCGCGAGGCGATGATCGCCGCGGGCTTCGAGTACGAGGGCGTGGGGCGCTGAGTAGCTGATGCAGGCGCTCGTCCTGGCCGGGGGTGAGGGCACCCGACTCAGGCCACTGACCCTCACGGTGCCCAAGCCGGTGATGCCGCTGGCCGGCCGCCCCTTCCTCAGCTTCATGCTCGACTGGCTGCGCGGTCACGGGGTCGACGAGGTGCTGCTGTCCTGCGGCTTCCTCGCACACGCGGTGGCGGACGTGCTGGGCGACGAGTTCGAGGGCATGCGCCTGATCTACGTGAACGAGGACGAGCCCGCTCGGCACCGCCGGGCCGATGCGCCTGGCCGAGGACGAGGGCCTGTTGGCCGATCGCCTCCTGGTGCTGAACGGCGACGTGCTCACGGACATGGACCTCACCACTCAGATCGCCTTCCACGACGACAAGGGCGCGGCCGCCACGCTGGCGCTGATCGGGGTGGACGACACCGCCAGCTACGGCGTCGTGCCCACCAACGAGGACGGCAGCGTGATCGAGTTCCTCGAGAAGTCGCCGGGGCCGGCGCCCACCAACCGGATCAACGCCGGCGCCTACGTGCTGGAGCGCAGCGTGGTGGATCTGATCCCCTCCGGGCGCTCGGTGTCCTTCGAGCGCGAGGTCTTCCCGGCCCTGGTGGGCAACGGCCTATACGGCTTCCACTCCGAGGGCTACTGGATCGACATCGGCACCCCGGAGCGCTACCTCGAGTCGACCTACGACCTGCTCGCCGGCCGCGTGGACAGCACGCTGCCCGCGCGCGACGAGATGGGTTCGCTCGTGTACGAGCCGGCGCTAACGGCGGGCGCGCACGTGGGGCCGCAGAGCGTGCTCGGGCCGCACTGCTCGGTGGGCGCGGACTCGACCGTGGACCGCTCGGTGCTGCACTCGCGCGTGACCGTCGGCTCCGGCTGCCTGATCCAGCAGAGCGTGCTGGCCGAGGGCGTGCGCGTGGGCGACGGCGCGCAGGTGGGTCCCGACGCGATGATCGGCAGCGGCGCGGAGATAGCCCCCGGCGAGGTCGTGGAGGAGGGCGCGCGCGTGGACCCGGGCGCCCGGCTGCCATGAGCGACCTCTCGCGCGAGGCGATCGCCGCGATCGACCCGCAGGGCATGCTCGGGCTGGTGCTCGAGCAGCCGGCTCAGCTCACCGACGCGCTCTGGCGCGTGGACTCGGCCGGGATCGCCGCGAGCGAGGCGCCCGGCGGGCTGGTGGTGTGCGGCATGGGCGGCTCGGCGATCGGCGCCGACCTCGCGGCCGCCGCGATCGGCCGGCGCGCGCTTCACCCGCTGAGCACCCTGCGCGGCTACGAGCTGGACTCCTGGATCGGCCCCGAAACCGCGGTGCTCTGCGCGAGCTACTCGGGCAACACCGAGGAGACGCTGTCCTGCTGGGAGGCGGCCGGCGCTGCGGGCGCGCGGCGCATCGCGCTCAGCACGGGCGGCAAGCTGGCCGAGCTGGCACGCGCCGAGGGCGTGCCGGTGATCGGCGTGCCCTCCGGCTTCCAGCCGCGGGCCGCCGTGGGCTACATGACCGTCTGCGTGCTCGAGACCGCCGCGCTCTGTGGAGCGGCGCCGTCGCTGCGCCCCGAGGTCGAGGCGGCCGCGCGGCTGCTCGGCGAGCTGGCCGAGGAGTGGGGTCCGGACGCTCCCGAGGACTCGGCCGCGAAGTCGCTGGCCCGCACTCTGCACGGCACCACCGCCGTGGTCTACGGAGCCGGGGCCACCGCGCCGGTGGCGCGACGCTGGAAGGCGCAGATCAACGAGAACGCCAAGCTGCACGCCTTCTTCTCCGAGCTGCCGGAGGCCGACCACAACGAGATCTGCGCCTGGGAGAGCCCCGGGCCGCCGCTGTCCGCGGTGTTCCTCGACGACCCGGCCGGACATCCGCGCCTGCGCCGGCGCACCGAGCTGACGGCGCGCGCCGCGAGCCCCGGCGCCAACGTGGTCGAGCGAGTGGAGGCGCGCGGCGAGTCGGCGCTCGAACGCGTGATGTCGCTCGTCTTCCTGGGCGACCTGGTGTCCGTCTACCTCGCCGCGCTCGACGGGACGGATCCCACGCCGATCGACGTGCTCGATCGCTTCAAGGCCTCGCTCGGCTGATTTCGTAATCTTCCCGCCGGTGACCACTGCCGGCGGGGTCAAGGGCGCGCCGATCCTGGAGCTCGAGGACGCTCCGCCGCTGCATCCCTTCCTGTCCGGGCTCGTGGATCCGCAGCCGGGCGATCGAGTGCTCGACCTGGGCTGCGGGGCCGGCGGCACCCTGAAGCAGATGGCGCTCGACTGCCCGGGCGACCTGCGCCTGATCGGGCTCGACATCAGCACCGAGACGCTCGTGGCCGCCCGCAGCGCGTTGCGCGACGCGAAGGTGTCGGATCGCGTGCAGCTCGTGCAGGCCGACGCCAACGACCGACTCGGGTTCGAGGACGGCGTGCTTCCACAAGGTGGTCTGCCACAACGTGCTCGAGTGCCTGCCCAAGCCCGAGCTGGTACTGCGTGAGGTCCACAGGATCATGCGACCCGGCGGCCGGCTCGTGCTCTCGCACACGGACTTCGACACGGTGGTGTTCAACAGCACGGTGCCGAGCCTCACGCGCGAGATCGTGCACCGCTACGCCGATCGCCAGCAGCCCTGGATGGCGGCGGCCGACGGGCTGATCGGCAGGCGGCTGCCCGGCCTCGTGAACGCGGACTTCGAGCTGGTGGGCGTGCACCCATTCGTGCTCACCGGCCTGAGCTACCAGCCTGGGAGCTACCCCTACGAGCAGGTGCGCCACATGGTGCGCACGCTCGCCGACGCGCTGCCGGTCAGGGAGATCGAGCGCTGGCGCGCCGACCTCGAGCAGCTCGCCGAACAGGGCGCGTTCTTCTACTCGGAGAACGTCTACGCGGTCATCGCAAGACCGCGATCAGGGCCTCGATAACCTTGACATAGTCGTGCTAAGGTTGGTCTCGGATCATGGATGGCCTGACGATCAACGAGGCGGCCGAGACCACTGGCTGGTCGCCCCGGATGCTGCGCTATCTGGAGCGCGTGGGGCTGATCCATCCACCTCGAACCGACTCGGGCTACCGCGTCTTCCGCGCGGACGAGCTGCAACGGCTGCGCACCCTGCGCGAGCTGCTTGACCGCTTCGACTGCGGTCTCTCCGATGTCGCCTTCTCCAAGCGCATGCGCGAGGACGAGGAGCTGCATCAGGCGCTCGAGACCTGGTTCGAGACCGCCCCGAGGCGCCCGGAGGGCGTCTCGAACGACAACTGGCTGAGCTGGGAGCAGGAGAAGCACCAGCGACTGCTCGGACTGGTTACCCCTTCACCAACGCCAATGGAGGCCGCATGACCACCACACCGACCACCACCGGCACCGACTTCAAGGTCGCCGACCTCTCGCTCGCCGCCTTCGGACGCAAGGAGATCCAGCTCGCCGAGCACGAGATGCCCGGGCTGATGTCATCTCGCGAGGAGTACGGCGCGGAGCAGCCGCTCAAGGGCGCCCGCATCACCGGCTCGCTGCACATGACGATCCAGACGGCCGTCCTGATCGAGACGCTGGTCGCGCTCGGCGCGGAGGTGCGCTGGGCGAGCTGCAACATCTTCTCGACCCAGGACCACGCGGCCGCGGCGGTGGTCGTCGGCCCCGAGGGCACGCCCGAGAACCCGCAGGGCATCCCCGTCTTCGCCTGGAAGGGCGAGACGCTCGAGGAGTACTGGTGGTGCACCGAGCAGGCGCTCGCGTGGCCCGACGGTGCCGGCCCGAACATGATCCTCGACGACGGTGGCGACGCCACCCTGCTCGTGCACAAGGGCGTGGAGTACGAGGCCGCAGGCGCGGTCCCCTCGCCCGACACGACCGACAACGAGGAGTTCAAGATCATCCTCGCCACGCTGCAGCGCTCGCTCGACGAGGACGCCCGGCGCTGGACGAACATCGCGGCCGACATCCGCGGCGTGACCGAGGAGACCACCACCGGGGTGAACCGGCTCTACCAGATGCAGGAGACCGGCCAGCTCCTGTTCCCGGCGATCAACGTCAACAACTCGGTCACGAAGTCGAAGTTCGACAACATCTACGGCTGCCGCCACTCGCTGGTGGACGGGATCAACCGCGCCACCGACGTGATGATCGGCGGCAAGGTGGCCGTGATCTGCGGCTTCGGCGACGTCGGTAAGGGCTGCGCCGCCTCGCTGCGCGGCCAGGGCGCGCGCGTGATCGTCACCGAGATCGACCCGATCTGCGCGCTGCAGGCGGCGATGGAGGGCTACGAGGTCAAGACGCTCGAGGACGTGGTCGACAGGGCCGACATCTTCGTCACCACCACCGGCAACAAGGACATCATCACGGCCGACCACATGCGGCGGATGAAGCACCAGGCGATCGTGGGCAACATCGGCCACTTCGACAACGAGATCGACATCGTCGGCCTCGGCAAGTTCGATGGCATCAAGCGCGTGAACATCAAGCCGCAGGTGGACGAGTGGGTCTTCCCCGACGGCCACTCGATCATCATGCTCTCGGAGGGCCGGCTGCTGAACCTCGGCAACGCCACGGGCCACCCGAGCTTCGTGATGTCGAACTCCTTCACGAACCAGACGATCGCCCAGATCGAGCTCTTCAACAAGAACGACGAGTACGAGAAGAAGGTCTACGTGCTCTCGAAGAAGCTCGACGAGAAGGTGGCGCGGCTGCACCTCGACGCGCTCGGCGTGCGCCTCACCGAGCTCAGCGAAGAGCAGGCGGCGTACATCGGCGTGCCCGTCGAGGGCCCCTACAAGCCCGAGCACTACCGCTACTAGCCCGGGGCCTCTGTGGCCACCGTCAAGCGAAGCTCCGACGTCGCTGATCTGGGCCTGACCGACGCCGGTCAGGCCCGGATCGAGTGGGCCGACGAGCAGATGCCGGTCCTCCGCCAGGTGCGCGAGCGCTTCGAGCGCGAGCGCCCGCTCGAGGGCCTGCGCGTGGGCGCCTGCCTGCACGTCACGGCGGAGACCGCGATCCTCGCGCGCACGCTGGTGGCGGGCGGGGCGGAGGTCGCGCTCTGCGCGTCCAACCCGCTGTCCACGCAGGACGAGGTGGCGGCGGCGCTGGTGGACCGGCACGGGGTGGAGGTGTTCGCGATCCAGGGCGAGAACCCCGAGACCTACTACCGCCACATCGAGGCGGTCTGCGACAAGCGCCCGCAGGTCACTCTCGACGACGGCGCCGATCTCATCTCCGTCCTGCACGGCAGCCGCACCGACCAGCTGCCCGACATCCTCGGCGGCACCGAGAACACCACCACAGGCGTGCTCAGGGTCAGGGCGCTGCAGGCGCAGGGCAAGCTCGCGTTCCCGGTCGTGGCCGTCAACGAGTCAGCCACCAACCGCCTGCTCGACAACGAGCATGGCACCGGCCAATCCGTGCTCGACGGCATCCTGCGCGCCACCAACGTGCTGCTCGCCGGTCGTCGCCTGGTGGTGATCGGCTTCGGCGCGTGCGGCCGCGGCGTGGCCCTGCGGGCCAAGGGGGCCGGGGCCAAGGTGATCGTCTGCGAGGTCGATCCGCTGCGCGCGCTCGAGGCCGCGATGGAGGGCTACGAGGTGATGCCCGCCGCGGAGGCCGCGGCCGTCGGCGACGTGTTCGTCACGGTCACCGGCAACCGGCACGTGCTCGGCACCGAGCACTTCGTGGCCATGAGCGACGGCGCGATCGTCTGCAACGCCGGCCACTTCGACGTGGAGATCGACAAGCCCGCGCTGGCCGCCCTGTCCGAGTCCACTCGCACCGTGCGCCCCAACGTCGAGGAGCACACGCTGGCGGACGGCCGCCGCATCAACCTGCTGGCCGATGGCCGCGTGGTGAACCTCGCCGCCGCCGAGGGCCACCCCGCCGCCGTGATGGACATGGGCTTCTCGGCCCACGCGCTGTCGGTGGAGCACATCGCCCGCTCGGAGGGCTCGCTCGAGAAGCTCGTGCACCCGCTGCCCGAGGCGATCGACGCCGAGATCGCCCGCCTGAAGCTGGAATCGCTGGGGATGCGGATAGATGCGCTGACGGCGGAGCAGGTCGAATACCTGCATTCGTGGGAGCAGGGCACGTAGTCGACAGTCGACACCCCTTAGGATCGCGTTCTGCCATGGGTGACGGGCTTACGGCCAGCTTGGAGAAGATGCGCGCCGACGGTGCGTCCGAAGTCGCCGTCGAGAACTTCCGCCACTACTACGAGCGGCTGGCCTCAGGCGAGACGGGCACGATCGCGGAGAGCGACATCGAGCCGGTCGGCGACCTGCCCAAGGCGGCAGACCTCCCGGAGCCCGGCGACGACGGGCGCTCGGCGCTAGAGCGCACGGTGGTCATCCGCCTCAACGGCGGTCTCGGCACGAGCATGGGGATGACCGGCCCGAAGTCGCTGCTCGAGGCGAAGGACGGGCTGACCTTCCTCGACATCATCGTCAGGCAGGTGCTCGGCCTGCGCGAGCGCCACGGCGTGCGCCTGCCGCTCGTGCTGATGGACAGCTTCCGCACGCGCGCGGAGACGCTCGCGGCGCTCGAGCGCTACCCCGAGCTCGAGGCCGGCCTGCCGCTCGACTTCATCCAGGGCCGGGTGCCGAAGCTCGACGCCGGCGACCTCCAGCCGGCCGAGTGGCCGCTCGACCCGGAGCTCGAATGGGCCCCGCCCGGCCACGGCGACGTCTACACCTCGCTCGTCACCTCCGGCATGCTCGAGGCGCTGATCGAGCAGGGCTACGAATTCGCGCTGATGGCGAACTCGGACAACCTCGGCGCCGCGCTCGACCCGCGCATCCTGGCCTGGGTGGCGCGTGAGCGGCTGCCGTTCGCGATGGAGGTGCTGAGGCGGGCGGAGGCCGATCGCAAGGGCGGCCACGTGGCGCGCCGCGCGGGCGACGGGCTGGTGCTGCGCGAGAGCGCGCAGGTGCGCGACGAGGACGAGGACGCCTTCCAGGACATCGAGCGCCATCGCTTCTTCAACACGAACAACCTCTGGATCAACCTGCGCACGCTGTCGGCCGTGCTCGCCGAGCGCTCAGGCGTGCTCGGCCTGCCGATGATCGTGAACCGCAAGACCGTCGACCCGAGCGATTCCTCGTCCCCGGCGGTGTTCCAGCTCGAGACCGCGATGGGCGCGGCGATCGACGTCTTCGAGGGCGCCGCGGCCCTGGAGGTTGGGCGTGAGCGCTTCGCGCCCGTGAAGACCACGAACGACCTGCTCGTGCTCCGCTCCGACGCCTACGTGCTGGACGAGGACGCCTCGGTGGCGCTGGCCCCCGAGCGCCGCGGCGCGCCGCCCTTCGTCGATCTCGACCCCGCGCACTTCAAGCTGCTCGCGGACTTCGACCAGCGCTTCCCGCAGGGCGCGCCGTCGCTCGTGGCCTGTGAGCGCCTGGTGGTGCGGGGCGACGTGGCCTTCGGCCGCGACGTGGTGGTCCGCGGCTCCGTGCGCGTGGAGCACGCCGGCGACGGCCGGCTAGTGATCGAGGACGGGACCGTTCTGTCGGACTAAGCGGCTGGCGTCGCGTACGCGGCGGGCACCCAGCCGGCCGGCAGCGTGCCGGCGGGGATCGAGCCCAACGCCGGCGGGAACCAGCGCTCGCCGAGCGCCTCGCAGGGCCGGCCCTCGACCAGCGGGCGTATGTCCCCGAAGGTCATCATCAGCCGCACGCTCGAGCCGATCTGAAGGTCCGCCACGTTGGCGTTCTCGCCACCGAGCACGCCCTCGGCGATCCAGGCGTCGACCTTGTCGAGCTGCCCGGGCAGCGCCAGCAGGTCGCGCTTCACGGTCTCGTCGTCGGCGTGGTTGAAGCGGGCGGCGGCCCAGGCGGTCGGCCCGGCGCCCAGCGCGAGCACCTTCTGCGGCATGTGCAGCTCGTAGCCCTGGAGGTAGGTCGCGACGCCCTTCGGGTCCCGCCGCGACACGCCCCAGCCCACGCGCCGGGCGACCGACTGCAGCACGTCGTCACCCCACAGCTCGGCCTCCTCCACACGCGCGCGCAGCGCGGGATCGGCGGGCAGCAGCGGCGGCTCGGGCCGCAGCGCCTCCAGGCGGTGCAGGATCGCGCGGGAGCCCACCATGCGCTCACCGTCGATCCTCAGCGCGGGCACGGAGTCGCCGGGGAAACGCAGCCCGCGGAGCACGAGCTTGTGCGCCACGGGAAGCACGTCCACGCGCTTGTACTGGAGCCCCTTGATGCGCAGGCCGGCCTCCACGGCCTCGCACGGGTGCGAGGCGGGGATCACGTAGAGCTTCAGCTGCGGCTGTGTCATGGGGCCGGTGCGAGGTCCTCGAAGCGCTCGCGCCTGCGCTCTTCTTCCTCGGACTGGAGCAGCATACGGATGAAGAGGGTTGCGAAAGCGATCACGAGCACGATCGATTGCTCGACCATCATGATCGCCCCGCCCACGTTCTGGTCCTCCACCGCGCTCAGGCCCCAGATGCGCGGCACGTGCTCGTAGTAGGTGTACGCCACGCTGTGCGACCAGGTCAGCGCGATGCCCAGCGCGCCCACGCTGAACTTCGCCACGAGGATGTAGGCGAACACCGACAGGCCGGTCAGCCGGCGGCGCATCGGCACCGGCTGGATCAGCGGCCACCAGACGGCGATCCCGCCGGCGAAGAAGCAGGCGTGCTCCAGCGCGTGGACGCCCGAGTGGTTGAGCGCCGCGTCGTACATCGTCGGGATGTGCCAGAGGTAGATGAAGAAGATCCAGACGGCGATCCCGGTCGCCGGGTGGGCGAGCGGCCCCAGCGCGCGCTCGACGGCCATCAGCCGCCGCGTGAGCGGGCGCATGATCACGCGCGAGAGCGACAACAGGACCAGCAGCGGCGCGATGTCGCCGATCAGGATGTGCTGGACCATGTGCATCGAGAAGAGGTAGTCCTCTCCGAGGCGGTCGATCGGTGAGACGAGCGCGATCAGCAGCACCAGCACCGCGCCGATCGCGCAGGCGGCCTGGAACGGACCGGCGCCGCGTCCGCCGGCCTCCCTGCGCGCGGCGATGAAGCGGCGCGAGTAGAAGTAGACGTAGGCCACGACCGGGATCAGCGGGGCCGGGTCGAAGCTCCACACGTAGTGCGGGTGGACGGAGGCCACGCCTCAGCGCACCGTCACGTCTTTGTCACGCGACACGCGCGTGATTGTCGCAGTCGCGCGCCCACCGGTCGCAGTTCTCCCGTCAGGGTTGGCCCATGCCCCTCGCCCGCCTGCTCGCGCTCGTCGCCCCGCCGCTCTGCGTCGCCTGTGGCGGTCCCTGCCGCGTTCACGATCCGCTCTGTGGCTCCTGCCGCCGGCAGCTCTGCTGGCTCGGGTTCGACCAGGTTCCGGGCACCGGGGTGGAGACCTGGGCGGCGGTCAGCTACGAGGGTCCGGCGCGTGCGCTCGTGCGCGCGCTCAAGTTCGGCGGGGCGGTGCGCCTGGTGGACGCGATGGCGGCACAGATGGCTGCCAACGCCCCGCCCGCGCTCCTGGCCGGCGCCACGCTCGTGCCGGTCCCGATCCACCGCGTCCGGCGTCGGCGGCGCGGCTTCAACCAGGCCGAGGAGCTGGCCCGCGCGCTGGCCGCCCGCACCGGGCTGCCGGTGTCGGACTGCCTCGAGCGCCCGGGCGCGTCCGCGCGGGCCACCCAGGTGGGCCGCGGCCGCAGCGATCGGCTCACAGCGCCAGCGGGCAGCGTCCGCATGCGCCGCGGCTCGGCGGTGCCGCTGCGAGCGCTGCTGGTGGACGACGTCGTCACCACCGGGGCCACGCTCGCCGCGTGCGCCGCTGCGCTCGGCGGGGTCGGTGTGCGGGAGGTGCGGGCGATCGCGTACGCGCGCACGCCGGGGCGGTGAAAAGCGCTGGAGCCCGACCCCTCCGGGCGGTACCATCGAGTTACCTAGGCGATCAAAGGAGAGCCGATGCGCATCGAGATCAAGGGGCGCAACGTCACTGTCGGGGACGAGCTTCGCGAGCGGATCGAGAAGCGGTTCCTGAAGATTGCCAAGCAGGTCTCCGAGCTTGCCGAAATGGAGATCGAGCTCTCGGAGGAGAAGAACCCCTCGATCCACGAGTCGCAGGTCGCGGAGGCCACGCTGCGCCTGAAGGGCGTGACCCTCCGGGCACGAGAGTCCAGCGACAGCATGATCCGCTCGATAAACGGCGTCGCCGACGAGCTGACCCGCCAAGTGAAGCGCCACCGCGACAAGCGCCGCCGGCGGAGGGAGACGGCCAAGGCGCAACAGGCCAGGGCGGCCTGACGCCGTCTGACGGGACGGCAGTTGGCAGTTTGCAGTTGGCCCGCCGACCGTCCGTGGAACCCGATCGAGCTGCTCTTCCCGGCGCCTCCGCCGCTATCTGCAAACTGCAAACTGCCAACCCGCGCTACCAGCGAGAAACGCGCCCTACGCAGCCCCCCACATTGCTACCCTCGCACCAATGTCGATACTGGACCGCGCCCTACGCATAGGCGAGGGCAAGAAGTTCAAGCAATTCGAGCAGCAGGTCGACCGGATCAACGGTCTCGAGGCCGAGATGGAGCTGCTCGAGGACCAAGAGATCCGCGAGGAGTTCGACCAGCTCCGCGAGCGCGCCGCGAACGGCGAGCCGCTCGACGCCCTGGTGTACGAGAGCTTCGCGCTCGCGCGTGAGGCGGGCAGGCGCTCGCTCGGGATGCGCCACTTCGACGTCCAGCTGATCGGCGGCATGGTGCTGCACGACGGCTCGATCGCCGAGATGAAGACCGGTGAGGGCAAGACGCTCACCGCCACGCTCGCGGTCGCGCTGAACGCGCTGGCCGGCAAGGGCGTCCACCTCGTCACGGTGAACGACTACCTGGCCCGGCGCGACGCCGAGTGGATGAAGCCGATCTACGACATGCTCGGCGTCACGGTCGGCGTGCTCTCCGTCGGAGCAGCACGATCCCGAGATCAAGCGCCAGCAGTACGCCGCCGACGTCACGTACGGCACCAACTCCGAGTTCGGCTTCGACTACCTGCGCGACAACCTCGCGATCGACCTCTCCGACAAGGTCCAGCGCGACTGGCCCTTCGCGATCGTCGACGAGGTCGACAACATCCTGATCGACGAGGCGCGCACGCCGCTGATCATCTCGGGCCAGCCCGAGCAGGCCGCCGACCTCTACTACCGCTTCGCCGAGCTCGCCCCGAAGCTCGAGGCCGGAAAGAAGCCCGAGGGCTACGAGGCCAAGGCGAAGGACTGGGAGGCTCGACGTACGACTACGAGCCCGACGAGAAGCACAAGACGATCGCGATCACCGAGCGCGGCGTCGAGAAGTCAGAGCGCTTCCTCGGCATCGAGAACCTCTACCTCGCCGAGAACGGCAACCTGGTCAACCACCTGATCCAGGCGCTCAAGGCGGAGTCGCTCTACAAGAGCGACGTCGACTACTCGGTGATCGACGGCGAGGTGAAGATCATCGACGAGTTCACCGGCCGCATCCTCGAGGGCCGGCGCTGGTCCGAGGGCCTGCACCAGGCGGTCGAGGCCAAGGAGGGCGTGGCGATCCAGGAGGAGAACCAGACGGTCGCCACGATCACCTACCAGAACTACTTCCGCCGCTACGACAAGCTCTCGGGCATGACGGGCACGGCCCTCACCGAGGCCACCGAGTTCATGAAGATCTACGAGCTCCAGGTGGTGGACATCCCCACCAACGAGCCGATGGTCCGCCAGGACCAGAACGACCAGATCTACAAGACCAAGGACGGCAAGTGGCACGCCGTGGCCGCGGAGATCGCCAGCCGCCACGCGACGGACCAGCCGGTGCTGGTGGGCACGATCTCGGTCGAGGTCTCGGAGCTCCTCGCCGCGCGGTTGAAGGAGAACGGCATCCCACACACGGTGCTGAACGCCAAGCCCGAGCACGCTGCGCGCGAGGCCGAGATCGTGGCCGAGGCCGGCCAGCCCGGCGCGGTCACGATCGCCACCAACATGGCCGGCCGCGGCGTGGACATCAAGCTCGGCGGCAACGCCGAGCACCTCACCCAGCTG
The DNA here is from genome assembly GCA_963770325.1 of uncultured Thermoleophilaceae bacterium. Lineage (GTDB taxonomy): Bacteria > Actinomycetota > Thermoleophilia > Solirubrobacterales > Thermoleophilaceae > JAICJR01. The sequence continues at coordinate 194,137 of CAVYPF010000001.1, read as the reverse complement.
GAGCTGCTCGGACGCGGCCTGGAGCCGGACAGCGAGAGCTGGGACAAGGCCTGGGACGAGACCTTCCCGGGCATCGAGGCGCAAGGTCGAGGCGGGGCGCGAGAAGGTCCTCGAGACGGGCGGCCTGTTCATCCTCGGCACCGAGCGCCACGAGTCGCGCCGTATCGACAACCAGCTTCGCGGCCGCTCCGGCCGCCAGGGCGACCCCGGCGAGTCGCGCTTCTACCTCTCGGCCGAGGACGACCTCGTCCGCCTCTTCGCCGGCGACCGCATCTACCGCATCCTCGACCGCCTCGGCCCGGTCGGAGACGAGGGCGAGGAGCAGCCGATCGAGGCCAAGATGCTCTCGAGGCAGATCGAGAACGCCCAGAAGAAGGTCGAGGAGCAGAACTTCCTGATCCGCAAGCGCGTGCTCGAGTACGACGACGTGATGAACCAGCAGCGCGAGGTCGTCTACGAGTACCGCGACCGCATCCTCGAGGGCGAGGACATGTCCGGCAGCGCCCGCGAGCAGATCGCCGACGCCGTGGACCGGCTGGTCGGCGACTACCTGGTGGGCGACTACGTCGAGGACTGGGACCTCGAGGGCCTCTTCACCCAGCTCGAGCAGATGTACCCCGTGGCGATCGCCACCGAGGACATCGACATGGGCACGGTCGACAAGGCCTCACTGGTCGCCGAGCTGCGCGAGGACGTGGTGAAGGCGTACGAGGAGCGCGAGGAGGAGCTCGGCGAGGAGCTGATGCGCGCGCTCGAGCGCTACATCCTGCTCCAGATCATCGACGAGCGCTGGCGCGAGCACCTGCACGACATGGACTACCTGCGCGAGGGCATCCACCTGCGCGGCTTCGCCCAGATCGACCCGCTCGTGGCCTACAAGAACGAGGGCTTCGAGATGTTCGGCGCGCTGATGAACTCGATCTGGGAGGAGTTCGCGCGCTACATCTTCCGCGTCGAGGTCGAGATCGAGGGCGAGAACGGCCAGGGCGCCCAGCAGCAGCAGCCCGCGCCCGGTCCGTCCTGGTCGATGGGCGGCAACTCCAGCTCCACGCGCAACCTCTCATACGCCGGCGGCACGGCCGAGAACCAGCCCAGCGCGCTGGCCGCCGCGGCCGCCGCCGGCAGCGCCGCCGCCGCCGGCATGGAGTTCGCCGACGATGGCGAGGAGACCGAGCTGCTCCCGCACGTCGAGACCCGCCACGTCAGCGACGAAGAGCGCATCGGGCGCAACGAGCCCTGCCCGTGCGGCTCGGGCAAGAAATACAAGAAGTGTCACGGTGCCGCCAGTTAACGGTGCGCCCCTCCGCGACCAGCTGAAGCTGCTCGCGGACTACCTTTGACCCAGCTGCCCTAGAGGAGCGCGCGGGCGCGCTCGAGAACGAGATGCAGGCCCCCGGCTTCTGGGACGAGCAGGAGCGGGCAGCCAAGGTCTCGGCCGAGCACTCGCGCGTCCAGCGCAAGCTCACGAGCTATCCGCGAGCTCGAGTCCGAGCTCGACGACATCGAGGCGCTCGAGGAGCTCGCCGAGGAGGACGAGTCGATCACCGGCGAGCTCGACGAGCAGCGCGAGGCGTTCGCGGCCAAGCTCGAGGAGCTCGAGGAGGAGCGCCTCTTCTCCGGCCAGTACGACGCGGGCGACGCCGTGGTGGGTGTCCATGCGGGCAGCGGCGGCACCGACTCGCAGGACTGGGCCGAGATGCTGCTGCGCATGGAGATGCGCTGGGCCGAGACACCGTGGCTTCAAGGTCGAGCTGGTGGAGGTCAGCGCTGGGGAGGAGGCGGGCATCAAGTCGGCCACCTTCATCGCGCACGGTGAGAACGCCTATGGGCTGTTCTCGGCCGAGAAGGGCGTGCACCGGCTGGTGCGCATCTCGCCGTTCGACGCCTCCGCCCGGCGGCACACCTCGTTCGCCCTGGTGGAGGTGTCACCGCTCGTGGACGACGCGCTGGACGTGGAGATCAACGACGACGATCTCCAGATCGACACCTACCGCGCCTCCGGCGCCGGCGGCCAGCACGTGAACAAGACGGACTCGGCGGTGCGGATCACGCACAGGCCGAGCGGCATCGTGGTGCAGTGTCAGAACGAGCGCTCGCAGTCGTCGAACAAGGCCACCGCGATGGCGATGCTGAAGTCGCGCCTGCTCGAGCTCGAGGAGCAGAAGCGCCGCGAGGAGATCGCGAAGGAGAAGGGCGAGGCCCAGGACGTGAGCTGGGGCTCCCAGATCCGCTCCTACGTGCTCCAGCCCTACACGATGGTCAAGGACCACCGCACGAACTTCGAGATGGGCGACGCCCAGCGGGTGCTGGACGGCGATCTCGACGGCTTCGTCCGAGCCGAGCTGCTGCGCCGCGCGGGGATGGATCCCAGCGGCAACGGCAAGGGTTAGATCTCCGCAGCCGCGCTCTCATCCCGTCCGGTCCGGGGCGTACCACTCTCGGCCCGATGGGATTGCGAGAACAGCCCCTGGCCGACGCCGAGTTCCTGGCCATCGACGTGGAGACCAACGGCCGCGCGGGCGAGCTCTGTGAGCTGACGGAGGTCGGCGCAGTGCTCGTGGGCGGGGGCGAGCTGCACGAGCACTTCGAGTCGCTTGTGCGGGTCGAGCAGCCGCTGTCTCGCGGCATCGAGCGCTTCACGGGCATCACGCAGGCCATGGTGGACTCCGCGCCCGCTCCGGCGGAGGTGCTGGGACGGCTGGCCGAGCTCGCGCGCGGAAAGGTGCTGATCGGGCACAACGCCAGCTTCGACCGGCGCGCGCTGAAGCAGGGCTTCGAGCGGGCGGGCGTGGACTGGTCCGATCCGCCGTGGCTGTGCACCGTGCGCCTGGCCACGCGCTTCGCGCCGCTCAGCCGGCAGCGCAAGCTGGTGCCGCTCGCGGAGTCGCTGGGGATCGAGGTGGACGGCGCCCACCGCGCGCTGGTGGACGCCGAGACCTGCGCGCGAGTGTTCTGCGCGCTGTTCCCGCGCATCTGCGCGCACGCGACCAGCGTGGGCGACGCGCTGGAGCTCGCCGGTCCGCGGCGGCGGGCGGCCAAGCCGCCGGTCATGCGCAGGCCGCCCGCCGAGCGGCCGGACCTCAGCAAGCTGCCCGACGACCCCGGCGTCTACGTGTTCCGGGACCTGCGCGGGAGGCCGCTCTACGTCGGCAAGTCGGTGTCGGTGCGCAGCCGCGCCCGCTCCCACTTCTGCGCCCCTGCGGGCTGGACCGAGCGCGCCGAGGTGGTGGACTACAAGCCCACGAACTCCGAGCTGGGCGCCCTCGTGCTGGAGAACCGCCTGATCAAGGCCTGGCAGCCGGCCGGCAACAAACAGCTGAAGAACACCGACGGCTGGCTCTACCTGCGCTGCCGCTTCGACGTCAACTACCCGGTGCTCGAGCTCGCGCCGGAACCGGCCGCGGGCCTGGCGGTGAACATCGGCCCCGTGCGCGGCAAGGCCGCGGCCGAGGAGCTGATCGGCCAGCTCGAGTCGCTCTTCGGGCTGCGCCACTGCGGCCGTCGCCTGGCCCGCCGGCTGCATCCCTCGATCTACGGGCAGATGGGGCACTGCATGTCGCCCTGCCTCGGCGACCTCGACCCGAACGCCTACCGCCGACGGCTTGATGAGGCGCTCGCGCTCTTCGAGGGGCCCGAGGAGGCGAGCGGGCTGCTGCTCGGCCACATCGAGGAGCGCATGCGGGAGGCGGCCGGCGAGCGCCGCTTCGAGCGAGCAGAGGTGCTGCGGCGGCGCCTGGAGCGCCTCGCCGACCTGCTCTCGCGCATGAGCGGGGTGCTGCGGGCCACCCACGCCTGCTCGCGCCTGGTGCTCGCCCGCCATCCGTCGAAGCGCCGCTTCGACGCCTTCTGGATCGTGGGCGGGCGCGTGCGCGACTGGGGCCCGCTGCCCGAGGTCGACGAGCTGATGGAGCGCACGGGAGCGGTGCTCGAGGAGCCGCCGCGCCGGCGCTCGGCCGCGGTACCCGTCGACGAGGTCGACGAGGTGCGGATCGTCAGCTCCTGGCTGGCGGCCAACGAGGCGCACGAGCTGGAGCTCGACCCTCCGCCCGGACTCGCTGCGCTCAGCGAGCTAGTGGCGGCCGCCTGACGCTACGCTCGCGCGGATGCAGGAGCTGATCGACCACGCGCTGGCGGAGGACCTCGGCCCGGGCGACGTGACGAGCGAGGCGGTGGTGCCGGCCGACGCGCTCGCGCGCGCTCGCATCGACCAGAAGGGCGACGGCGTGATCGCCGGCCTGCAGGTGGCGGAGGCCGTCTTCCGCCGCGTGGATCCGGAGCTGCGCTGGCACGCGCGCGTGGAGGAGGGTGTCTGGCGCGAGGGCGGCCTGGTGGCGGAGGTTGCGGGTCCGGCGCGCTCGCTGCTCGGCGGCGAGCGGGTGGCGCTGAACTTCCTCGGCCGGCTGTCAGGCGTGGCCACACTCACCGCGCGCTACGTGCGGGCCATCGACGGCACGGGCGCTCGCATCCTCGACACCCGCAAGACGACGCCGGGGCTGCGAACGCTCGAGAAGCTGGCGGTGGTTGCCGGCGGCGGCCACAACCACCGCGTGGGCCTCTTCGACGCGATGCTGCTCAAGGAGAACCACTCGGCGCTCGGCGGCGGCGTGGCGGAGGCCACGCGCAAGGCGCTGGCCGCGGCGCCCGAGGGCATGAAGGTGGTGGTGGAGTGCGCCACGCTGGCCGAGGTGGACGAGGCGCTGGCCGCCGGCGCCACCAGCATCCTGCTCGACAACATGAGCCTCGACGAGCTGCGCGAGGCCGTGACGCACACCCGCGGGAGGGCCGAGACCGAGGCGTCGGGGGGCGTCACGCTGGACACGGTGAGGGGGATCGCGGAGACGGGCGTGGACTGGATCAGCGTCGGCGCGTTGACGCACTCAGCGCCGGCGCTAGACGTCAGCCTGCTGATGGAACCGCTCTAGACCGGGCGAAAAGCCGGAAGCCACTAGACTTCAGGGCTGTAAAACAGCTCGCGGCAGTGCGAGCTTCATTTCGACACCTAGCGAGGTTCGAAACATGCAGTCCCTTCCGATGGCCCCCACGGGCGCCGCGGCGCCGCACCTGTCGGCGGAGGAGATCGCACGGCTAAAGGACGAGGTGCTTGCCCTCGCCGAGGAGCGCAACGCCGTGATCCTCGCCCACAACTACCAGGTGCCGGAGGTTCAGGACGTCGCTCGACTACGTGGGCGACTCGCTCGGCCTCTCGCGCCAGGCCGCCGAGGCGGACGCCGACGTGATCGCCTTCTGCGGCGTGCACTTCATGGCGGAGACCGCCTCGATCCTGAGCCCCGACAAGACCGTGCTGCTCCCCGACCTCGGCGCCGGCTGTTCGCTCGCCGACTCGATCACCGCCGACGAGCTTCGCATCTGGAAGGCCGAGAACCCCGGCGCGATCGTGGTGATGTACGTCAACACCACCGCCGAGGTGAAGGCCGAGACCGACTACTGCTGCACGTCCTCGAACGCGGTGCGGGTGGTGGAGCACATCCGGCGCGAGCACGGCGACGACGTGGAGATCCTCTTCGGCCCCGACATGTTCCTGGGTGCCTACGTGGAGCGGGTCACCGGACGGCGGATGAAGGTGTGGATGGGCGAGTGCCACGTGCACGCCGGGATCCGCCCGGCCGACATCGCGCAGGTGCGCGACCAGAACCCGGGCGCCGAGTTCCTGATCCACCCGGAGTGCGGCTGCTCGACCTCGGTGATGGAGTACGTGGCCTCGGGCGACGTGGACCCCGAGCGCACGCACATGCTCTCCACCAGCGGGATGCTCACGTTCGCTCGCCAGTCGGAAGCCGAGAGCTTCATCGTGGCCACCGAGACGGGCATGCTGCACCCGCTCGAGCAGGAGAACCCCGCCAAGACCTTCATCCCGGCCAACCGCGCGGCGGTCTGCCAGTACATGAAGATGATCACGTTGCCGAAGCTGCGCGACGCGCTCCGCGACGGCGGGGAGAGCTACACGGTGAAGGTGGATCCGGCGATCGCCGAGCCCGCGCGGGTGCCGATCGAGCGCATGGTGGCCATCTCGGCCTGATTCAGTGGCCGCTGCCCGAGCCGCCGCCGTCGTCGGCGAGCTCGGTGGTGTCCTTGCCGGAGCCGGAGCCGGAGCCCGACCCGGAGCCGCCCGAACCCGAGCCATCGCTGGTGCCCGACCCGGAGCCGCCGCTGGTGCCAGAGCCGCTGCTCGTTCCGGAGCCGCCGCCGCTCGTGCCTGAGCCGCTGCCCTTGCCCGAGCCGCCGCTGGACCCTGAGCTGTCGCTGGATCCCGAGCTGCCGCTCGATCCTGAGCCGCTGCCGCTCGAGCCGGACCTGTCGTCGCCGCCGTTCGAGCCGCCGCTCGAGCCGCCGCTGGTGTCGTCCGAGGATCCGCTGTTGCCGGATCCGCTCTTGCCCGATCCGCTGTGCGAGGAGTCGTCGCTGCCCTTGCCGCTGTTGTCCGAGCCCGAGCCCGAGCCGAGCCTGCCCGCTCGAGTCGTCGCTGCCCTGCCCGCCGGAGCCGTGCCGGTCGTCCACCGTCAGTGTCGGCGGAGTGGCGCTGCCGGACTTGCCGGAGCCCGAGTGTCTGGTCTCGGCCGTGTTCGTTCCGGAGTGGTGGGAATGGTGGGTGAGGGGCGCGGTGGCCGCTCCGCCGGCAAGGGCGCCGGTGGCGAGCACGGCCACCCCGATCTTCGCGATGCCCACGCCCCCGCCTACGCCGGCCGCCACCTCGGCAACCCGCCCGGCGGGGTCGGCGGACTGCGTGATCGCCATCAGGCGGTCGAGCAGGCCCACGGGCGTGATCGCGCTGGCCCCCGCGCGCAGCGTGGTGCGCGCGCGGTGCAGAAGCTGGCGCACGGCGCCGTCGCCCACGCCGAGCTCGCTGGCGATCTCGTCGTAGCGCCTGCCCTCGAGCTCGCGCAGCACGAGCGCGTCGCGCTGGCGCTCCGGCAGCGCCTTTACGGCATCCAGTGCCGAGCGGAGGTCCTCGCGGCGCTCGAAGGCCTGGTCGGGGCGCTCGACCCCGTCGAAGTTCTCGTCGAGCTGCTCGTGGGTCCAGCCGTTCTGGCGCAGCAGATTGAGGGAGGAGTTGTGGGCGATGCGGTAGAGCCAGGGACGCAGGTTGAGGTCGGCGTCCTCGCGCGTCATCGCCTGGTAGGCGCTGAGGAACGTCTGCTGGACCGCGTCCTCGGCCCGGCCGGTCGGCAGCAGGCGCGAGCAGTACGCGAGCAGGGGCTTGCGGTAGCGCTGGACGATTGCCTCGAACGCCGCGGCATGACCCGCGCGTACGAGATCGACGAGGCGATCGTCGCTCTGGGTGCGCATGAGGGTCGTGCCGGCGAGCCGGGCAGGCTCAATCAGCCTTTGGGGCGTCACGTGGTCTCTATCGGGTAGAACGTTCTAACTCCTCAACACCTTGAGACGTCAAGGAGTCCCGCTTTCTTCCAAGGGTATGACGCTCCACCGGATACATCCAGACCACGCGCAGATCGACCCGGGCGAGGCCATCTCGGGCCTGGGCTGGAGTGCGCTCGCTGCGGAGGACCGCCCGTACCTCGCCCTGAACATGGTCTCGACGGCCGACGGCAAGGCCACGGTGATGGGCCGCACACGCGCGATCTCGAGCGAGACCGACCGCGCGATCTTCCACAACCTGCGCACCCAGGCCGACGCCGTGATGGCCGGGGCGGGCACCGTGAGGACCGAGGGCTACGGGCCGATCGTGAAGAACGACGAGCTGCGCGCGAAGCGGGAGCGCGAGGGCCTCGATCCCAACCCGCTGGCCGTGATCGTCAGCGGGAGGCTGACCGTGCCGACGGACGTGCCGCTGCTGCAGGACCCGGAGTCCCGTGTCCTGATCATGACCCAGGCGCAGGGCAAGCTTGAGGGGGTGGCCGCCCGCGTGGAGTACATGCGCTCGGAGGGCGGGCCATTCGACCTGCGACCCCTGTTCGCGCGTCTGCGCACCGAATACGGCGTGCGCTCGGTGATGTGCGAAGGAGGGCCGACGCTCAACGAGTCGCTGCTCCTGTACGGCCTCGTGGACGAGCTCTTCCTCACGGTGAAGCCGGCGATCGCGGGCGGCGCCGACGCGCTCACGATCGTGGCCGGAATGCCGCTTCCCGAGCTGGTTCAGCTCGAGCTGGGGTGGGTGCTCGAGGCGGAGGGCGAGCTGTACCTGCGCTACAGAATGGGTGCAAGAACGGCTGCACCTGTCCCGCCCGCCAGCTAAAACAGGTATCTACTAGGACCCGCATGGCGACGATCCCGTCGGACATCTCCACGCCCGCGAGCCGCCCCGAGCGCCGCGAGCCGCCGGTCGGCCGCAACGTGCCGGTGGTCGAGTTCGACGACGTCACGAAGGTCTACGACGGCGGCTCGGTGGCTCTCGATCGGGTCTCGCTGCGGATCGGCCGTGGGGACTTCGTCTTCCTCGTCGGGCCCACCGGCTGCGGCAAGTCCACCTGCATCCGCCTGCTGATGAAAGAGCTCGAGCCCTCGGAGGGGCGGATCTCGATCGCCGGCCACGTGCTCGCCGACATCGATCGCAAGAAGGTCCCGTACATGCGCCGCAACATCGGCGTGGTGTTCCAGGACTACAAGCTGCTGCCCAACCGCACGGTGTACGCGAACGTGGCCTACGCGCTCGAGGTCATCGGCGAGCCGCGCGAGTCGATCCGGCGCAAGGTGCCGGACATCCTGCGCCTCGTGGGCCTCTCCACCAAGCTGCACAACTACCCGGACGAGCTCTCCGGCGGCGAGCAGCAGCGCGTGTCGATCGCGCGTTCGTTCGTGAACCATCCGCCGCTGCTCCTTGCCGACGAGCCCACCGGGAACCTCGATCCCGAGACGTCGATCGGGATCATGCAGCTGATCTACCGGATCAACAAGACGGGCACCACCGTGGTGGTCGCCACCCACGATCGCGAGATGGTGGACAAGATGCGCCGGCGCGTGATCGAGCTGTCCGACGGGCGCGTGGTGCGCGACCAGATCTCCGGGCTCTACCGGCCGGACGAGTCCACCAAGGAGTTCGCGATCCGCCTGCGCGGCGAGCTGGGAGTGGGCGACGAAGGGATCCCAACTAGAGTCCGACCCCCGACCGACCCCGGATGACGCTGCAAACCTTCGCTGGGCGGCGTCCTCGGGTTCGTCCATGCCTCATGGGCATGAACTTCACCTGCGTCCTTGCCCAGCTCGGTTTTCGCGCCCGGGGCACGCCGGCCGGTCGGACATTGAGGTTCGGCTTCTTCCTCAAGGAGGCCATGCGGTCGCTCAGCCGCAACGCGGCGCCCAGCCTGGCGGCGATGCTCACGGTGCTGCTCACGGCGCTGGTGCTCGGCGTCTTCATCCCTGTGGTCCAGGCCACCACGGGCACCGCCAACCGCGTGCGTAACCGCGTGGTGGTGAACGTCTACCTCTCGAACAACGCCAGCCAGCCGGACATCGCCGCGGTGCACGACAAGCTGGTCTCGCTGCCGAACGCGAAGCGGGTCCAGTTCATCTCCAAGCAGCAGGCGCTCCAGGAGCTCCAGTCGCAGCGCAAGGGGACCAAGGAGGCGATCTCGCTGCTGGGCACCAACCCGCTGCCCAACACCTACCGCGTGGTGCCGAAGGACCCGGGCAAGGTGCAGGACATTGTGGGCGCGCTGGTGCAGGTCGACCCCGTCACCGGCAAGCGCACGTTCACGCTGGGCGGGATAGGCGACGTTCGCAACCGCGAGCAGGACACGAGCAAGATCCTGTCGGCAACCAGCCTGGTGAAGCTGCTCACCGCCGGCATGGCCGCGCTGCTCGTGCTCGCTTCGATCGCGCTGATCGCGAACACCATCCGGCTGTCGATCTTCGCGCGCCGGCGCGAGGTCGAGGTGATGAAGCTCGTGGGGGCCACCAACTGGTTCATCCGCTGGCCGTTCGTGATCGAGGGCGTGATCGTGGGCTTCATGGGCGGCCTGCTGGCGATCCTGCTGTTGTGGATCGTGAAGGACACGCTTGTCGACCCGCTGGCGAACCGCTTCGCGCTGATCGCCGCGCCGAACACGATCCAGTTCCCCGCGCTGATAGCGGTCCTGCTCGCCTCGTGCGTGGCGGTCTCTGCCTTGGGCAGCGGGCTCACGCTGCGCCGCTTCCTACGGGTCTAGCCCGAAGGTTCCCCTACTACCCTTGACGGCGGGGGCGCCAACCGCGCTCCCTCCGTCTGATGAATCGCTATCGCATCCCCATTCTGGCGTTCGCCGGCGCGCTCGTCATCTTCTTCGTCGGCCTCTGGCTCGGCGGGCACCCCAGCTCGCTGCCGGACGGCCTGCGCAACACCTTCGTCAGCAAGAACACCGCGGTGCGCGACGAGGTGATCGACACGATCGAGAGCAACTACTACAAGAAGGTCCCGCGCAGCTCGCTCGACACCGCGTCCCTCAAGGGCATCGTCGAGTCGCTGAACGACCGCTTCTCGAACTACTTCACGCCCAGCGAGACGAAGTCGTTCGACCAGCAGGTGAGCGGCCAGTTCGAGGGCATCGGCATCTCGGTGAACCCGACCAAGCAGGGCCTCGGGGTGGTCAGCGTCTTCGCGGGCTCGCCCGCGGCCGCCGCCGGGATCCACAAGGGCGACGTGATCGTGAAGGTGAACGGCCAGTCGATCGCCGGCGCCGCCGCTGCGACCGCCAGCGACAAGATCAAGGGCAAGCCCGGCACCTCCGTCACGCTCGCGGTCACCTCTAAGGGGGAGACGGCGCCGCGCACCGTCACCGTCAAGCGCGCCCGCATCGATGTGCCGGTGGCGCAGGGTCACATGGCCACCGTGCGCGGAACGAAGATCGGCGTGACCGAGCTGTCCACATTCTCCGACGGCGCCCACGCCAAGCTCCGCGAGCAGGTGGACCGGCTGCTGCGACAGGGCGCGAAGGGCCTGGTGCTCGATCTGCGCGGCAACGGCGGCGGGCTGCTCCAGGAGGGACGGCTGGTGGCCAGCATCTTCGTGGACAAGGGCCTGATCGTCTCGACAAACGGGCGCCACAGCCCTGAGCAGAAGCTGAACGCCACCGGCGGCGCCATCCCCGCCAACATCCCGATGACCGTGCTGGTTGACGGCGGCACGGCCAGCGCCGCCGAGATCGTGACCGGCGCGCTGCGCGACCACCACCGCGCCACCGTGGTGGGCGAGCGCACCTTCGGCAAGGGCGTCTTCCAGGAGATCGAGCCGCTGAAGAACGGCGGCGCGCTCGACCTCACCGTCGGGCGCTTCTTCCTGCCCAACGGCGAGAACCTGACCGGCCACGGGATCGATCCCGAGGTGCCGGCGCGCGACAACCCGAAGACGCCGCGCGACGAGGCGCTCGACTCCGCGCTGAACGCAGTGCGCGACAAGATCGCTTGAGCTCCACCGAGAGGACCACCACCCGGCAGGCTCGCGGGCGCGGGCCCATGGCGCCGACGGTCTGCGTGCTCTCCAAGCAGGGGCGGCTGACCGTGGCCGAGCCGCTGTTCGAGCGCGGCGCGCGGCGGCTGTCGATCGCCGGCAAGGCGGCGGGCGGCGCGCGGATCGGCGACCTGGTGCTGGTCGGCGGCGGCAAGCGCGGCGCGCGTGTGATCCGCACGCTCGGCCGGCCCGACGTGGCGCGGGACGTGCTCGAGGGCCTGATGCTCGATCGCGGCCTCAGGCGGGCGTTCCCGCGGGCCGTGGAGCTGGAGGCCGAGGAGGCGGCGGAGGCGGTGCCGACGCAGGCCCGCGACGGCCGCCGGGACCTCACCGACCTGCCCACCTTCACGATCGACCCCGCGACCGCAAAGGATTTCGACGACGCCATCTCCGCCCAGCGCGAGGGCGAGGCCATCCGCGTGTGGGTCCACATCGCCGATGTGAGCGCCTTCGTGCGACCGGGCGGCGCGGTCGAGGCGGAGGCATATCGCCGCGGCACCAGCGTGTACGTGCCCGGCGCGGTTGAGCCGATGCTGCCCGAGGCGCTCTCGAACCGGGCCTGCAGCCTCGTGCCCGGGGTCGAGCGCCTGGCCGTGACGGTGGAGATGGAGCTGGTCGGCGAGGACGTGCGCTCCGTGTCCTTTCACCGCACCCTGATCCGCAGCGACGCCCGCCTGACCTACGACGATGTCGACGACATCTTCGCCGGCGAGGCGCGCGCGGAGGAGCCCTGGGCCGAGCCGCTCGCCGCGGCACGGGACGCCGCCAGGGCGCTGCGCGAGTGGCGCGAGCAGCGCGGCTCGCTCGCCGTCGAGTCGTCCGAGTCGCAGTTCGAGTTCGACGAGGGCGGCCACGTGGTGGGCGTGCACCATGAGACCCAGACCGAGTCCCACTCGCTGATCGAGCAGCTGATGATCCTCGCCAACGAGCAGGTGGCCGGCTACCTGGCGGATCGCGGGGCGCCGACGCTCTATCGCGTGCACGAGCGCCCCAACCCGCAGTCGGTGGAGTGGCTCGCCACGCAGCTGGCGTCGCTGGAGGTGCCCACGCCGCCGGTGCCGAAGCAGATGACGCCGCAGCAGGCGGGCGAGCTCGCCGGTGAGATCAGCCACATGGTGGCCGACCACGTGCGCCGGACCGGCCACGGCCGGGCGGCTCTGACCTCGCTCGTGCTGCGTTCGCTCAAGCAGGCCTTCTACTCGCCCAAGAACCTGGGCCACGCCGGCCTGGCCAGCTCGCGCTACTGCCACTTCACCTCGCCCATCCGCCGCTATCCGGACCTCGTGGTCCACCGCTCCCTACTCGGGTCGCTCGGGCTGGACGACGCCGCGCCGCGTGCCGAGGAGCTGGAGGAGGCGGCTGTGGAGAGCTCGGCCGCCGAGCGCCACGCGATGGAGATCGAGCGCGACGCCTCCGATGTGTGCCGCTGCTTCCTGCTCGAGCGCCATCTGGCCGAGGCCGGCCGGGAGGTCGACTTCGAGGGCGAGATCGTGGGGCTGATCTCGGCCGGCGCGTTCGTGAGCTTCGGCGAGGAGGGCTTCGAGGGCATGCTGCCCGTGCGGCGAATGCGGGGCGAGTGGTGGGAGCTGAACGACGAGGGCACGATGCTTCTCGGCACCCGCAACGGCGGCGTGATGCGCCTCGGCGACCCGATCGCGGTTCGCGTGGACAGGGTCGACTCCCCGCGCGGCAGGGTCGACCTCGTGCCCGCCGCATAGATTTACCTGCATGGCGAAGAAGGGAAAGCGCAAGGCCGCCCCGGGCGACGTCGCCAGCAACCGCCAGGCGTCGTTCCGCTACCACCTGCTCGAGAAGTGGGAGGCGGGCATCCAGCTGCAGGGGTCGGAGGTGAAGTCGCTGCGCGACGGCAAGGTGCAGCTGAAGGACGCCTACGCCGCCCTACACGACGGCGAGGTGTGGCTCCAGAACATGCATATCGCGCCCTACCCTGCCGCGTCGCGCGAGAACCACGAGCCGGAGCGCCCGCGCAAGCTCCTGCTGCACCGCCGCGAGATCGACCGCCTGACCGGCAAGATCCAGGAGCGCGGCAACACGCTCGTGCCCACGCGGATCTACTTCAAGGGCCGCAACGCGAAGGTCGAGATCGCCTTGGCGCGGGGCAAGGAGCTGCACGACAAGCGCCGCGACCTGCGCGACAAGGATCAGCGCCGCGAGATCGAGCGCGCGCTGCACGAGCACGGGCGCTAGGCCAGCTTCAGCTCGTGGCGCTCGATGTAGCGCTCGACGCGCTCGGCGGGGGCGCAGCAGTCCAGGTCGCCGTTGGGCACGTACAGCTCGCACACGTCGGGGACCGGCGTGGCGCGCAGCTCTGGCACGCGTCCGTACGTGGGAAGCACCAGCACCCGCAGCCATGCTGTGCCGATCTTCACCACGGGCAGGGGTTCGTGTCTCGCCTCCGTGCTCAACAGTTCGAGAGTAAGTCGGGCAGCCCTTCTGCGCCAGTGGCGGATCGATAGCCTCGGCGACACCCGACCCTGAGGAGCCGAGACATGCGCGTCTGCCTGATGATCGAGGGGCAGGAGGATGTGACCTGGGAGCAGTGGCAGGCGATCGCCGCGGCCGCCGAGGACGGCGGTTTCGAGGGGCTCTTCCGCTCGGATCACTACATGTCGGTCGAGGGCAGGCGCGAGCGCGGCTCGCTCGACGCATGGACCACGCTGGCCGGCCTCGCCGCCGTGACCTCGCGGATCACCCTCGGCACGCTGGTCTCGCCTGCCACGTTCAGGCACCCCTCGGTGCTGGCCAAGTCCGTGGTCACCGTGGACCACATCTCGGGCGGCCGCGCTGTGCTGGGCATCGGCGCGGGCTGGCTGGAGGCCGAGCACAGCGCCTACGGCTTCCCCTTCTACGACACGCGCACCCGTCTCGACCTCCTCGCCGAGCAGATCGAGATCGTGCACCGCTCGTGGAGCAGCGGCAGCTTCTCGTTCGAGGGCGAGCATTATCGGATCGAGGAGCTCGACGCGCTCCCCAAGCCGCTGCAGCGGCCGCACCCGACGCTCATCGTCGGAGGCAGGGGCGGCCGCCGCACTCTCGAGCCTGCCGCCCGCTGGGCGGACGAGTACAACACCTTCAGCGCCTCGCCGGACGCGATCCGCGAGCGCCGCGGCAGGTTCGCCGAGCTGTGGGAGCGGGAGGGCCGCGATCCCGCCGAGCTGCGCTTCTCCGCGATGGTCACCGTCGTGGTGGGCGCCGATGAGTCCGAGGTGCGCCGGCGCAGCGAGCGCATCGGCCGCGACCTGGGCGACATGGGAGTGGTGGGCACCGTCGATCAGGTGGCCGAGCGCCTGCTCGCGCTCGAGGAGGCCGGCGTGGAGCGCGTGATGCTCCAGCACCTGCTGCACGACGACCTCGAGTCGATCGAGCTGATCGGCCGGGAGCTGATCCCGAAGCTCAGCTGAACGTGCGCGCGAAGTGGGTGAAGTGAATGCCCACCGCGAGCAGCAGCGCGAGCGAGATGTAGACCGCGCCGACGGCCAGGCGAGTGCCGCGGCTGACCTTGAGGTAGTCCTGCATCTCGGGCGACTTGCGCGTCTTGTAGCGCCGCCAGGTCTCCAGGCCGCCGAGCAGCACGATGATCAGGATGATCGGGCTGGGGAAGAGGATCGCCGCCACCACCATCAGCGCAAAGCCCACGCCCCAGAAGGCGGGCGACACGGCGGCCATGGCGCGCCCGCCGTCCAGCGGCAGGATCGGCACCAGGTTGAACAGGTTCAGGAAGAAGCCGATGAACGCGAGCGCCCGGAAGATGTCGCTGCCCGTGATCGCGTAGAGCGCCAGCGGGACCAGGCAGCCGATCGTGCCCAGCACCGGGCCGGCCAGGCCGACGCGCGCTTCCGCGCCGGCGTCCTTCGGCATCTCCTTCATGCCGATGTAGGCGCCGAGCAGCGGGATGAAGATCGGCCAGCCGGCCTTCACGCCCTCGCGGCGGAGCTGGATCGCGTGTCCCATCTCGTGCACGAACAGGAGCAGCACGAAGCCGAGCCCGAACCACCAGCCGAAGAGCCAGGCGTACGCGGCCAGCGACACGAGCATCGTGCCCGCCGTGGTCAGGATCTTCGCCTTCGGCAGGAGCAGGAACAGCACCTTGAGCTTGGCGAGCAGCGCGCCGAGCGCGACGATGCCGCCGCCGAGCCGCTTGAAGATGCCCCTGTCCTCGCGGATGGGGGACTGCGGCGGCTCGTACGTCGGCTCAGGCTCTGGAGCGCGCCAGAGGGACGGGTACTGCTCGGTTCCCTGCTCCATACATCGATTGTGGCAGCGATACCCCGCGGCGGCGAACGCTTACGAAGCCTTTATGGCGGCTAGCATTGGCTATTCACACAGGGGACGACAGGCTTCGACGTGGACGTTCCGTGTGGGTAGTCGCGAGTCGAGGTCCCCGGTAGGCCTCGTAAAACAACCGGGAAAACCATAAGTGCGGACAACCACACGTTCGCCCTCGCTGCCTAATCAAAGTTAGGTGAGTGAGGTGTCGGTCTCGCCTCGGCCCGTGGGCGAGAACACCGGCATCAGCTAACGGGCCAGGCCCGCGCCGAGTGCCCTCGGCGGCGCGGGGACTTTAAGAGGGCTGGCCAACCGCAACCCCGCCGGCACGGCGAGCGGAAGGCGAGATCCAGAGAGCCGGCTACGCTCGTAGAAGCTGCCCGACACGCGCCCGCGGACCCGGGTTCGATTCCCGGCGTCTCCACTACCGCCCAGGACGCGCTCCGGCCTGCACGAACCCGGCGCCTGAGTCCACTCACTGCCTCGACACAGGAAGAAAGCCGCTCGGCTAGGCGTCTTCGTCATCCGGGTAGGTACTCAACGTCGACATTGGAGGGCAGTGTGTCGAAGCATCAAGAGCAGATCATCGCGGCGGCCAACGGGAAGCTCGACGAGGAGATCCTCGGCGCGGCTTGGGGCAAGCCGCGGGGCTCGATGACGGCAGTTGCCGGCGCCGGAAATGTGTTCGCCTCTGAGATCGGCGCGCGCTGGGCCGGCAAGCAGCGCGAGGGTGCGAAGAACGCTGGGATCTCCCTCGGCAACCCAGGAGCTGTCGCGATCACCCCGACGAGCCTCGTCACGATGAAGGTCAAGGTCAGCGCCATGGGCGCGATCAAGGAGGTCACCGAGGTCCTGAGCGTGGTCCCGCTGGGTGACGTGGATTCGCTCCGGGTGAAGCGCATGGGCCTGACCGGCGTCATGGAGATCACTGCCGCCGGGAGCTCGTTCAAGCTCGAGGGCAAGCCTGGCGACATGAAGGAGCTCGTCGAGGTCTTCGAGCGCGCCAAGGCCGCCGCCTGACTATCTCAGCGTGGCCGAGGCGGTCGTCCCGCGATGCTGCCAGGAGACGACGTGCCCGATCGAGCGTCAGGTTCTCGATCCCCTGGCCCGCCGGCTCGTCTCCGGTCTCGCAGTCGAGCGTGCGCGTCCCGGCGCGGTCGACTGCGATCACCGCCGCGCTGATCTTGTCGCCCTTGGGGCAGGGCCCGCCCCCTGCGAAGCCCAGCGTCTGGATGAAAGCGAGCGAGCCGCGGTCGTCCATCACGAACGTGGAGATGACCGTGTTGGCGTCGCTGTCCAGGCGCGGAGCCACGCGGTGAGCGAAGTGCCCGTAGCGGGCGTTCACCGAGAAGACCTGGTCGTACTGGCCGTCGGGATCGAAGAGCTGCGACGTGGCGAACCCGACGTAGTGGCCGACGATCACCGGCGGGGCCGCCGTCGCTGAGCAGGCCGTGCTTCGACGAGGCCGTGGGGTAGAGCAGCGTGACCCGGCGCGTCGGACGCCAACAGCTGTAGAGCTTGGAGTGGTACTTGAACACCCGGATCTGGGTGGTGCTGACCTTCAGCGTGGCCGCTCGAGCGGTGCACTTCGGCAGCATGGCCTTCTTTGCTTCTGCCGCTGGGACGAACGCAAGCAGCAGCGCGGCTGCGCCGGCTGCGATCGCGAGGCGCGTACTCGACATCAGCGGACTCCGCAGCAGATCGCAGACGGGCCACGGCGCCAGAAGCACTCGACCTCCGCGAATCCGGCGCCCCGCAGCGCGGCGAGCTCCACTTCGAGGGGGAAGTAGCGGTCTTCGTCAGCCCAGGCGGCGAAGTGGCCGCGCGCCTCCTCCTCCGCGATGCCGTGCTCGGCCATGTGCGCCGCCCAGAGATCGAAGATCAGCGCGTTGACGCGCGGGTCCGCGCTTATCGCGGCGTCGAGGTTGAGCAGCACGCCGCCGGGTGTCAGCGCCGCGTGGATCGCGCGATACACGCGCGTCTTGAGCTCGATGTCATGCAGGTGGTGCAAGGCCAGCGAGGCCACGATCGCGTCGGCCGCCGGCAGCGGGTCGAGGAAGCTGCCCTCCTGGAATGCGACTCGGTCACCGAATCCGTCCAGGCGGCGGCGTGCCTCGGTGAGCATCTCCGCGTCGACGTCGATCAGGGTGACGCGAGCTGCCGGCAAGCCGTTGAGCACCGCTTCGGACAGCGCCCCGGTCCCTGCGCCCAGGTCGAGCACGTGCGCGTCGGGGGCCACCAGCCTGGCGAGCAGCTCGACTGCGTTGGCGAGCATGTCGTCGTAGTGAGGGATGAAGCGGCGGATCTGGACGTCGTAGCCCTGGGCCTCGACGTCGAGATGGCGCTTGACCGAATGCGGCTCGGGCATGGCTGCAAGCTATCGATCCGGCCTGGGTCGGCGCGCTTCGGCAATCATTCGGCAGATGGCTCTGAAGATCGTCGGCTTGGGAGGGTCGCTCGCAGAGTTCTCGACCAGCCGGTCGGCGTTGAAGATCGCCCTGGAGGGTGCGGCCGCAGCCGGTGCATCCACCACCCTGCTCGACCTGCGCGAGCTCGACCTGCCGATGTTCAGGCCCGACCTGGCTGAGCCCGGGGCGAACGTCGCGCAGCTGATCGAGGCGTCGTACGAGGCCGACGGGATGCTCTGGAGCAGCCCGTTGTACAACGGCACGATCTCCGGCTCGTTCAAGAACGCCCTCGACTGGCTGCACGAGCTCGGCGGGCGAGATCCGGCTTATCTGCACGACGAGGTGATCGGCCTGATCAGCGTGGCGGGCGGCACGCAGGGCCTCCAGGCGATCAACACGATGGAGTACGTGGTCCGTTCGCTGCGCGGCTGGGCCGTGCCGTACGTCGTGCCGATTCCGGGTGCGGCTCGCATCTTCAACTCCTCCGGCGGAGTCGACGACGACCTCGTCGATGGCCAGTTGCGTGCACTGGGAGAAGAGGTGGTGCGTGTCGCGGGCCGGTTCAAGGCCGATGGCACGCTGCACCGACAGGCCGAGTGCGAAGAGGCCGCAGAGCGAGTCGTCGCCGCGGCCTAGCGGCGAGAGCGCCGGTCACGCCTCCGGGATGCCGGGAGGGCCGATGATGTCGATGCCGTGGGCGGCAGCGGCCCGCATGATGGCCTCCATCGCCTCGGGCCCGGGCGGGTCGGCCGGGGGCGGGATCTCGAGGCGCGGGGCGGGCTCGCCGAGCGTCCGGACGAACTCCTCGAAGCCCGCGGGCTCGACGACGAGCAGGTAGCGCGCCTGGTCTGAGCTGACGACGAACGTGTGGGGGATGTCCCGCGGCCCGTAGACGAACGAGCCGGCCGGCGCCTGGATCACCTCGCCAGCCACCCAGAAGGTGAGCTCGCCCTCGAGCACGTAGAACCACTCGTCCTCGCGGTGATGGACGTGCAGGGGGAGCCGGACCCGCGCGGGGCGAGGTTCTCGCTCACGCCGACGCGCCCGGCCGTCTGGCCTGCGGTGGCCTTGATGGTGGTGAGCCCGCCGAAGAACCAGTAGGCCTCGCCCTCACCCGGGCCGTGGGCGATCGGCGTCGAGCTCTGTGATGTCTCGCTCATTCGGTGCGTCTCCTTGAGGTCGGGATGCGACGACCTGTATAGCCGAACGCGGTGAGGAGCCGCCCAGACGGGCGCGGCTCCTCGTGACTGCGACGGCTGTACGGGCCTACGCCGCTGCGTGCACCGCCTCCTTCGGCTCGATCAACCCCAGCTCCTCGACGACCTTGAAGCGGCCGTTGTCCGCCTGAGCGATGTACATGTTCATCCGGACGTGGTGCTGACCGGGCACCATCTCAGCGGGCCCGCCGGGCCCCTCCGAGATCTTCGCGTGGTCGAGTGCCGCGACCACGTCGGCCTGCTCCAGCGAGCCCGCCTCCGTGACGGCGGCCTCCCAGAGCTTCAGACCCCGGTACATGCCCGTGCAGCTGCTGCCGGCGGTGAACTGGGCGCTGTCGGGGAAGCGCGCGTCGTAGCGGGCCTTCAGCTCCTGGCTGAACGGATCGCTCACGTCGTGGTAGTAGTCGATGCAGCCGTACAACCCGTCGACCTGCTCGGCCGGCAGCAGGCCGAGAAGGTTCTCGTCGAAATACGTGCAGATGAGCTGCCCGCCACGCTGCGTGAAGCCCGAGTGGTGGAGCTGCTCGAAGAACGGCATCAGCCCGGGCGGGACGATCGTGTTGAACACCACGTCGGCACCGCTCGAGTTGATCCGGTCGATCGTCTCGCCGTAGTCGGCGTGATCGAGGGGGAAGTACTCCTCTCCGACGATCGATCCGCCGGCCGCCTCGGCGGCCTCGTGGACCGCCTTGTTCAGCACGTGCGGCCAGATGTAGTCGGCCGAGGGCAGGAAGAACGTCTTCGCCCCCGTTCGCTCCATCAGCCAGGGAATGAGCGGCTCGACCTGCTGCGCCGGCACGGGGCCGGTGCAGAACAGGAGCGGGTCGTACTCCTGCCCCTCGTACTGCTCGGGGTAGATGTAGAGGGTCTTGCCATCCACAACGACGGGCCCCTTGATGGCCTGCCTCGTCGAGCTGTAGATGCCGCCCAGGACCACGTCGACGTGATCCTCCTGGACCAGCTTGGCGGCCACGCGCGCCGCCTGATCGTCGTCGGTCCCGTCGTCCTCGAGGATCATCTCGAGTGGACGTCCCAGCAGGCCGCCGCTCGCGTTGATGTCCTCGATCACCATCGTCGCGACGTTGGCGCTTGCGATGCCCATGAAGGCGAGGTCGCCGGTCTGATCGGCGATCACGCCCACCTTGATTGGTGTGTCTTGCATCGTGCTCCTCCGATCTCGTCAGGCGTCGTAGCGGGCGCTGAGCTCCGCCACCTGGGGCGGGCCCCTATGTCCGGCTTCCTTCATGATCGGCGGGACCTCGGGATCCGACACGAAGTTCTGCCAGCCCTCGGCGTTCCAGTCGAACAGCGCCCAGACGCGGTCCTCGTCGTTGGGGTCGCGGAAGACGACCACGCCCTTGGAACCATGCTCCCGCCGCTTGTCGGCACCCTTCGTCGAGAAGATGCTCGCGAAACGGTCGTAGTCCTCGATCGTCGTGGTTGCCAGGATCATCGCGCTCCTCCTTCGTTCTCCGGCGCCGCCGCTCGACGCCAGTGCGAGGCGAGTATCTGAGGCTGGCTACCTGCGGCGCATCGGGCGAACGCCCTATGCGGTCTGAACGAGGTCCTGCTCGAACGCCCAGAGCGTGGCCGCGGCCCTGCTGCGCACGCCGGCCTTGTCGTACACGTGCTGGACGTGGTGCCCGACGGTCTTTGCGGTGATGCCGAGGCCATCACCGATCGCCTGGTTCGACTGCCCGCGCACGAGGGCGAGCAGCACCTCCAGCTCGCGCGGTGTGAGCCCGGCGGGCAGATCGAGCGGTCGCTTGGCCACGAGGTGACCCGCGGCGGTGAGCACCGCGTCGACGGCGTCCGGGTCGAGCCGCCCCTCCTTCGCCTCCTGCAGGAGCGCCGCCTCGGCGGCCGGGGCGTCGAGGGCCTCGCGGTGCGGCCGTGCCTCGCGCATTGCGGCGTAGCAGTCCGCGGTCGCGATCACGCGCGCGGCCTGATCGAGTGCCGCTCCGCCGCTTCCGCGGTGGTAGCCCGACCCGTCGAGCCGCTCGTGATGTGCGCCCGCCACGAGCCCTATCGGAGCGAGCGCCGGCGACTGAGCGAACGCGCGCTCGCTGTAGTGGGGGTGCAGCCTCACGCGCTCCCACTCGCCGAACCCGAGCGGTCCCGGCTTCTCCCAGATGCCATTCGGCACGCCGACCCGCCCGAGGTCGTGGGCGAGCGCGGCCCGGCGCACGAGGGTGACGGCGTCCGCCGGGAGGTCCATCCGCCAAGCGGCGGCCTCCGCCAGTTCGGCCACGCCCGTGGAGTGCTCGCGCAGCCACGGGGACTTGAGGCCGGTGATGGCGGCGATGGCGGCAAACGCGGCGTCGAGCCGGTCGCCCGTGACCCACACCAGCGGCGCCGGCTCGCTGTCGAGCGCCTGCTCCCAGATCCGGGCCTCGTCGAACTCGGCGAAGATCTCGGGGAAGTTCCGGACGGCCAGCTCCGCGAGCGCCGGGTCGTACGCGGCCCCGGAGCGGCGCTCGATGACCGCGCATGCCTCCTCGGGCCCCGAGGCGGTCAGGAACAGTGAGGCGTCCCGGGCCACGTGCAGGAGACGCATCGGCAGCGGGGTCTCCTCGCCGGCGACAGCCGGGAATCCGCGCCCATCCCAACGCGAGAAGACGTACTCGAGCGCCTCCTGGATGCTGGTGCGCAGCCCCAGCCAGAGGGCGAACCGCTGCGCCACCTCGCACATCGTCGCGAACGCCTCGCGCGCCCTAGGGGCCGCTTGCTCGATGGCCATCTCGATCATCTTCGAGCGGACCTCTGGAGGCCGGCCGAGCCCGACGTTGGACCGGTAGAACTCGAGCACCTCAGCGGGGTTGGTCGGGTCGACGAGGTAGAAGGCCGCCCGGTGCGCGATGTCGTCGCCGAACAGCTGCGCCGCCTCGTGCCCGTTGGACGTGCAGCCCGAGGCGTGGAGCAGCGCGACGTAGTAGGTGTCGGCCAGCTCTTGCGGGGATGCTCCGGCGAGCTCGCCGAGACGGACCGAGAGCACCGTGGTGCGCAGCGCGTGCTCGAGCGGCTGCCCGGTGCCGAGATCGGTGGCGATCGAAAGCGCCGCGACCACCTCGGCAAGCCGGATCGGCTGCTCCACTCGAGTGGAGCGGCTCGTGTTGGTGGTGCTATTCGTGCTGTTCACGACGCGATACTAACCGCGCGGGCGACCGCGGTTCAGGCGTTCGGAGTACGAGGCCCTAGCGGAGCAGCGAGCGCGGCGGGTCGATCACGGTGACCACGTCCGCCCCATCGACCGACTCCACCGCAGCTTCCCCGTCGGGCGCCCGAGCGCGCACGATCGTCACCGGGGTCGACGCGGGATCGCCGTTCGCGTCGAAGCCGAATCCGCCGAGGATCCCGTCGCGAATCCTCGCCGCGAGCAGCGCGCGGGTGACGGAGGCGCGAGTCCCGTCGGAGCGGGCGATCGCGTCGAGCATCACCTCGGTGGCCTGGGCCGCGTAGACGGCAGCGTGGTCCACGGGCGCACCGTGCTGGGTGGCGCCGAAGTGGGTCACGAACTCGCGGCCCGCCAGCCCGAGCTGCCGGTTGGGCAGGGCCGCGGTGCTCACGTAGATGCCGCTCGCGGCGCTCCCCGCCTTCGCGAACAGCGCGGATATCGGCAGGAAGCCATCGTTCGCCAGCAGCGTGACCCGCGCTCCCAGCCGCTCGCGCAGGGCACGGACGACCGCGTCCCCGTGGCTGTCGATCAAGCCGCTCACGTACACCGCAGCCGCTCCCGACCGAGCCACCCGCTCCGCCAGCGGCGCATAGCTCCGTGCGGCGGGATTCCACGAGCCAGCGCCGGCCACATGCATACCCAGCCGGCGAGCCGCCCTCAGGAAGCTCGCCGCGAGCGGGAAGCCGTAGCCACGGTCGTCGAGCACGTAGACGTCGGACAGGTCGCGGCTGCGGGCGAACTGCGCCATGGCAGCTCCCTGCAGATCCTCCGAGGCGTACAGCCGGGCATAGTTGCGTACGCCCGTGGGATAGAGCCGGGCGAGGATGCCGGGCTCGGTGGCGGGCCCGGTGTGCGTGAGCCCGACGTCCGAGTTGGTGGGCGAGATCATCGCCAGTGGGCCGCCACGGTTGGCCAGCGGGATCTCGTCCGCGGCGCAGCCCGAGTTGTACGGCCCCACCACGCCGACGACGAGGGGGTTCCGAACCCACGCCTTCGCGTTCGCCGTGCACTTGCGGTCGTCGAAGATGCCGGTCTGGGCTGTGGAGTCGTCGCAGGACTGGTAGCCCACGCTGAAGCGCCCAGCCCTGAAGTCGTGCTGGCGCAGGACGTATGCGACGGCGGCGCTCATCTGTCGGGTGGGCAGCCCCGCGCCGCGCAGGGGAAGGTCGGAGACGATCAGGCGCTGCGGAGGCTGGTCGCCGCTCGAGAAAACCCGGCCGCAGATCGAGGCGGGCAGGGCAGCGCCATTCGTGCCGCCCTGCGACGCCACCGGCAGCGAGCTGCCCGGCGCGCCGGCCACGGCGGTCCAGACCGTCTGACCACCCACGGCCAGCCTGCCCGGCGTGTTCCCCACGGCCACCACCGCGGTGACCCGGTTTGTTCGCGGATCGATCCGCGACACGGTGCCGGTGAGGCCGTTCGAGACCCACAGCGCCCCTGCGCCGTAGGCCACGTCGGCGGCGCCGACGGCCAGTGGGATGGTGCGCTCCAGCGGGCCGCGGGGATCGACTCGCCACAGCGTCCCTTCGTCCGGATCCGTGAGCCAGACCGCGCCGGCCCCCACCGCGATCGAGCTCAGCGAGCTGGCGGGCACCCGGACGCGCTGAGCCGCGCGGTCGCCGCTCGGGTTCAGGCGGGCGATCGTGCCGTCGGTCTCGAGGGCCCAAGCGCCGCTGGAGTCTGCGGCCACCCCCAACGCGCTCACGTCGCGGATCTGGCCCGCGATGCGGTTCGACGCCGGGTCGATCCGGGAGACCGTGAAGTCCGGGTTCACCACCCAGACCGCCCGACGGGTCACGCTGATGTGGTAGCGGCTCTGGTTCGACACGCGCCCCGTCGCGCGGGGGAGAGTCACGGTGGCGAGCACCGCCGCCGAGTCCGGGTCGAGGCGCGCGATGCTCGTCGCCACCGGCCCCACGAACTGCGCGCTGGTGCGGGAGCCGTTGCCGACCCACAGCGACCCGTCGCCGGCTGCGAGGTCCACTGGAATGCCCCCGGTTCCGAAGGTGCGCACGGCGTGGGTCTTGGGATCGATCCGGGTGATCGTCTGGTCGTCCGCGTTGAGCGCCCAGACGGCGCCCGCACCCACCGCCACGGCGGTGGGATTGCCGCCGACGGGCAGCGCTCGTTCCACGCGCCCGTTCGTGGACGAGATCGCCACCATCGAGTTCGCGGTCACCGGGCCGGCGTTGTCGCCGCCGTCCAGGGCCAGCACTAGCGCGAGCGCGGCGCCGCCGAGGCAGACCGACAGCGCCACCAGCAGCGCGATGCGGCGACGGCTGCGAGCTCGAGGCGGAGTGACTCTGGCGGGTGTCGCCCCAGGTCCGAGGTCGAGCGCCGGGTCCTGTTCGAGTATGCGCTGGTGGAGCCCGCGGAGCGCGCTGCCGGGCTCGATCCCGAGCTCGTCGACGAGCGTGCGGCGCGCGTCGTCGTATGCGCGCAGCGCCTCCGCCTGCCGACCGCTCCGATAGAGGGCCAGCATGAGCTGCTCGCGCAGGTGCTCGCGCAGCGGTTCGCGAGCGATCACGGCCTCGAGCTCCGGCACCAGCTCGCGACTACGGCCGAGCGCCAGCTCGGCATCGAAGCGCTCCTCAATCGCCGTCAGCCGCAGCTCCTCCAGGCGTCGCGCCGCATCGACCGCGAAGCGCTCTCCCGCCAGATCCTCGAGGGCGCCGCCGCGCCAGAGCGCGAGCGCCTCCTCGAGGGCGTCCGCCGCGGCGCGGGCGTCGCCGCCGGCGAGCGCCCTGCGCGCGTCGGCCTGCAGCCCTTCGAAGCGCGCGAGGTCGAGCTGCTGGGGCTCGATCGCGATCAGGTAGCCCGGCTCGCGCGTGACGATCACGGTCTCCCCGCCGCCAACTCGCTCGGGGTCGAGCGCCTTGCGCAGCTGCGAGACGTAGCCCTGAAGCGCCGTGGCGGCCGTGGGTGGCGGCGATTCGCCCCACAGCTCGTCGATCAGCCGGTTGGTGGACACCACCTGTCCCGCCTCGAGCAGGAGCTGGGCGAGCACGCTCCGCTGCCGGCCACCTCCCAGTGCTATCGCATGGTCCCCGTAGCGCACCTCGAGTGGCCCGAGCACGAGGAAGTCGAGAGTTTCCGGCAGGGGCCGAACCTAACACGTGCCGACGGCTGAGTAAACCGCGCCTTTAGCGCCTCTGTAGCGGAAAATTGGCGCTCTCTTAGCGCCGCCACGCAACGTCCTCCTCGTCAGCCAAACCGACCGAGGAGGTCGTCATGCAGATCAGGAGAATGTCAGCAGGACTCGTGGGAATCGCAGCGCTGGCCGTGGCCGCAACAGGTTGCGGGTCGAGTTCGAAGCCGAAGGACGACCTGGGTGGGCCCGCGCCTGCGTCCCTCCTCGGTACGTTCAGCACGACGATCGACCGCGGCGACGCCGCGAGCGCCCCGAAGCCGCAGGAGCTGCCGATCGGCCCCTGGAAGCTCGTGATCGCCAACAGCGGTGGACCGGACAACTCTCGGGCGCTGGGCGTGGGCAACGGCGATACCGACCGGGTGGTCTACCGGTTCGGCGTGAACGGCAACGTCCTGTCGATTCGCTGCAACGACGACCAGGGCCTGCCAAGCAGCGGATCACAGTCCTACCTGTGGTCCACCGACCGGGGCAAGCTCACGCTGAAGCCCGACTCAGCGGGTTGCAAGAGCGGCGACGTCAACAACCCCGTGATCCTCTCGAGCCATCCGTGGCTCAAGCAGGCGACCGTCGTCGCGGGGAACTAGGCGGCGGAGGGTCTGGCGCTCAGCCCTCGATCACGTTGTGCACGGTGGCCACCATCGGCTCGCCGGGATCGACGCCGGCTGCTCCCATGATCGGGAGCAGGGTGGCCCCGAACGCCTCGAATGCGGCCTGCGACTCCCAGATGTCGAACACCTGGATGTCGCCGTTCGTCTCGAAGGCGACGTGCAGCGTCCGGCCCTCTGGCGCTCCCGCACCGGCTGCATCGAGTTGCTTGAGGGTCTCGTCGTACTTGTCTCGGGTGAAGCCCGTGGGGTTGAAGTAGAACGCGAGAGCCATTGGAGTACCCGTTCTTTCCGCGCGCGGCGCGATAGCTGGTGGCTGCTGCCAGAGCGACTGTAACCGCACCGGGTACGGTTGCTCGGTTCTCGCGCACACACACCACCACCACACAGCCTTCGCTGTGGGAAGGATTGGCACAGATGCCAACGTTGATTGCGTTTCACGAGGTGGACGACGTGGACCACTGGCTCAGCTCACCGAAGCGTGCCGAGGTCTTCGGGCCTCTGGGGATCACGGTCCGCACGTTCAAGGACCCGGAGGGTTCCAACAGGGTCGGGCTCATCGCCGAGATCCCCGACATGGACGCCTTCCAGGAGCTCATGCAGTCCGAGGCGGGCGCCGCAGCGATGGAACACGACGGGGTTCGCCCCGAGACGCTCGTGATTCTCACGGAGGCGTAGCCGGGGTCGGATAGGGTCGGCCAACACGACCCAAGTGGCCACGAGCCACGGGAAGAGGACCCCATGCACGTAGTCGTCAGGAGCTATTCCGCTGGTGCAGCCGAACTGTTCGATGCCCTCGAGCAGAGGGAGAGCGAGGTGAGGGAACTGATCGGTGGGGTGCCCGGCTTCGTGAGCTACGCGGCCTTTCTCGGCGGTGATGGCAGTGGCACGACCGTGACGGTCTGCGAGGACAAGGCGGGCACCGACGAGTCCTCGCGTCGGGCCGCCGAGTGGGTCAAGGAGAACCTGGGAGCGTCGGTGGACCCGCCCGCGATCAGCGAGGGAGATACGTCCCTGCAGTTCTGAGCGCCCGCAGCCCGGGCGGTCACTGGGCGGTGCCGGCCACCGCCCACGCCCGGGCTGTGAGCTCGAACGGGCCGTCGCCGGCGCCGAGGCGGCGGCGGTAGGCCTCGCGGAGCGCCGCGCGGCGCTCCTCGTCGAGCGACTTGCAGTAGGCGCCGGAGGGTGCGACACCCGCCAGGAACGGCGACCACAGCTCCTCGAAGCCGGGGTAGCTCGCGCGCACGACGATCTGCCCATCGCGCACGTCGCTCAGTCCCGCGGCGCGCCATAGCTCGGCCAGCTCGCCCTCCCTGCACCAGCGCATCACCACGCCCTCGTCGAGGGCCGCGGCGCGCTCGGAATCCACCTCCCGGGCGGCGTCCCAGAAGGCGCGCAGGAGCGTCATCTCGCCGGCGTAGTCCCATACGCACGACGCGACCACGCCTCCCTGCCGGGTCACCCGCGCCATCTCCCCGACGCCCACAGCGGCGTCGCTCATGAAGTTCACGACCAGCTGTGAGAGCGTGGCGTCGAAGGAACCGTCGGCAAACGGCAGCGACTCCGCCGGCGCCACCACCACCTCCACCCCCGGCAGACGAGCGCGGCAGGCTTCCGCGAACGGCTCCGACGGGTCCGCGGCGGACACGCCGGCCGCGCCGAGCCTCTCCACGAGCGCCGCCGTGAGCGCGCCGGGGCCGCAGCCCACGTCGAGCGCGCGCATCCCCGGCTCGATCCCGGCGAAGTCGATCAGCCCCGCGGCGAGCTGCGGGCTGTAGCGCCCGACGAGGCGGTTGTAGGCCTCGGCCGACGCGCGGAAGGTCTCGGCGCCTGACATCGGATGCCGAGCCTAGTGGCCTGAGATTTCTTCGGGAGGCTGTCGATTTGGCCGTTCGGCGTGCGTCGGTTTACCGACAGCATCGTTCGAGTCAAGGAGACAGCTCATGGCAGACGTCGTAGTCAAGCGGGTCGAGGAGTTCGATTCCCCCAACGGCGGCGGCTTCTGCCGCGCGCGGGCGGGCCTGGGCGTGACGGCCTTCGGGATGCAGGTGGAGAACTTCCCGCCGCACTTCGAGCACTTCCCCGAGCACGACCACAATGCGGACGGACAGGAGGAGGTCTACACCGCGCTGTCCGGGTCGGCGACCTTGCACGCCGACGGGCAGGATTACCGCCTCGAGCCCGGCGTGTTCGCTCGCGTCGGCCCCGGCGTGACGCGCAAGATCACAACCGCCGACGAGCCGATCCAGCTCCTCGCCGTCGGCGCGGTCCCGGGCCAGCCCTACTCGGCGCCGGCGTTCACTGAGGAGGGCGCGCCGCTGCCCGGCTAGGCGGCAACTCGCTGCGGCATCAGGAGCGGCCAGGGGCTGACCTCGTCTCGCTTGTCGACGGGAACGACGATGAGCGCGGGGTCGCCCCTGTCGATCGCTGCCGCGACGGCACGCTCGAGCTCGTCCGGAGATCGCGCCGTGACGCTGGCCACGTCGCAGGCGGCGGCGAGCGCGGCCCAATCGGGGTTGCGCAGCTCGGAGGCCACCACGCGTCCGTCGTAGAGGCGTCCCTGGTCGCGCCATACGTTGCCGTAGGCGGAGTTGTCGAACAGCACGCAGACCACGCCGATCCCGTACTGCGCCGCGGTGATCAGCTCCTGGAGGGCGAAGCCGAAGCCGCCGTCACCTGTGACCGCGACCACCGGCAGGTCGGGCCGTGCCACCTTGGCCCCGAGCGCGGTGGCGTAGCCGAACCCGAGCGTGCCCTGGTAGCCACAGGTGATGAACGTGCGCGGGCCGTAGACCGGCAGCGCGAAGTAGGAGACGAAGCCGGCCTGGCAGATCTCCTCCACGAAGATCCCGTCGCGCGGAAGTGCGCGGCGGATCGCGCCGACGTACTGGACGTGCGGGGTGATCGCAGCGGCCTTCTCGGCCGTGCGCGCCTTGACCTCGAGCATCTCGGCGGAGCGATCCGCGGCCCGGTGGCCCTCCAGGGCGGCACTGAGCGCCCGCGTGGCGGCGCCGGCGTCCGCCACGATCGTGGCGTCCGGCTTCAGTCGCGCGCGCTGGGTCGGGTCGATGTCGATCAGCACGCGGCGCTGGCCGGCCGGCGGCCCGCCCCAGCGAAACCAGGCGAGCTCCATGCGCGACCCGATCCCCAGCACCACGTCGGTCTCGCTCCAGCACTCGTAGCCCTCGGCGCAGTTGAGGCTGAGGACGTGCTCGCTCGAGAGCACGCCGCGCCCGCTGCGAAAGGCGACCACCGGCGCCTGGAGCAGCTCCGCGAGCTCGCGCACCTCCTCGCCCGCGTCCATGGCCCCGCTGCCCACCATGATCATCGGCGCCCGCGCCTCGCGCAGGATCGCCGCTGCCCGATCCACCGCGTCGAGGTCGACCGGGGGCGTCTGCGGCACGCGCGCCTCCGGCGCCGGACCCACCGCCAGGCGCCGGTCGAAGACGTCCCAGGGCATGGCGAGCGCCACCGGGCGCGGCCGGCCGGTGGACATCTGGAAGAAGGCCTCGCCGACGAGGCGCTCGGCGTCGGCCGGGCTGTCGATGCGCTCGGCCCACTTCGTGACGCCGCGCATCAGCGCCAGCTGGTCGGGCAGCTCGTGGAGATGGCCCATGCCTGAGCCGATGAACTCGGATGGCACCTCGCCCGTGAGGCCCAGGACCGGCGTGCTCGCCCCGTAGGCGGACGCGACCGCGGCGGACGCGTTCAGGAAGCCCACCCCGGGCACCACAGCGAACACGCCCGGACGGCCGCCGGCCTTCGCGTAGCCGAATGCCATGTATGCCGTGGCCTGCTCGTGCCTGGGCGCGATGACCCTGATCTCGCCCTCGCGGCGCCCGAGGGCGTCGAATAGCGCGTAGGTCTGTACGCCGGGGATACCGAAGACGGTGTCCACTCCATGCGCCGCCAGGCCCTCGACGAGGGCCTCTCCGCCGCTCAGCTCGCGGTTCGACACCAACGCGGGCAGCCTACTGATCCCTGCCCAGCACCCGAATGGAGTCCAGATCACCCGCTTCGGGTGATTTGCACTCATCCCCCCGGGCCTGATTCTCCGCCGAACTGAGAGGAGACGGACCATGTCTTACAGGCGTGCGCTGGCGGAAGCATTCGGGACGTTCGTGCTGGTGTTCGGCGGGGTGGGTACCGCCGTGATCGCGGGCGACAAGGTGGGCAACCTCGGGGTGGCGTTCGCGTTCGGGCTCTCCCTGCTTGCGATGGCCTATGCGATCGGCCCGGTGTCGGGCTGCCACATCAACCCCGCGGTGTCGTTGGGGCTGTTCCTGCGCGGCAAGATCGACGCGGCCGAGCTGCTGCGCTACTGGGTCGCGCAGGTCGTGGGCGCGGTGATCGCCGCCGGCGTGTTGCTGGTGATCGTCAAGGGTCGCGTGGGCGGCTACAGCGCCGGGACCGACGGGCTCGGTGCCAACGGCTACGGCGCGCACTCGCCGGGCGGCTATCCCTGGGGCTCCGCCTTCGCCGTGGAGGTCATCCTCACCGCCCTGCTCGTGTTCACCGTGCTGGCGGCCACGGACCGCATCGCGGCAGTCGCCTTCGCGGGCATCCCGATCGGCCTGGTGTTGACGCTGATCCACCTGGTGGGCATCCCGGTGGACAACCTCTCGGTGAACCCGGCCCGCAGCATCGGCCCGGCGGTGTTCGTGGGCAGCTCCGCGCTGCGCCAGCTATGGCTGTTCATCGTGGCTCCGCTTGCCGGGGCGGTGGTCGGGGCGGCCGTCCACCTCGCGCTGCACGGCGGAGTCGAGCGGATCGATCCGGAGGAGTCGGCCGTGGCTGCGGAAGGGAGCGCGTAGCGATAGGCCGCGCGCCTGACCGACCCCGCCTGGCCGCCTTCTAGGCTCCAGGGCGGATGGAATCCGCCCTCAGACTGCGCGGGATCGTGAAGCGCTTCGGCCCGGTGACCGCGGTCGACGGCCTCGACCTGGACGTCCCGTTCGGGTCCTGCGTCGGCCTGCTCGGGCCGAACGGCGCGGGCAAGTCGACGACGATGAAGGCGCTCACGGCGCAGGTGATCCTCGACGAGGGCGAGCTCGAGGTGCTCGGCCACCAGCTGCCCGAGGACTCGAAGCAGGCGCGGGCGGAGATGGGCGTGGTGCCCCAGCTCGACAACCTCGACGTGTCGCTGACGGTGGAGCAGAACCTGCTGGTGTTCGCCCACCTCTACCGCGTGCCCGCGGGCGGACCGCAAGGCGGCGATCCAGCACGCGCTCGACATCGCCAACCTGGGCGAGCGCCGCAAGTCGAAGGTCGACGAGCTGAGCGGCGGGCATGCGGCGGCGGCTGCTGATCGCGCGCTCCCTGCTCCACCGGCCGCGCCTGGTGCTGCTCGACGAGCCCACGGTCGGCCTCGACCCGCAGGTGCGCCAGGAGCTGTGGGCGCTGATCGACCGGATGCGCTCCGAGGGCGTCTCGATCCTGATGAGCACGCACTACATCGAGGAGGCCGAGCGCCTGTGCGACTCGGTCACGATCATGTCCCACGGCAAGGCCGTGGCCGTGGGCCCGCCGCAGGCGCTGATCCAGCGAGCACGCGGGCGCCGAGGCGATCGAGGTCTACGGCTCGCCGACGCGGCTCACCGAGGTGGAGGAGCTCGGCCCAGCAGCGCGGCTGGAGCACGCGCCGCACCGGCACCTCGATCTCGATCCTGCACGCCAACGGCCAGACCGACGTCGACGGCGAGCGCCGCGTGACCAACCTCGAGGACGTCTTCGTGCTGCTGACCGGCGAGGAGATCTCCTGATGCGCCGCCCGCGCGCAGCGCCGGCTCGGACGCCTCGAGCGGGCCGCCCTCGCAGGGCGTGATGGTCCGCGAGGTCGTCAACTTCTCGTCGTTCTGGCGCTCGTCGACGTTCTCCTCGACGGTCGACCCGACGATCTACCTGCTCGCGTTCGGCTTCGGCTTCGGCTCGCTGGTCGAGCTCGGTCGCGGGCTACGACTACATCGACTTCGTCGGCACCGGGATCGTCGCCACCACGGTGCTGTTCTCGGGCGCGTTTCCCGGCGATGTACGGGACGTTCGTCAAGTACAAGTTCCAGCACACCTACGACGCGATCCTCGCCGCGCCGGTCGACACCGAGGAGCTCGTCACGGCCGAGGCGCTCTGGATCGCGGCGCGCACGGGCGTCTACGGCTGCGTGCCGATGCTCGTGGCGATGGTGTTCGGCCTCGACCCGAGCTGGGGCATGCTGCTGGTGCCGTTCATCGCGGCGCTCGCCGGCCTGCGGCTGGGCCTGCTTCGGCATCTTCATCGCCGCCAGGGCGAAGGTGATCGAGAGCTTCTCCTACTGGCAGAGCGGCCTGCTCACGCCGATGTTCCTCGTGGCCGGCACGTTCTTCCCGCTCAGCTCGCTGCCGCGAGTGGGCGCAGGTGCTCGGCGACTTCAACCCGCTGTTCCACTGCGTCCAGCTCGTCCGGCACGCCGTGTTCGGCCTCGCGGGCTGGCACGACGTGGGCCACCTGGCGTTCCTGGTCGGGTTCGCGCTGCTCTCCTGGCGCCTGGCGATCCGCTTCATGGAGCGCCGGCTCATCCTCTGACCTGCCCCGCCTCGAGGGCTGGGATCGTGTTGAGCAGCAGGTCGCGGAATGCCGTGACGAGGAGCTTCTCCGTCTCCTCGCGCGTGCTCTCGCCGACCAGCCACGCGCGCGTCGCCTCGGTGGCGAAGGCGTTGAAGCAGCGCAGCGCCAGGCGCGAGGTGGGCGTGTCCTCGATCACGTCGCTCGTCACTGCGAGCGTGCGCTCGATGTTGCGCTCGGTCGCCGCCGCCACCAGGGCGCGGATGCCGGCGTCGTCGAGCCCGCCGCCGTGGCCGACCACGGCCAGCCACGTCTCACGGTTGTCCCTCGACCACGTCGAGCGCCGGCGGCGACGTTGTGGGCGAGGCGCTGCTCGAACGGCAGCTCCGGCCCGGCCGAGCGCACGTTCACCAGCGCCGCGCCGCCCTGGGCGATCACGGCCATGAACAGCTCGCGGATGCCGCCGAAGTAGTGGTGCACCAGCGAGCGCGCAACACCGGCCGCCTCGGCGACCTCCGCGGTGGTGACGCTCGTGAAGGGGCGCTCCGAGAACAGCTTGCGCGCCGCGTCGAGGATCTGCTCGCGACGGGCATCGGGGGTCAGACGCCGCCCGCGGGGCGGGATATCGGCCGGTTGGGAGTGCGCCACGTCTGAAATCCTAGTTGACGTGCGTTCCAACAACTGTTGTAATACGTGCCAATTAGGATGGCGCAGCTGACCGCTTATCGGCACGCTCGTGCCGCGCTGACCGCGACAGCCGTCGCCGTGTCTCTGGGCGGGACCGGCGGCGGCACTCGCGGCGTCCCCTGCTGGCGGAGTGGCGATCTCGCCCGCGCCCGGCACGCCCGACGCCTCGCCCGCAGACGCAGATCAGCATCCTGGGCGTGCGCCCCGGCCTGATCCGGTCGGTGCGCGCCAACGGGACGACGAGCGGGCTGCACGCCGGCAGGCTGCGCGCCTACTCGCGCGGACGCGGCGCCAGCTTCGTCCCGCTGAAGCCGTTCGTCCAGGGCGAGCGAGTCGGCGGTGGTGGTCCGCATCCGCGGCCGGGCGCGCGTCGCGCTTCTCGTTCACGATCGCCCACCTGGGCGCGATCCAGCCGGTCCTCAACCTGCCGGCAACCGCAGCCGGCAAGCTCCAGCAGTTCGTCTCGAGGCCCGACCTCGCCCCGCCGCGAGATCAGCGTCCTGAAGCGCTCGTCCGGTCTTTCGGGAGACGTGTTCCTCACCCCGCTGCCGTCGCCGATCGTCCACCCCGGCAGCACCAACATGGTCACGATCTCGCCGGTCGGGCCCGGCGGCCCGATGATCATCGACGCGCGGCGGCAAGCTCGTCTGGTTCGAGCAGCTCGCGCCGCCCGCGTGGCCACCAACCTGCGCCTGCAGCGCTACGGGCGGCGCACGCGTGCTGACCTGGTGGCAGGGCCCGGTCACGCCGGCGGCGTTCGGCCTCGGCGAGGGCGTGATCGCCGACACGCTCGTACCGCACGATCCGCGACCGTCCACGCGGGCAACGGCTACGCGATGGACCTGCACGAGTTCGAGCTCACGCCGGAGCGCGACGCCCTCTTCACGGTCTACTCGCCGATCCTCGTGCACCTGCCGGGCACGCCGGCGGGCACGCTCTCGCCGCTGCTCGACGCGATCGTCCAGGAGGTCGACATCGCGCACCGGGCTGGTGGTCTGGGAGTGGCACGCCTACGGCCACATCCCGCTCGCGGACTCGCACGCCACGCCCGCCAACAGCGCCTCCTACGACGCCTTCCACATCAACTCGATCCAGGCGCTGTCGAAGGGCCGCGTGCTCGATCTCGGCTCGCGACACCTCGGCGATCTACGAGATCGAGCGCGCCGAGCGGGCGCGATCGTCTGGACGCTGGGCGGCAAGGCGAGCAGCTTCCGGCTCGGGCACGGGCGCGCACTTCAACTTCCAGCACGACGCGCAGATGCTGCCGAACGGCGACATCAGCCTGTTCGACGACGAGGCCGGCCCGCCGCAGAAGGCGCCCTCCTCGCGCGGTCTGATGCTCAGGCTCGACCTGCGCCGCCGCCGCGCCGCGCTGGTCGCGCCAGTACCGGCGGCCCGCGGACACCTCCGCCCAGAGCGAGGGCAGCATGCAGACGCTCCCCGGCGGCAACGTGTTCGTCGGCTTCGGCGCGCAGCCGTTCTTCTCGGAGTTCTCGCCGACGGGCCGGCTGCTCTTCGACGCGAGCCTGCCGCAGGACGACGGCAGCTACCGCGCCTACCGCTTCCCGTGGAACGGCCACACCGCAGGACGCGGCCCGACGTGGCGGTGCGCCGCAGCGGCCCGACCGCGGTCGTCGGTCTACGCGAGCTGGAACGGCGCCACCGACGTGGTGCGCTGGCAGGTGCTGGCCGGCCAGAGCGCGACCTCGCTCGCGCCGGTCTCCTCGGCCGCCCGCAGCGACTTCGAGACGCGCATCGACGTGACCAGCGCGGCCACCACCTTCGCGGTGCGCGCGCTCGGCGCGAAGGGACGCGTGCTCGCGACCTCGGCCCCGGTGAGCGCCGGATGACAGGCGAGCCGATGAGCGCGTCGGTGTCGGACGTCGTGACCCGGCGCCTGCTGCCCCGGGTCGTGGTCAAGAGCTC
The DNA here is from genome assembly GCA_963770325.1 of uncultured Thermoleophilaceae bacterium. Lineage (GTDB taxonomy): Bacteria > Actinomycetota > Thermoleophilia > Solirubrobacterales > Thermoleophilaceae > JAICJR01. The sequence goes on along the minus strand of CAVYPF010000001.1, from coordinate 158,745 downwards.
CCGCGCCGACGGGCTCGCGCGCCTGGGCGCCTCCGCCCGGCACCGACTGGGCCGCCGAGGCCGCGTCGAGCTCTACTTCGCCTTCGACGACCCGTGGAGCGCCGTCGCGGTGCTCGACCTCGCCGAGCAGCTGCGCACCCGCGACGTGCTGCTCGACCTGCGGCCGATCGTGAAGAGGGGGATTCCGGGCGATCCGGCCGTCGATCTCAAGCGTCGCTACGCGCTCGACGACGCGCGGCGATTGGCCGCGCGGTCCGGGCTCGCGCTGGCGGCGACGAGCCCCGCGATCCCCGGGCGACCGGCTTCCTGGCCGAGTGGGTCGCCTCGGCGACGCAGGGGCCGGCGCTCACCCGCTTCTGCGTGCGAGGCGGTGCGGCGGCTGTGGTTCGAGTCCGACGCGGCGGCCAGGCCGGCGGACTTCGCCGAGCTCTGGCGCGAGCAGACCGGGGGCGATCCGGGTCCCCCGGGCGCCGCCGGCCGAGTGCGCCGCAACGAGCGCAAGATGTGCCTGCGCGGCATCTACGACGTGCCGGCCGCCTGGGTGCACGGGCAGTGGTTCTTCGCGCACGACCGCTCCGCCCAGATCGGCGCGCGGCTCGACGACCTGGGCTGGCCGGCGGGGTAGTGAGCAGCGCGGGTGGACTTCTTCTTCTCGTTTCGCAGCCCGTACTCGTACCTGGCGGGCGCCGCGGGCCTTCGGGCTGCGCGACCGCTTCGAGATCGAGCTCGTGTTCCGGGGCGTGATCCCGATGGCGATGCGCGGTCAGTCGGTGCCCGCGCGCCAAGCGGCTGCACACGCTGCGCGACGTCGACCGCGAGGCCGCGCGGCTGGGGATGCCGTTCGGCCGCATCCACGACCCGATCGGCTCGGGCGCGATGCGCTGCCTGCTGGTGGCCGAGCACGCGCTCGACGTCGGTCGCGAGCGCGAGTTCGTGCTCGAGGCCAGCCGCGGGATCTGGTCCGAGGCGGCCGACGTCTCGCGCGACGATGGGCTGCGCCCGCTCTGCGAGCGAGCCGGGCTCGACTGGGCGGCCTGTGCGCGCCGCCCTCGACGACGAGGCGCTGGCGGCCCGCGTGAAGGCGAACACCGAGGCGCTCGAGGGGCTGGGCCACTGGGGCGTGCCGCTGTTCGCGTTCGAGGGCGAGCTGTTCTGGGGGCAGGACAGGATCGACGATGTCGCGACCGCCCTGCGCGGCGCGGGACTGGAGCGGTGATGGCGGCCCCAAGCCAACCCAACCTCGTGCTGCTGATCACCGACCAGCAGCGTGCGCCGCAGCACTGGCCGGCGGAGCCGGGCGTGGCATGGACGCGCTGATGCCGAACGACGCCGAGCTGCGGCGAACCGGGATCACGTTCACGCGCGCGTTCATCGCCACCGCGATGTGCTCGCCGAGCCGCGCGAGCATGCTGACCGGCCTCTACCCGTCGCGCCACGGCGTGACGCTGACGATGACCGAGGGCGACCTCTTCCCCGATCCGAAGAACGCTGCCCGACGTGCTGCGGACCGCGGCGCGCCTGGCTGGCAGCGGCGAGGTGCCGCGGCTGCGCCTGGCGCAGCGCGTTCGCGCCGCGGCGTGCTGCGGCTGGGGCCGAAGAGCGGCCACGAGCCCGAGCTGCCGCCCGGCATCCCCACGCTGGCGACGCTGCTGCGCGAGCGCGGCTACCACGTCGCGCTTCAAGGGCAAGTGGCACCTGACCAAGCCGGTCAACGGCGGCGGCTGGAGCGCCGCGGACCCGCGACCGCCTCGAGCGCGACTACGGCTTCGCCGACTGGGAGCCGCCGGACGCCGGCGGCGACGCGAAGGCGCAGCACGTTCGGCGGCGGCAACGCCGGCACGACGGGCGAGGGCTGGGACGAGGACTACACGCGCCAGATGGAGCGCTGGCTGGCCCAGGCCGACCTGCCCGAGCCGTTCTGCCTCGTCTTCTCGCTCGTCAACCCGCACGACGTGCTCGGGCTACCCGTCGTCCTTCGAGCGACGGCGGCTACACGCCGAGCGAGTTCGACGACCTCGACGTGCCGCTGCCGCGCGACGATCGACGAGAACCTGCGCGACAAGCCGACGGTCCAGGCGCTGATGAAGCTCGGCCAGACGTCCTACCTCGGCGCGCTGCAAGGGCCGCAGGCAGCAGCAGCGCTACGTCGACTTCTACGCCCACCTGCACCGCGCTGGTGGACGAGAAGATCGGCCGCCTGCTGGCCGCGCTGGGCGACGCCGACGACCCGCGAGTCGCTGCGCTCGCGCACGGTGATCGTGCGGACCTCGGACCACGGCGAGATGGCGCTCTCGCACGGCGGGCTGCGCCAGAAGATGTTCAACGCCTACGAGGAGTCGATGCGCGTGCCGTTCGTCGTGTCGAGCCCGGCGCTGTTCCGCGAGCCGCGCCGAAGCGACGCGCTGGTCTCGCTCGTCGACGTCGTGCCGACGATGCTCGGCCTCGCGGGCGGCCGCGGCGATCCGGCGCGCTTCGACGGTCACGACCTCGGCCCGGTGCTGCGCGGCGAGAGCGACGCGGTCCGCGACGCGGTGCTGTTCACCTACGACGACCACCAGGCCGGCACCGCCTTCCAGGACGCGCCGGGCCAGCCCAACCGGATCCGCTGCGTGCGCGACGCGCGCTGGAAGTACGCGGTCTACCTCGACCCGAGCGGGCGAGGTCGCGCCGGAGTACGAGCTCTACGACCTCGAGCGCCGACCCGGACGAGGCGCTGAACCTCGTCGCACAAGCGGACGGGGCGCGGGCGCACGGAGCTCGCCCGCGCGGCGATCCAGCGCATGCACACGCTGCTGGAACGCGCGTGTGCGGCGAGCGGCACGCTGGCGCCCGCGCTGCCGCCGATGCCGCCCCAGAACTCCGCCCCGCCGAGCGCCAGCAGGCGTCCTCAGATGCTCCCCGGGCGCTGACGCCGGGGCCGGTTAGGGTGTCGGTCAGCGTGCGCTCCCTGCTGCTGACCGCCGCCCTCTGCGGGCTACTGGCCGCGCTTGCCGGCCCGGCCGCGGCCCGCACGCCCCTCCGTTGCGGCAACGTGCGTGTGGACCAGGTCCTGCACACCGATCCCAAGGGCCTGTTCGGCGCGTTCCGAATTCGCGCCCTGGGCACGCCCTGCCCGGGCGCGGTGCGGGTCGCGTCGACGTACGTGCACGACCCGGGCGCGGTCGAGCATCACAGCACTCGGGTGCGCGGCTGGAACTGCAGCCGGCGCGGGGCGGGCGTAGCTCAGCAGGTGCTCGTGAACTGCCGGCGCAGGGCCGGGCGCATCAGCTTCGTGGACAAGATCCCCAGCGGCTGACCCGCGGGGCGCGGACTCCTAGGCGGCCCGCGCGGGGCCGCCGCCGACCGCCGTTGCCCGGATCTGGGGGCCGCTCAGCCACTCCGCCAGATCGTCGGCCGGCAGCGGGCGGCAGAGGTGGTAACCCTGAGCGAGCGGGCAGCCGAGCGCCTCCAGGTCGTCCCAGATCTCCTGGTTCTCGACCCCCTCGGCCACCACCCTGAGGCCGAGGTTGCCGCCAAGGTCGATGATCGAGCGGACGATCGTCGCGTCGTCGTCGCTGATGTGCATGTTCATCACGAACGAGCGATCGATCTTGATCTCGCTGACCGGCAGGCGGGTGAGGTAGGCGAGTGACGAGTAGCCCGTGCCGAAGTCGTCGATCGAGAGCATGATCCCGAGGCAGTAGAAGCGTTCGAGCACCTCCTTCGTGCGTGCCGGGTCGGCGATCATCGCGGACTCGGTGAGCTCGAACCTGAGCATCGCGGGTTCGACATCCCACTGGTCGAGCAGCCTCTCCACCTGGTCCGGGAACTCGGGGTCGAGCAGGTTGCGCGTGGACAGGTTCACCGCCACCGGCAGGCGCAGGCCGGCGTCTAGGAAGCGCCGGCACTGCTGAAGCGCCTCGTCGATCACGAAGAGCGTGAGTGGCACGATCAGGCCGGTCTGCTGCGCGAGCGGGATGAAGGCGTCGGGATAGATCAGCCCGCGCTCGGGATGCTGCCAGCGCAGGAGCGCCTCGACCGACTCGATCTCACCGGTGCCCAGCTTCGCCTTCGGCTGGTAGAAGAGCACCAGCTCGCGCAGCTCGATCGCCCGGCGGAGCTCGCCGACCAGCATCACGCGCGTGGGGTCGCGGTTGTCGAGCGCCTCGTCGTAGAAGGCGTAGGGAGCGTTCGCGGCCTTGGCGGAGTACATCGCCACGTCTGCCCGCTGCAGCAGGGTCTCCACGTCGGCGCCGTCGTCCGGGAAGAGCGCGACGCCGATCGAGGCCTCCACCGAGAGCGGCAGGTCCTGCACCGAGACGGGCCGCTCCAGCGCGTTGCAGATGCGCTCGAGGGCGGGGATGATCTCGGAGCGCCCGCCGGCCTTGGAGAGCATGATCCCGAACTCGTCGCCACCCAGGCGCGCGACGGTGTCAGAGCCCCTCACCGCGCCCCGGACCCGGCGCCCGAGCTCGGCCAGCAGGAGGTCGCCGGCGTGGTGGCCGAGCGAGTCGTTGACCTCCTTGAAGTTGTCCAGGTCCATCACCAGCACGGCCAGGCGGCTCTGGTCGCGGGCGGCCTCGCGGATGGCCTGCTCGATCCGCTCACGGAACAGCGTGCGATTGGCGAGCCCCGTGAGGGCGTCGTGCAGCGCCTGGTGCTGGTTCAGCTCCGACTGCCGGACCAGCGCCTGCTCGGCGAGCTTGCGCTCGGTGATGTTCTCGATCATCGAGAGCACGAAGCGCGGCTGCCCCTCGCCGTCGCGCTCGAGCACGGCGGTGCTCTGCCCCCACATCACGCTGCCGTCCTTGCAGTTGTAGCGGCGCTCGAACTGGTACGAGTCGCAGCGCCCGGCCATCATGTCGTCGAAGCGCGCGACGCTGCGCTCGAGATCGTCGCGGTGCATGAAGTTGCGGAAGCTGACCCCGACCAGCTCGTCGGCGCTGTAGCCCAGCATCTCCTCGACCGCGGGGTTCACCTCCACCACCACGCCCTCGTAGTCCGACCTGACGATCCCGATCGAGGCGCCGTCGAAGAGGGTGCGGAAGCGGGCGAGCGTCTCGCCCTGCGCGCGCCGGGCCTCGAACTCGGCCGCGTGGCTCACGGCGGCCGACAGCACGACCGAGAGCATCTCCAGCGTCTCGCGGTCCTCCTCGGTGAGCAGCTTGCCGGTGGCCGAGCTCATCACGTTCATGGCGCCGACCACGCGAGGGCCCTGGAACAGGGGCACGCAGATCAGCGACTTGTCGCCCACCGCGCGCTGCATGTCGCGATTCACCCGCGGGTCATTCTCGGCGTCCTCGATCAGGAGCGGCAGCCCGGTCTCGATCGCGTGCTTGGCCACGCTGCTCTCGAGCGGGCGGCTCGTCTGACCCCTGCGGGCAATGCCCACGGCGGCACGGGTGATGAGCTGATCGCCGTCGACCAGACAGAGCATCGCGCCGTCCGCGCCGGTCAGCGAGACCGAGCGGTCCAGCACCAGCCGCATCATCGCCTCGAGGTCGCTTCCCGCCGCCGCGATGTCGCGCTGGGTGGCGACTATTCGCGATAGTCGCTCGGTGTCGTCTCGGTTGTGCCCAGCCATGTCGGCCTCGATACCCCCTCTTGCTGGAGTCTTCGACCGGGGAGGAGGCTTGCTTTAGCGATCTGCAGCAAGGCGGTGCACACTTCCTGACCTTGTAGTCAGCACGTGATAGCCTCGGGCCGGTGCCTGGGCAAGCTTCCGAGCTGACCGATGCCGCGCTGCGGCATCTGATGCTCCACTTCACATCGATGGGCGGCTACGCGGACGGCGAGCTGCCCATCATCGTGAAGGGCGACGGCTGCTACCTCGAGGACATCCATGGCCGCCGCTATCTGGACGCGCTGGCGGGCCTGTTCACGGTGAACATCGGCTACGGCTACGGCGAGGAGATGGGTGAGGCGGCGGCGGCCCAGATGCGCGAGCTGCCGTACTACACGAACTGGACCTACGCCCACCCGCGCGCGATCGAGCTGGCCACCGAGATGGCGTCGCTCGCACCGGGCGACCTCAACCGGGTGTTCTTCGTGTCGGGCGGCTCGGAGGCGGTGGACGCGGCCTGGAAGTTCGCCCGCGAGTACCACGCGCTGCGAGGGGAGCGGCGCTGGAAGGCGATCGCCAGGCGGACCGCCTACCACGGCGCCACGATGGGGGCGCTGTCGCTCACGGGCATCGCCTCCCTGCGCAACCCGTTCGAGCCGCTCGTCTCCTCCGTGACCCACGTGCGCAACACCAACCGCTACCACCGCCCGCCCGAGGAGACCGAGGCCGAGTTCACGGCGGTGCTGCTCAGCGAGCTGGAGGAGGCGATCGAGGACGAGGGCGCCGAGACGATCGCGATGGTGATCATGGAGCCGGTGCAGAACGCCGGCGGCGCGTTCGTGCCGCCCGCCGGCTACTTCGCGGGCGTGCGTGAGATCTGCGACCGCCACGGCATCCTGCTCTGTGCCGATGAGACGATCACCGGCTTCGGGCGGCTCGGCGCCTGGTTCGGCTCAGACCGCTACGACATCCGCCCCGACCTGATCACCTCGGCGAAGGGGCTCTCCTCCGCCTATGCCGCCATCGGCGCGCTGATCGCGACCGACAAGGTGATGCAGCCGTTCCTCGAGGGCGGAGCGATGTACTCGCACGGGCTCACCTTCGGCGGCCATCCGGTGCAGTGCGCGGTGGCACTCAAGAACATCGAGATCATGAAGCGGGAGCGGATCGTGGAGCACGTGGCAGAGGAGCAGGACACGTTCCGGGCCACGCTCGAGCCGCTGCTCGACCTGCCGATCGTGGGCGACCTGCGCGGCACCGGCTTCTTCTACGCGCTCGAGCTCGTGAAGGACAAGGACACGCGCGAGACGTTCTCCGAGGAGGAGTGCGAGTCGCTCCTACGTGGCTTCCTGTCCCCGCGGCTCTACGAGGCGGGGCTGATCTGCCGCGCCGACGATCGCGGCGACCCGGTGATCCAGCTCTCCCCGCCGCTCGTGGCCGGGCAGGCCGAGTTCGACGAGATCGCGCGGATCCTCGGCGAAGTGCTGACCGAGGCCTCGGCCCGGGTTCAGGCCTGACGGCGGGCGGTGGCGTCCACCGCCACCGCGCCCCACTCGCCGGCCAGCACGGGGTTCAGCTCCAGCAGGTCGAGGCCGGCGTCCAGCAGCGTGTCGCCCACCTGCACCGCGAGCTGAGCCAGCGCGCCCAGGTCCGCGGCCGGGCGGCCGCGTCCGCCGGTCAGCAGCGGGGCGCCGCGCAGCGAGCGCAGCGCTCGTTCCACGCGCGCGGCGCGGGCCGGCAGCGGCACGATCGCCACGTCGTCGAGCAGCTCGGTCCAGATGCCCGCCGAGGCCGACCACCAGCGCCGGCACGACGCCGTCGCGGCGCGCGGCGACGATCAGCTCGACGCCCGGGCGCAGCCATCCGCTCGATCAGCACGCCGCGCGCCGTGCCGCCGAGGCGAGCTCGCGCCAGGCGCAGGTACGCGCGCCGCACCTCGTCGGCGGCGAGCGCAGGTCGAGCTCGATCGCGCCCGAGCTCGCTCTTGTGCTGGAGCGCCGGGCGCGCTGAGCTTCAGCGCGACCGCGCGCGCCGAGCGCGTCGAATGCCGCCAGCGCGGCGGCCTGCGTCGTCGACCAGGCGGCCCTCGACGACGCGCGACGCCGCGCTCCGCGCAGCAGCGCCTTGGCCTCGTGCTCGGCCAGCCAGGCGCCGCCGTCCGTTGCGAGCTGCGCCGGCTCGGCGGCGCGGCGGCGGCGATCGCCCGCAGGCGCGCCGGGTCGCCGCGCTCGCGCGCGCATCGCGGCGGCGCAGCGCAGCCCGGTGCGCAGCCCGGCCGCGGCCGGCACGCCCGCCTGGGCGAAGCGCCAGGCGGCCGCGTCGTCGAGCAGCTCGGGCAGCGTCGAGGAGACGATCGTCCGGCAGGCGCAGCGCCGCCGCGCCGCGCCTCGATCCCCTCGCGCACCGCCGCGCCACGACTCCTCCGCGGCGCCGTCGAGGTCCGCGGGCTGGTCGTAGAACACGAGCACCTGGTCCGACCGCCGGGTCCTCGCCGACGGCCTGGACCAGCCGGCTCAGCGCGGCGCACGTCGCCCCAGATCATCGCCGTGTAGTCGAGCGGGTTGGCGACGGTCGCGGCCGCCGGCAGCTGCGCGCGCAGGCGCTCCACGCGTCGCTCGGCGACAGCGCCGGCAGCTCGAGCCCGAGCGGCGCGGCCTCGTCGGCGCCCTGGCTCGAGTCGCCGCCCGAGCAGGTGAGGATCGCGAGTGCCGCCGCCCGGTCGAGCGCGCCCCCGGCACGGCCAGCGCCTTGGCCAGCTCGAGCAGCTCGTGGACGTCGTCGGCCCAGATCGCGCCGGCCTCCTCGACCAGCGCGCGGAACACGCGCTGGTCGCCGGCGAGCGCGCCGCGTGTGGGCGCGGCGGCCGCGCGCGCCGGCCGGCGGTAGCTGCCGACCTTCAGCACCACGACCGGCACGCCGGTCTCGGCGCACGCCGCCAGCGCGTCGCACAGCCGCGGCGCCGTCGCCGTCGTCCTCCAGGTACAGCGCGATCGAGCGCGACGTCCTCGTCGCGGCCAGCTGCTCGAGGTAGTCGGCGGCCGACGAGCACCGCCTGGTTGCCGCGACGAGACGACCGTGTGGAAGCGCAGCCCGCGCCGCGTGGCCAGCGCGTTGACCGCGACGTTGCCGCTCTGGGAGACGAGCGCGACGTGGCCCGGCTCGTGCGGCTCGCAGCGCGTCGCCCCACAGCGCGGCGCGCGCGTGCAGCGCGACGATCCCGTTGCAGTTGGGGCCGCACACCGGCAGCCGGTGGCGCCGCGGCCGCCGCGATCAGCGCGCGCCTGGCAGCGCCACGCCCGACCGCACCTCGCGCGAAGCCGGCGCTGAACACGACCGCGCCGCCGCAGCCGCGCGCGCCCGCCTGCTCGATCGCGTCCGGCGACGCCGGCGGCGGGGATCGCGACCACCACCGCGTCGACCGGCGTCGGGCAGGTCGGCGAGCGATCGGCACGCAGGGCCGGCCGAGCGCCTCGCTGCGGCCCGGGGTTGACGCCCCACACCTCGCCCGCGAAGCCGATCGCGTCGAGGTTGAGCAGCGTCTGCGCCGCCGTAGCTGCCGGGGCGCTCGGTGGCGCCGACGACGGCGATCGAGGCGCGGGCGCAGGCAGGCGCCGGCGCCGAGGCCGTCCATCGCGCGTCAGTGGATCGTCGCCTCGACCCCGCGGCGCTCGAGCGCGCGGGCGATGATCAGCCGCTGGATCTCGCTCGTGCCCTCCCAGATGCGGTCGACGCGCAGCTCGCGCTGGAAGCGCTCGGCGACGTTGGTGCGCAGGTAGCCGCGCCCGCCGAACGCCTGCACGGCGCGGTCGGCGCAGCGGCCCGGCGGCCTCGGTGACGAACAGCTTGGCCATCGACGCCTTGGCGTGGATCAGCTTCGAGGTCGGCGCTCGGCGTCGACCATCGCGCGCGACGTGCAGCGCCAGCAGCCGGCCCGACGGTGGCGTCGGTCGCCGAGTCGGCCAGCGGGAACGAGATCCCCTGGTAGTCCATGATCCGGCTGCCGCCCTGGACGCGCGTCGATGCGCCCAGGCGGTCGTCTCGTCGAGCAGCCGCCACATCGCGCCGAGCCCGTGGGTCGCGATGCCGAGCCGCTCCTCGGTGAACCAGGCGCGCTGGAGCGTCGTCGCCGTTGCCGATGCCGCCGATCACCGCGTCGTCGGGCCGACCTCGACGTCGGTGAAGCGGATCGTCGGGTGGCCGTGCGGATAGTTGTGCGTGAACTGCGGGTCGTCGACGAACTCGACGCCGGGCGCGTCCGGCTCGACCAGGAACAGCGTCGGCAGGCGCTCGCCGTCCGTCGACGACGTTCGCCATCACGATCAGCACCTCGGCGACGTCGCCCGAGGTGACGAACCACTTCTCGCCGTTCGATCACGCCAGCCGCCGTCGGTAGCGCTCGGCCGTCGTCGCGATCCCGGACGGGTCCGAACCGGCGTCGGCCTCGGTGACCGCGTAGGCGTCGCCGCCCTCGCCGCGCAGCGCCGGCCGCAGGTAGCGCTCGACCTGCTCGGGCGTGGCCTGGGTCGAGCACGTTGTAGGCGTTCGGCACGTGCCAGTGCAGGCCGTTGGTGACGCGCCCGAACTGCTCGTTGACGAGGAACCACTCGAGCATCGACCAGCCCTGACCGCCGTGCTCGGGCGAGTGGCGGCCGCCGTGGAGGCGCGCAGCGATCGCCTCCTCGCTTGATGCCGTCGACCGTCGTCCTCGGGCAGCCGGCCGCCGCGCCGCTCGGCCTCGAGCTCGAGCGGGATCAGCACGTCCTCGACGAACGTCGCGCGCGCGTTGCTGCAGCTCGAGCTGCTCGGCGGTCAGCTCGTCCGGGGCGGTCGCGGGGGAGTAGGGCGTGGTCATGCAGATCCTGCCGTTCAGTCGTCGGCGCTCGGTCCGCCGTCGGTCGGCGCCCGCGGCCGGGCAGCGCCGAGCAGCAGGTTGTGGTGGTTGGCGATCACGGCGCTCGCGACGCTCGCGGGCGCGCGCCACGCGCGGGTCCTCGGACCCGCGCGAGCGCTCGATCGAGTCGACCGCCTCGGTGCAGGTACGCGAGCCAGGCGCGCTGGCGGCCGTGCAGGACCAGCGCGCTCGATCCGGGCGCGCTCGCGCTGCACGTCGAGCGGCGGAGGGATCGCCTCGTGACGCAGCGTCGCGACGGCGTCCGGAAGCTCGCGCTCGGGCTCGGGCGTGACGACAGCCACGATGCGGCGCCACGCGTGAGGCCATGGCGGTAGACTAACATCAACTGATCACAAAGTCAGGATGGACTGACTGATGGAACCCCTGACGGTGGCACTCGCCCGGGCCCGCTGCGGCCGGCGCCGCCCTCAGCCCCGGCTACTACCTCGATCCGGAGCTGCTCGAGCGCGAGCAGCGGCTGATCTTCGAGCGCACCTGGCAGCTCGCCGGGCACGTCTCGCGGCTGCCCGGGGCCGGGCAGCTACATCACCGCGCGGCGCAGGCAACCAGCCCGTGCTGGTGCGTCCGCGACGAGGACGGCGAGCTGCGCGCCTACCGCAACGTCTGCCGCCACCGCGGCTCGCGGCTGCTCAGCGGCGCGGGCACAGTGCAAGGCGGCGATCCGCTGCCGCTACCACGGCTGGACCTACCGGCTCGACGGCGACGCTGATCGGCGTGCCCGAGGGACTCGCCTTCGGCGACGACCTCGACAAGACGCACGCTCGGCCTGCTGCCGGCTCGCGTCGAGGAGATGTGCGGCCTGGTGTTCGTCAACCTCGACCCCGACGCGAGCCGCTGGCCGACCTGGTCGGCGACCTGCCGCGGCGGCTCGAGCGCTACCGGATCCCGACGCTCGAGCCGTTCGCCCCCGCCGACGGCGAGCCAGCCGGCCAACTGGAAGGTGGTCGCCGACAACTACCTCGAGGGCTACCACATCCCGATCGCCCATCCCGGGCTGATGCGGATGCTCGACTACAAGCGCTACGACGTCGAGGTCCACGAGCACTACGTCTGGTTCGAGGCGCCGCTGCGCGACGAGCCGAGCGAGCAACCGGCTCGAGCGGCTGTACTGCGCGGCTGGTGCAGCCGATGCCGGGGCTCGAGCGAGGAGGACCTGCGCGTCTGGCGCTACGTCTTCATCTACCCGAACACGACGATCGACCTCTACCCCGACCAGGTCGACACCTGGCAGATCGCGCCCGACGGCCGTGGACCGGACCTGCGACGTCTTCGGCTCCTACCGGCCGGCGAACAGCGGGCCGCGCAGCCGCGTCGTGCAGCGCCTCAACCAGCGGCTCAACTCCCGGTGCTCGACGAGGACATCGACCTCGTCGACAACGTGCAGCGCGGGCCTCGCGACGCGCGGCTACGAGTGCGGGCCGCTGTCGCGCGCGAGGACGCGCGCTCGCCTGGTTCGCCGACCGCGTGCGGGCCGACCTCGCCGCGGAGCTGTGAGCGCGACCGAGCCGATCGGAGACGAGCCCGCGGCCGACTCAGCGCGCGCGAGCGGATCCTCGCCGCGGCCGTCGAGCCGGATCGCGAGCGAGGGCATCGACGGACGTGCGGATCGCCCGCATCGCGATGGACGCCGGCGTCTCGACCGCGCTCGTGCACTACCACTTCGAGACCCGCGAGGCGCTCCTGGCGGAGGCGCTCGAGTACTCCTACGAGCACGTCGGCGACGCGCGCATCGGCTCGGAGCGAGCCGCCGGCGGCCTCGCACGCGCGAGCGGCTCGCAGCGATGGTCGACCAGTGCCTGCCGAGCAGCGCCGGCGCTCGAGCGCGACTGGGTGCTGTGGGTCGAGCTGTGGCTGCGCGCGGTGCGCCACCCCGAGCTGCGGCCGGTCGCCGAGGAGCTCTACGCGCGCATGCGCGACTGGTTCGTCGGCGGCGATCGAGGCCGGGGTGGAGGCGGCGGCGAGTTCCAGCGCTGCGACGCCGAGGAGGTGGCCGACCGCGCGCTCGCGCTGCTCGACGGCTTCGGCATCCGGACGCTGATCGGCGACAGCGCGATGCCGCTGGAGCGGGCGCGGCGCGCGGTGGGCGCGGTGCTGGCGCGCGACCTCGGCGTGGGGGAGCAGCTGCCGTTCCGCTAGGGCCGGCCCGTGCCATCATGGCCCAGATGGACGAGCACGCGATCACCACGCTCGAGCAGCTTCGCGAGCTGATCCCGGAGCCCGCCGAGCGCGCGCTGAAGAAGGAGCACGACCGCCTCGACCAGCACTGTCGCGAGTTCATCGCGCTGTCGCCGTTCGTGGTCCTGTCGAGCTCCGGCCGCGACGGCACGGGCGACGTCTCGCCGAAGGGCGGCCCGCCCGGCTTCGTGACCGTGCTCGACGACCATCGCCTGGTGATCCCCGACGCCACGGGCAACCGGCGCGTGGACTCCCTCCACAACATCCTCGAGAACCCCCAGGTCGGGCTGCTGTTCCTGATCCCCGGCATGAGGGAGACGCTGCGCGTGAACGGGCGCGCCGAGCTGACGCGCGATCCCGCGCTGCTCGAGGACGCGCAGACCGGCGGGCGCCCCGCGGCGCTCGCGATCGTGGTGACCACCGAGCAGGCCTACCTGCACTGCGCCAAGTGCGTGATCCGCTCCGGCCTGTGGGATCCCGACACCTGGCCCGACGAGCTGCCCTCCGCCGCCCAGATCCTCAGCGATCACATCGGGATCGGCGACGTGGCCGCCTCGGCCGCTGCGCTCGAGGACGGCTACAAGAACCGGCTCTGACTGCGGGAGGCCGAAGGGGCGGCTCGCGTGGCTGCCGTACCGCGGTCCGGAGGGCTTCCGTACCGTCGGATCGGCGCGCCGCGGCGATCCTCTCCAGAGGCAATCAAGACTCCCTCAGGAAAGGCCCGCGTGTTCTCCCACACCTCCTACACCATCCGCAGCGCCACCGAGCAGGACTCACACGCCGTGAACAAGCTGACCACGATCGCCGGCGAGCGACCGCTTGCGGGCAACGTGCTTGTCGGTGAGATCGGCGGCCGCGTGGCGGCGGCCATCTCGACGCGGGACTACCGCATCGTCTCGGACGGCTTCGGCCTGCTGCTCGGCCTGCCCCACCTGCTGCTCAAGCAGGCCCGCAACATGCAGGTCGCACCGGTCCTGGCCGCGTAGGCGCTACATCAGGTTCGGCGTGTGCAGATCCGAGAGGTAGCGGGCGGTCGCGCTCGTCGAAGCCGGCGGCGCGCAGCCGGCGGATGCGGTTGTCGCTCCATCGTCTGCATCAGCTCGCGGACCGGCAGCGCGCCTCCGAGAGCTCGGCGGGCTGGAGCGACCGGGCGCGCCATCAGCGTGAGCGCCTCGCTGAGCAGCGGGCTCAGGCCCGACAGGCTCGTGAGCTTCGCGGCGCGCGCCTCGGCCGCGGCGACGAGCGCGTTGCGCGCGTCGGGATCGCGCTCGAGCCGGCGCGCGGACGTGCGAGATCGCCGAAGTGCACGTGGCGCCGCTCGTCGCGGTGCGCGAGCCGTGCGGCCGCGCGCGGTCGCCGCGTCGGGCGCGTGCCGCTCGACGAAGCGCAGCAGGTCGAGGAAGGTGCCCTCGCCGAGCACGTTCAGCAGCAGCGCCGCGGCGCGGAAGTCGCGCTCGTCGAGCAGCGTGTGGAGCGACAGCTCGGTCGAGGCGAGCGCGTAGGCCCGCGCTGCCGCCGATGAGCGCGCGCTTCGTGAAGACCTCGACGTGGCGGGCCTCGTCGTGCACGTGGCTCGCCAGCCACATCAGCACCTCCGCGTAGCGCGGGTTCACCTGCGGCAGGTAACGCGCCGGCACGTAGAGCGCGGCGTACTCGTTCTGCGCGATGTACGTCATCACCTGGGCGACGGCCCGCTCGACGTCGTCGGGCAGCCCGCGCGCCGCCTCCCACGGGATGTCGCGTGGTCGCGTCCCACTGCGCCGCGCGCCGCCTGCTCGCGTCGAGCGTCGCGAGCTCGTCGGCCCAGAGCGCGTCGCGCTCGTTCAGCGGCCAGCGTAGCGCCGGTGCCGCCCGGCTCGGCGAGCGCGCCGAGCGGGATGAGGCCCGCGCGCGGCAGTCGCGCGCGGCGCAGGGCACCGGCTCGATCTCGCGCAGCGCGCCCATGTGGAGCCGCCCGTCCGTCGTCGGCGAGCGGCCGTGCGCCCGCGGCGGCAGCGCGGCGCCGCGAGCACGCGCTGACAGCTGCACCGCGCCGGATGCGCACGACGAAGCGCCGCGACCCGGCCTCGTCGACGGTCTGCTCGCCGACGTGACCTCGTGCCCCGCGATCCGCGCCCAGGCGGGCAGCTCGAGCGCCGCCGCGCGCGACGGCGTCACGCACCTCGAGCTCGCCGCCGGCCGGCACGCCCTCGAGCGCGGCGGCGACGCAGCACCTCCAGCCCGCCGCCGAGCTCGAGCGTGCCCGGCGTCGACGCCGGCGCGCGCTCACGCCAGGTAGCCCTGCTCTCGCATCGCCTCCGTCAGGTCCGCGTAGCCGGACTTGTCGCCCGGCAGCCAGCGCTTGACGCCCTCGAGATCCATCGCCGGTGCGCAGCGCCGGCATCGTCGTAGCTCATCGCCGAGCAGCGCCTCGCTCCACCGCTCCGCACGCGCTCGTCGAGCGACGGCAGCGCCGTGAAGTTGCAGTGGTAGTAGGTCGGGCTGCGCCAGGCGACCTCGAGCCCTGCGGCCGCCGGCGGCGACTCGGTCGCGCGAACGAGCGCCCAGGTCGCGTCGCCGATCGCGCCCGCGTCGGCGTCGCCCTCCGCGACCGCCTCGGACGACGCGCAGCTCGGAGTCGCCGGTGTCGCCGTGCTTGCCGAGATCGGTGTCGAAGCGCACGAGCTCGCACTCGCCGCGCGGCGTCGAGGCCCTCGCGGCGAGGTAGTGCAGCGGCAGGATCGCCGCGTGGCCGGAGTCGCGGCTGCCGAGCGCGAGCCGCTGCCCGGCGAGCGCGCGGGCGTCCTCGAGCGCCTCGCCGCGGCGCGTCACGATCACGCGTGCGGAAGTCGGCGTCGACGTCGCGCATCCCGAGCACCTGCGCGTCGCCGCCGATCCGCTCCTCCGCGGCGACGTACGCCGTGTTCGTGTTCCAGGCGATGTCGACCTCCCCGGCGAGCAGCGCGTCGACCAGCCGCTCGTAGTTCGAGTAGAGGACGTAGTCGGTCGGGACGCCCGCGCGCCGCGAAGTACTCGCAGGAAGCCCTCCCAGATCGTGACGATCCGCGGGTGGTAGGCGACCGCGCCGACCAGCACGCGTCGTCGCGGCGGCTCACGGCACCGGGAGGCCGGCGAGGGCCTTGCCGATCCAGCTGCGAAGCACGCGCGTTGGTCGGCGCCATCACGGCGCCGGCGCGTGCGTCGCGCAGGTGCCGCTCGATCGGCAGCGCGGGCGTGTAGCCCTGACCGCCGGTCACCTCGAGCGCGCGTCTGCGTGACCGCGGCCGCGGCCTCGGTCGCGACGACCTTCGCCTCCATGATCGCGACGAGCGCCGACGCGTCGCCTGCCTCGCCGAGCGCGCGCCGCCTCGCGCACGAGCAGCCGGGCCGTGCGCACGGCGATGTCCATGTCGGCGAGCGCGTGCTGGATCGTACTGGATCTCGGCGAGCGACGCTGCCGTCGGGGTAGCGTCGCGTCGCGGCGTGCTCCGTCGCGGCGCTGGCCGCGGCGGCCGCGATGCCGACGTTGACGGCCGCGAGGCCGACGAGGAAGAACGGCGCGACGCGCCTTGAAGACGAGATCCGGCCGCCTCCCCGGCGGCGCCGATCCGCGCGGCGTCGCCGAGCTCGACGTCCGTCGAGCTCGAGCGCGACGCTCGAGTTGCCGGCCATCCCGAGGCCCTCCCACGCTGCCGTCGAAGCCCGAGCGCCGGCCTGGTCACCGTCGGAGGAGGATACGCGTCGGCGCTGCCCTCGCTCTCGCCCTGGACGAGCACGCAGGTAGACGTCCGCGTGCGCCGCCCGAGGTCACGAAGCTCTTGCGCCCGGAGACCCGCGACGCCGCCGTTCGAGCGCACGGCCTGCAGCTCGGGCGCGTAGAAGTGGGCGCCCGTGCCGCGCTCGCTGAACGCGAGCGTGCCGAGCGCTGCGCCGGTGGCCATCCGCGCGCAGGACGTCCTGCCGCGCGCATCGCCGCCGCCGGCCGCGATCGTCGCCGCGGTGACCGAGTGCATCAGGAACACCATCCCGGTCGACGCGCACGCCGCGCCGACCGCCTCGCACGCCTCGGCGAGCGCGGTCAGCGCCCCGCCGGACCCGCCGGCCGCGCTCGGAACCATCAGGCCGAGCGCGCCCGCCGCCGCCAGCGCGTCGACGCTCTTCCTCGGGAACGCGTGGTCTCGATCCACGCTCGCCGCCTCGGACCGGACCGGGCCCTCGGCGACCGATTTCACCCCAGCCAGTACGGCTGAGAGCTCGTGCTCCATTGCAGGTCGTCCTTTCGATGATGGGGGTGGGTGAGCCGCTCCGACCGAGCGGCGAAAACGTGCGGCGCTCAGCGGCGATTCATCGACCCACCTCCTCTCGAAATCGAAGGCCTGCTTGGACGGCGGGACTGTAGCGTCACCCGTGCGCGAGCTTCAGGACGGCCCCCACGTGTCGGTGGACCTGTGCAGCCGAGAGCGTTCCGCCGGGCAACTCGACCGTGAAGGACGAAGAGCCCGGCAGCGCGTGGTTCTGCCAGTTCGCCGCCGTGCCCGGGCGCCACGGGTGGTGGTACAGCGGCTCGCCGCTGGCGCGGGCGTAGATGCGGCCGGCACGCGTGCTCGGCCCGAACGCCCAGATCACGTTCATGTGCTGGTGGTACCAGATCGTCACGTGCGGCCGGATGCGCAGGATGAGGTTGCGCGCGATGCGCGTCTCGCTCTCCGAGAACGGCTTCGGGCCCCCGTAGTAGACGTCGAACGG
Source organism: uncultured Thermoleophilaceae bacterium (assembly GCA_963770325.1). Lineage (GTDB taxonomy): Bacteria > Actinomycetota > Thermoleophilia > Solirubrobacterales > Thermoleophilaceae > JAICJR01. The sequence goes on along the minus strand of CAVYPF010000001.1, from coordinate 141,391 downwards.
CCGCCCGCCGCCCTGCCACTGCGACGGCCAGTTCGAGTTCAGGTCCACGCCGCGCGCGTCCTGGCGCGTGTCGTGGGCGCGGCCGTCCGGGTTCAGGTTGGTCACGATCCAGAGGTCAGCGCTCGTGCGCACGCGCTCGAGCGCCTGCGCGATCGGGATCCCGCCGGGCTCGTTGCCGTGGATCGAGCCGAACACCAGCACGCGCGTGCCGTGCGGGTCGCCCACCCGCACGACCGAGATCGGCCGCCCCTGCTCCGAGTGCCCGATGCGCATCGGGCGCGCCGCGTGCGCGTCCGTGCCGAGGGCCAGGGCGAGGACGAGCGCGACGAGCAGCGTCGGTGTCACGGCAGGGGAAACGCCTCGAGGATGGCGTCGAATCCGTCGAGCGCCTGACGCGCGTAGGACTGGTCGGTGGGCACGTCCTTGAACTCCAGTGACGTGCTCCACTCGCGGACGAACCCGCTGAGCGTCCCCTTCCCCTTCGCGAGCGTGATGGTGGCGCCGAGGTCGCCCTCGTGGTGCTGGAGCACGGCGCTGCCGGTCAGCGTCCGGTCGAGCTCGCGCAGCTCATCGCGGAAGCGTTCGAGCTCGTCGATGCGGAGGTTGAGGTCGCGGTGGCTGGCGTGGAACAAACCCCTGGACCCCACCTCGAGCTCCACGGAACCCACCACCAGGAACGGTTGCGGGCCGTAGCGCTCGACGGACAGGACCAGGCGGCAACCCTGTCCCGCCAGGGTTGCCGCCAGCCCGGAACGCGAGGCGCCGGCTATGACCTGAAGATCGCGTCCGGCAGCAGCGCGCTGACGATGAACATTCCGGCGTCCACGATCTCCGAGATCTTCAGGTCCACGGCGAGGCTGCACAGCAGGTAGGCGTCCTCGCGGGACAGGTCGTGCGTCTCGACGAGGTGGTCGATCATCGCGCGAATCGCGTTCTGCGAGTTCTCGAACAGGTCGGGACCCACGCCGGTGGTGCCGTAGAAGCTCGCCCCGTCCACGCGCGGGGTCAACGGCCCCGGGGTGCGGTACTGCGGCGCGGGGATCGAGCGTCCCTTCTGGAGCGTGAAGCGCAGCGAGACGAACATCGGCGACTCGATGCCGGTCACGCAGACCTCGCCGTCGCCCTGTGCCCCGTGAGCGTCGCCGCAGCTGAACAGCGCATCGTCCACCTGCACCGGCAGGTAGAGCGTGGAGCCCCGGACGAGCTGGCGGGTGTCCATGTTGCCGCCGAAGTTGCCGGGCGGCATCACGGCCACCTTGCTGGCGCCGGCGTGGCAGACGCCCATCGTGCCGAGGAAGGGCTCGAGGGGGATCGCGATGTCGTCGCGGAACCAGGTCACGTCGCCCGGGCTGAGGTCGAAGATGCGCAGGTAGGCGTCCGGGAAATCGTCCGGCAACAGGCCCAGGCCGCCGGGCAGGATGGCCGTCCAGCCCCAGCCCTGCGTGTGGAGGTCGAGCACCTCGATCGCCAGCGTGTCGCCGGGCTTGGCGCCGTTCACGGCGATCGGCCCGACGAGCGGATATACGCGATCCCAGTCGAGGTTCGCGATGTCGGCGGTGGTGGAGTCGGGTCCGATCTGGCCGTCGCTGACGTCACGCGTGTGTGCGATCACCGTGTCGCCGCTGTCGATCGTGATCACCGCCTCGTGGCTCGTGTCCCACGTGAAGTGGACCTGGTCCGGCGGGAAGTAGTGGGTCTTTGACATTCGTGTCTCCTTAGCGAACTTCGAGGATCGCCTCGACCTCCACCGGCATGTTGAACGGAAGCTCTGCCACGCCTATCGCGGAGCGGGCGTGACGGCCGGCGTCGCCCCACACTTCGCCTACGAGGTCGCTGAATCCATTGATCACCGCCGGGGTGGCGTTGAAGCCAGGAGCGCAGTTTACGAGCCCGAGCACCTTCACCCAGCTCACGACGCGGTCGAGGTCGCCCAGCTCGTTCTCGAGGGTCCTGATCATCGACAGCGCGGTCATGCGGGCAGCCTCGTAACCCTGCTCCTGAGTCACCTCGGCACCCACCTTGCCCTCCACCAGCACGCTGGTGCCGTCGAGCGGGCCGTGACCCGAGACGTACGCGTGATCACCGCTGATGCGCAGCGGGTCGAAGCTCAGCTTGACGCCTGGCGGCGCGGCGAACATCTCCGGCAGCTCTAGCCCGAGCTCTGCGATCCGGTCGCTGATCGTGCCCATCAGTACACCACCTCCTTGCGGTCTGGATAGATGTCCGGCAAGCCGTCGCTGACGCGATCGGGGTAGCTCGCCGGGCGCTTCTCGAGGAATGACGTGATGCCCTCGGCGGCGTCCGCGGACTGCCCGCGGGCGAACATCGCGCGGGAGTCGGCGCGGTGCGCCTCCATCGGGTGGGAGGCGCCGAGCATGTCCCACATCAGCCGCCGCGCCAGCGCCACCGAGACCGGCGCCGTGTTGTCGGCGATCTCGCGAGCCAGCGTGCGCGCCGCGTCGAGCAGCCGGGCGCCGGGATGGAGGCTGCTCACGAGGCCGCCGGCGAGCGCCTCGTCCGCGTCGAACACACGGCCCGTGGCTGCCCATTCCATCGCCTGCGAGATGCCCACGAGGCGGGGGAGGAACCAGCTCGAGCAGGCCTCCGGCACGATGCCGCGGCGCGTGAACACGAAGCCCATGCGCGCGCCGTCCGCCGCCAGGCGGATGTCCATCGGCAGGGTCATCGTGATGCCCACGCCCACGGCGGGCCCGTTGATCGCGGCGATCACGGGCTTCAGCGACTCGAAGATGCGCAGCGCGATCCTGCCGCCGCCGTCGCGCGGCGCCTCGTCGCCCTCCTGCCGGCCGCGGTAGTCGAACGTGCTGCCGCCGGCCTGCAGGTCGGCGCCGGCGCAGAAGCCCCGACCGGCGCCCGTGACGATCACCGCGCGGACGTCGTCGTCGGCGTCCGCGCGGTCGAAGGCCTCAAGCAGCTCGCGCCCCATCGTGGGCGTGAACGCGTTCAGGCGCTCGGGACGGTTGAGCGTGATCGTGAGCACCTGGTCCTGCACCTCGTACACGATCTGCTCGAACCCCATTGGGCCTCCCGACGGTTAGCGCTTGACGACGATCGTCTGGCGCATGGTCGCATGCAGGGAGCAGTAGATCTTGTACGTGCCCGGCACCGTCAGCGTCTTCGAGAACGAGTAGTCGGAGGCGGCGATCGACGACTTGAACTTCTTCACGCCCTTGGGCCCGGACTTGAGCCGCACGTCGTGGTTGTTGGAGTTGCCGTCGAGCCAGCTCCACTTCACCTTCGTGTCCTTCTTGATCGTGACTTTGGGGGGCGAGTAGTAGTCGTCTCCCACCTTCACGAGCCGCGTCTTGCCGCTGGACGCGTCGCTCGCGCCGGTAATTGCCAGCGCGAGCGACACAGCGGCCGCGAGCCCGATCAGGGCTGTGCGGCCGCGTCTCACTTGTCTCCCCTCGACTTCGTCCAGATCTCGAGCGGCGTGTAGCCGGGCTTGGCGGCGTGCGGATGCCGCTGCCATGCCGCCTCCTGGTCCGGCGCCAGTACCCAGCCGACCGCCTGGTCCTGGGCGGTCTTGTTGAACGTGTTCGTGCCGCCGAACGGGCACGGGACGAACGTGGAGCCGTCCGTGGGGAACATCGTGCTCACGCCGGTGTTCGACCCGAAGCAGTTGCCCGAGCCGTCGCCGTCGTAGAACAGGTCGTACCCGTTCAGGTCCGTGCCGCCGGCGCCGAGCGTGTTGCCGGTCACCGTGTTGCCGCTCAACAGTTGCAGGTTGGCGTCCTTCAGCGTGATCGCCTGCACCGCGCCGATGCCGTTCAGCCAGTTGCCGTAGACGCGGTTGCCCTGGACCGTGTTGCCGTGCCCGCCGTAGAGCAGGATGCCCACGCCGATCGGGTACGGGATCGTGCCCGCGACCAGCGTGTTGCCCTTCTTGAACGGCGCGCCCTTGTAGTAGTCGAAGTTGTTCCAGAACACGTCGTTGTTCGAGATCACGTTGTCCTCGGCCGGCGGGAACTTCTCCGTGTCCTCCGCGTTCGGGATGATCCCGGTGCCGTTGTTCCAGAACTGCGACTTGGTGATCGTCACGTAACGCATGTTCGTGCCGGACCAGCCGATCACGTTGCCGTAGGCCTTCAGGTTCGTGGCGATCGTGCGCGTCGGCTTCGTCTGCTTCGGGGTCTGCCCGATGTAGAAGCCGGCGTCGTTGTTCCAAGCGCCCACGTCATCGCTCATCTCGCCGCCGTAGGAGTTGAAGGCGTAGAGGCCATAGGTCCCGCCGAACTTGCCGTTGTCGTGGTCGAGCTTGTAGCCCTTCACGTTCAGCATGAAGAAGCCGTTGGCCTTGAAGTGCTGGGCCTGGAAGCCGGCGACCCGGACCTGGTCCGCGTCGTGGACGTAGAAGCCGTTCTGAGCCTTCGCGCCGTGCTGGCCCTTGAGCTCGACGACGACCTTCTCCGGGTGCTTGACGTTGCCGATCACCTGGATGTAGCGCTTGGCTGCTCCGGCGATCTCGACCTGGCCCTTGTAGGTGCCGTTCGCCACGCGGATCGTGTCGCCGGCCTTCGCGGCCTTCACCGCGGCCTGGATCGTCGTGTACTTCTGGCCCTTGCCCACCTTGAGCGTGTGGTGCGGGCCCTTGGGCGCCTTCTGGACGCCGGGCGGATTTGCCGCCGGCGGATAGGTCGCGGCGACCGCTGGTGCGGCCACCGCCAGCGACGCGACTGCTGCATACGCGAGTACGCGCATATTTGGGTTTCCCTCCCCGTTCATGGTTCGACCAGGTACCAACCGGCCATTCCGGCGTCCTGGTGGCTGAACACGTGACAGTGGTAAAGCCAGCGGCCCGGGTTGTCCTCCGTCCAGCGGGCGGAGATCACCTCGTGCGGGCCGAGCGTTGGATTGTCCACGTGCGCGCCGGCGTCGTTCAGCCAGCGGTGCCCGTGGACGTGAAAGGTGTGGAACATGCCGTCGCCCCCGTACGCGTGCAGGGCGACGTCCTGTCCCACCTTGGCGCGGATCGTCGGCGTGTTGCCGGCGAACGCACGCCCGTTGAAGCATTCGAAGACGTCGGCGGCGTGGGTGATCTGCGGCGCGAGCTGGTGCAGCACGAGCACCTGCTCGACGTCCGGCACCTTCGCGCCCTTCTCGCGGATGATCAACGCGCCGAAGAGGCCGCGGGCCACGCTGATCGTGCCGTTGGGGCCGTGGTCGTGGTACGGCCAGACGCCGGCCGAGCCGGGCACGCACTCCCAGGTGTAGGTGAACTCGTCACCGGGGGCTATGAACCCGCCGGCCCGCGTAAAGGTGCTGAGGTACGAGCCGTCGTAATCGGGCGTGTACTTCACGCCGTGCGGGTGCATCGTGTGCGCCTGGCCGAAGTGATGGTCGCCGTTGCGGAAGTGGACCACCAGCGTGTCGCCCACCTCGGCCTGGAGAATCGGGCCGGGCATCGTTGGCGCCCCGATCGGAGCGGCGAAGCCGGCGCTGTACTGCTGGTAGCAGACCGCCATGAACTTGCGCCGCGAGGGGATCGGCATCTTCATCCACTCGTCGCGAGCCGTCGGCACCGGGTCCCAGCGCAGCGGCCGGGCCTGGATCCAGTACTCCCGCGCCTGGCCGCCCGGCTGCGGCTTAGGCGTGGGGAAGCTCATCGTGTCGACGGGGTCCTTGGGGATGCTCGGCGGCCGCTTGACCTTGCGCGCCGCGGCGTCCGCCACCTGCACGTCCTGCGCCGTGGCGAACGGGAACATGCGCTCCCCGCCGAGGGCGCACAGAAACGCAGCGGAGGCGCCGCCGGCCAGGAACTGTCGACGTTGAATCGGTTGGGGCACGAGTTCACTGCCCGCGCGGGCTTCTCACACCCTCCTCGCGCGCGGCGACCGTGCATGGTACTCGCGGTTTCTAAGACTTTGGCCGGTTAGCCAAGAACTAATTCAGCGGCGGTACGGACGTTGGCGGCGTCGCCCGCCACCAGCAGCGTCGTGACGATCGACTCGCGCCACCTGTCGAGGTCGTGGCGGATCTTGTCGGCCGGGCCGATCAGCGACAGCTCTTCGATCAGTCCGCTCGGGATCGCTGCCGCGGCGTCGTCCTTCTTGCCCTCGAGGTAGAGGTCCTGAACGCGCTCGATCATCTCGCCGTGGCCCATGCGGATGGCCACGTTGGCGTGGAAGTTGCGTCCCTTGGCGCCCATCCCGCCGAAGTAGAGGGCGTAGAAGGGGCGGAGGGCGTCCACCGCCTGAGCCACGTCGTCGGTGACGATGAACGGCACGCTGGCCGCCACCTCGAAGTCGCCGGCGCCGCGCCGAGCGCCCGGCCGCGCCCAACCCTCCTCGAGCGACTCGCGGAACAGCTCCTCGTTGGCGGGGGAGAACAGCATCGCCAGCCAGCCGTCGCACAGCTCGGCGCAGAGCGCGATGTTCTTCGGGCCCTCGGCGCCCAGGTAGATCGGGATGTCCTCGCGCAGCGGGTGGATCGAGGACTTGAGCGGCTTGCCCAGACCCGTGCCGTCCGGGAGCGGAAGTGGGTAGTGCTCGCCGTCGTTCGTCACGGGTCCCTTGCGCGCCCAGATGTCGCGCACGATGCCGATGTACTCGCGCGTGCGGGCGAGCGGCTTCGCGAACGGCATCCCGTACCAGCCCTCCACCACCTGCGGGCCGGACACGCCCAGCCCGAGGATGAAGCGCCCGCCCGAGAGGTGGTCCATCGTCATCGCGGCCATGGCGGTTGCGGCCGGCTGGCGCGCCGACATTTGCACGATCGCGGTGCCGAGCTTGATGCGCGAGGTCGCGGCGCCCCACCACGCGAGCGGTGTGAGGCAGTCGGAGCCGTACGCCTCGGCGGTCCAGATCGACTCGAGCCCGAGCCGCTCGGCCTCGGCGATCGCCTCGGTGGCGCCGGGCGGCGGGCCGCCGGCCCAATAGCCGGTGTTCAGTCCCAGCTTCAGGTCGCGGGCCATGGGCGGAGTTCTATCGGGTCCGGAGGCGTACGATCGCCCCGTGTCCGCAGGCGAGTACGCGCTCGATGTCCCACAGGTCCGCTCGTTCATCGATCTGGTGCAAGCCGAGATCGGCGCCGCCGGGTCGGCGACCGACGCCGTGGAGCGCATCAGACCCCGGTTCGCGGAGCTGCTCGCCGATCCCGACTGGCTGCCCACCACCTACCAGGAGCCGGCGCCCGAGAGCGGGATGGGAGGCGGCATCGGCCAGTGGTCGCTCTACCGCGCCGCCGACGGCTCGCTCTCGCTGTTCAGCCTGGTGGTCCCGCCGCAGGCCGAGACGCCGGTGCACGACCACCTCGCCTGGGGGCTCGTGGGCCTCTACCGCGGCACCCAGGACGAGGAGATCTTCGCGCGCGAGGACGGCCGGCTGCGGCTCACCGAGCGACGCGCCCTGGGCCCCGGGGACTTCTACGCGCTGATCCCGCCGCGCGACGACATCCACCGCGTGCGCACCACCTCGCCCGAGACCTCCGTGTCGATCCACCTGCTCACCAACGACACCGGCTGCATCTGGCGCCATGCCTACGACCCGGACTCGGGCGAGGCGCGCCCGTTCCGCTCGGGCTACGTGAACGTGGCCTGCGACGACGAGGAGACCTAGAGGCGCGTCATCCGACCGACTCGCCGCCCCACTGCTCCGGGGCCACATCGGCGAGCGTCTCGGAGAAGGTCCAACGGTGGCCGGCGGGATCCTCGGCCACGTACTGCCGCTCGCCGTATTCGAAGTCGGTGGGCTCCATCTTGATTTGCGCGCCGTACGCGCGGGCGCGCTCGCAATGGGCGTGCGCGTCGTCCACCCGCACCAGCACCGAGTGGGTGACCTCTCCCTCGCGCGGGGGGCGGCGCTCGTTTCGCACGTCGGCCACGATCACCGCGCCGTCGCCAAAGCTGAGCTGCGCCCGGTGGCCCTGGCCGATCCGCACGCGCTCCGCGAACCCGAAGGCCCCGCCGAGCCACTCCACGGCCTCGCGCACATCCGGGTAGATCAGCACCGGGACCACCGTGGCGGAGGGGATCGAGCGGTTCGATTTCACTGGTCCTCAGCGTAGCCGCCTCATCCAATTCGGACGATGCGGGACGCCGGTCCCCGCTCCTACTGTGCCGCGAATGAGCTCGCTGTCGAGTTGGCGCGACGGGCCAGCGAAGCAGGCCATCCTTGACTTCGTGGCCGCGGTCACCAGCCAGGATGTGCCGGTCGAGGAGCGCGTGGCGGTGTTCGACAACGACGGCACGCTCTGGTGCGAGCAGCCCATGCCGATCCAGCTGGACTTCATCCTGCGCCGCTTCGCCGAGATGGCCGAGGCCGACGCCTCCCTGCGCGAGCGCCAGCCGTGGAAGGCCACTGTCGAGGGCGACCATGTCTGGTTCGGCAAGCTGATGGAGGAGCACTACGCCGGCGACGACACCAACGTCAAGACGCTGGCGGGCGGCCTGCTGGCGGCCTACGACGGGGTCAGCGTCGAGGACTTCGAGGAAAGCGCCAACGCGTTCCTGCACAGCGCACAGCACCCCACGCTCGGCCGTGGATACCTCGAATGCGCGTACGCGCCGATGGTCGAGCTGCTCGAGCTGCTCAGCGCGAACGGGTTCGCCAACTACATCGTCTCGGGCGGCGGTCGCGACTTCATGCGCCCGATCACGCAGGAGGTGTACGGCATCCCGCGCGAGCGGGTGATCGGCAGCGCGCCGGGGATGGCGTACACCAGCGACGAACGCGGCGGCACGATCACCCACACCCCGGCGCTCGACTACCTCGACGATGGGCCCGAGAAGCCGCGTCCGTATCTGGAGCCGCACCGGCCGGCGGCCGCTGCTCGCCGGCGGGAACAGCAACGGCGACATGGCGATGCTCGACTTCGCCCATCACGACGCCAAGCCGTTCCTGCGCCTGCTCGTGCTCCACGACGACGCCGAGCGCGAGTTCGACTACACCGCCGGCGCCGAGCTGGCGCTCGAGCGCGCCGCCGCGCAGGGCTGGACCGTGGCCAGCATCAAGAACGACTGGGCGACCGTCTTCTGAGCGGCTGGCGCCGGCGCGACCCGTCGCTTAGTCTGACACACCGATGAGGCTTCTCTGGATCATTCTCATCATCCTCGTCGCCAACGCCGTGGCGATCTCGGCGATGCTCCTGGTCCGGCGCCGGGCCCCGGCGGGGAGCTACTTCACGGACGGCGATCGCGCGTCGGGGGTGTTCGGCGTGCTTGCGGGCGGCTTCGCGATCTTCGCCGGCTTCATCATCTTCCTCGCGTTCTCGACCTACGACCAGTCGCGCAGCGGCGGGGAAGCCGAGGCGCTCACGGTCGTGCAGCAGTACGAGACCGCGCAGTTCCTCCCGCCCGCGGTCCGCGATCGGCTGACCGGGGAGCTCGTCTGCTACGGACGCTCGGTCGTGCACCAGGAGTGGCCGCAGATGGAGGACGGAAAGGGCGGCGACACGATCAACCCGTGGGCCTTCGCGCTCTTCCGGAGCCTGAAGCTCGCGAACCCGACCACTCCCGCCGAGCAGGCCGCGTACTCGAAGTGGCTCGATCAGACCTCGGATCGCGAGGAGGGCCGGCGCGACCGGCTGCACGGCGCGGAGGGCATCATCCCGATCTCGATCTGGCTCGTCCTGTTCCTGATCGCGGGCGTGGTCTTCGCCTTCATGCTGTTCTTCGCGGACAGCGGGGAGAGCGCGGTCACGCAGGCGATGTTGATCGGATCGGCAACCACGGTGATCGTGCTCACGCTGGCGGCGATCAACGCGCTCGGCCACCCCTATTCACCTGGCCTGGGGCGGATCAAACCGGTGGCGATGGAGCGGTCCCTGCGGATGCTGGACACCGCGCGCGCCACGCTTGGCGAGACAAACCCCATTCCGTGCGACGCCCGGGGCGTTCCAGTCAAGTCCTGATGGACGATGCGAAACAGGGGCGCCTCGAGCGCCACTTCGAGCTCCTGGCCACCGTCCTGCTCGCGATGGCCGCGGTGGCGACGGCCTGGGCGTCCTACCAGTCGGCGCGCTGGCACGGCCAGCAGGCGAAGGCCCAGAGCGCATCGATCGCCACTCGCGTGGAGTCGACGCGCGACGGAGACCTGGCCAACCGGCAGACGGAGATCGACGTCGCGGTGTTCACCCAATGGGTCGACGCCTACGCCCGCAACGAGACGAAGCTCGCCGACTTCTACCGCAGGCGCTTTCGCCCCGAGTTCAAGCCGGCGTTCGAGGCGTGGGTCGCGACCAAGCCCCTGAAGAACCCCGCTGCACCGCTGTCCCCGTTCGCGATGCCGCAGTACAAGCTCGCGGCCACCGCGAGCGCCGATCGCCTCGAGGCGAAGGCGGCCTCATTCTCGGAGAGCGTGGGAACGTTCATTCAGCGGGCCGACGACTACTCGCTGGCCGTCGTGCTGTTCGCCGCGTCGCTGTTCTTCGCGGGTATCAGCACGCGGCTGCACACGCACAACTCGCGAATGGCGGTGCTCGGGCTCGGCTACGTGCTGTTCCTGGGCACCCTGATCTGGGTCGCCACGTTCCCGGTCACGCTGTCCCTGTAGGTCCGCGCGGCTACGCGTCGCGGCTGAACTGCCAGGTGGCGATGCCGAGCATCGCGAGGCCGAGCAGGGCCACGATCGCCGCCTCGAACAGGCCCGGCAGGTGCCAGCCCCACCAGGTCACGCCCGGGTTGAGGACGTGGCGGGCGGCGACGCTGATGTCGAGATGGGCGAACACCGCCCGCCGGATCGGATCGACCGCGTAGGTGATCGGATCGACCCGGTTCATGATCGTGAGCCAGGCGGGCAGGCCGGCGGCCGGGAACAGCGCGCCCGAGATGAAGAACATCGGGCATCAACAGCATCTGGGTGATCGCCATGAACGACTGCATCTGCTTGACCCTCACGGCGAGCATCACGCCGAACGCGGTGAGCGCGAAGGCCAGCATCAGCTGCAGCACGAGCACCTCGATGATCAGCCCAGGCGCGTAGGGCACCCCGACGAGCCCGGCGAGCGCGATCACCAGCACTCCCTGGAAGCCCGCGACGGTGGCCCCACCGAGGGACTTGCCGAGCACGATCGAGCCGCGCCGCACGGGCGCGACGAGCATCTCGCGCAGGAAGCCGAACTCGCGGTCCCAGACGATCGAGGCGGCGGAGAAGATCGCCGTGAACAGCACCGCCATCGCCAGCGCGCCGGGGTAGACGAACGTGCGCAGGTTCACCCCGTGGGTGCCCTGCGAGGCGATCCGCGACAGGCCGGTGCCGAGCACGAACAGGAACAGCACAGGCTGGACGAGCGCCGCGATGATGCGCGGGCGGTCGGACATGAAGCGCAGGCACTCGCGCTGCCAGACGATCTTCACCGCGCGCAGGTCGCCACGCAGTCCGCGGCCGGGAACGCGGACGCCGGCGACGGTGGGCGCGGCGATCGCGGAGCCGCTCATCGACGGCCTCCGGCCATGCGTGCGTGGAACTGCCTCATCGAGTCCGCGCCCGACTCCTCGGCGTCGCGGATCGTGCTGCCCGTATGGGACATGAAGACGTCGTCGAGCGACGGACGCGCCACGCTCACCGAGCGTATTGGCATGCCCAGCTCGGCGAACAGGCGCGGCACGAACTGCTCGCCCTCGGGGACCGAGAACATGACCTGGCCCTCGGCGATGACCGCCTCGAGGCCGAAGCGCTCGCGCAGCGCGGCGATGGCGGCCTCGTCGTCGTCGGTGCCGATCTGGACCCGGTCCTTACCAACCTGCGCCTTGAGCACCGCGGGCGTGTCGAGCGCGACGATCTGGCCCTGGTCCATGATCGCGATCCGATCGCAGAACTCGGCCTCGTCCATGTAGTGGGTGGTCATGAAGATCGTGATCTCCTCCTGGCGCATCAGCTCCTGGATGTAGGCCCAGATCGAGCTGCGCGTCTGCGGGTCGAGCCCCACCGTGGGCTCGTCGAGGAAGAGCACGCGCGGCGAGTGCAGCAGGCCGCGCGCGATCTCGAGGCGGCGCTTCATCCCGCCGGAGAAGGTGTTGACGAGGCTCTTGCGCCGCTCCCACAGCCCCACCATCGAGAGCACCTGCTCCATCCGCTCGCGGGCCAGCGCGCGCGGCACGCCGTACAGCTCGGCGTGGAAGCGCAGGTTCTGCTCGGCGCTCAGGTAGCCGTCCAGGGTGGTGTCCTGGAACACGAGGCCGATGTTGCGGCGCACGTCGTAGCGCTCGCTCTTCACGTCGTACCCGGCCACGCGGGCCGAGCCGCCAGTCGGCCGCGTGAGCGTGCAGAGCATGCTGATCGTGGTCGACTTGCCCGCGCCGTTCGGCCCCAGGAAGCCGAAGATCTCGCCAGGAGCCACCTCGAGATCGATGCCGCGCACGGCCTCGATCTCGCCATAGCTCTTGGTCAGCCCGCGAACCCAGACGGCCGGCTCGCGGCCGTCCCCCGGCGAGAAGCCGGGGGCGGCTGCGGGTTCTTGGACGCTTCCCGTCACACGCCCTCCTCGGCAGGCGGATCCTCAGCGAGGATGCCATACAGGCGCCGGCGCGCCTCGGACAGGACCTTGGTCGCCTCCGCGATCTGAGCCTCGTTGCCTGCGTTCATCACTTGCATGAAGGCTAGGCCGACGCCGCGCATGGCCGATCCGGCCTCCATCGTCTGGTCGCTCACGTTGCCGCTCATCTGATCCCACGGGGCGGGCGCGTCCTCGTCGCGATCGCTCACGACCTTGCGTCCGGCGTCGGTCAGCTCGTAGTGCTTGCGGCCGTCGATCTCGACAGTCCGCACCAATCCCTCGTCCTCGAGCTGCTGGAGCACGGGGTAGATCGAGCCGGGGCTCGGACGCCAGACGCCGTCGCTGCGCTCCTCGATCTCCTGCATGATCTGGTAGCCGTTGCGAGGCTCCTCGGCCAGTAGGAGGAGGGTGGCGGTGCGAACATCGCCGCGCCGCGCCTTCGGTCCGCGCCGGCCGCCGCCGAACGGGGGACCCCCGAACTGCGCCATGAACGGGCCGAAGCCCGGGCCGCCGCCGTAACCGCCGCGTCCGCGGTGCCGGTCGCGGTGGTGTCCACCGCGGCCCTTGCCGCGCTCGCCGCCTCGCTTGTCCTTCTTTCCGCCCTCGTCACGACCCTTCGCGGCCATCGCCGCGAGCATGGCCGCACCGAGCATGTGCTTGCCGACTCGCCGCCTCTGCGGCCAGCCCTCAAGTGCGTGTGCTGCAGTCATATTGACTCCTTACGTTGAACATCACTGATGCATAACGATATATCGGTATGCATCCGATGTCAAATCACTCCTCGCCGAGGGGAGTGCCTAGTGCCTGGTGCCAAGTGCCTAGAACCTTGGTCAACAGCTCTAGGCACCAGGCGCTAGGCACCAGGCACTCGCTGCGCGCTAAGCGCTACAGCAGCTCGGCGATGAGGCCGGCGGCGCGGGCCGCGCCGTCGCGCGGCAGTGGCCGGTAGCTCACGTCGGAGCCGAGGGCCGAGGCGATCGCCCCGGCCAGGGCGTCCGGGGTGGCTTCCGAGTAGTCGAGCCAGTCGCGGGCGCCGTGGCGGTCCAGCCGGTGGCGCACGTGGAAGCGCTGCTCGAAGTGGTGGGCCAGCGGCAGCGAGACGAACGGCCGCCCCGCCGCGACCAGTTCCATGCAGGTGGTCAGGCCACCCTGCACCACCGCGACGTCGCAGGCGGCGAGGTGGCGGTACAGCTCGTGCACGTAGCCGCGGACCTCGAGGCCCTCGACGCGGGGGAGCGAGTCCGGGTCGATGCGCGGGCCGGCGACGGCCAGCATGCGCAGGCCCGGCACGCGCTCGCGTGCCTCGGGCAGCGCATCGATCACGCGCTGGAGCAGGGGCGCGCCCACCCCCGAGCCGCCCACCGAGACGATGCACAGCGGCTCGTCCGGGTGGTAGCCCAGCTCCGCGCGCAACGCCCTGCGGTCGCTGGGCAGCGCTCCCGGGTCGAAGCCCGGGACGTAGCCCGCGAACTCGTAGTGGGCCTCGGTCCAGGAGCGGATCTCGGGCAGGCCGGGGCCGAACGCGCCCGGCACCACGTCGTCGGGGTCGCCGATGAAGATCGAGCGGTCGCGCACGCTCGGATAGCGCGCCACGTGCTCGATCACCTCCGCGTTGTAGTCCGCGGTGAGGAACGCCTCGCGCTCGCCGCCGTCCGGCATGGGGAGGTAGCCCACGAAGTCGGTCAGCCAGGCGAACGGAGCCGTCTTCAGCTCGGGGTTCTCGTGCAGGAAGTGATCGAGCTCCCAGGCCTCGTCGCCGATCCAGACGTCGAACTGCTCCTCCTGCACGAGGTCGTGGAAGAGCATGAAGTTCGCGCAGAAGATCTCGTCCATGCGCCGCAGGGCCTGGAAGGCATGAAGGTCGTGCTCGCCGGCCTCGCGATCCACATGGTCGGACTCATTGGCCAGCTCCGCGCTGGCCGGGTGGATCGTCTCGCCGCGCGCCTCCAGCACGTTCGTCACCGGATCCTGGGCGAGCCAGTGGATCTCGAGCCCGGGCGACTGACGCCGCAGCTCGTCCGCGATCGCCACGTCGCGCCAGGCGTGACCCAGCCCGATCGGCGAGGACACGAACAGGGCGCGCTTGGGACGGATGGCGGCGCGCCGCCAGGACGGGGGCGGCGAGGAGAGACCCGACAGCCGCTCGGCGAACTCCCGCATCATGAGGTTCACGCGCACCGGGTCGCGCGCCTGCGGACAGTGCCCCGAGCCCTCGAGCGGAACGAACACGCCGCCGCTGAGCTCGGCCGCCCGCTCGCCGCGAAGGGCGGGGATGATGAGGTCGTCGGTGCCGTGAAGCACGACGACCGGGCAGCTGACCTTGCTGCAGAGCGCTGCCGCGCCCTCGTAGGTCGGCTCGTAGCCCTGATCGCACTCGGTGAGCTCGATCACCTCAGGGGTGGTGTCGCAGCCCCAGGCCACCATGTCCTCGAGCTGCTTGGTCGAGTGCGCCTCGACGAACATCTGCGAGCAGAAGAACTCGATGAACCCCGGCCAGTCGCGATGCCAGTAGTGGCGGTTCATCTTGGCCCAGCCCTCGTCGGTATCCAGCCGGTCCTCGAACGAGTACACGTTGCGCCAGGGGTGCCCGTCGGTGAGGTAGGGGATAGAGGGAGCGATCGCGAACACTGCGCGCACGCGCTCGGGATGGCGCCCGGCGAGGTCAAGCGCGCGGCGGCCGCCGCACGACATGCCGACCGCGATCACCGACTCGAGGTCCAGCAGGTCGAGCACGTCCACGGCGTCCTTGATCAGCTCCACGTCCGGGTAGGCGCTCGGATCGAGCGGGCGGTCCGACAGGCCGTTCCCGCGGCCGTCGAAGGTGACCACCTGGAAATGGCGCGACAGGTAGTCGATCTGGAACTTCCAGTGGCGCGAGTGCACGATCGACCAGGCGGGCAGGAGCAGGATCGCCGGGTCGCCGTGCCCGTACGACTCCCAGTGGACGTGGACGCCATCGCGCTCGATGGTGCCCTGGGCGTCCGGCTGGCGGGCCGGTGTGCCCGTGTCGCTCCGGCCCACCCGGCCGGTCGCGGTGGTCATGGCCTGGCTTCGTACACGATGTTGAAGGGAGTCTCCGCCGCTCGCCTGAAGCGAGTCAAGCCGCCGGACTCCACGACGTCGCGGATACGGGCCTCGCCGGCCTGCGCGCCGAGCGCGAGCCCGACGTCCTGGGACAGCGATGCGGGGGTGCACAACAGCGTGGAGAAGCTGTAGTAGGCACGGCCCACGGGGTTGAGATTGTCCTCCACGCGGTCGCCGGCGAACGGCTCCACGATCATCCAGGTGCCGTCGGGTTCGACCAGCTCACGCACGTGACGGGCGGCGCCGACGGGGTCGCCCATGTCGTGCAGGCAGTCGAACATCGTCACCAGGTCATAGCGCTTGCCCGGGTGCTGGGCCGCTGGCACCGCCTCGAAGCTCACGCGGTCGCCCACGCCCGCCTCCGCCGCACGCTCACGCGCGGTGGCGATCGAGCCGTCGTGGTAGTCCGAGCCCACGAAGGTCGAGTTCGGGAACGCCTGCGCCATCAGGATCGTGGACGAGCCGTGCCCGCAGCCCAGGTCGGCCACTGTCGCGCCGCGCTCGAGCTTCTCGATCACGCCGTCGAGCTGGGGCAGCCATTCGCCGATCAGGTTGGCGTTGTAGCCCGGCCGGAAGAAGCGCTCGCAGCCGTCGAGCACGTTGTGGTTGTGCTCGCCCCAGCCGAAGCCGGCGCCGCTCTTGGCCACCTCGGTGATGTGCCCGGAGTCGTTCACGGAGCCCACCGCGATCTGGAAGAAGCCGGGCAGGTAGGCCGGGCTCGACTCGTCGGTGAAGGCCACCACCTGCTCGGGCGGCAGGGTGTAGCGGCCGCTCGCCGGGTCGTACTCCACGTAGCCACCGGCGGCCTGCGCGTTCAGCCACTCGCGGGCGTAGCGCTCACTGATCTCGGTTCGGCGTGCGAGCTCGGCGGGCGTCAGCGCCTCGCCGCTCGCCATTGCCCGGTAGAGGCCGAGCTTGTCGCCCATCACCACCAGCGCCGCGTTCAGCGTGGCGCCCACCTCCTCCACGGCCCGGAACACGAACGCGTGGAGCTTGTCCGGGTCCAGGGACCGCGGCTGTTGCTCGACTGTTGCCATTGTCGAACTCCTCAGGTCGATTGACGAGGGCGACGGTATGCGCGCTTCGCCGCGGTCGCATCAGGTACCCACCTAGTCTTTTCGAGCGCGTCCGCTCTTAGAATCCGGGCATGCTGCTTGGCCGCGACCGCGAGCGGCAAGCCGTGGATCGCCTGCTGGCCGACGCCCGGCTGGGGCGCAGCGGCGTCCTCGCAATCGCCGGCGAGCCCGGAATCGGCAAGACCGCCCTGCTTGAGCACGCCGCCGGTCACGCGGGCCGCATGCGGGTGCTGAGGGCGCGCGGGATCGAGTCCGAGGCCGAGGTACCGTTCGCGAGCCTGCTCGAGCTGCTGCGACCCGCGCTGGGAGCGCTCGACTCGATCCCGGAGCCGCAGGCGGAGGCGCTGGCCGCGGCCCTCGCACTGCGCCAGGGGGGCGCTCAGGATCGCTTTGCGATCGGCGCGGCCACGCTGAGCCTGCTGGCGGCGTATGCCGAGGAGGCCCCGCTCCTGCTGCTGGTGGACGACGCGCACTGGCTGGACGGCTCGAGCGCGGAGGCACTTCTGTTCGCGTTCCGCCGCCTCGTGGCCGATCCGATCGCGGTGCTGATCGGCGTGCGCGACCAGGAGCCGTCGCTGATCGACGGCTCCGACCTGCCGCTGATCCTGCTCGAGGGCCTCGACCGCGCGACTGCCGCCGAGCTCACTGGCAGCTCCGCGCCGGACGCTGGCGGATCGCCTCTACGCGGCGAGCGGAGGCAACCCGCTGGCACTGCTCGAGCTGGCGGCGGACTCCGAGCGCCTCGACGCCGTGCCACCCGGCGGGCCCCTGCCGATCTCCACCAGCATCGGCGAGGCCTTCCTGCGCCGCTCCGGATCGCTGCCCGAGGAGACCCGCCGCATGCTGGTGGTCGCGGCCGCCGCGGGCGGCGGACGGCTGTCGATGCTCGGGCTGGCGGCCTCGTCGCTCGGCCTGTCCGTTGACGCGCTCGCCGACGCGGAGAGCGCCGGCCTGGTGACGATCGCCGCCGGGGCGCTGGAGTTCCACCATCCGCTGGTGCGCTCGGCCGTGTACGGGAACGCCGGCGCGCAGGAGCGGCGCGCCGCCCACGCCGCCCTGGCGGGAGCCCTGCCCGGATCGCGAGGTCGACCGTCGCGCCTGGCATCTCGCCGCGGCCGCTCTCGGCCCGGACGACGCGGCATCGGCCGCGCTCCAGCAGGCCGGCACCCGCGCCCGTGCGCGCGGCGCCTACACCGTGGCGGCCGCCGCCTTCGAGCGCGCGGCGCGGCTGGCGCCCGACGAGAGCGGGCGAGCCGGTCTCCTGTGGGCCGCGGCCGACGCCGCCTGGAACGCCGGCCTGACCGAACGGGCGCTGGTGCTGCTCGACGAGGCGCGCGAGTCGGCGCCCGACGAGCCCCTCGGCGACCTCATCGAGCACCTGCGCGGTCACGCCACGATGAGGGTCGGGCAGCTGGTGGAGGGGCGGGCGATCCTCGTGGAGGCCGCCGAGCGGGCGGCCGAACGGAATCCGGAGCTGGCGGTGGTGATGCTGGCCGAGGCCGCGCACGCCTGCTTCTACGCGGGCGCCGCGGAGGAGATGCTGCTCACCGCCGAGCGCGCCGACGCAGCTGGTGCCCGCGGCGGACAGCGGCCGCGCGCGCTTCTTCGCGTTCGATCGCGCATCGGCACGGCGCAGGTGATCGCGGGCGATGGGGAGGCGGGGGCTGAGCACCTGCGAGGCGCGATGGCGATCCTCGACGCCTCGGATGAGCTGCGTGAGGATCCGCGCCTGCTCGTGTGGGCTGCGCTCGGGCCGCTCTGGCTGCGTGAGACCGAGGGCGGCCGCGGGCTGGTGGACCGCGCCCTCGCGTACGCGCGCGAGCGCTCCGCCGCGGGCGCGCTGCCGTATCTCCTTCATCACGTGGCCCGCGAGCGGGCGATGGCGGACTCCTGGCAGGCGGGGCAGGCGGGCTACCACGAGGCGGTGCGCCTCGCGCGCGAGAGCGGCCAGCGGGCGGAGCTGGCGGCATCCCTCTCCGGGCTGGCCTGGCTCGAGGCCCGGCAGGGGATGGAGGACCCCTGCCGTGCCCACGCCGAGGAAGGGCGGGCGCTCTGCAGGCAGCTCGGCATGCGGTCTGTACGAGATCTGGGCGGTGATCGCGCTCGGCGAGCTGGAGCTGGGACTCGGGCGCCCCGAGCAGGCCGCGGTGCACTTCGAGGAGCAGCGCGCGCTGCTCGAGGAGCGCGGCGTGATGGACGTCGACGTCTCGGCGATCCCCGAGCTGGTGGATGCCTACCTGCGTCTCGGGTCGCCTGGACGATGCGGCCGCGCTCGTGCCGGAGCTGGAGGAACGGGCCCGCGCCAAGGGGCAGCCCTGGTCGCTGGCCCGCGCGGCGCGCTGTCGCGGACTCGTGGGTCCGGACAGTGAGCTGGACGAGCACTTCGGCGAGGCGCTCGTGCTGCACGAGCTCACGCCCGACCTGTTCGAGGCCGCGCGCACCCGGCTGGCCTACGGCGCCCGCCTGCGCCGGGCGCGCAAGCGCGTACGGGCCCGCGAGGAGCTGCGCGCGGCGCTTGAGCTGCTTCGACCGGCTCGGCCCCACTCCGTGGGCCGACCAGGCCAGCGCCGAGCTGGTGGCCACCGGCGAGACGGCCCGGCGGCGCGACCCGAGCACGCTCGACGAGCTCACTCCTCAGGAGCTGCAGATCGCCCTGCTCTTGGCGGAGGGGAAGACCACGCGCCAGGCCGCGGCGGCGCTCTTCCTCAGCCCGAAGACGATCGAGTACCACCTGCGCCACGTGTACAGCAAGCTCGGAATCCGCTCGCGCGAGCAGTTGACAGCGGCCTTCGCCGGCAGGCGCGAGCGCGCCGCCAGTCCCGGATAGGGTCCTGGCCGCCGCCTTTGAACGACTTCCTGCGCCTGCATCCCGAGGCGATTCGGGCGCTACGATCGGGTACGTGACCGCTCCCACAGCGCAGCAGGCGGGCGCCGAGCAGGATCTTCTCCGGACCATCGCGGCGGGCACCGCCAACGTGGTGGGCAAGGCCTTCTTCCGCTCGCTGGTGCGCCACGTGGCGGTCGCTCTCGACGCCGACCTGGCCTTCGCCGCCGAGCTGCTCGACCCGGAGGCCGGGCGCGCGGCCATCCTCGCGTCGTGGGCGGGGGGCGAGATGCTCCTCAGCGAGGGGGGCGAGTTCCTGCTCGAGGGCTCCCCCTGCGAGTTGCTGAGGGATCTGGACGTGGTCGGCGCTGCCGGAGGGGGCCTGCGGGGCCTATCCGACCGACCCCCTGATCGCCGAGCACGCGCTCGACAGCTACCTGGCGATCCTCATGCGCGGCTCCGACGGCTCGCCGCTGGGCTACATCGGCGTGATGTCGCGCCGCCGGCTCGAGGCGAGCGAGGAGGAAGTGGCCACGCTGCGGATCTTCGGCCAGCGCGCCGCCGCCGAGATCGAGCGCGGGCGCCACGAGATCGCGCTGCGGGAGCGGGAGGCCGAGGTGGCAGCCTCACGCGCACGCGTGGTGCACGCGGCCGACGACGAGCGCCGCCGCATCGAGCGGAACCTCCATGACGGCGCGCAGCAGCGGCTGCTCGCGCTCACGCACATGCTCAGCCTCGCCCAGCGCAAGCTCGAGACCTCCCCCGAGGACGCCGCCACGCTGGTGAGCCAGGCGCACGGCGAGGCGAAGGCCGCGTTCAGCGAGGTGCAGGAGCTCGCGCGCGGGCTGCACCCGGCCGGGCTCACCACGCAGGGGCTGCGCCCGCCGATCGAGCGGCTCGCGGCCACGCTGCCCGTGCCGCTCGAGATCGAGGCGCTGCCCGAGCGGCGGCTGCCCGAGGTGCTCGAGGTCACCGTCTACTACTTCGTGTCGGAGGCCGCCACCAACGCGGCGAAGCACGCGCACGCCAGCGCCGTGCGCGCCAGCGTGGCGCTGCGAGGGCGCACGCTCGATCTGACGGTGAGCGACGACGGCGTGGGCGGGGCGACCGCCGACGGCGGCTCCGGCCTGCGCGGGCTGTTGGATCGCGTCGAGGCGCTCGGCGGCAGCTTCGAGCTGGACAGCCCGCCCGGCGGCGGCACGCGCGTGGCGGCGTCGATCCCGCTGGCGCCCTGGCGCGATGCCCGCGAGCCGTTCCTCGAGTTCGGCCACGACGGCGACGAGGGCGGCGGCGAGCAGCTCATCCGGCTCGTGCTCGAGGGCAAGAAGACGGCGGCCATCTCCCTCGCGCGCGAGTGGGACCTCGAGGGCGGCGCACCGCGCATCGGGCAGCAGCTGCCGGTGATGGATCACGAGGATCGCCGCTGGGCGATGGTCGAGATCGTGCGCATCGCCGTCGTGCCGTTCGGCCAGATCGACTCCGAGGTGGTGGTGCCGGAGACCGCCGGCATCTCCTCCATCGAGGACTGGCGTGCCGACCAGCGCAGCTTCTACGACGGCTGCCGCGACGAGACCGCAGTGCTGCTGGGCGAGCCGGGCTGGCGCCTTACCGACGAGGAGCCGATGGTGATCGTCTGGTTCCGGCTCGTCGACGCCGAGCCCGCCTAGCGCGGCCGGACCACTCCTGCCGATCTGAGCCCGCACTCACACGGGCGGGGCTAAAGCACTCATTTGGGTTAGCCGATAGGCGCCTAAACCCAAGACCCTGCCCCAAAAGGAGTTAACGGATGCTACGGAAGGCTCGTACGCGTATTCAATCGGAGGAGAGCGGATTCACCCTGATCGAGCTCCTCGTCGTGATCCTGATCATCGGCATCCTGGCCGCGATCGCTCTGCCGAACTTCCTCGGTCAGCGCTCGAAGGCTCAGGACTCGAGCGCCAAGTCGGACGCTCGCAACATGGTCAGCCAGCTGGAGTCCTGCTACACGGACAGCAACACGTACGTCGGCAGCACCGGATCCGGCACCAGCGTCAGCACCTGCCTCTCGTCGAACACCGGCCTGTCGATCGGCACCGCCGACGGCAAGGTGGACGTGACGGCCGCAACCGCCAACAGCTACACCGTCGTCGGTCACTCGAACTCGACCAACGACTTCACGATCACCAAGAACGCCGCGGGCGTGCTCAGCCGCAGCTGCACCACCACGGGCAGCGGCGGCTGCCCGGCCAGCGGGACCTGGTAACAGGCCGTATCGCAGCGGCTGAGGGCCGGCTCGGCGCGACCGGGCCGGCCTCTCAGTCGGGCAGCAGCGGCACCGAGATGCCCGGGTCCCGGCCCACCAGCACGCCGCGTGTGATCGACTCGGATCCGAAGCGGTCGCGCACCTGGTCGATGGTGGCGTCGAGAGCGCCGGCCGGCGCGCGCTCCAGCGGCAGCGCGAGCTGCACGGCGCCGTCGTCCTGGAGGTTGGTCAGAGACACGCCGACGAGGGTGATGCCCTTGCTCTCGATCATCGGCAGCGCGAGGGCGAGCAGCTCCCTGGCGGTGGCCAGGATCGTCTGGGTCTGGGCGGTGGCCTCGGACAGCGTGTAGGAGCGAGTGGCGCGCGAGAAGTCGTCGAAGCGCAGCCGCAGCACCACCGTGCGGCAGACCCGGCGTGCAGCCCGCAGGCGCTGGGCGATGCGGTCGACGAGCGCGACCAGGGTGGCGTCGAGCGTGCCCGGCGGCTTCGCCCGGCCGCCCGAGTGCGCGCTGCGCGCCCATCGAACGCCGCCGCCGGCCGGTCTGGACCCGCCGCGGATCGCGGTTGTGGGCGAGCGCGTGGAGCTGCCGGCCGGTGCCGCGCCCGACGATCTCGATCAGCGCCGTCTCGGCCAGCTCGGCGACCTCGCCCACGGTGCTGATGCCCACGGCATGCAGCTTGCGAGCCGTGACCGCTCCCACGCCCCAGAGGCGCTCGACCGGCAGCGGGTGGAGGAAGGCCAGCTCCTCCTCCGGCGGCACCAGCAGCAGGCCGTCTGGCTTGGCCACAGCGCTGGCCACCTTCGCGAGGAACTTGGTCCTGGCGACCCCGACGGTGATCGGCAGGCCGACCCGCTCACGCACCTGCTGACGCAGGCGCGCGGCGATCTCCAGCGGCGTGCCCGAGAAGTGCCCCATCCCGCGAGCGTCGAGGAACGCCTCGTCGATCGACAGGCCCTCCACCAGCGGAGAGGTCTCGCGGAAGATCTCGAACACCGCCTTGCTCGCCTCGGAGTAGGCGGACATGCGCGGCCCGACGACCACCGCCGCGGGGCACAGCCGGCGCGCCTGCGAGCAGCCCATCGCCGTGTGGACCCCGCACGCCTTTGCCTCGTAGGTGGCCGCGAGCACCACGCCGGCCCCGACGATGACCGGGCGGCCGTGCAGGCGAGGATCGTCTCGCCGCTCCACCGACGCGTAGAAGGAGTCGAGGTCCGCATGCAGGATGTTCGCCTCCTCCGACACGAACACATGTTCGCATCGAGAGAGGACGTCGAGCTAGGACCCGGACACGCCGAAGGTCGAGCGCATCGTGCGCGCGAGCCTGCGCGCCTTGTCCGTGCCGCGGCGCCCGGCCCACGGATGCGGGCCGATCGCCCAGGGGTGCCAGCCCAGCGTGCCGTAGTGCTCGCGGATCAGTGCCTTGAGCTCGCCCCGGTGCTCGCCGCAGGCATAGCGCGTGGGCCCGTAGACGCCGCGCCCGTGCCAGGTCAGCCAGCGCCCCGGGTCGGCGTCCACGTATTCGCCGTGGCGCAGGTCGAGCAGCTGGCGCTCGAGCGCGACCTGGGTCTCGGGATCCGGGCGAGCGCTGCAGATCTCGCAGCGGAAGATCACCGTCACCGGCATCGCTCCACGGTAGCGCGGCCGCGGGTCGGTCGTACCATGCGATCCGCGCAATGAGCGGAACAACCCAGTTTCCGAGTCTCGACTGGCTGCGGCAGCGGGATCCCGACTTCGCGGCACTGCGCCGGGCCGGGCGAACCGCGCTGATCATGCCGGCGCTGTTCGCGCTCGGCGTGAAGGTGATCGAGAACCCGACCGTCGCGACCTTCGCCGCCTTCGGCTCGTTCGCGATGCTGCTGCTGGTGGACTTCGCGGGTCCGATCCGCAATCGCCTGCAGGCACAGGCGGCGCTCGCGGTCGCGTGCGGCGTGATGATCGCCGCGGGCACCGTGGCGTCGCGATCGGCGGGCGTGGCCGCGGTGGCGATGGCGCTGGTGGCGTTCGGCGTGCTGTTCGCCGGCGTGGTCAGCTCGGTTCTGGCCGGGGCCACGCCCACGCTGCTGCTGGCGTTCATCCTGCCGGTCTCGCTGCCGGGCCCGGTCTCCTCGATCCCGGATCGGCTGGCCGGCTGGGGCATGGCCTCCGCGGCGTCGCTGTTCGCCATCGCGCTGCTGTGGCCGGCGCCCGCTCGCTTTCCGCTGCGCAGCGCGGCCATCGACGCGTGCCGGGCGCTGGCGGCCCGGCTGCACTCGCACGCGGCTCACCTGATGGGCGGGGAGGGCAGCCCGTCCGACGCCGAGTACGAGGCGGCGATCGCGGAATCGGACGCGGCGGTGAAGGGCCTGCTCACCACGTTCTTCGCGACGCCCTACCGGCCCACGGGCCTGAGCACGGCAGCCCGGGCGGTGGTGCGGCTGGTGGACGAGCTGAAGTGGCTCAACGGGATCGTCGTGCTGACTGCCGCCAAGCCGCCGCCCGGGATGACGGTGGACCGCCGTGCGTGCGCGGTGAAGCAGGCGGCGGCGGTGGTGCTCGAGCGCTGCGCCGACCTGCTCGACATGCCGAGGCAGAGCCTCGACCCGCTGCAGGTCGCGCTCGCGGAGCTGCGCGAGCGGCTCGCGGATCTGGAACGGGGCGCGACCGTGAGCGTGCCGGAGGCCACGAGGGGCGACGACGTGATCTCCGCGCTCGACCCGGGCTTTCGCGCACAGGAGCTGAGCTTCGTGGTCATGCAGATAGCGAGCAACGTCGCGCTGTCGGCGACCGCCGAGCGGCGCAGTTGGCTCGACCAGGTGCTCGGCCGCCGCCCCATCGGGCTGGCCGAGCGGCTCTCGACGGCACAGGAGCGGGCCGGGTCCCACGTCGAGCCGCACTCGCTCTGGCTCCAGAACAGCGTGAGGGGCGCGGTGGCACTCGGCCTTGCCGTGCTGGTCTCGCAGCTGACCGGCGTGCAGCACGCGTTCTGGGTGGTCTTCGGCACGCTGGCGGTGCTGCGCTCGAGCGCGCTGAACACCGGTCAGAACGTGGTCCGCGCGCTGCTGGGCAGCGTGCTTGGGTTCGCCGTGGGCGCGGGCCTGGTGGCCCTCATCGGCACGAACACGACCCTGCTTCTGGTTCCTGTTGCCGCTGGCGGTCCTGTTCGCAGGCTTCGCGCCCGCGGCGATCTCGTTCGCCGCCGGCCAGGCCGCCTTCACGGTCACGCTGCTGATCCTCTACAGCATCCTGCAGCCGGCCGGGTTGGAGCTGGGGCTGGTCCGGATCGAGGACGTGGCCATCGGCTGCGGCGTGAGCCTTGCCGTGGGCTTGCTGTTCTGGCCGCGGGCGGCTGCGGCCGCGCTCGGCGACGCGCTCTCCCAGGCGTACGTGGCCAGCGCGAACTACCTGGCGCGAGCGGTGGAGTACGGAATGAGCCGCTGTGACGGGAGCGGGCCCGCGCCGTCCCCGCCGAGTGCCGAGGCGGTGGAGGCGGCCGCCGCCGCCCGGCGCCTGGATGACACCTTCCGCGGCTACCTGGCCGAGCGCGGGTCGAAGGCCGTGCCGATGGCCGAGGCGACCAGCCTGGTCGGCGGCGTGGCCGGCCTGCGACTGGCCGGCGACGCCGTGCTCGACCTATGGCAGCGCGACGACCCGGCCGGGGGCGACCGCCAGGCGGCTCGGCGCGAGCTGCTCGCGAACGCCAGGCAGATGACGGGCTGGTACGACGGCTTCGCCGCCAGCCTCAGCGGGCACGCGTCGGTGCCGGAGCCGCTCGCCCGCGACAGGCTTGCCGAGACACGGCTCGTGGAGGCCGTGGGCCATGACCTGCGCGACTCGGACGGCCAGGCCACCGCCACCGCGGTGCGGATGATCTGGACCGGCGACCATCTGGACGCCGCCCGCCGGCTCCAGGCCTCGCTCGTGGAACCGGCCCGCGCGGCCGGGCTCTGAGCGTTCCTTTCGTAGACTCGCCCGGCGTGGCGACGGGAGAGCTCATCCAGCGCGCCGAGGATCTCGGCGCCCACCTCGATGCCTGGGACGCGCTGGCGGTGGCGGCCGCCAGGCCGCTCGCATCGCCCAAATGGCTGATGCCTTGGCTGCGCCATGCCGCTCCCTCGGGCGCCGAGCTGCGGGTGGTCGTGGTCAGCGACGGCGACGAGCTGATCGGGATCGCGCCCTTCGTGGTCCAGCGCGGCAGCCTCGGCCGGGCCGACTACCGCCTCTTCGGCGTGCCGTTCACCGAGCGGCGCGAGCCGCTCGCCCGCGAGGGTCGCGGGGAGGAGGTCGCGGCCGAGGTGGCGCGCGTGCTCGGCGGAGCCAGCCCCCAGCCGAGCATCATCGCGCTCGAGGGGATCGACATCGACAGCCCCTGGCCCGACCGGCTGGCGCGGCTCTATCCGGGCCCATTGCGCCCGGTGGTGGCCCGCCGCGGCGGCGTGCTCGAGACGCCCACGCTCGGCATCGACGGCCTCAGCTTCGACGACTGGATGCAGTCGAAGAGCAGCAACTTCCGCTCCCAGATGCGCAGGATGCGCCGCCAGCTGGCGGACGACGGGGGCGTGGTCCGGATGAGCGACTCCGGCTCCGACCTCGAGCGCGACATCGACGCGTTCATGCGGCTCCACCTCGGCCGCTGGGAGGAGCGCGGCGGATCCGGGCTGGCCGAGGTGAGGATGGACCGCATGCTGCTGGACGCCGCCGGCCTGCTGCTACCCGAGGAGCGCTTCCGGCTCTGGCTCGTGGAGATCGACGGCAAGGCGATCGGGGCGGGCCTGTTCCTGGCGGCCGGCGGGGAGCTGAGCTACTTCAACGGCGGCTTCGACGAGGAGTTCGCCCGCTACAAGCCCACGCTCCAGACGATCCTCTCGGCGCTCGAGGACGCGTTCGGCCGAGGCGAGAAGCGCCTCGATTTCGGCGGCGGCCCCCAGCCCTACAAGCTGCGCTTCGCCGACTCCGAGGCCCCGCTCGCCTGGGTGAACCTGCGTCCTCGCACGGCCCGCTACCCGCTCACGTGGGCGCAGACCCTGAGGGGGGACCTGCGCTTCTGGGCGGTCAGCGCTGTCCGCAAGCTGCCGGACGAGCGGAAAGAGCAGCTCAAGCGCCTGCTGCGGCGCTAGCTAGCGAAGCGCCTTCAGCACTTCCTTGGAGGCCGCCTCGCCCGACCTCACCGCCCCGTCCATGTAGCCGTTCCAGTAGAGCGCGGTCTCCGTGCCGGCCCAGTGGACGCGCTTGAAGGGGACCCTCAGGGCGGGGCCGTAGCGGCGCAGCACGTTCTTGCCCATGTGCCCGACGGGGCAGCCGCGGGTCCAGGCCTCCTTCGACCAGTCCATCTCGAAGTAGCTCTTCGGCTGCGCGGCCTCGGGGCCGAAGAAGGTCACGAAGTTGTCGAGGACCGCCTTGTGCCTGGCGGCCACCGAGAGCTTCGACGCCGCCGTTGCCGGGCTCCCGCCGATGAACCCGAAGACCACGCCCGGAGTCCCGTCCGGGGGCGAGTTGTCGAAGGTGGTGTTGGCGGGCCCGACGTCGGACACCACCTGCCCGCTGAGGCCCTGAGCGCGCCAGAACGGCGTGTCGTAGATCGCCTCCCACTTGATCAGGTTGCCGGGCACGATCCGCTTGGCGAGGTTGCGCCGCATGCGCGGGAGGGCCGGGGCGAAGTCGATGTCGCCGACCAGCACCGGGCGGGATGCGCGACGATCACCTGCTTCGCGCTCACCACCACCCGGTCGCTCGTGACCACCACGCCCTTGCCGTCCTGCTCGACCCGCCGCACCGGCGAGCTGAGCACCACCTGGGAGCCGAGGGCCTTGGCCACCTTCTGGGACACGACCTGAGAGCCTCCGACCAGGCGGCTCTCCTGCGCGCCGCCGCCGGTGCTGATCAGGCGGATGAAGCTGCCCTTCTTCTTCTCGTTGCCGGCCTGCGCCGTGTACCAGAGCACGTAGAGGAGGGAGAGCTGAGACGGCTCGGCGCCCCAGATCGCGCGCGAGGCGATGTCGATCGCGTCCCGCCCGCTGCCGGCGGGCACGTTCGCGAGCTTCCAGTCCTCGAAGGTCATCGCGTCCCACTGGGCCGCGTGCCTGGCCTTCCAGGGCGCGTCCACCGGGACCGTCGCGGCCATCGGATCGAGCTTCGTGATCGCCGCCACCACCGCCTGCTGCACAGCGGGATCGGACGGCAGCCCGGCCGCGGGGTAGGTGGAGCGCTGTCCCCTGAAGTACTGGACGTCCAGGCCGTCGTTGTAGGTGAGGAAGGTCTTGACACCGACCGACCGCGCGAGCGCGAGGATGCGGTCCTGCGTGGGCCCCACGTACTCGCCGCCCGCCTCGGCGATCTTCCCGCCGCCGATGTCGTGGTTCAGCGTGCGCCCGCCGACCCGGTCGCGAGACTCGAGCACGCAGACCTCCTTGCCCGCGCGCGCGAGCGCGCGCGCCGCAGTCAGGCCGGCAAGCCCGCCGCCCACGATGGCCACGTCCACGCTGCGCCGCTTGGGCGCCCGCTTAGCCGCTGCGGTGCGCGGAAGGACCAGCGCGGCGCCGGTGGCGCCTGCGGCGCCGAGGAACTTCCTACGGCTGAGTGGCTCGGACAAGGTCTCTCCTCCTGTCAGATCTCTATGAACGTGCCGGCCGGGCCCAGGTTGGCCAGCAGCGTGCTCCCCAGCTGCTCCTGCTGACCCTGGCATTCGTGGATGTGGCCGAAGACGGCGGCCCGCGGGTGCTTGGTCTCGATCGCGTCAAGGATGGCCTGGCTGCCGAAGCCCTTGTCGAGGTGGCCCTTGGGCGGCGAGTGGACCACCAGCACGCCGCCCTCCGGGCAGTCCGCGAGGCGCTCGGCGGCATCGTCGTCGCTGAGGTCGAAGCTCCAGTCCCAGGGAGTGACCGGCACGCCGGCGCCGAGCCCGTAGAAGCTGACGCCGTCGATGTCGGCGCCGCCGCCGTGCAGCACCACGGCCGAGTTCCAGCCCTCGCACGCGGCCCGCAGGGCGTCCTCTGTCTCGTTGTTGCCCGGCACGAGCACCGTGGGCCGCTCGATCGGGCGCAGCGCGCCGATCGTCTCCTCGAGGCCCTCGTGGATCGATGCGAAGTCGCCGGCGGCGATCACCACGTCGGCGTCGGGCGACATCTCCACGAGTCGGCGGCACTGGTCGAGATCGCGGTGCAGGTCGCTGAAGGCGAGCAGCTTCAAGGCATTGAGACTAGATCCTCCACCGCTTCGCGCAGCGCCTGGCGCCCGGGGCGCGAGGTGTAGCCCAGCTCCGCTCGCGCCTTGTCGCTCGAGAAGCTCGCCGGAATGCGGGCCAGCCGCACCTCGTCCAGCACGAGCAGCTTCGGCTCGCGCCCGAACGGCGCCAGCGCGCGGTCGGCGGCCCAGGCCGCGGCGAGGAGAGGGCGGAAGGGCAGCCCGATCACGGGTGGGCGCCGCCCGGCCGCCTGGGCCACCGCGGCGAAGACGTCGCGCAGCGACAGGTCCTCGCCGCCGAGCAGGTAGCGCTCCCCGGCGCGGCCCCGCTCGTAGGCGAGCGCCTGGCCGCGGGCCACGTCCTCCACCGAGACCACGTTGAGCGCGGTGGTGCGCACGTAGGCCGGCGCGCGGCCGGCGGCCACGTCGCGGATCATCTTGCCGGTGGGCGTGGGCCGCCGGTCGCCGGGACCGACAGGGGTGGTGGGGTTCACCACCACCACGTCGCGCCCGGCCGCTGCGGCCGCCAGCGCCAGCCGCTCGGACTCGAGCTTGCTGCGCTTGTAGGCCACCTTCAGCTCCCAGTCCGGGGGCGAGTCGCGCTCGTCCGCCGGGCGGCCGGGCACCGGCCCGCAGGTGGCGGCGCTGCTGGTGAGCACCAGGCGCCGCTCGCCTGCCGCCGCGAGCGCGCTGCGCGTGCCCTCCACGTTCACCCGCATCATCGCCTCGGCATCGCGGCGGAAGTAGCTGTAGAGGGCTGCCAGGTGGAAGATCGCGTCGCAGCCGTCGGCGGCCCGCGCCAGCGCCGCGACGTCCGTCACGTCGCCCGTGACCCACTCCTCCACCTCCAGCCCGGCGGGGGGCGCGCCGAGGTCGAAGCCGCGGACGGCGGCGCCGTCGCGGCCGAGCGCCGCCGCCACGTGGGCGCCGATGAAGCCCCCGGCGCCGGTGACCAGCGCCCTCACGCCCGGCGGGCGGTGAGGGTGCGGCGGCCCAGCGTGAAGCCCAGGCCCGCGTAGCTGCGGAAGAGGTGTTCCTCCGCGGCGGCCAGCACCTCCTCGAGCGCCGACACGAAGCGGCGCAGCTCGTCCTCCTCGATCACGAGCGGCGGCAGGGCCTTCACGACGTTCATGTGGTGGCCCGCCACCTGGGTGAGGATGTGGTGGTCGCGGAACAGCGGCACGGTGACGAGCTGGGCGAACAGGCCGGGCTGGCGGCGGTCGATCGCCTCCCACAGGCGCCGCGCCGCCGGGCCGGAGGGCGGCCCCAGCTCGATCGCCCAGATCAGGCCGAGCCCGCGCACCTCGCGCACCACCTCGAAGCGCTCCACCAGCGGCCGCGTCAGCTCGAGCAGCAGCTCGCCCAGCCGCGCGGCGCGCTCCACGAGCTGCTCGCGGTCCAGCACCTGCAGCGTGGCCAGGCCCGCCGCGGCAGCGAGGTCGCCACCGCCGAAGGTCGAGCCGTGCACCACGCCGCGCTCCATCGAGTCGAACACGGCGCTGAACACGCTGCGCGTGGCCAGCACGGCACCGATCGGCACGTAGCCGCCGGAGAGCGCCTTCGCGATCGTGACCATGTCGGGCTCCACGCCCCAGTGCTCGAGCGCCAGGAAGCGGCCGGTGCGGCCGAGCCCGGTCTGCACCTCGTCCACGATCAGGAGCGATCCATTGGCGTGGCAGAGCTCCTGGGCCTGGCGCAGGTAGCCGTCGGGCGGCAGGTGCACGCCCTTGCCCTGGATCGGCTCGACGATGAAGGCGGCCACGTCGCCGGCCGCGAGCTCCCGGCGCAGCGCGTCGGCGTCCCCGAACGGCACCGGGTCGCAGCCGGGCAGCAGCGGGCCGAAACGCTCCCGGAACTCCTCGTTGCCGTTCACCGACAGGGAGCCGTAGGTGAGGCCGTGGAAGGCGTGGTGGCAGTAGAGGATGCGCGGGCGGCCGGTGGCGGCGCGCGCGATCTTGAGCGCGCCCTCCACGGACTCGGTGCCCGAGCTGGTGAGCAGCACGGCGTCGAGCGAGCCCGGCGCGCGGGCGATCAGCTCCTCGGCCAGAGCGCCCGGCAGCAGCGATACGCCGAGCTGGGGGAGCGTTGGGGTGTCGGCGGCCAGCACGCGCTCGAGCTGACGGCGCACGTCCGGGTGGTTGCGGCCAAGGGAGAAGACGCCGTAGCCGGCGAGGAGGTCGAGGTAGCTGTTGCCCTCGCGGTCGATCAGGTGCGAGCCGTGGGCCTCGACCCAGTCGCGGTCGAAGCCGAGCGTGCGCAGGATCCGCCCGAGCTGCGGGTTGAGGTGGCGCTGGTTGAGCGCCATTGCCTCGCCGGCCCTGGCGGAGAGCAGCTCCGCCACCTCTGGCGGATGCGAGTTGTTCGTGCCGGCCACGGCCCTCATCCTTGCCGATCGTAGGCAACCCCGCCCGCGCGAGCGCACAAAAAAAGCGCGGCGCCCCCGTGGGGACGCCGCGCGGTGTGTCTTGGCTGCGCTGCTTAGGCGGCCGTCGGATGTGGCGGCTGCTGGCGCGAGCGGACCAGGCGCGTCTGAGCGAGAGCGCCCAGGCCACCGATCAGCCCGGCGCCGAGCGCGCCCAGCGCCCAGCCGGCGCCGGAGAGGTCGAGGCTCAGCACGTGGTCAAGCGACCAGTTGCCGGGCCCGACGGCGGTCACGGCGAAGGCGATGGCCACGAGCACGAGGTTGTACTCGAAGCCGTTGTTGCTGGCCCAGATCCCGTTCGAGAGGTGGACCTTCACCACCGCCACGAGCATCACCGCGGTGAGCGCGGCGAGCGAGAGCGGGGTGAGCAGGCCCAGGGCCAGCAGGATGCCGCCGCCGGCCTCGGCCAGGCCGGCCAGAGCCGCCTGCAGCTTGCCGTTCGGGAAGCCGAGCTTCTCGAAGAAGCCGCCGGTGCCCTCGAGGCCGTAGCCCCCGAACCAGCCGAACAGCTTCTGAGCGCCGTGTCCGAAGAACAGCACGCCCACGATCACCCTGACCACCAGAAGTCCTAGATTCATTTCTTTCCCCCGTAAGTTGACTGCGCAACTAAGTGTAGCAAATAGTTGCGCGCACAACAACTGCCTGGGGAGTCGTCAGGGCCCGACCGACGAGCTGGAGCTCGACTCGAGCGGGAAGTGCGCCAGCTCGAGCAGCACGCTTGCGTCCGGCGCCGGCTGGATGTCGTAGTTGAAGATCTCCCGGCCGGTGAGGCGGTCGATGACGTCGTGCGTGGCTCCCGAGCGCAGCGAGGTGATCGAGGGCGGCGGCGACGGCAGCGTGGCGCGCAGGGGCTGCGCGAGCTGCGGGTGCACGTCGCCGCGGCGGAAGAACATCGCCTGGCTCGGATCCTTCTTGGGCGGCGGCGGCAGGATCACGATCACCTGCTTGACGTCCTTCGCGTAGCGGAACGTGTAGAGGGCCAGCTCGAGCGCCTCGCGGCGCAGGAGCAGGGTGCGCTCGTGCGACGGCTTGCCGACGCCGATCGAGCACTTGTCGCCCATGCCGCAGAGGCTGTAGAGCGCCCCCTTGCCGTTGGAGGGGGACACGTCGTTCGGGTTCGGCCGCAACAGCACCCGCACCGGGAGGCCCGCGACCTGCATCGGCCCGCCGAGCACGCTCACGATCTGCTGGCCACTGGGCAGCCGGTAGGTCGGGCCCACGTGGTTGGCGATCTGCGTGAGCGCGTCGTCGCCCGAGGCCGTGGGCTTCCACTCCGACCATGCCGGCGGCTTCGGCGGCTTGCCCGCGACGAGGAAGATCGCCGCGGCGGCGATGGCCGCCAGGCCGAAGCCCGCGAGCGCCGCGAAGGCCAGCCGGAACTTGTGGCCGTGCTGCTCCTCGTATGGGACGTAGTGCTGCAGCTCGCGCTTGGGCGCGGGCTCGAGGTCGTGCCCCACGCGCTCGAGTTCGTGCCCCGCAGCGCCGGGGTCGATCTCGCCACCGGGTTCGGGAGGTGTCACACCTTCGGCCATGCGCTCTCGTCCAGGACGTCTATCTCCGGCACCTTGAGACGGGCGCGCTCCAGCAGGTCGACCACCTCGTCCCCGTGGATCTCGCGCCGTTCCACCAGCACCTCGGCGATCTGCTCGACCTGCTCCCTGTTGTGCTCGATGAGGTTGTACGCCGTCACGTAGGCCTGCCCGAGCAGGATGGCCACCGAGCGGCGCTTGTCCCCGTCGCCGAGCACCTTGTCGAGCGGGTCCTCCGCCAGCATGTTGCCGCTGCCCGCGCGGTTCATGATCTCGCTCCCGATGCGCTCGAAGCGCTTCATGATCTTGTCGGTCTCGTCCTCCAGCTCCTCTTCCGGCACGCGGCCCTCGAGCCGCACCGGCTCGGGAGCCATCGCGCACATGCCCACCATCCACTTCGCGGCCCGGGTGGACGAGTAGACGTCGCCGCCCACCCCGGTCGAGTTCTCGCTGTAGAAGACCCGCTCGGCGGCCATCGCCCCGAGGCCCCAGATCAGCTTGCCGACCTCCTCGTGGCGCCAGGAGGAGAAGCGCTCCTCGGTCTGTATGGCCTGGTGGTGGCCGAGCGAGCCCGAGCGCATCCGGATCGAGAGCCGCGTGGAGAGCGTGCCCTCCATGTAGACGTGGCTGGCGGCGGCGTGCCCGGCCTCGTGGATCGCCACGGCGCGGGTCTCCTCGGGCACGTACTCGATGCCCACCGCGGTGCCCGTCTCGACGGTGGTCATGGCCTCCACCACGTCCTCCCACTCGAAGATCGGCCGGTCGTCCGCATGCGCGTAGGTCAGGGCCATCGAGCAGACCTGCTCGATCATCGCCGGCGAGTAGCCGCTCGTGATCCGGGCCAGCTCGTCGCGGCGCTTGTCGGTGTCGAGCTCGGGATCGTGGTCGACCTTCGCCATGTACAGCTCGAAGATGTCGCGGCGGTCCTCGCGCGTGGGCGTGCGGAACCAGATGTGGCGGCCCATGCGGCCCGGGCGGATGAGCGCCGGGTCGAGCGCGCTGATCGGCACGTTGGTGGCGCCGATGAAGTAGATCTGGTGCGGCGAGGGCTTCGGCCTCGGCAGGCGCAGCTTCATGCTGCCGATCTTCTGGGGGACGAAGTAGATGGCGTCCAGGAACGTGTTGATGCGGTTGGTGAAGAAGCGCCGCATCAGGGGCGGGTCGTCGATGCCGTCCATCTGCACGAGCAGCTGGTTGAGCGCCTGGCCCTGGCCGCCGCCGAACATGCCGCCCGGGATCGCGGCGCTGACGATCCGGTCGAGCTGCCTGTAGACGCCGGGCATCGCCACGCTGGGATCGCCCGTGCGCTCGGCGAAGACCCGGTCGCGCCAGGCGCGTGTCTCGAGGATCAGGTCGCCGGTGGGGGTCAGCGAGCCGTTCGGCCCGAAGAAGCAGTGGTCGTGGATCGTGCCCGGGACGGCCGTGGCCGTGCCCGAGTGGCCCGCCCCGAGAGCCTGCCGGCGCATCCCCACCGCGTCGATCTCGTCGATGAACACGATGCACTGGCCGCCCCACTTCGCCGCCAGCTTCTTGGCCTTGCGGACGAGCAGCATCACGATCACCACGTCGAGGCCCATGAGCATCTGGGCGAAGCCCGAGCCCGGCATCGTCACGAACGGGCAGTTGAAGCCGGTGGCGATCGCCTTCGACAGCATCGTCTTGCCAGTACCCGGAGCGCCGAGGAACAGCAGGCCGCGCTCGCGCTTGCCGCCCGCGCGCTCGAACGCGTCGCCTGACTGCCACAGGGAGATGACCCGCCGCACCTCCTCCTTGGCCTCCTTCTGCCCGCGCACGTCGTCCAGTCGCACGCCCCAGTCGGCGTCGCCGGGCTCGTAGCCCTTCATCTGCTTCACGCCGAAGATCAGCAGCGGCCCGAAGAAGATCAGGAAGTTGAAGACGAAGAAGAGCGGCAGCTGGAAGCCGAGCACGAGGAGCAGCGGCGCCGCGCTCTTGATCGTGTCCCAGATGTTCGAGATCGCCCCGCCGAAGCTCTCGCCGCTGATCAGCGCGACGGTGCCGACGATGATCACGAACAGGGTCCCGAAGATGGTCAGCCGGCGGAACTTCTTGCGCCAGTACCACGCGCGCCGGCGCGCGATCACGTCCTCTTCGAGCAGCTCCGGATTGGCGTTGTAGAGGTTCGGCCAGGGGATCAGCCGGCGCGTGATGACGTCCACGAGCCCGCGGAACCCCACCACCGCCACGAACGTGCCGAGCAGGGCCCAGGGGAGCGCCCAGCCGTTGCGCTGCCAGAGGAGCAGGAAGAACGCCGGGCTGGTGAGCAGGGCCACCACCGTGGCCGCACGGCGCAGCGCCCGCCACTCCTCCGCGAGGGGTGCGTGACGGTAGCCACCGGTCTCCCGCGATCTCTCGCCTGATGCGGGCGGCATCGTCTGCGCAGATTACTCCGTGACGTGCGGGAGAACCATCACCAATCGGTGAACACCCGGACGCTGTTCTGCGCCTTCCGCCGTGAGATCTGCTTAGGTGTATGACCGAATCAAGCCGAGTCTTGGCTGTCCTGTGCAGCCGAGAGCGGGGGACCCACTCGGGCCATGCCGTCACGGCCCATGGGGCGAATCGCCGCCCAAGCGCGGCGTAGCACGAACTTCTTTCCGTGCGAGCCCGTCAGCTCACCTCGTAGGCGCAAGAAAGAAGGAGGCAGCACAGTGTCTACATCCCAAGCGGATCTCGCTTCGACGACTCCGTGGCGGCGCTCGCTCCGACGCTCCCGCGATCGCCGCCTGGCCGCCGCCCGCAAGCGTCGGCGCCGCATTCGCGGCAGGAGCGTCTCGGTCGTGATGGCGTTCGTGATGACGATGGGCGCGGGCGCCGCGCTCGCGTCGGGTGGCTCGAGCTCGGAGCTGATCCAGTCGGGCTCCTCGGGGGCGACGATCGCCTCGGTGCAGCGGGCCCTCGGCCTGTCAGCCGACGGTGTCTACGGCAGCCGCCACCAAGCGGGCCGTCATGTCGTTCCAGCGCGTTCACGGCCTGATCGTGGATGGCATCGTCGGGCCGCAGACCCTCAACGCGCTCGGGTTGGGCGGCAGCCAGCCGCCCGGGGCCGGCAGCGGCAGCGCTCCGAGCACCGAGCTTGCGCGCATCGCGCGCTGCGAGTCAGGCGGCGATCCCACGGCGGTCTCGCCCAACGGGCAGTACCGCGGCAAGTACCAGTTCTCGCGTGCCACCTGGCGCTCGCTCGGGGGCAACGGCGATCCGGCGCGTGCACCGGAGGCGGCGCAGGACCGGATGGCGGAGCTGCTCCTGCAGCGCAGCGGCACCTCGGCCTGGCCGGTCTGCGGCCGCGGCTAGCGATGAGTGAGTGGGTCCCGCTGCCGTCAGGCAGGCAGCGGGACCGCGCTCTCCTGTGTCGCCACCTCGAACCACACGCAGGTGCCGTCGTTCGAGTTGATGCCCCAGCGGTCGGCGATCTCCCCGACGAGCAGCAGTCCCCAGCCTCCTGGAGGCTCGCTGCTGTCGACCGACCGCGATCGCTTGGGCTTCGTCCAGCCCCTGCCGTGATCGCAGACCTCTACCCGCACGCAACTATCCGGCTGCTCCACGCTGACACTGACCCGATCGTCCGGGCCCGCGCCCCCGTGTAGCACGCTGTTCGTAACCAGCTCGCTTACCAGCAGCCGCAGATCATCCACACGTGGAAGCTGCTCCCGGTCTGCGAGCTGCTCTATGGCGTGCCGTGCCGCGGAAACGGCTCCCGGCCCGCCGGTCAGCTCAATAGTCGTCAATATCCCTGCCCCTTCGTTACCCCTGCTTGAGGGCCGGTATACCCAACCAGGGGGATCGGGGAACATGGGACCCGTCCGGGGTACGCGCACGCACGATCTTTCGCAGCGAAACGGCGCAGCGAGAGCTAGTCGAACAGCGGCGCGGGACGCCCGTCCCACCCGTTCTCGAGCGCCCAGCGGGCGCCGACCGTCCAAGCCTGTACCCGATTCGAGATCGGGATCGCACGCGGGCCCCCGGCGCCGACGGCGTACAGCTCCGGCGCGCGGCCCAGCCGTTCGAGCGCCGCGAGCACGCCGCTCCGCACGGACTCCGCTTCTGCCGCCCGGCCGGCGGCTCGCAGCCCGGCCCAGCCGAGCCAGGAGTCGAACGGCCAGATCGAGCCGCGGTGATAGGCCTCGGCCTGGAACACCGGTGAGCCCTCCGAGAGCGTGCGCAGCCCAAAGGGCGTGAGCACGTCGGGCGCGCAGAGGCGCTCGGCGAGCGTGGCCGCGGCGGCGTCCGGCAGCGCTCCCGCCCACAGCAGCCAGCCGAGCTGCGAGCCCGCGCCCTCCACCGGGCGGCCGCCGGCCTCGATCGCCATCGTGTCGGGCCCGAACGCGCCCGCCACGCGCTCCGCCAGCCCGGCGTGGAGCGTGGCGAAGCGCTGCTCGCCCGAGAGGACGCGGAGCGCGCGCAGCGCCACCAGCGCGACCGCCTGGGTGTCGGCATCGGCCAGCGGCGCGTCCGGCACGCTGCCGTCGGGCCTCAGGATGCCCCCGCCGTACGGACGGAGCGGATCCGGGGTGTCGCGCCAGCCCTGCTGCACCAGGCCGCCGGGCGCCGCCCGCGGGCCGAAGGTCACGAAGCCCCCGCCGTGCTCGAGTGCCCGTTCGAGCCAGCCCCCGGCCGCCCGCCAGGCGGGGGCGAGCTCGGTGGCCAGCGCGTCGTCGCCGAGCGCAGCGAGCAGCACGAGGAACCACGACGTGGAGTCGGCCGAGCCGTAGTAGCGCAGCTCGCCGTCGCGCACCGGCAGGCCCATGTACTCGAAGCGGTCGCCGGGATCGGGGCGGTACTCGTGGACGATCTTGCCGGGCTGCTCGTCGGTCTCGGGGTCCTCGCGCGTGCCCTGGAGGCGTGCGTGGACCCGCAGCGTGGCCCTCGCCACGTCCGGCCGCACGGGCAGAAGCTGCAGCGCGGTGATCAGCGAGTCGCGGCCGAAGAGGGCGTGGAAGCGGCCCGGATCGCCCGGCTCGACCGGCGGCGAGCTGGCGTACGTCCAGCCCTCGGGCGCCAGCACCTCGTCGAGCCCGCTGACCTGCGCCACGACCCCACCTTAGAGCGGGAGTAGGCTGCCTCGCCATGCTCGACGCGGTGGTGATCGGCGGCGGCCACAACGGCCTGGTGGCGGCGGCGTATCTGGCGCGGGCCGGACTGTCGGTCGAGCTCCACGAGCGGCGCGAGATCGTGGGCGGCGCCTGCGTGACCGAGGAGCTCTGGCCCGGCGTCCGCGCCTCCCCTGGCGCCTACACGCTGTCGCTGTTGCGGCCCGAGATCATGCAGGACCTCCAGCTGGGCAAGCACGGCCTGGAGGTGAGCGTGCACGAGCCCTATCTGTTCGCCCCGTTCCCGGACGGCCGCCACGTGGTCACCTGGTCGGAGCGGCAGCGCACCTGGGAGCAGCTCGAGCGCGACTGGTCGCGCGCCGACGCCGACGGCTACGCCGCCTGGGCCGAGCGCTGGGACGAGGCGGCTGGGCGCGCCCGCCCGCTGCTGCTCGAGCCTCCCGACCGGGCGCGCTGGCTGGAGGCCATCGGGCCGGAGATCCTGGAGGGACCGATCGCGGACGAGCTGGCCGGGATCCCCTCCGAGCAGGTGCGTGTGCCGTTCGCCCTGCAGGGGCTGATCGGCACGCTGGCCGGCCCCGACGACCCCGGCACGGCGTTCGTGGGCTTCTACCACGAGCTCGGGCTGGCCACCGGGGTGCCGGGCGCCTGGGGCTACGCGCGCGGCGGCATGGGCGCGGTGACCGCGGCGCTGCGCGCCGCCGCTGAGGCCTCGGGTGTGGCGGTGCGCACCGGCTCGCCGGTTACGGGCGTGCTGATCGAGGACGGCCGGGCGGCGGGAATCGTGCTCGAGGGTGGCGGCGAACTGCGCGGCGCAGCTGGTCGTCTCGAACGCCGATCCCCTGCGCACCTCGGCGCTGGCGGGCCTCGAGCCCAGGCCCGGCTGGCGCCAGGCCGGCCCGGTGGTGAAGACGATGCTGCTGCTCGACGGCCTGCCCGACTTCCCCTCCTGGCCGGGCGCCGAGGCGTGGCAGGGCGCGATCGACATCGGCTACTCGATGGCCGACCTCGCCAGCGCCGCCGAGGACGCCCGCGCGGGCCGTGCGGCGCGCGCTCCCTGGATCGAGGCCGCCTGCCAGACGGCTGCCGACGACAGCCTCGCGCCGCCGGAGCGCCACGTGGTGTCGCTGTTCTGTCAGTGCTTCCCGCCGGATGTGGACCAGGACAAAGCGGCCGATGCCGCCATCGCCCGCTTCGCGGAGACCTGCCCCGACCTGCCCAACCGGATCGTGGACCGCCTGGTGCTGGGCCCGCGCCAGCTCGAGGAGCGCTTCGGCATCACCGGCGGCCACATCTTCCACGGCGAGATGCTGCCCGGCCAGCTGCTGGAGGAACGCCACGGGCCGCGCCAGTTCGGCGGCGTGGAGGGCCTCTATCTAGCGGGCTCGGGCGCGCATCCCGGCGGGGCCGTGACCGGCGCGCCCGGCTACCTGGCCGCGCGCGCGGTGATCGAGGACCGTCAGTCGCCGGCGACGCTCGTCTGAGCGCGCGGCAGCCAGGCCTGGAGCACGGCCGCGGCGCGCGGCACGATCGCGAGCGACAGCAGCGCGCCGATCAGTGCGCCGCCGCTGGCGGCGGCGAACGCGTGGCTGATGCCGCGGACGGTGGCCTCGGCCGTGTCGGGGCCGCCCGCCTCGAAGATCGCCACCGCCACTGCCACCCCGAACACGCTGCCGACCTGACGCGAGGTGCTGAGCGTGGCCGAGGCCTTCCCGATATCCGGTCCGCTGACCGAGCCCATCGCCAGCGCGGCGATGTTCGGCAGCACCAGCCCGATGCCCACGCCGATGAACAGCAGGCTCGGCGCGAGCTCCGCCGGGGCGGTGCTCGTTGTGACGGTCTGGGACAACCCGAACGTGCCCAGCGCGACGAGCAGCATGCCGATCGCCGACGGGATGGCCGGGTGGGTGCGCTGCCCGAGGCGCCCGCTGAGCGGTGAGATGAGGAAGGGCATGACCGTCCACGGCAGCGTCCACACCCCGGCCATCAGGGCGCTCTCGCCGCGCACGCCGACGAGGAACTGGATCGCCATCACGAAGGTGCCGAACATCGCGAAGTGGAGCAGGAAGCCGGTGCTGTTGGAGACCGTGAAGCGACTGTCGCGGAAGAGCCGCAGCGGCAGCATCGGAGCCTTGTGCCTGGCCTCCCAGGCCACGAACGCGATCAGGAACGCGATGCCGAGCGCGTAGGACACAAGCGTGCTGGCGGCGAGCCAGCCCTGGCTGTTGCCGCGCACCGTGGCCCAGACGATCCCGAGCAGCCCCAGGCTCGCCAGGACCAGGCCGCCGGTGTCGATCGGCTCGCGGCGGCCGCGGCTCTCGTCGAGCAGTCGCGGGCTCAGCACGATCGCGGCGATGCCCACCGGCACGTTGACCCAGAAGATCCAGTGCCACGACAGCGTGCTGGTCAGGATTCCGCCGGCCAGCGGTCCGGCCGCCACGCCGAGGCCGGCGATCGACGACCAGATGCCGAGCGCGACGCCGCGCTTCTCCGGCGGGTAGGCGTTCGTGAGGAGGGTGAGGGTCAGCGGCATCAGGATCGCGCTGCCGGCTCCCTGCACCGCGCGCGCCGTGACCAGCTGGCCGATGTTGGCCGACAGCGCGCCGGCGGCCGACGCCGCCGTGAAGATCGCGAGGCCGATGATGAACACCTTGCGGCGCCCGAAGCGCTCGCCGAGGGCGGAGCCCGTGAGGATGAGAACGGCGAAGGAGAGGATGTACGCGTCGAGCACCCATTCCGCGCTGTTGATCGGGGCGCCCAGGCCGCGCTCTATCGCGGGCAGCGCCGAAGCGACGATCAGGTTGTCCAGCACGATCATGAAAAGCGCGGCGCCGGTGAGGGCGAGTACTGCGCGGCTGCTGTTGCGGGTCATCCGAGTCCTTCTGGTCCTGGGCAAATAGTTCGATGCACATCGTACCAACAAACTTCGATGGTTGCCAAACAGTTCGATCGAGGTAGAATGAACGCGATGATCGAGGTCACGCCCGATCGGCCCGTTCTCCTTCCAGGACCCGAGCCCGCAGCCATGAGGCTCGAGTCCGTGCTGCAGGCCCTGGGGGATCCGGTCCGGCTGCAGATCGTGCGCCAGCTCAACGACTGCCCGGACCCCAAGGCGTGCGGGAGCTTCGGACTGCCGGTCGGCAAGTCCACGGCCAGCCACCACTTCAAGGTGCTCCGCGAGGCCGGCGTGATCCGCCAGCGGATCGACGGGCGCGAGCGCCTCAGCGAGCTGCGCAGCGACGAGCTCGAGCAGCGCTTCCCGGGCCTGCTCGGCAGCATCCTCGCAGCGAGCTAGGCGCACAGCCGTTAGGTTCCGCGGCGGGATGGCTCGCTGCTTCGTCACGCGCAGGGTTCCGGGCGAGGCGCTCGATCGCCTCGCGGCCGCGCACGACGTCGACGTCTGGGAGGGAGAAGGCCAGCCGCCGCACGAGGTGCTGCTCGAGCGCGCGCGGGACGCGGAGGGCCTGCTCTCGCAGCTGACCGACCGCGTGGACGCCGACCTGCTCGCCGCCTGCCCCGAGCTGCGAGCGGTGTCCAACTACGCGGTGGGCGTGGACAACGTCGATCTGGCCGCCGCCACCGCGCGCGGGATACCCGTCGGCCACACGCCCGGCGTGCTCACCGACGCCACCGCCGACATGGCGTTCGCCCTGATGCTGGCCGCCGCGCGGCGCCTCAGCGACGCCGAGCGGGTGGAGCGGGCGGGCGGCTGGGGCTGGGATCCGGGCTTCATGCTCGGCCAGGACCTGAACGGCGCCACCCTCGGCCTGATCGGCCTCGGGCGCATCGGCAGCGCCGTGGCACGCCGTGCCGAGGGCTTCGGCATGGAGGTGATCCACACCTCACGCAGCGGTGGCGTGCCGCTCGACGAGCTGCTCGAGCGCTCCGACTTCGTCAGCATCCACACGCCGCTCACGGACGAGACGCGTGGCCTGATCGACGAGCCGGCCCTGCAGCGCATGAAGTCGAGCGCGATCCTGGTGAACACCGCGAGGGGCCCGGTCGTCGATACGAACGCGCTCGTACGCGCGCTCAACCAGGGCTGGATCGGCGGCGCCGCGCTGGACGTGACCGACCCCGAGCCGCTGCCGACCGAGCACCCGCTGCTGATGTGCCCGAACCTGACGATCGCGCCGCACCTGGGCTCGGCCACGCACGCGGCGCGCGAGGGCATGGCCAGGCTCTCCGTGGACAACCTGCTGGCGGCGTTGGCGGGCGAGCGGATGCCGCACTGCGCCAACCCAGAGGTCTACGAGCGCTGAGCTACTCGCCGATCACCTTGATCACCAGGCGCTTGTCCCGGCGCCCGTCGAACTCGCAGTAGAAGACCGCCTGCCAGGGACCGAGGTCGAGGCGCCCGTCGGTGACGGGGAGGACCACCTGGTGGTGCACCAGCAGGTTCTTCAGGTGGGCGTCCCCGTTGTCCTCCCCGCCGCGGTGGTGGCGGTAGTCGCCGCCGTCCGGGAGCAGCTCGCTGGCGACCTCGTTCGGCGGCTCCTGCCAGGTGGCCGGGGCGATCTTGTCGAGCCACTCCAGCACGTCGGCCTGGAGGCCCGGCTCGTCGTCGTTCACCCACACGCCCGCCGTGATGTGCATCGCCGAGACGAGCGCCAGGCCCTCGCTCACGCCAGCGTCGTCCACCGCGCGCTGCACGTCGCCGGTGATGCGGACGAACTCGCGGCGGCGCTCGGTGTGGAAGGTTCGGTAGACCGTGTGGCTCTTCAAGGTGGATCTCCTGTGTCGAACGGGCCTGACATGATCGCCGCATGAACCTCGGCCTCGAGGGCAGGGCCTGCGTGGTCACCGGAGCGAGCCTCGGGATCGGGCTGGAGACGGCCCGCATGCTGTGCGCCGAGGGCGCGTCGGTGCTGCTCGTGGCCCGTGGCGAGGACGCCCTGCGCGACGCCGCCGAGCAGTGCGCGGCCGCGGGCGGGCGGGCGGAGTGGCTCGCCGTGGACGTTACGGCGCCCGCAGCCGCGGAGCAGGTGGTGGAGGAGTGCGAGCGCCTCTTCGGCGCGCTCGACGTGCTGGTGAACAACGCGGGCACGAGCGCGGTGCGGCCGTTCGACGAGCTGAGCGACGAGGACTGGGACATCCAGTGGCAGCTGGACGTGATGGCGCCGATGCGGCTGATGCGCGCGGCGGCGCCCGGCATGGCCGAGCGCGGCTGGGGGAG
This sequence comes from uncultured Thermoleophilaceae bacterium, assembly GCA_963770325.1. GTDB lineage: Bacteria > Actinomycetota > Thermoleophilia > Solirubrobacterales > Thermoleophilaceae > JAICJR01. Next base: position 98,359 of record CAVYPF010000001.1, on the reverse strand, counting down.
GATCGTGAACGTGGCCTCCTCCTCGGGCAAGCGGCCGTCCGGGACCAACCTCGCCTACGCGGTGGGCAAGGCGGCCGAGCTGTCGCTCTCGCGCGGGTTCGCCGACCGCTACGCGGGCACCGGCGTGCGCGTGAACGCACTCGCCCCGGGGCCCGTCGAGTCGCCGCTCTGGATGGGCGAGGGTGGCCTCGCCGACCAGCTCGCCAAGCGGCGCGGCGTGTCGCGCGACGAGGCGCTCGCCACCCAGCGCGCACGCGTGCCGATCGGGCGCTTCGCGCAATCCGAGGAGATCGCCTCTGTGGTCGTGTTCCTCTGCTCCGAGCACGCGTCGTACGTGACCGGCGCGGCGTGGTCGGCGGATGGGGGCACCGTGCAGGTGATCATTTAGGTCGCAGGTCGCAGGTCGCAGGTCGCAGGTCGCAGGCCCAAGGACTGTCGACTGTCGACTGTCGACTCGACTGTCCCTCCGGCTTGGCTCCTATCTTCGGCTGGTGAACCAGATTCCGTACACCGTCCGGCGCTCCGCTCGGGCCCGCCACGCTCGCATCGTGGTGGATGCCGGCGGCGTCGAGGTGGTGGTTCCCGAGCGGATGGCGCTCAAGCACGTGCCGCCGCTGGTGGAGGAGAAGCGGCGCTGGATCGAGCGCACGCTGCGCCGCTTCCGCGAGGCCGAGGCAGCGTTGCCTGCCGCCCGGTTGGACGACGGCGGCGTGGTGCCCTACCTCGGACTTGAGCTGGAGCTGAGGGTCCACGTGGAGCCCGCACGCGTGCGCGACCACGTGGCGCGCCGCGGCGACGTGCTCCACGTCCGCGTGGGGGCGGAGGGCGCCGACGCGGTTCGCGGCGCGCTTGAGCGCTGGTACCGCCGCCGCGCTCGTGTGGAGGTGGCCGCGCGGTTGGACGCTGCCACGCGCCGCGCCGGCACGGGCTACTCGCGGCTGACGATCCGCTCCCAGCGCACCCGCTGGGCCAGCTGCTCCTCCAGCGGCGCGATGAGCTTCAACTGGCGACTGCTGCTGGCCCCGGAGCCGATCCTCGACTACGTGGTGGAGCACGAGGTGGCCCACCTCCAGGTGCTCGACCATTCGCCGCGCTTCTGGCGGCTGCTCGCCTCTCGCTGCCCCGAGTACCGCGAGCACGAGCGCTGGCTGCGGCTGAACGGCTCGGCCCTGCGCCTCTAGCGGGTCAGCTGCCGAGCTACTCCCAGCGGAAGAAGCGCACCGACAGCACGAGCCCCACGGCGGCCCAGACGCCCACCACGGCCAGCGCGGTGAGGTGATCGCCCAGGCCCGCGCCGGTCACGATCGCCCCGTGCATCCCGTCGATCTCGTGCTTCAGCGGCAGGGCCACGGCGATCCCCTTGAGCACGCCCGGCAGCGACTTCGTGGAGTAGAAGACGCCGGAGATGAAGATCGCCGGCAGGAAGACGGCGTTGATGTAGGCGGGGGCGGCGTCGAAGTTCGGGATCACGTTCGCGAAGGCGATCCCGAGCGACCCGAACGCGATCACCCCGAGCACCAGGAACACGATCAGCTCGAGCCAGTCCTGCGGCAGCGGCACGTTGTAGAAGAGGCGGCCGATCACGATCACCAGCGCCACCTGCACGAAGGCGTTGGCCACGGCGCTGCCGAGCACGCCGCCGAAGTAGGCCAGCGGGGGCATCGGCGTGCCGCGGATGCGCTTGAGGATGCCCTGCTCGCGGGTGAAGACGAAGTTGTAGGCGAGCGCCGTGAAGGTGGTGCCGAGCACGGCCATGCCGGCGATGCCGGGCACGAGGATGTTGAGCTCCTTGCGGTCGGCGCCGAACACCGACGCGATCAGGATCAGGAACAGGAACGGCAGCGCGAAGTTGAAGAAGGCCGCGCTCGGGTTGCGCCAGAACATCCGCCGCTCGAAGCGGAACTGCCTCCAGGCGAGTGCCGTCGTGCTCACGCGGGCTCCTCCGTGACGGCCGCGGGCGCGTCCTCGGGGGCGGTCAGCTCCAGGTAGACGTCCTCCAGGCTCGGTCGCGTGACGGTCAGCCCCTCGAGCCGCTCGCCGCGGTCGAGCGCCTCGCCGGTGAGCCGGTGAAGCAGCTCGGTCGGGTCCTGGGTCTCCAGCTCCACGCGGTGGCCGTTCTGCTGGTAACTCACCCGGTAGGCGCCGGGCCGCGCGCTCAGCTCCGAGGGCGCTCCGTCGGCCACGATCAGGCCGTCCTTGACGATCGCGACGCGGTCCGCCAGCGCCTGCGCCTCGTCGAGATAGTGGGTGGTGAGCAGCACGGTCTTGCCGAGCTCACGCAGGGCGAGGATCACGTTCCAGGCGGCGCGGCGGGCGGCCGGGTCGAAGCCGGTGGTGGGCTCGTCGAGGAAGATCAGCTCGGGGTCGCCCACCAGCGCCAGCGCCAGGTCGAGCCGCCGCTGCTGGCCGCCGGAGAGCTGGCCCGCTCGGGCGTCCTCCTTGCCGTCGAGCCCGACCAGCGCGATCGTCTCGCCGGCATCGCGCGGGTGCGGGTAGGCGGCCGCGAAGTGCTCCACAGCCTCGCGGACGGTCGCGCGCGGGTAGAAGCCGCTGCTCTGGAGCACGATCCCCACCCGCTCGCGAAGGCGGCGGTCGCGCACGGCCGGGTCGTGGCCCAGCACGGTCACCTCGCCGGAGGAGCGTCCGCGGTAGCCCTCGAGGATCTCGACGGTGGTGGTCTTGCCCGCTCCGTTCGGCCCGAGGAGACCGAACACCTCGCCCTTCGCCACGGAGAACGACAGCCCCCGGACGGCCTCGACCGCCCCATAGCGCTTGTGCAGGTCGCGCACCTGAATGGCGTATTCCGTCACGGCGTGGACTATGCCAAGCTGCGGACCGGTTGGCCTACGCCTGCATCGACGTCGGCAGCAACACCACCCGCCTTCTCGTAGCAGAGCTACGCGCGGGCTCGCTGCGCGAGATCACAAGCGACAGGGCGTTTACCCGGCTTGGGAAGGCACTCCTGGCCGAGGGCGTGATCCCGCCCGACAAGATCGAGGAGGCCGCGCGCGTGGTGGCCGCCCAGGCGGGCCTGGCGCGCGATCTGGGCGTGTCGGCAGTCGATCTCGTGGGCACCGCGGTGGTGCGCGACGCGCCGAACCGCGCCGAGCTCGAGGCCGCGGTGGGCGAGGCCGCCGGCGTGCAGATGCGGGTGCTCAGCGGCGAGGAGGAGGCGCGGCTCGCGTTCGTGGGCGCCGCGGCCACGCTTCCCGGCGGGGTGGACGGCCGGCTGGTGGTGGTGGACGTGGGCGGCTGGTCCACCGAGGTGGTGATGGGCACGTCCGCCTCGGGGGTCTCCTGGAGCGAGTCGTTTCGGATCGGCTCCGGCCTGCTCACCGACGTCTACCTGCGCTCCGACCCGCCCGCACGGCAGGAGCTCGCCGCGGTCACGGCGCACGTGAGCGAGGTGTTCGCGCCGCTCGACCTGCCGCGCCCCGATCGGGCCGTGGCGGTGGGGGGCAGCGCCACCTCGGTGCGGCGCATGGTGGGCACCGAGCTCAGCCGCGCCGCCCTTGAGCGCTCGCTCCAGCTCCTGTCGGGGGCGAGCTGCGACGAGGTGGCGGCGCGAATCGACCTCCATCCCGAGCGCGTGCGGCTGATGCCGGCCGGCATCGCGATCCTCCACGAGCTCGCCCGCCGGCTGGATGTCGAGCTCGAGCTCGGGAACGGCGGCCTGCGCGAGGGCGTGGTGCTCGAGCTCGCGGCGCGGATGGGGTGATCTGCGCGTGTCCGCGAAACCGCCTGTAGCCTCTGATTCGCTCAAGTCGGGAGCGCGATCAGGCGATGGGTACGAGGAGATGATCGAACCGGGAACAGCGCGTCGCATGCCCGTCGGCATGTTCAAGCCGCGCTTCGTGGCCATCGCGCTCGCCGTGGCGGGTGGGCTGGTGGCTCTGCTGCTGGTTCTGGGCGGCGGAGGCTCGAAGAGCCCGGCCGCCCCGCACAAGGGCCGGACCGTGGGCGGCGAGATCAACCTCACGGAGCTCACCGCCGCCGAGATGCGCCCGCTCTCCACGCGCGTGAGCAAGGAGAGCGTCCGGGTCCATCCGCAGCTCGTGAAGGTCGCGGGGGTGGGCGACACGGGCGAGTTCACCAGCGCCACCGACCAGAGCCCGAGCAGCGGCGGCAGCGCCAAGGCGCCCTCCGACACTCAGATTCGGGACCAGCTGATCTCATTCCGCCGCTACCTGCGTTCCACCCCCGGCGTCCCGGTGGCGGCCGCCGCGGCTGTCCTGCCTGACGGCACCGCGATCGCGCCGCTCACCGCGCCCAGCGTGGTGGCCGCAGTGATCCAGGGCGGCAACGAGATCGCCCGCACCCCCTACAAGTGGGGCGGCGGCCACGGCGCCTGGGCCGACAACGGCTACGACTGCTCCGGCTCGGTCTCGTTCGCGCTCGCGGGGGCGGGATTGCTCGGCCAGCCGCTCACGTCGGGCCAGCTGATGCAGTACGGAGATGCGGGCCCGGGCCGCTGGATCACGATCTACGCCAACGGCACCCACACCTTCATGTTCGTCGCCGGCCTGCGCTTCGACACGAGCGGCCGAAGCGGTCCCCTCGGCACCCGCTGGCAGCCCGCACTGCGCCCCACGGCCGGCTTCGTCGCCCGCCATCCGCCGGGCCTCTAGGTCGCGCTATCTTCGGGCGGTGCTTCGCGCCCGCAAGTCCTCACTGATGCGTCCCACGGCGCGGCCCGCCAGCGCCATCGGGGCCGGCGCAATAGGCGCCGAGGCCCGCGGCGCGCTCGCCGTCGGCGCGATCGCCGTCGGGGCCCTGGCGGTGGGCCGCCTGGCCGTAGGGCGGCTCTCGCTTGGACGGGTTACCGCCGGGAAGGTCGAGATCGAGGAGCTCGTGGTGAAGAAGCTGCGGGTGGTCGAGCTCGAGGTCGAGGGCGACACCCGCCCCGGGCCGCAGCCCTCCTCCTAACTCTCCACCTCGTGCCCGGCGCGCTCGAGCGCCGACAGCGCGCGCTCGAGGTCGCGCTCCAGCACCAGCAGGTAGTCGGTGTCGTAGGTCGACAGCGCGAACACCGGCACGTCCGCGGCGGCCAGCGGCCCGGTCAGCGACGCCAGGATCCCGATCAGGTCGAAGTCGAGCGGACCCTCCACCTCGAGCGCGCGCCAGCCCCGCTCCGCCGGCGGTCCGTCGGTAGGCAGCGCATCCTCGTCGCAGACGATCGAGAGCTCCGCGCGGGTGCGCGTGATGGACACGAGCTCACCCCGCGCCCAGGCTGGAACGGCCGCATCCGGGTCGAGACGGCAGACCGCGAGCGGCCGTTCCAGCAATCTGAGCCGAGGCATACAGCGATTATCAGGCGGCGAAGGCGACCCTGTGCGCGTAGAGGGTGTCCATGTACTCGCGCACGGACTGGATCTTCCCGTCGCGCACGGTGAAGACGGCGATGCAGTGGTTCTCGTAGTGGTTCCCGCTCCGCGTCCGCGCGCGGCTCGTCCACTCGAGCACGACCTGGTCCCCCTCGCTGACGGTGCCGGTCACCTCGATCGCGATCGAGTCCGGCTCGAAGTAGCTGCGCGCGCCGGCGAGGAACTCGTCGACGATCGCATCTCCTCCGTGCCAGTCGCCGGAGATCGGCAGATCCCCGTCGAGCTTCCAGCTGGCCTCGTCCGCGAAGATCGCCCGGACCGCCTCCACATGCCCGTTCTGCAGCGCGCTGACGTAGTCCTCGATCACGGCCCTGCTGTCGGTGGTCGCGGTGCTCATCTCGATCTCCTTCCGGTGGCTTCCTCCAGTCCGCCCGAGGCTAAGCCGCCCCGGGCGAGATGTGAAAGACCCATCCGGTATCTCTTCAGCGCGAAGCGGCATGACCGCCGGGCCGGTCGATCCAGCCCAGCTCTGCCGCCACCTCGCCCGCCAGCTCGATCAGGCGATCCACGGCCGGAGAGCGATTGTGGGCCCGCACCAGCAGCGCCACCTCCAGCGTGACGGGAGGCGAGAGCGGCAGCCAGGTCAGCTCGCCGGCGAGGCCCGTCAGCGTCGACTCGCCGACGATGGCGACGGCGCCCCCGTGCATGACCGGCGTCTGGGCCAGGTCGAAGCTCAGGTTCCTCAACAGGATGCGCGGCTCGACCCCGTGGCCCTCGCACAGCTCGACGACGGCGTCGTAGTGCCCGGGATTCGCGTCGCGCGGGTGGAGCAGGAGCGTCTGGTCCCGCAGGTCCGTCACGCTCGCCGAGCCCGCGGCCGCCAGCGGGTGGTCCCGGCGCACCAACAGACCCTGGATCTCGTGGCGTACCACGTGCGCCTCCAACCCGGGAGCACTCGGCGGGCAGCGGACGAGCCCGGCGTCGAGGCTCCCGTCGCCCACGCCGGCCGCTATCTCGGGTGCGGGCATCACCCGTGTGGCCACGCTCAGACCGGGGTGGCGCTCGGCGAGCGCCTGCAGGAGACGGGGCGCCGTCTCATAGCCGGCGCTCGCCCCGTATCCCACCAGCACGCTGCCCACCTCGCCGGCGGCGAACCCGCGTACGCCTCGCCACAGCTCGTCCGCGGCGTTCAGCAGAGCTGGACCGCGCTCGAACAGGAACTGCCCGGCCTCGGTCAGCTCGAAGGTGTGCGTGGTGCGATGCAGCAGCTCGACACCGAGCTCCTTCTCCAGCATCCGGACCTGACGGCTCAGCGCGGGCTGGGCGAGGTGCAGGCGCTCCGCGGCGCGGGTGAAGTTGCGTTCGCCGGCGACCGCGAGGAAGTAGCGCAAGCGGCGCAGATCCTCCACCGGCGCGATGCTACCGGCGCTAGACGCCCGCGCCGGCGCCGCCGCGGCCCTCGCCGCCGGCGAAGCGGGCGGCGCCCTCCTGGGCGATGCCGTGGAGCCCGAGACCGCTCATCGCCTCGCGCGCGAGTCCCTGGTCGAACGGCATGCCGATGCCCTGGATGGCGGACATGCGGTCCGCGAGCATCGTCTCCTGGGGGAAGGCGGCCAGCGCCTCGGCGATCTCGAGCGCGCGTTCCAGGTGGCGCCCGGGGGGCACGATCTGGGTCAGCAGGCCCATCGCCAGCGCCTCCTCGGCGGGCACCATGCGGCCGGTGAGGATCAGGTCCAGCGCGCGCCCGAGGCCCACGATGCGCGGCAGCCGCTGGGTGCCCCCGTCGATCAGCGGCACCCCCCAGCGGCGCTCGGGGAAGCCAAGCGTGGAGCCCTCGGTGGCGATTCTCAGATCGCACCACAGCGCCAGCTCGAGCCCGCCCGCGAGGCACCAGCCGGAGATCGCGGCGATCGTGGGCTTCGACGCCGTCCAGCGCGTGAAGCCGAGCGGGCCGCCCGCGGCGGCCAGTCGCGGGCCGAGCGTGTCGATCGCCTTCAGATCGGCTCCGGCGCAGAAGGCCAGCTCACCGGCGCCGGTGAGGATCATCACCCGCGCCCCGTCGTCGGCCTCGAAGCGCTGGAACCCCTCGGCGAGCAGGTCGGCGGTGGGCCCGTCGACCGCGTTGCGGCGCTCCTCGCGGTCGATCGTCAGCACGGCGGCGGCACCGCGGCGCTCGTAGGTCACGGGCTCTGCGGCCATCCGGGCTGCGGTCCGGCTACCAGCCGGCGCGCTGGCGGCTGTGAGCCGCCTTCTTCTCGGCCTTGCGCTTGTCGCCCCGGCCCTGGAGGGCGCTGAAGACGACCACGACCAAGGTGAAGAAGAGAACCAGGCCGAGCCCGAAGGCGGTGACCACGCGGTCGTCGGTCTCGCCCCAGAGGCCCTCGCCGTTGCTGCTGGCGAAGGCGCTGGTCGCGAGCAGGAGGCTCGCGAGGGCCGTTCCGAGTGAGATGGCGAGCACGCGCAGACGCATCGCGGCCGAACTGTACCGAACCCGGGTAACCTCGCTCGCGATGGACGAGGGTGCGCTTACCTGTTTCGTCGAGATCCCCAAGGGAAGCCGCAACAAGTACGAGTACGACGCCGAGGCGAAGGTCATCAAGCTCGACCGCTTCCTCTTCTCCTCGATGGTCTATCCGACCGACTACGGCTTCATCCCCGACACGCTGGGGCAGGACGGGGACGCGCTCGACGCGATGGTGTGCGTCTCCGAGGCCACCTTCCCCGGTTGCGTGATCCCGGTGAAGCCGATCGCCCTCTTCAAGATGGAGGACGACAAGGGGATCGACGACAAGATCCTCTGCGTCCCGCTCCAGGACCCGGGCTGGAACACGCTCGAAGTGCTGGACGACCTGCCCGCGCCTCTGCGCGACGAGATCGCGCATTTCTTCTCGGTCTACAAGGACCTCGAGCAGAAGCGCGTGAAGGTGAACGGCTGGTACCCGCGCGAAGAGGCGCTGGCGGAGATCGACGCCGCGCGCGAGCGATTCCGCTCGCGGTCCTAAGCTTTACGCCGTGAGGGCGCTGCGCAACTTCGGGATCATCGCGGTCATCGCGCTTGCGTTGGCGGTGCTGCCGGGCGGCGGGCCGACCGTGGATGTGATCCTTCGGCTGCTCGGGGTCGCCTTCGGCACCGCGATCGCGTTCTTCGGCTTGCGCCTCTACCGCGAGCACCGCTTCACGCTCGATTCGCTCACGGACTTCCAGCGGCTGGTGCTGTACTGCTCGATCGGGCTAGCCGCGCTGGCGTTCGTCGCCTGGCCGCGGCTCCAGAACGGCGGCGGAGGCGTGCTCGTGCTGATCGCCCTGCTCGCGATCGCCTCGTACGGCGCCTTCTGGGTCTGGATCCAGTCGCAGAAGTACGGCTAGGGCCTCCCGGAGTCGACCTCGTCGAAGTACTCGATCCGCATCGACGACATGTCGATGCCGTCCGCCTCCATCGCCGCCTGCGCCTCGGCGCTCGTCCAGGCGGCCTGGGCCCCCTCGCGCGTGTCGAACGTCTCCTCGATCACGACGAGATTCGGATCGTCCTGTCCCCGCCAGTGACGGAATGTGCGCAGGCCTGGGGTGACCTGAACCGCGTGGTCGTATCCGGGACGCCAGCGTTCGTAGTCCGCAACTTGGCAGCGACAGAGCACGGTCGTCGTCATCCTTCCCTCCCTCGGGCGGTGGCAGCCGACACTAACCCCGCCGACGCGCGAGGGTCAAGCTTCCGCAACACCTTCTTGCGTGCTCGTAGCTGACCTGTAACCCGGGCGTGTTGTCCCGTTCGCCGCCGCCCGGGAAGGTCCCGGCATGCGGATCGCAGGGGAGTCGGGTCAGGCGTCGGTGGAGCTGGTGGGCACCCTGCCGGCGCTGGTCCTCGCCTGCCTGATCGGCTGGCAGCTGGTGCTGGCCGGGCAGACCGCGTGGCTGGGAGCGAATGCCGCGCGGGTGGCCGCTCGGGCGGCGGCCGTTGGAGCGGATAGTGAGGCCGCCGCCCGCAGCGCGCTGCCGGGCTCTCTCGCGCGCGGGATGAAGGTGCGCGACGAGGGCGGCGGGCGCGTGCGCGTCAGCGTGCCGATCCCGCTCCTGCTGAGGGCCTGGCGCAGCCCGCTCAGCGTGACCGCCACCGCGGGGCTTGGGGGCGGCCGATGAGCGAGCGCGGCCAGGCGAGCGTCGAGCTGATCGGCGCCGTTCCGGCGCTGCTGCTGCTCGCGCTGATCGTCTTCCAGTTGCTGGCGGTGGGCTACTCGGCGGTGCTCGCCGGCGATGCCGCCGAGGCGGGCGCGCTCGCCCTCGCCGGTGGCGCCGACGCTCGCGCGGGCGCGCGCGATGCCGTGCCTGGATGGGCCAGGGCCCGCATGACGGTTTCGGTCGGCGACGCCGCGGTAACGGTCGGGATGCGCCCGCCGTCGGCGCTGGCGGCGCTCGGGCGACGGCTGGAGGTTCACTCCTCGGCAGCGGTGGCGGGACCGTGAGCGCCGGCTCGGCGTACGCGCGCAGGCCGGGCCTCGTGGCGGCGGCGCTCGCTCAGGTGGAGGCCTGGCTGCTCGAGCCGCTGCCAGAGCAGGCGGCCCCTGCCCGGCCGCTCGAGCGGCGTTCCCGCCCGCTGGTCGCCGTCGCCGGCGTGACACCCGGGTGCGGCACGAGCACCGTGGCGCGCGCGCTTGCCGCGCGGCTTGCTGCGGTCGACCCGGGTGGAGCCGCGGTGGTGGCCGGCGCGCTCGGGGCGCCGCCGTTCGCGCCCGCGGCGCGAGCCGCCTCGAGACTGCGGATCCGCCTGGGCGACGCGGGTGGTGACGCGCTCGCGGCCGGGCGCCTGTGTCTCAGCCGCTCCTCCGACATCGCCGGGTTGGTGGAGGCCGCGCGGCCGCACGCGCCGCTTGTGCTCGACGTCGGAAACGGTTGTGCCGAGTCGGCGTCGCTCGCCGATGCCGTGGTGGTGGTCGCGCCGCCGCAGGCCGAGCCCGCGCTGGCGGAGCTCCTTGCCGAGTCGATGCCGGTGGCCGGACGAACGCCGCTCGTGGTCGTGAATCGAGCGCGCGGAGGCGGGCGTTGGGCCGGTCGCAGCGTGCTGCTCCTGCCGGAGTCACACGCGGGCGCGCGGCTGGCGGCAGCCGGCTGGGAGGCGCGCGGCGCGCTCGGGCGGGCGGTCCGCGGGCTGGCGGCGATCTGCGAGGCGGCGTGAACGGTCGCTCGCAGTCCGGGCAGGCGCTGGTGCTCGTGGTGGGCGCCATGGCGGCGATCGTCACGGGCGCGCTGCTGCTCGGCGCTCTCGGACGAGCGTACGGCGCGAAGTCACACGCCCAGCGCGCGGCGGACCTCGCCGCCATTTCCGCTGCTCGCGCCATGCGGGAGGCCTATCCGCGCCTGTTCGAGCCCGCCGTGCTCAGCGGCGGGGTGCCCAACCCGCGACACCTGTCGCCGGCGGCGTACATGGCGCTGGCACGCGCGGCGGCCGTGCGCGGTGCCGCCTCGAACGGGGCTCAGATCGGCGCGGGCGACGTCAGCTTTCCGGACGCGGCGTCGTTCGCTCCCGTTCGCGTCGACGGTCGAGCTGCGGGCACGCGCGACGCTCCGCCTGTCCGCCACGCGGCGGGCCGAGCTGCCGGTGGCAGCCAGGGCCACCGCGGCGCTGGTGCCGGGGGCCGGCGGCGTCGATCCGGGAACGGGCGGCGGCTACACGGGGCCGCTCGCCTACCGACAGGGGAAGCCGATGCGGCCCGACGTCGCGCCGGCGTTCGACCGCCTGGCCGCCGCGGCGAAGAACGAGGCCGGGATCGAGCTGCTGATCGTGAGCGCCTACCGCTCCGACGCCGAGCAGGCGCGGCTGTTCGCGGCGCATCCGGATCCCCACTGGGTCGCGCGCCCGGGCGAGAGCCTCCACCGCTTCGGCACCGAGCTCGATCTGGGCCCGGCGTCGGCGTACGGCTGGCTCGCCCGCAACGCGGGGAGGTTCCACTTCGTGCAGCGCTACTCGTGGGAGCCGTGGCACTTCGGCTACGAGCTGAACGCCGCCTCGCGGACCGCGGGCGGGGGAGGGGACGGCGGCGGGAGCGAAGGCCTGCCGTCGTTCGTACCGGCAGGCATCGAGCCGCTGATCGCGGGCGCGGCGCAGCGCTGGAACGTGTCGGGAGCGCTGCTGGCGGCCCAGCTCTACACGGAGTCGAACTTCAACCCGTTCGCGCAGTCGGGCGCCGGGGCGGAGGGGATCGCCCAGTTCATGCCGGGCACGGCGCGCTCCTACGGCCTCGCCGATCCGTTCGACCCAAGCAGCTCGATCGACGCCCAGGCGCACCTGATGCGCGACCTGCTGCGGCAGTTCGCGTCGGTGCCGCTGGCGCTGGCGGCCTACAACGCCGGCGCGGGGCGGGTGGCGGCCTGCGGCTGCATCCCGGCGATTCCGGAGACGCAGGCCTACGTTGCGAAGATCCTCGGGCTGATGGGCGGCGCGGGGGACCCGCTGGGGGCGCTGGAGGTGAGGCTCGTGGCGTAGGCCGACCCAACCGACCTCTACGCTCCCTGGCGTGGAAGATGCGCGGCTCGGGGGGAGCGTCGACGAGAAGCTGGATCGCATCGCGGAGATGCTGCGCTCGATCGCCGACGAGGAGCCGGCGGTCCGGCGCAGGCTGACCCACCTCCGCAACTCGGCCGAGTACGAGGAGGCCTTCAAGACGAAGAAGCCGCTGGTCTCGATCGTGATCGCCACCTACAGCAGCTTCGACACGCTGCGCGATGTCGCGCTCCCGTCGGCGCTCGCCCAGACCTACCGGAACATCGAGGTGGTGGTGGTCGGGGACGGCGCGCCGCCGGAGACCGCTGCGGTGGTCGAGGCGTGCGGGGATCGCCGCGTGCGCTACGAGCACCTGGCGCTGCGGGGGCCGTATCCCGACGATCCGCAGCGGGCCTGGTTCATGGCGGGGACGCCCGGGTTCAACGCCGGGATCGCCGCTGCGCGCGGGCTCTGGATCAGCCCGCTGGCGGACGACGACGCATTCGCGCCGGACCACGTCGAGCAGTTGCTCGGCGCCGCGCTGGAGCGGCGGCTCGAGTTCGTCTACTCGCGCCTGCGCGCGCATCTGGCCGACGGGAGCGAGCGGCTGATCGGCGAGTTCCCGCCCCGGCACGGCCAGTTCGGCCTGCAGGCCGCGCTCTACCACGCGGGGCTGTCCTTCATGGAGCTGAACTTCTCGGACGCGGTCTTCGGCGTGCCGAACGACTGGTCGCTCTGCCGCCGGATGATGCGCGCCGGGGTGCGGATGGGCATGGTGGACGCGGCGACCGTGGACTACTACCCGTCCGAGGAGTGGGGGCGGCGCGAGCGGCTGGCTCGGGACGAGACGCCCGCGATCTCGCACGACGCCGTGCGCGCCCATGCGGCGGAAGAAGAGCTCGCGCGCGTCCGCGCTCACGCCGACGAGCTGGAACGGGAGCTCGCGGTGGTCACGTCCTCGAAGAGCTGGCGCCTCACGGGTCCGCTGCGCGCGGCCGCGAAGCGTGCCCGGGAACGCAGCTCCGGCTAGGTGCGGGGCGTGAGACGGCACGAGCTCCTGTCGTTCCCGGTGGTGCCCGACCACCGCGGCAACCTCACCTTCGTCGAGGGCAACGCGCACATCCCGTTCGAGATCAAGCGCGTCTTCTACCTCTACGACGTGCCCGGAGGGGAGTCGCGCGCCGGCCACGCCCTGAAGGACGTCGAGCAGGTGATCATCGCCACCACCGCCCGCTCGAACGACGGTGCCCTCGCCGTGGCGCCGGCGCCCTTCGGCTCGCGACCAACGACGGCACCGGGAAACAGCTCCACCTCGTTGCCGAGCGTGGCGCCCTCGTTCACGACCGCGTGCGGGTGAACCACGCAGCCGTCGCCGAGCCTGGCGCCGCTCGCCACCACTGCGAATGCACCGACGCGACAGCCGGATCCCAGCTCCCCGGAGATCGCCGCGAGCTCGCTGAGGCTGCCCCCCGAGGTCACCCGGGGAGCATGACGCAGCGGCCTGCAAGACGGGTTGGCGGCACTCACGCTCGCCGCGCTTGCCGCCGTCCGCATCCGTCTGACAGACTGCGGCCATGGCCAACGTCATCGGACAGCGCGTCCGTCGGCGAGAGGATCCGCGCTTCCTTAGGGGCGAGGGCCGCTACGTCGACAACATCAAGCTCGAGAACGAGCTCTACGTGGTTTTCGTCCGCTCGCCGATGGCGCACGCCAAGATCGTCGAGCTCGACGTGTCGGCCGCCCGCGAGCTGCCCGGCGTGAAGGTGTTCACCGACGCCGACACCACGCTCGATAGCAACCCGCCACCGCCGTTCATCGGCATCGACCCGCAGATGTTCCGGCCGTTCATGGCCAGCGACACGGTGCGCTTCGCCGGCGACATCGTCGCGGCTGTGCTCGCCGAGTCGAAGGCCGATGCGGTCGACGCCGCCGAGTACGTGAGCGTGGAGTACGAGCCGCTGCCCGTGGTCACCGATCCGCGCGAGGCGGTCAAGGACGAGATCCTGCTCTACCCGGACGTGGGCACCAACACGTGCCTGAAGGTGCCGTCAGCGGGGGATCCCAACCTGTTCGAGGGCTGCGACGTGGTGGTTGAGGGCACGCTTGTGAGCCAGCGTCTCGCGGCCAGCCCGCTCGAGCCTCGCTCCTCGCTGGCCGAGCCGGGCGATGACGGCAGGCTGACGATCTGGCTCTCCACCCAGACGCCGCACCAGGACCGGATGGGCCTGTCGATGCTGCTCGGCATGGAGGAGACGCAGATCCGGGTGGTCGGGCCGGACGTGGGCGGCGGCTTCGGCGCGAAGGGCCTGAACGTGGAGGACGTGATGGTGGGCTGGCTGGCCCGCGAGCTCGGCCGTCCCGTGCACTGGACCGAGACGCGCAGCGAGAACATGGTCGCGATGAACCAGGGCCGGGCGCAGGTGGCCGGCTTCAAGATCGGCGCGACCCGCGACGGCAGGGTGCGGGCCTACAAGCTGGACCTGCTCCAGGACGCGGGCGCCTACCCGAGCATCGGCACCTTCCTGCCGAGCCTCACGGCCCTGATGGCCAGCGGCGTCTACGCCATCCCGAAGATCGAGACCGACATCACCACGGTGGCGACGAACACCACGCCGATCGGTCCCTTCCGCGGCGCCGGGCGGCCCGAGGCCAGCCAGATCCTGGAGCGCGCGATGGACATGCTCGCCGCCGAGCTGGAGCTGGATCCGGCCGAGCTCCGACGGCGCAACTTCATCCCGGCCGACGCCTTCCCGTACACCACGGTCTCGGGCGCCCGCTACGACTCGGGCGACTACGAGGGCGCACTCGACCTCGCGCTCGAATCCGCCGGCTACGAGCAGCTGCGTGCCGATCAGAAGCGCCGTCGGGACGAGGGCGCGGCCCTCCAGCTCGGCATCGGCATGTCCGTGTACGTGGAGGTGACCAACGGCCTGCACGAGAAGGAGTTCGGCGCCGTGCGGATCACCGAGGAGGGCGAAGCAGTTCTGCGCACTGGCTCGTTCTCGCACGGCCAGGGGCACGAGACCACCTTCGCGATGATCGCCGCCGAGCAGCTGGGCATGCCGGTGGAGAAGATCCAGGTGCTGAAGGGCGACACCGATGTGGTGCCGCGCGGCACCGGCACCTACGGCTCGAAGTCCACCCAGATCGGCGGCGCCGCCGCCCGGCAGGCTGCCGACGAGGTGGTGGACCGCGCCAAGCGGCTTGCGGCCGACCTGCTCGAGGCCGCCCCCGAGGACCTCGTGCTGGACCTGGACTCAGGCCGCTTCCACGTGGCCGGCGCGCCGCAGTCCGGCTTCTCCTGGAGCGAGCTGGCGGCCAGGCTGAGGGACGACGGCCGCCTCTCCGAGCTGAGCGTGGAGCGCGACTTCGAGGCCGAGTTCCCCACCTTCCCGTTCGGCGCGCACATCGCCGTGGTGGAGGTGGACATGGACACGGGCTCGGTCAAGCAGCTCCGCCATATCGCCGTGGACGACGCCGGGCGCATCATCAGCCCGGTGGTGGCCGACGGCCAGGTGCACGGAGGCGTGGCTACGGGCATCGCGCAGGCGCTGTTCGAGGAGGTCATGTACGACGAGGACGGGAACCCCGTCACCGGCAGCTTCGCCAGTTACTGCTTCCCGGCCGCCACCGAGATGCCGTCGTTCGAGCGCATCCCGATGGAGACGCTCACCCCGCTGAACCCGCTCGGGGCGAAGGGCATCGGCGAGTCCGGCACGATCGGTGCCACTCCCGCGGTGCACAACGCCGTGGTCGACGCGCTGGCGCACCTCGGCGTCCGCGACATCGACATGCCGGCGAACGGCGAGCGCGTTTGGCGCGCGATCGAGGCGGCGCGCGGCTAACCGGCCGCGCCGCTGCGCCGGCGCCTACTGCAGCAATAAGGGGTGGACCGCGCCGCTGCTCCACAGCACCTGGTCGAGATTGACCATGACAGTCATGGTCAATGTCGACCACGTCCCCGGCGCCGGTCTACTCCAGCCCGACCTTCCCGAGCACGTAGTGCAGCCCCTGCTCGGGCCGGCCGCAGTGGGCCCTGTGCTTCTGGTGCCCGGGCCACGCGAGGCTCCAGTGCGCCTCGATCTGCCGGCCGGAGCGACAGCGGGAGCGATAGGTGGTCACGAGCGGCAGCGCGACAGCGGCGCCGATCAGCGCGACGGTCAGCGCCATCCGGATCCCCACCCCGAGCAGCAGTCCCACCCGCGGATGTATACGGACTGGCCCGGCCGCCGGAGCCGCCAGACCGGCTCGTATCCTCGACGGTGACCCTCGCATGGCCTCCACGGAGACACCCGAGCGCACCGACCGCGCATCCCGCATCGCCGCGCAGCGGCGCGCGCTGCCCGACGCCCCCGGCGTCTACCTGTTCCGCGACTCGAAGCGGCGGGTGCTCTACGTGGGCAAGGCCAAGTCGCTCAAGAAGCGCGTGGCGTCGCACTTCTCGAACCCGTCCACGCGCGGCTACCGCGGACATGCTCGAGGCGATCGACAACATCGAGTTCATCGCCACCCAGACCGAGGCGGAGGCGCTGCTCGCCGAGCAGAACTTCATCAAGCAGTACCGGCCGCGCTTCAACGTGCGGCTGCGCGACGACAAGTCCTATCCCTACATCGCGATCTCGCTGGACGAGGAGTTCCCGCGCGTCTACTTCACGCGCGAGCGCCACCGCCGCGGCCGCGCCTACTTCGGCCCCTTCTCGAACGCCAAGCGCGTGCGCGAGACGCTCGACCTGCTCGGCAAGGTGTTCCAGTACCGCACCTGCGACGGGGCCGAGCCGGGCCGCGCGTCAGGCAGCCCCTGCCTCGACTACTTCATCAAGCGCTGCCAGGCCCCCTGCGTGGGCTACGTGTCGAAGGAGGAGTACAGGTCGAGCATCGAGTCGATCGTCGCCTTCCTTTCGGGCCGCTACCGCCAGATCGAGCGCGATCTCGAGGCCGAGATGCGCCAGGCAGCCGACGACCAGGAGTTCGAGCAGGCCGCGCTGCTCCGCAACCGCCTCAAGGCGGTGCGCTCGCTGCTCGAGCGCCAGCGGATCTCGAACGAGGCGGTGGGCACGCTCGACGCGGTGGCCGTCGCGGCCGAGGGCACCGACGCGAACGCGCAGGTGTTCCAGGTGCGCGACGGCGTGCTGGCCGACCGCCAGAGCTTCTACCTCGAGAACGCCGCGTCGCGCGAGGAGTCCGAGGTGGCGGAGGAGTTCATCCTGCAGTACTACGCCACCTCGCCCGCGATCCCGCCGCAGGTGATCGTGCCGCGCGGGCTCGACGCAGACGGAGGTGCTGGAGGAGGCGCTCAGCGACCAGCGCGGCGCGCCGGTGGAGGTGCGCCACGCCGAGCGCGGCGACAAGCGCCGCATCTTCGAGCTGGCCGAGCGCAACGCGCGGCTCGCGCTCGACCAGGATCGCCTGCGCTCGGAGTACCGCCGCGTGGCGCGCATCGAGGCGCTCGAGGGGCTGCAGCGAACGCTCGGCATGGAGTCGATCCCGATGCGGATCGAGTGCTTCGACATCTCGAACCTCGGCGAGACGCACACGGTGGCCTCGATGGTGGTGTTCGAGGGCGGCGCGCCGAAGAAGTCGGACTACCGCCGCTTCGCGATCCGCGAGGCCACGCAGGACGACTTCGCGGCGATGCAGGAGGTGCTCTCGCGCCGGATGGCGCAGTACGTGGCGCAGCGCGAGCGCTCGCCGCACGAGAAGAGCTACGACGCGAGCTTCGCCGCGGCGCCCGGGCTGATCGTGATCGACGGCGGCAAGGGCCAGCTGTCGGCGGGCCTGGCGCCGCTGCGCGAGTTCCGCGACCTCGGCGTGGTGGTGGTCAGCCTCGCGAAGCGGATCGAGGAGATCTTCGTGCCGGGCGTAGCCGAGCCGCTGCTGCTGCCGCACGACACGGCCGCGCTGCAGCTGCTCCAGCGCGTGCGGGACGAGGCCCACCGCTTTGCGGTCGACTTCCACCGCGGGCGCCGAGACAAGGCGATGACGCGCTCGATCCTCGACGAGCTGCCCGGCGTCGGCCCCGCGCGCAAGCGGCTGTTGCTGCAGCACTTCGGGTCGCCCGAGCGCTTTCTGCAGGCCAGCCGGGAAGAGCTCGAGGCGGTGCCCGGGCTGCCAGGTAAGGTGGCGCGCGAGATCCACGGCTATGTGCACAAGGTGAGATAGCGCGAATGCCGACGATGCCCTCATGGAGGAAGGCACTGGGACTCTCGGGCGAGCGCGCCGGGACCGGCGGCTCGATCGAGGACTTCGTGGTGATCACCGGCTTCTCGGGCGCCGGCAAGTCGCAGGCGATGGCGTGCTTCGAGGACGCCGGCTACTTCTGCGTCGACAACCTGCCGCCCGAGATGATCCTGTCGCTCGCGGAGCTGTTCCAGCACGAGGGCAGCAAGGTCGAGCGCGCCGCGGTGGTCTCCGACGTGCGCGGTGGCGACTACTTCGAGGGCTTCGTGAAGATGCTCGACGACCTCGAGGAGCGCGGCACCGAGTACCGGCTGCTGTTCCTCGACGCGTCCGAGGAGGAGCTGGTCAACCGATACAAGGAGACGCGCCGGCGCCATCCGCTGGCGCCGGGCGGGAACGTGGGCGAGGGCATCCGCGTGGAGCGGGCGCTGCTCGAGCCGCTGCGCGAGCGGGCCGACGTGCGCATCGACACCACCGACATGTCGGCCTCGCGCCTGCGCCGCGTGGTGGCGGACAAGATGCTCGAGCCGGAGACCGTGGGCAAGATGTCGATCACGTTCCTCACGTACGGCTTCAAGCACGGCGCGCCGCGCGAGGCCGATCTTTCCTTCGACGTGCGGTTCCTGCCGAATCCGCACTACGAGCCGGAGCTGCGCGAGCTCACGGGGCTGGACCGCCCGGTGGTGGACTACGTGAACGGCTCGGACGGCGTGGGGGAGTTCTACGAGCGGCTCCTGCCGCTGCTCGACTACCTGCTGCCGGCGTACGTGCGCGAGGGCAAGTCGCACCTCACGGTCGGCATCGGCTGCACCGGCGGCCGGCACCGCTCGGTGGTCATCGCGGAGCACCTGGCCAGCGTTTACGGGGGGCGGGACGAATACCTCATCGACGTGGTCCACAGGGACGTTGAGAAACCGCCGCGGCGGCCCTGATGCCTATTGATAGGCTCCGAACAACCCCTCTGCAAATGACATGAAAGGACGGCCGAATGGCTGTTAGGGCCGGCATCAATGGCTTCGGCCGTATCGGAAGGAACGCGGTCCGCGCGGCGCACGAGAAGGGCGCCGACGTGGAGTGGGTAGCGGTGAACGACCTCTTCGACACGAAGTCGCTCGCGCACCTGTTCAAGTACGACTCGATCCTCGGTCCCTTCCCGGGCGAGGTCGAGGCCACCGACACGGGCATCCTCATCGACGGCAAGGAGATGCGGGTGTTCGCGGAGAAGGACCCGGCCGCGCTGCCCTGGGGTGACCTCGGAGTGGACGTGGTGATCGAGTCCACCGGGTTCTTCGCCGATCGCGACAGCGCCGCCAAGCACCTCGATGCGGGCGCCCAGAAGGTGATCATCTCCGCGCCGGCCACGGGTGCCGACGTCACGCTCGTCCTGGGTGTGAACGACGACGCGTACGACCCCGAGCAGCACTCGGTCATCTCCAACGCGTCCTGCACCACCAACTGCCTGGCCCCCGTCGCGAAGCTGCTGCACGACAACCTCGGCGTGGTCCACGGCCTGATGACCACGATCCACGCCTACACGAGCGACCAGCGCCTGCACGACACCCCGCACAAGGATCCCCGCCGCGCCCGCGCGGCCGCGATCAACCTGGTGCCGACATCCACCGGCGCGGCCAAGGCCATCGGCCATGTGATCCCCGAGCTCGACGGCAAGCTGAACGGCACGGCCGTGCGCGCGCCGATCCCCACCGGCTCGATGGTCGACCTGGTGTGCGTGGTCGAGAAGGCCACGAGCGTGGAGGAGGTCAACGCGATCTTCAGCGAGCACGCCGACACCGGGGCGCTCGAGGGCATCCTGCAGTACACGGAGGAGCCGATCGTGTCGACCGACATCGTGCACTCCGCCTACTCGTCGATCTTCGACGCGGGCCTGACGATGGTGATCGACGGGACGCTGGTGAAGGTGGGCTCGTGGTACGACAACGAGTGGGGCTACTCCAACCGGCTGATCGACCTGACGGAGCGGGTCCTGGCGCGCGCGCCGGCGCAGGCGGGCGGCTAGTCCGCGCCAGGCCGACGACGCGAGCAGCGAACAGCCTGCCGATGGCAGCGTTTCGGAAGAAGACGCTGCGTGACCTCGACCTGCGCGAGGGCATGCCGGTGCTCGTGCGCGTGGACTTCAACGTGCCGCTCGCCGACGGCACGGTGACGGACGACGCGCGCATCCGCGCCGCGCTCCCCACGATCACCGAGCTGCGCGGCCGCGGCGCGGCGCTCGTGCTCTGCTCGCACCTCGGCAGGCCGACCGGCCGCGATCCGAAGTTCTCGCTCACGCCGGTGTCGCGCCGCCTGTCCGAGCTGATCGGCAGGCGCGTGCACCAGGCGCCCGAGGTGGTCGGGCCCGAGGTGCGCCGCGGAGTGGGGCGGCTGGAGGCGGGGGAGCTGCTCGTGCTGGAGAACCTGCGCTTCGAGCCCGGCGAGACCAAGAACGATCCCGAGCTCGCGCGCGAGCTGGCCTCGCTCGCCGAGGCCTACGTGGACGACGCGTTCGGCGCGGTGCACCGCGCCCATGCCAGCACGGTCGGGGTCACGGACTTCCTGCGCCCCGCGGTGGCGGGCCATCTGCTGGAGCGCGAGGTCACCACCCTCACGGCGCCTGATCGAGGACCCCCAGCGCCCGCTGGTCGTGGTGCTCGGCGGCGCCAAGGTCAGCGACAAGATCGCGCTGATCGAGCGCTTCCTCGAGCTGGCCGACACGATCCTGATCGGCGGCGCCATGTGCTTCAGCTTCTTCCGCGCGCAGGGCAAGCCCACCGGCGACTCGCTGGTGGAGGAGGAGGGCGTGGAGCTGGCGCGCCGGGCGCTGGAGCTAGCCGAGAGCTCCGACTGCCGGCTGCTCTTGCCGCTCGACCTCGTGCTGGGCGACTCCTTCGACGCCGAGGCCGAGCGCCGCGAGCTGGACGGCACGCAGGTGCCCGACGGCTGGATGGGGCTCGACATCGGGCCGCGCACGGCCGAGGCCTACGCGCGCGAGGTGGAGGCCGCCGGCAGCGTGTTCTGGAACGGCCCGATGGGCGCGTTCGAGATGGAGCCGTTCGCCGCCGGCACGCGCGCGCTTGCGGAGGCGGTGGCCGAGGCGCCGGGCGTCACGGTCGTCGGCGGGGGCGACAGCGCGCGCGGCGCTGGCCGAGTTCGGCCTGGCCGACAGCGTCACGCACCTCTCCACCGGCGGGGGCGCGTCACTGGAACTGCTGGAGGGCAAGCAGCTGCCCGGACTGGAGGCGCTGGATGACGCCTGAGCGCCGCCCGTACATCAGCGGCAACTGGAAGATGTTCAAGACGCAGGCCGACGCCAGGGCGTATGTGAAGCAGCTGCGCCAGCTCCGTCGACCCCGCGCCGAATGTGGACGTGGGGCTGTGTGTGCCGTACACCGCGTTGGCTGCCACCGTGAAGGCGGCCGCCGGGAGCGAGATCATCGTCTGCGCCCAGAACATGCACCAGGACGCCGAGGGCCCGTACACGGGCGAGATCTCCGCGCCGATGCTGCTCGAGCTGGGCGTGACCGGGGTGGTGCTGGGGCATTCCGAGCGACGCCAGTTCTACGGCGAGACCGACCGCGCGCTGCAGGAGAAGGTGCCGGCGGCGCTGGCCGCGGGGCTTCAGCCGATCCTCTGCGTGGGCGAGAGCGAGGACGAGCGCGACCAGGGCGAGACCGAGCGGCGGCTGCGGCACCAGGTCCACGAGGGGCTCGAGCGCGTGGCCACCGAGGACCTCACGCGGGTGGTGATCGCCTATGAGCCGATCTGGGCGATCGGCACCGGCCGCGTGGCCACCACCGAGCAGGCGCAGGAGGCGATCGCCTTCATACGCGCGCTCGTGGGAGGGCTGTCGGCGGAGGCGGCCGAGGGCGTGCGGGTGCTCTACGGCGGCAGCGTGAAGCCGGACAACGCGGCAGAGATCCTGGCGCAGCCGGACGTGGACGGCGCGCTCGTGGGCGGCGCGAGCCTCGATCCGGAGAGCCTCGCGCGGCTCGTGGCCGCCGCGGCCCGATGACCCTCCCCGCCGGGCCGGGCGGACCGCCGCTACCGTCGGTCTGTCTGGTCGTGCTGGACGGCTGGGGCCTCGCGCCCGCCGGTCCGGGCAACGCTGTGGAGAAGGCGCGCACGCCGAACTTCGACGAGCTCTGGGCCGGCTACCGGCACACGGAGCTCACCGCCAGCGGCCGCGCCGTGGGCCTGCCGGACGGGCAGATGGGCAACTCCGAGGTGGGCCACCTCAACCTGGGCGCGGGGGCCGTGGTGCGTCAGGACCTCACCCGCATCCAGGACGCGATCGCCGACGGATCGTTTTTCGACAACCCCGTGCTGCAGCAGATCTGCGAGGCGGGGCGCGCGAGCGGGCGCCTGCACCTGCTCGGCCTGGTGTCGAAGGGCGGCGTGCACGCCGGCTTCGACCACCTGCACGCGTGCATCCAGCTCGCGGCGCGGGCGGAGGTGCCCGACATCGTGCTGCACGCGTTCACGGACGGGCGCGACACCGCGCCGGACTCGGGAGCGGCCTATGTGGCCGAGGCGGAGGGCTGGCTGCGCGAGGCGGGCGGCCGCGTGGCCACGGTCACCGGCCGCTACTACGCGATGGACCGCGACCGGCGCTGGGACCGCACCGAAGCTCGCCTACGACGTGATCGTGCATGGCCAGTCCGACTGCCCGCCCAGCGAGAGCGGCGAGGCTGCGGTGCTGGCCGCCTACGAGCGCGACGAGACCGACGAGTTCATCAAGCCCACGCTGGTGGGCGAGGAGGGCCGGATCCGCGACGGCGACGCGGTGCTGTTCTTCAACTTCCGTCCCGACCGCGCCCGCCAGCTCACCCGTGCGCTGGCCGAGGCGGGCTTCGACGAGTTCGACCGTGGCGACGCACCGCGGATCGAGTTCGCCACCCTGACGCAGTACCAGGAGGACTGGGACTACCCGGTGGCCTTCGCGCCCGACCGTCCCACGGTCACGCTCGCCTCGGTGCTCGCCGAGCGCGGTGGTGCGCAGCTGCACGTGGCCGAGACCGAGAAGTACGCGCACGTGACCTACT
Organism: uncultured Thermoleophilaceae bacterium; assembly: GCA_963770325.1. Taxonomy (GTDB): domain Bacteria; phylum Actinomycetota; class Thermoleophilia; order Solirubrobacterales; family Thermoleophilaceae; genus JAICJR01. The sequence continues at coordinate 75,347 of CAVYPF010000001.1, read as the reverse complement.
TCTTCAACGGCGGCGAGGAGCACGAGTACCCGGGCGAGGAGCGTTACCTGGTCGACTCCCCGCGCGACGTCCCGACCTACGACCACAAGCCGGAGATGAGCGCGCGCGCCGCGGCGGCCACGTTCGTGGACCACTGGCGGAGCGGCGACTACCGCTTCGCGATCATCAACTTCGCCAACCCGGACATGGTTGGCCACACCGGCGTGATCGAGGCGGCGGTGAAGGCGGTGGAGACCGCGGACGAGGCGCTGGGCCAGGTGGTCAGCGCGGTGCACGAGAAGGGCGGCGGCTGCATCGTCACCGCCGACCACGGCAACGCCGACAACATGCTCGAGCCGGACGGCAGCCCCAACACGGCCCACTCGCTGAACCCGGTGCCGCTGATCGTCACGGCCGCCGTGCCGGCCCTGCGCGACGGCGGCGTCCTGGCAGACGTCGCTCCGACCGTCCTCGAACTGCTCGGCGAGGAGCAGCCCGCCGAGATGACGGGCCGGTCCCTGATCGACGCGTGAGCGACGGCCCCTTCCGCATCGAGGCTCGCGACGGGTCCGCCCGCTCGGGAGTCCTCTCCACCCCGCACGGCGAGGTCCGCACCCCGGCGTTCGTGCCGCTGGCCTCGACGGGCACGGTCAAGGCGCTGCACGCCAGCGAGGTGGCGGCGCTGGGCTACGAGATGGTGCTCGGCAACACCTTCCACCTCTTCATCCAGCCGGGCGAGGAGCACATCGAGCGCATGGGCGGCCTGCACGAGTTCATGGGCTGGCGGCGGCCGATCATCACCGATTCGGGCGGCTTCCAGGTCTTCTCGATGGGTCACGGCTCGGTGGCCGAGGAGATCAAGGGCAGGCGCGGCCAGCGCCAGAGCCGCGTGCTGTCGATCGACGAGGAGGGCGTGCGCTTCCGCTCCTACATCGACGGCGGCGAGCGCTTCATGGGCCCGGAGACCTCGATGGAGGTCCAGGCAAAGCTCGGCTCCGACATCGCGCTCGCGTTCGACGAGTGCACGCCCTTCCACGTGGAGCGCGACTACACGGCCCGCTCCACCGAGCGCACGCACCGCTGGCTCGACCGCTGCATCGACTGGCAGCGCGCGAACGCCCCCGAGGGCCAGCTGCTGTACGGGATCACGCAGGGCGGCGTGTACGAGGACCTGCGTCTGGCGTCCTCCGAGCGCGTCTCAGGGTCGGACGTGGACGGCGTTGCCGTGGGCGGCTCGCTGGGTCAGGAGAAGGACCAGATGCGCGAGGTGGTGGGCTGGGCGCTGCGGCCGCTGCGCGACGAGCAGCCGCGCCACCTGCTGGGCATCGGCGACGTGGACGACATCCTGCACGCGGTGGCCGTCGGCATCGACAGCTTCGACTGCGCCACGCCCACGCGCCTCGGCCGCCACGGCACGGCGCTCGTGCCCGAGCCGGAGTCGCGCTGGCGGCTCGACCTGACGCGCCCCTCCTGGAGCGAGAGCCGCGAGCCGATCCAGGCGGGCTGCCCCTGCCCGGCATGCCGCGAGCACACGCGCGGCTACCTGCACTACCTCGTGAAGGCGGGCGAGCTCACCGGCGCGCGCCTGATCACGCTCCACAACCTCACCTTCATGAAGTCGCTGATGGACGAGATCCGGGCGGCCGTGCAGGCCGGCGAGCTCGACTCCTACACCCAGGCGGTGCTGGGCGGGAGCGGCCCCGGCGCCGCGGAGCGCTACTGAGTGTTGTCCTGAACCAGCTGCTTCAGGCCGTCGATCTGGCCGTGCACGTCGCCGGAGTTCACCGGGCCGGTATTGCTGCTGCCGCCTGACTGCGTGATCACCAGGATGATCGCGATCGCCACGAGGATCACGGCCAGCAGCACCGCGAGCCGCTTCAGCCCGCGGCCGCGACTCGCCGGGCGGCGATCGTCGCGGGAGGGCGCGCGCCGCTGCGGAGGCGGCGCCACGGTGGTGCGCGGCGGGATCCGCTGCGACTCCGGCAGCGCCTGCGTGGCGCCGGTGTCGGCCATCAGCGCCCGCGTGGCGTCCGGGTCGTAGCCGAGCGCCTGGGTCTGCTCCAAGAGCTGCGTCGCGTAGGTCTCGTGGCCGTGCAGGCCCGCCTCCACCGCGTCGGCCATCTCGAGCGCGGATGAGTAGCGCCCGGCTGGGTTGCGTTCGAGGCAGAGCCGGATCGCCCGGTCGAGCTCGGGCGGCACCTCGGGGCGGAAGTTCGTGATCGGCTGGGCGACGTCGCTCTGCTGCTTCAGCGCCAGCTCGGTGATCGAGCCGTACTCGTGCGGCAGCCGGCCGGAGAGGAACTGGTAGGCGCACACGCCCAGCGAGTAGATGTCCGAGGCCGGCGTGGACTCCTCGCCGCTCGCCTGCTCGGGCGACAGGTACGCGGCGGTGCCGAGCACGGAGCCGACCTGGGTGATGCGCGTCTGCTCGGCCGCCTTGGCGATGCCGAAGTCGGCCAGCTTGGTGGTGCCCGACTCGGTGGCGATCAGCAGGTTGCCCGGCTTCACGTCGCGGTGCACCACGCCCGCGCGGTGCGCGTAGTCGAGCCCGTGGCAGGCGTCGCGGATGATGCCCACCGACTCCTCGATGCCGAGCTGCTTGCGGTCGCGCAGGAGGTCGGCGCAGGACGGGCCGTCCACGTACTCCATGACGATGTAGTGGCGCCCGGATGCCGGATCGAGGCCGGAGTCGAACACCGACACGATGTTCGGGTGCTGGAGCCGCGCCGCGGCCACCGCCTCGCGCCGGAAGCGCGCCACGAACGCGTCGTCGTCCGCCAGGTGCTCGGCCAGCAGCTTCACCGCCACGCGCCGCTCGAGCACGGTGTCGAGGGCCATGAACACGGTGGACATGCCGCCGGCGCCCAGGCGGCGCTCGATGCGGTAGCGGCCGGCGACCTCGCTGGGGGTGCTCATGGGCTGGTCGCTCCTCCGCTGGGGCTCGTGGTGGTCGGCGGGACCACGCCGCCGGGCTGGGAGGGCGCACTGGTGGTGGTGCTGGTGCTCGACGTGGTGGTGGTCTCCGGGGTGCTGCTGGTGGTCGTCGTCTCGGTCGTGGTGGTGGAGGGGGTGCTGGTGGTGGTCGAGGAGGACGAAGTCGTGGTGGTCTCCGGCCGCTTGCACTGGTCGGTCAGCAGGCTGTTCAGGTGCACCGCTCCGTCCCTGAGGTTCTTGCGCACGGTCGGATCGACGCTGGAGGGCAGCTGGTCGATCTTGGCCGTCAGCTGGGCGACCTTGGCATGCGCGCCGTTGCACGCGCCGTGGTCGAAGTTGGCGGCCGTCTGGTCGAGTAGCGTCTGGAGCGCCTGAGCGTCATCCGACGGGATCGACGGCTTCGTCTTGTTCCCGCCGCAGCCGGCAACTGCCAGGGCGGCCACGAGGGCTATGGCTATGCAGGCGGCGCGCATCATTCGCCACGGTAGAGGCGGTTGGCAAGCGCCTGCGGCAAGCCCGCGCGCTGGATGGCATGTGCCGCCTCGTCGATCGGGTACTCCACCCTGCGCCACTCGGCGGTCCAGCCGTCGAGATCGAGCAGCACCCAGGCGGCCCGCGGGTCGCCGTCGCGCGGCTGTCCCACGCCGCCGGGGTTGATCAGCCAGCGGCCCTCGGAGAGGTCCATCTCGGTACCCGCAGGCGCCTGCGCCCCGCGCACCGGCCCGTCCGGCTCGCGGTTGAAGAAGAGCGCCACGTGCGAGTGACCGATCGCGCCCACCCGCGCCTCCATTGCGTCCATGCAGGCGTCCGCCTGAAGCGTGGACAGCACGTACTCCCAAACCGGGTCGCGCGGGCTGGCGTGGAAGAGGCCGAGCTCGCCGCCGGTGTCGGCCGGCTCGAGGCCGCCCATGAAGTCGAGCGCCTCCTTGCCGATGGTCTGCTGCGTCCAGCGCGCGGCGATGCCGGCGTTGGCCGAGAAAGTCTCCATGTCCAGCTTCCCGAGCACCACGAGATCGTGGTTGCCGGCGAGGCACACCTCGCAGGAGCTCTTGGCCAGCTCCACGCACTCGTCGGGCTGAGCGCCGTAGCCCACCAGGTCGCCGAGGCACCAGGTCTGGTCCACTGCGGCGCTGGCAATGTCATCGAGCACGGCCCTGAAGGCCGGCAGATTGGCGTGAACGTCTGAGAGCAGGGCGATCCTCAGAGGCTTCTCTGGGTTGCGGTCTACTGTGTTGCTCCTATGGGGGCTAATGGCTATCGGCTGCCGCTGGCGGTTGGAGTGGCGATCGCCGCGGCCGGAGCCGCAACACTGGCGCTCAGGCCTCGGAGTGGCTTGATCGAGCCAGCCCCCGTCGAGCCCGAAGGGTACTTCAGCCGCGAGGAGATCGACCGTGCGCGGCGCTATCAGCGGCCCCGGCGGGCGCTCGGGCTGCTGTCGATGGCGGTGGACGGCGGGGCGCTGGCCCTGGCCGCAGCGCGGCCTCCGGAGCTCCTGCGGCGGGCGGAATCGCGCCCGATAGCGGGTTCCGCGGCCGTGGGAGCGGGGCTGTCGGCGGGCCTCACCCTGGTCACCCTGCCGCTCGGCGCGATCAACCACCGCCGGGCAGTGCGCGCGGGCATCTCCGTGCAGGGCTGGGGCGGCTGGCTGAGCGACGCTGGGAAGGCGACCGCCATCGACACCGTCATGGCCGGTGCCGGCTCGGCCGGCGCGATGCTGGTGATCCGGCGCTTTCCGGACGGCTGGTGGGCGCCGGCCGCGGCGGGCGCGCTGGGGCTGAGCGTCCTCCTCGTCGCGCTCCAGCCGGTGCTGCTCGACCCGATCTTCAACAAGTTCACGCCGCTCGAGGACGGCGAGCTGCGCAGCGAGGTGCTGGAGCTTGCCGGCCGCGCGGGGGTGGACGTGGGCGAGGTCTACCGCGTGGATGCCAGCAGGCGCACCACCGCGGCCAACGCCTACGTGAACGGGCTCGGCCGCAGCAAGCGAGTGGTGCTGTTCGACACGCTCCTGCGCGACTTCCCGCCCGCAGAGGTCAGCTCGGTGGTGGCCCACGAGCTGAGCCACGTGAAGCACCGCGACGTGCTCCGCTTCCTCGGCTGGCTGGCCATCGCCGCCCCGGCCGGCACGCACCTGGTGCAGCGCCTGGCCGAGCGGATCGCCGGCACCGCGCGTGGCGGCCCGGGGATGCTGCCGGCGCTGGCGCTCTCCGCGGGCATCGTGTCGTTCTTCGGCGGCATCGCGGGCACCGCCCTGTCGCGCCGCGTGGAGGTCCGGGCCGACCTCTTCTCGCTCGATCTGGCCGGCGACCTCGACGCGTTCATCTCGCTCGAGCGCCGGCTCGCCCTCAAGGCGCTCGCGGATCCGCAGCCGCCCGCGCTGCTCCAGAAGCTGTTCGGCACACATCCGCCCACAGTCGAGCGAATCGGCCTGGGCCTGGCCTGGTCCCGGAGCGCTTAGCGCTAGTCCTGAGTGTCGGAGTAGCCCGGCGGCTGGTCGCCGCCGTACTCCGGGAGGTTCTTGATGCCCTCCTTCGTCTGCCACTTGGACCAGTTGTCCTCCATGGCATCGATCAGCTCGCGCATGAAGCGCGGGGAGAGGTTGATCCGCGAGACGACTACTCCCGGGATCTCGTCCTCCTCGACCTCGTGATCCACCCGCGCGAACGTGAGCGTGAACTCGTAGTCCGAGTGGCTGACGTTCGCGAAGTTCGCATAGACCCCCGCCATGATCTCCGGCGAGGTGTGGATGTTGATGTGGCGCTCGGGCTGTTCGTCGTCAGGCACCCGGCTAGTATCGCAGCCCTTCGAGGCCTGCACCGATGCGCACAATCGTCCTAGCCGTCGGGCGCCTTCGGCCACCGTATGCCGATGACGTCCAGCACTACCAGAAGCTGCTGGCTCGCCATACGAGGCTCGAGCTGGTCGAGCTGCGCGACGAGGAGAAGGTCGACGGCCGCATTCCCGAGCGTGCGTACGTCTGCCTGCTCGACTCGGGCGGTAAGACGTTCGACTCGATCGGCTTCAGCCGCTTCCTGGAGGAGCGCCGGCAGTCGGGCCAGGATCTCTGCTTCGTGGTGGGCGGGCCGCGCGGACTCGATCTCGACAAGTGCGACCTCCGCCTTTCGTTCGGCCCGATGACGCTTCCGCACCAGCTCGCACGGGTGGTGCTGTTGGAGCAGGTCTACCGCGCGCACAAGATCCTCGCGGGCGAGCCATACCATTACTGACGTGACGACCGAGGATCCGGTCGCCAATCTCAGGGCAGCCGTCGCGGAGGCAGCGGCGGAGCTCAGCGGGAACAGCTCGCTAAAGGCGATCAGCTTCGACCGCCCGCCAAAGCCCGAGTTCGGCGATTACTCAACCAACGCGGCCCTGCTGCTGGCGCCCACCATGGGCGAGGCGCCGCGCGCCGTGGCCGAGCGCCTGGGCGGCCTCGTGGAGGAGCGCCTCGCCGGCGAGGTCGAACGCGTGGACGTGGCGGGGCCGGGCTTCCTCAACCTGTTCATGTCCGACGCCTGGTGCCGCGAGGCGCTCACCCGGGCGATCGCGACCGGGGACGCATACGGCGGCGGCCAGGCCGAGCCGCGCGAGCGCGTGGTCGTGGAGTTCGTGAGCGTGAACCCCACCGGCCCGCTGCACATCGGCCACGCGCGCAACGCGGCCTATGGGGACTCGCTCGGGCGCATCCTCGCGTTCGCCGGCCACAGCGTGGAGCGCGAGTACTACATGAACGACTACGGCACCCAGGTGCAGCTGTTCGGCGCGTCGATTCAGGCCCGGGCGCGCGGCGAGGAGCCGCCGGAGGGCGGCTACCACGGCAGTTACGTGACCGAGCTCGCCCAGCGCATCGAGGGCGCCGCCGACGCCGACGTGGACGATCTGGCCATCCGGGGGGTCGAGCTGATGATGGAGGCGCTGCGCGCGTCGCTCGAGCGCTTCCGCGTGCGCTTCGACACCTTCTTCTCCGAGCGCTCGCTGCACGACAAGAGCGCGATCCAGCGGGCGATCGACCTGCTCGCCGAGGACGACCGCGTCTATCCGAGCGAGGGCGCGGTCTGGCTGCGCACGAGCGCCTTCGGCGACGACAAGGACCGCGTGCTGATGCGCTCCAACGGCGACTTCACCTATTTCGCCTCGGACATCGCCTACCACGAGGACAAGCTCGAGCGCGGGGCCGACCGCTACATCGACGTCTGGGGCGCCGACCACCACGGCTACGTGAAGCGCGTGCTCGCCGCCTGGGAGGCGCTGGGGGGAAAGCCCGGCACGCTCGAGCTGCTGATCATGCAGCTGGTCAACCTGCTCGAGCGCGGCAAGCGGCTCCAGATGTCGAAGCGCTCAGGCGAGTTCGTGACCCTCGACGACCTCGTGGACGACATCGGCGTGGACGCCGCGCGCTTCTTCCTGCTGCAGCGCAGCCACGACACCACGCTCGACCTGGACCTGGCGCTCGCGCGCGAGCAGAGCCAGGACAACCCCGTCTACTACGTGCAATACGCGCACGCGCGCATAGCGAGCATCCTGCGCAAGGTGGGGGAGGAGCGCGTGGCCGGCGCCCTGGGAGCGACCTACTCGGAGACCCTTCATCCCTCGGCGCGCGCCCTGCTGAAGCGGCTGCTCCAGCTGCCCGACGAGGTGGACAACGCCGCGCTGCGCCGCGCCCCGCACCGTCTCACCGCCTACGTGCACGACGTGTCACAGGACTTCTCCGCCTTCTACCGCGACTGCCGCGTGGTGGGCGCCGCGGAGGAGGGCGGCGACGAGGACTTCCGCATCGCGCTCAGCGTGATGGCCCAGCGGGTGATCGCCCGCTCGCTCGATCTGCTCGGGGTCTCGGCGCCGGACCAGATGTAGCCCGCTTGACAACCTGCGGGTGGTCGTGGTGGTATGGGACAGGTACCGCGATATCGGTATCGACTCGCGTTGCACGCGTACCCCAAACCCCTCCATGCAGTCCACTCGCTCCGTTCTAAAACGAAGGAGCCTCCGGTTCCTTCTGGTGCTCACGCTGCCGCTGGTGTTCCTCCTGGCGGCGGCGCGAGCCGATGCCGCGACGCAGAAGCTGCCTGACCTCGAGCAGCAGGTCCCCAAGCAGGTCCAGATCGGCGGCGGCTCGGGCGCCTGGCAGATCGGCTTCCTGTCCGAGGTCGTGAATCGCGGCTCCGGGCCGCTCGAGATCCACGGCCACCGCTCCGGTACGTCCGGGAACATGACGGCCGACCAGATCATCTACATGTCGGACGGCACGAAGCAGACGGTGGGCGGGGTGGGCGACCTCCACTACGAGACGGGCTTCGGCCACCAGCACTGGCACTTCGAGCCCTTCGACCATTACGAGCTCCGCACGCTCGCCGGCTCTCTCATCGGCACCGATGAGAAGGAGGGCTTCTGCCTCGGCGACAACAACAACCACGGCGGCGGGAGCGCGGTCTACGGCACCACGGTTGAGCCCACCTTCTGCCAGCAGAACAACCCGAGTGCGCTATCTCTGACCGAGGGGATCTCCCCCGGGTGGGGCGACTCCTATGACCCGCTCAAGGAGGGCCAGGACGTCCCGATCGCCCAGTCGAGCTCGCCGACCGGGGATTACAACCTCGTCCACCGCGTCAACGAGAACTCGAACGGCAGCCACGCGGGCGTGCAAGAGGCGTCCTTCGGGAACAACGTGGCGTCGGCCGAGATCCATCTCAGCTGGTCCAACGGGAAGCCGACGGTCAGCGTGCTGAAGAGCTGCATGGGCACCGCGCTCTGCGGCCCCGTACCCCCTGCGCCTCCTCCGCCCCCGCCCGGTGGCGGCAACCCGCCCGGGGGCAGTACGCCCCCCGGCGGCGGCAGCACCCCGAAGGTCACGGTCGACACGACCGCGCCCAGCCTCGTCCTCCAGAAGAGCAGCCTCGAGCACTTCGGCGGCCGCAACGTGTTCGTCTACGCGACCTGCAGCGAGCGCTGCACGTTCATCGTGCAGGGCACGATCTCCGTGCTCGGACCCGCCCGGGTGATGCGCACGGGCAAGACCACCACCGCGCTCAACCCCGGGCAGCGCTCGAAGATCAGCATGCACCTCACGCGCAAGGCGAGGGCGCGGATCCGCCACGCGCTGGCGCACCACCAACGCGTGCGAATCCACGTGACGATGACCGTGATCGACGCGGCGGGCAACGCCGCCACGAAGAAGTTCACGCTGAAGCTCGTCCGCTAGATATTGCTGAAGAAGTTCAGGCCCAGGTTGTCCAGCAGCGACAGGGCCTTCGTGTTCAGCGTCGACAGCTCGTTGGTGAAGAGCAGCACGCCCATCGCCATCAGGATCACGCCGGACACGACCGTGATCACGCCGTAGTGGTTGCGGAAGAAGCGGAACACGCCGGTCACGCGTGAGAACGCCAGCGCGCTGAGGATGAACGGCACCGCCAGCCCGGCGGCGTAGAAGGCCAGCAGCACGCCGCCCTTGCCGACGGTGGACTGGGTGCTGGCGGCGGTGAGGATCGCGCCGAGCGTGGGCCCGGTGCAGGGCAGCCAGGCCACGGCGAACGCGAGGCCCGCCACCACCGGCCCGCCGGTGGAGGCGCGCGAGAGCAGCGCCTCGGGCCTCCACTCGCGGTTCAGCAGCGGCACGAACAGCGTGCCCACGAACAGCAGACCCATCGCGAAGATCACGATGCCGGAGATGTGGCGGATCAGCAGCCGGTTCTCCGCCAGCGTGCGGCCGATGCCGGTGGCGGTCATCCCTAGCGCGACGAACATCACGGTGAACGAGAGGCAGAAGAGCAGCGACGGGATGAGCACCTGGCGGCGGTTCGCCCCGGCCTCTATGTCCGAGAACGAGACCCCGGAGATCGCGGACAGGTAGCCCGGCACGAGCGGCAGCACGCAGGGCGAGATGAACGACACCACGCCGACGGCGAACGCCGCAACCACCGTTGTGTTCACTCCAGCCGCCGCGAGGATCATCAGAGGTCGTAGCGATCGAGGTCGTCGCGCAGCAGCGCGCTGTCCTCGGAGCTCGGCCCGCGGCCGCCCGTCCCCACGAGGGCCGTGGGCTTGTCGCGCCGCCAGCGGATCACCGCCACGCTGATCACCCCGCCGGCCAGCACGAGGGCGAGCGCGGGCACGAGGTAGGCGGCCAGGTCGAACCCGTGGCCCGAGGGCACGTCCAGAATCCCGCGCCCGAACTGCGCGACCATGGCGTCCTTCACCTGCTGCTTGGTGTAGCCACGCGCGATCAGCCGGCGGATGAAGGCCCGCTCCTGGTCGGCCTGGGGCGAGTCGGCGACGTTCAGGGGCGTGCCGCAGACGTTGCACATCACCTCGTCCTCGACATCGCCCAGCGTGGTGCGTGGCTGGGGCTGGGCGCCGATCGCGAAGCTCGGAACAAGCAGCGCGAGCGCGAGCGCCAGGGCCAGCGCGCGTCTCACGAGTGCTGCTCCAGGAGCGGCAGCACCTTGCCGCGCATGAAGGCGTCGTCCACCGGTCCCCGCTGGGCCGCGACGATCCGGCCCTGGCGATCGATCAGGAAGGACTCCGGATAGGCGAGCACGCCGAACGCGGCCTGGCTGTGGGCGTCGCCGTCGCGGAGGAGGGGATAGGTGAGCTTGTACTGGCGGGCGAAAGAGAGCCCGTCATCGGAGATGTCGTTCACGTCGACGCCCAGCACCGTGCCGCCCTTCGACTGCATGACGCCCTGCCAGCGCTCGAGCAGCGGCGCCTCGCTGCGGCACGGCACGCACCAGGAGGCCCAGTAGTTGAGCAGCACCACCTTGCCGCGGTAGTCGGCGAGCGAGGCCTTGCCGCTCTGGCCGAGCCTGGGCAGGGTCGCGACCGGCGCCGGCTTGCGCTCGCCCTTGGCCAGGTGGCTGTCGATGCTCGTGTCGGTCTGGTTCGACGCGATCCCGTACGCGAGCAGGCCCACGAGCGCGAGCACGACCGCGATCACCATCAGCGGCACGGGCGCAAGGATCCGCCTTCTCTGGGCCATGGCAGAAGGGTATCCCCGGCCCGCCGGCCGACCCCCCACCCGGCTGGCGAGCGGGGACCTCCGAGACCTCCCAGAGGCCCCGCGGTCGGGGTAGACTGGGATCGCTCGCGGACGTAGCTCACCTGGTAGAGCGACAGCTTCCCAAGCTGTAGGTAGCGGGTTCGAGTCCCGTCGTCCGCTCTCTCATTCCTCTCGGCCTTGACGTATGCCGATATCGGTATATGATTGGCGCCATGGCACGAGCAGCGACGACGTCGGACGTCTTCAACGCGATCGCCGAGCAGCAGCGCCGGGAGATCCTGGTGCTGCTGCGGGCGGGTGAGCGGCCGGTGACCGAGTTGGCCCAGGAGCTGAAGATGACCCAGCCGGGGGCGTCCAAACACCTGCGGGTGCTCCGGGAGGTCGGACTGGTCCGGGACCGCAAGGCAGGCAAGCAACGCCTGTACGGCCTTGACGCCCGCGGGCTGCGACCGGTTCACGAGTGGACCGGCGGGTTCGAGCGGTTCTGGAACGAGAGCTTCGACCGGCTGGACGAGTACGTGCAGGACCTCAAGCAGGCAAGGCAGGAGGAGTAGCTGATGAGTGCGACGGGACGAGGGGCGCCGGCGCGGTCCGCGACGTCCGACCGCGAGATCGTGATCTCCCGGGTGATCAGTGCCCCACCGGAGCTGGTGTTCGAGGCGTTCACCGAGGTGCGGCACCTGTCGCGGTGGTGGGGACCCGAGGGGTTCACCACCACCACGCGGGCGTTCGAGTTCCGCGTCGGCGGGGAGTGGGACTTCGTGATGCACGGACCGGACGGGACGGACTACCAGGAGTGGATCTCCTGGACCGAGATCGCCCCGCCGGAGCGGATCGTGCTGCTGCACGGTGAGTCCCGCGGCGACCCGAACGCCTTCGAGTCGGTCTTGACGTTCGCGCCCGACGGCTCGGCGACCCGGATCGAGATGCGCACGGTGTTCCCCACCAAGGAGCTGCGCGACCAGGCGGTCGAGAAGTACCACGCGATCGAGGGCGGCCAGCAGACCCTGAGCAACCTGGCTGCCTACGTCGCCGAGATCCTTCGGAAGGGAGTTGAGGCCTGATGGCCGGGAAGGTGTTCTTCAGCGTGACGATGTCGCTGGACGGGTTCATCGCGCCGGAGTCCCTCGAGGACTTGATGGGGCAGCAGTGGATGGAACTGCAGCAGTGGATCTTCCCGCTGCGGTTCTTCCGGGAGAACCTGAAGCTCGGTGAGGGCGGCGAGGAAGGGCGCGATAACGACATCGTGCGGGAGACGTTCGAGCGCACCGGCGCGAACGTGATGGGCAAGCGCATGTTCGATGCCGGCGAGCAGGGGTGGCCGGAGGAGCCGCCGTTCCACACGCCGGTCTTCGTCGTGACGCACGAGAAGCGTGACCCCTGGGAGCGGCTGGGCGGGACCACCTTCCACTTCGTGGGCGACGGCATCGAGCCCGCGCTCGACCAAGCCCGCGAGGCCGCCGGCGACCGGGACGTCCGCATCGCGGGCGGCGGCGAAACGATCCTGGAGTACGTGAACGCCGGCCTGATCGACGAGTTCACGATCGCGCTCTCACCCGTGCTGTTCGGCTCCGGGATCCGCCTGTTCGAGGGCGTGGACGCGAGCCGCGTGGCCCTGGAGCCGGTCCGCGCGGAGCCGACGCAGCGGGTGACCCACCTGACCTACGCAGTACGGGAGCGGTAACCGTCTCGACGTTCGCGCCGCTCGCCCTCGAGTCGTGGCAGCGGCGTCCGGATGCAGGCATGATTGCCTGGTGAGCGCAACTGGCGACGAGATGGTCGCCGTGCTGATGACGGATCTGGAGGGCTCCACGGCGATGGCCCAGCGGCTGGGTCCGGTCGCGGCCGAGGACGTGCGCCTCGAGCATTTCGCACTACTTCGGGATGCGCTCGAGCGAACCGGCGGACGCGAGGTCGGGCGAATTCTGGAGCGCTGACATCTATGACCCCGAGATCGTGTTCGTCCTTGGGGACAGCCTTCCCGAGCCTGGGGTATACGAGGGGCTCGAGGGTATGGAAAGGGGCTTCCGCGGCTGGCTTGAGAGCTGGCGGGATCTCCGCTTCGAGCTCGCCGAGCTGATCCCCGCCAGTGAAGCCATCGTCGCCATGTACCACCAGACCGGCAGAGGTCGGGCGAGTGGCGTCCACACGGAGCTCGACGGCGGCCACGTCTGGCGGATGCGCGACGGAAAGGCGGTGCGGCTGGAGGTGCATTCGAACCGAGCGGCCGCCCTGGAAGCCGCCGGGCTGAGGAGTGGCGCTTAGGGCGAAAGGCAGCGGTCCCGTCCGGCGCTGCCGCTCTCGCCCGGCTTCGGGCTCGTAGCTTCGCTGGCCGAAGTGGACGAGTCCGGCGAGAATGCGGCCCGCGTAGCCGGTGTCGAGGCAAGCTGGTAGACGGCGAACCCCTCGAGCCTCGGCACCGGCAGCCGCGCCGCACCCGCGAGCCCGGCGAAGTGCTCGGGGCGGCCGGCCGGCGCGTGGCGGAGGCGGTGGCGTGCCGCTCGCTGTGCGATCGACTGGGCCACCTCGGCGGCATCGACCCTCTTCCGAACCGTGAGATCGATGCAGAGCTGCCGCCCGTCCTCCGCCACCACGCCCAGCCGGAGCGTCTCGCGCGATCGCCAGCCGGTCCGTGGCCGGTAGCCCACTCCCGTGAGCGACCGATAGCCCACCCGCCGTGTGAACGGCACCCTGCCCTGCTTGAGTGACACGGTCAGGCTGGAGCCGGCGATCAGTACGTCGGCGTTGACGCGCCTGATGCGGACGACCGCAGTCCAACCATCCGTCGAGGGCTCGCTGATCTCCACTCCGGTCGCGCCGACGTGGGTTATCTCCCCCTCCCAGGTGCCTACGGCCGTCTTCATCTCGGAGGCAACCTAGATCCGGGCAGGCCGCCTTCATACCCACCCAAGGGATGGACGGACTTACCCTCGTCAGCCGCGGCCTATGGCGTCCGGTAGACGAGCTTGAGGGCGTCGGTGGCGATGATCTTGTTGTCGCACGCGGCGTCGAGCGCGTCGTCGTCGTTGGCCTTGACGAAGGTGGTGCCGTCGAGCCTGACGAACGACGTGAGCAGGAGCCAGCTACCGCCGTGCCCAGCCTGGGAGACGGTTACGTCGCGCACCGTCGAGTCCGCCTGGAGCACGCTGTAGCGCACCTGAGAGGCCAGATCGGCGCCAGGCGTGCCGCTGGCGCTGGGCGTGTTGTTCGGGATGTAGGCGTAGACGTCGTAGTACCCGGCCGTCAGCCCGGTCGCCTGCCACTGCGCCCAGTTGAGACTGGTGTCCGCCGGGTCGCAGTGCGGCGAGGCGGCGAAGTACCAGTAGGTGTTCGCGCCGCTCCCGCCCTGGTGCCAGTCCGCGGCACTCCCCACGTTCCTGAAGAAGCCTGGGTTCTGGTCGTCGAACTCGAACGGCGCGCCGTCGTCGGGAAAACGCTGCCAGGTGGTGGTCGCCGGATTGAGGTCGACGTTGCCGGCGGCGTCGATCGCCCGCACGGCGAGCGAATGGCCGGCCTGTGTGTAACTGAAGGTGGCGCGCCCGCCGTTGCACGGCTTCCAGCCCTGGGAGTCGAAGTCGCAGTCGAAGCGGGATCCGCCCTCCGAGGAGGCGTAGAAGAACGTGCCGCTCGCTCCCTGCACGGCGCCGGACGGGCCGGCGGTGATCGTGGTGCGCGGGGGCGTGGTGTCGATCGTCCACGTACGCCTTGCGGGGCTCGGGTCCGGCTGATCGTTGAGCACGGCCCGGACCGAGAAGGTGTGACTGCCATCAGGCAGCGAGTCGTACTCGTCCTGGTCGCCGTCGCAGGTCGACCAGTCGTCGTCATCGAGCTTGCACTGGTAGTCGTTGCCGGAATCGCTCGAGAACGTGAAGGTCGCCGTCCCGGTGTTCACGAACCCGGTGGGGCCCGAGCTGATGGTCGTGTGGGGAAGCGGAGCTCCCGGAAGTTGGTCGACGTGCTGAACGAGAGTGCCAGTCGGGCAGTCGGTGTGCCCAGTCGTCCCCTGCAGGCAGCCGCTCTTGAGCTTCAGCAGGCATTCGTAGCGGCGCCCGGATCCCGGCAGCTTGAAACAGGACGCCCCGTGTCGGCTGATGGTTCACGCGCCGCAGGCCGAGCTGCAGCCAGCGCCCGGTGTAGCCGCTCCGCGACACGTCGACCTCGATGTAGTTCGATCTGCCTACGCGCCAGCCCAGGTTCGCGTACTTGCGTGCGTTGCGGGACCGGTGCTGCGGGCGACCCAATTTGCGGGTCTTGCAGCCCAGGCAGCGCAGCTTCACGTTCGCGCCGGCGAGCCTGTTCAGCCCGATCGTGTCGACCTGCATCGAGTAACTGTGGTTGTTGGCCAGCCCCTGCGTGTGGGACGTGGCGATCCCGAAGGCCGGGACCACCTGCTCCGGCGAGTCGCACCTGCGGCCGGCGAGGCCGGCATCAGGGCCGCTGCGGTGATCAGAAGGGCTGTCACCACGGCTCTCATCTAGCCGGTGTAGATGCCGTTGGTGCCAGGGATGGTGTGCGCGCCGCTCTTCGGGGCAGGTGCGGGCGGGCGGGCGTGAACTACGCCACTGCCACTGGTTCCGCCGCCACCGGTCTGATGGGAAGGGACGGCGGTCGATCCCGAGCTCGAACTCGCCGTGTTCCCGCCGGAACTGGCGGAGACCTTCTTCGCCCGAGGCAGCGACGACGCGATCCGCGGGCTCAGGCTGAGTGCCGGGAGCGGGGCGCTCTTCGTCCCGTAGCCGGCGACCTTCAGCGCGGCAAGCGGGTGCTTCATCGACGCCTCGGCCTTCCTCACGCCGGCCCTCGCGCTGCGATAGGCGGTGTGGTCGCGGCCGTGAATCGCGCTTCCGAGCCCGTCGAGAGCGCTCGCCTCGGCGGCGATCGCCGCCGCCAGGCCCTGCAGTGCCTTGGCCCTGCGCGGCCCTGCCTTGATCCTCAGGATCGCCTTGGAGGCGGCGCGGTCTGCGGTGGCCAACCTCGCTGCCCCGGCCGCGCGGGTGGCAAGATCGCTCGAGGCCATGGCGGACCCCACGGCAGCGCGTGTCTTCTCCAACGGCGACAGGCCCTTCCGAAGCGCGGCAGCGACGGTTGCGTCGGGCTCCGCGGGCAGGACCTTCTCGCTGAGGCGGCTGTCGCTGACCACCCGAGCACAGCCGGCGACCGCCGCTGCCGTCGGCCCTTCGCAGATCAGCGCGATGTCGCCGGCGCTGCCGGCGAACACGTACGCGGCAAAGCGTCCCCCGCTCTTCAGCGCGCCCGAGTAGAGGCGGCCGGGGGCCGAGTCCAGGGTCGTGGCGGTGGTCGCAGGAGTGCCCGCCGCGCTTCGGCTGAGCGCGGGCGGAAGCCCCGCGGCCGCAGCCGCAGGTGCGCTGATGTGTCCGGCGCGCAGCACCGCACCCCCGGGGCCCGACAGGTCCGCTTCAGGGGTCAGGCGCACTCCGTCCCGCGGCTGGGCCTGGGCCGCCGCCGGCCGCCAATGAGCGGGGTAGTGGAGCGAGACGAACCCGGCCTGGGCCGTGCTCAGACCACTGCCGCCGCCGTGGGGGACCAGCAGCAAGACCAATGCCCCACCCAGCGCCACCACGGGCACGGCGGCCAGCGCCCGCCGGCGCCTGACGCGTTGCCGTGAGCGCCTGCGCGGTGGCGCTGCCGCCGGCACTGGCGCCAGGGCGGGAATCGCGGGGCCCGTCGCAGGTGCGGTCTTCGCGCCGCGCGTCTGCAGTGCTTCGGCGGGAACCCCGCTGATCGCGCGGGCCGCGGCATCGAGCAGGGCACCCGGTCGCGCGAGGGACGCGCGCTGCCGGGGCGCCCCGTTGCCGTTGGGAGCTGCTGCGGCCGTGGGCGCAGCGGGCGCGGGAACCCACGTCTCCTCGGGATCGCGGACCGGTGCCGAGTGCCCGTTCGAGGGCGGCCGTGTCGCGCTCAGTTTCGTGCCGGCGAGTGCCAGCTCCGCGGCCTCGAGCAGCTCGCCCGCGCTGCGGAAGCGGTCCGGCGGGTCCTTGGCCATCCCGCGCGCGATCACCGCGTTGACGGCCTCGAGCGAGCCGTGGCCGTTCTTCTCCGGGAGGCCGGGCGGTGTGTCGTGTAGGTGCGCGTGGAGCACGGCCACGTCGGTCTCGCGCAGGAACGGCACCCTGCCCGCCAGACACTCGTAGAGCACGACCGTGAGCGCGTAAACGTCGGTTCGCGCGGTCAGCTCCTCGCCGCAGATCTGCTCCGGGGAGGCGTAGTTGACGGTGCCGACGAAAGCTCCCGCGCTGGTGAGGGTGGCGGAGGTGGAGTCGCCCTTGGCGATCCCGAAGTCGGCGAGGTAGGGATGATCAGACCGGCTCAGGAGGATGTTCTGAGGCTTCACATCGCGATGCACGAGGCCGGCGTCGTGCGCGGCGTCGAGGGCGCTCGCGATCGGGGTGAGCAACGACATGGTCTTCGACGACGGGATCGCGCCGTCCCTGCGCACGCGCTCCGCCAGGGTCTCGCCCTCCACGAGGCGCATGGCGATGAACAGGCGGCCATCCGCCTCGTCGGCGTCGTAGACCGGGACGATGTTGGAGTGGTCGAGGCTTGCGGCGAGCTTGCCCTCGCGGCGGAAGCGCTCCCGGAAGTCGTCGCTCGTGAACTCGGCGGCCAACAGCTTCAGGGCCACCGAGCGGCCCAGCGTGAGCTGCTTGGCGCGGTAGACGATCGCCATCCCGCCGATGCCGATCATGTCCTCGATCTCGTACCGGCCGAGGACGTCCCCCCGCCCCAGCATGAGCCCCGCCGTCTTCAACGTTCGGGCCAGTGGCTCGCGTGCGCGGCGAGCATGCGACATCGGAGGGTTCTTGGAAGCGGCTTCACGATCGGGGACCAGATCCGAGTGATCGCGTCCGTGCGGTTGGGCCTCAGGCGCTCGTGCCAGGAGGGCGGATCGAGTACTGAAGTCCCACACTAACCCGACCTGTGTTGACTTGTCCAGCGTTCCTGACTCGCACAAGATGCCCTGACCTTGCAGGATCATGGTGCGCACCATAAGAGCTGTAAAGCTGGAGCCGTAACCAACCCTAGGGTGGGTTGTCCGCACCCTCTCTTCCGGCCGGAAACCAGCTAAGGCTCGCGCCGCGAGACGACACCCTGTTCGAGCGCCAGCTCCACCACCCGGGCGCGCTTGCGATTCTGGGGCAGGTCGCCGACCTGAAAGCGCTCGAAGAGGCTTCGCATGTGGGTCTTGACCGCCGCGACCGAGAGCACCAGCTCAGCTGCGATCTCTGCATTGGTGGCCGGCGAGGCATAGCGGTCCACCTCCCCGTCGAAGGGCCGGCAGAGCGCCACGAGCACCTTGCGCTGCATCATGGTCAGCTCGACCCCGCCTGCCGGATCGTCCAGATTGGTCACTCCGCTGTCGGTGCCGACGCGCTGGCGGAAGGTGAGCGTCGTGCCGCCGACACGCACCGTGTCGCGGTCGTCCAGTCGCTGCCGCGAGCTCAGCCGCGCGCCGTTGAGGAACGTGCCGTTGCGGGAGATGCCGTCGTCGGCCAGGGTCCAGGCGTGGCCCAGGCGCTCGAGTACCGCGTGGGTGCGCGACACGCGGTCGTCCCATGGCAGCGCGAGGTCACAGGACGGGTCGCGGCCCACCGTGAGGAGCCCCTTGTCTGGACCCAGGGTCTCGATTACGAGCCTCCCGGCGTTGTCTCGAAAGGCGAGAAACGGCTGCTCCGAACGTTCGGCCTCGAGCAGCGCCTGCACCTCCGCGGTCGACTGCGCCTTCATCGGGTCAACGCTAACCGGAGGGACCTACACGCGACAGACCCCCGGGCGCCGACTAGGGATTCCCTGATGCGAGCGGCCCGACGGCGACCCACACTCCGCATGGAGTGTCGCGCCAGCGATTAGACCCGGTTCGGGGGCGATGCACGTGAAGGTCGAGGTGCCGCAGTACGCCGTGCAGGACGAGGTCCGCCTCGACCCGGCCAGGACGGCGCTGGTCGTGGTCGATATGCAGAACGACTTCGTGAAGCAGGGCGGCAGCCTGGTCGTGCCGGACGCGGAGGCGACCATCCCGGCCATCGGGCGCCTGCTGGACCTCGCCCGGGGCAGCCGGATGCGAGTGGTCTACGGCCAGGACACTCACCGACTGGGCGACCCCGAGTGGGACATATGGCCCGAGCACTGCCGCGAGGGGAGCTGGGGGTGGGAAATCGTCGCCGAGCTGGCGCCGCGTGTCGACGAGACCGTGATTCGCAAGGTCCGGCACGACGCGTTCTACGACACTCCGCTGGACCAGATGCTGCGGTTCTGGAGCGTCGACACGCTCGTTGTCTGTGGCACCGTCGCGAACGTCGGCGTGCACTACACGGCGGCGAGTGCCGCGCTCCGCTGGTACGCCGTCGTGATCCCTCGCGACGCGATCTCGGCGCTCGAGCCCTTCGATCTCGAGTCATCGTTGCGCCAGACCGCGTTCGTGTTCGCTGGGCAGGTGACGACGGCGGACGGCCTGCGCGGCCTGTGACGGACCGGTCTCTCTGCTCCCTTCCGTCGTTATGCTGGCGGCGGGATGGATCCCCTCACACCACGGCGGGCGAAGGCCGCCCTGGCCGGCCGGGGGGACCAGTGTGCGAGGCTCGATCGGCTGGTCGCGGAAGCGCACGAACAGCAGAGCGCGGTGTTGGTGCTCCGGGGCGAAGCCGGGATCGGCAAGTCGACCCTGCTCGACTACGCCGTCGAGCGTGCCGACGGTTGTCGGGTCCTTCGCGCGCTTGGGGTGGAGTGGGAGATGGAGCTCCCGTTCGCGGGGCTCCATCAGCTCTGCGTGGGACTGCTGGATCGTCGCGAGCGGTTGCCGGCCCCGCAACGTGACGCGCTCGAGACCGCCTTTGGCCTGAGCTCGGGCCCGCAGCCCGATCGATTTCTAGTCGGGCTCGCGGTGCTCAGCCTGCTGTCCGACGCCGCGGAGGAGCAGCCGCTGGTCTGCGTCGTCGATGACGTGCAGTGGATCGATCGGTCGTCGGCTCAGGTGCTCGCGTTCGTCGCTCGGCGCCTGGCGGCAGAGTCGGTCCTCCTGCTCTTCGCCGAGCGCGAGCCCGGCGTGGTTGAAGAACTGGGCGGGCTGCCCGAGCTGCGACTCGAGGGCTTGCCGGATGGCGATTCCCGGGAGCTGCTCGCATCGGTCATCACGCCTCCCCTCGATGACGCGTGCGCGAGCGGATCCTCGCCGAGACACGTGGCAATCCCCTTGCGCTGATCGAGCTGCCACGTGAGTTCTCACCGGGACGATTTGCCGGTGGTTTCGGGCTCCCCAGCGACGGGTCGTTGCCGGGCCGAATCGAGGCGAGCTTCCGGCGCCGCGCGGAAGAGCTGCCACCCGAGACCCAGCGGCTGCTGCTCCTCGCGGTGGCCGACCCGACGGGCGAGCCCGCGCTGCTCGTTCGCGCATCGGAGGAGATCGGCGTTCCCATCCAGGAGCTGTCTCCCGCCGAGGCCGACGGGCTGCTGGAGCTGGGCTCGCAGGTCGCGTTTCGCCACCCGCTCCTGCGCTCGGCGATCTACCGTGCGGCGTCGCCGGAGGAGCGGCAGGCCGCACATCACGCGCTGGCGGCAGCCACCGATGCGAAGCTCGACCCCGATCGCCGGGCCTGGCATCGCGCACACGCCACCGCTGGGCCCGATGAGGACGTCGCGCTCGAGCTGGAGCGGTCGGCCGACCGTGCCCGGGCCCGGGGCGGACTTGCAGCCGCCGCGGCGTTCCTGGAGCGATCGGCAGCGCTGACGCCCGACCCGAGCAGCCGGGCCCAGCGCGCCCTGGAGGCCGCCGAGAGCAAGGTGCTGGCCGGGGCGCCCGAGGGCGCGTTGACGCTGCTCGCGAGGGCTGCCGCCGGGCCGCTGGACGACGTTGCGCCGTGCCAGGCTGCAAGCGCCTGCACGGCCAGATCTCACTGGATCTGCGGCGCGCCGCAGACGCGCTGCCGCTGCTTGCTCGACGCGGCCAAACAGCTCGAACCGCTTGACGTTCCCCTCGCCCGCGACGCGTACCTGGAGGCCCTGCGAGCCGCGAGCGTCGCCGGCAGGCTCGGCCCCGGGACGCTGGACGTCGCTCGCGCGGCTCTCGCGGCACCGCGCGCACCGGGAGAGCCTCGCGCCGTGGACCTGCTGGTCGACGGGCTGGCGGTTCGATTCACCGACGGTTACGCCGCCAGCGCGCCCGCGCTGAAAGGCGCACTCGCCGCGCTTCGCGACGAGGGCGAGTCGGACGGGGTGAGCGTCCGCTGGCCGTGGTTCGCGCGACGCGTGGCGCCGGACCTGTTCGCCGACGACACCTGGCACTACCTCGCCGCACGCAGCGTCCAGGTCGCGCGCGAGAACGGCGCGCTCGCGGTGCTACCGCTCGCGCTCAACTTCCTTGCGCACGTGCGCTGCTTCGAGGGAGACCTCGACGGCGCGGGCCGCGCTGCTCGACGAGGCCGATGCCATCGCGGCCGCGACCGGCGTCCAGCCCGTGACGTTCGGACGGTTGTCGCTGGTGGCCGGCTACGCGGGATCGAAGCCGACGCGTTGGTCGTGTTCGAGGCGACCGAGCCCGGCGCGATCGAGCGCGGCGAGGGCGTCGTGCTCACCTTCTGCGACCACGCGCGCGCGGTTCTCTACAACGGTCTCGGCCGCTACGAGGCCGCACTCGCGCCAGCCCAAGCGGCAAGCGAACGGGATGAGCTGCATGGTCTCGGCCTGGACGTTGCCCGAGCTCGTGGAGGCCGCGGCGCGCTGCGGCCAGGAAGACGTGGCGAACGGCGCGAGCCGATCGTTGTCGGAGCGCACGCGCGCGGCCGGCACCGAGTTGGCGCTGGGCATCGAGGCACGGTCGAGGGCGCTGCTCAGCGAGGGCGAAGCGGCTGAACGGCTCTACGTGGAGGCGATCGAGCGCCTGGGGCGCACCCGCCTGGCGCTTGCGCTCGCGCGTGCTCACCTCCTCTACGGCGAATGGCTGCGGCGGACCGGCGACGAATCGATGCCCGCGACCAGCTGCGTCGCGCACAGGACATGCTCACGTCGATGGGCGCCGAGGCGTTCGCGGCGCGAGCGGGCCGCGAGCTGCTGGCGACAGGCGAAACCGCTCGAAAGCGCACCGACGAAACCCGGGACGAGCTGACGGCCCAGGAGCTGCAGATCGCCCAACTGGCCCGTGACGGGTTGTCGAACGCCGAGATCGGCGCCCGCCTGTTCATCAGTCCGCGCACCGTCGAGTACCACCTCCACAAGGTGTTCACCAAGCTGGGGATCAGCACCCGCGGGCACCTGGACCGCGTGCTGCCTGGCGACTGAGCCCGCTCCAGCCCTCACCAGGGACCCCCGTGGCGCAACTAGGGCATTCCCTGATGCGAGTCAGACCCTGGTCCGGCGACAGTCTGCGCACCGATCGAGGACCAAGAGGAGAGAGCTGATGGCGAGCTTCGACTACGACGTGGTGATCATCGGCTCGGGGTTCGGTGGAAGCGTTGCCGCGCTCCGTGCAGCGGAGAAGGGCTACCGGGTCGGCGTCATGGAGTCCGGCAGGCGCTGGAAGGACGAGGACATCCCGAAGACGCAGTGGGACCTGCCGCACTTCATCTGGCTTCCCGCCGCGGAGCTGTACGGGATCCAGAGGATCGAGTACCTCGACGACGTGCTCGTCCTCTCCGGTGCCGGCGTCGGCGGCGGTTCGCACGTCTACGCCAACACGCTGTACGTGCCGCCGAAGCAGTTCTTCGACGCCCCGGAATGGGCGGACATCACCGACTGGGCCGACGAGCTGGCCCCGCACGTCGATCAGGCGACCCGGATGCTCGGCGTCGTCCGCTACCCGTACATGCCCACCGACGTGGATCGGGTCCTGCAGCAGGTCGCGATCGAGATCGGGCGGGGAGAGACCTTCAACAAGGCCCCGGTCGGCGTCTACTTCGGGAGCCCCGGAGTCGAGGCCGACGATCCGTACTTCGGCGGAGTCGGGCCGCGTCGCACCGGCTGCATCTCGTGCGGCAACTGCAACATCGGCTGCGGCCACAACGCCAAGAACAAGCTGACGACGAACTACCTCTACCTCGCCGAGAAGCTCGGCGCCGAGATCCACGAGCTTCACGAGGTGTACGACCTCGTCCCGCTCGAGGGAGGCGGCTTCGAGGTGCACTCGCGTCATCCCGGTTGGGCGCAGCGATCTGCGCACGTCCACCATCGCACCTACACCGCCGAGCAGGTGATCGTCGCCGCTCACGCGTACGGGTCGGCCAAGCTTCTCCATCACATGCAGCACAAGGGCCGCCTGACGGGCCTGTCGAGCGAGCTCGGGCAGCGGGCGCGGACGAACTCCGAGCAGCTCCTGGCGGTCACGCGAACCCACGCGGAGTGGGAGAGCGATCCGGAGAGGATCCACATCACCCCCGGGTCCGTCGCGATCACCTCCGGCGTCTGGCCGGATCCGGTGACGAGCATCGAGCCGACCATGTGGGGCGTGGGCAGCGACGTCTTCGCCTTCCTCGTGACCTATCACCAGCACGGCGAGCAGACAGCACGCGACCGCGTCCTGGCTCAAGGAGCTGATCGGACACCCGGGCCAGGTGCTCGGCCTCAGCGACCCTCGCCACTGGTCGGAGCGCAGCTTCATCGCGCTGTGCTCGCAGACGACCGACACGTCGATCGAGCTGTACTGGGACGACGGGCTGCTGCGGAGCCGGCCGTCCGGAACGCCTCCCGCGGTGCACGTCCCGGAGATCGAGGACTTCGTCGATCGGGTGGCAAAGAAGATGGGAAGCAAGCGAGGGCGGCGGTCCTGTTCGAGGTCATCAACCGCAACGCGTCCGCCCACTTCATCGGCGGCATCCCGATCGGCGAGACGCAGCGACGAGGGCGCCGTCGACCCGTACCTGCGTCTGTTCGGCCAGCCGGGCCTTCACGTGATGGACGGGAGCGTGATGCCGGCCAACCCGGGGGTGAACCCGTCGCTCATGATCACGGCGCTGGCCGAGCGCGCGATGTCGCTCTGGCCGAACAAGGGCGACGTCGGACCTGAGGCCGCCCCTGGGCTCCGGCTACGAGCGAGTCGACCCGATCATGCCGCACCGTCCCGTCGTGCCCGCGGGTGCGCCGGCCGAGCTGCGCTCGAGGCGAAGCAAGGCCGACGTGATCCCGGCGTACCCGTACTGAACCGCGAGGAGAAGACGATGAGCGAGCTCACCACCGACGCCTTCCGCACGCTCGGGCCGGGCGACGCGATCCCCAACGACTTCGTCGTCCCCTACTACCTGGACGACCGCAAGCTGCGGGTCTCGGTCGCCCGCGTCGACGACCGCCTCTACGCGTTCGACGACCTCTGCACCTGCGCCGAGCGGGCGTGCCCGCTGTCCGGTGGTCTGCTCACCGGCACGACGCTCATGTGCCAGTGCCACGGCTCCCGCTTCGACGTCGACCACCGGCGCGGTGATCAACGGTCCGGCGACCGAGGCGCTCCGAGCGTGTACGAGGTGCGGGAGCGTCGACGGCAGCATTCAAATCCGGGCCTGACGAGGAGCTGCCGGACCGTTGATGGCGAACGTCACACCCACGCCGAAGGCCGTGGCACTGGTGCTCATCCCCGCGCTGGTGCTGATGCTCGCGTTCGCGTTCTCCTACGTCGGCGCCTTCCACGATCCGACGCCACACCACGTGCCGGTGGCCATCGTCGGGCCCGCCGGCGGTGGCGGCGCAGCTCAACCAGCTGCCCGGCGACCCGCTCGATGCGCGCCAGGCCTCGTCCCGCGCCGATGCGCTGTCGCAGATCGACGACCGCGAGGTCTACGGCGCCTACGAGGCCGCCACGAACCGCCTGTTCGTCGCTTCGGCCGCCAACCGCGCGACCGCCATCGCGCTGGAGCAGACCTTCAACCGGATCGCCGCCGCGCAGCAACGGCCGGCGGTCCGCGTCACCGACGTCAAGCCGCTGCCGCGCAAGGACCCGAACGGCACCGCGGCGTTCTACGCGGTGATCGCGTGGGTGTTCGGCGGCTACATCGCCGCGACGCTGATCGGCCTGATCGGCAGCCCGCGCAGCAGCAGCAGGCAGCGCGCGGCTGCGCGGATCGGAGCGCTCGCGGCGTTTGGCATCGTCGCCGGAATCCTCAGCGTGGTGATGCTGCGCGCCTGCTTCGGCGTGTTCTCGGGCCACGTGGTCGCGCTGTGCGCGATCGCGGCGCTGACCATCTTCGCCAGCGGCGTCGCCACGGCGGGCATCCAGGCCGCGGCCGGCCCGGCAGGGACCGGGCTCGTGATCCTCGTCTTCGTGATCCTCGGCAACGCCGCATCAGGCGGGCCGTTCGCCCGGCCGCTGCTGCCGGGTCTGTGGAGGACGATCGGCGGCGATCCTGCCGCCGGGCGCGAGCGTCGACCTGGCGCGATCGGCACTGTTCTTCGACGGCGCGCGGATCGCGGGCCCGATTCTCGTGCTGGTCGCTTGGGCGGCCGTGGGTACTGGGCTCGCGCTCGCGCTCGGCGGTCGCATCATGGACCCGGCTCGACACCGAGGCAGCCGCCGCCGCGGGAGCAGCGATTTGAGCTGAACCGCGGGTTGCCATTACCCGCCACCCACAAGGAGAGGGCATGTCCAAGATCAACACCCACGAGCTCACCTCACTCACCCCGGAGCAGTACATCGCCGGGCTCACCGACTTCGGCCCTGGACGCGCGAAGGTGTTCAGCAAGAGCGCCGACGACTACCTGAAGGTTCACTCGGTCGGGCCGACCGAGGCAGACGTCACGGAAGGCTCGGGCGGCGTCTGGGAGCGTCTGCACTACGACTGGTCGAACCCCGAGCGCGTCGTCCTCACTACCACCGACTCCAACACATGGGGCGGAGCGTCGGGCTACACCTATACCTTCACGCGGCTGCCTGACGGGAAGACCGACATAGGCGTCGTCATTGTCCGCGAGGGCAAGAACGCGAAGGGCAAGCTGCTGGCCTGGGTGCTGGGAAGCGTCGGCAAGGGCGTCCTCGTGAAGGCCTTCGACAAGAGCGTCAAGGCGATCGAGGCCCGCAACAACGGGGTCCCGGCGCCGGCAGCATGACCGCGGTCGGCTCGATCGTTCGCGGCGTGGCCGCCGGCGCGTTGGGGACGCTCGCGATGGACGGCTGGCTCTATCGCGATTACCGGAACGACGGCGGCACCGACGCCTTCGCCGGCTGGGAGTCCTCCGAGGGCCTGGACAGCTGGGACAACGCTCCGGCGCCTGCGCTGGTGGCCAAGCGGCTGCTCGAGGGCGTGCTGCGGCAAGAGATCTCGCCGCGGTACGCGCGCGCCCTCAACAACGCCACCCACTGGGGATTCGGCATCGCCAACGGGGCCGCCTACGGGCTCCTCCTAGGTTCGCGACGCAAGCCGAGGCTGTGGTTCGGGCCCCCGTTTGGTGCCGCGGTCTGGATCAGCGGATACGTCGTGCTGCCGGCGTTCGGCGTGTACAAGCCGATCTGGAAGTACGACCTGGAGACGCTCGGAAAGGACCTGAGCGCGCATCTCGTGTTCGGCACCGCCACCGCGGCGGCGTTCGGCCTGCTTGCCCGAGGGGACGTCTACGAGTGATGACTGAGGAAGCTCCAGCCGATCTCGAGACGCTGAGACTCCGCCGCGAAGGCGGCGTTCTGTTCGCGGAGATCTCGGCTCCGCCGATGAACCTCCTGGGACCCGAACTGGTCCGCGATCTGGTCTCGCTGATTCAGCGCGCCGAGGCTGATGATGCGGTCCAGGTCATCGTCTTCAAGAGCGCCGACCCCGACTACTTCATCTCCCATGTGGACCTGACGAAAGTCGCCGAGTATCGGGCCGAGGCGGCGAAGCTGACCGGCGAGGCATCGATCGCACTGCTGTTTCGTTACCTCAGCGCCAGCCGCCTGGTCACGATCGCGCAGATCGAGGGTCGGGTGCGCGCCGCGGGCAGCGAGTTCGTCCTCGGCTGCGACATGCGCTTCGCGGCGCGCGAGTCGGCGATCTTCTGTCAGTTCGAGCCGGCGTTCGGTCAGCTTCCCGGCGGCGGCGGCGCTCAGCACCTCACGCGCCTGATGGGCCGCGGGCGAGCGCTGGAGGTGATGCTGAGCGCGGAGGATTACGACGCCGAGCTGGCGGAGCGCTACGGCTGGATCAACCGGGCGCTGCCCGCCGATGAGCTTTCGGATTTCGTCAGCTCCCTCGCTGAGCGAATAGCCGGTTTTCCGGCTGCCGCCCACGCCCTGGTCAAGGAACGAGTGAACGCGATCGCGCTCGCGCCCGTCGAGGACTTTCGGCACGACTCCGATCTCTTCGGAGAGGGCGTGCGCACTCCAGAGGCGCAGCGGCGGATCGCCGAGGCGATGGAGCACGGGTTGCAGACGCGAGAGGCGGAACTGGCGCTGGCTCGTATGTTGGGCGAACTTGAGTGATCATTGACTCAGTGGACACCCAGCCAGACGCGAGCCCCTCCGGCCCCGGCTACCTCGGGGATCTGCTCAGACACTTCGCCGACCTGCGCGACGGCACTCACCGCGGGGCGGCCTCACGGCGCGACAAGGAGCGCCTGTACACCGAGGCCGTCGCGCTCATCGATCCGGTTGCCCGCCAGGTGCTCGACGAGCTCAACACAGAGCTCTTGCTCGACACCGGCACGGTGACCGTGACCGGCGTTCAGGACGACGGCAACGGCGGCCAGGTTGCGGTCTGGGCACTAGCGTGGCCGGACCAGAAGGCGGCCGGCGTGAGCCCGATCGAGATCCGTGCCTATTTTGGGATCGGGTTCCTTCACCCGCATCTCCGGGGCGCCACCCTCGGCGACTGGCCGCTGAACGTCTCCAACGAGGAGCAGGCGGCGGCGGAGCTGCCAACGCTCCGCGCCATCGCCTCGGCCGACATCCACAACCTGGTCTTCCAAACCGGCGGGGACTACCGCATCATCCCGGCCGTGCTGAACGGAGGGGAGGAGGGTTGACGGACTTCGAGGTCGACGAGCTCGTCCGGGCTCTGCGGGAGTTCGGAGTGCTCACTCGTGAGGACCTGCTGGACCGCTCGGGCGCGCGGGAGTGGATCGCCAACAGCTTCGAATCCGCTCTCCGACGCGGCACCGCCAGCGGAAGCATCAAGGACCTCGGCGACGGCCTGTTCGAGGCCGGCGCCAACGCGCCGGACCCAAACGAGGGTCGCTTCGATCCCAGCTGAGAACCCGGATGCCCGCGCGTCGAGTGGGCATCCGGGTCCCTTCGGCCACCGGTGCTACGCGCCTCGGGTCAGCTCATAGGTGAGGAAGACGAGCCCGTCCCCGACGGTCCTGTTCTCGACCAGGCGCATCGGCTTCTGGTCGCTTGTCTCGCCGAACAGGCGCTCGCCGGCCCCGATCACAACCGGGAAGACGAACAAACGCAGCTCGTCCACCAGGTCGTGCTCGATCAGCGTTCGTCCGAGCTGATAGCTGGCGAAGACGACGAGCTCGCCGTCCAGCTCCTGCCGGAGCTTTGAGACCTCGTCCACCACGTCGCCCTTCAGCACCGTGCCATTGCCCCAGCGGACAGTGTCGAGGGTCGAGGACACGACGTACTTGGGCAGGCTGTTCAACCTGTCCGCCCACTCGCCATCGCGGGGTAGCCAGCGCTCGGCGAACCACTCGTCGGTCCGGCGACCCAGCAGGAGGGCGTCGGTGCGAAATGCCTCGTCGGACACGATCTTGGCCCATGCCTCGAGGTCCTTGCCCCCGACCTCGCCGAACCAGCCGCCGTGCCTGAACCCCTCCTTGCCGTCCGGGTCCTGGACCACGCCATCGAGCGAGGCGTTGGTGTTGATCACGATCTTTCCCATCGCAGCTCTCCTTTGTCGGGCTATTGCTTGCTGCGTTGGTTGAGGCGCCCGCCGCGTCGAAAATTGAGCGACGAATTTCGCGCGTCCCCGACGTCATTACTCGTGATGCAGGCGAAAGGAAGTGTCAGTGCGAGGATGCCGGGCGTGAGCGAGCAGACCCTCGCCCGTGCACGCGCCGGCGACGAGAACGCGTTCCGCGCGCTGACCGACCCGTACCGGCGTGAGCTCCAGCTGCACGCCTACCGGATCGTCGGCTCGGCGCAGGACGCCGAGGACCTGGTGCAGGAGACGCTGCTGGCCGCGTGGCGCGGGCTCGAGGGCTTCGAGGAACGGGCCTCGCTGCGCGCGTGGCTCTATCGGATCGCCACCAATCGCTCGCTCGATGCCCTCCGTGCAAGCCGGCGACGCCCGGAGGACCTGCTGCGGATGACCGACGCCCCCGAGCCCACCCGCCGCGCCGAGCCGACCTGGCTCGAGCCCTACCCGGACGTGCTGCTGGAGGACATCCCCGATGACGCTCCCGGACCGGAGGCGCGCTACGAGACCAAGGAGGCCATCGCCCTGGCGTTCATCGTGGGGCTTCAGCACCTCCCGCCGCAGCAGCGAGCGGTGCTGGTGCTGCGCGACGTGCTGGGCTTCCGCGCCGCCGAGGTAGCCGAGATGCTCGCGACGAGCTCCGACTCGGTGAACAGCCTGCTGCGCCGCGCGCGGGCGGCATTCGAATCGCGCCTGCCTGCGAGCGGGCGCGAGCGGGCGCCGCTCCCGCACTCCAAGCAGGAGCGCGAGATCGTCGGGCGCCTGGCGGACGCGTTCGAGGCCGGGGACATCGGAGGCGTCGTGGCGCTGCTGTCGGACGACGCCTGGCTGACGATGCCGCCCGAGCCATACGAGTACCAGGGACGGGCCGCGATCGGGGCCTTCCTGAACGACCGCGGCGCGCGTCGCGGCGCCCCGTTGCGGCTCGTGCCGACCCGCGCCAACGGCCAGCCCGCCTTCGGCTGCTACCTCCCGTCGCCCCAGACGGAGATCGCGCGGCCCGTCGGACTGCTCGTCCTCACGCTCGAGGGCGACCAGGTCTCGGCGCTGACCTGGTTCGCCGACAGCAGCGCCTTCCCGCTCTTCGGACTGCCGCGGACCCTGCGCTAGGAAGAGTCCTCGGCGGGTGGCGTCCAGCTCGCGCCACTTTGCTGTCGGAACGCCTCGATTGCAGCGTCGAGTGTCGGGAAGAAGTGGGCCGGCTCGAGCGGGCCGATCAGCTCGTAACGCTCGAGCTTCTCCCGCACAGGGTCCTTGAGCTCGGCGAACACGAGCGACGTGCCCTTCGCGTTGAGCTCCTCATCGAGGTCGGCGAGCATGTCGGCGGCGGTCGTGTCGACGTCCGTGATCGGCTCGGCGGCGATGAGGATCCACTTGGGCGGCGGGTCCGCAGCCGCGAAGCGGCGGATGTGCTCGCGAAACGTCCGGGCGTTGGCGAAGAACAGCTGGGCGTCGAAGCGGTAGATCACGAGACCCGGGATCTGCTCTGCCTCGGGGTGCAGTTGCCGGTCGTGCTGACCTGCCATCCCGGGAACTCGGCCGAGCGTGGTCTCGTATGGCCACCACGATCGCCGGAACACGTTGAGGATCGACAGGGCGACCGCGACCGCGATGCCCTCCAGCACGCCGAGCAGCGCAACGCCGAGGAAGGCGGTGATCGAGAGCACGAACTCGGCCTTGCGCTGATGCCACAGACGCACGGTTGCGGGCAGATCCGCCAGCGAGAGCGAGGCGGCGATGACCACGGCCGCGAGGGTCGGGTTCGGGAGGTTCTTGAACAGGCCGGGAGCGAGCACGAGCATGACGACGATCACCCCCGCGCCGACGACCCCGGTGAGCTGCGTCTTGGCGCCCGCCTGCTCGGCCACCGCGGTGCGCGAGCCGCTGGTGCTGACCGGGAACCCCTGGAAGAACCCCGCCGCCACGTTCGCGGCGCCGATTCCGATCATCTCCCCGTCTCCGTTGACCTCCTGCCCGGTGCGCGCGGCGAAGGCCGAAGCCGTTGAGATCGTGTCGGTCAGCGCCACGAGCGCGATGCCCAGCGCGCCGGCGAACAGAAGCGGAAGATCGGATACCGGGTTGGGGAAGGTCAGCGGCGGGAAGCCCTTGGGCAGCGTTCCCACGAGCGAGACGCCGTGGTCTGCCAGATCGAACGCCACTGTCGCTCCGATCGCGACGAGCACCGCCACGAGCACGGCGGGGATGCGCGGCAACCAGCGCCCGAGCACCAGGATCAGCACAAGGCTGACGAGGCCGATCGCAACAGCCGCGCCGACCGCGTCACCCGCGGACAGCCCATCCACGAACGCGCGCGCCTCGTCGATCAGCCCATTGGCGTCGGTCGAGAAGCCGAACAGCTTCGGCAGCTGTCCGACCAGGATGGTCAGCGCCAGGCCGTTCATGTAGCCGATCTGCGTCGGCTTGGAGAGCAGGTCGGCGACGAACCCGAGCTTGGCGACCCCGGCCGCGATCATGATCGCGCCGACGATCAGCGCAAGCATCGACGCCAGGGCGATCGCTTTCGCTGGGTCGCCGTTGGAGCCGACGATCGGCAGGATCGTCGCCGCGATCATCGGTCCCAGCGAGG
The DNA here is from genome assembly GCA_963770325.1 of uncultured Thermoleophilaceae bacterium. Taxonomy (GTDB): domain Bacteria; phylum Actinomycetota; class Thermoleophilia; order Solirubrobacterales; family Thermoleophilaceae; genus JAICJR01. The sequence continues at coordinate 44,038 of CAVYPF010000001.1, read as the reverse complement.
AGTCCGGGCCGAGCACGAGGATCCGCGAGGGGCCGAAGACGGCGTATCCGATCAGGCACAGGATCGTGGTGTAGAGGCCGGTGATGACGGGAAGCCCGGCCAGCTCGGCATAGGCCATCCCCTGCGGCACGAGCAGCGTGGTGAGCACGATCCCCGCGACCACGTCCCGGCGGAGCCACGAGGCCTTGTAGGTCGCGAGCGCTCGTAGCCCGGGCAGGGACCGCGGCGTCATCGCGGCCGAGACTAACCCGTCGGGCGGCTATCCCGCTGTCTTCTTGAGATCAGCCTGCGGGCCGGCTGTTGTACAGATGCCTCGCCCAGAGGTAGCCGACGGCGGCGATCGCCACGCACCAGATGATCGCCGTGACGCCTGCGCCGCCGACGTGCTTGCCCGTCAGGAGGTTGCGGACCGTGTCGGTGATGGGGGTGAAGGGCTGGTTCTCGGCGAACCAGCGCAAACCAGCGGGCATGGAGTCGACCGGGACGAAGCCGCTGCCGAAGAACGGCAGGAGGATCAGGAACATCGGCAGGTTGCTCGCGGTCTCGACGCTCTTGGCGACGAGCCCGAGGGCGACGGACAGCCAGATGAGCGCGAAGGCGAGCAGCACCAGCAGCCCGGTGGCCGCGACCCAGCGCAGCGGGGGTGGCTTGGGTGTGGAAGCCGATCAGCAGCGCGACGCCGAGGACGACGGCGAGGCTGACCATGGTCAGGACGAGGCTTCCGAGCACGTGGCCGGCGAGCACGGCCGGCCGCCAGATCTGCATTGTCTTGAAGCGCGCGATGATGCCCTCGGTCATGTCCTTGGACACGGAGATGGCGGTGATCTGCGCGGCGCCGGCGACCGTGAACAGGAGCAGCCCGGGTGTGAGGAAGTTGATGTAGGCGGAGCGTCCGCCGCCGGCGACGATGCCGTTGCCGAGCGTTCCGCCGAAGACGTAGACGAACAGCAGCAGCGAGATGACGGGCATGAGGATCGGGAACGCCGACAGCCCGGGGTAGCGCTGCAGGTGGCGCAGGTTGCGCCGCAGCATCGTGGTCGAGTCGCGTAGTGCGTAGGCGCTGGTCATCGCTGGGCCTCCTCGGAGTCGCTGTGGGGTGCGCTCGCGCCGTTCTGTCGGCCGGTGAGCGCGAAGAAGACGTCGTCGAGGTCTGGGGTCTGAATCACGAGGCCATCGACGTCGACGGCGGCGTCATCGAGCGTGCGCAGGACACGGCGCAGCGTCGCGACGTTGCCGTCGGTGGGGATCTGCAGGGTCAGGGCATCCTCGTCGCGTATCGGCGTGTGCAACGCGCCGGCGGCGGCGCGGCGCGCGCCGGGGTCGGCGAACTCGAGGTCGATGCGGCCGCCGGGGATGCGCCGCTTGAGCTCCGCCGGGGTCCCCTGCGCGACCACGCGTCCCTGGTCGAGGATGGCGATCTGGTCGGCGAGCCCGTCGGCCTCCTCGAGTTGCTGGGTGGTGAGGAGCACCGTGGTGCCGTCGGCCACCAGTCCGCGGACGCTCTCCCACATCGTGAGGCGGCTGCGCGGATCGAGGCCGGTGGTGGGCTCGTCGAGGAAGATGATCTGGGGCGCGCCGGTGAGCGTCATGGCCAGATCCAGCCGGCGGCGCATGCCGCCGGAGTAGGTGGACGCCAGGCGGTCGGCGGCGTCCACGAGCTCGAAGCGCTCGAGCAGCTCATTGATTCGCTCGCGGCCCTCGGCGCGCGGGAGATGATGCAGGTCGGCCATCAGCGCCAGGTTCTCGCGCCCGGTGAGCAGGTCGTCCACGGCCGAGAACTGCCCGGTCACGCCGATTGCGGCCCGGACGGCGTCGGCCTCGCGCACCACGTCGTGTCCGGCGACGCGGATCTCGCCGGCGTCGGGCTCGAGCAGGGTGGCGAGGATGCGCACCATCGTGGTCTTGCCCGCGCCGTTCGGCCCCAGGAGGGCGAAGATGCTCCCCTGGGCGACGGTCAGGTCGACCCCGTCGAGCACCAGGTGGTCACCGAAGGACTTGTGCACGCCGACTGCGGTGATCGCCGGCGCGGTAGATGAATCTGACATGGGTTCCTCCCGATCTGGGTGTGACAAAAGCTCGATTGGCATCGCACTCACCTATCCCGGCAGCTCGCCCGAGGCGCGCAGGGCATCGCGGTGCTGCTCCCAGTCCTGCTGCCACGTGCGCGTGCGCTCGACCAGGAAGTCGGCGAAGGCGGCCATCTCCAGCAGGTCGGCCCTTTGCCCCGGCGACGCCTCGCCCACAATCTGAAGGCCCTCGCGGGCGAGATCGCCCAGCTGCTGGTACTCCGAGACGTCGAAGCCGCGCGATTGGGCTGAGGAGAAGTCGAGGCGGACCCGGTCCATCCGCTGGCCCGCCGCCCGCGAGCGGCGGATCACGTCGAGGCGCCCCAGGAGGTCCAGGGCGTTGGTGATTGCGGTGCGGCTGGCGAGCAGCGCCTCGCTCAGCTCGGCGATGGTCTGGTCCCGCGGGTCGCAGACCAGCAGGTAGCCGAGTACTCGGCCGACCATCGGTGGAAAGCCGTAGCGGCCGGCGTAGAAGCGGCCCACATGGTCGGCGAAGGTGATCTCTTCATCTCGTGGCATAAGACTGTTATAGCACGCATGCCAGTGATGACACAAATTTGTGTCATCACTGGCGGATGCTAGCCGCGCGGCCGGAGGCCCGCCGGCGGGCTCGCGTCCTCGCGCCGTGCTGAACTGGGGCACGGGCCGAGGCGGCGGGCTCGGGCGTTTCGGTCCGGGGTGGCCCGGGGAGAAGATGCGGTTGCGCCGGGCGCGGATCCCCCGCATCGGCCATGGCCCGGAGGACGATCAGCGTCGCGAGGACGGCAGAGCCGGCCATGAGGGCGATCGCGGCGCAGACGGCCTGCCAGCCGCCGCTGACCAGGAGGGTGGCGGTGAAGGCGCCGGCGAGCACGACGGCGCTCGCGCAGAGGACTCGATACACGTGGATGGCCATAGCGGCCTCCTTCCTTCGCCTGTGTTCAAGCTCGTGAAGGAGGACGCTACGGCGCTATCCGAAAGCCGGGCTAAGCGCCCCACCCGGTGGCCCACGCGCCGGCGTCGTCGATCTTGTTCTCGAAGGCGACGACCTTGCCACCGCTCATCTCGAAGACGTGTTCGAAGCCGGTGTCGAGCGCGGCGCCGTTCTTGTTCTTGCCGACGAAGCGGCCCCTGACTACGACCCGATCACCTTCCTCGCTGAACTCGGCGGGTCGGGCGGAGTACTCGTCGAAGTTCTCGAGGATCGAGCCGAAGACGCCGCTGGTCACGGAGTCGGCACCCTTGAAGGTGCCGGACGGCGCGTTGCCGCCGCCCGGCTCGTGCCACTCCACGCCCGCGTCCATGATCCCGATGACGGCCGGGACGTCACCGCGGTCGAACGCCTGGTAGGCGCCGCGGATGGTGTCCACATCCTGCTCGGACATGACCTTTTGCTCCTGTCTGTGGGAGTCGGCGGGCAGGGCCCGCCCGCGTTGGCGGTTCTACGCCATCGCGCCCGGTGTGGATCAGCGAGAGGCGAGCCTCGCGAGCAGCTCGACGAACCGCTCGTAGGTCTCGTTCGCTCCCTTCTCCATGCCGGAGCTGAGCATGCCGTCGCGCTCCTCGGTCGTGTGGAAGAGCGAGGTCGTGACGATCCGGGTGCGTTCGCCGAGGTCCTCGAAGGTCGCGGTCTCGACGGCCACGTGGCCCGGCATGCCCTCCCACTCGAACGTCTGCACGATCCGCTCGGGCGGGGTGACCTCGCGGTAGGTGCCGCGGAACGCGGTCTCGATGCCGTCGGAGTTCTCGATCACGAAGCGCCAGCTGCCGCCGGGCCTGACGTCCATCTGGTCGACGACGGCGGTCCTGCCGCGCGGACCCCACCACTCGGGGATCAGCTTGGGGTCGGTGAAGGTGGCGAACACCAGATCGCGTGGCGCGTCGAACTCGCGCTCGATGCGGATCTCGCGATCGCTCGGTGTGGTGATGGTGGCGCTTGGCGCATGCTGCTGGTCGCTGGTCATTGCGGCGTTCCTTTCGTTCGCTCGAGGAGCTCCCCGAAGCGGTCGAGGCGTTCGTCCAGCATCCGCCGGTAGGACTCGATCCACTCCTGGACGTCGTCGAGACGTCGCGGGCCGAGGCTGCACTGGCGCGTCCGGCCCACCTTCTCGGTGGCGACGAGCTGGGCCTCCTCGAGCACGCGCACGTGCTTCTTCATCCCGGTGAGCGAGATCCCGAACGGCTCCGCGAGCTCGGTGATGGTCGCGGAGCCGCTCCCGAGGCGCTCGAGGACCCCTCTGCGCGTGGGGTCCGCGAGCGCGGCGAACGTCTGGTCGATCGGCGAATACTGAACCATGAGGTTCAGTATCGCAGATCGGCGATCGCCTACAGCTCCCGCTCGGCGTAATCCTGCGCGAGCCTCTTGGGCGCGCGGCACAGCCACGCTTCCACGATCACCTCTTCGAGATCCTCGAGGCTGATCTTGTCGAGCAGCACGAGCACGGCCGCGTAGCCGTCGAAGTGCGGGACCGTGAAGAAGACCTCGGGGTCGTCGGCGAGCAGAGCCTCCTTCGCCACCAGATGCTCCACGCGTGCGCCGAGGATCGGGCCGCTGGGGGCGGCGGCGCCGAGCGCCTTCAGGTCCGACTGGCGCAGCGGCCGCTCCCACACGAAGCCCTTGTCCTTCACGCGCCAGAAGGCATGCCCGTGAGAGGGCCTCTCGCTGGTCTCGGGGAGGGCGAGCGCGAGGCGCCGCACGTCGTCCCAGCTGGCCATGCGTCAAGCCTACGCGCTGTGCCGGGGAGCGATCTCCGCGCGTGCGCGCGTGACCGCGAGGGCGGTTCCAGCCCCGCGGCAGAGCAGGATGTAGGTGAGTAGGAAGCCGGCGACCGGCAGGACGAGCATGAGCAGTCCGAGGCCGCCTGCGAACGAGGCGAGGGGGTCGCCGCTAGCCACGAGGTGGAGCTGGAAGCCGAGCGACTGCCAGGCGGTGTTGAGGTAGCCGGGGGCGCTCGCGAACAGCAGCGCCGCTCCCCCGCTGATCGCGACGATCGTGGTCAGCACCCAGGCGCTCACGGCGGCTCGCGCCCACGGCTTCAGCTGCCTGACCCGCGGGTCGGGCTCTCGCCCGGGGATCAGGCTGGCGATCACCGGCTTGATCCGCGAGAAGAGATCCGAGACGCCCAGCAGGTCGGCCACCACGTAGTAGCCGTCGAGGCGCACCCAGGGGAAGAATTGGTCGAGCACGATCAGGTGCTGCGCGACGACCGCGAGCAGCAATGGCTCGAAGCCCGTCTCGAGGTAGATCGCCGCGATGCCCAGCGCGAAGAGCCCGTTGAAGTACACGCCCCCCAGGTCGGTGCGCAGGCGTCCCGCCCTGCCGAAGCGGTACGAGTCGGTGACGTCGGTGTAGAACACCGGCCAGACGACGTAGAGGCCCATCCCGATCGCACCCGGACGGCCCCCGCCGTAACGGCACGCCGCCGCGTGTCCGCCCTCGTGGAAGGCGAGCGATACGTACGCGAGAGCGAACAGCAGCAGGCTCAGGCTCGGGCGCTCGATCACGTGCGAGAGCCCTCGGCCGATTCCATGGAACCCGAACAGCCAGACGTCGAAGGCCAGCAGGCTCCCCAGCGCGGCGATCATCACCGGTGGCAGGAACAGGGGGCCGAGCGCGCGAGCGATCCCGTTCACAAGCCGTGGCGACAGGACGCCCACGCGGTAGCGCAGCCCGAACAGCGGCTGCTGCCGCTCGAGCCGCGGGGTGGCTCCGTCGGCCCCCGACACCACTCCCAGCGGGTGCAGCTTCTCCTGGAGCATGTAGCGAACCTGATCGGGGGCGATGCGCAGCTCCAGCTCGTCGCCGGCCCGGCGGCCGATCGCCGCCAGATCGCCGGCCGGCGGCCGGGCGTGCTCGGCGACGACGTAGAGCAGCCGCGACATCTGCACCACCTGTCCGTCCGGGCGGCGGATGAGATACGGCGGCTCGCGCAGACCGGAGCTCTCGGACTGGCCGAGTAGCTCGGTCCCGGGGAGGAGCGTGAGCGGCTCGGCGTCCCCGAAGACAGGCGGGGCGGCCATCTGGCCGCCCCGCTGGGCCCTTTCTGACACTGCTGTACCCCTACAGGTAGACGTTGACCTGGGCGCCGTTGCCGATGCCGTTGCCGTTGCCGTTGCCACCGATCAGCTGGTTGCCGCTCAGGAAGCCGTTGCCGTTGTGGTTGCCGTTGCCCACGCCGTTTCCGCTTCCGGAGTTGCCGTTGCCGATCACGGTGTGGTTGCCGCTCGGCGGGGTCCGCTTGTAGCAGCTGCCCATGAGCTCGCGTGCCGGAAGCTGCTCGGCCAGCTGCTCATTGAGCTCCTGTGTGGTGAGGTCGCGCATCTGTCCTTCTCCCTTCGATCCGGTTGACGCTTTCATCCTTTCCAGCGCCGCCGGGCGAGCGGGGGGAGTTTCGTGTCTACCCCGGTGGTGGTATTAACCCCCAAGTTGACGAGTGCGTCAGGTGGGGTGTGCTGGTACCACCCAAATGGGGGGTTTGCACAAGTTTCACAAACCGATCTGACTTTTGGTTGTAGCCTTTTTGCAGGTTCCCGTTTGAGGTATCCATGACTGCTTCGCCCAGTCGAGTCGCAGGTCTTCGCCCTCTGGTCATCATGGCGCTGCTCGCTGGAGTCCTCCTCGCCCTCATCGGGCCCACAACGGCCCGGGCATCGCTGGGAACGACCGCCGTGACACCGGTCAAGCAGACGGTGGCGGCGCCGGTGAAGCAGGTGCAGCAGACCGTGGCGCGCCGGTGACTCAGGTGCAGCAGACGGTGGCGGCGCCGGTGAAGCAGGTGCAGCAGACGGTGGCGGCGCCGGTGAAGCAGGTGCAGCAGACGGTGGCGGCGCCGGTGAAGCAGGTGCAGCAGACGGTGGCGGCGCCGGTGAAGCAGGTGCAGCAGACGGTGGCGGCGCCGGTGAAGCAGGTGCAGCAGACGGTGGCGGCGCCCGTGAAGCAGGTGCAGCAGATCGTGGCCGCGCCGGTGAAGCAGGTGCAGCAGACCGTGGCGGCGCCGGTGAAGCAGGTGCAGCAGACCGTGGCGGCGCCGGTGAAGCAGGTGCAGCAGACGGTGGCGGCGCCGGTGAAGCAGGTGCAGCAGACGGTGGCGGCGCCGGTGAAGCAGGTGCAGCAGACCGTGAACCGAGCGCCCGAGTCCGTGCCGTCGGCAGCGCCAGTGGAGCTCCGCACGCAGGCCACCCGGCCGGCGCCGTTGTCACACCAGGCCGCCCCGCCGAGCAGCACGGACACGCCCGTGTACCGCGTCAATCGGGCGAAGCGGCAAGCTCCCACGCCGCGAGCGGTCCACGGCCCGGCTACGACCTCACCCGCCGTCACGGCGGCTCCCGCCGGTGCCCGCGCTCTCATCCCCGCGCATCACCCGCAGCCGGTCGCGACCGGGGTGGCCGGCTACGGCGCGCCCGCCTCAACCGGTGTCGCCCCCGCGGCCGGCAGCGCGGGGTCGGCGGCCGGCGCCGGCATCGCCTTCGTAGCGCTGCTCTGCGCCGCCGCGGCGCTCGCTGCTCTGGCGCTGACCAGGCTCTTCCGCGCCCCTGATCGCCACCGATCTTTCACGCTGGTACTGCGCGTCGAGCGCCCTGGCTAGCCGCCCCGAGCGGCAGTCAGGGTCGTGCGCCGGGGGCCCGTTGATGCCCGGCGCTACGCATCGCTCGTAATTCAGGAGACGTTCCATGCAAGCCCATGCGCGATTCGCGCTTGGACTGGTCGCGCTGCTGGCGGCGCTGCTCGCCGTGCCCTCGATGGCGGTGGCGGCACCCACGCCGGTTAGCCCCTCCCTGCTGAGGAGTGCAAGCTGGCACGGCCGCGCGATCCAGAAGCCGATAAGCACCACCAGGACGGCAGCGGTTCCGCGACTCACGCGGGTCCCAGGCTGGTCGTCGGGCCCCGCCCGGCGCGGCCTCGGGTTCGCGCGGGCCGGCGGCTCGGTGCGCGTCCGGGAGGTGCAGCGGCTGCTCGTGCGGATCGGCTATCGGCCGGGGCCGGTGGACGGGCGCTTCGGTGCCCGCACCCAGGCCGCGGTGATCGACTTCCAGCACAAGCACAGCCTGCCCCAGGGCGGCGCTGTGGGAAGTCGCACGCTCCTGAGCCTTCGCGAGCGAGCGCGGCTGCACTGGCCACCCGGGTGGACGGCGGGCGCACTGACCCGCGGCTCGGGCTACAGGCACGCGGGCGGCTCCGTCCGCGTGCGCCGGCTACAGCGGCAGCTCGCGCGGCTCGGCTACGACAGCGGCGAGGTGGACGGGCTTTACGGCCCGCGCACCCAGAGGGCGGTGACCGGCTTCGAGCGAAGCCGCGGCCTGCCCGCCGATGGCGTGGCCGGCCTCGACACGCTGCGCACTCTGGCGCTGATCGCCAGCGCGCCGCGGCACCTGACGCCGAACCAGACGAGCCGGCCCAGGCCGGCTGCCCCGGCGGGCCCCAGGGCGGTGCAGGCGCACCGCACCCGGCGGGTCCCGGTGCTTCCGCTGATCGCGGGCCTTGCGCTGCTCGGCCTGCTCACGCTCTGGACCAGCTACCTGCGCGCCCTGGCACGGATTCGCCGCGCGCGGGCAGAGGTCCCTTGGATCGATCAAGCACGACTCGGATCCGGAAACGGAGACGGGTTGGGTGGGGTCGATGAAGAAGAACGCGCGCGTGCGCCGGTTGGCACGGGCGCAAGGAGGAACCATGACGACTGATCTGACAACGATCGGCAGCCATCTGAGGACCGACGCCATCATCGGCCTGCCGGGCTGGCAACACGGCGGCGCGACGGCTCGGCGGCGACTGCGCGTCCTCATAGCCGACGCCGACCCGTTTGCGCGCCGGGCGATCCGCGACGCGCTGCAGGCGGCCGAGGGGATCGCGGTGGTGGCCGACGCCTCCGACAATCGCGAGGCGCTCGAGTTGAGCCGCTGGTTCCGGCCCGACGTGTTGCTGGTGGACATGGGCCTGCCTGGCAGTGGCGGCGTCGACGTGGCACGTGACGTCAAGCGCGACGTGCCCGAGACGCACGTGGCGATGCTCTCGGCCCCGTACGACGAGGAGGCGGCCCTGGTGGCGCTGCGAGCCGGCGCGGTGGGGTACCTGAGCAAGGACAGCGATCCGGAGGAGCTTCGGCACCTGGTCGAGCGGATCGCGGACGGTGAGGCGGTGATCCCGCCGACCCTCGTGAGGCGCGCGCTCCAGTGCCTGCGCGACCTGCCCGATGCCGGCTGGCGGCCAGTGCGCAGCCGGCTGACCACCCGCGAGTGGGAGATCGTCGACCTGATCGGTACGGGCGCGTCGACCGACGGGATCGCCGATCAGCTCGTCCTGTCGCGGGCGACGGTCTACAGCCACGTGAAGAGCCTGCTGCGCAAGCTCGACGTGCACTCGAGGCAGGACGCGGTGGGTGTCGCCGAGCGCCTGCGCCGCGAGGAGGCCACCATCTAGGCCGGGGCGGCCGGCTACCACCGCGCCCACCAGCACCAGGCTGGTGGGCGCGTCGGCGCTCGGTCCGGCGACCGCGTCAGTTGCGAGGCGCGGGCTCCCGCTCGTCGAGCAGCTCGTCGTCAACCCTGCCGCTCTCGGATGCCTCCGCGCGCTCCTTGTGAAGCTCGGCTTCCGCGCGCTCCCGGCGCGCCTCCTGCTCTGCCATGCGAGCGCGCTGCTCGGCTGCGTCAGCGCTCTGCGCCTTGGTGTCGGCGATCTCGCGGTGCTCGGCAGCCGCCTGCTCCCGGCGCTGCTGCAGCTCCCTCTCGCGCTTCCTGATCCGTCCGCGCTCACGCATCCGCGGGATCAGGATCCCGACTGCGAGCACGACGATCACTGCGGCTACTGCGATGGCGACGATTGCACCTGTGGACATGGGACTTCTCCTGAATCTCCCCGCCTAGGTTGCAACTCAGGGTGCCCGGGTCGGGCCCGGCGAAACCGACCGTCTGTCACTTGGGGGCAGCGAGCGCGCGTACGCGACCCCGCGGGTGACCCAGCGCTGAAGCTCGCGCTTGGTCCGGACTCCCTCGGCGTCGACCCGCAGCCAGCCCTGCATCGGCCGCCCGCGCATCTCGAACGGCTGCGACGTGCGGCCGGTCGGCCAGCGCGTCGGTCTCGGCGGGGTCGACGCGCAGGAGCAACCCACCCTGGCTGCTCGCGCTCACAGACATGTTCCCGTTGATCAGGAACGCCAGGCCGCCGAACATCTTCTGCTCGGTCAGGCCCTGCTCGTGGGCGACCAGCTCGCGGATCCGGTTCGCCAGCTCCTCGTCGTATGCCATCCGAGGATTATCGCCCTCCCTCGACGCGCGGCTGGTAACGGTGATGCAGCATCAGGTCGTTGCCGTCCGGGTCGGTGAAGAACGCCATGTGGCAGACGCCGGTGTCGAAGATCTCGCCGGTGAACTCCACCCCCTTGGCCTCGAGCTCGGCGCGGGCCGCCGCGACGTCGTCCACGTGGAGCGCCGGGTGCGCGTTCTTCTGCGGGGCGAAGGGAATGCCGAGCTGCTCCGGCTCCCAGATGCCGAAGCAGGTGTCGCCCACCCAGAACTCGAAGTGCCCGTGCTCGTCGGGACGGAGCCCCAGCGTGTCGACGTAGAAGGCACGCGAGCGTTCGCCGTCCTGCGACGGGATGCCTACGAAGTCGAGCCTGGTGATCATCGATCTCTCCGTTTCGGGACGGGGATAACGGAGCGGCCGATGATCTCAGGCGCGCGACTGCGCGAGCATCCTGGCCAGGACCACGGGCGCGACCAGGGCGAGGATCAGCGCGGTTGTGACGTCGTGGGGCCTGGTGGCCAGGTGCATGGCGCCGCCGCAGACGGCCGCCGCCGTGGCCGGCCACAGCAGGAGCCAGCCGAGGATCACGATGCCGCCGCCCGAGGGATCCGGGCCGCTGGCGAAGAAGAGCACGCTGAGCGGCATGCGCCCGCCGCGCCGCGCGGACAGGGCGGCGCAGAGCGCCGCGGTGGGCAGCGTGATGAGCGCGAGCACCGCCAGCGGTCCCGGCCGCGCCGTGATCACGTGCGTGAGGGCGCAGGGGACGACGGTGACGCCCGCCGCCGCCGCAACGATCGCCAGCGGTACCGCGACGTGGCTGAGCAGCACGGAGCCGAAGGGCCGCACGAGCAGGTTACGGGCGGCGCCCGGGGCATCCACCTCGATGCGCAGCGGCTCGATTAGTCGCGTCACGGCGAAGTAGCCGAGCATGCCGGCGAGGGCCGCGTCCAGGAAGTGCGTGGCGTTGGTAAGGGCGAGAGCGGTGCCGGCGGCGACCAGGAGCGCCGCCTCGGCCAGCCGTCCGGGAGAGCGCAGCGTGGCGGTGGCGTCGCGCCACGGCACGGCCAGTGCGGGTTGGTGGGGCGCGGGAATTCGAGAGCGCCAGGGCCGGGGGCGGCGGCGGTCGTCCACGCGCCGGAGCGCGAGCTGAGCGGTGCGCACGTCGAGCGCGCTGAGGGAGGCGGTGGCGCCCTCGCGCGCCTCCGCGCGCACGGCATGACGCTCGGTCGAGCAGCTGCCGGCGTGGCGCAATGCGATCCAGCACGCCGCCACGGAGGTGACCGCCAGCAATCCCAGCGCCGGGACCCAGCGTTCGGCGGGCACTCCGGCCACCGGCTGCGTCGCCCAGCCCCACGGCCCGGACCAGAGCGCCAGCTCCCTGCCCACGGATCCCGAATTGGCGAGCACGACCATGCCCGCCGCCAGGAGCGCCGCCACCGGCACCAGCCGGCCGAGCAGGCGGGAGGCCCGCGCCGAGCACTCCACACCCCAGGCAAGGGCCACCGCGAGCGCTCCGCACAGCGCGAGCCCGACAAGCAGCCCCACCGCCGAATCCACCGCCACCGAGCGCCCGCGCCCGCCGAGTCCCACGAGCACCACGGCTCCAGCCACCACCGCCGCGCCGGCTCCGCTCAGCAGCCCCAGGCGCAGCTTCGGAGCCGCCAGGCCGGAGCGCGGCAGCGGCGCGCCCAGCATGAAGCCGATGTCAGCGCGAGCGAAGACCACCGGCCCCTGCCACGAGCCCCAGCGAGCGATCAGCGCGACCGCGAGCAGCAGCAGCGGCGGGCCCCAGACCGGCACCCGGTGGGGCGTGATCCCGTCGGCCAGCGCGGAGCTGGCGGTGCCGTAGAGCAGCAAGCCGATGGTGCCCGTGGCCAGCGCCAGGATGTAGCCCGCCTCGATCCGGGTGGCCAGCGGCTTCGGCGGGCGCGCCACACGCCACCAGGCACGCACGTCCGCCAGGCGCTCGGCGGGCGTGCCGCTCAATTCATGTACCACCCGAGCCCGGAGGCCCTCCCGGCCACGTCCTCGTAGTCGCCGGCGGCGATCACCGCACCCTCCTCGAGCAGCACCGCGCGATCGGCCAGGCCCTCCGCGAAGGCGAGCTGGTGGGTGGTGAACACCACGGCCGTGCCGGCCTGCTTCGCCTCCTCCAGGATCGTCCGCAGCAGCTTCTGCGACGGCGGGTCGAGGCCGACCACCGGCTCGTCGAGCACCAGCAGCAACGCGGGGCGGATCAGGGCGCAGGCGATCTGCGCCTTCTGCCGCATCCCGCGCGAGAGCTGAGCGGGCTGGAAGCCGCTCCTGGCGGCGATGCCCAGGCGCTCGAGCAAATCGTCGATGCGCTCGCCGGCTTCGGGGCCGCCGACGCCGTGCGTCGTGGCCACCAGCTCGAGGTGCTCGCGCACGGTCAGGTCGCCGTACAGCAGCGGGTTGTCCGGCACCAGCGCCAGTCGCGCCCGGACGAGCTCCGCCTCCGGCTCGGTGTGAGGGTCGCGGCCGCACACGCGCACGCTCCCGCTCGAGGGCTCGAGCTGCCCGGAGATCACGCGGATCGCCGTGGACTTGCCGCTGCCGTTCGCGCCGATGAGGGCGACGCACTCGCCCGCCGACACAGTCAGCGAGAAGTCGCTGAGGGCAGCGAGCTCCCCAAAGCTGCGCCCCAGCTCATGGGTCTCCAGTGGGGGCGCCTCGCTCACACGGGGATTATGTCGAGCGCCCATGCCGCGCCTGCACCTAATCTGAGGGGCGGCGATGAGCGCGGCGGAATCGGACGCATCGGCGTCGACAAGTCTCGGGGTCTTCACCGGCCGGACTGCGTGGGCGAGAAACCTCGCCGCGCCGGTGCGCGACTTCCTGAATACGGAGACCGGCAGCGCGCTGGTGCTGCTGGGCGCGACGCTGGCCGCGCTGGTCTGGGCGAACTCGCCCTGGCCACACTCGTACGAGTCGTTCTGGACCACGAAGCTCTCGTTCCAGCTCGGCCAGTGGAACCTCTCGATGGATCTGCGCCACTGGGTCAACCAGGGCCTGATGACGTTCTTCTTCCTCGTCGTCGGGCTGGAGGCCAAGCGCGAGATCGACGTGGGCGAGCTGCGCGACCGGCGGCGGCTTGCGCCCCCGCTCGTGGCGGCGCTCGGTGGGATGACCCTCCCGATCCTGATCTTCCTGGCGTTCAACGCCGGCGGCTCGGGGGCGCACGGCTGGGGCGCCGCGATGTCCACCGACACGGCGTTCGCGCTGGGAGTGCTCGCGCTCGTGGCTCCGGGCGGCACGCGCCTGAGGGTCTCGCTGCTCACGTTCGCCGTCTTCGACGACCTCATCGCGCTGCTCGTGATCGCCACGGTCTACAGCGAGCACCTGTCGGTGGTGCCGCTGCTGGTCGCCGCCGGGCTGTTCGGGGTCATGTACGCCCTGCGCTACGCGCCGGGCACATGGCGCAGGCCCGCCGCGGCCGTGCTGGGCGTGGCGGCCTGGGTCGCGCTGAACGAGTCGGGCATCGATCCCGTGATCGCCGGCCTCGGGGTCGGGCTCGTGACGAGCGCCTATCCGCCCCAGCGCAGCGACCTGGAGCAGGTCGTGGAGCTGACGCGCTCGTTCAGGGAGCAGCCCACCCCCGAGCTGGCTCGCTCCGCCCAGCTGAGCGTGGCGTCGGCGATCTCGCCCAACGAGCGGCTCCAGTACAGGCTCCACCCCTGGACGAGCTACGTGATCGTGCCCCTGTTCGCGCTCGCGAACGCCGGCATCCACGTGACCGGGTCGCTGCTCGGGAGGGCGGTCAGCTCGCCGATCACGCTCGGCATCGTGGTGGGCTACGTGGTCGGCAAGCCGCTCGGGATCCTGGGGGCGGAATGGCTGGCCTCGAGGTCCAGGCTGGGCGGGATGCGCAGGACGCTGAGCTGGCCGGCGCTCGCCGGGGGCGGCACCGTGGCCGGCATCGGCTTCACCGTCTCGCTGCTGATCTCGAGCATCGCCTTTCAGGGCAAGCTGCTCGACGAGGCGAAGGTGGGCGTGCTGGCCGCGGCGGTGCTGGCCACCCTCCTCGCCTGGGTGGTGTTCCGGGTGATCGCCCACCTGCCCGCGCCCGTGCGTGCCCGCCAGCTCATCGGCACCGCGGACGCGATCCTCGACCTCTCCGAGGACGTGGACCCCGAGCGCGATCACATTCGCGGCTCCGAGCACGCGCCGGTCACGCTGGTCGAATACGGCGACTACGAGTGTCCCTACTGCGGCCAGGCCGAGATGGCCGTTCGCGACCTGCTCGACTCCTTCGGCGACGAGCTCCGCTACGTCTGGCGCGACCTGCCGCTGAACGACGTGCACCCGAACGCGCAGATGGCGGCTGAGGCTGCCGAGGCGGCGGGCGCCCAGGACAGGTTCTGGGAGATGCACGACAAGCTGATCGACCACCAGGAGGAGCTGACGCCCCACGATCTGCGCCGCTACGCGGAGGAGCTGGGCCTCGACGTCGAGCGCTTCTGGGACGAGCTGCGCCATCGCGACTACTCCGGGCGCGTGGCGGAGGACGTGGCGAGCGCCGATGCGAGCGGGGTGGCCGGCACCCCCAGCTTCTTCATCAACGGCGCCCGCCACCAGGGCGCCTACGACGTCGAGTCGCTCAGCGGCGCGGTCCGCCATGCTCGCACTCGCGCGCGCCTCAGGGAGAAGGAAGCGCACCCGCCCGAGCCTCAGCCGACGGCATGACGGGCGAGTCCCCGATAGCCGTGCTGGAGCGCTGGGAGGAGCACGGCGCGGTCTGGCGCACGAGGTCGCTGAGCGAGACGGAGGCGGTGGTGGACCTGCTGACCTGCCACGGCGAGCCGGTCGACGTCCTGCGTTCCGCCGATCCGGCCCTGCTCGGCTACCTCGCGCGCCGTTCGCGCTCGGACGCGGACTAGCGCCTGCGCAGACGCAGCGGCGGGTCGTAGACGGACGCCAACCGGGCCAGCGTGAGCGCCCCGAGCATCAGGCCGAAGTCACGCAGCGCGATGTCGTAGAAGCCGGAGTAGCTGAGCAGGTTGATCACGATCCCGGCGAGCCAGGCGGCCACGACGTACGCGCCGTAACGTGGCTTCAGGGCGACGATGACGCCGGCCAGGATCTCCGTGCCGCCCACGAAGTACATGAACTGCTGCGCCGTGCCCGGGGCGATGTCGTTGATCCAGGGCGCCAGGTAGTTCGGCCAGTGCACCATCACGTTGAAGAACTTGTCGATCCCGAACGCGAGCGGGGCCACGGTGAACGTCAGGCGCATCAGGGCGAAGGCCTGGTAGCGGGGATCCCGCCAGTCCGCGGGGGCGGCCGCGACGAGCGAGCCGTTGGTGGGTGCCGCGTGCGTGTCGCCGGCCGGGCGTAGCTGGGGTGTCGGTTGCTGTCATCGGGCGTCTCCTTCGAGTCGGTGGCCGCGCCGGAGGCATGGCCCTACGACGCTTGGCGTCCGCCCGGCGACGGTCCTTACCTGAGGTAAGAAATGCCCGCGCGAGGTCGCTAACGCTTCAGTGACCGGAGTCGTGGACTGCGCGGAGGGTGTTAGCGTGATCGAGCGTCCCGCTCGCCGCGGGACACCTATGCGTGAGGCCCCCCTCTCAGCCGCCCCGGACGCCGACTCGCTCGCCTGGCTCGAGGCCCTGTCCGGCTCGGGACCCCGTCGCGAGGATGCGATCGGCCGCCTTCACGAGTTGCTGCTGCGGGCCACGCGCTTCGAGGTCGCACGCCGCCGCGGTGGGTCCTCGGCCGAGCTCGACGACGTGGCCACCCAGGCGGCAGACGATGCGCTGATGGCCGTGATGAGCAAGCTGCACACCTACCGTGGGGAGAGCCGCTTCACCACCTGGGCCTACAAGTTCGGGCTGCTGGAGGCGTCCGTGAAGCTGCGCCGGCGCGCCTGGCAGACCCGCGAGATCCCGCTCGAGGAGGACGGCTGGGCGCGTCTGCCCGACCTGCGCGCGGCGCCGCACGCCGACCTCGAGAGCGCCGAGCTGATCGGGGCTGTGCGCGAGGCGATTCGTGATGCGCTGACCCCGCATCAGCGCGGCGTGCTGATCGCGATCGCGCTGAACGACGTGCCGATCGACGTGCTGGCCGAGCGACTGGGCAGCACGCGCGGCGCGCTCTACAAGACCCTTCACGACGCCCGCCGCAAGCTGAGGGCGCGACTGGCGGAGCAGGGGCTGGGCGTCGAGCCCCCGGCGCGGGAGGGAGAGCGATGAGCGGCGAGCCGGTGGATCGGCTGGGACGTCTGCTTGGCCCGCCTGGGCCCGAGGTGACCTGCGAGGAGTGCTTCGAGCGGCTCGACGCCTACGTGGAACATGAGCTGGCCGGCCGGGACGCCGATGCACTGGTGCCCGGCATGCGCGCGCACCTCGAGGGCTGCCCGGCCTGCAGCGAGGAGCGCGACAGCCTGCGCGCGCTGCTGGCGGCGGACGCGGAGCCACCGGCGGGCTAGCGCGCGGGTAGAGTGGGCGCCGTGGCTCGCGGCCTGCTCATCGTCGACATCCAGCGCGACTACTTTCCCGGCGGCGCCCATCCTCTGGTCGAGCCTGAGGCCGCGGCCGAGGCGGCGCAGCGGGTGCTCGAGGCGTTCCGCTCCGGCGGCGAGCCGATCGTGCACGTGCAGCACGTCTGGGACTCGCCGGACGCGACCTTCATGCGGCCCGGCACCGACGGCGTGGAGATCCATCCGGCGGTGGCGCCGGCGGACGGCGAGCCGGTGATCGAGAAGGCCGCGCCCAACAGCTTCGTCGGGACCGGCCTCGAGGACGAGCTGCGCTCGCGCGGCATCGACGAGCTGGTGGTGGCCGGAATGATGAGCAGCATGTGCGTGGACGCCACCGTGCGCGCGGCCGTGGACCTGGGCTTCGGCGCCACCGTCGTGCACGACGGCTGCGCGGCGCCGGACCTGGCGTTCGGCGAAGTCAAGGTGCCGGGCGCCGCCGTGCACGCGGCCTTCATGGCGGCGCTCTCCGATGGCTACGCCACGGTGGTCAGCGCCAAAGAGCTGCTGTCGTCCTGAGGGCGGCGGTGGGCGAATGACCCTGGCCCGCCGCAACGGCGACGTCTCCTTCTGGTACGCGAGCACCGCCATCCCGCCGCGCCGCCCGCCGCTGCCGGGTGACCGCCGCGGCTGACGTCTGCATCGTGGGCGCCGGCTTCACCGGCCTCTGGACCGCCTACTACCTGAAGCGCGCCCGGCCTGAGCTCGAGGTGGTGCTGCTGGAGCGCGAGTTCGCCGGCTTCGGAGCGTCGGGGCGCAACGGCGGCTGGCTGTCCGACCGCTTCGCCGCGCCGCGCGAGGCGATGGCGCGCACCCACGGGCGCGAGGCGGTACTCGCCCTGCAGCGCGCGATGCAGGCGACGGTGGACGAGGTGATCGGCGTCTGCGGGCAGGAGGGGATCGACGCGGACATCGTGAAGAACGGCCTCGTCTTCGTCGCGCGCGGGCCCGCCCAGACCGCACGGCTGCGGGCGCACGTGGCCGAGGATCGCGACTGGGAGCTCGACGTGACGGAGCTCGACCGCCCGGCGCTCGAGCGGCGACTGCGGGTGGCGAATGCGAGCGCGGGCGCGTGGACCGCGCACTGCGCGCGTGTCCAGCCGGCGAAGCTTGTGCAGGGCCTGGCGGCGGCCGTGGAGCGGCTGGGCGTGCCGATCTACGAAGGCACGACCGTGCGCGAGGTGTCGCCCGGAGCTGTCCGAAGCGACCGCGGCACGGTGCGCGCCGCCACCGTGCTGACCTGCCTCGAGGGGTTCACCGCGTCGCTGCGCGGGGAGCGGCGCACGCTGATGCCGCTGAACTCCGCGATGGTGGTCACCGATCCGCTGCCCGACTCCGTCTGGCAGGCGATCGGCTGGGACGGTGCGGAGCTGCTCGGCGACAGCGCCCACGCCTATATCTACGCGCAGCGCACGGCAGACGGCCGCATCGCGCTCGGCGGACGCGGGGTGCCCTACCGCTACGGCTCGCGGACCGACCGCCGCGGCCAGACGCAGCCGCGGACGATCGAGCAGCTGGCGGGACTCCTGCACGAGCTGTTCCCCGACCTGCGCTCGGTGCCGATCGCGCACGCCTGGTGCGGCGTGCTGGGCGTGCCGCGCGACTGGTACCCGACCGTGCGGCTCGACCGGGCCAGCGGCCTCGGCACGGCCGGCGGCTATGTGGGCCACGGCGTGGCCACCTCGAATCTGGCCGGGCGCACGCTCCGGGATCTCGTGCTGGGCGAGGCGACGGAGCTCACGGCGCTGCCCTGGGTTGGCCGTCGCGCCCGGCACTGGGAGCCCGAGCCGCTGCGCTGGCTCGGATCGCGCCTGGTCTACGGGCTCTACCGCGCGGCGGATCGGCGCGAGGCGCGAGGGACGTCGAAGAGCAGCGCGCTCGCGCACGCGGCCGATCTCATCTCCGGGCGCTGACGCTGGGCCGCGTTACCCTCCAGTGCATGTGTCGCAACATTCGCACCCTTCATAACTTCGAGCCGCCCGCGTCCGAGACCGAGGTCCGGGAGGCCGCGCTGCAGTACGTCCGCAAGATCAGCGGGTCGACCAAGCCCTCGCAGGCCAACGCCGAGGCGTTCGAGCGCGCGGTCGACCAGATCGCGCACGTCACGGCGCATCTCCTCGACGACCTCGTGACGACCGCTCCGCCCAAGGACCGCGAGGTCGAGGCGGCCAAGCGGCGGGCACGGGCCGCCGAGCGCTACGCGGCCTGAGGCCGCGGCCCAGGCCGGGCGCGTGGAGCAGGAGATCGAGATCCGAGGCGAGATGATTCGCCTCGGTCAGCTGCTGAAGCTCGCGGGAGTGGTCGGCAGCGGTAGCGAGACCAAGGACCTGCTGGCGTACGAGACCGTGCTCGTGAACGGCGAGCCGGAGGAGCGGCGCGGGCGCCAGCTGCACGCGGGCGACACGGTGAGCGTGGGGGAGATCAGCCTGCGGGTGACCGGCCGGCCGACGGGCTAGGCGCCGGACGCGCTCTCGACCAGGGCGGCCGCCAGCCGCACCGCCTGGGCGCGCGTGACGCCGCCGTCCCGGACGAGCGAGCGCCAGGTCTCGAACTTCAGGGCGTGCCCCACAGCCGCCGCGAGCACGCGCCGGCGCGCGCCCCGAGCGGGCCAGCCCGTGGACAGGCTGGCGGCGACCTCCTGGAGGTACGCCTCGACGGGCGCCAGGTGCACGCGCACGATCGGGAGCGAGGAGTCGCGGTTCAGGTTCGAGAGCATGCTCTCGTTGCGCTCGTAGTAGCGGTAGAGCTCGTCGAGGGCGGTGGTCAGGCGCGCTGACGGATCGGCGATCGCCCTCCACCCGTCGATGGACGGGAGCGGGTTGGCCTCCCAGAAGTGAGCCGAGCAGGCGGCGAAGAGGTCGTCCTCGGTGGGGAAGTGGCGGTAGACCGTGTGCCGCTGCACTCCGGCCCGCTCCGCCAGCGCCGTGACCGTGGTGTGCGCCGGTCCGACGCTTCCATGCAGCTCCACCGCGGCCTCGGTGATCCGGCGGCGCGTGTCCTCCATCGAGTCCGCACGCTTGCCCAGCTCGTACTTCCGCTTGTTCGCTTGATCGGACATCGATGTGTAACGAATGGTTGACAGCTCCCTTCGGCAAATGTACCATGCCGATTCTATTACACAATAATGTGCAACGAAAGGACGGGCTCGCATGCAGACCATCACCACAAGCGCCCTGGAGTTGATGGAGGGCTGGATTCCCAGCGATGCGGAGCGCGCGCGCGTGCGCGTGAACTTCCCGATCAACGCGTCCACCGGCGCCGAGAGCAGCGCCGTCGTCTACTTCGAGCTCGAGCCCGGCAAGCGCCTTGCCAGCCACACCGATAGCGCCGAGGAGATCCTCTACATCGTCGCCGGCACGGCCGAGGCCGAGGTGGGGGACGAGCGCGGGCGCGTGTCCGCGGGCGACCTGGCAGTGATCCCGGCGATGGTCCCGCACGGGCTCGTGAACGTCGGCGAGGACACCGTGAGGGTCGTCGGCTTCTTCTGCGAGCCGGAGATCACCTCGACCTTCGGCGAGCCGATGCAGCCGATGGGCGTGTCGGTCATCGAGCAGGCGGTGGCCGCTGCCGCCTAGCCGCCCGACCCCATCGCGAGCGGACTGGAAGGCCCCGCCCGGGCGGGGCCTTCCCTATGCCTGGGGACCCGCCTCGAGCAACTCTTTCAGGGTGCGCAGCTGGCCGGCGATGTCGTGGCCGATCCCCGCCCGCATCAGCGGCCACAGGAAGCGCGGCGCACCCAGCTCCGCCTCGCTGCGCTGCGTCATGCGCGTGCGGTCCCCGAGGTCCTCCAGCTCGTAGGTCACCACGATCACGTCGGTGCCGTCGTCCTCCCGCCAGGTGAGCCGGTGCGGAGGGTCCCAGCCGGTGCACGAGTGGTCCATGCGCCGCGCGGGTCGCAGCGGCACCGGCTTGTGCACCACCGAGTAGCGGGCCCCGAGCCCCGGCCCGTCGCCCTCGACCTGTTCGACCGAGAGCACCTTCGAGCACCAGCGCGGATCGTTGCGCGCGTCGGAGACGACCCCGAACACCACCGGGATCGGGCAGTTGATCGACGTGCTCCTGACGATCTCCATCGGGCGCGAGCCTAACGCTTACCTAAAACGGCGCATCGACGCTGATCCGTTCGGGGAGGGCGCCTGCCCGAAGAAGGGGGACAGTAACCCAGACGCAGGGAGGCACAGATGCCGAATATCGGCCCACTGGAGCTGCGATAGTCGTGCTCATCATCGCGCTCGTCGTCCTAGGCCCGAAGCGGCTGCCGGATGTCGGACGCTCGGTCGGCAAGGGGATGCGCGAGTTCAAGCACGCCATCTCCGGCGACCACGAGAAGGACGATGAGCCTGCTCCGCTAGTCGCCGCCGGCTTCGCGGCTCAGACCCTGGTGGCGTGCGGGATCGTGTTCCAGGTGCCGGTCGGGGTGCTGGCGCTGACGCGGCTCGGCGTGGTCACGCCGAAGAAGCTGCGCGCCTGGCGCCGCTACGCGGTGGTGGTCAACGCAGTGATCGCGATGGCGCTGCCGGGCGTCGACCCGGTCAGCATGCTGCTCGAGCTGCTGCCCTTGCTGGCGCTCTACGAGATCAGCATCCTCGTGTCCGCGGCGTTCGGCAAGCCGTACGAGTCGATCGGGGTGGAGCCCTCGGACGCCCGGGCCTGAGCGCGGGGCCGGTCCGGGGTCAACTACGCTCCCGAGGTGGTCATCGGCCCCCGCCATTGAGCCCCGCAGAGGCACTTGCGATCGCGGGTGCGGGCACCGCGGCGGGGGCAATCAACACGGTCGTGGGCAGCGGCAGCCTGGTCACCTTCCCCACGCTGCTCGCGTTCGGCTACTCGCCGCTGGTGGCCAACGTGTCGAACAACGTGGGCCTCGTGTCGGGCTCGGTCTCGGGCGCCTGGGGCTACCGGCGGGAGCTTTCTGGGCAGCGCTCCCGGATCAAGCGGCTGGGCCTCGCGTCCGTGGCCGGCGGCGGGGTCGGGGCCGCGCTCCTGCTGATCCTGCCCGCGCACACCTTCCAGGTGATCGTGCCGGTGTTCGTGGCCCTGGCGGTGGTCGGAGTGCTGATCCAGCCGCGTCTAGCGGGCTGGATCGGGCGCAGGCGTGACAAGCATCCGCCTGGTCACGGCGGGCTGCCCGCCCTCTTCGCGGTCTTCTGCAGCGGCATGTACGGCGGCTACTTCGGCGCCGCCCAGGGCATCCTCCTGCTGGCGATCCTGGGCCTCACGCTCGACGACGACCTCCAGCGGCTCAACGGCCTGAAGAACGTGCTTGCCGGGTCGGTGAACGGCTGCGCGGCGGTGATCTTCATCTTTGCCGCGGACGTGAACTGGGGCGTGGCCCTGCTGATCGCGGGCGGCTCGTTGATCGGTGCCCAGATCGGAGCCCGCTACGGCCGCAGGCTGCACCCGGCGGTGCTCCGGGCGCTTGTGGCGGTGGTGGGCGTGGCGGCGATCGTCAAACTGCTGGCATGACCGACCAGCTGCTCGCGGTTGGGGCGGCCCCGTCGGACCGCCCGGCCCTGATCTTCCCCGAAGGCACCCTCAGCTACGGCCAGCTCGAGCGTGCGGCGTCGGCCATCGCGGCCGACCTGCGGGAGGGGTCGCGCGTGGCGGTCTGGGGTGCGTCGGCGCTGGAGACCTGCGTGGCGATGGTGGCGGTGCTCGCCGCCGGAGCGGTCGCCGTTCCGCTGAACCCGCGCTCGGGCACCCGCGAGCTCGCCCACATGCTGAGCGACTCGGGTCCCGAGCTCGTCCTCGTCCCGCCCGGCGCCGAGACCCCCGGTGAGCTGTCGGAATTCGGCGTTCGCCCGGTGCGGCTCGAGGTCGACGCCGAGCGAGTGCCGGTGCGCGAGGTCTCGCCGGATGCTCCGGCCCTGATCGTCTACACGTCGGGGACCACCGGTCCGCCGAAGGGCGCGGTGCTCTCGCGGCAGGCGCTGTCGTCGAACCTCGACGGGCTGGCCGCGGCCTGGGAGTGGAGCAGCGAGGACGTGGTGGCGCACGCGCTGCCGCTCTTCCACGCGCACGGGCTGGTGCTGGCCACGCTGGGACCGCTGCGCCGGGGAGGCACGAGCAGGCATCTGGGCCGCTTCTCGCCCGAGGCGGTGGCCGCCGGCCTACCGCAGGCCACGATGATGTTCGGCGTGCCGACGATGTACGGCCGGCTGGCCACGGCGGCCGTGGATGACGAGGCTCTGGTGAAGGCGCTCGCGGGCGCGCGCGTGCTCGTGTCCGGCTCCGCGGGACTGCCGCAGGTCGACCACGTCCGCATCCAGGAGCTCACCGGACGCGGGGTGCTGGAGCGCTACGGCCTCACCGAGACGCTGATGAACACGGCCGTGGGCGTGGCCGAGGGGCCGCAGCCGGGCTACGTCGGCCGGCCGGTCGAGGGCGTGGAGGTGCGGCTGGTGGACGACGCCGGGCAGGCGATGGAGGACTCGGACGACGCCACCTTCGGCGAGGTGGAGGTGCGCGGGCCCAACGTCTTCCTCGAGTACCTCAACAACGCGGAGGCCACGGCGGCCGCCTTCCGCGACGGCTGGTTCCGCACCGGCGACCTGGCCACCCGCCGAGCCGACGGGCAGATCCGCCTGGTCGGACGCAAGGCCACCGACCTGATCAAGAGCGGCGGCTACAAGATCGGCGCCGGCGAGATCGAGGGCATCCTGCTCGAGCATCCGGCCGTCGAGGAGGTCGCGATCACGGGCGAGCCCGACGCCGACCTGGGCGAGCGCGTGGTGGCCTGGGTCGTCGCGCGTCCCGGCCAGTCGGCGACGGCCGAGGAGCTGATCGACCACGTGGCCGGCCAGCTCGCACCCCACAAGCGCCCGCGCGTCGTCCATTTCTTGGACGAGTTGCCGCGGAATGAGATGGGGAAAGTGCAGAAGAAGCGCCTCGGCGCTTAGAGGTACGGAAGTACGGAAGTACGGAAGTACGGAGAACGACCTTCCCTCCGTACTCCGTACCTCCGTACTCCGTACCTCCGCACCTCCGTACTCCGTACTCCGTACTTCCGACGTGTCAGTCGTCGCTACCGCCCCTGCCCGGCCCGGAGTTGTCTCCGCCACCGTGGCGGTCGCCGCCGTGGTCGTCACCGCGGTCGTTGTCGCGATCGTCGTTCAGATCGTGGTTCACGCCGTCGTCGTTCTGGCGCACGTCGTCCTGACGGTTGTCCATCGCGACAAGCGTGAACGAGCCGTCAGCGGCGGGGCCCGTCACGAACAGCTCGACGTTGTCGCCGGTCGCGAACTTGGAGGTGTCCGGCACGTGCACCACCGCGGTGCGGTTCACGTCGGTGCCGCGATCGTCGAGCGCGAGCGTGATGGTCTTCGCCCCACTGTCGATCGCCGTGACGTTGCCCTCGAGCTTCTTGGTGGCAGCCTGATGCCGCGCGTGGTGGCGGTGCCGGCGGTGGTGGCGCTTGTGAGCCTTCGCGTGGGCGTTCGAGTGGTGCACGGCCTCACTGTTGCCGTTCCCGCTCGAGCCCGAGCCCTTGTCGCCTAGCGCCACGGAGGTGAGCACAAGTGCTCCCACCAGGGCCAGGCAGACGAGCAGATAGGTGTGCTTGCGCTTCATTGCGTCTCCTAGGTCGGATTCGTGGTCCCGGAGAAGGAACGCAATGACCCGCGCAAAACTCACGGAATTTCTTGAATTTGGCTCTAGAGAGCGGAAATCAGCCGCGCAGCAGGCGCCGGTAGCGCACCATCGTCGCGTGGGTCATGTCGCCGTGGGTCTGGTTGCGGAGCGCGGCCACCCGCTCGCGGTGGTACGGGCTCGAGAGGCTCTCGGCGTGGCCGATCACGTTGCGCACGAGGATCCCGTACTTGGCCTTCAGCCAGCGGGTGAGGGCCAGGGAAGCGCGCAGCTGGCGGGCGTCGCCCATCACCTGGGAGTCGCTCGTGCCCACGTGCTCGATGCCGATCGCCGTCCAGTTCAGGCCCACCGTGTGGCGGCACATGATCGTGGTGGAGACGAGCTGGTAGATCGTCCCGTCGCGGTCGACGATGAAGTGCGAGCAGACCTGTGGCAGCTCGTGCAGCTCGACGTCCGGCACGTCTTGGGCGAACGTGTTCCAGGCCGAGGAGAAGCTGTCGGTGGCGGTGAAGTGCTCGACGATCACCTTCGGGTTGCGCAGCCGGTAGTCGTCGATCCCGTAGTGGCGCTGCGCGTAGCGGCGCATCTCCTGCTTGCGCTTGTCCGGAAACGGGATCCGCTTCTGCACGATGTGCGGCCGCGGCGGCGCGGCGGCGGGCACGGCCGCCGGCTGGAGCCCCACGGCGGCGGTCATCAGCGCGATCCCGAGCGCGAGCACGGCCCGGCACGATGTCATACCGTTCGGGACAGTCGATTCAGGAGAGGTGCATGGACAGCTGGGACATCCGCTCGCTCGAGCTCGAGCCGCACTATCCGAAGGTGCTTCGCTCCGACGACGAGACGCGCGTGATCGCGCTCAACCTGCCCGGCGGCGAGGAGCTGCAGGATCACCAGGTGCACGAGCGTGCGTACCTGGTGGTGGTGGAGGGCGAGATCACGATCGTCCAGGACGGCGGCCAGCAGACGGGCGGCGCCGGCTTCCTGGCGCACTTCTCGCCCAACGAGCGGCACGAGGTACGGGCGACGACCGACGCCCGACTGCTCCTGATCCTGAGCCCGTGGCCGGGGGAGGGCCACCCCAGCCGGCGCGATTAGGCGCTGGCCTGGGATAATCGGGTGTAGATGGACCCCTCCCGCAAGCGCCGGGTCCGGCTGGTTGTCGCACTCACCGCCGCCATCCTTCTGGCCGGAGCCCTCATATACACGAGCTTCAGCTCGGCCACCGAGGCCAAGCAGCCGTCGCAGGTCGTGGGTCATGTGACCCAGGGCCAGTCGCTCCAGCTCACCGGCAAGGTGGTCAACGGCTCGGTGGTGCGGACCGGCGACGTCCTCCACTTCCGGATCGCCGACCGCAACGGCTCGGGGCCTTCGCTGCCCGTCGACTACACGGGCGAGGTGCCTGATCCGTTCCGCGCCGGTCGCGAGGTGATCGTGGACGGCACGATGCAGAACGGCACGTTCGTCGGCAAGCGCGATTCGCTCATCACGAAGTGCCCCTCGAAGTTCGTGGCCGCGCCCAACGGTCAGTCGTCGTGAGGCGCAGCGCCTAGATGGCGACGGTCGGTTACGCCTGCCTCATCGTGGGGCTGCTGACTGCGCTGTACGCGGCCGGCTCGGCGATCTACGGGGTGCGCTCGGGTCAGCGCCAGTTCGTCGTCTCCTCCCGCTACGCCTTCTACTGCCTCGCGGGGCTGATGATCTTCGCCGCGGTGATCCTGGAGAGCGCCTACGTGCGCAACGACTTCTCCTACTCCCTCGTCGCGCAGAACTCGTCCACGGACACGCCGACCTTCTACAAGCTCACCGCGATGTGGTCGAGCCAGGCCGGGTCCCTGCTCCTCTGGGGCCTGGTGCTCTCGATCTTCTCGAGCGTGGTGCTCCACATGACCCGTCGCGTCCACCGCGAGGTGGCGCCCTACGCCACCGCGGTGCTGGCGGTGATCTCGGCCTTCTTCATCTCGCTGATGGTCTTCTACGCCAGCCCGTTCGACAAGCTCTCGCCCGCGCCGACCGAGGGCAACGGGCTCGAGCCGCTGCTGCGCCACCCGGCGATGATGTTCCACCCGCCGCTGCTCTACTCGGGCTACGTCGGCTTCACGATCCCGTTCGCCTTCTGCATCGGCGCGCTGATCGCGCGCAAGACCGACGCCGACTGGATTCGCTCCACGCGCCGCTTCGCGCTGATCGCCTGGACGTTCCTCGGCGTGGGGATCATGCTCGGCGCGCTCTGGTCCTACTCCGAGCTGGGCTGGGGCGGCTACTGGGCCTGGGACCCGGTGGAGAACGCCTCCCTGATGCCGTGGCTCGCCGGCACCGCGTTCCTGCACTCGATCATGGTCCAGGAGAAGCGCGGGATGCTGAAGATCTGGAACGTGTCGCTGATCATCGGCACGTTCGTGCTCGCGCTGCTCGGCACGTTCCTCGTGCGCTCCGGGGTGCTCGACTCGATCCACGCCTTCGGCGCCTCCACGCTCGGCGTGCCGTTCCTGATCTTCATCGGGGTGGTGCTGCTGTTCTCGGTGGGGCTGGTGCTGACCCGTCTCGACGACCTGAAGTCGGAGGCCGGCATCGACTCCCTCGCGTCGCGCGAGGCGGTCTTCCTGCTCAACAACCTCGTGCTGGTCGGTCTCTGCTTCGTGATCTTCTGGGGCACGTTCTTCCCGCTCATCTCGGAGGCGGTGACCGGCACCAAGTCGAGCGTCGGGCCGCCGTGGTTCGACCGCTACACGGTGCCGCTCGCCCTCGCGCTCGTGCTGCTGTCCGGCATCGGGCCGGTGATCGCCTGGCGGCGGGTGACGGTCGGCGGCATGTGGCGGATCCTGCGACTGCCGCTGGCGGTGGCAGCGGTGGCGCTGGTGCTCATCGTCGCCTTCACGAACGCCGCCACCGATCCGCCCTCGCTCGCCATGTTCGTCCTGGCCGCGTTCGTGCTCGCGGTGGTGGCGCAGGAGTTCTGGCGCGGGGCCAGCGCGCGCGCATCGGTGTCCAGCGAGCCGCGGCGGGTGGCCGTGCTCAAGCTCGTGGGGCGCAACCGGCGCCGCTACGGCGGCTACCTCGTGCACGCGGGGATCGCGATCCTGTTCATCGGCGTGGCGGCCTCATCGGCCTTCGCCCACCAGAAGGACGTGCGCCTGTCGGTGGGGCAGAGCACGAAGGTGGACGGCTACACGATCACCTACCGCAAGGCCACCGCGGGCATCGTCAGCGATCGCGCGGGCACGGGCGCGCCCGTCACCGTGGGCTCCGTGCTCGACATCCGCAAGGGCAAGAAGCACTTCCTGCTCAACCCGTCGCGCAACTTCTACTCGACACAGGACCCCTCGAAGGGGCCGATCGGGCGTTTCTTCGCGGGCGAGGCCAACAGCGACATCGCGATGCGCTGGAGCCTCGGTCGCACCGTGTGGACCGCGATCCAGCCCGACCTCAGCAAGCTCAACGGGCCGATCGCGGTGGCGAACCAGAAGTTCGGTACCGCGAACCCGAACGTGCAGGGTGTGGTGATCGACGCCATCACCCAGAGCTACCTGAACAACCCGCCCCCCGCGCTCTTCCGGATGATCGTCTCGCCGTTCGTCGCCTGGATCTGGATCGGCGGTGCGCTTGGCATCGGCGGCGCCCTGATCGCCCTGTGGCCCTCTCCGGAGGCGCGGCGGCGGCGCGTCACGAGCCTCTACGCGGCCCGCCTCGGTCGCGAGCTCTCGCGCGCCTAGGCGCGTCCCGGCTTGGAGCTGACGGTCGCCATCATCCTGCTGGCGCTGATCGTGGCCTGGGTCGTGCTCGGGCCGCTGCGCCGCGGGTCGGACATCGATCGCCGCGAGGACGACCGGCGCGCGGCGCTGGAGGCCGCGAAGGAGGCGAAGTACCGCGAGATTCGAGACGCGGAGCTGGACTTCAGGATGGGAAAGCTGTCGGAGGATGACTACACGGCGATCGATTCGGGCCTGCGTACCGAGGCGATCGCGATTCTGAGGCAGATCGATGCCTTGGGGCCGCGGGACGATCAGGCGAACGAACGACAGCAATGAGGGCGGGCACGGGACGGCTCTGTTCTGCCGAGTGCAGGGTTTTACCCCCTATAGGGGGGCAAAAGCTGCACTCGACGGGCTAAGCGGCAATTCGGGCCGCCGTTATTGCCGTCGTTCGCCGGTTGGCCCCTACTCCTCGAGGCCTATGCGGCGGTCGAATCCCGCGGGGGCATGGATGTTGAGCATGCGGACGGGGGTGGGGCCGTCGTTGCGGAAGGCGTGCTCCACGCCGGGTGGGACCAGGACGAAGGTGCCGGGTGGGGCGGAGGCGCTCTCGTCGCCGAAGAGGAACGTCATCTCGCCCTCGACGATGTAGAAGGCGTCGTCCTCCTCGCCGTGGGTGTGCGCCTCCAGCTCGCGCCCGGGGGCGATCTCGATGATCGCGAAGTTGAAGCGGGGCGTGTCGGTGGTTCGGGCGAGGAACTCGACGTTGCCCAGGCGATGCCCCTCTCCCGGGGGGACGACTACGGGTCTGGCGGCCACGCCCGGATCCTTCCAGACCGCCACCATGCATGGAAGGCCTGCGGCGACGAAGGGAGCAACGCGATGGACGGGTACACGGTCAAGCCCATCGACGAGATGGAGACGGTGAACGACGGGATCGTGAAGCTGGCGGGCGCGGAGCTCGGCGTCGAGTCGTTCGGGATCCAGGTGTTCGACTTCCCGCCCGGGTTCCTCGACTACCCCGAGCACGATCACGCGCGCGAGGGCATGGAGGAGGTCTACATCGTGCTCAGCGGCTCGGCCGAGTTCGAGGTCGACGGCGAGCGGGTTCCACTCGATCGCGAGCGGATGCTCTGGGTCGGCCCGCGCACCAGGCGGAAGCTGCTGCCCGGCCCCGACGGGGTGCGGATCCTGGCGATCGGCTCCGCCCCTGGCAAGCCCTACGAGCGGCCCGACGGCCTGAGCCTGCGGGCGAGCTGATCGTGTCTGGCAGCCGTCGACCTGCGCATTCGGATAGGTTCGGCCGGTGAGCGAGCGCGTGGTGATACTCGGGGCGGGCTTCGGTGGTCTCGAGCTCAGCACCATGCTGTCCGAAGCACTCGGCGACGACGTCGACGTGAAGCTGATCGACAAGGGCGACAGCTTCGTCTTCGGGTTCTCCAAGCTCGAGCTGATGTTCGGACGCGCGACCACCGACCAGGTGCGCATGCCCTACAGCGACATCGCCAAGCCCGGCGTGCGGATGCTGCGCGAGACGGTCACGGCGATCGACCCCGAGTCCCGGCGCGTGACCACGGACGCTGGAGTTCACGACGCCGACGTGCTCGTGATCGCGCTTGGCGCCGACTACGACATCGACGGCACGCCCGGCCTGGCCGACGGCGGGAACGAGTTCTACTCCGTGGCGGGCGCCGAGCGGCTGGGCGGGATCGTGCCCGAGTTCTCCAAGGGCCACGCGGTGATCGGCGTCTGCGGCGCGCCGTTCAAGTGCCCTCCGGCGCCGAGCGAGTGTGCGTTGCTGCTGCATGACGAGCTGACCGAGCGCGGGGTGCGCGACGCCTGCTCGATCTCGTTCGTGATTCCGCTGGGCACGCCGGTGCCCCCCTCTCCCGAGACGTCCGCGGCTCTCAGCCAGGCGTTCGGCGAGCGCGACATCACGCTGGTCCCGGGCCGCCGCGTGACCGCCCTCGACTCCGCGCGCGGCGTCGTGGTGCTCGACGACGACTCCGAGCTGCCCTACGACCTCTTCCTGGGCGTGCCGAGGCACCGCGCGCCCGACGTGGTCATCGCCAGCGGCATGACCGAGGGCGGCTACGTGCCCGTGGATTCCAACACGCTCGCCACGCGCTACCCCGGCGTGTACGCGGTCGGCGACGTGGCCACCGCGGGCGTGCCGAAGGCCGGCGTGTTCGCCGAAGGTGCCGCCCGCATCGTCGCCCAGGCGATCATCGCCCAGCTCGACCGGGGCGACCCACCGGGCCGCCACCTGGGCCAGGGCACCTGTTACATCGAGTTCGGCCGCGGCCGCGTGGGAAGCGTGGACATCGACTTCCTCTCGGGCCCCGAGAAAACCGGCACCTTCAACGCCCCCTCCGAAGAGCTCGTCGCGCTGAAAGAACGCTTCGGCTCGAGCCGCCGCTCCCGCTGGTTCGGCTCCTAGCTAAAAAAACGCCGCCCGGGGGCTGGCGCGCTGAAGCAACTGCGGAAGCGGGGGCGGCTGGTGTCCAGAGCCAGGAGCTCCCGCCGGCGAAGCCGGCGGCCTGGATCTGGACACCAGCCGCCCTCGCTAACCTTCAGCCCCGATGTTCTCAGTCCTCGCCGGCCTCCAGGTCATCATCTCCGCAGTCCTCATCCTCCTGATCCTCATGCACTCGGGCAAGGACTCAGGGCTCTCGGGCGCCTTCGGCGCCGGCAGCGGCGCCGGCCCCTTCGGCGGCGGCTCGCTGGTCGAGCGCAACCTGAACCGCTGGACGATCTTCTTCGGGATCCTGTTCGTCGTGAACGACATCGTCCTGCTGAAGATCGGCTAGCCAGTGAAGCGCATCGCGCTCGCTCTGAGCGCCGGGCAGACAACTCCGTACGCGTAGCGGCGGCCGTAGAACTCGCCGTCGCTCGTCAACAGCGACGTGGCTGCCAGCGCCTCGGTGCGGTCGAGCAGGCCCAGGGCCGAGTCGGTGAAGCGCAGGTCGGAGAGCGGGCGGGTGAGCTCGCCGTTCTCGATCAGGAAGGTGCCGTCGCGGGTGACGCCCGTGAGCAGCATCTCCTTCGGCCGCACCGGGTTCACGTACCAGAGGCGCGTCACGTAGATCCCGCGCTCGATCGGCTGCGACAACTCCGCCGGGTCGCCCACGCCGCCGCCGGTGAGCACCAGGTTGGTCGGCACCGCGCCGAAGGGCGAGCCGCCGGGCGTGAGCGCGTGGCCCGTGGATGACGTGCCGGCCAGGGCCGCGCTGCGCGTGTCGTGCACCACCCGGTGCGCCACGCCGTCCTGGATCAGCGGCAGCGGCGCCTTGGGCACGCCCTCGGCGTCGAAGCGGTGCGGCAGCGTGCGCGCGAAGCGCGGCGCGTCGGCGAGGTTGATGCTCGCGGCGGCCACGCGCTGGCCCAGCCGGCCGCTCAGCGCGCTGCGGTCCTCGGCGTAGGCGAGGCCGTTGAACGCGTAGGAGCCGAGCATCGACAGCAGCTCGCTGACCGCGTGCGGCTCCAGCACCACCGGGTACTCGCCCGGCGGCAGCTGAACGGGCTCGCCCGGGAAGGCCGCCTTCAGCGCGGCGCGCTCGGCCAGCTCGCCGGCGTCGATCCCGGCGACCGACCTGTCGGTGTGCGCGGCGTAGCCGCTGCGGCCGCTCGGAGCGATGCAGATCACCTTCATGAACGCGTCGGTCACGCTGTCCGACGCGGACACGCCCGTGGAGGACGCGATCGAGGTCTCCACCTCGCCCACGGTCCAGGTGCCGTGAGCCTCCACGCCGTGGCTCTCGGCCACCTCGAAGGCGGTGGCCAGCGCGGCGCCCCCCGGCGCGGGGTCGATGCGGGCGGTGTCCGGATCGCGGCCCTCGCCGGGCGGAAGCGGCTGGGGCTGCGGGAAGCCCGGGTAGGCGCCCGTGCCGGCTGAGCGGGCGATCGCCTCGGCGGCCGTCTCCGCGGCGCGGGCGCACGCCGCCAGCGAGTCGGAATCGGTCTCGTTCGTGGAGGCGCCGCCCACGTGGCCGTCGCGCAGCACCACGATCTCCACGCTCAGGTCCTCGATCGCGGTGGCCTGGGTGGGGCGCGAGCGGGCGTAGCGCAGCATCAGCGAGCGCTCGCTGGTCACGACGGCGAGCGCGCCGTCGCCCGGCGCCGCCGCCTCGAGCGCGCGCTGGGCGAGCTCGAGGCCGCCCGTCACGCCACTCCCACCTGCACGTCGCGGAAGCGCCCCGGAGCGGCTCCGTGAGAGACGTGCATCGACTGCCCGGGCTCGCCCTTGCCGCAGTTGAGCACGCCCCAGAGGCGCCAGGCCGGCGCTCCGCAGACGGCGTCGAGGCTGCGCCCAGAACTCGGGCGTCACGCCGGCGTAGCTCGGGTTGCGCAGCATGCGGCCGAGCTTGCCGCCGCGTATCTCCCAGGCGATCTCCGTGGCGAACTGGAACTGGAGCCGCTGCGAGTCGATCGACCAGGAGCGGTTGGTCTCCATGTAGATGCCGCTGTCAGTGTCGGCGATCAGGTCTTCCAGCGTGCCGGCGTCGCCGGGCTCGAGGTTCACGTTGGTCATGCGGATGATCGGCTGGCGCGAGAAGCCCTCGGCTCGCATGCAGCCCCCGGAGCGCTCGAGCCCGATCTCGGCGGCCGACTCGCGCGAGGAGAGGAAGCCGCGTAGCACCCCCTCGCGGATGATCGGCTGCGCGTGGCCCACCACCCCCTCGTCGTCCCACCCGAAGCTGCCGAGCCCGCCCGGGGAGGTGGCGTCCGCGGTGACGTTCATCGCAGCGGAGCCGTAGCGGAGCGAGCCGAGATCGGAGGCCGAGACGAAGCTGGTGCCGGCATAGGAGGCCTCGCGCCCGAGCACGCGGTCCAGCTCCACCGCGTGGCCCACGGATTCGTGGACCTGGAGGGCCAGCTGCTCGCCGCCGAGGATCAACGTGCTGCGCTCGGCCGGGCAGGGGGCGGCGCTCAGAAGCGCCAGCGCCTCCTCCGCCACCCGCGGGGCGTTCTCCGCCAGATCGAGGCTGGTGAAGTTCTCGTAGCCGGCCTGGGCCACGTGCTCGCGGTGAGAGCCCGGGTAGGAGCGGACCTGCGTCTCGCTGTCGTTCGCCGCGGTGGCGGAGATGCCGCCCCCGCACTCCACGATCCGCTGCTCGCACAGCGAGCCCTCCGTGGAGCAGAACAGCTTGTCCTGGCGGAACGCGTCGAAGTGCGCCGTGGTGAGCGCGATGCGGGGGTCGCCCTGCATGGCGGCGTCCGCCGCCTCGAGCACGGCGAGCTTGTCCTCGAGCGGCACGCCGAAGGGGTCCACCTCGAGCAGGGTCGAGTACGAGCCCGTCGCGGGCTCCTCCGGAGCGAGTGGCAACGCGTCAACCACAGCACGCGGCTGGGCCTCGGCCACGGCGATCGCGCGGGCGAGAGCAGCCTCCGCGGCGGCACGCTCGTTGCCGCGCGCAGCGGCGAAGCCCCAGGCCCCGCCGATCCGCACCCGCACGCCGAAGCCCTCCTCCTCCGCTCTGTGCGCCAGCTCCACCCGGCCGTTGCGAGTCGAGACGCTTTCGGCGGCCGAGCGGACGTGGCGCACGTCCGCGTAGTCGGAGCGGCCGGCCGCGGCATCCATCAGGTCGGCCAGGATCTCCCGCATCAGCGCCGCAGCCTATCGCGGGTTCTGGCGCTGGGGCGGGAGCCAGGTTACGATCGAACAGGCCCTCCACCGGAAAGGATTCTCCCTGTCGGCTCGCTGGGACGGTCCCCGTCTGAGCGCGGCTACGCGCTGGATCGTCATAGGTTTGCTCGTGGCCGCGGTCTTCGTGCTGCGCGTGTTCAGCGTGCCCGCGGCCGGGACGGTCTTCATCCTCCCGACGCTGGTCGCGGCGTTCTGGTTCGGCCGCACGGGCGGGCTCCTTGCGGCGCTCGTGTCGGCGCTCGCCTACGCGGCCGCGCGAGCGATCAAGCCGGCGGGGGAGATGCTCTCGGTCGCCACCTCGGGCCTGGTGCGGCTGGCGATCTTCGGCGTCGCCGCCTACCTGGTCGGCTGGCTGGCTGAGCAGCGCAACAAGCTCAGCATCACGGTGAGCGAGCAGCACGCGGAGCTGGTGGAGCTGCGCGGGATCCAGCAGGCGCTGACCCCGCGCGAATCCCCACGGCGCCCCTCGCTCGAGCTGGCGAGCTGTTACGTGCCCGCGGAGCAGGGGGCGGCCGGCGACTTCTACCTCGTCGCGGCCGCGCCGCATGACGCGACCATCGTGGTGGTCGGCGACGTGGCCGGGAAGGGCCTCGAGGCCGCACGGCGGGCCGCCTTCGTGCGCACCGCGCTCGCCACCTCCGCGCCCTACACGGACGATCCCTGCCGGCTGCTCGAGCTGGCCAACGCGGCACTGCTGGAGCTCGGCCCGCGCCCCGACGACATGCTCGTGACCTGCGCCGTCCTGGCCTTCACCCCGGTCACCCACACGCTGACCTACGCGCTGGCCGGACACCCGCCGCCGATGTGGCTCGACAACGGCAAGCCGCTCAACCACCTCAAGCCGGCGTTCCCGCTGGGGGTCGAGTCGTTCCTCGACTGCGAGTCGTCCAGCACCACGTTCGCGCCCGGCGCCGGGCTGATCGCCTTCACCGACGGGCTCTCGGAGGCCCGGCGCCGCGGGGGCGAGCTGTTCGGGACCGAGCGCATCGAGCGCACGCTGTCGAAGCTGCGCGGCGAGTCTCCCTCGCGCGTGGTGAGGGAGCTGCGCAACGAGGCGGAGCGCTTCGCCGGGGGCTCGCTCCCGGATGATCTCTGCATAGTCGCCCTCCGGGCCAGCTAGGAACGCGCCATATCGGCGCTGGTCGGCGTCCTCGGGTCTCGGCTTGCCCAGCAAGCCTTCGACCCTGCGTCCTTGACCAGCTTGATCTGGCTCGCCCCTAGCTGGCCCGGGACGGTGGCTGCGACTCGGGGGCGTACAAGCTCCGGCCGCGCCCTTGACCTCGTGTGAGACGGCTATTCATAACGCTCGCCGCGGTGGTCGCCGCGCTGCTGCTCCTCCGCCCGGTCGTCTTCCACCGGCACCCCGGGGAAGCGAGGATCCAGGCGCGGGTGGTGCGGGCGGTGGACGGCGACACGCTCGTGGCCAGCGCGGGCGGCCGCAGCTTCTACGTGCGGCTGTTGGGGATCGACACTCCGGAGACGCACAGACCGGGCACGCCGGTGGAGTGCGGCGGCCCCGATGCGTCCGCCGGCATGCGCGCGCTGGTGCCCCCGGGCTCACGGGTGGAGCTGCAGCCCGATCCCGGCCAGGA
Organism: uncultured Thermoleophilaceae bacterium; assembly: GCA_963770325.1. Classification (GTDB taxonomy): domain Bacteria; phylum Actinomycetota; class Thermoleophilia; order Solirubrobacterales; family Thermoleophilaceae; genus JAICJR01. Next base: position 8,749 of record CAVYPF010000001.1, on the reverse strand, counting down.
TCGCCTCGACCGCTACGGCAGGCTGCTGGCGTACGTGTGGCTGGCCGACGGGCGCCTGGTGGAGGACGAGCAGCTGCGCGCGGGCTGGGCGACGACCTACGTGTACCGCGGCAAGCCGGTCCACTTGTTTGGGCGACTCTCTGCTTCCGAACGGGTTGGGAGGCAAGCACGACGTGGGGTATGGGGGAAATGCGGCGGAAACTTCCACAGAGCCCGCAACAGAGCACCCAATTGACCTATTGGCACTAAAGCCAACAGGCCGTTCGCCCGATCTGGTGGGTGGACTCGCATGTCTTCTCAAGCCAACTCCCGGGACCTCTCCGCGCGCGTGGACCACGCGTACGGCGATGGGGCGTTGCCGGATCTGACCTCCGGTCTGATGTGGATCGCCACCGCGGTCTTCGGCGCGACCGCGCTCGCCTTCCCCGGCAGCTCACACGCGCACGTGGCCTGGGCGCTCGGGATCGCGGGCTTCGCCCTCGCGTGGGGCATCTTCTCGGTGTGGCTGGGGATGCGCGGGCACACGATGAGCATCGAGCGGCGCGCGCTGGTCACGGCCGCCACGCTGCCGATCGTGGCGCTCGCCCTCTGGGCCACCGGCGGGGCAACGAGCTTCCTGCAGCCCGTGATGCTGCTCACCACGCTCTTCATCGCGTACTTCTTCCCCCCGCGGCTGGCCTGGCCGCTGGTCACGCTGTTCGTCGGCGCCTTCGCCAGCCCGCTCCTGTACGACCCGGCGGCGGGGCGGGTGGGATACGCCGCCCGCGTGTTGATGTTCGCGATGGCGGTCTCCTGCGCCACCGCGGCGATGGGCGTGCTCAAGCGGCGCCTGCTGCGCGCCGAGGCCACGCAGCGCACCATGGCCGAGCGCGATCCGCTCACCGGCGTGAGCAACAGGCGCAGCTTCGACAAGGCGCTGGCCCGCTCGCTCGATGAGGGCAGCGTTGCGCTGATCGTCTTCGACTTCAACGACTTCAAGCTGATCAATGATCTGCACGGCCATCCGGTGGGCGACTCCGTGCTGAGCTCCGTGGCGGACGCCTGCCGCAACGTGGTGCGCGAGGGCGACTGCCTGGCACGCATCGGCGGCGACGAGTTCGCACTGATCGCGCCGGGCGCCGGCCAGGAGGGTGTGCGCCGGGTGGTGGCCGGGCTCGACGAGGTGATCTCGCACGCCAAGATGCCTCCGGGCGTCGGCTCGGTGGAGGCGACCTTCGGCTGGGCGGTCTCGCCCGACGACGGCACGGACTCGAACGAGCTCTTCCGCCGCGCCGACCAGCGGCTGCTCGAGCGCAAACGCGGCAGCAGGCGCCCGCGCGGCCGCGAGATCCGCGTCGCGGACGCCCTGGCAGCACCGGTCGTCTGACCCGGCTGAAACGCTGGATAGCGCGGGCACGGCTACGCTCGCTTGAGGGTTCGGTTCCACTTAGGCGGGCAGAACCGGATTGCCGGGCGACCATGACCACCACCAGCGACACCAGACTCGAGACCGAGGCGGAGCGCAACGACTGCCTCGGTCGCGATCGCTTTGGCGGCTCGGAACCCGATGACAGCTTCGCGCCCGAGGCGATACGCAAGCCTGAGGACCGGACCTTCGCCGACTTCCTCCGCGATCACCGTCGGGTCTTTTTCCTCCTGCTCACGGCGGTTGCCGCGATCGCCTTCAGCCTCGTGGTGCTGCCTCAGATCGCGGGCTTCGGCGACACGCTCCACCGCATCGAGCAGGGGGACAAGAGCTGGCTGCTGATCGGGGTGTGCCTCGAGGCGATCTCGATCGCCGGCTACGTGGTGTTCTTCCGCACGGTCTTCTCGTGCGCTGGCGTGCGAATCAACTGGAGCGCGAGCTACCAGATCACGATGGCCGGGCTGGTGGCGACCAAGCTGTTCGCCGCCGCCGGCGCGGGCGGCGTGGCGCTCACCGCCTGGGCGCTCAGGGCCGCCGGGCTCCGCGGCCGGGTCGTGGCCCGCCGCATGACGAGCTTCGAGATCCTGCTCTACCTGGTCTACATGGCGTCGCTCGTGATCTTCGGCGTCGGCCTGGCCAGCGGGCTGTTCCCGGGGCCGGCACCGCCCGGCCTGACGCTGATCCCCGCCGCGTTCGGCGCCTTCGTGATCGTGCTGGCGCTGGCCTTTCGCTTCGTGCCAGACGACATCGAGCGGATGATGGCCCGCGCTTCGGGCGGGTCGGACCGCCGCCGCCGCTTCCTCGCGCGGGCCTCCACCGTCCCGAAGACGATCCATGACGGCGTGGAGACCGCGATCGACCTGGTCCGGCGTCCGCGGCTGGGGTTGCTGGGCGCCGTGGCCTACTGGGCGTTCGACATCGCCACGCTCTACACGGCCTTCCATGCCTTCGGCGCGTCGCCCCCGGTCGCCGTGGTGGTGATGGGCTACTTCGTGGGCACGCTCGCCAACGTCATCCCGATCCCCGGTGGCATCGGCGGCGTGGAGGGCGGCATGATCGGAGCCTTCATCGGCTTCGACGTGAACGGCAGCACCGCGGTGCTCGCCGTGCTCTCCTACCGCGCGCTCTCCTTCTGGCTGCCGACTCTGCCCGGCACCTTCGCCTACTTCCAGCTTCGCCGGACCGTGGGACAATGGCGCGCCAGCGATCCGGAGGAAACCCCGCAGACCGCATCTCCGCAGACCGCCTGACCTTCGTGTTTCGGCGCCCGTGAAAGCGGGCATCCCGCTGGCAGCAAAGGGGCTGATGCCAGTGAACGGTCGACGTCACACCGCCTACCGCAGGGTGCGAAGCAAGCTGGGGGTGCTCTCCACCGAGACCCAGTTCTGCCTCGAAGAGCGCCTGCTGTTCGACGATTGCGCGGAGGGCCTGCTCCTCGCGCGGCCGGGGGAGGAGGACGAGGTGCGCGCGCTGCGGCTGAAGGCGGCGGTCGGGCTCTCGCTGATGGTCGGCTCGGGTCGCATCTCGGACGCGGCGGCCGACGAGCTCTACGAGCAGATCACCTACTGCGGGCCCGCGCAGGAGTACGGGGCCGCGGCGGCCGCGTAGCCGTCGGGCTCAGCCCCGGCGCGCGCGGCGCGCGTGGTCGAGTCGCAGGGAGCCGTGCGCGCGCAGCCGCCCCGCGTGCGCTCCGGCGTCCGTGCGGATCGGGTCGGTCATCACGAGCTGCGTGCGCTCGAGCGCCTGACGCAGCAGCCGCGAGACGTGCATCTGCGAGATCCCCATGCGCTCGGCGATCTTCGCCTGCGACAGGTCCTCGAAGAAGCGCAGCCGCAGCAGCTCCCGCTCGCGACTCGTGAGCATCGAGATCGCGCGGCCGAGGTCCCTGTGCGACTCCACGCGTGAGAGCGCGGGATCGTCGCCGCCCACGCTCGCCAGCCGGGACTCGGCGCCGTCGCGGACGTCCGGCGCGTCGAGGTAGTCCGGCTGGCGCGCGGAGGCAGCCTCGCGCGCCTCCAGGACCTCCTCGACCGAGAGCTTCAGCCGCTGCGCGATCTCGCCGGCGGTCGGCGCGCGCCCGAGCTCGCCGGCGAGGCTCTCCATCGCGGTCGCAACGGCGAGCGAGCGCTCCTGGAGGCCGCGCGGGACGCGCACTCCCCAGCCGTAGTCGCGCAGGTGGCGCTTGAGCTCCCCGAGGATCATCGGCACCGCGAGCGAGCTGAAGCGCGTGCCGCGTTCGAGGTCGTACCGGTCCACCGCCTTGACGAGCGCCAGCGACGCGACCTGGATCAGATCGTCCTCCAGCAGTCCGGCCCGGCGGTAGCGGTGAGCCAGGGCTCGCGCCATCCCGAGGTGGCTGGTGACGAGCTCCTCGCGGGCGCGCAGATCGCCGTGGAGCCGGTAGCGGACGAAGAGCGCTCGCTCGCGGGCCAGCTCCTGCCAACCGCCACGCTCCCCACGTGCGCTTGCCGGCTCGGCCGTTACCTGTCCCACGGGTCCTCCCAACTACATAGAAGGGCGGCCTTTGTAGCACAAGACAGACCGGTCTGTCGAGGGGGATATGCTGCGCCGGATGGGCGCCACGACCGACCCTGCCCGCGGCGTGGACGGCGCCCGTGAGCGCATCCTCGAAACCGCCTACGAGCTGTTCTCGAGGCGCGGCGTCCGCGACGTCGGCGTGGATGAGGTGATCGAGAGCGCGGGCGTGGCGAAGGCCACGCTCTACCGTCACTTCGGCTCCAAGGATGCCCTCGTGATCGCGTTCCTCGAGCAGCGCGAGGAGCGCTGGACGCTCGGCTGGGTCGAGGCCGAGGCGAGGAGGCGGGGATCCACGCCCGAGGAGCAGCTCCTGGCGATCTTCGACGCGTTCGACGAGTGGTTCCAGCGCGACGACTTCGAGGCCTGCTCGTTCATCAACGTGCTGCTGGAGATGGGCTCGCACCACCCCACCGGGATGGCGTGCGTCCAGCACCTCGAGAACATCAGGTCCGTGGTCGCCGGTCTCGCCGGCGAGGCCGGCCTGCGCGATCCCGAGAGCTTCGCCCGCTCCTGGCACATCCTCATGAAGGGCTCGATCGTCTCGGCCGCCGAGGGCGACCGCGAAGCCGCAAGACGGGCCCAGGCGATGGCTCGCCTGCTGATCGATCAGCACCGCTGATCGGCTGATATCCGGGTCCAGGTAACACCGCTTATGCAGGGAACTCTGCCCTCTCGGGCCTAGAGCCCGTGCATTTAGAGACACGTCCGTCTGGTGCCTCTGGCGGCGGGAACAACGGCCTCACTCAGTCGGAACTGGACGGGTGCCGGGCAGGGGTCCGGCGTCTCCCGCCGGGCTAGGAGGCCCAGTGAACACGCGCACCATCGCGAGCATCGCTCTGGCGGCGCTCGCCGCCGCAACCACCACTGCAGTGGCTGGGGCGGCGGTGCACGGTACGCGTGCAACGGCCGTGATCAGCCGCAACGCCAACGGACCGAGCCACGGCGGCTCGTTCTCACAGGACGGACGGCGCGTGGGCTACTACGCGTTCACGAGCTCAGCGTCGAACCTGGTCTCGAACGACACCAACGGCCGCCAGGACGTGTTCGTCCTGCGCAGAGGCTCCTCGCCCAGCAGCCTCGGCGGCGCGCTCCAGCGCGCGAGCGTGAGCAGCTCGGAGCAGCAGGCGAACGGCGACAGCAGCAACCCGTCCATGGACGGCGACACGAATCATTCGCCCCATTGCGTCGCGTTCCAGTCGAACGCGAGCAACCTCTCCACCGGAGCAAGGGACAACGCCTCGCACGTGTTCCTGCGCAACCTGCGCACCCGCAGGACCACGCTCGTCAGCGTGGGCCAGGACGGTGCGACCGACCCGGTGATCGACGGCGGCTGCGAGTTCGTGACCTACGACGTCGCCGGCACGGTCTTCCTCAGGGATCTCGAGGCCGATCGCACCTACCGGATCGGCGCCGGCGTGCAGCCGGACCAGGAGACCGACGGCAAGGGCGTGGCTTACGTGCGCGACGGCCAGGTCTGGTACCAGGCCTTCCAGAAGATCTACAACCACGGTCACCCGAAGGTCGTCCAGCGCGGCGGCGAGCGGCTGGTCAGCGCGGGCGCGCATGGCGCCGGCAACGGCCCCAGCGCCCACCCGTCCGTGAGCGACAACGGCGACTACATCGCCTTCGAGTCGAACGCGACCAACCTGTGCGAGAACGTCTGCCACGGGATCTCGCAGGACGGCAACGGCGCGACGACCGACGTCTTCCGCCGCACGATGTCCCACGACGCGGCGACGCACGACAGGATGGAGATGGCGAGCTTCTCCGCGGGCGTGCACACGCAGGGCAACGGTCCGAGCAACGACCCGGTGATCTCCGGCAGCGGCCAGTTCATCGCCTACGACTCGGCGGCCGACAACCTGCGCCCGTCCACGTCCATCCGCGACGTGGACCCGAACGGATCGATCCGCGACGTCTTCCTCTGGAACGCCCCGGCCCACAAGGGCGGTTCGGGCAACGTCTCGAGGGAGTCGCGCCCCGGTCCCAAGGGTGCTTTCAACGGCCCGAGCACCTCGCCCGCGCTGAGCTCGCACGGCAACTTCGTGGCCTTCGCGAGCAGCGAGGTCGGCGCGCTCCCGAACGACTCGAGCGCGCTGCCGAAGCTCCTGATCCGTTACCTCGGTGGCAAGTAGCCCCGTGCTCCACATCGCGCTCATCGTGGGCGCCGCATACCTGGCCATCGCCTTCATCGCCTACCTCTTGGTGCTGCCTCTGCTGCGCGGGGCCAAGATCGGGGATCGCGTGGTGATGGGTAGCGTGGGCGGGCCCGGTTGGCAGCCGCCCACGCCCGACCGCAGCGCGCAGCCCGCTGACGTGCGCTTCTCTCGCTCCGGCAACGTCGCCCGCGCGCGGGTGGAGCTTGCCTATGGGGCGCTCGCGCTCGATCGGCTGACGCTCCAGGCGGCCACCCTGCTCGGCGCGGAGGAGGCCTGTCTGGTGCTGCGAGACAAGGGCACGCGACCGAAGCTGACCGTCGTGGCGCAGCACGGCCTGGGGGTGGAGGCCCTCGGGGAGCACCTGCCCGAGGGGCATGAGCTGGCGATCGTCGCGCTGTCCGAGAGCCAGCCGGTGACGTTTCCCGGCGGCCGCTTCTCGCGCCCGAGCGAGATCGAGCTGGAGCTCGGTCCGGGCATCGCGGCGGCCACCCCGATCTCCTGGCACGGAGCGGTGCGGGGCGCGCTCTCGGTGCGCACGCTCGAGCCGGCGGCGCGCGTCTCGCGGCGGGAGCTCGAGCTGCTGGCGGAGATAGCGGGCCTGGCGGGCCTTGCTCTCGAGCACCGGCGCCGGCGCGAGCTGACGAACGCGGACACGAACACCGAGGTGCGGCTGCTGCTCGACGCCGTGAGCCGCAGCGACCCGTACTCGAGCCGCCACGCCGACGACGTGGCCGAGCTCGCCCGCTGGGTGGGCGCCGAGCTGGGGCTGGATCGCGTGGCCGCCTACGAGCTGGAGGTCACCGCGGCGCTGCACGACGTCGGCAAGATGCGCGTGCCACTCGACATCCTCCACGCTCCACGCTCGCTCACCGAGGCGGAGCAGGAGGTCATGGGCATGCACCCCGTGTGGAGCTTCGAGATCGTCGCGGCCGTGCCCGGCCTGGAGGCGGTGGCGCCGCTCGTGCGCGCGCACCACGAGCGCTGGGACGGCGCCGGCTACCCGGACGGCCTCGCGGGCCGGCGCATCCCGCTGCCGAGCCGGATCGTGGCGGCCTGCGATGCGATCGGCGCCCTCACCACCGACCGGCCCTACCGCCGGGGCACGTCGATCGAGTCCGCGGTGGAGGAGGTCTCCAGGTGCTCGGGCACCCAGTTCGATCCCGAGGTCGTGTCGGTGCTCCAGTCGGGGATCGACCAGCCGCGCTCGCGCGAGCTGGCGCTCGCCCGCTAGCCGCGGGGACCCGTCAGCTACGATCGCCCGGCCGATGGCGGCCGGAACCGGAACAGCAAGCGCGGCGGCGATCCGTCCGAACGACTTCCTCGCGATCGATCAGCTCCTGGGCGACGAGGAGAGAGACATCCGCGACACGGTGCGCGCGTTCGTCCGCGACCGGGTGGTGCCCTATGTGGGGGAGTGGTTCGAGGAGGCGAGCATGCCGCGGGAGCTGGCCACCGAGCTGGGCAAGCTGGGCGTGCTCGGCATGCACCTCGAGGGCTACGGCTGCGCCGGGGCGAGCGCGACGGCGTACGGGCTGGCCTGCATGGAGCTCGAGGCCGGCGACAGTGGCGTTCGCAGCCTCGTGTCGGTGCAGGGCTCGCTGGCGATGTACGCGATCCACCGCTGGGGCTCCGAGGAGCAGAAGCAGGAGTGGCTCCCGCGCATGGCGGCCGGCGAGGCGCTCGGCTGCTTCGGCCTGACCGAGCCCGACTCGGGGTCGGACCCAGGCTCGATGCGCACCCGCGCGCGCCGCGACGGCGACGACTGGATCGTGCACGGCCAGAAGATGTGGATCACCAACGGGTCGCGCGCCGACGTGGCGGTGGTGTGGGCGACCACGGACGACGGGGTGCGCGGCTTCCTGGTGCCGAGGGACACGCCCGGGTTCACCACGCAGGACATCCACGGCAAGCTGTCGCTGCGCGCGTCCGTGACGTCGGAGCTGCTGCTCGACGACGTGCGCCTGCCGGCGGACGCCGTGCTGCCCGAGGTCGCGTCCCTGCGCGGCCCGCTCTCCTGCCTGAACGAGGCGCGCTACGGGATCGTCTGGGGCGCCGCCGGCGCCGCTCGCGCGTGCTTCGAGGCGGCGCTCGAGTACAGCAAGGAGCGCACCCAGTTCGGCAAGCCGATCGCCTCCTTCCAGATCCAGCAGCAGAAGCTCGCCACGATGGCGCTCGAGGTGAACCGCGCGACGCTGCTCGCACTGCATCTCGGCCGCATGAAGGACGCGGGCACGCTGCGCCCCGAGCACGTGAGCATGGGCAAGCTCGGCAACGTGAACGCCGCGCTCGACGTGGCCCGCAGCGCGCGTCAGGTGCTGGGCGCCAACGGCATCACGCTCGAGTACCCCGTGATCAGGCACATGAACAACCTCGAGTCCGTCGTCACCTACGAGGGCACGGCGGACATCCACGCGCTGGTGATCGGCGGCGCGCTGACGGGCATCCAGGCATTCCGCTAGCCGGCGACTCCGGTCAATCGTCCACGCCGTGATGACGTCCGCTGGCGTCGTCGTCCCCAGCGTGCGAAGTCGTCCGCCTGGACGGCGTGGAGGTGGTTGTCTCCACGGGAGTGGGGAACACCGCGGGCGGCGGAGAGACGCGCGCCGGGGGAGGGCTCGTCGTGGTGGTCACCGTCTTCGTTCGGGTC